>NZ_JBITIM010000001.1:266192-2874622 GCF_044459025.1 Nocardia sp. NPDC050406 | reverse complement strand
GCCCTGTAAGGGGTGTAGGTGACTGGTACTAATAGGCCGAGGACTTACCAACAAAGAAGCTACGCGTCCACTGTGCGGTATCTGAAACAACACACGCATGCTCGAACCCGGAAGGTGTTCGCGGCGTGACAGTTTCATAGAGTTACGGCGGCTATAGCGGTGGGGAAACGCCCGGTCCCATTCCGAACCCGGAAGCTAAGGCCACCTGCGCCGATGGTACTGCACTCGACAGGGTGTGGGAGAGTAGGACACCGCCGGAACATCATTCGAGAAAGCCCCCCAGCACCGCTGGGGGGCTTTACTCGTTTCCACAGGTAGTCGGCTACTCGAGTAGTCGCACGGTGTTGCGGCACAGGCGATTCCGCCAGGCTGAGCCCATGAAGCAATATTGGGGGTTGTTCTGGGCCGCCACCGCGCTCGCGATGGTCGTTGCCGCACTACTCATCTGGGGCGATGTCGATCCTGAGGTCATGATCGGCGCGGTGCTCGGGTTCGTGGCCTTTTTCTGGCTGCTCGTCGTGGTGACGGTGCCGTGGAATCTGTACTTCGCCGCTCGACAGGCCGAGCATCGGCTGGAAGCCGCAGGGGCGCGCGACATTTCGGTGCCTGCGGCCCGCGCGGCGGAGGTGCACGGACTCGCCCGGCGGCTGCTGCGGATGGCCGTTGGGGCGCATGTCTTCTCGGCCGCGGTGGCCGCGGGGGTGGCGTTGGCGACCGGCTACACCATCGGCTACTACGTGGCCGGGTTCTTTCTCATCAGCATCGTATTGCGCCCTGCCGGTGCGTATTTCGTCTACTTGAGGTCGAGGATCGCGACCATCTCCCGCGATATCGCGTACCCGCCCGACGATGTCGTGGAATTGCGGGAACGGGTGTCGGCACTCGCCGACGGAGTGGACGCCCTGCGTGAGAACGTGGCCGCCTGGCAGCAGTCGGACTCGCGCCAGATCGACGACCTTCGCGACGATGTGCGGCGGCAGGACGAGCGGGCGCGAGACGAACAGCGCACGGTGCGCGAGACCGTCGCACGCGACCACGCCGAGTTGCTGGCGCGGGCCAATACCGTCGATCAGCGCATCACGGGCATGGTCGTGCATTTCGACGACGCGCTGGACGGCGTCACCGACCAGCAGGAAATCATCGCGGGCCTACGCGCTTTCGCCCGGCTCATGCACGGTCACTAGAGTGGACCGGTGCGCCTCGTGATTGCTCGCTGCCAAGTGGACTACGTCGGCCGTCTCACCGCTCACCTTCCCATGGCTCGTCGCCTGCTGTTGATGAAGGCGGACGGCTCGGTGCTGGTGCATTCCGACGGCGGCTCCTACAAGCCGCTCAACTGGATGAGCCCGCCGTGCTGGATGGAGGAGCGGCTGCCCGAGGCCGAGGGCGGCTCGGAGACCGCGAAGCTGTGGGTCGTGACCAACAAGGCGGGCGAGGAGCTGCGCATCACCGTCGAGGACATCGAGCACGACTCCTCGCACGAGCTGGGCGTGGATCCGGGCCTGGTGAAGGACGGCGTCGAGGCGCACCTGCAGGAGCTGCTGGCCGAGCACATCGAAACCCTCGGGGCCGGTTACACACTCATTCGGCGCGAGTACATGACCGCCATCGGGCCGGTGGACATCCTCTGCCGTGACGCCGACGGCGCGACGGTGGCGGTGGAGATCAAGCGCCGCGGTGAGATCGACGGCGTCGAGCAGCTCACGCGGTATCTGGAGCTGCTCAACCGCGATCCGCTGCTGGCCCCCGTTACCGGGGTCTTCGCCGCCCAGCAGATCAAGCCGCAGGCCAAAACTCTCGCCACCGATCGTGGAATCCGCTGTCTGACGCTGGATTACAACGCCCTGCGTGGCACCGAGAGCGACGAATTCCGGCTGTTCTAATCTCGGTACATGCCCCGCCGGAAGCCGCGACCCAGCCAGTCGGCGCAGTCCGCCAAGGACCCGCGCCCGCTGGGTGATGTCTTCGGCCGCCACGAGGAGGGTCCGGACGGCGAGATGTACGTCGTCCGCACCGTCCCCGGCACGCGCGCGGTGAAACGCTACCGCTGCCCCGGCTGCGACCAGGAGGTCATGCCCGGCGTCGCCCACATCGTCGCCTGGCCCGCCTACGGCGGCGAAGACGACCGCCGCCACTGGCACACCGGCTGCTGGAAGGGCCGCCACACCCGCCGCATCACCCGCCGTTGGTCCTGAGCGGACACTCGGCTCGGATTCGATTGTCCCGGTTCAGGGCTTGATGACCGGGAACGGCTTCGTCGGCGGGTACTGCGTCTGCTGTGGGGGCGGGGAGATGAGGGTGAGATCGGCGTAGGGGATGGGGCCGATGGTGGGGCCGCCGCCGATCGGGACGAGGTCGTGGCCTTTGACCGTTTCGACGCCATTGGGGTAATCGATCGCTACTCCGGCGATTTCGTACCGCCTGCCCTGGTATTGGACGATGCTGTGCGGTTCGTAATAGTCAGGCATGGGACTTGTCTCCTTGCGCCACAACGAGGTTAAGCCCGCGCGCGGCGCTCGGTCAACGATCTCTGCCCGGGCACAACGATCTCTGCCCGGGCATAAGGAAGGCCGCTCCCTGGTGTGGGGAGCGGCCCTCGAGTGGATGGGTGTCGCCCGGTCAGCGTCTACCGCGGTGAACTAGCCGGAGATATCGGCGTTCTCGCGCTCCTCGTCGACGGCTTGATCTTCCTCGGACTTGTTGTCCTGGATCGCCTTACGGCCGGACTGCTTGCTCTGCAGCGAGCGGGGCTCTGGGGTGCCGTCGAGCAGTTCGCTCTCTCGGTTGACCGCGGCCAGCATGGCCGGGACCGAGTCGAGCTGGCCACGAATTCCCAAGAGCTGGGCGAGAACTCGACCGCGCAGCACGCGCATCTCCTCGGCCAGTTCCTTGGCGTGCGCGATCTTGCGATCGGCGCTCTGGGTGGCATTGCTGACGAGTCGGTTGGCCTCGTCGGTCGCGTCCTTGATCCGCTGGGCGGCCTCGGCGCGGCTGGTGGCCTCCAGCTCCTCCATGGCGCGGGTGAGCTTGGTGCGACGCTCGGCCATGGTGACCTCGAAGTCCTGCTGCGCGGCCTTGCGCTTGGCCTCGGACTCCTTGGTGAGGCGGTCGGCCTCGGCATTGGCGGCGTCGATGATCTTGGTGGCCTCGTTGCGCGCGTTCGCGAGGGTCTGCTCGAACTCGACCTCGAGGGCCTCGCGCTTCTCCTTGGTCTCGCCGAGGAGCGACTCGTACTTACCGCGCATCTCGGACGCCTGCTGCTCGGCGATCGAGATCATCTCGGCGGCCTCGGCCTGGGCCTGGGCGCGCACCTCGGAGGCCTCGTCGGAGGCCAGGCGCAGCATGCGGGAGATGCGGTCCGACATACCCTCCGCGGTGGTCGGCGGCACGGAGAGCCGGTCGACCTCCTTGCGGAGCTCGTCGATTTCGTCGCGGGCGTCTTCGAGCTGCGCGGCCAGGTTGCGGGCCTGGGCGGCTGCGGCATCGCGATCGGTGGCGGTTACCCTTAGCTCGGCATCGAATCGGTCGAAGTAGTTGCGCACCTCATCACGGTCATACCCCTTCCGCACTACGGTAAAGGGCAGAGCGACGAAGCGATTACGATCGGGCTCAGTGGACGACATGCCCCACAAACTACAGCCTGCCGACCACTGATGGTGACCCGACCGCGAATGTTGTTACAGCCTCTTTCCCGCCGCGAACATCGGTACTAGTGAGTAGTTTTCGCGGCTGGTTCGACGAGTTCCACCAGCACACCGCCAGCATCCTTCGGGTGGATGAAATTGATGCGCGAACCTGCGGTTCCGCCGCGCGGAGCCTCGTACAGCAAACGCAAGCCCCGTGTACGCAGATACGCGGCGACAGCATCGATATCGGTGACCCGATAGGCAAGCTGTTGCAGGCCAGGGCCATTCCGGTCGATGAACTTGGCGATCGTGGACGCGTCATTCAGCGGCGCCAGCAACTGCAGGGCACTCGAACCTTCGGGCGCTCCCGCAAACGACAGCATGGCCTCGTGCACGCCCTGGGGCTCGTTGATCTCGCGGTGCGTCTCCACCATGCCGAGGTTGTCGGCGTACCAGGCGACGGCGGCATCGAGATCGGGTACCGCGATACCCACATGATCGACGGCGGTGACGTACTCCGCGGGGATGAATTCGGGCTTCTCGGTATTGCTCACGCACCCGACGGTAGCGCGCACCTGGGGAAGGGTGTCGGGAGGCAGCGGGTTACCTTTGAGTAGGGCTCCGAACTGTGGCGGGAGCCCGAACATCCGACATAAGCGAGGGCTCATCGTGACCACCACCGTCATCGTCTCCGGCGCACGCACCCCGGTTGGGCGGCTGCTGGGATCGCTGAAGGACTTCAGCGGCTCCGATCTGGGCGGGATCGCCATCAAGGCGGCGCTCGAGAAGGGCGGCGTCACGCCCGAGCAGGTCGACTACGTGATCATGGGTCAGGTGCTGACCGCGGGCGCGGGCCAGATTCCGGCGCGGCAGGCGGCGGTGGCCGCGGGTATCGCCATGGATGTCCCGGCGCTGACCGTCAACAAGGTCTGTTTGTCCGGTATCAACGCTATCGCGCTGGCGGATCAGCTGATTCGCGCGGGCGAGTACGAGATCGTCGTCGCCGGTGGCATGGAGTCCATGTCCCAGGCCCCGCATCTGCTCGAGAAGAGCCGTGAGGGCTTCAAGTACGGCGATGTCACCCTGCGCGACCACATGGCCTACGACGGCCTGCACGACATCTTCACCGACCAGCCCATGGGCGCGCTCACCGAGCAGCGCAATGACACCGAGCCGGTGAGCCGCGAGGATCAGGACGCCTTCGCCGCCGCCTCGCACCAGAAGGCCGCCGCCGCGTGGAAGAACGGCGTCTTCACCGACGAGGTCGTGCCGGTCACCATTCCGCAGCGCAAGGGCGATCCGATCGTCTTCTCGGCGGATGAGGGCATTCGCGCCGACACCACCGCCGAGTCGCTGGCCAAGCTGCGCCCCGCCTTCCGCAAGGATGGCACCATCACCGCCGCCTCGGCCTCGCAGATCTCCGACGGCGCCGCCGCCGTGGTGGTCATGAGCAAGACCAAGGCGCAGGAGCTGGGCCTGAGCTGGATCGCCGAGATCGGCGCGGCCGGTGTGGTGGCCGGTCCGGACTCCACCCTGCAGGACCAGCCCGCCAACGCCATCGCCAAGGCCTGTGCGCGCGAAGGCATTTCGCCCGCCGACCTGGATCTGGTGGAGATCAACGAGGCCTTCGCCGCCGTCGGCGTCGCCTCCACCCGCAAGCTCGGCATCGACCCGGAGAAGGTCAATGTCAACGGCGGCGCGATCTCCATCGGCCACCCGCTCGGCATGTCCGGCGCCCGCATCGTCCTGCACCTGGCCCTCGAGCTGAAGCGCCGCGGCGGCGGCGTCGGCGCGGCCGCGCTCTGCGGCGGTGGCGGCCAGGGCGACGCCCTGATCGTCCGCGTGTAGTTCACCCGCACACGAAAGACCCTGTGCCCGGCTCGAATACGAGCCGGGCACACGTCGCGTAAGGGGCATTCCCGCGCACTGTGACCACCTCCACTACGTAGTGTCGTAGATCTCAGTGCACAATGGTGCGCATGGGTGACATCTTCGACCTCAGCACGGTCGCCAAGCGGGTTCGGTTTCTGGGCATTCTGGAGGCGGTGACCTGGGTCTTCTTGTTGACCGGGTCGGTGCTCAAGCGACTGCCCGAACCGATCACCTGGCCGGTCATGGTCTTCGGCATGACGCACGGCGTCGTTTTCGTGCTCTTCGCCATCACATGCCTCATCGCCTCGCGCGAGCTGGAGTGGCCCGGTAAGACCACGCTGCTCGCCTTGGCCTCCGCCATCGTTCCGTTCGCCACCATCGCCTTCGAGCGCTGGGCGATTCGCACCGGGCAGCTCGGTGAACTGAGCCAGGCTGGCGGCCCCGCCGTCGCGCGTTCGTGACAGACTGGAGAGCGTGACTCGACCTGCACGACGACCCTCAGCCGCCGTCGCCGCCGCTATGTCCGGTGCGGTGGACCTGTCCAGTTTGAAGCAGCCTCCGGCCGGTGCGGACGTGCCGAACGGGCACGCCGTCACCGAGGCCGACTTCGAGACGAAGGTGCTGCGCCGTTCCACTCAGGTGCCCGTGGTGGTGGCGCTGTACTCGCAGCGCAGCCCCGGCAGTATCGAACTGGTGAAGCTGCTCGAGCGCCTCGCCGGTTCGACCACCGACTGGGAGCTGGCCACCATCGAGGCCGAAGCGAATATGCGGATCGCCCAGGCCTTCGGGGTGCAGGGCATTCCGACCGTGGTCGCGGTGGCCGCCGGGCAGCCGCTCGCCGATTTCACCGGCAATCAGCCGGAGGAGCAGGTGACGCAGTGGCTGGCCGCCGTCGTGGACGCGGTGCGGGGCAAGCTGCCCGGTGTCGGCGAGGGCGGTGAGGAGCCGCAGCAGCCGGAGGATCCGCGCTTCGTGGCGGCCGAAGAGGCTTTGGACCGTGGCGATTTCGCCACGGCGGAGGCGGCCTACCAGGCCATCCTGAATTCCGAGCCGGGTAATGCGGAGGCCAAGGCCGCGCTGCGCCAGGTGCAGTTCGTGGCTCGGGTGCAGGAGCTGGATCCCAGTGTGGTGGCCAAGGCCGACGCCGATCCGTCCGATCTCGACGCCGCGCTGGCCGCCGCCGACCTGGAGATGTTCAACCAGCAGCCGGAGGCGGCGTTCGACCGGCTCATCGCACTGGTGAAGCGCACCGCGGGCGACGACCGCACGCGCGCCCGCACCCATCTGCTGGAGCTGTTCGAGCTCTTCGATCCGGCCGAGCCGATGGTGGTGGCGGCCCGCCGCAAGCTGGCCGCGGCGCTGTACTGAGCGGCACCGTACCGAAACGAGGCGGTGCCCCCACGCCGAGGGCCGTGGGGGCACCGTTTTCACTGTCCGACCGGTGTCGAGTGTCCGATCACCGCGTCGGCTCCGACTACGTGGTCGGCTTGGCCGCGCTACCGGAGACCAGGGCCTCGAGCACCTTGGTGAGGGCCGAGGAGGAGCCGGTGCCGGTCGGGTCGGGCTCGCCCGGGGCGACCACCGGCTCGGCGGCGGTCACCGGGATGTCGGCGACGGCTACGCCCGCCGCGCCGCTGAGGATTCCGGCCGCGGCCGCACCGATGAACAGGGCTGTGCCCAGCTTCTTCATGTAGATCAATTCCTATCCAGTGATACTTCACTTCGGGGATGCGACGCCGCTAACCAAATCCACTACATCCCAAACAATCTCGGCAGCCCCCAATAATCGGGCCGGTGATCTTCGGGGGGCGGGCCGAACCGATCTCAGCCGATGGTCGGCAGTCCGGTCAGGGCTTCGTCGATACGGGCTTGGGGCAGTTCGAAATCGGTCATCTCCCCGGAGAGGTAACGCTCGTAGGCGGTCATGTCGAAGTGACCGTGGCCGCACAGCGCGGTGAGGAGGACCTTCTCCTCGCCGGTCTCGGTGCAGCGGCGGGCCTCGTCGATGACGGCGGCGATGGCGTGGGCCGGTTCGGGTGCGGGCAGGATGCCCTCGGCGCGGGCGAAGGTCACCGCGGAGGCGAAGCATTCGAGCTGGTTCTTGGTGACGGCCTCGAAGAGGCCGAGTTCGTACATGTGCGACAGCAGCGGCGACATGCCGTGGTAGCGCAGGCCACCCGCGTGCACCGGGTCGGGAATGAAATCGTGGCCGAGGGTGTGCATCTTCATCAGCGGCGTGAATCCGGCGGTGTCGCCGAAATCGTAGGTGTACTTTCCCCGGGTGAAGGACGGGCAGGCGGCGGGCTCCACGGCGCGAATCACCGGATCGCTACGCCCGGAGAGCTTTTCGCGCAGGAACGGGAAGACCAGTCCCGCGAAATTGGAGCCGCCGCCGGTGCAGCCGATGATCACGTCGGGCGCGCGTTCCCCGGCCGCCGCGAACTGTTGCAGCGCCTCCTCGCCGATGACCGTCTGGTGCAGCAACACATGGTTGAGCACACTGCCCAGCGCGTAGCGGGTCTGCGCGTCGGCGGCCGCCACCTCCACGGCCTCGCTGATGGCGATACCCAGGCTTCCGGGTGAATCCGGATGGTCGGCAAGGACTTTCGCGCCCGCGGCGGTCACCGGGGAGGGGCTGGCGTGCACGGTCGCGCCCCAGGTGCGCATGAGGGTGCGGCGATGCGGTTTCTGGTCGTAGCTGGCGCGCACCATCCACACCTCGCAGTCGATGGCGAACTGCGCGCAGGCGAAGGCGAGCGCACTGCCCCATTGGCCCGCCCCGGTCTCGGTGGTGAGGCGCCGGGTGCCGTCGGCGGCGTTGTAGAAAGCCTGTGGCACAGCGGTATTCGGCTTGTGTGAGCCCGCGGGGGAGCCGCCTTCGTACTTGTAATAGATCCGCGCCGGGGTGCGTAGCGCCCGCTCCAGCCGCCGGGCCCGGAACAGCGGGGTGGGCCGCCAGAGCCGGTAGACCTCCCGTACTTCGTCCGGAATGTCCAGGTAGCGTTCGGTGCTCACCTCTTGGCGAATGAGTTCCATGGGGAACAGCGGGGCCAGATCGTCCGGCCCGATGGGATTCAGCGTCGCCGGGTGCAAGGGCGGCGGCGGGGGCTCGGGCAGATCGGGAACGATGTTGTACCACCGCCCGGGCAGTTCCGATTCGTCCAGGGTGATTTTGCTGCGGTCGCTCATGGTGCACTCCCCAGAGGTGTCCCCTGTGCGCACCATACGCCGCGCTCACGTCCCGAGAAGGCGGTTCAGGCGGATAGCGGTGGATTTACTCCGGAGACAGCCACACGGCGCTGTTGGGGGCCAGTGCGACCGTCGCGGAGGCGGGCCAGCCCTGCCACGGCTGCTCCAGCGCCTCGACCGCGCCCAGGTTTCCGATTCCGCTGCCGCCGTAGGCGATCGCATCGGTATTGACGACCTCGCGCCACCGCCCGGCCCGGGGCAATCCGACCTGGTACTTGGCGTGTTCGGCACCTGAGAAGTTGTACAGGCACACCAGCATGGCCCCGTCGACGCCGTAGCGCAGGAACGACAGCACATTGTTGTCGCGGTCGTCGGCGTCGATCCAGGAGTAGCCGCCGGGTGAGGTGTCCTGGCTCCACAGCGCGGGCTCGGCGCGGTAGAGCCGATTGAGGTCGCGGACCAGACGCTGAATCCCTTGGTGCAGTGGGTTGTCCAGCTCGTGCCAGTCCAGTCCGCGATCGTGGTCCCATTCGCGGAACTGCCCGAATTCCTGCCCCATGAACAGCAATTGCTTACCGGGATGCGACCACATGTACGCCAACAGCGCGCGCACCCCGCTCGCCTTGGCGAAGTCGTCGCCGGGCATGCGCGTCCACAGCGTGCCCTTGCCGTGCACCACTTCGTCGTGGCTGATGGGCAGGACGTAGTTCTCGCTCCAGGCGTAGGTGAGCGAGAAGGTGATCTCGTTGTGGTGCCAGGTACGGTGCACGGGATCGTGGCCGAGATAGCCGAGGGTGTCGTGCATCCACCCCATATTCCATTTCATGGTGAAGCCGAGCCCGCCGACCTCCGTGGAGCGGGTGACCCCGGGCCAGGTGGTGGATTCCTCGGCGATGGTGAGCACGCCGGGATGGCGGCCGTGCACGGTGGCGTTCATTTCCTGCAGGAAGGCAACGGCTTCGAGATTCTCGCGCCCGCCGTACACATTGGGCTCCCAGCCGCCGTCGGGGCGGGAGTAGTCCAGGTAGAGCATGGAGGCGACCGCGTCCACGCGCAACCCGTCGATGTGGAACTCCTCGATCCAGTACAGGGCGTTGGCGACCAGGAAATTGCGCACTTCGTGGCGGCCGAAGTCGAAAACGTAGGTGCCCCAGTCGAGTTGCTCACCGCGGCGGGGGTCGGCGTGCTCGTAGAGGGCGGTGCCGTCCAAGCGCGCCAGCGCCCATTCGTCGCGCGGAAAGTGCGCGGGCACCCAGTCGAGAATGACGCCGATGCCCTTGCGGTGCAGGTGATCCACGAACCAGCGGAAGTCGTCGGGTGAGCCGAAGCGGGCGGTGGGCGCGTAGTAGGAGGTGACCTGGTAGCCCCAGGACCCGCCGAAGGGGTGTTCCGCGACGGGTAGCAGCTCCACATGGGTGAAGCCTTGTTCCGCGACATAGTCGGCGAGCTGTTCGGCGGCCTCCCGGTAGGTCAGGCCCGGCCGCCACGAGCCGAGGTGCACCTCGTAGACGCTGATGGGTGCGCGCGGAGCGTCCAATCGCGTACGGGCAGTGAGCCATTCGCCATCGCCCCAGGTGAAGGCGCTCTCGGTGATCACCGATGCGGTGGCCGGGGGCCGCTCGGTGGCGTAGGCCATCGGATCGGCGTGGTCCACGGTGCGGCCGTCCGCGCCGTGCACGCGGTATTTGTACTTGTCGCCCGGCCCGAGCCCGGGGACGAACAGCTCCCAGATGCCGGATCCGCCGAGCCGCCGCATGGGCGCGGTATTGCCGGTCCAGCCGTCGAAATCGCCGATCACGGCGACCCCGCGCGCATTGGGGGCCCACACCGCGAAGGAGACGCCGACGACCTCGCCGTCGAGGGTGTCGTAGCGGCGCGGATGCGCCCCCAGCACCTCCCAGAGCCGCTCGTGTCGCCCCTCGCCGATGAGATGCAGATCGAGTTCGCCCAGGGTGGGCAGGAACCGGTAGCCGTCGGCGTCGACGACGGTGCGCCCGCCGGGGTAGGAGGTGACGAGGCGGTAGTCCCACAGCTCCGCGAACGGGACGACGCCCTCGAACAGCCCGTGCTCCACGTGGTCGAGCGGATGGTCGACGCCGCCGACGCGCGCCGCCACCGAATCCGCGTGCGGGCGCAGCGCGCGCACCACCGTGCCGTCCGGATGCGGGTGCGCGCCCAGCACGGTGTGCGGGTCGGGGTGGGTACCCGCCGCCAACAGCATCAGGTCACGGCGGTTCATCCGCGGATGTCTCGGGCACGGGTGGCGCACACACTGCCAACTTACTGCGCGAAACCCTCGGCCGGGGCGGGCGGCGGTCGCTGACGCGCCCGCGGGCACCCCGCGCCGGTGCCGCCGCGACTACCATCGCAGGGGAATCGAAACCCTCGCGACCTGCTCGGGTGAGGAGCGCTATGTGCCGGTTGTTCGGTCTGTCGGCCGCGCCGCGGCGGGTGCACGCCACGTTCTGGTTGCTCGACGCGCCCGACAGCCTGTCCCGGCAGAGCAGGCGCGACCCCGATGGCGTCGGGTTGGGGACCTTCTCCGCCGACGGGGTGGCGCTGGTGGAGAAACAGCCGATCGCCGCGTACGAGGATCCGCGCTTCGCCCGGGAGGCGCGCGAGCGGGAGTCGCGGACCTTCGTCGCCCATGTGCGCTACGCCTCGACCGGTGGCCTGGAACCACGCAACACCCATCCGTTCGAGCAGCGCGACCGGCTCTTCGCGCACAATGGCGTACTGCACGGGCTCGCGGAGCTGGACGCCGAACTCGGCCCGTATCGCCAACTGGTGCAGGGGGATACGGATTCGGAACGGTACTTCGCGCTGATCACGGCGCGCACCGACGCGCACGGCGGCGATGTGAGCGCGGGCATAACCGATGCCGTGCGCTGGATCGCCGACCGGCTGCCCGTCTTCGCGTTGAACATGGTGCTCGTCACCGCGACCGAGCTGTGGGCGCTGCGCTATCCCGAGACCCACGAGCTGTATGTGTTGGAGCGTCCGGCGGGTGGGGCGGACGGTGGGCGGCATCTGGTGCACGCGGGGCAGGCCGGGGTGCGGGTGCACAGCGCGCCGCTGGCCGAGCATCCCGCCGTCGTGATCGCCAGTGAGCGCATGGACGAGGATCCGGGGTGGCGACTGCTCGCACCGGGCGAGCTGCTGCATGTCGACGACCGGTTGGGCGTGCACTCGACCATGGTGCGCGAGGCCGCGCCCCGGCATCCGCTGACCCTGGCCGATCTGGACGCGACCGCGGCCGCCTCGCAGACCGGCTACTGAGCGGAGTCGGCGGGGCTCAGTGGAACGAGCGCCGGAAGGCCAATTCCTGCCGCGCGTGCTGCGGCACCGGCGGCAGCACCAGAATGTGCGCGACCGCGTGCGCCGGGTCCAACCGCACGTAATTGCTTTGGCCCCAGTGGTATTCCTCGCCGCTGACCTCGTCGTACACCACCGGCCGGTCGTGCCTTTCGCGGCCGATGGCGGGCAGGTCCAGTGACACCATGCCCTGTTCGGCCCCGAAGGGGTTGAGGTTCACCACGATCAGTACCGCGTCGCCGGTGGTGGGATCGAATTTGGAGTAGGCGAGCAGCGCGTCGTTGTCGGTGTGGTGGAAGTGGATGCAGCGCAACTGCTGCAGCGCCGGGTGCGCGCGGCGGATCTCGTTGAGCCGAGTCACCCACGGCTCCAAGGATTCTCCGCGCGCGGCGGCCTCGGTGAAGCGGCGCGGGCGCAGTTCGTACTTCTCCGAATCCAGGTACTCCTCGCTGCCCGCGTGTACGGCCTGGTGTTCGTAGAGCTCGAAGCCGGAGTACATGCCCCACGTCGGCGCGAGGGTGGCGGCGAGCACCGCGCGAATGGCGAACATGCCCGGGCCGCCGTGCTGGAGGCTCTCGTGCAGGATGTCCGGGGTGTTCACGAACAGGTTCGGGCGGGCCTCATCGGCCTTGGCGGCCAACTCTTTTCCGAATTCGATGAAATCCCATTTGGTGGTGCGCCAGGTGAAGTACGTGTAGGACTGGCTGAATCCGCGTCGGGCCAGACCGTAGAGGCGGGCCGGGCGGGTGAACGCCTCGGACAGGAATACGACATCCGGGTCGCGGTGGTGCACCTGCGCGATGAGCCATTCCCAGAAGTCCGCCGGTTTGGTGTGCGGATTGTCGACGCGGAAGATCTTGACGCCCAGCTCGATCCAGTGCCGCACCACCCGCAGCACCTCGGCGTAGAGCCCGTCGGGGTCGTTGTCGAAATTGACCGGGTAGATGTCCTGGTACTTCTTCGGCGGGTTCTCGGCGTAGGCGATGGTGCCGTCCGGCAGGGTGGTGAACCACTCCGGATGCGCCGCCACCCACGGATGGTCGGGCGCGCACTGCAAGGCCAGGTCGAGAGCCACCTCGAGACCCAGTTCCCTTGCGGTGGCGACGAAGTCGGCGAAGTCCGCCTCGGTGCCAAGGCGCGGGTGCACGGCGTCGTGGCCGCCCTCGTCGGAGCCGATGGCCCACGGCGAGCCGACATCGCCGGGCTCGGCGGTGAGGGAATTGTTGGGCCCCTTGCGATTCACCTTGCCGATCGGGTGGATCGGCGGCAGGTACACCACATCGAAGCCCATGGCGGCAATGCGCTGGAGTTCCTTGGCGGCGGTGGCGAAGGTGCCGTGCACCGGCTTGCCCTCGGCGTCCCAGCCGCCGGTGGAGCGCGGAAAGAATTCGTACCAGGCCCCGACCAGCGCGCGCTGGCGCTCCACGCGCACCGCGTGCTGCGGCCCCCGGGTCACCAGTTCGCGCAGCGGGGTGGCCCGCAGAATGTCGCTCACCTCGACGCTGAAGGCCGGGGCGACGCGCGCGGGCAGCTGTGCGTCACCGCGCAGGGCCGCGGCGGCATCGCGCAGTATCTGCCACTGCTTCTTGGGCACCGCCTGCGCGGCGCGTTCCAGCAGGCGGGCACCGATCTCCAGATCGTTGGCCAGATCGGTCGCGCTCTGCCCGACGGCGAGTTTGGCCTCCACCGCCGAGCGCCAGGTGGCGACGGGATCGCTCCAGCCCTCGATGCGGTAGGTCCAGGTGCCGGGCTCGGTGGGGGTGAACACGGCATTGAAGACATCCGGCTCGTACTCCGGTGACATGCGGATGCGGCGCGGTCGCGAGGAGCCGGGAGCCCGGACGGACAGGGTGGCCGCGACCGCCTCGTGCCCCTCCCGCCACACCACGGCGCGGACCGGGAAAACCTCTCCGACCACGGCTTTCGCCGGTCGGCCGCCGGGGATGGCGGGGGCGGTGTCATCGATGGCGATGCGGCCGGTCACGTCATCGAACTTACCGGGTGGGGCGCCCGGCCGCGCACCGCCACCCCCGCCGCCGCTCGCGGTCGGACCCGTCGGTTCGGGGTGTGGCGGTCACCAGAACCCGGGTCGCAGGTCCCACGCGGCGAGTTCCTCGGCCACATAACCCCGCAGGGTCTCGCGGTCGGGGAAGTAGTCCGGATCCGCGCCGGTGATCGCCAGGGTCACCGTCTCGCCATCACTGGAGTACGCCGTGGTCAACCCCGCCTCGGTGCGCCGGAAGAACGCCGGATCACCGGGCCGCACCACCGGGCGCATGACCACCGCGCGGGCCCGGCGACCGGCGATCTCGGCGACCAGCTGAGCCGTGTCACCGAGATTGGTGCACAGGCAGATCGGCGCTTTCGAGGTGCGCACGAAGCGCCGGGTGAGCGCATCGGGCAGGAGCATCTGGATCGGTTGCAGATGTTGGAGCGGAGGGGTGGTGGCGGGATCGTCGTGGGCGGTCACCGCGCGCTTGGTATTCGCCCGCAAGAGCGCGAGATCCGTGCGCTCGCCTTTCCGGTACGGCACGCCGACGGCGACACCGGTGGTGGCATTGCCGCGCGGATCGTCGAGCCCGCGCATGGATCGCGGAATCTCCACGCGCACTTCACCATCCGTGACGCGCCCGCTGCGGCCGAGAATGCCGACCGCGACGGCGACCATGAGGCCGTTGGCGGTGCCGGAGTTGTCCGCGGCGATCCGGTTCCAGTCGGCGGCCGGGACGGAGACCAGCAGCTCGGCGGGGCGGAAGCGGACGGGTGCGGCCGGTCGGGCGGGACCGCTGGACTCGCCGCTGTCGGCCAGGGCGCGCATGTGCGAGGGATCCAGGGTGGGCGTGGTGAGGTCGGGTCGCGGCTGCCGACTCGGTTCGCGCACATCTCGGGCCGCGATCGCGTGGCGGATACCTCGCAGCACCGCCCGCACCTGAGCCGCCGCGTCGGTGAGGTGGGCGCGCAGTGGATTCTCGGCCGCGCCATCGCCGACGAGCCGTCCCGCGCTCGCGGCTCGGTCCGGTGGCGCGTCGGCGTGCAGCCGTCGCAGGGCATCGGCCACCCCGAACAGGCCGCCGCCGCCGTCGACCGCCACATGCGAGGCGACCAGCGACAGCACCGTACCGCCCTCCTCGATGGGTGCGGCCGACAGTTTCCACACCTCACCGGTACTCGGATCGAATTCGGTATCGCTCTGTGCCGCAAGCCAATCCGGCACCTCGTCAGGCGTGACGGGGATGGTCTGCCAGTCGAGTGGCACGGCCCGGCGCGCCGGGGCCCACCAGGGCCGTGCCAGCGGAACCCGCGTGGTCACCACTCGGCGGGCGAGGAAGCCCTCCGCGAGATGCGCGTGCAGCCGCTCCACCGTCACGCGGTCGAGCGGTTCGTCGAACAGCCACGACAGCTGCACCACCAGTAGCGGGCCGTAGAGCCGGTGCACCTTCCAGAAGAGGTCGTCGTCGGCGGTGAGGCGGTTCAGTTCGGTCATGGGGCGCTCCCGGATTCAGCGTGGCCGCAGCACACGGACGGTGACGAGGGCCGAGACCGCCATGACCACCAGGGCGGCGCAGACCGACCAGCCCGCGTCGCCGCCGAAGCGGCCGGTATTGGCGAGCGTGCGCACCGCCGACACCAGATGCGAGACCGGATTGACGTCGGCGACGGCGCGCAGCCAGCCGGGCATGGCGGAAGTGGGCACCAGGGCATTCGAGGCGCAGGTGAGCAGCATCAGGATCAGGCCGGAAATACCCTGCACCGCGGCGGGTCTGGTCACCGAGACGCCGACCACCGCGAAAACCCAACTGAGCGCGGCGGTCACGAAGATCACCAGCACCGCGGCGGCCACCAGGCCGAGCGGATACTCGGGTCGGTAGCCCATGACGCGGCCGACCAGCAGCACCACGGTCGCGGCGATCGTGTAACGCACCAATCCGGCGGTCAGCGCCCCGGCAATCGGGGCGAGCCGCGCCACCGGCATGGCCGCGAAGCGGTCGTACACACCGGATCTCACGTCCTCGCACAATTGCACGCCGGTGGTCACCGACATGGTCAGCATGATCTGCACCAGCACGCCGGGAATGAGAATCGGCAGGTAGCCGGTCACGCTGCCCGCCACGGCCGTACCGAAGACGCTGCCGAACAGCACCGGCGCGGCGATGGGCAGCGCGACGGCGTCGAAGAGCAATTGCGGACTGCGGCGAAAGACCAGCAGGCCACGCAGCGCCATGATCATGGACTGTCGGGCGGCGGCACCCGGGCCGACGCGAATCACGCGGGGGCGACGGTCGATTCGCGTCACCCGGGCCACGGGTGTCTCGATGGTGGCGGTCATGCGACCCCTTTCGCCGGTGGCCGGTTGGTGAGTGCGAAGAAGACCTCGTTCAGGTCGGGGCGGTCCATTCCGAAGGCGCGCACCGCGATTCCGGTGCGCCGGTACTCGAGCAGGACCGCCATGGCCGTCTCCGCATCGGGCACCGCCACGGCCAGTGCGGCGCCCTCGGGGCTGATCCGCGCGGTGGTCCCCGTGCGGCGTTCGGCCGTGGCGACGGCGGCGGCGAAGCGCGCCGGGTCGGCCACCTCCACCCGAAGCACCTGTCCGCCAAGGGAATCCTTGAGTTCGGTGGCGGTACCGGCGGCCACGATGGCGCCGCGATCCACCACGGCGATCCGGTCGGCCAGCGCATCGGCCTCCTCCAGATACTGGGTGGTCAACAGGATGGTGGCGCCGCCCGCCACCAGCTCCCGCACCGCCGTCCACATGCCCTGCCGGGTGCGGGGGTCCAGGCCGGTGGTGGGCTCGTCCAGGAATATCAAGGGCGGCAAGGTGATCAGCGTCGCCGCCAGATCGAGGCGGCGGCGCATACCGCCGGAGAAGGTCCCGGCCGGACGGCGCGCGGCGGCGGTCAGCTCGAACTGCTCGAGCAGCTCCGCCGCGCGCACGGCGGCCGCGCGTCGCGTGAGCCCCAGCAGGCGGCCGAAGACGCGCAGATTCTCCTCGGCGGACAGGCTTTCGTCCACCGCGGCGTACTGCCCGGTCAAGCCGATCATGGACCGCACCGCCGTGGCCTCGCGCACCACATCGTGGCCGAAGATCTCGGCTCGCCCTCGGTCGGGGCGCAACAGCGTCGCCAGCAGCCGCACCGTGGTGGTCTTGCCCGCGCCATTGGGTCCCAACAGCGCGAACACCGTCCCGGCGGGCACCCGCAGGTCGATATCGTTCAGGGCGCTCACGGAGCCGAAGCTCTTGCCCAGGTGCTCTGCCTCGATGGCGAAGGCCGCGCTCATGGTCGGCTCCCTTCGGTCGGCGCGAATACGACTGTCCGAGAACGGGTTCGCAACACGTGTCCGGCCGCCAACGCCTCGATGGCATCGGCGGCGCACTGCGCGCCGTCGTCGCGGAAGCCGTCGGAGAAGGCCAGTGCGCGTGCGCGCACGGCATCGCTCGTGGCCCGCGTGAGCAAACGCTCCAGCCGGGGCAGGCTCAACCGGGCAAAGCGCGCCGTCGTTCCCAGGCCCAGCGAACTCAACTGCCGACCCCAATAGTGTTGGTCGGCAAGGAACGAGCACACCACCGACGGCACGCCCGCTCGCACCGCCGCGGCGGTCGTACCGGCCCCGCCGTGATGCACCGCCGCCACACAGTGCGGCAGTACTTCGGCATGGTTGACGGCGGGCACGATCGCCACATCCTCGGCGAGTGTGGGTGTGGCCCGCGACCACCCGGAGACGAACAGCAGTCGCCGCCCGATACTCCGGCTGGCCGCCCGCAGCAGGGTGACCAGCGCACCGGTATCGCCCACCGGCATGGAGCCGAATCCGGCGTACACCGGCGCGCTCCCGGCGTGAATCCATTGGGCGAGAGCCATATCCGAGACCGCCATCAGATCTTCGGGCCGTGGGACCACGAACCCGGTGAACGGGCTGCGCGGCCCCCACTCCTGTGCGAGGCCGGGAAATATCCGCTCGTCGTAGGCCTGGATGGCGATGCGCTGGGCCCGCTGCTCGGATTCCGGTGCGACCCGCGCCAATTCGGCGAGCGGCGGGGCCATCGCCCACGCCCGGGCCCGCACCACCGCCGAGACGGCGCGCCGGTTCAGCGCACCGGGCAGCAAGGCCCCGAACCGATTCGGCACGACCGGCACCGAGCGATTGGGCTGGATGGGGAAGAAGTGCACCGCCGCGAACGGCACCCCGAGATGCGCGGCCACCGCGTCGCCGAGCTCCTCATTGGCCATGCCGCCGACCACGACATCGTGTCCGGCGGCCAATTCCAGCAGATCCTCGGCGGCCTCGGCGAAACCCTGCTGATTGAGCCGCCGCAGCGCCGACACCCACGCCGCCGGATGCCCGCCGCGCCCGGTGCGCGCGGCCAGCTGCCTGCGCAGCAGCTCACCGGTGTCGAGTCCGAAACCGACTGCCGGAACGCCACATTCGGCGGCGAATCCGACCAGATTGGGGGAGACGGCGAGCGTCACCCGATGGCCGCGATCGAGCAGTTCGCGGGCCACCAGAATGCCGGGCTGCGCGTCACCGCGACTGCCCGCGAAAGCCAGCAGCATCCTCATGCCGCCCTACCTCTCCGCACCGGCCGCGGCCGGTACTCGCCGGTGGTGGCGATGACGCCGAGGGTGTGCCGCAGCGCCGCCGCGTATTCGGCGAGCCGCGCGCGCACCTCCGGGATATCCGGTGCGCCGAAACTGATCGAATAGTTCGCGCCTCGGGCCAGCCAGAGGGAGACCGTCGAGGTGAAACCCTCGCCGGAGAAGATGCGGATATCCGACTCGGCCGATTCCCCGAGCCGTTCCGCGTCGAGCAGCGTGACGAATCCCGGTTCGCGCGTGACGATCTCGCTGCCCTGCCCGGAGGCCAGCAGCCGTGCGAGCGCGGCATGGGCGGGTAGCGCGGACAGCGCCCGGCTCTGCTCGAGCCCCGCCCGCGCGGCCGCGACCGTCCCGTCGAAATCCGGTTCGGCCTCGATCGGGAAGGTGACCGGAACGAAATTGCACAGCCATCCCTGCGCCGTGGCATACACGCCCGGCCGCGTGGCCACCACATTCACGGCCGTATACCGCCGCTGCCCGGTGTAGGCGTGATCGGTGAGCGCGAGGGCCGCGAACAGCGCCGCCGACGGCTTGGTCCCCGACCGGGCCAATACCCCCTCGAACCGTCGCGCCAGCTGCGGCTCCAGCAGGACTTCGGTGTGGAAGAAGCGCGGATACCGCTGTCCGGCAACGATTTCCGGATGCTCAGGGCCCGGAGCCGGGAGCCGGAAGCCAGTATCGGCCAAGACCCGATGCCAGTGCGGCGCGAGCTCGTCCGCCCGGTCGTCGGCCCGCGCGTACTCCTCGACGGCATACACCGCATTGCGTCCCGGATTGCTTGCGGGCCAGGCGCATTCGGCCGCGTCGCGGTGGGCGCGATAGCGGTCGCCGAGTTCTCGCGCGGCCAAAGCCTGCGAAACACCGTCGCTGACAGCGTGGTCGGCGACGAACACCACATCGAACCCGTCGTCGCCGGGCAGCGCCGCGAAGCCGACGGCGGGCCAGGCGAACGGGCTCAGCTCGCGTGCGAAGTGCTCGATCAGCGCCGCCGACCAAGCGGTATCGGCGGGACCCGGTAGCGGCGTGGTCTCGAATGCCAGGTCCTCCGGATCGACGATATGGCGCGTGAACCGCCCGTCCTCGGCCTCGAACCAGGTGCGCAGCCCGTCGTGCGACCGCACGAAGTCGGTCACCGCCGCCGCCAGGGCCGCGAGATCGAGCTCGCCGGGCACATGGGCCGCGACGCCCAACTGCACGGATCCGGCACTGTCGGGATCGCTGGCCGCCGCGCGCAGATGATCCACCTGGAGAAACGCGGGCGGCACCGCCGAGCACTCGGCCCGCGCGGCGGCCGCGCGGGCGGCGTCGGTGGGGCGCACCAGAATCGGTCGGGTGCTGGCGGTCAGGAGTTCCGTGGGGCTGCCGAGTCGCATTACGCCGCCCCTTCCGCTCGCAGCGGTGCACCGGAGTGCTCGGCCCCGAACTCGCGCAGAATGCCCGCGACCTCGTCGATATACCGATGCATTGCCGTATCGGAGTAGGCGGCGGGGAATCGGGCCGAGATATTCCAGCCCTGGGCGGGCCGCCCGATCCAGAAATACACTTCGTCGGCGGAGTGTGAATCCGCCCGCAGCGCCCGCCAGCGCAACCGCTCCAGCGTACGAATATTCGGCAGTCGGCGCGTATCCACGAAGGACGCGCCGAATCGCGGACGGTCCGTCACCTCGAGGAGATCGAAAACCCGCGAGGCCGGAGCGAACGCGGCCGGTTTGGCGCGGCGCAGGGCGGCGCGAGTGATATCCAGTGCCGCGGTGAATTCGGTCTCCTCGGTCAATTCGATATCGACCGGGAGGATATTGACGAACCACCCCATGGATTCGGCCCATTGCGGCGGTCGCGTGGCCACCGGCATGACCGTGCGGTAATTCGTCGTATGGAAAAGGTTCCGCGCTGCCAGCGCCAGCGCGGCGAACACCCCGGCGGTGGCGCGCTGCCCCACCGCGTCGAGCGCCGCCTCCACCGCATCCGCCTCGGCGGCATCCAACAGCCACCGTGACACGCTGTGCTGCGGCGCGGGATCCTCGGTGTCCGCCACCGCCGTCACCGCTCCGGGCTGAAAGCGCGGGAGCGCGCCGTCCGATTTGGCCAGGAATTCCCGCCACACCGCGACCGCCTCGCATTCGGCAGTCAGTGCCGCGGCGGCCGAGCGCTCCACCGCCGCGAATTCGGCCGAGCCCGTGCAGGTCTGCGACGGCGGCACGATGGCCTCGGCCAGCGCCGCGTAGTAGAGCCGCCGCAGTTCACTGATCACCAACAGCTGCCCGTAGGCGTCCATGACGGAGTGGTCGGCGGCGACCAGCACCGTGAAATCGCGGGAGTCCGCGTGCTCGACGGTGGCGATCAGGCAGTGCGGCCAGATCAACGGTGAGAGCCGCAGTTCCAGCGCGTCGCGCAGGAAGTCGTTGAGTTCGGCCGAATCGCCGACCGTCTCGACGGTTTCGAAGCGCACGTCGATTCCGGTCTCCGGGCAGGTGCGGCGCAGCCATTCGGCGGATTCGTCGAGCCGGTGGACGGTGGTGCGTAAACCTTCGTGCCGGGCGTGCCACCACCGTGCCATGGTGTGCACGGCCTCGTGGTCGAAGGGCGCGTCCATTTCGAAGATGGTGCCGATCCAGCGGCCGCGGCCCGGTCGCGGATCGGCATTGTCGACACTCGCGCAGTATTCGGCGTGCGCGGTGGAGAGCGGTCGTGTGTCGGGCGCCCATTCCCCCGTATTGGTGGCGCTCCACAATGTGAGTTTTCCGGGACGGATTTCGAAGTCCGAAAGGAGCGTGTATTCCATCGAGTTTCCTGATGTCGACGCGCGTCTGTCACGGCGCGCGGAGCTGGATTCGCATGCGTCGGCACAATGCCGGAGTTCTGCCCGAACACCCATGGTCGGCGGAGAACGATGAAATTCGAAGAGATATCGATTCGATGTCGAACCGGTGGCTAGAACATACGACGGTGCGTCAAGGGCGGCCAGAGTGTCCGTGCTCACAGAAAGAGCGAATAGCCCGGCAATAGCCCGGGAAGTGACCTGCGGCGCAGGGGAATCCGGTATTAACCCGGCAAATCGGACATGGCATGTGAATGGCGGATGAACGCGCGCTGGGAATTGTTCACCTGATCGAGAAAGTAATGCGCGGCGTGAATCTTAGGCTTGACCAGGCTTGAGCACGATGAACAAGCCATGGGCCTCGGCACAGAGCCGCTCGCCGTCCTTCAGCGTGGCGCGCACATAGACCTTGCGGCCCTCCTGCCGCTCCACCCACGCGTGCACCTGGAGTTCGGTGTTCAGCGGCGTGATCGACCGGTAGTCGACGGTGAGCGAGGCGGTGCGGGTGACCTGCTTGGCGTACACGGCCGCCGTCATCCCGAGCAGATCATCGAAGCCGAGCGCGATGTGCCCGCCGTGCGCCGCGCCATTGCCGCCGAGGTGGAAGGTGCGGAAGGTGATTCGCGCGTGCACGCCCTCGGGGCTCGCGCGGTCCACCCAGAACGGCGGCAGGGTGATATTGCCGCGCGAGGGCAGATCGTGGCGCCGCCACGTCGGGGCCGACCACTCGTCGACCACGGCCTCGTCGAGCTTGCCGTTGAGCTCCTTCAGCAGGGCGATGGCGTCGAGGGCCACATCATCGGTCGGAGCCGAGAGCCGCACCCGGTCCATGAGGCCGCGCACCTGCTCGATGAGCTCGCCGTAGTGCGGTCCGCCGATGGAGGTGTCGCGCGACAGCTCCTGCATCGGCCGGAATCCGCCTTCGTGGTGCTCGGCGGTGGGAACCGACTCGACCTGCTGCTCAGTCATGAGAACACGTTATCGGTTGCCCGTCGGATGCTCCCGCGCCACCCCCATCGACCGAGGTGAGCGGTACCGGGCAGTAGGCACATATCCGCAGCGGTTACCCGGTAGGGTCTATTGAGTGAAGGCATTGCGTCGTTTCACCGTTCGCGCCCATCTCCCCGAGCGGCTCTCCGCGCTCACCGAACTGGCGACCAATCTGCGCTGGTCCTGGCACGAGCCGACACAGGATCTCTTCGCCGAACTCGATCCCGAACTGTGGGTGGACCTCGGCCGCGATCCGGTCCGCATGTTGGGTGAGGTGCCCGCGACCCGCCTGGACGAACTGGCCGCCGACGAGGGCTACCGGCGGCGGGTCGACGCGGCCGCCGCCGACCTCGACGACTACCTCACCCGACCGCGCTGGTTCCAGCGGCACAATGGCGGGCCGCGCGGCATCGCGTACTTCTCCATGGAGTTCGGCGTCACCGAGGTGCTGCCGAACTACTCCGGCGGCCTGGGCATTCTGGCCGGTGACCATCTGAAGGCCGCCTCGGATCTGGGGCTGCCGCTCATCGGCGTCGGCCTGCTCTACCGGTCCGGCTACTTCCGCCAGTCGCTCACCGCCGACGGCTGGCAGTCCGAACACTATCCGGCGCTGGATCCGCAGGGCCTGCCGCTGCGACCGCTCACCGAGGGCGGCGCGCCGGTCCTGCTGCACGTGCCGATGCCGGAGAACCGGGTGCTGCGGGCGCGCGTGTGGATCGCCCAGGTGGGTCGAATTCCCTTGCTGCTCTTGGATTCCGATATCGCTGACAACGATCCGGAGCTGCGCGCGGTCACCGACCGGCTCTACGGCGGCGACCAGGACCACCGCATCAAACAGGAGATCCTCCAGGGTGTCGGCGGGGTGCGCGCGGTGCGTGCCTACACCCGCGCCAACGATCTGCCCGATCCGGATGTGTTCCATATGAACGAGGGCCACGCGGGCTTCCTCGGTATCGAGCGCATTCGCGAATTCATGGCCGCGGGACTGGATTTCGACGCCGCGCTGACCGCCGTGCGGGCGGGCACCGTGTTCACCACCCACACCCCGGTCCCCGCCGGTATCGACCGCTTCGCCGCCGGACTGGTGCGCCGCTACTTCGGCGGCGCGCACGGGGAACGCGAATCCATTCTGCTGCCGGGCGTTTCGGTGGACCGCATTCTGTCGCTGGGTCGCGAGGCCGATCCGTCCGTCTTCAACATGGCCCACCTCGGGCTGCGACTCGCCCAGCGCGCCAATGGCGTGTCGAAGCTGCACGGTGAGGTCAGCCGCGAGATGTTCGCACCCCTGTGGTCGGGTTTCGATCCGGCCGAGGTGCCCATCGGCTCGGTCACCAATGGCGTACACGCCCCCACCTGGGCGGCCCGGGAATGGATCGACAAGGCGCGCGAACTCATCGGCGACGAACTCGTCGAGGAGGCGCGCGGCTGGGAGGAGATCGGCACCGTCGATCTCGGCGAACTGTGGTCGACGCGCAACGCGCTGCGCCGCGTACTCGTCGGCGAGGTGCGCCGCCGGGTGCGCAAGTCCTGGCTGGAGCGCGGCGCGGCCCCGGCCGAACTCGGTTGGGTGGACGAGGTTTTCGATCCCAACGTGCTCACCGTCGGCTTCGCGCGGCGGGTGCCGACCTACAAGCGGCTCACCCTCATGCTGCGCGATCCGCAGCGGCTCAAGGCGCTGCTGCTCGATCCCGAGCGCCCCGTGCAGCTGGTGGTGGCCGGTAAATCCCATCCCGCCGACGACGGCGGCAAGGCGCTCATTCAGCAGATCGTGCGCTTCGCCGACGATCCGGAGGTGCGCCACCGCATCGTCTTCCTGCCCGACTACGACATGTCCATGGCCCGGTACCTGTACTGGGGATGCGATGTGTGGCTGAACAATCCGCTGCGCCCCCTCGAGGCGTGCGGCACCTCGGGCATGAAATCCGCGCTCAACGGCGGGCTGAATCTCTCCATCCGCGACGGCTGGTGGGACGAGATGTACGACGGCGAGAACGGCTGGGCCATTCCCACCGCCGATGGCGTGCGCGATGAGCACCGCCGCGACGATCTGGAGGCCTCGGCCCTCTACGAACTGCTGGAACGCGCGGTGCTGCCGCGCTTCTACGACCGCGACCACGACGATATGCCGGTGCGGTGGATGGAGATGGTGCGGCATACGCTCCAGACCCTCGGCCCGAAGGTGTTGGCCTCGCGCATGGTGCGCGATTACGCGGTCGAGTACTATCGGCCCGCCGCCGAGTCCTACGGTGCCATCGCCCGCGACGATTTCGCCGGAGCCCGAGCGCTCGCCGAATACCGCCGCCGCATCGAATCCGCCTGGCCCGCCGTGAAAGTCATCCAGGTCGACAGCTCGGGCCTGCACCAGCCGGTGCTCGGGGAGTCTCTGCACCTGTACGCCCGGATCGACCTCGGCGGCCTGGCCACCTCCGATGTCTCGGTCCAGGCGGTGCTCGGACGCGTCTCGCCCACCGACGATCTCTCCGATGTCACCACGGTGCCCATGACGCACACCGGATCCGAGTCGGGCACAGATGTTTTCGAGGTCGAGACGCCGGTTCCGCTCTCGGGCGCGGTCGGCTACACCATCCGTATTCTGCCGCACCACGAATTGCTGGCCAGCGACGCGGAACTCGGTGTGGTGGCCACGCCGAGTCCTTAACTCCGCTGTACCAGTGCGCGTTTGAGGATCTTCCCGGTGGCATTGCGCGGCAGCGCCTCCAGGAAGGTCACATCGCGCGGTACCGAGAAGCGGCTCAGCCGGTGGCGAATGTAGGTGCGCACCATATCCGAGTCGAGTCCGGAGCCGGGGCGCTTGACCACGAAAGCCGCCAGGCGCTGGCCGAATTCGCCGTCCGGCACACCCACCACGGCGACCTCGCTCACCTGCGGCAGATGCGACAGCGCCTCCTCCACGGCGCGCGGGAAGACGTTCTCGCCGCCGGAGATGATCATCTCGTCGTTGCGGCCCGCCACGAAGAGCTTGCCGGTGGCGTCCAGATAGCCGATATCGCCGGTGTCGAGCATGCCGTCGGCCTCGTCGGGCGGCGTGGCATCGGTGTAGCCGTCGAAGAGCATGTGATTGCCGACGTAGATGCGTCCGGTCGTGCCCAGCGGCACCGGCCGCCGATCCGGGTCCAGCACACCGATTTTCGTGCCCAGCGGTGGACGTCCCGCCGTGGTGGGGGAGACGCGCAGATCGGCCGGGTCGGCGATGCTCGCCCACGACACCTCGGTCGAGCCGTACACGTTGTAGAGGATGTCGCCGAAGGTGTCCAGGAACCGCACCACCGTCGAACCATCCAGTGGCGCACCGCAACTGGCCACCATCTTCAAACTCGACAGGTCGTAGCGCGCCCGCACCTGCGGCGGTAGATCGAGGATGCGGTTCACCATGACCGGCACCACGATCAGCGCGGTCACCCGGTGCTCGGCGATCAGGCGCAGACAGTTCTCGGCGTCGAAGCGGTCGGTGAGCACCACCGTCGCCCGAATGGCGGTACTGATCTGCAAGGCCGCCAGTCCCCACGTGTGGAAGAGCGGGGAGGGCACCAGCATGGTCTCGTGCATGCCGAACGGAATGCGCGAGAGCAGCGCCGCCACCGTGCCGAAACCCTTGGGGTGCGGGCGTTTCGCGCCCTTCGGCACGCCGCTGGTGCCCGAGGTGAGCACGACGAGCCGCCCTGCCCGCGGCGGTTTGGCGGGTGGCCGGTGTCGCAGCACGACGAGGTCCTCGACGGTCGCGCGCTCCGATCCGGGCGGCCGGTCGTCGGTGGTGTAGCGCGGCAGCTCCGGCGGCAGATACCGCACCAGATGCTCGAATTCGGCGTCCACGAACAGCGCCGCGAGCCCGTGTCGGTGCACGATCTCCTCGATCTGCCGCGCGGGCAGCCCGGTATTGAGCAGGACGGTGTCGGCCCCCGCCTTGCCCGCCGCGACCATGACCTCCACCATGCCGATGTGGTTGCGGCACAACAGCCCTACGCTCGCGCCCGGGCCCAGGCCCGCGGCCGCCATGGCGCCCGCCAGGGCGTTCGTGCGCTCGTGCACCTGCTCGAAGGTGCTGCTGTAGCGGTCGTCGACGACCGCCGGACGCCGAGGGGAATGCGCCGCCGCGGCCGCGTACCCACCGGCCAGGGTGAAACCCCACTTCGAGAGGCGGCCGAGCTGTTTCAGGGCCAGGTCGGGCCGGTAGGTGCGGACCACGCCCGAGGCCACCATCTGCTTGGCCACCCCGGCCTGGAGGCGCACCGTCGAATTCTCGCCGTTGACGATGACCGAGGTCGGCGCCGCGGTGACGAGTTCGGCCACGCGGCGGAGCCCGGCTCGTACCCAGGCCGTCACCGCCGTGTTCGGCAGTCCGGCGAGCGCCGGATGCATCCGGCTGGCCGCGAAGAAGGTGACGGCGACGCGGGTGCGGTCACCGATCTCGCGCAGCCGCACGGTGGCGAAACTGCCCTGCGCGGGGCAGTGCATCTCGAAGCTCTCGTGCGTGCGGCCCAGCCGCAGCTGGGCTTGGACGACACGAATATCGCCGCCCGACGGACCGATTCGGAAATTCAGGGTGGGGTGTTCTCCGGGCAGATCCACTTGCTCGCACGCACCGATGCCGGGAAAGAGCCGGGGATAGGTCTGCGGCTCGACGAGCACATCCCAGAGTGTCTTGCGGGCGATCGCGAACTCCGCGACCGCGTCGATGACGTCGGTTACCACTGCTTGCACTTCTCGCTGGCCGGTTCGATCGCTCGGGTCGGCGGATAACGTATTTGTAACGTCCCAGACAGTAGGGGTCAAGGATTTCGAATTACCCGTGGGTAATCCCTTTAATTGCCCGGATATTGCGCAGGTCGTCGCGGTAATCCAAGTACCAGTCAGGTGCGATTGCCCACTATTCGCCCGGGTCGGATGCGAACGTCCGGTTCGTGCAGGCTACGGTTCCGGCGGGCACCTGTATCTTCCGGCCGACTGGAGAAACCACCACATGACCACCGATGTCCTGACGCGCACCAAGGGGCGTGTCGACGCGTTCTTCGGCATCAGCGATCATGGCTCGACCATGAAGCGCGAGCTCATGGCCGGAACCGTGACCTTCCTGGCGATGTCCTACGTGCTCGCCGTCAACCCGATGGTCTTGGGCGACAAGGGCGCGCTGGGTGACAAGGGCATGCCCATGCAGGCCGTGTTCACCGCGACCGCCGTGGCGGCCGTGGTCGGCACCCTGGTCATGGGCCTGTGGGCGCGCTACCCCGTGGCGCTGGCCCCCGGTATGGGTCTCAATGCCTTCTTCGCCTACACGGTGGTGCTCAGCATGGGTGTGCCGTGGCAGGAGGCGCTGTCGGGCACCTTCCTCTCCGGCGTGCTGTTCTTCATCCTCGCCATCACCAAGGTGCGCGAGAAGATCATCGACGCCATTCCCATGCAGATGAAGCTGGCCGTGGGCGCGGGCATCGGATTGTTCGTGGCCTTCCTCGGTCTGAAGAGCGCGGGCATCGTGGTCGCGAATCCGGACACCTTCGTGCACCTGGGTGACTTCCACAAGGGCACAACGCTGTTGGCGCTGCTGGGCCTGCTGCTGACCGTCATCTTCATGGTGATGCGCTGGCACGGCGCGGTGCTCTACGGCATTCTCGCCACCGCCGTCGTCGGCATCGCCACCGGTCTGGTGAAGCTCCCCGATGCGGTGGTGGCGCTGCCGCACGGACTGGATCAGACCTTCGGGCAGGCCATCATCCACCTGCCCAACGCGTTCACCAACGAGAAGATGGTGATCGTCGTCCTGACCATGCTGTTCGTCGACTTCTTCGATGCCTCCGGCACCCTGATCGGCGTCGCGCACCAGGCTGGCCTGCTCAAGGAGGACGGCAAGCTGGACCGCGCCGGACAGGCCCTGGCCGCCGATTCGGTCGGCACCACCGCGGGCGCGATCATCGGCACCTCCACCACCACCGCCTATGTCGAGTCCACGGCCGGTGTCTCGGCGGGCGGTCGCACCGGTTTGACGGCGGTCTCGACGGCCATGTGGTTCTTGGCCGCCATGTTCTTCTTCCCGATCTTCGCCGTGGTGGCGGGCGTTCCGGCGGTGACCGCGCCCGCGCTCATCGTGGTGGGCGTGCTCATGTCTCGCGCGCTCGGCGAGATCGAGTGGGACAAGCTGGAATACGCGGTCCCGGCCTTCATCACCGTGATCATGATGCCGCTGACCTTCTCCATCGCCAACGGCATCGCCATGGGCCTGCTCTTCTACCCGATCATCATGGTGGCCAAGGGTCGCGCGCGTGAGGTGCATCCGGTCATGTGGGTGCTGCTGGCGGTGTTCGTCTCCTACTTCTTCTTCCTCGCGGAGTAGCGGCGCGAGGGTTCGTCGCCGCGTCGACCAGGTGTAACCCGGATTACATTCGATTTCACCTGTGGCGGAATACGCTGCCGTTCTCGTAGGTTGGGACCACTGAGCGCAACGAATCGGACCGTGGTCCGCTTCAAGATCTCGGTTTTACGCAGTCGACCAGATGAGGAATGGATCATGACCGCACCGACCACTGACAAGACGACCGCTCTGCGCAGCCTGCTTGCCCAGCGCGAGGGCGTCGACGCCACCGCCACCGACATCGGCCTGCTCATCCTGCGCGTCGGCCTGGGCGGACTGATGGCCGTGCACGGCACTCAGAAACTGTTCGGCTGGTTCAACGGCTACGGCTTGGAGGCCACCAATGCCAGCTTCGACCAGATGGGCTACAACCCGGGCAAATTCTTCGGCACCCTGGCGGGTCTGAGCGAACTCGGTGGCGGGCTGTTGCTGCTGCTCGGTCTGTTCACCCCGCTGGCCGCGGCCATCCTGCTGGGCACCGTCGTGAACATCATTCACGTCACGTTCTCGAGCGGCCTCGCCATGTGGGAGATGGGCGCGCTGTTCGGTATCGGCGTGGCGGCGCTGGCCTTCACCGGCCCGGGCCGGTTCTCGCTGGATGCCGGACGGCCGTGGGCTCGTCAGGGTGTCGTCTGGGGTCTTGCCGCGATCGTCATCGCGCTGGCGACGGGCATTCTGACGCTGATCCTGAAGACCGTTCTGTAACAAGAGGATTTGTGTGTCCCCGCGCCGCGTGCAGGGCTTGGCGCGGGGACAACGGATACTCCGATGTGGGAATTGGGGGGTCATCGAGGTACCGCAAGCCAATTTACTTCTGTACGGAAGTAAGAGCCACCGGTGTGATTGGTTTCACATCGGTGGCTTTTGTCGTGTGCGTTTATTTCGAGGTCACGGCGGCCGATCCGGTCAACCGCCGCAACGCCTTGGCAACCACCTCGGGATCGGATGTTTCCCAATACGGCGGCAAGGAAGCTCGTAAGTACCCACCGTATCGCGCTGTGGCCAAACGTGAATCGAGAATGGCGATAACGCCGCGATCATCGACACTGCGCAGCAATCGGCCGGTGCCCTGCGCCAACAGCAGGGCGGCGTGATTGGCCGCCACCGACAGAAAGCCATTGCCCCCACGCGATTCCACCGCGCGTTGGCGCGCCACCAGCAGCGGATCATCGGGGCGGGGGAATGGAATGCGGTCCAGAATCACCAGACTCAGCGAAGGGCCGGGCACATCCACGCCCTGCCAGAGCGAGAGCGTGCCGAACAATGAGGTCTCGGGGTCGTCGGCGAATTTCCGGACGAGTGCGCCGGTGGCGTCGTCACCCTGGCACAGGACCGGGGTGTCGAGGCGTTCGCGCAGAATCTCGGTGGCCTGCTTGGCCGCCCGCATGGAGGAGAACAGGCCGAGGGTGCGCCCGCCCGCGGCGGTGACCAGGCGTTCGATCTCGTCGAGGTAGGCGGCGGGCAGGCCGTCGCGGCCGGGGGCCGGGAGATGCTTTGCCACATACAGGATTCCGGATTTGGCGTGATCGAAGGGCGAGCCCACATCCAGCGAATTCCAGTGCAGCTTCTCCGCATCCGACGGTGCGGCGGCGCCATTGGCCAATGCCGGATCGACGCGGCCGCCGGATTGCGGGGGCAGGCCCCAGGTGACGGCGAGATTGTCGAAGGAGCCGCCGACCTGGAGGGTGGCCGACGCCAAAATGACGGTGGCCGTGCCGAACAGGCGACTGCGCAGCAGCCCGCCGACCGACAGCGGGGCCATGTGCAGGGTGCGCCGGGGGACGCCGCGCATCTCGTCGACCGCCAGCCAGACCACGTCGCGGTGCGCGGCCGGATCGGATTCCTCGAAGGTCTCCAGCACGCGCACCGCGGCGTCGTGCACCTCTTCCACGGCGGAGAGGGCCTGATTGCGAATGGCGGCGGCCTCCGGATCGCCCTGTGGCGCACTGGAACCCTGCGGGTTCAGGGCGGTGCGGGCATTCCACGCGGCATCGCGAATGAGCGCCAAGACCTGGGCCGCGCCGTCGGGCAGGGTGTCCCAGCGGCCCGCCGGAAGCTCGTCGAGGTAGGCGTGCCACGCCTCGGCGGCGCCCTCGAGGCGGTCCACCTCCTGCTCGTCGATGAGCTTCTGACAGCGCTTGGCGGCGGCGCTGATGGCCGCGGTGGAGAGTTCGGCGGTGGCCACCCCGGTCACCCGGTCGACCAGTTCGTGCGCCTCGTCCACGACCACCACATCGTGTTCGGGCAGCACCTGGATGCCGCTGATGGCGTCGATGGCCAGCAGCGCGTGATTGGTGACCACCACGTCGGCCGCGCCGGATTCGGCGCGGGCCTTCTCGGCGAAGCAGTCCACCCCGAACGGGCAGCGCGATTTGCCGAGGCATTCGCGGGAGGTGACGCTGACCTGCCGCCACGCCCGGTCGCTCACGCCCGGGGTGAGTTCGTCGCGGTCGCCGGTCTCGGTATCGGAGGCCCATTCGTTGAGCCGCTGCACCTCGCGTCCGAGCCGGGAGATGGCGAAGGCGTCGAAGAGCTCGGCCTCGGCCGGTTCGTCCGGAATGACGCTGTTGATTTTGTTCAGGCACAGATAGTTGTTGCGGCCCTTGAGGATCGCGAACTGGGCGACGCGGCCCAGCGGTTCGGCCAGCGCCTGCGACAGCCGAGGCAGGTCGCGGTCCACCAGCTGGCGCTGCAGCGCGATGGTCGCGGTGGAGACCACCACCGTCCGTCCGGTGCGCACCGCGTGCCGCAGGCTCGGCACCAGATAGGCCAGCGACTTGCCGGTGCCCGTCCCGGCCTGAACCGCCAAGTGCTCGCCCGTGTCGATGGAGTGCGCGACCGCGGCGGCCATGGTCTGCTGCCCGGTGCGTTCCTTCCCGCCCAAGGCCTCGACGGCGATGGCCAACAGTTTCGGAACGGGTGGGAGTTCGGGCACGGCCGCAAGACTACTGACTCGGGCCGACAAGCTGTCGGCGCGCTGCCCCGATTTATTGCGGATGACCGGAGGGTCCGGGGCTGAGAGGATTGGTCGATGGGGAAGCTTCTCGTCATCGGCGATCTACACGGCAATACCGGCCACGCGCTGGCCCTGCTGCGCGAGGCGAAGCAGCGCGGATGCGACCGGATCTTCGCGCTCGGTGATTTCGGGGCGTGGGAGCACATGGCCTCGGGGCGGCGGTACTTCGACGTGGTGAACAAGGCCGCGCGCAAGGAGGGGCTGCTGGTGTACTTCCTCGACGGCAATCACGACAAATCCTCGCTGCTGCACGAGCTCTACGACGACAAGCCCGACGACGAGGGCTTTCTCATGTGCCGCAGCCATCTGCGCTACGCGCCGCGCGGCCACCGGTGGACCTGGGAAGACACCCGCTTCGCGGCATTCGGGGGCGCGTACTCGGTGGACAAGCAGCGGCGGCTGATCTGGGAGGCGCATCGGGCCGACAAGGTGGCCGAACGCCGCAAGTACGGCTCCACCCGCACCCGCGACACGGCCGGGACGCTGTGGTTCCCGGAAGAGGAGATGACCGACGCCGAACTCGACGCCCTGCTCGCCGCCGACAGCTCACCCGTGGACATCCTGTTCACCCACGACAAGCCGCGCGACAGCCATCCCGATTTCAACCGCAAGAAGCATCCGGCGTGCCTGCCCAATCAGGAGCGCATCCAACGCGTCGTGGACACGCTGCGACCGGCGGTCATGTTCCACGGCCACCTGCACTACCGCTACACCGACCAGCTCTGGCGCGAGGACGGCGAGGGCACCCGCGTCGAAGGACTCGCGGCGGACCCGGAGGTGTCGTCGCGCCCCGACTACCACCGCGACGACTCCTGGTACGTGCTGTCCCTGCCGTACTCCGGTGCGGGAGAAGGCGTTCCGCTCGCGGCGAGCTGAGGGCGGCGGCTATTCCAGCGTGCCCGCCAACTCCACTCCGGCAGAACGCAATTGGTTCAACGCGCGCTCCGTGGTGGCGGGCGAGACGGCGGCGGTGAGTCCGAGCAGCACCCGCGTCTCGAACCCCGCCGCGCTGGCGTCCAAGGCGGTGGCGCGCACGCAGTGGTCGGTGGCGATACCGCAGATGTCGACGGCCTCGATGCCGTGCGCGCGCAGCCAGTCCGCGAGCGGGGTGCCGTCGGTGGCGGTGCCCTCGAAACCCGAATACCCCGCGCTGTAAGCGCCTTTGGAGAAGATCTCCTCGACGGGCTTCAGGTTCAGATCGGGATGGAACTCGGCTCCCTCGGTGCCCGCGCGGCAGTGCGGCGGCCAGGTGTCCACATAGTCGGGGTCGGCGGAGAAGTGCGTGCCCGGATCGATGTGGAAGTCGCGGGTCGCCACCACGGCGGTGTAATCGGAGACGCCGAGATATTCGGTGATTCGCTCCGCCGCCGCCGCACCGCCCGCGACGGCGAGGGCACCGCCCTCACAGAAATCGTTCTGCACGTCGACGACGATCAAGGCTCGGCTCATGGGGCGACCTCCCGGGTGAACTGCGGCGGTGCTGCCTGCGTAATGCATTCTGCCGCTCCGCCCGGCCCGGGTCCACGCGGCGGCCGAGGTCAGCTCAGGAAGGTGGTCGGGATCGCCGGATCGCCGTCGGAGAGTTTGAGGCCCTCCCACGGCAGGCTCACCAGGCCGCGGGCGAGCAGTTCGCGACTGTCGCGCAGGCTGGGCTGATCCGCCACCACGAGACCGGCGCGCACCAGCGGGGTTTGCAGATCGCGCGCGACGAAGCCATTCGGCTGCGGCGGCTCGGCGGAAGCGGGGTAGACGATCTCCTCGACAATCGTGCCGGTGTGGCGCGCGAGCCGCACGGCCGCCTTGGTGCCGCCCCGAGATTCCTTGTGCGAACTGCGTTTCGCCACCGGCAGGCCGTCGACCTCGACCAGTTTGTAGACCATGCCCGCGGTCGGCGCGCCGGAGCCGGTCACCAGGGAGGTGCCCACGCCGTAGGCGTCCACGGGTTCGGCGCGCAGGGCGGCGATGGCGTATTCGTCCAGGTCCCCCGAGACCACGATCTTGGTCTTGGTGGCCCCGAGGCCGTCGAGCTGGTCGCGCACCTGTCGGGCCAGGACGCCCAGATCGCCGGAATCGATGCGCACACCGCCCAGTTCGGGTCCGGCCACCTCGATGGCGGTGGCCACGCCCCGGGTGATGTCGAAGGTGTCCACCAGCAGCGTGGTGCCGATGCCGAGGGTCTGCACCTGGCTGCGGAAGGCCGCGGCCTCGTGCGCGCCGTCGGCGGCGGAGTGCAGCAGGGTGAAGGCGTGCGCGGAGGTTCCGGCGCTGGGCACGCCGAAGGTGCGGGCCGCCTCCAGATTGGAGGTGGCGTCGAATCCGGCCAGATAGGCCGCGCGGGCGCTGGCCGGTGCGGCGAGTTCGTGGGTGCGCCGTGAACCCATCTCGATCATGCGGCGGCCACCGGCGGCGCTGACCATGCGGGCGGCGGCCGACGCGATGGCGCAGTCGTGGTTGTAGATCGACAGGATCAGGGTCTCCAGGACGACGCATTCGGCGAAGCTGCCGCGCACGGTGACGACCGGGGAGCCGGGGAAGTAGAGCTCGCCCTCGGCATAGCCGTCGATATCCCCGGTGAAGCGGTAGTCGCGCAGCCACTCCACGGTGCGGGGGTCCAGGAACTGCGACACGATCGCGAGTTCCGGTTCGCCGAAACGGAATTCGGCCAATGCGGCCAATAGTCGACCGGTTCCGGCGACCACGCCGTAACGTCGTCCGTGCGGTAGGCGTCGGGCGAAGACCTCGAAGGTGCACCGCCTGTGCGCCGAGCCGTCGGCCAGGGCGGCGGCCAACATGGTCAGCTCGTACTGGTCGGTCAGCAGCGCCGTGCTGGTGACCCCGTCAGCGATCTTCACGATGCCACTGTAAGCACAGACCGACCGGTCCCGGCGTTCCACGCCACGCCCGACCGCCGGTTCACACACGCGCCACTCCCGGCGTGTCGGCTGGGCTGTTGTTTCTTCGCGCTGGGGTCGTACCCTGGTTGTTATGGGTCTGTGCAAAGAAGACGCTGTCCGGGTCGCCGCCGGTCCGGTCGGCAACGTGACACTGTCGGCGGCACAGGCGACGCCGGAGGCGGTCGAGTACACCGAGATTCTGGAGGCCGAGGACCGGCCGTGGGTGACCGTGGTCTGGGACGATCCGGTCAATCTCATGCACTACGTCACCTACATCTTCCAGAAGCTGTTCGGCTACAGCAAAGCCAAGGCAACCGAGTTGATGCTCAAGGTGCACAACGACGGCAAGGCCGTGGTGTCCTCCGGCTCGCGCGACAAGATGGAACACGACGTGCAACGCCTGCACTCGGCCGGACTCTGGGCGACCATGCAGCGTGACGACTGACGACGGCGACTACGGTAGGCCCGTGCGGAAGTGGAGCAGGAAGAACTCCCTGAGCGGGCTGAAATTGCGGTCGGAGATGGACTCCCACGAGGCGGAGGTCCTGCGCTCCCTCGTCGGCGCTGTCACCGGGCTGCTGTCCGATCGCGCCCGCGAGGCCCCCGAGGACGATCTCGCGGAGCTGACCGGTCTCCAGGTGGGCAATACCAGCCCGCCCGACGACCCTCGGCTGCGCCGACTACTGCCCGATTTCCACCGCCCGGAGCCGGGCTCTCCCGACGCCGACCGCGCCGACCTCAACAGCGCCCTGCGCGGGCTGCACGAACCCGACATCATCGAGGCCAAGGTCGCCGCGGGCAATGTCATTCTGGAGACGCTCCCGCCCCAGGGCGGCAAGATCGCCCTGACCCCCGAGCAGGCCGACGCCTGGCTCACCTCGCTCAACGATGTGCGGCTGGCGCTGGGCACCGCCCTCGGCATCGACGCGGACACGCCCGACTCGCTGGATCCGGACGACCCCCGCGCCCCGCATCTGGACGTCTACCACTGGCTGACCTGGATGCAGGACTCGCTGCTCCAAGCCCTCGCGCCCTGATCGCCTGACCAGCGAGTCGCGTCTCGGGCGGCGCTGCGACGGCGGCTAGCGTGTAGACCTGTGAACAGTGCTGCGGGACCGCGCAATTCGCTCACCGACGTCGACGGCCTGTTGGTCGGACACCATCATGTGCTCGACCCCGACGCCACGATCGGATCCGGGCGGGCGACCGGCTGCACGGTGGTGCGCGCGCCGGGCGGGGCGGTGGCGGCGGTCGATGTGCGCGGTGGCGGGCCCGGCACCCGGGAGACCGATCTGCTCGATCCGTCGAATACGGTGCGGCAGGTCAATGCCGTGTTGCTGACCGGCGGCAGCGCGTACGGGCTGGCCGCGGCGGACGGCGTGATGCGCTGGCACGAGGAGCAGGGAGAGGGGATTCCCATGGATCCAACCGATCCGGCGAAGGTGGTGCCCATCGTGCCGGGGGCGGTGATCTTCGATCTTCCGGTGGGGGAGTGGCGGATTCGGCCCAATGCCGACTTCGGCTTCATGGCCGCCGAGACCGCCTCCGTCGACTTCCAGCGCGGATCGGTGGGCGCGGGCGTGGGAGCCCGTGCCGGATCCATCAAGGGCGGAATCGGCACCGCCAGTGTGCGTTTCAGCGATGGACCGGCGGCGGGCATCACCGTCGCGGCGCTGATCGTGGCCAATCCGGTCGGCTCGGTCTTCGATCCGCGCACCGGATTGCCCTGGGGCACCGGCACGGACGGCGCGGAGTACTTCGGCCTGAAACCCGCTGACCCGGCGAAACTGGCCGCCGCCAACGCATTACCGGTCAAGGGCACCGTCCTGAACACCACCATCGGGGTCATAGCGACCGACGCCGTCCTCGATCCCGCCGCCTGCCGCCGCCTCGCCACCACCGGCCACGACGGCCTGGCCCGCGCCATCCGCCCCGCGCACTCGCCACTCGACGGCGACACCCTCTTCGCCCTCGCCACCGGCAGGACGGCCGTCGACCCGGTCTTCCCGCTGCCGCCCGCCTTCCCGGCGCACCTGCTCATGCTCGACCAGCTCTGCACCGCCGCCGCGGTCTGCGTGGAGCGGGCCGTCGTCGACGCCATCCTCTCCGCGCACGCCGTCGCGGGCATCCCCGCCTACCGTGATCTCTTCCCCGCCTGAAGCACGTCGGGAATAGGCGAATATTCTCGTTCGTTGCGGGCTGTGAACGGAAGGAATGGACTGTGCTGGTGATCAAGGCCGACCTCGTCGACCAGATGGTCGCGCACGCGCGCGCCGATCATCCCGACGAAGCGTGCGGCGTCATCGCCGGTCCCGAGGGCTCCGACCGCCCCGAACGCTTCGTCCCCATGTTGAACGCGGAGCGCTCGCCCACCTTCTACCGCTTCGACTCCGGCGAACAGCTGAAGGTCTGGCGCGCCATGGACGACGCCGAGGAGGAACCCGTGGTCATCTACCACTCGCACACCGCGACCGAGGCGTACCCGAGCCGCACCGACATCTCCTACGCCTCCGAGCCCAACGCCCACTACGTGCTCGTCTCCACCCGCGATCCCGAATCGCACGAGCTGCGCAGCTACCGAATCATCGACGGCCAGGTCACCGAGGAACCGGTGCGGATCGTCACCTCGTACGACATATAAGGAGCACCCATGCCGGTCACCGTGTCCATCCCGACCATCATGCGCACCCTCACCGGCGGTGAGAAGCGTGTACAGGCACAGGGTTCCACGCTCGCCGCCGTCATCGACGATCTCGAGGCCAACTACACCGGCCTCAAGGCCAAGCTGCTCTCGGACGGCAAGCTCAACCGCTACGTCAATATCTATGTCGACGACGAGGATGTGCGCTTCGCGGGCGGACTCGACGCCGAGGTCCCCGCCGACGGCACCGTCACCATCCTTCCGGCCGTCGCGGGCGGCGCGTAATACCGTGGCGCGCTACGAGTCGCTGATCGCGACGCTGGGCAATACCCCGCTGGTCGGGCTCAAGACGCTGTCGCCGAAATGGGACGGCGACGACCATGTGCGGCTGTGGGCCAAACTCGAGGACCGCAATCCGACCGGCTCCATCAAGGACCGCCCGGCGCTGCGCATGATCGAACAGGCCGAGGCCGACGGGCGGCTCACCCCGGGCTGCACGATTCTCGAGCCCACCAGCGGCAATACCGGTATCTCGCTGGCCATGGCCGCCAAACTCAAGGGCTACCAACTGGTCTGCGTCATGCCGGAGAACACCTCGGTCGAGCGGCGGCAGCTGCTCACCATGTTCGGCGCGAAGATCATCGACTCCCCGGCCGCGGGCGGCTCCAATCAGGCGGTGGCGCTGGCCAAGGAGATCGCCGCCGAACATCCGGACTGGGTCATGCTCTACCAGTACGGCAACCCGGCCAACGCGCTGGCGCACTACGAGACCACCGGCCCGGAGATCCTGGCCGACCTGCCCGAGATCACCCATTTCGTGGCGGGCCTGGGCACCACCGGCACGCTCATGGGCACCGGCCGCTTCCTGCGCGAGAAGCTGCCCGACATCGATATCGTCGCCGCCGAACCGCGCTACGGCGAACTGGTCTACGGCCTGCGCAATCTCGACGAGGGCTTCGTCCCCGAGCTCTACGACGAATCGGTGCTGACCTCCCGCTTCTCCGTCGGCCCCTACGACGCGGTCCGCCGCACCCGCGAACTCATCCTGGAAGAGGGCATTTTCGCGGGCGTCTCCACCGGCGCGATCCTGCACGCCGCGCTCGGCGTCGCCAAGAAGGCGCTCAAGGCGGGCACCCGCGCCGATATCGCCTTCGTCGTCGCCGACGGCGGCTGGAAATACCTCTCCACCGGCGCCTACGACGGCACCCTGGAAGAGGCCGAGGAGCGCCTCGACGGCCAACTCTGGGCCTGACCGCACCTCGTCATCCCCGAATCACGGGGCCGGGCGCAGGTACGCTCGGAGACGAGGCATGCGCTAGGAGGCTTCCATGAGCGGCGGTACGGGTATGGGCGCGTCGTTCGATCCGGATCGGATCGCGCGATTGCGCACCGGATTGGCGAATTCCGACACGGCGACCCGGGGTTCCTCGGCATTGAAGCTGCTGTGGCAGCGCGCGATTGCGATAATTCTCGCGTTTACCGCGGCGCTCTACGGGATAGAGGCCGTCGATTCGGTCACCGGACACGAGCTCGATTACGCGGGCGGGGTCATCCCGCGCAAGGAGTACGGCCTCGACGGAATTCTGTTCGGCCCTGTGCTGCACGCCAATTGGGAACACCTCATCGGTAATACGCTGCCGGTGCTGGTTTTGGGCTTGCTCACACTCCTCACCGGTATCGGCCGAGGGCTCGCGGCGACGGCCATCATCTGGGTGATCGGTGAATCCGGGACCTGGCTCATCGGACAGCCCAACTCGGTGCACGTCGGCGCATCGGTTCTGGTGTTCGGCTGGCTCACATATCTGCTCTCCCGGGGACTGTTCACCCGCAATGTGGCGCAGCTCGCGATCGGCCTGGTGGTGGGGTTGCTGTACGGCTCGATTCTGTGGGGAGTTCTGCCCGGACAGCCCGGAATCTCTTGGCAAGGGCATCTTTTCGGGGCGGTGGGTGGACTGATAGCCGGGTGGGTACTCTCTGGTGATGCACGTCGTCATCGTCGCGAGGCTAACGCCGACCGTCTTGCGTCGTCGGGGTGACAGCGGACCCGGTCGGCGATATGGGGGATCCCCTCTTGAATGAGACAGCGTCGTGGGAGCATGGGGGAATGCGCCTCACCGTTATCGGGTGTTCGGGCAGCGTGTCGGGCCCGGATTCCCCGGCGTCGGGCTATCTGCTCACCGGCCCGGATATGACTCCGACCGTCATCGATTTCGGTCCCGGCGTACTGGGGGCGCTGCAGCGGTATCTGGATCCGGGCGAGGTGGATATCTTCCTCACCCATTTGCATGCCGACCATTGCCTGGATCTGCCGGGTTTGCTGGTGTGGCGGCGCTACCACCCGAATCCGCCGACGGGTAAGGCCATTGTCTACGGCCCCTCCGACACCTCGCTGCGTATCGGCAATGCCTCCGCGGAAATCGGCGGCGAATGCGACGACTGGTCCGACGTCATCGATATGCGGCAATGGTCGGTCGGCGCGCCGATTCCCTTCGGCCCCGGCCACACCGTCGAGGCGCGCCGCATGTTCCATCCGCCGGAGTCCTACGGCCTGCGCATCACCACCGCCGACGGCAAGGTGCTGGTCTACACCGGCGACACCGCGCTCTGCGACGAGGTCTTCGATCTGGCCCGCGGCGCGGACATTCTGCTCGCCGAGGCCTCCTGGACCCACGATCCCGCGAATCGCCCACCGGGCATTCACCTTTCGGGCACCGAGGCCGGAATGATCGCCGCCGAAGCCAAGGTCGGTGAGTTGCTGCTCACCCACATACCGCCGTGGACCTCCCGCGAAGACGTGATCGCGGAGGCCAAGGCCATCTTCACCGGCCCGGTCCACGCCGTATCCCCGGGCGAGACCTTCGAGGTCTGACGGCCCGGCTAGGCTTGGCCCGTGTCTAAACGAGCCGATGGCAGAGCGGACGACGAGCTCCGCGAGGTACGCATAACCCGGGGATTCACCACGCATCCGGCGGGATCGGTGCTGGTGGAATTCGGGCAGACGCGGGTGATGTGCACCGCGAGCGTGACCGAAGGGGTGCCGCCGTGGCGTCGCGAATCCGGAATGGGCTGGCTGACCGCGGAGTACGCCATGCTGCCCGCCGCCACCCACACCCGCAGCGGACGAGAGTCGGTGAAGGGCAAGGTGGGTGGCCGCACCCAGGAGATCTCCCGGCTCATCGGACGTTCGCTGCGCGCGTGCATCGACCTGTCGACCATCGGTGAGAACACCATCGCCATCGACTGCGACGTGCTGCAGGCCGACGGCGGCACCCGCACCTCCGCCATCACCGGCGCGTACGTGGCGCTCTCCGATGCCGTCACCTATCTGGCGGCCGCCGGGCAGCTGACTGATCCGCAGCCGATCTCGTGTGCCATCGCCGCCGTGAGCGTCGGCGTGGTCGACGGCCGGGTGCGCCTGGATCTGCCCTACGAGGAGGATTCGCGCGCCGAGGTCGATATGAACGTCGTGGCCACCGATACCGGCACGCTGGTCGAGATCCAGGGCACCGGCGAGGGCGCGACCTTCCCGCGCTCCACCCTCGACAAGCTGCTCGACTCCGCGCTGGCGGGCTGCGAGCAGATCTTCGCCATTCAGAAGGAAGCCCTGGCGCTCCCGTACCCGGGTGTGCTGCCGGAACCGGTGGAGTCGAAGAAGCGATGACCCGCCGAGTACTGGTCGCCAGCCGAAACGCCAAGAAGCTCAACGAATTGCGGCGCATTCTCGATGAGGCCGGGGTGGCCGGAATCGAGATCGTCGGGCTGAACGACGTGCCCGAATACGACGAGGCGCCCGAAACCGGCGCGACGTTCGAGGAGAACGCCGTCGCCAAGGCCCGCGACGGCTTCGTCGCCACCGGATTGGCTTGTGTCGCAGACGATTCCGGTGTCGCGGTGGATGCCCTCAACGGTATGCCGGGGGTGCTCTCGGCGCGCTGGTCGGGGACGCACGGTGACGACGCGGCGAACAACGCGCTGCTGTTGGCCCAGCTCGGCGATGTGCCCGACGAGCGGCGCGGGGCGCAGTTCGTCTCCGCGTGCGCGCTGGTGGCCGACGGTGTCGAGGTGATCGTGCGCGGCGAGTGGCCGGGACGTATCGGGCGAAAGCCGGTGGGCGACGGGGGATTCGGATACGACCCGCTGTTCACCCCGGAAGGCGAGACCCGCACGGCCGCGGAGTTGACCCCCGCCGAGAAGGACGCCCAGTCCCATCGAGGGCGGGCCCTGCGGCAATTGCTTCCGCATCTTGCGGCCTTGGCCGACCGAGGTTGAGAATGGTTGGGCCCCTGCTGACTGGTCAGCGGGGGCCCAAATCTTTTCGGCGGGTGTCAGAGCCCGAAGGTCTGCTTGACCTCCTTGGTCCGCTTGTGTTCGAACACGAACGACAGGAACGGGATGGTGCCCGCCAGGGCGGTGGCGAAGGTGGTCATCGGCTGCCAGCGCGCCTTGATGCCCAGGTCGATGGTGAAGACCAGGTAGAGCATGTAGAAGATGCCGTGCACCTGCCCGATGTAGAACAGCCAGCCGGGCGCGGTGCTGGAATCCTCCAGCAGCAGGTACTTATAGATCATCTCGCCGGTCAGGACCAGCAGCCATAGACCGGTGATCCAGGCCAGCACCCGGTAGCGGGTCAGCGCGCCGCGAATCTTCTCGGGCGCGGCCGCACCGGCCGGGCGGGGCGCGAGGGTGGTCTCTGCGGAGTTGTCGCGGGTGCTCACCCGGCGCTCCTCTCGGTGTCGGGACGCATACCCGCCGCGCGCAGTTGCTCGGCGACATCGTGGGCGTGCAGGTCGGCCAGGTATTTGTTGTATTCGGCGAGTTCCGGATCGGTGTCGCGGGCGGCCTTGGGCCGTTCCGGCAGAATTCCGGCGGGGATCTCGCGCGGGGCGGCGGCCTTGGTGCGCTTCACCTTCGCGGGCGTTGCGGCCTCGGTGTCGGCTTCGCTCTCCAACCGCACGAAGCGGAAATACGACCACACCGCGAATCCGGCGAACAGCGGCCACTGCAGCGCGTAACCCAGATTCTGGGCGGTGCCGTTGCTGGATTCGAACCGCGTCCACTGCCAGTAGCCCAGGGCCAGGCACACCACGGCCGAAACGGCCACCAGAATGATGAGCGCCGGGCGGCGGTGGGGAGCGGACACGCCTTCAAAGGTACCTGCCTACTACGGGTTGCGTAGTAGGCAGGTGGGCAGAAGAACAGCCGGGGCCGCCGTCAGAATTTGTAGGCGACCCCGGTCAACCGCTCCGACTCGTCCCAGAGCCGCCGCCACAGTTCGCGGTCCTGCGACAGCTTGCTCGACGGGGACGGCTCGACCGGTCCCTGACTGCCCATCCAGCGGGTCGGACCCCAGTAGACGGTCGGGTCGGCGTCGGGCTCGGTGGCGGCGAAGAGCGAGGAGTGCGCGGCCTGGGCGGGGGACTGGCCGACCAGGCGAATGAATGGCTTGGAGATCTTGTCGATCGGGGTCTCGGTCTTGGCGAACAGGTCGGTCGCCGAGACGCCGGGGTGCACGCCGTAGGAGCGCTTGGCGGATCCGGCCTCGGTGAGCCGCCGCTGGAGTTCGCGGGCGAACATGAGGTTGGAGAGCTTGGACTGGGCGTAGGCGAGATTGCGCTGGTAGCGGCGCTTCTCGTAATTGAGGTCGTCGACCCAGAGCTTGGGGGTCTGCTTGTGCGCAATGGAGGCGATGGTGACCACGCGGTCGCGGATCTTGTCCAGCAGCAGGCCGGTCAGGGCGTAGTGGCCGAGATGGTTGACGCCCCACTGGGTTTCGAAGCCGTCCTTGGTGCGCGAGAACGGGATGTTCATCAGGCCCGCGTTGTTGATGAGCACATCGAATTCGCCGGTGCTCTCGGCGAATGCGCGGACCGAGCTCAGATCGGCGAGATCCAGTGCGTCGACGCGGACGTCACCGTCGATGCGGTCGGCGATCTCCTGCGCCTTGGCGGTATTGCGGCAGGCCATGATGACGGTGGCGCCCTTGCCCGCGAGCACCTTGGTCGTCTGCTCGCCGATACCGCCATTGGCTCCGGTGATCACGAAAACGCGCCCGGACTGATCCGAGATTTCGCTGGGCTTCCACGCCATTGGTCAGACCTCACTGGAGTTCGGTTCGGTGCGCGAGGCTGGTAGCAGCCCCGCGTCCCCGACCTTACTCCAGAGTAAGTTCCGTGGGTAGGGGAAGGGGCCACTCTGGCGTCTCGTGCCCCGTTGCTGGCGCAACGGGGCACGAGAGGGGATGGGAAAGAAGGGCGGTGGCGTCGCCTGCGGCTGCCGATGGGATGGCCGAAGGCGGTGGTGTCGTCCGCGGGGTCAGCGGCTGCCGGTGGGGTGGCCGAAGGTGGTGGCGTTGCCCGCGGGGTCAGCGGCTGCCGGTGGGTGACCGAAGGTGGTGGCGTCGCCCGCGGTCAGCGGCTGCCGATGGGGTGGCCGAAGGCGGCGGCGATGGTGGTGCCGACGACGTCGTTCCAGACTTGCCAGGTGGCGGGGTCGAGGGTCATGGAGCCGACGTCGGTGGTGCGGCAGCCGGGGGTGGCGGGGATGCCCGCGAAGCGGTTCTTCATCCAGAGCAGGGCGCGGGGTGCGCCGATGGGGTCGAGGGTGAGGTGTTCGCTGAAGTGGTCGCGGGTGTATTCGACGCGGGCGTTCGGGTCGGCGCAGTAGGTGTCCACGAGGGTGTTGACCGGGCCGACCGGAATGAGCCAGTCCATGTTCGCCTGGAAGAGGAACAGCGGCATGTCGGGGGTGGTCTTGCCCATGCGGGTCTTGTCGAGCACGTCGAGGACGCCGGGGTCCTGGAACGGGTCGGCGTCGAGCATGCCGATGTTGTCACCGAAGGGGATCAGATACGACTGATACATCGCGCACAGCGGATCCTTGACGAACTTCAGCGCGCGACCCAAGGGGTTCAAATGCCGGTCGAGGAAGGTCGACAGCTGCGGGTACTCGCGCGAAACCCCAAGGGTGGCAGCGAGAATCAGTCCGGAGGAGAGGTTGCCGTTGGCGAGCTTCAGCGCCGCGGACAGATCCGCCGGAATCCCGCCCGCCGCCGCGCCCACCACATTCAGCTCCGGCGCGTAGCTCGACTTCAGCTCCGCCGCGTGCCCGGTCGCGATGGCCCCGCCCGAATAACCCATGAGCCCCACCTTGGTCGCGGTCCCCGACAGCTCCATGGGGCTGAAGTTCTCCGCCGCGCGGATCCCGTCGAGGGTGATGCGCCCCGCCAAAGGCCCTGCGGCATAAGCGGAATCGGGCCCCTGGTAATCCGGGACCACGGCCGCCCAGCCCTGCGCCAGCGCCGCCTGCACCTCCAGGAACTGCGCGGCCACCAGGATCGACCCGGTGATCGGAGCCGGAATCGACCCCATCTGCAACTGGTAGGAGGGCATGCAGTAGTTGCCGGTCGAGTCCTCGGCGATCTGATACGAGAACAGCGGCCGATCCGCGACGTACCCGCGCGGCTTCATGACGGTCGCGACGGCCGCGATCGGCTCATCGCGCGAATTCGTGGACCGGAACGACAGCTGCCAGGCATCAACGTTCACCGGCAGGAGCGACAGGTTGGCGAGGTTGACCTGTCGAGCCGCGATGATCTCGCCGGGCCGCTTGTCGAGGTAGGTCTCCGGCGCGGGCCGATAGAACGCCGGGTCGAAACCCGGCGGCGTGGGCGGAACCGGGAACGGCAGCGGCGGCTGCACCGGCACGTCGGCGAGTTGGATGGCCGGGCCGTCGATGGGGTCGGCCAGGGCCGAGCCCGTCGACAGCAGGGGCAGCGTCGCCGCCGCGGCGGCCAGTGCCATCAGCAGCTTGGGTACGCGAATGCGCGATGGTGCCACAGTGAACCTCTCCTGAGCGGGCCGAAGTGAGCCCGCCTGGTTTCAAAAGTGGAACCGAGTATGCACCACCCATGACGTGAGTCACAAGCTGCGCCCACGTAGGACGCGCCGCACCGGCGCGGACCTGGCGTGCACGTCCGGCGGCGACCCCGCGCGGCGCTACCCCAGCAGGTCGGCGAGCAGTGTCCTGCGCGCCGGTTGCCGCAGCTTCGCCATGGCCTTGGCCTCGATCTGCCGCACCCGCTCCCGGGAAACGCCGAACAGTCGCCCGATCTCGTCGAGCGTGCGCGCCTCCCCGCCATCGAGCCCGTAGCGCAGCGCGATCACCTGCGCGTCCCGCTCGGGCAGCGTGCGCAGCGCCTTGACCAGCTGCCCGTGCAGCGCGGTCTCGGTGACCATCTCCGAGGGGTCGGGTCCCTCGTCGGCGATGATCGCGCCCAGCTCGGCGTCGTCGTCGCCGATCGGCATGTGCAGTGAGATCGGCTCGCGCGCATGCCGTTTCATCTCCCGCACCTGCGCTGCCTCCAGATCCAGCTCGGCCGCGATCTCCTCGACGGTGGCGTCGCGGCCCAGTTGCTGCGAGAGCGCCCGCTCGGTCTTGGTGACTCGGTTCATCACCTCGACCACATGCACCGGAATCCGAATGGTTCGGCTCCGGTCCGACAGCGCCCGCCCGATGGACTGCTTGATCCACCAGGTGGCATAGGTCGAGAGCTTCAGTCCGCGTTCGTGATCGAACTTCTCGATGGCCCGCATGAGCCCGAAGGTGCCCTCCTGTACCAGATCCAGCAGCGACCAGCCGGTGGGAATCGGATAGTGCTTGGCGATGGAGACGACCAGGCGCAGATTGGCGCGCACCATATGGTCGGTGGCCCGACGGCCGTCGGCCACGGTGCGCTGTAGTGCGCGCCGCTCCTCGGCGCTGAGTTCGACCGCGCTGGAAGCGATGTCGTCGAGCCGCTGCTGGGCCTGCGCACCCCGCGCGATCCGTGCCGCGAGCTGGTGTTCCTGTTCGGGGGTCAGCAGTGCGGTACGCCCGATGGCCCGCAGATAGTCCTTCACCGGATCCGCGCTGAGGGTCGCGGTGGCGGTGAGTTCGGTGGAGAGGGTCACGGGGACTCCTGACGTCGAGCGGGCGGGCTGGAGGTTCGTGGAGCGGGGTGGCGGGTTGGTGCCCGCCACCCCTGTAACGCGGAGAGTGCTCAACCGCGTCCCGGAATGCGCAACGGCTTGCGCGGCTGGTTGCCGCGATGCACCGGCATCGGCTTCACCGGACCGGACTTGCGCGAGTGGCGCGGCATCGGAAACCCGGGGGCGGCGTGCCGGGATCGGTGGGTGTGGGTCGTCATATCGGCCATGTGGGCTGCTCCCATTCGAGTGGTGTGGACGGTGCTGTCGGCGGCGACTGTCAGGGGGCGGAAGATCATGGGCATAAACTTAGCCCCGACCTAAAAACATGTCAACCCTGAATTTTGGTCGGGATTAGATATGCTGGTCGACATGAACGCACAGACCATCGATCCGAAGGCCGCCACCCTCGGTCTTCGGGAACGGAAGAAGCGCCAGACCAGGGACAACATCTCCACCGTCGCCACCCGCCTCTTCCTGGAGCGCGGCTTCGACGCCGTCACCATCGCCGAGATCGCCGCGGCGGCCGACGTCGCCAAGATGACCGTCACCAACTACTTCCCGCGCAAGGAGGACCTGATCCTCGATCTGCACGAGGAGTTCGTGGCCAAGCTGCCGCGTTCGGTGCGGGGGCGACAGCCCGGTGAGTCGGCCCTGGCCGCGCTGCGCCGCGACTACCTCACCGACGCCGCCGAGCTGAACCCCATCGTCGGGTTCGCCATCCCCGAATTCGCGCGCGTGGTCACCGGCAGCCCGGCGCTCGTCGCGCGTTTGCGGGAATTTCACGAGGACCGCGAGAAGGCGCTCGCCGAAACCTTGGCCGAGGAGACCGGCGTGGCACCCGACGACCTGACCGCGCAGGTGGCCGCGGCCCTGCTCGCCGGGGTGCACCGGCTGCTCTTCGAAGAGACTGTGCGTCGTGCCTGCACCGGAGCCACCAAAGAGGAATTGGGCGCGGTCATGACCCCGCGCATCGCCGCCGCCTTCGATCTGCTCGAACCGGCACTGGGCCACTACGCGGTGCGCGCCGACTGAACCGGTTGCCGTGTCGTTGCCATAATTCGGTACAGCCCCCTCGGATACTGAGCCGATGACCAGCGCCACCGCGCCCGCGGCGTCCCCGTCCCTGAGTCGCGGCGGCGTGAACGTCGTCTTCGCGACGGTCGTGCTCGGCATGCTCATGGCGGCGCTGGACCAGACCATCGTGTCCACGGCGCTGCCGACCATCGTGGCCGATCTCGGCGGCGCGGGGCATATGGCGTGGGTGGTGACGGCGTACCTGGTGACCGAGGCGATCGCCACCGCCTTGGCGGGCAAGTTCGGCGATCTGTTCGGCCGCAAACTCGTATTCCAGCTCAGCGGCGCGATTTTCATTCTCGGTTCGGTGATCGCCGGTATGGCACACGGTATGACGCTGCTCATCGTGGCCCGCGGTATTCAGGGTGTCGGCGCGGGCGGGCTCATGGTCACCTCCATGGCGCTCATCGCCGATGTCATCCCGCTGCGCGAACGCGGCAAGTACCAAGGCGCGCTGGGCGCGGTCTTCGGTCTCACCACGGTGCTGGGCCCCACCCTGGGCGGCCTGTTCACCGACCACCTGAGCTGGCGATGGTGCTTCTACGTGAACGTGCCCCTCGCCATCGTCATGATCGTGATGGCCGCCAAGTTCATTCCGCGCGTGCGCGCCGCCACCAAGCCCGTGGTGGACTACCTCGGCATCGCCCTGGTGTCCATCGGCGTCACCTGTCTCATTCTCGGATTGGAGTGGGGCGGACAGGAATACGCGTGGGGTTCGGGCATGATCCTCGGTCTGTTCGCGGGTGCGGCGGCGGCCCTGGCGGCCTTCGTGGCGGTGGAGTTCCGGGCCGAGGAGCCCATGCTGCCCATGCACCTGTTCCGCAGCAATGTCTTCACGGTCTGCTCGGTGCTCAGCTTCATCGTCGGCTTCGCCATGCTCGGCGCGATGACCTTCCTCCCGGCGTTCCTGCAGTACGTCATGGGCGTCTCGGCGACGGCCTCCGGCGTGCAAACGCTGCCGTTGGTGGTCGGCCTGTTCGCCACATCGATCTTCTCCGGCATCGTGGTGGGCCGCACCGGCAAGTACAAGATCTTCCCGATCCTGGGCACCGCCATCATGGCGGTCGGGCTGTATCTGATGTCGACCATGGACGAGTACACCGGCTTCTGGGAACAGTCGACGTACATGATGATCCTGGGCCTGGGCATCGGCCTGACCATGCAGGTGCTCACCATCGCGGTGCAGAACACGGTGCCCTACGCCGATCTCGGCACCGCCACCTCCGGCGTGACCTTCTTCCGGACCATCGGCAGTGCTTTCGGCACAACGATTTTCGGCACCCTCTACACCAATCAGCTCACCCCGAACATGGCGACCGCGTTGGAGGAGGCGAAGGTGGTGCCGCCGCAGGTGGCCTCGAACCCGGAGGCGCTGTGGAGTCTGCCCTTCACCGAGATCGCGCCGATCGTGCACGCCTACGCCGAGTCCATCGGCTACGTGTTCCGCTGGGTGGTGCCGGTCGCGGTGATCGGCTTCGGGGTGGCGTGGCTGCTCAAACAGGTGCCGTTGCGCGACAGCGTGCGGGCCGAGGCCTCCGATGTGGGCGGCGGCTTCTCGGTACCGGATTCCCCGGATCGCCTGGTGCAGTTGGAGAATGCCGTCGGCCGGGTGATTCGCAAGCTGCGTGACAATGCCCTTCCGGATCCGGAAATCCTTGCCGCGGCGGGCAGTTCGCTCAGCCGAGGGGAAGCATGGGCGTTGGGACAGATCCGCATACACGAGCGGGTGCGCGGGGCGGCGACGGTCTCGGAGATCGCCCGCACGCATTGGGTGCCGCCCGAGGTCATCGCGCCGGTGTACGAGCGCGCCGAACGCGCGGGCCTGCTCGAAATCGACGGTGAGCGAATAACTCTCACCGCCGCGGGCCATGCCGAGAGCGATCGGATTCGCGCGGCCTGGCGCAATTGGCTCGACACCCAGCTCGACGACTGGGACCTCACCGATCCGGAGGACCGGGCACTGCTCGACAAGGCGCTGGACAATATCGCCGCCAAACTCCTGGACGAGGCCGAGCGTCCGGAGATCGTGGCGGCGCGCTGACGACCACGGCCGCGCACCGTCGAACAGTGCGCGGCCGTAGTGCTTTCAGCGATCAGGCGGCTACCCGCACCGGCCGCACCGGCGCGTCCCAGTCGATGCGGAAGCGCTGTTCGGCCCCGAAGGTCTTCTCCGGGTTCATGGCCTTGAACATGAGCGGCATGAACAGATACATGGCCTTGCGGGCGATCGGCCCGGCCGCCTTGGTCTGGTTCATGCGCGCCACCCGCGCCGCGACCGCCTCCACCCGGGGGCGGCGCATGGCCTCGTAGGTCGCGAAAGCCGTTGTCGGATCGGCGATATCGCGCAGGCAGCGGGCCAGTTCGATGGCGCTCTCGATGGCCAGCGAGGCCCCCTGCCCGGAGGTGTTGCTCGGGGCGTGAATGGCATCCCCGGTCAACACCATCCGGCCTCGGTACCAGTGCGGCACCGGCGGCATGACGTGCAGCGCGCCGACCACCTCGAGGTTCTCGGCCGTGGTGTTGTTCGCCAGTTCGGCTCCCGGCACGTCGTCGACGTAGATCTCGCGCAGCACGCGCAACCACTCCTCGGCCGGTACCGCCCGCGCCTCGGTGAGCGAAAGGTACTGCTCGTAGGGCAGATTCGCGCCCCAGCCGACGGTGCCGTCCGGCATGGTCCAGTACAGGTAGTAGGCCTTCTTGCCGAAGGCGAACACCATGGTCTCCGGCGGAATGTCCACCGAACAGTGCGACTGCCCGCCGAAGCCGAGCATGTTCAGGAACTTCGGCCCCGGCGCGTTCGGATCGATGAGACCGCGCACGGTGGAACGGATTCCATCCGCGCCGACGAGCACATCCGCGGTGGCGGTGCTGCCGTCGGCGAAGTGCGCGGTCACGCCGTCGGCGCGCTCGTCGACCTGGACCAGGCGCTTGTTGTACTCGAAGGGCACGCCCGCCGCGACGGCATGGTCGTGCAGCACCTCGTGCAGGGCGAAACGGTCGACCAGATGCAGCGGCTCGACGCCGGTCAGCGAGGGGGTGGTGACGTATTTGCCGCCGATGCTCGCGGCCTGGTGTCGCATCGGTGCGGCGAGGGCGCGCACGGCGTCTCCCGCACCCAGGACATCCAGGGCGGCCAGCCCGTTGGGGGCGAGTCCGAGCCCGGAGCCGATCCCATAGGCGGGGCCGGGGTAGGCCTCGTACACGCGGGCGTCGATTCCGGCCTTGCGCAGGGCGGTCGCGGCCACCGGACCGGCGATGCCGCCGCCGATGACGAGTGCGGTGCGAACGGCCGCGGTGTCTTCGAAAGACATGGATTTCTCCTCGGGTGTCGATTACCCGAACCGCTGCGCGCACAGGGAACCCAGCTATCCTGTAGTTGCCAAACTCGGGGCCGAGTTCGCCTGCACGGAGTCGGTTCGAGACGGTGTTTCCGGGCCTCGGCGTAGGTGTTGCCGCACCTCGCCGGGGTCCGGTTCGATGTGTCGGGGATTGCCCCCGCTGGTGTCAATCCGTGGTCGGTCTGCTCGGCGACGCTCCCTTCATCCGGGCCTCGATCTCCTCGACGTACTCCGCCGGTCGGCCGCTGTCGTGAAAGCACCGCCACTGGTCCAGGTCGGGGAAGCTGCCGTCGGCCATCGAATCACGCAGGGCGCGTACCCATTCCGTTTCGGCCTGCCGCATGGCGATGGTGTACTCCATCTCGACCAGGAACAGTCGGGGCAGGGTGCCGTCGAGGGTGGCCAATTCCGCACGGGCGGTGGCTGTTTCGGCCTCCAGCACGCTCAGTCGTCGGTCGAGCAGTTCGACCGCGTCGTCGGGGGTCAGCACCGCCATGACCGAGAGTCCGGCGACGAATCGGCTCGGCTCCGGCTCCGGGGTGGAGAGGAGTTCCTTTGCCCAGTCCAGCATTTCGGCGCGACCGGCATCGGTGATCCGATAGATGACGCGCTCCGGGCGCGCCCCGTCGCGTTCGCTGCCGACCACCTCGAGAAAGCCGTGCTTCTCCAGGTTCTCCACCACGGTGTAGAGCGAGCCCCATTTCACCGCCATATCGCGGTCCTTGCCGCGCTCCTTCATGGTGGCGGCGATCTCGTAGCGGTGCATGGGCCGCACGGCCAGGGTCGCCAGCACGGCCAGCCCCATGAGATTGCCGACCTTGCGCTTCCGGGCCATCGCGGACACCTCCTTACTCGTCTACGAATATACGCCGACGAGTATTCGGCGACAAGTATTCGAGCCGATGCATACCGACGACGGCCGCGACGGCCTTCCGGTAGCGTCGGAAACCATGGTTGACGTGCAAAGATCCGGTGACACCCTCCGCATCACCATGAACCGCCCGGCCAAGCGCAATGCCCTGTCCTACCAGCACCTGGTGGAATTGCTGACCGCCTTCCAGGAGGCGTGGGAGAGCGACGCGACCGGAATCGTGCTGGCCGCGCAGGGCCCGGTGTTCTCCGCCGGACACGATTTCGCCGATGTGGCGGCGCGCGACCTCGAGGGTGTGCGCGACCTACTGGACCTGTGCACCGAACTCATGCACACCATTCAGTCCGTGCCGCAGGTGGTGATCGCCCGCGTGCACGCGCTGGCGACCGCCGCTGGTTGTCAACTGGTGGCCTCTTGCGATCTCGCGATCGCCGCCGACACAGCGGGTTTCGCGCTGCCCGGCGGTAAGGGCGGCTGGTTCTGCCACACGCCCGCGGTGCCCGTGGCGCGCTCCGTCGGCCGAAAACGCTTGATGGAGTTGGTCCTCACCGGCGACCCGATCGACGCCGCCACGGCGGCCGGATGGGGACTGATCAACCGCGCGGTGCCCGCCGAGGACCTGGACGCGGCCGTCGACGACCTGCTCGCCCGCGCCACCCGGGGCAGCGCGGCCAGCAAGGCACTCGGAAAGCGCACGGTCTACGCACAATTGGACCGGCCCGAGGCCGAGGCCTACGACATCGCACTGGCGATCATGGCCGAGGCGTCCCAGACGGCGGCCGCGAAGGAGGGGATGGCGGCGTTCCTGGAGAAGCGGCATCCGGTCTGGCCGGAGTAGCCCCCGCCTGAGGTCGCATTGCGATCAGCGGCCGATCCGATGTCGAGCCCATGAACGGCACCGGGGCCGCGCGAGTCGATCGGGACGGTCCCTTATGGTCGGTGACATGCGCATCTTCCTGGCGGGCGCGACGGGCGTCCTCGGTGTTCGGTTGGTACCGCTGCTGGCGGCGGCGGGTTGTGAGGTGGCGGGGATGACCCGCTCGGCGGAGAAGGCGGACGCGCTGGCCGAGGCCGGTGCCACACCGGTCGTCTGCGATGTCTACGACGCCGCGGCGCTCACCGACGCCGTGGTCTCCTACGCCCCCGACATGGTGATGCACCAGCTCACCGATCTGCCCGACGATCCGGCGCTGCTGCCGGAGGGCCGCGCCGCCAATGCCCGCATTCGGGTGGAGGGCACGCGGAATCTGCTGGCCGCGGCCGCGGCGGCGGGCGCCCGGCGCGTGCTGGCGCAGAGCGTGGCGTGGGAGCTGGCCGGTGCAGGGCAGGAGGCCAAGGAGTTCCTGGAGAAGTCGGTCCTCGATATCGGCGGTGTGGTGCTGCGCTACGGCCGGTTCTACGGTCCCGGCACGCACTACCCGGATGATCTGCCCGAGGATCCCCGCATCCACGTCGCCGAGGCGGCGGCGCGCACGGTGCTCGCCCTCGATCTGTCCTCGGGCATCTACGCGGTGCGCGACGACTCGGCCACCGATTTCGAACCGGTGGAGTAGTCACTCTCCGGCGGCGAGCACGGCGGCGCGGGCGAATTCGCGAACGGGTTCGGTCTCGCCGTCCGCGCGCCACAACAGGGCCCACCGCACCGCCGGTGCGTCCCGAATGGGCACATACTCCACGTCGGGGCGGGCGTTGTAGCGCCGCACGTGCGCGCCGACGGGGAAGACGCCCCGGCCCGCGCCGACCAGGGTGAGCAGCTCGTTGTAGGTCGCGGCGGCGGGCCCGGACGGAATCGGCGTGCCGTCGGGAGTCGTTGTGGGCGTGCGGTTCTCACGTACTCCCTCGGGGAGTTCGGGCGGCAGTCGCAGCATGTCCACCCGGGCCAGATCGGCCAGTTCGACGGTGGCGCGCCGGGCGTAGGGATGTCCGGCCGCGACGGCCAACAGCCGTGCCTCCGTCACCAGTTCCGGCCCGGTGGTGATACCCGCGACCGGGAACGGCACCATATCCAGCACGATATCGACCTCGCCCTCGCGCAGCCATGGAATGACTTGTGCCGGTTGGGCTTCGCGCAGCCGCACCGCGCAGTCGGGCAGTCGTTCGCGGAACAGTTCGGCCGCGCGCACCAGCAGCTGTCCGGTCGGTGCGTCCACGAAGGCCACCTCCAGCGTTCCGGCGCGCCCGCGCCCGGTGTCCATGGTGTGCCGCACCGCGGCGGTGATGCGATCCCAGGCCGGGCGCAGTTCGGCGTACAGGTCGCGCCCGGCGGGCGTCGTGCGCACCCGGCGGCTGCTGCGTTCGAACAGCGGAACTCCCAGTCGCCGTTCGAGTTTCGCGATGGTCTGGCTGATGCGCGCCGTCGACACCCGCAGCCGTTCGGCCGTGCGACCGAAATGCAGCTCCTCGGCCAGCGCCAGGAACGCCTCCAATTCGTGCCGCTCCAGCATGCCGCCTCACCTCGATCGTTAATCCTGGATTGACGATCATTGCACAGCGCGTGATTGATACGACCGTCGTGGTGTCGGAGGGTGGACCTGTCGAAACACCGATCCACCAGGAGAAATCATGTACGTCACCGAAGATCGCGCCCTGTCCGCCACCGCCGACGAGGCCATTGTTCGTGAACTGCGCGACCGTGCCGAGATCGTGGACGCCCTGTACCGTTTCGCGCTGGGACAGGATCTTCAGGACAAGGACCTGTTCGCCTCGTCGTTCGCGCTCGACGCCGAACTCGACTTCCAGCCCGCCGCCGCGAAGTGGGGTGGTGCGGCCCCGCTGATGGTCGGCCGGGACTTCATCGTCACCACCATTCTCGACGGCTTCGCCGGGCGGGTGGACACCACGCACCAGGTCACCAATCCGCGCATCGCCATCGACGGCGATACCGCCCGGCTCACCGCACTGGTCGAGGCACAGCACCTGCTCACCGTCGAACACGAGACCTTCGCACTGCTGAAGAACTACTACGACGTCGAACTGGTGCGGGAGGACGGCCGCTGGCTGATGCGGCGGATTCGCATCGACAACGTCTGGTACCAGGGCGAGCCCACCGCCATCTTCGGCTGAGGCCCGCAAATATTGCGCAAATGCGGCGAATAGATACTCAGCTGGAACATTACGCTTACAAGCGCCAACGCCTGTCTTCCGGCAAACCTGTGTAGCGTGCTCGGAGGATGAGCTTTTCGGATTACGGAACTGCTGTTCGGCACCGAGGGAGTTCAGCGATGACAGGCGGCGCGCAGCGCACCGATACCCGCGAGAGCGAGGGCACGCCCGGCGTGTCCGCCTCCGGTGAGGTTCCGGCGCGCGCCGTCGTCCTCGTGGTCACCGTGGCCCTGGCGCTCACCTTCGCGCTGATCGGCGGCAATCCGCTGACCTGGTTCGAGGGCGGCACCCGGGCCGAATCCGACACTCCCGCACCGAGTTCCGAGCAGCGCTCCACGCCCGCCGAGCCGGTGCGCTCGCCCGCCGGAGGACCGCCGCCCCCGGCTCCACCCGTTCCGGCCGCGCCGCCGCCCGCTCCGGAGCCCGCGCCCGCCCCGGCACCGGCCCCGGCTCCCGCGCCCGTCTACGAGGAACCGGCCCCAGCCCCGGCCCCGGAGCCGGAACCCGCTCCGGAGCCCGCGCCACCGCCCCCGCCGCCACCACCGGTACCCGACATTCTGGTGCCGATCCTGCCCTTCCTGGTTCCGCCGCCGCCACCACCGCCGCCCGCCCCGTAGCCCGTTCCGACGACTTCGCATCGAAGGAGTTCAGGTATGGCCGAAGGCAATAGCGAATCCGAGGGGGATATCGATCCGCGCGGTCTCGGCGTGGTCCTGCTCGTCGCGGCGCTCATGGCGCTCGCCGTGGGCGGCGGCATGCTGTTGACCCGCCACGACGACACCCCGCGCGCCGATCCCGCGCCGGTGCGCACCACCGCGCCGGTGCCGACCACCTTTCGGCCGCCGACCAGCGTGCTGCAATTCCCGAGAACCACGGCGCGCGTGCCGGTGGCGCCGCCGGTCGGCCTGGAGAGCCGCCGCGTCGGCGACGACTGTTCCGCCAATGGCATTACGGCGCGTTGGGAATTGACCCCGTACGCGGGCTGGGTCTGTACCCCCGTGTCCGGCGATCGCTAGAGGCCGGAGATATCGGCCAGCTGGCCGATGCCGTAGGTGACGGCCATGGCCAGCGCGCCGCCGAGCACCACGCGCAGCACCGCCCGGCGCGGATTGCTGCCGCCTAGCCGGGCGCTCACCGATCCGGTAATGGCAAGTGCCACAAGCACGGCCACGAAGGTGACCGGTATGCGCGCGGACACCGGCAGCAGCACGATGGCCAGCAGCGGCAGCAGCGCGCCGAGGGTGAAGGAGACGGCCGAGGAGATCGCGGCCTGCCACGGATTGGTGAGTTCCTTGGGGTTCAAACCCAATTCGGCCTCGGCGTGCGCCAGAAAGGCGTCGTGGGCGGTGAGTTCCTCGGCGACCTGGCGGGCGGTCTCCTTGGACAGCCCCTTGGCCTCGTAGATCTGCGCGAGTTCGGCCAGTTCGTAGTCCGGCTCCTCGGCGAGTTCGCGTTTCTCCTTGGCCAACAAGGCTTTCTCGGAATCGCGCTGGGTGCTCACCGAGACGTACTCACCGGCCGCCATGGAGATGGCCCCGGCGGTGAGGCCCGCGATACCGGCGGTGAGGATATTGGCGGTATCGGTGGTGGCGGCCGCGACGCCGATGACCAGACCGGCCGTCGACACGATGCCGTCGTTCGCGCCGAGTACCCCGGCGCGCAGCCAATTCAGCTTGGTGGCGAGCCCTTCGGCGTGCGGCTCGTGCGGATGGGGCTGGGCGTCGGTCTCGTCCACAGTGCGCAGCCTATGCCAGGGGCGCGCGTTCCCCTCGGATCCATGCGCGCGGTCCGTATTGCGAGGTATGCCTCTCCTTGCGGTGGATGCGTCCGGATAGCTGGGACTATGGACGGCATGGTCCGTTACTGTCTCCGCCACTGGTCCACCCTCGTTCCGCTCCTGGCTGCCGTGGTGCTGGCAGTTTCCTGGGGTCGCAGCCCGGGATCGGCCGTGGTGGTGCTGGTATCGGCGGCGCTCATGGGCGCGGTCCTGGCGGCGGTGCATCACGCCGAGGTGGTGGCGCATCGGGTCGGTGAACCGCTCGGCGCGCTGGTGCTCGCGGTGGCGGTGACCATCATCGAGGTGGGGTTGATCGTGACCCTCATGCTCTCCAGCGGCGACAAGGCCGCGTCCCTGGCCCGCGATACCGTCTTCGCGGCCGTCATGATCACCTGCAATGGCATCTTCGGTCTGTCGCTGCTGGTGGCGGCGGCCCGGCGGCGCGTCGCCATCTTCAATGCCGAGGGCACGGGCGCGGCGCTGGCCACGGTGGCCACCCTGGCGACGCTGACCCTGGTGCTGCCCACCTTCACCACGAGCGAACCCGGCCCTGTGTTCTCCGGGGCGCAGCTGGTCTTCGCGGCGGTGGCGTCGCTGGTGCTCTACGGCGTCTTCGTCATGGTGCAGACCATTCGGCACCCGGATGATTTCCGTCCGGTGGAGAACGAGGGCGGCGAGGCGACCGATCTCGACGACGAACACGGTGAACCGCCGACCACGCGCCAGGCCCTCGCCAGCGGCGCGCTCCTGTTGGTGGCGTTGATCGGCGTGGTCGGTCTGGCCAAGGTGGTCTCGCCGTCGATCGAGGAGGGTATCGCCGCCGCGGGTCTGCCGCCGTCGGCGGTCGGTGTCGTCATCGCGCTGCTGGTGCTGCTGCCGGAGACCCTCGCCGCGGTGCGGGCGGCCCGACGCGACCGGGTGCAGATCAGCCTCAATCTCGCGCTCGGCTCGGCCATGGCCAGTATCGGTCTCACCATTCCGGCCATCGCCCTGGTGTCGATCTGGATCGAGGGTCCGCTCATGCTCGGCCTGGGCGCGACGCAGATGGTCTTGCTGGCGCTGACGGTGGTGGTCGGCGCGCTCACGGTCGTTCCCGGCCGCGCGACCCTGTTACAGGGCTGCGTGCATCTGGTGCTCTTCTCCGCCTTCGTTTTCCTCGCCGTCAGCCCCTGACCCGCCCGTCGTGGCGCGAAACCTCGGTTGCTGACAGTTCACTTGCTGCACGTCCGAGGTATTACCGAACCCGCCGCGACGGCTGTGCGCGGCGTTCGCCAGCGGAGTGGCGGAGGTCATAGCGATAGCTGTACCCACTGGTAACAGGTTTCAGTTCTGCTCTCTACGTGCGGCAATGGTCCACTGACCTGCTCGACAGTTTTTCTACCCACTGGTAGCTTGGCGGTCTCGATCACACCGTAACCCGATTTGTTGTAACCGGCCGTAACCATTAGCTTTGATGGCAGGCAGTGTTGCCGATCACGGAGAAGAAGATTTGAAGCTCGAATTACCGAACCAGTCCGCGGCGCGGATCGTTCGCGACAATTTCTCCGGAACCGTCGTGTCCTCGCTGCGCACCTTCGGGCGGGCGGCCGGAATCGCGCAGGAGACCGTCACCGGTGCGGTGGGCGATATCGCGCGCGGGCAGTTCCAGTGGCGCGAGGCCATCATTCAGGCGTGGCGGCTCATCACCGTGACCGCGCTCCCGGCCATTCTCATCGCCATTCCGTTCGGCGTGATCGTCTCGGTGCAGGTCGGCAATATCATTCACACCCTCGGCGCGGATTCGCTGCTGGGCGCGGCGGGCGGTCTGGGCGTCATCAAGCAGGGCGCGCCGCTGGCCACCGGCTTCCTGTTGGGCGGCGCGGGCGCGGCGGCCATTGCCGCCGACCTCGGCGCGCGCACCATTCGCGAGGAGATCGACGCGCTGAACACCATGGGTATCAGCCCGATTCACCGGCTGGTCATCCCACGCATGGTGGCCATGCTCTTCGTGGCCCCGCTGCTGAACATCCTCATCATCTTCGTCGGCGTGCTGGCCGGATACGCGGTCGCGGTCGGCGGGCAGAACGTCACGCCGGGCAGCTACTGGGCGACCTTCGGCTCCTTCGCCACCACCGCCGATGTGTGGATCTCGCTGGTCAAGGCGATCGTCTTCGGATTCCTGGTGGTGGTCATCGCCTGCCAGCGCGGACTGGAGGCCAAGGGCGGCCCGCGCGGCGTGGCCGATGCGGTGAACGCGGCCGTGGTGCTCTCGGTCGTCTCCATCGTGTGCGTGAATCTGGTCGCCACCCAGATCACCGCCATGTTCCTGCCGACGAGGCTCGCCTGACCCATGACGACTTCGACCTACGTCCCCAAGGGACTCGGCTGGTTCGCGCGCTTCTACCGCAAGCGCGGCCTGATTCTGCGGCGCGTGGAGAACCTCGGCTTCGTGCTGGCCTTCGTCTGGCAGGTGCTCTCGTCGATTCCCTTGACGCTGAAGCGCTATCGCGACGAGACCATGCGGGCCATCACCAATATGACCTGGGGTCGCGGCTCCATCATCGTGGGCGGCGGCACGGTGCCGATGATGATCGTGCTCGGCCTGGTCATGGGCGCGTCGGTCGGCGTGGAGTCCTTCGCGACGCTGGACATGCTGGGTATGGGTCCGGTCACCGGCCTGGTCTCGGCCTATGCCACGACGCGTGAGCTGGCTCCGATCGCCGCCGCCATCGGCTTCGCGGCGCAGGCGGGCTGCCGGATGACCGCCGAGATCGGGTCCATGCGCATCTCCGAGGAGATCGACGCCATCGAGTCCCTGGGCCTGCGGTCGGTGCCGTTCGTGGTCACCACCCGCGTGCTCGCGGGCGCGGTGGCCATCATCCCGACCTTCCTGATCGCGCTCATCCTGTCCTACCTGTCCTGTCGAGGGCTCATCACGCTCGTGCACGGGTCGGCGGCGGGCGTCTACGACCATTACTTCTTCCAGTTCGTCACCGGCTTCGACGTGATCGCGGCGGTGGTCAAGGTGGCGATCTTCGCGACCGTGGTCATCCTCATCCACTGCTACTACGGGTTCTTCGCCACCGGCGGCCCCGAGGGTGTGGGCATCGCGTCCGGTAAGGCGGTGCGGGCGAGCTCCGTGGCGATCGTCGCCATCGACATGGTGCTGTCCATCGCGCTGTGGGGCTTCAACTCGGCGATCACGTTCACGGGGTAGGGGATGCCGAACTACGGAATGCCGGGTGTCGCGGTCGACCGCGGCCGGGCCATGAAGGTGGGAGCCGTCGCGCTGGCGGTGGTGGTCGCGGTCGCCGCGGCCTGGTACGGAATCCGGGCCATGCGCTCGGACGAGGGCCTGCGCATCGACCTGCACACCGAGCAGATCGGTGACGGCGTGCTGGAGGGCACCCAGGTGCGCATGAACGGCGTGCTCGTGGGCAAGGTGGCGGCCATCGCGCCCGCCGAGCGCGGCACGCAGCGAATCACCTTGCAGCTGGACGACTCTCGACTGTTCGGTCTCGACGATTCCCTGCTGGTGGACTACGCGCCGCAGAATCTCTTCGGTATCAGCGAGATCGAGTTGCGGCGCGGGCCGGGCGGATCGCCGCTGCGCGCCGGGGCCACCATCGACCTGACGGGCAAGAACTCCGCGGCGGTCTACGACGCCACCATGGGATCGCTGCTGCGCAGTATGTCGCAGGTCGGCGGTTCGGTGCTGACCCCGCAGATGGCCTCGGTCATCGCGCAGGCGGCGGCCGACGTGGAGGCCTTCACCCCGCTGGCGCAGGCCGTCATCGCGGCCTCGCGGACCGTGGTGGACAACCAGAAGATGCCGCCCTCGGAGCTGGTGGGCAATCTCGGCCCCGCCTTCGACGGCGGTGGCCGGTTCGCGGGCGCCGCCGTCGAAGTGGTGGACGTGATTCGCAGTATGCAACGGCTGCAACAGGATCGGGCGGGCTACGACCGAGGCGTCGACCAGGTCGTGAACAAGCTGCTGCCGACGCTGTCGGAGACCTTGGGGCAGGCCGGAACCCAGCTGTCGGGCACCACCGATGTGCTGGCCACGATTCTGTCGGCGCTGGCCCGGATGGTGCCCGCCCCGCAGCAGACCGCCGCGCAGTTGACCGAACTGCTGCAGCGGCTGCGCGCCGCCATGCCCGACAGCGGCAATGGGCCGGTGCTGAATGTCGAAGTGGATCTGCGCGGCGTCCCCGCCGTGGCGGTGCCGCTACTGGGCGCGGGAGGTGGCCGATGAAGGTAGGGGCCGCGGCTTGGCGGCTGGGTGCGTTCGCGGTGGTGATCGTCGCCGTACTGGCGCTGGTCATCCAGCTCATCGAACGACCGGTCGCGGGCGAGACCGAGGCGCACGACGCGCTGTTCACCGATGCCAACGGCCTGAAGGTCGGTGACGACGTGCGCATGTACGGCGTGCAGGTCGGCAAGGTGAAGAGCATCGATCTGGACGGCACCCGGGCGCGAGTTCGGTTGACCGTCAAGGAGGATGCGCCGATCTACGACAACAGCACCCTGGCGATTCGCTACCAGAATCTGACCGGGCAGCGCTACATCGATCTGCAACAGCAGCCCACGCCCGGGGTGCGGCTGTCCGCCGACGCCACCATCGGCGTGGAGCGCACGGTGCCGTCCTTCGATGTCACCAGCCTGTTCAACGGTCTGCGCCCGGTGCTGGCCACCATCTCCCCGGAGGCGCTGAATCAGTTCAGCGCGAGCATGGTCGCGCTCATCGAGGGTGACGGCGGCGGGGTCGGCCCGGCCATGGACGCCATCGGCAAACTGGCCTCCTACGTGGACAACCGGCAGCAGGTCATCGGCACGCTGATCCGCAATATGTCGGAGCTGTCGGACAAGGTCGGCGGCCGCGTGCACTACCTGGTGCCGCTGCTGGCCCGGCTCACCGACATCTTCGAGTCGCTGCGCGCCAATATCGGCGGGCTGGCGCAGTTCGCGGTCACCGCGCCGTCGGTGCTGGCCCCGGTCGATTCGCTGCTGCGCACCCTGGGGCTGGCGCAGGGCAGTGACGTGGAGGCGCTCGTGCAGCGGCTGTTCCCCGATCCGCAGGAGGCGGTGGCGGTGTTCTCGAAACTGCCCAGCGTGCTGGCCGCGGCCGATGCCGCGGTGCCCTCGCCCTCGGGCTGGAAACCGCAGTGCAGCAAGGGAACCGCGGAGTTGCCGGGGCCGATCCAGGTGCTTCTGTCCGGACAGCAGGTGGTCCTGTGCAACGGATGAGACTGCCCCGCTTCCTGACTCGCGACGACCGCGTCATCGACGACGGCACCCGTCAGCGGCGCGAGCTGCGTCGCGGCGTCATCGGCGCGATTCTGCTCGCCATCTGCCTGCTCGGCGTCGGCGCGCTGTACGTGGTGCCCTTCGGAAAGCACACCTACACCGCCGAATTGAGCGAAGCGCAATCGGTGAAGGCCGGTGACGACGTGCGCATCGCCGGTATCTCGGTGGGCGAGGTGGAATCGCTCGAGCTGAAGCCCGACAAGGTCGTCATGAAGTTCACCGTGGACTCCGATGTGTTCATGGGCGATCAGACCTCGCTGGACATCCGCATGCTCACCGTGGTCGGCGGTCACTATGTGGCGGTGTTCCCGGCGGGCGAGAAGCCCTTGGGCGACACCGCGATTCCCACGGATCGGGTGCGCCTGCCCTACAGCCTGGTGCAGACCTTCCAGGATGCCGCCACGCCCTTGCAGAAGATCGACGGTGATTCCCTGCACCGCAATCTGACCGCGCTCGGCGGTTCGCTCGAGGCCGCGCCGGACACCCTGCGCACCACCCTCGACACCGTCGGCACCTATGTGGACGCCCTCAACCGCCAGCGCGATCAGGTCTCCAATGCCATCGCGGTGGCCGACGAGTACGTGCGCATGTACGACGGCGCGAAAACCGATCTCGGTCGCCTGATGGACAATGCCAACATCCTGGTCACCGTGCTGCTGGACAAGCACAGCGAGATGGCCGAGGCCATTCGGCTGCTCAGCGACGTACTGGATCGCGTGGCCGCCCTGGGCCCGGTCTGGAACGACCAGTTGAAGGACAAGATCACCGGCGCGGTGACCGAACTGCGGAACCTCAGCGGGCAGTTCCAGCCGGTGCTCACCTCCGCGCAGAGCCTGCAGGACAAGCTGTCGCAGTTGGTGATTCCCGAGGGCGGCGTCGGGGTGGACCAGTCCGGCCAGACCATCACCGCGCCCAGCGATCCGGTGTGCGTCCCGCTGCCCGGGAAGGACTGCTGATGTTCAAGCGCATGCTCGGCTCGCAGGCGTTCATGTCCGTGGCGGGCGCCGTGCTGGTGGCGGTCCTCGCGGTGGTCGGCTACTTCATCGTGTTCGACCCCATGAAGAAGACGGTCGCCTACACCGCGATCATGCCGGACGCCGTCGGCCTGTACGCGGGCAACAAGGTGACCATGCGCGGCATCCCGGTCGGCACCGTGGATTCCGTCGAGCCGGAGAACGGCAAGGTCACCGTGCGGTTCTCGGTGGACGCGCGGTACCCCGTCTACGCCGATGCCGCCGCTACCACCGTGTCGGATTCCATTGTGGCCGACCGGAATCTGGCGGTGTTGTCCAGCGGCAAGGAACGCGCGCACTGGGATCCGGCCACGCCCATCACGAAAACGCTGACCCCCAAGAGCATTACCGAGACGCTGACTGCGCTCGCCGATCTCTCCGCCGAGATCCAGCAGGCCGACGCGCCCGACGCGCTGGGGCGTGGGCTGTCCGCCCTGGACGCCGCGACCAAGGGGACCGGCCAGGAGATCAACGACATCGTCAACAAACTGGGTGCGGCCATGTCCGCCCCCGATGCCGATATCGCCCATCTCGTGGGCATTTTCGACTCCTTCGCCTCGGTGGCGGAGAAGGTGGAGGCGCACTGGGGCGATCTGCGCAGCATGCTGCTGCGGCTCGCGCCCGCCCTCGATGCCGCCAGCACCGAATTGATCGGTCCCGGTGCGGTATTGATCGATCGGCTCGGCGCGGTGCTGCCCTTGATCAACGATCTCGTGGTGCTCGCCGGTGATCCGATCATGAACGCCCTCAACGACGCCGTGCCGCTGGTGCGCCTGCTGCGCGCCAATGTCGGTTCGCTGGCGGAGGTGGTGCGCAAGATGCCCGCCATCACCGCGGTGGCGCAGGCGGTGACGGACCCGAACGGCGGCATCACCTACGGGTCGCCGCGGGTGGCGCTGCCCACGCCGGAGGCCGAACAGGTCTGCGCCGCGGTCAACGCCGTCTCGCCGGGGCAGTGCCCGGGCGCGGCGAACGGGATGGTCGAGGTTCCTCTGGTTCAGCTCATGCTGGGAATGGCGGGTGCGCGATGAGCCGAAAAGTATTGCGCCGCACCGGTGTCGCCCTGGTGGCGGCCGCGCTGCTGGCGGGCGTCGGCGGCTGCGGGTTCGACCCGTCCTCGGTGCCCATGCCGGGTACCACGGTGTCGGGCCCGACCTACAAGATCCATATCGAATTCGACAATGTGCTGAATCTGCCCGCCAAGGCGAAGGTCATCGCCAATGGCGCGCTGGTCGGCACGGTCGACGGGGTGCGCGTGGTCGACGCCGCCGACGCGCCCGCCGGTCGCGGCGGCTTCGTGGTGGTGGACGCCGATATCTCCACCTCGGTCAAACTGCCCGCCACCACCGTGGCCGAGCTGCGGCAGAACACCGTGCTCGGCGATATCCACCTGGCCCTCACCACGCCGCCGACGGGTTTCGACTCCCTGCTCGGCGACGGCGGCACCATCCCCATCGACCGCACCCGCCCGCCGGTGCAGCTCGAGGACACCATGGCCGCGCTGGCCGCCTTCACCCAGGGCGGGGCCGTCAACCAGTTGCAGGACATCATCCACCGGTTCAATGCCGTGCTGCCGCAGGATCCCAAGGAGACCCAGCGCATCGCCCAGGTGCTCGCCGCCGACGCCGTCGATCTGGCCGCGAACCTGGACCAGGTGGACCTGCTGCTCAACGGTCTGGGCACCAATGCCCAAGTGCTGCACGACAAGATGGGCTTCCTCGACCACGAGCTGAGCCAGGAGTCGGTCGATCAGATGAACGGCATCGCGCACTCCATCGACGGGGTGGCCGGGCTGTTCACCGCGCTCGGGCAGTTGGGCACCTCGCTCACCTGGCTCGCGCCGATCGCGACCTCCGGTGACGCCGCCGCGCAAGCCTTCGTGCCGCTGGCGGTGTCGGGCAGTCCGCTGGACCTGTCCGCGCCCGGAAACCTGAACATGCTCATCGCCCTGTTGCGGGACAAGGTGATTCCGTTCTTCGAGCGGGGCGCGAAGGTGAATGTCACGGGCGTCCGGACGGATGCGGTCTCCACCGACGATCAGGTCGACCGGATGGTCTCCACGCTGCGCATGATCGGAGCCGTGCGATGAAATGGGGCGCACTGGCCTCGCTGACCGGTATCGGTGTCGTCACCGTGGTCGGCGCGAGCTATCTGACCTTCGGCGTGGTGCGCGCCGATCCGTGGGCCGAGTTCACCCACGCCTCCATGGTGCTGCCGAATTCCGGTTCGCTGGAGGTGGGTTCGCCGATTCTGCTGACCGGGATCGAGGTCGGCGAGGTGACCTCGGTGCAGGGCACCGCCGCGGGGGTGGAGGTGGCCTTCCGACTCGACGCCGACCGCAAGGTGCCCAGTGACAGCGTGGTCACCATCGAACATCTCTCGGCCCTGGGCGAACCGTATGTGGAGTTCCGGCCCACCGGCAGCGGTGGCCCGTACCTGACCGACGGCCAGCGCCTCGACGCCTCGAAAGTGCAACCGCCGCTGTCCATTCCGGAGGTCGCCCGGCTGGTCACCAAGGTCATGAACCAGCTCGACCCGGAGGTGGTCGGCTCGCTGGTGGACACCGTCGGCAAATCCTTCCTCGGCACCGACAGCGCCATGCCGTCGCTCGAGCGCGCCGGTGATCTGCTCGCCGCCGCCATCATGAGCCGCGAACCCAAGATCGCCTCGCTGCTGAACAGCTTCCAGGCCGCCGCCTCCGATATGGCGGGCATGGGTCCGGCCACCGCCGCCGCGGCCCCCGCCTTCGTGGAGTTCTCGCACGCTCTGACGCAGCTCACCGAGGCGGTCGGTAGACTGGTCGACGGCCAGCCCGGCCCGCAGGACTACGTCGCGGATGATGGGCTCGCCTCCTTCCTGGCCCGGCTCTCCGAGTGGTTGCAACAGGTCGGACCAGAATTGAAGACCCTCGCACCCGCCCTGCAACCGTTGGCCGATGCCGCGCGCAGTACGGGACCGCAGCTCGATATCAGCAGCCTCATCGCGCAGGCCCTCGCCGCCACCGGCGACGATGCCGTGCGGGTGCGGGTGAACGTCAAGTAGTGCCGTCACAGTTAGTGCAGTAACAAGGAGGAAGCGGATGTCCGAGGACACCCAACCGAAGCGGGCAGTCGACGCGGAGGCCGACGCTGCCTCCGTGAACCTGGGCAAGAACCAGGAAGCACCTACCCCGGAGGCACCCGCCCCGGCCCCGCGCAAGACGGTGTCGCTGCCGCTGTCCACGCTGGTGGCCGCGGTCGTGGCCGTCCTGGCGATCGGCGCGACCGCCGTCACCACCGGCCTCTGGCTGAACGCGCGCGGCGAGCTCGACGACCAGAACGCCAAGATCGCCACCGAGCAGCGCGCCGAACAGGTCGCCACCGACTACGCCCTGGGCGCGTCGAACATCAATTTCGCCGATCTCGGCGCGTGGCAGGGCCGTCTCAAGGCCAATACCACCGACAAGCTGGCCACCCAGTTCGACGCCGCGGCCCCCAAGCTCAACGAGGCGCTGACTGTGCTGAAGTGGACCTCCAGCGCGACCCCGGTCGCCGCCAAGGTGGTCAACCGCGACGGCGACTCCTACGTGGTCGATGTCTTCCTCGATGTCACCAGCACCAATGCTCAGAATCCGCAGGGTGTGAAGACCACCGTCACCTACACCGTGACCGTCAACCCGGACGGTTGGAAGGTGGCCGACGTCGGCGGTATGGACCTGGCCCTGCCCAAGCGCTAGTCCAGGCGGCTGATCCGGGCCAGCGTGCGGGCCGTGCCGTCCACCTCGAGTTGCAGGTCCAGCCCGGCGGCGTCGCGCCGGGTGCGGATCGACACGTCGTCCGCGCCCATGACCGCGCCGACATGTTCGACAATGGCGCGGTAGGGCGCTTTCCCCAGCTCGGGGTGCACCGCGAGGCCCTCCTCCACCGCCTCCCAGTGCACCGCGTTGTTGACATGCCCCAGCCGGTCCACGTCGGTGACCCGCAGCGGGAACGGGCGCGCCTCGCCGTCGTCGGCGGGAGTGATGGGGCGCAGGGCGGCCTGCCACCGCAGGCGGTGCTCGGTGGTGACGGCGAGCATCGGCTCCATGAACCGATCGGTCATGCGTGCCGGGCGCGCCGCCTCGGGATCCACATTGATGAGGAACTGCTCGGCCTCGATCAATCCGCCGCGGTCGCTCTCGATCGAAATGCGCGCGGTGAACCAGCGATTCGACATGGCCGACGGCCAGCGCCGCAGCGTCACGTTCTCACCGAAGGCGATCGGCCGCACCACGTCGATGATGGTGCGCCGCACCAGCCAGGCCAGATGCAGGTGCCCGTCCTCGGCCGCGAGCAGCTGCTCGTATCCGATATCCATGGCGTAGCGCGCGATGGCGTCGAGGCGCAGGCGCTCCTCGCCGTCGGTATCGCCCAGCCGCACCGGCCAACTCACCGTGTACGCGGCGGGCGCGTCCGGACAGGGCGGCAGCGGGAATCCGATATCGGCCGGTTGGAGCGTACTGCTTGCCGTGCCCATCAGCGCTTTCCCTTCGTCTGCGGTGGCCCGAAGCCCTTGCCGCGCACGGTATCATCGCCCCGCCGCAACAACCGTGGAGGAGAGTCGTGTCCGCGAATCCAACTGCCGCCGAACTGCTGGCGACCGTCGAGGCCTCACCCAAGGCGGTTGCCGCCCACGACCGGACGGCCTGGGTGGACCTGTTCGCGGAGGGGGCGACCGTCGAGGATCCGGTGGGGTCGCGGCCGCATACGGGGCGCGCCGCCCTGGAACGGTTCTACGACACCTTCATCGCACCCAACGACATCGCCTTCGTCGTCGACCACGATGTGGTCAGCGCGATGACGGTGTTCCGGGATCTGACCATCGAGACCACCATGTCCACCGGTGTCACGCTGCCGGTGCCCATGCATCTGCGCTACGACGTGGTCGACCGGGACGGACAGCTGAAAATCCATGCGCTGCGGGCGCATTGGGAGCTGCCCGGCATGATCGCGCAGCTGCTCGGCGCGGGCGTTCCCGGGCTGCTGGCCGGAGTGAAGCTGGGGCCGCAGCTGATCGGGAATCAGGGTATCGGCGGGGCGCTGGGGTTCATGGGCGCCATGCGCGGTGTCGGCACGTCCGGCAAACAGGCGGCGGCGCGCCTGCTCGAGGCGGCCGGGCGCGGTGACACGGCCGGGGTGCGTGCGGTGCTGGCCCCGGTGGCGCGGCTGGAATGGCATGCGGGCCATGCCATGTCGGTGGAGGACTTCGTCACCCGCGCGGCGCGGCTGCGGTGGCGCAAACTCATCGCCGCCGGGCGCACCGTGACCGCCACCGTCGAAACCGGCGACGCGCGGGGGATCGCCCAACTCGATTTCGCCGAGCGCGGCAATCGGATTCAGGCGGTGCGCCTCGTCGTTCCGGATTGATCGGCTATCTCGCGTCCGCGCCGACGATTTCGGCGACGGCGTCGGAGCGGCTGAGATTGCTGCCCCCGGCGGTCCCGACGACCTTGCCGTGCACCGTGATCAGCCACTGGCCACAGACACAGCGCACATAGTTCACGCTGCGGTGGGTCGAGACGGCGGAGGTGGGCGAGGGCCAGGAGCAGGAGGGGCATTTCACCCTTCCCATCCTTATCGGAAAACTTCCAGCAACGATCGGCGACACGCATCACTGCTCGAACTGTGTTGGTAAAAGCCCTGTTTGTCCGATCTCACGGGAGCGGTGCGCGATTTCCACTGCGCCGCACCGCCGTCGGCGTCAGCCCCCACCAGCGACGACAGCAGCGGGTGAGGGTCGCCTGCTCGGCGAGCCCGAGCAGTGCGGCCACCTGACTCATCGGCATATCGGTGGTGGTCAGATACCGCCGCGCCTCCGCGCGCCGCACCTCGTCCAGGATCTCGGCGAAGGTGGCGCCCTCGGCCGCCAGCCGCCGCTGCAGGGTGCGCGGATGTACGGTCAAAAGCCGTGCCACCGCCCCGATTTCGGGTGTGGTGGTACCGAGCAACCGCTGGACGGCGGTGCGCACCCGGGGCGCGACATCGGCGGCGGCCCCGCCGGTCAGCTCCGCCAGAAAGGCCATGGCGAGGCGGTGCAGATTCTCGTCGCCGCCCGAGAGCGGCACGGTGGCAAGGTGACTCGGCACGCGCAGCAGCGCGGCGGAGCGTTCGACCCGCACCGGCGCGCCGAAGAACTCCTCGTACACCGAGATCGGTGCGGGCGGCCGATAGGGCAGCTCCACCGACCGCAGGCCGTAGCGGTCCGTCGCGAGGCGCTGCAGGATGGTGTGGTGCACGAAGGCCAGTCCCAGGTCCGTACCCTGCACCGGAGTGGGCGTACTCGGCGGCACCCCGTAACGCAGTGCCACGACGCCGCGTTCGCCGTACGGGTCCGGCTCCAGGGTCAGGCTCAGCGCTCGGGCGTGCACGAACAGATAGCGCGAGGCGCACTCCACCACATCGGCGAGGGTCGGGGAGTTGCCGATGGCCAGCGCCAGCGGGCCGAGCATGGCCAGATCCTGGCGGCGTGAAATGCGCAGACCCAGGTCGGGACAGCGCAATCGATGCGCCGCCAACTCCAGCACCGCGCCCATGGTGTAGTCGGAGACCAGTAGATCGTCGGTGTCCAGCGCGGCCACCGGCAGCCCGCAGGCGAGCGCGAACTCCTCGGCATTGCCGCCGAGCTCCGCCACGGTGGCGCGGAATCCGCGCAGGCCCGCGGACCTGATGACCGACATGTCGTACAGAATCAAATACTTGTCGCTTAGAGTCAAGAACACTACCGGGACCGCCGACAGACTGGAGAGCATGAGCGAGCAGGCCGCCACCACCCCAGAGCATCTCGATGTCGTCATTGTCGGGGCCGGATTGTCCGGTATCGGCGCGGCCTACCGCCTCCAGGCCGAACATCCGGGCCGCAGCTACGCGGTGCTCGAGGCGCGCGATGCCCTCGGCGGCACCTGGGATCTGTTCCGCTATCCCGGCATTCGCTCCGATTCGGATATGTTCACCCTCGGCTACCCGTTCAAGCCGTGGCGCGACGCCAAATCCATTGCCGACGGCCCCGCCATCCTGCGCTACATCACCGAGACCGCTACCGAGAACGGTATCGACCGGCATATTCGCTTCGGCACCAAAGTCGTTGCGGCCGAATGGGACAGCGCCACCGCGCGCTGGACGCTCACCGTGGAGCAGCGCACCGCCGCGGGTGTCGAGCGGCGCGCGCTGACCTGCGGCTTCCTCTACTCCTGCTCCGGCTATTACAACTACGACCAGGGGCACAATCCCGAATTCCCCGGTATCGGCGACTTCTCCGGCACCGTCGTGCATCCGCAGTTCTGGCCCGAGGACCTCGATTACGCCGAAAAGAAGGTCGTGGTCATCGGCAGTGGGGCGACGGCCGTGACGCTGGTTCCGGCCATGGCCGACCAGGCCGAGCACGTCACCATGCTGCAGCGCAGCCCCACCTGGATCTCGGCGGTCCCCGGCCGCGACAAAGTCGCCGACCGCCTGCGCGAACTGCTGCCGCCGAATCTGGCGCACCGCGCCATCCGCACCAAGAACATTCTGTTCAATATCGGCTTCTACCAGTACTGCCGTCGTCGCCCGGAGGCCGCCCGCAAACTCCTCACCGGACTCACCACGCGAATCCTGAAGGACGAGAAGCAGGTCGCCGAGCACTTCACCCCCAGCTACAACCCGTGGGACCAGCGCCTGTGCGCCGTGCCCGACGCGGACTTCTTCAAGGCCATGCGCAAGGGTAAGGCCGAGGTGGTCACCGACCACATCGAAACCTTTGTGCCCGAAGGTATTCGGCTGAAGTCGGGTCGAGTTCTCGAGGCCGATGTCGTGATCACCGCCACGGGGCTGCAACTGCTCGCCTTCGGCGGCATCGACCTCGTGGTGGACGGCGCGCCCGTGCGCCTGAACGACCAGTTCGTCTGGCAGGGCACCATGCTCACCGGCGTCCCCAATTTCGCGGTCTGCATCGGCTACACCAATGCCTCCTGGACCCTGCGCGCCGACCTCACCTCCCGGCTGGTCTGCAAGATCCTCACCCATATGGATCGCAAGGGCTTCTCGGCGGTGGTCCCGCAGCCCACGCGCGAGTTGGCGCAGCGCCCGCTGTTGGACCTCGCCTCCGGCTATATCCAGCGCTCGATCGCCGATTTCCCGCGCCAGGGCGACCGCCACCCGTGGACCGTGCGGCAGAACTACCTGCTCGACGCCGCCACCACCATGCGCACCGACCTGAGCAAAACCCTGCGCCCGGTTCCGGCCGGGCGGCCCGCGGCGGATGCGAATCAGCCCGCGGCGGCGGCCGTCTGATACCGCGCTGGCAATTCGAGGTGCGGTAAGCCCAAGGCGCGGCGCGTCACGCGCGGGCGCGCCAGCAGGGCTTATCGCGCCGCTCGCGTCGTGCCATGCTGGCGAATCGAATCGCGGGGGAATCGATCGGTGAATTGCGGGGGAGTGGGGGGTATGGCATTTCGCGGGCACTACTTGTCTCCGGCTCCGAACCTCGAGCCGCCGGTGTCCCCGTGCTGTGCGCGGCGGGTGGGCCGGAATGCCGCGCGGCGGTCGCGGGGCAGCGCGCTGCAAAGGCTGGCACATGCCGCGCATCCGGAAATTCCGGCAATCGAACACGAAGTGTGCGAGCAGGCTCGGAAATTCGCTTGGCGTACCACACGGGTGGCGTTGGAAGTGCTCGATGGCCGCCGCCCGCCCGCACAACTGGCCGCGGTGGCCGACACCGGGGTGGTCGCGGCGGTGCGCACCCTGGTGGCCGCCGGGCTCGTCCCCGGTCGCGGGCTGGGTACGGCCGTGTTGACCAGGGCCGATGTGGTCATGGTGGAAACGGCGAAAGCGGAGGTCTGCGGCTCCTACGATCGCGGTGCGCGGCATTTCGCACTCGCCGCCCGTATTGCCCTCGGTCGTCACGGATGGCGGATGACCGCATTCCGGATCCGCTGATCGCCCGGGAAGTCCGCATCGCGCCCGTTCCGGTAATAGCAGAAAAGCCTGACAGGACCGAATTGGATTCGTGGCTGGTTTGAATTCTGTGTGTTCCGGGCATAGCATTTCCGGCGAAAAGCGGGCAACAACGTGAAAGGGCAGTCCATGGCGAAGAAAGTCACCGTGACTCTGGTCGACGACTACGACGGCGAATCGAAGGCCGACGAAACCGTCTATTTTTCGCTGGACGGCATGGACTACGAGATCGACTTGTCGATGAAGAACGCGGGCAAGCTGCGCGAGGTGATCGAGCCGTGGGCGGAGAAGGCCCGCAAGGTCGGCCGCGCCAAGCGCAAGGTCGGCAGCGGCAAGACCCGTCCCGCGGTCGACCGCGAGGAGAGCACCGCCATTCGTGAATGGGCGCGCGCTCAGGGCCACCAGGTGTCCTCGCGCGGTCGCATCCCGGCGGAAATCGTCGACGCGTACCACAAGGCGAAGTAGCACTGCGTATCTCGGCGAGCGCCGGTGTCCCACCGCGGGGCACCGGCGTTCGCCATATCGCCACCCCGCGGGTGCCGAGCTATCGACGCGTGGACTCGGTGCCGACGGTTCGGGGCAGCGGCTGCCAGGGCGGCGTCGCGCGGAGTTCGGTGCGGGCGCGCTCGAGCAATCGGCGGGCCCGCTCGGCGTGCGCGACCGCCGCGTCGTGGTCGCCGAGCGCGACGGCCAGGCTGGCCAGCACGGCATCCAAGGGGCCGTAGGCGCTGATGCCCGATTCGGATCCGACGATGGTGCCCGCATGCGGTGCGAGGTAGTCGTACATATCGCGAATGGTGTCGTCATCGTCGAATTGGATGGCCGCGGCGGCCCGGAAGACCGACATCATGACCGGATAGACACCGTCACCGGGCGGCTTCGCCCGGTCGTAGACCTCGCGGGCCAGTTCGCGATTTCCGGCGTGCACCAGGGCGATCGAGTAGATGTGCGACAGCAGATCCGGCAGCTCCGCGTAGCACTGCGCGATCCGGGGCACCATGCCGGAGAGATCACCGCGCGCCCAGCCGACCGCGAGACCACCGGTCAGCGCGGCGACGGCGGCATTCGTCAGGCCGGAATGCGTTATGCGCGTCTGGAATTCCTCGAACAACTCCTCGGCCCGGTCGATCTCGCCGCGCAGCAGTTCCATACACGCCCAGGCGCAGCAGGCGATATCGAGCAGCGGCTGGAGTTGGCCCTCGTCGGCGTATTCGATGGCGAGGGTGGCCTGCTGATCGGCCTCCAGGAGATCACCGGAGGCGAAGGCGCTCCGAAACAGGAGATGATGGGCCACCGCCCGGTATTCCACGAATCCCGCACCGGCCGCGATGGTTTCGAGTTCGGCGGCCAGTCCCGCCTGTCCGGCGTCGCGGTCGAAGTTCAGATGGGTCGCGGCATTGATGGCCGCGCAGAGCAGTTCGGGATCGTCCTGGGCGCGGGCCAGTTCCAGCGCCTCTCGGGTCAGTTGGGTGTAGCTGGCGCGGTCGCTCACATCGATCTCGAAAGCGGCCGCGATGAGTAGTCGAACGCGCATCGCGCCGGTCGCGGTCTCGAGTAGTCGCCACAGCGCGTCGAGGAAGGGCCGATTGTGTTCGCGCCATTCGCGAATCGGCCAGATGACCGGTGCGCGCCAGCAGGTGAGCGCCTGCGCGATCAGTTCGTCGTCACCGATGCGCTCGGCCAGCGCCAGGGCTTCGGCGCGCGCCAGCAGCGCCTCGCGTTGTCGCCCGTCGTAGGCGAGCGCGGTGACCAGCGCGCAGCGCGCGTCCAGGAGCGCGACGCGGTCGCGGTACTCGGCGTGCTCGCCGTCGTGTCCGGCCAGTTCGTGGAGGTCGATGGCCGAGCGCACCAGGCGCGCCGCCGCGCCGCGCAGCCCGAGATCCATCCGGTCGCGCGCCGCCGCCTGCACGTATTCGATGGCGTGCCGGGCGGTGTCGGCGCTCGCGCCGAGAATGGCGTGGCGGGCCAGCTCCTCGGGTTCGCGCGGTGCGCCGGAGGCGGGCAGCGGCTGCTTCTCCAGGATCTCGAGCGCCGACCAGTGCATGCGCACCCGCCGCAGCGAGGGAATGCCGTGATAGACGGTGTCCTGAATCAGCGTGTGGTCGAAGGTGATTCGGCCCGCGCGGTCGGTGCGCACCAACCCGGCCGTCTCCGCGGCGGCCACCAGATCGATGAGCGCGTCCTCGGGTATGCCGCTGGCCAGACCCAGCAGCGGCAGATCCACCCCATTGCCCCAGACCGAGATGTGCTGCAGCACTTCGGTGACGCCCCACGGCAGCCGCGCGATCCGGCTGTCGATGAGCTCCCGGACCGATTCGGGCACCTCGTCGGGATCGCCGCCCGCGGCCAGCGAGCGGGCCACCTCCCGCACGAAGAGGGGATTGCCACCGGTTCGCCGGTGCAATCTGTCGACCTGGGCATCATCGAGCTCCGTGAGCCCGGCGGCGCGAGCCGCCGCCCGGGTGCCCGCGCGGTCCAGGCCGGTGAGTTCGAGCCAGGCGGCGGTGTGCTGCGCCAAAGAGGCGGCGGCGGTGTGGGTTTCGGGCGCCGATTCGGAGTGCCGTTTGGTGGCCAGTATCAGTACCGGCTCGTCGCGCAGCCAGTTCGCCACCTGTCGCAGCACCTGCAGGGTCGCGGTATCGGCGCGGTGGATGTCCTCGAGCAGCAGTGCGACGGGCGTCTCGGCCTGGCCGCAGAGCTGAGCCACCGTGCGCGACAGCGTGAATGGGTCGACGGGGGTCTCGGCGACCGCGCTGTGGCCGAGGTCGGCGACGATCTCCGACCAGGCCCAGGCCATGGGCGCGCCGTCCACCTCCGGGCACCCGCCGACCGCCGTCGTCCACCCCGTGCTCTTCAGCTGTGCCACAGCCGATTCCGCCAGCGTGGTCTTCCCGGTACCCGCCTCACCGGCGATCCAGACCAGTCGCAGGCGTCCGGCCCGCGCGGCCTCGGCGACCGTGAGCAGTTCGGTGATCTCCTCGACATAGTCGGTGGCGCAGTCGATCTCGAGGCGCGGACGGTCCGCGGAGCCCTCGATGTCGAGGCCGCCGGGCGCGACCACCGGCAGCCCGCCCGGAAAGGTCAGATCCGCGGAGTGATTGAGTATCGCCGACTCCAGTCCGCGCAGCGCCGGACCCGGATCCACCCCGAATTCCTCACCGAGGAATTCCCGGCTGCGGCGAATGGTGGCAAGTGCCTCCAATTGCTGACCGAGCTGATACTGCCCCAGGGCCAGCAGCCGCGCGATTTCCTCCCGACCGGGATGTTCGTCGAACAACTGCCGCAATTCGATGACCACATCACCGGGCCGGTGCAGATCGAGTTTGGCCTGGGCATCCAGTTCGGCGGCGGTGAGTCGTAGATCGGTGAGCCGATTCGCTTCGGCGGCAGCCCATTCCGACTCGGCGAACGCCTCCAGGGCAGGTCCGTTCCAGGTGGCGAGCGCGTTTTCCAACAGGCGGCTGCGCTCGGCGGGATCGGACGCATACTGGTCGGTCCCTCGCAGTTCCTGGTGTGCACGCAGGAGTTCCTCGAAGTGCCAGGCGTCCACCGCATCCGGCGGCAGATTCAGTGCGTAGCCATTGGATTCGGAGACAATGAAACGAGATGGCGCGCGGCGCGGGCGATCCGGTTCGAAGAGGCGGCGCAGATTGTGGATATGGACCTGCAGCACGGTCGCCGCTTTCGGCGGCGGCTGTCCGGCCCAGAGATCCTCGATGAGCCGCTCGGTGCTGACGGCCTGCCCCCGCGCCACGATGAGGCGGCCGAGCACGGCGCGTTGCATGGGGGTGCCGAGCGGTACCTCCTGCCCGTCGATGGACATGTGCAGGGGGCCGAGCACCCTGACGTGTGGTCCTGCCATCGACACCCCTCCTCGGCCGGGCGGGCGGACTGGTCAGTTCGCCTCAAAAGAGGACTATCATCCCACAATTCGATGATGCCAAAAGTATGCTGAATAGTTGCCGAATGGTTATCGGATTTTCGAGCGTGTTGAATCGCATCGAAATGTGCCGTGATCAGCGCTGATGGGCTCGAAATGTCGATAGTGGTCTGATATAAGATCGTTCGCTTGCCAAACGATTGCTCGAGTAGGCATGTGAGCACGTCTGCGCACCGCGCGCGACATCTATGACCTGGATCACAAAATGTCAATTTTGTGAAATGATCCGGGAGTGTGCACAACCAAATTCTCCAATCGCATTACTTTTCCGGCTCTGCCCGGAATCCGACTGGAAGTGAATCGGAAGAACCCTGCAGAATAATTCCATCAGGAAGTATTCATAGGAGGTTGGTAGCGAATGTTGACTCGAATCGAGTGGTTGTCCGGCGGCGAAGTGATCAGGGATCAGGCAATGCCCGCGGTGGAGCCCGAGATCGTCGGCTTCTATCTGGACCGTGACGGCGATATCTGGGAGCGGCGGCCCGAGGGTTGGCGGTTGATTCTCCAGCGCGGCGTCGCCGTCGATCTGGATTCCGTCTGGGAGTGGGCCGAGGGCCATGTGCGTGATTACGCGCCGTTCACCCTGGTGCACGGGGACGCCTACGCCGCGCGCATGGCGGCGATCGCCTTCCCGACCGCGCGGCCGACCGGCGACCACGACAGCTAGCCCGAACGCACCTGGCTGCGGGATGTTTGCTGCCCGGGGGTACGTTGGGTCGGGAAGCGTCACCATCCGTATCCGGCGTGCCGGACCGGCGCGCCCGCCGATGCAGCGAGGTGCATATGACCGAGGGTTGGCCCAGCTCGTTCAGTTCCTTCGATGACATCTTCCAGCGATTCTTCGGACCGGGTACCACCGCGCAGCCCCCGGTGCAGCGCATCGATCTCGGCCGACTGCTGAGTTCCAATGCCAAGGAACTCGTCGCCACGGCCCGCGAGGCCGCCCACGAGTGGGGCAATCCCGAGATCACCCCGGAACATCTGCTGTACGCCGCCACCAAGGTCGAGCCGTCACGCAGTGTGATCGCCGAAATCGGCAGGGATCCCGAGGAACTCGGCGAACAGATGCGCACCGCCGCGGGCAGCGGGGTGGGTGCGACGGGCAGCGGGCACGCGGTAGCGCTCAGCCCGGCCGCCAAACTGGCCATGCGGCAGGCCCAGCGCAGCGCCGCCGAGGCCGGGAGCAGCTATATCGGACCCGAACACGTGCTGCTCGGCATCGCCGCCTCGCAGACCCCCGCCGCCCAGGCGTTGGCGGGATCGAAGCTGCCGGTGACCGAGGCTCCCAAACAGCCCAGTGCCACACCGACTCTCGACGAGTACGGCCGCGATCTGACCGCCGAGGCGCGGGCGGGCAAGGTGGATCCGGTGGTGGGCCGCGCCCAGGAGATCGAGCAGACCATCGAGATCCTGTCGCGGCGCCGCAAGAACAATCCGGTGCTCATCGGCGACCCGGGTGTCGGCAAGACCGCCATCGTGGAGGGTCTGGCGCAGCGCATCGTCAACGACGATGTGCCCGGCACGCTCGCGGACCGGCGGGTCATCGCCCTGGATGTCGGCTCGCTGGTGGCGGGCAGCAAGTACCGCGGCGAGTTCGAGGAACGACTCACCAAGGTGCTCGACGAGGTGCGCGAGCACTCCGACGAACTCATCGTCTTCATCGACGAACTGCACACCATCGTGGGCGCGGGCGGTGGCGGCGAGGGCTCCATGGACGCGGGCAATCTGCTCAAACCCGCCCTGGCGCGCGGCGAACTGCACGCCATCGGCGCGACGACCATCGACGAGTACCGGCGCTACATCGAGAAGGACGCCGCCCTGGAACGGCGCTTCCAGCCGGTATTGGTCTCCGAGCCGTCGGTCGTGGACACCATCGAGATTCTGCGCGGGCTGGTGGACGTGTACGAGGAGCACCATCAGGTGCGCTACGAGGACGAGGCGCTGGTGGCCGCCGCCGAGCTGTCGGATCGCTACCTCACCGACCGGTTCATGCCGGACAAGGCGATCGATCTGGTCGATCAGGCGGGCGCGCGGGTCCGATTGCGTACGCGCACACCGGATCCGGGGGATCGGCGCAAGTCCGAGCAGCTGGCCCGACTGCGGCGCGAGAAGGACGCCGCCGTGGCGGCGGAGGAGTACGAGAAGGCCAACAAGCTCAAGGCCGAGATCGCCGAGGCCGAGCAGGCCGTGGGCGACGAGGGCGGCGAGACCGAGATGCCCGCGGTGACGGTCGCCGATATCGCCGAGGTGGTCTCGCGCCAGACCGGTATTCCGGTCGCGGACCTCACTGTGGAGGAGAAACAGCGGCTGCTGCAACTCGAGGATGTGCTGCACAAACGGGTGATAGGGCAGGAGGAGGCCATCGCCGCGGTCGCCGAGGCGGTGCGCCGGGCGCGGGCCGGATTGAAGGATCCGAATCGGCCCATCGGCTCGTTCCTGTTCCTCGGGCCGACCGGCGTGGGCAAGACCGAACTCGCGAAAGCCTTGGCGGAGGCGGTGTTCGGCGACGAGGACCGGTTGATCCGCTTCGATATGAGCGAGTTCCAGGAGAAGCACACGGTGTCGCGGCTGGTGGGCGCGCCGCCCGGATACGTCGGCTACGACGATGCCGCGCAGCTCACCGACAAGGTTCGCCGCCAACCGTATTCGGTGATCCTGTTCGATGAGGTGGAGAAGGCGCACCCGGATGTGTTCAATGTGCTGTTGCAGCTGTTGGACGACGGCCGGGTCACCGATTCCAAGGGCCGCACCGTCGATTTCAAGAACACCATCGTCATCATGACCAGCAACCTCGGCTCCGACCTGATCCTGAAAGCCCCGCCGGGAGACCTGGATTCGATCACCCCGAAGCTGGAGGAGCGGCTGCGCACGCACTTCCGCCCCGAGTTCCTCAATCGCATCGACGAGCAGATCGTGTTCCACCGGCTCGACAAGCAGCAGCTGCGCACCATCGTGGATCTGGTGTTGGGCGGAACCAGGCGGCGGCTGCGGGCCCAGGACATCGAGCTCGACGTCTCCGACAAGGCCATGGACTGGCTCGCCGACAATGGCTATCAGCCGGAGTTCGGCGCGCGCCCGCTGCGCCGCACGGTGCAGAAGGAGCTGGACAACAAGCTCTCCCGGGAATTGCTCAATGGTGCTCTGCTGCCCGGAGATACGGTGCGGGTGGATGCCGACGACAGCGGGTTGCTGGTCTCGGCCCTGCATACCAAGGGCGTGAAGAAGGCCGACAAGACCACCGAGCACAGCATCGATCTCAATGGCAGCGCCAAGAACGGCGCGAAGAAGGGCAAGGCGAAGGCCGGGGCCAAGAAGGGCTGAGTCGAGCAGGGCTGAGCCGGGCAGGACCGACGAGTCCGGCGGGCGGCCGAAATATGGCTGCCCGCCGCCTCTTTCGTCGCGCGGCTCTCAGAGTGGTTGGTTCGTGGACGGATCCAGGCCGCCGTCCCCGCCTTCGCCACGCGGACTCGATTCGTCCCGCTCGATGTCCTCGGGCTGCGAATGCTCGTCGGCATGCGTCGGTTTCGAGTGCTCGCCCGCGAAATCCGCATCCTCCTGCCGCGCCGCGGCCGAGGTGGGGTCGATCTCCGGTGTACTCATGTCCGAGGGGTTACCCGGTTCGCGCGAGGTATGCGGGAACGCTCAGAGGAAGATCTGCGCGGCCAATCCGGCCAGGGCCCCGCCGACCAGCGGTCCGAGCACGGGAACCCAGGCGTAGGACCAGTCGGCGTTCTTGTGGTGGCGTGGGGCCCGTTCGGGGAGTTCGTGTTTGCCGCCGACACCGACGGTGAGGTCGGCGGCGACCTGCTCCGGCAGGATGTCCGCGGAGTGGCGGGTCGGGAGCACCGCGTAGGCGAGGCGGGGGCCGAGGTCACGGGCCGGATTGATGGCGTAGCCGGTGGGGCCGCCCAGGGACGCGCCGATACCGACCACCAGCAGGGCGGCGGCCAGCGGGCCCAGGCCGCTGGGGGTGTGGCCGAAGGCCAGGATGACGAAGACCAGGGCGAAGGTGGCGATCACCTCGGTGGCGAAATTCCAGGCGTAGGAGCGAATGGCCGGGACGGTGGCGAAGACGCCGAGCTTCTTCTCCTCGTCGGTCTCCGCGTCGAAGTGCCGCTTGTAGGCGAGGTAGGCGGTGCACGCGCCGAGGAACGCGCCGACCAGTTGACCGCTCAGATAGGCGAGGGTGTTGGTGAGGGTGACGGGGACGCCGGGAGCGTATTCGTCGGCGTCGGCGAAGAGGTTGCCGATGGTGACCGCCGGGTTCAGGTGACCGCCGGTCTTGTAGGCGGCGTAGACGCCCGCGAAGACGCCGAGACCCCAGCCGAAGGTAATGAGCAGCCAGCCGCCTTCGAAGCCTTTGGACTTGGAGAGCAACACATTGGCGACCACGCCCGCGCCGAGCAGAATCAGTATTCCGGTGCCTAGTGCTTCACTGACGAATATCGTGCCGAAGTTCATGTGTAGCCTCCGATCCGCGTGGGGACGCGGTCGCGGCCCCGACCCAAATTAGACTCTACGGTTTCGATCTAGCAAACCATTGGAAACACACGGATATCTCGTCGGAAAGCGACTGTTTCCAGGCACGAAAAGGCTGCGCCGCCACGGAATTCGCTCCGGTGCGACGCAGCCTCAGAGGCAGTAGCTATCAGATAGCGGCTATCAGATGGCGGCCACCAGTCGGGCGGCATTGGCGGCCTCGTCGTCCCGGGCCTCGTTGGCGGCCAGTTCGGCGTGCACCCGGTCGTAGTAGCGGTTGATCTCCGCATTGGTGCGCTCGGCGTCCCAGCCCAGATGCGGTGCGACCAGTTCGGCCACGGTCGCCGCGGCCTCGAGACCGCGGTCGGCGACCTCGATGGAGATGCGGGTGCGGCGGGTGAGGATATCGTCGAGGTGCAGTGCCCCCTCGTGCGTGGCCGAGTACACGGCCTCCGCGCCGATGTAGTCCGGTGCGCCCGGAATCGGCTGGCGCAGTTGGGGATCGCGGGCGATCAGCTCGAACAGATCGTTGGCGGCGGAACCGTAACGGCCCATCAGATGCTCGACCGTCTCGACCGGCAGCCCCGAGTTCCGTGCGACGCCCGCGAGGTCGTCGAGCATCTCCTGGTACCCGGCCGCGCCGAGCAGCGGCAGATGTTCGGTGACCGACGGCGCGACCCCGCTGCCCAGACCGGCGACGGCCGCGTTCACCACATCGGCGGCCATCACGCGGTAGGTGGTGTACTTGCCGCCCGCGATGACGAACAGCCCCGGCACCGGCTCGGCCACCGCGTGCTCGCGCGACAGCTTGGCGGTGTCCGAGGACGCGCCCGACAGCAGCGGCCGCAGTCCGGCGTAGGTGCCGACGATGTCGTCCTCGGTGAGCGGTTCGCGCAGCAGCGTGTTCACGTGGTCGAGGATGTACCGCACATCCGCGTGGCTGGCGGCCGGGTGGTTCTTGTCGAAGGCCCAGTCGGTATCGGTGGTGCCGATGATCCAGTGCTGATCCCACGGAATCACGAACAGCACGCTCTTCTCGGTGCGCATGATGATGCCGGTGTCCATGTTCAGCCGCTCGCGCGGCACCATGATGTGCACGCCCTTGGACATGCGCACGTGGAACGGGAAGTCCACGCCGGTCATCTTGTTCATATCGTCGGTCCACACGCCGGTGGCCGAGATGACACTGCGGGCGCGGACGTTGTACTCCTGGCCCGTCTCCAAATCCATGACGGTAGCGCCGATCACGCGCTCGCCCTCGCGCAGCAGGCCGGTGACCTTGGTGCGGGTCAGGACGGTCGCGCCGTGCTTGGCGGCGGTGCGCGCCAGCATCATGACGTAGCGGGCGTCGTCGACCTGGGCGTCGTAGTAGCGGATGGCGCCGGTGAGCGCGTCGTCCTTCAGGGCCGGAGCCAATTCCATTGCGCCGGTACGGGTCAGGTGCTTGTGCATGGGCACCGCCCGCGCACCGCCGAGGGTGTCGTACAGGGCCACGCCCGCGCCGATGTAGGCGCGCTCCCAGACGCGGTGCTGGAGCGGGAACAGGAACGAGACCGGGTGCACCAGGTGCGGCGCGATCGTATTCAGCAGCAGGCCACGCTCTTTCAGCGCCTCGCGCACCAGCGCGAAGTCCAACTGCTCCAGGTAGCGCAGGCCGCCGTGGATGAGTTTGCTGCTGCGGCTGGAGGTTCCGGCCGCCCAGTCGCGGGCTTCGACGAGGGTGACGTTGAGGCCGCGGGCGGCCGCGTCCAGGGCGGCGCCGGCGCCGACGATGCCGCCACCGACCACGAGGACGTCGATCTCGGTGTCCTCGAGGTGCGCGATGGCATCTTCTCGGTAGGCGCGATCCAAACGTGCAGACACGGGAATCTCCTTATTTGCGGGGAAATCTAAGCATTGGGGGGTGAGGGGGTTCAGTCGTCGAGATCGACCCAGTCGAGGGTGCGCGCCACGGCCTTCTTCCAACGGCCGTAACCCTTTTCGCGCTGCTCCTCGGACCAGGTGGGCTCCCAGCGTTTGTCCTCGTGCCAGTTGGCGACGAGTTCGTCGGTGCCGCTCCAGAATTCGACCGCCAGACCGGCGGCGTAGGCCGCGCCCAGCGCGGTGGTCTCGCGAACCACGGGCCGCGACACCGGAACTCCGAGAATGTCGGACTGCAACCGCATGCACAGCTCATTGGCCGTGATGCCGCCGTCGACCCGCAGGGTGTCCAGCTTCACGCCGGAATCGGCCTCCATCGCCTCGACCACATCGCGGGTCTGGTACCCGATGGCTTCCAGTGTGGCCCTGGCGATATGGGCATTGGTGCTGTAGCGCGAGAGCCCGATGATGATGCCGCGCGCGTCCGAACGCCAGTAGGGCGCGAAGAGTCCGGAGAAGGCGGGGACGAAGACCACACCTCCGGTATCGCTGACCTGGCTGGCCAGCATTTCGCTCTGGGTGGCACCGGCGATGATGCCGAGCTGATCGCGCAGCCACTGCACTGCGGATCCGGTGACCGCGATGGAGCCCTCCAGCGCGTACACCGGCCGGTCGTCACCGAACTGGTAGGCGACGGTGGTCAGCAGGCCGTGCTGCGAGCGCACGATATCGCCACCGGTGTTGAGCAGCAGGAAGTTTCCGGTGCCGTAGGTGTTCTTGGCCTCGCCCGGCTTGAAGCACACCTGCCCGACGGTGGCGGCCTGCTGGTCGCCGAGAATGCCGGTGACGGGCACCGCGCCCTTGAACGGTCCGTCGGGCGTGGTGTGGCCGTAGGCCCGTGGATTCGACGACGGCGCGATGGTCGGCAGCATGGCGCGCGGCACCCCGAACAGCGCCAACAGCTCGTCGTCCCAGTCCAGGGTCTCCAGATCCATGAGCATGGTGCGGCTGGCATTGGTCGGATCGGTCACGTGCACGCCGCCGTGGATGCCGCCGGTGAGATTCCACAGCAGGAAGGTGTCGGGGGTGCCGAACAGCGCGTCGCCGCGTTCGGCGTCCTCGCGCACGCCCGGCACATTGTCGAGAATCCACTTCAGCTTGCCGCCGGAGAAATAGGTGGCGGGCGGCAGGCCGGTCTTGCGCCGAATGAGATCGCCGTGGCCGTCGCGCTCCAGCTCCGCGGCGATGCGGTCGGTGCGCGTGTCCTGCCAGACGATGGCATTGCAGTAGGGTCGGCCGCTGCGCTTGTCCCACACGATGGTGGTCTCGCGCTGATTGGTGATGCCGATGGCGGCCAGATCGTCGGCGGAGAGCTTCGCCGAGGTGAGCGTGGTCTTGATGACCGTGCGGGTGCGCTCCCAGATCTCGGCCGGATTGTGCTCCACCCAGCCCGCCCTCGGCATGATCTGCTCATGTTCGAGTTGGTGGCGGGCAACCTCGTTGCCATCGTGGTCGAACACCATGAAACGCGTGCTCGTGGTGCCCTGGTCGATGGCTCCGATGTATTGGCTCATCGTGGTCCCTTTCGAAAGGCTCACCGTTGAGCCTGACGTTTGCCCTGGTGGACGCGACTGCGGCCACGTTCGGCACCGACGTTACGAGTCCATCGGCCGGTGGCACAGGGGACGCGTTCGACAATGTCGAACGATTTCCTGGAGGTCGCTCGCCGGTGTCGCTACCGTGCGGCAATCCTGGACCGGCTAGGTTCGTGACGTGCCGGGTCCGATTCAGTCGATAGAGCGCGCCGCGGCCGTGCTCCGGCTGCTGGCGCGCGGCTCCGGGCGGCTCGGGGTCGGCGAGATCGCGGCGGCGCTGGGGCTGGCCAAGCCGACGGCGCACGGCATTCTGCGCACCCTGCAGGGGGTGGGGTTCGTGGACCAGGATCCGGCGACGGGCAAATATCAGCTGGGCGCCGCGCTGGGGCAGCTCGGCGCGGGCTATCTCGACGCCAATGAACTGCGCTCGCGCGCGATCAACTGGGCCGACGCTTTGGCGGCGCGCAGTGGCGAGGCGGTGCGCATCGCCGCACCGCAGCACGGGGATGTGGTGGTGGTACACCACGTCTTTCGGCCGGACAACACGCGGCAGGCGCTGGCGGTGGGGGAGAAGCTGCCCGCGCACGCGACCGCGCTGGGCAAGGTGTTGCTCGCCTACGACGCCGAACTGGCGGCCGCGGTGCGCGGGGGCGAACTGCCCGCGCTGACGCACCGCACCATTACCGATCGCGCGGCCCTGAGCCGTGCGCTCACCGAGGTGCGCGGCGTCGGATGGGCCGGTGAGACAGCGGAATTCCGTGTCGGCGAGGCCGGTATCGCGGCCCCGATCCGGGCGCGCGGCGGCCTGGTGGTCGGCGCGATCGGCATCTCCGGCCCGGTCGACCAACTCTGCGATGCCCAGGGCCGTCCGCGAAAAGGCTTGGTGGGCAAGGTGCGTGACGCCGCGCACGCGGTATCGCGGGATCTCGGTGCGGGACAGTGATATCGGTGATCAGGAGCCTGGAATGACGCAACGCTACGTGCTGGCCATCGATCAGGGCACCACCTCGACCCGGTGCATTCTGTTCGACCAGCGCGCCAGTCTGGTCGGGGTGGCGCAGCGCGAGCATCAGCAGCACTACCCGCGGCCCGGCTGGGTGGAGCAGGACGCCCTGGAGATCTGGCGCAATGTGGAGCGCATCGTCCCCGCCGCGCTGCGGAATTCGGGGATCGGCGTCGAACAGGTGGCGGCGGTGGGCATCGCCAATCAGCGCGAGACCACGGTGGTGTGGGACCGGCGCACCGGAACGCCCATCGGACGCGCCATCGTCTGGCAGGACGTGCGCACCGAGGAGTTGGTGCGCGAACTGGCGGAAGGGGATGGGGCACAGCGGGTTCGGGAGCTGTGCGGACTGCCGCTGGCGACCTACTTCGCGGCTCCGCGGCTGCGCTGGCTCCTGGACAATGTCACCGGTCTGCGCGGCCGCGCCGAACGCGGCGAGGTGCTGTTCGGCACCATGGAGACCTGGCTGATCTGGAATCTGACCGGTGGCGTCGACGGCGGTGAGCACGTCACCGATGTGACCAACGCCGGGCGCACCCTGCTGATGAATATCGACACCCTCGCCTGGGACGACGAGCTGTTGCGCCGCTTCGCCATTCCGAAGGCGATGCTGCCGAGGATCGAACCGTCCACCGGATCGTTCGGCACGGCCCGCGAAGTACTGCCGGGTATACGCATCGCGGCCGCGCTGGGAGATCAGCACGCGGCGCTGTTCGGCCAGACCTGTTTCGCGCCCGGTGAGACCGAATGCACCTACGGCACAGGCGGATTCCTCATGATGAACACCGGCCGCGAGCCGGTGCGCTCCCAGCACGGTCTGCTCACCACCATCGGTTACCAGGTCGGCCCCGACCCCGTCTACGCGTTGGAGGGGCCGATCGCGGTCACGGGCTCCCTGGTGCAGTGGGTGCGCGACAATATCGGTCTGATCGGCAGCGCGCCGGAGATCGAAACCCTCGCCCGCACAGTGGAAGACAATGGCGGCTGCTATCTGGTGCCCGCCTTCTCCGGCCTCTACGCACCGCATTGGCGCGGCGATGCGCGCGGCCTGCTGATCGGCCTGACCTCCTATGTCACCAAGGGCCATATCGCCCGGGCCGTCCTGGAGGCGACCGCCTGGCAGACCCGCGATGTCGTCGAGGCCATGAACGCCGACTCCGGCCTGCGCGCCGAATCCTTGCGTGTCGCAGGGGGAATGACCGCCGACAATCTGCTCATGCAGATCGTCGCGGATGTGCTCGACATACCGGTGCAGCGGCCGATCGTCGCCGAGACCGTCTCGCTCGGCGCGGCCTACGCCGCGGGCCTGGCGGTGGGGTACTGGCCGGATCTGGAGGGGTTGCGCAACAATCGGCGGGTCGCGGCGCAGTGGAATCCCGCCATGGACGCCGAACTGCGCGCCGAGGAGTACGAGAACTGGCAGCGGGCGGTGCGGCTGACCTTCGGATGGTTCCGGGGGCGGAGCTCGCGCGTGGTGGGAGCCTGAGTCGCCACCGACTACCGTGGCAGCCATGCGGCTACACATCGGATGCGCAATGTGGACGCACACGGCCTGGCGCGACTATCAACCGATCGCTTCACAACGCCTGCGCGGCTATGCCGACTGGTGCGATGCGGTCGAGGGCAACACCACCTTCTACGCGACCCCGGCCCGCAAGACCGTCGAATCCTGGGCGGCCCAGACCGATCCGGACTTCCGCTTCGTCCTCAAGCTGCCCAAGGCCGTCACCCACGAGCGGCGGCTCAGCGGCGCGGAACAGGAGCTGGGCGCGTTCCTCGATGTCGTCGAGCCGTTGGGGCCGCGCCTGCACGCGCTCTGGGTGCAGCTGCCGGGGTCGTTCGGCCCGAACGATCTGGGCGCGCTGGCGCGCTTCCTGCGCACCCTGCCCGGCCGGGCGGCCGTGGAGGTGCGCCATCCCGCCTTCTTCGATGACGAGCGCGCCGCCCAACAGCTCGAGCGGGCGCTGGCCGGGGTCGGCGCGGAGTGGATTCCCTTCGACACCACCGTGCTGTTCGAGACGCCGCCGACCAGTGCGGCCGAATACGAGGCGCAGTCGAAGAAGCCGAGGCTACGGCGGCGCACCACGGCTCTGACCGAGTACCCGATCGTCCGCTACCACGGTCGCGACGACGTCGACCGCACCGTCGCCGGATGGCAGCCGTGGGCCGATATCACCGCGAAGTGGTTGCGGGAGGGGCGATCTCCGACCGTCTTCGTGCACACACCCGACAACGCGAGCTCGCTGCCGTTGGCGCGCCGGTTCTACGACGATGTGCGGGCGCGGGTGCCGGAGCTGCCCGCGCTCACCGAGCCGGAGCCCTCGGAGCCCATGACACTGTTCTGATTTCCCGCAACTGATTTCCCGCAACTCGGCACTACGCCGCGGAGCCCTCCGCCACGAAGCCCGGCACCCATTCCCGCGTGAGCGCCAGGAACGGTCCCTTGGTGTCGAGTTGGGCGCAGATCCCCGCCACGCCGCCGAGTACGCGGCCGATCATCGGCATCTCCGGGTACTCCGGGGTCCCCTTGAACGCCAGGGCGTTGGTGAGCGAGAAGTTGCGAACATCCATGGCGCGCTGGGCATGTTCCTGGAGCACCTGCCGCGTCATATGGAACTCCTCGTCCTGGAGCAGGGATACCAGCGGCCCCAGGGTGCGCCGCAGCGGTCCGATATCGACCCGCGCGCCCTCCTTCACGAATCCGGACTCGCGCACCACCTCGACGGCCTTGTCGAAGTCCTCCGCGAGCAGGTGGCGCGCCGTCTCGCCGAGGAAAGGCGGTAGGCCCCTGGGGGTTTCGGTGCAGGCCCCGAAGTCGAGAATGCCCAATCGCCCATCCGGCAGCAGTCGGAAATTGCCCGGGTGCGGATCGCAGTGCAGCATGCCGAAGCGTTTGGGGGAGGATACGGCCAACTCCCACAACAGGATTCCGGCGCGGTCCCGGTCCTCCCGCGAACCGGCGGTGATCACCTTGGACAGCGGTACGCCATCCATCCACTCGGTGACCATGACCTTGGGTGCGGAAGCGATCACCTTGGGCGCGTAGAACTTCGGGTCGTCGGGGCCCAGCGCCGCCGCGAACCGCCGCTGATAGTCGCATTCGATGCGGTAGTCCAGTTCGTCGTGGGTGCGGTCGATGAACTCCTCGATCAGCTCCCGGATATCCGCGCCCGGCATGACGAGGGTGAAGACCGACGAGAACATCTTCAGCATGGCCAGATCCGCCTTCAGCGACTCCTCGGCATGCGGGTACTGCACCTTCACCGCGACCGTGCGGCCATCCGACCACACACCCCGGTGCACCTGCCCGATACTCGCCGCCGCCACCGGCGTGGAATCGAACTCCCGGAATCGCTCCCGCCAGCGAGTGCCCAACTGCCGCACCAGCATTCGCTCGGTGTCGGCGCTCGACATGGGCGGGGCCTCGGCCTGCAATTTCACCAGCGCCTCGCGGTAGCGATCGGCGAACTGCGGCGGCACCGCCGCCTCCATCACCGACAGCGCCTGCCCGACTTTCATTGCGCCGCCTTTGAGTTCGCCCAGAACGGTGAACACCTGATCGGCGGCCTCGGCCATCAGCCGCTCGTCCACCTCGCCCCGCTCGGCCCCGGTGACGATTCGACTGCCCAGCGCCGCCGCCCGTTTCGCCATGATGCTCATCGGCAGCCGCGCCAATTTCGCCCCGCGGGCGATTCCCTTACGTCTGGTTCCGGGCACTGTCCACATCCTCACCCACACCGGTCCACTTGGTCGCCACTGTCCCAGACGGATATCCACCGGTCAAGGCCGGGTCTAGTATTCCGCTGCGTGTCGCCGGAGAATCCGGCCCGATCGCCCCCGGATAATGTGGGGCCGCACCACTGCTTTCCCGCTCCATGACCAAGCGCTGCTACGGAGAGTGAGCGAAGATGAGCTATTTCGGTTCCAGTGGGGATTTCCCCAACATCGTTGTCACAAGTCTCGCGGCCACCACCTCGATCGCGAGCGATATCGATTCGACCTGGAAGGGTCTGCTCAACGGTGAGAGCGGCATCGGCGTGCTCGAGGACGCCTTCGTCGACGATTTCGAACTGCCGGTCCGCATCGGCGGACACCTCAAGGTCGGTCCGGGGGCCTCGTTGACCACCGCCGAAGTGAAGCGACTGTCCTACGTCGAGCAGATGGCCACCGTGCTCGGGCGCGAGGTCTGGGCGAACGCGGGCAGCCCCGAGGTGGACAAGGACCGCCTCGGCGTCTCCATCGGCACCGGACTGGGCGGTGCGGAGTCGCTCATCGTGGCGCGCGACAAGCTCGAGAAGGGCGGCTACCGCAAGGTGTCGCCACTGACCGTGCAGTGCGTCATGCCCAACGGCCCGGCGGCCTGCGTGGGCCTGGAGTTGGGCGCGAGGGCCGGTGTCTCCACGCCGGTTTCGGCCTGTTCATCCGGTTCCGAGGCCATTGCCAATGCCTGGCGCATGATCGTCATGGGCGATGCCGACATGGTCGTCACCGGTGGTGTGGAAGGGTCCATCCAGGCCCTGCCGATCGCCGCCTTCACCATGATGCGCGCCATGAGCACCCGTAACGACGACCCCAAATCCGCCTCCCGGCCCTTCGACGCCGACCGCGACGGTTTCGTCTTCGGCGAGGCGGGTGCGCTCATGGTCATCGAGACCGAGGAGCACGCCAAGGCGCGCGGCGCGACCATCCACGCTCGGCTCATGGGCGCTGGAATCACCTCCGACGGTTTCCATCTCGTGGCCCCGGATCCGGAGGGCACCGGCGCGGCGCGGGCCATGACCCGGGCCATGGAGACCGCCGGAATCACCAAAACCGATGTCACCCACATCAATGCGCATGCCACCGCCACGCCCATCGGCGACTACGCGGAGACCAATGCCATCCACAAGGCCATCGGCACGCACGCCTCGGTGTACGCGCCGAAATCCGCACTGGGCCATTCCATCGGGGCCGTCGGGGCGCTGGAATCGGTGATCACGGTGTTGAGCATTCGCGACGGAGTCGTCCCGCCCACTTTGAATCTGGACAATCAGGACCCGGAAATCGATCTCGATGTCGTGAAGGGTCAGGCGCGAATGGGACGAATCGACTACGCGATCAACAACTCTTTCGGATTCGGCGGGCACAACGTCGCACTGGCATTCGGCCGGTACTGAGTGTCGCCGGTCGCCACCTCTGCTACTCTTCCCCAGCTTTGGTGTGTCGATCTTTGTTCGGTGTCACTGCACGAAGAAGTGCGTTGAAAAAGGATAGGGAATGATCGGCGAGAGCTTCGATGACTATCTGGACGAGCACGGCAATATCAAGATCACGGGTAACCAGACCCTGATCGACATAGTCGACAATCACAGCGAGGCGAATCAGGACGAACTCGCCTATCGCTATATCGACTATTCACGCGAACGCGAGGGCGAGTATCACGAACTCACCTGGCGGCAGTTCGGCATTCGACTGCGCGCGGTGGCCGCCCGGTTGCAGCAGGTGACGCGACCGGGCGACCGGGTGGCGATCCTCGCGCCGCAGGGGCTCGACTACATCGTCGGCATGTTCGCCGCCGTGTACGCGGGCAATATCGCGGTGCCGCTGTTCGATCCGGACGAGCAGGGTCATTCGGATCGGCTGTACGCGGTGCTCGGCGACTGTCAGCCCGCGGCCATCCTCACCGTCGGTTCGGCGGCGGCGGGGGTGCGGGAACTGTTCCGCCAGCTTCCGGCGGCGCAGCGGCCGCGCATCATCGCGGTCGAGGCGATTCCCGACAGCGTCGGATCCACCTGGGTGCGCCCGGATCTGGATATCGACAGCATCGCGTATCTGCAGTACACCTCGGGCTCGACCCGCACCCCGGCGGGCGTGGAGATCACCCACCGCGCGGTCGGCACCAACCTGCTGCAAATGATCGACGCCATCGGCATCACCGCGAACGCGCGCGGCGTCACCTGGCTGCCGCTGTTCCACGATATGGGCCTGCTGACGGTGATCCTGCCGACCATCGGCGGAAAGTTCATCACCATCATGTCGCCGAGCGCCTTCGTGCGCCGCCCCTACCGGTGGATCAAGGAGTTGGCGGCGCAGGAGGACGGGGCCGAGATCTTCGCGGCCGCACCGAATTTCGCCTACGAGCACGCCGCCCTGCGCGGTCTGCCCAAGGCGGGGGAGGAGCTGGACCTCTCCAATGTGATCGGCCTGATCAACGGCAGCGAGCCGGTGTCGGTGGCCTCGATGAAGAAGTTCAACGAGGCCTTCGCCCCCTACGGGCTGCCCAAGACCGCCATCAAACCGTGCTACGGCATGGCGGAGGCGACGCTGTTCGTCTCGGCGACCCCGCGCACGGACGAGGCCCGCGTCGTGTACGTGGACCGCGGCGAACTCAATGCCGGACGCATGACCCCGGTCGAGCCGGACGCCGACAATGCCGTGGCCCAGGTGTCGTGCGGCTATGTGGCGCTGTCGCAGTGGGCGGTGATCGTCGATCCGGAGAACGGCAAGGAGCGGCCCGACGGCGAGGTCGGCGAGATCTGGCTGCACGGCCAGAACATGGGCATCGGGTACTGGGGCCGTCCGGAGGAATCCGTGGCGACCTTCCACAACACGCTGACCGCCCGCCAGCCCATGGGCAGCCACGCCGAAGGCACCGCGGCCGACGCGAAGTGGATGCGCACCGGCGATTTCGGGGCCTACCTCGACGGCGAGCTCTACATCACCGGCCGGGTCAAGGATCTCGTCATCGTGGACGGGCGCAACCACTACCCGCAGGATCTCGAGTACACCGCGCAGGAGGCCAGTACCGCGCTGCGGCCGGGCTTCATCGCGGCCTTCTCGGTTCCGGCCAATCAGCTGCCCGAGGAGGTGCCCTCGGAGCCCGACGACGCCGCCGAGGCGCTGGTCATCGTGGCCGAACGCGGTACGGGTGCGGCGAAATTGGATCCGCAGCCCATCGCCGACACCGTCCGCGCGGCGATCGCCAAGCGGCACGGCGTCACCGCCCGGGACGTGCTGCTGGTCCCCGCGGGTTCGATCCCGCGCACCTCCAGCGGCAAGATCGCGCACCGGGCGTGCCGGGCGGCGTATCTGGAAGGCACCCTGCGCGGTGGCTACCAGCAGAAGGCGTTCCCGGACGAATCCGACTGAGGCGCAGCGCGGTAGGACTACCCTACGGCCCACCATGGACAGCGGCTTTCGCTGACCGTGGTGGGCCGTGTGGCGTCGCGGGCACGAGCGGCCCGGCGCGCGGCGGGAGCACGTGGTCCGCCAGCGCGCGGGGGCCGACGCTCAGGCAGGGCGGGTGGCCCGGTAGTAGGTGACGCGGCCGATCAGCCGGTGGACTCGGGAATCGACCTCCTGGCAATCGAATCCGGCCGCGCGGAACAGTCGGGGAATGCCGTCGCCCAGGTTCTCGGCGACATGGCCGTTGTTCAGCATGCGGCGGGCGGCCATGCCGTCGGCGTCGGTCATTCGGCCGCCGATATCCACCACGTACAGCTGGCCGCCGGGGCGCAGCACCCGCAGGGCCTCGGCCGCGGCGGCGGCCTTCACGTCGGTGGGCAGGTGGTGCAGCATGAACGCCGAGAGCATCCGGTCGATGCTGGCGTCGGGGACGGGCAGGTTCTGGGCGTAGCCGCGCTCGAACCGGATACCTGTGCGGTCCTTGGCCTTTCGTTGCGCGCGCGCCAGCGCGAGCGGGTCGGGGTCGGTGCCGAGGATCTCGGCGGCGGGCTGGGTGTCCTTGGCCAGAATGGTGAGATTGCCGGTGCCGCAGCCGATCTCGAGGACAGTGTCGCCGGGGGCGAGTCCGGCGTGCCGCAGCAGCGTCCGGTGGATGGCGGGAACGCCGAACAGCCGGGTGAACGCGTCGTAGAACGGCAGCAGTCCATTGCGCCCGGCGGCGGGCAGGTAATCCTGTCGATCGCCCGTGGCATGGGTGGTGTCGGCCTGGTAGTTGGGATGATTTTTCGTCATGTATCCCATGGTGACGGCCGAACGGCCCATGGAATTGGTCGATTCTCGGCAGTACTGGGACTATCTTTGGGTACATGCCCGAGAACGTCCGACCGGTACGCTACGAGGCCGGAATCCCGGTGTACCGGTATTGGTCCGATCCGGCCGCGCCGCCGCTGACGGTCACGCGCTTCACCGCCGAGACCCGGCCCGCGCAGGGGCAGTGGCATATCCACGACTTCCCGGTGCTGATCTACGTCTATGGCGACGGCGGCGTGCTGCGTGCCGGACGCCGGGAGCTCTCCCTGAGCGCGGGGGATCTCTACGTCATCGCGCCGGGCCAGGTGGTGGACGGCGCGGGGGCGTCGACCTTCGAGGGCGCGTGCGGCCTGTTCTTCGACCCGGCGGCGCTGGGTGACGAGAGCCTCGCGCCCTGGCCCGCCTGGCGGGCACATCCGCTGCTGTTTCCGTTCCTGCACGGCAATCCCGGTGGGCTGCTGCGGCTTCGCGTGCCGCCGGAGCGACAACCGGTGTGGGAGAACACCATCGAGGCCATCGAACACGAATTGGCCACGCGCCGTGCGGGTTACCGTCAGGCCGCCGCCGCCCACCTGACCCTGCTGCTCGTCGAGGTCGCGCGTCTGGCCGTCGATGTGGTGGGCGATCTGCGTCGCAGCAACGAATCGGTGCTCGCCGAGGTCTTCGACGTCATCGAACAGCGCTACGGCGAACCGCTGTCGCTGCGCGATGTGGCCCGTGCGGTCGGCATGACCCCCGCCTATCTCACCACCCTGGTCCGTCGCCGCACCGGCCGCACCGTCCAGGACTGGATCACCGAACGCCGCATGAGCGAGGCCCGCCATCTGCTCTCGGAGTCGGAGCTGTCCATCACCGAGGTGGCGCACCGGGTCGGCCTGCTCGATCCCGGCTATTTCACCCGGGTGTTCCGGCGCGAGAACGGGCTGCCGCCGCGGGCCTGGCGTGCTCGAGTCGCCGCTACTTGACGGTGGCAGTGATTACAGTGAGGCGATGGGCACCGAGGAAACCCGGCACGACGTTCGGCTGACCAATCTGGATGCCGCGCTGTTCGACGGTGCGGACGCCACCAAACGCGACCTCATCGACTATCTCGAATTCGTCGGCGACCGCATGATCCGGCAGGTGCGCGACCGTCCGCTCTCGGTGGTGCGCATCCGGCCCGGCCAAGAGCCGTTCATGCAGAAGAACCTGCCGAAGTACACCCCGGATTTCGTCAATCGCGTCGGCGCGTGGGCCTACGCCTCCAAACGCGAGATCACCTATGCCCTCTGCGATGACATTCGCACCCTGCTGTGGTTCGGCAACCAGCGCGCGGTGGAGTACCACGCCGCCCTGATCCCGGTGGACCACACCGTGGGCCAGACCCACCTCATCCTCGATCTCGATCCGCCCGAGGGCGCGGACTTCGACACGGTGGTCAAGGCGGGCCAGCTCATTCACGCCGCGCTCGAAGCCGACGGTCTGGCCGGGGCCGTGAAAACCAGTGGCTCCAAGGGAATTCATATTTTCGTGCCCATCGAGCCCGGCCTACCCGTCGAGGATGCCGCGGCCGCCACCCGCGCCATCGCGGCCCGCGCCGAACGGCTCGATCCGGACCTCGCCACCACCGCCTTCATTCGAGAAGACCGGCACGGCAAGGTGTTTCTGGACTCCACCCGGGCGGGCGGTGCGACGGTGGTCTCGGTCTACAGTCCGCGCATCCGGCCCGGGGCGACGGTCTCGTTCCCGATCGACTGGGCGGATCTGGGCAGTATCCATCCGCGCGACTTCACCATTCACACCGCCCCGAAGGCCCTCGGCGACCGCGATCCATGGTTCGAGAACATGCCTGAGCCGCAACGGCTTCCGGCCGAACTCATCGAGGAGGGGCATACCATCCCGGTCGCCCGGGTGCAGGCCATGCACGAGGGCAAGCGGCGAGCCCGCGCCAAGCGCGAGCAGTGAGCGCTCAGCCGTCGCTGGTGCGCGTCACCTCGTAGCCCAGCAGCCGCTCGGCCTCCTCGATCCCGCCCTGGAGGTCGCCGACCGCGTTCATCTTCGACAGATCCAGGCCGATGGCCACCAGCGTCAGCGCGATCTCCGAGGAGAGCCCGGTGATGATCACGCTCGCGCCCATGAGGCCCGAGGCGTCCACGGTCTGCACCAGGTGATTGGCCACGGTGGAGTCGATGGTCGGCACACCGGTGATATCGATGACCACCACCTTGGCGCGATTGCCGCGAATGGCGCGCAGCAGCTGTTCGGTGAGCTGGCGGGCGCGCTGGCCGTCGAGGACGCCGATGATGGGGAGAATGAGCAGCTGCTCACGCACCTGGAGCACCGGGGTGGACAGCTCGCGAATGGCTTCCTGCTGCTGGCGGATGATGCGTTCGCGCTCCTCCACGAACGACACGCCCACCGTATTGGCGATCCGGTTGGCCGCCGGTTCGTAGACGTCGAGCACCAGGTTCAACAGGTCGAAATCGGCGCGGTACTTCTTGAACAGCGAGCGCGCCAGCACATCTCGCAGCAGCAGCACGATGCCGAGCACCTCGTCGGTCTCGACGCCGCGCGGAATGATGCGCTCGGACAGATCCCGCGCGTACGCCTGGAGGGCTTCGACGCTACCGGTCTCGAGTACCTCGACGTAGTTGTCGAAGATGGAGGTCGCCTCGGCGAAGATCTCCTCCGGCGTCATGGCGGTCAGCAGCTGGGCGTCGGTGATGCGCCGGGCCCACTCCTCGCGTAGCACCGTCCGGTTCTGCCGCAGATGCTCGACCAGCTCGGAGAGCAGCCCCACATTGTCCGCTTCGCCCGGCCCGCCGGGTTCGTCCACGGCCCCGACCGTACTGCGCGTCATGCGATTCTCCGATCGACCATCAGTGCAACGGGTGGGGTGTGCGCCGTCGCCGGACAGCGCGAAGCCTAGTCGCGATATCCGGAGAACGAAAAGGGTTGCGCGAACTGCGCGCGAACCCCGAGCCTAGTGCCCGCGCCCCGCGGTCGCGTCCCCGGCACCCATGGCGGCCAGCAATCCGGTCACCTGGCCCGCGGGCATCGGATGGTGGAAGTACCAGCCCTGCGCGGTATCGCAGCCCAGCGCCCGCAATTGCTCGGCCTGGTTGTGGGTCTCCACGCATTCGGCCGTCACCGTGCAGCCCAGGGCGTGCGCCAGCCCGATGATGGCCTCGAGGATGAGCAGATCCGCACCCTCCACCGCATCGGGGGTGCGCAGATGCCGGACGAACGGTCCGGCCAGTTTGACCGTGTGCAGTGGAAGTCGGCCCAGGTAGGCCAGATTCGAGTAGCCGGTGCCGAAATCGTCGACGGCGATGCGCACTCCGGATTCGGCGAGGGTGCGCAGCGCGTGCAGGGGGCGTCCGGTGGTCTGCATGAAGGCGCGTTCGGTGAGCTCCAGTTGCAGCTGGTCGGGGGCTATCCCGCTCTCGGCGATGACCCGCTGCACCAGGGTGAGCCACGCCGGGTCGGAGACCTCGCTGGCCGAGACGTTCACGCTGACCAGCGGTGTGCGGTCAGGATAGCGCTGCCGCCATTCGTCGGAGTCGCGGCAGGCCAGCCGCAGGACCAGCGCGCCGAGTGCGCCGATATGCCCGTTGTCCTCGGCCAGGTCGACGAAGCGCGCCGGGGGCAGGATGCCCAGTTCCGGATGCCGCCAGCGGGCCAGCGCCTCCACCGCGACCATGCGTCCGTCGGTGAGCGCCACGATCGGCTGGTAGTCGAGGAAGAATTCGCCGTGCGCGAGCGCGTCGGGCATGGCCGCGGTCAGCTCCGCGCGGGTGTGTTCGCGGTGGCTGCGGGCGGCGTCGAAGATCTCGTAGCGTCCGCGTCCTGCGGCCTTGGCCCAGTACATGGTGGAATCCGCCGAGCGCAGCAGCTCCTCGGCGGTGGTGTGCCCGGCCCGGTCCTCCATCACGCCCACGCTGGCGGTGACGGTCAGGCGGTGCCCGTGCACGTGGAAGGGGCGGGAGAAGGAGTCCAGGACGCATCGCGCCAGCGCCGCGACCTCCTGCGCGCCCTCGGAGTGCGGCACCAGGATGACGAATTCGTCGCCGCCCATGCGCGCCACCAATTGCCCGGGGCCCGAGGCGCAGTGCTCGAGTCGGACCGCGGCTTGGGCGAGCAGTTCGTCGCCGACCGCGTGCCCGAAGGTGTCGTTCACATTCTTGAAGTGGTCGAGGTCGACGTAGCAGAGTCCGACCCGCATGCCGGGATCGTCGAAAATGGCGGAGAGTTCGTCGAAGAACCGGCCGCGATTGGCCAGGCCGGTGAGCGAATCGTGGTGGGCGCGGTACTGCAACCGCTCGCGCAGCGCCCGGCGCTCGGAGATGTCCTCCACCAGAATGAGGGTGTACTGCGGTTCCCCGTGCTCGTCGCGAATGAGCGAGACATTGATATTGGTCCAGACGGTGCGGCCGTCCTTGTGCGGGTAGGCCTTCTCCAGCTGCACATTGTCGTGGTCGCCGCGCAGCACCCCCGCGTACAGCTCCCACATACCCGGTTCGTCGGCGGGATGGCCGAGATCGGTGACCGACAGTGCCAGCATTTCGGCGGGCGTATAGCCCAGCATCTGGGCGAAGGCGGTATTGACCTCGATGATGCGGCCGGTCATATCGGACAGGCCGGTGCCGATTCCGGCCTGGGCGAAGACGGCGCGAAACCGGGCCTCGCTCTCGCGTAATCGTTCCTCGACGAGTCTTCGGGCCGCGATATCGGCGAAGCGCACACTCTCCTGTTCGGCCAGCAGCCAGGCGCGGAAGGCGCGCACATAGCCGGTGACGAAGGCCGCCAGGACCGGTGAGATGCGTTCCGGCGAAATATCGTCCACGCACTCGCTGAAATACGCTTCCAACACAGCCACGCTGCGACCGAGCACCTCGTCGCCGACGAAATGCGCGCGCGCCAGTTCCGCGCCGAGTTCACGGATACGCGGCACCACCGCCGGATCGCGCACGGCGGCATCGAGTTCATGGGCGAAACGGGTGAGCAGGGCCCGGGTTTCGGCGCGACTCAGCGGCACCACGTGATCACGAACGCCACGGGTGAGTTCACCCGCCCACCTCTCGACGAGGTCGGCGTGTGGGCTTTTCGGTTCCGGCCCACCCCCGGCTTCCCACGCCATGGGGACAGATGGTAGCCCTAGCTCGGAGCGGCGGCGAACCGCCTCCCGCTGGGATACCATTGCGGCGCTTGGCTGTTCGTGACGGGTCACAAACAGATGCGGCGAACGGCGCAATTCGTGTGATGAGAAGGGTTCGCGATGACCAGACCGAGTTGGGCTCCCGAAGGGATCGATCTGGATCGCCCCAGTGCGTCCCGGGTCTACGACTATTTCGTCGGTGGAATGCACAATTTCGAGATCGACCGCGAATTGGCGCGCCAGATCGAGGCCTTCACCCCCAATATCGCCGAGACCATGCGCGCCAATCGCGATCTGCTGCGCCGCTGCGTGCGCTTCCTGGTGGATCAGGGCATCACTCAATTCATCGACCTCGGCTCCGGCATTCCGACGGTGGGCAATGTCCACGAGGTCGCCCAGCACCGGAATCCCGCCGCCCGTGTGGTTTACGTCGATATCGACCCGGTGGCGGTGGCGCACAGCATCGCCATTCTGGCCGACAACCCGACCGCCTCGGTGATTCAGGCCGATGTCGCCGATCCGGGGACGATCCTGGCCGACCCGGTGGTCTCCGAACTCATCGACTTCTCCCAGCCGGTGGCGGTGCTGCTGCTGGGCGTGCTGCACTTCGTGCCGGACGAGGCCGACCCGGCGGGGGCCGTGGCGCGGCTGCTGGAGAAGTGCGTGCCCGGCAGCTATGTGGCCATCACCCATGCCACCGCCGACGGCCAGCCGGAGGAGGTGCTGGAGGGCCAGAAGCTCTCCGGCCGCACCTCCACCGAGATCTCGCTGCGCACCAAGGACGAGATCGCCGCGTACTTCGGGGACTGGACGCTGCTCGAACCCGGCCTGGTGCCGCTGCCGCTGTGGCGTCCGGAGAATCCGGCCGATGTGGGCGAATTCCCGGAGCGGTCCGGGGCCTATGGCGGCGTGGCGCGCAAGGACTGACGCAGCCGCGCGGTGCGGACGCCGACCATGGCGAGCCCGGCGAGTGCGGCCACGGCCAGGAAGATCAGCACGGCCGGGAAGACGTAGAGCACATGCCGGTATCCGCCCGCGCGACCCGCGAAGACGAACCCGGCGATATCGGGGAGCAGGAGCAGCGCTGGGACGGCTGCCAGATACGGCAGCTGTCGCAGCGCTATCAGCCAGGGCGAGCGGCCCGCCTGCGCCGCGGCCCAGCGGTGCGAACGGCGTACGAGCAGGACGGCGGCGACGAGTACGCCGAGCGTGGCGACCCCGAGGGCCCAATCCGCGTAGATTCCGCTCGGCCGTTCTATCCGTGGCGTCAGACCCCGGGTGATATCGATCAGCCCATTGGCGATGAGGTCCGGATCGTCCTCGAGCGCCATTCCCATATTCGCCATGACCGCGATGCCGTATCCGGTCTCGGGCAGCAGCACCTGTTCGGCGGTGTAGCTGAACCAGGAACCATTGTGGAAGACCCGGGAGTCGTCCTCGGCGTCGTGCTTCCACCCCATGCCGTAGGAGTCGACGGCCGACGGTGCGTGCATGAGGTCGATCGCCGCGTCGGAGACGAGTCGCTGCCCGTCGGCGGTGCGGCCCGCATTGTTCTGCACGATCAGCCATCGCGCCAGATCGGTTGCGGTGGTGATGATTCCGTGGCTGCCGCCGACGAACCAGTCCAGCTCGTCGACCGGTATCGCGATGCCGTAGAGGCGGATGTGGCCGCGCGGCACATCGAGCGCCTGCCGTGGATTGTCGATGGTGTCGCTGTGGGTCATACCGGTCGGCGCGAAGATCTTCTCGCGCAGGTAGTCCGCGAACGGCTGGCCGGACACCACCTCCACGATGCGGGCGGCGACCTGGAAATTCGGATTGTGATAGTGGTAGTCGGTGCCCGGGTCGTCGGCGAGTTCGGCGTCGCGCAGCCGCTCGACGGCCTCGGTCAGCGACCGCGCCTGCGGACGGCGCAGATCGGGGAAGGCCCCGTCGGACATGCCGGAGGTCTGATTCAGCAACTGCCGCACGGTGATTCGTTCGGCGCGGGAGTCGGCCATCCGAAAGTCCGGCAGGTACTGCCGCACGGGTGCGTCGAGGTCGACGCGGCCCGCCTCGACCAGTTGCATGACGGCCAGTGCCACAAAGGATTTGCTCACCGAGGCCACCGGCATACGGGTGTCGGCCGTCATGGCGGCCCCGGTGGAATCGTGCCCGTAGCCCGCGACGTGGACCACCCGGGTCCCGTGGGTGATGGCGACGGACGCACCGGGTAATCCGGTGCGCGCCAGGTAATCCGCCATGAATCTGTCGACGGCCGAGGTATCGATATCGCCGGGTGCCGCCGCCGCGAGGGACGACGGCAGCACCGAGACCAGCAGTATCGCGAGTACGGCGAAGAGTCTGTGCACCACTCTGCTCACGGATCAGCGCAGCGCCGGGATGACTTCGCGTTCGAACAGCTCGATACCGGAGGTGTCGTAGGCCGCCTCGGGGAAGTTGAAGATGCCGTAGCCGAGGCCGAGATCCTTGACCTTGGACAGCCTTTCGACAATCTGCTCCGGCGTGCCGACCGCGGCGCTGGTGGCGAACCAGTCGGTGACCTGTCGCCGCGCCTCGTCCGCGCCGAGGAACGGGGTGTAGCGCGCGATGAGCGCCTCCAGCCGCTCCGCGACCTCGGCCTCGGTCGCGCCCACGGCCGCGTTGAAATTCGAGGAGCGGGTGATGGCGTCGAAATCGGTGCCCAGCTCCGCGCAGTGCCCGCGCAGCAGCTCCGACTTGTGCGCGAACTCCTCCGGCTCACCCACGAAATTGGTGTACCGCGCGTACTGTGCCGCGATCCGCAGCGTCACCTTCTCGCCGCCGCCCGCGACCCAGATCGGAATACCACCCTCCTGCACCGGAAGTGGCCGCACGATCGCGCCGTTCACCTGGTAGTGCTTACCGTCGAGGGTGGCCGAGCCGGTGGTCCACGCCTGCCGGAAGATCTCCACGCCCTCGCGCAGCCGGGCCAGCCGCTCGCGGGCGGGCGGGAAACCGTAGCCGTAGGCGCGCCACTCGTGCTCGTACCAGCCCGCGCCGATACCCATCTCCACGCGGCCGTTCGAGATGTGGTCCACGGTCGCGGCCACCTTGGCCAGGTAGGCCGGATTGCGGTAGCTCATGGCGGTGCACATCTGGCCGAGGCGAATCCGGGAGGTGGAGGCGGCGAAGGCCGACATGAGCGTCCACGCCTCGTGTGTGGCCTCCTCGGTTGGCACCGGCACGGTGTGGAAGTGGTCGTAGACCCACAGCGACTCCCAGGCGTCCACGGCGTCGAAGCGCTGCGCCAGATCGCGCATCACTGTCCACTGCGCCGCCGGGTCGATGCCGACCAGATCGAGCCGCCAGCCCTGGGGGACGAAGATGCCGAAGCGCACGGATGTCTCCTTCGTGTTGGTTGTCCGTTGCCGCTACCAGTCTGCCGGTTCGCTGGCGCGGCGCCAGGCACGGGATCTCGGGGCATGGAGACACGCCGGATATTAGCTGTTTTCGGCATTCGTGGTGGTTCGATGAATGATCGTGACGCCTAGCGACGATCTCAGCGCAACTGTCGACGCCCTGATGCCCGAGCTGAAGGGCAAGCTCGAACAGCTGGTGACCATTCCGTCCATCGCCTTCCCGGACTATCCCAAGGAGAATGTGCGGCGCGCGCACGACTTCGTTGCCGAGGAGTTGCGCGCCGCCGGGGTCGAGGACATCCAGGTATTGGACCTGCCGGATACCGCGCCGGTGGTCTACGGCCGCATCCCCGCGCCGCCGGGTGCGCCCACCGTGCTGCTGTACGGGCACTACGACGTGCAGCCGCCCGGCGACGAAAGCCTCTGGCACACACCGCCGTTCACGCCGACCGAGAAGGACGGCGCGATCTACGGTCGCGGGGCCGCCGACTGCAAGGCCAATGTGATCGCCCATATCGGAGCCTTGCGGGCGCACGGCGGCAAGCCGCCGGTCGGCGTGACCATCGTGATCGAGGGGCAGGAGGAGTACGGTTCGGCCTTCGACGACTATCCGGCCGAGAAGCCGGAGCTGTTCCAGGCCGACGCGCTGCTCATCTGCGATGCGGGCAATCTGCGGGCGGGCACGCCGACGCTGGTGACCGCGCTGCGGGGTGTCGCCGACGTCTTCGTCGAGGTGCGCACGCTGGCCGCGCCCGTGCACTCCGGGCAGTTCGGCGGTGCCGCGCCGGATGCGCTGTTGGCGCTCATGGCCGGATTGGCGACCCTGCACGACGCCGACGGCAATGTGGCGGTGCCGGGTCTGCGCCGCGACACCTGGACGGGTGCGAACTACACCGACGAGGAATTCGCCGAAATCACCGGTATGGCACCGGGAATGCCGCTGCTGGGCACCGGCCCCATCGGCGAGCGCATCTGGTACGGCCCCGCCATCACCGTGATCGGGCTCGACGCGCCACCGGTGAAAACCGCTGCCTCCGCGGTGGTTCCGTACGCCAAGGCGTATCTCAATGTGCGCGTGCATCCCGAGCAGGATCCGGCGGAGGGGCAGGCGGCGGTGATCGAGCATCTGCGCAAGGTGAAGCCCTACGGGATCGAATTGACCGTCACGGCAGGCGATGTCGGCTCCGGGTTCGCGGCGGGCACCGATGGCCCGGCGTACTCGGCCATGCGCGAGGCCATGCGGAAGGCTTGGGGCACAGCGGCTGTCGACTCGGCCATGGGCGGTTCCATTCCCCTCACCAACTCCATGGCGCAGGCCAACCCGAACGCCGAGGTGCTCATGATCGGCGCCGAGGATTCGAAGTGCTCCATGCACGGCTTCAACGAGCGCGTGCTCTTGAGCGAGCTGCGCAATGTCGTTCTCGCCGAGGCGGAGTTCCTGCGCCTGTTCGCCGACAGGAAGCGCCGGTGAGCGAGACGACGACGGCGCAGCGCCAGCGCAAGTGGACCTTCCCGTCGACCTACACCATTCTGGCGGGGGTCACCCTGCTGGTGTGGTTGGCGGCCTTCGTCATTCCGGCGGGCACCTACGAGCACGACGACAAGGGCCGCCCGGTCGCCGGGACCTATCACCGCATCGACGAGACCCAGAGCTTCGGTGATCGCGTCCGCGATCTGTTCCTCGCGCCGATCAACGGCCTCTACGGCATTCAGGACGACAAGACCGGCCAGGTCGCGCCGGATATGTCGGGTTCCTTGTATGGCGCGGCCGCGGTCTTCCTCTTCGTCCTCGCCGTGGGCGCGTTCATCACCGTCGCCTTCGCCACCGGTGCGCTCGACAGCGGTATCGGGCGTCTCGCGTTTCGGTTGCGCGGCAACTCCTTTCTGCTCATCGTCGGCATCATGGTGGTGTTCGCCGTCGCGGGTACCGTCGAGGGGTTCGCCGAGGAGACACTGGGTTTCTACGCCCTGTTGGTGCCCTTGACCCTCGCGCTCGGATACGACCGCATGACCGCGGTCGGCGCGATCATCGCCGGGGCGGGTATCGGCGTGCTGTGCTCGACGGTCAATCCGTTCGCCACCGGTACCGCGTCGTCGGCGGCGGATATCCCCATCGGTGACGGCATCGTGCTGCGCCTGGTCATGCTGGTGGTGCTCACGGCGGTGACCATCGCCTATGTGCTGTGGTACGCGCGCCGCGTCAAGAACGACCCCGAGAAGTCGTGGTCCGGTTGGCAACCCGGGGACCGGGACGTGAAAGCCGAAGACCACGAACCGGAGCCGATGACACGTCGTCAGGCGACGGTGCTGTGGCTGGTGGGGCTGACCTTCGCCTTCATGATCTTCTCCATCATTCCGTGGGCCGAGGTCGTCAACGGTCCGGGCTCGACGCCGTTCAAATGGGAATTGGGTTGGTATTTCCCGGAACTCACCGCATTGTTTCTGGTGGGTGCGGTGGTGATCGGTCTGGTCGGCGGCCTGGGTGAAGGCAAGATGGCCGAGGCCATGGGCAAGGGCTTCGGCGATTTCGTGGGGGCGGGGATCGTGATCGTCTTGGCCCGCGGCGTCACGGTGATCATGAACAACACCCAGATCACCAGTACGGTGCTGCATGCTCTCGAAGGCGTGGTCACGGGTACGTCGTCGGCGGTCTTCGCGGTGGCGGTCTTCCTGGTGAACGTGCCGCTGGCGTTCCTCATCCCGTCCACGTCGGGTCACGCCACCCTCGCCATGCCGATCATGGCTCCGCTCGCCGATTTCGCGAATGTGCCGCGCTCCCTGGTGGTTACGGCCTGGCAGTCCGCGTCGGGCTGGGCCAACCTGGTCACGCCGACCACGGCGGTGGTCACCGGCGGTATCGCCTTGGCGAAGGTCCGCTACGACCGCTACGTCAAATTCATCGCGCCGCTCATGGGCATTCTGTTCGTGCTGATCTGTGGCTTCCTCGCCATCGGAGCCTGGTTGAGTTAGACGGTTCGGTCGCGTCAAACATTGCGTTGCAGGGTCGATTCCATGAGTCGCCGGGCGGTTTCGCAGGAATCGGCGGAACCGCCCTGGACCCACCAGGTGATGACGCCCGAATACGGCGCTGTCACCGCGCAGGTCGGGGGAGTGCCGGGGCGGCGCTGCGAAAAACCGGTGGTGCCTTCGACCGTCGTGACGGCGATCTCGTATCCGAGTGTGCGAGCGGTCTTCTCCTCGGCGCGCACGGAGCCGTTCTCGAACCACCCGAACGTCACATCGATATCGCCGGTCGGGCCGTTCATCCGCCACATGCACACGGCCCCATGGAAATACTGGTTCGGCCAGCCGGAGCCGCCGACGGTCTCGACAATGACGTCGTCGGGAACCGCCTCGCACTCACGTAGCAGCTTGTCGAAGTGCTGCTGTGCGGCGGCGTGGGGGAGATCCGGGGTGGTGCACGCGGTCGACGCGCCGAGGATGCCCAGCGTGAAAACCGCTGTGAGAAGGCGCGATACGCTCATTTCCCCCTCCGGTCCAAGGTGAGCTGGGCCAAGGTGCGCAGCATGTCGCAGGGCTGCACATTGGGGCCGTAGACCATCCAGTGGAAGAAGTCCGCGCCGTCTTGAATCGCCACCTGGCACAGTTCGGCGGCATTGGCGGTGAAACCGTGAAACCCGGACACCTCGATATCGGTGACCTGCTTACCCTTCACGGTCGCGATGGTGCGTTCCCGCTCGATGGGGCTGCCGCGAAACCAGGTGAACATGACCTGCCGGTCGCCGCTCGACGATTCCCACACGCATTTGATGCCATTGCGTGCGACGGCGTTCACGGTGTCGAACCCGGTGATGCCGCGAATATCGTCGTCGGACGCGCCACCGCATTCGCCGAGAAACGCGCCGGGAGCGGCGGCCGGTGTCGAGGATGCCGTCGTCGTGGAACCGGCGTCGTCCCCGCAGGCGGTGGATACCAGCGCGACGCCCAACAACACTGCCGAGAATCCGGATTTGAACAACGTCCCCCCGTTCGTGCTACCGACCGGCGTTTTCCGCGAGTCTACGGCGAGTGGGGCTCTCGGTGCCGCTACTCCGGAATGCCCAGCAGGGCGGCCTGTACCTGACGCAGTCGGTCCACGTCGCCGCGAATGCCAGCGGCATTGTCGCTGTAGAGGAAGGCTTCCAGGAGGCGGACGAGGGTGTAGGCGAGTAGTGGCCGATCGAGGGAAGCCTGGTATCCGTCCTCGGCTTCGGTTCTCGCGATGAGTTCCTCTACCGCCGCAACGGCTTTGGGCTGCACCGGTCCGTCGCTCGCGGTCAGCACTCGCAGGCCGACCAGGCGTTCGTTCTCCAGATACAGCCGTAGGGGTTCGCTGGCGGCGAGCCAGTGGCTGGTGCGGTCCAGGACTTCCAGGATGCGGTGGACGCCGGTGGATTTGCGGCGAGAGTCGGCGAGGGTGAGGAGGTGTTCCAGTTCGCTGGCCAGGACTGCGCCTAGGAGGCCGTCTCGGGAGCCGAACCAGCGGTAGATGGAGGCTCGGCTGAGGCCGAGGGTGGCGGCGATGGACTGGACGTCTACACGGTCGCCGTTGAGGAAGGCGTGGCGGGCGAGTTCGACTACCTCTTGTTTGGTCGCTGAGGCTGGGCGGCCGGGGGAGCGGGGAGAGGGTGGTCGAGGGTTCACCGGGAATATGATACAGGGTGGTGGGTGTGTATCTAACCGGGTTGTTGGTTGGGGTGGAAAGATCAAAAGATTAAAAGCATGAAGTGTGGTTGCGTTGGGTGACTTTCCTGACTTTAGCTGACGCGACATTGGGTGCCGTGGGCTGCGATTCCAGCCTGCGGACTGCACTAATGCTGTTTTAGAGACTATTCACTGACGGATACACCGGGGGTTGTGGCGCGGCGGGGCCTCCGCCCGGGATTGTCACCACGGGGGTTCGGGTGAGGTGGGTCTTGCTGTGTCGGGGCGTGATTCGTGTTGGCGGCGTGCCTCGATGCGGACGTCAGCCTGATACAGGACCTCGTCGGGATGATGCACATGGTTGACCTCGAGTAGACCGACCGGGTCTACATGCGCGGGTGCTCGCCACCCGACTCTGCCCGGATGGTCCGAATTGCCGTCGAGGACTTCGGTTTCCCACCCCGACTGTGTGCCGGTGATTCTTGCGTGGCATTGATCGCAGGCGAGCGTCAGGTTCTCGATGTGAGTCAACCCGCCCTGAGCGAAGCCGAGGACGTGGTGCATCTGGCACATCGTCGCCGGAGCCGAACACCCCGGACGCGTGCAGCCGCGATCGGTCGCGATCCGGGCGAGGCGCTGCCACTTGTTCGCCAGGCGCACACCAGGGGCGAGATGCAAGGGCTTGTTCTGGGTGTGGTCGAACACCATCAGCGTCGGAATGCTGCCCTCGGCCATCTCCAAAGCGGTCTTCATCGGCACCGTGCCGCCGGTCGCGGTGGTCGCGCAGCCCGACGCCTTCTCGACGTCCTCGACGGTCATCGTCAGCACGACACTGACGGGGATGCCGCGATGGTCGCCGAGTTTCTGTGGGCCGCCGTGCTTGAGGTAGGCGAGCAGCGCGTCGTGATTGCGCTGCGCCTGGCTGCGCGTGTCGCGCGCGGCGGCCGCCTCGACGAGGCCGCGGTCGTCCCCATCGGGATCGGCGACCATCGGACTGTCGGGGTCCTCGGGATTGCACATCCCCGGGCGTGCCCACTTGGCGAGCATGGTGTCGAGAAACGCGGTGGCCTCGGGGTTGAACAGGCCCTTGAATTCGATCATCCCGTCGATGCGTTGGGTGCTGCGCACCAGCGACCGCATCCGCGCCCGATCCCGGTCCGACGTCAACTTCCCGTCCGGGTCCAGAAAGGCGAGGATGCGCGCGCCGACCTTCTTGAGTCCGTCGGGTGTGCACACGCGGGCGGATTCGACCAGCCGCTCTTCGGCCTCGGTCCGTGACTGCTGTTCGACGCTGGTTGGGATGCGATCCATGACCGAGATGATCACCCGAACGTGGTCGGTGGAGACTTCGCCCGCGGCTTGCGCGGCCGCGGTGAGCGGCAGCGCGGGCGGCAGGTAGCCGTTCGGGCTGAACCGACGATCATCGAGATGCTCGGCCGCATTCGCGCGCGCCGCCGCGTCCCCTTTGGAGAGGTTCAACGTCTCCACGAGGAAGCTGCGCACTCCCGCGGTGGGGCTGAACCCGTACCGCTGGGCGAGGCCGCGGTCGGCGACCGCTTGCGCGAAGCGGTGTTGTACGACGGCGACTTTGCGGGCGAAGGCTTCGAATTCACGCATGTGGTCGATGAACTCGTCATCGGACAAAGATGTGCAGGAATTGTCGAGCAGAGAATCGAGAAGGACGTCGAGGTTCGCCAGTGTGGCGACCACGCCTTTCTCGTTGAGTTCCCCGCCCGAATTCATGTTTCTATTTTATCGCGAAATGTCTTGCGGTAGAACAGAAAAGTAATCTGATATCGAAATCTTCAAATCTTCCATGCTTTATCTCTTCGAATCCAATGCCTCGAACCCCGACAACCGGCCACAAACCTGACCGAAACCCTCGACCGCCACCCCGGCCGCCTCCGCTACCCTTCCCCCATGACCGACAGCGAAGTCGAAACCAACACCCCGCCGCTAGCCGAGATCGTCAACGGCGCACTGGAATTCACCATTCCCCCGGCCCACCGCATGGGCGTCCGAGCGCTCGAGGTCCGTCCGGGCTTCGCCGCCACCACGGTCCCGGCCGAGGGCAATGGCAATCACTTCGGCGTCATCTACGCCGGGGTCCTCTTCACCGTCGCCGAAATCCTGGGCGGCGCCATCGCCATCGCCAGTTTCGACAATTCGGCCTACTACCCGCTGGTCAAGGACTTGCAGATCTTCTTCCGCAAGCCCGCCAAGACCGATGTCCGCGCCGAGGCCACGCTCTCCGACGAGGAGATCGCCCGCATCACCGCCGAGGCCGCCGCCAATGGCAAATCCGACTTCACGTTGAAGGCCGTGGTCACCGACACCAACGGTGTGGTGGTGGCCGAGACCGAGGGGCTCTACCAGCTGCGTGCCCACGGCAAGTAGCCCTGTCACACCTGTGCCACCCGCAAATTCGACAACCCACCCGATTCGGGGTTGAAGATGGACGGGTGAAGCGGTTTCTCGTTCTGCACGACTACGGCGTCAGTCGTGCATGGTGGTGGGTAGTGGCGGAGTCGGCGCAAGAGGTGCTGGAGACCTTCGCGGAGGTCGAGGTGGTGGAGGACGAGGATCTGCTCGAGCAGGCGCGACATCTGTCCTTGGACGAGGCGTCCGTGGACGCGGAGGACCTCCCGCCGGGGTTGCGGGATCTGCGTGATCAGCGGCGCGCCCAGCGTGCCCGTCCGGGTTTCGGGGCGCTCGTCGGCCGTGGTGTCGTGCATGTGCGGCACAACGAGGGCGCGTTCGTATCGTTGATGGAGCTCGGGCCGAACGGTCATCGACTACGCGAGGTCGCCATCGCCGGCGACGGCACGGTATTGCGCAGTGAGGCCGACGAATGGCCCCGCAATCCGCCCGTGGATCTCTACGACCCGGATCTGGTGCGCCGCACCATCAGTCGGGACGAGTTCGAGTTCGCTTGGGCGGCAGCGGGTTCGGACGAGTAGTTACTCGTCGACCATCTCGATGAGTCGACGTAGCGTGGTGAGCTGTTCGTCGTAGGGGCCGTCGAGTTTGACCAGCAGCGTGGAGATTCCGGCCTCGCGGTAGCGTCGCACTCGCTCGCCGATCTCCTCGGCGGTCCCGATGAGGTTGGTGAGGCGACCCAGGTCGTCGGGTACGGCGCGCCGCGCGGCCGCCTTGTCTCCGCTCTGCCACAGCGTGGCGACCTCCTCGACCGCCGCGCCGAAGCCGAGTCGGGTGAAGGCCTCGTTGTAGAAGTTGCGTCCGTTGACGCCCATCGCGCCGATGGTGAAGGCGTAGCCCTCGGCGTGTTTGCGGACGGTCGCGGCCGTCTCCTCGGGGCCGGAGGTGAACTCGACCGCCACCGGTGCGACCAGGTCGATATCGGACAGTGCCCGCCCGGCCTTCTCCGCGCCCTCGCGTAATGGTCCCAAGAACACCTCGGCGGCCTCCGGGATGAAGGCGTTGCCCAGCCATCCGTCGGCCATTTCCCCGGTCAGGCGCAGGTTTTGTGGACCCATGGCCGCGATGTAGACCGGTACGTGCGCCGGTCGCACCAGCGGCCGCAACGCCCGTCCGGCGCTGTCGGGCAGCGGGAGCGGGTAGATCTCGCCTTCGTGCTCGAGTCGCTGCCCGCTGCTCACGGTGCGAATGATCTCGATGGTTTCCCGGGTGGCCCGCACCGGCTTGCGGAAGCGCACCCCGTGCCAGCCCTCCATGACCCTCGGCCCGGACACCCCGATCCCTAGATCGAATCGCCCGCCCGACAGCTCGTGCAGGCTCAGCGCGCTGGTCGCGAGCAAAGCCGGTGTGCGCGAACCCAATTGCACGACGAAGGTGCCCAATCGCACGGTGGAGGTCTTGGCCGCCAGATACGCAAGGCCGGTGAGCGCGTCGTAGCTCCAGATCTCGGCGACCCACAGCGACGACACCCCGGCCCGCTCGGCGGCGACGGCGAAATCCACCGCTCCTGGCAGCCGTGGTTCGAGCAGTACACCGACCCGCATGGGCACCTCCGAGATCGTCCAGAACCGTTGAGCCGGTTCTATGGTTTGCTTACCTGAACATAGAGGGCTCGAAGGGGAGACTGCTGTGCGCTATCGCGACCATCCGACCGTGGAAGTGGCGGAACGAATCTCGTGTGACGCGGCGACCGCGTGGGCGCTGGTCACCGATATCGGCCTGCCCGCCCGCTGCTCGAACGAGCTGCAATCGGTCGAGTGGCTCGACGGGGCCGACCGGGTCGCGGTCGGCGCGCGTTTCCGGGGCCGCAATCGCCACGACGCCATGGGTGAGTGGGAAACCGTGTGCGAGGTGGTCGAGGTCGAGGACGGCCGTCGCTGGGTGTGGAATGTGCGCGGGCCGATGGGCATCAGCGGGACTTGGGGTTTCGAGGTCGAACCGGCGCGCGAGGGCGTCATCGTGCGGCAGTGGGCTCGGATGGGTCCGGACCGCTCGGGGTTGAGTCTGGCCATCGACGCCAAACCCGATCTGGAGGGACGCATCATCGCGCGTCGGCTGGCGGAGTGGAGCGAGAACATGCGGGCCAATCTGGTCTGTGTTCGCGAACTGGCCGAAACCTCCAGCGCCGCACCATGAGAGAAAGCCCGGTCCCAGCGGGGACCGGGCTTCCGGGATCAGTCGTCGGCGACGAGGTCGAACTCCTTCAGCAGGACGCCGACCTCCGTGGCATCCAACTTGTTCAACACCTTGCGCCGAATCAGCTCCGGCCCCGGAATGCGCACCTCCTTGCCGTCGCGTAGTCGACTGGTCGCGGCCAGCAGACTGCGTACGTCATAGGTGGAGTTGAAGACCTCCGGCACCCCGCGCTCGATATCGAGCAGCCGATAGGCCGCCTCCATGCCGGTGCGCACCGAGTACTCGGTGGTGAAGATGCAGTCGCGGCTGGTCTCCGCGAACTGCCCGATGAAGGCGAAGTTCACCGCGCCCTCGGGCACCACCTCCGGTCGGTCACCGGCCTGGCGCGGCATGAAGAACGCCGTCACGTACGGCATCATGCACGGCACGGTCTTGGCGGCGCTGGCGGCGAGCTCGGGAATATCGGCCTCCGGAACGCCCAGGTGGTACAGCCACTCCTGGGTGATCTCCTCGCCCGTGCACTCCTGCATCGGCTTGTTCACGTAGTCGCCGGGCACATCCACGAACAGCGAGTACACCCACACCACGATCTGGTCCTTGGGCTGCTGCTTGAAGTGCGGCTGCCGGTTCACCGTCCAGCTCATCAACCACTTGGAGTCCTTCACCGTGACGATGCCGCCGGTGACGACCTTGCCGCTGAAGGGATCTCGCTTACAGATCTTCTGAATGTATTCCGGGATACGGCGATCCAGCGTGGTGACGGTGGCCGACTCCCACTTGGTCCGCGAGATATCGCCCGCGAACACCTCCGGCCGCCCGAAAGCCTTGTCCTTGGCCGCGATTCGCCGCCACAGATCCCACGCCGGGGCGGGTCCTTCGTTCAGCTTCGCCGGGGTGTGGTGATCGCCCTCGTCGGAGTTCTCGGTCAGCGAGCCGATGGTCATCAGCAGCAGATCGTTCGGACCCAGGTCCACGCCGCCCTCGACGCCCTCCGACACCCAGTGAATCCGCTTGGCCTGCTTGCGATCGGCGGTGATGTCGAAGTCCACATCGGTGACCGTGGTGTCGAACCTGAAGGTCACGCCCTGATCCAGCAGCCACTTGTACAGCGGCAGCACCAGCGATTCGTACTGGTTGTACTTGGTGAACTTCAGCGCCGAGAAGTCCGGCAGGCCACCGATGTGGTGGATGAACCGGTGCAGGTACAGCTTCATCTCCAGCGCGCTGTGCCACTCCTCGAAGGCGAACATGGTGCGCCAGTACAGCCAGAAGTTGCTCGCCAGGAAGTCCTTGGAGAACACCTCGTCGATGCGCTTGTTCTCCATCTCCTCGCGGGTGGCGAGGAAGACCCGCACGATATCCTTCTGCGCCTTGTCGTTGAGCGTGAACAGGCCGTCGGTGTGCGCGTCCTCACCGCGGTTGAGCGTGGCGCGCTGCAGCGAGTAGTTCGGATCGTCCTTGTTGAGCCAATAGAACTCGTCGAGCACGCTGGCATCGTCCATCTCGATGGAGGGGATGGAGCGGAACAGGTCCCACAGGCATTCGAAGTGGTTCTCCATTTCGCGGCCGCCGCGAATCACGAAGCCCTTCTTCGGTTCCTTGATGCCGTCGAGCGCACCGCCGGGCAGCTTCAGCTCCTCCAGGATGGTGATCTTGCTGCCCGGCAGCTGCCCGTCGCGAATGAGGAAGGCGGCCCCCGACATCGAGGCGAGCCCCGCGCCGACGAACCACGCCGTCTTGTCGTCCACTCCGGCCGGTTTCCGCGGTCGCGCGAAGGCCTCGTAATTGCCGCTGCTGTAGAACATGTGACTCCTCCCTATCGTGGTGCGAAGTACCTGCTACGCCGGAATGTCTGTCAGGAGTACTTGTAGAAGCCCTCGCCGGAGGCGATGCCGAGCTTGCCCTTGTCGATGTAGTTGTCCTTCAACCACTTCGCGAGCCGCTGCCCGTTCTCGTCGCTGTTGGCGAGAATGTTGTAGGGCGTGGTGAGCCCGATGACATCGAGCATCTGGAACGGCCCCACGGGCGCGCCGGTGGCGATGCGCCAGGTCTTGTCGACCGCCTCGGGTTCGGCGTATCCGCCCGCGCTGAGCGCCATTCCGGCATTGAGCAGCGGCACCAGCAGCGAGTTGAGGACGTAACCCGCCTTCTCCTTGTGGATTTCGATCGGCACCATGCCGATGGCGGAGGCGAAGTCGACCACCGCCTGGTACACCTTCGGATCGGTCTCGGGGGTGCCCATGATCTCGGCGGTGTTGTACTGCCACACCTGATTCGCGAAGTGCAGGGCCAGGAACCGGTCCGGGCGGCCGGTGGCGTCCTTCATGGCACTGGGCAGCAGCGTGGAGGAATTGGTGGCGAAGATGGTGCGCTCGGGCGCGTATTCGCCCAGCTTGGTGTAGGTCTCCTGCTTGATGGCGAGCACCTCGGGCACCGCCTCGATCACCAGGTCGGCGTCTCGAACCGCCTGTGCCAGATCGGAACTGAGCGTAATGGCGGCGGCCGTGCGCTCCGCCTTGCCGTCGCCCGCACCGGCGACATCCTTGGCGTAGATGGCGGCGAGCTTGTCGAAGCGTTCGCGTCCGGCCCGCACGGCCTCGTCGCTGATGTCGTAGGCGGTGACCTCGAAGCCGCTGAACGCGGTCTGGAAGGCGATCTGCGAACCCAGCACTCCCATGCCGAGGACCGTCACCTTGTTGATCTCGATGCTCATGGTTTTCCCTTCTGCGCGAGGCGCGTTCGCGCCGCGCGACGATTCGGTGACCGCGTCAGAGCTCGACCCCGGCGAGGAATCCGGCGACGATCTGGGCGATCTGGCCGCGCATATCGGCGGCCGGGTCATGGTCGGGATGGGCGTCGGTGCTCGGTTGCGCCAGCGCCAGGTGCAGGACGGCGAAGACGCTGCGACCCGCCAGCCGCGCCCGCTCGTCGATCTGGTCCGAACCGCTCCCGCGTTCCCGCGCGATCGCCGCGAGCCGCTCGGCGATATCGGCCTCGAGCCGCGCCACCAGCGCCAGCCCCTCGGCCCGGTACTTCTCGGTGGGTGGGCCGAACAGCAGTTCGCGCTGATAGGCCACGGTGTTCTCGACACTGTCCGCGGCGGCCTCCAGCGTGGGCGCCACCAGCGCGACCACGGCGTCCACCGGATCGTCGCGCAGCCGCGAGATGCGCTCACCGTTCTCGAGCGCCGCCAGGAATTCGGCGTTGTAGACCATCAGCAGCAGTTCGCCTTTGGTGGCGGCGTACCGGAACAGCGTCCCGGCCGCGATCTGCGCGCGGTCGGAGATCTGCTGTGTTGTCACACTTTCGAACCCGTATTCGGCAAACAATTCGCTTGCCGCCTCGAAGATGCGCGACTGCTTATCGAGCATCTTGCGTACGCGCCGTCCAACCTGCACTTCTCGAGGCGATGAGATCATCGAACCCCTCCAGGGCGTCGGCGGTCAATGAGTGGACTCATTTCTGAGCGTACTCCTGGTTACCGATTGCGCAACCCATGCTTGCGACGGTGCTGGCACAGTGGAGGTGTGTCCCCCGATCGCCGTGCCCGCGCTGCCGCCGCCCTGCTCGGTCTCTCGGTCGGCGACGCCTTCGGCGCGTGTTTCGCCAATCCCGCGGATCAGCCCGCCGCGCGGTCGCGGTCGCTGCCGCCGGGACCCTGGCGTTGGACCGACGACACCGAGATGGCCTGCTCCGTCGTCGATGTCCTGGTGCGCCACCATCATGTGGACCAGGACGCGCTGGCCGAATCCTTCGCCGCGCACTGGGACATCTACCGCGACTACGGCCCGGGCACCAACCGCATCCTGCGGCTCATTCGCCACAATCACGGTGACTGGCGCGAACTCTCGCGCCAGACCCGCAGCGGCCAGGGCTCGTGGGGCAACGGCGCGTCCATGCGCGTCGCCCCGCTCGGCGCGTACTTCGCCGACGATCTGGACCGCGTGGTCAGCGAGGCCACCGCCTCGGCGGCGGTGACCCACACCCATCCGGAGGGCGTGGCGGGAGCCGTGGCGGTGGCCCTCGCGGCCGCGCTGGCGGTCTCGTCGCCGGATTCGCGCGGCTCCGATCTGCTCGAATCCGCTGCGGCCCACACTCCGCCCGGCGTCGTCCACCAGGGCATCGTGCGCGCGGGCGGCCTCACCGACCCGGCCGATATACCCACCGCCACACGCCTATTGGGCAATGGCACCGGTGCCAGCGCCCCGGACACCGTCCCGTTCTGTCTCTGGATCGCGGCCAACCACCCCGATGATTTCGCCGAGGCGCTGTGGCTCACCGCCGCCGCGGGCGGCGATGTGGATACCACCTGCGCCATTGTCGGCGGCATTCTCGCCGCTCGGCTCGGTGCGGAAGCCATTCCCGCCGAATGGATTTCCCGTACCGAACCGCTACCGGACTGGCTGGACTGACCGGCTCAGGCGGTGATGCCGGGCCACAGCGTCGCGGTGAGCTTGTCGGGCAGTTCCTTGCGCGCCTCGTAATCGTCGCCACGCAGGAATGCCCCGAAGAAGCTGCCGAAGACCATGGTGGCGATGGTGCGATGGTCGAGGTCCGACCGCACCGCGCCGCGCCCCGCGAGTTGCTCGAGCACCCGCTCCACCTGGCTCACTCTCGGCTCCACGGCCCGCTCCACGACAATGGCCAAAAGTTCTGGGACGCGCTGTGTTTCCCCGATGAAGCCGCCCTGCAACACGATCGCGTCGGGATTGAAATAGCAGGGGTCGACGCGGCGAATCGCCTCGGTGAACGCCTCGCGCGGTGACAGCTCGTCGATGGGAAACGGTGGCGTGGCGGCGGATTGCGCGCTGAAGCCGTAGTCGAGCGCGTCCATGACGAGCTCCAGCTTGCCCGGCCATCGGCGGTAGAGCGTGGGCCGCGTGACCCCGGCGTCGGCGGCGATATCGCCGAGGGTCATGCGGGTGTAGCCGTCGCTGACCAGTCGGCGGCGGACGGCCTGGATGATCGCCTCGTCGACGGCGGGGTCGCGCGGACGGCCACCGCGCGAGCCGGACCCGTCCGTCGAACGCTGGTTGGCGGTATCGCGTGCCATGGGATCGAACCTTAATCGTGGCGGTGCCGCCGCGGCGCGGGTGGGCGGCACGCGGGTGTGGGACCTTCAGATGCCGCGGGCGGCCCGCGCGATGAGGGCGGCGATCTCGGCCGGGCGGCTGAGCATGGACGCGTGGCTCGTCGGCAGCGTCACGATTCGCTCGTCGTCGGTGATGGCGGCGGCCATCTGCCGTTCCAGATCGGGGTGAATCATCTTGTCCTCGCTCGAGATCTGGTACCAGGTATTGGCCCGCAGCGCCTCGTAGGCGGGTACCGCGTCACCCGCGCCAGCCAGCGCCAGCACCGAGGTGACCCGCTGGGTGGCGGCCAGGACCGCACCCTGGGCGGCGGGCAGGTCCGCGGCGAAATCGGCGTGGAACCGGGCGCGGTCGACGATCAGGTCGGGGGCCTGCTCACTGCCGATGTTCACCAGATCGCCCGCACCCGCCGACGGGATGCCGAACTCCTGATTGATCTGGAAGGCCGACTGTCCGGCCTTGGGCGCGTACGCCGCGACGTACACCAGCCCGGTCACGTTCGCGCGCCCCGAGGCGGCCTGGCTGATGACCGCGCCGCCGTAGGAGTGCCCGACCACGATGGTCGGTCCGTCCAGCAGCGCGAGATCGCGTGCCACCGTGGCGACATCGTCGGCGAAGGTGCGCAGCCCCAGCTGGCTGGCCACGACCCGCTCGAAGCCGTCGCGGTGCAGCAGCTCGATCACGGGGCCCCAGCTGGAGCCGTCGGCCCAAGCGCCGTGGACGAGCAGGATGTTCGGGGTGGTCATGGTGACTCCTTCGCGTAGTTCAGTTACAAGACAGAACTGTAACGTAACTATCCGCTGTTGCCAACTCGGGCGACCGAGACGCTCCTCAGTAGGCGTTCGCGCGGAACGCCCAGTGCGGTGCGATCTGCTCGGCGAGCCCGCGCGGGAACGAGATTCGGTTCGGATCACCGTCGGAGGTGAAGCGCTGCTCGGGCAGGCGATCCAGCCAGTAGGCCGAGTCGAAGTCGACAGTGCCTCGGCCGGAACGGATTCGGGGGATGGCGGCGTGATCCTTCGTGCCGAACGGGGAGGGCGCGGGATTGGAGCCGACCAGCATGACCGCGCCGAAGGCGTACGAGGTGCCGTCCCAGCTGCCGCTCTGTGCGAGGCCGGGCTCGGCGGGGGAGACGCCGAGCGGCAAGGCCATCGACTCGACCTGGTAGCCGGGCACTTCCGCGGTGATGGCGCGAATGTTCTGCACCAGTTCCCGCTGCACACCGGCGCTGTCGAGGCTGGCCAGATTGGCGTGCGAGGCGGTGTGCGCGCCGATCTCGTAGCCGTGCGCGGCCAGCCACGGCAGTGCCCGCCGGTCGCCGCCGAAGGGTTCGTTGTTGACGAAGAACGTGGCCGTCGGCTCGAAATCCGGGTAGCGCGAACGGAATTCCTCCAGAATGCCGAGCGCGGTATCGGGGGCCGGAGTGCCGTCGGCGGTGAACGCGACCTGACTGAGGGGCGAATCGTCGAAGGTGAGCACCACCGGGTGCGCACCCGCGGGCAGGTCCACCCGCAGTGCCGTGTAGTCGGCCACCGTGATCGGCCGGTAGCCCTCCCGGTACAGCCGCTCCAGTTCGGCGCGGAACTCCTCGGGCGTCTGGTCGTACTCGCCGCCCGGATTCGGCGTGATCTGGTGGTACATGAGCACCGGGACGAGTCCGAGTTCGTTCGCGCCCACGCTCGCCGGATCGGGCGCGGCCGTGGTGGTCGGCGCGGGGCGGGTGGCGACCTCGGCGACCTGCTGTTCGGGGGTCCCGCACGCGGCCACGGCCAGTGTCAGCGCCGCCCCGGCCAGGCGCAGGGCGGTGATCGTCTTCCCGGCCATCCACCAACCCTACTGTCTGGCAATCGATTTGGTATCGGAGTGGCGAAGATGGCGCGAGACGGCGGGCGGGGGTGGATAGTCGGGGTATTCGGGAGAAGTGGAGTGTGCGTTGTTGAAGCGGGGTCCGCGCTCGGGGCGGGTGCGTGTGCTGGTGGCGGCGGTGGTGGCGATAGTGGTCGCCGCGGTGCTGGTCGGTTTTCTACGGTCCGGATCCGACGACCCCGAGCCGGTGGCGTCGTCGCGACCGCTCACACTCGAACTGGCCGCGCTGGACAAGGTGAACTCCTATCGCGACCGAGTCACCTTGCGCGGCACGGTGACCGGCGCGCAGACGCTCACCGTCGACGGCAAGCCGATCGAGATCGGCGCGGACGGCGCCTTCGTCCACGAGCTGGCGCACGTCCCCGCGGGCGCGGTCGTCATGGCGACCGACAAGGCCGGGAACTCCGTGGTCCGGGTGGTCTCCGCGTCGGTCGAGCAGCCGCGTATCAAGGCGGTGCACGTCACCGCGCACGCGTGGTCGCACGACGGATTACGCGAAGCCGTCCTGGATTTGGCGCGGCAGGGGCGGATCAATACCGTCCAGCTCGATATCAAGGACGAGGACGGCGTGGTCGGCTACGTCTCCCAGGTGCCCTATGCCCGCGAGTCCGGCGCGGCGAGCCCCATCTACGACGCCCCGGCGGCGCTGAAGACGCTGCACGACATGGGATTACGCGTGGTCGGCCGGATCGTGGCCTTCCGTGACCCGACGCTGGCGCAGTGGGCCTGGCACACCGGCCGACCGCATTGGGTGGCTCAAAGTCCGGGCGGGCAGCCGTATTCCAGCGGCTACGGGGCCATCGCGTTCACCAATTTCGCCGAACCCGAGGTGCGCCGCTACAACATCGATCTCGCCACCGAGGCCGCGCGGCTGGGCTTCGACGAGGTCATGTACGACTACGTGCGCCGCCCCGACGGCCCGCTCTCGCAGATGTCCTTCGCCGGACTGAAGGTCGATCCGAGCGTCTCCATCGCCGAATTCCTGCGGGAGAGCCGAGGTCCCGTCCGCGACGCCGGGGCGGGGCAGAGCGCCGCGGTCTTCGGTATCGCCTCCACGCGTCCCGACCAGATCGCGCAGGACATTCCGCTCATCGCCCCGCACGTGGACTACGTTGCGCCCATGCTCTATCCCTCGCACTGGAATTCGGGCGAGTACGGTGTCGCGAATCCCAATGGCCAGCCCTACGACATCACCTTCCGTTCACTGGCGGACTTCCACCGCCAGGTCGCGGGCACCGGCGCGAAAGTCATTCCGTGGCTCCAGGATTTCAGCCTCGGGGTGAACTACGGCGATGCCGAGGTGCGGGCGCAGATCGACGCCGCCAGGGATCAGGGCATCGACAGCTTCTTCCTCTGGAACGCCGCGTCGCGCTATCACGGCGGTGCCATCGACCCGAGTTGATCTTGGTGTGCGCGAAGGATTCTCGCGTCACAAAACAGACATAAAGTGCAATCCTCGCTGGGGTTATGCACGTTGGCTATGAAGGTGTACCCTGATCGCGGCCCTGAATCGACAGCCCGTTCGGAAATGGGGACAACCTTCGTGCCACCCACATCGGCGTACGGCTGGGGTAGCGGCGTCATCGACCAGCTCTCCAGCCCGCCTTCCTCGAATACCTATATGGACCCGGAGACCGCGCCGGAGGTCATCGTCACCTACCAGCAGCTGGACTGGGCGATCATCGCTGTCGCCTGCGCCGCGGTGGTCGCGCTCTCGGTCTTCCTGATGGTGGTCGTGAGCAATGCCGAGTTCGACGACGCGCCACCGATCGCGCCGCCCACCTCGGACACCTGCCAGCCGTTCTGCTCCGGAGTCTCGGGCACCTAGGTCCGCGCCGGGCTCGAAACCGCCTCGGCCGCAGCCGGTCCCCCCGCGAACCAGGTGGTGTAGAACATCGTCGCCAGCGCGGTGAAGGTGCCGAGAATCGCGATTCCGAACACGACCGGATAGGTCGCCATCGGGATGGCGAGGAACCGGATGCTCAGCAGGACGCCCGCGAAGGTGGCGATACCGAAGGCCACCAGGCGAATTCGCCGACCGTCCCACCCGCGCTCCGGATCGCGCAGCGCCGACTCCACGGTGAGGCACAGGGCCGCGCCCGCCACCAGGTCGATGCCGTAGTGCGCGCCCAGCCCGAGCGTGGCGAGCAGCGTGCACACCAGCCAGAAGGCGCCGCCCCAGCGCAGCCACAGCGGCCCGCGCCGGGAGTGGATGAACAGCGACAGTGCCCACGCGGTGTGCAGCGACGGCATGCAGTTGCGCGGCGTGATGCCGTCGAAGGGCATGGCGGTCACCGAATCGGGCACGGGGGGAACGACATTCGGCCAGACATCGGCGAGTTCGTAACCGTGGCCCCAGGGTCCGAACGCGAGAATCGGTCCCACCACCGGAAAGACGATGTACCAGAGCGGCCCGATCAGGCCCAGCGCCAGGAAGGTGCGCACCAGATAGTGCCGCGGCCATTCGCCGAGGGTGACATTGCGCAACTGCCAGGCGGCCACCACGATCGCCGCCACCGGAAGTTCGAAGTACACCCAGCGCACCACCGCCAGCGGCACCGGCCCGGCCGCCTCCAGCGCGTGCCCGACCACCCACGCCGGATTGCCCAGCGCCCGATCGGCCACCTGCACATAGGGATCCAGCACCATGGGCGTGGCCCAGGCCGTGACATCGAGCCAGATCTCGCCGACCTTGGTGGCGAGAATCAGCAGTGCGCCCAGGGCGATGGCGCGCAGGGCGGTACGACGGCGCTCCCCGGCCCATCGGGTGGCGGCGATGACGGCCAGTGCGGTCAGCACGATGGTCGGGCCGTTGCCGACCGTGAACGCCTTGCCCTCCAGCGCTCGAATCCCGACGAAGACGATGTCGATGCCCACCGCCGCCGCGAGCGCGTTGATCCTGATCCGGTTCGTCACGCCGACCAGCGCGAGCAGGAATCCGGCCCACGGCGTGGTGGCGGATTTGGGCCGACCGAAGAAGTCCCAGGACAGGCTGGTCAGCGGGCCGAGCGCGTGGATGTGCGCGGCCATGAGCTGTCCGGCCACGAGTACCGCCACCGCGCCCGCGAGGGCGGTCCAGACCAGCCACGGCCGAAACCGACGTGCCTCGAGCCCCTCGACACCGTCACGCTCGGCGGGGTCCCATCTCCCTCGCACGTCGTCCACAAGCATTCGGACATCGTAAACACCATATGAACCCGCTCGTACCGGTAGATGAACCGCCGCCGCTCACGGCCCTGAGATGGTCGTGCGGTAGGGAGCGCTACGCCCGCGCCGGGCGGGCCAGCCGGGTCTGGAGTACGCGCCCGCGCAGCGTCACCGTCTCACCGAGATCCCACCGCTTGCTCTCGTCCGGATCGGCGTCGGCCACCGCGCTCGCCGACGCCAGCACCCGGCCGTCCTCGTGTTTGGCGAGTTCGCACAGGCGCGCGGCCTCGTTCACCGGATCGCCGATCACGGTGAACTCGTAGCGCCGGTGCGCACCCACGTTCCCGGCCACCACGCGTCCGGCCGCGACGCCGATGGCGGCATCGAATTCCATTGTGGAGTCCCGCAATCGGGACCGGATGGCGCGCGCGGCCGCGAGCGCGCAGCCGGTGGCGTCGAGCAGCGGCGCGGGGGTGCCGAAGATGGCGAGGGCGGCATCGCCCTCGAATTTGTTGACCAGTCCGCCGTAGGCCTCCACCTCGTCGACCACGATCCCGAAGAACTCGTTGAGAATGGTGACGATCTCATTGGCCGGACGGGTCGCCGCGAGGGTCGTGGAGCCGATCACATCGATGAACAGCGCTGCCGCGTGCGTCTCCTCACCGCCGAGTTCGGGGCGGCGGGCCAGTGCCGCGGCTGCCACATCGTGGCCGACGTGGCGGCCGAAGAGGTCCCGAATCCGTTCGCGTTCGCGCAATCCCGCGACCATGTGGTTGAAACCGCTCTGCAATTCACCCAATTCGGTGCCGTCGTACACGGTGACCGCCACCTCGAGATCGCCGTCCTCCACGCGGCGCATGGCATTGCGCACCCCGCGAATGGGCGCGACCGTCGCGGCGAGGGTCTGTGCCATGAGCAGCAGGCCGAAGATCAGGGTCGCGCCGCCCAGCGACAGCACGCAGACCGCGAGCCGATCGGTGCTCACGTCCACCCCCGACAGCGCCAGCACCGCGATGATCATGAGCAGCGCCACCGGGGTCGCGGAGCCGAGCAGCCACACCACCAGCGAGCGCCCGAAGACGCCCAGCCCGCGCCGCCGCCTGCGACGCGCGTCCAGCACCCGCGCGGTCACCAACCGCAGCGCGAACTCCGCGATGAGATAGCTGTTGGCGCACACCACGATCGCGCTGAAACCCACCCCGAGCACGATCTTGGGGATGAACGCGGGATCGACCAGGCCGTACAGCGGCGTGAGCACCACGACTCCGCCGAACCAGAGCAGGGCCTGCTGCACCACCAGGCGGCGCGGGACGCGGGCCGAGGCGACCTGCTCCGCCTCGGTGGGAATGCGATCGGGATCGATCGCCCACCGCAGCGTGCGCAGCGCCCATACCGTGCCCCAGGCCCATCCGGCCGCCAACGCGATGCCGATGTACACCGGCACCGCGACGAAATTCAGCAGCACCAGCTCCCGCGTGAAGACCGACGGACCGGGCAGCACCAGGCCGATGAGCAGGGCGGCGACGGCGATGCCGGTCAGATTCGCGAACAGCAGCGGAATGGTCAACAGCAGCTGCACCCGCACGCGGCGCGATATCGCGCCCTCGTCGGCGGGTCCGAGCAGCCGCGACCCCCAGGGGGCCGCGCCGAGTGCGGCGGGGGTCACCTCGCTGTCGACCATGGGTGCAGCCTAGGCGGGACGGCCGGTCGCGTCCGCGCGCGACCCAGCGGAACGAACCTGGCGTGGAATCACCATGGCCGCGCGGCGTTGGCATGGGTATGACCACGGCAGCGCACGCGATACCGTTCTCGATCCTGGATCGTTCCCGTACCCGGCAGGGCCAGTCGCATCCCGAGGCCCTGCGCGAGACGGTGGAATTCGCCCGGCTGGCCGAGCAGTGGGGATACCACCGCTTCTGGGTGTCCGAGCACCACAGCGTGCCCGGCGTGGCCGGATCCGCGCCGACCGTGCTGGCCGCCGCGGCCGCCGCCGCCACCGAGCGCATTCGGGTGGGCACCGGCGGGGTCATGCTGCCCAATCACCAGCCGCTGGTGGTGGCCGAACAGTTCGGCACCCTGGAATCGCTGTTTCCCGGTCGCATCGATATGGGCCTGGGCCGCTCGGTGGGATTCACCGACGGGGTGCGCCGCGCGCTCGGCCACGGCAAGGGCGACGCCGAGGACTTCGATGCCCAATTGAGCGAGCTGCTGGACTATTTCGACAGCGGGCGCAACGGCGTGCACGCCTGGCCGACCGAGGGGTTGCGTATTCCGGCCTTCCTGTTGGCCGTCGGTTCGGGAGCCGAGCGCGCGGCCCGCTTCGGCCTGCCCCTGGTCATTGTCGCGGCCGCCGGTGAGGACGCCATGGTGGCGGCGATCGAGCAGTACCGCAGGGACTTTCGCCCGGGGCCGTGGGGCGAGCCGTATGTCGTCGTCGCCACCTCCGTGGTCGTCGCCGACACCGTCGAGCAGGCCCATCGGCTACTGCTGCCCGAGGCGTGGTCGGCCGCGTACTCGCGCACGCACGGCGAATTCCCGCCGCTGCTGGCACCGGACCAGATCGACCGGATCGCGATGACCGATCGCCAGCGCCGCATAGTCGACGAATCCCTGCGCGGCCACATCCACGGGCCGGAGCAGACGGTCACCGCCGAACTGGACCGCCTCGTCACCCGCACCGCCGCCGACGAGATCCTGGTCCACACCAGCACGTACGACCGCACCGCACGGCTGGAATCACATCGGCGGCTGGCCGCCGCGCTGGGCTTGACCTCGGCGCTCGCCTACGCGCCGTAGCCGCCGTCCACATCCAGCTTCTGGCCGCTGATGAAATCGGCGCGGTCGGAGGCGAGGAAGCAGACCGCCTCGGCGATGTCCTCGGCATCGCCGAAGGTGCGCAGTGGAATGTTCGCGCGGGTGATATCCAGTGCGGCCCCGTCCAATTCGCCGCTGCGAATGAGCCGATCGGCCATACCGTCGGTGGTCATGCCCGGGCCGACGCAGTTGGCGCGAATGCCGAAGCGGCCCTCCTCGGCGGCGATGGCGCGGACGACGGCCTCCACGGCGGCCTTCGGGGTGCTCGACAGTCCGTCGCGAATGGGGAAGCGGGTGGTCGCGGCGGTGGTGATGGCGACGATATTGCCGCGGCTCTCGCGCAGATGCGGCAGGGCGGCGTGCACGGCGTTGAAGAAGCCGGTGGTGTCGCCGAGGAGTTGGCGTTGGAAATCGGCGGGCGCGATCCGGCTCATGTGCACCATCGGGACATGTGGCCCGGCCGCGTAGACGAGGGTGTGGATCGCGCCGAACTCGGCGACCACCTGATGCACCACCTCGGCGGTCCGCTCGGCGTCGGTGAGGTCGAGCTGCCAGGTCTTGGCGGTCCGACCGGCGCGCTGGGCGACCCACAGCAGCGGCGCGAGGGCGCTCTCTGCGCTGCGATAGGTCATGGCCACGTCGCTGCCGCGTTCGAGCAGCATGCGGGTGGTCGCCTGACCCAGACCGCCGCTCGCGCCGAGTACCAGTGCCGCACCGGAGCGGTGACCGAAATCGTCCATCTCCTCTCTATACCCATTCGCCACGTACCAAGCAACTGCTTGGTGTAGCAGGTGGGACGAATCCCTGCGCGATACCCGGCGCGGCGGAACCGGCACACTGAGGGGCGATGAACCCGCCCGAACTGCCCGATCTTCCCGTCCGTCCGGCCCTCGCCGAGATCGTCGACACGCTGGCCGCGCGGAGCGCGGCCGTCTTGGTCGCGCCGCCGGGAACGGGAAAGACCACCCTGGTGCCGCTGGCCCTGGCGGCCGCTACCACGGGACGCGTTCTGGTCGCCGAGCCGAGGCGCTTGGCGGCGCGGGCGGCGGCCGCGCGCATGGCGGCGCTGCTGGGGGAGCGAGTCGGCGAGACCGTCGGGTACTCGGTGCGCGGTGACCGCCGGGTGGGCTCGCGCACCCGGATCGAGGTGGTGACCTCCGGGCTGCTGGTGCGCCGACTGCAGAACGACCCCGAACTCGCCGGTGTGGACGTGGTGGTGCTCGACGAATGCCACGAACGCCACCTCGACGCCGATCTGCTGTTGGCGCTGCTGCTCGACGCCCGCGCGGGCCTGCGCCCGGATCTGCGGGTCCTCGCCACCTCGGCGACCGTCGCCGCCGATCGACTCGCCACGCTGCTGGGCGAATCCGACACTGCCGCACCGGTTCTCGAAGTCCACGGCCGAACCTTCCCGGTGGAGCTGTCGTACCTGCCGCCGCTGAAGGACGAGCGGATCGAGGCGCACGTCGCGCGGGCGACTCGGACCGCGCTGGCCGAAACCGACGGCGACATACTGGTTTTCCTGCCCGGCGCGGCGGAGATCCGGCGCACCACCGAGCGCCTCTCGGGCCTGAGCGAGGTGGATATCGTGCCGCTGCACGGCCGGTTGTCGGCCGCCCACCAGGACACCGCGCTGCGTCCGGGTGCCCGGCGTCGCGTCGTATTGTCCACCGCCGTAGCCGAATCCAGCCTGACCGTGCCCGGTGTGCGTGCGGTGGTGGACTCAGGTCTGGCGCGGGTGCCCCGCGTCGATCACCGGCGCGGACTGTCGGGCTTGGCGACGGTGCGCGTCTCCGCCGCCGTGGCGCAGCAGCGGGCCGGGCGTGCCGGTCGCGAGGCTCCCGGTCGCACCTGGCGTTGCTGGCCCGAGTACGAACACGCGACCCTGCCCGCGTATCCCGAACCGGAGATCCGTACCGCCGACCTCACCCGCCTGGCTCTCGAGCTCGCGGTCTGGGGTACCGCGGACGGTGAGGCGCTGTCCTGGTGGGACGCACCGCCTTCCGGCGCGCTCGCCGCGGGCCGGGACGTGCTGCGCGCCCTCGGCGCGATCGACGCCGACGACACCGTCACCGAGCGCGGTCAGCGCATGGCCGCCCTCGGCCTGCATCCCCGGCTGGCCCGTGCCCTCGTCGACGGTGCTCCCGTCGTGGGCGCGCGCACCGCCGCCGAGGTGGTCGCCCTGCTCGACGACGATTCGCTCGCGCCCACCACCGATCTGGTCGCCGCGCTGCGCATCCTGCGCCGCGACCGCCCCGCCCGCTGGCAACGCGAGGCCGACCGCCTCGCCCGGCTGGTCGAGGGCGCACCCGCATCGTCCACCGCGACGGCGCGAAGCGACAGCGCCTCGGGCGTCGTGGACGACCCCGCTTATGTTGTCGCGCTGGCACATCCGGAGCGTGTGGCGCGTCGCCGGGCGGCGGGGTCGGCAAGTTACCTGATGGCGGGCGGAACCGGGGTCGGCCTGCCGCCGGGTTCGGGTTTGGGCGATGCGCAGTGGTTGGCGGTGGCGGTCGCCGGTCGGGATCCGGGCCGTTCGGAGGGCCGAATTCGCCTGGCGGCCAGTGCCGATGAGGAGTTGGCACGTCGCGCCGCCCCGAATCTGCTCGTCACCGCCGACGAGGTGGACTGGTCCGACGGCGACGTTGTGGCTCGGCGCGTGACCCGATTGGGCGCGATCACGTTGTCGGAGCAGCCTTTACGCGATCCGGATCGTGCGCTGCTGGCGGCCGCCCTGCGGCGCGGACTGGCCGAGACCGGACTCGGGATACTGCGCTGGAGCGCCGAGGCCCGCGCGCTGCGGCAGCGCCTGGACTTCCTGCACCGAACCTTGGGCGCGCCGTGGCCCGCGGTCGACGACGAGGCGCTGCTGGGCGCGGTCGATCTCTGGCTCGGCCTCGAACTCGCCACCGCGCGTCGCCGCGCCGATCTGGAACGGGTCGATGCCGGTCCTGCCCTGCGACGACTGCTGCCGTGGCCTGACGCGGCCCGCCTGGACGAACTCGCGCCCGAACGCCTGGAAGTGCCCTCCGGCAGTGCGATTCGGCTCGACTACGCGGCCGACCCGCCCGTGCTCGCGGTCAAGGTGCAGGAGGTCTTCGGCTGGACCGAGACGCCGCGCCTGGCCGACGGTCGCGCCCCGGTGCTGCTGCATCTGCTCTCACCCGCCCAGCGCCCGGTGGCCGTCACCGGTGACCTGGCCTCGTTCTGGCACAACGGCTGGCCGCAGGTCCGCGCCGATCTGCGTGGCCGCTACCCCAAGCACGCCTGGCCCGAGGACCCGGCCACCGTGCCCGCGCACCGCGGCACCGCCCGCCGCGCGAAAGAGGCTGTGCGCAAAGGAGAGTAACCCTCGCCTCGGCTGTGACTTGTCATGACGATGTCGGCGCGGGCGACCGCGCGCCGACATTTCTTACTAGGGTGCCTGCGAGCGCGGCGTCGGTTATGCGCGGTCGACGCCGCGCTCGATATCTCGGAATGCGGCGGTCGCGCATCGGCGGCAATACCGAATTCGATTTCCCGCACGCGTTCGCGCGTATTCGCGTATTCGATCCGCTTTCACCCCGCATCGCACCATGATTCGTCGCGCCCACCGCCGACGCCACTGGTCGGCGGCCCTCTGGATTGTTCACTGACGGCTGGCGAAGCCATCGTGAAGTGGACCAGAAATGCCGTCGAATTCTGGGCGGCGCAACGGGATCGACTTAGCGTGAGCGCAGTTTCGAGCCCGGGTCGGGGGCATGGGAACGGGTGAATCGTTTGTCGAAAGGTTGTGCATGAAACGCGATATCCGTCGTAGGACAGTACGAGCGGCGGTCATGACCGGGGTTTCGCTTCTGGCCCTCGGATTCATCGGCGTCGGCGCGGACGCCGCCCCCGAAACCGCGCCCACCGAACAGCAATTGGCCGATTACATCGCCGAAGGCCGCAAACAAGCGCCCATTGCCGACAGCGGCAGCGCGGGCAGCGGCTCGGCGTGCACCTCCGGCAGCGGCGCGGGCTCGGGCAACGGCTCCGGCGACTGCTACGGCGGCTCCGGGTCGAGCTCGGGCCTCTCGGGCGGATACGCCTCCGACACAGTCGGTTACGGCCCCGCGATGACCTCGTGGCTGGCCGCCTTCGGCTACGGCCTGGCCCATGGCGACGCCGCCCCGCCCGGCACCAACGACTGGAACTGCGAGCCGACGGCCGAGCATCCGCAGCCGGTGGTGCTGCTGCACGGCACCTGGATGAACGCCTACAACGGCTTCGCGTTCATGAGCCAGCCCATCAAGGACGCGGGCTACTGCGCCTTCACCTTCAACTACGGCCGTTCCAACCTGGTCCAGGGCGGCGGTCTGGGCTCGGTCCTGCCCGGCGTCATGGGCACCGGCTACATTCAGGATTCGGCGAAACAGTTGGCGCAGTTCGTGGATCGGGTGCTGGCCGCCACCGGCGCGGCGGAGGTCGATATCATCGCGCACTCCCAGGGCGGGTCGATGGCCAACTGGTACACCAAGTTCGAGGGCGGCGCGGACAAGGTCGACAATCTGGTGACCTACGGCGCGACGCACCACGGCACCACCCTGGTCGGCATCGGCGCACTGGGCCGGGCCATCAACAACTTCGGCATCGACATCCTCGGCCTCATCGAGATCTTCGTGGGCCACGCGGGCATCCAGCAGACGGTCGGCTCGGACTTCACCAACCGACTCAATGCCAACGGCGACACCGTCTCCGGGGTCGACTACACCGTGGTCGCGACCCGCTACGACGAGATCACCACCCCCGCCGACTCCACCTTCCTGACACCGGGTCCGGGCGCGACGGTCCAGAACATCCTGCTCCAGGACGGCTGCGAACAGGATCTCTCCGACCACCTGACCATGATGTACTCCCCGCGGGCCCTGTCGATCGCACTGCGCGCCCTCGACCCCGTCGGACATCCGCAACTCGACTGCACCTTCAATCCCTGGGTGATCGGCGGCGGCGGAAAGCTGTAGCGCCACACCATGAATCGTGTGCCCGGGCGGTCGGGTCAACCCCTACGCCCTATACGACCGACCGGGCACGCTTCCCGCCGCACCGTCGGCGCTGGACGGGCCCAGCCGAATATCCCCCGTCCACCGCGCCGACACTCCGGGTGCGGCGGACCCCGACCGGGCGGGCGGCCAGCGGGACATCTCCCGCCCGCCCGGTCGGCCCTGTCGTATCAGGCCGGTGCGCCCACCCACATCGTGAGGGCCTCGGCCAACCCCGCGGCGGTCGATTCCTCGGCCGCCCACGCGATATAGCCGTCCGGGCGAACGAGAACCGCTGCGGGAGCGGCGATCTCGCCTATTCCAGGGATCTCCCACCGCGGCGTACGGTTCGCGGCGCTGACGATATCGAGCCGGTCGTGCCAATTCTCCACGGCGGGAACGGCATTCCCGTCGAATACCAGCAGTACCGGGCGGCCCGCCCGCAGCAGTGTGTGAATGCGGGTCACCCCGTCGGCGGTGTCGATCTCCGCGTCGGGCACCCGCAGCCCCGCCACCGGATGGTCGCACTTGGTCTCGTAGCGAATATCGAGGGCGGTGATCATGAGTCCGAGCCGATGGCGCACCGCGTCCATACCGATCAGATCGCCCATGATGTCGCGCAGCGCGTCGGTGTGCGCGCCCGGCCGCATGATCGCCGTCTGGGCGCGGGTGTTGTGCAGTACCCGGGCGGCGACGGGGTGACGCTCGCTCTCGTAGGTGTCGAGCAGGTCGCCGGAAGCGTTGCCGCGCAGGGTGGCCGCGAGTTTCCAGCCGAGATTGACCGCATCCTGGATGCCCAGGTTCTGACCCTGCCCACCGGCCGGGTAGTGGATATGAGCGGCGTCCCCGGCCAGGAACACCCGACCGACCCGATAGCGATCGGCCTGCCGCGCGGCATCGCCGTAGTGGGTCACCCAGCGCGGGCTGTGCATCCCGAAATCGGTGCCCGCGAGCGCGACGAACTGCTCGCGGAAAGCCTCGAAGCTCAACTCGCTGCCGCGCTCGAGCACCAGGTCGTGGCGCTGCACCACCAGTCGGTACCAACCGGATTCGATCTGCACCGCCGAGAAGTCGCCCGGCCCGCCGCGCCGCGCGAAGAAGGGCTGCGGCGGCGGATCGGCCAATTCGACATCGGCGAGCATGCCGGTGGCGGTCGCCTCCGTCCCCGCGAAACCGATACCGGCCAGCTTGCGCACCGCGCTGCGGCCGCCGTCGCAGCCGACCAGGTAGGCCGCCCGAATGCGGCGCTGACGCGCCCCGCCGACCTCGACCTCGACGCCCGCCTCGTCCTGCCGGAACCCGGTGACCGGCGAATCCCACGCGATGACGGCACCCGAATCCGTTGCGTGCGCATCGAGTTCGCGCTCAATGACCGATTGGAGCACGGCCAGCATGTAGGGGTGGCGGGTCGGGAAATCGCTGAAATCGAGTGGGAGCCCGCCGAAGTGCCCGGCCTGCAGGATCCGTCCCCTCGGCAGCAGCCGCTCGAGCAGTCCGCGCTGTTCGAGAATCTCCATGGTGCGCGCGTGGATGCCACCGGCCCGCGATTCCCCCGTCCGTGCCGCGAGGGCGTCGAGTACCACCACCTCCACACCGGCGAGCCGCAATTCGGTGGCCAGCATCAGCCCGGTGGGTCCGGCACCGGCGATCACTACCTCGGTCGTTTCCATGATCGTCTCCTTAACAACGTTAAGTTACTTAATGCTGTTAAGGAGAACAGAACGTTGTTAAGCTGTCAACGGCTCGCACGAAGGAGGTGGCAATGCAGAAACTCGACGCCGAGGTGATCGCCGCGGCCGCGCTCGGCCTGCTCGACGAGGTCGGCCTCGACGGCCTGACCATGCGCAAGGTGGCGACGGCCCTCGACGTGCAGGCGCCCGCGCTGTACTGGCATGTCAAGAACAAGCGCGAACTGCTCGACGTCATGGCGCGCTCCGTCTTCGTCGCGGCCGTCGCCGATATCGAAGCGCCGCGCCAGGGCGAGGACTGGCAGGACTGGGTCGCGGATCTGGCCGGGCGACTGCGCCGGTCCATGCTGCGCTACCGCGATGGCGCGAAGGTGCTCGCGGGCACCTATGTCAGCGACGAGACCATGTGGCGCACCATCGAATTGACGCTGCGCACCCTGGAAGACGCGGGCTTCTCGCTCTCCTCGGCCAGTCGGGTCTTTCCCATCCTGCTGCACTACACCATCGGATTCGTCATCGAGGAGCAGTCGCGCACGGGGGAGGAGTACATCGGCGGCAATCCGTACGACCCGGACCGAGTCGTCGCGGAGATCGACGCCGATCGCTACCCGCGCACCGCCCACCTGGTCAACGCCGCCTTCATCGGCGATCCGGACGCGGAGTTCGAGTACGGTCTGCGCGTCATCCTCGCCGGAATTCTGGCCACCCGAACGGGCTGATCGAACAACAATCTGGAATGTGCCATTGACAACTGGCACATTCAACGATGATTCTTGAGACATGAGAGCAAGGTCAACGGCGACCTGTGCATCGGCGGTGGTACCCGCACAGGCCTCGCGACAAGCGCGGCTCGCGGCTACCGCCTCGGTGATCGGGCTGCGCCGGATCAATGGACTGTTGCCGCGCAACAGCGTGGGAATTCAGGCGGGACGCGGACTGATCGCGGGGGTGATGGCGGCCTTCGGGCCCACCCTGCCGGGCACCCGGGTGACGCCGGTGCGGTCGGGCGCGGTGCGCGGCGAATGGGTGCGCGCGGCCGGGGTCGCCCAGGGCGAGCGGGCCATCTACTACATCCACGGCAGCGGGTATGTGGTGTGTTCGGCGCGCACCCATCGCGGTCTGGCGTCGCGGCTGTCGAAGCTCACCGGGCTGCCGGTATTCCTGATCGACTACCGGCTCGCGCCCGAACATCGGTTCCCGGCGGCCGCCGAGGATGTCGAGGCCGGATACCGGTGGCTGCTCGACAATGGGTACCGGGCCGAGAATCTGGTCGTCGGCGGGGATTCCGCGGGCGGGCACCTGGCGCTGGATCTGTTGCTACAGAACGCGACTCGTGGTATCGCCCAGCCCGCCGGGGTGTTCATGTTCTCACCGCTCATGGACCTCACGCTGACGCTGGCGCAGCGACGCGACCGGGCACTGCCCGACCCCATGGCCCCAGCCCGGACGGGTCGCCGTCTGATCGAGCTCTATACCGAAGGGCAGCAGCCGGATTCGCCGCGCCTGCGGCTCACCATCGCCTCCGGCACCGTATTGCCGCCGCTGCTCGTCCAGGCGAGCGAGGGGGAGATGCTCGCCGATGACGCCCGGCATCTGCACGATATGGCCGTGGCGGCGGGCGGCCGCTGCGAACTCGAGCTGTGGCCCGGTCGCATTCACGTATTCCAGGCATTGCCGCTGTTGGTTCCCGAAGCGGTACCGGCGCTACGGCGCACGCGGGAGTTCATCGCGACCGCCCTCGCGGACGCGTCGCCACTGACGAAAGTGGGTTGACCATGGGTCTTCTCGACAGCGTGCTGCCGGTGTTCGGCAGCCGACGCACCCATGGCGCGCAGGCCGTGGTGACCGGGGCGGGCAGCGGTATCGGCCGCGCCTTCGCCCTCGAAATCGCCGCTCGCGGAGGGGAGGTGCTGTGCGCCGATATCGACAAGGATCGGGCCGATGAGACGGTCGCGCTGATCGAGCGCACCCACGGGCGCACCGCGCACGCCATGTTCTGCGACGTGTCGCGGCGCGAGGATGTGGAGACTCTCGCGGCGCAGGCCGAGCTGATCTTCGGCGGGCCGCCCACGTTGGTGATCAACAATGCCGGGGTCGGCATCGGCGGAAAACCGGTGGGGGATATCGGTTTCGCCGATTGGCAGTGGGCGCTGGGTATCAATCTGTGGGGCGTGGTGCACGGCTGCGAGATCTTCGCGCCGCGGCTGCGCGCGGCCGGGCGGGGCGGGATCATCAATGTCGCCTCCGCCGCCGGATTCGCGGCCGCGCCCGGTATGGCCGTCTACAACGTGTCCAAGGCCGGGGTCATGTCACTGTCGGAGACCCTCGCCGCGGAACTGTCCGGCAGCGGCGTGGCGGTGACCGTGCTGTGCCCCACCTTCGTCAAGACGAATGTGGTTCGCGACGGCCGAATCGGTTCGGCCTCTTCGCGTTTGGCGGACTCGCTCATGCGCTGGACCGGCTTCTCGCCCGAGCGGGTGGCCCGCACCACCCTCGATTCCCACGATCACGGCCGCCTCTATGTGCTGCCGCAGTTGGACGCGCACGCCGTCTGGCTGCTCAAGCGGCACTTCCCGGCCCTCTACGCCCATGGCCTCGGCGTGCTCAATCGCGTGCTCCCGCAGAGCGATTCGAGCCCCCAGACCACCCCGAGCATCGCACAGACAGGAGTCTGACATGTCCTTCGACTTCGACAATATGTTGGCCAAGATCGCGTCCCGGCAGTGGGCGCTGGCCGATATCGACTGGGACGCACCGGGCGCCGAACTCATCGAGCCCGAACTGCACGCCAAGCTCAAGCCCTTCATGGCCGATCTCATGTGGATCGAGAACGTCGGCGCGCGTGGCTTCGCGGCCATGGCGCAGAAGGCTCCCACCGAGACGCTCAAGCAGATCTACCGCTACTTCCACGCCGAGGAACAGCGGCACGCCAATGCGGAACTCGCGCTCATGCGCCGGTGGGGCATGCTCGACGGCGACGAGACCCCGGAGCCGAACATCAATGTCAAACTGGTGATCGACTTCCTGGACAAGCACGCCGACGATATGTCGCTGTCGTTCCTGGGCACCGTGATCCCCATGCTCGAGGTGGCCCTCGACGGTGCGTTGATCAAGTTCATCACCGACGAGATCTCCGACCCGGTCGCGCAGGAGGTGTTCAAGAAGATCAATGCCGACGAATCCCGGCATCTGGCCACCGATTACGCGGTCATGGAGCTGCTCGGCCACGCCACCGTGCGCAAGCTCGCCATCGATCTGGTGGGCGGTTGGGCCAAGCCGTCGTTCATCGTCGGCGTGCTCAGCTATGTGCCGCTGCTGAACAAGATGCGCGACAATATCGTCGAAATGGGCGTGGACGAGGAGAAGCTCTACGCGGCCATGCGGCGGTTCAAGTCGGTGGGGGAGCGCACGCCCATCGCGAACCGGGTGCCCATGTACCGGATCGTGAAGATGCACAGCGGGTGGGTGATCAACCGCGATCATCCGTACCACCTGTTCGCTGACCTCATGGTCAAGCTGACCTCGCGGATTCCGGACCGGTTCCTGGCCGAGCAGCCGACCTGGTCCAAGGAACTCACCTACGAGCCGGTCGCATGAGCGCCGCGGTCAAGCCACTGGACGTGGCGATCATCGGAGCTGGGTTCGCGGGTATCGGCGCGGCGATTCGATTGCGGCAGAAGGGCATTACCGACTTCGCCATTTTCGAGCGCGACACCCGCGTCGGCGGCACCTGGCGCGACAACACCTATCCCGGTGCGGCCTGCGATATTCCGTCGCGGCTGTACTCCTACGCCTTCGCGCCCAACCCGGACTGGTCGCACACCTACTCCGGCAGCGGGGAGATCCTCGGCTATATCGAGTCGATGGTGCAGGAGTTCGGGATCGGCCCCAGTATTCGCTTCGAGCACACCGTCACCGGGATGGAGTTCGACGAGGCGAGCGGACTGTGGGATATCGCCTTCGCGGGACGGCGGCGGAATGTGAAGGCGCGCAGCGTCGTTGTCGCCTCCGGTCCGCTGTCGAACGCCAGCCTGCCGAATATTCCGGGGATCGACAGCTACGAGGGGCACAAGATCCACAGTGCCCGGTGGGATCACGACTACGACTTCACCGGTAAGAAGGTGGCGGTCGTGGGCACCGGCGCGAGTGCCGTGCAGATCATTCCGGAGCTGGTCGAGCGGGCGGCGTCGGTGAAGGTGTTCCAGCGCACGCCCGGCTGGGTGCTGCCCCGGGTGAACCGGCGCACCAATGCCATGACCAGGCAGCTGTACCGGCAGGTTCCGGCCGCGCAGCGCGTGGCGCGCGACGCCTGGTTCTGGGGGCACGAGTCGGTGGCGCTGGGCGTGGTGTGGAACAGCCCGCTGACCCGCGTCGTGGAGTCGGTCGCGTTGCTGCACTTGCGGTCTCAGGTGCGCGACCCGTGGATGCGTCGGCAGCTCACGCCGGATTTCCGGGCTGGCTGCAAGCGGCTGCTGATCAGCAACGACTACTACCCGGCGCTGCAGCGGGAGAACTGCAAGCTCATCACCTGGCCGATCGCGCAGCTCTCGCCGCGCGGCATTCGCACGGCCGAGGGTATCGAGCACCAATTCGACTGCATCGTGTTCGCGACCGGATTCGATGTGTCGAAGGCCGGTGCGCCGATTCCCATCACCGGGCGCGGGGGACGCGTGCTCGGTGACGAATGGAGCAGGGGCGCTTACGCGTTCAAGAGCGTCGCGGTGGCCGGGTATCCGAATCTGTTCCTCACCTTCGGGCCGAATTCGGGGCCGGGGCACAATTCGGCGCTGGTGTACATGGAGGCGCAGATCGAGTACCTCACCGATGCCATCGGCATGCTGCTCGACCAGGATCTGCGCATGCTCGAGGTGCGCCGAGACCGGCAGGAGCGGTACAACGCGGGATTGCAGCGGCGGCTCTCGGCCACCACCTGGAATTCCGGCTGCCGCAGCTGGTACCTCACCGAGGACGGGTTCAACGCCACCATGTACCCGGGTTTCGGCACCCAGTACGTGCGGCAATTGGCCCGGGTGGAGGCCGACGACTACGTGCGCACCCCTCGGGACACGACGCGAGCCGTGAGTGCCGGGGGCCGAACGGCGGTCTCGCTCCGCTAATGTCGTCACGACGTGTTCTGCCCATGCCCGCCGTGCTGCGCCGCACGGGGGTGTGGGCGGAGCGGTTCGTCGACCGGCAACCGCGAGACAGGGAGGGCGAGGCGAGGATGGCGGAGTACCGCATCGACGATCTCGCGCGGGCCGCCGGTACCACCGCCCGCAATGTACGCGCCTACCAGGAGCGCGGCCTGCTCGCCACGCCCACCCGCCGCAGTGGCCGCGCGCTCATCTACGACGATTCGCATCTGGCGCGACTGCGCATCATCGACTCGCTGCTGCAACGCGGCTTCACCACCGCGCACATCGCCGATTTCATCACCAGCTGGGAGACCGGCAAGGATCTCTCCGAAGTGCTCGGCCTACAACAGGCCGTCACCGCCACCTGGGGCAAATCCGAAGAGCCGCTGGAGGTTCCGCGCGAACTGGTGGCCACCTTCCTCGGCGGCGTCGACGGCGACCCCATCACCGGCGACGAACTCGAGCGCCTGGCCGACCTGGGCCTGGCCCGCCTGCACGAGGAGACGATCGAGTTCACCCAACCCGAACTCCTCGAGACCTTCGCCGCCCTGCACGGCTACGGCTACGGCCTCGAGCAACTCATCGAGGTCTACGCCGCCGTAGGCCGCCGAGTGGACGACATAGCCCGCCTCATGGTCACCGCCGCCAAGGACCAAATAGTCGCCGAGCACGGTGAAGGCTGGCTCCCCGACACCGACGCCGAGGTGGCCGCCACCACCAAAATGCTCAACCACCTGCGCGAACTCAGCGTCACCGCCGTCCAAACCACCCTCGCCCAGGCCCTCGATCGCGTCCTCCAAGACGAACTCAGCGCCTACCTGGAGACCGCCGCCGAAAAGCGCGGAGCGGCGAAGCAGCCGAAAACCGACCACTAGCCGCACCCCTGTCACTTTTGGACGCACCCGCCCACTCCTCTCATGAGTGACCACTTTCCAGGTGGGGGCGGACTACCGTGGCCGTAAATGTCGCGGCGGTTGTGGAAGGGGTTGGGATGCGGGAACTCGGTGTGGCTGTGGTGGGGTATGGGCTGGCTGGGGCGGTGTTTCATGCGCCGTTGATCGCGGCGGAGCCGGGGTTGCGGGTGGCCGTGGTGGTGACCTCGTCGGAGGAACGAGGCGAGCAGGCGCGGCGGGAGCATCCGGGGGTGCGGGTCGTGGGGTCGGCGGAGGAGTTGTTCGCGGATCCTGCCGCGGTCGATCTAGCGGTGATCGCGACGCCGAACCGTACGCATGCTTCCTTGGCGCTCCAGGCATTGCGGGCGGGGTTGCCGGTGGTGGTGGACAAGCCGTTCGCTGTCACTTCCGAGGAGGCCGAACAGGTCGTCGCCGCGGCCGAACAGGCCGGGCTGGCGCTGTCGGTATTCCAGAATCGCCGGTGGGACAGCGATTTTCGCACCGTTCAGAACCTGATCGCCGAGGGCAGGCTGGGTGCGGTGCGGCGGTTCGAATCGCGCTTCGAGCGGTGGCGGCCGGTGACCAAAGGCGGGTGGCGGGAGGTCGGAACCGCCGACGAGGGCGCGGGCATTCTCTACGACCTGGGCAGCCACCTCGTGGACCAGGCGTTGACACTGTTCGGGCCGGTCAGCGACGTCTACTGCGAACTCGACCGCCGCCGCGCCGACGTCCAGGCCGACGACGACGCCTTCCTCGCACTGACGCACACCAGCGGCGTTCGCTCCCATCTCTGGATGAGCGCGGTCACGCCGCAACTCGGCCCGCGGCTGCGCGTGCTGGGCTCCGAAAACGGCTACGTCACATACGGTCTCGACCCGCAGGAGGAGGCACTGCGCGCGGGCCGCCGCCCGGACGACGGAAAACCCTGGGGCACCGTCGAATCCGATCACTGGGGCCTGTTCGGCACCGAGGGCGACACCCGCACCATCCCCAGCGCGCCCGGCGACTACCCGGCCTTCTACCGCGCCATGGCCGAGACGTTGCGCGCGGGCGCGCCCGTCCCGGTCGACCCGCGCGACGCCATCGAGACGCTGCGAATCCTGGAGCGGGCCCGTGCATTCGCACAGGGATGAGGCCGGTGCGGCTCAGCGCAGCCAGACGCGGGCTCCGGCGGCTTCGAGCTTGATCTTGGCCGCGTCGGCGGTGGAGGAGCTCACCTGCTCCAGCACCACCTTGGGCGCGGCCTCGACGAGATCCTTGGCCTCCTTGAGCCCGAGCCCGGGCACCACCTCGCGCATGGCCTTGATGACCTGAATCTTCTTGTCCCCGAACGATTCCAGAATCAAGTCGAACTCGGTCTGCTCCTCGGCCGTATCGACCGCCACCGCCGTATCCGACGCCACCGGCGCGGCCATCGGCGCGGCCGCCGTCACCCCGAACTGCTCCTCGAACGCTTTCAGAAAATCCGAAAGTTCCAGCAGCGTCATACCTTTGAATACATCGAGCAATTCCTCGACACTCATCTTGGCCATCATTCATCCCCTGCGATACCGGCCGAATGAAGTCCAGATTACGCTGCTCGCGGCGCGCTCTCAGGTCCTTTTCGCAGCTCGTCGAGGATGGCCGCGTGCATGGCGCAGCGATGCACCGGGCCGGGGGTGATGTAGGCCGGATCGAGTCGCTGGACGAAGGTCAGGTTGTCGCGACGCCAGCAATCGACGCACATCCGCTTGTCCATAACGTCCTCCTAGCGAAAAGCTCGTGCGGGAGGAGTTCCCCTTTCCGTGCCCGCTCACCACTTCCGTGCCCAATTGCTCATCACGCTGTCGTCCGATCGTGATCGCGTACCGGAAGGTCGGCAGTAGGACGTGCGACTATCGGTTCGGCCACCACTGCGCGTCCTGCGCGCACAGACTCGACGACCGCGTGGTGGTGAAGGGCCCGCTGCCCGGCTCGAACGTCCACTGCGATACCGGCCCCACCGCCTGCCAGCGCACTCGCCCGGCGCCGTCGGAGACGACCTCGTACAGCGCCTCGCCGCCGTCGATGAGCTGCTCGCCCACGCAGTAGTCGGTGTACTCCGTACCGGGCTGCATGGCACCCACGCTGAACACTCCGGTCGGATTCCGGGCGGCCCCGGGATTGGCCACGGTGCTCGTCCGCTGCCCGCCCGCCCCGCGTGACCAGCGTGGTCCCGGTTCACAGGTGAAATTCCAGCCCCCGGCCACCACGGTGGTTCCCGTCGCGTAATGCGTTCCGGCCCAGAGGCATCCGGCGCCGGGCTCCGCCACCGCGGTCCCGCTCACCGCCCCGATCATCCCCGCGACCGCCGCCACGGCGGCGGCCGCCGCTATCCCCCTGCGCACCGCCCGCTTGCTCGATCCCGCCGAAACCGCCTGATCCGCAGTGTGTTTCATACCGAGAATCGTCCCGCCGCGCCGCCCCCGGCACATCCGGGCACGACCCCGATCTTCCCCTCCGGAATCCCCCTGGGCCACCCCCGAGTTCGCGCGCGCTCAGACCCACCGCAGCAGTTCGGAGGTGGCCAGCCGCCCGGTGGGGATCGCCGACGGCGACGGCGTCGCGGCCGGATAGCCGAGGGCCACGGCATGGCGCGGCAACCATCCCTCGGGCAGCTCCAGCAGCGCCGCCACCCGCGCCACATTGTCGGCCGGATGGAAGGTGGTCGGACAGCTGCCCAATCCGAGCTCGCGCGCGGCCAGACAGATCGACTGCGTCACCCGCCCCATATCGAAAACCGTGTCGGAGAAGCCGTTTTCCACCGACGCGAGCACCAACACCACGGGTGCCGCCGCCAGATGCACCGCGTACGCGCCACATCCACTCAGCGCGGCCCGCGTCCGCGCCTCGGTCACCGCGACGAACCGCCACGGCTGCCGGTTGCGCGCCGACCCGGTCCACCGCGCCGCGTCGATGATCCGCTCGATCGACGCGCGCGGCACCGGCTCGTCGCGGTACTGCCGGACGGCGCGCAGGGCTTTCAGCGATTCGTGCACCGCGGCAATGCTAGTGCGCCGATTTCATCCGATTCGGGTGAGGTGCGCCCCCGGGCGTACGCGGCAGCGTGGAGCCATGGCGGAAACATCGAATCTCGGCCCGGTGGAGCTGGTGGTCTGGACCTTTCCCGGTACTCGGGTGGGCGCGGCGGCGAAGAGCGCGCTGCACGAGGTGGTGGATCGCGGCTATGTGACCGTCTTGGATCTCGTCTTCCTGCGCATGGATTCGGATGGCACGATCCGGCAGGTCGAGATCGACGAACCGCTCGAGGAGGTGGGGCTCGACGGCATCACCGTGGATGCCCAGGGCCTGGTCAGCGACGACGACCTGGAGGTGGTGCGGGCGGATATGCGGCCCGGCACCTCGGCGCTGGTGGTGGTCTACGAGCAGACCTGGGCGCGCGCCCTCGCCGGATCGGTGCGCGCGGCCGGTGGTGAGGTGGCGCTGCACGTCCAGGTCCCGCGTGATGTTCTCGAAGCGGCCGCGGCCGCATCCTGAAGAAGGGTTGGAGCACATGGTTTTTCGTGGAGGCAGGATCGGACGTCCGGGGCTGCTCGGCACGATCGCCCGCACCGCGGTAGTGGCCGGAACGGCCAATGCCACGACCAATGCGATGAATCGCCGTCGGCAGCAGCGCGCCGCCGAACAGCAGGCCTACGCCGACCAGCAGCAGGCCTACACCCAGCAGCAGGCCGCACCGCAGGCCCCGCCCCCGGCCCCCGCGCCCGCCGATGATCTGGTGTCGAAGCTGAAGCAGCTCGGCGAACTCCGCACCGCCGGGGTGCTGTCCGAGGAGGAGTTCGCGGCGGCCAAGGCCCAACTGCTGGGCTGATCGCCGCTCAGCTCGGGTGCCCCGGCTCGAGGTCGGCGAGATCGCTGTAGCGCAGGGCCGTCATCGGCGAGGCGGGGCCCGATCCGTACTCCGGGTCCAGCAGTATGCCCTCGTGGTCGCCGAAGTCGTAGCGCGCCAGCGCCTTTCCGACGAACCAGGCGGTGGCGTCGTCGATGACCGGGACGCCGTGTGGGCCGACGCGCCAGCGGCACCACTCGAACTTGTCCATCTCGTCACCGGTCTCGGCCCCGAACAGCTGCCCGAGCGCGGCGGTGTCGCGGTCCACCAGATGCACGCCGAGGTGCTCGGCCCGCACCGCCACCCCGTAGGTGTGATTGATCTTCGACACGCAGACCAAGAAGCGCGGCGGCTCGATGGCGACCTGGGACGCGAACCCCACCACACAGCCCGCACGCTCGTCGCCGACGGCGACGGTCACGATGAAGATCGGTGCGTCGGCGGCGGCGACCAGCGCGTCGAAGGCGGCGCGCGTCTCGGGTCCCTCGGCCATACCCTGTGTATAGCAGTCAGCGCCGTGGCATTACGGGAGGCGTGTTCGCGCGGCCGCCACGAACTCGCGCATGAGCCCGTGATCCTTCACACCCCGGCTGGACTCCACGCCGCTGGACACGTCCACACCCCACGGCCGCGCGGCCGCGATGGCCTCGGCGACATTGGCCGGTGACAGGCCGCCCGCGAGCAGCCATTGCCCGGTCGGCGGGGTGGCGCCCAGCGCCGCGAGATCCCAGCGCTCGCCGGATCCGGCCACCGGCGAATCGAGCAGCAACCACTCCTCGCCGTACGCGCCGGTGCGCACATCCGTCTCGGCGGTGAGCGAGGTGGCCCGCAGCAGCCGTACTCCGGCCAGCTCCTCGAACGCCGATTTCGGGTAGTCGCCGTGCAGTTGCAGCGCGTCCACACCCGCGGCCCGCGCCAGGTCGCCCGCCTCGGCGGCCGCGATGCCGTGGACGACACCGACGGAGAGCACGTGCGCGGGCACGCCCTCCAGCAGCCGCCGCACCACCTCGACCGAGACCTGCCGGGGGCTGGGAGTGAACACGAACCCGACCGCATCGGCTCCCGCCGCGACCGCGGTGGCCACATCCTCCTCGGTGCGCAGACCGCACAGCTTCACGAACATGTCGAAAACCCTAGGCGAAGGCCGGGCGCGCGGGCGCGACCCCATCTACCAGAGCGCAGAAGTCGTTGTACCACCCCAGTTTTGGGGGCACCGGTGGTGGCGGGCGGCATCGGCCGGGTGGCGGTAGCGTCGACGGATGGGTATATCGAAGATCAACAAGCGTCGGCGGCGCGGTATAAGTGGACTCGCGCTGAGCGGCGCGGTGGTCGCGGTCGTCCTGGCGGGTCCCGCCGCTACCGCCTCCGCCGAGACCGGAGTGCCGCTCACCCCGCAGACCAGCACGTCGGAGGTGGCCGACGACGGCTGCACCTTCTCCTCGGTCGGCGGTTCGTGCAGCGATCCCGGACCGGTCGGGCACGCGCTGATCGGCTTCCGGAACTGGCTCAAGAGCATGGGGTACGGGTCCGGCAGCTCCTCGCTGTCCGCGTACTTCTTCTGATGATCGGCACCACGGTGCACTGACCGAACAAGCTGGGCTGGAATCACTCTCGGGGTGGTTCCAGCCCTGCGATAATCAAGACCAATTGGTCGTTTTGCGTGAACTGTCCGGGTATCCGGGAAACATAATGGGCATCCGCCGTCCGAGGAGACGGATATGGAGTGGTTCACGAGTTCCGAATACTGGCTGGCCCGGCAGGTGCTGGAGCGGGGGATCGCGCTGCTCTACGTCATCGCGTTCGTGGCGGCGGCGCGGCAGTTCCGGGCACTGATCGGGGAGCGGGGACTGCATCCGGTACCGCGCTACGTGGCGCGGCGCTCCATGCGCGACGCGCCGAGCATCTTCCAGCTGCACTACTCGGATCGCTTCTTCGCCGGTGCGTGCTGGCTCGGTGCGGCGCTGGCCGCCGCGATCGTGGCGGGGGCCGCCGATCTGGTGCCGCTGTGGGCCGCCATGCTGGTGTGGCTCGTGTTGTGGGTGTTGTACCTGTCGATCGTCAATGTGGGTCAGATCTGGTATTCGTTCGGCTGGGAATCGCTGCTGCTGGAGGCTGGCTTCCTGACGATCTTCCTGGGTAACGACCAGGTCGCGCCGCCGGTCCCGGTGGTGATCCTGGTGTGCTGGTTGGTATTTCGAGTGGAGTTCGGCGCGGGGCTGATCAAACTGCGCGGCGACTCGTGCTGGCGGGATCTGACCTGCCTGTACTACCACCACGAGACCCAGCCCATGCCGGGACCGTTGAGCTGGTTCTTCCACCACCTGCCCAAGCCGCTGCACCGCGTCGAGGTGGCCGCGAATCACGTTGCGCAACTGGTGATTCCGTTTGGCCTGTTCGCGCCGCAGCCGGTGTCGAGCGCGGCGGCGGCGATCATTGTCGTCACCCAGCTGTGGCTGGTGCTCTCCGGCAATTTCGCGTGGCTGAACTGGATTACGATCGTGCTGGCCTGCGGCGTCATCGGCCACAGCGCGCTGCCCTCGGCGTTCCCGGAGCCGCCCGCGCTGGCGGACCCGCCCGTCTGGTTCACCGCGCTGGTGGTCGCCTTCGTGATTGTCGTTGTGGCCCTGAGCTATTGGCCGGTGCGCAACATGCTCTCCAGCAATCAGCGCATGAACGCCACCTTCAACCCCTACCGCCTGGTCAATACCTACGGCGCGTTCGGCAGTATCGGTCGCGTACGCCACGAACTGGTCCTGGAGGGCACCGCCGAGGCCGAGATCACCGACGACACCGTGTGGCGCGAGTACGAGTTCAAGGGCAAACCCGGTGCCCCGCGGCGGCTTCCGCGCCAGTGGGCGCCCTACCACCTGCGTCTGGACTGGCAGATGTGGTTCGCGGCCATCTCCCCGAGCTACGGCGCCTGGCTGCCCCGGTTCCTGCTGCGCCTGCTCGACAACGATCCCGCCACGCTGCGCCTGCTGCGCACCAACCCCTTTCCCGACACGCCGCCACGCCACGTGCGCGTGCTGCTCTACCACTACCGTTTCACCACCCCGCGCGAACTGCGCCGCGACCGGGCCTGGTGGCATCGCACCCTGTTGGGCGAGTACATCCCCCCGCTGTCCCGCGACCGGATCACGCTGGCCGAAAATGTCGATAATTCTGGCCTCGACTAATTGTCTGGAAGGTTGCCGCAGGTCATAGCGTTGATCCATGGAATTCGACTACGACGTGCTGGTGATCGGCTCCGGATTCGGCGGCAGCGTCACCGCACTGCGCCTGACCGAGAAGGGCTACCGCGTCGGTGTTCTGGAATCGGGTCGGCGCTGGGAGGCGCGGGATATTCCGAAGTCGAACTGGAACCTGCGCAAATCGCTGTGGATGCCGAGGCTGGGACTGACCGGCACCCAGCGGGTCAGCCTGCTGGGCAAGGTGACGCTGTTCAGCGCGGCCGGTGTGGGCGGCGGCTCGCTCATCTACGGCAACACCCTCTACGAACCGCTGCCGAACTTCTACAGCGACCCGTCGTGGGCGCACATCACCGATTGGCGCGACGAACTCGCGCCCTACTACGACCAAGCCCAGCGCATGCTGGGTGTCGCGCCCAATCCGCGCACCACCCCCGCCGACGAGGTGCTGCGCGAGGTCGCCGTCGAACTCGGTGTCGAGGACACCTTCCACCCGACCAATGTCGGCGTGTTCTTCGGCGAACCCGGAAAGACCGTGCCCGACCCGTACTTCGGTGGCGCGGGCCCGGATCGCGCGGGCTGCATCCACTGCGCCAACTGCATGACCGGCTGCGCGCACAATGCCAAGAACACCACCACCACCAACTACCTGTACCTGGCCGAAAAGGCTGGGGCGCAGGTGCATTCGCTCACCACGGTCACCGATGTGCGACCGTTGCCGGGCGGCGGCTACACGGTGACGACGCAGCGCTCGGGTCGCCTGCTGCGCAAGCAGACTCGCGAGATCACCGCCGAACAGGTGGTGTTCTCGGCCGCCGCGCGCGGCACCCATCAGCTGCTGCACAAGCTCCGCGACACCGGCCGCCTGCCCGAGCTCTCGCCCCGCCTCGGCGAGCTCACCCGCACCAACTCCGAGGCGGTGCTCACCTCGACGAGCCGCAGCCGCACCGACTTCGCGCAGGGCGTGGCCATCACCTCCTCCATCCATCCGGAGCCGAATACGCACATCGAGGTCTGCCACTACGGCAAGGGACAGAACATGCTGTTCCCGTTGACCGTGCCGATGATCGACGGCGGCCCGCTGCGCTTCCTGCGGTTCCTGCTGCTGGTGCTGCGCCATCCGCTGGTCTTCCTGCGCTCGCAGAACAGCCGCCGCGCCTCCGAGCGTTCGGTGATCCTGCTGGTCATGCAGTCGCTGGACAATTCGCTCACCTCCTTCGGGAAGAAGGGGCTGTTCGGCTATCGCCTCTCCACCCGGCAGGGTGAGGGCGAACCCAATCCGACCTGGATTCCCATCGGGCACAAGGCGAATCGCCTCTACGCCGAGAAGCTCGACGGCGACGCCCTCGGCATGGTCATGGACGTCTTCGACATCCCCTCCACCGCGCACTACGTCGGCGGCTGCCGCATGGGAGACAGCGCCGCCGAGGGTGTCATCGACCCCTACCACCGCATTCACAACTACCCGGGCCTGCACGTCATCGACGGCTCCGCGGTCTCGGCCAACCTGGGTGTGAACCCGTCGCTCACCATCACCGCCATGGCCGAACGCGCCTGCGCCCTGTGGCCGAACAAGGGCGAGGCCGATCACCGTCCCGCACTCGGTGCGCCCTACCGCCGCGTCACCCCGGTGGCGCCGCGGGCCGCGGTGGTACCCGCCGCCGCGCCGGGTGCGCTGCGCCTGCCCATCGTGTCGGTCACCAGCGGGTCCTGAGGTCAATGCGGCTGCCCCGGCGGCTCCTTCCGCAGCCGGGGCGGCACCACGGCCTCGCGCACCTCGTCGACCTTGGCCTCGATGCGCTCGAGATCCTGCGCGTCGGCGCGGAATATCCAGTGTTTCGCGCCGAGCAGCAGGATGGCCTGGAAGATGAGCTGCAACCACTCGCTCTGCCAGTTCTCGAAGGTGCTCGCGAAGAAGTCGATCCAGTAGTCGTTCCACGCGAACGATTGCCCGTGGGCCCGCTGTGTGTTGCTGTAGTCGATCAGCTGGGTGACGAACTGCCCTACCCACGAACCCACGAACAGCAGGATCAGCAGGTAGACGGCTCCCCAGCGCCTGATATGTCCCATACGCGAGCAATACCCCAGCAACGGGCCGCGTATCGGGATTGGTTGACCCCACCGTGAAGCCCTGAGAGGCTTCGGTTTCCATTGACTCGAGGATGCGGGAAGCGATGACTTATTCGACGATCACCTACGCGGTCGCGGACGCGATCGCGACGATTACGCTCAACCGGCCGCACGCCCGCAATGGCTTCACCCTCGCCATGGCCGATGAGCTGGGGCATGCGCTGACCGCGGCCGACCGTGATGACGCGGTGCGGGTGGTCGTGTTGACGGCGGCGGGCGAGTACTTCTGTGTGGGAATGGATTTCGCGGAGAACTCGATCGGTGATCCGAGCGATCCGGAGTGGGACGAGCCCGCCACGCGGGTGGCGCGGCCCATGGTGAATTCCAACAAGCCGGTGATCGTGGCGATCCAGGGCGCGGCGGTGGGCGTCGGCATCTCCATGACGCTCGCCGCGGACTTCCGGTTGGCCAGCGAAGGGGCCCGGTTCGGCTTCGTGTTCGCGCGTCGGGGCCTTTTTCCGGAGGGCGGCTCGACCTGGTTCCTGCCGCAATTGGTGGGTCTGGCCAAGGCGAAGGAGTGGATGCTCACCGGTCGGGTCTTCGACGCCAGCGAAGCCCTGGCGGCCGGGTTGGTGACCAGCCTGCACGCGCCGGACGAGCTGTTGCCCGCCGCCTACGCGCTGGCGCGGGAGCTGTCCGTGCATATCGCGCCGACGTCGGCGGCGGTCATTCGCCGGGCGCTGACGGCCATGGCCGCGCACGGCGACCCCGAAGCCGCCTTCGCGCTCGACCGCAAGACCATTCCGCACGCCGCCACGAGTCCCGATCTGGCGGAGGGGATTTCGTCGTTTCTGGAGAAGCGGGAGCCGCGCTTCACCGGCGTGGCGCGCACCGATGTCCCCGATCTGGATGGCTGGCTCGCTCCCTGAGTTCTATGGTCGGAGTACCGACGGCGAGGGAACGGGATTCGACTATGCGCATCGAGCAGGTATCCGACTCTGTTCACGTGGTGACCGGAACCAATGTGAACTGGGCCTTGGTGAGCGACGGCTCCGGGGTCACGGTGATCGATGCCGGATACCCGGCCGACGCCGACGATGTGCAGGCCTCGGTGCGCGCCATCGGCCACGACCTCGCCGATATCGCGGCCGTGCTGGTGACCCACGCCCACCTCGACCACATCGGCGGTGTCCCGCCCCTGGTCGAGAAGGTCGGTATGCCCGTCTACATGGGCGCGGACGAGGTCCCGCACGCCCGTCGCGAATTCCAGCAGCAGATCACCCCGCTCGAGGTCGCCGCGCAACTGACGCGCCCCGGCGGCCCCGTCTGGGTGTGGCAGACCCTGCGGGCGGTGCGCCCCCTGGCCGGTGGCCTCGCCACCAAGCTCCCCACCGCCACCGCCCCCACCGAGGCCGAATTGCTCGCGCTGCCAGGCGGTTTCAAAGCCATCGCCACCCCCGGCCACACCGTGGGCCATACCGCCTACCTGATGCCGTCGGAGGGCGTCCTCTTCAGCGGCGACGCCCTGGTCACCGGTCACCGCCTGCTCCGTGACGACGGCCCCCAACACCTCCCGGACGTCTTCCACCACGACCTGCCGGGTGCTCGCGCCTCGGCGCACGCCCTCGCGGCCCACGCGGCCACCATCCTGGTCCCCGGCCACGGCCGCCCTGTGCGCCAACCTATTTCGATCCTCGTGCGGCAGCTCCCGGACTGAGCGGCCACGCCGTCGGCATTGTGCTCGGGTCTCCTTCGCCGTCGAGAGCGGACTGCCGACTGTTTGCCAAACGCCCTTGTGTCAGATTGTGCGAGCGGTCCGGCGCGCAGAGCTCGGATAACTCTTTTCGGGGAAATTCGCCCGAATATTGCTGTTCACCCACATGGGTGGCCGGTGAGGCCCAAAATAATTGCTCATCAGGTCGATTGGCGTGGACGACGATCGAGGAGGGGCTGTGGACAGCATCGGTCAGCACGGCGACACGTTGTTCGGGTCGCATCTGCGTGAGTGGCGGTACGGACTGCTCGCCTGGCGGGCGCTGGTATTGCAGTGCGCACATCCGGTGGTCGCCGTCGGGGTGGCGCAGCATTCGACGTTTCGGGCGCATCCGTGGCGGCGCATCGAGCACACCATGTCGAGCACCGCGCGGCTGGCCTGGTCGGATCCGGAGACGCTGCGGCGCGAGATCGCTCGACTGAACCGTTCGCACAAGCGTATCTCCGGAGTCGATGCCAAGGGCGAGCCGTACTCCGCGCTCGACCCGGCCACCCGTGCGTGGGTGTTGGTGACGCTCTATGAATCCGCCGTGACCATGCGCGCGTTGGGCGGCGATCCGATGACGGCTGCCGAGCAGGATCGGATGTACACCGAATTCCGCGCTATGGCAGCGGCTTTCGAACTCCCGGAGGAGGTCTTACCCGCCACCGCCGCGGATGTGCCCGCCTACTACGACACGGTCATCGCGCAGCAGTTGGAGGACAGCGAGCCGATGCGGCACATGCTGTATCGGATGCTCCATGAAGCACCCGTGCCGACTCGGCTGCGTCTGCTGGGTCCGGCGTGGATACCCGTGCGCGCGCTGGTGGCCCGATTCGTCACCGCGACGACCATCGCCGATCTGCCGCCCGCCTTTCGTGAGAAGTTCGGCATTGCGCGCACCCGACGCCACGTCCTCGCGTCGCTGTTCACCCATCGCGTACTCGGTGCCACCATGGCCCGTCTCCCCGCCCGCTACCGCTACCAGCCCGCCCCGACTTCGCGCACGCTCGAACCGGTACGGCCGGACGAACACGGCACCGGGTTGCGCGCCCTGCTGCTGCGGCAGCGGGATGCGCGAAAACCCAAGCTGTCACAATTCTTTCAGCAGGTACTCGATCAAACCGGCGACGGCTTCATCGACGATCACGACCTGCAGGCCATGGCCCACAATGTCTGCTGGCAACTCGAGCTCTCCGAGGAGCGCGAAGCACAGGTGCGCGCGGCGTTCACCCGCTGGTGGCACCATATGGCCGCGTCCATGGACGCCGACGGCGATGGCAGGATCAGCTGCGCCGAATTCGTCGCCGCCACCATCGACGGCTGCGACAACGACCCGTCCTACCTCGACAAGGGCCTGCACGAGGCCATGCGCGCGGTATTCCGGGCCGCCGACGCCGACGGCAGCGGCACTCTCGAAATCGATGAGTACCGCGCAGTTTTCGGCTCCCGCATTCACCCCGCCGAACTCTGGCACGGCTTCCGCCAACTCGACGGCGACGGCGACGGCACACTCACCGAAGAAGAATTCCTGACCGGCTTCACCGAATTCTTCACCGCCCGCAGCCGACTCGCGGCGGGCAGCCACCTCCTCGGCAAGCCTTGACGAGGTAACCGCTGCCGGTGCTCTCCGTGGCGGAATAGCCGCGCTACCGCGCGCGGTCGGTTTGCAGGCGCTGTATCCGGCGATCGCGAGCGGGCGCGAGTGTTGCGGCCGAACGCCTGGCTGCCAGCACTGTTACCGCCCTTCGCCACGGGATCGCGGCTGGGAACGGTCGCGCCCGCACGATTGCGCCATCTGCCGAGGGTGCGGTCGCATCGAACTCCACTGAGGCAGTGGATCTCAGGCGGCCATCAAGGTCGTCAGGTATGCGCGCTCGGCGGCGGTGAGGGCGCGGGGAGTGCTCGCCTGGATCGCCACCAGTGTGGAAGTGGCCGACAAATATAGCGATTCGTCGTCGCGCACCTCGTGCACCAAGGTGAACGAGGTGGTGCCGATGCGCTCGACGGTCGAGGTCACGGTGACCGGCTCCGGGCGGAAGACCAGCGGCATGCGGAAGGTGAGGCGTTGGTTCGCGACCACGACTCGCCATGGGGCGTCGGCGGATTCGTGCCGGGCGAGCAGGTCGGCGCGGGCCTCGTCGAGGTATTGGGCGTACACCACGTTGTTGAGGTGTTCGAGCGCGTCCATATCGGTGCGGCGCAATTGGATGTCGTAGGTGTGCATCAGGCGCTCAACTCCTCCAGCATGGCGCGGTCGGCCTCGCTCATGCGGCGCGAGCGCTGGGTGTCGCGATCGAAGGCGACCATGGTGCAGGTGGCGGTGGAGTACAGGACGTCCTCGTCGCGGATCTCCTGTTGCAGGGCGAAGGACGAGCCGCCGACCTTGGTCACCCAGGTCTCCACCCGCACCGGCTGCTTCCGATACTTCAGTGGCGCGCGGTAGTCGATATCCATCTGCGCCACCACCAGCGGCCCGCCGAACTCCCGCGACCAGAACAGGTCGATTCGCGATTCCTCCAGGTAGCGCAGGTGCGCCGCATTGTGCATATGCCCGTCGGCGTCCATATCGGACCAGCGCAGGGGGCACAGATAGACGTGTCGAGCCACCCGGCATTCATATCAAGGCCGGTTCGTCGGGTTGTTGGCGGCGTTCCCACGCGCGGGCCAGCAGTTCGGTGAGCCCGACGTAGCCGAACCCGAGCAGGACGTCGACGACATAGTGTTCGCCGCCGTAGACCAGGGTGAAGGCCATGGCCGCCGGGAGCAGGGCCAGCGGTACGCGCTGCCACCACCGCGTCAGCAGCGGCCACAGCGTCACGGCCACCAGGACGGCGAAGGCGGTGTGCAGCGAGGGCAGGGCTGCCACCGGATTGCCTTGTTCCTCCAGCCATTTCGCGCTCACATCGGAGGGCACCACGCCGAGGCCGAAGCCGGAGATGCGGCGCACGTCCTCGTCGATCGCGCCCTCGCGGGCCGCGTACCACGGCGGGGCGGCCGGTATCAGCACATAGGTCACCAACGCCAGATAGGACAGCAACAGAATGCGGCGCATGTAGTGCACCCACAGCGGTCGCGAGTACACGTAGAAGATGGCCGCCACCGCCCACGGCACGATGAAGTGCGTGGTGTAGACGACGCCGATGACCGGCGTCCACCACGGTTGTCCACCGGCGGCGAGGTGCTCTTGCAGCCAGACCGTCGGCACCGTGCCGCCGAACAGCCAACTCTCCACCGAGACGAGTTCGCCGACCCGCACCGGCATGCCGAGCGAGTCGGCGAATCCGCGCGTGTAGTCGTAGATCAGCAGTGCGCCGATGAGCGGCAGCCAGTCGATGGCGATGCGCGCCTGGGTGCGCCACGGCCGTTCGATGGTGAAGGCGAAGACGCCGGTCAGAATGCAGGCCGCCTCGATGAGCCGACCGGCGGGCAGCCATCCGGCCAGAATCGCGCCCGTCAGCGCGCACAGATATCCCGAGCGCGCGGCCAAGCGCAGGAACGGCCGGGAACGCGGCGGCACGTCGGGAACGACTGTCCGGGAAGACTTTTGCGCGAATGCACCGGCCATCAATCCAGTCTTACACCGTAATCGGGGCGGTTTCAGCCGCCGGAGGCCTCCCGGCGGGTCCACGGCCAGGTCATCAACGCCCACACCACGAGCAGCAGCGCGGTGACGGAGGCCAGATACCAGGGCCACGGCCCGAGCACATCCAGCAGCGACGGGGTGGTGGGTTTCCCGTTGACGAATCCGTAATTGGTGTCGGCGAGGGTATTGAAGACATAGGTGATCGCGACCCACACCACCGTGGCGGCCACCGCGATCCGATAACTACCCCAGTCCGGACGCATGCCGAGGCCCCAGGTCAGATAGATCGCCGCCCACACCACCGCCAGATGAATCGCCCAGAACGCCAGGAATTCGTGGTGCGGAAAGTCAGGACTCTCCAGCGCCGGTGAGATGAGCGCCTGCGTGCTCAGGGTGAGGCACCAGTAGTAGGTCAACGCGTAGGCCCACCGCCGATGCGACCACAGCGCGTACGCCGCGACCAGGGTCGCGAGATCGGTCAGCCGCAACGGCACCGACCGCTCGACGGCCGGTGGAATGGCCAGATACACATAGATCAGCAGGTACACCGCGAGGGTCAGCGCGCCGAACACCCGACTGAACCACCAGGCGACCGGCGCATCGCGATATTCGCGTCCGAACCACACGACGGCCACCGCGCCGACCACGAACACGCCCAGCACGATCGTGTGCGAGAGCCCGTACGCGGAGAACTCGCGCTGCGCCGCCAGCGGGTACATCTCCCCACTCTAATCCCGCGGCGGCGGTCGGCTCAGCGCGCGAGTTCGGCCGCGCGTTCGGCGATGGCGTCGCCGAGTTCGGCGGTGGTGGCTTGGCCGCCGAGGTCGGGGGTGTGGAATTTGCCCGCCGCCAGGATCTCGCGCACCGCGGTGTCGACCGCGCGGGCGGCATCGCGTTCGCCCAACTGCTCGAGCAGCATTGCGCCAGCAAGGATTTGGGCGACGGGATTGGCGATGCCCTGTCCGGCGATATCGGGCGCGCTGCCGTGCACCGCCTCGAACATGGAGGGAGCGTCGCGGTGCGGGTTGATATTGCCCGAGGGCGCCAGCCCCAAACCACCGGTGACCGCGGCGGCGAGGTCGGAGAGTATGTCGCCGAACAGATTCGAGCCCACGATGACGTCGAGGCGGTCGGGGTGCAGCACGATCTCCGCGGCCAAGGCGTCGACATGCATCTGTCGGGTCTCGACCTGGGGATACTCGGCGGCAATGCGCTCGAAGACGCTGTCCCAGTACGGCATCGAATGAATGAGGCCGTTCGATTTGGTGGCCGAGCACAGCTTGCCGGACCGCTCGGCGGCCCGGTCGAAGGCGTAGCGAATGATGCGCTCGCATCCGACGCGGGTGAAGACCGACTCCTGGAGCACGAATTCCTCTGGGCGGCCGGGATTGTGGATGCCGCCGATCTCGGAGTACTCGCCCTCGGAGTTCTCCCGGACGATCAGAATGTCGAGGTCGGCGGCCGTGCGGTCGCGCAGCGCCGATTCGGTGCCGGGCAGCAGGCGCACCGGCCGCAGATTCACGTACTGGCCGAAGGCGCGGCGCAACGGAATCAGCAGCCCCCACAGCGAAATATGGTCCGGCACACCGGGAAACCCGACCGCGCCCAACAGGATGGCGTCGAATCCGGCCAGCTGTTCGGGGCCGTCGGGCGGCATCATGGCCCCGGTGCGCAGGTATTGCTCACAGGACCAGTCGAATTCGGTCCAGGACAGCCCGGGCAGCACGGCGTCGAGCACCTTGACGGCCTCGACGGTCACGTCGACGCCGATGCCGTCGCCGGGGATGGTGGCGATGCGGTACTGGTTCACAGCTGCACTCCGATGTATTTGGTTTCCAGGAATTCGTCGATACCCGTCAGCCCGCCCTCGCGGCCGAGCCCGGATTCCTTGACCCCGCCGAACGGGGCCGCCGGATTGGACACCACGCCTTGGTTGAGGCCGACCATGCCGGTCTCGAGCGCCTCGCACACGCGCAGGCCGCGCCGGAGATTCTCGGTGTAGACGTACGCCACCAGACCGTACGGGGTGTCGTTGGCCCGGGCCACCGCCTCGGCCTCGGTATCGAAGGCCGCCAGCGCGGCCACCGGGCCGAAGATCTCGGTGTGACACAGCGCGGCCTCGTCCGGCACATCCGCGAGAACCGTTGCGGGATAGAAGTTTCCGGGGCCGTCGACCGGGTCGCCGCCCAGCAGCGCGGTGGCCCCGCGAGCGCGGGCGTCGGCGACGAGTTCGGTCACCTTCGCCACCGCGTCGGCATCGATGAGCGGCCCCACCACCGCACCCGGTTCGGTACCCGGCCCCATCGGCAGGGCGGCCATGCGCGCGGTGAGCTTGCGCGCGAACTCCTCGGCGACACCGCGCTGCACCAGGATTCGATTGGCGGCGGTGCACGCCTGCCCGATATTGCGCATCTTGGCGGCCATCGCGCCGTCGACGGCCGCGTCCAGATCGGCGTCGTCGAAGACCAGGAACGGCGCGTTGCCGCCGAGTTCCATGGAGGTGCGCATGACGGTGCGCGCGCACAGTTCCAGCAGGTGCTTGCCCACGGCGGTGGAGCCGGTGAAGGAGAGCTTGCGGGAGCGCTCGTCGAGAATCAGCGGCGTCATCACCGCGCCCGGATCGGCCGTGGTCACGACATTGACGACACCGGCGGGTACGCCCGCCCCGTGCAGTACGGCCGCCAGCGCCAGCATGGACAGCGGTGTCTGTTCAGCGGGCTTGACGACGCAGGTGCACCCCGCCGCCAGCGCGGGGCCGATCTTGCGCGCGCCCATGGCCATCGGGAAATTCCACGGGGTGATGAGCAGGCTCGGGCCCACCGGTTGGCGGGTGACCAGGAAGCGGGAGCCGCCGGTGGGGGAGGGCATGTAGCCGCCGTCCAGGCGCACCGCCTCCTCGGCGAACCAGCGCAGGAATTCGGCCGCGTAGGCCACCTCGCCGCGCGCCTCGGCGAGGGGCTTGCCCATCTCCAGGGTCATGACGAGCGCCAACCGCTCGACATCGGTGAGGAGTAGTCGATGGGCGCGCATCAGGATGTCGCTGCGCTCGCGGGCGGGGGTGCGCGCCCACTCCGCTTGTGCCGCGGTGGCCGCCGTCAGGGCGTCGAGCCCGTCCTCGGGCGTGGCGTCGGCGACCTCGCACAGCAGTCGCCCGGTCGCCGGGTCCGTGACGGGGAGCGCCCCGGCGGTGTCGCGCCAGGTCCCGCCGATGAAGAGCCCCTTGGGTACGGAGTCGATGGCTTCGCGTTGTGCGCTGTCCACGGTCTCGGGATCGGTCGGCACGGTGTCGGTCTCGGTCAGCATGGATGGCCACTCCCTCCGCTCCGGGCGCGTTCGGGCCATTGCCGCGCCACTGCCCGACATGTTATGTCTATTGTCAACAATCCGACAATAGACAATCATGGGTAGGGCTTCACCCCGACGATCCACCCGACATCCGACGATCTCCGCGGCAACGCCGCGCTCCGCGGCTTGCGGCCCGCTCTCCGAGAGGCGGCTCCCGATGACCGAGCTTTCCCCCGTCCTCAAACAGGCCACCCCAGTCACCGTCGACCACGGCTCCGGGTGCTACCTCTACGACACCGATGGCCGTCGCTACCTGGACTTCACCGCCGGTATCGGCGTCACCAGCACCGGGCACTGCCACCCCCGCGTGGTGGAGGCGGCCCGCGCCCAGATCGGCAGCCTCATCCACGGCCAGTACACGACCGTCATGCACCGGCCGCTGCTGGAACTCACCGAGCGCCTGGGCGCGGTGCTGCCCTCGGGTCTGGACGCGGTGTTCTTCGCGAACTCCGGCAGTGAGGCGGTGGAGGCGTCGCTGCGGTTGGTGCGCCAGGCCACCGGGCGGCCCAATGTCGTTGTCTTCCATGGCGGATTCCACGGCCGCACGGTGGCGGCCGCCACCATGACCACCTCCGGCACCCGGTTCTCCGCGGGTTTCAGCCCGCTCATGGGCGGGGTGCACGTCGCGCCCTTCCCGACGGCCTACCGGTACGGCTGGTCCGAGGACGAGGCCACGGATTTCGCACTGCGCGAACTGGATTACCTCTTCGCCACCCTGAGTTCGCCGCGCGAGACGGCGGCGTTCATCGTCGAACCTGTGCTGGGGGAGGGCGGTTACATCCCCGGCAACACCCGGTTCTTCCAGGGCCTGCGCGAGCGCGCCGACGAGCACGGCATTCTGCTCGTGATCGACGAGATCCAGACCGGGTTCGGGCGCACCGGAAAGTTCTTCGGCCACCAGCACTTCGGCGTGCGGCCCGATGTGATCACCATTGCCAAGGGGTTGGCCAGCGGCTTCCCGCTCTCGGGTATCGCCGCCTCCGCCGAGCTCATGGCGCGGGCGTGGCCGGGTTCGCAGGGCGGCACCTACGGCGGTAACGCGGTGGCGTGCGCGGCGGCCGTGGCCACCCTCGATGTGATCGAATCCGAAGGGCTGGTGGCCAATGCCGCCGCGCGCGGCGCGCAGTTGCTCACCGGTATGCGCGAGCGCGCCACCAAGGCGATCGGCGATGTGCGCGGGCTGGGTCTGATGGTGGGCGCGGAATTCACCACCGCCACAGGCGAACCCGATACCGCGACCGCCGGTGCGGCGCAGCGGCTCGCCGTCGAGCGCGGACTGGTGCTGCTCACCTGCGGTGCGCACAACAATGTGGTCCGCATGATCCCGCCCCTGATCGTCACCGCCGAACAGGTCGACGAGGCCCTCGACCTGTGGTCGGCCGTACTCGACGAACTGTGAGAGGACTTCCCATGCCCCGCTACCTCAGCATCACCCTCACCAAGGCCGGGGTGACCTGCCGCGCCCGCCTGCTCGACGAGCAGGCCCCGCTCACCTGCGCGGCGGTCTGGGACGCGCTACCCCAGGAGGGTGACGCCTTCCACGCCAAGTACGCCCGCAACGAGGTCTACACCCTCCTACCCCGGATCACCGCCGCCCCGCACCGCGAGAACCCCACGGTCACACCGATTCCCGGCGATGTCTGCCTCTTCGACTTCGAACCCTGGGAGATCGGCAACCCCGCCTACGGCTACGAACCCGGCTCCGCCGCCCACCACGCGCAGGGAGCCACCGATCTGGCCCTGTTCTACGGCCGCAACAACCTGCTGATCAATGGCGACCAAGGCTGGATTCCCGGCAATGTCTTCGCCACCATCGAGGAGGGCCTCGCCGAGATGGCGCAGGCGTGTAATGCCCTGTGGCTGCGCGGAGTCGAAGGCGAAACCCTCGCCTTCGCTCGCGCGGACTAGCGTCGGCGACAGACGGTCGGGCCTCCCGGGAACGCTTCCCGGGAGGCCCGATATCGTTGTGCCCGTTCAGGATCCGAGAATCTGCTCCGCGTAGCGCGCCAAGGCCAGGACCATGTCGTCGGAGTGGCGCGGCCCGACGATCTGAAGGCCGACGGGCATACCGTCGGCGGTGGTTCCGGCGGGGATGCTGATGGCGGGCTGTTGGGTCAGGTTGAACGGGTAGGTGAACGGCGTCCACTGCGGCCAACTGCGCAGGCCGCTGCCGGGCGGCACGTCGTGGCCCGCCTCGAAGGCGGTGATGGGCATGGTCGGCGTGATGAGAGCGTCGTAGGCGGTGTGGAACGCCCCCATGACGATGCCCACCTCGGCGGCGACGCCGCGCGCGTCGACATAGTCCACGGCACTGAGGCTTTCGCCGTGATCCCACACCTTGCCCAGGGCGGGATCCACCCGCTCGCGGCTGCCCTCGGGGAACTTCGAGAGCATGGTGGCCGCACCCGCCGCCCACAGCCGCTCGAACGCCTCCAGCGGTTCGGCGAACCCGGGATCGGCGGCGACCACGCGCAGACCGGCCTCGTCCAAGCGGCGCACGGCCGCCTCCACGACCGCGGCGACCTCCGAATCCACGTCGGCGAAGCCGAGATCGGCGGAGTAGGCGACCGTCAGCCCGCGCACATCGCGGTGCAGCTGCCCCCGGAAGGTCGTCACGGTCGGTGCGAGCGCACCCGGATCGCGCGGATCGGGCAGCGACAGAATGTCCATGAGCAGCGCGGCGTCCTCGACCGTGCGCGTCATCGGCCCCGCGTGCGCCAGCGGCCCGAACGGGCTGGCCGGGTACAGCGGAATCCGCCCCCACGTCGGCTTGAAGCCCACGATTCCGCAGAACGAGGCCGGAATGCGCACGCTCCCACCGCCATCGGTGCCCACCGACAGTGGCCCCATCCCCGCCGCCACCGCCGCCGCGCTACCACCCGACGAGCCGCCCGAGGTCTTCGACGGATCGACCGGATTGCGGGTCACCCCGGTGAGCGGACTGTCGGTGACCGCCTTCCACGCCAGCTCCGGCGTGGTGGTCTTGCCCAGGAACACCATGCCGTCCTCGCGCAGCCGCGCCACCACCGGACTGTCCAGCGGCCAGGGCACATCGGCCTCGATGCAGGTGGAGCCGCGCCGGGTGGGCCAGCCCTCGGTGAGGAAGACATCCTTGATGGAGATCGGTACGCCGTCCAGCAGTCCCTGGACGTGGCCGGAGTGCCAGCGGGCCTCGGATTCCTTGGCCTGCACCAGCGCTCGCTCCGGATCCACCAGACAGAAGGCATTCAACGGCTCGTCGCGTTCGCCGATCGCGTCGAGTACCGCCTGTGTCGCCTCCACCGGTGACAACGCACCGGCGGAGTACGCAGTGACCAGCTCCACGGCCGACATCGCCGCGGGCTCGGTCGGGATGTCGATATCGGGGTGCGCCATGTGACTCCCTTCAGCTGGGCACGTAGCCCAGCTTTTTGTCGACCACGTTCTCCAGCGGTCGACCGTCGATCCACCGTTCGAAGTTCTCGGCGAAGGCGGTGACGATATCGCGTCGCCAGCCCACGAAATCTCCGGAATTGTGGGGTGTGAGTTGGACATTGGGCAGATCCCACAGCAGATGACCGGCGGGCAGCGGCTCGGGATCGACGACATCGAGTGCGGCCCCCGCGATGGTGCCGGTGCGCAGGGCATCGACGAGATCGTCTGTCACTACTAGTTCCCCACGACCGACATTGACGAAACGAGCATGTGGCTTCATGGCGGCGAACGCCCGCGTGTCGAACATTCCCCTGGTCGATTCCGTCAGCGGCGCGATGGCCACGACATAGTCGGCCGCGGGCAATTCGGCGAGCAGGTCGGTGCCGACCGTGCCGAAATCCGGATCCTCTTCCCGGGCGCGGCGGCCGAGACCGCGCACGGTCATCCCCACCGCCCGCAGCAGTCGCGCGATGGCGCGCCCGATGGGTCCGGTGCCGACCACCAGCACCGTGGCCCCCGCGATGCGTTCGGATTCGCGATGTCGCCAGGTGTGGCGCTGTTGCAGCCGCAGTGATTCCGGCAGGTCCTTGGCGAAGGCGAGGATCTGCGCCAGCACGTACTCCGCGATGGCGGAGTCGAAGACACCGCGCGTATTGGTGACGGTCACCGGGCTCTCGCGCAGCGCGTCGAACATGACAGTGTCGACGCCGGTCGCGGCGATGTGCAGCCAGCGCAACCGGTCCGCGGCATGCCACGCGCCGGGTACGGCGGTGCTGAGGAAGTCGTACACGAACAGCGCGTCGGCACCGCGCAGCGCGTCGGCGAGATCCGCCGCCTCCGTGTAGCGAACCGTGGCTCGCGTGTGGATGGGTCGCATGAGCTGCGCATCGGGCCGATTGCCATCGTGAAGGACGGTGAGTATTGGGCCCTCGTTCACATTGACAGAGTAAAAAGGCATCGTATTATTGTCAACAATCTTACGATATTGCGGTGATGGCCTGGCTGAACGCGAGAGGGGACCTCGTGGAACTGGTGTTTCCCGACATCGATGGTCCTGTGGCACAACGGGGAATCGGCATCATCGCCCCCTTCGACCTCGCACTCGAACGTGAACTGTGGCGCTGGGTGCCACTCGAAGTGAGTCTGCACCTGGCGCGGACACCGTACGAACCGGTGCCGGTCTCGGTGGCCATGGCGGAGCTGGTCTCCAATCCATTGCACCTCACCGCGGCGACGCGCGATGTGCTGCACGTGGACCCGGAGGTCATCGCCTATCTGTGTACCTCCGGCAGTTTCATTCAGGGTATGGCGCACGAGTCGTCGCTGCGCGACATCATCTGCGCGGCGGGTGCGCGCGACGCGGTGACCACCTCCGGGGCGCTGCTGGAGGCGATTCGCGCGCTGGATCTGACCCGGATCTCCGTCATCACGCCCTACGACGAGATACTCACCGGGAAGTTGCACGATTTCCTGGCCGAGGCGGGGTGCGAGACGGTGCGCTCCGATCATCTCGGTCTGGGCGGCGGTATCTGGAAGGTCAGCTACCGCACGGTCGCCGAACGGATCATGAACGCCGACGACCCGGACTCCCAGGCGATTTTCGTCAGCTGTACCAATCTGCCGACCTACGACCTGGTCGAACCGCTCGAACGGGCCCTGGGCAAACCGGTGCTCACCGCCAACCAACTCACCATGTGGGCGTGCCTGGGCCGCATGAAGTTGCCCATGATGGGGCCCGGCCGCTGGCTACAGGACGTGTTCTAGGAGGGCCAATGACCACACCGACCATCGGGTTCATCTACCCCGACCACGCCGCCGAGGACGACTATCCGCGCGCCGCCGCGAGCGTGGGCGCGGACCTGCGCGTCGCCCATATATACGGCACCGATCTGCACGCGGTGCCCGAACTGCTCGAACTGGGCAGTCCGGCGAAATTGCGCGAGGGCGTAGAACTGCTGGCGGTGCACGAGCCTGCCGCGATCGTCTGGGCGTGTACCTCCGGCAGTTTCGTCTACGGGCCGGAGGGGGCACGCGAGCAGGTGCGCGAACTCGCCGAGGTGGCCGGGGTGCCCGCGTCGAGCACGAGTTTCGCGTTCGTGCACGCGGCGCGGGCCCTGGGGCTGGAGACGGTGGCGGTCGCGGCGAGCTATCCCGACGATGTGGCGGCGCTGTTCGTGGAGTTTCTGGCCGCGCACGGCATCCGGGTGGTGTCCATGACGAGCGCGGGTATCGACACCGCCGCGGAGGTCGGTACGCTCGCTCCCGCGCAGGTGCGGCGGCTGGCCGTGGACAACGACCGGCCCGACGCGCAGGCGTTGCTGATTCCCGATACCGCCATGCACACCGTGGGGGTGTTGCCGGAATTGGAAGCGGCGCTGGGCAAACCGGTGTTGACCGCCAATCAGGTCACCATCTGGGAGGGCCTGCGGCTGGTCGGTGGTCCGCCCGGTCCACCGGTCCCCGAACTGGGCACATTGTTCTCGGATAGGCGTATTCATGTCAGTGCTTGACTTCGAACCGGTCAACCGGCAGTCGACGGCGGAAGTGATCGCCGATCGGCTGCGCGAGGCGATTGTGCGCGGTGCGCTCGCGCCGGGTTCGCAGCTGGTCGAGGCCGATCTCTCCGCGCAGTTCGACGTGTCGCGGGGACCGGTGCGAGAGGCCATGCAGCGCTTGGTCTCCGAGGGGCTGCTGCACAGCATTCGGCATCGCGGGATCTTCGTCATCGAGCTCACCCTCGAGGATGTGGTCGATATCTACCGCGCGCGCACTGCGCTGGAGTGCGGTGCGCTGGAGCTGGTGCTCGACGGCCGCCGCGACATCGCCTATCGGGCACTGGAACCCAGTGTCACCGCGATGTCGGCGTGCGCCGAAGCCGGTGACGCCAGCGGGGTTTCGGATGCCGACCAGGCTTTCCACGAAGCGTTGGTGGACAGCGCTGGCAGCCCTCGGCTGGTGCGCGCCGCGCGCACGCTGCTCATCGAAACCCGTATGTGCCTGGGCGCTTTGGAGACCACCTACCCGGATGTGCGCGAGCAGGCGCGCGAGCACGTGGAGTTGCGCGACGCCATCGCCGAGGGGCCGCCCGCGCGGGTGCGCGCGCTGCTCGTCGAGCATCTGACCGATGCGGTGGAGCGGTTGCGCGCCCGGTACTGACCGAGACCCGTTGCCGCACCGCCCGTTACCGCGCCCTGCCTGTTACCGCGCTGCCTGCTACCGCCCTGCCCGCTACTGCGCCATCGACGGCGCGTTCGCGACCATGGCCGTCGGAATCTTCGGCAGCGCGTAGGGGTGGTTGCGGCTGAGCCAGGCGAGCAGCTCCTCGCGCACCGCGCAGCGCAGTGTCCACACATCGTCGGCATTGCGCGCCGACATGGAGGCGCGCACCACGATGCTGGTGGGCGTGCTGTCGGTGACCAGCGGATTCCAGTCGCGCCGGTCCCAGTCCTCGCGGCCGCACAGGTAGTCGTAGAGGTGTTCGCGCATGGCGGCCACGGGTGTGCTGTGGTCCAGGTGCAGGAACACCGTGCCGGTGATCTGCGGTCCGCCCTTGGACCAGTTCTCGTAGGGCTTGCTGTTGAAGTACGACACCGGCATGGTGAGGCGGCGGTCGTCCCAGATGCGGACGGTGAGGAAGGCGAGGGTGATCTCCTCGACGGTGCCCCATTCGCCCTCGACCACCACGGTGTCGCCGATCTTCACCGAATCGCCGAACGCGATCTGCAGTCCGGCAACGAGATTGCCCAGCGTCGACTGCGCGGCCACGCCCGCGATGATGCCGATCACACCCGCGGAGGCCAGCAGTGAGGTGCCGAGTGTGCGCAGCCCGGGGAACAGCACCAGCATGGCCACCGCCGCGGTCGTCACCACGAGCACCGTGGTGACCACGCGCCTGACCATGCCGAGCTGGGTGTGCAGTCGTCGCACGCGGGCGATATCGGCGGAGCGGGCGGCGTATTGGTCCAGGGTGTTCTCGGCGAGTGCGTCGGCGACCCGCATGGCGAGCCACGCGGTGGCGAAGATCGCCATGGTGGCGAGCACATTGCGGATCACATCGTCTTGTGCCAGATGCAGTTCCGCGAGCGGATACGCGAAATGCAAACCCGCCGTGGCCAATAGGGCTTGAAGTGGCCATTGCGTGCGCCGCAGCAAGCCGGGCAGTCGTGATCCGGGTCGCCTACCGGCGCTGTAGCGCAACAGTCGGTCGATCAGTAGTCCCGCCGCGACGCTCACGGCGAGGGTGCTGCCGAAAACGATCAACGGCCGTAGTACGTCCTCCAAGGCGTCCAACTCCTAGCGATGGTTCGTCTTGATGTCCTTTGGGCCACGCTACATATCGATCGAGATATGTGCAGGGGGCCTGGACAACGCCGCGTGGGCCGCACCTTTCGGTACGGCCCACGCGAGAAGGGGGGCGATCAGATGAGAATCGCGCCCGCCACCGCGCCGATGATGGCGCCCGCCATCGCACCGACGAAGATCATCGGAACGCAGCCCACGATCAGGCCCGCCAGGCCGACCATGCAGCCCGCGACCGCGCCCGCGAAGAAGCCGACGACCATACCGGCGGTGCCGCCGATCAGGCCGATGTCCTGGGCCTCGGTCACCGTGGCGACGCGCTCCTCGGCCGTCGGGTGCATGGTGATGGTGCTGCCGTCCTCGCTGACCTGCGCGCTCAGACGCACGATGCGCTCGGTGTTGGCGATTGTGGTCGGGACGCTCTGGACGTTGCTGCCGTCCGCGCTGGTGATGTTGATGGTGCTGCCGTCAGGAGTCACCTCGAACTTGCCGCCGACCAACTGCGCGGTGACGCCGGTGCCGTCCGCGGAGGCGCCCGTGGTGATGGTCATGCCCTGATCGCTCGCGGTCACGGTCGGGCCGGAGAACTGAGCGACGGCGGTTTCGCCGTGGGCGGTCGCGGTGGAAATGCCGGTGGCGGCAATGGCGAGCAACGACGTAGCAACGAGCTTACGAATCCACATGTGCAGATAACACCTTTCGGCAGGCGCTGACCATTCAGCGCGCAATGATGGGAGGGGGCAATGCTTTCCGGTAGAACCGCGTCGGCTGCTGGTAGAAGATCCGCTACCAGCGCTGCGAGCGAGACAGACCTTACAACCAACCAAAAGGTTTGCCGCGTATTCAACACGCCGTGGCGCGCGGACAAAATTCGCGAATTCCCGTGAGCCACAGCAGTTTCAGGAGGACAAAACGGACATAAGATACTGATCAGTCTGATGTAGCAACAATGTAGTTACACCGCAAATGTGGCGATGACATGGTCGAAAACCATTGCGCGACAGTATCGGGAACAGAATTGTTCGCGGTTCACTCTCAGACGAGGCCCGCGAGTTTGTAGAGAACGAGCGAACCCGCCACTGCCACATTGAGGCTCGCGCCGGAGCCGAGCATGGGAATTTCCACCGCGATATCGACGCGATCGAGTCCCTCGGGTGGAATTCCGTAGCCCTCATTGCCGAGAACGACGACGGTGCGGCGGCGCGCGGTGGGAAGGTCTGCGAGACGGATGGATTCGTCGGTGAGTTCCACTCCCACAATGGCGGAACCGGTTTCGCGTTGCCGGTCCAGCCAGCGATCGACGCGGCCGTTGACCCAATGCACGCATTGGCGGTGGCGCAAGGTATTGCCGCGTTCGAGGGCTTCGGGGACCCAGGGCAGGCGCGGGACGGCCAGGCAGGCTCCGGCTGCGTCGCAGGTGCGCAGGAGAGTGCCGAGGTTGACACCGTGTTTCGGCCATAATGGCGCGGCTATCAGGTGATTCCAGCAGCTGTGCGAGCCGGGTCTGCGTTGGGCGCGCAGTTCGCGGCGGGTACGCAGCCTCGCGGCGGTCATCGGCGGACGGGAAGAGCCTTCCCAAGGGGGAGAACGAGTTTCATTCGAGCGATGCTTGGCGGCGCATCGGGGCCATCGTCGAGAGCGATCGGTGGTCTTACGGTACCGCGTGCAATGGCGGGATGGGAGGTGGGATGGGAAGGTATGGGCGAGGATTGGCGGTATGAACTGGTTGCTGTTGCGTGGGCTCGGTCGGGAGCAACGACATTGGGGTGGGTTTCCGGAGATACTGCGGGCGGCGGTCGGAGGTGAGGTGCGGTGTATCGACGCACCGGGATTCGGAACCGAATGTACGCGGCGGTCGCCGAGCACCATCGGTGCGATCACCGACGATATTCGCGGGCGGTTCGGAGCACCGGCGGGGGAATGGTCGATAGTCGGTATTTCGCTCGGGGGAATGGTCGCGCTGGACTGGTGCGCGCGTTATCCGGGTGATTTCCGGCGGGCCGTGGTGATCAATACGAGCTCTGGACAATCATTGCCGCACAGACGTTTCAGATTCGAGAGTCTGCCTGTGCTGGCTGGTTCGCGCCTGGGCGATCCGGTTGCCGCCGAACGCGCCATCTTGGGTGTCGCGTGCAACAGCGCCAGCGTGGATCGTGAGGCGCTGGCTCGCGAATGGGCGGCGTACGCGGCGGAATTCGGGGCGAGCCGGGGGAGTATCGCCGCGCAAATGCTGGCGGCGCTGCGGTTTCGCCATCCGCGCACGGTGTCGGTGCCGCTGTTGGTGCTGGCCTCCCGTGCTGATCGTCTGGTGTCGTATCGGTGCTCGCGGCGTATAGCGACGGCTTTGGGTGCTCCGCTGCGGTTACACGAGACGGCTGGCCACGATCTGCCGCTGGACGATCCGACGTGGATCGCGGAGCGCATAGTCGAGTGGATGCCGAGTCGGGAGAGTAGATAGTGCCGGGTCAATTCACGTGCACGGTATGCCTTCTGATGAGGTCCTCCACCGGACGCCCGGCGGTGCCGGTATCGGACGGTTCGATGCCGTCGAAGATGGCGTCGAGAATGTCGGCCCGGTCGAGCCTGGCCGGAAAGATGCGCGCCGCCCGCGCGCTGACAATGACGGAGTACAGGACGGTCGCGTAGATGAGTGACCGAGGAATGGTGAGCCGCCACCCATGCCGCTCCCATTCCAGCAAGCGCTCTTCCACGGTGTCGAGCACGTCGCGAATAACCTGAAGCTCGATCTCCTCACCGTCATCGCAGCGCATGACGCCCCCCGAAAACCGCTGTTTCACAACCGAACAACGCGCTACGCAGAATGGCGAGCAGCGACCGCCGTGGCCTGGGAACTCGCCGACTGCGCAAGTCGACGGTGATCACTTCGGCGCGCGTGGCTTCCAGCGCCTGTCGCCGTTCACTATCGATGCGCTCGATGATCGCCTGTACCGACCACGGGTTCTTGCTGGACATCTCACTGACCTCCCTGTCGTCGCTGTAGCCCCAGCACACCACCGGCGACGCCGCGAGATCTGAACTATCGGGTATCCAATCGAAAGTCGCCCGCAGCGCCAGGACGGCATTCGATAATGCGGTGAGCACCACCCGATTTCGTGACCGGATCCATCCGATTTCGCTGATGAGGGGGAAGTCGACATGACTGTCATACGCGACGACGAGGCTGTCGAGCCCAGTTCGAGTTCAACGCTTCCGCGACGCCAACTGGGCCGGTTTCTACGGGAGTGGCGTGACGCCAACGGCTTCACAATCGCCGCCGCCGCGAAGATGGTGGATTTGTCGGCATCCGCTCTGCAACGGATCGAGGCGGGGCAAACCCAGAAGGTGCGCAAGCAAGACGTGCGGGCGTTGTGTGAACTCTATGCGGTCGGGCCTGAGGACATGCGCGCCGCAATAGATCTGGCAGTCGTCGCTCGAACGCAGGGGTGGTATCACGCGTACGGTGGCCTCTACTCCGACGCTTTCAATATGTACGTGGGCTTGGAAGCGGCCGCTCGGCGAGTGGTCTCCTACCACGAACACATCCCAGGTCTGCTTCAAACCGAGGATTATGCTCGCGCAATCATCGGAGCGTTTCCGGGATTCGCGGACCCCGCTGACGTGGACCGTCGTGTAGAGCATCGGATGAAGAGGCAAGCCATCATTACACGAAAGTCCGGACCGGTTACCCTCGAGGTGTTCTTGCACGAATCCGCTTTACACCGGCTGGTCGGTAGCCCGCGAATCATGGCCATGCAGCTTCGCCACCTGGCTGAAGTTTCGAAGTTGGACAACATCACGGTGCGGATTCACCCGTACTCAGCTGGGCTCGTGTGGGGGATGTCGCGAGGACCGTTCATGGTCTTGGAGTTCGATACCAACTCCAAAGGCGAATTCGTCGAGCCGCCAATCGTGTTCCTGGAGGGGGGACCATCTCAGGATGTGTACTTGGAGCGGCCAGATGAGGTACGACTCTATGGTGAGTTCGCCTCGGCCATCCGAAGCGCTTCGCTGGATGAAGGACGGACCCGGGAATTGATTCGCAGGGTGACCAAGGAGTTCGATCATGACCAGCACTGACCTGACCGGGGCCAGATGGTTCAAGAGTAGCCGCAGCGAGAGCGGTGCCCAATGTGTCGAGGTTGCGTTCCTCGACGGGGGACCGGTCGGCGTGCGGGATTCGAAGGATCCGACCGGCCCGGCGCTGGTGTTCACGCCGGGGGCGTGGGATGCCTTCACGGCTGGGGTTCGCGGCGGCGAGTTCGACCGCCGTTAGGTCCCCGGCTCGGGGTGCGTAGGGTCGGTGAGCCGGGGGGCTCCAGCCCGGCCGCGTGTGCGCGAAAACGGCTGGTGGAGAGTGGGTTACGGGTTCCCGCACGCGTTCCGGGGGCACTTGTCGGTGGGCTCACATACCTTGTTGCCATCGTGATCGACCGGGAGGGAGAACGATGGTCTCGAATGCGAACACCACTGTGGCGGAACCGGAGTGGGACAGTGCCTCTGTAGTGCGGGTTTTGCCCGCCGTGGCACCACGTAAGTTGAACAAGGTGCCCTTCGTGGAGCTGGCCGACGGGCGGTTGCAGGGGGTGGTGTCCAGTGGCTCCGACATCTCACGCGTATACGTCGCCTCGGTGACGGCGGGGACGCACGGACTCAGCTGTAGCACCAACAACAATCGGCCCTGCGGCGGGCTCTCGGGCGACTGGACCTGCAAGCACCTGGACCTGCTCATCGACGAAGCGATCGTCCAATACGGCCAGGACCGGGTCGCTCGCTTCCTGCGCGTGGAGGTCCCCGAACATCACCACCTTTCCCACTGCCTCGAGGGAACCCGTGATCCAGCTCCGGCGGCCGCCGTCTTCGCCCGCTTCCTGCGGCACCTCGCCTACCTGGAATTGCCGGGCACGACCACACCGATCCCCGAGTTGCACTGGTTCCCGGCAGGAGTGAGCCACTGATGCAAGCCCTGGAATTGGCTGCCCTGCTGGACAATTCGCCCGACGGCGTCCCAGCCGCCCTGGAAGCCATCGCCGGTTTCGACGCCGCGCTGGTCGACGGTTTCGCGCGCGTCTCCGAATGCCAGAGCGCCGCCCTGTCCGCCCTGGCCGGGGCCGTCGCGGGTTCCCCGCTGTCCCAACCGGTCGCCCAAGCCGTCACCAGTTCGACCACCGGCGCGCTCGGATCCGAACAGCTCTCGGCCCTCGCCGCCGCCCGCGCGGCACTCGTGGGCGCGGTCCACGACGCCCTCCTCGAACACCTCGATAAAGCCCTGGGCCGCAACAGATCCGAGTGGAATGCCGCCCCGGTACCCACCACCCCGAGCCCCCTCGCCGCAGGCGCCCGCGCCTGGCTCGGCGAACTCGCCATCACCGGCTGGCGCGGCGTGGACCACGACTTGGTCGCGGCCGCCGACCACACCATCGAAGCCCTGCTGGCCGAACCCGCCACCCGCCGCCTGGCCTTCCTACTCGACGGCTTCACCGCCGAACTGAGCGCCTCCGCGCCCATCGCCACCGCCGAGCGGCTCCCGGTGCGCCGCTGGGCCGACCTCTGGACCCGTGCACTCCTACTGTCCTGGCGCGGAACGGATTCCGTTACCGACCAAGTCACCGGTCGCCTGCTTCCGCTCGCCGTGGACACGCACGAACACGGCACCGCCGTGCAAGCCCAGATCTACGGCGTGCTGGAAACCGCCGACGCACCCCCGCGCCGCGTCCGCGTCTCCGTAGCGGCGGCCAAGGTGGAAACCATTGTCGGACCGGCCATCTGGCAACTGCTCGGCGCGCATAACCAGCTGCTCACCGCCCTGGCGCAACATCGCGTCCTCGAACTCACCGATATGCCGCTCTCGGCCTCCGGCGACCTGATCTGGCACGACGATCACGCGAAGGCCGGAGAACCCGCCGACCCCTTCGTCACCGCGACCGTCCTGCTCCCGCGGGCACAGGCCCCGGCGGCCGCCCCACTGGACCGCGATCCGGTGCACATCGCCGAACCGGTCTTGCTCGAGGGTTACCGAATCGACGATGGCGCACTGGAATTGGACGGCCACCGCCTACGCGTCGAACTCGATGCCCTACCCGCGAGCGGCCCGCTCACCGCGGTCGCCGTCCGCGCCTCCAGCGCCATGATCGGATTGCTGCGCTGGGACGCGAACGGCTGGTCGGTCCGCCCGCTCGCCATCCAACGCAAGGTCAAGAGCACCCTCACCGCCCTGCACGGCGGCGACTGGGCACTCGGCCCCACCGACCCGAAAATCGCCAAGGCCCAAGCGAAATCCGATGCCGTCGCGGTGCTGCGCGAACGAGCGGGACGGTTGCTGCGCAAATGACCATGCACGAAACGCGACGCCAAGTCCTGTACTGGCGTCTACTGGCCGGTGTCTTCAGCGGCGATGAACAGCCCACCCTCGAATCCGCCAGCGCGGGCATAGTCGAGGACCTCGGACTACCCCTGGCGCTCCTCGACCCGGGCATCTCGGTTGACACTGTGGTGCAACGGTTTCCGGAGATGAAGCCGGAATTCGAAGCCCTCGACTTCACCGATCCCGATTCTGACCCCGAGCCCGAGCCCGAGCCAGGCACCGGAATCGGCCCCGCCGACGTCCGCACCGCCGCCCTGGTCGCCAAACTCCTGCTCAATGTCTTCGCCACGGGCTCCGGCGCGGTCAGCGCCGGTCAACTCTCCGGGTGGCAGTCCGACGCCGAGTGGCTGCGCCGCTGCCTCGGCCGCGAACAGGCGGGCGCGGTCGGCGGCGTCCTCGCCGAACTGGAATCCGAGCTCGTCAACCGCATGCGGCTGCGCGAGGTGCTCGCCGATCCGCATCTGGCCGCCCAGCTCACCCCGAGCATGTCGCTCATCGAACAGCTGTTGCGCGACAAGCACAATCTCTCCGGCGTCGCGCTGGCCAACGCCAAATCCCTCATCCGTCGCTACATCGACCAGGTCGCGGAGGTTCTGCGCACCCAGGTACGGCAAACCAGTGTCGGCACCGTCGACCGCTCCGTCCCACCCAAACGCATCCTGCGGAATCTGGATGTGGACCGCACCATCTGGAAGAACCTGCCGAACTGGAATCCCGAGGATGAGCGCCTCTACGTGGACCGCCTCTACTACCGGCAGACCGCCAAACGCACCGTCCCGGCGCGCATGATCGTGGTGGTCGACCAGTCCGGCTCGATGGTCGACTCCATGGTGAACTGCACCATCCTGGCCTCCATCTTCGCCGGGCTGCCCAAGGTCGACGTCCACCTCATCGCCTACGACACCCGCGCTCTCGACCTCACCCCGTGGGTGCACGACCCCTTCGAGGTCCTGTTGCGCACCAACCTCGGCGGCGGCAACGACGGTCCGGTCGCCATGGCCATGGCCATGCCCAAGATCGTCGACCCGAAGAACACGGTGCTGGTGTGGATTTCGGACTTCTACGAATTCGACCGCTCGCAACCGCTGTTCGAAGCCATGGAATCGGTACACCGCTCCGGCGTGAAGCTCATCCCCGTCGGGTCGGTGAACAGCTCCGGCCATCAGAGCGTCAACCCGTGGTTCCGGGAGCGCTTCAAAACCCTTGGCACCCCGGTTATCTCGGGACGCATCCAGAAGCTCGTGACCGAGCTCAAGAACTTCATCGACTAGGAGAACACCCATGAACGACGTTTTGCGCGCCCCCGCCGAAGTCAAGTACGCCGAGGAACTGGATTGGCTGGAGTCCATCGACGACGGCCCCAAACCCTTCGCCTGGCGGCTGAGCCCGAAAATGGTGCGGCTGTTCATTCTCGGCTCCGAACGCGCCGACGGCCTGGACCGCCAGATCGAACAGAAGTGGTTCGGCGACCGGAGTTTCGTCGAACGCAGCATTGTCACCCTGGCCTCGGACCGCGGCCTCCTGCTCATCGGCGATCCGGGCACCGGCAAGAGCTGGCTGGCCGAACTGCTGTCGGCGGCCATCAGCCGCAACTCCACCCTGGTGGTGCAGGGCACCGCGGGCACCACCGAGGACCACATCAAATACTCGTGGAATATCTCCATGGTCATCGCCAAGGGGCAATCGCGTGAGTCGATGATTCCCTCGCCGATCATGACCGCCATGGAGCAGGGCGTGATCGGGCGCTTCGAGGAGCTCACCCGCTCCACCAGCGATGTGCAGGACGCGCTCATCTCCATTCTGTCCGAGAAGTACGTCTCGATTCCCGAACTCGAGGACGACAATGTGGTGTTCGCGCAGCCGGGTTTCTCCATCATCGCCACGGCCAACAGCCGTGACCGCGGCGTGAACGATCTGTCCTCGGCGCTCAAGCGGCGCTTCAACTTCGTGCGCATCCCGGTGGTGTCGAACAAGCGCAGCGAGGCCGAGATCGTGCGCTTCCGCACCGCGGAGCTGTTGCGCCGCCACCAGATCGAGGTGGAGCTGCCGCCGACGCTGCTGGATATCCTGCTCGACAGCTTCGCCGATCTGCGCGCCGCCGCCTCCGCCGCGACCAGCGATGACGACAAACTGGAATCGGCGCTGTCCACCGCCGAACAGATCGGCGTGCTCGAGGATGCCATCCTGCACAGCCAGTTCTTCGGCGAGCGGGAGCTCAAGGCGGAGATCCTGGCCGGGTCCCTGGTCGGGTCGCTGGCGCGGCGCACCCCCGAGGATCTCGCCATTCTCAACAAGTACCTGCACGGCGTGGTGGAGCCACGCAGCAAAGACAAGGACGAGGACAAGGGCGGGGCCTGGGGCGAATTCCTGGAGGGTGGCCGGGCGGCGATCGCGAGGCTCTCGTGACCGTCTCCGATATTCGTCCGAATACCTTCGCCGCCCTGCGCGATCAGCTCGTCGACGCGGCCGCGACCTTCGCGGGCGCACCCGGCGCGGTGGGCGACATCATGGCGGGCATGGTCGACGATGTCGACCGGGCACTCTCGGAAGAGTTGGAAATCTTTCCGGTCTGCCATCATTCGCCCGCCTCCGGACTGGCCATGGTGCGGCGGCTGCGCGAAAAGCAGCCCGCCGTCATCTATGTGGAGCTGTGCGAGGATCTGCGGCCGCTGCTCGACGAACTCCGCAATTGTCGTCTGCCGGTGGCTTTGCAGGCTTTCGCCACCGACATCGCGGATTTCCCGCCCGCGTGGGCTCCGCTGTCGGTGGTCGCGCCGATCACCGAAACCTCGGCGGAGTACCAGGCCATCGCCTACGCGCTCGATACGCCGGGCGTGGAGTTGGTCTTGGTCGACCGCTCCACCGACCACGTATTCCAATGGGCCCCACGAGAAGACGCGGCCGCACCGGGCTCCGAGGAGCAGCCGCCGACCGGCGAGGGCCTGCACGGTGAAGCGGTAGGCATCGAAATCGGCGACCTGCGGCCGCGTTTCGCCGAACTCGAAGAGTATCTACTGCACCACGGCAAGGTCCGGCATTGGTCGGAGTGGTGGGACCAATACGTCGAACAGCCGTTGGCCGACGCCGATTACGACACCTACCGCCAGGTCATGGTCATGATCGGCAGCCTGTTCCGGCGGCTGCGGCGTGGCAGCACCGCCGAGGACGAGGACCGCGAGCGGTACATGTGGACGCGCATGCGCGAGCACCTCGCCGCCACCGGCGGCGATCCCGCACGGGCGCTGTACGTCTGCGGCGCGGCGCATGCCGCCAGCCGGGTGGAGCAGTTCGGCCTGGCCGGTGACGTGCCGTTCGAGATCACGCCGCGCTCGGCCACCAAGTGGCACTACGGGCTCATCCCGTCCAGCCACTCGGCCATCGAGGAGCAGTTCGGCCTGGCCGGGGGTGCGGTCTCCATCGCCGCCGCCACCTGGGCGAAAGGCTTGCGGCGCGGCAAGTTGCAATCGTTCCAGCTCGTGGGGCAGCAGGGCGCGAAGAAGCGCACCAAGAAGTCTCTGGGCGCGGCGCGGGCGGAGTCCGAGGTGACCGACAAGCTGTCGGGCTTTCTGTCCCGTCCGCCGGTGCTCGATCCCCTCGACGAGGCCGAACTGCTGGAGTGGTCGGTCGATATCGTGCGGTTGGCCCGGCGCAACGGCTATCTGTCCAGCACCGCCGACGCCATCGCCATCTTCGAGCACTCGATCCTGTTGGCGGGCCTGCGCAATCGGGCCCGGCCGACGCCCTACGACTTCCAGGACGCGGCGGTCACCTGCATCGAGAAGGACACGGTGCCCGGACGTCGCGATGTGCGGCGGCTGTGCGAGATCCTGCTCGGCGGTGACCGTATCGGGCAGGTCGGATACGACGCGCTGCCGCCGCTGGCCCGCGATGTGCTCGACCGATTGCAGCCGCTCGGACTGGATCTGTCCAAACGGACGCTGCAACGCGCCCTGCTGGACCTGAAGGCCGATCCGGCGCTGCGGCCGTGTTCGGATCTGCTGTGGCTCTTGCGAAAGCTGCTGCCGCACGACGCCATTCGCCCGATCATGGGTTCGCGCGGGCTGGGGGAGACCTCCATTCAGGAGAGCTGGGATCTCGGGCTCGGCAAGTATCAGCGGTCGCTGGTCGAACTCGGCTACGAGGGTGTGTCGGTGGAGCAGGTGCTCGAACAGCGCCTGCGCCGCGCGGTGCACGCCCCCGACGCCACCGCCGCCGTGGCGCTCGGCGCGGTCGAGGACGCGCTGGTGTATCTGAGATCGGCTCGGCTCGCCGACGAACTCGGCAATCGCGCCGTCGACCTGCTCGCCGCCGAGCGCACGGTGGACGACGCGCCCGCCGTGCTGCGCCGTATCCGCGCGCTGCTCAACTACTTCCGGTCCACCGAGGGTGGTCTACCGGCATGGTGTGGGCGATTCGTGACGGCCGGGTACGCGCACTACTGCACCCTGTTGCCGACCGCCTTCACCGATGAGGAGACCGGACCGGCGCAGGTCGCCGCCATGCTGGGCTTCCTGTTCGGTATGGAGAACCTGGCACTGTCGCTGGGCTGCGACCACACCCAGCTGGAATTGGCTGTACTGCAATCACATCCGGAGGCCCCCGCCAAGGTGGCGCTGTTGTGGGCGGCGCGGTACCAGCTCGGGCTGCTCACCATGGCCGAACTGCGCGAGCGCTGCGACGCCATGCTCGCCAACCCGCTGCTGCTGTCGACGGTGCCGCAGTACGTCAGCGGTTTCGTGCAGGCCATCGATCCGGCTCCGGCCTTGAAACCCTTTGTGGTGGAACTGCTGTCGAAGGCGTTCGGTACGCTGCCCGACGCGGTGCTGCTGCCGTGGCTGCCGAAGCTCATCACCACGCTGCGCGATCAAGCGGCGGATCTGGTTCCAGGTCTCATTCGCGAGGCGGGCCGGACGTTTCCGGGCGCACTACCCGCCGTGGATGCTTTCATACCGCCCTGGTCGGTCGAAAGCTCCACGCCCGCAGTGCCTCTCGGGGCGGCGGAGCGAGGTCCCGCGGCCGATCTCGTGGCCGCGTACCCCGCCACCTGTGATGCGCTGGCCACGCTGCTGGGTATCGACGGGGTGTGGCAGGAACCGTCCACGGCCGACGACAGCGCACTGGCCGCGCTGATCGACCGGTACCCGGCGACCGCCGAAGCCTGGGCCGCGCAACTGCTCTCCCGGACCGCGCCGACGGTCTGACCGAACCCTCGCGGGCCGCACGGTGTACGACTGGGCGATCGAGCCCAGCGCGTCACCGTGCGGCCCGCGGCGCGTCGACCGGCTGTTCTCACAGGTCGCCGCGAGGGTCGATGCGCGATTCGAAATCCCCTGTAGGGCAGGGGAATAAGGTGTCGTAGAACATGGTTTACGCTGCCGTTGTCGAGTACTCGACAGGTAGCCGTCGGGATGCTCTCCAGCGGTTGACAGTTTGAGACAGTCCTTATTACTGTTCAGTACGATGAATCTTTCAGTTCGAAAAACTCGCGTACGCGGGGCTCGATCTCCGGGCCTTCCCACGTAGCGCTTCAGTTTTCAGCGGCCCTCGCTGAACCACTCCTTTGCTGAGCCCGGCGATCCAGCCAGGGTTCGGTCCGGCCAGCCCGCACCATCTCCTCGGGCTCGCGCCGACTGCGGCAGACGCTCCCTATCATGCGGGCTCTTCGTCGCGCCTCGATTACGTCGAAATCCGTTGTGCCGAGGCAGAAATCGTCTGGTGAGTTTTGTTGGCCACGCTCGTATTCGACTATCCAACGCCGGATGGGTTCGCGGAGTTCGTGGTGCCTCGATGAAGGGTGTTCAGAGGTGACCGGATCGGCTTTCGCCGTCGCTGTTGTCGGTATGTCCCACAGGATCTCGGACGCGACCGAGTTCGATACGGACTTCTTCGGGATCGCGCCCGAACAGGCGCGGACGATCGATCCTCAGCAGTTGCTGGCCTTGGAGCTGAGCTGGGAGGCGTGGGAGAACGCGGGCTTGGCGGGGACGTCGCGGGCGGTCCGCCGGTGCGGCGTCTTCCTCGAGTGCGCCGGAACCGATCTCGTGGCGACCACCGAACGCGTCGCCGCGTACTTCGGCTTCGACGGGCCGCGAGGCGAGAACTCCCATGACACAGCGAGGTTCGCGGTGCCTTCGGCGGCCGAGAGTCTGCGCGGTGGCGAGGCCGACGTGGCTTTGGCCGGATCGGTGCGCGGCACGGGCGGCAGGCTGGTGGTGCTGAAACCCCTGGAGCGGGCCGTCGCCGATGGCGACCGCATCCACGCCGTGCTGCGGCCGACAGCGGTGACCAGCACAGACACGGCCGAATCGGATTCAAACCTGCTGGGGGACTTGAATTTCCCGGGCTGGACGGTGACCCCGGCACCCGCCGCCGAATCCGGTGCGGCCGAGGTCGACCGCGCGACGGGACCGGTCCCCTGGGTGGTGTCGGCGCGCAGCGAAACCGGCGTCCGCGCGCAAGCGGCCCGCCTGCGGGAATGGCTACTGCGCTACCCGGACCTGAACCCTGTCGACATAGCCCACTCCCTGCTGTCCACCCGAGCCGCTATGCCCTGGCGGGGCAGCGCGATAGGCCGCGACCGCTCCGAACTCCTGGCCGGGTTGGCGGCTCTCGCCGATCCCACCGCCTCTACCCCGATCGAACCGATCACTGCCCGAGCCGAACAACGGCGAGTCGCCTTCGTCTTCCCTGGAAACGGCAGCCAGTGGGAGGGCATGGCCCGCGAACTCCTGGAGGCGGGCGGCGTTTTCGCCGAGTCGATCGCCGAATGCGAAGCGGCCCTGGCACCCTACGTGGACTGGTCCCTCACGGCGGTCCTGCGGCGCGAGACGGGTACCCCCGCGCCGGGTACTCAGGTGGCGGTTGCCTCCGCGCACGTACCCGCGTTGGACAGCGTGGATGTGGTGCAGCCGGTGTTGTTCGCCGTCATGGTGTCGCTGGCGCGGATGTGGCGGGCGGCCGGGGTGGAACCCGATGTGGTGGTGGGGCATTCGCATGGCGAGGTCGCGGCCGCGCATATCGCCGGGGGCTTGTCGTTGGACGATGCCGCGCGGGTGGTGGCGCTGCGGTCGCGGGCGCTGGCCGAGGAGTTGGCTGGCGAAGGCGGGATGGCCTCGGTGGCGCTCGGGCCGGACGCGGTGCGCGAACGTCTCGGGGCGTACGGGGAGCGGCTCGCGCTGGCCGCGGTGAATGGACCCGCGCAGAGTGTGGTGTCGGGGGATGTCGCGGCGGTAGCGGAGTTTCTCGACGACTGCGCGCGGGAGGGGGTGTGGGCGCGGCGGGTTCCGATCGACTATGCCTCGCATTCGCGGGCGATCGAGCGGATTCGGGAGCGGCTGCTCACGGATCTGGAGCCCCTTCGCCCTCGGCCGGGGTCGGTGCCGTTCTTCTCGGCGGTGACCGCCGACCGATTGGATACGGCGGAGTTGGACGCCGAATACTGGTACCGGGCCGAGCGGGAGCCGATCCGGTTCGCCGCGGCCGTCACCGCGCTGATCGGCGATGGCATCACCGGATTCATCGAGGTCAGCCCGCATCCGGTACTCGCGATGGGTATTGCCCTGACCGCAGAGCAGGCCGGTGCCGCGGAGATACCGGTTGTCGCCTCACTGCGCCGTGGCGAAGGTGGGCCGCTGCGCTTCAAAGCGTCACTGGCACACGCTTATTGTGCGGGCTTTCCGGTGGAGCACCGCGCGCTGGTGGCTGGGGGCGGGCGGGTCGATCTGCCGCCGTACGCATTTCAGGCCGGTAGCTCTCGCTCCGCGCCCGCCGTGTCATCGGACGACAGCCCGCTGGCGCGCGCCCTGCACGCCGTTCCCGAATTCCAGCGTGACGCGGTAGTTCTCGATCTCGTTCGCGAACAGGTCGCCGCCCAACTCGGCCTGGACTCCGTCCACGCCCTCGATCCCACTCTCCCGTTCACCGAGTTCGGCATCGATTCGGTGGGCGGCGTCCAGTTGCGTGACCGATTGGCCCGAGCCACCGGTGTGCCGCTGCCCGTCTCGCTCGTCTTCGATCATCCGACCGCCGAGGCGGTGGCAAAGCTGCTGCGCGACCGCGTCACCGGGAACGCGCACGGCGACCCTCGTGTTTCACGCCGCGCCAGAACCGACGAACCGATCGCGATCGTGGGTATCGGTGCCAGGTTCCCCGGCGGTGTGCGCTCCGCCGAAGACCTCTGGCATCTCCTGGCCGAGGGCCGCGATGTGATCACCGAATTCCCCACCGACCGTGGCTGGGATCTGGAGCGCCTCTACGACCCGGACCCCGACAAGCCCGGCACGGTCTACACCCGCCACGGCGGATTCCTCAGCGATGCGGGCGATTTCGACCCCGGCTTCTTCGGTATCAGCCCCCGCGAAGCCCTGGCCATGGATCCGCAACAGCGACTCCTGCTGGAGACCTCGTGGGAGGCCCTCGAGGACGCGGGCATCGACCCGACATCGTTGCGCGGCAGCGATACCGGTGTCTTCGCCGGTGCCTGTTCCTCCGGCTACTCGCGTCGCGTGACCGGCGACCTGGAGGGCTACCGGCTGACCGGCACCTCCCACAGCGTCATCTCCGGCCGCATCGCCTACGTGCTCGGGTTGGAAGGCCCCGCCGTGACGGTGGATACGGCCTGCTCCTCGTCGCTGGTGGCCCTGCATCTGGCCTGCCAGGCGCTGCGCCAGGGCGACAGCTCCCTGGCCCTGGCCGGTGGTGTGACCGTCGCCGCCAGCCCCGCACTGTTCGTGGACTTCTCCCGCCAGCGCGGCCTGTCACCGGATGGCCGCTGTAAGCCGTTCTCCGCCGCCGCCGACGGCGTCGCCTGGTCGGAGGGCGCGGGCGTCCTTGTGCTGGAACGTCTTTCGGACGCGCGGCGGCGCGGCCACACCGTCCTCGCCGTCATTCGCGGCAGCGCGGTGAACCAGGACGGCGCCAGCAACGGCCTGACCGCGCCCAACGGCCCGTCCCAGGAGCGGCTGATCGCGCAGGCCCTCGCCAATGCCGGGCTCGCGGCGGCCGACGTGGACGCCGTGGAGGCGCACGGCACCGGCACGACCCTGGGCGATCCCATCGAGGCGCAGGCCCTCATCGCCGCCTACGGGCGCGACCGTGGCGAACCGCTGCGAATCGGTTCGGTGAAATCCAATCTCGGCCACACCGTGGCCGCCGCCGGTGTGGCCGGTGTGATCAAAATGGTGCAGGCGCTGCGGCACGAACGGCTGCCGCGCTCGCTGTACGCCGAAACGCCGTCCCCGCACGTGGATTGGACCGCGGGCGCGGTGCGTCTACTCGGCGCGGCCGAGCCGTGGACCGCCGGGGAGCGGGTGCGCCGCGCGGGTGTGTCGTCGTTCGGTATCAGCGGTACCAACGCGCATGTCATTCTCGAGGAGGCCCCGGCCGTCGCCGAGCAGCCTGAAGTTCCTGCGGTGCAGCCGAATTCGTTCGCGCCGACACCACTGCTGGTGTCAGGAAAGGGCGAAGCGGGTCTGCGTGCACAGGCCGCGCGGTTGCGCGCGTGGCTGGCGGAGCATCCCGAGATCGATATCGCCGATGCGGCACACGCCTTGGCGACGACTCGCGCACAACTGGATTCGCGCGGTGTCGTCCTCGGCCGCGATCGAGACGAACTCCTCGAGTGCTTGGCCCAGCTCGCCACATCGGATACCGGACCCGGCGTGATCACCGGCGTCGCGGGCACGGGCCGGACCGCCTTCCTCTTCACCGGTCAGGGCGCACAGCGCGTCGGTATGGGCGCTGGCCTCTACGAGACGTTCCCCGTCTTCGCCGAGGCCCTGGATTCGGTGTGCGCCCACTTCGATCCGGAATTGGGCCGCTCCCTGAAAGACCTCATGTTCATGGGCGGCTCCGAGCCCGGTCTCCTGGATCGCACCGAGTTCACCCAGCCCGCGCTGTTCGCCTTCGAGGTCGCGCTGTACCGCCTGCTGGAGTCGTTCGGCGTCACCGCGCAGGTGCTGATCGGCCATTCGATCGGCGAACTCGCGGCCGCTCACCTCGCGGGCCTGTGGTCGCTCGCGGACGCCTGCCGATTGGTGGCGGCGCGCGGCCGTCTCATGGGCGCGTTGCCCGAGGGCGGTGCCATGCTGGCGATCGGCGCACCCGAAGCCGAGGTGAACGACGTGGTGGCGCGGTATCGCGGCCGCGCGTCGGTGGCCGCGGTGAACGCTGCCTCTGCCCTGGTGGTCTCGGGCGACGAGGACGCCATCGTCGACACCGAGGCCCACTTCGCCGAGCGCGGCGCGCAGACCTCGCGGCTGCGGGTCAGCCATGCGTTCCACTCCCATCGCATGGACCCCATGCTGGCCGAATTCGAGTCTGTCGCACGGGATTTGACGTTCCACCGGTTGCGGCTGCCGCTGGTGTCGAATGTGACCGGACAGCTCGCCGGGGACGAGGTTCTCGAACCCGCCTACTGGGTTCGGCAAGTGCGCTCCGCCGTGCGCTTCGCGCCGGGCATCGACACGCTGTACGCCTCGGGCGTGCGCCGGTTCCTGGAGGTCGGGCCGGACGCGGTCCTGACCGCGATGGCCCGGCAGACCCTTCCGGAGGAGGTCGATCCCGGCACCGTGGTCGTCGCCGCCGCGCGCCGCGATCACGATGAGCCCCAACAGTTCTCGTCACTGCTGGCACATGCGCACACCTCGGGTGCGCATGTGGACTGGACCCCGCTGCTCGGTCACCGCACAACCCGAGTTCCCTTGCCCACGTATGCCTTCCAACACCAGCGCTTCTGGCTCCCGCCGCAGACCGAAGCCGGTTCGACACCCGGCCACCCCATCCTCACCGATGTGGTACCGGTGGCCGGTAGGGACGAATACGTTGTCACCGGCCGGTTCTCGCTCACCACCCACCCGTGGATCGCCGACCACACGGCGTACGGCACGGTGGTCGTGCCCAGCGCCGCCCTCGTCGAATTCCTCCTCGCCGCTGGCCACCGCATCGACTGCGGCGTCCTCGAGGAGCTGACCCTCGAAGCTCCCATCGCGCCCTCGGACACCGAGGAGATCGAACTCCAGGTAGCGGTACAGGAACCCGATCAGGCGGGGCGGCGATCGTTCAGCTTCCACTATCGCCAGGCGGGCGAGTGGGTGCGCAATGCCAGCGGCGTCCTGGCTCGGGAATGGGACGGCGACGACGCGCTGTCGGACCAGCTCCGCGACGAACCCTGGCCGCCGCTCGATGCCGAAACCCTCGACACCGCGGCGATTCCCGAGCGCATCGCCGCCTTCACCGGGCTCGAGTACGGCCCGGCCCTGACCGGCGTCACCGCCGCGTGGCGACGCGCGGACACCGTCTTCTCCGAGATCACCCTCGATACGACCGCCGCACCCGACTCGGAGCGGTTCGACCTGCACCCGGCCCTGCTCGACCTCGTCTTGCACGCCGGACTGGCGGGGCTGCTCTGGCGCGATCAGGACGTCGAGCCCGACACCGGCCGACTGCTGTTCCGTTGGGGCGGCGCGCGATCGCACCGGCCGCCGGTCCGGTCGACCACGCTCCGGGTCATCGCCACGACCTCGGGGACGGAGGCGATCTCCGTTGCGGCCGTGGACGATTCCGGTCGGCCCGTCATCTCCCTCGACGCCGTCGTCATGCGGGCCTTCGACGTGCGGCAGCTGCGTGGCACGGGTACGGCGGACTCCGCCGACCTCTACGAGATCGAGTGGACGCCCGCGCCCACGGCGGACGCCGCCATCGAGCGCATGGCTGTACTCGGCTTGGAGCCGATCGCGGGAATCGAAACCCGGTACCCGAGCGTCGCGGATATCGCGGCGGCGCGACAGCTGCCACAGATCGCGCTCTGGCAGGCCGGGACGGCTGCCGCCGCCGACGATCCGGCGGCGGTCCGCGACCACCTCGAAACGGTGCTGTCGACCGTCCAAACCTGGCTGGCGCAAGACCGACTGGCCGACACCACACTCTGCGTGCTCACCACGAACGGGGCCGCGTTGCCCGGCGAAGCCCCCGACCTCGCCGCGGCCGCGGTCTGGGGCCTGCTGCGCAGCGCCCAATCCGAATACCCGGGGCGGTTCACGCTGGTCGATGTCGCCTCTACGGTCGTCGCGACCGAGGATGTGCGTGCACTGGTCGCCGCGGTGGTCAGCGCGGGTGAACCGCAGGCCGCGGTGCGCGCCGGGGCGGTGCTCGTCCCCAGATTGGCGAAAACCCAAGCGGCCGACCCTCAACCCGCCCACGAGGACCGAATCGGAGCTGGTGACACCGTCGCGACCGGCCGCCCGGCGCTGCCGTTCGGCGACGGTACCGTCCTGATCACCGGAGGCACCGGCGGCCTCGGCGCGCTGCTGGCTCGCCATCTGGTCGCCGCTCACGGCGTTCGGCACCTACTGCTGGCGTCCCGGCGCGGCATGAACGCCGACGGCGCGGACACGCTGGTGGCCGAACTCGCCGCGGCAGGGGCCACGGCCCGGGTCGTCGCCTGCGATGTCGGGGACCGCGAAGCCCTACGCGCCCTGCTCGATTCGGTAGCGCCGGATCATCCGCTGACCGGCGTGATCCATGCGGCCGGTGTGCTCGACGACGCCACCCTCGCGGGCACCACCACCGAGCAGCTGCGGAAGGTGTTCGACGCGAAGGCCGCCGCCGCATGGCATCTGCACGAACTCACCCGGAACAGTGACCTGGCCGCTTTCGTCCTGTTCTCGTCGATAGCGGCGACGGTCGGATCGGCGGGCCAGAGCAACTACGCCGCCGCCAATGCCTTCCTCGACGCCTTGGCGCGCGGCCGCAAAGCCGAAGGGCTGCCCGCGATATCGCTGGCCTGGGGCCCGTGGGACTCCGCCAGCGGTATGGCCGGTCGCCTGGACCGCAGCGCCCTCGCTCGCTGGGAACGCCTCGGCCTGCACCCCATCGCCAACGATGCGGGGCTGCGGCTGTTCGACCGGGCCACCGGCCGCGCCGAGCCGTACCTCGCGGCGATGCGATTCGACCGAGCCCGGTTGCGTCGCGAAGCGCGGGACGGCGGCGTCCCGGCGGTATTGCGGGGATTCCTGCCCCGCGCCGCCCGCCGGGCGACGGCGGCATCGAGTTCACTGGCCGCCCGCCTCGGCTCGGTACCCGAAACCCAGCGCGCCGAAGTCGTCCTCGAGCTGGTCCGCGAGCATGCCGCCGCCGTCCTCGGGCACGGTTCGGCCGAAGACATCGCTCCCAGTGAGCGTTTCGACGCCCTCGGATTCGACTCCCTCGGCGGTGTGGAATTCCGTAACCGGCTGTCGAAGGCCACCGGGCTGCGACTGCCCTCCACACTGGTCTTCGACCACCCGACCGCGGCGGCGGTCGCGGCGTTCCTGCACGCCCGGACCGAGGGCGCGGACTCGAGCTCTCGCCAGCCCCGGGCAGTGCGGCGTGCCCGCGTCGACGAGCCCATCGCGATCGTGGGTATGGCCTGCCGGTACCCCGGCGGCGTCGAATCACCGGATGCCCTCTGGGATCTGGTCGCCTCCGGCAGCGACGGGACGGGTGATTTCCCGGCCGATCGCGGCTGGGATCTGGAGCGTCTGTTCGACGCCGACCCGGACAAGCCGGGAACGGTCGCCACCCGACGCGGTGGATTCCTCTACGACGCGGGCGATTTCGACGCCGGGTTCTTCGGCATCGGTCCGCGCGAGGCGATCGCCATGGACCCTCAGCAGCGGCTGCTGCTCGAAGTGTCGTGGGAGGCCCTCGAATACGCGGGCATCGACCCGATGTCGTTGCGCGGCAGCGATACCGGTGTCTACACGGGCGTGATGTACCAGGACTACGAGGCCGTCACCCGCAAGGCCGGGGCGGAGGTGGAGGGCTATCTCCTCACCGGAGGCCTGGGCAGCGTCGCCTCCGGCCGCGTCGCCTACGCGCTGGGCCTCGAAGGCCCGGCCATGACGGTGGACACCGCCTGCTCGTCGTCGCTGGTCGCCCTGCACCTGGCCTGCCAGGCGCTGCGTCAGGGCGAGAGTTCCCTCGCGCTGGTCGGCGGTGCGACGGTCATGGCGACACCCATGGTGTTCCAGGAGTTCTCGCGCCAACGCGGTCTCGCGCGCGACGGCCGATGCAAATCCTTCTCCGCCGCCGCCGACGGCGTCGCCTGGTCCGAGGGCGCGGCGGTGCTCGTGGTGGAGCGACTGTCGGACGCGCGACGGCTGGGCCACGACGTCCTCGCCGTGGTGCGCGGCAGCGCGATCAACCAGGACGGGGCCAGCAATGGCCTCACCGCCCCGAACGGACCCTCGCAGCAACGCGTCATCGCGGCCGCCTTGGCGAATGCCGGTCTACGCCCACGCGATGTGGACGCGGTCGAGGCGCACGGCACGGGCACCACACTGGGCGATCCCATCGAGGCGCAGGCCCTGCTCGCCACCTACGGGCAGGACCGCGCCGGAGCGCCGCTGCGGCTCGGCTCGCTCAAATCGAATATCGGGCACACCCAGGCGGCGGCGGGCGTCGGCGGTGTGATCAAGATGGTGCAGGCGCTGCGGCATCGGACGCTGCCCGCGACACTGCACGCGGAAGAACCGAGCCCGCACGTGGATTGGACGGCGGGGGAGGTCGAACTGCTGACCGAGGCCCAGCCGTGGCCGGTCGGCGACCGACCGCGCCGGGCCGGGGTGTCGTCGTTCGGCATCAGTGGCACCAATGCGCACGTGATTGTCGAAGAGGCTCCCGCCCCGGCGATTTCGGTGCCCGAGCCCGCCTCGACCGGACCGGGGACGGCGGTGCCGTGGATCGTGTCGGCCAAGTCGGACGAGGCATTGCGGCAGCAGGCCCAGCGGCTTCGCGCGTGGCTGACCGACCGTCCGGAGGCCGACATCTGGTCGGTGGCACGATCATTGATCGATTCGCGGGCACTGTTGGACCGTCGAGCGGTGGTCGTCGGGCGCAACCGGGACGAACTGCTCGCCGGTCTGGCCGAGGTGGCCGCCGCATCGCCCGGCGCCATCGAAGGCGTTGCCGGTGCGGGCAAGACGGCCTTCCTGTTCACCGGACAGGGAGCCCAGCGCGCGGGCATGGGCGCGCAACTGTATCGGGCGTTCCCGGCCTTCGCGTCGGCTCTGGACGAGGTGTGCGCGCGGATCGACCCGTTGCTGGGTCGATCACTGCGGGACCTCATGTTCGTCGACGCCGAGGGCGTCCTGCCTCGCACCGAATTCACCCAACCGGCCCTGTTCGCCTTCGAGGTGGCGGTCTTCCGCCTGCTCGAATCCTTCAGTGTGACACCGGATCTGGTGATCGGCCATTCGATTGGCGAACTCGCCGCCGCGTATGTGGCGGGCGTGTGGTCACTCGAGGACGCCTGTGCCCTGGTAGTGGCGCGCGGCCGGTTGATGGGCGCGCTGCCGGAGGGTGGAGCCATGCTCGCGGTCGAGCTCACCGAGGCCGAAGCGGCGCAGGCGCTCGCCGAATTCGACGGACAGGTCGCGCTGGCGGCGGTGAACGGGCCGACATCGGTGGTGCTCTCCGGTACGGCGGCCGCCCTGGACGAACTCGGCGAACGGCTGACATACGAAGGCGTGCGGACCTCCACACTGCGGGTCAGCCACGCGTTCCACTCGGCGCTGATGGATCCGATGCTCGACGAATTCCGCACGGTCGCAGCGAGATTGACCTATCGCACGCCACTGTTGCCGATCGTCTCCAACCTCTCGGCGACGGTGGTCTCCACGGAGCTGACCGACCCCGAGTACTGGGTCGAGCAGGTACGCGGATGCGTCCGATTCGCGCCGGGAATCGCCACCCTGGCCGAGGCCGGTGTGCGGCGATTCGTGGAGGTCGGCCCGGATGCGGTGCTGGCCGCCATGACTCGACAGTGCCTGGCCGAGAACCCCACCCACGAGGCCAAATCGACGGTCATCGCGGCCGCTCGGCGGTCGACCGAGGAATCGTCACAGTTCGTGTCGGCGCTCGCGCAAGCCGCCGTCATCGGCGTGGACGTGGATTGGGCTCCACTGTTCGACGGTCGACCCACGCGTCGAATCACATTGCCCACCTACGCCTTCCAGCATCATCGCTACTGGGCGCGGCCGGTCGACACGACGGATCTGCGGCAGTCGGGTCTCGACGTGGCCGGACATCCGCTGCTGAGCGCCCTGGTGCGATTGCCGGACTCCGAGGAACTCGTGTTCACCGGACAGCTCTCGCGAGCGAGTCAGCCCTGGCTGGCCGATCACGCCGTCGCCGGGGTGGCGCTGCTACCCGGTGCCGCCCTCGTGGAGCTGGCACTGCACGCGGGTACGGCAATCGCCCGCCCACACCTGGCCGAGCTGGTGATCGAGGCCCCCCTGCCGATTCCGCCGACCGGAACCGTCGACCTGCGCGTGGTGGCGGGCGGACCGGACGGGACCGTGACGGTGTACTCGCGGTCCAATGGCGAAGCTCCGGATTCACGCGGTGATGTAGCGCCGGACGGTGCGGCGGCACAGTGGACGCGCCACGCCGTCGCGACCGTCACGGCCGAGTCCACCACGCCCACAATCGATTCCGACCTGCTGGACTGGCCTCCCGCCGGTGCGACCGCGATACCGCTCGACCACTCCTACTCGAGTCTCGCCGAGCGCGGCTACGACTACGGCCCGGCCTTCCAGGGCCTGACCGCGCTGTGGGGCCGCGACGGCGAGGCGTTCGCCGAAGTCGCCCTACCCGAAGCCGCGGGCCCGGACGGCGCGAAATACGGGGTGCACCCGGCCCTGCTGGATGCCGCCCTGCACGCGATTCTGCTGGGCGGGCTGGTTCCCGCCGCCCAACACGGTGCGATCGCCGTCCCGTTCTCCTGGGAGAACATCGACCTGCACGCGACGGGCGCGACCACCGTCCGAGTCCGGGCCGCACGGACCGGTTCCGGGGCGGGCGGCGAGCGCATCACCCTGACCCTCGCCGATGTGGCGGGGCAGCCGGTGGCGGATATCGCGGCGCTCTCGCTCCGAACCATGTCGACCAACGCACTCGGCGCGGCCACCCGGCCTGCCGAAAGCATTGGCTACGAACTGAACTGGATCGCGGTGCCAGCCCCCGCCGACGAGGTCTTGGCGGTCCCCACCTGGACCGCCACGGACGATGGGGAAACCGTCACGGTCGCCGGAGAGGAAGCGACCGTGCTGCGGCTCGATACCCAGCATTGGGCGGAGTCACCGGATACCCGGGCGAATGTTCCTGGGGCAGTGGACGATTTGGTCGTCGAAGTCGCGGCGCGGGTGCGTGAACTGCTGGCGCGAGACCGACGGGCGGTCGTGGTGACCCGCCAGGCGGTCGCGGTACATCGGTACGAGCCAGTGGATCTCACCGCGGCGGCGGTTTGGGGTCTGCTGCGCACGGCGCAGAGCGAGAATCCCGGCCGCCTGCTCCTCGTCGATATCGAGGACTGGGCGGACTGCCGGACGGCGGTGGCCCTGGCCACCGATGCCGAACCCCAGATCGCCGTCCGTCGCGGCACGGCGTACGCGCCGCGCCTGCATCGCGGTGGCGCGGTCCCGCTCGATATCGCGGCGCGGGACTCGTCGGCTTGGGCGATGACGCTGCGGGACAGGGGAACACTGGCCGCGGACAACTTCGGTGTGAGCGACCGCCCGGAGGCGCTGGAATCCCTCGCGCCGGGGCAGGTGCGGGTGAGCGTGCGCGCGGTCGGCCTCAACTTCCGCGATGTGCTCATGGCGCTGGGCACCTACCCCGACAAGGCGGGCCGCCCCGGCGGTGAGGGTGCCGGTGTCGTCCTGGAGGTCGCCCCGGATGTGACCGAATTCGCCCCCGGCGACCGCGTTTTCGGTCTCATCCCGGGCGTCGGCTCGGTCGCGGTGGTCGATCGCCGACTGCTCGCGCCCATGCCGCGCGACTGGTCGTTCAGCCAGGCCGCCGCGATTCCCATCGTCTACGCGACCGCCTACTACGGCCTGGTCGACCTGGCCGCCGCGCAGCCCGGAGAGACACTGCTGCTGCACGCCGCCACCGGCGGCGTCGGCTTGGCGGCCGTGCAGCTCGCACGCCACCTGGGTCTGCGCATGCTGGTCACCGCCAGCGAACCCAAGTGGAATGTGTTGCGCGAACTCGGATTCGACGACTCGGCCATCGGCAACTCACGCACCCTGGACTTCGAGCAGCAGTTCCTCGACGCCACCGACGGTCGCGGCGTGGACATCGTCCTGGACTCCCTCGCGGGCGAATTCGTGGACGCCTCCCTGCGGCTGCTGCCGCGCGGCGGCCGGTTCGTCGAAATGGGCATGCTCGATCGGCGCGACCCCGCCGAGGTGGCCGTCGAATATCCCGGCGTCGAGTACCACAGCTTCATGCTCATGCAGGCCGGTCCGGATCGGCTGCACGAGATCCTCACCGCACTGGTCGAACTCTTCGACACCGGTGCGCTGCGACCGTATCCGTCCATCGCCTGGGATATGCGCTACGCGCCGGACGCCTACCGGTACCTGAGCCAGGCCCGCCACATCGGCAAGAACGTCCTCACCGTGCCCACCCCCCTGCACCCCGACGGCACCGTCCTCATCACCGGCGGCACCGGCGGATTGGGCGCTGTCACCGCACGCCACCTAATCACCGAATACGGTGTGCGCAGGCTGATCCTGGCGGGCAGGCGTGGCCCGGACGCCCCCGGCGCGGCCGAACTCGCCGCCGAACTGACCGATCTCGGCGCGCACGTGGAGGTCGTCGCCTGCGATGCGGCCGACCGCGCTGCCCTGGACGCGGTGCTGGCGGCCATCCCGCGGCAGCACCCGCTCACCGCCGTCGTACACGCCGCCGGTGTGCTCTCCGATGGCCTGTTCACCACCATGACCCCCGAGCAGTTCGCCACGGTACTGCGGCCCAAGGTGGCGGCGGCCTGGAATCTGCACGAGGCGACCGCGCACCTGGATCTGTCGGCCTTCGTGCTCTACTCCTCGATCGCGGGCGTGATCGGCAATCCGGGGCAGGCGAACTACGCGGCCGCCAATGTCTTCCTCGACGCCCTGGCACAGCACCGGCAGGTGCGGGGCCTGCCCGCGACGTCGGTGTTGTGGGGGCCGTGGGAGCAGAGCGGCGGTATGACCGCCACGCTCGGCGCGGCCGATATCGCGCGATTGCGCCGCGAAGGGCTGCTCCCGGTCGGCGACGCGGACGGCGTGCGACTCTTCGACGCCGCGCTCGCGGGCGGTCTGTCGGCCTTCGTCGCGGTGCGGATCGACCGGGTCGCGCTCGGCGAGGCGGAACCCGAGGCCGTGCGACCGGTCATGCGCGGCCTGGCGGCGACACCCGCGCGCCGGAAGGTCGAGGCGGGTGCGTCGCCGACCGGTGCCAGCGGGGGTGCGGGCGCGCTGGTGGCGCGACTGCTCGGCCGCCCGGTCGCCGAACAGGAACGCCTGCTGCTCGACGTGATCCGCGCCCAGGCCGCCGCCGTGCTCGGCCACGCCAGCGCGGACGCGACCCCGCCGGACAAACCGTTCAGCGATATCGGATTCGACTCGCTCGGCGTGATGGAGTTCCGCAACCGCCTGAAATCGGCTGTCGGCGTACAGCTCTCCGCGACCGCCATGTTCGACCACCCCACCCCGGAGGCCTTGGCCGAACACCTGCGCCAGGAGCTCGTACCGGTCGAGGACCCCACGGAACACATTGCGGCCGAACTCGATTCGCTGGCGCGCAGTGTCGGCGAGCTCGATCTGTCGGCCACCGACCGGGCGGCCATCGCGAGCCGGGTGAGCGCCCTGTTGCGCGAACTCGAAGGCGACGACACCGGCGGCGACCTCGATGCCGACGGACTCGACAGCGCGGACGACCGCGAACTCTTCGACTTCATCGACCACATCAGCTGACGCACGTTCAGCCGCCCCACAGCTGAGCACACACGATCTGGAGTTCCCCCGATGGCCGACAACGATGAGCTACGCCGGTACCTGAAGAAGACCGCGAAGGAGCTCTACGACACCAAGCAGCAGCTGCGCGCGCTCACCGACCGCACGCGGGAGCCGATCGCGATCGTCGGCATGGCCTGCCGCTACCCCGGCGGCGTGCGCTCCGCCGAGGACCTGTGGCGCATGACGGCCGAGGGCGTGGACGCCATCGGGACCTATCCGACCGATCGCGGCTGGGATCTCGACCGGCTGTACAACCCGGATCCCGATGTGCCGGGCGGCATCTACACCCGCGACGGCGGATTCCTCGACGCCATCGGCGAATTCGACGCCGCGTTCTTCGGTATCGGCCCGCGCGAGGCCGCGGCGATGGATCCGCAGCAGCGGCTCATGCTGGAGGCGTCCTGGCAGGCCCTCGAGGATGCCGGTATCGACCCGATGGCATTGCGCGGCAGCGATACCGGCGTCTTCGCCGGGGTCATCCATCAGAACTACGGCCCCCGCATCGGCTCGACGAGTATTTCGGCCGAGACCGAAGGACATGCCTACCTGGGTGTTTCGAATGCCGTGCTGTCCGGCCGCATCGCGTACTCCTTCGGTTTCAAGGGCCCGGCCATCTCGGTGGACACCGCCTGCTCCTCGTCGCTGGTGGCGCTGCACCTGGCCTGTCAGGCCCTGCGCCAGGGTGACACCTCGCTGGCCTTGGCGGGCGGGGTGACCATCATGTCCGATCCGTCGCTGCTCATCGCCTTCGCGCGACAGCGCGCGCTCTCGCCCGACGCACGCTGCAAGGCTTTCGCGGCGGCCGCCGACGGCACCGGCTTCTCCGAGGGCCTCGGCGTTCTCGTGCTGGAACGGCTTTCGGACGCGCGACGCCTCGGCCACACCGTGCTGGCGGTGGTGCGCGGCAGTGCCGTCAATCAGGACGGCGCGAGCAATGGCCTGACCGCGCCGAGCGGTCCGTCGCAGGAGCGGGTGATCGCGGCGGCCTTGGCGAACGCCGGACTGGAGCCCTGGGATGTCGACGCGGTGGAGGCGCACGGCACCGGCACCATGCTCGGCGATCCGATCGAGGCGCGGGCCTTGATCAGTGCCTACGGTGCGCGGCGCGACGGCGTGCCGCTGCGGTTGGGGTCGTTGAAGTCGAATATCGGCCACACCTCCGCGGCGGCGGGGGTCGGTGGCGTCATCAAGATGGTGCAGGCCCTGCGGTACGGGGTGCTGCCCAAGACCCTGCATGTGGACGCCCCCACCCCGCATGTGGATTGGTCGGCGGGGACGGTGCGGCTGTTGCAGGACAGCGAGCCGTGGCCGGTGGGGGAGCGGGTGCGGCGCGCCGGGGTGTCGTCGTTCGGTGCCAGCGGCACCAATGCGCACTTGATTCTCGAGGAAGCGCCCGCCGCACCGGCCGCCGCCGTGTCCGAGAGTGAGATCGCACCGAAACCCATTGCGGCCGAGGTCGTTCCGTTGGTGATCTCGGCCAAATCGGAGGAGGCCCTCCGTGCGCAGGCCGACCGGTTGCGGCAGTGGATGATCGACGACCCCGCCCGCGAGCCGCGCGATGTGGCGTATTCGCTGGCGACCTCGCGGGCCCGGCTGGGGCGGCGCGGCGCGGTGGTGGCGCGCGATAGGGACGAATTGCTCGCCGGGCTGGCCGCATTGGCCTCGGGCGCGCACGGCACGATCGAGGGGGAGGCCGGTGCCGACCGGACGGCGTTCCTGTTCACCGGTCAGGGTGCGCAGCGGGTCGGGATGGGCGCGGGTCTGTACCGGGCGTTCCCGGTGTTCGCCGCCGCGCTGGACGAGGTGTGCGCGCGGTTCGACCCGCTGCTGGGCCGGTCGCTGAAGGAGCTGATGTTCGCCGACGCCGACGGCGCATTGGACCGGACCGAATTCACCCAACCGGCGTTGTTCGCCTTCGAGGTGGCCTTGTTCCGGCTCGTCGAATCCTTCGGTGTCACACCGGATCTGCTCATCGGCCATTCGATCGGCGAGCTGGCGGCGGCGTACGCGGCGGGCGTGTGGTCGCTCGCGGACGCCTGCACGCTCGTGGCTGCCCGTGGCCGCGCCATGGGTGCGCTGCCGACGGGCGGCGCGATGCTGGCGGTCGCGGTGGAGGAGGCGCGGGCCGTTGAGATCGTCGCGGCGTACGCCGACCGGGTCTCGATCGCGGCGGTGAACGGTCCGTCTTCGACGGTCCTGTCCGGCGATACCGAGGCCGTCGAGGAGATCGAGCGGCAGCTCTCCAGCGCGGGTGTGAAGACGAACCGCCTGCGGGTGAGTCATGCGTTCCATTCGGCGCGCATGGACCCCATGCTGGACGAGTTCCGTTCCGTCGCCGCGAGTTTGACCTACCGCGAGCCCACCCGACCGATCGTCTCCAATGTCTCGGCGACGGTGGTCTCCGCCGAACTGACCGATCCCGAGTACTGGGTCGCGCAGGTGCGGGGTTGCGTGCGCTTCGCGCCCGGAATCGATGTGCTGATCGAGGCCGGGGCGCGACGGTTCGTCGAGATCGGACCGGATGCCGTGCTGGCGGCCATGACTCGGAGCTGTCTGGCCGAGCGGCCGCAGGTCGAGGCGAGCTCGATGGTGGCGGCGGCCGCGCGGCGCGCGGTCGACGAGGCGGAGCAGTTCGCCACCGCCCTGGCGCAGCTGCACGTCGCGGGTGCGCCGGTGGAGTGGGCGGCGTGGTTCGCTGGCAGCACCGCCAGTCGGGTGCCGTTGCCCACCTACGCTTTTCAGCGCCGCCGCTACTGGCTGTCGAGTGCTGTCGACTCCGCCCCGGCGACGGACCATCCGATCCTCACGGGCGTGGTCGGTGTCGCCGGAACCGACGAGTGGTTGCTGACCGGCCGATTCTCCCTGCGGACGCAGCCGTGGATAGCCGACCACAGGACCTACGGCGTGGTGGTCGTGCCCAGTGCGACCTTCATCGAATTCCTGCTCGTCGCGGGTCGCCGCCTCGGTTGCGGCACGGTCGAGGAGCTCACCTTGCAGGCCCCGATCCTGCCCACCGCCACCGACGAGGTCGAGGTACAGGTGCTCGTGCGGGCCGCCGACGACTCCGGCCGCCGCCCCTTCGAGTTCTACTTCCGCACCTCCACCGACACCGAGTGGACCCACAACGCCACCGGTGTGCTCGGCGCACGCGTGGAGGACACCGCCCCGCTGCTGGCGCGGTTGCGGGAGGACTGGCCGCCGGTCGATGCCGAAATCGTCGACAGCGCTGCGCTTCCGGCCCGGATCGCCACGCTCGCCGGACTCGAGTACGGCCCGGCCTTCCTCGGCGTGCGCGCCGTCTGGCAATCCGCCGACGCCGTCTTCTCCGAGATCACACTCGACACCGACGCCGCCTCCGATGTCGCCCGCCACGACCTGCACCCCGCCCTGCTGGATATGGTCATGCACGCCGGATTCGGATTGCTCTGGCGCGATGCGGATTCCGACCCCGACACCGGCCGACTGCTGTTCCGCTGGGCCGGTGCCCGCTTCTACGAGGCGACGACCAACGAAGTCACCTCGCTGCGGGTGGTCGCGGAATCCACCGGCCCCGAGACGATCTCGGTAGCGGCGGTCGATCCCGACGGCAATCCCGTCGTCTCGGTCGACGCGGTCGTCATGCGCCCCTACGCCGTCCGCGAATTCCGCGGCAGCCTCACGGGTGCGGCGGCGGCCCTGTACCAGCTGCGCTGGCAGCCCATGACGGAATCGCCTGCGGGAGCCAGCCAGCCAGCACCACTGCTCGCAACGCTCGGCAGCCCGACGGTGACCGGACTCGACACGGCATACGCATCCGTCGCCGAAGCTGTTGCGGCCGAGCACATTCCCAGCGCCTTGGTCTGGCGCGCGCCCGCACCCGCCGGGGCGAACCCGGAATCGGTGCGCGCGAGCGTGCACCAGACGCTGGCGACGGTACGGTCCCACCTCGCCGAGCAACGCCTCGCCACCTCGCAGCTGGTCGTGGTGACCACCGGTGTAGCCGACGAGACCCCGGACCCCACCGCCGCCGCCGTCTGGGGACTCGTCCGCAGCGCCCAATCCGAGCACCCCGACCGCTTCGTCCTCATCGACGAGGACCCGACCCAGCCGCTCGACGCGGCCCGGCTCGCGTCCGTCCTGCGATCGAACGAACCCCAGATCGCGGTCCGCGATGGAAACCTGCTCGTACCCCGGCTCGTGCGCGCGTCCATTCCGGACGAAACCGATGCGCGGTCGTCGGATCCAGGTAGCTCCGAAGCCCGCGCGGCGTTCCGCGACGGGACGGTGCTGATCACCGGTGGGACCGGCGGTTTGGGGGCGTTGTTCGCCCGACATCTGGTGGCCGAGTATGGGGCGCGCAGTGTGGTTCTGACGTCGCGGCGCGGGCCGCACGCACCGGGTGCCACCGAACTCGTGGCCGAATTGGCGCGCGGCGGGTCCGAGGCGCGGGTGATCGCGTGCGATATCGCGGACCGTGCGGCGGTGCGAAATCTCCTCGAGACGATCGGGTCCGGGCTCACGGCTGTCGTGCATACGGCGGGGACCCTGGACGACGGGACCGTCGAAACGCTCACCGCCGAGCAGGTGGACCGAGTGCTCGCGCCGAAGGTCGATGGGGCGTGGCATCTGGACGAACTGACGCGGGAACTGAATCTGTCGGCGTTCGTGATGTTCTCGTCGATCGCGACCGTGCTCGGGTCGTCCGGGCAGGCGAACTACGCCGCGGCGAATGGTTTCCTCGACGCGTTGGCGCAGCGGCGGCGGGCCGCGGGGCTGCCCGCCACCTCGTTGGCGTGGGGGCCGTGGGATCAGGGTGCCGGTATGACCGGCGGCTTGGACCGCGCCGCACTCGCCCGATGGGAGCGGATGGGGCTTCGCCCGATCGAAATCTCCGAAGGGACAGCGCTTTTCGACGAAGCGCTCGCACATCCGGACGCGCGACTGGCCCCGCTCCGATTCGACGCGAACGCACTGCGTTCCGAGTCCGCCCCGGCGGTGCTGCGCGGCTTCGTGCGCGCGTCCACCCGCCCGACCCCGAAGGCTGCCGCCGCGCCGACGGGCGCACTGGCCGCCCGAGTGGCCGAGGTACCCGAAGCCCGCCGCGCCGAGGTCGTGCTCGAACTCGTCCTGGCCCAGGCGGCGGCGGTGCTCGGGCACGACTCGGCCGCCGATATCCGTCCCGAACAGCGCTTCGACGAGATCGGCTTCGATTCGCTCGGCGGCGTGGAGTTCCGCAACCGGCTCGGCAAGGCCACCGGCCTGCAACTGCCGTCCACGCTGGTATTCGACCACCCCACCCCGGCGGCCGTGGCGAAGCTGGTGCACACCCGCCTGGAACCGACGGTCGGCGCACCGGCCAAGAAGACCGTGCGCCGCGTCCGCGCGGATGAGCCGATCGCCATCGTGGGCATGGCCTGCCAATTCCCCGGCGGCGTCCAATCACCGGAGCAGCTCTGGGAACTCGTCGCGTCCGGTATCGACGCGACCGGCGAATTCCCGTCGGATCGCGGCTGGGATCTGGAGCGGCTCTTCGACGCCGATCCGGACAAGCCCGGCACGGTCTACACCCGGCGCGGCGGATTCCTCTACAACGCGGGCGATTTCGATCCGGCGTTCTTCGGCATCGGCCCCAAGGAGGCCTCCGCCATGGACCCCCAGCAGCGCCTGCTGCTGGAGACCTCCTGGGAGGCCCTCGAAGACGCGGGCATCGACCCGAACACCTTGCGGGGCAGCGATACCGGCGTCTATGTCGGCGCGGGCTACTCGGGCTACGTCGACCGGGTGGCCGGTGACTTGGAGGGCTACCGGCTAACCGGCACCACGAGCAGCGTCATGTCGGGCCGGGTGGCCTACGTCCTCGGGCTCGAGGGCCCGGCGGTCACCGTCGATACCGCCTGCTCCTCGTCACTGGTCTCGCTGCACCTGGCCTGCCAGGCGCTGCGCCAGGGCGAGAGCTCCCTGGCACTGGCCAGCGGTGTGACGGTCGCGGCCAGCCCCTACCTCTATGTCGATTTCGCCCGCCAACGCGGACTCTCGCCCGACGGCCGATGCAAGGCGTTCTCCGCCTCGGCCGATGGCGTCGCCTTCGCCGAGGGCGTCGGCGTCCTCGTGCTCGAACGGCTCTCCGACGCGAAGCGTCTGGGCCACAACGTCCTCGCGCTCGTACGCGGTACGGCGGTGAACCAGGACGGCGCGAGCAATGGCCTGACCGCGCCGAACGGCCCTTCGCAGGAGCGCGTGATCGCGGCGGCACTGGCCAGTGCGGGACTCGAGCCCTCGGATATCGACGCGGTGGAGGCGCACGGCACCGGCACGCCACTCGGCGATCCGATCGAGGCGCAGGCGCTGATCGCCGCGTACGGACAGGACCGGGCGGGCAACCCGCTGCGCATCGGGTCGATCAAATCGAATATCGGCCATACGGTGGCCGCGGCCGGTGTCGGCGGCGTGATCAAGATGGTGCAGGCGCTGCGCCACGAAACCCTGCCCAAGACCTTGCACGCGGCGGAGCCGAGCCCGCACGTGGACTGGTCGGCGGGCGAGGTCGAGCTGCTGACCGAGGCCCTGCCGTGGCCCGCCGGTGGCCGGGTCCGTCGGGCGGGTGTGTCGTCGTTCGGTGTCAGCGGCACCAACGCACACGCCATCCTCGAGGAAGCGCCCGCCGCGCCGCCCGCCGCACCCCGCGCCGCCGACAGCCCGGCATTGTCCCCTTGGCTGCTGTCGGCCAAGAGCGACAATGCCTTGCGCGCGCAGGCGGCGCGGCTGCGGGACTGGGTGCTCGCGCACCCCGACGCGCACCCGGCGGACGTGGCGTACTCGCTCGTCTCGACCCGCGCTCAGCACGAGACGCGGGCGGCGATTCTCGGCGGTGACCGCGATGAACTGTTGGCACGGCTGACGCTGCTGGCTTCCGGAACCCCCTCTGCCGGAGTGGTTTCCGGAACGACGGGTGCCGGAAAGACCGCCTTCCTGTTCACGGGTCAGGGCGCGCAGCGGATCGGCATGGGCGCGGGCCTCGCCGCCGCGTTCCCCGTCTTCGCGACAGCCCTGGACGAGGTGTGCGCGCACTTCGATCCGCTGCTCGACGGCTCCCTGAAGCAGGTGATGTTCACCGGACACCCGACCGGCGATCACGGTGTCGCCGAAGGGATTCTGGATCGCACCGGGCTCACCCAGCCCGCGCTGTTCGCCTTCGAAGTGGCGCTGTATCGCCTGCTGGAATCGTTCGGAGTGGTCCCGGATGTGCTGATCGGCCACTCCGTCGGCGAACTCGCCGCCGCGCACGTAGCCGGTGTGTGGTCGCTCGCCGACGCCTGCGCGCTGGTCGCGGCGCGGGGACGGTTGATGGACGCGCTGCCCGAGGGCGGCGCGATGCTCGCGGTCGCTGTTTCCGAGGCCGAAATCGTCTCGGCAATAGCGGAATTCGGAGATCGCGTCTCCTTGGCTGCGGTGAACGGTCCGGCGGCCGTGGTGGTCTCGGGTGACGAGGACGCCATCGAGGTCATCGACCGCCAGTTCACCGAGCGGGGCCGCAAGACCACCCGGTTGCGGGTCTCGCACGCCTTCCATTCGCGGCGCATGGAACCGATGCTCGCGGAATTCGAGGCCGTGGCAGCTGGGGTCGCCTTCAACGCGCCACGGATCCCCTTGATGTCCAACGTTTCCGGCGAACCGGCTGGTGACGAGATCCTGACTCCGGGCTACTGGGCCGCCCAGGTGCGGGCAGCGGTGCGGTTCGCACCCGGTATCGAGTCGCTGGTCTCGGCGGGTGTCCGCCGCTTCCTCGAGATCGGGCCCGATGCCGTGCTGTCGGCGCTGACCCGGCACACCCTGCCCACGGAAATCGAGGCCAAATCACTGGTCGCCGCGGCGGCCCGCCGCGACCACGACGAGGTCGAACAGTTCCTGACCATGCTCGGCCAGGCGCACACCGCCGGTGTGACCGTCGACTGGCATCGCCTGTTCGCCGACCAGCCGGTGACGCGAGTCGCCTTGCCCACCTACGCCTTCGACCACCGCCGGTACTGGCTGGAACCCGCCCTCGGCGAGCCGCGCGACACCGCCGAACACTCGCTGCTCACCGATGTGGTGCGCGTGGCCGACCGTGACGAGTGGCTGTTCACCGGAAGGCTGTCGCTGCGCACCCACCCCTGGATCGCGGACCACACCACCTACGGCGTGGTGCTCGTTCCGAGCGCCGCGCTCATGGAGATGTTGCTGGTCGCGGGCGGCCGCATCGGCTGTGACGCCGTCGAGGAGTTCACCCTCGAGGCCCCGATCCTCCCGCCCGCCGAGGGAGCCGTCGACCTCCAGGTCCTGGTACGCGAACCCGATTCCGAGGGGCGACGGTCGTTCACCTTCCACTACCGCCTGGCCGAGGCCGCCGACGGTGCGTGGACGCGCAATGCCAGCGGTGTCATGAGCGGCCAACAGCTGCTCGATATCGGTCTCGTGGACATGCTGCGCACCGGCGCGTGGCCGCCGATCGACGCGGAACCCGTGGACGCCGAGTGGATTCCGGCCCAGGTGGCGCGGGTCGCCGGACTGGAATACGGTCCCTCGTTCCTCGGCATCGACGCCGCCTGGCGCAGCGGCGACACCATGTACTCCGAGGTCACCCTGAACCCGGAGGTTCCGGCCGACGGGTTCCGACTGCATCCGGCACTGTTCGACATGGCGCTGCACGCGGGTCTGGTCGGGCTGATCTGGTCGGATGGCGAAGGCGATCCCACGTCGGGCAAGCTCCTGTTCCGCTGGGGTGCAACGCAATTCCACACCACCGAGAAGGTCACCTCCCTGCGGGTGATGGCCATTCAGCGCAGCGCCGAGTCGATCACCGTGGTGGCCGTCGACCAGGACGGCAACCCGGTGATGTCCGTCGACGAAGTGGTCATGCGCTCCTACGACGTCGGGCAGTTCCGAGCCTCGCTCTCGGGTGGACGCGCCGCACGGTACGGCTTGCGCTGGACCGGCGTCGAGACCACCGAGGATTTCCCGGTTGGGGCGATGGCCGTGCTCGGGGACGCGCGGGTAGCCGGGATCGACGAAAGATATTCGGACCTGGCGGCATTGGCCTCGGCCGCGACCGTCCCCGAAGTCGTCGTGTGGTCAGAACACGCGGCAGTGCAGCGGGATTCGCTGTCGGCAGCCGATCGCGTGAAGGCCACTCTGCGACTGGTCCGAGACTGGCTGGCCGACGAGCGGTTCGCGCGGTCGCGGTTGGCGGTGGTGACGGGGCAGGCGGCCGTTATTGCCGACGAGACACCGGATACCGCCTCGGCGGCGGTGTCGGGGTTGATCCGGAGCGCGCAGACCGAGTACCCCGATCGGGTCGTGCTGATCGACACCTCCGAAACGGGTGATGGGCAGTCGATTTCGGCCGATGCGCTCCGCGCCGCACTGGCGACCGGAGAGCCCCAGCTCGCCCTGCGCGGCGACCGCGTCCTGGTCCCGCGCCTCGAGGCTCTGGCCTCCACCGCGGCCGAGCGAGTGTCGTTCGGCTCGGGAACCGTCCTGATCACCGGCGGCACCGGGGGATTGGGCGCACTGCTGGCCCGACACCTCGTCACCGCGCACGGCGTGCGCCGACTGCTGTTGGTCTCCCGCAGCGGCGAGCGAGCCGACGGCGCGAGCGAACTCGCGGCGGACCTGACCCGCGACGGGGCCGAGGTTCGGATCGCCGCATGCGATGTCACCGACCGTGCCGCTGTGCGCGACCTGCTCGCGACCGTGCCCGCCGAGCACCCCCTCACCGGTGTCGTGCACACCGCGGGCGTGCTCGACGACGCCACCTTCCACACCCTCACCGACGAACAGGTCGACCGGGTGTTCGCCCCCAAGGCGGAGGCGGCGTGGCAGCTGCACGAACTCACCCGCGACCTGAATCTCTCGGCCTTCGTGCTGTTCTCGTCCATCGCCGGAATGATCGGCTCCCCGGGCCAGGCGAACTACGCCGCGGCCAACAGCTTCCTGGACGCCCTCGCCGCGCACCGCCGGGCCGAGGGACTCCCGGCCCTCGCGCTCGCCTGGGGCCCATGGCAGCAGGACGCGGGTATGACCGGTGCGCTGGATCGCGGGGCCATGAGCCGCCTGGACCGCATGGGCCTGGCCCCGCTGGACCGCGTCGACGGCCTGCGACTGTTCGACGAGGCGCTGACCACGGCGGAACCGGTGTCGGCGCTACTGCACCTCGACACCGACAAACTGCGACTGGAAGCCCACACCGGTCCCGTCCCGCCCGTGCTGCGCGGCTTCGTGCGAGCCCGTGGCCGGACGGCCACCACCGCCAATGCCGGGCCGTCGCTCGGTGAGCGCCTGCACGGCGTGGCGGAGGCGAAGCGGCGCGGGATCGTGCTCGACCTGGTGCGCGAACATGTCGCGGCGGTGCTGGGTTACGCGTCCGCCGACGATATTCGGCCCGATCGCGGCTTCGACGAACTCGGCTTCGATTCCCTCGGCGGCGTGGAGTTCCGCAACCGGATGTCGAAGGTGACCGGGCTGTCGCTGCCCTCGACCCTGGTGTTCGACTATCCCACCGCGGGCGATGTCGCCGACTACCTGCTGACACAGGCCGAGGTGACCGAACCCGCCCAACCGGCGTCGGCGGTGTCCGACGACATCGCGCGCCTCGAGGCCGTGCTCGAGCGGGTCCTCGCGGGCGGCGACAGCGAGGAGACGCTGGCGCGCTTGCGCGGCGTACAGGAGCGGCTGCGCGCCCACCTGGGGGACAAGTGGTCCGACGGCGACTACGCCGATCTCGAATTCCACTCCGACACTGAACTTTTGGATCTGATCGACGAGGAGTTTGGCCCAGCATGAGCACCCCCGGCACCAGCAACGAGGAACGTCTCAGCCGGTATCTGCGCAAGCTCACCGGCGACCTCCGCACCGCCAAGAAGCACATTCAGCGACTGGAGGACCGCGCCAGCGAACCGATCGCCATCGTCGGTATGAGCTGCCGATACCCCGGCGGCGTCGAAACACCGGCGCAGCTATGGGATTTGGTCGCCTCCGGCACCGACGCCGTCGGACCCTTCCCCACCGACCGCGGCTGGGACCTCGAGCGGCTGTTCGACGCCGACCCCGAGCAGCCGGGCACCGTCTACACCCGCGAAGGCGGATTCCTGGACGCGGCAGGCGATTTCGATCCGGCCTTCTTCGGCATCGGCCCGCGCGAGGCCGCCGCGATGGACCCGCAGCAGCGGTTGTTCCTGGAAGCGGCCTGGGAAGCCCTGGAAGACGCGGGCATCGACCCGGTCTCGCTGCGCGGCGGCGACACCGGTGTCTTCGCCGGTGTGATCCACCAGGACTACGGCCCGCGCGTCGGCTCGCCGGGCCTCACCGCCGAAGCCGAAGGCCATGCCTACTCCGGTGTTTCGGCCAGCATCCTGTCCGGTCGCGTCGCCTTCACCTTCGGCTTCAAGGGCCCGACGCTTTCGGTGGATACCGCGTGCTCCTCCTCGCTGGTCGCCCTGCACCTCGCCTGCCAGGCCCTGCGCCAGGGTGAGACCTCGCTCGCGCTGGTCGGCGGCGTCACCGTCATGTCCGACCCGAGCCTGCTGATCGCCTTCGGACGCCAGCGCGCGCTGTCCCCGGACGCGCGCTGCAAAGCCTTCGCGGCCGCCGCCAACGGCACCGGGTTCTCCGAGGGCCTTGGCATGCTCGCCGTCGAGCGATTGTCGGACGCCCGCCGCAACGGCCACCGGGTACTCGCCGTCATTCGCGGCAGCGCGGTCAACCAGGACGGCGCGAGCAACCGGCTGACCGCACCGAACGGCCCGTCGCAGGAGAAGGTCATCGCCCAGGCCCTCGCGCAGGCCGGTCTGACACCGGCCGATATCGACGCGGTGGAGGCGCACGGCACCGGCACCAGCCTCGGCGACCCGATCGAGGCGCAGGCGCTCATCCGCGCCTACGGTCGCGAACGCGCCGGGAACCCGCTGCGCATCGGCTCGCTCAAATCGAATATCGGCCACACCTCCGCCGCGGCCGGTGTCGGCGGGGTCATCAAGATGGTGCAGGCGCTGCGGCACGAAACCCTGCCCGCCACACTGCATATCGACGAACCGACACCGCATGTGGACTGGACGGCGGGGACGGTGCGACTGCTCACCGAGGCGGAGCCGTGGCGCGCGGGCGAGCGGGTGCGGCGCGCGGGCGTGTCGTCGTTCGGTGCCAGCGGCACCAACGCGCACGTGATTCTCGAAGAGGCTCCGGCGCTGGAGGTTTCGGGCGATCCGACCGACGAGACCGCCGACAGCACGACAGCCGCCGCGGACGTGCGGGCGGTGACGGCCGCTGTCAGCCCGTTGCTGCTGTCGGCGAAAACCGAGGAGGGTCTGCGTGCGCAGGCGGCCAAACTGCTCGCGTGGGTGACCGAGAACCCCGGCCTCACCGTCGATGACATCGGCTATTCGCTGGCGACGACCCGGGCCAAGCTGGAGTGGCGGGGCGCGGTGGTGGCCGCCGACCGCGACGCCATGCTCGCCGGACTGGAGGTACTCGCCGAACCCGCGGGCACGGTCACCGGGGTGGCGACGGGCCGCGCGGTGACGCGTAAGACGGCCTTCCTGTGCACGGGTCAGGGCGCGCAGCGGGTCGGCATGGGACGTGAACTCTACGACGCGTTCCCGGCCTTCGCCGCGGCGCTGGACGAGGTCTGCGCGCAGTTCGATCCGCTGCTGGGCGGTTCGCTGAAGCAGGTGATGTTCACCGGCCGGGCCGACACCGACGAGGTACTGCACCGGACCGAATTCACCCAGCCCGCCCTGTTCGCGTACGAGGTCGCGCTGTACCGACTCCTGGAGTCCTTCGGTGTGACACCCGATGTGCTCATCGGACATTCGATCGGCGAGCTGGCCGCCGCGTACCTCGCCGGTGTGTGGTCGCTGCCGGACGCGTGCCGTCTGGTCGCGGCGCGGGGCCGCCTCATGGGGCGGCTGCCGGAAGGCGGTGCGATGCTGGCCATCGCGGCCAGCGAGCGCGAGGTCGCGGCCGAACTGGTCGAGGGCGTCGCGATCGCCGCCGTGAATTCGCCGGTGGCCGTAGTGGTCTCCGGCGACGAGGACGCTGTCGCGGCGCTCGAGCAGCGGTTCGCCGACCGTGGCCGCCAGACGTCGCGGCTGCGGGTGTCGCACGCGTTCCATTCCCCTCGCATGGAGCCGATGCTGGCCGAGTTCGAGACGGTCGCGCGCGAAGTGACCTACCGACGCCCTGAGATTCCGCTGGTCTCGAACCTCTCGGGGGCGATGGCCGGTGACGAGGTGCTGGAGCCGTCCTACTGGGTGCGGCAGGTGCGTGGAACAGTCCACTTCGCCAGGGGCATCGAGACTTTGATCGCCGCGGGCGTGCGCAGGTTCGTGGAGATCGGTCCGGATGCGGCGCTGACGGCCATGACCCGGCAGTGCCTGCCGGACGATATCGAATCCCAGGCCACCGTGTTCGCGGGCGCGCGGCGTGGGCACGCCGAGGTCCAGCAGCTCGTGACCTGCCTGGCGCAGGCACATACCGTCGGCTTCGAGGTCGACTGGGACGCGTACTTCGCCGCCCGCCCGGTCACCCGAGTGCCCTTGCCCACCTACGCTTTCCAGCGCCGCCGCTACTGGTTGGAGCCCTCGGCGGGTGCGGCCGGTGTCGAATCGGTGGGTCTGGGCGCGGTGGAGCATCCGCTGCTGGGCGCGGTGCTGTCCGTACCGGAATCCGGTGACGTGTTGCTGACCGGCCGCTTGTCGGTGGCGTCCCAGCCTTGGCTGGCCGACCACACCGTCGGCGGGTCGATTCTGTTGCCGGGCACGGGTTTCGTGGAACTGGCGCTGCGCGCGGGCGCGGTGGCCGGATGCCCGGCCATCGACGAATTGACATTGCGCGCGCCGCTGGTGCTGCCACCTGCGGGCGGCATCCACGTACAGGTCGTCGTCGGCGGACCCGGCGAGGGCGGCGCACAGCGGCCGATCTCGATCTACTCCCGTGGTGAGAACGACGGTGACGAGTGGGTACTGAATGCTCGCGGCCAGCTCACGGACCGCGACGAGCCGACCGAATTCCCCTCGCCCGCATGGCCTCCGGCCGCGGTGGACGATATCGACATCGCGGCCGCGTACACGGACCTGCTGGCGCGCGGCTACGACTACGGTCCGGCGTTCCAGGGCGTACGGGGCCTGTGGCGGCACGGCGCGGAGATCTTCGCCGAGATAGCCGTGGACATCGAAACCGGGGTACGCCCTGAAGGATTCGGTATCCATCCGGCCTTGCTGGACGCCGCCATGCACGCCGGACTACTCGCGAGTGTTGTCGAAAACGCGGCGACACAGGGTGATTCGCCGTTCGCCATCCCGCCCGGACAAGTCGTGCTGCCGTTCTCGTGGGAGTCGGTATCGCTCTACGCGTCCGCCGCGTCGGTGCTGCGCGTCCGGCTGACCACCTCCGGATCGTCGGTGGCGGTATCGATCGCCGACGAACAGGGACTACCCGTGTTGTCGGGAACACTGACGACCCGGTCGACGCCGCTCGCCCAGCTCACCGCAGGCACCGGCGCGGCCGCTCCGCTGCTGGAAACGCTGTGGTCACCTACCGCCGCCGAACCCCCGGCGACGACTGCGGCCGTCGGCCGATGGGACCGGTTGGCTGCCGAGTCCCCGGTTCCGCCGATCGTGGTGCTCGAGGCCGGATCGGGCTGGGGCGAGCCCGCCGACGTGGTCGCCGATACCCACACCGAGGTCGCCCGGGTACTCGCGGCGGTCCAGGAGTGGCTGGCGCACGACCGGTTCGCGTCGAGCACCCTGCTGGTCGCCACCCGAGGAGCTGTCGCACTGCCCGGCGCCGACCTCACCGACCTCCCGGGTGCGGCGGTGTGGGGTCTGGTGCGCACCGCGCAGACGGAGGACCCCGGCCGAATCGTTCTGGTGGACACGGACTCCGAGGTCGACGATCAGCTCGCGGCCACGGTGGTGGCCGTCGGCGAACCGCAGGCGGTCGTGCGCGCCGGTGTCGTCCACACCGCCCGCCTCGTTCGGTCCACGGCCGTATCCGACGGTGCCGCTGCCGGATTCGGCGCGGGCACGGTGCTCATTACCGGCGGCACCGGCGGACTGGGTGCGGTGGCGGCCCGGCACGTGGTGACCGAGCACGGGGTGCGGTCGCTCCTGCTGGTGAGCCGCAGCGGCCCGCGAGCCGCTGGCGTGGCGGAGCTCTGCGCCGAACTGGAACATCTCGGGGCGCGGGTGCGGGTGGTGGCCTGCGACGTCACCGACGCCGACGCGGTGGCCGCGCTGCTGGCCGACGTACCCGAGCAGTGGCCGCTGACCGGCGTGATCCACGCGGCGGGCGTCCTGGACGACGGCGTCATCGCGGCACTGACCCCGCAGCGGGTGGACGCGGTACTGGCCCCGAAGGTCGACGCCGCCTGGCACCTGCACGCCGCGACCGAGAATCTGAATCTCGCTGCCTTCGTGGTGTTCTCGTCGGCCTCCGGCACGGTCGGCGGCCCCGGACAGGCCAACTACGCCGCCGCGAACACCTTCCTCGACGCACTGGTGGCGCACCGGCGCGCCCGCGGGCTGGCGGGTCAGTCCCTGGCGTGGGGACCGTGGGCCCGCTCCAGCGGTATGACCGGACACCTCGACGACGCCGACGTGGCCCGGCTGAGCCGGGGCGGCTTCACCGCCATGCCCGACGAACAGGCCCTGGCCGGATGGCGGGCCGCCCTCGAACGGAATACGGCACACGCCGTCATCGCCGTGCTGGACACCGCCTCGCTGCGCGCCCAGGCCGAGGCCGGACTGCTGCCGCCGTTGCTGCGCGAGCTCGCCCCGGCGACCCGCCGCCAGGCGGCGGCGATATCGAGTCTGCGGCAACGGCTTTCCGGCTCGGACGCCGATCAGCGGCGGCAGACGCTGCTCGCCACCGTCCGCACCCATATCGCCGCCGTACTCGGCCATGACACCGTGGCCGCGATCGAACCCGATCGCGCCTTCCAGGATCTGGGCCTCGATTCGCTGAGCGCCGTCGAGCTGCGCAACCGACTCAAGACCGCCACCGGGCTGTCGCTCTCGGCCGCGGTGGTTTTCGACTACCCCACACCGCAGGCGCTGGCCGCCTACCTGGCCGACCAGCTCGCCGGAACCGGCGACGACCGCGCGTTCGTCGCCGCGAAAGCCGTTGTCGACGAACCGATCGCGATCGTCGGCATGGCCTGCCGCTACCCGGGTGACGTCGGATCGCCGGAAGAGCTGTGGACCCTGGTCGCCGACGGAATCGACGCCACCTCCGAATTCCCGGGCAATCGCGGGTGGGATACCGAACGCCTCTACGACCCCACCGGCGACAGGCCCAATACCACCTACACCCGCCAGGGCGGATTCCTGCACAGCGCGGGCGAATTCGATCCGGGCTTCTTCGGCATCAGCCCCAACGAGGCCGCCACGATGGACCCGCAGCAGTTCCTGCTGCTGGAGACCTCCTGGGAGGCCCTGGAACGGGCCGGTATCGATCCGGCGCGGCTGCGCGGCAGTGCGACCGGCGTCTTCGCGGGCATGATGTACCACGACTACCCGGCCAACGCGAACTCCGGATCCATTGCCTCCGGCCGGGTTTCGTACGTCCTGGGCCTGGAAGGGCCTTCGGTCACCGTGGACACCGCGTGCTCGTCCTCGCTGGTGGCCATGCACCTGGCCGCGCAGTCGCTGCGCTCGGGCGAATCCGATCTGGCCCTGGCCGGTGGCGTGGCGGTCATGGCGACGCCGGAGGTCTTCGTCGAATTCAGTCGCCAGCGCGGCCTCTCGCCGGACGGCCGGAGCAAATCCTTCGCCGATGCCGCCGACGGCGTCGCCTGGTCCGAGGGGGCCGGTGTCCTGGTGTTGGAGCGGCTCTCCGACGCCCAGCGCAACGGCCATCACGTGCTCGCGGTGATATCCGGTTCGGCGGTGAACCAGGACGGCGCGTCCAACGGTCTGACCGCGCCCAACGGCCCGTCGCAGCGGCGGGTGATCCGGCAAGCCCTGGCCAATGCCGGTATCGCCGCGGTCGAGGTCGACGCCGTGGAAGCACACGGCACCGGGACCACCCTGGGTGACCCGATCGAGGCCGAGGCACTGCTGGCGACCTACGGGCAGGACCGTGACCGGCCCCTCTGGCTGGGGTCGTTGAAGTCCAATATCGGCCACTCCCAGGCCGCCGCGGGCGTGGGCGGCGTGATCAAGATGGTCATGGCGATGCGATACGGAGTGCTGCCCCGCACCCTGCACGTGGATCAGCCGACGACCAAGGTCGATTGGTCCTCGGGACAGGTGCGCTTGCTGACCGAGCCGGTGCCGTGGCCGCGGACCGATCGGCCGCGCCGCGCCGGAGTGTCCTCGTTCGGTATCAGCGGCACCAACGCACACGTCATTGTCGAACAGGGCCCGGCACCGGCTCCGGCAATGGTGGACAAGAGCGTGCCAGCGGGCGGTCCGCTGCCGTGGGTGCTGTCCGCGCGCACCCGCGAGGCGCTCGCCGCGCAGGCCGCTCGGCTCGCGTCCTGGGTCGGCGACCAGGATGCGGACCCGGTGGACGTCGGGTTCTCACTTGCCGCCACGCGCGGGGTGTTCGAGCATCGCGCCGTTGTCCTGGCCGCCGATCGCGCTGGCCTGGTCGCGGGCGTGCGTGCACTCGCCGACGGCGGGCAGGCACCGGGCGTGGTCATCGGCCGCGCGACGTCCGGGTCGACGGGGCTGGTGTTCTCCGGGCAGGGCGCGCAGTGGGCGGGGATGGCCACCGCGCTGCGCGCCGGGTACCCGGTATTCGCCGAACACTTCGATGCGATCGTCACGCGACTGGAACCGCTGCTGGGGCAGACGGTTTCGCTGAGCTCCGCGCTCACCGACGCCGACCTGATCGATCGGACGGTGTTCGCCCAGGCGGGCCTGTTCGCCTTCGAGGTGGCGCTGTACCGCCTACTGGAGTCGTGGGGCGTGCGGCCGGACGCGGTGGCCGGGCATTCGATCGGTGAGATCGCCGCCGCCCATGTGGCGGGAGTGCTGTCGCTGGCCGACGCGTGCGCGCTGGTTGCCGCACGAGGAAGGCTGATGCAGGCCCTGCCCACGGGCGGGGCGATGGTCGCGGTGGGTGCGTCGGAATCCGATGTGCTGCCGCTGCTGTCGGACGGGGTGTCCATCGCGGCGGTCAACGGCCCGCGGTCCGTCGTGCTCTCCGGTGTCGAGGACGCGGTGCTCGCCGTCGTGGACACGTGTGTCGAACGTGGTTGGCGCACACACCGGTTGCGTGTCTCGCACGCCTTCCACTCGGCCCTGATGGAGCCGATGCTCGCCGAATTCGCCACGGTGGTCGAGGGTTTGGCCTTCGGCCGCCCCACCCTTCCGTTGATCTCCACGGTGACCGGCGCGCCCGTCGTCGACGAGATGAGCGACCCGGCGTACTGGGTCGGCCAAGTCCGCGAGACCGTGCGCTTCGCCGACGCCGTTGCCGCCATGGCGAATTCGGGCGTGACGCGGTTCGCCGAGGTCGGCCCCGATGCGGTGCTGACGCCGATGATCGCGCAGACGCTCGACGACGGCGCCGCCGTGGCCGTGGCGCTGGCGCGTCGCGAACACGACGCGTCCGCCATGGTGACCGGGTTGGCCGGGCTGTTCGTCTCCGGTGCCGATATCGACTGGAGCGCACTCTTCTCCGGTACCGGAGCCCAGCGCATCGACCTGCCCACCTACGCCTTCCAGCACGAGCGCTTCTGGCTCGATGCCCGACAGGCCTTGGCGCGGTCGTGGCTCGGCGCGGAGCTCGGCGGGGTCGACGCCGTCGGACTCGAGGCCGTGGATCACCCGCTGCTCGGCGCCCTTGTGCCGCACCCGGATTCGGGGGCGGTGAGCTTCACCGGCCGCTGGTCGATGGAGTCCGTCGAATGGCTCGCCGACCACAGGGTGCACGGGGTGGTACTGCTGCCGGGCACCGGTTTCGTCGAGCTGGCCAGCCACGTCGGCGGCCTGCTGGGCTGCGCGATGGTGGAAGAACTCGTCCTGCACACCCCGTTGACCATGCCCGCCACGGGCAGCGTCGCGGTCCAGGTGGTGGCGGCCGCCGCCGACGAGGCCGGTCGCCGCCGGTTGAGCGTGCACTCGCGCCAGTCCGGCGAGGGGCCGTGGACCCTGCACGCCGAGGGCGTGCTCGCACCGGCCGAGGTCGCCGCCGATTTCGATTCGTCCGAGTGGCCGCCCGCTGGTGCGGAGCCCCTGGATGTCGACGGCGCCTACGACGAACTGCTCGACCGGGGGTACGGGTACGGCCCGCACTTCCAGGGTTTGCGGGCGGCGTGGCGGCGCGGCGACGAACTGTTCGCCGAAGTCGCCCTGCCGAACCCGGAGGCGGCCAACGGTTTCGGCATCCACCCCGCGCTGTTCGACGCCGCCCTGCACGCCGGAATCGTGCACAGCGGCGGCGGGGGCGCGGTGCTGCCGTTCGCCTGGAACCGGGTGATCCTGCACGCTTCCGGTGCCGCCGCCGTGCGGGTGCGCAGTGTCCCCGAGGGGGACAACTTCGCCATCCAGATAGCCGACGACCGGGGCCGTCCGGTGCTGTCGGTGGGCGCGCTCGTGTCGCGTCCCGTCTCGGCCGAGCGGCTGGGGGCGGACCGCGTCTCCGATGCCCTCTTCGGTGTGGAATGGGTGACCGCACAACCGCTTTCGGGTCACCCGACCGACACCGGCCGGGTATCGGTGCTCGGTCCCGGCGGCCTCGCGGCATTGATCGCCGAGGCGGAGCCGAACGTGCCGGACACCGTGGTGGTCGACTGCGCCCGCCACGACGGCCCTCCGACGACGGCGGCACGGCGAGTGCTGTCCGATGTCCTCGACCTGGTCCACGCCTGGCTGGGTGAATCTCGTTTCGCCGCATCCCGTTTGGCGGTGGTGACCAGACACGCCGTCACCGTCGACGACACGGAACAGGTGCGTCTGGAACAAGCGCCGGTATGGGGGTTGCTGCGCGCGGCGCAGGCCGAGCACCCCGGCCGGTTCCAACTCGTCGACGCGGATCACGACGACCTGTCCGCTGTCGCGACCGCGCTGGCGGCCGTCCCCGGCGAACCGGAGGTCGCGCTGCGGGGCGGGGCCGTGCTCGTACCACGCTTGACCCGACACGCTCCGGGCACGATCGCTCGGTCGCTCGGGTCGGGCACCGTGCTTGTGACCGGCGGCACCGGAGGTCTCGGCGCGGTGATCGCGCGGCATCTGGTGACCGAACACGGTGTGCGCCACCTGCTTCTGACCTCCCGACGTGGCCTGGACGCACCCGGTGCCACCGAACTGCGCGGCGCATTGGCCGAACTCGGAGCGGCGGTCACCATTGCCGCCTGCGATGTCTCCGATCGCGCCGCCGTGGCCGCACTGCTGGACGCCATCCCCGACGAGCACCCCCTCGTCGGTGTGGTGCACGCGGCGGGCACCGCCGACAATGCCGTGATCGAGTCGATGACACCCGATCGCCTCGCGCACGTGTTCCGCCCCAAGGCCGATGCGGCCTGGCATCTGCACGAGCTCACGCGGGGCCGTCCGCTGTCGATGTTCGTCTTGCTGGCCTCGGCGGGCGGTCTCGTACTGGCCGCCGGGCAGGCGAATTACGCTGCCGCGAACGTCTTCCTGGACGCGCTCGCCGCGCACCGGCGCGGCCTGGGCCTGCCCGCCACCGCCCTCGACTACGGCATGTGGGCGCGGTCCAGCGGACTCGGCACCGAACTGTCCGAGGACGATTTCGAGCGGATGCGCAGGCAGGGCTTCCCGCCGCTGACCGAAGCCGAAGGGCTGGCGCTCTTCGATGCCGCCATCGCCACCGACACCGCCCAACTGGTGGCGTTGCGGGTGGATCCGGCGGTGCTGCGACAGCGGAGCGAGGTTCCGGCGCTCGTGCGCGCCCTCGCGCCGATTCCGGTCCGCCGCCACCGAGCCGTGGCCGACCAGGCGTACGTCCAGCAGCTCGCGGGCCTGTCGGACGCCGACCGCGACAGCGCGCTGATCGACCTGGTCCGGTCGACCGCCGCGGCCATTCTCGGGCACGCCACGGCGGCGGCCGTCGAACCCGACCAGGCTTTCCAGCACCTCGGGTTCGATTCCCTGAGCGCCATCGAGTTCCGCAACCGGCTCAATACCGCGACGGGACTGCAACTTCCGGCGACGCTCATCTTCGACTACCCCAACCCGCGGGTGGTCGCCGAGTTCATCGGCTCGCAACTCACCGGCACCGAAGCCGTCGAACAGCGCGCGGTCCCGCGGGTTCGGGCCGACGACGAACCCATTGCCGTGGTGGCGATGGCCTGCCGCTACCCGGGTGGCGTCGCCTCACCGGAGGACCTGTGGGACCTCGTCGTCAGCGGCACCGACACCACCGGCGCGATGCCCACCGATCGCGGCTGGGACCTCGACGGCATCTACGACCCCGAACCCGGCAAGCCCGGGAAGACCTACACGCGCAATGGCGGATTCCTGTACTCCGCAGCCGAATTCGATGCCGACTTCTTCGGAATCAGCCCCAACGAGGCCACCGTGATGGACCCCCAACAGCGTTTGCTGCTGGAGGTCTCGTGGGAGGCGCTGGAACGCGCCGGTCTGGACCCGCAGGCATTGCGCGGCAGCGCCACCGGCGTGTTCACCGGCCTGATGTACCACGATTACGCCCAGGCGACCGGAACCGGCAGCGGCGCGGCGGGCAGCCTGGTCTCCGGCCGGGTGTCCTACGTCTTCGGTCTGGAAGGGCCGTCGGTCACCGTGGACACCGCCTGCTCGTCCTCGCTCGTCGCCCTGCATCTGGCCGGGCAGTCCCTGCGGTCGGGGGAGTGCGATCTGGCCCTCGCGGGTGGCGTCGCCGTCATGGCCACCCCGGATATGTTCCTCGAATTCGGCCGCCAACGCGGCCTGTCGCCGGATGGCCGGTGCAAGTCGTTCGCCGAGGCCGCCGATGGCGTCGGCTGGTCCGAAGGCGCGGGTGTGCTGGTGCTGGAGCGGCTCTCCGACGCTCAGCGCAACGGCCATCGGATCTTGGCGGTACTGGCCGGATCGGCGGTGAACCAGGATGGCGCGTCGAACGGCTTCACCGCGCCCAACGGCCCGTCGCAACAACGCGTGATTCGCCAGGCGCTCGCCAACGCCGGGGTCGCGCCGACCGAGGTCGACGCGGTCGAAGCACACGGCACCGGAACGACTCTGGGCGATCCGATCGAGGCGCAGGCCCTGCTGGCCACCTACGGTCAGGGCCGCGACGCGCGGCATCCGCTGTGGCTGGGTTCGCTGAAATCCAATATCGGCCACGCGCAGGCCGCGGCGGGTGTCGGCGGTGTCATCAAGATGGTCATGGCACTGCGGCACGGTGTCCTGCCGAGCACCCTGCACGTGGATCAGCCCTCCACGAAGGTGGACTGGTCAGAGGGGCACGTCCGCCTGCTGACCGAAACGGTGCCCTGGCCGGAGGTGGATCGCCCGCGTCGCGCCGGTGTGTCGTCCTTCGGTATCAGCGGCACGAACGCGCACGTCATTGTCGAACAGGCCCCGGCGACGGCTCCCGCGCCCGTGGAACGGACCGCTCCTGGAGTGTTGCCGTGGGTGCTGTCGGCTCGCAGTGGCGTCGCTCTCGCCGAACAGGCCGAGCGACTGACATCCGTTGCGGCCGAGCGCGATCCAGTCGACACCGGCTTCTCGCTCGCCTCGACACGCGGTGTGTTCGAGCATCGGGCCGTCGTTGTTGGCCAGAACCGCGCGGACCTCCTCGAAGGGGTGCGGTCGGTGGCCGCCGGTACCCGGGCCTCGGGGGTCGTGGCCGGTCGTGCGGTGGCGGGCTCCACCGGTGTGGTGTTCTCCGGTCAAGGCGCGCAATGGGCCGGGATGGCCGCGGAACTGCATGCCGCCTACCCCGTCTTCGCCCAACACTTCGACGCCTTGGTCGCCGAACTGGATCCCGCACTCGGTCAATCGGTTTCGCTGAACGATGCGCTCGCCGACGAGGAACTGATCGACCAGACCGTGTTCGCGCAGGCGGGTCTGTTCGCCTTCGAGGTGGCCTTGTTCCGGCTGCTCGAATCCTGGGGTGTCCGTGCGGATGTCGTGGCAGGTCATTCGATCGGGGAGATCGCCGCCGCCCACGTGGCGGGCGTGCTGTCCTCGGCCGATGCGTGCGCACTGGTCGCCGCCCGCGGTCGGCTGATGCGGGCGCTGCCCGCCGGTGGGGCGATGGTGGCGGTGGGAGCCTCGGAAATCGATGTGCTGCCGCTGCTGTCCGACGGAGTGTCCATCGCGGCCGTCAACGGCCCGAAGTCCGTGGTGCTCTCCGGAACCGAGGACGCCGTCCTGGCGCTGACCGCCCGGTGCGCCGAACAAGGCTGGCGCACACACCGATTGCGCGTCTCGCACGCGTTCCATTCGGCACTGATGGAGCCGATGCTCGACGAATTCTCCTCGGCGATAGCGGGTTTGGTGTTCTCGCAGCCGACGATGCCGCTGGTGTCCACGGTGACGGGCGCCCGCGTGGACCAGGAGATGTCCAGCCCGTCGTACTGGGTCGACCAAGTCCGCGACACGGTGCGCTTCGCCGACGCGGCCACCGCGATGGCGGCCTTGGGCGTCACCAGGTTCGCCGAGGTCGGCCCCGACGCCGTCCTGACCCCCATGATCGCCCAGACCCTCGAGGACGGCGTCTCCCCGGTGGCCTTGGCCCGTCGGCGCCGCGCCGACGCGGCAACGCTGCTGACCGGTGTCGCCGAACTGTTCGTCACCGGCGCTCGAGTGGACTGGGCCGCCCTGTACGCCGGTACCGGAGCCCAACGAATCGACTTGCCCACCTACGCTTTCCAGCGGCGGCGCTACTGGATGCTCGAGGGCTCCGCCGCCAGCGGCGACGCCCGCTCCATGGGTCTGTCGACCACCGGGCACCCGCTGATCTCCGCGGTCATCGCCCAACCGGACTCCGGCGCGGTCATCCTCACCGGCCGTCTCGCGGTGCCGACGCACCCTTGGCTCGCCGACCACCGGGTCATGGGCACGGTGCTCTTCCCCGGCACGGGTCTGGTCGAACTCGCCCTGCACGCCGGGGAGCAGGTGGGCTGTTCGACCCTGGAGGATCTGGTCCTTCAGGCTCCGCTGGTATTGCCCGAATCCGGTGGCGTCGCGGTGCGCGTCGTCGTCGCGGCCGAGGACGAGACGGGTCGCCGCGCGGTGCGGATATTCTCCTGTCCCGAAGGGGAAGCCGACGCGACCGCGTCGTGGACCTCGCATGCCGAAGGCGTTCTCGCGCCGGAGTCGCTCGCGGCCGGTGGCGATCTCACCGCGTGGCCCCCGGCCGGTGCTCAGCCATTGGAGACCGACCGCGTCTACGCCGAATTGCTCGACGCCGGTTACGGATACGGCCCGGCATTCCAAGGGCTGCGTGCGGCCTGGCGGCGCGGCGAGGAACTGTTCGCCGAGGTGGCGCTCCCGGATCCTCAGGAGGCCAACGGTTTCGGACTGCATCCGGTCCTGCTCGACGCCGCACTGCACACCCTGCGGCTGGGCGGTCACCTCACCGCCGAGGACGGCGCGGTGGCCCTGCCGTTCGAATGGAACGGCGTCACCGTGCACGCGGCGCGAGCCAGCGCGGTGCGCGTCCGGCTGACCCCCGTCGGCGCGCACGCGGTGGCCGTGGAGGTCGCGGACCCGACCGGTGCGCCGGTGGCGACGGTGCGCCACTTGGCCTCTCGGCCCATGGATCTCGCACAGCTCACCGCTGGCATATCCGCCGTCGACAAGGCGCTGTTCCAGGTCGAATGGACACCGATCTCGGTATCCGACAGCACCATCGACGCTGTCGCCTGGCCGGAGCTCGGTGACGCGACCCCGGCCGTCGTGCGGTGGGACTGCCCCACGGGCAACGATCCCGCCGCCGTCCGGGCCGCGACACACGAGGCGCTGCACGTACTTCGGACCTGGATCACCGATCGCCGATTCTCGGAATCGGTGCTGGTGGTCCACACGGTGGGCGCGGTCTCGGTCGCGGGGGAGGACGTACCGAACCTCGCCGGTGCCGCCGTGAGCGGCCTGGTGCGTTCGGCGCAGGCCGAATCCGCCGGGCGAATCGTGCTGGTGGACAGTGATTCCGGCGTCCACGGGCTCGGCGGGATTCTCGAGGCCGAGGAACCGCAGGTGGCCGTGCGCGACGGTCAGGCGCATATCGCGCGGCTGACCCGAGCGGTCACCACTTCGGTCCCGGCTCCCGTATTCGACCCCGACGACACCGTCCTCATCACCGGTGCCAGCGGCTTCCTCGGTGGACTGTTCGCTCGACACCTGGTCGCCACGCGCGGTGCCCGTCGTCTGCTCCTGCTCAGCAGGCGCGGTGAATCCGCGCCCGGCGCACGGGAATTGCGCGCGGAACTAGCGGATCTCGGTGCCGAGGTCGAGTTCGCCGCCTGCGATGTCACCGACCGTGCCGCGCTCGCCGAAGTAGTGGCCGCCATCCCGGCGGACCGTCCACTGGCCGGTGTCTTCCATACGGCTGGCGTTCTCGACGATGGAGCCATCGGATCACTGACGCCCGAGCGCATGGATACGGTGTTGCGTCCCAAGGTCGATGCCGCGCTGCATCTGCACGAGCTGACGGCCGATCTGCCGTTGAAAGCATTCGTGCTGTTCAGTTCGGCGGCGGGTGCGTTCGGCAATCCGGGTCAGGGCAACTACGCCGCGGCCAATGCCTGCCTGGACGCCCTGGCCGCACACCGCAGAGCCACCGGACGCAGCGGGCAATCGCTGGCCTGGGGCCTGTGGGATATGGCCGGAGGTATGGCGGCCGAACTCAGCGATATCGACCGATACCGCATGTCGCGTTCGGGCATGCTGCCGCTGACGCGACAGCAGGGTCTGGCGCTGTTCGACGCTGCCGCCGGAATCGACACGGCGGCACCGGTTCTCGCCCGCCTCGATCCGGAGGCACTGCGCAGCGCCGGATTCGCCGCCGCCCTCGTCTCCGGACTGGCACCGGCGCGCCGTACCGCGGCCGCGGCCGCACCCTCGGCGCTGCGCGCCCGACTGGCCGACACCCCAGAGCCGGAACGCCTCGGCGTGCTCGTCGAGGTCGTGCGCGGCCAGGTCGCGGCCGTACTCGGCCACCGAAACGCGAATTCCGTCGCCGCGGACCGGGCCTTCAACGACCTGGGCTTCGACTCGATCACCGCGATCGAATTCCGCAATGCCCTGAAGGCCGTGACGGGGCTGCGGCTGCCCGCGACGCTGGTCTTCGACTACCCGTCTCCGCAAGCCCTGGCCGAGTACCTGGCCGACGAGCTCACCGACCACGCCACCGACCGGTCGACCGAGCACTCGGAGATCGATATCCGCACAGCCCTCCAGTCGATTCCGGTCGCGCGGCTGCGCGACGCGGGCCTGCTCGACGCTCTCCTGCGGCTCGCCCAGAGCCCGGACGCGCCCGGCGAGACCGACCGCGGCGAGGCGCAGGAATCGATCGACGAGCTCGATATCGACGACCTGATCGACCTGGCCTACAACAACTCCGCGGAGGACTGACGGCATCATGACCAAGCCCGACGACAACACTCAGAAGCTCGCTCAGGCCCTGCGCGTCTCGCTCAAGGAGACCGAGCGGCTGCGCGCCCGCAATCGCGCCCTCGACGCTGCCCTGCGCGAACCCATCGCGATCGTGGGTATGGCCTGTCGGTACCCGGGCGGCGTCGAATCTCCCGAACAGCTGTGGGATCTGGTCGCGGCCGGAACCGACGCGACCACCGAGTTCCCGGCGAATCGCGGCTGGGATATCGACCGCCTCTACGATCCGACCGGGGCAGCGCCGAACAGCACCTACACCCGCCAGGGCGGATTCCTGCACGGCGCGGGCGAATTCGATCCGGCGTTCTTCAACATCAGCCCCAATGAGGCCGCGCTCATGGACCCGCAGCAGTTCCTGCTGTTGGAGACCTCGTGGGAGGCGTTCGAGCGGGCCGGAGTCGACCCGACGACATTGAAGGGCAGCCGCACCGGGGTGTGGGTCGGCATGATGTACCACGACTATCCGGCCAACGCGAACTCCGGATCCATTGCCTCGGGCCGGATTTCGTACGTCTTCGGGCTGGAGGGGCCGTCGGTCACCGTCGACACCGCGTGCTCGTCGTCGTTGGTCGCCATGCACTCGGCCGCCGCGGCCCTGCGCGCGGGCGAATGCGACCTCGCCTTGGCCGGTGGCGTCGCGGTCATGGCCTCGCCGGAGACCTTCGTGGAGTTCAGCCGTCAGCGCGGGCTCTCGGCGGACGGACGGTGTAAGTCCTTCTCCGACAGCGCCGACGGCGTGGGTTGGGCCGAGGGCGTCGGCGTGCTCGTGCTGGAGCGACTGTCGGACGCCCAGCGCAACGGGCACCGAATTCTCGCCGTCCTCGCCGGTTCGGCGGTCAACCAGGACGGGGCCTCCAATGGCCTGACCGCACCCAACGGGCCATCGCAGCGGCGGGTCATCAAGCAGGCCCTGACCAATGCCGGGCTCACCCCGGCCGATATCGACGTGGTCGAGGCGCACGGTACCGGTACGACGCTGGGCGACCCGATCGAGGCCCAGGCCCTGCTCGCCACCTACGGGCAGGACCGCGAACAGCCGCTGTGGTTGGGGTCGTTGAAATCCAATATCGGTCACGCCCAAGCCGCGGCGGGTGTGGGCGGCGTGATCAAGATGGTCATGGCGATGCGCCACGGTGTGCTGCCGAAGACCCTGCACGTGGACCGACCCTCCACGAAAGTCGACTGGTCCGACGGGCAGGTGCGGCTGCTGACCGAACCGGTGCCGTGGCCGCAAGGGGATCGTCCGCGTCGCGCGGGGGTGTCGTCCTTCGGTATCAGCGGGACCAATGCGCACGTCATCATCGAGCAGGCTCCCGTGGCCGAACCGGTGACGCGGGAGGCCCCGGCGCCGGTCCACGGGCCGCTGCCCTGGGTGGTGTCGGCCCGTGGTCGTGACGCGTTGGCCGAGCAGGCGGCCCGACTGGTATCGCATGTGGGAGACCATGATCCGAGGGATATCGGATTCTCGCTGGCGTCCACGCGCGCGCTCTTCGAGCATCGGGCCGTGGTTCTGGGTCAGGACCGAACGGACCTACTTGCTGGATTGCGGGCGGTGGGTCGCGCCGACACCGTCTCCGGTGTGGTGACCGGTCGTGTGGTGCCGGGCACCACCGGCGTGGTGTTCTCCGGTCAGGGCGCGCAGTGGGCGGGTATGGCCGAGGCGTTGCGCGGGTCCTATCCGGTGTTCGCCGAGAGGTTCGATTCGATTGTCGCCGAGCTGGAACCGCTGCTGGGGCAGCAGGTTTCGCTGAGCGCCGCGCTGGCGGACGGCGAGCTGGTGGATCGGACGGTGTTCACGCAGGCGGGGCTGTTCGCCTTCGAGGTGGCCTTGTTCCGGCTGTTGGAGTCCTGGGGCGTGCGGGTGGACGCCGTGGCCGGGCACTCGATCGGTGAGGTCGCCGCCGCCCATGTGGCGGGGGTGCTGTCGCTGCCGGACGCGTGCGCGTTGGTGGCGGCGCGGGGCCGGTTGATGCAGGCGCTGCCGTCGGGTGGGGCGATGGTCGCGGTGGGTGCGTCGGAATCCGATGTGCGGCCGCTGCTGTCGGAGGGGGTGTCGATCGCGGCGGTCAACGGGCCGAAGTCCGTGGTGCTCTCCGGTGTCGACGATGCGGTCCTCGCTGTGGTGGACACGTGTGTGGAACGTGGTTGGCGCACACACCGGTTGCGTGTCTCGCACGCTTTCCATTCGGCGCTCATGGAGCCGATGCTCGACGAATTCCGGTCGGTCGTCGCCGGTTTGACGTTCGCGCGCCCCGCGATCGCCCTCGTTTCCACGGTGACCGGCGCGCGGGTGACCGACGAGATGTCGAATCCGTCGTACTGGGTGGGTCAGGTCCGGGATACGGTGCGGTTCGCCGACGCCGTCACCGCCCTGACCGATCTGGGAGTCGCCCGATTCGCCGAGGTCGGCCCCGACGCGGTGCTGACCCCGATGATCGTCCAGACCCTCGACGACACTGTAGCGGTTCCGCTGGCTCGCCGCGACCACGCCGAACCGGCCACCCTGTTGAACGCGGTGGCCGCGCTGTTCGTGGCCGGTGCGGCTGTGGGCTGGGCGGGCTTCTACACCGGTGCGCGGCATATCGACTTGCCCACCTACGCCTTTCAGCACGAGCGGTTCTGGCTCGACGCCAAACAGGTCCTGGCGCAGTCGTGGCTCGGAGCCGACCTGGGCGGCGTCACCGAGGTCGGACTCGATGTGGTGGACCACCCGCTATTGGGTGCCGTTGTGGCGCATCCGGATTCGGGCGGCATGACCTTCACCGGGCGGTGGTCGGTGGGCTCGGTGGAGTGGTTGGCCGACCACAGCGTGCTCGGCACCGTCCTGCTGCCGGGGACCGGCTTCGTCGAGCTGGCCAGCTATGTCGGTGGTGAAGTCGGCTGCGCGGTGGTGGAGGAACTGGTCCTGCACGCCCCGCTCACCATGCCCGCCGAGGGCAGTGTCGCGGTGCAGGTCGTGGTGTCCGCCGCCGACGAGACCGGCCGACGGCGGCTGCGCGTGCACTCCCGCCAGGCGGGCGAGGGGCCGTGGGTGCTGCACGCCGAGGGCGCGCTCGCACCGGGTGCGGTGGCGGCCCATTTCGATCTCGCGGTGTGGCCGCCAGCGGGTGCGCGGCCCGTGCCCATCGACGGGGTCTACGACGAACTGCTCGACATCGGATACGGGTACGGGCCGCGGTTCCAGGGGCTGCGGGCGGTCTGGCAGCGCGGCGACGAGCTGTTCGCGGAGGTCGCGCTGCAAGATGCGAAGGAGGCCGAGGGCTTCGGTATCCATCCCGCCCTGTTCGATTCGGCTCTGCACGCCGCCATCGCGCACGGACTGCGCGGTGCGGGGGAGGTATCCCCGGCGCTGCCGTTCAGCTGGAACGACGTGGTTCTGCACGCGGCGGGCGCCGTCGCGCTGCGAGTGCGCATTCGGACCCAGGGCGACCGGTTCGCGGTGTGGCTCGCCGATGAGCGGGGACTCCCCGTGCTCTCGGTGGGTAGTTTGGTGTCGCGTCCCGTCTCGGCCGAGCGACTGAGCGCGAAACCGGTGTCGGAGGCTCTTTTCGGCGTGGAGTGGGTCGCCGCCGCACCGTCGTCGAGTGTCGAACCGAGCCGAGTGGCGGTACTCGGTGCGGGTGTGAGTTCGTCCGAGGTTCGGGCGTTCGAGGACCTCGCGGCCTTGATCGCCGACCTGGACGCGGCCGCTGATTCGGTTGTCCCCGAAGTGGTTCTGTTCACCTGCCCCGATCCGCAGGGTGCACCACCGGAGGTGGCACGACAGCTCGCCGCCGAGGCGCTCGACACCGTGCGCGGCTGGCTGGCCGAAACTCGTTTCGCCGCATCCCGTTTGGTCGTCCTCACCGAAAACGCGGTGGCCGTCAGCGATACGGAGCGAGTGAACCTGGGACAGGCACCGGTGTGGGGTCTGCTGCGCGCCGCACAGGCGGAACACCCGGGACGATTCCAACTCCTGGACCTGGATCGTGGCGACCACGACCTGGCTTCCCTGGCCGCCGCCACGACGGAACCGGAAGCGGCGCTGCGCGGTACCGATCTGCTCGTCCCGCGCCTGACCCGGCACACGCCGGGCACCACCGCGCGATCGATCGAGCCGGGCACCGTGCTGGTGACCGGCGGCACCGGTGGACTCGGCGCGGTGATCGCCCACCATCTGGTGACCGAACACGGTGTGCGCCACCTGCTTCTGACTTCACGTCGCAGCCTGGACGCGCCCGGTGCCGCCGAGTTGCGCGCGGCATTGAGTGAACTCGGGGCCGAGGTCACCATTGCCGCCTGCGACGTTTCCGACCGAGCGGCGCTGGCGTCCCTGCTGGACGCCATTCCTGCCGAGTACCCCCTGGTCGGGGTGGTGCACGCCGCCGGGATCGCGGACAACGGTGTCATCGAATCGATTACGCCCGAACGTATCGACCGTGTCTTCGGCCCCAAGGTCGACGCGGCCTGGCATCTGCACGAGCTCACGCGGGATCGTCCGCTGTCGATGTTCGTCTTGCTGGCCTCGGCGGGCGGTCTCGTGCTCGCCGCCGGGCAGGCGAATTACGCTGCCGCGAACGTCTTCCTGGACGCACTCGCCGCGCACCGGCGCGGCCTAGGATTGCCCGCGACCGCAGTGGATTACGGGCTGTGGGCGCGCACGACCGGACTCGGCGCGGAGCTGACCGACGACGACTTCGAGCGGATGCGCAGGCAGGGCTTCCCGCCGCTGACCGAAGCCGAAGGGTTGGCGCTGTTCGACGCGGCCATCGCCACCGACGCCGCCCAGCTGGTGGCGTTGCGGGTGGATCCGGCGGTGCTGCGACAGCGGGGCGAAGTCCCGGCGCTCGTGCGTGCGCTCGCGCCGACCCCGGTGCGACGCGACAACCGCGCCCCGGCGGGTCAGGCGTTCGCGCGCACGCTCGCCGGTCTCACCGAGGCCGAGCGCGCGGGTGCGCTGCTCGACCTCGTCCGGTCCACGGCCGCCGAGGTGCTCGGACACGGCTCCCTCGAAGCCGTGGAACCCCAGCAGGCTTTCCAACAGCTCGGCTTCGATTCGTTGAGCGCCATCGAATTCCGCAACAAACTCAATACCGCGACGGGCCTCGCGCTACCGGCCACCCTCGTCTTCGATCAGCCCAACCCGCGCGCCGTCGCCGACTTCATCGATTCCCAATTGACCGGTGCCAGTGCCGATCTCGCGATCACCGCGACCCGAACCGGCGGCGACGACCCGATCGCGGTGGTGGCTATGAGCTGCCGCTACCCCGGCGGAGTGGACTCACCGGAGGCGCTGTGGCGGCTCGTCGTCTCCGGTGCCGACACCACCGGTGAACTGCCGGACGATCGAGGCTGGGACCTCGACGGCATCTACGATCCCGAACCCGGCCGAGCGGGCAAGACCTACACGCGACGGGGCGGATTCCTGTATGGGGCAGCGGAATTCGATGCCGAGTTCTTCGGCATCAGCCCCAACGAGGCCCTGGCCATGGACCCGCAGCAGCGGCTGCTGCTGGAGGTCTCCTGGGAGGCGCTGGAGCGCGCCGGTGTGAATCCGGCTGTGCTGCGCGGCAGTTCGACCGGCGTATTCACCGGTGTGATGTACCACGACTACGCGCAGGGGACCGGCAGCGGCGGCAGTGCGGGCGGCAGCCTGGTGTCCGGCCGCGTCGCCTACACGCTGGGGCTGGAAGGTCCCGCGGTCTCGGTGGATACGGCCTGCTCGTCCTCGCTGGTCGCCCTGCATCTGGCCGCGCAATCGCTGCGGTCGGGGGAGTGCGACCTCGCCTTGGCCGGTGGCGTGGCGGTCATGGCCACCACGGATATGTTCCTCCAGTTCAGTCGCCAGCGCGGATTGGCTCCGGACGGACGCTGCAAATCCTTCGCCGACGCCGCCGATGGCGTGGCCTGGTCCGAAGGTGCTGGCGTCCTGGTGTTGGAGCGACTCTCCGACGCGCGCCGCAACGGCCACGAGGTGCTCGCGGTCCTGGCTGGCTCGGCGGTGAATCAGGACGGCGCGTCGAACGGCTTCACCGCGCCCAACGGTCCCTCGCAGCGGCGTGTGATTCGCCAGGCACTGGCCAATGCGGGCATCGCGCCGAGCGAGGTGGATGCGGTCGAAGCGCACGGCACCGGAACGACTTTGGGCGATCCGATCGAAGCGCAAGCGCTGCTCGCCACGTATGGGCAGGACCGAGAGCACCCGCTGTGGTTGGGGTCGTTGAAGTCCAATATCGGTCACGCGCAAGCGGCGGCGGGTGTCGGCGGCGTCATCAAGATGGTGATGGCCATGCGGCATGGGCTGCTGCCACAGACCCTCCACATCGACCGCCCCAGCACCAAAGTCGACTGGTCCGAAGGGCATATCCGCCTGCTGACCGAGCCGGTGCCGTGGCCGGAGGTGGATCGACCGCGGCGTGCGGGCGTGTCCTCGTTCGGTCTCAGTGGAACGAATGCCCATGTCATTGTCGAGCAGGCCCCGGTGGTGGAGCGTGCTCCGGCGGTACGGGAAGTCCCGGTCGGTGGGCTGGTGCCTTGGGTCGTTTCGGCGCGCGGCGGCGCGGCCCTCGCCGACCAAGCCGCCCGCCTCGCCACGAGTGTCGAGGAGCAGGATCCGGTCGACGTCGGATACTCGCTGGTGACCGCGCGGGCGCTGTTCGATCATCGGGCCGTGGTGTTGTCGCCCGACCGTGACGGGCTGCTCGCTGGCATTCGTGCGGTGGCGCGCGGTGAATCCGCGACCGGCGTGGTGTCCGGACGGGTGGTCTCGGGGTCGACCGGCCTGGTCTTCTCGGGCCAGGGCGCGCAGTGGGCGGGTATGGCCGCCGAGCTGTGCGCTGGCCATCCGGTCTTCGCCGAGCACTTCGACGCCATTGTCGACACGCTGGAACCCCTGCTGGGGCAGACGATTTCGCTGCGGACGGCAGTGGCATCCGAGGAACTTGTCGATCAGACCGTGTTCGCGCAGGCGGGTCTGTTCGCGTTCGAGGTCGCGTTGTTCCGGCTGCTCGAATCCTGGGGTGTCCGAGCCGATGTCGTGGCCGGGCATTCGATCGGGGAAGTCGCTGCCGCGCACGTGGCTGGCGTGCTGTCGCTCGCGGATGCGTGTGTGCTGGTGGCCGCGCGTGGTCGGCTGATGCAGGCGCTACCGACCGGCGGGGCGATGGTCGCGGTCGGTGCGTCGGAATCCGATGTGCTGCCGCTGCTTTCCGCAGGGGTATCGGTCGCGGCGATCAACGGACCGTCCTCGGTGGTGCTCTCGGGCGTCGAAGCCGATGTCGTCGCCGTCGCGGACCGGTGCGCCGCACAGGGGTGGCGTACGCATCGACTGCGCGTCTCGCACGCGTTCCATTCGCCTCTCATGGAGCCCATGCTCGACGAATTCGCCACGGCGATAGCGGGTTTGTCCTTCTCGCGCCCGAGCATTCCGCTGGTGTCCACGGTGACCGGCGCCCGCGTCGATCAGGAGATGTCGGACCCGTCGTACTGGGTGGGCCAAGTCCGGGACACGGTGCGCTTCGCCGACGCGGTCACCGCCATGGCGGGCGCGGGCGTGACCCGGTTCGCCGAGGTCGGACCCGACGCGGTGCTGACCCCGATGGTCGCCCAAACCCTCGACGACGCCACCACCGTGGTGGCACTGGCGCGTCGAGACCACGCTGAACCGGGCACGGTGCTGCGAGGTACCGCCGAATTGTTCGTGACCGGTGCCGAGGTCGACTGGGCCGTCTTCTACACCGGGGCCCAGCGAATCGACCTGCCCACCTACGCTTTCCAGCGCCAGCGCTACTGGATTGCCGAAGGCTCCGCGGGCAGCGGTGACGCGCGGGGAATGGGTCTGGTGGCCACCACCCACCCCCTGGTCGCCGCCGTCGTCTCCCAACCGGACTCCGACGGTCTCGCCGTCACCGGCAGATTGTCGATTCAGACCCAGCCGTGGCTCGCCGACCACCGCGTCATGGATACCGTGCTGTTCCCCGGCACCGGCTTCGTCGAACTCGCGCTGCACGCCGGTGGTCAGGTGGGCTGTGCGAGCCTGGACGAACTGGTGCTGCGCGCGCCGCTGGTGCTGCCCGAGTCCGGCGGGACGGCGGTCCGTGTCGTGGTCGCCGGTGTGGACGAGACCGGTCGTCGCGCGGTCCGCGTCTTCTCGCGCCCCGACGAGGACGCGGTCGCGGCGTGGACGCTGCACGCCGAAGGGGTCCTCTCGTCGGAATCCGAGGACGCGCCAACGGTTCTCGGGCACTGGCCACCCGCCGGGGCGGCCCCGGTCGATGTCGAGGGGCTGTACGACGCGCTGGATGCGCAGGGCTACCACTACGGTCCGGTGTTCCAGGCGCTGAAATCGGTGTGGCGCACGGCGGATGCGGTCTACGCCGAAGTGGAGCTGCCCGAACAAGCCCGCGAGCAAGCGCAGCGGTTCGGCCTGCACCCGGCGCTGCTGGACGCGGCATTGCACGCCCTGCGCTCGGCGGAGGACTCGTCCCTCGGCGGGGCCTTGGCCTTGCCGTTCGAGTGGTCCGGGGTGACGGTGCACGCTACCTCCGCCGACGCGCTGCGGGTTCGGCTCACCCGGATCGGTGAGCACGGCGTGGCGCTGGAACTGGCGGATACCACGGGTGCTCCGGTCGCGTCGGTGCGGCATTTGGCTTCGCGGCCCATCGATCCCGCGCAACTCTCCGCGGGCGCGGCCATTGCCCGTAGTGCGCTGTTCCAGGTCGAGTGGACGCCGGTCTCGGTGCCCGAAGCCGAATTCACGGGCGTGGTGTGGGACTGCCCGGCGGGCAATGATCCGGCCGCCATCCACGCCGCGACGCATGAGGCCCTGCGAGTACTGCAATCGTGGTCCACAGAACAACGCTCTACCGATGCGGTACTGGTGGTCCGTACCAGTGGGGCGATAGCCGTTGCTGGAGAGGAGGTTTCGAACCTGGCGGCCGCCGCGGTGGGTGGCTTGGTTCGCTCGGCCCAAGCGGAGCACCCGGGCCGAATCGTCCTGGTCGATACGGATTCCGAAATCGACGGGCTACTCGGCGGGATTGTGGCCGCGGCGGAACCACAGGTGGCGGTGCGTGCCGGGCAGGTCCATGTCGCGCGCCTCGGACGGACCGTTGCTGACGAAAACAGCGCGCCCACCCTGGCTTTCGGACCGGAGGAGACCGTCCTCATCACCGGCGCGGGTGGCCTGCTCGGCAGCCTGTTCGCCCGACACCTGGTGAGTACGTACGGTGTCCGCCACCTGCTATTGCTGAGTCGGCGCGGTGAATCCGCACCCGGCGTCGCTGAATTGCGCACGGAATTGCGGGATCTCGGTGCCGAAGTCGATGTCGCCGCCTGTGACGTCGCCGACCGCGACGCACTCGCCGCCGTCGTGGCCGCCATTCCCGAGGATCGCCCACTCGCCGGTGTCTTCCACATGGCTGGCGTTCTCGACGACGGAGCCATCGCCTCACTGACGGCTGACCGCATGGATACGGTGTTGCGTCCCAAGGTCGATGCCGCGCTGCATCTGCACGAGCTGACGGCCGGTCTGCCGTTGAAAGCATTCGTGCTGTTCAGTTCGGCGGCGGGTGCGTTCGGCAACCCTGGCCAAGGCAACTACGCCGCGGCCAATGCCTGCCTGGATGCCCTGGCCGCACATCGCCGGTTCTCTGGTCGTCACGGACAATCCTTCGCCTGGGGCCTCTGGGACGGCGGGATGGCCGGGGAGCTCACCACCGCCGACCTGCATCGCATGTCTCGTTCCGGACTGCTGCCGCTCTCGGCCGAACATGGACTCGCGCTGTTCGACGCGGCTACTCGAATCGACGCGGCCACCCTCGTTCTCGCCCGGCTGGACCTGAACGCCTGGCAGGGCGGGGCGACCGCCGCGCCCACACTGCTGGCCAACCTGGTGCCCGCGCGCCGCCGAGCGGTCTCCGGCGCTGCCAGCGCCCTGCGCACTCGACTGTCGAGTACTCCCGACGGCGAGCGCCTCGGCGTACTGGTCGAGATCGTGCGCGGACAGGTCGCGGCGATTCTGGGGCACCGGGACACCGGTGCCATCGCGGCCGACAAGGCCTTCGGCGACCTTGGATTCGACTCGCTCACCGCCGTCGAATTCCGCAATGCCCTCAAAGCCGTGACCGGACTACAGCTGCCCGCGACCATGGTGTTCGACTACCCGACGCCGGAGGCACTGGCCCGCTATTTGGCCGATGAACTCACCGGCACGGGCGAGGATGTCGCGGTCACCGCCACGCGGATACTCGACCACGATCCGATCGCCGTGGTCGGCATGGCCTGTCGTTATCCCGGCGGCGTCACCTCACCCGAGGACCTCTGGGAACTGGTGCGCACCGGCGGGGATGCCATCACCCCGCTGCCGGTCGACCGCGGGTGGGATATCGACGGCCTCTACGATCCCGAACCGGGCCGGGCGGGCAAGTCCTACACGCGCGAAGGCGGATTCCTGCACACCGCCGCCGAATTCGACGCGGACTTCTTCGGTATCGGCCCCAATGAGGCCACGATGATGGACCCGCAGCAACGGCAGCTGCTGGAGACCACGTGGGAGGCGCTGGAACGCGCCGGTGTGAATCCCGCTGTGCTGCGCGGCAGTTCGACCGGGGTGTTCACCGGCGTGATGTACCACGACTACGCCCAAGGGTCCGGCAACAATGCTGGCGGCAGCCTGGTCTCGGGTCGCGTCGCGTACACGCTGGGGCTGGAAGGTCCTGCGGTCTCGGTGGACACGGCCTGCTCCTCGTCGCTGGTGGCCATGCATCTGGCGGCGCAATCGCTGCGGTCGGGGGAGTGCGATCTCGCCTTGGCCGGTGGCGTCACCGTCATGGCGACGCCGGAGACGCTGGTGGAATTCAGTCGCCAGCGGGGCCTGTCGCCGGATGGACGGTGTAAGTCCTTCTCCGACAACGCCGATGGCGTCGGCTGGGCCGAGGGTGCCGGTGTGCTGGTGTTGGAGCGGCTCTCCGATGCCCGCCGCAATGGGCATCAGGTGCTCGCGGTACTCGCTGGCTCGGCGGTGAACCAGGACGGCGCGTCGAATGGTTTGACCGCGCCGAACGGTCCGTCGCAGCGGCGTGTGATCCGCCAAGCGCTGGCCAATGCGGGGGTATCGCCGGGTGAGGTGGATGCGGTCGAAGCGCACGGTACGGGAACGACTTTGGGTGATCCGATCGAGGCGCAAGCCCTGCTGGCGACGTACGGTCAGGATCGGGAGCGCCCCCTGTGGTTGGGGTCGTTGAAGTCCAATATCGGTCACGCGCAAGCGGCGGCGGGTGTGGGCGGCGTGATCAAGATGATCATGGCCATGCGGCACGGCGTGCTGCCCAGGACGCTGCACGTCGAGACGCCCAGCGCCGAAGTCGACTGGTCCCAAGGGCATATCCGGCTGCTCACCGAACCCGTGCCGTGGCCGGAAGCGAATCGGCCGCGACGTGCGGGTGTGTCCTCGTTCGGTATCAGCGGGACCAACGCGCACGTCATTGTCGAGGAAGCGCCGGTGGTGGATACCGCCTCGGTGGTGAAGACCTCGCCTGCCGGTGGTGTGCTGCCGTGGGTCGTGTCGGCGCGCAGTGCGGAGGCGCTCGCCGACCAGGCCGCGCGCCTGGTATCGGGTGTGGGCGACCATGACCCGATCGACATCGGCTACTCGCTGGCCTCGACACGAAGTGCGTTCGAACATCGTGCGGTCGTCACCGCCGAGGACCACGACACTCTGCTCGCGGGGGTGCGGGCGCTCGCCGAGGGTGCTCCCGGTGTGGTGACCGGGCGGGTGATGTCTGGGACCACCGGCGTGGTGTTCTCGGGACAGGGTGCGCAGTGGGCGGGTATGGCCGCTGGGCTGCACCGCGCGTATCCGGTCTTCGCCGAACACTTCGACGCCCTCGTCGCCGAGTTGGAACCGAGTCTGGGACAAGCTGTTTCGCTGACAGCGGCGCTGTCGAGCGAGGAACTTGTCGATCAGACCGTGTTCGCCCAGGCGGGTCTGTTCGCGTTCGAGGTCGCGTTGTTCCGGCTGCTCGAATCCTGGGGTGTCCGAGCCGATGTCGTGGCCGGGCATTCGGTCGGTGAGATCGCTGCCGCGCATGTGGCCGGGGTGCTGTCGCTCGCGGATGCGTGTGTGCTGGTGGCCGCGCGTGGTCGGCTGATGCAGGCGCTGCCCGCCGGGGGCGCGATGGTGGCCGTCGGCGCGTCGGAATCCGATGTGCGGCAGCTGCTCTCGGGCGACGTATCGATCGCCGCGGTCAATGGGCCGTCGTCGGTGGTGCTCTCGGGTGTCGAAGCCGATGCCGTCGCCGTCGCGGATCGGTGTGCCGAACAGGGTTGGCGGACACATCGGTTGCGGGTGTCGCACGCCTTCCATTCGGCGGCCATGGAGCCCATGCTGGATGAGTTCGCCACGGCGATAGCGGGTTTGACGTTCTCGACGCCGAGTATCCCGCTGGTGTCCACGCGGACCGGTGTTCGTGTCGAGCACGAGATGTCGAATCCGTCGTATTGGGTCGCTCAGGTTCGCGGCACGGTGCGTTTCGCCGATGCGGTCACCGCGATGGCGGGTGCGGGGGTGACCCGGTTCGCCGAGGTCGGACCCGATGCCGCGCTGACCCCGATGATCGCCCAAACCATCGACAGCGCAACCACTGTCGCTCTCGCCAGGCGCACCACCGCCGACCCCGCGACCCTGCTGACGGGCCTCGCCCGCCTGTACGTCACCGGCGCGACGGTGGATTGGGCGAGCTACTACTCCGGTACCGGGGCCGCGAAGGTCGACCTGCCGACCTACAGCTTCCAGCACCGGCACTTCTGGACCACGGGCTCCCAACACGCCGGTGAGGCGCACGCGCTCGGCCTGCGGGCAATCGACCACCCCATGCTCGGGGCCATGGTGGCGCAGCCGGAGAGCGGCGGCGTGAGGTTCACCGGTCGGCTCTCGGCGGCCACCCAACCCTGGCTGGCCGATCACGACGTGCTGGGCGCGGTGCTGCTGCCCGGCACCGGATTCGTCGAACTGGCCCTGTACGCCGGAGACCAGATCGACTGCCCGGAACTGGAAGAACTCACGCTGCTCGCGCCCTTGGTGTTCCACGGGCACGGCGGCGTCCAGATCCAGGTGATCATCGGTGACGGTGACGAGAACGGACGCCGACGGCTGGAGATCTTCTCGCGCCGGGACGCGGACGATCCGGCACAACCCTGGACCCGCCATGCCGAAGGTGCCGTGGGTCCCGGGACGAGCGAACCGGGGGACTGGGACGACTTCGCGCACTGGCCACCCGCCGGTGCCACGGAGGTCGACGTGGACGGCGCGTACGACGAACTCGCCGATGGCGGGTACAACTACGGCCCCGCCTTCCAAGGATTGTCGGCGCTCTGGCGGCGCGGCGCGGATCTCTTCGCCGAAGTCGCGCTGCCGGAACAGACTGCCGCACAGGGCTATGGCGTCCACCCGGCGCTGTTGGACGCGGCCATGCACGCGCTGCCCTTCGGTGCTCGCGACGATGCGGACGAGCGGCCGACGCTCGTACCGTTCGTGTGGTCGTCGGTGCGCCTGCACGCGGCGGGGGCGCGGCGGGTGCGCGTGCGGCTGACAGCGGCGGACGAAGGTTCGGTCGCACTGTCCATAGCGGATTCCGTTGGCGCGCCGCTGCTCTCCGTCCGGGCCCTCGCCTTGCGTCCATTGTCCGCGGAACTGCTCTCGGCGGCACCTCGGTCGCAGGACGCGCTCTACGAGCTCGTCTGGCGGTCCGGACCGGAGCCACGATCCGCCACCGAAGTGTCCTGGGCCGACTGGGAGGCGGCCGAATCGGCGTCGGTGGTGATCTTCCGGCCACCGGCCGACAGCGCCGATGTGCCGGTCCGGCTGCGCACCGCACTGCACCGCACGCTGAGTGTCATTCAAGAATTCATCAGCGAAGAGCGCTATGCCGCAAGCACTTTGGCCGTGGTCACCGACAGTGCCGACGATCCGGCGGTTGCGGCGGTCTGGGGACTGGTGCGCGCGGCGCAGGCGGAGCACCCCGGGCGCATCGTGCTCATCGAAGCCGCCGCGTCGACGCCGCCGGAACGTGTTGTCGCAGCGGCCATTACGGGTGAACCGGAGTCGGCCGTCGATGCGGAGGGTATCCGCGTGCCACGGATCGTGCGTGCCACAGCTCCGGAAACGGCGCGGCCCGCACCCTGGGATGCCGAACGGACCGTGCTGATCACCGGCGGTACCGGCGGAATCGGTCGCCGTCTCGTCCGGCACCTCGTCGACGAACACGGTGTGCGACACCTGCTGCTGGTCGGGCGGCGCGGACCGGAGGCCGCCACCGATCTCGTCGACGAACTCGAGGCGCTCGGCGTCGACATACGGGTAGCCGCTTGTGATGTCACCGACCGGACCGCGCTGCGCGAGCTGCTCGCGTCGATTCCCGAGGCGCATCCGCTAGGAGCGGTCGTCCATGTGGCGGGCGTGGCCCACAACGGCCTCGTCGACACCCTGACACCGGCGCAGCTCGACTACTCCCTGGCCGCCAAGGCCGACGCCGCCTGGTATCTGCACGAGCTCACCCGCGACGCCGGACTCTCCGCCTTCGTCCTGATCTCCTCGGTGGCGGGGTCGATCCTGCCCGCCGGGCAGGGCGGTTACGCGGCGGCCAACCTCTTCCTCGACGCGCTCGCCGCCCATCGGCACGCCGAGGGGCTCCCGGCCACCTCGCTCGCGTACGGGCTGTGGGATATCGACACCGGACTCTCGCAATGGCTCAGCCAGGCCGACCGGCAGCGTATGCGCCGCCAAGGGCTGCCGCCGCTGGGCGCGGACAAGGCGCTCGAATTGTTCGACGCGGCAGTGTCTTCCGGACGACCGACCCACATACCGGTCGAGATCGACCTGGCCGCGCTGCGTGGCCGCGAGACCGTGCCCGCGGTGCTGCGGGACCTCGCGAAGAAGGCCGGGCGGCGACAGAGCGCGGGAACCGCGGACGCGGGAACGGTGCGCAGGCGCTTGGCGCAGCTCGCCGAACCCGAGCGCGAACAGTGGCTGCGCGACCACATCCTGGAGACCGCCGCGCGGCTGCTGGGACACGACAGCGCCGAGAACCTGGACCCGGAGCGGGACTTCCTCGAATCCGGATTCGACTCCCTCGCCGCCATGGAGTTGCGCACCACACTCAACGCCTCCACGGGACTCACACTGCCGACCGCCGCCGTCTTCGACCACAAGACACCGGCAGCGCTGGCGCGCTACCTGGTACGGGAGTTGAACGCCGCCTCGCGCGGCGACGAGCCCGGCGCGGACGACTCGCTGTACGGCATGTTCCGGGGTGCGGTGGCTTCCGGCCAGGCGGACAAGGGATTCGGGCTGCTGCGGGCTGTCGCGGAGTTGCGCGAGCAATTCACCACGGCACGGGAACTCGAGCGGCTACCGGCGCCCACCCGGCTGGCCGAGGGCACCGCCGCGCCGCGTCTCATCTGCCTCGCGCCGCCCCTGGTGACCGGCGGCGCGCATCAGTACGCGCGGCTGGCCTCCCACTTGCGCACCGGCCGTGACGTTCTGGCGCTGTCACCGATCGGATGCCGTGCGGGAGAACCACTTCCGGCGACGCCCACCGCGGCGTTGGAAGCGGTGGCGCGCAATGTCGTCGAAGCGGCACAGGGCGAACCGTTCGCGCTGCTCGGATACTCCTCCGGCGGGTTGTTGGCCTATCTCGTCACCGAGCACCTGGAGGCGGCCGGTGGACCGGCGCCTCAGGGCGTGGTCATGCTGGACACCTACAAGGTCAACGAGGACGGTGAATGGCTACTGCGCGCCATGGCCGAGCACATGGTGTCCAACGAGGCCGTCTTCGGACGCTTCGACCAGGCACGGCTGACCGGTATGGGCCGGTGGGTGCAGCTGCTCCAGCAGACCGTCCCCGGCTCGGTCACCGCGTCCGCACTGTTCGTCCAGTGTGAGCGGACCTTCCTGGGAGACGCGTCGGAGCGCATGAACTGGCAGGCCGCACCGTGGGATGCCGCGCACACCGTGGTGCCGGTACCGGCCGACCACTTCACCATTCTGGAGGACGGGTCGGAGCAGGTCGCGGCGGTGATCGAGGACTGGCTCGAGCGGTAGCGGAAAGGACCGGGCGGGCTCGCGCCCACCCGGTCCCCGGCCTAGGTCGACAGGAGCCGCGCGCTGTGTTCGCGGATCAGATCGCCGACCGCGCGGGCATTCGCGTCGAGGAAGAAGTGCCCGCCCGGAAAGGATTTCGCGACGAAGTCGCCGCGGGTGTGCGCGCCCCAGCCCTCGATCTGGGTGAAGCTCGCATCCGGGTCGCGGTCGCCGACCAAGGCCACGATCGGGCAGGCCACCGACGCGTTCGGCGCGCATTCGTAGGTCTCGATGGCCCGATAGTCGTTGCGGACCACCGACAGGATCAAGGCCCGGAATTCGGGGTCCTCCAACAAGGCCGCCGGGGTACCGCCGAAGCTCAACAGCTGCTCACCGAGCTCCCGGTCGTCGAGCAGGTGAATCCGCTGCTCGGGTATCGGTGCCGACGGCGCGCGCCGACCCGAGGCGAACAGGATCTTCGGATGCGCACCTTCCCGCTCGAGCCGTCGACAGGTCTCGAAGGCGACCACGGATCCCATACTGTGCCCGAACAGGGCGAAATCCTCGGAATCGCCTACCGCTTCGAGCAATTCGGGAAGTACGCCCTCGACGAGGTCGGCGATATTCCCGATGAGAGGTTCGCGTCGTCGGTCCTGTCGCCCCGGATACTGGACGGCCAGCACCTCGAACTCCCCGCCGACGCATTCGGCCAAGCGGCCGAACGACATCGCGGCGCCACCGGCATGCGGGAAGCAGACCAGGGTCGGAGCACCTTCCGTCGCCGAGGAGAGGCGACGCAGCCAGCTGTTACCCATGGGTGAGTCGCACCACCGCGCTCCACGGCTTCCACGCCTGGTTGATCGGCGCCCGCGGATCCGGCTGCGGGAGCAGCGTGAACGGCTTCATGAACCACGGCAGCCGGTGAAAGCGATGCGCCGCCCAGGCCAGATGCTCCACCTCGTCGGCGGTCCAGCCGAGGTCGGCGAAGAAGCGCAGCGGATCCACGGGGCCGAACTGCCAGGGCGCGTTGGCGAGCAGCTCGGTGGTGGCCTTGCTGATGCGCTTCACGATCGCCTTGTTGTTGACATCCACAGCCCACCAAGCGATCTCCGGGCGCGCGAGGGCGGCGGCCAGGCTCGTGACATCGTCGTCGGAGAGGTAGTAGATGAGACCCTCGGTGAGGACCAGCGCACGCTGCGCGCCCGCGAGGGCTTCGTCCAGGAACCGTTGGCGCGCTTGGGGATCGGCGAGATCCACCGCCGTGCGGGTGAGGGCGCAGCGCGGGGTCTCGTCGGCGAGCAGCGCGTCCTTCTCCGCGATCAGAGCGGGGAGATCGGCCTCGATCCAGGTGAGTTCGGCGGGCAGGTCCAGCCGATAGGGGCGGGTATCCATGCCCGCGGCCAGATTGATCACCCGGTCGCAGCCCTCGGCGATGGTCTGGATGATCAGATCGTCGATGAGTTTGGTTCGGGTGACGAGGTTCCAGCCATCGCGCATCATGCGCGGTCCGTGGGCGACTATGGCGCGGCCCCGGTCCCCGGCGACGCGGTCGGCGAGCGGATCGTGGAAAAGCGCGTCGGGGCGGGCGGATTCGGCGGCACGGAAGGCGGCCACCCAGCGGGCGGTGTCGGAGACATTCGTAACGAGTTCAGCGGTGTCGGCCACGGGTGCAGTCTTGCACAGCAAACCAAACAATGCTCAACGTTACGGGGCGGTCGGGGGTGCCGAGCCGACCTTCCGCCCTCTCTGCTTCGGATAGTGAATTCCGGTGTCCAACAAACATTCTCGTCGTATCCGACGACATGGGGCGAAGTGTCGTATCGTCAGTGCCCAGCACCGTCCGTCGCTGCCGGAACCCGGCGTGGAGGCCCTCCGCGTCACCGGGGCAGCCGAGCGGGCTGTGGAGTTTTCGCATGGCACAGGGGTTTCGATGAACGCACGGTACGCGGTCAGATGGCTTGCCGAACACGGGCTGCCGAGGGTGGCATTGCGAGTCCACAACCGGATGGGCGACCCATTCGCCCGGCTGCTCGGCTCCGAGGAGGGCCACCGCGATCCCTATGCGCTGATCGAGACCCTGCGCGGCACGGGCGGGGTGCGCAGCGGGCCGGTCGGATACGCCGCCTTCGACTATCAGTTGTGCCGGGAGATCCTGCGCGACAACAGCTTCGGCGTGCGCACACCCTTCGACCCGGCCGTGCCCGGTCCGCTGCGCCGCTACGCCGAACGAGTCGTCCTGCCGCCCAACCCGATCGAAGCGCCGTCGATGTTCATGGCCGACCCGCCGCAGCACGGTCGGTTGCGCAGGCCGGTGGCGTCCGCGTTCACTCCGCGCGCGGTGGCCCGGCTGGGCGACCGGGTGCGGGAGGTCACCACCGAACTGCTCGACGACATGGCCGCGCGCGGCTCGGTCGACCTCATCGGTGATTTCGCCGCGCGGGTTCCCATCGCCATCATCGCGGACATGCTGGGCTTCCCGGCCGCCGACCGGGAACTGTTCCTGCGCTGGGGCGATGTGGTCACCCCGCTGCTCGACGTCGGCATCTCCTGGCGGGCGCACCGTCGCGCCATGGCCGCGACGGCGGCGATGGAGGACTACCTGCGCGCCCACATCGACCAGATGCGCCGCGACCCCGGCGACGACATCTTCAGCACGCTGGTCTCCTCCGGCGACCTGGACACCACCGAGTTGATGGCCAGCGCGAACGTGCTCATGGGCGCGGGCTTCGAAACCACCGTCAACTTGATCGGCAACGCGATTCCGCTACTGCTGTCCCACCCCGACCAACTCGACCTGCTGCGGGCCGAACCCGAGCGCTGGCCCAACGCCATCGAGGAGGTGCTGCGCTTCGAACCACCGGTCCAGATGACCTGCCGCCGCGCCCTGCGAGCCGTCGACCTCGACGGCGTCGTCTTGCGGCCCGAGGAACGAATCATCATCTCCCTCGCCGGAGCCAATCGCGACCCCGCCAAGTTCCCCGACCCTCACCGCTTCGACATCACCCGCCCCAATGCCAAGGAGCATCTCTCCTTCGGCTCCGGCATCCACGCCTGCATCGGCGCGAGCCTCGCCCGCCTGGAAGCCGCACACGCCCTGCCCGCGCTCTTCGACCGCTTCCCCCACCTGCGCCTGGACGGCACCCCCCGCCCCTGCGGCCTGTCGACCCTGCACGGCTACGAGCACATGCCCGCCCGCCTGGGCCGCCCGGCGAATACCCAAGCCGTCTCAGCCCTGTCGGTCGATCGCACGCTCGGCAGCTGACGCGTCAACCGCCGAACTCCAAGATCGCTAGGCGCGGGCGTCCTCGCCCAGGGCCGCCCGTGCCTCTTGGCGCAGCCGCGCGACCTCTTCATCGAATCGAGTGGGCCCCCACCCGGCCCGATTCCGCCGTGCTCGCTTCCCGGTGACAGCCGCCTCGGCACTCACCGAGTGGAACTCGCCCCGCTGTTTCGACATCATCGTCGGCCTCCCGGCTTCGGTTCGACTCACAACGGCTCGCTCGAGGAGGGTTACCCGAAAACCGCAGCGGTGAATCCTGGGGCCTGGTCAATCCCGATGGTGTGCCGGTGCATCCCGAATCGCGCGCAGTATGCCGTCGAAAGCCTGGCGCTGTGCTTCGGTCAACGGGTCGAGGAGGCGACGCTGAAGGATTGCCAGATGACCCGGGAGGATGGCGGCGGCCTTGGCGGCACCGGCATCGGTGAGGCAGGCCAGCACCACGCGGCGGTCGGTGGGGTCGGGCGAGCGTGTCACGAAGCCTTGGGAATCGAGGCGGTCGATGAGGCGGGTCATCCCTCCGGAGGTCAAACCGGTCTGGGTGTAGAGGTCGGTGATGCGAAGCTGTCGCCCCGGGGAGCGACCGAGCCTGAGCAGGACGTCGAACTCCGCGACCGACAGGCCGTGGGCGCGTTCCTGGGCGGAGACCTCCCGCATGAGATCGGCGTAGGCCTCCACGAACAGGCCCATCAGCGTGATGCGGGGATCGCTCAGCAGGTCGGTCGAGGTCATGGCCCGAAGACTAACACTTGTCGACCTTGCTCAGTATCTGTACAGTCAGTCACTGACCAGTCAGATAACTGAAGGATTGCTATTTACTCGAAGGGGTGTCGTGCGATGACCGGTTACACAGTCGACAGAAATGTGCCGTGGCCCGTGCCGATATGGGATGCCGATACCGTGCGGCTGATCGCTCAGGATCTGGGATCCGGGGCGTACGCGGTGGTGGCCGACACCGCCGACGAACAGACCACACGCGGAATTCCACAGGCCACCTCGGGTGGGTTCATCGTCGGGGACGAGGCCGTATTCGTCGTCGAATCGATGATGACCCCGGGCTTGGCGCGGCAGGTATTGGATCTGGTGGCCGGAGTCACCGACAAGCCGATACGGTTCGTCGGCGTCACGTCCGACCATGGCGACCACTTCTTCGGCAACTACCTGATGCCCGCCGAGGCGCGAATCATTCAGCACGAGAACGCTTTCCGTGCCATCGAGGAGACCGGAATCGAACCGCGCAAACAAGCGCAGATCGGCTGGTTCGACCTGGGCCGAGGTATCGAGGACGTTCGCTACCGTCCCGCCGACCTCTTGGTCCCACCGGACGGCAAACTCACCGTCAACCTCGGCGGCGGAAAGTTCGTCGAGGTTCTCGACCTCGGTCAGGGGCAGACGTCGGGTGACCTCTGGTACCACGACCCGCATGCCAAGGTGATCTACGCGGGCAATGCCTTCATCGGTGAAAAGCCCGCCATCCCTTGGCTTTTGGACGGCGTCGCCGAGCGGCCCGCGCGAACACTACGCCGCATCCACGACTGGGTTCCCGACGGCACCCGCATCGTCCCCGGACACGGCCGGGTTACCGACAAGGACGGCATGCGCTTCTTCGTCGACTACACCGAGCAACTGGTCCAACGCGTCGGCGAGGCCGTCGCCGACAGACTGACCCTCGAAGAAACCCAACGCACCGTCACCATGCCCGAATTCGACGCGGGCTACCCGCTTTTCGGCTGGCTCCATTTCGACATCAACATCCCCTGCGCGTACACCGAAGCGCGGCAGCGCAACGCGTAGCCTCCGACCGCCCTCGCGCGGATGTCGCCACTGACATCGACTCGGCAGTGAGCTGCGCGAGGGCATTGCGGATCGTTGCGTCGAGCATTCGGTTCAGGCCGCGTCGAGCGCCTCGCCGATCTTGCGGGCCATGGCGGTGACGGCGGGGCTGGGCTTGCCGGACCGCGCGGCGGCCTCCACCGCGACCAGCACGGTGGCGCGGAAGTTGGCGGCCTCGGCGGGATCCTGGTCGTTGAGCAGGCACATCGCCGCCGTTACCGCGGGCAGTACCTGTTCGGCGAGTTCGGCGGTGTTCTTGCCCTTCAACTCGATGTCCTTGGACTTCGCGGCGAGAACGTGCCCGACCAGACCCGTCGCGGAAGTCAGGGCGATGGATCCCTGGGTGACGCCCTTGTGCGAGGCACCGGCGGCGGCGAGCAGCGAGACCGCGCCGTAGGCGGCGACGCGCACGATGGACTTGTCCTGGTCGGTCAGGGTGATGGTGGCGGACATGGTGTGCTCCTTCGGCTTTCGTGTTTTCGATCGGAACCGGGTCGGTCCCGGTCGCTTCGTTCGATGTACACACATTCGCCGGTCGCGCTGACAGCGCACTGATTCCGCGCTGACACAACCACTGACACCACGCGATCACAGCGGAGGGTTCGCGTCAGACCAGGGGCTTGCCGCGCCGCACCCACCCATCCGCGCCACCACTGATGCTGATTTGGCCTGGGCGGTCGGAGATCGTCTCGAGGGGGCGGAATTCGCTGTTGTGGTGCGATCTTCGACCGGTTAGGCCAAACTTGCCGACCTTGGATCTATCCGAACCAGAAACCGATGAGATCCTTGTTCGCCATTGTGGATTCACGGAACCATTCGACGATGGTGTCGGCGTAGTCGTTGTCGGGGCTGGCGGCGAGGGCTTCCCATTCGGGGAGTTGTTCCGCGCAGCTTTCCTTGTCGATGTGGCCCCAGCCGTTGTCCTCGGTGGAGGGGAATGGATCTTCGCCGTCCATATTGGTTGCCAGGCTGACGATTACGTCGGGGAGGCCGTCGTAGCCGAACCAGAAGTTCGTTTCACCGACGCTGTTGCCGAGGTCGGCGCAGATCGATTCCAGGGCTGAGACGTAGGCGTGGGCGTGGTTCTCGTTGAAGGGGCCGCCAGCGAAGATCGCGCGCAGTGCCAGTGGGAGAGCGGCGTCTTCGCAGAGGTAGCAATCCTCGCAGTCGGGGCCCTCGCAGTCGGGCTGGTCGCACGGATCGCAGCAGTCGTCTTCGGGGTCGTGCTGGGGGACGTCGACCAGGAGGCGGTCGAGAAACGCGTCGTCCTTGGAGCCGATGACGGCCTCGAGTTCCGTCAGATCGAGCAGGTAGACGTTCAAAGTGTGTGACACGCCGCGAATCCTAGCCAGCCACAAAGACACTCGAATTTGTCAGTGCCAGGCGTGGCGCGCGGGGTACCACTGCTCACCCACGGGTTCGCCCGCAATGTTCCAACTCCACGACTGCACCGGCGTGACTCGTAGATAGTGCCCGGGGCCCACCATGCCGACCCGTTCGATGGGCGGTTCGGCGCGGCCGTAGACGCGGATGCCGCGGGCTATGAACGGGTCGAAGGAGATGAGGTCGTCGATGACGAGGGCGACTTCGGTATTGCCCGCGGCGACATTGCGGGCCTTGCGAGTGGCCGGGAAGGTCGCGCCGCCGCCAATCCAGAAGTAGCTGCCGTCGTATTCGAAGGCGACGGGCACCACATCGGGTTGCCCGCCCGCCGTGTGGGTGGCGAACCGCGCGAGCGGTTGTGACCGGAGGTAGTCGATTTCGGCGTCGGTGAAGGCCATGTCCTCGGATTATCCCGGTCGGGGCAACCGACCCGCCGGGTTCGCCCGGATCGCGGGCAAGCGCCGATAGGATTCGCCACGCCTCGCCGGGCGGCGATCGGGCATCAATCGACGGACGGAGAAGGCGTGTACTGGGAGGTGTGGCAGCAGAGCTGGGATCGGCAGCAGGAGCTGTACATGCCCGATCGCGAGGAGCGATTCCGGGTGATGTGGCACGACATCGCCGCCGACCCGGTCCTCGCCGACGAATACGCCGCCAGCCGCGCCATTTTCGACGCCAGAACCCCCGGCGTGCCCCAACCCCTCACCTGGCATCTCGACCGCCTCGCCGAAGCCGGTTTCACCGAATCCGGCACTGCCTGGCGTTCCATCACCGACGCGGTGGTCGTCGCCATCCGGTGACGACTGCCGGATAGCCCGCGCGCCTGAGCGCGAATGCATTCTGGCGTTTGCTCGATGGTTACGGCGAGGGTGGGCAGAGGGCGTCCGTGCCGACGAAACGGACAAAACGGGTGGTCGGCGGGAGTAGCCGACGGAAGGTGAAACGTTGTGCGCGAGGGGGGACTTGAACCCCCACGTCCGTGGACACCAGAACCTAAATCTGGCGCGTCTGCCAATTTCGCCACTCGCGCTGATGGTACGACCGTCCAAACTCTACCGGGCTGAACGCGGTTCGCGAAGTACCGGGGAGGTGTGGCGTACTGGTCGGTAACCCTACCTGGGATTATAACAATTTGATTAAGAGGAACATGAGGGGGACTCAACTTTCCTTCAGTGGTGTAACCGGCTGGACCAGGGGGTTCAAACATGAGGCGGAGTCATGTTTCTGAATGTTCTGGTACGCGTGTACAGGAATACTCGGGGGTAGGGGGTCGGTCGTAGGGGCAAACATGAGGATCTCCTCATGATTTTGTGGAATCCTCGGCGTCTACCAGGGCCGGTTGGCCGAGGGAAGACCTGCGCGACGAGAGCGCGGCCCCGTCCTGCGGGGGCAAGCCGCTACGAGAAGGAAGTCGAACGCCTTGACGATCAACGAGAGCACCGGCACGGGACAGAGGGCCAAGGTGGCCCGCAAGAACTCTGAGGGTGGGATCCGGGCATCGTTGCTCGACAGGTTGCTGGGTGGCGCGCCGTACGCGCTGGCCTTCGGCGGACAGGGTGCGCAGTGGTTGCGTGAACTGGAGGAGATCGGGCGCGACTCCGCGCTCGAACCGGAGCTCACCGCGCTGGTGAACGAGGCCGCGCAGCGCCTCGAACCCGTTGCCGCGCAACTGCTCGTGGTCCGCCCGGTCGGTTTCGACCCCATCGGCTGGATGCTCGAAGAGGAGATCGCCGACCCGGAGCAGGGCGAGATCTCGGCCGCCCCGTCGCAGCAGGTGCTGCGCTCGGCCGCCGTCTCCATGCCCGGCGTCTACCTCACCCAGATCGCCGCGCTGCGCGCCTTGAGGTTGCAGGGCCTCGATATCGCCGCGCAGGCCCCCGTCGCCTACATCGGCCACTCGCAGGGCCGCCTCGCCGCCACCGCCGCCGCCGCGCACGGCCAGCGCGACGCCGAACTGCTCGCCCTGGCCCAGCTGATCGGCGCGGCCGCCGGACTCGTCGCCCGCCGCCGCGGCCTGGTCCCCGTGGGCGAGCGCATGCCCATGGTCGCCGTCTCGAATGTCGACCCCGAGAAGCTGCGCGCCGTCGTGCAGGAGCTCGCCGCGGGCGTGGAGCCCAGCCAGGCCGCCGTCATCTCCATTCGCAACGGCCGCCGCCGCGTGGTGCTCTCGGGCCCGGTGGCGCAGCTGGACCGCGTGCGCCAGCGCTGCGCCGAGATCAGCGCCGAGCAGACCCGCGATCGCGAGGCCAAGAAGCGCGGCGGCGCGACCTTCGCCCCCGTCTTCGAGGACATTCCGGTCGAGGTGGCCTTCCACCACCCGGCCCTGGCCGACACCGTCGAGCTGGTGAGCGGCTGGGCCGGACAGTGCGGGCTCGACACCGAGCTGGCCGCCGCGCTCACCAAGGAGATCCTGGTCGACCCCATCGACTGGGTCGGCACCGTCGACGAGGTGGTTGCCGAAGGCGCGCAGTGGATTCTGGACCTGGGCCCCGGTGACCTGCTCACCCGCCTGACCGCCGGATCGCTCAAGGGCACCGGCGTCGGCGTGCTCGCCGCCTCCACCCGCCCGGGCCAGCGCAGCCTGTTCACCCCCGGCGCGGCCCCCGAGATCGCCCCCGCCTGGGCGGAATTCGCGCCCAAGCCGGTTCGCCTGCCCAATGGCCGCATCGTGGTGGAGACCGCCTTCACCCGCATCACCGGCCGCTCGCCCATCCTGCTGGCGGGTATGACCCCCACCACCGTGGACGCGAAAATCGTTGCCGCCGCGGCCAATGCGGGCCACTGGGCCGAACTCGCCGGTGGCGGCCAGGTCACCGAGCAGATCTTCGCCGACCGCGTGGAAGAGCTGAAGACCCTGCTGCACCCGGGCCGCGCTGTGCAGTTCAACTCGCTGTTCCTCGACCCGTACCTGTGGAAGCTCCAGCTCGGCGGCAAGCGCCTGGTGCAGAAATCCCGCAGTGCCGGAGCGCCTTTCGACGGCGTCATCGTCACCGCCGGTATCCCGGAGCTGGAAGAGGCCGTCGCCCTCATCGAGGAGCTCACCGAGGTCGGCATCACGCACGTGGCGTTCAAGCCTGGCACCGTGGCCCAGATCCGGGCCGTGCTGCGCATCGCCGACGCCGTGCCGGACTACCCGGTCATCATGCATATCGAGGGCGGCCGCGCCGGTGGCCACCACTCCTGGGAAGACCTCGACGACCTGCTGCTCGAGACCTACGCCGAACTGCGCAACCGCACCAATGTGATCGTCTGCGTCGGCGGCGGCATCGGCACCCCCGAGCGCGCCACCGAATACCTCACCGGCACCTGGGCACAGCAGCACGGCTACCCGGTCATGCCGCTGGACGGCGTGCTGGTCGGCACCGCCGCCATGGCCACCCTCGAGGCCACCACCGCGCCCGAGGTCAAGCAGATGCTGGTGGACACCCCCGGCACCCCCGACTGGGTCGGCGCGGGCACCGCCAGCGGCGGAATGGCCTCCGGCCGTAGCCAATTGGGCGCGGACATCCACGAGATCGACAATGCCGCCTCGCGCACCGGCCGCCTGCTCGACGAGGTCGCCGGTGACGCCGACGCCGTCGCCGCGCGCCGCGACGAGATCATCGAGGCCCTCGACCGCACCGCCAAGCCCTACTTCGGCGACGTCGCCACCATGACCTACGTGGAGTGGCTGGAGCGCTACGTCGAGCTCGCCGTGGGCCTGGACCGCCGCAAGGACTTCGACTGCGGCGGCGATTTCGCCGACGCCATCGCCGAGGCCACCAGCTCGGTCTGGCTCGACATCACCTGGCGCGACCGTTTCGCGGAGATGATGCGCCGCACCGAATCTCGCCTCAACGAGGCCGACCGCGGCCGCATCGAAACCCTCTTCGCCGACGACACCGCCTTCGAGGAGCCGGTGCGCGCGCTGTGCACGCTGAAGGAGCGCTACCCCTCCGCCGCGGACACCGTGCTGCACCCCGCCGACGTGCCGTTCTTCATCTCGCTGTGCAAGACCCCCGGCAAGCCGGTCAATTTCGTGCCCGTCGTGGATCAGGACGTGCGCCGCTGGTGGCGCTCGGATTCGCTGTGGCAGGCCCATGATCCGCGCTACAGCGCCGACCAGGTCTGCATCATCCCCGGCACCGTCGCCGTCGCGGGCATCACCCGCGTGGACGAGCCCGTCGGCGAACTCCTCGACCGCTTCGAGCAGGATGCCGCCTACTCCATGGTGCGCGCGGGCCTCGTCCCGGCCGCCGTGGACGGCCGCCGCCGCGCCGACCTCACCTCCGGCGCGATCGACACCGTTCTCGCCGCCCCCGACGTGCAGTGGGCCGGACGCACCACCGTCAACCCGGTGCACCGCCTCGGCGCGGTGGACGAGTGGACCGTGGACGACAAGGGCGCGGTGCACCCCCGCACCGGATCGACCCTGCGCCCCGGCACCGGACCCGAAACCGACAGCGCCTACGTGGAATTGACGGTTCCGCTGCTCGGCCGCGACGCGGTGCGCATTCGCCTCACCGTGCCGGTCTCGGTGTACAACGGCGGCGCGCCGGTCATCACCGAAGACGATGCCGAGGCCGCCATGTCGGCGCTGCTGGCCGTCGCCGCCGGACAGTCGCTGCCGGAGGTCAAGACCATCGACGGCGCGAAGGTCGCGCACGTGAACCTCGCCTGGACACCGGATCTCATCGCCGACCACGCGGGCGTGACCGGCTCCGGACTGCCCGAGCACCTCTCCACCATCGGCCGCACCGTGCCCGACGTTCTCGTAGGCGCTTGCTGGCCAGCCGTTTTCGCGGTGCTGGGCGCGACACGCACCGATGCGGGCGCGAGCGTGATCGAGGGCATGCTGGACCTGGTCCACTTGGACCACCAGATCCAGCTCGTCGGCCAACTGCCCGACGGCGCGAGCGTGCTCGCGGTCCGCGCGGAGGCCGGGGAGACCCTCGACACCGACCTCGGCCGCGTGGTCGAGGTGCGGGTGAAGATCACCGGCATGCTGGACAAGCCCGAGACCGGTATGTCCATGCCGACCATCGCCACCCTCACCGAGCGTTTCGCCATTCGCGGCCGCACCGGCGCGGGTGAGCTCACCGATCCGCCGCGGGCCGCGGGCGCGCTGTCCGAGGAGGCCGCCGACACCCCGCGTCGCCGTCGCCGCGACGTCACCATCACCGCGCCGCGCGCCATGGCCGCCTTCGCGCAGGTCTCCGGCGACCACAATCCGATCCACACCTCCGAGGCCGCCGCCAAGCTGGCCGGACTCGGCAGCCCGATCGTGCACGGCATGTGGCTCTCGGCCGCCGCGCAGCACGCGGTCTCGGCCATCGACCCGACCGAGAAGCTCGCGCCGCGCACCATCACCGCGTGGACCACCCGCTTCCTGGGCATGGTCCGGCTGGGCGCGCAGATCGACGTGCGCGTCGAGCGCGTCGGCATGGACCGGGGCAGCGAGGTCGTCGAGGTCTCCTGCCGCATCGGTGGCGATCTCGTCATGACGGCCACCGGCCGCATCGCCCCGCCCAAGACCGTCTACGCCTTCCCGGGCCAGGGCATTCAGACCAAGGGGATGGGTCTGGACGCACGCACCCGCTCCAAGGCGGCCAAGGAGATCTGGGACCGCGCCGACAAGCACACCCGCGAGGCCCTCGGCTTCTCGATTCTCGCTGTCGTGCGCGACAACCCGACCTACCTCAAGGCGCGGGGCGTCGAGTACCGGCATCCGCAGGGCGTACTGCACCTGACCCAGTTCACCCAGGTCGCCATGGCCACCCTCGGTGTCGCCCAGGTCGCGGAGCTGCGCGAATCCGGCGCGTTCGTGGAGGGCGCGATGCTGGCCGGTCACTCGGTCGGCGAGTACAACGCGCTCGCCGCCGTCGCCGGTGTGCTGCCCCTGGAAGCCGTGCTCGAGGTGGTGTTCCAGCGCGGCTCGGCCATGCACGAGCTGGTGCCCCGGGATGCCCAGGGCCGCAGCGACTATCGGATGGCCGCCATCCGCCCGTCGCAGATCGGCGTGCCCGATGCCGCGGTGATCGACTTCGTCGCCACCGTCGGCGCGAAGGCCGGGGAATTCCTCGAGGTGGTGAACCTCAACCTGCGCGGCTCGCAGTACGCCATCGCGGGCACCGTCGCCGGACTCGAGGCCCTCGAGGCCGAAATCGAGCGTCGCCGTGCGGAAACCGGCGGCAAGCGCGCCTTCGTGCTGGTGCCCGGTATCGACGTGCCGTTCCACTCCACCGTGCTGCGCGCCGGTGTGCCGGAGTTCCGGCACAAGCTCCAGGAGCTGCTGCCCGCCGACCTGCACCCGGAACTGCTTGTCGGACGCTACATTCCGAACCTGGTGCCGCGGCCGTTCACGCTGGATCGCGAATTCGTCGCCGAGGTCGCCGATTACGTGCCGTCCGAGCCCCTCGCCGAGGTGCTCACCGATTACGACAGCTGGGCCGCGCGCCCGACCGACCTGTGCCGCGTGCTGCTGATCGAGCTGCTGGCCTGGCAGTTCGCCAGCCCGGTGCGCTGGATCGAGACCCAGGACCTGCTGTTCACCGATACCGCCCACGGCGGACTCGGCGTCGAGCGGTTCGTCGAAATCGGTTTGGCCGCAACGCCGACCGTCGCGAACCTGGCGACCAACACCCTCAAGCTGCCCGCGTTCTCGAACGCGACGGTCGAGGTGCTCAATATCGAGCGCGAGGCGGCGGTGGTGTACGCCACCGACACCGATCCCGCGCCGGTGGAGGAGCCGGAGGAGACGCCCGCCGAAACCGCTTCGGCCGCAAGCGCTCCCGCTGCCGCCGCACCCGCGGCCGCCCCCGCCGCCCCCACCGGCGGCCCGCGCCCGGACGACATCGCCTTCACCGCCGCCGACGCCACCCGCGTGCTCATCGCGCTCTGGACCAAGCTGCGGCTGGACCAGATCGGCCCGGTGGACACCATCGAGGGCCTGTGCGACGGCGTCTCCTCGCGCCGCAACCAGCTGCTGGTGGACCTCGGTTCGGAGCTGTCCCTCGGTGCCATCGACGGTGCCGCCGACGCCGATATGGGCGCGCTCTCCGCCACCGTGGAGCGCCTGGCCCGTACCTACAAGCCGTTCGGCTCGGTGCTCTCCGATGCCATCGGCGATCACCTGCGCAAGGTCTTCGGACCCTCCGGCAAGCGGCCCGCCGCCATCGCCGAACGCGTCAAGAAGGTTTGGGATCTGGGTGACGGCTGGGCCAGCCACGTCACCGCCGAGGTCTCGCTCGGCACCCGCGAGGGCGCTTCGGTGCGCGGCGGCGATCTCGGCGGACTGGTCTCCGGTGCGCTGAGCGACGGCGCGTCCGTGGATGCCGCCATCGACGCGGCCGTACAGGCCGTGGCCGCCCGTCGCGGTATCGCGGTCTCCATGCCCTCGGCCGGAGGTGGCGGCGGCGCGACCGTCGACGCCGCCGCGCTGGGCGAGTTCACCGAGCAGATCACCGGTCGCGACGGCGTGCTCGCCACCGCCGCCCGGGTGGTGCTCGAGCAGCTCGGCCTGGCCGAGAAGCTCACCGCCCCCGAGGCTTCCGACGACACCCTGGTCGATCTGGTCTCCGCCGAACTCGGCACCGACTGGCCGCGCCTGGTCGCCCCCGCCTTCGACGCCAAGAAGGCCGTGCTCATCGACGACCGCTGGGCCACCGCCCGCGAGGATCTCGCGCGGTTCTGGCTGGGCAACGACGCCGAGATGGCCGAGCTGCCCGTGGACGGCTTCGTGGGCGCGGGCGAAGCCGTCGCGGTACAGGCCACCTGGTGGCGTGAGCGCGCCATGCACGAGGCGCGTTCGGTGCTGGCCGGGCTCTACGGCCGCATCGCCGAGGCCGCCCGCGAGGTCTCCGAGCCGGGCGTGTGGTCCAGCGAGATCGCCGTGATCACCGGCGCCAGTAAGGGTTCCATCGCCGCGGCGGCCGCCGGACGACTGCTCGGCGGCGGCGCGACCGTCCTCGTCACCACCTCCAAGCTGGACGACAACCGGCTCGCCTTCTACAAGAAGCTCTACCGCGACAACGCCCGCCACGGCGCGGCGCTGTGGGTGGTGCCCGCGAATATGGCCTCCTACAGCGATATCGACGCCCTCGTCGAGTGGGTCGGCGGCGAGCAGATCGACAATGCCGGTGGCGCGAAGGTGCTCGTCAAGGAGGCCATGACCCCGACCATGCTGCTGCCGTTCGCGGCGCCGCGCGTGGCCGGTGACCTCTCCGACGCCGGTGCGCGCGCCGAGATGGAGATGCGCGTACTGCTCTGGTCGGTGGAGCGCCTCATCGGCGGACTGTCCAAGATCGGCGCGGACCACGATGTGGACGCCAAACTCCATGTGGTGCTGCCGGGTTCGCCCAACCGCGGCCTCTTCGGCGGCGACGGCGCCTACGGCGAGTCCAAGGCCGCGCTGGACGCGGTGGTCGCCAAGTGGCGGGTCGAGAAGGCGTGGTCGCAGCGGGTCACCCTGGTGCACGCGCTGATCGGCTGGGTGCGCGGCACCGGCCTGATGGGCCACAACGATCCGCTGGTCGAGGCCGTCGAGAAGGCGGGCGTGCACACCTGGTCCACCCAGGAGATGGCCGACGAGCTGCTCAAGTGGTGCACCGAACGGGCCCGCGCCGTCACCTCCGACGGGCCGCAGCAGATCGACCTGACCGGCGGTCTGGCGGGAGCCAAGCTGGATCTGTCCGCGCTCGGCAAGGAAGCCGCCGAAGCGGCTGCGGCCGAAGCGGATTCGCAGGAGCAGGCGGCCACCATCGGCGCACTGCCCGCCCCGCCGACCCAGCTCTCCTCGGCGCTGCCCGTCCCCGAATGGGGTTCGGTCACCGCGGATCTCGACGATATGGTCGTCATCGTCGGCGCGGGTGAACTCGGCCCCTACGGCTCGGCGCGCACCCGCTTCGAGATGGAGGTCTCCGACGAGCTGTCCGCGGCGGGCGTGCTCGAACTGGCCTGGACCACCGGCCTGGTCACCTGGGAGAACGAGCCCAAGCCGGGCTGGTACGACACCGAATCCGGTGAGTACGTGGACGAATCGGAGCTGGCCGAGCGCTACCACGACACCGTGGTGGAGCGCTGCGGCGTGCGCCGCTACGGCGACGACGGCGCGATGGTGGACAACACCGCGCCGCTGCTCACCTCGGTGTTCCTGGACAAGGACCTGACCTTCGTGGTCAACAGCGAGGCCGAGGCGCGCGCCTTCTACGCCGCCAGCCCGGAGAGCACGGTCGTCAGCCCCGTGGAGGGCACCGGCGACTGGCAGGTGATCCGCAAGGCGGGCACCGAGATTCGGGTGCCGCGCAAGGCCAAGCTCTCGCGCACCGTCGGCGGCCAGATCCCCACCGGCTGGGATCCCACCAAGTGGGGCATCTCCGCCGATATGGCGAGTTCGGTCGACCGGGTGGCGCTGTGGAACATCGTCTGCACCGTGGACGCCTTCCTGAGCTCGGGCTTCAGCCCCGCCGAACTCATGAACTGGGTGCACCCGGCCATGGTGGCCAACACCCAGGGCACCGGTATGGGCGGCATGTCCTCGATGCGCTCGCTGTACATCGACAACCTGCTCGGTGAGCCGCGCGCCAACGACATCCTCCAGGAGGCGCTGCCCAACGTCGCGCTGGCGCATGTGGTGCAGAGCTACGTGGGCTCCTACGGCGGCATGGTGCACCCGGTCGCGGCGTGCGCCACGGCGGCGGTCTCGGTCGAGGAGGGCGTGGACAAGATCCGCCTCGGCAAGGCCGATCTGGTGGTGGCCGGTGGCTACGACGATCTCGGCATCGAGGGCATCGTGGGCTTCGGCGACATGTCGGCCACGGCGGACTCGGCGGCCATGAGCGCCAAGGGCATCAGCGACCGGTACTTCTCCCGGGCCAACGACCGCCGTCGCGGCGGGTTCGTCGAATCCCAGGGCGGCGGAACGGTTTTGCTCGCCCGCGGCAGCGTCGCGGTGGAGATGGGCCTGCCGGTGCTCGGCGTGGTGGCCTTCGCGCAGTCCTTCGCCGACGGCGTGCACACCTCGATTCCGGCTCCCGGGCTCGGCGCGCTGGCCGCCGGTCGCGGTGGACCGGAGTCGAAACTCGCGGCGGCGCTGAAGAAGTTGGGCGTCGCGCCCGACGAGGTGGCGGTGGTCTCCAAGCACGACACCTCGACCGCGGCCAACGACCCCAACGAGTCCGAGCTGCACGAGCGCCTTGCCACGGCCATCGGAAGGTCCGACGGCGCACCGCTTTTCGTGGTGTCGCAGAAGACCCTCACCGGGCACGCCAAGGGCGGCGCGGCGGCGTTCCAGCTCATCGGCCTGTGCCAGGTGCTCGAACAGGGCGTCATCCCGCCCAACCGCAGCCTCGACTGCGTGGACGAGAAGATGCGCGAGTACCCGCACCTGGTGTGGCTGCGCGAACCGTTGCAGCTGGGAGATCGCTTCCCGCTCAAGGCCGGTCTGGTCACCTCGCTCGGCTTCGGGCACGTCTCCGGGCTGCTGGCGATCGTTCACCCGCAGGCGTTCGTGCAGGCGATCGACCCGCAGCGGCGCGAGGAGTACCTGCGAAAGGCGCAGCGGCGCAAGCTCGATGGCCGTCAGCGGTTCGTGGAGGCCATGTGCGGCGGCGACGCGCTCTACGAGCGTCCGGCCGACCGTCGCCTCGGCGGGGACGGCACCCCGGCCAAGCAGTCGCGCCAGCTCGAGGCCGACATGCTGCTCTCCCGGGAGGCGCGGCTCGGGACCGACGGCGTGTACGTCGCCAAGTACGGACCCGCGTGCAGCTGAGTCCGATACCCGCCGCGGCCCGCTGACCGGGCCGCGGTGGAAGCCACGACAGCGGAGCCTACGGTTACGTAGGCTCCGCTTGGTATATGTTGCAGCCGATCACGACTGCATGTCACAGACGACGAGGAGCTGCCACACCGTGACGATCCTGGGTATCGGGCTGGACCTGGTGACGATTTCCGAATTCTCCGAGCAGCTCAAGCGCGCCGGAACCACCATGATCCGGGAGAGTTTCACCGCGGGGGAGCGGCGCTACTGCGAGAGCAAGGGCACCGATCCCGCCCGCAGCTACGCGGCCCGCTGGGCGGCCAAGGAGGCGGTTATCAAGGCGTGGGCCAACTCTCGCTTCGCACGCAGCCCACAGGTCGGTGACAACCCCTATCCGCTCATCGAGGTCGTCAACGACGCCTGGGGGCGGCCCAGCATCAAATTGCACGGCCTCGCAGCGGAATTCCTGCCCCGGGCCCGAGTTCACCTGTCGCTCACCCACGATGGCGATACGGCGGCCGCCATGGTGGTGCTGGAGGATCCGGGCGAGCTAGCCGACCTGATCGAAGGCTGAGGCCGCCGCGGCGACGAGGGGATCGCCGGATCGACAGCGCCGCATCAGCTTTCGCTGGCGCGCTGTCCCCCCGTCCGCGATTCCTTCTCCGCGATCAGCAGATACGCCACCATCAACCGCTTGAGCTCGGCGACGGCGTCCTCGTGGCTGAGGCCGTCCTGCACCGAGAAGTTCAGCATCGAGTACACGACGTGCACCAGCACCTGCGCCATCATGGAGCGGCGGGTGCGCGGGGTGCGCGGCATGAGCGGGCGCAGCATCTGCGCTACGGCATCGGCGAATTCCTTCTCGTGGATCGCCCCGGTGGCGCGCGTCGACGGGGTCGACTGCATGGCCAGCCACACCTCGCGCCGGGACGGATCGGTCATCCACAGCTGCGCCAGATGGTCCACGAAGCTGTTCATGTACCGCAGCCAGTCCATGGACGGGATCTCGCCGTGGAACTCCGCGAGCTCCTGCGAAACCGCCACCAGGTCTTGGCGATTGAGCTCGCAGACGATGACGTACTTGTTGGCGAAGAACTGGTACAGCGTGCCGATGGGGACCTCGGCGCGGGCCGCCACCTCTTCACAGGTGAACGATTCGAAGCCGACCTCGACGAGCAGTTCCCTGGACGATTGGAGCAGTGCGTCGAATTTCCGTTTGCTCCGCTCCTGCGTCGGGCGGCGGCGAGGCATCAACTCTTGCGGGTCGTCCTGCAACTCCAACGCAGGGTCGGGCCGACGTGCTGCCCTCGCTCCCGTGCGCGTTTCCACGTTCAACAGGCTACTGGTAGCGACACGCGGATGACACGCGGCGGTGTCCTGCGTGTTTACCAATGCCCCAACAGTTATGACCAATCCGCGCCGGGAGTGGCGTCGAACACTCATTGCAGCTGCTCCAGCGGCTGAAGTCCATGGCGTAGGCGGAAGGCTGATATCAGTGGTTGTTCCTGCGGTTGTTCGCTCTGCGGTGACGATCGGTGTATCCACCGAACGCGGCACCGTACACGCGGTGGCCCTCGCAGACGGCGGCGACAAGTTGTCGGAGCGGGTGCTGCACCACATCACCGGAAAAGTCGGTGGCGAGACCAAGGCGGATCTCGCCGCCTCGGTCGAGGCGGTGATGGATGCCGTCGCCGACAAGATCGGTCCCGACCGGGACATCGTGGGGGCGGCCGTCGCCTACCGCGATGCCGCCGAGCGGCGGGCCATCGTCACCCGGCTGGCCTCGGGCCAGTGGCACGAGGCGTCCCTGGTCTCGGCCAAGTCCTCCCATCTGGCCGTGGCGCGCGCCATGACCTGGGTGGACGAATTCGACGATCTCGCCATCTGCGAGGTGGTGCCCGGCTTCCAGGCGTTCTCGCTCATCGACGGTGAGCGCACCCGGGTGCTGGCGGCCGTGACCCTCAACGGTGGCGCGACCACCGAGGAGGCCATGCGGGCCGCCGTGACCGCGGCCTGGGACCAGTTCGACGCGGCCGGGGTGCGACCCGACGCGGTCGTGCTGATCGGTTCCGCCGCAAGCGAACCCGCCGTGGTGGCGGCGCTCGAGGCGGGATTCGGCGCGCCGATCATTCCGTGCCGGGTGGCGGCCGCGGCCCCGGCCATCGGCGCCGCGCTGGCGGCACTGCCGGAGACCGAGCTCGTGGGTGAGGTGGCCGAGCGCATGAAGCGCACGCGCGGTACGGCGGCGCTGTTCGCGGCGGCGAGCGTATTGGCGGGCGGACTGGTGGCCGGTGGCGTGTACACCGCCAGCAGCAATTCGCGCACGGTGCCCGAGCCCATGCTCACCGACGCGCGGGTGCGCGCCCAGGCGGAGCACGGCGGACAGCCGGTCGTGGATACCGGTTCCTCGCTCGGCTCCTCCAACGAGACGCATTGGGAGCCCGCGATCACCGAGCCCACCCCCGCCGGGGCGGGCCTGCCCGCCGAGCCGGTGGCGGTGACCGAGCCCGATGTGGTGACCCTGGAACCGATGGGCAGCACGTGGGGGCCCGAGTCGGAGTCCGAGTCGCTCGGCATCATGGGGCCCAAACAGCTGCACAAGGCGCAGCCGGAGCACGAGGGCGGCATCGGCCAGCAGTCCATCATTCCCGCGCCGACCAATCCGGTCGGTGCGCCCGACGGGTTCGGGCTGTTCCCGGGCGAGACCGCGCCGCCCGCGCTCGGCACCCCCGAATTCCAGAAGTGGTGGGACAGCCACTGGAAGCTGATGGTGCAGTGGGCCGTTCAGCTGCTGCCGAAGGCATAGCCCTGTCGCACAGCGCAATACGAGCGAAGGTCCGGCCAGCGCGGCCGGACCTTCGTCGTCCACGGTGTGCGCCGGGTGGGCGCGCGACCGTCGGTCGGTGGGCGGTGGGCCTACACCGACAGGTCGCGACGCAGCTTGGCGACGTGGCCGGTGGCGCGGACGTTGTACTGGGCCAGTTCGATCTTGCCCTTCTCATCGACGAGGAAGGTGGAGCGAATGACGCCGGTGACCTTCTTGCCGTACATCATCTTCTCGCCGAAAGCGCCCCACTCGGTGAGGACCGCCTTGTCCGGATCGGACAGCAACGGGAAGGTGAGGCCCTCGTTATCGCGGAATTTGGCCAGCTTGGCGGGCTTGTCGGGGGAGATGCCGATGACTTCCAGGCCCGCGCCCTGCAATTCGGCCAGGCTGTCGCGGAAATCGCAGGCCTGTTTGGTGCAGCCCGGGGTGCTCGCCGCCGGGTAGAAGTAGACGATCACCTTGCGGCCCTCGAAGTCGGAGAGCGACACCGGATTGCCGTCGGCATCGGGCAGGGTGAAGGCGGGGGCGGGGTCGCCGGGACTGAGGCGGGGATTCTCGGTCATGCCAGCACGCTAGCGGACGGGCCGGACAGCGCGTTGGCGATACACTCGCTGGCAGGTCAGCCCGCGCCCGAGTCGTGCCGGTATGACCTCATCGGACGACAATGCCGCCGCCGTGCGCGGCCGAAGACAGGAGTGTGACGTGGCGAGGGATACCGACGACATTCAGCGGGAGATCGAGGCCGCGCGCCATCGGCTCGCGAATACCCTCGACGAACTGGCGGTCCGCGCCGATCCCCAGCGCCTGGCCGACAACACCAAGCACGCCCTGGTGGCGAAGGTCAACGAGCCCAAGATCAAGTACAGCCTGATCGGCGCGGGCGCGCTCGTGGTGGCGCTGGTCCTGGTCAAGATCTTCAAGGACTGACGCCAACTCTCGGGGACTCTCAGGGGTTTCGCCCCTGAAACCCCAGGTGCGGGGGAGGAGCCCCTTAAACGACGAACACCCGGTGCGGTCGAGGCACCGGGTGTTTTTGTGTCCGCGTGAATCAGACTGTCGGGCAGGCGAATCCGTCGCCGTCGGGGTCGAGGTGGGGGCCGTAGCCGTCCTCGCCTCGGAAGATGGGGGCGCGGCCTGCGGCGCGGGCCTCGTCACAGTTGCGGAACGAGCCACCGGCCGAACCGGTCTGGGTCAGCTGCGCCGAACCAATGGCCGCCGAGCCGGTGTCGATGGTGGACGAGCCGGTGCCGGAGGACCCGGTGGGGACCTCGGCGGTGGCGACCGCGGCCGGGGCGAAGCTCGTCAATCCCGCGATGCTGGCAGTGACGAGGAGCCTACGAACGTTCATGTATTCCTCTATGTTTTGTGCGCGATGGTGGGGGTGAACCGGCTCGGCGCGAGACGCCACCGCTGCCGAGGCGCGGCACGGTGGCCGGTCCGGTCCGCCGTCCACCCTGGTTGCGCACCGTTGCATTGTCAACCGCTTGGGCTATTCATCGAGGCAGAAGCATTGTGCGAGGACCCGTTTCGCCCGCTTTTCACTCTCCGAGGCGCTGCCCGACGAGGTGTTCGGCAGGGATTCGCCCCATTCGTCCGGCTTGATAATCCTCGATCGCCTCGATGATTTCCTGCCGGGTATTCATGACGAACGGCCCGTACTGCACGACCGGCTCCCGAATGGGCTGACCGCCGAGCAGCAACACCTCCATATCGCCGGTGCGCGAATCTTGTTTCGCGTCAGCGCCGACGGTGATGGAATCGCCGTGCCCGAGCACCGCGAGCTGTCCGGAGGTGACCGGCCGCCGATCCGCGCCGACCGTGCCGCTGCCGGAGACCACGTAGACCATGGCGCTGAACTCTTGCGGCCAAGGCGTTTCCAGCTGTCCGCCCGGTGCGATCGAGGCGTGCGCGTACGCGATGGGCGTGTACGTCGAACCCGGTCCGGCGAATCCCCCGATATCGCCCGCGATGATGCGCACGAGCGCGCCGCCGTCGTGCGAGCTCACCAAGGTCAGCTCGCCGGACTTCAGATCCTGGTAGCGCGGCGCGGCCATTTTCTTGTCGCGCGGCAGATTCACCCACAGCTGGAAGCCGTGCATGATGCCGCCGTGCACCACCAGGTCCTCGGCGGGCAGCTCATCGTGCAGAATTCCGGACCCGGCCGTCATCCACTGGGTATCGCCCTCGGCGATGACGCCGCCACCGCCGTGCGAATCGTGGTGGACCATACTGCCGTCGAGTACATAGGTGACGGTCTCGAATCCGCGATGCGGATGCCACGGCGCGCCCTTGGCCTCGTGTGGCTCATAGGTCACCGGCCCCATCTCATCGAGCAGGATGAACGGGTCCGCGGTGCGCAGATCCATACTGGGGAACGGCCGCCGCACCTCGAAGCCCGCGCCCTCGCGCTGGGAATGGGCGGTGACCAGGCGGGTCACCGAGCGCTCGCGGGTGACGGCGGCATCGGGCCGGGGCAGCCGCGGCAGCACCAGAATGTTCTCGACGGTGATGGCGGGCATGGGGACCTCCTCTATGTTGGCCTCGGGACGGACCCGGGGCCGTTGGTGTCCATGTCAACCAAGAGGGGCTAGGATCTATTTCATGGTGCGCTGGCTGAACGACGAGGAGCAGAGGACCTGGCGGTCCTTCATCCGCATGCGGCAGCGGCTCGACGCCGCCATCGCGGCTGGATTGGCCGCCGACGGACTCTCGCTCCCGGATTACGAGATCCTGGTGGCGCTGTCCGGGGCCGGGGGCGAGATGCGCGCCAAGGATCTCGGCGCGGAGATCTGCTGGGACAAGAGTCGGCTCTCCAAACATCTGGCGCGCATGGACAAGCGGGGGTTGGTCTCGCGGTGCACCGCCACCGAGGACGCGCGCGGGCGCGAGGTGCGGCTGACCGAGGCCGGTGAGCGGGCCCTGGAGAAGGCCGCGCCGAACCATGTGGAACTGGTCCGGCGGGCCTTCATCGACCCCATGGACGACGACGAGGCGCGGGCGCTGCGCTCGCTGTCGGAGAAGGTGGTGGGGCGGGTCGAGCGCGAGACGGTGCTCGACTGATCTCGGTCGGTCCGGCTCCGGGTGGGCCGGGTCGATCTCAGTCGGCGCTGTCGGATTCCGCAGCGCCCGAGGGCTTGTCGAACTGCGCTCGCTTCCAGTCGCCGAAGGGCTCGTCGCGCTCGCGCACCGCTTGGCGGAAACCGGCTGTCATGGAACGCAATTGGAAGGCGTAGCCCTCCCGGGTGTGCCGGGAGATGCCGTCGAAGACCGTGCTCACCATGCCGGAATTGGCCACGCCCTGATTGAGCAGCGCGCTGTTGAGCGCCAGTTTGGCCATGATGAGCTGGTTGATCGGCACCCGCGAAATCCGTTGCAGCAGTTCCTCGGTGCGCTCGTCGAGCTCCGCGGCGGGCGGGGCCTCGATGGCCAGGCCCCATTCGGCGGCCTGTTTGCCGCTGAGGCTGTCGCCGGTGAACAGCAGCCGCTTGGCGCGCTGGTCGCCGACACGGTGTGCCCACATGCCCGCCGCCGGAATGCCCCAGGTGCGGGTGGGCGGGTAGCCGAAGCGGGCGTCCTCGGCGCAGATGATCTGGTCGGCGAACAGGGCGATATCGGTGCCGCCCGCGATGGCGAAGCCGTGCACCTTCACCACGGTCGGCTTGTTGGCGTAGAGCAGGCTGGCGAAGCCGCGGTTGAACCGCGACATCATCTGGTAGTCCACCATGGGATCCCAAGTGCCCCAAGGGTTGTGGTTGCGCGCCTGCGCCACCGCATCCAGGATGGTGCCGTCCGCGCTGCCCCCGGCCGGGCCGAATCCCGTCGAGCTCTCCGCGAAGATCGACAGGTCGTACCCGCCGCAGAACCCCTTCCCGCGCCCGCTCACCACGATCACGTGCACGCGCGGATCGAGATCGGCCAACTCCACCGCCGCCGCGAGTTCCACCGGCGTATCGGAGGTGATCGCGTTCCCCTGCTCGGGCCGATTGAAGGTGATCCGCGCGATCCGCCCGGTCACCTCATAGGTGAGCGTCCGCGCCTCATAGGAGTTCACCGGCTCCGGCCGATCCGCGAACAGCGAATCCGGCCCCCCGGTCAGGTCATCGCGCCAAGCCGCCGGGCGCGTTCCGGCATGGTTCTCGTAATCGGGTGACACCCAAGCAGTGAACCCCCGTTCATTTCTTGCTGTCAAGGGTTGGGGGATCGGCTGTCGATTCCGGCCGAGAGAGTGTGGGGGCGGCGGCCAAGTGCGCATGGGGGCGGCGGCGCGCCCGATGTCACCGTCGAGCCTTCCGGAAATCCACGCCCGCGATCGGAATGCGCCAGCGTCTGGGCGGGGCAGGCGGACGGAAGTGCGCGTCAGGGGTGGCGGACGAGAGCGCGTCGGAATTCCGGTCGAGAGCGTGTCGGGTCGGCGGCCGAGAGCGCGCAGGGGATGCGTCGGGGGTGGAGCGGGGGTAGGCGAAGGGAGCGCGCGCCGTGCGGTCGATCCCCGATTCGGCCCGGCCGCTCGGCCCGCCGACCAGTCATTCCGGCGTGCGCAGCGCACGCACCTGGCTGTCGCGCTAGTGGTCGCCCGGCGTCCAGGGTTTGACCGGGGGTTTCACCCAGGTGATCTTCTCGTCGGTGTGTTGGCGTCGGGCCGCGGGATGGCCTGGGTTGCGGGTTGCCCAGGCGTCCTTCTCGTCGAGTAGCCGGGCCACCACCTGCCAGGTTTCGTCCGTGCTGGGCGGGTTGGCGTTGGCCTCGCGGGCGAGTTTGCGGCGTTGGGGCATGGGCATGTTCAGGAGTTCCGCGCTGGTGATGTCGCGGTGCCAGACGTAGGCGGCCAACCGTCGCGCCTTGTCGAGGCGGGCGTGTTCGGCGGCATTGCTGTGGGCGTAGGCGTTGGTATCCGCGGAATCGGTCATGGGTCAGCTCCGATGGGTGTCGCGTATCAGCGTAATCCGGACGTCCGACACCGAGCCCGGCCGCCTGTGCGGCTGCCCGATATTCGGCTGCCGATCTGTCGGCCCGGTACGGCATACTGCGCGAAACCGCTTCGGAAACTGGGGGATTGGCATCATGGGTGCAGAACTGCCGGAATTGTTCGTGGACCCGCCGTGGGCGCGGGAGGCGCGCGCGGCGGCGGCCGTCGCCGCGGCGGAACGGGCGCGCGAGGTACCGCTCGTCCCGGGGCTCCAACCGCCCGCGCAGCGCGTCGTGGCTTGGGAGCCGGGCGAGCGCGAGCAATGGCAGGCGGAACGCCTCTACACGACCTATGTGGTCTATTCGCCGGGCAACTCCACCGACGTCTTGGAGTCCGAGGGCTGGCCCGGCGTGGTTCGCGCGTATCAGGAAGGCAAGCTCACCTACACGCCGTCGCAGGTCGGCATGTTCCGCCACGGCCCGGAGGAACTCGTCCGACCCCTGCTCGCGGACTGGCGTCCGAGCGTGACCGGATCCGGCGCGCACCGCTACCTCCAGGCCGTGGCCGCGCGCTTCGAACTCGACGCCCTGCCCGCCGTGGTCGCGAACGCGAAATCGAGTGCCTACGACTGCGGCCCGGCGCTATTGCCCTTCCTCGACGTGGACGTCGCCCGGCTGATGGCGGATTGGCTGGTGCGGCTGAAATCGGCACAGCACCTGACTCGCGGCTGGTTCGCCCGGCACGGGCTTACGGTGGTGCCGTACCTGGTCCCCGACGCCCTGGGCAAGACCCGCGTGCCCCGCGAAAAGGCCACGGCGGCACTGTCTCTCCTCGCCGCCACCCACGGCGCGGCCGCGGTGGTGGCGGCCGCCGCGCCCTACGGCGACGCCGCCACGGCGGGTATCGCGCGGATCCTCGAGGGCGACACCACACCGGTGGTGCACTCCGGCCCAGTCGACAAACCCGTCAAACCGCTGAAACTTCCTTGGCTGGACCGAGATCGGCTGCCACAGGTGCGCCTGCGCGATGGCCGGGCGCTGCCCGCCGAGGCGGTGGAGAACCTCCTCGGCGCACTGACCCTCGCACCCAGTTGGGTGCAGGCGGAACCGCGCACCTATCCGGGTCTCCCGCAGGCCCTCGACGCCTGCGACAGCGCCTCCCTCGCCGCCTTCGGCTGGGCCGTGTTCGAGAACTGGGTCGCCGCCCACATGCCGCCGCGCAACGGCTGGGTCATCGATCAATTCCTGTATCTGGCCGATGACGAGTCGGTGCGGCGGCTGGGCGCGGTCCTGTTGAACTGGCCGGGCTCCAATACCGACAAGCACGCCGCCGGGGTGCTCGGGACGATCGGCACCGACACGGCGTTGATGCAGCTTCATCGAGTCTCCCAGCGGGTCAAGGCTCCCGGATTGCGGCGCATGGCCGAGCAGCGCCTGTCCGCGGCGGCCCGGCGTCGCGGCCTCACCGCCGAGGAACTCGCCGACCGGCTCGTCCCCGATCTGGGCTTGGACGCCGACGGCACCCTCGATCTCGACTACGGCACTCGCCGTTTCACGGTCGGATTCGACGAGAACCTCATGCCGTACGTGATCGACGAGGCGGGAACGACCCGCAAGGCCCTGCCCAAACCCGGCGTGAAGGACGACCAGACGCTCGCACCGGCCGCCTACCGCCGCTTCGCGGAGCTGAAGAAGCAGGCGCGCGGGGTCGCCGGTGACCAGATTCGACGCCTGGAACTCGCCATGACGACCGGACGGCGCTGGAGCACAGCGGAATTCGAGCACTATCTGGTGGCGCACCCGCTGCTGCGGCACATCGCGCGCCGCCTGGTATGGACCACCGGCGACACCTTCTTCCGCATCGCCGAGGATTTCACGCTGGCCGATATCGAGGACACCGTCATCGCCCTGCCCGACGCGGCGCGAATCGGCATAGCGCACCCGCTGGAACTCGGTGCCGCCGTGGCGGATTGGAGCGACGTCTTCGCCGACTACCAACTCACCCAACCGTTCCGCCAGCTCGGTCGTCCGGTGTACACCCTCACCCCCGAGGAACGCGAGACCGGCCGCATCCACCGATTCACCGACACCGTCGTCCCGGTCGGCGCAGTGCTCGGCCTCACCCGACGCGGCTGGGAGCGCGGCCCCGCCGAGGACAACGGCATCCAGCATTCGATCAGCCGCCCCCTGGGCGACCGGCGCTACCTGACAGTCGAATTGGATCCCGGTATCGCCGTCACCGCCGTGGACCTCTTCCCCGAGCAGAAGCTGCGCGAGATCTACTTCACCCGAGGGGCTTCCGCGGATCTCGACGCCGTGACCGCCTCCGAACTCCTGGCCGACCTCGCCGGTCTGACCTGACGCGTCGGGACGTGGTTGTCGATCATCTCGGGGACAACCACCGCGCGGTCGTGGGTGCCCCCGCGAGTGCCAGGGTGAGGAGGGGAAATACCAGCGCTATCGCCACCGTCACGGAGAAATCGACCGCGTCCGAATCGGTGATGGTGCCGTTTCCGATGAGTATCGCGACGACAGCCAGGCCGATCAGGTGCCCGACAATCACGAGCGTGGAGCCGATCAGCACCTTCCTTCGTCCCTCGGGTCGCCGACGAAACAGCCCGCGCGCTCCCGCTCCGAGCAGCCAGCCGACGCCGAGCAGCAGACTGCCGACACCCGCCGTCACCGCGAGGTAGGGCAGGTACGCGGGCTGCGGACAGGGCGAGACAGCGCAATCCACCCGAGGGGGCATCAGTGCCAGGACGAAACCGCAAGCGGCACCGAGCAAGTGGGCCAGGCTGCCGAGCGCTGCCAGCACCGCGGCGCAGATCGCGGTCACGCCACTCGGCGCTCGAGTTTTCGACTCGATCATCGCTACCCCTCCGGCACCCGACGTCGCCACGTGCCTCCCAGCACCAGGGTAGGCGAGGAATGACGCGGTGCCGCCACGGTTCGGGTGATCCGGTCGGACAATGGCGGCAGGGATATGCCCGCCCTCCACATCGAGCCGAGGCCCTGATCGGTCAGGGGCCGAGTGTCGTCGCGGACCGAACGGTCCGCTTCGGCGTAGGTTCGATATGTCCGTGCCGCCTGTTCGACCGATCGAAAGGGACAGCCGTGACCGCCCCGATCGCGCTGAGTTGCGTCACTCTCGACACCGCCGACCCGCCTCGGCTCGCCGAGTTCTACAGCGAGTTGATGGGCTGGAAGGTCATGCACAGCCAGCCCGAATACGCCCTCATCACCGACGGCCGCTCGGTGCTGTGCTTCGGATTCGCCGAAGGCCATGTCGCCGCGCCCTGGCCGGACGATCCCAGCAATCCCAAGCGCGTGCACTTCGATCTCAATGTGGACGATATCGATCAGGCCAGCGCGCGGGCGACGGAACTGGGCGCGACCGTGCCCGACTTCCAGCCGGGGCTGAACCCGGATTGGGAAGGGCAGCAGCCCTGGGGAATCGTCCTGGACCCCGAGGGCCACCCGATCTGCCTCAATCTGCGCGAGTAGCCGCTGCTCCGGCTACCGTGAAGGCATGCCGGACACCGGAATCGGAGCCGACTTCGTCATCGACCGGGCCAAGCCCGACGACTGGGCCACCGTCACGGGCTGGGCCGCCGCCGAGGGTTGGAACCCCGGACTCGGCGACGTCACCCCCTTCTTCGCCCAGGATCCGGACGGATTCCTCATGGGACGGCTGGCGGGTGAGCCGGTCGCGGCGGTCTCGGTGGTCAACTACGGCGACGAATACGCCTTTCTCGGTTTCTATCTCGTGCGCCCGGACCTGCGGGGCCGAGGACTCGGCATGGCGATCTGGCAGGCCGGGCTCGCCCATGCCGGACACCGCGTCGTCGGACTCGACGGCGTACCCGACCAGCAGGACAACTACCGCCGCAGCGGCTTCGAACTCGCCTACCGCAGTGCGCGATTCGCCGGAGTGCCGCGCCTCGTGCCGCCGGACGGCACCGTGCGCCCGCTGACCCCCTCGGACCTTCCGGATATCCACGCCTACGATTGCGCCTGCGTACCCGCGGACCGGTTCCGATTCCTCACGGCCTGGCTCTCCGAGCCCGGGCATCACACCGTTGTCCGGGTGGTCGACGGGGCTGTCACCGGCTACGGCACCCTGCGTCCGGCCCGGGACGCGCCGCGGGTCGGGCCACTGTTCGCGAATACCGCCGACGACGCGCGGCAGTTGCTGTCGGCGCTGGGGGCGTGGGCACGGGGCGCGCCGGTCGCGATCGATGTGCCGCTGTGCAATGAGCCCGCCGTGGACCTGGTGCGCGCCGCCGGACTGGCACCGGGCTTCGAAACCGCGCGCATGTACACCGGGCAGGTGCGGCCATACGCCGTGGAGCGCGTATTCGGTGTCACCACACTGGAATTGGGGTGAGCGGCGCTCGGTACGTCCGCTAGGCCGCGAAACTCACAGAGGCCGAATGGATTCCGCCAGCGCGTGCGCGGCCTGGCGATCGACCGGAACCGTGGCATTGCCCAGCCAGGTGAGCCACCAGCGCTGGTCACCGGACCGCACCACCGCCGCGTACACCTCCGCATCCGGATCCCCACTGCTGAATTCGACCCGGTAGTAGCACGAATCGCCGGTCACCTCAGCGCCTTTCACCGGTTTGCTCTCCCGGTCGACGCGCTCACCCGATTCGGGGAAGAAGAACTCGCCCATCCCCGAGGCCAGTGAGCACGCGGCGCGAGCGTCATCGGATTCGGCGGCCGCGAACAGGGAATCATCCAGCTTGCCGAGCAGAATCATCCCCTCGCCGGTGGGTTTGGACAGGGCGACCTGCCCGTAGACGAGCCGGTCGTCGCCCTCCTGTGGCACCTCGTCCCAGCCCTGCGGCGCGACGAAACTCATTCCGGCGGCGGCACTCACGATCCGCTCGCCGTCCTCGGTGCTCGAACGCCATTGGGACAGGCCCAGATACGCGAACGCGGCCAGTGAACCGAGCAGCAGGACGCCGCAGAGCGCGAGGATCCACCGGGCGGCCCGCCGCGACACCTGGGGCGGTGGCGCATCGGAGTGGTTGGGGTCCACCCCAGTGACGCTAACAAACGCGCTGGTAGAAGCGGTGTATACGGACAAATCGCCAGGCTGGACGCGCGCGTCGCGGCTCACCACGCCGCCGGTCGCACCCGTCCCGGCGTGACGACCTCGGCCAGCGCATCGCGCACGCCGACCACCCCGTCCGCGCCCAACACCGCCTCCCACCGCCGGGTGAACTCCACCATCGCCGCATCGGCGGCCCGCGTGCATGCCCAGCCCCGCTCGGTCAGCGTGATCAGCCGCGCGCGCGAATCGTGCGGGTGCGGATTGCGTTCCGCGTAACCCTTGCGCACCAACTCCTCCACCAACTGACTCGCCGCCTGCTTGGTCACCTCGAGATGTTCGGCGATCTCGCCGACCGTGGCCCCGTCCGGCGCCATTCGCACGAAGGCGAACCCGTGCGTCGGCCGCACATCGGTGAATCCCGCCGCCACCACGCCCGCGTGAATGACGTCGGCCACCTCCGCGGCGGCGGCGAGCAACAGCAGCGGCAGATCCCGAGCGGATGCGGACATGCCTGCATCTTGGCACTTGACAGAAAAGACAACAAGCTTGACTATATGACACATAGACAAGCTGCTTGACTAAAGGGAGCCCGCAACGCCCGTCATCCGCACCGCCGAAGCCGTAGTCCACGACCTGCACAATGCCCGCTTCACCGCCCTGATCAACCCCAGCAGCGGCAGCGCCGAACTCTGCGTCTGGCGTGTCGAAGTCGCCCCCGGCACCACCGGCGTCCCGCACAAGATCCACCGCGAGGAAGCCTTCGTGGTCCTGACGGGCACCCCCACCCTCACCATCGACGGCGTCGCAGCGCCCCTCGAGCCGGGCGACGCCGCCGTAGCCCCCACCGGCTCGACCATCAGCCTCGCCAACCCGGGCGACACCCCGGCCACCCTGCTGGTGACCACCTCGGTCGGGTTCACCGGCGAACTCCCCGACGGCACCATCATCAGCCCGCCCTGGACGAACTGAATACGGTTGCTACCCAGTGAAACCCGCGTCCCGGGCGAGTAGGGCGGCCTGCACCCGGTTGGTGACTTCCAGGGTGGTCAGGATGCGGCTGACGTGGGCCTTGACCGTGCTCTCGCGCATACCGAGCGCGCTCGCGATATCGGCGTTGGTATCCCCCTCGGTGAGCAGCGCCAGCACATCCCGCTCGCGCGGGGTGAGGCGGTCGATGCGGGATTGGGCCTCGGCGGTGCGGGGGCGGGCGCTGTGGTGGTACCGGTCGATGAGGCGGCGGGCGGCGGCGGGGTGCAGCATGGCCGAACCGGAGGCGACGAGATGGACGGCGCGCAGGATCTCGGCCGGATCGGTGTCCTTGAGCAGGAACCCGTCGGCCCCGGCCGCCAGCGCGTCGTAGACGTATTCGTCGAGGTCGAAGGTCGTCAGCGTGATGACCTTCGGGGGATGGGGGAGGGTGCGCAGGCGGGCGGTGGCGGTGATGCCGTCCATGCGGGGCATGCGCACATCGACCAGGGCGACGTCGATGCGGTGGGCGGTGGCCTGGTCGATGGCGGCCAGACCGTCGGCGGCCTGGGCGACGACTTCGATATCCGGGTCGCCGTGCAGCAGATCGGCCAGGCCGAGGCGGACGAGCGCGTCGTCGTCGACGATCATTGTGCGAATCACGGGTGTGCGCCGTCCTGTTCGGTGGATGCCGGATGGGGAATGCGGGCGGACAGGGACCAGGTGCCGTTGCCGCCGGGGCCGACCTCGAGTTCGCCGCCGAGCGCGGCCACCCGCTCCCGCAATCCTATGAGCCCGAAACCGGACGACACCGTCGCCGCCGAGGTGCCGGGTGCGTTGACGACCTCGACGAGCGTGGCGGGCGGGCCGTAGTCGACCCGGACCGACACCGGCGCGCCGGTCGCGTGCTTGCGGGCATTGGTCAACGCCTCCTGCACCAGGCGGAAGACGGCGAGACGGTGGGTCGCGGGCGCGCGGTCCGGGTCGCCCGCGATCGCCGCGTCGATCACCTGTCCGGTGGCGCGCGCCTGCTCGATCAATTCCTGGACGTCGCGCAGCACCGGGGCGGGCGCGGCGGTGGTATCGGTCTTGGGTTCGTGTAGCGCGCCGAGCACATCGCGCAGATCGGACAGCGCGCCGGTGGCGGCGGTGCGCAGCAGGGCGAGGCGTTCGGCGATCGGTTCGGGCAGGGTGTCCTTCTTGGTGGCCAGCACTCCGGTGTGCAGGGCGATCAAGCTCAGTCGGTGAGCCAGCACATCGTGCATCTCCGCGGCGATGGCCGAGCGTTCGGTGGCGCGGGCGGCCTGTTCGCGCAGTTCCCGTTCGATGCGCAGATGCTCCACCTGGGCATTGAGCGCACCGACCAGTCGGCGTCGATTGCCCGCCCACATACCGCACACCACGGCGAGGACGAGGAACAGCGACGAACCGTACTGCTGCGGCGTCCACAGCGACATGGTCGGGTGGATCCACAGATTGATGATCTGGGCGAGGGCGGCGCAGACCACGGCCGCGGCAATGCGGCGGCGGGCCGCCAGATCGAACAGGGCGAGCAGCAGCAGCGGCAGCATCACCCAACCCCACAGGCCCGCACCGACGGTCGTGACGGCCGGGGCCAGCAGCCAGTGGGCGCGCGGGAAGACGAGCAGGAAGCCGCTGAGCACCGCGACGGCCGTGGCGGCTGTCAGGTACTGTCCGGCGTTGGTCGAAGCGCCGTTCTGCACCGCGGTCAGGGTCAGCGCGAGCACCAGGGCCCAGCGCCCGACGGTCGTCCATTTCTGGCTTTCGCTCCAGCTCACCGAGCCGATCCTAGGCGCGAGAGCCGCGCTCGCCCTCCGCCGAACCGCCGCGTCGACCCCCTACTTTCGTCGTGGTCGCCCGGCGCACAAGGGCGGATTCGCTTGGCGGGCAACGTCCATAGCGTCGAAGCCATGGATTACTGGACCCCCTCGCACGACCGTGACCTCGCGCCGCGTGACGCCGCGGGCTGGATGTTCCTCCGCGAAGCCATCAAGAATTCGCGTAGTACGGGGGCCGTCGCGCCCAGTGGGCGACGGCTGGCTCGACTGCTCGCCGATCCGGTGCGCGCCGAGGGCGGGCCGGTGGACGTTCTCGAAGTGGGGGCGGGCACCGGATCGGTGACCCGCACTCTGCTGGCGCGGCTGGGGTCGGGGAGCCGTCTCGACATCGTGGAGGCGAATCCTCGGTTCGCGCAACGGCTGGAGCGATTGATCGGTGCGCATCCGGCGGCGCGGCGAGCTCGGCTGTACGAGGAGTTCATCGAGGACTATCGGCCCGCTCATCACTACGACGTGATCGTCTCGGGGCTGCCGTTCACGAATTTCACACCGGCGCAGGTGCATACGATCATGGGCCGGTATCTGACCATGCTGCGGCCGGGCGGAACCCTCACGTACTTCACATATCTGGGGACGGGGGCGGCGCGCGGCATCGTGGCCTCGCGCGCCGAAGTCGAGCGTCACCGGTCCGTGGAAGGTGTCCTCGCGGCGTATCAGCGGCGCTACGGCACCGGCTGCCGGACCGTCTGGGGGAACCTGCCTCCGGCCCACGTCTGGCGGCTGCGGGGTGCGGCGCACCCGCTCGTCCTGACCGGAGCGAACCGGTGAACGCGCTCACCGACCTGCTCACCGGCGCGCCCGCGGCCGCGGCGTACGCGGTGCTGGCCGTGGCCCTGCTGGCCGAATCCATCCTGCTGATAGGGGTTTTCGTGCCGACGCTCACCCTCATGCTGAGTGCCGGTGCGCTCGCGCGGACCGGCTCGCTGCACCTGCCGCTCATCATCGTGATCGCGGCCGCGGCGGTGGTGGCCGGTGATGCCCTGGCCCATCGCACCGGCCGCGTGCTCGGTGGCGGTCTGCGCACCGGCCGCCTCGCGCGCCGCATTCCGGACGCGGCATGGGAACGCGCCACCGTGCTGATGAACGCGCACGGCGGCAAGGCGATTCTGCTCTGCCGTTTCGTGCCCGTCCTGCGCACGCTCGCCCCACATCTCGCCGGAGCCACCGACCTGCCTTATCGACGGATCGCGCCGTACAGCGTGACGGCCGCGCTGCTGTGGGCGATCGTCGAGGCCGGGGCGGGGTACGTGGCGGCCACCTCGCTCGAGCGACTGTTCTCGATCGGCGGTACGGCCATGGCGCTCGCCGCCGGGGTCGCCGCGGTCGGCCTCGCCGTGTCCGTGGCGCTGCGTCGCCGAAACCGCCGTCGCGCAGCGGCTTCGGCGGATCTCAGGCCGTCGCCTCCCGTGCCGGTGCCGCCGCGCGAATGCCGTCGAGGATGGTCTGTGCGACGAGCGTCGGGGCATCCGACATCGGCACATGTCCGCAGCCGGGCAGGCGCACCCAGCGGGTATGGGCGGGCAACTCGCTGCGCAGCTGGCTCACCCGTGGCGGGAGCATGAGATCGCGGGTGCCGAATGCCACCGTGACCGGAGTCGCGATGCGCTGCCCGCCCTCGAACCGCAGCCCGCGCGCATGCCCGACCGCGATGCGCAGGGCGCGTTCGGAGCGGTCGAGGTCGCGCACCATGCGAATGCCCTCGGCGGCGTCGATGCGCCACGGGCGGCTGGCGATCACCGCCAGCCCGGCGTACCGGATGGCGGGGATGCGCAGGAACGCGCCGCCCGCTCCACGCGTCAGCATGCTGCCCGCCAGCATGGCTTGGAACTGGGCGTACAGCAGCGGCGGCATGCCGTGCTGCCAGAGCCCGGCCGGTGCGACGGCCACGACCGCGCCCGCCATCCCGCGCTTGGCGGCCTCCAGCGCGAACCATCCGCCCATGGAATTGCCCGCCAGATCCACCGGACCGTCGAGGCCGAGTCGCTGGAACTCCGCGGCGAGCTGTGCCATGGCCCAATCCATCGAGAATTCGGCGTCATCGGGGAACGGTGTCCGCCCGAAGCCCGGGAAGTCCAGGGCGATGACTCGGCGCTCCTGTGCGAGCCGGTCCATCACCGGCAGCCAATTGCGCGCGGTGCCACCGGCTCCGTGCAGCAGGACCAGCGGCCGCCCGCTACCTCGCTCGATGCGATTCCATTCCGACATTGGCTGACTCCTTCGGCAGCTGGAAATTTCAAGCATGCCGAACAATCCACCGCCCGCGCCATGGTCACTTCACCGACATTCGGTCTCTCGAATTCGACATTCCGACAACCGAATGCGCACAGGCCACCAGGCTGCCGGACCGCTGGCTACCGTGAGCCATGCGCGAGCACCCTATGCGCCTCCTGGCCCGTCTCAACCGCCACCTGACCAACCCGCTGTTCCTCCCCATCGCCGCCCGAATCCCGGGCTACGCCAACGTCATCCACATCGGCCGCCGAACCGGCCGCCGCTACCGCACTCCCGTGGGAATCACCTGGCACGGCCCCCAACTCCGCACAGCCCTCAACTACGGCCCCCACAGCGATTGGACCCGAAACATCCTCGCAGCAGGCCGATTCGATCTCGAACACCGCGGCCGCCGCCTCACCCTCACCGACCCGCAGCTCACCACCATCGACGGCCGCCCTTTCCTGACGGCCGTCATCGACGATCGTTGACCGACTACAGGGCGGGCTGCTGCTCGCCTTGGACGACTTCGATGTCGAGTTCGATCTTGACGGTGGTGCCGATGGCGGCTACTCCGGCGCGGACCACCGCGTTGTAGTCGATGGCGAAATCATTGCGGTGGAGCTGGGTTTCGGCGTGGAAGGCGGCACGGACGCCGCCCCAGGGGTCCGCACCGAAGCCGCCGTAGGTCAGGTCGAGTTCTACGGGGCGGCGTTGGCCGTGCAGGGCGAGTTCGCCGGGCATGACCCAGGTGTCGCTGCCGGTGCGGCGTAATCCGTTGCCGGTGAACGAGATCACGGGGTAAGTGTCGACGTCCAGGAATTCCGGGGAGCGAAGGTGGTTGTCGCGCATGGCGATTCCGGTGTCGATACCAGCGGCCTTGATTTCGGCGTAGCCGGTGGAGCGCTCGAAAGGTTCGGCGATGTCGAGCCGTCCGCTCACCTCGGCGAAGCGGGCCTTGATGCTCGCGATACCGAGGTGGCGGGCGGTGGCGATGACCGTCGAATGCGCGGGGTCGATCGTCCACGGGCCCGGCGGGGGAGTGGATATCGCCGTGGCCACCGGCGTCAGAACCAGCTCACCGAGCGCACCCGCTCCGGCCGCGGAGATATTCGCGATCTGGGCCATGGGCTCGAAGCCGACGGCGGTGAGGACCGCGGTGTGCACTCCCGGGGGCAGCGGGTCGGTGCGCACGGAACCGGTGTCGTCGGCGAGTGCGCGGGCGAGCTGGCGGCCCGTCATATCCGTCACCGTCAATACCGCGTCCGCGACCGGCCACCCCTCGGCGGTGCGGACGCGGGCGGTCAGCCCGCTCATCGACGATCCTCGAGCTCGTAGCCGAGCCGCACATCGTGGGCGACCTCGCCGCCGGTCACGCTGACCTGTCCGGTCACCGGCGGGTAGCCGCGGGCGACCACGGTGTACTGCCCTTCGCGCAGATCGGGGACCACATAGCGGCCGTTCTCGTCGGTGCGCGCCCGCGCGATCACCGCACCGTTCTCGTCGAGCAGGCTGACCAGGGCGTCCGGAATGGCGCGCCCGTCCTCGGTCCACGCGACGCCGGTGAGGACCGCCATAGCGGCCAGCTCGATGTCGTGGCGCAGCACGCCGCTGTCGGGCACCGTCAAAGTCGTTGCGCTGGGGCGCATGTGCTCGGCGGCCGCGACCAGGGTGTAGACGCCGGACACCACGCCGTGGCACGCATAGCTGCCGTCGCCGCCCGAGACGGCGGCCGCGACCACCTCGCCGCGCGTATCGGTCACGGTGACGGTCGCACCCGGCAACGGCGTGCCGTCGGCGGCGGTTCGGACCACGCCGGACAGCTCTCCGGAACCCGCCAGGGTCAGATCCACGCGTTGGCCGGTCGACACGGTGACCGCGGTGGGCTGATGCCCCATCGCCGAGGCGATCAAGACATAGGCACCGGAATCGGGGACGTCGATGGCATAGCCGCCATCCGAACCGCTGCTCGCGCGCCCCACCTGGCGGCCGCCCTGATCGATCAATGTCAGCATCGCGCCGGGGACCGGGTTGCCGTCCTCGCGGTGCACGCGGCCGCCCACCGATCCGAGATTCGAGTGGTTGGCGAGCGGGGCCCGCGCGGCCTCGACGCGGTAGACCTGGTGTCCGTTCTGTTCGGCCGTCGCGTGCCGACCGCCGGTCGGTACCGGTGCGGCCTCGGCCAGCACCCGCTGGTCGTCCCAGCTCTCCGTGAGCGCGTCCAGTTCGGCGTCCAGCGACGCCATACTGTCCGAATCGTCTTGTACCGGAGTCTTTTCCGTGGTCGCGTCCGCGGCGATATCGATGGTGTTGCGCAGCGGACGGTTCGGCAGCGCCGCGGTCGCGAGGAGCGCGACGACCGCCGCTCCCGCGGCAATCAGGAAGATCCGACCGGTCGCGTCACCGTAGGCGGCACGCACCACCTCGACGATCGGCGCGGGCAGCCCGTGCAGATTCAGCGAGCCGCCGCCGGACGCCCCGGCGGGCACGCCCAGCCGGGCGAAACCCTCCGCCGAGAGTTCGCTCACGCGAGTGGCCAGCACCGACCCCAGCACCGAGACGCCGATCGCGCCGCCGAAGGTCCGGAAGAACGCCACACTGCTGGAGGCCGCGCCGATATTGTGCACGCTGACCGTGTTCTGCACCGCCAGCACCAGGTTCTGCATCATCATGCCGACGCCGAGCCCGACGACCGCGATATACGCGCCGACCAGCCACAGATTGGTGGCGTGATCGATGGTCGACAGCAGCGCGAATCCGACCACCAGCAGCGCGCCGCCGCTCACGACGAAGGCCTTCCACTTACCGAACCGGGTGATCAGCTGTCCCGATCCGGTCGAGGCGATGAGCATGCCCACGACCATCGGAATGGTCAGCACACCGGCGATGGTGGGGGAGTATCCGCGCGCGGTCTGGAAGTACTGGCCCAGGAAGGTGGTCGCGCCGAACATGCCGACACCGACCGCGATCGAGGCGATGATCGCCAGGCCGGTGGTGCGCTCGGTGACGATCTTCAGCGGAATGATGGGCGCCTTGGCGCGGGCCTCGACCAGCACGGTCGCGAGCAGCAGCACCACACCGGAGCCGACATACAGCGCCGATTCGCGGGAGATCCAGTCGTAGTAGTCCGCCTTTCCGGCGAACGACACCCAGATGAGCAGCACCGACACACCGGCCGTCATGAGCGTGGCGCCGAGCCAGTCGATCGACACCCCGTCCTTGCGTTCGGTGGGCAGTTTCAGGGTGCGCTGCAACAGAATCAGAGCGATCACGGCCAGCGGCACGCAGACGAAGAAGCACCAGCGCCAGCCGAGCGGGCTGTCGACGATGACGCCGCCGAGAATCGGTCCGCCCGACATCGACACCGCCATCACCGCGCCCATGTATCCGGAGTAGCGCCCGCGTTCGCGCGGCGCGACGATGGAGCCGATGATGGCGACGACGAGCGCCGTCAACCCGCCCATGCCGATGCCCTGAATGACACGGGCCGCCAACAGCACCGGCACATTGTGCGCGAATCCCGCGACCACCGAACCGATGACGAAGATGACAATGGCCGACTGCACCAGCAGTTTCTTGTTGAACAGGTCGGCGAACTTGCCCCAGATCGGCGTGGACGCGGCATTGGCCAGCAGCGCCGTGGTGATGACCCAGGCGTACGCGGTCTGCGACCCCTCCAGGTCGCCGATGATCGTGGGCAGCGCGGTGGACACGATGGTGGTGCTGAGCAGCGCGGTGAACAGCGCCGCCAACAGCCCCGTCATGGCTTCCAGGACTTGACGATGGGTCATCACGTCCGGGGCGCGCGTCCCCGTATCGACTGGGTTAGACATCCACTTCCTGACTTTCTGTCGAAACAGGTCGGCGCTCGCCCACAGCACTGTGGTGCGCAGCGGCCGCCAGTGAATTCCTGAGCTTGCGAACAACCTCGGTGGCCTGCTCGGCTTCGCTCTCCGTCCAATGGGCAAGTGCGGCCTGCAATCCCCGCGCCCGCGACACCCGAATGCGCCGCAGCAGATCGCGCCCCTGGTCGGTGATCTGAACGAGCGTGGCCCGCCCATCGCTGGGATCGGCCTGGCGGACAACGTTTCCGGAGCTCACCAACTCGGCGACATGCCTGCTCAGCGTCGATTGGCTGATACACAGCTCCCCAGCCAAATCCACCTGCCGACAAGGCCCCTTCGCCTCGAGCGACCCCAACACCCCCGCACCCCCAGGAAGCAGATCCCCTTCCTCCGGATGCGAGAGCGCCGCCCGAATCGCCCGCCCCATGAAGTACAGCTCCTTGATCAGGCCCTGAGCCGAATCGGGTGACACTCCCATGCCCACTCCCCGCCAAGGTTACTTGCTTGCGGTACGCAACTATATATAACTTACTTTAGCTAAGCAAATGGGACGGTGGGGCCTGGTTTCTCGCTGAGGTGTGGCTATGACTTCTGTTGCCTGCGTCGATATTCGGCGGCCCTGGCCTTGTAGTTCTCGTGTTCCCGCGCGTGGTCTGGGGGCAGGTGCGGTGAGTCGGGGGATGTCGTGGCGAAGAACCGCGTGAGCGCGGTGTTCGAGCTGACGGCGAGTTCCGCGGATCGTGGGAACATCGCTGTCTCGTAGCGTGTGATCGCGTCGTCGAGATCGTTCTCTTCGTGGATGGCGTGCGCGAGTTCCGCGCCATCGAGTAACGCGAGATTGGTGCCGTGGCCGCCGAAGGGGGCCATCAGATGGGCTGCGTCGCCGATCAAGGTGACGCCGGGGACATGGTTCCAGGTCAGCGGAGCGGGCAGGGCCCAGAAGCTGCGTGGCACGTAGTCGCCGTCGATGTCGGTGAGCAGCGGGCGCATGAGCGGGGACCAGTGGCTGAATTCCCGCAGCAGGAAGGACCGGACGGCCTCGCGGTCGGTGATGTCCACGCCCGCGGTGACGTGCCAGTCGAGTTCGGCGCGGAAGGCGACGTAACCGCGGACCACGCCGTTGCTGTTGCGCTGGACGATCACCGCGCGGCCGTCGCCGTCGGAGGAGAACATGTGGCCGTCACCGACGATCGCGGCGATTTCGGGGTGTCTGGTGTCCACGTCGTCGAATCGGGCGTCGAGAAAGCAGACCCCGAGGTACTGCGGGACCGCGGCGGTGAGCAACCGACGAACCGGCGACCATGCGCCGTCGGCGCCGATGACGAGGTCGGCTTCGGTGCTGGTGCCGTTGGCGAACTCCAGTCGGTGCGTGCCACCGTCTTGCGGGATCGCGTGTAGGAGTTTGTGCCCCCAGGCGACCGTGCCGGGACGCAGGTGCTCATAGAGCATGGTCCGCAGTTGCCCGCGGTCGATCTCGGGAGCCGCGTCGTCGCCCTCGGCGGGGGTGAACTCGGCCAGGACGGTGCCGTGGTGGTCGCGGCGGCTCTTGGCCTGGCCCTCGACCCGGGCCAACGCCCGGAAAGCGTCCATCAGCCCGGCGTCCTCCAACGCGATCTGGCCGGAGTCGGCGTGCAGGTCCAGCGTCCCGCCCGGGTCACGGGAGTCCACGGCGGCGTCCGCGTCGTACACCGTGGGCTGGATGTCATATCCCTGCAGGACACGGGCGCACATCAGACCCGCGGGGCCGCCGCCGACGATGGCGATACGGGGTGTGGTCATGAGGGTGGCTCCTCTCGAACTTGTTGCGGCGGTGTGGTTGTCGCCGCTGGTTGCAGGCCGAGTCGGCCTCGCTCCACCCAGGGTAAGTGAAACCGTGTCAAAAGTATATCAGTTCTAGTTTCCAACCGGTTCTACCCATGCGCTAAGGTAGGCGCATGCCCGAACCAGGACGCCGCGAGCGCAAGAAAGCCGCTAACCGCCAAGCCCTGGCGGATGCGGCGCTGAGGCTGTTTCTGGAGCGCGGCTACGACGCGGTCGGCGTGCGGGAGATCGCCGACGCCGCCGACGTCTCGGTGGCCACGCTGTTCAAGCACTTCCCCGACGGCAAGGAAGCACTGATCTTCGACCAGGATGCCGACCGCGAGGAGGCGCTCGTCGCCGCCGTCCGCGAGCGCCCGACCGGCCAGTCGATCCCCCAGGCGCTGCGCGCGCTGCTGCACGACGAGCGCTCTCGACAGGTCCGCACCGACCCTCGCTTCCCCGAGTTCCTCCACCTGATCGAGACCACACCGGTCCTGCGCGAGCGGGCTCGGCGCATATGGCTGCGCCACGAAAACGCCTTGGCCGCAGCGATCGTCGCCGACACCGGACTACCCGACAACGACCCCGCCGCCCACGCTCTGGCCCACTTCGCCCTCGAAGCCGTCAGCCTCGTCCACGGACGAGACGACCCCGAGCGGGCACTCGACCGAATCTTCGCCCTTCTCGACACCGGATGGACGGCCGCGACGCGGGAATCCGCTCGGCACGGCAGCGCCTGACCACACGCCCGCGCCGCAGACGCTCAGCGTCGCCAGAAGAAGTGATGCACCATCCCGCTCGGGCTCGGGACCCGCTCCATATGAAAGCGCTCGGCGAGTTCGTCAGGACCCGTCCAGAACCGTTCGCCACGACCCAGTTCGACCGGCGCGACGGCGACATGCATGGTGTCGATCAGGTCGGCGTCGAGGAATGCCCGAACCGTGGCAACACCGCCGCCGATCCGTACGTCCTTGCCTTCGGCCGCATCGAGGGCCTGCGCCAGCGCGTCCTTCGGAGACGTGTCGATGAAGTGGAACGTGGTGTCCCCCAGCGTGAATGAAGGCCGCGCATGGTGCGTGAGGACGAATACCGGTGTGCGGAACGGAGGTTCATCACCCCACCAGCCCTGCCAGTCGTAGTTATCCCACGGCCCCCGCTGCGGGCCGAATTTGTTGCGCCCCATGATCTCCGCGCCGATGTTGTTGGCGTAGTCGCGCGTGATGTAGTCGTCGAGGCCGTAGGTGCCCCCGGGCTCGGTCCGGTTGACCCAGTGCGCGGTAGCGCCCGCCCAGGACATGAGGTCACTGGGATCGGCGTGGCCGAACGGACGCTCGAGGCTTTGCCCTTCCCCGGCACCGTATCCATCGGCGGACACGGAGAAGTTCTGAACGCGGACGAGTTGTGTCATCGGAACCCCTTCCGATTGCAATCTGCAATCAGTTGGGAACCTACCTAGACTGATCCCATGGCGCAACCAGTTGCACACGACAAACTGCCGGTGCCCCCCGGCAAGTCGGGCTGTCCGATCAATATGACCATCGAGCTTCTCGGGGACCGATGGAGCCTGATTGTCCTGCGCGACATCATGTTCAGTGGCAACACGCACTTCCGAGAACTGCTCACCGCATCCCTCGAGGGCATCGCGTCCAACATCCTGGCCGCTCGCCTCGCGAAACTCGTCGCCGCGGGCCTGCTCACCCGCGACGACGACCCGAGCCACCGCCAGAAGGTCGAATACCATCTCACCGAGGCGGCCATCGAACTCGTCCCGGTGATGGCCCAACTGGGCGCGTGGGGCGCCCGCTGGCTGGACACGGCACCGGAACTACGGGTGCGGGCCGAACTCTTGGCCGCTGGTGGCCCCCCGCTGTGGGAACGATTCATGGCCGAGCTGCGCACCATCCACTTGGCAAGAGCGGCGATCCCCACCGACGGAGTGCTCGCGGAACTGACCGCCGCCTACGACGAAGCAGCCGGTACCGCATCCTTCGGTGCGACGGGGTCGATCCGAGCTGCCGGGGCCCTCTAGCTTGCGAACGGCGGTCGTGTGTCGGGGGCGAAAACGCGAGCGAGGTCGAGCAGGGTCACCGGCTGGCCGCACAGGTGCCAACCACACTCGGTGGCGACGACGATCTCGATGTGACGGTCGGCGAACAGCACACAGTACTCGCACACCTGCCCCGGGGTGACATGCTCGGGGCCGCAGCGCAAGTCGTCGTGCAGCACCTGGGCGCCGATGACCTCGGCGGCGACCAGACGACCGTCGCGGTAGCGGATCCGAAACGGCCGGGGCGGATCGACCGTCAGATAGTCAGTCCAGCGCAGAGCCATCGCGAATGCCTCCTTCCCCTGAGCGCGGGCACCCACGAGACCGGATGCGCGCGGCGCGGCGGCTTGCTACTGCTAATCGGACGATAGCGTGACGGGAGAAGACCGGTAAGTCGGATTTTGGTTACAAATCAGCGAATTGAGATGGCGCGCTAGGGTCGAGCCGGATCGAAACGGGTCGATGCCTGACATTTCGTGCCGTTCACTGCGCTTCGGCGGCGCGTCAGGTGGATATCGGAAGCACGATCCGCGAGGGGTGGGCCGGGTCGTGGAAGATCTCAACGTTGTAGGCGGCGGAGCTGACAGCGGTGGCGGTGGCGTCGCCGGTGCCGTGGTTGCGGGCGAAGCGTGGGAACGCACCGCCACAGACCTGCACGCGAAGGCGATGACCGCGCCGGAATCGGAAGGCGGTGCCGGTGAGTTCGACCTGGACCGTGGCCACGCCGTCGTCATCAACGGCGTGCTTATCGGGATGCAGGCGCACGATTCCATCGGTGACGTTGCGCGATATTCCGCGGGCGTCGACATCGCACACACGCACGAATACATCGGCATGGCCGGATCGGGTGCGGACGTGGATGGTGGCGCTGACCTCGCCGATGACATCGAGATCGCGGTCGAGACGCTCGCTGGTGTACACGAGAACGTCGGGGCGGGCCTCGACGGAGCGGTTGTCTTGGCCGTGGGTCTTGCCCAACAGCATCAACCCGCCCACCGACGGAGTGGGGTCGGCGGGGTCATAGGTGAACGAGTCGGGCTCTGATTCGACGGAGGTCTCGCCGAGGTGTCCGGCGGCGCGCAGGAACAGCGGGGTCGGGGTCGACGGTGGTGGCCAGGTCGCGAAATCGCGCCAGGCGTCAGCGCGCTGCACGTACAGCCGCACGGCGGAGCGTTGCGGGTGTGTGCGGTCGTCGAGCAGATGTGATGTCAGCCAGGACAATTGGTCGGCGACGAGAGTCGGGTAGCTGCGTATCTCGCCGTGTCCCCATGGGCCGATGGTGAGGCGCGCCGATGTTCCACGAGCGCGTAGTCGAGTGAAATCGCGCAGTGCCGCAGGCAGAAAGAGATCGTGCCAGCCGGTGGCGATGCTGACCGGGGTGGTGAGGCTGTCCGCGCCCGCGCTGTGGTCGATCGAGTCCCAGCGTTGGGTCGATTCGACGTTGCCGACCAAGTCGGCGAAGAACGGCGAGGGTCTGCCCATCGCGGCGAGGTCGGCCTGGGTCAACGGCAGCGTGTGCATGGCCTTGCGGGTGCGGCGCCTGAATCCGAAGCCAGGTGAGATCTGCTGCATCCCACCGAGGCCCTGTTCCTGTACACCGATCAGCACCGACCAGGACAGCGAATTGTCCAGGGCGAATGCGCCGCCGGGGTACATCGAGCTGACGTACTCCGACGCGCCCACCGCGATACACATCGCTTCGAGTGGTTTGTCGAGATACGGGGCGACCGCCCATTGGGTGTGGCCGAGATAGCTTGCTCCGGCGGTGGCGATGCGACCGTCGCACCAAGGTTGTTCGCGCAGCCACGCGATCACGGCCAGTCCGTCGGACTTCTCGTCGTCGAACGGTCGGAAGGTGCCGCCGGAGCCGAAGGTGCCGCGCGAGCTGACGGTCACCACTTGCAGCCCGCGGCGGGCGAAGACCGGGCCGAACAAGGCCATGAACGCACCCCTTCTCCCGTAAGGGCTGCGCAGCAGTACCACCGGCAGCGGTGTCTCGCCGGGCGGGCGCAGCCGGTCGGCGAGCAGCTCGACACCGTCGGGCATGGGGATGACCAGGTCTCGGGTTTCCTGCGGTACGGGCACGGTCGCGGGTGGGACCTTCAGCCACGCGTCGACCACGCGTCCCGCCGCCGCGCGCAGCCCTTCGCGCCAATCCCGGTTCATCGCCGATCCCCGATCTCGCGGCGGGTGCACCCGCCGGTGCCATAGGCGCTGTCCAAGGGGTCTGCGGGAGGGTGTGTGGGGCTGGTGGCGCGTGCGCGGGCTTGCGCGACTTGTCGTTTCATGGTGATTTCCTCTCGAGATCCCCATTGACCTACAAAATGTAACCTACAGTTTGTAGCGTACGCTGGAGGCGATCACAAGGGAGGAAAATTGCCGACGACGACCCGTCTGACGCGGCAGGCCCGCCGCGAGCAACTGCTCGACACGGCGCTGGGCATGGTGCGCACGCAGGGCACCGACAACCTGAGCCTGGTCAGCCTCGCCGAGGCGGCCGGTGTCAGTCGCCCGATCGTCTACGACCACTTCGGCACGCGCTCCGGGCTGCTGCTGGCGCTGTATCGCCAACTCGCCGACCAGCTGCGCGAGGCGTCCACGCGAGCGCTCGACGACGTGTCACCCGAGCCGCGCGCGTTGGCGCGGGCGGTGAGCGCCGCCTACTTCGGGTGCGTGAGCGAGATACCCGAGTGGACCGCGGTGTCGGCGGCGTTGAAGGGCGACCCCGAGCTCGACGAGATCGAACTCGAACTCTGTGACAGCTATGCCGAGGTGATGCTCACCGCGTTCGGACCGTATTCGACCCTGCCCACCGAGGCGCTGCGGCTGCGGTGTTTCGGAGTGATGGGCGCGGCCGAAACCATTGCGGCCGAACTGATCCGAGGACGCGCCAGCCTCGCCGAGGCTACCGAAGCACTCACCGGCCTCATCGTGGCGGGGATCGACCTCGCCATCGACGACGCCTAGGCATCGGCAGGCAAATCCCACACGCCGGGCGGCCGCGCATGCCCGCTCGACGTGTGGTGTTGACTGTCAGCCTATTTCGCGGCGTTGGCCGCGAAGTGGCCTTCGATCGGGCGGCAGGTGGCGGCGTCGAGGAAGGCGCTGCCCATCTCGACCATGCGGCCCACCGCGTACGCGGGCGCGAGGATGGCCTCGGGGGTTTGGATGCCCGCGTCCACAGCGGGCTCGTCGCCCAGACCGAGCATGCGCTCCACGCCGAGCGCCACGCCCAGCGAGGTCAGCGGTGCCTGGCCTTGGGGGTGAAGGAGGTAGTAGCCGCGGCTCAGCGGATTACCCGCGGCGTCGACGCCGTCGAGGTCGATGCGGATCTCCATCGTCGGAGCCTCACCGCGGCGGCGGCCCGAGGATTCCCCGATCGCGAGATCGAAGCGCACCTCGCGTGCTCCGGTGGCCAGGGCCAGGCTCGGCACATCGGGGTAGGCCATGGCGAACCCCGGCACCAGCACGCCGTCGACGGCGCGCACGCTGGCCTGCGCGTCCTCGCCTCCGATCCACACGAACACCCCGCCACGGCGCACGTAGCCCGCGGGCGGCAACCCGCTCCAGCGCGCCAACTCCTCCATCCCGGCGGGGCCACCGAGGTCTTGATCGTCGATCAGCGCACCGAGCCGGATTCCGTCGACCTGGTCGAACTCACGCGCCAACTCCATCGTGGCCAACACCAGCAGCCCGGCGAACCAGTGGCTGCTCACCAGCACCGGCGTCGCACCGCCACGTTGCGCGCTCGCGATGACCTCCGGCGCGAGATCGACCATGCCGCTCGAGATGCTCAGATACGGCAGCGAATGCCGTTGCGCGTAGGCCAACCCCTGCAACTGCTCGTCCCACACCGTCGCCACCACCGCCGAATACCGCGAATCGACCGGCATCCCCAAATCCTCGCGGCTCAGGTCCACCGTGATCGCCGCCGCGCCGCCGAGCTCATCGGCGATCCGCCGCGCGCGGTCGAGATTTCGACCGGCCACCGTCAGTCGCAGCGACGGATGCCACCGACGTAGAAATCGCGCGGCACCCGCCCCCACCACGCCCGAGCCACCCAGCATCAGTACCGATTTCGGCTGCTCCACAGTCATTTCCTCGCCTCTGTCTCAAACACACACTTAAGCTACGTTATGTAACCTACTTTTTGTAGCTAAGTTGGTGAGACAGCGCAAGGAGCACGAGTGACCGCCCCAGCCCCCTGCCCAAGCAACGTCGGACCGATCGGGTTGATGGTCGCGGAAGTGGATCTCGCCCGATCGGAAAAGAGCGGACACCGGGCCGACTGGTGCGGGCGAGGGTCGCTGTCAGCTGAGGCGGAGCCGAGGTCCAGTGTGGACGATCGGATACCCGCTCAACCGTTACCGGGCCCAAGCCGCTGGTGCACGGTGAGCAGCAGATGGTCGAACGCGGCGACCGTATCCGGCGCGGCGGGCGGCAATTCCGGCAGCGCGATGAGCAGGGCCTCGGCCAGATCCCGCAGCTTGATGTTGGTCTCCTGGGATCGCCATTTCAGCAGTTGGAAGGCTTGGTCGGCGCTGATGCGGTAGGTGCGCATCAGCACTCCTTTGGCCTGTTCGATCGCCGCGCGGGCCGCCACGACTTCGGGCATCACCGCATCGAGGGTGTCGCGTTCGGCCGCGGCGAGGGTGGCGTCGAGATCGATGTAGAACCCGCTGGTGCCCACCGCGCGTCCGGTGGCGTCGAGGATGCGATCGGACACCAGCATCACCTGGCGCACCCGACCGGTGATGTCGATGATGCGATGACGGCTCGAGAACGGCCGCTCCTCGTGCAGCGAACCCAGAATGGCCTCGGCCACCCGATCCCGGTCGTCGGGATGTTTGTGGGAGAGCAGCAATTCCGTGGTCGGCTCGACCTCTCCCGGGGTGTAGCCGTGCATCGTGTACACCTCTGGCGACCAGTCCCAGCGGCGGGACAGAAACCAGAATCGGAAACTGCCCACCACCGGGCCATGATCGGCCTCGGTGGTGGGGTCCTCGGGTCGCCCGGCGACCGGGGTGGGCTCGGACAGCGTCACCGAGCCATTATCCGGTGTCCAACACGAAGTTGGACCTCACCGCCCGAAACGCGGGTCCGCTCATCTCATCGGCCACCGACGGTGTCGCGGCCGCTGTCGTTGCGGCTGGGCTTGTTACCGCGAGGATCGGAGCCGTCGGGGCACGCGGTCCTGTCCGGGTTCTTGCACTTGCTGGGATTGCTCCCACTACCGTTTCCGCGATCGGAACTCGTGGCGAGATAGCTCGTCTGCGCGATATCGGACGTTGTCGCCGAAGCCTGGCCGAGCCCCAACAAGCTGAATGCCGCGATCATGATGGCGGCGATTGCTGACTTCATCGTGTTCCTTTGCGTTGTCCCGCAACATCACTACAAGCAGTCGGCTGGTAATGGTCCTTCACCACTGCTGGGCCCGCCCTCCGTTGCAGGCGTACATCTGTACCTTGCCGGTGAGCGTGCGTCCGTCGAGGGTTTGGGCGTCCAGGCACAAGCCCTGATTGAGGCCGTTGCGCAAGCTGTTTCCGGATCCACTGATCCACTGCTGCGCTCGTCCCCCGTTGCAGGCGTACATCTGCACCTTGCCGGTGAGCGTGCGTCCGTCGAGGGTTTGGGCGTCCAGGCACAAGGCCTGATTGAGGCCGTTGCGCAAGCTGTTTCCGGATCCACTGATCCACTGCTGCGCTCGCCCTCCGTTGCAGGCGTACATCTGCACCGCTCCGGTGAGTGTGCGCCCATCGAGGGTTTGCGCATCCAGGCACAGACCAGGGTTGAGGCCGTTGGGCAGCGTCGTGCTCGCGGCCCAGCTCGACGGTGCGCCGATCATCACCGCCGCGGCGGCCAACGCCGCCGCTTGTCCGAGCAGACTCCCGAGACGTCGCCGCGCCATCCGCGACGACTTTCCCGAGGCGCGATTCATATCAGTGGTCGAGTTCTTCATACCGTTCCCCCTCCAAAGCACAGCCGACCGACGAAGCGACTTCCTTTGCGGCTGAATGCTTTTCATTCGATACACGCAAATCTAACCGGCGCCGATTTCAAGATCCTCAACAATCTCTTATCGTCATTGCTCGCCGGTGTCGACGATCCCCCGACAGCCCTGCCGGGTTCGTTCAGGCCAGCGCGCGGCGCAGCAGTATGTCGGAGGCGGTCATGAACTGTTGCACGCGTTCGGGGCTCATGCCTCGCGACGCCAGGGTCGGCTGGCCTTTGCCATTGATCATGACCGCGGTGCGGTTGTCGAGGCCAGGAGCGAACAAGACCGGCACGATCCGTGTGGCGAAGGTTTCCGGGGATTGTCGGACCAGCCCGATGATCGTTTGCGCGAGCCGGTGAGTGAGGCTGCCTTCGCCGAGGTTGTTGGCCAGGATGTCGGTCTTGATCGGTCCGGGGTTGATGCCGAAGAAGTTCAGGTGCGGCCACCGGTCCTTACCGGCGAGCACCAGCGCCTCGTTGGCGGCGACGGTGTTCTGATGTGCTGTCACTCCGCGATAGTGGTGTTCGGCGTTGAGGTCGTCGGGATTGCCCAGGGCCGCCGTGCCGGGGGCGCCCATCACGAACACGCGTGCGGTCTTCGCGGCGGGGCCACGGGCGGTGCCCAGTCGCGGGGCCAGGCCCTGCAAGACGGCCAGCCGACTCAGGTAGCTGGTCGCCATGTCGCGTTCGATGCCCTCGGCGGTTTCCTGCCGGGTCTTGGCGGCGAAGATGCCCTGGCTGAACACGACGACGTCGGCCGATTCGACCGGTAGCTCCCGGCCCAGCCGCGACGCCTCGACCATGGAGGACAGATCGGCTCGCACGAACTCCGGCCTCGTGCTGGTTTCCTCGCGCAGGGTGCGCCCGACCACAGTGACATTCGCGCCGAGGTCGGCTGCTTGCCGGGCCATCGCGCGCCCGAGTCCGTTGGTGCCGCCGATGACGACCAGGCGCTGGCCGTGCAGATCCAGCTGTCCAACGGGCACAGCGCGCAGGTCGGTGTGGTGGTCGCGTATTCCGTTGAGGCGCATGGCGTAGTCCTTCCGAATCGAGTCGGGGCTGTGCAGGGCGGGGGTCGCGCTCGCGCTATCCGTTGGGGTTGTCGCACATCCACTCGGTGCCGTAGTGGGCGGCGTTGCCGCCCTCGAGGTGCACCCACCGCCCATGCCCCTCGTAGCCGCACGGGGCACCCTCGACCGGAGCGGGCTCCGATGCGGGCGGGGCCGGACACATCTGGCGTTCGAGGTCGTACAAAGCCACCGCGGCCGGGTTACTGGGCGGGTCATTGGAGTCCAGCGCGTAGGCGAGCATGTGCGCGGGGACGCCGATGAGCTGGCATTGCGGCGCGGGGGCGGTGCTGGGTGGATTGGCCTGGGCACTGCCCGCGGCGGTCGAGAGGAATCCGCCGACCGCCGTCGCGGCAAGGAGGGCGGACAAGACTGTGGTGCGCATGATCGAACCTCGCTCATCTGTCGTGGTGTCGGTGCTCATGGGGTCGGCGCTTGCGTAGTGCCGTGGGTTAGCTGGAGTGTTGTTCCCTGCCGCGCCCGCATCCAGTAGAGTTAAACATCAGATGTTTGTCAACAATGTCGTGTCGTGGTGTGACACCGGCGACAGTTCGCATAATCGAAGGAAGTGTTCGTGGACGAGTTGGCTCAACCCATCCGCAATCCACCACTGTCACAGCAGGTAGCCGACACGTTGCGGGAGAAGATCACGCGCGGCGAGTGGCCGATTGGCACCCGGATTCCGGCCGAACCTGAACTGATTTCGGCCTTGGGTGTGGGCCGGTCCACGGTGCGTGAGGCGGTGCGGGCGCTGGTGCAGGTGCGGATGCTCGAACCGCGCCCGGGTGATGGAACCTACGTGCGGTCCGACAGCGCCCTGGAATTCCCGCTGGTCGAACGCGTCTCGCGCGCCCGCCCGCGGGAGGCGCTGGAAGTCCGGGCCATGCTCGAACAACGCGTCGCCCGTCTGGCCGCGATCCGGGCGACTGAATCCGACATCGAGCGCTTCCGGGCACAGCTGGCCGGTCTCGAACCGGGGTGCCTGGACGCCGAGCATCTGGCCGACTTCCTACCCGCAGCGCTGGCATTGTTCTACGCGATTGCCGAGACCGCGGACAATCCCCTGCTGGGCGAGCTCTACCGGTTCGTCCTCGACACCCCCACCACCGGTGTGCCGACCGACATCGACTGGAGCGCCGCCGCCGGTCGACGGTGGATCGCGGGGATGGGCGCGCTCATCGACGCGATTGCCTCCGGTGACCCCGACCGCGCCGAACACGCGGCCCGCGACTACTCCACGGCATGGCTGTCCCTGATCCCCTCCTCCGAACGTCCAGCCTTGTGAAATTCCGTCACCATGGGCGAATGCATCGGGTGCGTACTGCAGCCGCAGTACGGCCTGTCGACGTCGAGACCGCGAAGCACGGTGCGGTTCAACGGTTTCGAACACAGTCGATCCCACGCACGGCCGAGACAACTACGGCTGGCGTACGCGGGCGAGGCATGCGTCCCAGGCCAGGCGGGTGGCCGCGGCCAATTCGGCTGGCCGGAAGATCCCTTGTCGGGCCATGAGTTTGTAGGCGAGGGCCTTCGTCTTGAGGGAGGCTTTGCTGGTGTGGCCCGAGTCGAAAGGAGGTTGGGGGTCGTACTCCAAGGACAGTTGGACTGCCTCGGCGTAGGACCTTCCGGCTATTTCGCCGAGCAGGAACAGGCCGAGGTCGATTCCGGCTGATACTCCGGCGGAAGTGACTATTTTTCCCGCGCGGACGATGCGTGAATCGCCCTGTGGGCGTGCGCCGAAGGGGCGCAGCAGATCGAGGGCCTGCCAGTGGGAGGTGGCGGGTTTGCCGTCCAGGAGTCCGGCCGCGGCCAGGATGACGGAGCCGCTGCATACCGACAGCGTCCAGGTCGAGGTTTCGTGTGCCGTCCGTAACCAGTTCTGTAGCACCGCATCTCGTGCGGTGCTGGGCGTGGATACGCCCGAGCCCGGGACCAGGACGATATCGGGATGCGGTGTTTCGGCGAGGGTGTGCGTCGCGCCCAGGACCAGGACGCCGGAATCGGTTGTGATCGGGCCGATTTCGTGCCAGACGAAGCGCACTTCGGCATGGGGGATGGTGCGCAGGGCCTCGTACGGGCCGATGAGGTCGAGTGCTGTCAGTCCGGGGTAGGTCACGAAGGCGATCTGCATGGCTTCCAGCATGTAAGCGCGAGAGCGGTGGCCGCTACGACGCATTCATTGCGATTCCAGCCAACCTTCGGATCAGTCTTCTCGAACTGAGGCCGACGCGCGGGGCTGGGCGAATCGTTCTCGGTACGCGCCGGGAGCGACGCCGAGTTGTCGCTGGAATGTCCGGTACAGCGTCTCCGGGCGAGGCAGCCCGACCGCCGCGCCGATGCGGTCCAACGGGTAGTCGGTGGTCTCGAGTAGACGTCGCGCCGCCGCGGTGCGGGCCTTCTCGACGTATCGCGCCGGTGTGGTACCGAACTCCGCCGCGAAGACCCGCGTGAAATTGCGGGTGCTCATATTCGACTGTGCCGCCAGCGTTTCCAACGTCAGATCGGCGGCGAGGTTCTCCTCGATCCATATCTGCAACGCCCGCAGGGGTTTTCGGCGCGGTGGCCCGGCGGCGACCGGGACGCTGAACTGGCTCTGCCCGCCGGGACGGTGCAGATAGACCACGAGCCAGCGCGAGATCTCGCGCGCGAGGTCGGTCCCGTGATCGTCGGCCACCATCGCCATGGCGAGGTCGATACCGGCCGTGACACCCGCTGAAGTCCAGATTTCGCCGTCCTGGACATAGATGCGGTCGGGCTCCACCCGGATATCGGGATACCGCTCGGCCAGCCCACTGCTGCCCGCCCAATGCGTGGTCACCCTGCGACCACGCAACAGACCGGCTTCCGCCAACAGGAAAGCCCCCGAACACACCGATGCCACTCGACGGGCCCGCTCCGCGGTGCGCCGAATCCCGTCGATCAGAACGGCGTCTCGCGACGCGGGCGCACTGACCACACCCCCTGTCACGATCAGGGTGTCGACCGCTTCCGACTGCTCACCGATCGCGCGGACGGCGTGAACCCCAATGCCGCTCAGCGTCCGTACCAACCCGGGCCGCGCGGCCACGATTTCGATCTCGTACAGCGGAGCCCCGCCCAGCAGGGCGGCGGCGTTGAACACATCCGCCGGTCCGGAGAGGTCGAGCAGTTGGAAGCCGTCGAACACCGCCAACTGAATCAGTCTCGTGGGCATCAGCACATCGTGGCGAGGCGAGGGGCGTGGCGTCAACGACGCAATGATTGCGGTTTCAGCCACGAAGCCGTAGAACGTGGCACCGACGACGGCGCGCGTGACATGGACAGGAGGTTGGTGCTCGACTGCCTCGCTGGTTGTTCTTAGACTGACCCGCAGTAACAGCAATCGTTCAGCTATCTATATATCGAGCGTCCAGTATCAATTGGGTGGCGCGACATCGTGCTGTGGCGCTGTGCGACCGCGCACCTGAAACGCGGATCAGCCCCGCGATGGGCGCTGATCGAAGGGAGAGTCATGAAACGAGCCCTCGTGTGCACGACGCTGTTGATCGGAGCGGGTCTCGGCGCGGGTGGGGTGCTTGCCCCGACCGCATCGGCGGTGCCACCCCAGAGCTGGCATCCGTGCTCGGACTACTTCCGTGACGTCACCGACGGCCAGGCTTGGGACGGTCGCCATCAGCCGGTGATCAGCCCGTGGGGCAACAGCAATATTCAGTGCGCGTTCGAGTGGAACGACGAGGTCGGTGGCTGGGTCGGCTGGGCCGACGCGGCGTACCAGATCGACCCCTCCGGGCGTCCCCACGCGATGTACGCCCTTCCGGGCTCGAACACCAGAATCTTCATCACCAACCCCTTCTGAGCAACAGGTCGCGGCGTCGGTCAGATCGAGCGCGGCGCCTGAAGACCTGTGCGGCGCTGAAGTTTTGGTGCTTCCTTCGAAGAAGGCCCGATCCAGCGATAGAACGAAACAGTCCCCTGACCGTACTGCCTGGTCAGGGGACTGCTTTGTGCGCCATCAGGGACTCGAACCCCGAACCCGCTGATTAAGAGTCAGCTGCTCTGCCAATTGAGCTAATGGCGCGTGCTCCTGGGGGTTCCGGCTGGGCCGGGCTCCTCGGTGCGGAAAGAACATTAACAGGCGGGGGTGGAGAAAGTGAAATCGGGTGTTCTAGCTGGGGTTTTGTCCGGGTGGAAGAAAGTGATCAACCGTGTTAACGGAACGGGGTCGAGTTCGGATGAATGGGTCGAGCCCTGTGGAGGGTGCTCGTGTGCGTCCAATGGGACCTCTGGACCTGGCAGAATGGGCGTGTCTCGACCGCTCCCCGCAGGTGTGGTGGGTCGAGCAGGCGTAGTCGGGGCACTGGCAGGGGGCTCTGGACGCGCACCGAGACGTTGAAGTGGGGTTGAACATGAGTATGAGTCCGGGTCGGCGCAGGTCGAGGAAGCTTTTGGGTTCCGTGGCCGTGTTGTCGGCGCTAGTACTCGCGCTGGGGGCGTGCTCTTCCGGATCGTCGGATTCGTCGTCGGTGGCGATCGATTCGAATCCGATCAGCGAGCTCATCAAGCCGAAGATCACCGCGCCCATCAAGGACGGTCAGAAGGGCGTATCGCCCGGCGACCCACTGGTTTTGCAGGTCGCGGACGGCAAACTCACCAGTGTGAGTTTGGTCAACCCGGAGGGTCGTCAGGTCGGCGGCGAGATCGCCCCGGACGGACTGTCGTGGAAGTTGACCGAGCCCTTGGGATTCGGCCGCGCCTACACGCTGACCGTCGACGCCATGGGTCTGGGCGGCAAGTCCACCACCTCCATGAACTTCACCACGATCTCGCCGAACAACCGCACGCACCCGTACCTGCTCCCGGGTGAGAACGAAGTGGTCGGTATCGGCCAGCCGGTCGCGATTCAGTTCGACGAGAACATCCCGGACCGCAAGGCCGCGCAGGCCGCGATCAAGATCACGACCACGCCCGCGGTCGAGGGCGCCTTCTACTGGGTGAACAATCGTGAAGTCCGGTGGCGGCCAGAGCATTTCTGGGCCCCGGGCACCAAGGTCGATATCGCCGTGCAGACCTACGGCAAGGATCTCGGCAACGGCCTGATCGGTGACGCGGACATCAACTCGTCGTTCACCGTCGGCGACGCGATGGTCTTCACCGCCGACGACAACACCCATCAGGTGGTGGTCGAGAAGAACGGTCAGGTGATCAAGACCATGCCGACCTCCATGGGCAAGGACGCGACGCCCACGGACAACGGCATCTACATCGTGTCCGACCGGCACGAGAAGATCATCATGGACTCCTCCACCTACGGTGTGGCGGTGAACTCGCCCGACGGCTACAAGACACCCGTCGACTGGGCGACGCGAATCTCGTACTCCGGCATCTTCTTCCACTCGGCTCCGTGGTCGGTGGGCGCGCAGGGCTCCTACAACACCAGCCACGGCTGTCTGAACCTGAGCCCGGACAATGCCCGCTGGGTCTACGAGAACGCCAAGCGCGGTGACATCACCATCATCAAGAACACGGTCGGCGGCACGCTGTCGGGCGTGGACGGCCTGGGCGACTGGAACATTCCGTGGAATGTCTGGAAGGCCGGGAACGCGGACGACAACCGCTGATCCGACACGCGAAGGGGCCCGGCCATCCAAGGCCGGGCCCCTTTTCGGTGCTCGCTACAGAAAGCCGACGTGCTCAGCCGAGGCCGTCGGCGACGGTGGCCGGTGGCTTGTTGTCCTTGATGCCGTCGCAGCCGAATCCGGTCTTGCCCGAGGGCGTGAACGCGCTGCCGGTGACCGCGCACAGCACATCGAAATCCCCGAACAGCATCTTGTCGAGATTGGGCAGGCCGAACGATCCGGTGCCGGTGGACCCGGTGGTGGCGAGCCCGCCCGCCGAACCGGTCTGTACCGAGCCGAAACCATCGACCTCGGCCTCCATCGGATCACCGACCGTATCGGCGGCCGGGGACGCCGGTTCCAGCGGAATCGCGGAGGCGGCGGCGGGAGCCGCCGTGAGAATGGCGGCGGTCGCCAGGAAAGTGGTTACGGCGCAACGCTTCACAAGTGAGGTCTTTCTGATCGAGCGGTCGGGGGACCCCGACTTCCCCCGTGTTCTCGTGAAGTCTACGAAGATCGAGTGACCCGCGCCATGGATTCGAAGCGTTGTTGTTTCAATTGGAAGCGGCCCCGGGTCCGGATGGACCCGGGGCCGCTGTGCGCGGGGTCCCGGCAGACGCGCTCGCGCTATCGCACCGGCAAGAAGCCGGGGTCATCGGCCTGCTGCTGCTGGCGCAGCACGGAGTGCCGACGGCCGTAGGCCAGGTAGACGATCACGCCCAGCACCATCCAGATCACGAACCGCAGCCAGGTCTCGATGGAGAGGTTGAGCATGAGCCACAGGCAGGCCAGCGCGGCGAGAATCGGAATCAGCGGCACGAGCGGAACGCGGAATCCACGCGGCAGATCCGGACGGGTGCGCCGCAGCACCAGCACGCCGATCGACACCATGACGAACGCGACGAGGGTGCCGATATTCACCATCTCCTCGAGCGTGCCGAAATCCACGAATCCGGCGAGCAGCGCGCAGACCACGCCGACGATGACGGTCAGCCGCACCGGCGTGCCCTTGGATCCGGTGTGCGCCAGGCTCTTCGGCAGCAGCCCGTCCCGCGCCATGGCGAACAGCACTCGCGTCTGGCCCAGGTACATGACCATGACGACGGTCGACAGACCCGCGATGGCGCCGATGGAGATGATGTTCTTCACCCAGGTCGCGCCGTGCAGGGCGAAGGCCGTCGCGAGCGTGGCATTGCCGTCGGCGAGCTGGGTGTAGGACACCATGCCGGTGAGCACCAGCGAGACGCCGACGTAGAGCACGGTGACGATGGCCAGCGAACCGAACAGCCCCCGCGGCACATCGCGCTGCGGATTGCGGGTCTCCTCGGCCGTGGTGGCGACGACGTCGAAGCCGACGAAGGCGAAGAACACCAGGCTGGCCGCCGACAGCAGACCGAACCACCCGAAGCTGGTGCCGCCGGAGCCGGTGAGGAAGGCGAACAGCGACTGACGCAGGCCGTCGGCCTTCTCCGACGCCTCGGCGGGCGGAATGTAGGGCGACAGGTTGGAGGCCTTGAAGTAGGTCGCGCCGACGACCAACACCAGCGCGATGACACCCAGTTTGATGGCGACCGCGACGGCCGAGACCCGCGAGGACAGCTTGGTGCCGGTGGCCAACAGCGTGCCGACCACCGCGATGATCGCCACCGCGCCCCAATCGAAGTGCAGCGATCCCACTTCGAGCACGGTCGCGCCGGTTCCCAATAGTTCACCGAGATATTGCGACCAGCCCTTGGCGACCACCGAGACCGCGAGCGCGAACTCCAGAATCAGATCCCAGCCGATGATCCACGCGATGATCTCGCCGAAGGTGGCGTAGGCGTAGGTGTAGGCGCTGCCCGCCACCGGCACGGTCGAGGCGAATTCGGCGTAGCACAGCGCCGTGAGCCCGCAGGCGATCGCCGCGAAGACGAAGGCCAGCGAGACCGAGGGCCCGGCCACCGACCCCGCGGTGCGCGCGGTGAGGGTGAAGATGCCCGCGCCGATCACCACGGCCACACCGAAGATGGTGAGGTCGCGGGCCGTTAGATCCTTGCGTAGCTTGGAATCCGGATCATCGGTATCCCGTATCGACTGTTCGACGGATTTGGTGCGGAACAACCCGCTCGCGATCGCCACTGATCTATCTCCTCTGTAGAAACTTTCGCGCGATCAGAGCGATCGCGGGATGGCGTCGAGCCGCCGCTCGGCGAATCGGTTCGCGGCCGCGCCGGTCCCGATACCCTCCGCCCGGGCGACGGTGATGATGTCGCGGCAGCGCTCGAAAATGCCTGCCACATCGGCCTCCACCTCGGTCGCGGCGGCCTTGCGCAGTTCGCCCGCGACCTGGATGAGCCCGCCCGCATTGGCGACGAAATCGGGTACCCAGGTGATGCCGCGCTCCATGAGCGCCTGCTCCACCAGCGGATTGGCGAGCTGGTTGTTGGCCGCGCCACAGATGAGCTTGGCCTCGATGGCCTCGGCGCTCGCATCGGTGAGGGTGCCGCCCAGGGCACAGGGCGCGTAGACGTCGACCGGTGCGGTGGCCACGGTGCTCAGCAGGCGCACCGAGGGGTGCTCTTGCGAAACCCGCTGCATGGCAGCCTCGTTCACATCGGTGACGCATACCTCCGCGCCGTCGGCGAGCAGCAGCGCGGTGAGTTCGCGCCCGACCTTGCCGACGCCTTCGATGCCCACGGTGCGACCCGCCAGTGATGCTGTGCCCCAAACGGATTCGGCTCCGGCGCGCATGGAGTGGAAGACGCCGAGCGCGGTCAGCCGGGCGCTGTCCCCGGAGCCGCCCGCGGCGACGCTGCGGCCCATGACGTAGTCGGTGTGGCGGCCGATCACATCGAGGTCGTCGGTGTTGGTGCCGACGTCACCGGCCGTGATGTAGCGCCCGCCAAGGGTTTCCACGAACCGCGCGTAGGCGGCGAGCAGCGCTTCGGTCTTGGCCACCGCGGGGTCGCCGATGATCACGGCCTTGCCGCCGCCGAGGTCGACGCCCGCTGCCGCCGCCTTGTAGGTCATTCCCCAGGACAGCCGCAGCACATCCTCCAGCGCCGCGGATTCGGTGGCGTACGGGTAGAACCGGGTGCCGCCGAGCGCCGGGCCGAGCGTGGTGGAGTGAATCGCGATAATGGCCTTCAGGCCGGTCTTGTCGTCCTCACAGAACATCACCTGCTCGTGGCTGCGGGCGCTCAGTTCGTGCGAGCGGCCGAAAACCCCTGCGTCGGTGTGCATTGCGGTCACGATCGATTCCTTTCCTGGGTGCCGCGTGGTGGCGGCTCGGGGTGGTCGCGGGGTGGCGACCGGTGGGATTGCCGCGTGGTGACGGCATGGGTGGACCACATGGGTGGTGGTCCGGGGGTGACTCGGGTCAGAAGTCGATGCCGAGTTCGCGCAGTCCGGCGCGGTAGAGCTCGACATTGCCGAGTTTGATGTCCTCGTAGCCGCGCACCACATCGGGCAGTGCGGCGGCCTTGACGGCGGTGTCGTAGTTCTCGGTATTCAGTTCGGCCGCGAAGCGCCGCACCATATCGGTGTAGTGCGCCAGCAGCTCCCGCTCCACCTTGCGGACATGGGCGTAGCCGAACGGGTCGAGCTTGGTGCCGCGCAGCACCTTGGCCTTGGCGAGCATCTTCAGTGCCACATGCGATTTCGGTCCGAGCCCGATCTTCTTGTCGCGGCCCATGGCCCGAAGCATCGGCGGATGCAGTTTGTAGGTGAGGTTCTCGCCGCCGGGCACCTGCGCCTGCACCTGGGCGAGGAAGGCGGGATCCACCAGCAGGCGGGCCACCTCGTACTCGTCCTTGTAGGCGGTGAACTTGTAGAGCCCGCGCGCGACGGCCTCGCTGAAGTCGGTGCGCTCGGTGACGGTGCGCTCGGTGGCCCACGCCAGCTGCACCGTATCGATGTAGCGCCGTGCGACTTTGGCGTTCTGGTAGCCGATCAGTTCGGCGGCGCGCAGTTCCACGAGGCGGCGCACCTCACCGTCGAAGGTGGTGTCGGCCAGCAGTTCCGAGGGGAGCACCGGCACGGTGCGCCGCGGCTGATCGGATTCGACGGCGGCGGCGAAGGCGGCCGGATCGGCGAAAGCCACACGGCCCCAACGGAACGCCGCGATATTGGCGGCCACCGCGACACCGTTGATGCCGATGGCCTCCTCGATGGCGGCCGCGGGCAGCCGCAGTCCGCCGCTCTGCACCGCCGCGCCGACCATGAGGAAATTGGCCGCGGCGGTATTGCCGAACAGCTTCTGCGCGGCGTCGAGCGCGTCGAAGTGGCTCACCGAATTCGACACCGCCGCAAGACGATCCAGCAGGTCCTGGGTGGGCGGGTAGGTGACGGACTTGTCGTAGACCATATCGCCGGTCGGCGTCTGACTCGTCGACGCGACCGCGATGGTGCTCGCCGGATCGCCGTACTGGAGGTTCTTGGGGTCGGTCGCGGTGAGCAGGTCGATGGCCACGATGCAGTCGGCGCTGCCCGGGGTGAGCCGGTTGGACGGCTCCAGTTCGGTGGCCGAGAACCGCAGATGCGAGACCACCGGCCCGGCCTTCTGGCTCAGGCCGATCTGGTCGAGGCTCTCCACCTGATATCCGGCCCGCAGCGCGGCGGTGGCCAGCACCTGGTTGACCGTCACGATGCCGGTGCCGCCGATACCGGTGATGAACACGTTCTGCGTGCCCTGCGGCGCGCCGAGGCCCGGATCGGCGACCACGGGCGGCTCGGCGGGCTTGTTGCGCTTGGTCTTCTTGCGGCCCTTGGCATCCGGCGTCAGCTCGACGGTCACGAACGACGGGCAGTCGCCGTCCAGGCAGCTGTAGTCGGTATTGCAGGAGGTCTGGTCGATGCGGGTCTTGCGGCCGAACTCCGTCTCGACCGGTTGCACCGACAGGCAATTGGACTTCACGCCGCAGTCGCCGCAGCCCTCGCAGACGGCCTCGTTGATGACCACGCGGGTGGTGCGGGTGGGCAGGGTGCCGCGCTTGCGCTGGCGTCGGGCATCGGCCGCGCAGTGCTGGTCGTAGATCAGGACCGTGACGCCCTCGATCTCGCGCAGCACCCGCTGCGCCTCGTCGAGCCGGTCGCGATGCCACAGCAGCGTGCCCTTGGCGAGCGCTTTCTTGTTGTGCCGCTTGGGTTCGTCGGCGCAGATGATGATCTGCTTGACGCCCTCCACGGTGAGCTTGTGCGTCAGCCCCGCGACGGTGAGTCCGCCCTCGACATCCTGTGCGCCGGTCATGGCGACGACTTCGTTCCACAGCAGCTTGTAGGTGATGTTCACCCCGGCGGCCACACACGCCTGCACGGCCAGCTGCCCGGAGTGGAAGAAGGTGCCGTCGCCGATGTTCTGGAACAGGTGCGGCACATCGGTGAACGGGGCCTGCCCGATCCATTGGCTGCCCTCGCCGCCCATCTGGGTCAGGCCGGTGACCGCGCTGTCGCTGCGGCCGGACATGGTCACCAGGGTGTGGCAGCCGATGCCGCCGCCGCCGATGGAGCCCTCCGGCAGTGCGGTGGAGCGGTTGTGCGGACAGCCGCTACAGAAGTACGGGGTGCGCTTGGCGGAGAGCACCTCCAGCGAAAGCGGCGGCGGCGCGGCCTTTTTCAGCTCGACGCGGTCGCGCAGGACGCGGCGCAGCGGACCGAGCAGGCGGCCCGCGGTCAGTTCGCCGTCGAAGGGCATGAGCACCGCGCCGCGCTCGTCGTGCTTGCCGAGGATGCGCGGGGCATCCGGTGTGCCGTAGAGGATCTCGCGAATCTGGGTCTCGATGAACGCGGTCTTGTCCTCCACCACGATCACCTGCTCGAGGCCGCGGGCGAACGCGGTGACCTGCTGTGCGCCAACCGGATACGGCATGCCGATGCGCAGCAGTCGGATTCCGGCGCGGTGCATGGCCGCTTCGTCCACGCCGAGGTCCAGCAGCGCTTGGCGGACCGCGTCGAACGTGGTTCCGGTGGCGGCGATGCCGACCTTGGCGTCGGCGGGATCCACCTCGATGACGTCCAGCTCGTTGACCGCGCCGAAGGTGCGCACCATCTCCCAGCGCGGGCCGTACAGGTCGGCCTCGGCGAGCACACTGTCCGTCGGGGCCGCCATCGGCCGCTGCCGGTAGACGAAAGGTCGTCCTTCCCACTGGATTTCGGGCACGCGCAGCGCTAGGTCCGCGACCGAGGCGTCGACGGTCCACGCGCCGTCTGCGACATCGGCGACGATCTTCATGGCCACCACGCAGCCCGAGGCGCGCGACAGCGCCACGCCCCGCATACCCATGGTGATGATCTCCTCGGCATTGCGCGGGAACAGCACCGGGATACCCATGGCGGCCAGCGACCGCTCGCTCACCGCGGGCACGGTCGAGGATTTCGAGGCCGGATCGTCGCCGACCAGCAGCAGCACACCGCCGCGCGGATTGACCCCGTACATATTGGCGTGCCGCAGCGCGTCGGTGGCGCGGTCCACGCCCGGGCCCTTGCCGTACCAGACGCCGACGACGCCGTCGTGGGTCGCGCGTCCGGCCGGGAGATCGGCCTGACTGCCCCACACCGAGGTGGCGGCGAGTTCCTCGTTGAGTCCCGGCACGAAGGTGATGTCGTGTTCGGCGAGCACATTCGGCATGCCCAGCAGCATCTTGTCGACGCCGCCCAGCGGGCTGCCCTGATAACCGGAGACGAAGGTCGCGACGCGGCGTCCGGCGCGGATATCGCGGACGTGCTGTTCGACCAGCAGGCGGGCGATGGCCTGCACACCGGTCAGCAGTACCGGACCCGCTCCCGAGCGATATCGGTCGGCGAGGTCGTACGGTGCGGTCGGTTCGGCCTGTGTCCGCGATGACGGGCAGGCAACGCTGGTCATGAACTCCCACCACACTTTCCACAACCCAGATCGTGAGCTGCAAACGAAGGGATTAGCGATCGGTGCAGCGCAATTTGCCGTGTATGTGTGATCTGTGTCAACAGTCGGGCGGAAAACTGATCAGATTGCTCAAAAGTGATCTAGAGCACTGTCGCGAGTGCGGCATTCTGCTCGAGGGTGGGAGATCCGGGTCACATGCCGGAGCCCTTCGTCAGGTGTTCGACGAGCGGGAGGCTGCGGTACTCGATCGGGGTGGCCAGCGCGAGCATGGTCTCGGTGTGCTTCACGCCGTGAATGGCGTGCACGCGCTGAATGATCTCCAACAGATCCTGCTGCGACTGCGCCGCGATGCGCACGAGCAGATCCGCCCGTCCCGTGGTGGCGTGCACCTCGAGCACATGCGGAAAGGCCCGCAGCGCCTCCACGATCGAATCCATCTTGTTCTGGTCGAGTTCGATCCCGAGCAGCGCGTGTACGGCGAACCCGACGGCCTGGAGATCGATATTCGGCGGATACCCCCGCACCACCCCCGACGCCTCCAGCCGCTTCATCCGCGCCTGCACCGTATTGCGGGCGATCCCCAACCGTTGCGCCAACTCCAGAATCGGCGCACGCGGGTCGGACGCCAACTCCGCCAACAACGCGGAATCCAATGCGTCGATCTTGATGGTCATGCCGCATTCTGGCACAGCGCCTCGGCCGCGCCGAAGGCCCGAATCAGCGTGCGCCGCGCTGCCGCTCGAACAGCTCGGCATAGCGCACGAGCAGGTCCGCGGGGTCGGCGGGCGGGGCCTGCCGTCGCCAGATCGCCCGGAATTTGCGGGTAAGCACCGTATCGGCGAGCGGTATCTCGACCAGCGCACCGGATCGCAGATCGGCCTCGGCGATCAGGCGACTGAGAATGGCGGGTGCGAGGCCGGTGCGGGCGGTCGCCAGAATGGCCGCCGCCGAACCCAATTCGGCGGCGGGGCGCGCGGGCTCGGTGGTGGCGGCGAGGATCTCCCAGACCGTATCGCGGGTGCCCGAGCCGGGTTCGCGCCACAGCAGCGCCGTGCTCGCCAGCTGTCGCACCGTCACGGGCTCGCGGTGTCGCGCCCACGGATGCCCGCGGCCGACGACCACCACGAGATCATCGGTGCCGAGTATCTGGTTGCCGAGTTCGGGTGGGGAATGCGGGCCTTCGACGAATCCGAGATCGGCCTCGGCCTCGCGCACCCAGGCTTCCACCTGACGGGAATTGCCGACCTCCAGAGCCACCTGCACCTCCGGGCGGGCCTCGCGCAGCGCCGCGAGCCACTGCGACATGCGGTGGTCGGCAATGGTTTTCGAGGCCGCGATGCGCAGTTTCGGCCGATCGCCGACCCGCAGGGCGGCGACCCCATCGGCGAATGCGTGCGCCGCCGCCAGCATCGGGCGGGCGTGCTCCACCACGGCGCGGCCGTGCTCGGTGAGCGTGGAGCCGGTGGGTCCGCGCTCGAGCAGGCGCAGGCGCAGCCGCCGTTCCAGGGCGGTGATCCGCATACTCGCGGCCGGTTGGGTAATGGCGTGGCGGCGGGCCGCCGCACCGAGGCTGCCCAGTTCCGCCACCGAGACGAGCAGATCCAGCACCTCCAGGTCGGGTGTTCCCGGGGGCAGGGTCATAAGGGTCGATTATGCGGGACCCGGGCCGCTGGCATAAGCGTGGCTTATGGGGTGGTCGGCATTCGACGGCTACCGGACGGCCGTCGGGGCGGCAATGCTCGAGCCGTGCCCTGTCGGCGGCCGGTCGGTCGCGGGGGTAGTGAATCGCGAGGAGAGATCATGACTTTCGTCATCGGAGCGGATTGCGTCGACGTCCTGGACCGGGCGTGCGTGGAGGAGTGCCCGGTCAACTGCATCTATGTCGGTGACCGGATGGCCTACATCCAGCCCGACGAGTGCGTGGACTGCGCGGCCTGCGAACCGGCCTGCCCGGTCGAGGCGATCTACTTCGAGGACGATATGCCCGCCGGGCAGGAGATATTCGTGGCCGAGAACGCGCGGTTCTTCGAGGAACCGCTGCCTGGGCGCACCGAGCCGCTCGGTGCGCCGGGTGGTGAGTCGAGAATCGGCGTCGTGGGTGTGGACACCCCATTCGTCGCGGAGTATCCCCGGGCTTAGCGGGCCGGGTCGTTCGCAGGTCAGAGGCGGTCCGCGAAACGCTCGCCGGGTTACGGGCGATCTTTCGGACATGAAGGCCGAGTCGGGGATTCTGAGTGCGCTGGTCGCGGCAGCGGCGCTGGTGCTGGGCGGATGCGGCGCGTCGCCGACACCGCAGGTGGAACCGTCGAATGTGCCGGTCCAACAGCAGAAGCCGGTCACGCCGGTGGGCAGCGGCCACGGCCTGTGCTTCGACCTGAACTCCGACCTCGCCCGATCCGCCGTGGCTCGCCTGGCCCCGCCGCCGATAGGTGACTGGTCGATCGGGCAGGCGAGCGACGATTCGGTCGACGCGGGCTGCGATGGCGTCCTGTCCTGGATGACCGTCAACACCGACACCAACCACCCGTACACCCATGTGCTGTTCTTCACCGACGGCACCTACCTCGGCACCGCGACGGCCGAGCCGTACATGTACACCATGGTGACCGGCGAAACCCGCGATTCGGTCTCGCTGACCTATCACTGGCTGACAGACACTGACCCGATGTGCTGTCCGCAGGGTGGGCCCAGCGTCGTGACCTTCACACTGGACGGGACGACCGTGCGGGCGAATGGTGAGTTCCCACCGCACAATTGAGCGGTCGCGCCATGGTCAGGGCGGCCACGGCCGCCACACCCGCGGACACCCAGAGCAGCACCGACAGTCCGGCGCCGTCGAGGATCACTCCGCCGAGGAAGGATCCCAACGCGATACTGCCGGTGAAGGCGCCGACAAAGAGGCCGGTGACGGCTTCGCGCCGTTGCGGTGCGGCTTGCACCGCCCAGATCTGGGCGCAGACCGAGACGCCGCCATAGGAGCATCCCCACACCACCAGCACCACGGCGGCGCTGATCGGAGCCGTGCCGACCAGTGGCAGCGCCAGCAGGGCAGCGGATGTGCCGATCGCCAGGACGAGCATCGTCGATCGAACGCGGCGGGCGGCGGCGGCTCCCGCGGCGAAGTTCGCGACGATCCCGCAGAGGCCGTACAGGAGCAGCAGCAGCGAGATACCGGGGCCGTGGACGCCTGACACTTCCTCCAGCGCGGGCCGCACGTAGGTGTAGGCGGCGAAATGCGCGGTGACCAGGAGGATCACCGCGATCAGCCCACGGCGCACCGCCGGAATCGCCAGGAGCGCACCAGCATTCCCGCCCGTTCCGATGTCCTGTTCCGGTGGTAGTGCGGGCAGGAGCGCGGCCAGCCCCGCGGCGAGCGCGAGAGCCGCCAGCGCGAGCGCGGCGAAGGCGATGCGCCACCCCGCCACATCACCGAGGAAGGTGCCGAGCGGGACCCCCAGCACGGACGCGACCGCTACGCCGCTGACGACGATCGACACCGCCGTCCCCGCGCGATGAGCATCGACCAGTCGGGTGGCGAGTGCCGCCGCGAGCGCCCACACCGTCGCCATGGCGAATCCGACGACCACGCGGCCGAGCGCGAGCACGGCGAAACCCGGGGCGAGCGCGGTGATCAGATTCCCGGCGGCGAGAACGAGCGCGGCCGCCATCAGGACGCGACGGCGATCCGCGCCGCCGATCGTCCGAGAGACGAAGGGTGCGGCCACCGCGGCCACGACCCCGGTGACGGCCAGACTGAACCCGGCTGTTCCCGGCGTGATGCCCAGCCCTTCGGACATCGGCGTCAGCACGCCGACCGGAAGCATCTCCGAGGTGACAACGAGAAAGGTGGACAGGGCGAGGACGGCGATCGAGGACCAGCGGCCACCGAATTCGGCTGCGGGCGCTCGTGATTCACGCACAGTGGACATGAATCCAGTCAAGGATGCCCGCCGGGTCGGAACAACAGTGATCAGCTCATTGTTCGATCAGCTGGACTCATCGATGCCGCGACGGAAGGAGTCGGATGCCGGACCTTCCCGTTCGCGAACTGGAATGCCTGCTCGTACTCGCCGAGGAACTGCACTTCGGCCGGACGGCCCAGCGGCTGCGGGTCTCGCAGAGCCGGGTGAGCCAGCTCGTCGCCGCGTTGGAACGCAAGCTCGGGACACAGCTGGTGGAGCGCACCAGCCGCCGGGTGGCGCTCACCGAGAGCGGTGCGGATCTCGTGGATCGCGTGCGGCCGACCTACACCCGGCTGGTCGAGGTGGTCGACAGCGCTCGGCAGGAGGCCCGGCGGGCGGCGCCGATCCGCCTCGGTTTCCAGGGCCTCGCCTACGAGACGATCACCTGGACCCTGGCCCGATTCACCCAGGAGAACCCCGGCGTGGACCTGTCGCTGCGGGAGATACCGCTCGGCGACCCGTTCGGCGCGCTGCTGGCCGGAGATATCGATGCCGCCGTCGCGCTGCTCCCGGTCCGCGAGCCGGGACTGTCGGTCGGATTCGCGTTCCCTCCGGCGCCGCGGATGCTGGCCCTGAGCCATGACCATCCGCTGGCACGGGCGGAGCGAATCGATGCCGAGCGCCTGGCCGACGTGGACCTCGTATCGGTGGACGGACCGGCGCCCGGGTACTGGCGGGATATCCACTTCCCGCGCTTCACACCGCTGGGGAAACAGATCGCCGCTACGGTCCGCGTCGCGACTCTTCAGGAGGGAATGACCCTAGCCGCGACCGGTCGGTACGCCATGCTGACCTGCCGCCCGGTGGCCGAGCGCAACCAGCGCGCCGACCTGCGTTACGTGCGCGTCACCGGCTTCGACGAGGAGTCCAGAATGGCACTGATCTGGCGCTCGGCCCAGCGCCCCGCCCAATTGACGAAACTGGCGGCCCTGTTGGGCACACTCCCCGACATCGCGGAATCGGCGTGAACATCGCACCGGAACGGTGCCGCGGCAGCGGGGTACCCGGATAACGGAAGAGGCCCAGGCCGGAGATTTCTCTCCGGCCTGGGCCTCGCAGGGTGACCGACGGGACTCGAACCCGCGACAGCCAGGATCACAACCTGGTGCTCTACCAACTGAACTACGGTCACCATTGCCGGGTAACTTCCGGCGCGATAGATCGTAACGTGTACCCGCGTTCAGTACCTAATCGGCTGGTTATGCGGATTTTCGGGTCAGTTCGAGGTGGCGGATCCGGGTGGGCCGAGTTCGCTCGCGACGGCCGCGATCTCGGCGGTGGAGGGGCCGGGCGGGGCGACGAAGGCGGTGCGGCGGTAGTACTCGAGTTCGCGGATGGATTCCTTGATATCGGCGAGGGCGCGGTGGGAGAGGCCCTTTTCGGGCTGGCCGAAGTAGATGCGGGGGTACCAGCGGCGGCACAGTTCCTTGATGGAGCTGACATCGATCATGCGGTAGTGCAGGTGCGAATCGAGCGCGGGCATATCGCGGGCGATGAAACCACGGTCGGTGGCAATGGAATTGCCCGCGAGCGGCACGGTGCCGGGGGCGGGCACGTACTGCTTGATGTAGTCGAGGATCTGCTGCTCGGCCTCGGCGAGGGTCACGGTGGAGCGACGGACCTCGTCGGTCAGCCCGGAGCGAGCGTGCATCTCGGTCACCACCGGCGGCATGGCGGCCAGGGCGGCGTCATCGGCGTGGATCACGATGTCCACGCCGTCGCCGAGGATATTGAGGTCACTGTCGGTCACGAGCGCGGCCACCTCGATCAGCTTGTCGCTGTCGAGACGCAACCCCGTCATCTCGCAATCCATCCACACCACGAATTTGTCGGACACTCGGCAAAGGGTAGTCGTTTCGCCCGGGTCTACCTGTTCACCCGGCCGCGTCGGGCGGTCGAAGCGGACCGACCGCGCGTTATCGTTGCCAGCAGATCCGCGCGTGATCAGGCGGTCATTTGTTGTTCGGCGGTGCATTCGGCAGAGCAGGCAGTGGCAGACCATACGGAGGACAGCGCGATGAGCAGCCCGCAGGAAAAGGCAGCGGCGGCACGGAAGGCGGCCGAGGAGGCGCAGCGGGTCGCGGCGGAGGCGGCGGCCGCGGCGGAGGCCGCCGAGCGGGAGGCGGCGGAACAGGAGGCGGCCGAACAGGCGAAGGCGGCGAAAGCCGATGCCGCCAAGGGCGATTCGAAGACAAAGGCGAAAAACGCCGCGGGGGACGATAACTCGTCTGCGGCGCAGACCATTGCCGACGGCTACGCCTTCGAGGGCCTGGCTCTGGAACTGGGGACCGTGGTCGTGGGCGAACAGGTGAATCCGGATGCGCGCGTGCGTATTCCGATGAAGACCATCAACCGGCACGGCCTCATCGCCGGAGCCACCGGTACCGGTAAGACCAAGACCGTGCAGGGCATCGCCGAGCAGCTGTCGGCGGCGGGTGTGCCGGTGGTCGTGGCCGATGTGAAGGGTGACCTCTCGGGTTTGTCGGAGCCGGGCGCGTCCAACGACAAGATCCTGGCGCGGGCCAAGGAGACCGGCGACCCGAACTGGGCCCCCACCGCGTTCCCGTGCGAATTCGTCTCCCTGGGCACCGGTGGGATCGGTATCCCGATTCGCGCCACCATCACCTCGTTCGGGCCAATTCTGCTCAGTAAGGCATTGGGGCTCAACGAGACTCAGGAATCCACGCTCGGCCTCGTCTTCCACTGGGCCGACGGCGCGGGCCTGCCGCTGCTGGACCTCAAGGATCTGCGCGCCGTCATCCAATTCCTCACCAGCCCGGAGGGCAAGGAGGACCTGAAGGGCATCGGCGGGGTGTCGGCCGCGACGGCGGGGGTGATCCTGCGCGCGCTGGTGAACCTCGAGGCCGACGGTGGCGACACCTTCTTCGGTGAACCGGAATTGGATCCGAACGACCTGTCCCGCGTCGATGGCGGGCGCGGCGTGATCACCCTGTTCGAACTCGGGGCGCAGGCGGCCCGGCCGCAGATGTTCTCGACCTTCCTCATGTGGGTGCTCGCCGACCTCTTCCAGACCCTGCCCGAGGTCGGCGACCTGGACAAACCCAAGCTGGTCTTCATCTTCGACGAGGCGCACCTGCTGTTCAACGGCGCGTCGAAGGCTTTCCTCCAGCAGGTCGAGCAGACGGTGAAGCTCATTCGCTCCAAGGGCGTCGGCGTATTCTTCTGCACCCAGCTGCCCACCGACATCCCCAATGCCGTGCTCTCGCAATTGGGCGCGCGCATCCAGCACGCCCTGCGCGCGTTCACCCCGGAGGATCAGGCGGCGCTGTCCAAGACCGTGCGCACCTATCCGAAGACGGCTACCTACGACCTCGAAAAGGCGCTCACCTCACTGGGAATCGGCGAGGCCGTGGTGACGGTGCTGTCGGAGAAGGGCGCGCCCACCCCGGTGGCCTGGACCCGCATCCAGCCGCCGCGCTCGCTCATGGACACCATCGGCGACGACGCCATCAACGCCAAATCCAAGTCGAGCGCGCTCTACGACAAGTACGGCCAGTCCATCGACCGTGATTCGGCCTACGAGATCATGGCCGAGAAGCTCGAAGCCGCCGCCCAGGCCGCCGAGAACGAACCGCCCCCGGCCCGGCCCCGCTCGCGCAAGGCCGCACCGGAGGACGAGTCCATGGCCGAGAAGATCGTCAACAACGCGGCGTTCAAGAACTTCCTGCGCTCGGCCGCGACCGTCGCCGGTCGCGAGATCGGCCGCAGCATCTTCGGCACCAGGAAGCGCTAGCCCACCTCACGGCGCAGCAGATCGTCGATCGTCTCGCGCCGCAACAACTCTCGGCAGCGGCCGCCCGCGATCGCCACGATCGGCGGGCGGCCGACGCCGTTGTAGGTGGAGGCGAGGCTGTGGTGGTAGGCGCCCGTGCACGGGATCGCCAGGACTTCACCGGGCCGCAGGTCGGCGGGCAGCCGGACGTCGGCGGCGAGGATATCGCCCGCCTCGCAGTAGCGGCCCGCGACGGTGGCGATCATCTCCGGTCCGATCGGGTGCCGGTTGGCGACCACGGCGTCGTAGCGCGCGCCGTACAGCGCCACCCGAGGGTTGTCGCTCATCCCGCCGTCCACGGTCACGTAGGTCCGACCGTTGTCGATGTGTTTGACCGACAGCACCCGGTACAGCGTGATCCCGGCCCGCGCCACGATCGCCCGCCCTGGCTCCAAAGCGATTGTCGGGCGCGGGAATCCGTGCCGCACACAGGCGGCGTCGAGGGAGTCGTCGATGATATCGGCGAGTTCGGGCAGATCCAGTTCGGCGTCACCGCAGCGGTAGGCGACCGCGTGCCCGCCGCCGAGATCGAGATCGGTGAGGACGACGCCGTGTTCGTCGCGCACCCGCGCCATGGCGGCGATGAGTCGGCGCACCGCCTCGCCGTAGGGGAAGGTGTCGTGAATCTGCGAGCCGAGGTGGCAGTGGAAGCCGACGAGGCGCAGATTCGGTTGCCGCAGAATGCGTTCCACGGCTTCGTCGGCCAGCGCGCTGCCCACCGGGAAGCCGAACTTCTGGTCCGCGATTCCGGTGCGCACGGCCGGGTGGGAGTCGATGTCGATATCGGGTGAGATTCGCAGCAGCACCCGCTGCGGCGTGCTGGCCAGCGCCGCCAGCAGCGGTATCTCGGTGAGCGAATCGATGACGATGCGCCCGACCCCGGCGCGCACCGCCGCCTGCATCTCGTGGAACGGTTTCCCATTGCCGTGCAGGATGATTCGTTCCGGCTCGACTCCGGCCGCCAGGGCGATGGCGAGTTCACCGGCCGAACACACGTCGAGCGAAAGTCCTTCGGCGGTAACCCATTCGGCCACCGCGCGGGTGAGCAGCGCCTTTCCGGCGTAGATGATCTCCGCGTCCGGGAAGTGCTTGCGGTAGGTGCGGCAGCGGCCGCGCACCTCGTCCTCGGCGAGCACATAGGTGGCGGTGCCGTACTGGTCGGCTATATCGGAGAGCGCGACCCCGCCGACGGTGATGCGGCCGTCGGTGTCGTAGTGGGTGTCGCTCGGCCACACCGATGGCGCCAGGCGCGGCACCATGGTCGATCCCAGTGAAGGAAACATGTCGAGCAGCGTCACGGTTACTCCCGGTGTCGTCCCCGCCGTTCCGTATGCGGGGCCTGACTCCTGGCTACGCCGCTTCCCCGGGGAAGCGGCAGGCCGGTAACGCTGCTCTGACGGGGTGAGGGCCGATCTTGACGGCTTCCTGACCCCTCAGCTGATCAGCTGCCCAGTTTCTTGTAGGCGGCACCGGCCACCATCGAGGTGATGGAGCGCGGGCCGAACTGTCCGGCCAGGCTCATCCCCTTGCTCAATACGCCCGGGACGATGCGCATCTTGTTGCGGGCCAGCCCGTCGATGGACATCTTGGCGGCATTGGCGGCGGAGACCCAGACGAATTCCGGGATCTTGTTGCTGACTTCTTCCTGGTCCGGATTGTCGGTGCGGACCGGGCCGGGGGCCAGCAGCGTCACGTGCACGCCGGTGTCCTTGAGCTCGCCGCGCAGGGATTCGGAGAAGGTATTGGTGAACGCCTTGCTCGCGGCGTAGGTGGCATTGTTCGGAATGGGCATATTGCCCGCCGCCGAACCGGTGATGAGAATGCCGCCCGCGCGCCGCGCCAGCATGCCCGGCAGCACCGCGAGGGACAGATCGTGCACGGCGACGGCATTGAGTTCCATGATGTCGCGCTCGTAGTCCAGATCGAGGTTGGCCAGCGGCCCGAAGGTCGCCACCCCGGCGTTGTTGCACAGAATGGCGATATCGCGGCTGGCCAGCTCCTTGGCCAGCGGCGTGCGCTGTTCGCGGTCGGACAGGTCCACGGCCCGCACCTCGGCGATGACGCCGTACTTCTCGCTGAGCCGCTGCGCCAGCTGGTTCAGCAGCTCCTCGCGCCGGGCGACGAGGATGAGGGAGTAACCGCGCGAGGCGAGCTCCTCGGCCAGGGCGGTTCCGATACCGGAGGAGGATCCGGTGACGACGGCACGGTTGTCGGCGGTGGGTGCAGGCAGGCTCACGCTTGGCGAGCCTACAGAGCCGCGCGGGTCAGCGCGCGGGCGCTTCCATGAAGGCGATACCCCAATCGGTATGGCCGTGCCACACGCTGGCGATGCGGCCGCCCTGGACGGCGGGTTTGGGATCGCCGATGGGGCCGCCCGCCGCGCGCACGGCCGCGACGGTGGCATCGAGGTCCGAAGAGCGGAAGGCGACGCCGACGAGGGCCTCCGGCTGCCCGGAGGTGACCACCTCGACGAACGCCTCGCCGACACGGTAGAAGGCCATCTCGGGGCCGTCCGGGCCGCGCGGGTGGAAGCGGCGGCGGGGTGGATCACCCAGCACCGCTGTGAGATTCGTGATGGCGGTGTCGAGGTCGGGCACCCAGTAGACGACGTGATCAACCTTGGTCACGGCATTGGGGTGCGTCGCTGCGCCGTCCGGGGGACTGCCCTCTACAGGCGATTCGGGGACTCCCAGGAGCTTCATCTCGGCGTGCGTTTCGTCGAAGCCCCAGGACGCCTCGCCGAAGGTGCACGTCAGCTGGCCGACCCGCATCGCGCCGTCGCGGACCGTGAAACCCAGTGCCGCCCAAGCCTGCTCGTCGCCGGGCAGGCCGAGGCGGGTGAGCAGCGCCATTACAGCGCCGCCGCGAGCCGCGTGCCCTGGTTGATGGCGCGCTTGGCATCGAGCTCCGAGGCCAGGTCCGCGCCACCGATGAGGTGCACCTTGACGCCCGCGGACCGCAACGGCTCCTCCAGTTCGCGCACGGATTCCTGTCCGGCGCACAGGATCACGTTGTCGCACTCGATGATCCGGGGGCGCTGGCGCTTCTCGCCGAAGCTGATGTGCAGGCCGCGGTCGTCGATGCGCTCGTAGTTCACGCCGCCGATCTGCTCCACGCCCTTGGCCTTGACGGCGGCGCGGTGCACCCAGCCGCTGGTCTTGCCGAGATCCTTGCCGAACGACGACGACTTGCGTTGCAGCAGCACCACTTCGCGGGCGGCGGGGGAGGGCTTGGGCGTGGTGACGAAACCGCGCACGGTCTCGTCGTCGGTGACGCCCCACTCCTCCTTCCACTCGTCGAGCTTCAGGCTGGGATGGCCGTCGACAGTGAGGAATTCGCTGACGTCGAAACCGATACCGCCCGCGCCGATCACGGCGACCTTCTTGCCGACCGGCTTGCCCTCGCGCACCAGCTCCGCGTAGGTGAGCACCTTCGGGTGGTCGACGCCGGGGATGTTCGGGATGCGCGGCTTCACGCCGGTGGCCAGGATGACCTCGTCGTAGCGCCCGTCGATGAGCTGCTGTGCGGTGGCGCGGGTATTGAGATGCAAACGCACACCGGCGACTTCGATCATCCGGGTGTAGTAGCGGATGGTCTCGTTGAACTCCTCCTTGCCGGGGATGCGGCGGGCGATATCGAACTGGCCGCCGATCTTGTCATCGGATTCGAAGAGGTCCACGTGGTGGCCGCGCTGGGCCAGGCTCACCGCCGCCGAGAGCCCGGCCGGGCCCGCGCCGACCACGGCGAAGCGGCGGGTGCGCCGGGTCGGCAGCAGCTTCAGCTCGGTCTCGTGTCCGGCACGCGGATTCAACAGGCAGGACACGTGTTTCGCCTGGAAGGCGTGGTCGAGGCAGGCCTGGTTGCAGGCGATACAGGTATTGATCTCGTCGGTGCGGGCCTGCTGCGCCTTGTTCACCCAGTCGGGATCGGCGAGCAGCGGGCGCGCCATGGAGATCAGGTCGGCGTCGCCGCGGGTGAGGATCTCCTCGGCGGTCTCCGGCATATTGATGCGGTTGGAGGCGATCACCGGAATGTCCACCACGTCTTTGACTTTCGCGGTCCACTCCACGAAGGCGGCGCGCGGGACCGAGGTCACGATGGTGGGGACGCGGGCCTCGTGCCAGCCGATATCGGTATTGATGAGGGTGGCACCGGCGGCCTCGACATCGCGTGCGACAGCGGCGATTTCGTCCCAGGTCTGGCCGTTCTCCACGAAATCGGCCATGGAGAGCCGGAAGACGATGATGAAGTCCGGGCCGGTGGCCGCGCGCACCCGGCGCACGATCTCGCTGGCGATGCGGCGGCGGTTCTCGGAGTTGCCGCCCCACTTGTCCTTGCGCTTGTTGGTGCGCGGCACCAGGAACTGGTTGATGAAATAGCCTTCACCGCCCATGATTTCGACGCCGTCGTATCCGGCGAACTTGGCCAGGTAGGCGCAGCGGGCGTAATCGTCGATGGTCTGCTCGACGCCCTTGCCCGACAGGGCGCGGGGGCGGAAGGGGTTGATGGGGGCCTTGATCGAGGAGGCCGAGACGCTGCCGGGCATATACGAGTAGCGGCCCGCGTGCAGGATCTGCAGGGCGATCTTGCCGCCCTCGGCGTGCACCGCCTTGGTGATGGCGCGGTGCCGGTAGGCCTCGGTCTTGTTGGTCATCTTCGCGCCGAAGGGCAACAGCCAGCCGGTGCGGTTGGGGGCGTAGCCGCCGGTGATGATCAGGCCCACACCGCCTTTGGCGCGCTCGGCGAAGTAGGCGGCCAGGCGATTGGTGTTCCAGGCGCGGTCCTCGAGGCCGGTGTGCATGGAACCCATGACCACGCGATTGCGCAGCGTGGTGAAGCCGAGGTCGAGCGGTTCGAAGAGGTGCGGGTAGGAACTCATCGCTGAGCACTGCCTTTCTCAGGACGCGGGCGGCCGGGCTGTGCCGCGTGCGGGTCGGTATCGCGCCGCAGGGCGGCGAGCACTTCGTCGCACCAGTCGACGAACCCCTCCTCCACGCGGACGCCCGCGCGCAGGACGAGGTACTGGTGCAGAGCCGCGCCGGAGAGCTGTTCCGGGGCGGAGAAGTCCTTCTTCTCGAACGCCCGGAACAGTTCCAGGCGTTGGGCGTGCTGGTCGCGGTGGCGCTCGACCTCCGCGCACAGGGCCGGGATATCGCCGTGCGAGGCGGCGCGCAGTTTCACGCCGAGCTCATTGCGCATGGGCACGATATCGGTGGGTTCGGCGATCCAGCGGGTGAGTTCGGCGCGTCCGGCGTCGCTGACGGTGTAGACCTTCTTGTCGGGTCGGCCGTCCTGGGCGATGGCTTCGGCGGTGACCCACCCCTGCTCCTCCATCCGCTTCAAGACGCGGTAGATCTGCTGGTGGGTGGCGTTCCAGAAGAAGCCGATGGATTTGTCGAAGCGGCGCGCCAGTTCGTAGCCCGAACTGACGCGCTCGGTCAGCGATACCAGGAGCGCATGTTCGAGAGCCATACCGCCGAGGATAACTGCGACTCTATGTACTATGCAACTTGGTGCATAGTGGTGCGGCGGTACATTCGTCCGCATGGAGATTCGCGCCTTCACCGAGGGCGATCGTGCGGAATTGCGGGGCCTGTTCGCGCGGGCGGGGGAGGGGTCGCCGACCGCCTCGTTGTGGGGTGATCCCGAGTCGGAGGCGTCGATCTATCTCGATCCCTACATGGATCTGGAACCGGAATCGCTGTTCGTCGCGGTGGTCGACGGCGGGCTGGTCGGGTACCTGACGGGGTGCGTGGACAGCTCGGAGTTCCCGGGCGAGGACGAACTGCTCGAACGGGCGATACGAGAACATCGGCTGTTCCTGCGCCGCGGACCCGCGCGGTTCTTCGCCCGCAGCATGCTCGACATGGCGGTGGGCACCCTGCGCCGACAGCCTCGGGCAGGCGAACTGCGCGACCCCCGCTGGCCCGCGCACCTGCACATCAACGTCGCGCCGGAGGCGCGCGGAACCGGTGCCGCGCAAGGGCTGATGAAGCACTGGCTCCAGCGATTGGACGCGCTGGAATCTCCCGGCTGCTATCTCCAGACGCTGGTCGAGAACACCCGCGCGGTGCGATTCTTCGAGCGCATGGGGTTCACCGAATACGGTGAGGCGGCAGCGGTCCCCGGCCTGCGTTACCAGGGCAAACGGGTGCATCAGCGGACGATGGTCCGGACCCGTCGAGCCTAGGGTCTGCCTGCCGTCCGAATTTCTACCGTCGCGAGCCTGACCGTGTGAACGAATGCTGTTGGTGTGAGCGCTATCGGCATTCGCGAACTACATGCCAACTCGGCGAAATATGTCAACGCCCCGAGGCGGGCGTGATGGTCCGCCTGTCGTCGCGCTGGTACCGCGGGGGCGATGCCGAGGATGAAGTGCGGGCGCGGGAGGCCGTAGCACTCGGGCGGTGAGCCGACCGTCGGCGTGGCCAATGTGCTGGCCTTGCTCGTGGACGCGGATGCCGAGGGGTGATCCCTGGTCAGGACCGGTCGGGTGGCGTGTTTTCTGGTGGTAGGTGCGGGCGTCGCATACTCTGCGCAGATGGCGGAGGTTTCCGGGCAGGCGACGATCGGGCAGGCCAGTGCGCGGGGGCAGGTGGTCGCGTGGAGTTTCTGGGATTGGGGCTCTTCGGCTTTCAATGCCGTGATCCTCACCTTCGTGTTCTCGGTGTACCTCACCGACAAGGTCGGCGAGGATCTGCCCGGTGAGATCTCGGCGAGCGCCTGGTTGGGCTGGGCGCTGGCGGCGGCGGGACTGGTGGTCGCGCTCACCGCGCCAGTCAGCGGTCAATGGTTCGACGCGACGGCCAAACGTAAACTCTCCCTTGCGGTTCTGACCGGCTTGACGATTCTCTCGATGACGGCCATGTTCTTCGTGCAGGCCGACTACCACTATCTCTGGCTGGGCCTGGTGCTGTTGGCGCTCGGCTCCGCCTTCTTCGAATTGGCGAACGTCCCCTACAACGCCATGCTCCGCCAGGTCTCCACACCCGCCACCGTCGGCCGTGTCTCCGGATTCGGTTGGGCCATGGGCTATTTCGGCGGCATCTTCCTGCTGCTCATCTGCTATTTCGGCTTCATCAGCGGGGACGGCGACTTCCGCGGCCTCTTCGGCATTCCCACCGACGAGGGCCTCAACATCCGCCTGGTAGCGGTCCTGGCCGCGGTCTGGTTCGCCGCCTTCGCCCTCCCCGTACTCTTCGCCGTCCCCGAATTACCGCGCACCACAGCCGATCCCGGTGCGGCGGTACCCCTGAAACCCGCGGGCGGTCCGGCCGCGCTGGGCTGGTGGCGTGCCCTCACCACGTCCTACCGCATCCTCTGGCGCGACCTGCGCGACCTGTGGAACGCCGACCGCCGCACCGTCTACTTCCTCCTCGCCAGCGCCGTCTTCCGCGACGGCCTCGCGGGCGTGTTCACCTTCGGCGCGGTCCTGGCCGTCCGCGTCTACGACATCGCCGAGGACGACGTTCTGCTCTTCGGCGTCGCCGCCAATGTCGTTGCCGCCCTTGGCGCGATCATCGCGGGCCGCTTCGACGACCGCATCGGCCCCAAACGCGTGATCATCGCCTCCCTCATCTCGATGATCGTCTGCGGCATCATCCTCCTGGCCGTCTCCGGCCCCCTCATGTTCTGGATCTTCGGCCTGGCCCTCACCGTCTTCGTAGGCCCCGCCCAAGCCTCCTCCCGCTCCTTCCTCGCCCGCCTCGCCCCACCCGGCCGAGAAGGCCAAACCTTCGGCCTCTACACCACCACCGGCCGAGCCGTATCCTTCCTGGCCCCCGCCCTTTTCGGCCTCTTCGCCTGGCTCTTCGCCACAGACCGAGCAGGCATAATAGGCCTCCTCCTAGTCCTGACCGCAGGCCTCCTAGCCCTCCTCCCCGTCCAACCACCCCAAAAAACCCCGGTGGACATGACGAAGCCCCAATCCTGACCGAGCGTCGCGTCCGGCAGGCGGTTTCGGGAGCAGCTCAGGGCCGCCAGGCGCCCATGCCGAGGGAGATGAGGCGGACTTGGCGGATGGCGTTGTCGACTATGCGGGGGCGGTCTCGGGTTTCGGCGGGGATGTATTCGGCTATGCGTTCAGCGACGGTCGAGACGATGAGGTCTGCGGCTAGTTCCAGGTCGTCGGGGGACCAGGCGTCGAGGGTGCGGACTCGGGAGAGGTCTACTACCAGTTCACGGACTATGAGTTGCATTTCTACGGAGATCGCGGAGCGTAGGGCGGCGGAGCCGCCGTGGCGTTCGCGGATCAGGAAGCCGTAGAGGTCGTGTTTGCTGGCTACCTGGGCGAAGACGAAGCGGACCGTTTCGGCCAGGCGGGCATCCGGGGTTCGGCGCAATTCCCGCAGGGCCAAGCGCAATTCGCGGACGCCCTGGGCCACCAACGTGGCGCCCAACTCGTCGAGGGAGGAGAAGTGGCGGTAGAAGGCCGTGGGGACGATGCCCGCGGAACGGGCTATCTCGCGCAGGCTCAAGGCGGCGAAACCGCGATCGGCGGCTAGGGCGAGGGTGCCTTCCAGGAGGGCGGCGCGGGTGCGTTCCTTGCGCTCGACTCGGGTTGCTGCCTGCTCGCTCACGTCGATGAGCATACATGCGTTCACATTCGGTCCCTTCACAAGATGTCGTGTGCGTCACACGAAGCGCAGGTTGAACTATGAGGTGGGTACCCGGCACACTAACTCAGTGTACAGATGTGCACCGAAAGTACAGTGGTATGGGTACGGACTCGGTGCACCCGAGAACGACGGGGCGTGCCGAGCGATTTCGGTTACGCGACAGGAGGCCCGCATGGTTGGACTACTCGACCTCGTGCAGACACTCACCAGCCCGCACCCGCTGGACCGCTACCTGGAGCTGGTGCGCCCGACGCTGACCCTGCGCGATATGCGCGCCGAGATCACCCATGTCCGCCGCCACCCGGCCCCCGGCAGCGCCGAGGGTTCGGTGACGCTCACCCTGCGCCCCACCCGACAGTGGGCCGGGCACCTCGCGGGCCAGTACGTGCAGATCGGCGTGGTCATCGACGGTGTGCGCCACACCCGCTGCTATTCGCCGGTCAATACCCAGGGCCGCCGCGATCGGCATATCGAGCTCACCGTCAAGGCGCACCCGAACGGCCTTGTCTCCCAATACCTCAACGCCCACGCCATCCCCGGCATGGTGGTGGACCTGGCCCCGGCCGCGGGCGTTTTCCACCTGCCCGAACCGCGCCCGGACAAGATCGTGCTCATCAGCGGCGGCAGCGGCATCACCCCGGTGCTGTCCATGCTGCGCACCCTGGCCGCCGAGAGCTTCGCCGGAAAGGTGGTGTTCCTGCATTACAACCGTTCGCCGGAAATGGTCCCGCACCGCGCGGAGCTCGAGGCGATCGCCATGCAGCACACCAATTTCCGCATCGAACTGCTCTATCCCGAGCGCGATGCCGACGATCGCTTCTCCTACGACCAGCTGGAACGGTTCGCGCCGTGGTTCGCCACCGCGCAGACCTACCTGTGCGGTCCGCCCGGGCTCATGAGCGCCGTGCGCACCGCCTACGAGGCCGAGCAGCTGGGCGACCGGCTGCACAGCGAGGAGTTCACGCTCAGCCTCGCCCCGGCCGACACCGAGGCCGCCGAGGGCGACATCACCTTCTCCGGCAGCGGCATCACCGCCGCCAACTCCGGCGAGACCCTGCTCGAGCAGGCTGAAAACGCCGGTATCACACCGGAATACGGCTGCCGCATGGGTATCTGCTTCACCTGCACCGCGGTCAAGCGCAGCGGCTGCACCCGCAATCTCAAAACCGGCGAAATCGACAACGATCCGGATCAGCCCATCCAGCTCTGTATCAACGCCCCCGTCGGGGACGTCGATATCGCCATCTGAATCAGGAGGGAATCATCATGGCGATTCTGACCGAAACCAAGGACGGGCCGCTCGTACTGTCCGCCGAGCAGGTCGAGGAGATCGGCCGCGAACTCGACGAACTGCGCGCCCGTATCGTCGCCGACCTCGGCGACCGCGACCGCGAATACATCTACAAGATCATCAAGGCCCAGCGCGGCTTCGAGATCGCGGGCCGCGGGCTCATGTATCTCGGCTTCCTGCCCCCGTTCTGGCTGGCGGGCGTGGCCTCGCTGAGCATCTCCAAGATCCTCGACAATATGGAGATCGGCCACAACGTCATGCACGGCCAGTGGGACTGGATGCGTGAACCGGGCCTGAATTCCCGTGTCTTCGAATGGGATACGGTCTGCCCTGCCGACCAGTGGCGGCACTCGCACAACTACATGCACCACACCTACACCAATATCCACGGCAAGGACCGCGATATCGGCTACGGCATCCTGCGCGTGGACGAGGACCAGCCCTGGAACCCGCTGCGCCTGGGCAACCCGCTCTACGCCTTCATCCTCATGGTCGCCTTCGAGTGGGGCGTCATGGGCCACGACCTGGAGGTGGAGAACATCGTCCGGGGCAAGCGCAAGTGGTCGGAGATCAAGGCGCTGGTCAAGGGCCAGTCCAAGAAGGCCGGACGTCAGGTCCTCAAGGACTACGTGGTCTTCCCGCTGCTGACCGGCCCGCTGTTCGCCTCCACCCTGGCCGGTAACTTCACCGCCAATATCGTCCGCAATCTGTGGACCTTCTCCATCATCTTCTGCGGTCACTTCCCGACCGGCGTACAGACGTTCACCGAGGAGGAGTGCGCCGAGGAGACCCAGGGCGAGTGGTACGTGCGCCAGATGCTGGGCTCGGCCAACATCACCGGCACCCCGCTGTTCCACATCATGTCCGGCAACCTCTCGCACCAGATCGAGCACCACCTGTTCCCGGATATCCCCGCCAACCGCTACCCGGAGATCGCGCCGCAGGTGAAGGCGCTGTGCGAGAAGTACGGCCTGCCCTACAACACCGGCCGCTTCAGCAAGCAGATCGGCTCGGTCTGGGGCAAGCTGTTCAAGCTGGCCCTGCCCCCGTTCCTCGTCGGGAAATCGTCCCAGCCAGGTGTTATCGTCATGCGTCGGGGGAAGCCGAGCGAAGTGGGCGTATAGATGATCGGAAAATTCGAGAGCAACAAGGATCTGATCCAGGAGCTGACGGCCTCGGGCGCGAAGCATGTCGGCAATATCGCGAACATCATCACCGGCACCGTCGCCGAGGTGACCCGCGAGATCGGGGATTGGATCACCGACGCCATCGAGATGCGGGAAGCGGCGGCCGCCGCGGCTGCCGACGCCGCCGCCCAGCGCGCCGCCGAATCCGAGGCGGATCTCGACGAGGTATCGGAACCCGCGGCGCCGCAGGAAGATTCGGTGCCGGAGCGGCCAGCGACAGCGGCGGAGTTCATTGACGCCGAGGTCGTGGTGGAGCCGCGCCGACCGTACTGACGCCGTAGCAGCCGGGCGGTACTCCTTCGGGGTACCGCCCAGCGCGCTGCGCGGGTCACCACACCGGCAGCCGCCGCCGGTGCTGGGCCACCTCGGTGATGAGATCCCGGTAGCCGTCGGCCAATTCGGCCAGCCGGTACCACTGCAGATGCGCCTCGCGGTCGACGCCGTGCCCGTTGGTCTCGCTCGTGCGCGGTGCGGCCTCCTCGGCCCGGCGGCGCGCGTCTTCGGCAGCGCGCCAAGACATCTCGTCCTCGCCGCGATTGGGCGGACCCTCACCGCGATGCGGCCCGGTATGCCTGCGGGCCCGGCCCTCGCCGTTCTTGCCCCCGGCCCGTGCCGATCTCGGCGGCATTCCCAAAGCCTGTTGTGCCGCAACCCATTTCGCGGCCATTCGATCGATCACCGCGCCGAGCGTCTCGGTGTGCAGCGAGGCTCCGCTGCGGTGCGCGATATGGGCGGCCACCCAATCGTCGATGCGGTCGACGAGTTCGGCGCGACGGGCGTCGATCCGCTCCATCGCCTGACTGCACTGCGCCACGCGGCCCGGCGACACCGGGTTGGCGTGCGCGGACTGTTTGGCGTGCAGGCGGCGCTCATGGCACAGCACCAGCTCGTGGGCGGCATCGAGGACCTCCCGGTCGACCCGGTCGGCGAGTACGGGTTCGCGGAAGGCGCGCAGCAGCGTGGCGGGCGAGGGAAGCTGGGCCCCGGACATCGGCAGTTCGGCCCCGAAACCCGCAGCTCTGTAGTCGGTTGCCATATTTCCCACCCTCGACTGTTTCGGCATGGATGCGCCAGGGCCGAGGGGGTTTCGGGGAGGGGCTCCCCTCGGCTCCGGCGCAGTCCCGTACGTCGGGACGCACAGCCCACCAATCAGCGACACGGTGAAGAAACCGGGAAATCCGCGACGATGCGATGGGGAGACTGTCCGAAATACGGGACATATTCAGGTTGGCGCGATACCCCAGGACGCGCAACCGGCGGGCGCGCGATTCGCCGAAGCTGCCGGAAAATCGTTATAGACCATTACAGTCCGGTCACACGGGGGGTGCGTTTCGAGTCGGATCGACACCTGTACCCGGGTCGGAGGGCCCGCGGCGGCCGCACGCGGCGAGATCGAGGGCGCACCGGTGGCAATCGGACCGGGCGTGGCGACTCGCTCGCGGGGCCCGGTCCGATAGCCTGGATATTCGTGCCCGCATACGTGTCCTCACCGGAACTGACCTTCGGTTTCATGTTCGCGCTGGAAGACCCGGAGCGAATCGCGGAAGTCGTGCGCACGCTCATGGTTCGCCGGACGATATCGGTGTTCCGGCTCGCGCACCTATCCAATGACGACGGCCCGCCGGAGCGCTACGTCGTCAACTGGGCGTCGATCCCGCAGATCTCCATCACCACCGCCGCGCCGGAGCCCGACGAATTGCATTCCAGCGGAACGATGCTGGTCAACGCCTTTCTCGGGGAGGACGGCGAGGTGAGTCTCTACTCGGCCGGAGCGCAGCCGCCGCGATAGCCGCACAACGGCTTTCGTTACGGTGACACTTGCCATACCCCCTCTAAGCAACCTCTCAGCAACCGACCAGTGCCCTATCAGGGAGCCTCGGCAGAGTCGGTCACGTCGTCGGAGGGAAATTCCTTCCGGGGGCGTCACACAACAGAGAGGTTGAAACCATGATTCCGGTTATCATCGACACTGGTAGCGCTGCCCTCAACGGCCTGTTCAGCACCGGTTCGGCTGCGCTGAGCGGCATCTTGAACACCCTCTTCACGGGTTCCTTCGGCGGCTGATCCCGGCCGCGAAGGGTTTTCGGGCTTCCGCCCCGGATGTATGGCATCCGGGGCGGTTTTTCGTAGCAGCACCTGTTCCAGCAGCGCCACCAATACCAGTTTCACCGATTCCCGGTCGCGCGCATCGCAATCCATGAGATGAATGGCCGGATCGATATCGAGGGCCTCGCGCACCTCCGCCAGATCGAAGTGCGCCCCGGTGTCGAATCGATTGACCGCCACGACGAATGGCACGCCGCGTCGCTCCAGGAAGTCGAGCACCGGATAGCAGTCCTCGACGCGCTCGGTGTCCACCAGCACCACCGCGCCCAGCGCGCCGTCGAGCAGGTCGTCCCAGAGGAATTCGAACCGTTCCTGCCCGGGCGTGCCGAACAGGTACAGCACCAGGGACCGGTCCAGGGTGATGCGGCCGAAGTCCAGCGCCACCGTGGTGGTGGTCTTTCCGCTGCGGCCCGGATCGTCGACGCCCACCGACACCTCGGTCATGGCCGCCTCGGTGGCGAGCGGCTCGATTTCGGAGATGGCCCCGATGAAGGTGGTTTTGCCGACGCCGAATCCGCCGCTGACCACCATTTTCACCGACGAGGCGAGGGGCTGCGGGTGCGGTGTGCGGTCAGAGTGCCCGGACAAGATCGCGAATCCTTTCGATGGCGGCGGTGGAGAGTTCGTCGGCCGCGCGCACCGACACCTGGCCCGCGCTCACCAGATCGCTGACCAGTACGCGCGCCACCCCGACCGGAACCCGCAGGGCCGCGCCGATTTCGGCGATGGAGTGGGGCTGCTGGCACAGCCGCACCACGCGTTCGAGTTCGAAGCGCAGCGGGGCCGAGAGCGCGGCGGGTGCGGCGTGCACCAGGGTTTCCAGACGCAGGCCGTCGACCAGCGGGGTGGTGCGGCCGGAGGTCATCATGAACGGGCGCACCACGGGGTCGTGGTCGGCCGGGAGCCGGTGGTTCATCGCGCCAGCGATTCGCGTAATTCGGAGACGAGCGCCGGGGTGAGCAGATTTCCGGCGCGATCGGCCAGCACCGCCATCTGGTAGCCGACCAGGCCCACGTCGGCGTCGCTCTCGGCGATGACGCCGATGCAGCTGCCGTCGGAGACCGCGGAGACCAGCAGGAAGCCACGGTCCATCTCGATCATGATGAGCCGCAGACCGTCGAAATCGTAACTGCGGGAAGCACTTCGGCTCAGACTACTGAGTCCGGAGACAATGGCCGCGAGCCGGTCCGCGCCGGTGCGGTCCAGGCCCGCGGACATGGCCGTGAGCAGCCCGTCGGAGGAGACCGCGACGGCATCGCGCACGCCGGAGGTGGTGCGCACGAAGTCGGCCAGCAGCCAGTTGAAGGTATGCGGATCGGTCTCGCTGTAGTGGGTCGTCACCTGCGGTTCTCCTGTGTGGTCGAGCCGGTCCGCTCCCCGCGCTGATGTCCGGCGCGGAATCCGGCCAACATGCCGCGCACCTGTTCGGGGGAGCGTTCCGGCGGCGGTGCCGTGGGCTGTCGGCTGGGCGCGGGACGGGTGGCCCCGGGCGTCACACCGGCATGGTCACGAGTCTTCCTGCTGCGCTTGACAAGCCCGTTTCGCGTACGTTGCACCTCTACACCGGATGCGATGTCGCCGCTGTGAGATCCACCTTGCGCGCCAGGGGGATTCGCGCTGTCGGGGGCCGTGGTCGACGGGATGGAGTTCGAGACGCCCGCACCGCCGAGCCGCGCCTGCCGGTGCCGCCCGGCAGGGGAACCGGCCTCGGGCAGCGCGGGTTGTTGGGCCGCAGCGGGTTTCGAGCCTAGAACTGGTCCATCGGTCGTCGAAATCAGGTTCTCCGGCAGCAGCATGCGCGCGACCACGCCGCTCACCGGTGAGGCGGCGAGCTCCACCTCGACGCCGAGCCGTCTGGCCAGTCGGCCCACCACGTAGTGGCCGAGGAAGCGGGTGGGCGCGACCAGGAAGTCGGCCTCGCCGCGCAGGCGGGCATTGGCGATGGCGAGATGGTCCGGGGCCATGCCGACGCCGTGGTCGACAATGGCGATCAGGTAGCGCTGGCCGACGCGGCGGCCGTACACCTCGACCTCGAGATCCGGTGGGGAGAACGACAATCCGTTCTCGATGAGTTCGGCCAGCATATGCGCGAGCTCGCTCACCGCGGTCCCGCTGACGGCGATATCGTCCACCCGCCGCAGCACCACGCGCCGGTAGTCGTCGACCTCGGAGAGTCCCGCGCGAATCACATCGCCGAGTGGAATCGGCTCCGACCACCGGCGCGGGCTGGATTCGCCGATGAGCACCAGCAGGCTTTCGGCATTGCGCCGCATGCGCGTGGCGAGGTGGTCGAGCTCGAACAGATTGCCCAGGGCCTTGGGGTCGAGCTCCTCGCGCTCGAATTCGCTGATCAGCCCGAGCTGACGGCGTACCAGATTCTGATTGCGCCGCGCCAGATTCGCCAGCGATTCGGTGGTATTGCGCCGCAGCAGCGCCTGATCCGAGGCCAGTTCGTAGGCCGTTGTCTGAACGCGGTCGAAAGCCTGTGCCACCGAGGCGATTTCGCTTCCGGCACGGTCATCCAACCCCACCGGCTCCGGGGGCGGCGGATCCACGCCGTCATTGCCGCGCCAGGCCGCGATGAGACCGGGCAGACGACGCGTGGCCACATCGTCGGCCTCGGCCGCCAGTCGCGCCAACGGCCGTGTGATGGCACGCACGGAGGCCACCACCAAGGCGACTTGCACCGCGATGGCCAGGAGCGCCGCCAACAGATACGCCGCGAGCACCAGGGTCGCGCGATCCCGCAATTGCTCGGCGCGAGAGCGGATCTCGTCGCCCACGGCCTGCTGCACCCCGCGCTCGGCGTCGATCACCGTGGTCATGTGCCGCCACCAGTCCGCCGCGGCCACCGGCTCGACGAGCGGGCCCGCCGTGGAGCCGATCGCGATCGCTTCGGCGGCACCGGCTTTCACCGCCTCCTCCGACCGCATGGCCGAGGTCAGCGAGCCGCGCTGCGCCTGGGTGGCATCGCGTTCGAAGGCGGTGACGGCGGCCTGCTTGGCGGCGCGAATATCGAGGAATCGCACATATTCGCCCTGCCCGAATCCACCGGCGGCGAAGACGCCGTTGAGGAACCCGCGTTCCTGCGCGGTGTACTCCTTGGCCGCACCGAGGGCGTAGAGCGCCTGTAATCCCCTCCACAGCACGGTGTCCCGAGCCAGATCCACACCCGGGCGCGCATGGTTCAGGGCCGCGATCGCGCCGCTGTAGAACTGGAAGGCCGCCGACCGGTCCACCCGCCGGGCATCCACCTCGGCCCGGGTGGCGCTCAATCCCGCCACTTGGCCGAGTGCCGCGCGCACCTCGTCGGCCCCGGCCGGATCATCGGCCAGTGCCCGATCCAGGGCCACCAGCGCCGCGTCGGTGGCGGTGCGCTGATCCTCCACCACCGCCCACAGCGAATCGTCCCCGCCCAGTAGGCCATTGGTGAGCCCGCGCTCGCGCTGCGTCTCGTGCACCAGATCCTGGACCGCCAATGCCAGCGACACCGCCCGCACGGTCGCCCCGGTATCACGATAGCGCCCCACCTCACCGGCGATGATCACGGCCAGCAGCGCCAGCGCACAGGCCACCGATACCAACAGAATGCGCCGCAGTCGCGCCCGAATGGTGCGCGGGCGCAGCAATCCCGCTGGCGGCGTGAGCTTTACGTTACCTCTCGGCAACAGCAAGGCTTTGCGGATATTCACTGCATGACTCCTGATGAATCGGCCATGGTGCCCACGCGCGCCGCACTCACGGAGAATTATCAGCAACGTGTCATAGGGGTGCGTGCTCCGCAATCGGGGCGAGAACTTTGTGGCGCGTGAAACTGCTTGCGGGCGTCGGCTATTACGAATGCACCCACAATCATCACCGAGGGGATGTGCGTCAGGAGTCGGACACGAAACAATCGTGTGTCCATCGCCTCACCGCAGCGGACCGGTGGCGGATTCGTAGATCCGCCGCACCACATCCTCGATATCGGGTTCCTCCAGCGAGAGATCGCGCACCTGCGCGCGCGCCGAAATCGCCGCGAGCAGTTGCGCGGCCGTGGTGTTCTCGCTGTCGAAGGCCAGGCGCTGCCGCATGCCCGCCCCCTCGCTGTCGAGGAGTTTGGCGCCGGGCAGATCGGTGAGATCGGCGGTCGGCTCGGCCAGATCCACCGTGAGCACGCGTTGCGCGCCGACGGTGGCGGCCAATCCGGTCAGCGATCCGTCGTAGACCAGGCTGCCGCGATCCACCACCAGCACCCGTTCGCACAGCCGCTCGATATCGCCCATATCGTGGGTGGTGAGCAGCAGCGTGGTGCCGCGCTGGGTGCGCTCGTAGCGCAGGAATTCCCGCAACCGCTGTTTGGACAGCACATCCAGGCCGATGGTGGGCTCGTCGAGAATCACCAGCTCGGGCGAGTGCAACAGGGCCGCGGCGAGTTCCGCGCGCATGCGCTGCCCCAGCGACAGCTGCCGCACCGGGGTGTCGAGGGTTTCGCCCATCTCCAACTGCTCCACCAGTTCGCGCATGCGATGCTCGGCGGTGTGCTCGTCGAGCCGGTGAATGGCCGCCAGAATCGAAAACGATTCGCGCAGCGGCAGATCCCACCACAGCTGCGAACGCTGCCCGAACACCACCCCGATCCGGCTCGCCAATTCCCGGCGCTGCCGAACCGGATCGAGCCCGCAGGTGCGCACCGTGCCCGAGGTCGGCACCAGGATTCCGGTGAGCATCTTGATGGTGGTGGACTTTCCCGCGCCGTTCGCGCCGATGTAGCCCACCGCCGCTCCGCGCTCCACGCGAAAAGTCATGGCGTCCACCGCCGTCAGCACCTCGCGGCCGCGTCGCCAGCGCCCCTGTTTGGGACGCAGCACGAAAGTGCGTGTCAGCTCCTGGATATCGATGATCCCGGTCATCCGCCGCCTCCCTGATAGTGCCTGGTGCCCGCCCGCCACAACCACAGGGCCGCCACCCACACCCACAGTGCCGCCAGCGGCGACGCCCACGCCAGCCAGGACGGCAGCAGCGCCGGACCCGGCAGCCCGAGCAGCGCGATCGCGGGCAGGTAGGACGTGAAGGCCACGGGCACAAGGAATCCGAATACGAGTTTCATCGGTGTCGGGAACACCGAGGTCGGTTGCATCGACGCGTAGGACCCGCCGTAGGTGAAGGCATTGGTCAGCTCGGCTCCGTCGATGAGGAAGAACTGCAATCCGGCCGCGCAGATGAACAGTCCGGCGAATATCGCGATACCGGAGAGCAGGGTGACCGCGAAGAGTACGAGATGCGCTGGCGTCCAGTCGATGTCGTTGCGCGCCACGCCGAATCCGAGCACGACGGCGGCCACCGCTATGCGCGCCACCCGGCGCAGCTGAATATCGCTGATGGCCAATTGCAGCAGCAATGGCTGCGGCCGGAGATAGAAGGCGTCCAACTGCCCCATCCGGATATAGGTGGGCAGCGTATCGACATGTCCCACCAACATATCCGCGATGGTGAAGCAGGTATTGCTCATGCCGAACAGCAACAGCATGGCGGTCAGATTCAGCCCGCCCAACTGCGGCACATTGTTGAAAATGACGTACATCTCGGCGAATTCGACGAGACCGATGAGGAAGGCGCTGAACAGATCCGTCGCGAAGGACAGCGGATAGGAGCGCTGTGCCCGCATGCGCGAGGAGATGACCGCCCGATACGGTGCGAGCCGGGAGCGAGGCCGCGCCGCCGTGGGCCGGGTCGGCGTCTCAACCACCCTGCACCTCCAGTTTGCGCCGCCCGGCACGCAAGACCAGCTGCCCGACGACCACCAGGGCCACAAACCAGAATAGCTGGGCCGCAACGAGTCCCACGGCGGGCCAGCCGGTGGTGCGGCCGGAGAGCACATCGATCGGCCACTGCATCATGGACGGGAACGGCGTGCAGTAGGCGAGGACGCGCAGCCACTCGGGGAACAGGTGCACCGGCGCGAACAGCCCGGCCAGGAAGGTCCCGCAGATCATGTGCAGCGCCCGCAGCCCGCGCGTCTCCACCATCCAGAAACCGGCCAGGCACACGGCGAACATGGACAGGAACGACACGGCCATGGCCAGGACCAGGCTGATCGCGCCGAGCACGTAGGGGCCGACCGTGGAGGGCACCGCGAGCCCGAAGGTGAGCGCGCCCACGGCCACGCTCGGCAGGCCGCGCGGCAGCAGCGCGTACACGGCGCGCCCCATGTACTCCGACAGGTGCGCCCACTGCATGTCGATGGGCCGCAGGAAGTCGATGGCCACATCGCCGGTGCGGATGCGCTCCACGATGGTCGGCACGCCCCAGAAGGCGATCGAGCCGAGCAGTCCCTGGGAAAGCCAGGTATACGCGCCGATGGTGCCGTGGTCGTACCCGCCGAAATGGCTGCCGCTGGCGACCGCCGCCGTCAGCACCGCGGCCCGCACGAAGCCGAAGACGACATTGGTGACCAGGCCCGCGACCATGGCCAATCGGTAGTACGACTGTCGGCGGAACCCCGCCCGGACCAGCTGCCAGTAGACCCCCACGTCGGCGCGCACAAGAGATTGACACTACGGCGAGCGCGCGGACGGGGCAATTCGTTTCCTGTCGTGCGGTACCGTCGCGGTCCCGCGGGTTTCGGCGAAAACGATCCGGGAGACCCGCCTCCGGTGGTAGAAACATCAGCGTTTCACTTTCCTGCGAACGCTAGGACCGCCGATGACCACCACCGAGACGACCGTTTTCGAAACGCTCGAATCCAATGTGCGTGGCTACTGCCGGTCCTGGCCGACGGTCTTCGCCACCGCGCGCGGAGCCCGGCTCACCGATGAGGACGGCAAGGAGTACCTGGATTTCTTCGCGGGGGCCGGTGCGCTCAATTACGGGCACAACAATCCGGTGCTGAAGCGGGCGCTCATCGACTATCTGGTCGGCGACGGACTCACCCATGGTCTCGATATGTCCACGGTCGCCAAGCGCGCACTGCTGGAGACCATGGGAGAGTTGGTGTTCGAGCCGCGCGGCCTGGATTACAAGGTGCAGTTTCCGGGGCCGACCGGAGCCAATGCGGTCGAGGCGGCCCTGAAATTGGCGCGCAAGGTGACCGGGCGCACCACGGTGCTGAATTTCACCAACGCCTTTCACGGTATGAGCCTGGGCGCGCTGTCGGTCACAGGCAATGCCGCCAAGCGCGCGGGTGCGGGCGTGCCCCTGGTGCACGCCATGCCGATGCCCTATGACGGATATTTCGGCGTGGCCGACGATCTGGTGTGGATGCGGCGCGCTCTGGACGACAGCTCGTCCGGGGTGGACCGGCCCGCCGCGGTGATCGTGGAGACCGTGCAGGGCGAGGGCGGGGTGAATGTGGCTCGCGCCGAATGGCTGCGCCAGCTCGCCACGCTGTGTGCCGATCGCGGGATTCTGCTCATTGTCGACGATGTGCAGATGGGGTGCGGGCGCACCGGGCCGTTCTTCTCCTTCGAGGTCGCCGGAATCACCCCCGATATCGTCACGCTCTCGAAATCCATTGGCGGGTACGGCCTTCCGATGGCGCTGGTACTGATGAAGCGTGAACTCGACCAGTGGACGCCGGGTGAGCACAATGGCACCTTCCGCGGCAACAATGCCGCCTTCGTCACCGCCGAGGCGGCATTGCGGCACTACTGGTCCGATGATCGCCTGGTCGCCGCCACCCTGGCCAAGGGTGAGCGCGTGCGCGCCAGCCTCACCGCGCTGGTCGATCATTTCGGCGGAATGTCCACGCGCGGAAGAGGTCTGGTCCACGGGCTGGTCTTCGACGATGCCTCACAGGCGGCCAAGGTGGCGCGGGTGGCCTTCGAACTCGGTCTGCTGGTGGAGACTTCCGGAAGCGACGACGAAGTGGTGAAATTGCTTCCACCCCTGACCATTACCGACGACGAGCTCACCCTCGGGCTCGACCTGCTGGCCCAGGCCGTGGATTCCGTCCGCCACGGCCACTGACTCCCCGAGACGGGGACACGATCTCGGCTCACCGCCCACACCGGTGCGCCGATCGGGGCCGGGCTCCCCGCTGCGGAGGGAGCCCGGCCCCACTCTCATGCCGAAGCGCTGACCTCGTAGGCGGCCGGATCGGTGCGGTAGCGCCGCATTCCGGCCCACGAATCCGGGATGTAGCGCAGCCGTTTCGGCGCGATCTGCCAGGCCGTGCGCACCGTGCGGCGGAACACCTCGAAAGCGGCCTGGTCGAGGCGAGTCCACCGCCAGCCCAATATCTCTCGCGCCTCGGGCGGCATGGTCGCGTTGGAGATCCACACGCCGATACCCATGATCGGATAGCGCACCAGCCGCCAGACGGCGTCCGGAACGCCCGGCGGGGGCGGCACCTTCTCCCGGTGGATGTTCGCGGCGAAGTCGGTGGTCTTGTTGGAGCCCAGCGACTCTCGCAGCGTGTGCGCCCAATACCGTTGATAGCTCTCGTAATCGCCGAAGGCGGGGCGCTCGCTCATGCCGTAGAGCCGCCACCACGTCAAACCCTCCGCCACGATTTGGCGCTTCTCGTCCTCGCTCAGCGGCGTGCCGAAGAACTCCTGAGTGGCGATGATCGATTCGTAGAAGGTCACATGTGTCCACCAGAACACGTCCGGATCGAGGGCGTGATAGCGGTTGCCCTGCGCGTCGACGCCTTTGATCGGCTTGTGGAAATCTCGCACGACGCCCGCGTTCTCCACCGGCCGGGGTTCGTAGATCATGGCGTGAATCGGCTTGATGGAGCGGTCGAACCGGTCCATCGGATTGTCGAAGAAATTCGAATGCTCCCGCAACGCCGCGTCGAGCACCGGGTGCATGTTCTGCAGGGTTCCCGCCCGGCCGAGCATGAGCATCGAGCGGATGTCGCCGAAGTGCTTCCAGGTCAACGACTTCGGGCCCAGCGGTGCGGATACGTCCCAGTCGTCGCTCTTGACGAATGTGCTCATAGGTCGAGCTCCCTCCCATGGTGGCGGCGCGGCTCGACCATATCTGGAAATGGTCCCTACCTGATTGATAAAACCGGTCGCCGGTGTGCGGGAAACACGTTCGCGGGGCGCACAATGGGCGTGGGGGACCGACGACTGGGCGGAGATCGATGAGCGGGTACGAACGGCTGCCGGAGAGCGCTCCGGTGGCGCCGCAGCCCAAGGGCATCGGCTGTTTTCGCAGCACGGCGGGGCGGTCCGACTTCGTCTCGGCCTACCGCGACGGGATGTCGGTGCTGCCGCCGGTCGAGGAGGAGCGGACGGTGCGGACCGCGTTCGGGCGGGTGACCGCCTACCGGTTCGGGCCGCCCGGCGAGGACCCGATCGTGCTGCTCTCGGGCCGACAGGCGTCGACGCCCATGTGGCGGGCGAATATTCCGGGACTGCTGCGGCATCGCACGGTGTGGTCCATGGACAGCATCGGCGAACCCGGCGCGACCGCGCAGAGCGCACGGCTGACCGGGCCGGAGGATCAGGCGCGCTGGGTCGACGAGGCGCTCGGCGAGCTGGGGCTCGACCGGGTGCACCTGCTCGGGGTGAGCATCGGCGGCTGGCTCGCAACGCAGACCGCCATACACAGACCGACACGATTGGCCTCGGTCGTATTGCTCGATCCCGCCGTCACTTTCGCGCCGGTGACCTGGAAGATGATCGTCGTCTCACTGGGCAGTGCCATCCCGGGGATGCCGGATGCGTTGCGGCAGAAGCTGCTCGGCTGGATCTCCGGTGGGGCGCGGGCCGACGACTCGGTGCCCGAGGCCCGGCTCATCAGCACCGCGATGCGGGAATTCCAGCAGCGGCAGCCGACGCCGAGTCAGCCGAAACTCGAACAGCTGCAAGCAATTACGGCTCCAATGCTGGTCATCCTCGCCGGGTCGAGCATTATTCACGATCCGGCGAAGGCCGCCGCCCGAGCGCGGCAGCTACCCGGCGCGCAGGTGGAAGTGTGGCCCGGACGCTCACACGCCATCAATGGCGAGGCCCCCGAGGAAATCGCCACCCGGGTAGGGAAATTCCTTTCGGAACTACCCGAGCGCGACAACGCGTAGTGGCCAGCGGATGGTCGTAACTGCCTGACTCGCGAGCTATTCCGTACCGAACCGTTCCTGGAACCAGGCCAGCAGTTCGGTCTCCGTCTTCGGTCCGGGCTCCGGAGAATCGGGAGGCAGCGCGCAGACGCCAACCGTCGTCATGTACTCGTCGTTCACCGCCATCAGGCAGTCGCGATCCGGGTCGAGGCTGCTGTCGATGTAGCAGAAGTAGCGTCCGACCGGCACTCCGCCCTTGCGCCAGACCTCATCGGCGGCGGTGCCGCCGCCACAGACCCGGCCGCGAAACTGGCCGAGCAGCGCCTGGTAGGTGCCGGTCGCCAGACGTCGTTCGGGGAATCCGAAGAAGCTGACGCCGGGTGCGCCGACCGGTGCGCCGCAGTCCAACACCGTATTCGCCGTTCCGCCCGGGGGAGGGTCGTAGTGTGAGCACGTGTCGGCGGTGTACGAAGTGCCGAGATGTGCGAGCAGGGCGCGATCGGCCTCGGTGAAGTAATCCGGGTCGCGCCCCTTCCCCGGGGCCGCGAATTGCCAGTTCCGATCGTATGTGGCGGCATGGTCGCGCAAGGGCTTCTCGGTCGGGTCTTCCCAGATGTAGATCGCCAGTGCCAGCGATGCCTCGTTGGTGAGTACCAGTACGGGACTCGGATTCGTCGGACTCCTGGTCAAGTCGTCGTAACAGGCCTTGCGGCCGACCTCCTTGCCGTCGACCACCGAGCCGGAGTCGCGGCCGGATTCGCTGCCCGCACATCCGTCGCTGCGGAAGGACTCGAGCACCGCGGTGTAGAACGATCGCAGATCGTCCACGCTGGCGAAGCTGCGGAATTGCGCCATCGGCGTGCTCGTCGACGGCTTCGCCGAACAGGACAGCAGTGCGGTCGTGGTCGCGTCGCCGTCGAGGTGATTGCAGTTGGCGCGCTTGTAGCCAACGGAATTGACCATGGACAGCAAGGCGATATCGGCCCCCCGCGGCGCGGAGGCATTCGCCGTGGCCGTCCCCGAACTCTCCCGCTGCGTCCACGCCCAGCCCGCGAACCCCAGCGATCCCGCCACCAAGGCCAGAACAGCCAGCACGCTCACGGCCCGCCGAATGTGCTGGGACCGCACCGAATTCCGCTCGCCCGCGGTGTGCCCGGTGTCGGGCGGCTGCCCGGTCAGCCGCGGCCCAGAACCCTCGCGGCTGTTGTGCGCCGACGAATCCGACGGCACACCAAGGTGATTCGCCTCGGACGCCACGGGCTGTGAGCCGGAACGCTGCGCCTCCGCCGCGCTTGGTCGCGGCCCCGAGTGCTGCGCCCCCTGTGCCAGCGGCTGCCGCTCGGAGCGCCCCGCCTCGGAGGACTGCCACCAGGTATTCGACCCCGGCAGCGTCGATTCCGTCGCGGATTCCGCCGCGCCCGGACTCGTCCGCGTGACGGCCGTGCTGGCCGCCGCGGCCGCCGTGCCGCCCAGCGCCGTCGCGGCCGCCTCCGCCAAATCCCCGGCGCTGGAGTACCTTTCCCGCGGCTGTTTCGCCATGCCGCGGGCGATGACGGCATTGAACCCGGCGGGCACCGTCGACCGCACCATGGTCGGTTTGGGGACGGGGTCGAACAGGTGCGCGCGCATGATCTCGGCATCGGTGCGGCCCGAATACGGCCGGGTGCCGGTGAGGCATTCGAACAGGACGCATGCCAGGCCGTACACATCGGCGGCCGGGGTGAGCGGGCTGTCGGTGAAGCGCTCCGGAGCCATGTAGCGATAGGACCCGACCGCCGTGCCGGTGCTGGTGAGCGCGGGATCGGTACTCGATTGGGCGATACCGAAATCCACCAGGTACGCGAAACCATTGCGGCTGAGCAGAATATTGTCGGGCTTGATATCGCGGTGCAGCAGCCCCTCGGCGTGGGCCGCGTCCAGCGCCGAGGCCACCTGCGCGATCACCCCGACCGCGCGCTCCGGCGACCCCGGCCCGGCGCGGTGCAGCAGCGACCGCAGGCTGTCGCCGTCGACGAGGCGCATATCGATGAACAGGCGGCCGTCGATCTCACCGTAGTCGTGAATCGGAATGACATGCGCCTCGCGCAGGCGTGCCGCCGCGTGCGATTCCCGTTGGAACCGTTGCCGATACACCGGATCGTCGGCCAGCCGCTCGGGTAGCACCTTGATAGCAACCGTCCGGTCCTTGACGGTGTCGTAGGCCTCGTACACCTCGCCCATACCGCCGCGCCCGATCAGCCGGTCCAGCCGGTAGGGCCCGAACCTCGACCCCACGGCGAGTGGCTCGTGCCGCGTACTCATAGCGCCCTCAGATCCACTCGGACCCAGTACTACCCGCCTAAGAGTAGAGCTCGCGGCCCGCGCGTGCGCCGCGTTCGCCAGCCTCGATATCCGACACTCAGCGGCGGAACTCCTCGACCGGCTGGAAATCGGCCTCGCGGTCGCCGACCTCGTTGCGGTACCACTGTTCGCGGCGGCGGCGCTGCACCCGGTCGGCGACCCGGTCCAGACCGGGCACGGTGCGGCGCAGCGTCTCCGCGCCGAAGATCAACGGGGCCTGCGCGATCGGATGCAGCAGCCAGGGGAACCGCCGGGGCATGGCGTGCCGGGCATAGGTGGCGGGCGGCAGCCAGACGCCGGTGTAGCCGATCTGGATGCGGTAGTTGATCTCGTCGCGCAACCGCTTGCGCCACGGCGTACCCGGTTTCGGGGCGAAGGCCGGAAGATAGGACTCCACCAACTCCGCACCGTCAGCACCCGCGGTGTGCGCGCGTTTGACGAAGGCCGCGAACATGAGCTGCACCGATTCACGGAAATCGCGCGGATACCACTGCGGCTGTACCCCCAGCAGATGCCCCACGTACCGCCAGAAGTGCAGTGTCGCTTCGATTTCCCGCACTGTGGTCTGGTATCCGATACTCCACAGCGCCAGCCCCGGCACCACGCTGCCGCCCATGAGGGTGAGAGTGGCGTCGCCGATGCTGATCGGCACACCCCAGGCGTCGTAATCCCATTCGGGTTGTTGCATGAGCTTGCGGCGAATGAACACGTGCATGATGCGGACCCGCATGGCGGTCTGACGGCCGCGCGCGCCCGGGTCCAGGCCGCCGGGATCGGAGACGTCGATCCAGAAGCGCACGGTCTCCAGCTGCCGCTTGTGCGCCTTGTCGCCCGCATACCCGCCGGTGTAGGAGAGCGGTTTGGCGATGGAGCTCTCCGAGTACATCTCCAGGGTGCTGGTGGTGGCGAAGCTGAAAACCGATGTGCCCCACCGGCGGAACACGGCCGCGCCCTGGGCGACCAGGTCGGGGTCGAGCCACTCCGGGGCGGTCTCGAACTCCTCGAACAGCCGCACCAGCGAGCGCGGGGCGTCCGGGACCGACTCCACGCCGTGGGTGAGCGCCTGATCGAGCATGGCGCGTCCGGCCTTCGGGCCCAGTTCCCCCAGGTACACCTCGTCGACGAACGCCTCGGCCACCGGATCGGCCTGGTAGTAGGCGGTTCCGAAGGCCCGTACCAGCTCCTCGGAGGGCTGCGGATCGAAGCGGAACACGGTGCGGAACATCGTGCGCGCCCGCTGTACCCGGGGATCCCAGAGGCGTTCCCAGTAGCGGAATTCGGTCGGAATCTTGCCTGCCGCTGCGGCTTCGAGCGTCGCGGACACCTTTTCACGAGCCATGCCGTCAGCGTAAAGTGAGCTTGTGCTCACCTTCTACTCACTTTTCCGACGGTCTCGCCCGAATGTCTGAAACCCGGCCTGTCCAGCGGAGAAAGCCGACTCAGGAGCGCGCCCGCGAGACCCGCGAGCACATCCTCGACACGGCAGCTCAGCTTTTCGCCGAGCGCGGTATCGCCGACACCTCCACCAATCGCATCGCCGCGCGCGCCAATATGAGTATCGGCACGCTCTACCGGTATTTCACCGACAAACACGAGATCGTGGAGATTCTGCGCGCCCGCCTGCTCGCCGAACTGGAGGAGTGTTTCACGGCGGCGGTGCTCGGTGGGCTCGGACTGTCCCCGCGCGACTCGGTGGCGACCAGTCTGCGCGCCATCGTCGCGGTGCTGGCGAATCAGGAACCCCTGGTGCGCGCGCTGACGGCCGAGGCGACCGTGGCGGGCGCGGGCTTCGGCGGCCTGGAACGCCGCCTGTTGCTGCTCACCCGCGCCTACCTGCTGCAACAGCTGGGGCCGCTGCCGGACGACGAACTCGATACGCGGGCCTTCGTCATGGTGAACGCCGGTCTGGCCGCCGCCCTGCGCATCGGATTGAAACCGCCGCCCGGACTCGATCGCGACCGCCTCATCGACGAGACGGCCGATATGATCGGCGGCTGGCTCAGGCCTTCATGAATTCCATGATGTCGGCATTGATTTCGGCGGCATGGGTGACGTACATGCCGTGCCCGGCGGTGGGCAGCTCCTTGTAGACATTGTTCGCGATGAGCCGGGCCGCCCGCCGCGAGGTGGGGTCGATGGGAACCGACTGATCGGCCGGGCCGTGCATGATGAGCGTCGGCACGGTGAGCGCCTCCAGATCCGCGGTGTGGTCGCCGAACATGAGCGCGCGCTGCACCTCCAGCGACGCGTACGGCGAGACCGACATGCAGCGGCGAATCTCGTTCTCGATCAGCGCGGGCGAGACGTCGTTGCCCAGATGGGTGGCGAAGTAGCCCTGGGCGCGCTCGGTGAGCCATTTGAAGCGATCGGTGCGCAGCGCGTTCAGCGTCCAATCCAGCATCTCCTTGGGCACGCCGAGCGGATTGTCCTCGGTCTGCAGCAGACTCGGCACCGCGGCGGCCAGCAATACCAGCCGGTCGACGCGCGCTTCGCCGTGCCGGGCGAGGTAGCGCACCGCCTCCGCGCCGCCCGCCGAATGCGCGACCATCGTCGCCCCGGTCAGGTCGAGGTGCTCGAGCAGGGTGGCGATATCGTCGGCGCGGGTGTCCACGTCGTAGCCACTCGACGGCCGGTCGGAGCGGCCGTGTCCGCGTCGATCCAGCAGGACGCAGCGGTAGCCGTGCTCGAGGAAGTAGTACAGCTGGTGTTCCCACATATCGGAGAACAGCGACCAGCCCGCGATGAAGACGATCGGGGTTCCGGTCCCGTAGTCCTCGTAGGCCAGGGTGGTTCCGTCCGCGGTCTGGAAGTTCGGCATGTCGTTCTCCTTGTGAATCGTTCGGTGAGAACAAGATTCGCAGCCGCGGCGGCGTGAAGCGATTACGCGCGAGGTAAAGATTTCCGCGAGCGTCATCCGCCGCGATCATCCTGCGCCGCGCCGACGACGCGGGCAAGGTCGTCGGACTGACGGTGCACGCGCTGGACTGGTGGCGGCCGGTGGTCGCCCGGGTTGCGGCGGGTGCGGCGTAGCGCCACCCCGATCCGGTGCGGGCGGCCGAGCCTTCCGCGTGTGCCGCGACTGCCGAACAGTCGGCTAACCCGTGGCTATACTTCGCCGTGGATCTTCCCGAACGCCCAGTGCTCGGTTGGGAGAACACCATGCTCGACGCGCCCCGTCGCCGGTCGCTGGCGGCGGTCGGAGCCGCCCTGGCGATGCTCGCCACCCTGATGACCGCCTGCGCGGACGACTCCGATTCGGCGCGGTCGCGCCCGAGTTCGGCCTCCGACGATCCACTCGCCGTGGCCACCGACGCCTACACCTTCGGCTTCCCCCTGGTGCTGATGGACGCCACCCGCGCGGCGAGTACGGCGCAGGTGCCCGCCAATCACATGGCCGTGGTCGGGCCCGTCGACCCGGAACTGACCACGGTGGTCATGCCCAATGTCGACACCCTGTACGCGTCGGCGTGGCTGGACCTGGCGCGGGAACCGATCGTCCTCGAGGTGCCCGCCATGGCGGACCGGTACTGGCTCATGCAGGTCATGGACGCCTGGACCAATACCGCCCACGATCCGAGCAGCACCGCGCCGCGGGCGGCGGGCTCGAATGCGCCTTACACCTACGCGATTACCGGACCCGACTGGTCGGGGACGCTGCCCGAGAACATGACTCGGCTCAGCGTGCCGACGGATACCGCCTGGCTGCTCGGTCGCATCGAGTACCGCGACAACACCGATCTGCCTGTGGCACAAGAACTTCAGCGCCAACTGATCATGGCTCCGCTCGGTGCGTGGGAGCGCGGCGAACGCCCCGCCCCCACACCCGCGCCGCCCCCGGCCGGGATCTCGCCGCCGGACCGGGTCGGGCAGCTGACCGGACGGGCGTTCTTCGAGCGGTTGTGTCAGCTCATGACGACGAATCCGCCCGCCGCCGCCGACGAACCCGCCCTGGATCGGTTCGCCGGTATCGGCATCGAACCCGGCGGCGCGGTCGACGCGGTCTCCGACGCTGTCCTCGACGCCGCCGTGGCGGCCGCCCGCGAAAGCATTCCGGCGTACCGCAATCCGGACGCGCGGCGGGAGAACGGCTGGGAATTCGCCACCAATCTGGGCGCTTACGGCACGGACTATCCGCTGCGCGCCGCCACCGCATGGGACGAGTTGGGGGCGAATCTGCCCAGGGACGCGGTCTATCCGGCCCTGGAGGCCGCGGCCGTCGACGAGCACGGGGCGGCGATGCGCTACCGGCTGACCTTCGCACCCGGACAGACCCCGCCCGCCGCGGCGTTCTGGTCGCTGACCGCCTACACCGCCGACGGTTACCTGGTGCACAATGCCGCGAACGTCTACTCGGTCGGCCATCAGGTGCCCGTGGTCGCCGGGCCGGACGGCTCGGTGGAACTGGCGATGCAGACGCAGAACCCGGGAAGCGCGGTGCCGCCGGGCAATTGGCTGCCCATACCGAACGCCGGGCGTTTCCGGCTCACGCTGCGGCTGTACGGTCCGGCCGCCGAGGCGCTCGACGGTCGGTGGCAGCCACCGGCTTTGATCCCTGTCGGCTGAGAACCACCGTTTCCGAGGAGAGTCATGAAGCGCGATATCGACGCGGCACGAGTTTCGCGGCGGACCGTCTTCGAGCTGGCCGCCGTGACCGCCGGGGCGGTGGCACTGACCGCCTGCGGGAAATCCGACGGCGGCGCTGCCGACGACGACCCGAAGGCCATCGCCACCGACGCCTACGTCTTCGGCTATCCACTGGTGCTCATGGACGCCACCCGCGCCGCCGCCCAGGCGCGGACGCCGGTCAACCACTTCCAGCACGCGCGCCAATTGCCCACACCCGAGCGCCGGGACGTGGTGCGACTCAATCTCGACACCTTGTATTCCATTGCGTGGCTGGACCTCTCCGCCGAGCCCTTGGTGCTCCAGATACCGGCCGTCGCGCCCGACAGGTACTGGCTCATGCAGCTCATGGACGCCTGGACCAATACCGTCCACAATCCGGGTAGCGAGCGACCCCAGGTGAAGTTGGGTGTGACCGCGCCGCCGTACACCTACGCGGTCACCGGGCCGGGATGGCAGGGGGAACTGCCCGACGGGGTGACCCAGCTGGCCATGCCCACGCCGACGGTGTGGCTGCTCGGCCGTATCCAGGTCAACGGCGAGGCCGATATCCCCGCCGTAGCGGCCATTCAGGACGAGATGAAGCTGGTGCCGCTGCGCGATTGGACGGCGGGCACCCCCGCGCCGGTCGCCCCGACCGTGCCCGCCGATACCGCGACACCGCCCGCCGAACAGATCGCGAACATGAAGGCCGAGACCTTCTTCGAGAAGCTGTGCGCGCTCATGGCGACGAATCCGCCCGCGCCCGAGGACGCTCCGGTCATGGCCAGGTTCGCCGAGATCGGCATCACCCCGGGCGGGGCCGTGACCGGACTCTCGCCCGAGGATCTGACCGCCGCCGCGGCCGCGGGCCTGAAACGGATTCCGACGTACCAGGATCCGGGAATGAAGCACGAGAACGGCTGGCAGTTCACCACCGATCTCGGCGCGTACGGCATCAACTACGCACTGCGCGCCCTGGTGGCCATGCGGGGTCTCGGGGCGAATCTCGCGCGGGACGCGGTGTACCCCAGCATCTTCGGCACCGCCGACGACAAGGGCACCCCCAATCGCTACCGCCTGCATTTCCCGGCCGGGCAGACTCCGCCGGTGCGGGCGTTCTGGTCGCTGACCGCCTATGACGGCGACAGCTATCTGGTGGCGAACCCGGCCGGGATCCACGCCATCGGGCATCTGATCCCGCCGGTGCTCAACTCCGATGGCTCCCTCGATATCACCGTGCAACATGCCGACCCGGGTTCGGCTGTGCCACACGGCAATTGGCTCCCCATCCCGGCATCGGGCACGTTCTCGCTGACCATGCGGCTCTATGCCCCGGAGGAGAGCGTCCTCACCGGTGCGTGGCGACCGCCCGCGCTGCGCGAGCTGTGATCAGTTGGTCTGAATGCCGGTGGCCAGCCGGACCACCACCTGGTCGGCGGTGACCTCCTGCACCGTCACATTCATGCCGTCGGCGGGCGCGGTCTCGCCGACGGGCACCGAGACCTCCTGCCCGGCGACGCGCAGGGTGGCGGTATTGCCGTTCACCGCCACCAGTTCCGCGTCCACGCCCAGGACGCTGGCCTTGGCGTTCACGCCCCGGTCGAAGGTCACCGTGCATCCGCTGACCTGGCATTCGGTCTTGGAGCCCGGCCCCTCCGAGGTGCAGGCGGCGGCCCCGAGGGGGACGACCGCGACGAATACGGACAGGGCGAGGAGCCGTCGAAAACGCACGCGGTCAGTGTACGGCGCGCGTGCCGTCGCGGGGGTCGCGAACTATCGTGGAGGCGTGGGTGTCTTCGGCGAACTGTTCGGCAAGAAACTGACCGACGAGAGCGGCGGGGACAGTGATGGCCAGACGCATCGGCCCCGCCTCGATATCGACCTCGACGCCGGGGTCGTCCGGGTCTCCGCCCCGAAGCCGCCGCCGACCGAGGCCGAGCAGACCGATTAGTCGCGTCCACTAAGCTCCTGCGGCTATGGCCCTCAGTGCGACGCTGCATCACTTCACCCTCCAGATCGCGGATGTCGATCGCGGCGTCTACGAGGAGTTGGAGCTGCGCGTGGCACGCCACCCCTCCGAAACCGACGAGTTCATGCTGACCCGGCTGCTGGCCTACTGCCTCGAATACGAGGAGGGCATCGCCTTCAGCGGTGGCGGCGTCTCCGCCACCGACGAGCCCGCGGTGCTGGTGCGTGACCTCACCGGCCGTCTCACCGCCTGGATCGATATCGGCGCACCCGACGCCGACCGCATCCACCGCGGCAGCAAACTCGCCGACCGCACCGCCGTCTACACCCACCGCGACCCCGCCAAGGTGCTCGCGCAGCTCACCGGCAAGCGGATTCACCGCGCCGAGGACATTCCGCTCTACAGCTTCGATCGCGCGTTCATCGATGCCGCCGTCACCGCCATCGACCGCCGCAACACCGTCACGGTGTCGGTGACCGAACGTGAGCTCTACCTCGAGATCAACGGCACGAGCTTCGGCACCACGATCGAGGAACACCGGCTCGGCTGAACTGCGAGGATCTCGGGTCGTCGCTCAGAGCCACGGCACGCCCGCTCGGAGAAGGACATTCGCGTAGGGGCGTGCCTCCCCGGTGCGGACCACGAAGCGGCACTGGCCGATTCGGTTCTTGAAGTCGGCGTGGTCGAGCAGTTCCGGCTGTAGCCGGTCGGTGAGCATGGTGGCCGCCTCGGGGTTGTGCTGAGTGATGTCGCGGCTGGTCCAGGCCGCTTCGACGGTGACCTCGGCGAGGACGAGGTCGAGGACCGGCTCGAAGCGGGGGAGTCCGTAGCTGATGCCGAGGTCGATGACGGGCACCCCGGCGGGAACCGGGAGGCCGGAGTCGCTGACGGCGAAGAGGTCGGTGTGGCGTAGCGTGGTGAGGGCCGACAGCAGGTCGGCGTGGATGATTCCGGTGGTGCGCACGGTCGAATTCCTTTGCTGACGAAGGGGATCAGTCGAGACGGGCTGCCGGTGGCAGGGTGGCGAGCGCCGCGGTGATCCGGTCGCGGGTGGGGTAGGCGGCGTGGGTGCCGGGGGACTGGACCGCGAGAGCGGCCGCGGCGGTCGCGAAGGCGACCCCGGCGGGCAGGTCGTCGCTCTCCGCGAGCGCGGTGGCGAGCGCGCCGACGTAGGCGTCGCCCGCTCCGGTGGAGTCGGCCGACCGGATCTCGGGCGCGGGCTGGTACCCGCCGATCACGGTCGCGCCCGCGCGTCGAACCCACACGGACCCGGCCGCGCCCAGCGTCGCCACCACGGCGGGCACCCCGCGCGCACACAGCAGACGCGCTTGGTCGAACGCATCCCGTGGTGATGTGACGGCCGTCCCGGTGAACGTCGCGAGCTCGGATTCGTTGACTATCAACGGATCACACCGGTGCAGCAGGTCCGTGGGCAGTTCGCGGGCGGGGGCGGCATTGAGGATGAAGCGGCGGGCGCGTCCAGCCGCCCACGCCACCACCCGGACCGGCACCTCCAATTGCGCCACGACCACCCCCGCCGTCGCGATCAGCTCCGCGGCCACCGACGCGTCGAGCTCCGCCTCGGTCTCCCAGTGGAAATTGGCTCCGGGGTCGACCACGATCTGGTTCTCCCCGGCGGCCACGGTGATGTACGCCGTGCCCGTGCGCGCACCCGGCACCTCCCGCACCGCTTCGATCCCGACGCCGTACTCGCACAGCGACTTTCGTAGCGACGGATCCGGATCCTCGCCGATTCGAGCGACGAACTCGACCAGCGCCCCGGCCTTGGCCGCGGCCACCGCCTGATTGGATCCCTTGCCGCCCAGGTTGGTTCGCGTCCCCGACGCGAGGACGGTCTCACCGGGCGACGGCAGTCGCGACACCTCGCACACCACATCCCGATTGACCGATCCGAGCACCACCACCGTCACGAGGCCGCCTCGGCGGTGCGATCGGAATCGCCGGGCGCGGCACCGGTGATCAGGGCGACCAGGCGGTCGCCGTCCACCTCGTCGATGCGGTGTGCGGCAACGGATCTGCCGCGTCGCAGCACCACCACGTTGTCGCAGACCCGCAACACCTGATCGAGGTCGTGGCTGATGATGAGCACGGTCACCCCTCGATCGCGCAGCCCGCGCACGAGTTGCTCCACCGCGGCGGTCTCCCGTACGCCCAGCGCCGCGGTCGGCTCGTCCATGATGACCATGGACTTGCCCCACGCCACGGCCCGCGCGATGGCGATGCTCTGGCGCTGGCCCCCGCTCATCCGCCGGACGGTGGTGCGCACCGAGGGCACGTCCACATCCAGATCACGCAGAATCTCGACGCTGCGCGCGATCATGGCCTTGCGGTTGACGATCCCGAGCGGACGCACGAGTTCGCGATTGAGAAACAGGTTCTGCCACACGGTCAGATCGTCGATGAGCGCGAGATCCTGGTAGACGGTCTCGATGCCCATCCGGCGGGCATGTTCGGGCGACCGCAGCCGCACGGGCTCGCCGCGGAACAGTATCTGCCCGGTATCGGGCGACTGCACGCCGGTGAGACAGCGCACGAGGGTGGACTTGCCAGCGCCGTTGTCGCCGACCAGCGCGGTGACCTCACCCTCGGGAATCGACATGGTGACCCCGGCGAGCGCGCGCACCGAATCGAAGGACTTGGTGAGCTCCCGGGCCTCCAACAGGGGAATCGTCATGTCCTGACCTACTTTCGGAAGCGGGAGATGCCCGCGGCGAGCAGCAGTACCGCGCCGACGGCGACCGGCTGGTAGTACTGCGAGATGCCGAGAATGGTGAACCCGTTGATGAGCGAGGTGAACAGCACCGCACCGCAGACGGTTCCGAGCACCGAGGCCTTGCCGCCGGAGAGCGAGGAACCGCCCAGCACCACGGCCGCGATCGAACTCAGCAGGTAGGTGGTCTGCAACGACGGGTCCGCGCCGCCGTTGCGGGCCACCAACATGACACCCGCTATGCCGCAGAGCAATCCGGACATGGCGTAGGCGAACAGCCGAATCCGGTTCACCGCGATACCGGTATCGCGGGCGGCCTCCAGGCGGCCGCCGGTCGCGAGCAGATGGGTGCCGATCCGGGTGCGGAAGATGATCCCCGCCACGACCAGCGCCGCGATCAGCGCCAACAGCCAGAACCAGCGCACCGGCCCGATACCGTCGAGCGCGAGTCGTTGCAGGAAGCGTGAACTCACCGCCTGGGTGTTGCCGTGGGTCAACAGCAGCGTGATGCCGTTGAGGACGCTCAGCATGCCGAGCGTGACCACGAAATCGGTCATCCCCAGGCGGCCGACGAGCAGGCCGTTGACCATCCCGACGGCCAGCCCGCCGAGAATCGCGGCGACGATACCGACGAACAGCGAATACCCGTGCGCGGTCAGGTATCCGAGAATCGCCGCCGCCCACGGCAGATTCGCGCCGACGGACAGATCGATACCGCCCGCCGTGATGGCGTACTGCTGCCCCAGCGCGAGCACGGTCAGAATCGTCGAGGCGACCAGGAGATCGCCGATATTGTCCAGGGTGAGGAAGTGCGGGGTGGCGATGAAGAACGCCACCCAGAGCACCACCAGGGCCAGCGGAGCCGCGAATTCCGCTAGCCGGGAGAGGATCTCGGTGCGCCTCCGGGTGTCGACCGGGGCATCCGCGGTGGCCGTCACTTGGTCAGCAGCCCTTCGATCGGATTGTCGAAGGTGACGATCGGGCGCGGGAACGCCGAGATCTGCTGTTCGACATTGTCTTTGCCGATGAACGCGATCGGCGCGACCACACGCTCGGGCAGCGTCTTGCCCTGATGCAGGGCCAGGCAGCCCTGAACGGCGAGCTGGCCTTCGGCATACGGGTATTGGGTCACCGTGCCGTACAGGTCCCCGGCCTTCACCGCGCTCAGCGCGGCCTGGATGCCGTCCACCGAGATCACCTTGATCTGGCCCGACTTGCCCGCGTTCTTGATCGCCTGTGCCGCACCGAGTCCCATGGTGTCGTTGGCGGCGAAGATCCCGGTGATATCGGGGTGCGCCCGCAGGATCGCCTCGGTGACCTGAAGGCCCTTGTCCTGCTCGTAGTCGGCGGGCGCCTTCTGCACGATCTCCAGCTTGCCCGCCACGGTTTCGCTGAAGCCCTGATCGCGGTTGATGCCGTTCTGCTCGCCCGCGATGCCTTGCAGAATAACGACTTTGCCGCTGCCGCCGAGGGCCTCCAGCATCTTCTGGCCCGCTATCCGGCCCGCGTCGAGATTGTCGGAACCGATGAAGCTGGCATAGGAGACCCCGGCCGCCTCGGAGGCCTTCGCGTCGATCTGGGTATCGAGGTTCAGAATCGGAATGTCCTTGCGCGCCACCGCCGTCAGCGGGGTGATGACATTCGTGGCATTGACCGGGACCACGCCGAAACAGTCGTAACCCTGGGCGGCCATGGTGGATATCTGGGAATTCTCGCCGTCGGCGTCGGTCTCGGACTGCCCGGCCTGCACGGTCACCTTCACGCCGAGCGCCTCGGCTTCGGCCATCGCACCGTCCCGCAGCGCCGCCCAGTACGGATTGGTGAAGTTCCTGGTGACAATCGCGATCGAGTAGTCCCCGGATCCGGAGTCGTCACCGCGGCCACAGCCGGTGGCCAGCGCCGCCACCGTGCTGACCAGGGCGAAAGGTATGAGAGCGCGGCGGAATCGTGCGTTCATCGTGAACCGACCTCATCTGTCTCGTAGCATCAACTCGTGTTGATCAACACGAGTTGATGAGTAGTGTGTGACCCGGGTCACGAACTGTCAAGGGCCGTCTGTTCGTTGCCGCGCGGTCCGATGCTTGGATAGACGTTGCGCGACAAGGAGATAACTCGATGGCAGTCACCCGGGCCGATGTGGCCCGCTTGGCGGGTACGTCTCCCGCGCTGGTCAGCTACGTGCTCAATGGCGGGCCACGGCAGGTCGCGCCCGCGACCAGGGCCCGGATCGAGGCGGCCATCGCCGAACTCGGCTACCGGCCCAATATGTCGGCGCGCAGCCTGCGCACCAATCGCGGTCACGCGCTCGGCATGGTGATTCCCGACGGGGCCAACCCCTTCTTCGCCGAACTGTCGGCGGTCATCGAGGCGGCGGCCTTCGCGCGCGGATACCCGCTGTTCATCGGCAATGCGGACGGTGATCCGGCGCGGGAACAGGCGTATGTGCGCTCGTTCATCGACCGGCGCGTGGAAGGGCTGCTGGCCATCTCCTCGGCGTGGGAGACCGGTATCGCCGACGCCTGTGACGAGGCGGGCATGGTGTTGGTCGCGCTGGACCGGATCATCGACCCGGCGCGCTGTACGCATGTGCTCTGCGATTCGGTGGCGGGCGCGCGGGCGGCGGTGGCACACCTCATCGACCACGGCCACCGGCGCATCGCCTGCCTGAGCGGTCCGCATGTCTCGACGGCCGAGGACCGCGTGCAGGGCTATCGAAATGCCCTGGCGGAGGCGGGATTACCGGAGGGGACCATTGTCCGCACCGATTTCGGCGGCTCCGCCGGGTACCGGGCCCTGGCCGAACTGACCACCGGCCCGGACCCCGCCACCGCCGTCTTCGTCACCAGCGATCTGCAGGCGATGGGCATGCTCCGCGCCGCCTACGACGCGGGCCTGCGGGTGCCCGACGACCTCGCCGTGGTCGCCTTCGACGGCATCGAATACGCCCGCTACACCCGCCCCGGCCTGACCACCATGGTCCAGCCCACCCGCCGCATGGGTGAGCTGGCCGTGACCCTGCTGCTCGAGCAGATCGCCAGCCGCGCACCGGATCCGGGTGTGATCCGGCTGGCCGCCGAATTGCGGACGCGCGGCTCGTGTGGCTGCTCCGACGAATTCTGAAGCGGCCCTACAGCGTCCGGCTGATGATGAGCTTCATGATCTCGTTGGTGCCGCCGTAGATCTTCTGGATGCGGGCGTCGGAGTACATCCGGGAGATGGGGTACTCGGCCATGTATCCGTAGCCGCCGAAGAGCTGGAGGCATTCGTCGGCGACCTTGCACTGCTGCTCGGTGAGCCACCACTTCGCCTTGGCGGCGGTGGGCACATCGAGTTCACCGCGCAGGTGCTTGGCGACGCAGTCGTCGGTGAAGCTCCACGCGATGGTCTTGATGGTGTCGCATTCGGCGAGCGTGAACGCGGTGTTCTGGAAGGCGAAGATCGGTTTGCCGAAGGCCTCGCGCTCCTTGGTGTAGGTGAGGGTGACATCGACGGTCTTCTCGATGGCGGCCGCCGCGACGACGCCGAGGATCAGACGCTCCTGCGGCAGCTGCTGCATGAGCTGGATGAAGCCGATGCCCTCGGCCGCACCGAGCAGATTCGACTGCGGCACCCGCACATTGTCGAAGAACAGCTCACAGGTGTCCTGGCCGTGCTGGCCGATCTTCTCCAGATTGCGGCCGCGACGGAACCCCTCGCGCTCGGTCTCGACCAGGACCAGCGAGACGGTGTCCGCGCCCTTGCCCTCACCGGTCTTGCAGGCCACGATCACCAGATCGGCGAGGTAGCCGTTGGTGATGAAGGTCTTCGCGCCGTTGATGACGTAGTCGTCGCCGTCCTTGACCGCCTTGGTCTTGATGTTCTGCAGATCCGACCCGGTGCCGGGCTCGGTCATGGCGATCGCGCCGACCACCTCGCCCGAGACCATCTTCGGCAGCCAGTGCCGCTTCTGCTCCTCGGTGCCGTAGGCGAGCACGTAGTGCGCCACGATCCCGCTGTGCACCGGATTGCCCAGGCTGGGGGCCAGACCGCGCACCTGTTCGGTGAGCATCACGGCCTCGTGCGCGAAGGTGCCGCCACCGCCGCCGTACTCCTCCGGAACGCTCAGGCACAGCAGGCCGAGTTCGCCCGCCCGGTTCCAGACTTCGCGGTCCACATGGTGCTGGCGCGCCCACCGGTCCTCGTTCGGGGCGCATTCCTTCTCGAAGAAGCGGCGCGCGAGATCGGACAGCGCGTCCAGGTCCTCGTCCATCCACGGCGAACGATGCAGGGCCACGAGTGAACTCCTCTGTTCTAGTCGGCTCTGCCTGGACGGTAAGGGGTGCGGGGGCGCAATCCTATGACCGTCCCGTTCGAATTCTTGACCGGATCGCTCAGCTTCGGGTTCGGCGTCGGTTCAGCGCTGATACGAACCGGGAGCGCTGCCGGTCCAGCGGCGGAAGGCGCGGGAGAAGGCGCTGGGTTCGGAGAAGCCGAGGCGGCGCGAGAGCGCGGTGACCGTCTCGTCGCCGCGCACCAGGCTCGCGACGGCCATATCGCGCAGGATCTGTTCGCGGATCTCGCGGGGTGTGGTGTGCTCCTCGCGGAGCTTGCGGCGCAGGGTCTGTGGGCTCATGGCGAGTTCGGCGGCCAACTCCTCGACGGTGGGCCAGTCGTCCGGGCGACCGCGTTCGAGCAGTTGGCGCACGCGCGAGGCGAGCGAGACCGAGTACTCGCGCGGGCCGAGGACGGCGGCGGGCGCGTTGCTCAGGAACTCCAGCAGCTCGTCCTCGGTGCGGTCGATCGGATGGTCCAGCAGCGCGGCGTCGAACACGAGTGCCGGGGTCGGGGCCGAAAAGACCACGGGCGCACCGAAAATCACGTCGTAGTCGTCGAGGTCGGGATCGCGGGCGTAGGGCACCTCCACCCGGCGCAGGCGCAATCGCCCGCCGATCGCCCAGGCCAGGAACCGGTGCGTGACGGTCAGCACGGTGTCGATCACGATATCGACGGGCTGGCGGACACCGCTGATATCGAAGCTCACGCGCGCCTCGCCCTCGTGCAGGGTGAGGCTGGGCGGCGGTAGCCCCGGCAGCGACCGGCGGAAACTCTCGAACCGGCGGATCGCGCCGCCCAGCGTCGACGCGCCGACTAGTCCGAAGCACAGGAGCCGCAGGGTGCCGCGCGGCATGGGGTGCAGGCCCAGGCCGAGCAGTTCGTCATCGGTGGTGCGCCACAGGCGCTGCACCATCTCCACGGCCTGGGCGGTGGTCACCCGAGAACGGCCCTCCGCCAACAGTTCCGGTGAGATTCCCGCCTCCGCGAGCATGCCCGCCACATCCCAGCCGCGGCGCTCGGCGAGTTCGACAATGGCCCGAACGCGCTGGATGGGCAGGGTGGAATCACTGGGCGACATTTGCCCTGACCGTATCAATCACCGGGGTGCGCGGCGGGTGTGGGTGACCCGCCGCGCCGGACGGCGTCAGGCCGGGGCGGGGCGCGGTTCGAAACGAGCCAGCAGCGGCTCCACCACGCGGGCCGCCACCGGGCCGACAATCGCCATGAGCAGCACGTAGGTCGTGGCCAGCGCCGCGAACTCGCTCGGCACCGCACCGGCGGCCACCGCCAATCCCGCGATGACAATGGAGAATTCGCCGCGCGCGACCAACGCGGCACCGGCGCGGGCCCGGCCGTTGCGGGACGCGCCGAGGCGTTTGGCGGCCCACCAGCCCGTGGCCACCTTGGTCGCGGCGGTCACCACCGCGAGGGCCACGGCCCAGCCGAGGACCGGCGGAATACTGGCCGGGTCGGTACTCAATCCGAACAGGACGAAGAACAGGGCCGCGAACAGATCGCGCAGCGGCTCCAGGATTTTGGTGGCATTGTGCGCGGTGGAATCGGAGATGGCGATACCCAGCAGGAACGCGCCGACCGCCGCCGACACCTGCATGGCGGAGGCCACCCCGGCCACCAACAGGGCCGAGCCGAGCAGCTTCAGCAGGAAGATCTCACGGTCGTCGCTGTCGACGATCATGGAGACGTATCTGCCGTACCGCAGGGCCACCACCAGAACGACGGTCACCACGGCGAGGGCGATGCCGACGGTCTGGAGTCCGGCCAGGAAACCGGCCCCGGCCAGCACGGCGGTCAGCACGGGCAGGTATCCGGCCATGATGAGGTCCTCGAACACCAGCACCGACAGGATGGCCGGTGTCTCGCGGTTGCCGAGCCGTCCGAGATCGCCGAGTACCTTGGCCACGATGCCGGAGGAGGAGATATAGGTGACGCCCGCCATGGCGATGGCCCCGGTGAGGCCCCACCCCAGCCACAGCGCGACGAGGACCCCCGGCGTCGCGTTGAGCACGATATCGAGGACACCGGCCGCCCAGGAGCGGCGCAGTCCGGTGACCAATTCGCTTGCGCTGTACTCCAGTCCGAGCAACAGCAACAACAGCACCACGCCGATCTCACTGGCCAGGTGAATGAACTCGTCCACATGCCGGAGCTCGACCAGACCACCAGTGCCGAACACCAGGCCGCCGATCAAATACAAAGGGATCGGTGACATTCCGATCCGCGCGGCCACCCTGCCCAACAAACCCAGACCAAAAAAGACCGCGCCCAGCTGAATCAGCGCGAGCGCGGTTTCGTGTGCCACCATCTACCGTTCAGCCATCCGTCAAAATTGTGGCGGCAGCCGCTAGGCCCTCCGCGGTACCGACAACAACCAACACATCCCCGCCGAGGAAGATGAACTCCGGGCCCGGCGAGGGGATCGCGTGCCCGGCCCGCATCACCGCGACAATGGAAACCGTTGTGCGGGTACGCATCTGCGTATCGCCGAGCGGGCGTCCGTCGTACGGTGATCTGGTCCGGACCGGCAGTTGCCGGGTGGTCAGCTCACCGAATTCGCGCTGCTCCTCCTGCAATTGCGCCACCAACTGCGGAGCGCCCAGCAGATTCGCGAGCGTCGTCGCCTCGCGGGCGTCCAGCGGAATCTGGTCGGTCACATCCGGATTGCCGGGTCTGCTCACGATCAGGTCGATCGTACCGTCCTTGTGATCGATGATTCCGATCCGGCGGCGGGCGCTCACCAAGGGAAAGTCTTTGCGTACCCCGATACCGGGCAGCGGCGTAACCTCGACGTTCACGAATCTCACACTATCGGCTGGGCAACCCGCCGCGACAGGGAAAGACGCTGTCGCGCAGAAAGCTTCACCAGGGCGTGTTCCATTCCCGCGACACCTCGGGCGGATCGGCGGCCGGTGCCAGTGGGTCGGGGGTGCGGGTGACGGTCCAGCCCGCGGCGCGGGCGAGTTCGGCGAAGCGAATCGCATTGTGAATCGCCGCTCCGCCGGGATCGTTGTTGAAATAGACGAAGACGTCGCTCGTGGTGTCCCAGGTCTCGCTGATCCGCCGCACCCAGTCGGAGAGAACCGCCTCCTCATAACAGGGCCACGGCTCGCCCGTGCCCTCGTGAAACCGGACGTACCCCCACTCCGCGGTCCGCCACAGCGGCCCGACCGGCTTGTCGAGGCGATCGGCCCAGCACAGCGTCGCATTGTGCCGCTCCAGCACGGCGCGCGTGGCATCGCTCCACCAGCTCTCGTGCCGAGGCTCGACCACCACGCGCAGATCGGAGGGGACGAGGCCCAGCACCGTATCGAGTCGCTCGGGCGCCCCGGCCAGATTGGGCGGCAGCTGAATCAACAGCGGCCCCAACTTCTCGCCCAGGCCGCGCGCCGCCTCGACAACCCGTTCGATCGGAATCTCCACATCCACCAACCTGCGGTGATGGGTGACCACCCGGCTGACCTTCACCGCCATGACGAAGTCGTCCGGCGTGCGCTCCCGCCACCCCTCGAACGTGCCCCGCACCACCGGCCGATAGAACGCCGCGTTCAACTCCACCGTCGCGAACGCGCGCGCGTAGTGCTCCAGCCACCGGCGCTGCGCGACACCGCGCGGATAGAAGACCTCCCGCCAATCCGCGTACTGCCAGCCCGACGTACCGACGATCATCGACATACTCGGGAGGTTCCCAAGGATTCGCTCCGCAATCGGTTCGCGGTTGTGAGCGGGGGAGATGCCTTTCGGACAAGGGGAGTCGCCCATCCGCGGCAGATTCGTCCCCGGCATCGGTCGGATTCGCTGATCATCGGCCGGGCGGGCCGGGGGCCCAAGCGGTACGGTATGGGTTGCCATTGCTGAAAAATGCTCTGGGGCAACGAGTGTGACGCTCCCGCAGCGCAGACGACAACCGAGACACAGGGGTTCGGATAGCCGTGCGGAAAACGTACTCGCCCAGACCGGATTTCAGCATCGACGAACGCCGCTACGCGCTCTACAGCCCAGAATTCGCCGAGGACCCCCATGCCGCCTACGCGGCGCTACGGCGACAGTACGGTTCGCTGGCCCCGGTCGACCTCGCCCCGGGCGTGCCCGCCACGCTGGTCCTCGGACACCAGACGGCACTGCGGATCCTCAATGATTCCGAGCACTTTCCCGCGGACCCGCGGATCTGGCAGCAGTCGGTGCCGTCGGGATGCCCCATTCTGCCGATGATGGAATGGCGGCCCAACGCGCTGCGCAGCTCCGGGCACGAACACCACCGCTATCGCACGGCCAATGTGAACGCCCTCGCGACCGTCGACCTGCACGGCATGCACGAGGTCGTCGAGCGCATCGCCGTGCCGCTGATCAACGGCTTCTGCACCGGGGCGGGCAACAGCCGCTACCACACGATGGCCTACGCGGATCTGTTGGCGCAGTACATCTATCCGCTGGTGTACGGCGTCCTCGACTACGTGCTCGGCTTCGACGCCGACACCAGCGAACAGGTCGGCGCCGGAATGGCCGCGATCTTCGATGCGGCGGGGGAGGCCGATCGCGGCAATGCCATGCTGGCGGCGGCCTTGGACGAGCACATTCGGCGCAAACGCGGGCGGCCCGGGGCCGACGTCACCTCGCAGCTGATCCGGTCCGGGGATCTGAGCACCGAGGAGCTGATCCATCAGCTGGTGACCCTGCACGGCGGCGGCAGCGAGCCGCAGGTGCACCTGATCTCCAACACGTTGCTGCTGATGATGACCGATCGGCGGTTCGCCGGTGACCTGCTCGGCGGCAGTCTCTCCACCCGCGACGCCCTCGACGAGGTGCTGTTCGCCAATCCGCCGCTGGCCAACTACTGCGTGACCTATCCACGCCAGCCCAGCCTGATCGACGGCGTGTGGCTGCCCGCCCATCAGCCGGTGGTGATCAGCATGGCCGGATGCAATGCCGACCCCGCCATCCAATCCGATCACGGGGCGCGCTTCGGCAACCGCTCGCATCTGGCCTGGAGCGCCGGGCCGCATCAGTGTCCCGCCCGCCGCCTCGGCTATCAGGTCGCTCAGGACGCCATCGACTATCTGCTCGACGCGCTGCCCGAAATCCATGTGGCCGTGCCCGTCGAGGACCTGGTCTGGCGGCCGGGGCCGTTCCATCGGGCCCTGGAGTCGCTGCCCGTGGTCTTCCCGAAAACTCCGCCGCTGCCACAGCTCCATCAGTGAGGAAACGAATATGGAACACAGCCCGCTCGTCCTCGATCCCACCGGCTCCGATATCCAGGGCGAGTCCGCGCGCATTCGGGCGCGCGGCCAGATCACCCTGGTCGAACTGCCCGGTGGCGTCCGCGCGTGGTCGGTCACCGATCAGGCGATCCTGCACGACCTGCTGCGGGATCCGCGCGTCTCCAAGGACGCCCGCCAGCATTGGCCCGACTTCATTTCCGGTGCGGTGGGCCAGGATTGGCCGCTCTACACCTGGGTGGCGGTCAACAATATGTTCACCGCCTACGGCACCGACCACGTTCGGCTGCGCAAGCTGGTGCGACCCGCCTTCGCGCCCCGCCGCACCCAGGCGTTGCGGCCACGGGTGGAGGCGATCGCCGCCGAACTGCTCGATTCCCTCGCCCAGACCCCGCCCGGGCAGCCGGTGGATCTGCGCGAGGGCTACTGCTATCCGCTACCGATCCGGGTCATCAGCGAACTGATGGGTGTGCCCGAGCACCTGCACGCGGGCCTGCGGACCTGTGTGGACGGCATCTTCGACACCTCGTTCACGCCCGAGCAGGCGCAGGCCAATTTCCTTGATATGCAACGCATCCTGCGTGACCTGGTGACCTACCGTCGCGAGACGCCCGGCGACGACATGACCAGCGTGCTGATCGCCCACCGCGACGAGGACGACGGCTCGACCCTGACCGAACAGGAGCTCATCGACACCCTGCTGCTGGTGATCAGCGCGGGCCACGAAACCACCGTCAACCTGCTCGACCAAGCCATCTTCCTACTGCTCACCCAGCCCGAGCAGCGCGCGAAGGTCGACTCCGGGGTGGTGGATTGGGCCGATGTGGTCGAGGAGTCGCTGCGCCTGGAGGCGCCCGTGGCCCATCTGCCGCTGCGCTACGCCGTCGAGGACCTGGATATCGACACCGACACCGGTCCCGTCCGCATCCCCAAGGGCGACCCCATTCTCGCCTCCTACGCGGCGGCCGGACGCGACCCGAAAGTCCACGGCGACACCGCGAACGACTTCGACGTGACCCGAGACAACAAGGCGCACATGGCCTTCGGCTACGGCGCACACCTGTGCCTGGGTGCCCCGCTCGCCCGCCTGGAGGCCGACACCGCCCTCTCGATGCTGTTCCGCCGCTTCCCCGCCATGCACCTGGCCAAGGATCCGGCCGAACTCGGAGCCATCTCCTCGTTCATCTCCAACGGCCACGCCTCGCTCCCGGTTCATCTGGGGGACAAGGGCTGAACGCGCGGGACCGATCGCCGCCAACCCGACAGCGATCGGTCCGAGAACGCGCGAATGACGAGCGGTGCAGAGCCACCGCTCGTCATTCGTGCTTATGGATTTGTCATCGCGAGAGCGAGTTGCGCAGATCGGTGATGGTGGCGCGGCGCTCGTAGGCGATCCAGGCGAAGATGGCGGCGAGAACCAGCGGGAAGATCGCCATGGCGGGCTTGTCGGCAATGAAAGCCTGTGTCCCCGCAGCGAGTACGGTCAGCACCGACAGCCCCGCGGCGGCCAGCGCGCTGAGCCGCGGCACCATCAGGCCGATACCGCCCGCGACCTCCACCACGCCGATGAAGATGAGCAGTCCCATGGGGATGGTCAGGTTCTCGGGAGCGTTCTCCATCAGCGTGTTCGGAATGACGAGCTTCGGCCCGCCGGAAGCGATGATGAAGAACAGCCCGAGGAAGATCTGCAGCGCCCACAGCACACGATTGCGGATCTTGCCCGGACGGTAGGTGGCGTCGTTGGAGAAGCTGGCGGAGGGGTTCGCGGTGGTCATTTCTGGTCCTTCTGGTCGGTCGCGCCGGGTTGGTAGCGCGTTCACCAGATAGGACGGCCCACACTCCAAAGATTCATCGCTCCCCGAAAAAATTTTTCGAAACCCTGGTCCGACCCCGAAACCCCCTGCCACCGAGCCCAAGCCACAAGCGCTCATCGACAACACCGCGGAGGTTAGGCTGTGCCATCATGACCACCTACGACCGCCGCGCGTTCGCGTTGGCCTACATCGAAGCCAGCAGCATCGCCGACATCGGTATCGACGGCGAGCGCACCGGCTACCCGGAAGCGTTGCGGGAGCACCGAACTGCCGTGCTGACGGGTCTCGAGCGGCTGTTCGGACTCACCCTGCGACAGGAGGCGATGCCCACGAACCTCTCGCCGGTATTCATGGTCTTCCGCAGCGTGGCCAGGTCGTATCTGTCCATCACCGGGCCGATGGACGGCTACCTGGAGGCCGGGCTGATCCACAAACGGTTGGAAGAAGCCGGTGTTCACGACGACTTCCTACGCGGAATCGGCAGGATCGCCGACCTCAACGCCGAGTCCAGGGCGGCCCACCTGCACCTGTTGACCACCCTGCTCGGCGTCCTCCTCGGCGACCACGCCGACCGAGTGGTCGAGGCCGAGGAGTTGCGGGCGATCGGCGTGAACACGGTGCCGCCCAATCCATCCGACTACGAGTTCTGAGTCCCCGGCATCTCACCCGCGTAGTCGGTCGCCGACCTTCTTGACGATCGCGGGAATCTTCGAGGCCGCCATCAACGTGCGGAAAGGCCAGCTGTCGTCGCGCGGCAGGACTCCCGCGCGCTGCACGGCGTCGAGGAAGTCGTAGAGCGTTTCCCCTTCCTCCATGAGGCCGTCGCTGTTGAAGTGGTACCGGTCCACCGCGGGCGCTTGGACGAAGCGGCCGGTGCCGTAGATCGTCGGCGCGGACTCGTCATACGGGTACAGCCGCAGCGGCCCACTCCAGTGCCCACTGCCGATGTAGCGAATGACCGTACGCACCGTCCCATCAGGCTTGACGTCGATATACACCTGATCCGGCAGCGGGTCGTAACGCCAATCCGGTATGGCGTCGAAGAACGCGAAGTTGTACTTGACGAACTCATCGATCCCCACAATGGTCCGCCCGAACGTTGTCACATCCGTGTACCGAACATCCTGCGTATAGAGCTCGTCATTGACGCTCATATCCCGCACCAGAAAACTCCACCAGTACTTCTTGGCCCACCGCATCAGCCACGACAGATCAGTCCCATGCCGCTCGCTCAGATAGTCCAACTTCACCGCGAACGAGTCGAACCACTCCTTCGTACTGGCCTGCAACTCGTCCTCCGGCACAGCCCGAATCGGCACCGCCCGATTGGACTCCAGAAACTCGGGCACCGGCCGAGCCAACCGAGGCCGACTCAACGCCCGCTGAAACTCTTCCTCATCGAACACGCCGACTCCCGTCTGCCCCGAGCACTCAGCATCGAGCCCTCTTCCTGAATCATATGATTCAGGAAGAGCTTTCGTCCCGGACTACGTTCACTACAACCAAGGCGAAGGAGTACCGCGGCCACCCTGTCCACCGGTAGGAGCGATGGCGGCAATACTCGCGAGATCCTCGTCGGTGAGCGCGATGTCGCTGGCCCCGACGTTCTGAACGACGCGATCCGGGTTGCGGGATCCCGGAATCGGAACGATGTAGTCGCGTTGCGCGAGAGTCCACGCCAGCGCCAGCTGCGACAGCGAAATCCCCTTGGCGGCAGCGAGTTCGGTGAGCTGGTCGACAATCTTCGCGTTGGCGTCGAAGTTGTCGACGCTCCACCAGGGCATATAGGTCCGAAAGTCGGTCGGATCGTAGTCGCCAGCCGGTTTCGCTGTGCCGGTGAGGAATCCGCGCGCCAGCGGCGAGTAGGCGACGAACCCGATGCCGAGTTCCTCGAGCAGGGGGAACAGGGGCTCGACGTCCGGGGCGAAGATCGAGTACTCGGTTTGCAACGCCGAAATCGGATGCACGGCATGCGCTTTGCGAAGTGCCTCGGGCGTCGCCTCCGACAGTCCGAGATACCTCACCTTCCCGGCATCGACGAACTCCGCCATCGTGGCGACGACCTCCTCGATCGGCACGGCCGGGTCCATCCGGTGCTGATAGAGCAGATCGATGCAATCCACCCCCAGATTCCGCAAGCTGGCCTCGACCACCTCGCGAATGTGCTCCGGCCGCGAATCGGTGCCGAAGCGCCGCGTGAACCCGAACTTGGTGGCGATCACCACCTCCTCGCGAAACGGTGCCACCGCACGGCTGAGCAGTTTCTCTCCCTCGCCCCAGCCGTACATCTCAGCCGTATCGAAGAAGGTCACCCCGAGCTCGTGCGCCCGCCGTATCGCGGCCACCGACTCGCTCTCATCGCTGGCCCCGTACCCGACCACCGTGCCCATCGACCCGTAGCCGATCGCCGAGACGATCAATCCTTGTGTCCCCAACGCCTTGTGCCGCATTCCCGAACCCCACTGTCAAACCGAACTGTTTGGTTTGACGTTACGCTCGCAGCCTCGGGCCGTCAAACCAAACAGTTTGGTTTGTTAGGCTGGTCGTATGCCGCATTCGTCTCGGACCGACTCGACCCGCGACCGCATAGTCGACGCGGCCAAGGCCGAGTTCGCCCGGCACGGGATAGCGGGCGCGCGCATCGACCGCATCGCGAAATCCGCCAGAACCAGCAAGGAACGCGTCTACGCCTACTTCCGCGGCAAAGAACAGCTATACGGATTCATCGCCGCCCGCGAACTCGACGCGATTGCCGCCGCAACCCATATGGACCCCGCCGACCTCCCCGGCTACGCCGGACGAGTCCACGACTACTTCGTCGCCAACCCCGACAACCTACGCCTGATGCGTTGGGGCCAACTCGAATTCGCCGACGCCAACCCCGCCACCCAAGACACGATCACCCGCAAGGCCGAAATCCTCCGCCACGCCCAACAGCAGGGCCTGCTCGACCCATCATGGGACCCCCTCGACATCCTCGTCTTCGTCAATCAATTGGCAACGGCCTGGGCCGAGCACCCCGGCCTCACCTCCCTCGAACCCGCTGCGCGCGAACAGTTCCTGACAGCCCGCCGAGCAGCCACCATCGCCGCAGTCGAACGCCTCTTCCCCGCAGCGCCTTCTGTCCGTGAATGACCGTCGGAGGCGAAGGTTATCTTCAGCGGATGAGCGCGATGGCCGACGGCCACTTCACCGAACTTCTTGCCAGCCTCCGGGATTCGGCCTTCGGCACCTGTGCGAGGGAGAAGGTTGTGGCCGCCTGCCATGAATTGGGCTGGGCGGTAACCGGTAACGACGTCGAGATCCCCAACACTCCGAACGGTGGGCGACTCGTGGAATACGACGCCGAGTATGAAGGGTCGTCCTGTGTGGAGCTGCACATCGACGTAGCGACCATCGCCGCCGAACAGTTCCGCACCTATCTCGTTCTCGCCGTGGGTAGTTGGGGCAACCCGACCTGGTATTACGGCGCTGACGACCTGAGGGGCTGCTGGCTGGGTGACGACACCGCCCGCCAGCTCATCATCGACTTCGACGGCAACCTCCAGCTGACTATCGGCTCATCGGATGCCCTGATTCACGACATCGACCATTCCGCCCACCAGCAGGACGCGTACCTCGACTGGATCGACGACGAACTCGATCTCACCGAAGAGGACAGCGACCAAGCCCTCGCCCTGAGCTACGAGTCCGACCTTTCCTACACCTGGTTCGGTTGGACCGGCGAATTCACCTACGCCCCAAGCAATGGCTGGACTGCCTACACCCCGCACCACCTCCGCGCCCTACTCACCCGCCTGCTCCGTGACACCCACTTCGCCATGCGCGCTGTGGGTCCCGGCCCCGACTGCCTACGCCTCGAATTCCCGCCCAACGCGCGCCTGGAGCTCTCCCTCGCCGAAGCCCGCCTCTACGCCGAATACACCGACCTCACCCACGACTACCTGACAGACCACGGCTTCACCGACCGCGGTGACGGCTGGGCCGAGCGTATCTGGCCAGCCGACCCCGATGGCCTATTCGAAACAGCCACTGCCACAGTGCTTTTTCTCGAAGCCCACGGCGACGACGAACTCACCATGACCGGCCCAGGCGAAAGCATCGAAGACGGCACTCTTACGCGGCAGACAGTTATGGCCAAGTCGTCGCTCCCTCTTCCGCTGGACGGCTTCTACGTCGACATCCACCCCGACTTCGATTGAAGACGTGGTCGACCTCCGGCGCAATCTGGTGAAGCACTTGTACAGATTTCGATTCTGGGGAAGACTGCCTACAGAATTGCCCGATCTCGGAGAGGCCAGACAATGACGTCACCCCAGTCCATCAGTGCGCCGAGTGTCGGCTCGGCGCAGTTCGATCTGCCGAGCCGCGTGGCGCTGGTCGGCGAGGGCTTCGCTGGGTTCATCGACTACCTGCTGCCCGATGCGCGAGCGGAATTCCTCGGCGTGCCGAACGAGTACGTATCCACGCTGCTGTCGACGGCGTACCTCCCGGACGAGACCGCCGACGCGGTCAATCTGGCGAGCCGCCGCACCAGCGGGCTGGCGCGCCGCCAATTCGAGCAGGCCGTCGAGCAGGGGATCGAATCGGTCAGCGACCCGCTACCCGAGGTGACCGCTTTCTTCGAAACGGTGGATCGGATGCCGCCGCAGATCGATATGGCGAAGGTCGAGGCGGGTGCCCGCGCGCTGCGTCGCATCGACCCGGTCACCTTGTTCGGCGCGGGGTGGACGATCGGATTCATCCTGGCCGCGATCCTCCCGAACACCTCGAGCGCACTGTTCAGGTCGAAGCGAACGCTCAACAATCCCGGCAACCGTCTGGTCGAGACCGGCGCGTACGTGCTGGAGTCCTACACGCCCGGCGGCTATGAAAGGTTCGGTCCCGCGACCAAGACAGCGTGTCGACTGCGCCTGATGCATTCGAACCTCCGCATGGGCATGGTGAAGAGCGGCACCTGGGATGCGGAGAACATCGGCGTACCCGCGTCGATCGGCGACACCATCGGCGGCGCGCTGCCGCATACGCTGTGGACCGCGCTGGCGGCCCAGGGCGCGGGATATCGCTTCTCCGACGAGGAGATGGAAGCGATCGCGCACTTCACGGCCTGCGCGATCTTCCGACACGGCGCGCCGCAGGAGATGATTCCCTTCACACCTGCCGAACAGCGTCTGTTCACCTACGCGTCGCTGCGCGTGTCCAGCGCCTTCTCGGACGTCGAAGCCACCAGCCGGTTGATACCCGCCATGACGTCGATCGAGCTGCCGTTCATGCCCGCGGCGATGCAGCCGATAGCCAAAGGGCTGTTCAACGGCTACACGCGATTGATCATCGGCGACGAGCTCTGCGATGCGACCGGTGTCCCCGACAGCAAGTACCGCCGCGCGATCACCCTCGGCGGCCGAATCATCGCCGCGAGCGAAGTCGCCCGCCGCACGTTGCCGCCGGTCGCCTGGGCCAACGAGCAAGTCGCGAATCTGCTGTGGGACCGCTGGATGCCTCGACTGTTCAAGATGCCGGAAGACACCCACGCCCACCTGGAAAAACTGGCCTCGGCGGCGTGACCTGCTAGCTGGACGTCGGCTTGTCGGTCACCACGGTGGTGTAGGTGTACTCGGCAAGCCCGACGAGCAGATCGGCACACAGATCGATCAGCTCGTCGCGCGTGACCTCGAGATCCCCGGACGTCCAGGCGCTGACCGCCTCCAACGTCGCCCCGAACGCCTGCACGCCAATCACATCGAACAGACTGCCCAACTGCGCCGCGGCCGCATCCCCGTACTGGCGCTGAAAGCCCGTCCTCATCAGATCGATGAAAACCCGCCGAATCTCGTTGCGCCGCTGTGCAACCGCCCGATGCACCTGAGCTTCCACCAGCAACAGCCGCACCCGCGTCGGATCATCGGTCAAATACTCGATACAAGCACTCATGCCCGCCCGAACCGCACTACGCAGCTCCGGCTCACCCGTCATGATCGCCGCGGCCGTCACCACCCCCAACCGCGCCGCGATCTCATCGACCAACGCCACGACAACGTCATCGACACCATTGAAGTTCTCGTAGAAGTACCGGTCATGAACACCGGTCGCCCGACACAGCCCCGACACCGTCAGTGCCGCGAGCCCATCTCTGCCCGCGATCTCCCACGCCGCATCCAACAGCGCCGTCCGCCGCTGAGCCCGCCGCTGCTCCGCCGACACTCCTCCGTACGGACGCTTCGCCATCGATCAATTCTGGGGAACCGCTCTGACAAAATCAACCCCGTAGGCTCCGCGCATGCAAGTTGATCTCCACGGAGCCGTCCGCATCGCCTGCCGCGCAGCAGAATTCGATTGGACATGGGCAAGCGACGACATCGAACGGTTCTGCGCGACGGTCGGGTGGACCGAGGAGTCTCGGAATGAATATGGCGTAGACGCGCGGACCGGACTCGAAATCGAGGACCCCGGAGCCCTGTTCGTCTTCGGCGGTGATTTCCTCTCGCGCCGTGGCATGCCTGGACAACAAATATCGGAGTTCATGCTGACGGTTTCGGACCAATATTCGACCGACGGAGAATCCCGTTACGCACCCACCCTGGATCCGGTCCTCCGCCAGAACCATCGGCTGCTGACAGATGGTTTCGCCGCACTCGCGAGCCGAATCGCCGCAGAGCTGGGCGCGCCGGTGTATTCGAATCCCGGCTCCGAACCGAGCATCCGTTGGCGGCCCTCCCACAAAACCGAAGTCGTGATCGCACTCCACGTCCGGAACGGGTATCTGGAGCTGCGCGTAACCAACCCTGTAGTTCAAGCCAGGTGGGATGCCTGGGCGGCCGACACAACAGAAGACGAGGAGATCGCGGAGGACGAAGACGGCACCTGGGAGGCTTCCCATTTCGAGGACTTCCACCGCCCCATCGACGTGATGCCGAACAAGCCCCGAACGTGGCCGGAGTTCTCAGCGGCCTTGGCATTGACATTGACCCGGCTCTCCGACGTCGGCGTCTTGATGCTGAAAGCGGGCGACCAGAACAGTGCGGAATTCAGGCTGGCACCCTTCACGATCACCTGTCGCCTGAAGCGAGCCCCGCTCCGACCCGGCGACGCAGAGGCTATGACAAACAACGGGTGGTCCCTCGACCGAGACAAGGCCGTCGACTCGTGGACCCGCTCCATGCAATGGCCAGCCGCCTACCACGATTTCGAAGCCTTGGCCGACGCAGCACTCAACGCCATGCGGAACCTTTTCCCAGTAGCCGACCCCGCCGACCTCCAGGTCCGCGGATGGGATGACTACCCGTCCACCCACCCAGACCTCACAGCCTTCGGCATCTGCAGCTACTGCGACCGCTGACCGTTCGCAAGTACCCCCCGACTTCAATGGAAAGGCGCACCCCACAACAGCTTTGGGATGATCGCCGAATGAGCCGCACCAAGTTCGTCGAAATCGACGGCCGAGGATTCTGGGGATAAGCCAGATCGCCCAAAGCGCCCGCACCGAGGGCGGCGTACCCGTAGAACGCTTGCGGCAGTGGGTGATCGTGGCCGACCTCCCCGTATCCGGCGGCTACTCCCGCACACCAGACGGTGTGGGTGCGGACCGGATCCTCGAAGTGGCCGACGGCTTCATCGGATTGGTGGACGGCACCCTCCCCGCTGACCCACGGGGAGGCTGGTGGTTCCTAGGAACAGGCCTGGGCATGCGGACAATCGATCGCCGGACGTAGAACTTGGGTGAATCGCGCCGTCGCGGAAGTCGATGCCCGGCGTGAACTCCGTTGACACACAACCCAGTTCTCGGTCAACCTTCCGACATGGACAGCGACGGCAAGGTGTCGGCGGCGGCACTGTCCAGGCCCGTACGGGTGTGGTGCCGGGGTGGCTACCATGTGGTCGGTCTGGTGGGCGGGAAGGTCCACGCACTCTCACATACCGCGGCCGAGGTCGAGCACGAACTGGCCACGCAGACCGGGAGCGGTCGACAGGTCTACGGTTGCTTCGCGATGCTGGCCGAAGGTTATCGGCAGCGTTTGCGGCAGTTGCTGCGCTCCGCGATCGGGCGCAACGATCTCGCCGATGTCCTCGACCTCGTGCGCGCGGGGGTAGACCCCAACACACGGGTGCGGTCGCATCGCAGCGCATTGTCGGTCGCGATCATGCACCGGTCGCCGGATGCTGTTCGCGAGTTGCTGCGAGCGGGCGCTGACCCGCGATTGCTGGGGAGATACTGGGGATCGCCATTGTCCCTGGCGGTCGCGGTGGGCGACCCGGAGATCATCCGCTTGCTGATCGACGCCGGTGCCGATCCGACCGCGCCCGATTGGTTTGGGCAAACCTGCCTGGACCTCGTCATCGACCGCGGTGACGCCGACGTCGCACGCGCGGTAGTGGCCTCGCGCGCACCCGTCGACAGCTCCGAGCTACTGAGCCGAGCGGTGACCGCCGGAAACACACCTGTCGTGCGGGTCGCCCTGGCCGCGGGCGCGGACCCGAATACGCGCTCGGCCCAAGGGAATACGCCCTTGCACCTGGCCGCCCGCGCCAACCAGATGCCATCGGCACAGCTGTTGCTCGCGGCGGGAGCCGACCGTCGCGGACGCAACCAGACCGGCCAGACTCCTGCGGCTCTCGCATCGACACATCGGCACAACGACATGATGCTGCTGTTGATCAGCGACGATCCCACGCTGCCGGACGCCGCGCCGATGTACCCGCCTGCTGTCCGGGATGCGGCCACACCGGATCGAGATCCGCCCGAGCCCGCCATCCCGGATATTCGCCACGGGTGGACACCACTGCATCACGCGGCCCACAACGGACATGGACAACAGGTCGAGGAGTTACTGGCAGCGGGCGCGGACCAGAATGCCCGGACCCCAACAGGATTGACCGCACTTCACCTCGCGATCGCCTTTCGGCACCCGGTAGTCGCGCGGAAACTACTGGCCGCGGGCGCCGACATCGACAGCGAGACGCACGGGGGCGTCACTCCACTGGGCCTCGCTGTCTTCCTGTCGCACTACGGCATGGTGCGACTTCTGCTCGCCGCCGGAGCCGACGTCACGCGGGACCAGGGTTCTCTCTTGCACGAGGCAGTGCGGGGCGGCAACCGGACGATCATCGAGTTGTTGCTCAGCCACGGTATCGACCGCACAGTTCGCGACGGTGACGGAAGGACAGCAGCAGACGTGGCGGCCGAGCAGGGCGACGCCGACCTGGTGCACCTGCTCACCGCGACCGACCAGGGGAACGTCGCGCGAGTGATCCGGCTTCGTCGCCGGACGGCCCGCTGATCGTCGCTTCAACTCGACGAGTACAACAGCCGATTCGGAAGTGCGAGTCCGTCCTCAACCGCGGGAGACAACTCCGTCGCGTTCGGCGCGACTTCGCGTTGTGCCGTCGAAGAGTTTGTCGAGGTAGTAGTCGATAGCGGCCGATGCGGCGGCGGGATCAATGACGTCGAGGTCGAGAAGCGGGGTGAAGCCGGTCAGAGCGAGCAGAAGGTTTGTCTCTATGACCGGATCACGGTCGGGAGCGATGTGCCCTTCGGCGATTGCCTGCCTGATCAGGCGTTCGGTCAGTGCCCTGCCGTTCTGGAGTCCGAGTCGGGCCCGTTCGTGCAGCTCTGGGTCGTGCAGTGCCTCGAGGGTGTAGGCGGCACTCATCCGGCTGGTGGCGCGGGCGTCCGCGTGCAGGGGGAGCATCTCTATGAGAGTCACGCGCAGTGCGTCTCGAGGGTGCGGAGGCGATCCGAGTCGCTCGAGGCCGTGGGTGATGCGCTGCGAGGTCTGCTCGGCGGCGAACTCCATCGCGAATTCGAGCATCGCTGTCCGAGAAGCGAAGTAGTGCTGCACCTGCCCGAGGGAGACGTCCGCCTCGCTGGCGACCTCGCGCATCGTCGCCCTGCTCCAGCCTTGTTGTTCCACTACTCGCCACAGTGCGCGCGCGATGGTTTCGCGGCGTTCTCGGTGGTCGACCTGCTTCGGCAAGCGATTCCTTCCCTCTATTTCCATACAGCTGACATAATACAGTTGACTTGGAAAGGAGTGGTGAGAATGACCAGTCGACCAAGGAACGTCGAAGCACTCACCGAGGACCGCTCATTCGCCGCCCCCGAGCTGGAGACGGCATACTTCTCGGCCTACGACGCGGTGATGTCATATTGGCCGGTACCGGCCGAGACGGTAGATCTTCCGGGTCGATACGGAACGACACGAGTCACATCCGCGGGCCCGACCGCAGCACCGCCGCTGGTCCTACTCCACGGATATGGCGGGACGTCCGCAATGTGGTACCCGGTAATCGGTTCGCTGGCCGAAGAGCACCACGTGCGGGCCGTGGACACCATGGGCGAGCCGGGCCGCAGCAAACACACCGGCACCGCCTTGACCAGCATGGACGATCTCGTGGACTGGCTGGCCGAAACCTTCGATCTGCTCGACCTACCCGCCGCCGACCTGTGCGGCCAGTCGCTGGGCGGACACCTCGCGCTCCGCTTCGCGCTCGCCCACCCCGAACGGGTACGGCGGCTGGTCCTACTCGATCCACCCCTGGTCTTCGCCGGTCTCAGCCCCGAATTCGAAAAGCTGGGCCGCAACCGCGACCCGCACCCGACTTTCGACAATGCCCGCGCGATGCTGGCACCAGGTCCCCCCGGCAGCGCGTCGGCAGACGTGGAGGCCTACCTCGACCTACTCGCCCACGGAGCCGCACACTTCCCGTCCTCGCCGATCGTTCACCCCCACCTGCCGGACGGACTGACCCACCTGCCGGTCCCAACCCTCGTCGCCCTGGCCGGAGCGAGCCAGGTGCACGATTCGAAGGCGGCCGCCGAGGCCGCGCAGCATGCCGGGGCCCACACGGTAATTCTCCCCGGCGCCGGACACGGCCTCCTGGCCGACGTCGAACCGGTCCGCAGCCTCGTCCTCGAACACCTCCGACAAAAGGACTCGCCAACCTGACCCCGCGCCAGCGACCCCTCTGCTGCGAGTCAGTCAGGCGGTTCCTGCAGGTCCTCGGGATTGGAGCCAGGGATATCAGGCGGCTGTGGCGCAACCACAGTGCCCCCCAGTCCACCCGCCCCATCGTCGCTATCTCGCCCCGGATCTCCACCCGCAGCCTTGATAGCTTCGTCCAAATCCCCCCGCAATCGCTCGGCGGTCGCATCGTCCCCGGCGTCCTGCGCAGTAGTGATGTCCTGCCGAAGCTGGGCGATGACGTCGTGAATACCCATGATCCTCCTCGCTCGTTCGGACCGTGCGAACCGATTCCGCACACTCGGGCGCTACCCGCCAACCTCGGAACTAATCGGACGAGTCACGCTGGGCATGAAGCTACTGGGAGCTGGGGTCAACTTCGGGCTTCCCGGCAAAAGGCCACAGCGCAAATTAGGGAGCTTCATCGCGCTTGATGCCGGAATACCTGCCGAGACGAATCCGCGTCAGCAGACTGGTGTGCTCGGACTGTCGCTGGCCGATGGAGCAAAACGATGGCAAAGGGAATTCCCGGGTTATACGGCGCCTGTTCACCGTGAAGTAGCTGGCAGCGTGGTTGTGGTGCCGTCTCCGGTGTGTAGAGGCTCCGTGGGTGGCTCCCACTTTTGCCACCATCTTGCGCGGTCGCCGCCTACAGCGAGTGGGTGATACGGAGCGGGGTCAGTTCCTCCCATTCGGGTGAGCCGGGAGGATTTCGGGGGTTCGACGCTGGTTGCCGCAGTGATGTCTCGGGTGCGTCCAATAACTCGGTGTACAGCCGGACGGCCTCGGTTTGGGCTCGTTGCCGGGCGGTCTCATGACACCGCGCGATGGCGTTCGCCAGCCGGTCGGGCTCGACGGACATGGCGGCATGAGATATCCGAAGCTCCGTGATCGTGCCATTCACATCGGCTTCTACCGTTATAGTGCCGCCAGCGGTCTGAGCTTGGCCTCGAACCTGCGAGATCGCTTGGAGCCTACGCGCATTGCGCGCAGCCATCTGCTCCGCGTCATCACTCATCTGGTGGCCCCCTATTTCGTAGCGCGGTGCGCAGCCCACGCTCTCGAGCATCGAACCGAACGGTAGCGACTCCGGTGAGGCACGGCAACCGACGATCGGTCAAGGTCAGCACGGCATCTCGGCGTATCAACGCACGGCATGCCGTGCGTTGATACGCCGAAGGTGTGCTCTGGCACGTTGTCCGGGCGTGCGGCGGGCGGGTAAGTTGATCACGGCTCCGTTGCAGAGGGTGAGGGGTTCATGGTTTCTGAGACAGGTGTGCCCGGCGGTGAATTCCAGGTCGTGCCCGCCGAGGTCACAGACGCGGGCAAGTATGTGCAATTGACCGCCGAAGAGTTGATCAACGGAGTGCGGTCGCTCGATACCGACGTAGCCGATCTATTGACGCGGTGGACGGGCAGTTCCGCTGATCACTACCGTCTTGGTTGGGAAGAAGCCCGCGCGGGCGCGGTCCAGGTTCTGGCGGCCTTGCAGACGATGGCGGAGCTCTTGGGTGTGGCTGGCACCGACTACGCGAACATGGACGCAGGCAACGCCGACGATTTCTGTTCACTGAACCTGCCGTGAACCGACCAGACGGTGCGGTGGCAAGATTTTGACGATTCACGTCGATAGTTAAAGGGTGGAGTTTTGGTCGACGACTCGCAGGCGTTCCAGGTCAGGCTATCGGAGCTGGAGAGCATCGCCGATCGTATATCCGCATTCGTTACATTTCTCTCCGACAGTATGTCGGGTTTGGAGCAGCGGATCGGCACGGTGCAGCAGAACTGGATCGGCGAAGGAGCCGATGCTCAGGCTGCGGCTTTCCAGAAGTGGTTAACTGGAGCCGCCGAGGTCTCCGCAGGAATCGCGGACATGAAACAGGCTGCTGCCGACGCGCATTCACGGTATAGCTCCGCTGCCGCAGCGAACCTCGCCATGCTCGGCAGGGCATAGCTCCCGTCGTGTCCTATTTCAACGTCGATCCGAGCGTCTACTCCACCGCTGCGACCAATCTCAACCAGTATGGAACCGACTTCCATACCGTGTTCCAAGCGCAGATGACCGCGTTATCCGATACCAAGGATATGGGCGGAACTGTCGGCGACTGCGGGCTGTGGGCAACCTCGTACGATACGACGACGTCCGAGGCTTACGGGCTGGCGAGTTCGCTCGTACAGGCGATCGACAATTACGCCGGAATTCTGCAGCAGGCCGGATACAACTACGCGGTCGCCGACTACAAGCCAGGAACAGGCCGCTCGGAGCCGACGGCTCCGGCGGAGTTGCCGATGGCATGGAGTACCTGCCCGATCCCGCCACCATCCGCGGGTGGGCCTGGTAGCGGTTTGGTCGACGATGGGTTCGAACTCGCCAGTCAAGCAGGAGTGCCCATCCCCGACGGCGACCCCGACAAGCTCCTGAAAGCCGCCGACCTGTGGGACGCGTTGGCCAAGCACGACAGTGTGGCGGGATTGCCCGCCAAACTCGAAGCGATCGCCACGGGCTTTATCGCGGTGACCACGCCTGAAGCATCCTTCATCGACGAAGACCTCCGCGAGATGAAGACCGCAGCCGAGGACGTCCGCGACATCTTCGCTGATATCGCGCAATCGTGTCGCGACCAGAAAGTGGCGATAGACGACCTGCGTTCCCAACTCAAGACTCTGCTCGAGGACCTCGCCGAGGACATCGCCCAGGAAGTCGCTGTTACCGTGGTCTTCTCCGCAGTCGCGGGGGCGTTGTCGGCAGGGTTCGGTGCTGCGGCGGTGGCTGCATACCGCGTGGGCAAGATCGCGATCAAGGTAAAATCCTACGCCACCAAGATCAAAAATATTGTTGACAACGTCAAATTGTTGAACAAGATAGTCAAAAAGAAAGATACGGCCACCACCCAACAAAAGCTGCAACGCATTGTGGATCTGGTGAAGAGGGCGCGACAGCTCGGCACGCCTACGCGGCCATCCCATGTTCCGGAGGGCTGGGAAGCGCGTATCGCTGACAACGGAAAAGGCTGGGTATGGCAGAAGCCGGGTTCTGTAAAGAACCAAAATATGTTCCGTGATGCTTTGCCAACCGACGATTATCCGAACGGTTATGTGCGCTTCTATAACGAGCAGGGACAGCCCATAAAGTTGGATGGAAAGCCGGGTAGCAAAGCGGACACGCATATACCCAAGAATCCGGATGGAACCTACCCCACGCCAGAAGGTTGGTGAGTATGAAGCTGGAAATAGTCGGGCAGAGTGTGGCAGCCGTCAGCGCGGAGTTCACAGTCACGATAGAGATGGGGGCGGAGTTCGAACTGCAGATCGAAGGCGATCTGACGCTGCGGACAGCCAACGGAGCTGAGTTCCACGCGACCTCCGATGACTATGCCGCTATCGATTCCGAGCTCCAATCCATCTTGGGAACGACAGTGATGAGGGCTGATGCTGATGAAGTCAGAGGTCTGACCCTGGAATTCGACTCTGGCGCTGCGATCCACATTCCGGTCGACCAGCACTACGAGGCATGGGGGGTTGTAGGGCCCGGCGGCTACCGGGTCATCTGTATGCCGGGTGGGGAGCTCGCCATATGGTCCGCGCGAAAATAGGCCGGGACGTGGTCGCACCTCATCGGTAACGAGCGAGATAGAGCGGGCTCGCACTCGGCGTCTGTATGGATCTGACCCTCACCGAGGTCACAACCGGTGGGGCGGAGAAGTTTCTGATCGACGTTGGTATCGAGCAGGGCCCGGGATCCATGGCCAGCGCCCGCTCGGTGCTGTCTGGCATGTTCCGCTACGCCGTTCGCCGAGGCGCGCTGGTGGTCAACCCGATCCGTGAAGTAGAACTGCCGCAAAATTTGGAACCCAAGGGGCGCACTGGCGGGGCCCGCGACATCACCGTCGACGAGCTGCGCTTCATCCTCGCCGCGGTGCGTACCTCGATACTGCCGTGTCCACGAAAACTCACGAAGCGGGAACGCGAGCGGTCAACGCCGATCAAGGCGTACCGCCCGCCCACAGTTGCCGACTACTGTGCCAGCGCAGACCTTGCCGACTGGGTGACTCTGCTGGCGGCCACCGGGCTCCGCCGCAGCCAAGTGCTCGCCCTGTTGTGGTCGGACATCGACCTCGACGCCAAGACCCTGCGGACGACCGGGAAGGTGGTCCGTGTCGCGGGGCAGGGACTGGTCCGGGTTGTGCAGGACGACGATCCGAAGAACCGCAAAGGCCGTATCGCCCTGCCGGAATTCGCGGTGGTCATGCTTGAGCAGCGCAAGGCGGCGCTCGAGGAACGCAAGCGAACGCGCCCGCCGAGCGAGCCGCCCGAATACGATCTGGTGTTTCCCTCCGCGAGGTGGACACTGCGCGATCCGGACAACGTCCAAGACCAGTGGCAGCGCGTGCGCGAGGCGCTGGGTATCCCCGACGACATCACCGCACACAGCTTCCGCGGCGCGGTCGCGACGATCCTCGACGACGCGGGGCTGTCGGCCCGAGTGGCGGCCGACGTACTCGGTCACGCCGATCCCTCGATGACCCAGCGGCGCTACATGGCCCGCGGTCGCGTCCACCCCGCGGCCGCTGTCGCGTTGCACAAGGCGGTCAGCGCCGACTGAATTGGTTGGGACTTTGTTGGGGCACCGGTCGGGGTTTGAGGCGTTCCCGGGGCGGGTACAGGTGTAGGCGACCCCGTTGTCGCTGGTCGGTCGTTTGGTGAGTGCCCCCGGCAGGAATCGAACCTGCGACCTAGGGATTAGAAGTTCCTAACCTCAAAACGATGTCCTGACCTGCATAGATACAGCACTTGAGTGAGCGGAATCGTAAAGTTCCTAGGTGAGCAGTCGTTGGATCTCCGATCTTGAAAATGCTCATCGATGATTGGCTTCACGTTGACGATCGCACTAAACACGTCCGCCGCGAACTGGATCCGTCGAAGTTGTAGCTGATCTCGTCGCAACTGGTGTGTAAAAGCCGGTGACTGTCAGTCCGTTTCCACGTACAACTTGGACCACGCGGTCACGGTGGGCTGAAGTCGGGGCGGGTAGCACCTCTTCCGAGTCGTGGCTTCCTGTACCCGCTGTGCCTGAGCTTCGAACAGGGCAACACCACACTCGGTCATGTTGACCGCAGTCGCGAAACTGTCTGCAATGAGCGCGAACAGGTCACCGTTGTAGAGATAGTCGTTCACCCACTTATAGCCGTGCATCACGGCAGAGGTCAGCGCGTAGATCCTCTTTGCACCCAGAGACATGCTGTTCTCACGGATCTCGCCCTCGTCATGAGGCGGAACATGTTGCTCGATCCACATCGCAGCCAGTTCAGCGGTCGTGCCGAACGGTCTAACCTTTTCCCGATCTGGGTTCAAGGTGTATTCCGCTTCGAGCTCGCTGAAACGATCCAGCAGGTCCTTGCTCCCTGCTATGAACTCGCGCATTTGCTCTGGCGAGGACGAGAGGGCTCCCTGTCGCAAACTGGCGACTTCGTTCGAGTTGTACTTGGTTTGTTCCTTCATTTCAGCAAGAACGACAGCAGTGCAACGATTCCGACGCACCTGACGATCTTCGGGGGAGAGGAGCCAGACGACCCGCCCCGCGGACTCCACAGCACTGCGGCATAGCGCCGCGAGAGCCGGAGCGTGGAGCTGCCGTGTCTGGGAAGCCTGCACGAAGATCTTTGCCGCTGCACTGATGCTGTCGGTGGCACTCATGAGCGGCCAGAGTGCGGCAGCCTCAAACTGACGCTCGCCGAAGTTGGCCATCAATCCTTCGTTGTCTGTCGCCATACAACTGCCATCGTCGGCCATCTGTGGATGCAGCCCCCAGTTAAGGAGTTCGTTGGCACGCACCGCTCGCTGTGTGATCCGGAGAAGCCGATTGACGAAGACTGTGGGATCGCCGTAGAGGTTGGACGTCACTATCACATCATTCATCGGGGATGTCCTTGGTGGCCACTCATTTGGGCCACCCTATTGCGGACATCCACTGCAATCGCCACTTGCCCCGTGCAACCTTCGGGACTTGGCTAGCAGTCAGCTAACGAAGTCAGCTATACAGATGGCCAACATGAACACCATTCAAGGTCAATGCTGCTTCACGAAACCAATCGTACGATCGAACCCCCGACCGCTGGTGTGTAAAACCAGTTTGGCGTCCAATCCCGACATAGGACGCCAACCAGCCTTCACGTGGTGAAACATCCACGCAGATCAGGCACTTTCATGGCTTTCGATCGCGGACAGGAGGGGACACTAGAACCCTTGCCTAGACACCTGTCTGCCCCACATTTGCCCCATGCCAGCGAACCTACTGCCCCACGCTTAGCCCGACGAACGACCCTCCACAGACACCACAACAAATAGGACCAGCGTCAAAAACTCCACGCGAGACACGGATCTTTCGACCGCACTCACACTCTGCGGTAATGCCGTTGTTGTTGGACCTGCGCCCGCCACGTCGGTTCGGTTCGCTGCGACGGTAGGCCACCAGCGCGAACACCAGTTCGTCGAGTACGTCGTGGTACTGCTCGCGGGTCTTGTCCGGCACGGTGGTGACCGACCATCCGATCTTCGGGTGATGGGTCAGGGTGAGCCCGAGCTCTTCGGCCAAGGTGCGGAATCGCTCGTTGTGCCAGCGTCCTTGGCGGCTGGTGTCCTTGATCCCGCGTGTGACAGCAACACCGTGGGCGGCCTCGTGCAGCAACGTACCGAGGACGCCGACCGCGCCACGTTGAAGCCCCTCGCCGCCGACGAACAACTCGTGGATCTCGTACTCGCCGCGTACCCACCGGTTCGGCGCGAAGTGTCCGAGAGTGAGATCGCTGCCGCCGGTCGACCCGGCCCCCACCGTCAGTACGACCTGGGGTACGTCGGGGTGGCGGGATCGGATTGCTGCCCAGGTGTTTTCGAGCGCGGTGACGAGCAGGCCGGTAATGGTGTCGGAATCTGCCATGGCTCCGGGTCCTTCCGGGGGAGCATTGACACGTACGTGTCAAACGGCGGCCCAACGGTGTTGACACGTACGTGTCAAAGGGGTGGGGTCCCGACCGAGCGTGGAATTCCCTGGGCGCGCGCCGCGCTCTGATCGGGGCAGGCCCGCGGCCTGCCCTCACCGCCTGGCCAGCGGCCGCAGAGGCTCCAGATTCCAGGAGACGCGCCACGGCGTGCACGACCGAATTTCCCTCACATACCGCGGCTTTCGTACCGGATCGCGGCAGGGAAATTCGGTCGTGCCGGGCGCGGTCCCTGGAATCGATGGGAGGGGCGGCCGCGCACAATGCGGCGCGCGCCCAGGGGGTTTACCGAGCCACACGAGAGCACCGAACCGTGGACTACGCCCAACTGAACTACGCGGACCGCCGCGTCCGCACCGTGCGGCACCCGTGCGCCAACACCCCGGGCGTCACCACCTACGCCACTGCCACGGACGCACCCTCGTCATGCAACGCCACCAGGTACTCAACCCCAACGATCTATATCCAACTTCACCTACCCAACCTCACCTACTACTCCACTTCTCTCAATGTTTGCTCTCTGTACTGTCTTCCGTCCCACCCACCCCTGATCTCTACTCACTGCTTCACTTTTTTCAGGTCACCAACTACCACCGAAGGGGGTATTTGGTGACCTGAAAAAAGTGAAGCGCCATTCTCGCCAACGTGCCTGATCAGGGGTGGGTGGGACGAAAAACCAGTGTGCACAAAACGGGGAACGATATTCACCGCGTTTGTCCATGTTGTGCAGAGGTGTTCGGTTTTGTGCAGGGGTTGTGCACGCCATGTTCGGTTTTGTGCATGGTTTTTGCGGCCTCTGTGCATCGAAATCACCTGGACTCCAGGCAGTCTCGGAGGCTCTTCTGTCACGTAGCCACCCCCGGTGATCGGTTCGCTGACCGAGTGCCCGCAGCGCCCGGAACGGGTGCGGGGGCGCGGGATTGTACGGGTGCCGCCCCTCCAGCGATTCCAGGGTCCGCGCGCCCGCTCGACCGAATTTCCCTGCGCGGCAGGGTGCTCATGCGGCGGTCGAGTGTGGGAAATTCGGTCGGCGCGTCCCCTGGAATCGGGAGGTACTGCGGCACCCTGCGGCGGGCCGATGAGCGGCCAGGCGGTGCCTGCCCGCCTCGACCCGCGCCCCGCACCGTTTCATCGTCGAGTACCGATTCCTGGCCTGCCGTGCCGTCGGCTATCGGAAGTGTGCGTTTCGCCGGTGCGCGGCACCTCACCGCGGACTGGCGTCGCCCTGTTAAGAGCGCGGTACGCGGCATGATGGTGCGTTCGGCCGACCGCGGCCTGGCCAGTCCGAACGACCTTGTAAGCGGCGGCAGTAGCGGATGTTCAGCGAGCGCTTTCACGTTCCGCGAGGAATTGGTCGAGAAGGTCGAACAGCACGTCGAGGACGCGGAGTTCCTGCTCGGGGCTCAGGTCTGTGACGAAGTCCCAGTCGGGCAGCGCGATCTGTTTGATCACACTGGACCAGGCGAAGTTGCTCTCGCGGCGAAGGTGTTTGGCCAGCAGCCAGTCACGAAAGCCGTCAAGCCCAGCCCCGCCCGACCGACGTGCGGCGTAGTCGTAACCCTCGAGGAAGCACGTCACGCCACGAACAGTTGTAAAGCCGATGTAGACACCTGGGCGCGCGGCGAACCGCCGGAGGTATTCGCGCTCGGTAGGGCTATCCGGGTTCATCGGCTTAGGCTCGATCTCTCGTGCCCGCCGAGCGAAGTGAGCATCGAGGTCCACTGGTCGTTCCACTCCGCGAGTAGACCACGCCGATGGTGACCGAGGAGACACGGCACGTCGCCAGCCTCGAATCGCCACGCCGGCTCGATCTTCCGCACATTTCGTGCTGGCCGATTCGGTCAGCACGGGAAGCGGCATGAGCGTGCGTTCGTCAACTCGTTTCGTTCACCGACCAGCGTGCGGTCCAGTCTGCAAGCGGAATCGGCGGCGTCAGGTCGCTCGACACCCCGAGGTCCGCCCTGGCCTCTCGATAGAACTCATAGCGGGCCATGACCGCAGCATCGTAAAGCTCCTCGAAGCGGGACCTCCCTCCGGCAAAGTCAGAAGCGAGTATCGCTGCGATTCGCCAAACCGAGGATTGCCACTCTCGAGCGGCGTCGATCACTCGAGGCGCGCCGATCAGTTGGACGATAGCGAAGCGCTCGGTGCGAGCGTGTTCGGCCTCGGTTAGCAAGGTGAGAAGGGCGGAAAGCTCTGTGGTGCCAGTGATTTGACCAGGAAACACGCCTTTGGCGTTCGCGATTTTCAGGTAGAGGATCGTTTCCGCTTTCACCGCTGAGGCGTACTCTGCGTACACCGCCTGACGGCGCTCATCCCACCGGACCGCCTGAGTTCGATTCCATCGCACGAGTTCCGCTACGAATCCGCCCGCGAACGTGAGCACTCCACCGAGGAGAACTCCGATCAGTGGCAAGTATTGGGACACTATGAGATTCCTCCCCACTGCGGGAGGCAGGACCGAGACGGTATGCCCCGAGCCGTTCGTACTCCCGAGTCCTATGATCCACGCGGTTCCGTCTGCACGCACGTCGGCATTACAGGGCGTTCGGAGTCCCGCAGACGCCGTGGGATGCGACCGGCGGCCTGGTACACATAAGGGCGGAGCCCGTGCCTGGTAAGCACAGGCACGGACTCCGCTTTCTTACTATTCAGTTGGTATTCGGTTGTGTCCGGAGGGTTCAGCCGAACAAGGGCAGCTGATGTCGGCGGGCCTTCTCGTCGCAGTCCTTGCGGGAGAGCTTCGCCAGCTGCTGCACCCTCGTCTTCGACAAGTCGAAGTCGACGGCGATCGCGGCCCAGCTGCTCCCGTGGTCGTACTGTTCTTGAATCTCCCGTCCCAGCCTCAACTGCTCGCGGCGGCTGAGCTGTTGTCTAGCGGGTGCCATGCTCGTCACCTCGACCGTGGTCGTAGGCGTCTTCGCGTTGGCATTCGCTGTCGCCGATCACGCAGCCTGCCTCGTCGCAGAGTCCGCACAACGACCGCGTCCCGACCATTCCGACGGCGATGTCGAAACAGTCTCCGTACCCGCAGAACTGGTATTCGCCGCTCATGCTGATACCTCCTCGGTGGCGGTGAACACGGCCGTCCATCGGGTGTGGATCGCTGACACGATCTGCTCGTCGGCGACATCGATGTCACCCACGATCACCCCGACCTCGGCCAGGTCCGCCAACGCGCTACCGATCACGGTGTACAGCTGGGAGCGGTCGATGACGTGAACATCGGCCATCATGGTCACCACGTCCTTCCGAGCCGCGTTGCTCGGCGACCGGCCCAACGGCTGTAGCCGCACTTGGGGCACATGCGCGATGCGCCCTTGTACGCCTTGAGTCGTCGTTCCAGCCCGCGGCCACCCGACCACGTGCGCACGCACTGCCATCCAATCCCGTTCTCGGCCAACACTTCCAGCAACCTGGCACCGCGCCCGGCCTTGTGAGTCGCGAGCCGTGTGTCTAGATCTCGGGTGTAGCCGAGGTAGTGGGCCGCGTGGTGGTAGGGGCGGTCGAAGTGCAGCAGATACACCACCTCACTCATCGCCCGCCTCCGCACGCCGCGTCCAGCACTCGGGGAGGAATCCGCCGCGCGAGATCCACCGGTCCAGTCCCTCAACGGCTTCGGTGAGGTCGTAGAGGATCGAGTGGACCTCGCTGTCGTCGTGGCACAGTGACGCGCTGAGGGCGTCGGCCTCGATGATCAGTTCCCGGATGCGGGTCAGGGCCGTGTTCGGGTCCATCACCGCCTCCTGGTGGCCGACTGTGGCGGGCACAGGTCGTGCTGAGCCTGGAGCGCTCCGAGATCCCATTGCAGGCACTGCACCTGATCGAGCAGTTCCTTGCAGTGGTCTTTCAACTCGTCGCGTTCCTTGATCAGCTCAGCTACCCAGATCCCGAACGCTTTGCCGTCCGCGACAGCGGGTTCGCTGTCATCGACGGGCACCGCGTTCTGGAGCACTTCGGTGATGACCTGCAACAGATCCTCGGTTCCCGGGCTCGCCAGCTCGGCCGTCACCGACCGGTACTGTCCACCCAGGCTGTAGAGGAACGTGAACCGGAACTTCGAACCCGGCCCCATCGCGACCAGCAATCGGCCCAATCGGTCGGCGCGCATGACCATCTGGCTGGTGTTCATCACGCGACCTCCGTCCCGGACTCGGACTCGGGTTCGGCCGCAACGGCGTCGTGGCCGAAGAACGGCTCGTCCGCGTGCTCCCACCAAGTACCGAATGTGCTGCGTACCTGCCAGATCCGGCCACGACACACATCGCAGAACACGAACTCCTCCGGCTCGAACACGGCACCGTCACCATTGACGATCTCCGTGTCCTCGACCTCGTTGTCGATGCCGTCGAGTTCGGCGATGACCGCGGTGAGACGGTCGCGCAGGGTGCGTGCTTCCTCCACGGCGAGGTAGACCCGCACGCCTTCGAAGCTGTCGATGGTCCAGCTGATCTGGATATCGCCAGCGTGACTATCCTCGGGTAGTCGTCGAACGGCCGCGTCGGGCATGGCATGCCACGACGATTCGAGATAGCCGCGTCCGCCTCTGCCGTAGTCCTCGCTGGAGGTCGCGCGGACCTCGGTGCTCAGCTGCGCCATGATCAGTTTCCTTTCTGGTTGTGGTGGTTGAGGGCGTCGAGCAGAGCGGCATCGAACAGGTCGTGGACGTCGAGGGCCTGTTCGATGCTCATCGGGGTCATCAGCCCGCAGCCACACGCGAACGCGACACCGAACACGACCTGATCGAGGATGTCGTCGTAGGAGGTGTAGAACCTCGCTTCGCCGACCCCCTCGGGCAGATGACTGTCGGGGCCATGGCCGTGGTCGTTGGGCTGCACCGGATTCGACATGATCACGCCACCTCGTCGGTTCCGGGCTTGTACTCCGCGTACGGGTCGTCGCCGACACCGCGCGTGGAGTTCCCGCCGGTCGTGGTGGCTTGTGCGCCGCCGCTGGCCCGGGAGCGGTTGGACCGCTTGATCGGTTTGGCGACGGCGTATTTGAGTGACACCCCCACCTCGTCGGCGACCAGTTCGACGATCGTGCGCTTGTTGCCCTCACGGTCGTCGTAGCTGCGCTGTTGAAGCTTGCCGGTCACGATCACACGTGCTCCCTTGGTGAGGGATTCGTGGACGTTCTCGGCGGCTTCGCGCCACAGTTGGCAGCGCATGAACAGCGCGGCCCCGTCGACCCAGGTGTTGGTTTTGCGGTCGAACACGCGCGGGGTCGCGGCGACGGTGAAGTTCACCACGACCTCCCCGCTGGTGATCTGGCGCAGTTCCGGGTCGGCGGTGAGGTTGCCGATGATGGTGATGGTGGTCTCTCCGGACATTTCAGATCTCCTAAAAAGGTTGTGTTAGTTCGGTTTTCGAGACCGAAGTCTCGAACGATGAGGCTGTCCGCAACCTCGAAGTGATGCGGAAGCATCACCGGTTGTCAGCTGTCGTAGCGGTATCTCCTTTCGTGTGTTGTTGTGTGAAAACCTTTGGGGCGCATCGGCAATGGTCATGCTTCGGCTTCCATTTGCGCGGTGCCACCGTCGCCGTGGTCGGGGTCGATATCGACTTCGGCAGCGTCGTGCTCGGCCTGCTGCGCCTGCTGATCGGCGTGCTGAGTGCCGTGGCCATTGGTCGACACCTCAGCGCTCGCGGTGGCGCGGGCTTCGAGTCGGGCTTCGAGGGTCTTCACCTGCGCCTGCAAGGCGGTGTTCTCGGCGGTGAGCTTGGTGACGCGCTCGGTCAACGCCGTGTTGGCCTTCTTCAGCGCGGCGAAGCTGCCCGCGGCGTCGGCGGGTGCGTCGTGGACCGCGATACGGCGGGCGGTTTGTTCTTCGCGGTGCTCGATCGCGGTGGCTTCCGAACGGGCGGCGTCGTGGCGGGCCACGGCCTTCTCCCGCTGGGTCATCGGCCCGAACACTCCGTGCTTCATCCGGACCTCGGGGTCGACGTCGATCGCGTCGAGGGCCTGCACGACTTGGCCGCGTTCCTCGGGGCTGAGATTGGTGTCGTGGATGGTGCGTTCGATCCCCGCCCTCATCCCCGACAGGTACGCGGTCGCTTTCAACCGTTCCTCGTCGGTGAGTTCACCCGTCTTGTGCCGCGCCGCGACATCAGCGGCCTCGCGCTGGTATTCGGCGACACGCGCCTTGTACCAGGCCACGGTCACCGCGCGTTCGTGCTGTTCGAGGCGGATACGTTCTTCGAGATCGCGTTGGAACTGCTTGTACTGCGCGTGGGTGAGCTTGGGCAGGCGTTGCCGGGTGCGCGCGTATTGGTAGGACAGGTGCAGGATCACCTGGAGGAACTGTTGATAGCTGCGGCTGGTGTCGTCGACTTCGTTGCCGGACATGATGATTCACTCACCTCCGCCGCTTCGGGCGCGGTCGTCCGCGAACCGGTGCCGGAACGCGATGGCTAGGGCGGGGATAACCGGGGGCCTCGAGGTCTGCATCGCATCGATCTCGACCGCGACGTGGGGATCGGACTTCCATGCGGCCTTCAGCCAGACCGGATCCGGCCGCAGGAGGAACTCCTCCGGGGTCCTCGGCGGCGACACATCCGGTGCGGTGCATGCCAGGGTGATGGCATGGCGGCGGCAGTCGGCGAAGTATTGCTCGCTCATGGTGGCGGGGTGGTCGTCGATGATCGCCGTCAGCGCTGCGGCTAGTTCGCGGCCGCTCGCACCATCGAGGTCGTGCGGCCAGTGGACGGGGAATGTCTTGTCGTGCATGGGGATTGGCTTCTTTCGGTGTGTCAGGCGATGGTGGGGGTAGTAGCGGCGTCGCGAGTTGCTCGTTCGCGATTGCGGGCGACTTTCCAGGCACGCCAGCGCGCACGTGCTGGGCGGGTATGGCGGAAGATGAACCGGGTGGAGGCCCGGAATCCACGGACGCTCAGGTCTTTGGTCATGGTGAGGATGGCGGCCCAGTCGGGGCGGCCGAATCCGATCCAGATCCAGTAGCCGATCCAGCCCGTCAGCCACACGCACAGCGGGCCGGTCGCGGCGGCGGGCGCACCCGAATGCGCGGCCCACCACATCACGGCGAGTGTCGCGGCGATCGCATAGAACACGCTGCGGGCGTTGCGGATTCGATGCCATACGCGGGTTTTCCAGGGTGGGCGTTGGGCGTAGCTGGGGTCGATGCCGCTGGCTTCCATGAGTGCTTGCAGTTCGCCGTCCCAATCGATGCCGGGGTTGCGGTCGTTGTTCATGTGAGGGCTCCTTCCAAGGGGCGGTGATGGTTGGTTTCGATCTCCTCCGACACGGCCGGGGCGGTGTTCGCCGACGCGGGGGCCTCGGGTCCGGAGAGCGCGGGTGCGGGGGTGCGGTCGGTGTCCGGCGGGGTGGACAGATAGCGGCGGACGGTGCGCTTGCTGACCTGAAGTTCGGCCGCGATACGGCCGTGCGACCAACCCCGCGCCTGCAATTTCCATGCGGCGTGGCGGCGGGTGTCCGCCCCGGTGTCCTCGCTGTCCGGGGCCATGGCCAGGGGGAGGTCACCGTCGATAGCCACCGGACGCGGTGAGACGGTTGGGGCAATCGGGTCCGATCCCGACCGGACCGGCACGGGAACCTCTGGTACCGCGTCCCCATTCACCGAAGCGGCGATGTCAGTGCTCGCGGGGTTGGTCGCGGCGGTCTTGGTGGTGGTCATCGACAGCAGGGCGAACCCGGATACGACCATCAACCCATCGAGGGTGAGTGGTCCGACAGACGCCCCGAGTTGCCCGTATCCCCAGGCCAGCAACACATCTCGGACGTGACCGTAGGAGATGATCGCCGATCCGAGAGCGACGGTGCCCGCGCCGCCGTAGCGTGCGAGCCGCCACAATCCGCCGCGTTGCCACCGAGCCCGTGACAAGACCTCCACGCTCAACAGCAGCCCGATCGGCCAGATCGCGGCCCCGACCTGTGGGGCGATGCCAGGTGTCCACCCTGGAGGCATGGTGTCCGCTGGTAGCCAGGCATGTAGGACATTGGCCGCGATCGAGGTCACCGACCCGAATACGAAGCCCGCCCATGCCATCACGCGGCCGTGCGTCGATTCAGCGGCAGTGGCTGTGGTGTCCGCCCGCTGTCCGCCCTCGATGTCCGCCCTGTCCGGGCGTGGCCGTGGGGTGGCCACCTCTTCTTGGCAGTGTCCGCCTCGGGGCGTGGTCATCGGGGCTCCGGGAAGTTGTCTGCGGTGAACCCACCCTTGGGCCGCAACAGCTTCGACACGGTGCGGCCGCGCCGCCACAGGTTCCAGGCGGTCACGATCAACCCGATCTGGTCACGGTCGCTGGTGCGCGTCTGGGTGCGGGCGGCGATATCGAGACGCTGCCGCAAGGCGAGCACCGGAGACCCGGCGGGCAGATCCGCGCCCGAATCCCACAAGCGCACGAACTCCGTGGCAGCGTTCTCGTCGACCTCGGTGAGCCGGATCAGCACCGCGCACGCCACGGCGGGGCGGCACTTGAGCCGGGACGCGACCGAGGTGAATCTTTCGGCCAGGGCGATGGTTTCGGGATAGACGGTGGCGAATTCGACGATGCGGGTGGTGGCGATCTTGGCCTTGGTGAAATCGCCGAACAGGTTGCCCTCCAGCCACGGGATATAGACCCGCAGCGCGGCGGCGACCAAGGTCGTGTTGTGCCCGGTGATCCCGGAAATGGTCAGCTGATCGGCGGGAGTGCGTTTCGCGCCCTGGTCCATCGTCACCTGGGTATCGCGGGCCAAACCGCGCACGACCAGCATCGGGAACTTCTGCCCGCTGGTACGCGCGATCGCCAACAGACGATGCTGGCCATCGAGCAGTTCACCGTCGGGGCCGAACTTGATCGCTTCGCCGTTGAAACGCCAACGGCCCGAGATCATGTCGTCGTAGTACTGCTGCACCCGAGTCTGACGGATAGCGCGGTTGTTGGGATTGTGTTCGAGCAGACGGCGGGCGAGAGCGGCGTCGATCTCGATGATCTGGCTCACGACGGGGCCGCCGGGCTGGTCGGGGTTGACGAGATGCATGGGTTATCCCTCCTCGGGATGAGTGGAGTGTTCGGGTAGGCGGTCGATGACGGATTGCAGGGCGTCGCGGGCGCGGATGAGGTCGCTGCGGTGGCTGTGGGCGAGTTGTGCGGCGTAGCGGTCGAACCGCTCGTCCTGAGCCAGTCGCACAAGCGATTTCGTGTTCTTGACCAGCTCGTAGCGCGTGGCGTCGAACGCCTTGGTGATCGGGCGGCGCTTGGGCTTCGCGGCGTCGCCGCCATCACTCGGTGCTGGTGAATCCGATTGCGGTGCGACCGGTTTGGGTGGGTATTGCTTGCCGTCCAGGCCGATCACGGTGTCAGGTGATCCATTTGGATCACCTGAAGGCTCACGCAGATCGCGTTGCACGGTGCCGTATCCGAGACCGGTCGCGGCCGCGATGGCGCGGGTGCTCATGCCGATCTCGCGCATGGAGGCGACCACCTCGGCGCGGTCCTCGCGTGGGATGCGGACGCGGGCGTTGTCGAACTCGCCCGCGCAATAGTCTTCCCACGACCCGTAGCCCAGCGCCGACCACGCTCGGGAAGCGAACGCCTGCTTGATCAGCTCGCACGCAACTTCCAGGTGCGTTCTGATGCGGTCAGTCAGTTCCCGCGCCGCGTCGGCGGTCATCACGACCTCGGGGGTGTCGCCATTCATGCGGCTTCACCGCCCTCGTCGCCGAGGTCCGCGCGGCGGGCACGCCCGGAATCGAGGTCTCGAACTTGCATGAGCGGGACTCGCGGGCCGGTGCCGGTCGCCCACCGTCGCGGGTCCGGATCGGCGGGCAGCGGGGTCAATTCGTCGAGTTCGATCGGTACGATGTGTCCCCAGTGGGCTTGGAGTCCGTGGACCCACACGACATCGCCGCGTTCGAATTCGGTGAGCCGGTTCGGGTCGATGAAGAACGTCTCGCGCTGCCCGAGCGAACCTTCGTCGCCGATCTTGCCGCTTTTGGTGTGGCGGGTGTTCTCAGTGACCGGGCGTGATCCGAAGACTTCCGAGACCTTGCCCCCGCCTTCAAGTTTCATGAGCATTGCACCGCAGGGGCAGGACTCCATGAGGCGGCGGCGTTCGTCGGCGGTCTGGCCGAGCCCGTATTGGTTCTGGGCGGCGAAGATCGCGACCACGCCCATCCCGAGGAGGCGTTCGGCGATGTTGACTTGGTTGATGCCGCCGGTCTTGTCGGCGACCGCCGACATCTCATCGATGATCAAGATGACCTGCCGGTCGTGCTCGCCACATGCGAACTGTTCGATCAACGTCGTCAACGCGGCGACTTGGGCACGGGCGTACTCTCCGCGCACGGTACCGGGCACCGTCGCGTAGATCATGTCGAAGCTGTCGAGGGGGCGACCGCCGTCGAAGCCCTCACCGATCGCGGTGAAGATATTGCGGAACTTGCCCGACACATCACCCACGGCGGGAGGCTTGTTCTTCTCCAACGCGTCGATCTCGTCCAGGATCGACTGATCACCCGCGTACGCGGTTTTCAGCCACGACACCGACAGCCGTTCCAGGAACTGCTGTTTCGACCGGGGCGGCCCACCCGGCGCGAACACCGCGAGTTTGGTGACGCGGATGCGGTTCTGCTTGAAGTGCTCTGCCCCGGCGTCGGTGGAGGCGACCGGGTTGATCATCGCTTCCAAGGTGGCGGCCATATCCTCGGCGTCCATCGCCCACAGGTCCAGGCGATTGGTGACCGGCCACAACGCCACCCGGCGCGGGTCCACCTTCAACCGCGCGGCGATCTTCACCAGCTCTCGCCCGGTCGCCAACCCGGGCTTGCCGCCCTTGCAGTCGACGAAGATCAGCAGCGGGCGTTTCTCTCCGGTGCGGACGTAGCGGTGCCAGTACGCGCAGTACAGGCCGACGCCGAACCGCACGAGCAGGGTGGTCTTGCCCGCCTTCTGCGACATGCCGAGCAAGACCATGTGCCCGAGACCGTCGATGGGGATCTCCAGCTTCGACCCGCGTCGCTGTGCCAGCTGGGTGATGGTGGTCGGTTGGGTGGCGTCGGTGTACTCCGACAGCGTGCCCAGCACCGCCTTGTTGTTCAGCCAGCTCGCCGTGATCGGTGCCCCGTGCTTGGCGGCCTGACGCGCGGCGTGGGCCTTGCCCTGATGTTGACGGCGTTGCAGGCGACGCGTTTTCGACGGTGACCCGATGCCCTCGGTGCCGAGGCGTTCGAGAAACCGTGCCCGCCACAACGCCGCACCCCACAGTGCCAGCGGGGCCGCGCCCGCAGTCATCGCCGCCACCGCCCCCGACCACGACCACGGCCCCTGACTCAGCAGCACCTGCGCGCCCTGCCACCACAGACTCACCGGGGTGGTCCATTCGCCCGAGGACCAGACGGTGCCGATCGGCAGGACCAGCGACCCGGCGGCGTAGTTGCGGACCTGCCGCGCCTCCCACCGCTTGTGCGCGGCCAGAGAGTTCATGCCGATCCCAAGAGCGGCCAGGAACCCCGCACCCACCAAGGAGGTGCCCGCGAAGTCGAACACCTGCGCCACCGAGGGCATGTTCACGTCCCAGGACGGGGCCTGCCACCCGTTGGGCAGCGTAGGGTTCTCGAACAACTCCGGCGCGGGACTGGGCTGCGGCGCAACCACATTCGACGGAGCGCTCGCGATATCCGGCGAGGGTGCCTCGGCCGACGGAGCGGCCGACGTGGCTGCGGGTGGATCACCGCAGTCATAGGGGGTGATCAATGGCGTGCACTCTCCACCCATCACCGATCACCTCCCTCGGTGGCCGAGTCCGGGTCGATCAGGCGTGCCAGCACCGCGCGCACCTCGGTCGCAGGCAGTGCCCACAGGTCGGCGGTGTTCGTCTTCGGCCACATCGCGATTCGTTCGGGGCGCACCCCGGACCGAGACAGGGCGTCGGTCAGTCGTCGGGCGACGCGTGCGGGTTCTTCCCCGCCCGCGATATCGGCGACCACGACCAGAGATCGGTTCTGCTCGTTCATGTCAGCGCACTCCTTTCCGCGCCAAAGTCGCGTCCAAATCATGGATTTCGAGATTCAGCAGCCGATCGACGCCACGCTGATGCGCCAACCTGGTGGCGATGCCGTCCAGGGCGCGGCGCAGTGATTCACCGCGCGCGAAGTACAGGACCCCGGCCAGGCCGTGATGGTCGGCGGCGTCCAAAGCCGCTGCCACCGAACGCATCAAGCGGCCCTCGCCGCGCTTGCGACTCAGCTCGACCTCGATCGCCCACACCTTGTCCGGGTCGGTGAAGTCTTGGAACCACGCGTCATGGATGTGCGAGCCCGGCTGTCCTGGTTCGGTTTTCGTCAACCGGCGCAATAGACGCTCGCTGCGCCACACCTCCGGGTCGGTGTTCAAACCGGTCAACGCCAACCGCAGTTCCGACACAGCGGTCAGATGCGCGGCCGTCGACGCCTTCGGATGCCACTCGCCCGGGTCGAATTCCAGGTAGCCCCAATTGATTTCGCGAGTCAGATACAGCCACAGCGGGCCGTGCGGCATGGCGTCGGTCTCGTCGAAGTTCGTCGACCGCCGCCACGGTCCCGGCGACCCGTAATCGATACGCACCACGTGCGCGCGGCCCGCGTCCTTCAGCTTCTTTGCGAACCCGTACGCCGCGCGCTGCCGCCGGTTCATCGCCGTCATCAGCAACGACAGCGGCACCGCGTACTGCTGGGCGATCCACTCCTCCAACAACGTCTGCCACGGCTGCAACCGAAACTCCGGCGCGCTCACGGTGCCACCGCCTCACGCGGGCACTCCTTGGGCCACACCGCCACGTTCTCCGTCCCCGGCGCGGGGCACACGATCGTGGTCTTCGGCAGGCCCTCGCGCGAACCGAAGAGCAGAACCCCGACAAAGAGGCCCGAAACGAATACGAAACCCAGGAGCACCAGGCCCGCGAGGACGTGCGGCGGTACCGACGTCGCTGTCCGGTGCTGCGAGGTACCGAAAAGGTCGCTGGTCATTGCCGACCACCTCGGCGGGGACGCATGAATGTCCACTTCGCACGCATGACGGTCAGCCAGATGATTCCAACCAGGATCGTCACGACAAGCAGTACCGATGCCAGCTGGGGTACTGCCGCGCCGACAAGAACCAATAGGGTCGTGACCAGTAGTGTGCGCATCATGCCGTACCACCGTTGTGCTGGTTTCGGCAGTTCCGGCGTCGCCGTGCCTGTGCCGACTTCCTGCTCAACCGCAAGTAGTGCTCTTTGCGGGCGTGTTCAGCGCGGAATGCTCGCTCTTCCGGCGTAAGCAGGCCATCCGGGTCAACCGTGCGCTCGAACTTGTCCAGCAGGGCCTGGCGTGCCTTGGCCGTTCGAGCCGTGCGGTCCTTTGTTCGCGCCCATGATGCGTGTGCCGCAATTCTTGCTTGCAGCACACGATCAGCATTGTCCTGTACCACGTCGAATGCCTCCGATCAGTTCTTGGAGTGACTTCCTCACGAGCCGTGTACTCGCTTGTCTCCCAAGAGAACTGGATGAGGCTGGGACAACATCACCGCTGTGCGGGACTAGTCGGGACGTCTGCGGGACACTAAACTCGTCCCTGTCCTCATGGAGGTGGGACGTGTCGAATGAACGTCTGCGAGATGTGCTGCTGCGCAAAGGATTCACACCGTCCAGTGCGGCGGAATCGATCGGTGTCGACGCGAAAACGATTGAGCGATGGATCAATAACGGCAGCAGGAAGCCGTACCCGAAGCATCGCCGCGCGCTCGCTGCCCTGCTGAAGGAATCCGAGAATTATCTGTGGCCCGACGCGATAGCTCCCGAGCGGCGGGCTAGTGTAGCCGAGGCCGAGGTGGTCAAGGTATATCCTCACCGGAGTCTGATTCCGGCGGACCTATGGTCGCGGCTCCTTCGAGATTGTTCGGAGCGGCTCGACATCTTGGTCCTGGCTGGTTTGTTCCTGGCCGAGGAACCAGCGTTCACGAAGACCGTCAAAACCAAAGTGCAACAAGGGCTGTCAGTGCGAATGCTATTTGGCGACCCGCTTGCGGACGAAGCGAACAAGCGTAGCGGCGAGGAACGACTCGCGGACGGTACCGTGCCCGCTCGGATCAGAAACGCACTAGCTCTCGTGGAGCCGCTGAGCAGTGCCGACGGGGTGGAAATCCGCTTCCACGGCACCACGCTCTACAACTCGATCTTCCGGTTCGATGATGAAATGATCGTGAATATGCACGTCTTCGGCCAACCGGGGGCTTACGCGCCCGCGATGCACCTACGGAGGCTGCCCGCTGGCGATCTTTTCGAGACATACATGACTAGCTTCGAGCACGTCTGGACGATTGCCGATGCCGCCGACTTCTCCAGGATCAGGACATGAGCCGGACCGACTTCTACCGCGACCCGAACGCACCGAAGGCAAACACCATCAAGGTCGCAGTGAGTGCCTTGGTGCGCAATGAGCGCGGCCAGATCCTGATGATCCATCGCACGGACAACAGCAAGTACTCCATCCCCGGCGGTGGTCTGGAGGTGGGAGAGACCCCGGCTCGAGCTGTGGTCCGCGAAGTCAAAGAAGAGACCGGCATCGATGTCACGGTGACTGGCTTGGTCGGTGTCTTCTCCAACCCCGAGCATGTGATCGCGTACGACGATGGCGAAGTGCGGCAAGAGTTCTCGATCTGCTTCACAGCCGACCCGCTGGGCGGGGAATTGCGAACAAGCTCTGAATCCAAGGCCGTCAGCTGGGTTGCTCCCGAAGACCTGGATGCTCTCGACATCCATCCGTCTATCTGGCTCCGTATCGAGCAGGGGCTGGACGACCGTGCCGAGCCCTATTACACATGAACCTCGTCGGCGAGTAGCCGCTCGGTTCGCCGAGCCGCGGCGAGCAGTTCTTCAGACGCCTCGGCAACCGATCGCGCCACCACGTGCTCAGCTCCGTACCGCTCCAACACTTCTTCGATGCGTTCACAGACATCGGTGATTTCGCCGGTCGGCGTTGTGGTCATATCCGCCCACCACAAGGCATCACGCAGGGCGGTTCGTTCATCGGTCCACCGGATCGAAAGGCCACGGTTCCGCGCCTCCACGCACGCACACGAATGATGTGCCACAAGTGCGCAAAGGCGTTCAGCGACACCCTGTTCCGCAAGGAATTCGGCACCATCTATGGGGTGAAATCCGGTGCGGACCAGATGAGGTGCGTATCCGACGTCATGCAGCCACGCTGCCGCCACGAGCAGATCCGGCTCATCTACTGCGGGGCTGACCCGTTCGGCCCGGCGAGCGACACCCTGAGTGTGCTCCCACCGACGCGGCAATGATTCGAGTTGGGCGCGCGCGGTAGCAGCGGCCCAGTTGCGTAAGTCTGCGGTCGCACTCACACCTCAAACGGTAGTGGCAACCTGGCTCTCTGTCTGTGCCTACAGTTTGTCGCCGAGGCGAGCCTTGCGGTGGGCATCACGAGCCCGGCTCTCGGCCGTCGCGCGTGCGTACCGGCCGATCATCTGCCGAGATCTCCAGCCTGCCAGCATCATGAGATCTTGTTCTTGTCCACCGCTGGCCAGCCAGTTGTGGGCGAAGAAGTGCCGCAGCTGATGCGGGTGCAGATGACCGATCCCGGCCGCTTCCCCTCGGCGGTACAGCATTTGCTGAATGCCGGAGCCGGTCATCCTGCCGCGCTGGCCGAGCCACAGCGCGGGGTTGTCGTTCGCTGCCTGAGGGTGTGACTTTCGAGCCCGGAGGTAGCGCCGCAGCGCGATGCGAGTCTTGTCACTGAAAGGCAGAATCCGTGGTCGGCGACCCTTGCCGATCACAAGAACGGTGTTCTCTCCGAAGTCCAAGGCGTCGACATCAAGGGGAGCGATCTCGTTGATCCGCGGACCGATGTCCGCCATGAGCCTGATGATGGCTGTGTCACGTCGCGCGGCGAAGTCCGTCCCTTCGCATTCGGCGAGCAACTGCCGCAGCATGTCGAGCGTTGGAACCGGGACCGGCTTTTCTGGAACGAACGGAGGGCTCATCCGGTCGAAGGGGTTCTCGATCAAAATCTCTTCGGCTTCCAGATACTTACAGAACTGCTGAAGGCTCCGGTACTGGCGGTTGGCGTACTCGGCGGTGACTGGTCGACCGCTGCGCCGGTTGGGGCGGTTGAGGGTGTCCTCTATGTAGCTGCCGATGTTGTCGCGGGTCAACGCATCGCCCGTGGGCTCGATGCTCCGCGCCTTCAGGAACTCGACGAAGTATCCGACGTCGCGGCTGTAGGTGTCGATTGTCGACTTCGTCCTGTTCGCCCTGCGAAGCTCGGTTGTGAAGTCCTCCAACAGCTCCGGGATGGCGTCGAGATCCTGCCCCATCTCGTGATTCTAATCCTGATAATCCCTAGCTGTTTAAGCGCTGTACGGGCTGGGTATCCCTGAGTCTGTGCGCGTACGCGCAGGTCAGAGATGGAAAGTGCCCCCGGCAGGAATCGAACCTGCGACCTAGGGATTAGAAGGCCCTTGCTCTATCCAACTGAGCTACGGAGGCAGTCGGGTTGTGCTCGGCTGTCCGGGTTCGTGCTTGGTCGAACAGCCACCAAACACCTTGACCCATATTGATCGTGGTGTCCAGCTCGTTAATTATAGCGACCGTCCAGATCAGGACGGTGGTCGTTGGGTGGGTGGGGGCGGCGAGTCTTGGGGTGTGCGGACCGGAGGTCGGCAAACCCCCTCGGAGTCCGGACCGCCGCTCCGAACTACCCTGAAGCCTATGTCGTCACCGCAGGACCCGCCCGCCGCCGCCGACGTCCAGGCCAACCGGTCGGGTTCGGGGTCGGCCTTTGCTGTTGTCGCGGCGGTCGCGGGGGCGGCGGCCGCTATGGTGGCGGCGCTCGTGGTCGGGTTGTCGGCGGCGCAGGCGTTGACGCTGCTGGGGATTCCTGATCCGGGGCCGCTCACGACCTATGGGTTGCCCGCGGTGCGGGCGGTGGCGGATCTGTCGGCTGCGCTCACCGTCGGGTCGCTGTTGTTCGCGGCTTTCTTGGTGCCGCCGCAGAAGGATGGGCTGCTCGATGTGGGCGGGTATCGGGCGCTGCGGCGGGCGGGGACCTCGGCTCTGGTGTGGGCCGGGGCGGCGGCGTTGCTGGTGCCGTTGACGCTGTCGGATACGACCGGGCAACCTTTGGGCGATTCGCTGCGGCCGGAACAGGTGTGGCGCGCGGCGGATACCGTCGACGTGGCCAGCTCGTGGCGGCTGACCGTGTTCTTCGCGTTGATTCTCGCGGTCGGCTGCCGGGTCGCGTTGCGGTGGGGATGGACTCCCGTGCTGCTGGTGTGGTCGGTGCTGTGTCTGCTGCCGGTGGCGCTGACGGGGCACTCGTCCTCGGGCGGGTCGCACGATATCGCCACCAACAGCTTGATCCTGCACCTGCTGGCCACCGGTTTCTGGGTAGGCGGACTGTTCGCGGTGCTGGCGTACGCGCTGCGCGACGGCAAGTGGACCGGGCTCGCGACCAGTCGGTTCTCCAAGATCGCGACCATCTCGTTCATCGTGATCGCGGTCAGCGGCGTGCTCAATGCCTGGGTGCGGGTGCCGCGCCTGTCGGATCTGTTCGACACCACCTACGGACAGCTGGTGCTGGCCAAGGCCGCCGCGCTCATCGTGCTCGGCGTCGTCGGATATATGCAGAGACGCGCCGCCATACCGGCACTGGAAGCCGACCCGTCGGATCGCCGGGCGCTCATTCGCTTCGCGGGTGTCGAGGCCCTGATCTTCGCCGCCACCGTGGGCCTGGCCGTCGGCCTCGGCCGCACGCCGCCCCCGGAACTGCTGAGCATCCCCAGCCCGGCGGAGGTCGAACTCGGCTACAACCTCGCCGGACCGCCGACCGCCGCGCGCCTGCTGTTCGACTGGCGATTCGATCTGATCTTCGGCACCCTGGCCATCGTTTTGGCTGTCCTCTATATCCGCGGTGTGCTGCGGCTGCGCAAGCGCGGCGACGCCTGGCCGGTCGGGCGCACCATCGCCTGGTTGAGCGGCTGCGTTGTGCTGCTGATCGCCACCAGCTCCGGAATCGGCCGCTACGCGCCCGCCATGTTCAGCGTGCACATGGGTCAGCACATGCTGCTGTCGATGCTCGCGCCCATCCTGTTCGCGCTCGGCGGCCCGGTGCTGCTGGCTCTGCGCGCGCTGCCGCCCGCGGGCCGCGATGCCCCGCCCGGACCGCGCGAGTGGATTCTCGCGGCCGTCCACAATCCGGTGTCGCGCTTCATGACTCAGCCCGTGGTCGCCTCGGTGTTCTTCGTCGTCGGTTTCTACGCGCTCTACATGGGCGGGATCTTCGACAAGTTCGTCGATTCGCACGGCGCGCACCTGCTCATGAACGTGCACTTCCTGCTCAGCGGCTATCTGTTCTATTGGGTGGTCATCGGCATCGACCCCAAACCGCGCCAGGTGGAACCGCTCACCAAGGTGGGCATGGTGTTCGGATCGCTGCCGTTCCATGCCTTCTTCGGCGTCGCGCTCATGAGTATGGAGACCGTGATGGGCGGTTGGTTCTACCGGAGCCTCGCGCTCGGATGGAACGACAATCTGCTCCAGGACCAGCGCAATGGCGGCAGCCTGGCGTGGGCCAGCGGCGAACTCCCGCTCGTGGTGGTGATGTTGGCGCTGCTCATCCAATGGTCGCGTAGTGATCAACGCCTGGCGAATCGACTCGACCGTGCGGCCGATCGCGACGACGATGCGGATCTGGCCGCCTACAACGCCATGTACGCCGAGTTGGCGCGGCGTGACGGAGAGGTACGCAAGTGAGTGAGCGGATCGCCGCGCACACCGGTGAGGATCCGGTGCGAAAGGTCAAGCGGCTCTATCGATCCGATGTGCGGCGGGCGCGACGGCGGCTGCGCGGGCAGGTCCGGGTCACGCCGGTGTTCCACACCGAGATCCAGGGGCCGCGCGGGCCGGTGCCGGTCACGCTGAAGCTCGAGTACCTGCAGCACGGTGGGACGTTCAAGGTGCGGGGCAGTTTGAACGCGCTGCTCGAAGCGCGGGGGCGGACCGACAGCGTGGTGCTGGCCTCCGGTGGCAATGCCGGAATCGCGGCGGCGCTGGCCAGTGCGCTGCGCGGGCTGTCGTGCACGGTTGTGGTGCCCGAATCCGCGCCGCACACCAAGGTGGCCGCCATGTGGTCGCACGGGGCCGAAGTACTGTGGCACGGAACGACTTACGCCGAGGCGCACCGCTTCGCGTCCGAACTCGCCGCCGAGCGCGGGGCCATGCAGTTGCACGCCTACGACCAGCCCGCCGTGGTGGCCGGGGCCGGTGTGGTGGGGCTCGAGATCGAGGAGCAGGTGCGCGGACGGCCGCCGGTGCTGGTGGCGGTGGGCGGCGGGGGACTGGTGTCCGGAATCGCCGTGGCGCTGGGTATGCGCGGCCGGGTGATCGGGGTGGAGCCGCATGGCGCGCCGACGCTGCACGCGGCGTTGAAGGCCGGACGGCCGGTGAACGTGGATGTCGCGAGCGTGGCCTCGGATGCGTTGGGGGCCAGCCGAATCGGCAATATCGCCATGGAGGTGGCGCAGCGGTACGGGGTGCGATCGCTGCTGGTGAGCGATGACGCCATCGTGATGGCGCGCGAGTATCTCTGGCGGGAATTCCGGATCGTGGTGGAGGCGGCGGGCGCGGCGGCGCTGGCGGCGATTCAGAGTGGGGTGTACGTGCCCGCGCCAGGGGAGCGGCCGGTGGTCGTGCTGTGCGGGGCGAATACGGATGTGGCAACCCTGTAGTTCACAGGGGTTGGAGTTATCCACACTCGCCGAAGAGGGGCTGTCGCCACGTCGTGTCGTCGATCACGCTGGAAGCCGGATCGATATGACGAGACAGCAAGGGGGACAGCGATGTACGAGGTCAGCACCGCGATTGTCGGCACGGTGGTCACACAGCCCATGCGGCGGCAACTGCCCAGCGGCGAAGAGGTCGTGAGCTTCCGAATGGCCAGCAATCCGCGCCGATTCGATGCCAATACCGGGCAATGGGTCGACGGCGACTCCATGTATCTGACGGTGAGCTGCTGGCGTCGCCTGGTGGCGGGGGTCAACGAATCGCTGCACCGGGGCGATCCGATCATCGCGTACGGGACGCTGAGTTCCCATGAATACCGCACCCGATCGGGGATGGAGCGTAGCGATGTCGAGATGCGCGCCACGGCGCTCGGCCCCGACCTGGGCCGCTGCACCGCCCCGGTGCTGCGCAAGCGCTTCGGCCGCGCGGATTCCGATCAGTCCGCGTCCTACCGTGCCGCGGAACACACCGGTGGCACGGAGAAGAGCTTCGGTGTCGCGAGTGAGACGACGCACGTCGAGGCGGCTGAGCCACCGATTCCGGTGGGCGACAACATCGGTGACCTGCGCGCTGGATAAGCTGTCGGTTTGGCATCACCACGCAGTGGCGTCGGTGGTAGCTCTGCTTCGTCCGAACTTTTCACACACCGATAGGCTTGCCGATATGGCTGAGTTCATCTACCAAATGCGCGCGGTGCGCAAGGCGCACGGCGACAAGGTCGTGCTCGACAATGTGAACCTGAACTTCCTCCCCGGAGCGAAGATCGGCGTCGTCGGTCCGAACGGTGCCGGTAAGTCGAGCGTGCTGAAGATCATGGCGGGACTGGACCAGCCGAACAACGGTGATGCCTGGCTCGCCCCCGGAGCGACGGTCGGCATCCTGCTGCAGGAGCCGCCGCTGAACGAGGAGAAGACCGTCCGCGGCAATGTCGAGGAGGGCCTCGGCGAGATCAAGGTGAAGCTGGACCGCTTCAACGAGATCGCCGAACTCATGGCCACCGACTACTCCGACGAGCTCATGGAAGAAATGGGCAAGTTGCAGGAGGAGCTCGACCACGCCGATGCCTGGGACCTCGACTCCCAGCTCGAGCAGGCCATGGACGCGCTGCGCTGCCCGCCGCCGGACGAGCCGGTCACCAACCTCTCCGGTGGTGAGCGCCGCCGCGTCGCGCTGTGCAAGCTGCTGCTGAGCAAGCCCGACCTGCTGCTGCTCGACGAGCCCACCAACCACCTCGACGCCGAATCGGTGCTGTGGCTCGAGCAGTTCCTCGCGCAGTACGCCGGTGCCGTGCTGGCCGTCACCCACGACCGGTACTTCCTCGACAATGTGGCGGAGTGGATCCTCGAGCTCGATCGCGGGCGCACCTTCCCGTACGAGGGCAACTACTCCACCTACCTGGAGAAGAAGGCCGAGCGGCTCGAGGTCCAGGGCAAGAAGGACCAGAAGCTGCAGAAGCGCCTCAAGGACGAGCTGGCGTGGGTGCGCTCCGGCGCCAAGGCGCGTCAGGCCAAGAACAAGGCGCGTCTGGGTCGCTACGAGGAGATGGCGGCCGAGGCCGAGAAGATGCGGAAGTTGGATTTCGAGGAGATCCAGATTCCGGCCGGTCCGCGCCTGGGCAATGTGGTGGTCGAGGTCGAGCACCTGGACAAGGGCTTCGGCGACCGGCAGCTCATCAAGGATCTGTCGTTCACCTTGCCGCGCAACGGCATTGTCGGCGTCATCGGCCCGAACGGTGTGGGTAAGTCGACGCTGTTCAAGACGATTGTCGGGCTGGAGCAGCCGGACAGCGGCACGGTGCGCGTCGGTGAGACGGTGAAGCTGAGCTACGTCGACCAGAACCGCGCGGGCATCGACCCGAACAAGACGGTGTGGCAGGTGGTCTCCGACGGGCTGGACTTCATCCAGGTCGGCAATGTGGAGATGCCTTCGCGCGCTTACGTTTCGGCGTTCGGCTTCAAGGGCCCGGATCAGCAGAAGCCCGCGGGCGTGCTCTCCGGCGGTGAGCGCAACCGTCTCAACCTGGCGCTCACCCTCAAGCAGGGCGGCAACCTGATCCTGCTCGACGAGCCCACCAACGACCTCGACGTCGAAACCCTCGGCTCGCTGGAGAACGCCCTCGAACAGTTCGCGGGCTGCTCGGTGGTCATCTCCCACGACCGCTGGTTCCTGGACCGCACCTGCACCCACATCCTCGCGTGGGAGGGCAATGACGACAACGAGGCCGCCTGGTTCTGGTTCGAGGGCAACTTCGAGGCCTACGAGGCCAACAAGATCGAGCGGCTCGGCCAGGAAGCCGCCCGCCCGCACCGCGTGACCCACCGCAAGCTCACCCGCGGATAGTCGTCACCGCGCCACCCCGCCGCTCGAACAGGGCGGGGTGGGGCGGGAACCTCACCGCGCGGGAACCTCGCCGCGCGGGAACTGGTCGCGCGGGAACCTCGCCGCGCGGGAACTGGTCGCGCGGGAACCTCACCGCGCGGGAACTGGTTACGCGGGAATCTCGCTGTGCGGGAAACTGGTCGCCCGGGAAACTGGTCGCGCGGGGACTTGCTTCGGCCGGTCGAGGTCAGATGTGTCGGTGCATTGCGACTTCGGGGTCCGGTGGGCTTCGGGTGGTGGTGTGGGCAACTGTCGGCGTTCGCTCTTCGGGGGATCTTCGGGGGTGGGCTGGGGGTATGCGGCTCGCGCCGATGACCGGTGGTCATGGGCGTGGGGCGAGGGATCGGTTGCTGTCTCGGAAGCGACACGGGTGGGTGGCGCATGTGTGTCACCCGGGGGCTGGCAATCGAAGAGCGAACTCAGCGGTTTCGCGGACGCATTACTGCGCGAAATCCTTTTTGGGGCAAGGTTTGTCGTACGCCACCTGGCGATTCGGTAGCGCGGAGGTTACGTCCGCACCGCCCGGTTTGTCGGATCCGTACGACGCGTCGTGGCATTGGGAGGATTTGAGAGCGGCGGATGCCGCGCCCAGCTACTCTCGGACCCGGCGTCACTTTGTTACGGAACCGAATCCGAGGAGCTGGCGAAAATGACCGTCTCGTCCGAATTGTCCAGCGCGGCTTGGGCTGCGAGTTTGCCAGCGTCCTTACGCGGCAACCTGGTATCGCTGGAGGAGGCGTATTTCCGACACGTCGACGCTGGCGACGCGGACTGTGCGATCCCGGCGACCTCGACCCAGATCTTCCGCAACCACATCGAGCTGGCCATTCGCCGCGCCCGCGGCACCGCGCGGGTGAAGGTTTACCACCCCGACGACGACTCCGGACTCGGCGCGGCGGTGCAGATGGTCACCGACGACATGCCCCTGCTGGTGGAGTCGGTCACCTCCTCGCTCTCGCGCATGGGCGTGAGCGTGAGCGAGGTCGTCCACCCCATCTTCGAGGTCACCCGTGACGCCGACGGTGAACTCGAGACCGCCGTCCCGCACGAGGTCGACGGCAATGGCTCCACCGGCCTGCGCGAATCCTGGATGCACGTGCAACTGCACCCCTCCACCAGCCGCGAACTCCTGACCCGCGTCGAATCCACCATTCCGGACGTCCTCACCGATGTGCGGCAGGTCAGCGGCGATACCGAGGCCATGCGGGAGGCACAGGAGGCGGTGGCCGACGGGCTCGACGCGGCCGCCTCCGACGGCATCTCCCCGTTCTCGCCCACCGACCTGCACGATTGCGCGAATCTGTTGCGCTGGTTGGCCGATGGGCATTTCACGGTGCTCGGCTACGCCCGCTACGAGCGCACCACCGTCGACGGCGACACCAAATCGGTGGTGCGCCCCGACAGCTGCCTCGGCGTGCTGCGCCCCAATGTCGGCACCGACTTCCGCGTCCCGGACAACAGCGGTGATCAGCCGCTGCTCATGCTGACCCAGGGCCTGGTCCCCGCCACCGTGCACCGCGCCGTCTACCCCTATTTCGTCGGCGTCGCCGAATTCGACGAATCGGGCACGGTCGTCGGCGAGCACCTGTTCATCGGCGTCTTCACCGTGACCGCCATGCACGAGAACGTCCTCGACATCCCGGTCATCGAACGTCGGGTGCGCACGGTCATCGAATCCAGCGGCTTCGATCTGGACTCCTTCTCCGGTCAGGAGATGCTCGAGGTCATCCAGTCCTTCCCGCGCACCGAACTGTTCTCCTCCGATACCGAGACCCTGCGCCGCACCGCCAGCGCCGTCCTCAATGTCGGTATGCGCCGCCAGGTTCGGCTCTTCATGCGCATGGACGGTTACGGCCGCTTCGTGGCCTGCATGGTGTACCTGCCCCGCGACCGCTACACCACCGCGGTCCGCCTGGAGATGCAGGACACCCTGGTGCGCGAACTCGGCGGCGTCTCCATCGACTACTCGGCGCGCGTCTCCGAAAGTGAGCTCGCCAGCGTGTATTTCACGGTGCGCCTGCCCGATCAGGGCGCGGCCGCCGACACCTCCGAGCCGAACCGGCTGCGCATTCAGCACCTGCTGGCCGAGGCCAGCCGCACCTGGGAAGACCGTCTCAACGACGAGGTCGCCACCTCGGCGGTGCTCGATCCCGCCGTCGTCGCCACCTACGCCGAGGCCTTCCCGGACGCCTACAAGGAGGACTTCGGCTCCGCCCGCGGTCTGGCCGATATCGTTCGGCTGCAACGGCTTCAGGACGGTGGCATCCACCAGCACCTGTACCGGCGCTCCGACTCCGAGCCCGGCTCCTGGCGCTTCAGCCTCTACATCGGCGGGTGCGGCATCTCCCTGAGCCAGGTGCTGCCGGTGCTGCAGAGCCTCGGCGTCGAGGTGGTCGACGAACGGCCGTACCAGATCGATTTCGACAGCGGGCCCGAGCGCTGGATCTACGATTTCGGCCTGCTCGCCAGACCCGAACTGTTGCGCGGCGCCCTCGACCGCAATATGGACGCCGAACTCGTGGAGTCGGCCGACCGGATGAATATGCTCGACGCCGAGGTGCGCGGGCTGCGCGAACGGTTCACCGAGGCGTTCGAAGCGCTCTGGTACGGGCGCGCCGAGGCCGATGGCCTCAATGAACTCGTCCTGCGCGCGGCCCTGCCGTGGCGGTCGGTCTCGATTCTGCGCGCGTACGCGAAGTACTTGCAGCAGGCCGGTTTTCCCTACAGCCAGGCCAATATCACCCGCGTCCTGCTGGCGTATCCGGATGTGGCGCAACTGTTCGTCGACCTGTTCGGGGCCATCTTCGACCCGGATACCGTCGACGGCGAACACGCCCGCGATCTGGAGGGAGCCGTCCGCCGCCGCATCGACGATGTGGTGAGCCTGGACGCCGACCGCATTCTGCGCGCCATCCTGGGGCTCATCCGAGCCACCCTGCGCACCAACTACTACGTCACCGACGCCGAGGGCCGCCCTCGCGAGTACCTGTCGTTCAAGGTGGAACCGCAGGAAATCGCCGAATTGCCCAAGCCCCGACCGCAATTCGAGATCTTCGTGTACTCACCCCGGGTCGAGGGCGTGCACCTGCGCTTCGGTCCGGTGGCGCGCGGCGGGCTGCGCTGGTCGGACCGGCTGGAGGATTTCCGCACCGAGATCCTGGGCCTGGTCAAGGCGCAGGCGGTCAAGAACGCCGTCATCGTGCCGGTCGGGGCCAAGGGCGGCTTCGTGGTGAAGCAGCCGCCGCCCGCCACCGCCGATCCGGTGGTGGACCGCCAGAACCTGCAGGCCGAGGGCGTGGCCTGCTACCGCACCTTCATCTCCGGCCTGCTCGACGTCACCGACAATGTGGATCGCGCCACCGGCCAGGTGCTACCGCCCGCCCGGGTGGTGCGCCGCGACGGCGACGACACCTACCTCGTGGTCGCCGCGGACAAGGGCACCGCCACCTTCTCCGATATCGCCAACGATGTCGCGCAGCAGTACGGTTTCTGGCTCGGCGACGCCTTCGCCTCCGGCGGTTCGGCCGGGTACGACCACAAGGCCATGGGCATTACCGCCAAGGGCGCGTGGGAGAGCGTCAAACGGCACTTCGCCGAAATGGATATCGACACGCAGACACAGGATTTCACCGTGGTCGGCGTCGGCGATATGAGCGGCGACGTCTTCGGCAACGGCATGCTGCTCTCGCGGCACATCCGGCTGCTCGCGGCCTTCGACCACCGGCACATCTTCCTGGACCCGAATCCGGATCCGGCCACCTCCTTCGCCGAACGCGAGCGCATGTTCGCGCTGCCGCGCTCGTCGTGGGCCGATTACGACAAGACGCTCATCAGTGCGGGCGGCGGGGTCTGGGATCGCACCGTGAAATCTGTTCCTATCAGCGAACAGGCCCGCGCCGCACTGGGTTTGGCGGACGACGTCACCGCGCTCTCGCCCCCGGAACTGATTCGCGCGATCTTGAAATCCCCGGCCCAGCTGCTCTGGAACGGCGGTATCGGCACCTACATCAAGGCCAGCACCGAATCCAATGCCGAGGTGGGCGACAAGTCCAACGACGCGGTGCGGGTGAACGGAAACGAATTGCGGGTCAAGGTGATCGGCGAGGGCGGCAACCTCGGCGTCACCGCGCACGGGCGCATCGAGTTCTGCCGCCACGGCGGCAAGATGAACACCGACGCGCTGGACAATTCGGCCGGTGTGGACTGCTCCGACCACGAGGTCAATATCAAGGTGCTGCTCGACGGCGTGGTGAGCAGCGGCGAACTGCCCGAGGCCGAGCGCAATCCGCTCCTGGCGTCCATGACCGACGAGGTCGCGCGACTGGTATTGCAGGACAACGTCTCCCAGAACTACCTCATGGGCATGTCGCGGGCCGAGGCCCCGCGCATGATGAACGTGCACCAGCGCGTCATCCAGGATCTCGAGGACCGGCGCGGGCTCGACCGCGAACTGGAGGCGCTGCCCTCCGACGCGGATATCAAACAGCGTGCCGAGCAGGGCGCGGGACTCACCTCGCCGGAGCTGTCGAATCTCATGGCGCACGTGAAGCTTTCGCTCAAGGCGGATCTGCTGGGCAGCGATCTGCCCGACACCGCCTACTTCTCCGCGCGACTGCCGCACTACTTCCCGACGCCGCTGCGCGACCGGTTCGGCGCGGCCATCAAACGGCACCCGCTGCGGCGCGAGATCACCACCACCATGTTGGTGAACGAGGTGGTCGATCTGGGCGGTATCAGCTACGCGCATCGGCTCAACGAGGAGATCGGGGCGACCGCGTCCGACGCGGTGCGCGCCTTCACCGCCGCCACCCAGATCTTCGACCTGCATTCGATCTGGGAGCGCATTCGCGACGCCGACAGCTCCATCGCCGTCAAGGACGTGCTGGAACTGGAGACCAAGCGCACCCTCGACCGGGCGTCGCGGTGGCTGTTGAACAATCGTCCGCAGCCCATCGCGGTCGGTGCGGAGATCCACCGCTACGCCAATGCGGTGCGCTCGCTCGCGCCGAAGGTGCCGGGCTGGCTGCGCGGACATCACATCGACACGCTCAACGAGCAGTCGCAGGCGCTGATCGGGCGCGGCGCGTCCTCGGAGCTGGCGACCGAGGTGTTCGGGCTGCTGAATCTCTTCCCGCTGTTGGATGTGATCGATATCGCCGATATCACCGATCGCGGCGGTGAGGAGGTGGGCGCGCTGTACTACGCGCTCAACGATCACCTCCGGATCGACTGGCTGTTGCAGGCGGTCAGCCACCTGGAACGCGGTGATCGCTGGCACGCGTTGGCCCGGCTCGCGCTGCGTGACGATATGTACGGCTCACTGCGCTCGTTGACCCTCGATGTGCTCTCCGCCGGTGACCCGGAGGAGACGGCGGAGGAGAAGATTGCATACTGGGAGTCGAAAAACCAGTCTCGGCTGGGTCGCGCCCGCGCGGCACTGTCGGAGCTGTTCGAATCCGGAACCCACGACCTCGCCACGCTGTCGGTCGCGGCGCGGCAGGTGCGCAGCATGGTGAGCGGGGTGGGCGCGCAATCGGAGGTACCGCGTTGACGAGTGTCGGTTCGCTGAACGGAACCGGAAAGGCGGCAGCGACCCTGCCGCCGCGATTCCACACCAAGGTCGAGGTGCGCTGGTCCGATATGGACATCTTCCAGCACATCAACCATGCGCGCATGGTGACCCTGTTGGAGGAGGCGCGCATCCCCTGGCTGTTCACCGAGGACCGGCCGACCGCGCGGCTGGGGCAGGGCTGTGTGCTGGCCGACCTGCGCGTGCAGTACAAAGGCCAGCTGCGGCACGAGGATTCGCCGCTGGATGTGTCCATGTGGGTGTCGCAGCTGCGGGCGGTGGATTTCACGGTGTCCTACGAGGTGCGCGCGGCCGGGACCGATCCGCAGTCGCGGCCCGCGGTGGTCGCCTCGACGCAGCTCGCCGCCTTCGATATCGACACCCAGCGACTACGGCGGCTGACCACGCCCGAACGCGACTACCTGGCGCAGTGGCTGGACTGACCCACCGACGACCGTGGTAGGCCAACAGACCCTGCATATTCCGGATCCGGCCGAGCGAGAGAATCTGGCCACCTTCATCTCTCGCGCGGTGCGGTTGGATCCGGCCGCCGTCATTCGGCTGCGCCGTCGCGGCGAGCGTTACGTATCGGCGTGGGTCGGTACGGGTTTCGAAGCCCTCGCCGTGCGCACGGTGGTGGCGCGGTTGAGCGTCGACGATGTCACCGTGGACGGCAATACCGTGCTGTCCGGGCTGCACGGTCCCGATTCGGCCAATCCCATCGAACTCGGCTACTCGATGGATTCGGCCTGGCACACCGCGTTGCCGCCCGCCGCGGGGTTCGTGCACGTCGACGATGTTCCGGCCCGCATGCTCGTCGAATTGGCCGAGCGCGGCGCGGAGGTGGCGCAGGAGCACGGCAGCGGGCACGGGCCGCCCGCCTCGCTGCTCGACCAGACCGTCCTCACCGTCTCCGGGGCCGAGGAGGAGGTCGAGGTGCCCATGCGGGTCGTCTTCGCGCTCACCGCTATGGATTTCATTCCGCACGGGGGTGAGAAGGCGGATTCGCGGCGTATTCACGTCGATGAGATCGTCCGCGTCCGAGCCGCGCGCACCTGGCTGCGGCTCGATGCGCGGTACGGCTCGGTGGCGCGTCGCCGTGGACCTGCGTTTCCGCTCACTCCGCAGTGAACGGCGCCGACCTTTCACCATTCGTCTAGGAGAAACCCTTGCCCCTCAGTGAGTTCACCGTTGCCACCCCGCAAGAAGGGCCCTACGGGGTAGTCGTTCGGGCTGCGGACGTGTGGACCACGCTGGTGCACGCCGGAGCATTGGCTCGAATCGCCGACGGGCAAATAGAGCGAATCGACCTGGGCGCGGCCGATTCTCGCCCCAGCGTGCTGGCGGCCGGGCCGGACGGGTCGATCTGGCTCACCCGCAGCGGCGACAACCGCATCGGACGCGTCGCACCGGACGGTGTCGTGTCTTCGGTGGAGGTCGCCAGCGGCTCACCGTACGGTATCTGTATCGGCCCGGATGGATTGCCGTGGTTCACCGTCATGACCTCGGACCGCATCGGTCGGATCGAAACCGATGGCACCGCAACGGAATTCCCGATCGGCACGACGGGTGCGTTCCCCTCCACGATCACATCGTTCGCCGACGACCTGTGGTTCACCCTCAATGCCGGAAACGCCATCGGCCGAATGTCGTTGGACGGCAAGGTCACCGTCTATCCACTGCCCACCGAGGCGGCCGGTCCGGTCGGCATCAGCGCGGGTTCGGAGGGAATCTGGTTCACGGAGATCCTCGCGGGGCGGATCGGGCGTATCGACGTCGATGGCTCGATCACGGAATATCCACTGCCGGACAGGGATTCGAAGCCACATGCGGTGGCCGCGATATCCGACGGTGGTTGTTGGGTCACGCTCTGGGCCTCCGGTGCGCTGGCTCGGCTCGATGCCAGCGGAGCGGTCGTCGACACCATCGTTCTGGGTGAGGGATCGGAGCCCCATGGGCTGGCTGTGGCCGACGACGAATCCGTGTGGGTCGCGTTGGAATCGGGCTCGGTTGTGCGCGTGGGGTTCTGAGTCACGCGCGACGGTGCCGGGCGTAGTCGGCGACGTAATTCGCCGGGGTGTTCAACTGTCCCGGTAGCGGACTCCAGAGGCTGTCGTGGCGCACGACTTCGGCACCGAAGTGGCGCAAGGCCATAGCCGCTTGCTGATCGCGCACCGGATCGAAAGGCCAACTCGCCATGCGCCTTTGGTCCGACAATGCCGTCACCAGCTGTCCGGCTCGCCCGTACCCGGACACATGGAGCACCGTGAGCGAGGCGAGGCGGTTGCCGTCGTGGGTGAAGATGTCCACGCGTGAGCTCGCCAGGCCGAGTAGGCGCGGGACCAGCAAGAACATGCCGACGATGACCTGCACGGCCAATTCCACCAGTGCGCCCGCGAGGAGAACCACGAACAGCAGGAACATCAGCAGTTCGAGGGCTTGACCGAGCAACGCGATGAACGCGATGTACACCAACAACAGTGGGAACTTGTACAGCCACTGCCAACCGCCGAGCCGGTTCAACTTCTCCTCGCGGTCGGCCTGGCGGTGTTGCCGTCGGGCGGCACTCGGACGGAGCTCCGAACCCGCTGGTGTCGCCCCGGGCGGTGGCGCGCCGACCGGCACCCGGTAGCGAAAGTAGGTGCCCTCGAACGCGATATTGTACGGCTGGATCACCATGCGCCACGGCAAGAACCTGTGCCGCAGAAACCACACGCGTTTGCCCGAATCCTGAACTCTCACAGCCGTCTATACAACAGCACGGCGTCAGTGCACGCCGAGTAAGCGGAGTACGGCGGTGGTGGCCGCGGCGGCGAGAATGACCACGAGCAGCGGCGCGCGACGCCAAGCGAGGACGATCGCGACCAGAACGCCCGCGGGCAGAGCGAAGCCGACAGCGCCCTTGCCGGACGGCATCAATGTGGTCACGGCCAAGGCGGTGAGCAGCACCATCGACGCGATTTCCAGCAGCCGCACCACACGGGGCGAGATGTTCACGCGGCGACGCAGGACCGGTCCGGCGAAGCGAAAAGCGTAGGTGCCCAACGCGAGTGCGAGGGTTCCGGCGAGCAGGGCCTTGGTCATGAGCGGTATGCCTCAGCGGTTCCGGGCGCATCCACCACGGTTGCCTCGCCGCCGAACGGCTTGGGCGCGGCCGCTGTCGCCTCCTCGGTACCCGCCCGGCGGGCGACCAGCAGCACGGCCGCCAAAGCCAGCAGCACCGGCAGCCCCGCACCCAGGAATGGCGTGGTCACCGCGGCCACGGCAGCGCCCACCAGTGCCGCTGTGCGCGTGAGGGGGTCACGCAGCGAGGGCAGCACCAGGGTGATGAGGACGGCGGGGAAGACGGCGTCGAGGCCGAAAGCGTTGGGGTCCGGAACCACCGAGCCCAGGATCGCGCCGATGGCCGCGCCGAGCGGCCAGCTGGCCAGCACACCCAGCCCGCACAGCCAGTAGGCGGCGCGGCGGCGGTCGCGGTCGGGTTGGGACAGGGCGAGGGCGACGGATTCGTCGTTCATGATCTGGGTGCCGACCAGTCGCCGCCACCCGGAACCGACGACGTCGGGGACCGACAGCCCGTAGGGCAGGTGGCGGGCATTGACGAGCAGGCCCGCGAGGACCGCGGCGACGAGGCTGCCGCCCGCGGTGACAATGCCGATGAAGACGAATTCGGCGCCGCCCGCCACGACCGCGACGCTCATCAGCATGGGCAGCCAGACGGGCAGACCCGAGGTGACGGCGGTCGCGCCGTAGGAGATGCCGATCATGGCGACCGCCAGGCAGATCGCCGCGATACCGGTGAGCACACCCCGATCCAGTGTTCGCCATATCGAACGCATGTTGTCTATAGTGAACGCATCGGGGTCGATTCGTCAAAGAGGTTGGCGGGTGCGCCCGGTAACCTATGAACCCGTTATGACCCAGAACGACAGCCCCACTCCCGCGTCGCCGCAGGAGGCGATCGCCGCCGCCCTGCGCCGGGAACGTACCCGTGCCGGACTGTCGCTCAGCGAGGTCGCCAAACGCGCCGGAATCGCGAAATCGACGCTGTCGCAATTGGAATCGGGTGCCGGAAATCCCAGCATCGAAACCCTGTGGGCCCTGTGCGTCGCCCTCGATGTGCCATTCTCCCAGCTGCTCGATCCGCCGCGCCCGCAGGTCCAGGTGATCCGCGCGGGCGAGGGCGCGATCCTCGCCTCCGCCCAGGCCGAGTACCGCACCACCCTCCTCTCGGCCTCCCCGCCGAATGCCCGCCGCGACGTCTACCGCGTCACCGCCGAACCCGGCCACCCCCGCGAATCCGACCCGCACACCCGCGGCGTGGTCGAACACATGGTCCTCGGCGCGGGCCGCGCCAAAGCCGGTCACGCCGACGCCCCCGTGGAACTCCAACCCGGCGACTACATCTGCTACCCCGGCGACATGCCCCACATCTTCGAAGCCCTCGAACCCGGCACCTGGGCCCTACTCATCAGCGAATACAGCTGACCCACGTCTGCGGACCGTGCTTCAACGCGTCCCACGCAAGCCGAGACTTACGCCACCGTGGCGTCCAGATGCCTCGATACTTGGTCGCACGCTCTTGGGGTCTCAGGGGTGACGCCCCGGGGTCCTCACGGGTTGGTCGCACGCTCTTGGGGACTCAGGGGTGACGCCCCGGGCGTCCTCACGGGTTGGTCGCACGCTCTTGGGGACTCAGGGGTGACGCCCCGGGCGTCCTCACGAGTTGGTCGCACGCTCTTCGGGTTTCAGGGGCGCAGCCCCTGAGAGCCTCCCCGAGAGTTGGGGTCAGGCTACTTCCTCGCCGAGGTACTGCAACCAGGCCGGATCAAGGTCCGAGGTGGCGGAGAGCAGCCGCCAATGCGGGCCCTTCGGGGCGACCATTTGGTGGCGCATGGTCCAGCCCAATTCGCTGAGCAGCTTGTCGGCCTTGCGGTGGTTGCAGGGGGCGCAGGAGGCGACGCAGTTCTCCCAGGAGTGGGCGCCGCCGCGGCTGCGGGGGATGACGTGGTCGATGGTTTCGGCCTTGCCGCCGCAGTAGGCGCAGCGGTAGCGGTCGCGGTGCATGAGGGCGGCTCGGGTCATGGGGACGCGGGCGCGGTAGGGGACACGCACGTAGTTGCGTAGTCGAATGACCGAGGGGAGGGCGACGGAGCTGCCCGCGGAGTGGACGACGGGGCCGTCGGGGTTGTCGTGGACCGCATCGGCCTTGTCGCAGATCAGCAGCACGATGGCGCGGCGCGCGGACAGGGCGGTCAGGGGCTCGTAGGTGGCGTTGAGCAGCAGCACCCGGCGCTTGGCCCAGCTGGAACCGGGGGGAGTGGAATCGGTGGAACGGTGCGCGTGATCATGATGCGCACCCGGATAGTGATCGGTCAGAACATGCAGCGGAGTAGCCCCCGACCCACGATTGTGGACGTCGGCGGGCTGGAGTTGTCGGTGGGTCCGCGCCTCGTGCCGGGCGCCGTGCCGCTGCTTCATGGTCAACCCCGAATTCGTATTCGCTGGAGTGTGTGGTATCCGGCAGACTGCCACCCAGTTGACCATGGAACGCCGCTGATTGCACGGTGATTTCACACATTGTCGGGCACATTCGGGTGAACAAAGCATGACGATGTAGAACAGGCGACCAAACAGCCTGGGAATGCGCCTCTGAGGGGCGCGAATGCCGTCCGGCCGCGGCTCGTCGCCGTGCCGTGGCCGAGCGGATGCGACAACCCAGCGGAATCGAGCTTGCGGGGCCGCGAATCCGCCCGGAGCGCGGCGGAGGGCAGAATGGACCCTGTGACTTCGGGCGAGCAGCAGACGGCGACATCGTTCTACGAGGCGGTTGGGGGCGCCGAGACCTTCGAGCGGATCGTCGCCGCGTTCTATCGGGAGGTCGCCGCCGACGAGATCCTGCGTCCGCTCTACCCCGAGGAGGACCTCGGTCCGGCCGAGCGACGGCTGCGCATGTTCCTCGAGCAGTACTGGGGCGGCCCGCGCACCTACTCCGACGAGCGCGGGCATCCGCGCCTGCGGATGCGCCACCATCCGTTCAAGGTCGGCCCGATCGAGCGCGACGCCTGGCTGCGCGCCATGCGCATCGCGGTGGCCGAGATCGAGCCCGAGGTGCTCGACGAGCAGCACCGTAAACAGCTGCTCGACTACTTCGAGATGGCCGCGAATTCGCTCATGAACTCACCGTTCTGAACTTTCGGCTCGGAAGGCCGTGACGCCCAGAGCCTTTCCGGCAGGTTGCGCCGTCAACTGACGATTTGCTGAATCTGGTCGAGTGTGGCCGACATGCCCGCATGATGCGGTTTGCTTTGGCACACTACGGCTGTGACAGACATATCTGCGGGGGCGGGCACTGCGCCGTGGTGGCAATCGGCCGTGTTCTATCAGGTATATCCGCGCTCCTTCGCGGACTCCAACGGCGACGGCGTGGGCGATCTGGGCGGATTGCGGGAGAAGCTGGGCTATTTGGAGCTGCTCGGGGTGGACGCGCTGTGGATCTGTCCGGTCATGCGCTCGCCCATGGCCGATGGCGGGTACGACGTCTCCGATCCGCGCGATGTCGATCCGTTGTTCGGGGGGCTGGCGGCGCTGGACGCCGTCATCGAGGAGGCGCATTTCCGGCATATGCGGGTGACCATGGACCTGGTGCCCAATCACACGAGCGATCAGCACGTGTGGTTTCGGCAGGCTTTGGCCGCGGGCCCGGGTAGCCCGGAGCGCAATCGCTATATCTTCCGAGACGGCAGAGGTCCGGATGGCGCTGCGCCGCCGAACAATTGGCCCAGTATCTTCGGCGGGCCCGCGTGGACTCGCGTCCTCGAGGCGGACGGTCGGCCGGGGCAGTGGTATCTGCACATTTTCGCGCCGGAGCAGCCGGATCTGAATTGGGACAATCCCGAGGTCGCCGCCGATTTCGAGCAGACCATGCGATTCTGGCTGGACCGGGGTGTGGACGGTTTCCGTATCGACGTCGCGCACGGTATGGCCAAACCCGATGGGCTGCCGGATATGTCGCAGGTCGACAATCGCATGCTCATTCACGACGACAGCGATCCTCGGTTCAACAATCCCGGCGTCCACGAAATCCATCGCCGCCTGCGCAAAGTCATGGACGAATATCCGGACGCGGTGGCCATCGGCGAGGTCTGGGTCGACGACAACACCCGTTTCGGGGAGTATGTGCGACCCGACGAACTGCATCTGGCGTTCAATTTCCGATTAGCCGAGACGCCCTTCGAGGCGGTGCGAATTCGGGACGCCGTGGACAATTCGCTGGCCGCGGTGGCGGCGGTCGCGGCCACGCCCACCTGGACGCTGTCCAATCACGATATCGAGCGCGAGGTGACGCGCTACGGCGGCGGTGGAGTGGGGCAGGCGCGGGCGCGGGCCATGCTCTTGTTCGAATTGGCGCTGCCGGGTTCGGTATTCGTCTACAACGGGGCCGAATTGGGTTTGCCGAATGTGGACGATCTGCCCGAGGAGGCGCTGCGGGATCCCGCCTGGGAGCGTTCGGGATATACCGTGCGCGGTCGGGACGGCTGTCGGGTGCCGCTGCCCTGGGAGGGCGCGCGGCCGCCGTTCGGCTTCACCACGGGGCGTCCGTGGCTGCCGATGCCGTCGCGCTGGGCGGGGCTCACGGTGGAGAGTCAGCTGGAACGGCTGGACTCCATGCTCTCGCTGTATCGGATGGCGATCGAATTGCGGGCGATCCGTCCGGAATTCGGTGGTCCGGGACTGGAGTGGTACGGCAGTCCGCCCGGCTGCCTGGCATTTCGTCGCGTCGGCGGATTGGTGTGTGTACTGAATGCGACGGATGCGCCGATCACATTGCCCGCCGGAGAGGTATTACTGGCGAGCGCTCCGATTTCTGCCAGAAAACTTCCAGCAAATTCTGCTGCGTGGCTGGTGTAACCCATTGCGCGACGACACGTTCGCGCATGGGCTCACCAGTCGGCGGTGCCGTGAGAGCCATCGACTACCGTTGATCCGTGAGCATTCTCCAGACAGTGCTGATCTACGTCGGCATCCCGTTGGCGATCTATCTGGTGATCGCTGGTTTGTCGTTCCTCAGCAAGCCGCTGCCCGGCAAGAAGCCGGAGCACTTCGCACTCGGTGACCGCTGGACCGCGCCGCCGGTGCTGTGGAGCGCGACCGACGAGGTGACCGGCCGTGGTCACCACGACATTGCTGAATCGCATGGCAACCATGCGGCTATCGAATCCGCTACGGCGGACCTGATCGGAGGCCGGGCAAGTGGCAAGTTCTAATTGGCCTGCGGTGAACGAAGCCGAACTCCCGCACGGCTACGCGGTCACCACGAGCGGGCGGGTGTCCGGCGTGCACGAGGCCGGTGCCGTGTTCCAGGAGGTGCCGTTCACCGATCACGAGCGGCTGCTGATGGACAACGCCCTCACCGACGCGACCCGCGCCACCAAGGTGCGGTTCAACATCTTCATCGGTGATCTCGGCGCGGATCCCGCCAACGGGGCCGACGCCGTCTTCCCGGGCACCCCCGAGGCCGCGCGTTCCGTGCTCATCGCCGTGGACCCGAACGCCCGCGCCGTGGAGGTGCGCTCCGGCCGCGATGTGGCCGAACGCGCCAACGACCGGGTCTGCCAGCTGGGCGCCACCGCCGCCCTGAGTTCGTTCCGCCAGGGCGATCTCATCGACGGCCTGGTCTCCGCCATCCGCGTGATGGCCGCCGCCATCGGCCGCGTGTAGCACCCACCGGTGCCGCGAGACGCGCGGCACCGGGAAGATCGCGCCCCTTCCGTGTGGGCACCCGCCTCCCTGAGGAGCCAGGTGCCGAGACGGAAGGGGCGCGGCGTTTTCGGGGCCCGCGTTCGTGACGCTGTCGCTGCGGCAGGACCCCTGTGCGGGTCGCGTTCCAGCGAAGGCAGAGCTGTGGCTGCGGCACGACGCCCTTGTGCTGGGTACGGCCGGTGCGGCATCGGGCCGTGCGCCGTCGTTCCGGCGTGATCATGGCCGGAATCACTCGGCGAACGGCAATTCCGCCCATCTTGTACGCCCACAGCAGAACGAGTGGGCGTGGGGCGGTGGTGCGGTCGTACGCTCCGACTATGAGCGAGCATTCGAGCGCCGAGATTCAGCGGACAGAACTTCCCAGACTGCGCGCGATTCCCGGCGGTCGTGGCGCGGCCGACGACGGGGTGGAGAAGCGCGAGCTCCAGCCTCCGACGGCGGTACACCGCTCGCGACTGCGCCCCCTGCCGGGTCATGATCCGGGCACCTCGGAAGAGTCCCCGCAAGAGTCGGGCTCCCCTCAGGGGCAGGTGCGCGGTCTGCGCTCCCCAAGCTCCCCGCAAGAGACTGTGCGCGGCCTTCGAGCCCCACATGAGCAGCAGCGCGAACCGCTGTGGCGCGAGGCGCTCGGTCAGCGGCTGCGCACCATCCGCCAAGAGCAAGGCTCGACGCTGGTGGAAACCGCTGGGCGGGCCGGTGTCTCACCCCAGTACCTCTCGGAAGTCGAGCGCGGCCGCAAGGAACCCTCGAGCGAAATGATCGAGGCCATGGCGGGCGCGCTCGGCACGTCCCTGGGCGGCCTCATCCAACACGTCGCCGACGACCTCCTCCGCCACAGCCGCACCTTCGGCCGCTCGGTGGCCCCACGCGCCAGCACCACACCCCAGATCCTGATGATGGCCGCGTGACGAGTCGCCTGCTGATGCTGGCCGCCTGACACGGGCCTGTACGGTCCCGCTCCGCGTGCGTCGAAACGGCCCCGGGCGGTGGAGGTTAGTGCGACTCCCACCAGTCGGCCCTAGGAGGCCGCCCGACATGTCGCCGGTTTGCGCTGGCCCGAACGTCCTCGTTCGGGCCAACTGCCGCTCGCCCCAGCGCCTTTGACTCACGCGGTCAGGTGCGGGGGTCCAGGACTCGGTCCACCAGGCCGTAGTCGATGGCGGCCTGGGCGGTGAAGACACGGTCGCGGTCGGTGTCGTGGCGGAGGGTTTCCACGGTTTGGCCGGTGTGCTTGGAGAGGATGGATTCGATTTCGGCTCGCATGCGCACCAGCTCGTCGGCTTGCAGGATGAGGTCGGGGATGGTGCCTCGACCCTGAGCGGCCGGTTGGTGCAGGACTATGCGGGCGTGGGGGAGCAGGGCGCGGCGACCTTGTTCGCCGCCCGCGAGCAGGACCGCGCCGACGGCGATGGCCTGGCCTACGCAGGTGGTGACCACCGGCGACTGGAGGTGCTGCATGGTGTCGTAGATGGCGAGCATGGCGGTGAGATCGCCACCCTCGCAATTGATGTAGAGGTTGATGTCCTGGCCGGGGCTGTCGGCTTCGAGGTGCAGCATCTGGGCGATGAGCGCATTGGCCACACCCGAATCGATCGGCGTGCCGAGGTAGACGATGCGCTCGGTGAGCAGATGCGAGTAGACGTCCATGATCCGCTCGCCGCGCGGATGCTGGGCGATGACATTCGGAATCGTGTAGCTGCTCATGAGATTCCCACCTTGTGCCGCTGCGGAACTACCTGCCAGAAGGAGTCGACGATGCCGTCGATGAAGCCGTACTCGCGCGCCTGCGTCGCGGTGAACCACCGGTCGTGCAGGGAGTCGTCGTAGACCTGGGCGTAGGGCTGCCCGGTGTCCTCGGAGATGAGCCCGAGCACGGTCTGCACGGTGTAGCGCAGATCGTCGGCCTGCACCTCGACCTCGACCGCGCTGCCGCCGATTCCGGCCGAACCCTGATGCATGAGAATCCGCGCGTGCGGCAGCGCGTACCGCTTGCCCCGGGTACCCGCCGAGAGCAGGAATTGCCCTGCGCTGCACGCCAATCCGAGCGCCAGCGTGGACACCTCGCACGGCACCAGCCGCATCACGTCGCGAATGGCGAGCATGGAGGGCACCGACCCGCCCGGCGAGTGAATCCACAGCGAGATCGGCGTCTCGGCGTCCTCGGCCGCCAATTGCAGGATCTGCGTCATCAGCAGCGTCCCGTTGTCGTCGTCGAGCGCCCCGTCGAGCACCAGAATCCGCTTGCTGAACAGTTGTTCGCGAGTGCGCCAGTTGAACATCGGCGTCTTGTCGTCGTCTGCCATGACCCCACGGTGCCCGAGCGGCACCCGGAAAATCTCGCCACGCTGCTGTGAGCGGATCTGCTCACAGCAGCAAGGCGGCCCACAGGGCGACCGGCGGGCGAGGTAACGCGACGAAAAGCGGCCCGGATCAGCGAGATCCAGGCCGCTTCACACGTGGGCTACTGCGCGTCGAAAGCCCTTGCGCGCAAAGACCGTTCGATTCCGGCCTTGCCCTCGACCACCAATCGGCGCAACGCGGGCGGATGGTCCCCGGCGAGGAACTTGTCGGCGACCGCGACCGCGTCATCGGAGATCGCCCAATGCGGGTACAGCCCGACCACCACGGTCTGCGCGACCTCGCTGGAGCGGCGGTCCCACACCCCGGGCACCTCGGCGAAATACCGCTCCACATAAGGGCTCAGCAACTCCGCCTGACCCACCGGCGCGAAGCCTCCGACAATCGCGCGCGCGGTGATGTTCGGCACGCTGTCGTCGCCCATGACCGTCTCCCAGGCCTGCTCCTTGACCGTCGCCAAGGGGCGCGCGGTCGCGGCGGCGGCGGCCTGGCGGCGACCCGCGGCGGTGGGGTCGCGATCCAATTCGGTATCGATGACCGGGGATTCGACACCGTCGGCATCGATCTCACCGGCGGCCGCCAGCGCCTGGATGAGTCGCCAGCGCAGATCGGTGTCCACGGTCAGCCCCGCCAGACCCACCGAAGCCGGGTCGCCGTCGAGGATTTCGCGCAGCACCTCGGTGTGACGCGCCGAGAGCAGCGCGCCGGTGAGCGCGTTGACGAAGGCCAGCTGGTAGTCCGAACCGGCCTCGGCCTCCCGGGCCAGCTCCAGCAGCCGGTCGGCGAAGGCGGGCCACCCCGCCTCGGCCGCCCACGCGGGTTCGGCGTAGCTGCCCAGCGCGGTGTGCGCCTGCATGAGAAGCCTTTGCACCACGCCGATCTCGGTCTCCGCGCCGATTCCGCGCTGCACCAGCGCCACGAAATCGCGGGCCTTCATCTCCGCCTGCCGGGTCATCTCCCACGCCGCCGACCAGCACAGCGTGCGGGGCAGCGGTTCGGCGATATCGGCGATCCGATCCACCACGGTGGCAAGGGAATCCGGGTCCAGCCGCAGCGAGCAGTAGGTCAGATCGTCGTCGTTGACCAACACCAGCTTGCCGCGCTCGACGCCGACCAGCTCCGCCACCTCGGTGCGTTCGGCCGCATCGACATCGAGCTCGACGCGCTTGGTGCGCACCAGCTTTCCGCCCTGATCGTCGTAGACGCCGATGGCGATGCGGTGCACGCGCCGCTCACCCGCACCGGGCGTCGCGCCGTCCTGCACCACGGTGAACGATGTGAATTTGCCGTCGGCGACCTCGAATTCGGGACGCAGGGTGTTCAGGCCGGTGGTCTTGAGCCACTGCGCGCCCCAGTCGGACAGATCGCGTCCGGACGCCTTCTCCAGCGCGCCCACCAGATCATCGAAAGTGGCATTGCCGTAAGCGTGTTCGGCGAAGTAGTCGCGCAGACCCGCCAGGAACGGCTCCCGCCCGACGTAGGCCACCAGCTGCTTGAGCACCGAAGCGCCCTTGGCATAGGTGATTCCGTCGAAGTTCACCTCGACGGCGTGCAGATCCGGGATATCGGCCGCGATCGGGTGCGTGGAGGGCAGCTGGTCCTGCCGGTAGGCCCAGGACTTCTCCACATTCGCGAAAGTGGTCCAGGCATTGGTGTATTCGGTGGCATCGGACTGGCACAGCACCGAGGCGAAGGTGGCGAAGGACTCGTTCAGCCACAGATCGTCCCACCACTTCATGGTGACCAGATCGCCGAACCACATGTGCGCCATCTCGTGCAGCACCGTCTCACAGCGACGCTCGTAGGAGGCGCGGGTCACCTTGGAGCGGAACACGTAATCCTCGAGGAAGGTGACCGCGCCCGCGTTCTCCATGGCACCGGCATTGAACTCCGGCACGAACAGCTGGTCGTACTTGCCGAAAGCGTAAGGGACGCCGAAGTTCTCGTGATAGAAGCCGAAACCCTGCTTGGTCTCGGTGAACAGCCGCTCGGCATCCATGAACTCGGCCAGCGAGGCGCGGCAGTAGATGCCCAGCGGAATCGAGCCGTGCTCGTCGGTGTAGGTGTCGGTCCACTTGGCGTACGGCCCGGCGATCAGCGCGACCAGGTAGGTGCTCATACGCGGGGTCGTCGCGAAGGTGTGCCGCAGCACCGTGCCGACCTGCTGGGTGTCGGTGATCGCGCCATTGGAGATGACCTCCCAGTCCCGCGGCGCGGTCACGGTGATGTCATAGGTCGCCTTCAGGTCGGGCTGGTCGAAGCAGGCGAACATGCGCTTGGCGTCGGCGGTTTCGAACTGCGAGTACAGGTAGACCTTGTCGTCGGTGGGGTCGACGAAACGGTGCAGGCCCTCACCGGTGTTCGAGTACTCGCCGTCGGCCTCGACCACGAGTTCGTTGTGCTCGGCCAGGCCGGTCAGCGTCAGGCCCTCGGACTCGTCGTAGCCGCTCACATCCACGGCCGTGCCGTTGAGGACGGCCGAGCGGATGCCCGCGCCCACGAAGTCGATGAAGGTCGTCGCGCCCGGCGTGGCGGTGAAGGTCACCGTGGACCGCGTGTGGAACCGCTCACCGACGGCGGCTCCCGGATTGGTGGGCTGCCCCGTCAGGTCGAGTTCGACGCGGTAGTTCTCCACCCGGATGGTCGCGGCGCGTTCGATCGCCTGTTCCCGGGTGAGGTTCGGTGCGGACAAGGGGACTCCTTCGTCGTTCGCCAGGACTGTGCCGCTGCCCAGAATGCCACCTCGGTAGGGTGTTGGGCGGCCCACCTGGACATCCGACGGTCCCGGAGATCCCGCCGCACCCCAGTACGAGGAGGAGTTTGTGAAGCACATCCACGCCGGTAAGGTGCGCGATCTCTACGAGGACGGCGACGAGCTGATCCTGGTCGCCTCCGACCGGGTGTCGGTGTACGACGTGGTGCTGCCCACCCCGATCCCGGACAAGGGCGCGCTGCTCACCCAGCTGTCCAACTGGTGGTTCGAGTACTTCGACAATGTGCCCAACCACCTCGTCTCCACCACCGATGTGCCCGCCGAGTTCGCGGGCCGCGCGGTGCGCGCCAAGAAGCTCGACATGGTGAAGGTCGAGTGCATCGCCCGCGGCTACCTGACCGGTTCGGGCCTGGTCGAATACCAGCGCACCGGCGCGGTCTCCGGCGTGGCGCTGCCCCCCGGCCTGGTCGAGGGCGACAAACTGCCCGAGCCCATCTTCACCCCCACCACCAAGGCCGACGAGGGCCACGACGAATTCATCACCTTCGACGATGTGGTGAACCAGGAGGGCAAGGAGGTCGCCGAGCAGTTGCGCGAGCTGACCCTGTCCGTCTACTCCCGCGGCGCGGAGCACGCCGCCACCCGCGGCGTCATCATCGCCGACACCAAACTCGAATGGGGTTGGGACGGCGACGTTCTCACCCTCGCCGACGAGGTCCTCACCTCCGACTCCTCGCGCTTCTGGCCCGCCGCCGACTACGTCCCCGGCCGCCCCCAGCCCTCCTTCGACAAGCAGTTCGTCCGCGACTGGTCCACCTCCACCGGCTGGAACAAGGAAGCCCCCGGCCCGGAGATCCCCGCCGACATAGTCGAAGCCACCCGCCAGAAGTACGTCCAGGCCTACGAACTCATCACCGGCGAAACTTGGGCCGGAATCCAGTAACCCCCACAGGAATCATCCACCGACCAGGTACTGGTGGTGGCATCTGTCGAGAGGCCTCCGCCACCAGTACCTGGTGATCGTTTGTCCAACGCCGCTCAGGCCGGGACGCGGTCGGCGGCGAGGAACTCGTCGACGAATCGCGTGGCGCGGCGGTCGAATTCGGCGTACTGGGTGATGCGCTCGGCCTCGGCGGCGACGCTGTCGAGGATGAAGTTGCCGTTGGCGTCGAGGCGCTGGCGGCGCTCCTCGGCATCGGGGAGCAGCCCGACCGCGGAGTGGGCGAAGCCGGAGTAGTAGGCCAGGCCCGCGCTGAGCTGGGTTTCGAGGGCGAGCTGCATATCCGACAGGGCGGGGTCGTCGGCCGCGATACCGCCGAGTCCCAGCCACAGAATGCGCTTTCCGGCCAGGCGGGGCTTGCTGCGGCCGTAGGCGAAACCGTAGTTCCACACGCGGTCGATCCAGCCTTTGAGCAGGGCGGGAACGCTCATCCAGTAGACCGGGAACACCACCACGATCGCGTCGGCGGCGAGGATGCGCTCCATGTGCGCCTGCACCTCGGCGGAGTAGACCTTGTCTCGATTGCCCCACTCGGGCTGGTCCGCCACCGTCATGCGCGGATCGAATCCCTCGGCCTGGAGGTCGAGCAGGTCGATGCGGTATCCGGCGGCCTCGAGCTGCGCGGTGGCGCGTCGGGCGGTGTGCGCGGTGAGCGAATCGGTGCGGTGATGCGCGACGACCACCAGGGCGGTGCGGGTCTCGGTGTCGATTGCGTCAATGCTGTTGTGCTGCACGGGATTTCTCCTTGACTGGAAACTGCGGTCGAGTGCGATGTGTCCAGTAAACCCATGATCGAATGGACGATCCATGGGAGAAACTCTCCGATGGATAGGAGATCGTCTACGATGTCCGTATGGATCCGGTGAGTTCACTCCTGAACGGAATTCGCGCCGAGGGCTCGGTGGTGAGTCATGCGGTGCTGCGCGCCCCGTGGACCATTCGCTTCGCCGACCGCGCGCCGCTGACCATGGTCACCGTCCTGCGCGGTGGCGGCACCCTGGTGCTCTCGGACGGCACCGAGACGCGAGTCACCAAGGGGGACACCGTGATCGTGCGCGGACCGGAGCCGTTCCACCTCGCCGACGATTCGGGTTCCCTGCATCGTCCGCACGTCGAGTACGAAATCGCCTGCTTCGCCGGGGATTACGAATGCCCCGACGACACCGAGGAGCTCAAGGGCATTCAGTGGGGCGGTGATTCGGCCGAGGCCACCGCCCTCATCGTCGGCGCCTACCGCGCCTCCGGCCGCCGCCACGACCGGCTGCTGCGCGCCCTGCCCCCGGTCCTCGTCATTCACGAGGATGCCGACACCTGCGATTGGCTCGAGCGCGCCGCCGTCGACTGCGCTTCGCTCTCCGCCGGATCCCAGGCGCTCATGGACCGCCTGCTCGACTGGGCGCTGGTCTGCACCCTGCGCACCTGGTTCGAGAACGCGGGTTCGGCTGCCCCCACCTGGTACCGGGGCCTCGCCGACCCGGTGGTCGCGCCCGCGCTCCAGGCCATTCACAGCAGCCCCGCCCAGGGGTGGACGGTGGCATCCCTGGCCGCCAAGGGTGGGGTGTCGCGGGCGCTGTTCGCCAAGCGGTTCACCGAGCTCATGGGGCGGCCGCCGCTGGGGTATCTCACCGACTACCGGATGGACGAGGCCGAGGATCTGCTCGCTGATACGGATCTCACCGTGGCACAGGTGGCGAAGGCGGTGGGGTATGCGGATCCGTTCGGGTTCAGTGCGGCGTTCAAGAGGTATCGGGGGATGAGTCCTAGTGCGTTTCGGGCGGCTTAGTTGGCCTGGACGGTCGAAAATCGCGTCGATGTGCCGAAATCCGTTGTCTCGGAGCGATTTGTGACCGCTCAGGCCTAACCCCCCAACTGCCGCAACCGCGCCGCCCGCAACATCAGATACTCCCGCTCCGGCAAACTCGCCGTCCTGCGCGCCGCCGCGGCGTAACAGGCGGCCGCCGCGCCGAAATCACCTGCCATCTCGTGGAAGTGCCCGCGCACCGCGTCGAGGCGGTGGTTGTCCTTCAGCGTCTCCTCGAGGGTCCCCGCCAGGTCCAGGCCCGCCTGGGGGCCGTCGACCATAGCTGTCGCGATCGCCCGGTTCAGTGTCACCATCGGGTTGGGGTTCACCTGTTCGAGCCTGTTGTACAGCACCAGGATTCGGTCCCAGTCGGTGTCCTCCGCGCGTGGGGCCTGCGCGTGCAAGCCCGCGATGGCCGCCTGGATCTGGTACGGCCGATTCAGTCCGCCCGAGATCGCATGGGTGGCCAGGCGCATGCCCTCGGTGAGCATGCCGCGGTCCCAGAGGGTGCGATCCTGTTCCGCCAAGGGGATGAGCTCGCCGCGTGGGCCGCTGCGGGCGGCGCGGCGGGCGTCGGTGAGCAGCATGAGCGCCAGCAGGCCGGTGACTTCGGGGTCGTCGGGCAGCAGCGCGTGGACGGCGCGGGTCAGGCGGATCGCCTCGGTGGACAGGTCGCCGCGCCGCAATTGGGGACCGGTGGTCGTGTGGCCCTCGGTGAAGATCAGGTACAGCACGTGCAGGACCGCACCGAGTCGCTCGGTGGAATCGCCGTCCGCGGGCGTGGCGAACGGTCGGTCCAGGGCGGCGACCTTCTTCTTGGCTCGGGTGATCCGTTGCGCCATGGTCGCTTCCGGCAGCAGGAAGGCGCGCGCGATCTCCGCCGTCGTGAGTCCGCCGACGGCGCGCAGCGTCAACGCGATGGCGCTGGCCGGAGGCAGCGCGGGGTGACAGCACAGGAAGAACAGGGTGAGGGTGTCGTCGCGGGCCTCGTCGGCCCCGGGCACGCCGTACCCGTCCGGCGCGGTGGTGTCGCGAAAGGCATTGGCGCTCTCCCGATTCCGTCGCGACACCTCCGCGCGCACGGTGTCCACCAGCCGTCGCTGCGCCACCTGGATGAGCCATCCGCGCGGATTGTCCGGCACCCCTTCCTGCGGCCACTGGGTCGCGGCCGCGAGCAAGGCTTCCTGCACCGCGTCCTCGGCGGTGTCGAAATCGCCGTATCTGCGCACCAATACGCCGAGGACCTGCGGCGCGAGTTCACGCAGCAGGTCCTCGATCGTGGGGGAGATCCGGGTCGATTCGCTCATGGTCTCCCCTTCGTGTCCGGTCGCAGCGGGTGGCGGCCCGCTGCGATTATGCCCGGCTCACGCGTCGGTGGTGGGGGCGCTCATGATCGCGCGCACCTCGATGTACTCGCCGATCGGCTTACCGCCCGGGCCGGGTCCGGCCGAGGCTTTGGCGGCGATCTCGATGGCGCGCTCGGGGCTGTCGACATCGATCATCCAGTAGCCCGCCAGGAATTCCTTGGACTCCGGGAACGGGCCATCGGTGACCACCGGGGCCGATCGGCCGTCGGAGCTGACGATGCGCGCTTCGTCCGGTCCGGCCAGGCCCTGGGCGTCGACCAGCTCACCGGATTTGGCGAGTTCCTCGCCGAGGGCGCGCTGGAAGTCGATGTGCGCCCGGATGTCCTCGGGGGCCCACTCGTGGATGGGGGTGTCGCAGAATGCGGCGGGGGCGTAGGTCTTGATCAGCATGTACTTCATGGTTCGGCTCCTTGTTCGTGATGCGCCCCTTCGGCGCTCTCGTGGGAAGGTCGGAGCTCTGCCCGCGATCTCTACACAGTTGTCGACAGAATTATGTGACGGTGGTCACAGGGGCGTGGTGGGGTCGGACAGGCGGTCCGGGTCCACGGGGTCGCCGCTGAGGATGAGTTCCTTGATGCGGTCGCCCACATCCCAGACGTTCACATTCATTCCGGCCAGGACGCGATGGCCGCTGTCGAGCCAGAAGGCGACGAACTCGCGCTTGCCGAGATCGCCGCGCACCACGACCTCGGTCTCCTGGCGCGGCGCGACATAGCCGGTGTACTCCATGCCGAGGTCGTACTGATCGGTGAAGAAGTAGGGCAGTCGGTCGTAGACGGCCTGTTTGCCGAGCATGGTCTTGGCCGCGACCTCCGGCTGATTGAGCGCGTTCGCCCAGTGCTCGACGCGGATTCGCCGTCCGAGCACCGGATGCTGTTGGTCGGCGATATCGCCGACCGCGACGATATCCGGATCGCTGGTGGCGAGGCTCTCGTCGACCAGGACGCCGGTCTCGGTGGCGAGTCCGGCATCGGCGGCCAATTCGATATTGGGGCGCGCGCCCACCGCCACGAGCACCGCGTCGGCCTCGATGCGGGTGTCGTCTGCCAGGCGCACCCCGGCGGCCTTGCCGTCGGCGACCAGGATCTCGGCGACCTTGGCGTCGCAGCGCAGGTCCACGCCGTGCTCGCGGTGCAGGTCCGCGAAGACCGCGCCCATCTCCTCGCCGAGCGCGCCGCGCAGCGGCACCGACTCGGTCTCCACGACGGTGACCTCGACGCCCGCGTTCCGGGCGGCGGCGGCCACCTCGAGGCCGATCCAGCCGCCGCCGACGATCACCAGGCGGCGGGCGGTGCCGAACATGGCCAGCAGGGCGTCGGAATCCTCGATGTAGCGCAGGGTGTACACGCCCTCGGCGTCGCAGCCCGGGATGGGCAGGCGGCGGGGGCGGGAGCCGGTGGCCAGCGCCAGTTTGTCGTAGGGCAGCGTCGTACCGTCCGGCAGCGCAACGGTTTTGGTGGTGCGGTCGATGGCCGTGACCGTGGTGCCGAGCAGGACGTCGATGTGGTGGTCGCGGTACCACTGGGCGGGGTCCACGGTGAACTCCGGGAGCGATTTCTTGCCCAGCAGATGGTCTTTCGACAGTGGGGGACGCTCGTAGGGCAGCGCCTCCTCGGCGGTGATGAGGGTGACCGTGCCGTCGAAGTCGTTGCCCCGCAGGGCTTCCGCGAGCTTGGCCGCCGCCAGCCCACCGCCTGCTATGACGAACCTGGATGCTGTGGTCAATGCCGACACCTCCCTGCGCGCGGTTATTGCGGCCGCCGATGACCAGGCTGCTCCTGCGACCCTAACGCGCATCGGTGTGGCGTCGGAGGAAATATCGGCACAATCGGGAAACGTTGCCTTTGGCAGGACGGTCTGGACCCGGCCGCGCCCCGCCTCGAAAGGATGACCCCGTGAGCAAGAAGGACACCGTCGACTTCTGGTTCGATCCGCTGTGCCCGTGGTGTTGGATCACCTCCCGCTGGATCCTCGAGGTCGAGCAGGTGCGCGATATCGAGGCACGGTTCCACGTGATGAGCCTGTCGGTCCTCAACGAGGACAAGGAGGATCTGCCCGAGCAGTATCGCGAGCTGCTGGCCACCGGGTGGGGCCCGGTGCGCGTCGCCATCGCCGCCGCGCAGCAGCACGGTGACAAGATCCTGTCGCCGCTGTACACCGCGATGGGCACCCGCATCCACAACCGCCGCGAGGAGTACGAACTCGATTCCCGCGCCGACTCCCTCGCCGCCGTCATCGCGGACTCCCTCGCCGAGGTCGGCCTCCCCGCCGAACTCGCCGCGGCCGCCGACAGCACCGACTACGACGAGGCCCTGCGCGCCAGCCACCACGCGGGCATGGACAAGGTTGGCAAGGACGTCGGCACCCCCACCATCCACGTCAACGACGTAGCCTTCTTCGGCCCCGTGCTCTCCCGCATCCCGCGCGGCGAGGAAGCGGGCAAACTCTGGGACGGCGTCGTAGCCCTCGCCTCTTACCCCCACTTCTTCGAACTCAAGCGCACCCGCACCGAAGACCCCACCTTCGACTGACCCAACCCTCTGGAACCTCTCAGGGCCCGGCCCCTGAAACCCGAACGACCGCGGCCCCGGGCGACTCGTCGCCCGGGGCCGCGGTCGCCGCGACCTAGCTCCTCGCGGTGGGTGACGCGGGTTCGCTAGTCGCCGCCCGCCAGTCGTGACCTCCGCGACTCTTCCGGCCGCCAGGGTTGTCGGGTGCGTCTCTTCTCACTCAGGGGTTTCAGGGGTGAAACCCCTGAGAGTTTCGAGAGTTGAGCTTTCTACTTCGGTGGGGTGTAGGGGTTTTGGGGTGGGATGGGGTAGCCGCCCGCCGGGGGCTGGTAGTGGTAGCCGACAGGGGTGCCGTAGGCGGGAGGTCCGCCGACCGGCAGCTGGTGGGGCGCGTCGGGGCGGAGGAAGAGTTTGCCGTGGCGGCTGCGGTCGCGCAGGGCCCACATGCGCCAGGTGAGGACGGGATGGCTGGACATGGCGTTGACCATCCAGACGAAGAAGCCCTTCTCCTGCGGTGCGCGGTTGGCCATTTCGTCGAAGGCGACCAGCGTGTTGAGGTACTTGCCCGCGGCGAGGGTCTGCATGGCGGTCGGCGCGCCGGTGGGGCGGTTGCAGTAGCCGTGGTTGTCGGCGGTGTACTCCTGGGAGCGGATGAGCGAGTTGCCGAGGATCGGCAGGAACGGCACCAGGAACATGCCGAGTTGCCGCCAGTAGGAGACGTGGCCCGCGGCGATGTGCCCCACCTCGTGGCCGATGATGAACGCCAGGGCGTCGGGTTCGCGTGCCGCACCGCTGATTTCGAACAGATCGCTGTAGACGACCACGAAGCGGCGGAAGCCGTGACCGGAGGCCATGGCGTTGATCGCGCCATTGCCGAGAATCACGTACGCGTCGGGAACGTAGTCCATGCCGAAGCGCGCGGCGGCCTCCTGCACCATCCGGTACCCCTCGGGGAACTGGGTGGGAGACATCTTCACGCCGTTGACCCGCATGCTCGCGTAGTTGGTGCCACGGCCGAACCACAGCAGCACCGGCGCGAACAACAGCAGCAGCACGTACTGGTTGATCTCGCCGATCAGCATGAGCAGCGCCGAGAACAGGTAGGCGAACGCGGTCAGCGTCACCACGATCACCAGCAGCGGAATCTCCCAGCTGTGCCGCGCGGGCATGCCGAACGGGGACAGTCCGCGGGTCTGCTGATGCGGCGGGATCACCGGCGGCGTGTAGGCGGGCTGCCCGGACCACCCGGGCGGGCCGAGCTTGGGGTTCCAGCCCGCCATACCGGTGACCGGATTCCACGCGGGTTGGCCACCGGTCGGCGGACTCGCCTGCCCGGTCGGATACGGCTGCGGCGGCGCGGAATAACCCCACGGCTGCCCGGACTGCGCACCGGGATAGCTGGCGGTCCCCGGATATCCGCCCGTCGGGTACGCGGCGGGCTGGGGTGTCCCGCCCGTCGGCGTGGCGGCTCCCCACGCCGTCTGCGCGGGCGCGGCGTGCGGTGTCTCCCCCGACACGCTCGGCGACTCAGGTCCCCCCGCGCCCGGCGATTCCGGTTCCCCCGTCGGATAATTCGCTGCCGGTTGCTCCGGCTGCCCACTCGTGGGGCTGGTGGTCGGCTGCTCCGGCTCTGGCGTCGGCTGCGGTCGATCATCGGACGTCATGGCGGCCACTCTATTCAGTTGTGCGACGCCTCGGTCGGTTCAACCGACAACCGGCGCGGACCTGGGCTTACCGCCCGGTGTCGGCGTTACCGGTGGTGATCGGTGAGAGGGCAACGGGCGCAGGTGGTTTCGGACGCAACAGCATACTGCCGTGGCGGCTGCGGTCGCGCAGCGCCGACATGCGCCAGGTGAGCACCGGATGGCTGGACTGGGCATTGACCAGCCACACGAAGAAGCCGCGTTCCTGGGCGGCCCGATCGGCCATCTCGTCGAAGCCGACGGTGGCGTTGAGGTACTTGCCCGCCGCGAGCGTGTTCATCGCCATGGCGCTGCCGAACGAGCTCACGCAGTAGCCGTGGTTGTCGGCGGTGTACTCCTGCGCCCGGCTCAACGCCGGGCCGAGGATCGGCAGAAACCCCATCAGCACGGTCCCCAACTGCCGCCAGTACGACGCGTGCCCCGCCGCGATATGTCCGACCTCGTGCCCGATGACGAAGGCCAGCGCCTCCGGATTCCGCGCCCGCCCACCGATTTCGAACAGATCGGAGTGCACCGCGACGAACCGACGGAATCCGTGTCCGGAGGCGAAGGCGTTGATCACGCCATTGCCGAGCACCACGTAGGCGTCCGGCGGCTGCGCCATCCCGAACCGCGCCGCCGCGTCCTGAACCATGCGGTAGCCCTCCGGGAACTGCGTCGGCGACATCTTCACGCCGTCCACGCGCAACCGCCCGTACTGCATTCCGCGATACACCCAGATGAGCAGCGGCGCGAACGCGAACAGCACCAGATAGTCGGGGGTGCTGCTGGAGAACAGCAGGTCGAGCACGGCGAAGGGATACACCAGCACCGTGATCACGACCACGACGATCAGCAGCGGAATCTCCCAGCTGTGCCGGGCGGGCAACCCGAACGGCGACAGACCACGCGGTCCAGTAGGCGGGGTCAGCGGGGCGGGACTCTCCACCGTGGGCGGTCCGGTCCACCCCGCGGGCGGGTGGGTCGTGACCTTGGTGGTGGTGGCGAAGTGGGCAGGACGGGGAAACTCGTTGTCGGAGTGCATAACACACGCTCTGTTCGGGATACCGGGTCTGGGCTGGACCGCGCGGTCCGCGGTGTGACGCGAATCGCGGTGTCCACCTGTTATTCGGGCCGCCGACAATCCGGTGTTAATGCCGTCGGCACGCCGGTCATCCCCGGGCGAGTCCGCTCACGACGGCCTGACACAATCGCAGCCATGCGCGTATACCTTGGTGCCGACCATGCCGGTTTCGAACTGAAGAACCATGTGAAGGATCACCTGCAGGCGGCGGGCCACGAGGTCGTCGACTGCGGTGCCCTCGAGTACGACGCCCTCGACGACTACCCCGCCTTCTGCATCGAGGCCGCCCGCCGCACCGTGGCCGACCCGGGCAGCCTGGGCCTGGTCTTCGGCGGCTCCGGCAATGGCGAGCAGATCGCCGCCAACAAGGTCCCCGGCGCGCGCTGCGCCCTGGCCTGGAGCGTGGAGACCGCCCAGCTGGCGCGCCAGCACAACAATGCCCAGCTGATCGGCATCGGCGGCCGCATGCACAGCACCGAGGAGGCGCTCGCCATCGTCGACGCCTTCCTCGCCACCCCGTGGTCCAACGAGGAGCGCCACCAGCGCCGCATCGACATTCTCGCCGAGTACGAGAAGACCGGCGTCCCCCCGGCGCTGCCCGAGAACTGATCGATCGGCCGGAATCCGCTGTGCCGCATCGGACGCGGTGGATCCCGGCCAACCGGCCCGATCGCGCGGTCTGCCCGCAACGGCGGAGCGCGCTCGAGCCCGGTTCGCGAGTGTCGGGGTTGGGCAAGCAATCCGGGCAAGTGGAAAGGACTTTGGTGGCCCGTGCCTGAGGGGCATACGCTGCATCGGCTGGCGAAGCTGCATCACAAGCGCTTCGCCGGGGGAGTCGTGCGGGTGTCGAGCCCGCAGGGGCGCTTCGCCGACGGGGCGGCGCTCATCGACGGCCGGACCCTGGTCAAGGCCGAGGCGTGGGGTAAACACCTGCTGCACCACTACGATTCGGGCCTGATCGTTCATGTCCACCTCGGCCTCTACGGCAAGTTCACCGAATCCACCGTGCCCATGGACCCGCCGGTCGGCGAGGTCCGCATGCGCTTGATCGGCGCGGGCCGCCACGGCGAACCGCACGGCACCGACCTGCGCGGCCCGAACGCCTGCGAAATCCTCCTCGAACCCGAAGTAGCCGCCCTCACCGACCGCCTCGGCCCCGACCCCCTGCGCCGCGACGCCGACCCCGACCGCGCCTGGCACCGCATCCACCGCTCCCAGCGCCCCATCGGCGCCCTCCTCATGGACCAGAAGATCCTCGCCGGAGTCGGCAACGTCTACCGCGCGGAAGTCCTGTTCCGCCATGGCATCTCGCCCCACCTCCCGGGCGCGAAGCTCTCCGCCCCGGAATGGGACGCCCTCTGGTCGGACCTCTGCGAACTCATGCGCGTGGGCGTACGCCGCGGCAAGATCGTCGTGGTCCGCCGCGAACACGACCGCGGCGCACCCTCCTACGCCCCGGACAAACCGCGCACCTACGTCTACCGCCGCGCCGGTGAACCGTGCCGCCTGTGCGGATCGACGGTGCTGCACTCGGTCATGGAGGGCCGCAACCTCTTCTGGTGCCCTACCTGCCAACCCGGTTGACCGGCGGCTTCCACCCTGAGTCGCTCGATTCCGTGTCTCGTATGTGACAGCGGCGGTATTGCGGCCGTCGGTGTGGCGAGCGCCGCACTCGGAGTTTTCGACGGCCGGGAATCGGGAACTATTCGGTAACGTCGCAAACAAATCGGGATGGATGCGAAACATGTTCGGCAAGAAAGCAACAGCCGCCACGATGGTCGCGCTCGCGACCGTGCTCGGCGCTGCCGGAACCGGCGTGGCCACCGCTGAGCCGACTCCGAGCGACGCCGCGCCGCCGACCAGGCACGATATGAAGCAGGTGCTCGCCGACTACCGTGAGCACGCTGGGGAACGGTTCCAGGTGCATGGCCTGGTGTACTCGGACGCGGCCGTGTGGACGCTCGTCTTCCTCACGGACGGGCCGTCGGAGTTCTACACCATCAACGGTGCACGGGCGGAGATCGCGGGGCCCGGGTCCGAGGCCGTGCGACAGGGGGACGTCTTCACCGGCACGGTCACGATCACGGATCGGGCCGGTGCCAATGATCCGGTTGTCGTCCTCGAGGATGTGCAGGTCATCGGGCATCAGTGACCGGCCGTTCGGGACGGGATGACGAAATCACGCCGCACAAGTGGTGCGAGCCCGCGCTATTGGGTGAACGGGCACTTCCGCGCGCGTAACCTCGGCAGTGATGGTCGAGCGGAGGTCGGGGATGGACTCGGTGACGGCGCAGGTACGTGACGCGGTGGATCAGGCGGTCGCGATGGAGGAGGGGACGGCGGTGGTCAGCGCGGATTCCGGTACGGTGCAATGGCTGGCATCGCCCGACGGGGTGTTCCACATCGAAGTGCTGGACGCGGCGCCGCAGCGCCGCCGCACGCGGTGGCAGCGACTACGTGGTCGAGCGGAGCCCGCCGCGTCGGGCTTCGACGAGCGCAAGCGTGCCGCGCTGGCCAATCTCGGCTTCGCCAAGGCGAACGAGGGGGTCGACCGTCGGACTCCGGAGGAGTTGCGGCCCTACGTACTTCGCGCGGACGCGGCGGGCCTGGACCGCGATCATGTCGTTCACGTCATCGTCACGGTGTTGCACGATGTGCTCGAAGTCCGTGACAGCTCCGGACTTTCGGTGGAGATCTTCTGACCGAGTGGGGGCGGCCGGAAGCGCGGGGTGCGCGGGCTCAGAACCCGCCGTCGAAGCCGCCGCCGGAATCGAAACCGCCACTGTCGAATCCGCCGCCGTCGAATCCGCCACTGTCGTAGCCGGAGTCGTAGCCGCCCGCGTTCGGATCGTATCCGGGGTCGCCACTGCCGTATCCGGGGTCGCCGCTGGCATAACCAGGGTCGCCGCTGTCGAACCCGGGATCGCCGCTGCCGTCACCGGCGTCCAATCCGGCCTGATACCCGTCGTCGTACCCGTTCTCGAACGCGGCCGCGTCGTAGTGCACGCCCGCCATACCGCTGAACAGCGCGTCGAACAGCAGCACCGATCCCACACCCCAGGCACCCGCGACAAGCGCTGTCTTCCACCAGGGTTCGGAGTACCACCCCGCGGGTACCGGCCGCCCGGCCACGCGGCCGCCAGGGTAGTAGTTGGGCGTCTGCGCCGAGGGCGTGGGTGAGGCTTCGATGCGGCGACCGTCGAAATCGACCGAGCGGTCCTCGGTGACCTCGCCCGCCGAGCTCTGCCCGTCGAGCTCGGGTACGGCCGGTCCGGGATCGAGGCCCATGGCGGTACGCGCCGCGCGCACGTAGTAGAGCCCTTCCAGCGCAGTCTCTTTCGCCAGGCGCGCTTGGGTGGGCGTGGTCGCCTGTTCGATCTGCGCCCCGGCGGCATTGAACCGTTCCCCGGCATCGGCGAGCGCCTGTTTGGACGGCTCGTCGGTGCCGGTGAGGCTGTACACCTGCCCGCCGAGCCGGTCGATCACCCGGCGCGCATCGGCTTTCGCATCGGCCAGCCGGGTGGCGGCCCGCGAGCGCTGGAGCACCGCGAACGCGAGCACCGCGAGCAGCACGATGACCATCACGACCAGGAGAGTCAGCACGCCCCCAGCCTACGCGGGGTCGTTAGCCTGCGATTTGCTGCGCGGTCAGCCAGCGACCGCCGCGTACCCGGCCCGGTCGTTACCTGGGTCGGGTTCCTCGGCGTCGAGTTCGGAGACCGCGAACTGTCGTTTGCCCGCGGTCTTGGCCGAATACATGGCTCGGTCGGCGCTGCGTAGCAGGTCGGAGAAATCGCAGTCGCGGCCCGGCGGGCAGAAGGCGGTGCCGACGCTGGCCGAGACCGGGACAGGCGCGGTGTTGATGGCCGAGGGCACCGGCTCGCACAGGGCCGCCAGGACCCGCATGGCCAACTCCCCGAGCCCATTTCGGCGCGCGGGCACCGCCACCACGAACTCGTCGCCGCCGTAGCGGCAGATGACCGAATCCGGGGGACAGGTCGCTCGCAGGCGTTCGGCGATGGCGACCAGCACCTCGTCACCGACCGCGTGCCCGTATCCGTCGTTGATCTGTTTGAAATCGTCCAGATCGATGAGCAGCAGCCCGACCCCGCGGGCCGGATCCTGCGCCATCAACCGCACCCGCTCCTGCAGCAGTGAGCGATTCGCCAGATCGGTGAGCGCGTCGTGCGTCGCCTCGTGCCGCAGCCGGTGCTGCAACGCCGCGATCTCCTGTACCCGCACCGAGACCGCCTCGGTGAGATTGCGCTCCTGCTGAATGAGCGCGCGCTGTTGCAGCTCCTCGGCATAGCTGTCGATGGCCTGGCTGGCCACGAACGCCCAGCGGGTCGCGATCAGCGACCCTGGTTCGCCCGGCGTCAGCCCGAGCAGCGCCCGGCTGGCCGGAGCGAGCATGCGGGTGCGCTCGAAAGGCGGTGCGGCCAAGCGACGTCCGATACTGCGCGCCGCGAGCACCGGGAAGGGCTCGGACGCCGCCAGTTCCAACAGATCGTCGATGACATCGGCGAAGACCCGCGCCAGGCTGTCTGGATGAAGGGTCGGAACGGTACCTGTTTCACTACCCCGGTAGACCGCTCGTACCCATTCTTTGGTGGTTGCCGCGATGATCGCGGTGGTCCGTGTGTCGAGTCGGATGGGCACGGTCCGTCACCCCGCGCTGGGACAGATCGGATCGAGGCCGCCGCGATCCCTCGCGGAGACCCTCCGGCCGCTCGCACCACTCGGCTCGGGTCCATTCGGCTCGTGCTCAAAGCTACGCGGTTGGTCACACCACACTCGGCGCATGCTCACCGCCCCCTTTCCAGATACCCCCGTCCGGACAAAAAGGATCCTAGCAAGCCACTCGGCAATGAAAACCCTAGTTATAGAACAGGTTCGCGTTTGCCTCGCGAATGGCGACGGATGGGTGATCGGTGACCTCCCCCTCGGCGTTACAACCAATTTTCGCGTGTCTTCCGCGACGCGCCGAACGGGTTCCGCTCGCACCCCTACCCGCCAGCGCCCCAACCCCCTAGCTGCCCGCCGCGCCGTCCACGACATGCCGAGACAAGCCCGGTGACGAGCCTGATTGGCATTCTGCGAGTGAGGTTCGGTACAGTCTCAGGCGCACACGACGAACACGGTGCGCGCACCGACGTCGTAGGCCTTGCGGGTGTAGTTCAATGGTAGAACCTCAGCCTTCCAAGCTGATGGTGCGGGTTCGATTCCCGTCACCCGCTCTGACCGGGGATTCTTCCCGTTCCGGTGGGGCGTCCGGCGGATCCGCCGGACTGTAACGGGGTGTAGCGCAGCTTGGTAGCGCATCCGCTTTGGGAGCGGAGGGTCGCAGGTTCAAATCCTGTCACCCCGACCACATATCCGTCAGCCGCGATCGGCGGCCCAGTTCTCGCCGTGGCGTTGGCGTAGTTGTTCGGCCAGGACGGCGGCTTGGGAGCGGCGGACCAGGCCCAGTTTCGCCAGTAGGGACGAGACGTAGTTGCGGATGGTCTTCTCGGACAGGAACAGGGTGGCGGCGATTTCGCGGTTGCTCAGGGCTTGGCCGATGAGGGCGAGGATCTGGCGTTCGCGGTCGGTGAGTTCGATATCGGCCAGGGGATGGGCGCGGCGGTGGGCGCGCGCGGTGACCGCGGCGGCGGTGCGGGCGTCCACGAGGGATTCTCCGGCGGCGACGCGGCGAACGGCGGTGACCAGTTGGGGGCCGCGGAGTTGTTTGAGGACATAGCCTTTCGCGCCCGCCAGGACCGCGCCGAGCAGCGCGTCGTCATCGGCGAACGAGGTCAGCACGAGGACATTGAGGCCGGGTAGGGACGAGACCAGGTCGCGGCAGACGCTCACGCCGTCGCCGTCCTCGAGCCGGACGTCCAGGACGGCGATATCGGGTCGCACCGCGGGAATGCGGCGCAGCGCTTCGGCGGCGGTGCCCGCCTCGCCGACCACGTCGATATCGCCCTCGGCCTCCAGGAGATCTTGGAGGCCGCGGCGCACGATCTCGTGATCGTCGAGTAGAAAGACTCGAATCCGGTCGCTCACACCACCATCCTCAGACCGCATGCCCGAAATTCGCTGGCGACTTGCTCAGACTTCGCCCAACTCCGATGCTCGTCTCCCGCGGGTGCGTCGGCTAGAGGCAAATGTCCCTAGTAGCCGATGGGTAGCCTGTGGACATGACACGGGATCCATGGGGAGCCGTACCGGAGGAACTGCGTGAGCTGTCCGCTCCTGGCGAGCGGCTGCACGGGCTGCTCGAGGCCGTGTACACCGTGGTTTCCGATCTGGATCTGACGGTCATCCTGCGGCAGTTGGTGCAGGCGGCGACGCGCCTGGTCGACGCCCGCTACGGAGCCATGGGGTTGCTGGCGCGCGATGCCGGGCCGGGGGAGCATCGGCTCGCGGAATTCGTGCAGGTCGGCATGGATGCCGAGACGGCCGCGAGGATGCCGTGGTGGCCGCGCGGTGTCGGCGTGATCGGCGAGGTGCTCGACGGCGAACGGCCCGTCCGGCTCGATGATCTGACCACCCATCCGGCCTATCGAGGCTGGCCGCAGCGGCATCCGGCCATGCGCAGCTTCCTCGGCGTCCCGGTGCGCATTCGCCAGGAGGTGTTCGGCAATCTCTATCTCGCCGATGAGCGCGTGGGCATGTTCACCGAGGAGGACGAGCGGATCATCGAGGCGCTCGCCGTCATCGCCGGGGTGAAGATCGCCAATTCGCGCCTGTACGAACAGGCACGGCGCGATGCGGTTCGGCGGCAGGAGGATTCGATCACCATCGCCCTCATGCGGGACCGTGACCGCATTGCCCGCGACCTGCACGACACGGTGATCCAGCGCATCTACGCGGCCGGGTTGACCCTGGAGGGCGCGCTGCGCCGCAACCCCTCGCCCGAGGTGGCCGAGCGAGTCGAGCGCGCCGTGCGCGCGCTGGACGACACCATGCAGGACATTCGCGCCACCATCTTCTCGTTGCAGACACCGCACGGCGAGAACGGATTGCACAGCGGCATCACGGAATTGGTCACCACCGCCGCCCGGCATCTCGGGTTCACGCCGGTGCTGCGGCAGGAGGGACCCATCGACTCGGTCCCGCCCGAGGTGAGCGTGCAGGCCCTGGCGGTCGTGCGCGAATCACTGTCGAATGTGGTGCGCCACGCCGACGCCACCCGCATCGACGTGCGAGTCGGCGTCGAGGACGGCGAGCTGCGAATTACGGTCGCCGACAACGGCATCGGACTCGGCGACGCACCCCGCACCGGCGGGCTGCGCAATATCGCCGAGCGCGCCGCCGCGCTGGGCGGCGTGCTCGAATTGGGGCACGGACTCGACGGTCGCGGCACCCGCCTGCTGTGGCGGGTACCGCTGCCGACGACCTGAGCGACGCTGGCAGACTGCTGCCATGACCAGGTACAGCGCAGGAGTCCTGTTGTTCCGCCGCTCGCCGGACCTCGAAGTGCTCATCGGCCATATGGGCGGCCCACTGTGGGCGCGCAAGGATGCCAGCGCCTGGTCGATCCCCAAGGGCGAGTACGACCCCCACAGCGAGAACGCGCCCGACGCCGCGCGACGCGAATTCACCGAGGAACTCGGTCTGCCCGTCCCCGACGGCGACTGGGTGCCCCTGGGCGAGGTGGAGTACGGCAGCGGACGTAGCCGCAAACAGGTCACCGTCTGGGCGGTGGAGGCGGATCTCGATCCCGCACAGGTGAATCCGGGCACCTTCGAGATGGAGTGGCCCCCGCGCTCGGGCCGCTTCGAGAAATTTCCGGAGATCGACCGAGCGGAGTGGTTCGCGCCGGAGGTGGCGCACGAGAAGCTGGGCAAGGGGCAGCGGCCGTTCCTGGACCGGCTGGCCGACTGGATCAACGCCCAAGGCTGACCGCGCGGGGCTAGGCCCGCCGAGGCGTGCTCGGCGGGCCGGATCCCTACAGCCGCGGGTCCAGGGGTTCGGTCTCCAGGGCCAAGACCGCGAACACCGCTTCGTGCACCCGCCACAGCGGTTCCCCGCCGACGAGGCGGTCCAGCGCCTCCAGACCGAGGGCGTACTCGCGCAGGGCGAGTGAACGCTTGCCGCCCAGGCCGCGCTGGCGCAGGCGCTTCAGGTTGGCCGGGCGCAGGTACTCCGGGCCGTAGATGATCCGAAGGTATTCGGCACCACGGCATTTCACGCCCGGCTGTACCGGTCGTCCACTGCGCGTACCGGTTCCGTTGACGAACGAGTCCAGCGGCTTCACGACCATGCCCTCGCCACCGGCTGCCGTCAGTTCGGTCCACCACGCCGTCGCGGCGGCCTCGCTGCCCTCGTCGGTGAGGTCGACGACCATCCGGCCGGTGCGGGTGAACAGCTCCGGGTCGGCGTCGACCAGGCGATCCACCCGTTCGAGGTGCCAATTGTGGTCGCGCAGGGCGTGATTCGCGCCCTGGGCGGCCAGGATCTGGAACGGGGCGAGGCGGACGCCGTCCAGGCCGTCCACCGGCCAGCAGTAGCGGCCGTAGGCGGCGGTGAAGGCCTCGGCGTCGGAGCGGCGCGCGGTGGTGCGGTCGGCGAGGTCGCCGACGTCGAGACCGCGCGCCGCCGTGGCGGCCAGGACGCCTTCGGCGGCGCTCAGGGCCGCCCGCGCCGCCGCGCCCACGGCGGCGTACTGGTTGCGCAGCAGGCCCATGGCCTTGGCCGACCAGGGCAGCAGCTCGGTGTCGAGCAGCAGCCAGTCCGACGCCAATTCCTCGAAGAGCCCGGCCTTCTCGGCCGCCGCGCGCACGCCCGCCAACAGCGTCTCGGTCTGGGTCGCGTCATCGAAGAACGGTCGACCGGTGCGGGTGTAGACCGCGCCGGTACTGCCGTCGTCGATGCCGAACCGATCTCGGGCGGCCGCCGCTGAACGGGCCACCACGACCACGGCTCGCGAACCCATGTGCTTCTCCTCGCACACCACGGTGGTGACGCCCTCGGAGCGGTAGTACTCGAATGCCTGCGCCGGATGCTCCAGATACCCGTCCAGGGTCGAGGTGGCGCACGGTGACATGGTCGGCGGCAGGTACACCAGCCAGCGCGGGTCGATGGCGAAGCGGCTCATGACCTCCAAGGCTGCGGCCGCCGCGTCCTCCTGGACGCCGACGCGGTCGAGATAGCGTGTCTCGACCACGCGGCGGCCGGTCACATCGTCGAGGTCGAGTACGCCCGGATCGCGGTGCACGGCACCGCCCACCGGCACCGGAGCCTCGAGCGGCCGTGTCGGCTCGAACCACACCTGTTCCGCCGCAACGGAAACCGGCTCGCGCTCCGGATACCGCAGGGCGCTCAACCGGCCGCCGAACACCACGCCGGTGTCCAGGCACAGCGTGTTGTTCACCCACTCCAGGTGGGTGACCGGCGTGTGCCCGTAGAGCACCGTGGCGCGCCCTCGGTAGTCGTTGGCCCACGGGTAGCGCACCGGCAATCCGTATTCGTCGATCTCGCCGGTGGTTTCGCCGTACATGGCGAACGAACGCACCCGGCCGGACGCGCGACCCTGGAACTGCTCCTTCAGACCCGCGTGCGCGACAACGAGATTGCCGCCGTCGAGTACGTAGTGGCTCACCAGGCTGCGGCAGAATTCGTGCGCCGCCTTGCGGAACACCTCGTCCTCGCGTTCCAACTGCGCGAGCGACTCCGCCAGCCCGTGCGCGATCTTCACCTTGCGGCCGTCGAGGGCGCGCACCAGCTTGAACTCGTGATTTCCGGTGACGCACAAGGCGTTTCCGGAGGCCACCATGCCCATGACCAGACGCAGCACGCCCGGGGTGTCGGGCCCGCGGTCGACCAGGTCGCCCACGAAGACCGCGGTGCGCCCCTCGGGGTGCCGCGCGTCCACCGGACGGCCCTGCTCGTCGCGGTGCAGCGCGTAACCCAATGCGCCCAGCAGCGTTTCGAGTTCGGCGCGGCAGCCGTGCACATCGCCGATCACGTCGAAGGGCCCGGTGAGGTCGCGCTTGTCGTTCCAGAGCCGCTCGTCCACGACGGTCGCGGCGTCGATCTCCTCGACCCCGCGCAGGATGTGGATCTTGCGGAAACCCTCCTTCTCCAGGAAGCGCAGGCTGCGCCGCAGATCCCGCTGCTGACGGGTGACCACGTGCGCGCCCAGCCCGGCGCGGTCCGGTCGCCGCGAGTTGCGCTCCAGGCAGACCGCATCGGGTACGTCGAGGACGACGGCGACGGGCAGCACATCGTGCTCTCGCGCCAGGGCGACCAGTTCCTTGCGGGCCGTCGGCTGCACACTGGTCGCGTCGACGACGGTGCGCAGGCCGCGCCGCAGCCGCACCCCGGCGATGTGGTGCAGCAGCGCGAACGCGTCCGGGGTGGCCGACTGATCGTTCGGGTCGTCGCTCACGATGCCGCGGCAGGCATCCGAGGAGACGATGGCCGTCTCCGGAAAGTGCTTGCGCGCGAACGTGGATTTGCCGGAACCGGTGCTGCCGATCAGGACGACCAGCGACAGTTCCGGAATGGACAGCTCGGCCATTACGCGGCTCCCTTCGCATCGCTCGTCGTGGTGGATTTTCTGAATATCGCCATCTGCGTTGGCGCTCCGAGGTTCCCGTCGACGGTGCCGATGGGTTCGAAGCGCACCTCGTACCCGTACTCTTCGCCGACGCCCTCGGCCCAGGCGGTGAATTGCGCACGGCTCCACTCGAAGCGGTGATCCGAGTGCCGGAACTTGCCCGCGGGCAGTGTCTCGTAGAGCACGTTGTACTCGCTGTTGGGCGTGGTGACGATGACCGATCCCGGTGCGGCCGAACCGAATACGGCCCGCTCCAGGGCTCCCAGCCGGGAGGCGTCGACATGTTCGATCACCTCCATGAGCACCGCCGCGTCGTACCCGCGCAGCGAGGCGTCGGAGTAGGTCAGCGCGCCTTGGCGCAGACTCACCCGCCGCGCCTGCCACTCGGGCAGCCGCGCCAGCCGCCGCTTGGCGATATGCAGCGACCGCATGGCCACATCGACGCCCACGATCTCGGTGAACTCCCGCTCCGCCACCAACTGTCGCAGCAGCGCGCCCTCACCGCAGCCGAGGTCGAGCACGCGGCGCGCACCGACCTGGTGCAGTGCCCGAACGACACTCGCGCGCCGGATGACGGCCAAGGACGGCGGGCGCGGATCATCATCCGCGACGTTCGCCGGATCGGCCGCAGAAGTCCCCGCCGCCACCTCGGAAGGCCCTGCCGCCACCCCGGAAGGCTGTGTCGCTCCACCGGCCGCGAGAGCCCCAGCCGCCTCGCTGCCCTCACTGGCCACGGCGTTCTCGGATTCCGTTGCGTCATCGAGGTTCTCCTCGACCGCGCCCAAATCCTCCGGCTCCAGATCATCCACTTCGGCCAGCCGCGCCAGCGCCACCCGCACCAGCGACTGCCGCCGCGACAGATACCGCCGGGTGATCCACGCCCGCTCCGGATGCCCGACCAACCAGCCCTCACCGAACCGGAGCAGCTTGTCGATCTCGGCCTCGTCGAGCCAGTAGTGCTTGTTCCCATCGAGCACCGGCAGCAGCACGTACAGATGCGTCAACGCATCGGACAACCGCAGCTCGCCCTCGAGTTCCAGTCGCACGTAATGGGATTCGCCCCACTCCGGAAACGCCGGATCCAAGGGCAGGGGAGTAGCCGTCACCGTCCAGCCCAGCGGCGCGAACAACCGCTCCGCCGTCTCCGGTCCGCCCTTGCACGCCACCGCGGGCAGTTCGATGCGCAGCGGCAGCGCGGTCACGGCGAGTTCGGCCCGCTGCCCGCACCGCCCGTGCAGGGCCGAACCGAAGACCTTCGCGATGGACACCGACAGCAACGACGAGGCCGCGTACGGCCGATCGTTCACGTACTGCGCCAGACTGAAATCCGGTGTGCCACGCTGCTTTCCGCGTACCAGCCGCACCGGGTCCACCTCCAACAGCAGCGCCGCCGTGCAGCGCTCGTCGGTGGCCTCGGGGTACATCACGTGCGCCATTCCGTACGACTGCTCGAAGGTCTGAATCCGCGCGGGATTCTTGTGCAGCAGATACCCCAGATCGCTCGCCGCCCATGCGGCGTCGTCCGGACGCGTACAGGAAATGGTCAACAACATTCGGCGATGGTCCCGCACCCCATGGTGGCCCGCAATCCAAATACGCGGCCCGCGCGCCCTCGTCGCGACCGGGCCCTCGAGACCGGTCGTGTAGTTTCGGCGCGGACATCGCCGCCCGCGAGGTGGCCGCCAACACTTCAGCGAGGAGGCACGCATGCGCGTGGTGGGCAAGATCGGTTCGGTCGGTGTGGTCGCGTGCGCGGTCCTGGCATTGGCCGCGTGCGGCAGCGACGACAAGAGCGAGACCGCCACCCCGACCACCACGGCCGCGGCGAGCTCCGCGAACGCCGCCGCGCAGCCCGAGTCCAAGGGCCGCGAGTGCACCGCCGACGATATCGCCGTCCAGGGCGGGTACGGCGAGACGCCGACCATCACCATCCCGGACGACTGCGATCCGCCCAAGACCCTCATCACCAAGGACCTCGTGGTCGGCACCGGCCCCGCCGCCAAGGCCGGGGACAAGCTGAGCACCAACTACACGCTCATCACCTGGTCGGACAAGAAGAAGCTGGACAGCTCCTTCGACCGCGGCAAGGAACTGCCGCTGACCCTCGGCGCGGGCCAGGTCATCCAGGGTTGGGATCAGGGCCTGGAGGGCGCCACCGAGGGCACCCGCCGCCTGCTCGTCATCCCGCCGGATCTGGGCTACGGCGCGAGCGGCAAGGGCGGCATGAAGCCGAACGAGACCCTGGTCTTCGTGACCGACGTCGTCAAGGTGGGCTAGATCCGATTACAAGGTGTCGACAACCGTCGACTAACCTGGTCGGGATGCCTACGGGGGGACCGAGCCGTCACCACGAACACCAAAGACACCAACGAACAAGGAGCATGTCCGTGAAGAGCACCGTCGAGCAGCTGAGCCCGACCCGGGTCCGGATCAATGTCGAGGTGCCCTTCGAGGAGCTGAAGCCGGACTTCGACAAGGCCTACAAGGCGCTCGCGTCGCAGGTCCGCATCCCCGGCTTCCGTCCGGGCAAGGCCCCGGCCAAGCTTCTCGAGGCCCGTCTCGGCCGCGGCGCGGTGCTGGAGCAGGTCGTCAACGACGTGCTGCCCAAGCGCTACAGCGAGGCCGTGCAGACCTCCGAGGTGAAGGTCATCGGCCAGCCCGAGATCGAGATCACCAAGATCGAGGACGGCCAGGAGCTGGCGTTCACCGCCGAGGTCGACGTGCGCCCCGAGATCACCCTGCCCGACTTCTCCAGCCTCGCGGTCACCGTCGACCCGATCGAGATCGCCGACGAGGATGTCGAGAAGCAGCTCGATTCGCTGCGCCAGCGCTTCGGCACCCTCAAGAGCGTGGACCGCGCCATCGAGAACGGCGACTTCGTCTCCATCGACCTGTCGGCCACCGTCGACGGCGAGACGGTCGAGGAGGCCTCCACCACCGGCCTGTCCCACGAGGTCGGCTCCGGCCAGCTCATCGAGGGCCTGGACGAGACCCTGATCGGCCTGAAGGCGGAGGAGTCCAAGGACTTCACCTCCAAGCTGGTCGCCGGTGAGCACGCGGGCAAGGAAGCCGTCATCACCGTCACCGTGCAGTCGGTCAAGGAGCGCGAGCTGCCCGAGGCCGATGACGAATTCGCCCAGATGGCAAGCGAATTCGACACCATCGACGAGCTGAAGGCCGATCTGGGCAAGCGCGTCGAGCAGGCCAAGAAGGTGCAGCAGGCGGGCGAGATCCGCGACAAGGTGCTCGAGGCGCTGCTCGAGGCCACCGAGATCCCGCTGCCGGAGAAGGTCGTCCAGGCCGAGATCGACGCCGTGCTGCACGACGCCGTGCACGGCTTCGACCACGACGAGGCCAAGCTGGCCGAGGCGCTCGAGGCCCAGGGCTCCTCGCGTGAGGAGTTCGACGCCGACACCAAGCAGGCCGCCGAGAAGTCGGTCAAGACCCAGCTGCTGCTCGACGCCGTCGCCGAGGCCGAGAACACCCAGGTCGGCCAGGACGAGCTGACCGAGCGCATCATCTTCCAGGCGCAGCGCTACGGCATGTCGCCCGACCAGTTCATCCAGCAGGTGCAGCAGGCCGGTCAGCTCGGCGCGATCTTCGCCGACGTGCGTCGCGGCAAGGCGCTGGCCGGTGTGGTCACCTCGGCCACCGTCACCGACACCGCGGGCAACACCGTGGACACCGCCGAAATGTTCGGCGCGCCCGAGGAGGAGGCCGAAGAGGTTTCCGCCCAGGAGCTCGCCGAGGTCGCCGACGCCGCCGAGGCGGACGCGAAGTAAGGACACAGGCCCTCACGTACGGGCCACACGGCGCGTGTAGGTTTTGCGCTGTGAGCGAAGCAGGGCGGTACCGGGAGTTCGGTGCCGCCCTGCTTCGTTAGGGTTTGTGTCAGCGCTGAAACTTCCTAAGTGATCAGAAGGGCTTGGTGGGACCGAGCCGGTGAGAGAGGGCAGGTATCCGTGACAATCAATCAGGCAGGGGTGCAGATGGCATCCGCGACTGCTGGTCTCAACCTCAGTGATTCGGTGTACGAGCGCCTGCTGCGCGAGCGGATCATCTTCCTGGGCAGCCAGGTCGACGACGACATCGCCAACAGGCTGTGCGCGCAGATCCTGCTGCTGTCGGCCGAGGATCCGACCCAGGACATCTCGCTGTACATCAACTCGCCGGGTGGGTCGGTGACCGCGGGCATGGCCATCTACGACACCATGCAGTTTGCCGAATGCGATATCAAAACGGTGGCAATGGGTCTGGCGGCCTCCATGGGCCAGTTCCTGCTCGCCGCGGGTACGCCGGGCAAGCGCTACGCACTGCCGCATTCGCGGATCATGATGCACCAGCCGTCCGCCGGTATCGGTGGCTCGGCCGCCGATATCGCCATTCAGGCCGAGCAGTTCGCCTACACCAAGCGCGAACTCAACGAGCTGCAGGCGCAGCACACCGGCAAGTCCGTCGAGCAGGTGACCGCCGACGCCGACCGCGACCGCTGGTTCACGCCGACCGAGGCCCTGGAGTACGGGTTCATCGATCACGTGGTCGCCCACGCGCGCCAGACCAACGGCAGCTAGTCCCGCAGCCCAACCACCCAGACTTATTGGAGACATCCATGTCGAATATGTTCGATCCGCGGGACGCGGGCATCACCTTCGCCGCCGCCGGTACGCGGATGCCGCAGTCGCGCTACATCATTCCGGAGTACGTCGAGCACACCAGCTTCGGCACCAAGACCCAGAACCCGTACGCCAAGCTGTTCGAGGAGCGCATCATCTTCCTCGGCAGCCCGGTCGACGACACCTCCGCCAATGACGTCATGGCGCAGCTGCTGGTGCTGGAGTCGCTGGACCCCGACCGCGACATCACGCTCTACATCAACTCGCCCGGCGGCTCGCCGACCTCGTTGATGGCCATCTACGACACCATGCAGTACGTGCGCTCCGACGTGTGGACCGTCTGCCTGGGTCAGGCGGCGTCGGCGGCGGCCGTGCTGCTGGCGGCGGGCACCCCCGGCAAGCGCGCCGCGCTGCCCAACGCCCGGGTGCTCATCCACCAGCCGTACACCACCGGCGCGGTATCGGGTCAGGTCTCCGACCTCGAGATCCAGGCCGCGGAGATCGAGCGCGTCCGCAAGCAGATGGACACCATCCTCGCCAAGCACACGCACAAGGACGAGGCGACCATCCGCAAGGACACCGACCGCGACAAGATCCTCACCGCCGAGGACGCCAAGGCCTACGGAATCATCGACACCGTGTTCGAGTACCGCAAGGCCAGCACACAGAAGTAAGCAGTGCACGGGTGGCGGGGCGGTGCGGCTCCGCCACCCGGCAGGGGTGAGTCCACGCACATGTCCGGCGAGAAACGTGCCCAAGTTATCGACCTCGGTCGGGAATTCCGGGTACGGTCACTACAGGGACCTTTGCTCGTGGTTGTCGGCTCTGCCGAACCGCCGCACCCGACGCAGGAATCGGATACTGCCATCTGGGTACGGCTACGCTTGATTAGGTGGCAGCTCGCCTGACAGCCAAGACGGATGGTTGCACGCGGACAAGGAAGTAGGGACCCAGGAGATGGCGCGCATCGGTGATGGCGGCGATCTGCTCAAGTGCTCGTTCTGCGGAAAGAGCCAGAAGCAGGTCAAGAAGCTCATTGCGGGACCGGGGGTGTACATCTGTGACGAGTGCATCGATCTGTGCAACGAGATCATCGAGGAAGAACTCGCCGAATCGAGCGAGGTCAAACTCGACGAACTGCCGAAGCCCGCGGAGATCCGCGACTTCCTCGAGCAGTATGTGATCGGGCAGGATCCAGCCAAGCGCGTGCTCGCCGTCGCGGTGTACAACCACTACAAGCGAATTCAGGCGGGCGACAAGGGCCGCGACTCCCGTGGGGAATCGGTCGAGTTGGCCAAGTCGAACATTCTCATGCTCGGCCCCACCGGCTGTGGCAAGACCTATCTGGCGCAGACGCTCGCCAAGATGCTGAATGTTCCGTTCGCCATCGCCGACGCCACCGCGCTCACCGAAGCCGGTTATGTCGGTGAGGATGTCGAGAACATTCTGCTCAAGCTCATTCAGGCCGCCGATTACGACGTGAAGCGCGCCGAGACCGGGATCATCTACATCGACGAGGTCGACAAGATCGCCCGCAAGTCGGAGAACCCGTCCATCACCCGTGACGTGTCGGGCGAGGGCGTGCAGCAGGCGCTGCTGAAGATCCTGGAAGGGACGCAGGCGTCGGTGCCGCCGCAGGGCGGGCGCAAGCATCCGCATCAGGAGTTCATCCAGATCGACACCACCAATGTGCTGTTCATCGTGGCGGGTGCGTTCGCGGGTCTGGAGAAGATCGTGCAGGACCGAGTCGGCAAGCGCGGCATCGGATTCGGCGCGGAGGTGCGCTCCAAGGCGGAGATCGACACCGTCGACCACTTCGCCGATGTGATGCCCGAGGATTTGATCAAGTTCGGTCTCATCCCCGAGTTCATCGGCCGTCTGCCCATGATCGCCTCGGTCACCAACCTGGACAAGGAATCCCTCGTCCGTATTCTGGCCGAGCCGAAGAACGCCCTCGTCAAGCAGTACGTGCGGTTGTTCGAAATGGACGGCGTCGACCTGGAATTCACCCAGGACGCGCTGGAAGCCGTTGCGGATCAGGCGATTCTGCGCGGCACCGGCGCACGTGGTCTGCGGGCCATCATGGAGGAAGTCCTGCTGCCGGTCATGTACGACATTCCCAGCCGCGACGATGTCGCCAAGGTGGTCGTGAACGCCGACACCGTGAACGACAATGTGCTGCCGACGATCGTGCCGCGCAAGCGCCAGCAGCCGGAGCGCCGCGAGAAGTCGGCGTAACCCGACGCTACGACGAAACGACCCCGCGAGGATTTCTCGCGGGGTCGTTTGCTGTTGGTCTCAGTCCTCGGCCCAGGGCACGCGGCAGGCGTCCTTGCTGAAGCCTTGGTCGGTGATGCCGAGGGCGGCGTAGCCGCGGGCGCGGGAGTTCTCCAGGGCGATCTGGTAGGTCAGTTCCATGACGCCCTGGGAGCCGAAGCGGCGCTTCAGGTCGGTGACCTGTTCGTCGGTGACGGTGGGCGGGGTGGCGGTCATGGCATCGGCGTAGGCGATGGCGGCGCGCTCGTCGTCGCTGTAGTGCGGCGAGGTCGCGAAGTCGTCGATGTGCTGGAGCTTGTCGATGTTCAGATCCGAATGCCGCATGAGCATGGTGCCGAAATCGACGCACCAGGAACAGCCGATGGTGCGAGCCGTGCGATAGACGGCGATCTCGCGAATATTCGCGGGCAGCACCGTGGAGGCGCGTTCGACGAGCGTCTCGTGCACACCGGCCGCCCGCATGAGCTTGGGGTGATTGGCCATGACCGCGAAGGGCTCGGGCACCGCGCCGAACCGACGCTTGCTGTACCAGTAGCCGATTCGGGTCAACAGACCCGCCTGTCGCGGGGTGACGGTGGGAATTCGAGTGCCGACCACAATGGTCTCCTTCGCTCCGAACGGTAGCTGCCTACCCCTTGGACGAGGAAGGGCGACCGAACGTGACGGCTGACCGTCGGTGACTCGGCTCACAGGCCGTGGTCGATGCGTCGAGCACTATGAAGATCGTGAGCGATAGGCCCATGGAGTTCCCCCTCCCGGTACAGGAATCGGTGACGATCGGTTGAGCGGTCGCGGCCGGTGTCGGGAATCGCCATTGATCCCCCGTGGTTCGCCATTGAACCTTCATTCCTGCTTTGGAAATCGGCGGTCGCGCTACACCTGTTACGACGGTGCGGCGGCGCGGAATTCATCGCGGGTCGCGAGAATCGTCGTGCGCGGGCGGGCGGCGGGGCTAGCGCGGCGGACGGTTGCCCTGACCGCGCGTCTGTCGGGTGGTGCGGCGGGGGAAGCGCAGCGTGAAATCCGAGGGCTCCGGCACCGGGCGGCGTTCGCGCGGCGCGACGATCATGCAGGCCAGGCCGAGGGCGGGCAGGGCGATGAGGCCGACGGCATTGAGTACCGTGCTGATCGCGCTCTGCTCGACCCAGTGCGTGAAGTGGTACAGCAGGTGCGGCAGTCCGAAGACCAGCCAGGCCAGGCCCGCGATCCGGGCGATCAGACTGTCCAGGTAGTACAGCGCGGCCAGGGTCACCGCCGCCAGCGCGAGGAAGAACGCGCCGACATCCGCGGCGAGATGGTGGTTGTAGGGGCCGTCCACCCGCACCCAGTGCAGGCCGAAGCCGGGGAAGCTGTCGTACCAGGATTGCGGCGCGACCACCGCCCACAGCCCGATCACCAGTCCGACCAGCGCCAGTATCCCCAACATGATCTGCAGGGCCAGCCACCGTCGCCGGTTCACATCCAGGCGCATCCGCACCCGTAGGCCGTCTCCGGTGCCACGCAACGAGATTCGCACGGGGTCCCCTCCCGTCCCTTGCCGAATCACTGGTGCTTGTCACCGTAATTCGGCTGGCCGGGAGGGGCAAGCGTGCGCAGGTCTCAGATCTGTTCCATGACCATGTCGTCGGGGCCCCAGTAGGCGCGCATGGCGACGATCTTGCCGTCGTCGTCGAACTCCATGATGTCGATGGGGGACAGCGTCATTCGCTTGTCGCCGAAGACGGTGACGAGGGTGAACGACACCGCGGCGTGCTTGCCCGCCACCTTCACATCGTGCAGTTCGGTGCTGCGCTCGGCGACACCCTCGAGGGCGGCGTACAGCTCGCGAATGGCGGCGTGGCCGACCCGGGTCGGGGTGCCGATCGGGTCTTCGACGGTGGCATTGTCGGCGTAGAGGGCCACAATGTCGTCGGTGGGTCCGGTGGCGACCAGCTTCACATACTGTTCGACCACGTCGCGGGGCTGCGCTGCCATGAGAACTCCCAAAGAATTGAAACGTGTTCTAGGTCGGAGCGTAGCAGCGCGCGGGGCGTGATCACACCGGGTGACTCGGTGAATGGATATCGAGAATCCGGTGGGTGCCGGTGTAGACGTTCATCGAGTCCCCGCGCAGGAAGCCGATGAGGGTGAGTCCGGCGTCCTCGGCCAGGTCGACCGCCAGCGAGCTGGGGGCCGAGACCGCGCCGAGCACCGGAATGCCCGCCATGGCGGCCTTCTGCACCAGCTCGAAGGAGGCGCGGCCGCTGACCATGAGCACGAGATCGTGTGCGGGGACGCGGTTTTCGCGCAGCGCCCAGCCGATGACCTTGTCGACGGCATTGTGGCGGCCGACATCCTCGCGGACGGCCAGGGCGGTGCCGTCGGCGGTGAAGAGCCCGGCGGCGTGCAGTCCGCCGGTGGCGTCGAAAACCGTTTGGCGGGAACGCAGTTCATCGGGCAGGGCGGTCAGCACGGAGGTCTTCACCGCGAGGCCGTCTTCCGGTATCGGGAAGGGCAGGCGGGTGCGGACCTCGTCCAACGCCGTCTTGCCGCACAGCCCGCACGCGCTGTTGGTGAGGAAATTGCGCGGCGTCACCGGAACCGGTTGGCGCAGCTGCACATCCAGGAGGTTGTAGGTGTTCTGGCCGTTCTCGTCGGTACCGGCGCAGTAGCGGGCGACCGCGATATCGTCGGCCCGCTCGATCAGGCCCTCGCTGAAGAGGAAGCCGTGCACGAGGTCGATATCCGCGCCGGGGGTGCGCATGGTGACCGCCAGCGATTGGCCGCCGGTGCGGATCTCCAGGGGCTCCTCGACGACGAGGGTGTCGGGCCGCCGCACCACTCCGGTGGGGGAGATGCGCAAGGTCCTGCGGCGCGCGGTGACTCGGCTCATGCGCGGTGCACGTGGCGCTCGAGGCGAATGGTGATCGCCTTGGAGGCCGGGGTATTCGACCGCCGCGCGACATGGTCGAGCGGGACGAGCGGATTGGTTTCGGGGTAGTAGGCGGCGGCATTGCCGCGCGGGGTGGAGTACGGCACCAGGCGGAAGCCCTCGACACGGCGTTCTCGCGGCGGGGCCTCGGGTGCGGCCGGGTCGGTCCATTCCGAGATCAGGTCCACCAGTTCGTCTTCCACGAAACCGAAGGCGGCGATGTCGTCGGGGTGCACCAGCACCACGCGGCGGCCGTTGTGAATGCCACGGTAGCGGTCGTCGAGGCCGTAGATGGTGGTGTTGTACTGGTCGTGGCTGCGCAGGGTCTGGAGAATCAGGCGGCCCGGCGGCACAGGGAGCCAATGCAATTCGTTGGCGGCGAAATTGGCCTTGCCGGTGGCGGTGCGGAACTCGCGAGCGTCGCGCGGGGGATGTGGCAGCTGGAAGCCGTTGCGGCCCCGCACCTTCGCGTTGTAGTCCGCGCAGCCGGGTACGACCTTGGCGATGGCGTCGCGGATCTGGTCGTAGTCGCGCTGGAATCGCGCCCACGGCACCGGATGGTCGGGGCCGAACAGGGCTCGGGCCAGCTCACACACGATGGCGACCTCGCTGCGCAGGTGCTCGCTCACCGGCTTCAGGCGGCCGGTGGACAGATGCACCATGGACATCGAATCCTCGACCGAAACCTGTTGGCGGACACCGTCTTGCAGGTCCTCGTCGGTGCGGCCCAGGGTGGGGAGGATGAGCGCGGTGCGGCCGTGCACCACATGGCTGCGATTGAGCTTGGTCGAGACGTGCACCGTGAGTTCGCAATTGCGCAGTGCCGCCTCGGTGACCTCGGTATCGGGGGTGGCGGAGACGAAATTGCCGCCCATGCCGAAGAAGAACTTGGCCTTGCCGTCGCGCATGGCGCGAATGGAATCGACGGTGTCCCAACCGTGTTCGCGCGGACTCGTGATGCCGAACTCGCGGTCGAGGGCGTCGAGGAAGGCGTCGGGCATCTTCTCCCAGATACCCATGGTGCGGTCGCCCTGCACATTCGAATGACCGCGCACCGGGCACACGCCCGCGCCCGGCTTGCCGATCATGCCGCGCAGCAACAGCAGATTGGTGGCCTCCTCGATGGTGGCGACGCCGTGCACCTGCTGGGTGAGGCCCATCGCCCAGCAGACGATGGTGGCCTTGGATTCGGCCAGCAGGCGGGCGGTGCGGTCCAGATCGGCGCGGGTGAGGCCGGTGGCCTGTTCGACAATGCCGAGATCGACCGCGCGGACCTGCTTTTCGTACGCCTCGAAGCCCGCGGTGTGCGCGTCCACGAAGGCGCGGTCCACCACGGTGCCGGGTGCGCGGTCCTCGGCCTCGAAGAGGAGTTTGCCCAAGCCCTGGAACAGCGCCATATCGCCGCCGAGGCGGATCTGGAGGAAATCGTCGGCAATGTTTATACCGCCGGTGAGGCCCTTCAGCGTCTGCGGGTCGCTGAAGCCGATCAGGCCGGTTTCGGGGAGCGGGTTCACCGCGATCACCTTGGCCCCATGGGCTTTCGCCTCGCCGAGGGCGGAGAGCATGCGCGGATGGTTGGTGCCTGGGTTCTGTCCGGCCACGATGATGAGGTCGGCCTTGGCGAAATCGTCGAGGGAGACCGAGCCCTTGCCGATGCCGATGGAGGAGGTCAGCGCGGCGCCGGAGGACTCGTGGCACATATTGGAGCAGTCCGGCAGGTTGTTGGTGCCGAAGCTGCGCACCAGGAGCTGGTAGAGAAAGGCGGTCTCGTTGGCGGTGCGGCCGGAGGTGTAGAACACCGCCTCGTTGGGGGAGTCGAGGCCGCGCAGCGTATCGGCCATCAGGCGGTAGGCGTCGTCCCACGCGATGGGGGTGTAGTGGGTGTCGCCGGGGCGCAACACCATCGGATGGGTGATGCGGCCCTGCTGGCCGAGCCAGTAACCGGACTTCTCGGACAGCTCGTCGAGGGAGTGCTGGGCGAAGAACTCCGGGGTGACCGTGCGCAGTGTCGCCTCCTCGGCGACCGCCTTCGCGCCGTTCTCGCAGAATTCGGCGGGGCGGCGACGGCCGGTGGGCTCCGGCCAGGCGCAGCCCGGGCAGTCGAAGCCGTGGCGCTGATTGACGCGGACCAGGGTGCGCGCGGTGCGGACCACGCCCATCTCCTCGACGGCCCGCTCCAGCGCGACGGCGACCGCTTTCACACCCGCCGCCTCGGTTTTGGGCGGGGTGACGGTCAGTACTGCCTCATCGATGTCGTTCTTCGGCGCGGCACGATGCATGGCGACCATTGTCCTCTCCGGCTCTGAGCGGGCTGTCTCAGCCAATCCGATCGTAGGCCCCGGATGAACACTCCCGTCATGCGGCGCGATATATGAGCGCGGGAACCGCGTAGTCGGCTACCCGTGTTCGGCCGCCGCATCGGGCCTAGCGTGATTGCCACTGCATAACGCCTGGGTGAGATGGTTCCACGGCCGGGCAGGCGGCCTTACCATCGAACGAGCGAGGTCACGTCCGATGAAGACATCTGTACAGGTCGGTTCGCGTGCCGCCGCAGTGCGTCGGCGGATGAAAAGTGCTCTGGGAGAGCGGAATCGAGCTCTGGCGCGCTCGGGGGTGGCGGTCGCCGCGGCGGCCGTGCTCGGCGGATCGGTGATGGTCGCGGCCGCGAATCCGGGGGTGACGCCAACGAATTCGGTGCGGTCGGTTCCGGTGGTGCAGGTACCGGCGGTCGAAAACCCTCCCGCCGTGGTGAATTCGCCGGGGAGGCCCCTCGTACCAGTTGTCACGACAAGTGTGTTGCCGGATACGCAGGACGGTGGGGGGACTCGGGACGGAACCGGGCCGACCCAGGAGCCGCAGCCGGACGGGCAGGGCGGGAGCGGGACCCAGGACGGGGCGGGGACGCCGGATGGGCCGTCGCCGCAGCAGCCGTGCGGGGCGGCGTGTGAGGTGCCGGATCCTTGCGTGTCGGGGTGTGAGGGGTCTGGTGAGAATCCAGGGCCGGTGGAGCCGAATCCGGGGCCGGAGGGGTGTGGGACCGAGTGTGAGGGGTCCGGGGAGAACCCGGGGCCAGTTCAGCCGAATCCGGGGCCGGACGGGTGTGGGACGGACTGTGGTGGATCGGGGGAGAATCCGGGGCCGAGCGGGAATCCCGGGCCGGGGGAGAACCCTTGGCCGGGCGGGAATCCGGGTCCCAGTGGCAATCCTTGGCCGGGTGAGAATCCGTGGCCCGGTGGCAACCCTGGCCCGGGGGAAAATCCGGGGCCGAGTGGGAATCCTGGGCCGGGGGAGAATCCGGGACCGAGTGGGAATCCTGGGCCCGGGGAAAATCCCGGGCCGAGTAGTAATCCCGGTCCGGGTGAGAATCCTGGGCCGAGCGGGAACCCTGTGCCGGGTGAGAATCCTGGGCCGAGCGGGAACCCTGCGCCCGGTGAGAATCCCGGGTCGGGCGAAAACCCTGGGCCTGGTCCGCAGCAGGGTGAGAACCCCGGGACCACCGGGAATCCCGGGCCGGGCGAGATCGCTGGACCGACCGGCAACCCGAACCCGCCGGATGCGATAACGCCGGTAGCCCCTCCGCCGCAGACGGATTCGCCCGCGCCGGGTACCGGCACTCCGAACCCTGGTGCGCCGGATGTGTTCCCTGCTGGACTCGAGGTCAATCCGCCAGCCGTATCGCCCGGCGGTGAGGTCACGGTGACAGGGCGGGGCTGCAATCCCGGTGCGGCCGTGGCGCTTTCGATCGGCTCGGGCCGCGTAGGCGATACCACCGCGGGGGCCGATGGCGGCTTCGACGTGAAGCTCTCCACCGGTGCCACCGATATCGGCCACCACCGGGTGACGGCGGCCTGTGGCGCGACGCTCGCCGGGCCGCTGGACATCGTCCTGGTCAGCCGGGTCGGTGGTGGGGCGTCGACCGTCACGGTGCTGCTGTTCTTCCTACTCATCGGCGCGTGGTTCTACGGCCACCGACTGGTATCCCATCTGCCCGACCGGAGGTCTCGATGAGTAACCGGCACACCGCATTCGGCATGTTGGTCGCCGCGCTGCTGGTGGTGTTCGCGGTCGGCGGCGGAACAGCCGCGGCGGCCGACGGCGTCACCGCCACCGCCACCCTCGACGGCGAACCGCTGCTCGGAGCCAATGCCAGTGATCCGATCCGCCTGGACCCCAGCGAAGTAGCTCAGATCACCGTCGAAATCACCAATGGCACCGGGGAATCCATCTCGGTACGCCGCGCCGACTTGACCGGTCATGTGCTCGGCCTGAACTTCTTCTCGTACTCGACCGCGGTCGAAATGACCATTGCCGCAGGGAAAACCGAGAAGCTCACCTATCGCCTCGACGCCGCCGGACTGGACGGACAGGCGACCGGCCTCATCGGCGCGGACCTGACCATCATCGGCTCCGACGGCGAACCCGTCGCCGAGGTTCCCACCGTCGTCGACGTACGCGGCTCGCTCTTCTCCGTCTACGGCCTGTTCGGCATCATCCTCGCCGTCCTCACCGCTCTGGCCCTGGCCGACGCCGCCCTGACCGTAGCCCGCCACCGCCTCTCACCCAATCGCTGGCAGCGCGGCCTCCGACTCCTGGCCCCCGGCATAGGCATCGGCCTCATGATCGGCTTCACCGCCTCGGTAGCCCGCTGGTGGGTCCCCGCCACCGGCCTCTGGCTGGCTCTCGCCGGATCCACCGCCACCATCTTCTTCCTGGCCGGATACTTCTCACCCACCCCCGACCAGGGCGACGGCCTCGACCTGGACGCCGCCGACCTCGCCGCGGCACGGGAACTCGACGCCCACGGATACAGGGAACCGGCGGCCGCACGGGATGTACACGCATTGAGCGGCAAGCCAACCCGCGGTTCAGGCTCGGACGCGATGCGTGGCGGCATGCCAGCGCAGGGTTTCGGCATGGCCGCCGAATCCGTAACGGGCGCTGCGGTATTCGGCGCGCCGGGCGCAGCCGGTCCGGGGGCGCGAAGTTTCGCCACACCGCCCGGTGGAGGCGCGCGAAGGCCCGCGGCCGACGCCGGGGATGCTCCCACAACGGTATTCGGCCACGAGTTTGGTGCGGGCCGTCCACCCGGCCAAGGAGGTCCACCTCGGCGGCCAGGAGCGCCGAGTCCGTTCGGGCCCGCTGTACGAGCCAACGACGAGGCGGCCGGAGGAGGCTCACGACGCCCACCCGGGCCCGGCTGGCACGACCCGGCGGACGAAGACACCGTCGCCATTCCGCCACCCGCCAATTCGGGCAGATCGGACGTTGCTGCGGTGGGCGCGCCCAACCCGCACGGGCAGCGGCCTCCCCGGGAGCGTGAGCAGCGGACGCCCGGCGGCACCTTGCACGATCTGGGCGGCACCCTGGCGGATGCCACCAGGACGGACACGGCGAAGACCACCACCGCCAATGCGGCGCGTGGTCGGTCGCCCCATGTGCGCCCGGTGCCCGGCGCGTCGCGCGGGGAGGACGCGGTGACTCGCGAGGGGCCCAGCGGGTCTGGTTCGCGAGGCGAGGCTTCCGATTTGGACGGGCCCGTGACTGCGGCGGGAAGTGCCACCACCGCGAATACGGGGCGTGGTCGGTCGCCCCAGGTGCGACCGGTACCCGGCGCGTCGCGCGGGGACGACGCGGTGACGATCGGTCGCGAGGGGCCTAACGGGTCTGGTTCGCGAGGCGAGGCTTCCGATTTGGACGGGCCCGCGAGTGCGGCGGGAAGTGCCACCACATGAGCGCCCCGAAATCGGATAACGCCGTCGCGGAGCGGATGATGCGAGGGGAGAGCGTTACGGCCGAGGGACGAGGAGGTTGGCGCTCCGGCCCACTGGTGGGGCGGGCGGTAGTTGTTCGACCAGCCCTCGGCGCTCTGCCAGCCCTCGGCGCTCTGCCAGCCCTCGGCGCTCTGCCAGCCCTCGGCGCTCTGCCAGCCCCCGGTACTCGGCCAGCCTCCGGTGCGCGGCCAGCCCCCGGCGCTCGGCCAGCCCTCGGCGCTCGGCGTGCCTCCGGCGCTCGGCCAGCCCCCGGTACTCGGCCAGCCCCCGGTACTCGGCCAGCCTCCGGTGCGCGGCCAGCCCCCGGCGCTCGGCGAGCTTCCGGCGCTCGGCCAGCCCTCGGCGGTCGGCCAGCCCTCGGCGCTCGGCGTGCCTCCGGCGGTCGGCCAGCCCTCGGCGCTCGGCGAGCCTCCGGTGCGCGGCCAGCTCCCGGCGCTCGGCCAGCTCCCGGTGTTCGGCCAGCCTCCGGCGCTCGGCTGGTCGCCGGTGTTGGGCTGGACTCGGGTCTTCGATGGATGTCCGGCTTTTGGCAGCCGCCTGGTGCGTGGTGGTTACCCGGTGTTTCGCGACTGCCTGGTATCTGGTGGGTATCCGGTGTTCCGAAGGCGCCCGATGTATTTGGGCCGCAGGGTTTTTCGGGGGTACCCGATGTCTGGGTGCCGCAAGGCGTTTCGGAGGTGCCTGATGTCTGGCGGCCGCCCGGTGTTTCCGGGGTGCCTGGTGTCCGGCACTTGCCGGGTGACTTCCTGGCCGGTGACGTTTCGCCTGTTCTCCGCGAGACGCCCAATGCGGCTGTGCGGGAACGGGGTAGCTCGATCACGTGCACGGCGGGAGGGGCTCGGATATGAGCGTTTCGGATGTGGATGGGATTGAGGAGGAGCGGGTGCGGGCCGCGTTGCCCGGGTATGTGATCGAGGGGCAGGTGGGGCGGGGCGGGTGTGGGGTGGTGTTGGCGGGGCGGCATCGGGGGTTGCGGAGGGCGGTGGCCATCAAGCGGATTCCGGCGCAGTTCGCGCATGATGCGCAGGTGCGGCGGCGGTTCGTGGCGGAGGCGCGGTTGATGGCGGCCATCGACCATCCGCATGTGGTGCCGGTGTACGACTTCATAGAGCACGAGGATCTGTGTCTGCTCGTCATGGAGTATCTGCCGGGTGGGACGGTCGAGAGCCGGTTCGCCACAGTGGGTTTCGATGCGGCGGCGGCGGTCGCGGTGGCGTTGTCGTGTGCGGCGGGGCTGGAGTCGGCGCATCGGCACGGGATTCTGCATCGCGATGTGAAGCCGTCGAATCTCATGTTCTCCGCCACCGGGGCGCTCAAACTCACCGATTTCGGTATCGCGAAGATCGTCGGCGGCGAGGACACGCTGGTGACGCGCGCCGGGGAGATCATCGGTACGCCCTCCTACATCGCACCGGAACAGGTTCGTGGGCAACCGCTTTCGCCCGCGACGGACGTCTACGCGCTCGCCACCATGCTCTACCAACTGCTCTCCGGCGTACTGCCCTTCCCGCCCGGCGAGGACCACCTCGCCATGCTCTTCGCGCACGCCTACGGCGAACCGATCCCCCTCCACCAGGTCTCCCCGACCGTCCCGGAACCCATTGCCGACGTGGTCATGCGCGGTCTCGCCCCCGACCCCGGCGACCGATTCGACCGCGCCGAAACCTTCGGCATCGCCCTCGCCGAACCGGCCGCCCACTGCTGGGGCACGAATTGGCTCACCCCCGTGGGGATTCCGGTCATCGGCGCGGACACGATCGTCGCCGCCGCCACCGGCGGCAGCCGCAGAAGCCTCGGCCCCGCTGCACCCCACGACCCTTACCCGAGCGGCCGCACGCCCCGACCCGAACCGGCAGCGCCGCGCAGCGCGGCCGAATGGACACCGCCACCAGGCTCACCCACCGAAACAACACCGCCACCAGGCTCACGCGCCGGTTCGACACCGCCAGCAGGCTCACGCGCCACTTCGACACCGCCACCCGGGTCGCGCGCTGGATCGCCGTCGCAGGGTTCGCCGATGGGTTCGCAGACGCGGACCTCCTCGTCGGGGCCGTGGATGCCGGGTTCCCCCACAGCGTCGCCGACGCGAGGCGCATCCACGGGCTCACCGCAGGGCGCATCCACAGGATCATCATTCCCGGGCTTACCCATGGGGTCGCCGTCGCCGGGTTTGCCGAGGGAGGCGCTGGGGTCGGGTGCATCTGGGGGGTCGTCGTCGCCGGGTTTGCCGAGGGAGGCGCGGGGGTCGGGTGCATCTACGGGGTCACCGTCGCCGGGCTCACCGAGGGGGCCGCTGGGGTCGGGTGCATCTGGGGGGTCGTCGTCGCCTGGTTTGCCGAGAGGGGCGCGGGGATCGGGTGCATCTACGGGGTTGCCGTCGCCGGGTTCGCCGATGGGGACGCAGCCGTCGGGATCAACTGCGGGTCCGCCGTCAGGTCCCACGGGAGCTATTCCGCCCGATTCTCGGGCGGGATCAACTCCGCCGCCTGGCTCACGGGTTGGTTCGACACCGGGCTCACGTGGCGGATCGACAATGCCTCCCGGACCGCGTGGTGGTTCGACTCGACGCCCGGGGGATTCGGCGCAGGCGGAGGCCGCCGACTCGTCTCCGACCGTTCGGCGTGGACAGTGGAGGCAGCCGTCCGCGCCCGAAACCGTCGTCGCGTGGCCGGGGGTGCAGCCGTCGTCGACTGCTGACACTGTGCTGCGGCCGGTGGTGCCGAACGCGGGACGTGGGGCGGGGCAGGGGGATTGGGGTGGGGGCGGTGCGCCGTCATTCGGGGCGCGGGGGCCTGTGCCGACCGAGCGGGTGCGGCCGCGACAGGCGATGGAGCACGGGGGTGTGCGGCTCGTTGATGTCGAGCGCGGGGATTTGGTGCCGGTGCAGCAGGTCGTCAAGTTGCCGTCGCCGCGGCTGCCACTGCTCGCCGCCGGGGTGTTGGCGGTGGTGGCCGGAACTGTGGCTGTCTTCGGGGTCGGGGCGGTCGAGAAGGGGGATGTCGCCCCCGCCAACACGATTCGCGTCGCGGGGGTGGATATCGCCGGTGGGGAACGCGTCGAGATCGACCTCTCACGGCCGGTGCCCATCACCGTGAGTGGCGGCGATGTCGATGCCGTGAAGCTCTCGTGGAATGTATTGGGAGCCAAGCTCGGTGGTGCCGCGACGTCGGTACATCCGGGGGCGGAGACTGCCGTACCCGTTCCCGTGAACCAGTATGTCCTCGCCGGTGACCTCACGGGCGAGGTGACCGTGTCGCGCGGTGGAATCGACACGGCCGCCTACGGGTTCGGCGTCCACACCACGCAGCGGCCGTATCTGACCGCCGCCGCCATTGCCATCCTGCTGCTGGCGCTGTTCTCCGGTGCGTACGCGGAATCCAACTCGCGCGCGCTGCGACGCGGCAACGCGCCCTTCGCGGCAACCGTCGGACTCACGGTCAGCACAGCGCTTTTCGCGGTCGCTGGCGCGGGAGCGGCCTGGGTTCTCTTGGGGACCGCGCTCACTCCCGTCGGGCTGATCGCCTGCGCCGCCCTCGGTGCCGCCGCCGGGTTCGTCGCCGCCATCGCCGGTCGCCGTATGGGCCGACGGTACCGCTATCTGCGGCTACGGAGGATTCGAGATCTGCTGTGAATCCTCAGCGTCGGGCGCGACCGGGCCCGGTGCTGTAGGTGAGGATGCGGTCGCCGATCCGCAGGCTCCACCCCGGTTTCAGCTCGAAGCGCTGCGCGCCTAGGCGTGTCCAGTCCGAGGCTCCCGGCGGAGCCACGTAAGTCCCGCCCGGCGTGGACGAATCCTGCACGAAAACCGCTGCGCCCTCGATGAATACGCGCGCGTGAATCCGCGAGATATGCCTGTCCCCGGAGAGTAGAATCGGCGACGCCTTCGCCTTCTGCACCGCCTCGTCCGTCAGCGGATCGCGTCCGATGACGTATGCCCGGTCCAGGGGATAGGTCGTGCCCCCGGCCGCGGTGAGCACGCCGGGCGGGCGGGCCACAGTGGTGGAATCCCGCCCCGGCCTCCCGACCACCGGCGGGCCGATCCCGGGTGCAGCGCTCGCGCTCTCTCCGGATTTCCCTCCGGGCCAACGCTTCCCAGCCCGCGCCACCGCCTCGGACTCCGACGAGTCGGCATCGGCCGAAGCCGCGGCCTGGGCATCGAATGCCGCGGTCGCCGGAATATCGTCGTCCCGGCTCTCAGCCTGCTCGGCCGCCTCGTCGAGCGCGGCAGCCCGAGCATCGAACGCCTGCGTGGGCTGCGGCTCGACCACATTCGCGCGCTCGCCCCCACCGCTCGCCGCTCCAGCTTGCTTCTCGAAAAGCACTGTGGCTGGCGGCGTTTCCTCAGGCACCGGCGTCGAAGGCTCCAACTTCTCAGTAGCCCAATCCGCGGAACGCTCGGTGCGAGCATTGGCCACGGCATCGTCGTCCATTGCCGCACCCGCCTCACCGCGCGTCGTGGACGGCCCACCCGAGCGAGCTTCCCCGGGCGCGTGATAGTCCGACGCGGCAGAACTCCCCGGTGCCGGAATGGTCTCCGCCGTCCGCTTACTCAGCGAACTAGCCCGCCGCCCCCAATCAGCGGCCCGAGTTTCATCCAACCCCCGATCCACAGGCGTAGTCCCCGCGGGATTCGGCGTCGTCCGATCCAACGGACCGAGCGGCTCCGACGACACCTCCCTGCGCCCGATTTCAGAGGATCGCCCGGAATGTGGTGTATCGGAGGGTGTCTCGCCGTGCGGAAGGGCGGCCGAGTGCCCTGATTGTGGTGCTCCAGCGGGCAGGCCGCCAGGCGGAAGTTCAGATTTCTCGGCCCGCGGCCTGCCAGCAGGCGTGTATGCGCGCGAGGGTTCGGGCGACCCCGCAGGGGGTGCGCCAGCGGGCTCGTGACCGCTCGGCCCGTCGGATGACTGTCCGGCCGATGTGTCAGCGGGCGTTTGGCCGTGTGAAAGGCCGGAATGTCTACCGGTTTGTGGGCCATCAGCGGGTGTGTGGTCACGCGCGAATCCGGATGACTCGTCCACCCGTGGTGCCGCCGAGGTGTCGCCGCCTGGCGGGAGCGAAGAACTCTCGGCTCGTGGTGTCTCGGTGGGCTTTTCGCGAGGCGACGCGCCGGTGTCCGCAGCCGGGTCCCTGCGCGGCGTATCCATCGATGTTCCGGCGAGCGGGGTGCCGGGTGACGTGTGGCCGGGCTTTCGCGGGGGTGCGGAGTTGTCGTCGGGCTGGGTGAAGCGGGTGTGCGAGGGGGTGGGTAGTGGGGTGCGTTTGGTGGAGTCGGTGGGTTGGGGTGCGGCGGATTTCGGAGTAGCGGCCCGGCGGCGGTCGGTGAGGCCGGTGGGCGGGGCGTGCATGACGAAGCCGCCACTGGGGACGATGCCGGAGCGTAGGTCGGTATGGGCGACCTCGGCGGCGGTGCCGTCGGTGCTCACGGTGATGCGCCGCACCGGATCGCGCACGATTTCGTCGGCCCAGGTCATGGCCCGGTCGCCGGATAGCTCGCGGGCACCCTCCGGCCCGTCGATCACCGCCCGCACCGGCCCACGCAACAGGATCAACAGCCCGCCGGAGGTCGGCGCGACCACCCCGAACGACGGCGACTGCGCCGACCCGCTCGAAAAGATCGCCGCCGCCAACCGCTGCGCGATCGCGACCCCCGGATCCGCGGCCCCCGCCGCCGCCTCCACCGCCCCGAGAATCCGCTCCGTAGACGAGGTCTCCCCACTCAAATACAGCACCACCGCACCGAACCGCGCGACCAGTCCCTCGCCGCGCGTCAACCGCACAGTGGACGGAATTCGCCCCATTCCGCGCCTCCTCTCCCCGGCGCCCCCAGCATTGCAGCCCAGAATAGGACCTTCCCCCGCTCCAGGCGCCATCTCGTGTCAACGGCTTGGACGGTGTACACCCACCAACTGCCCGGCATCCCCAAGTCTCCGCAGGCAGGGCGACCCCCGGACCGGCAAGCACCGCCCGGGGGCACCACAGCGATATGGCCGCTCTCCGAAACAGAAACAGGCACCCGGCCACCGGGACCAACTCTCGTGCAGGTCTCTGGTGCTGGAACCTCCGGGCGAAGGTGTCGGGCGGCTGCCGCGCGGGACGGAGGTGAGTCGGATGGAGGGTTGATTGGCCTGAGCGGTCGAAATTCGCGCCAAGCCCCCGAAATCTGCCGCCTGGATGCGTTTTCCGACCGTTCAGGCCAATGCGCTCCGAGGGGGGCACGCGCCCGCCACATGCGGCTCGTCCGCAAGTTCCAGCACGGCCACCATCATGTCCAGGGCGCGACCTCCTACTACGCCCTGATCTGGTCGCCGGATTTCCATGTGGAGGGTATGGGCCCCGGGCGGTCGGCCGGAGGTGCGAGATGGTCGGGTGGCGGAAAGGAGGCTTAGCCTAAGCGGTCGAAATTCACCCCCAGACGGCAAATCAGCCACCTATATGTGATTTCTGACCGCTCAGCCCAATCCACTTCTATCGTTTCTCGCCAGATTCCGCGTGTTCTAGTGCGGTGGGAACACCGGCGGGGCACGATCGACAAAGAGATCGTCGGCGCACCCGGCGTCGGCTCGGTATGGCGAGGACTGCTTTATGGGCGTGACCACCGGGAAGGGAAGTACCTATCGACTGCGCGCGGCCGGGTGGGGGCGGCGTGGCGGGGTTGTGGCTGTGGGGTTGGTTGGGGTGGCGGGGAGTTTGGTGGGTGGGGGTGTAGAGGCAGGGGCTACGGCTACCCGGGTAGGGGTTGAGCCGGGGATCAGTTTTGGGTCGGCTACGAACTATGGGACCGGGTGTTCGTATGCGGTGAATGCCTATGTGAATGATCCGGTGACCGCGGTTGTGTTCTACGACAACGGGGTTCCGTTCGCGACGGCGCGGCCGTCGGGACAGATCGCTACCGCTGACTGGCGGCCGTCGACCACGGGGGCACATCGGCTGGAGGTTGTGCAGCACAGCGTGGGAGGGCCGGATGTGGTGCCGTACGTGGATTTGCACGTGGGGACCGGGTTGCACACCGGGTCGGGGTGCAACGTGCTGCATTGACCGGTCGAATTCGACGCCTGCGCCACCTGTCCGCCGATAGCTGTAGTTTGGCTGTCACTGGAGGCGAGAGGAGTCGGTATGGCGGGCGATCGTGCACTGGTACTCGGCGGCGGGGGAGTCGCCGGGATCGCGTGGCAGAACGGCGTGCTGGCCGGGCTGGCGGACGCGGGGGTGGATGTCAGCGACGCCGACCTGATGGTGGGCACCTCGGCCGGTGCGAACGTCGCCGCCCAGTGGGCCAGCGGGCTGTCGCCGGAAGAGCTGTACCGCAGGCAGATCGAGCCCGGGCTGCAGAGCCGCGAACTGATGCCACCGGGTAACCCGCTCGCCGACCTCATGCCCACGTGGGCGGAGATCATCGCCGAGACCGAAGGCGATCCCGCCGCGGCGCGGCGACGAGTCGGTCAGGTCGCGCTCGCGACCCGCTCGGTGCCGGAGGCCGCGCGCCGCGCGGTGGTGGAAACCCGCCTCCCCGTGCACGATTGGCCCGACCGCCGACTATTGGTCGTCGCCGTCGCTGCCGAGACCGGCGAACCGCGCGTCTTCGACCGTGAGTCCGGCGTCCCCCTGGTCGACGCGGTCACCGCCAGCTCCGCCGTCCCGGGTGTGTGGCCCGCGACCACCATCCACGGCGTCCGCTACACCGACGGCGGCACCCGCAGCCCCACCAACGCCGACTACGCGGCGGGTTGCGCGCGAGTCCTCATCCTGGCCCCCATCGCCGCCCCACCCATGGACCAGGAGATCGCCGACCTCACCGCCCGCGGCACCCGCGTCGAACTCATCACCCCCGACGAGGCCTCCCTGGCCGCCTTCGGAGACAACTCCCTCGACACCGCCACCCGCATCCCCGCCGCCAAAGCCGGTCGCGCCCAAGGCGAAACGGAAGCCGCCCGCATCGCGACCCTCTGGCGCTGAGCCGCCCGACAGCTGGCGACAAGGTCGGGTGGTGCCGCCGGACAAAGGTCACTCGAACGTGGTGTGGGCGACGCGGCGCGATCAGCCGGACGCGGGTCCGCCGGTCGAGGTGCGCCACGTCGAGCGTCGCAGGCACGCGCTCATCGAGGATCTGCTCGCGGGACCGGCCCACGACGCCAGCTTCGCCGCGCGGGCGGCGCGGGAGCTGAATCTTCCCATCGAGGGCGAGTACTTGGTGGTGGCGGTGCGCGGCGGCGACGGGCGACCGCTGCACGGTCCAGGTAGCCGAACAACTGGAAGAAGTCCGCGCCACCGCCGCCGAACAGCGCACCTGGCTGCGCTGAACCCCTAGATCGTCGGTGTCCCGTGCGCCCTCATGCGTTGTGGCAAGGCGAATTCGGCGGCGAGGACGTCCATGGCTTCGAACGCCAGATCGCTATTCGAACGCGGCCTTGGCCGCCGGTTCCGCTGCCGCGCGATCCCGCGCGACCAGACCGATGCGGGTTCGGCGGTCGAGGAGGTCGTCGATGCTCAGTGCGCCCTCATGGGTTGTGGCGAAGGCGAATTCGGCGGCGAGGACGTCCATGTCCGGGGCGACGGGTTCGGCCAGGGCCGGATCGCGTTGGGCCAGTTCGAGGATGGTGGTCGCCTCGCTGCCGTAGCGCCCCACCAGACGAGGTGCGGCCGCGATTCGATCGCGCGCTGCCCCGGATACCGCGCCGACCAGGGGGACGCGACGGGTGCGGCAACCGCGGGCTACCAGGGCGGCGTGGGTGGTCGCTGCGTCCACTGCGTCCTCGGCCATCTTGCGGTACGTGGTGAGTTTGCCGCCGACCACCGTGATCACACCGTTCGGGGAGGTGAGGATCGCGTGCTCGCGGGAGATGTCGGCCGTGGAGTTCTCGGCGGTGCGCAGCAGCGGGCGCAGGCCCGCGAAGGTGCCGCGAATGTCGTTGCGCGTCAGCGGCTCTCGCAGCACCGTATTGACGGTGTCGAGCAGGAAGTCGATCTCGGACTCGGTGGCGTGCGGTACATCCGGCACCGGGCCGGGCGCTTCCTCGTCGGTGAGACCGAGATAGACCCGGCCGTGCGCCGCCGGGAAGGCGAAGACGAACCGGCTGATGCTCCCGGGAATCGGCACCGTGAGCGAAGCGCTCAGCCCGCCGAAGGCCGCCGCGTCGAACACCAGGTGCGTGCCGCGTGAGGGGCGCAGTTCGATACTCGGATCCACCTCGTCGGCCCACACACCGGTGGCGTTGACCACCGCACGCGCCCGCACGGTGAGACTTTCGCCGGTCAGCCGGTCCACCAGTCGAGCGGACGTACCGCTCACCTCGCTCGCCTCCACCCGCGTCAGAATCGACGCACCGTACAGCGCCGCCGTGCGGGCGATGGCCACCACCAGCCGCGCATCGTCCACGAGTTGCCCGTCCCAGGCCAGCAATCCGCCGCGCAGCCCCGCCCGGCGCACCGTCGGAGCGAGCTTCAGCGCCTCCGCCGCCGCCACCCGCCGCGAACGAGGCAGTACCGCGGCCGACGTTCCGGCGGTGCGCCGCAACACATCTCCGGCCACGAACCCGGTGCGAATCAAACTCCGCTGTGCCGCACCGATTCCCGGCAGCAACGGCACTACCTGCGGCAGCGCCCGCGTCAAATGCGGTGCCGTCCGCGTGATGAGGATGTCGCGCTCCACCGCGCTCTCGTGTGCGATCCCCACTCCGCCGCTGGCCAGATACCGCAGCCCGCCGTGCACCAGCTTGGAACTCCATCGACTGGTCCCGAACGCCAGATCGTGCTTCTCCACCAACACCGTGCGCAGGCCCCGCGTCACCGCGTCGAGAGCGACCCCGACCCCGGTGATGCCCCCGCCGATCACCAGCACATCGATCTCACCACCGTCGCCCAGCGCAAGCAGTTCCCGTTGTCGCCGAGCGGCATTCAGCGCGGAGTCGGCGGTGGCGGATGTTCCGGTCATGAGTCGGCCTTTCGAATTACGGTGCGAGATAGGCGTCTACGGCGTAGGCGAGTTCGGCATCGAGGTGGTCGCTGTCGAGCAGGTGCGCGACCGTGCCCGCGGACTGCACGGCGGATTGAGCCATCAGCAGCAGCATGGTGGCGAGGTGGCGGGGGTCGCCGTCACGAATGGAGCCCTCCCGCTGGCCGAGTTCTATCGCCTCGCAGAACATCTCGATGAGCTGGCGCTGATTGCGGCCCAACCGCTCGAACACGTAGGTGAGCATCACGTCGGCGTCCGCGCGAAAGATCTTCTGGAACAACGGGTTCTCCCGCAACGCCGCACCGCCGCCGACAATGCCCTGGCACAACCGCTCCCGCGCCGAACCCTCTTCGGGCAGGGCGCGCCCGACGATCTCGCGCAGTTCGCGCACCAGCAGATCGGCCACCAGCGAGCCGGTGTCGGGCCAGCGCCGGTACACCGTCGGACGGCTCACCCCGGCGCGGCGCGCCACCTCGGTGAGCGTGGTCCGCCGCACCCCGAATTCGGCCACACAGGCCCGCGCCGCATCGAGGATCGCCCGATCGACAGCGGACGACGGTTCGGTCATCGATCACCACCAGTATCGTTACTGCTTGACATTCTATGTCAGACTGTAACGCATGGTCGACACGAAAGCACCCGCCGCATCCACGGGAAACCCGGGCGAGCCGCCGCTGGGCTCGAGTATGGTTTGGGACGCCTGGGGCAGCCCGGCCGGACATCAACCGCTTCCGGAGAAGATTCGGGGCCTGCTCGCGCAGGTGTTCGGGGTGTCCGGTGAGCCGGTAGCCCGTCGCGATGAGGGCGACGTGCCGCTGCGCCCATCCACCCTGACCGATGCGCACCGCGCCGGGCTCGTCGCGGTGGTCGGGGCGGACCACGTATCCGTCGACCACCGCGACCGGCTGCGGCACGCGGGCGGTAAGAGCACCCTCGATCTGCTGCGCCGCCGCGCGGCGGGCGACCAGGACGCCCCCGACGCCATCGTCTTCCCGGCCGACCACGACGAGGTCCTCGCCGTGCTCGCCTACTGCGCCGAAAACGCCATCGCCGTAGTGCCTTTCGGCGGCGGCACCAGCGTCGTCGGCGGACTCGACCCGCTGCGTGGACAATTCGCCACCGTCATCGCCGTGGACCTGCGCCGCCTCGACACCCTCGCCGACGTGGACCCCATCAGCGGCACCGCCACCCTCGGCGCGGGGCTCACCGGCCCGCGGGCCGAGAAACTCCTCGCCGAACACGGGCTTTCGCTCGGCCACTTCCCGCAGAGCTTCGAATACGCCAGCATCGGCGGTTTCGCCGCCACCCGCTCCTCCGGTCAGGCCTCGGCGGGCTACGGCCGCTTCGACGACATGATCCAGCGCCTGCGCATCGCCACTCCCGGCGGCAGCCTGGAGATCGGCCGCGCCCCCGCCTCGGCCGCCGGACCCGATCTGCGCGAACTCTTCTCGGGTTCGGAGGGCACCCTCGGCATCATCACCGCCGTCACCCTGCGCGTGCACCCGGTCCCGGAGACCACGGCCTACCAGGCGTGGTCGTTCCCGGATTTCAGCACCGGCGCGAATGCGCTGCGCTCGGTCGTCCAGACCGGCGCGGCCCCCACCGTGCTGCGGCTGTCCGATGAGGCGGAAACCGGCCTCAACCTCGCCCGCGCCGGGGATATCGGCGGCGCGAATGTCGGTGGCTGCCTGGCCATCACCACCTTCGAGGGCACCGCCGCCCATGTCGCGGCCCGCAAGGCCGAGGCCGACGCCCTGCTCGCGGCCGCGGGCGGCACCGCCCTCGGCGAGACCCCCGCCCAGGAGTGGGAGCACGGCCGCTTCAATGCCCCGTACCTGCGCGACGCGCTCCTCGATGTCGGAATCCTCTGCGAGACACTGGAAACCGCTACGAGCTGGTCGAACCTCGCGCATCTGAAGGCGAAAGTCACCGGGGCCCTGACGGATTCGCTCACCGCCCAGGGCACCCCCGCCCTGGTGATGTGCCACATCTCGCACACCTACCCGACCGGCGCGTCGCTGTACTTCACCATTGTCGCCAAGCAGACCGACGATCCGATCGGCCAGTGGGCCAAGGCCAAACACGCCGCCGGGGACGCCATTGTCGCGGCAGGAGGCACCATCACCCACCACCACGCGGTCGGGGCGGACCACCGTCCCTGGATGACCGACGAGATCGGCGACCTGGGCGTCCAGGTGCTGCGCGCAGTCAAACAGGCCATCGACCCCACCGGAATCCTCAATCCTGGGAAGCTCGTTCCGTGACAGAGATTCGTTCGGTCGCCCTGGTGACCAATCCCATGTCCGGGCACGGTCGCGGCCTGGAGGTCGGCGCCGCGGCCGTCGCCCGGTTCACCACCCACGGCGTCCGTGTTCGTGAACTGTGCGGCAACTCCGCGGCCGATACCGCGAGTCTGGTGCGCGCGGCGCTCGCCGATCCCGACCACCGTCCCGACGCCGTCGTGAGCGCGGGCGGCGATGGCCTGACCTGCGTTGTGCTGCAAGAACTCGCGGGCACCGGCGTCCCGCTCGGGCTGGTCCCGGGCGGCACCGGCAACGATCTCGCGCGCCAGCTCGGCATTCCCGACGAGACCGACGCGGCGGTCGATGTGGTGCTCGGCGGCAAGACCCAGGCCATCGATCTGGGCACCGTCGAATCCACCACCGCCCCAACCGGTTCCGACCCGTTCTGGTTCGCCACCGTCACCGGCACCGGCCTCGACGCCCGAGTCACCTTGCGCGCCAATGCCTTGCGCTGGCCCAAGGGCGCGTCGCGCTACACCGTGGCGGCGCTGATCGAGCTGTTCAACGGCTTGGCCGTGCCCTACCGCATCGAACTGACCGGCTCCCCGGACCATCCGGACGGCACCGTCATCGAGAATCCGGCCATCATGGTCGCGGTCGGCAATACCAAGACCTACGGCGGCGGCATGCTCATCTGCCCGGACGCCATCCTCGACGACGGACTCCTCGACCTGACCGTGGTGGGCTCCATGTCGCGGCTGGAAATGCTGAAGATGCTGCCCTCGCTGTCCTCGGGCAAACGCATCGACCACCCCGCCGTGACGCAGTACCGCGCCGCCGCCATCACCCTGTCGGCCCCGGGCGCGCCCGCGACCGCCGACGGTGAACCGGCGGGCGTGCTCCCGGCCACCTTCCGCGCCGTGCCCGGCGCGCAGCGGGTCCTGGTGCCGTAACGACGCGACAGCGCCCCCGACGACCATCCCGGCCGGGGGCGCTGCGTGCTCACCAGTTCTGAACGATCACCAATCCGACGCCCGGCCCATAAGCGACATCCACGCCGCCGCCCGGCTTGCTGCCAGCCTCGCCGACGATGTCCTTCAGCGGCGCGTACACATAGTCGGCGTCCTGCGGGAGCCCCGAATCGGGCATGGTCGCCACGGTGACCTGATCCTTGGGGACGTAGCGGTCCACCAGCGCGGGCACCGGGCTGTTCGCAAGTGCTTGCGTCTCACCGGTATTCAACTCCACACCCACCACTCCGGCCTGCGGTACGGCGAACGGCGTCGCGGCCGAGGCGGTTGCGGCGCCGACGATTCCGGCGGCGACGAAGCCCGCCACCACGGTGACATAGGTCCGAGTGCGCATGAGAACTCGCTTTCCTGAGGGATCGAGAATCCGGGATTGCGCTCGAGCGTGAAACAGACTGGCCAGTCGTGATAGCTAGTAAGCATCACCGCTGCGTACGAGGGCAAGAGAAAGCGGCGCAGCTCACCCTCACGCCGCGAAGGAGACCTCGTGCAGTGCGGTGACGGCGGCCCGGTCGAGAATCACCACCGAGGCCGGTGCGGGCCGAGGCATGGTGCCCGCCGTGACCGAATCGACCAGTCGCCGCCACTTCAGGCAGTGCACCTTGAAGCTCAGACGGCTCACCTCGCGACCGCGCGAGACCTGACCGGCCAGCGCCGCCTCGGCCGGGGCGTCGATCATGATGATGTGCACCTCGCGGCCCGCCGTGCGCGCCCACAGCGCCACCAGTCGGCGCACCCACTGTCGCGTCCCACAATCGTGAATGATGACCGGACCGGCGGCCCGGTACATCTGCGCACGAATGCGCCGATAGTGGGTGAGGTGCACGATCGGCAGCCAGAAGGCGTAGGGGATCGCGCCCAGGCGCAGCTGCCACCAATTGCGCGAGTGCTGCGAATCCAACAGCACCGCCCCGGTCGGACCGGCGGTCGGGACGAGGGCGTCGCCGGTGGCCCCGAAGAGCCTGCGCAGCGCCGTGCTCTTGCCCGCGCCCGGAACGCCGGTGACGATGACGGCAGCCGTTGCCGGATAACGCAATTCGCGGATCGGGCGACCGCGTAGATCCAGCACCGCACGCGGCGTCAACCCGTGCGGTTCGGGGGAGAGGTGCAACGGGCCGGAGTCGAGCGGGGGGTTCACGTCTACCAGAGTCCGTGCACCGACCCGGTTCGGCAACCGGGAAAACCCTGAGTTCGCCCCCAGATCGCCTGGGACACGGCTATTTGCGCTGCCCGGTGGTTCGCGCGCGCAGATGGATCCGCTCGCCCTGGCCCCCGAAAATGCTCAAGATCTCCACGGGTCCGGCCCCCGCGCTGCCGAACCAATGTGGTTGGCGCGTATCGAATTCCGCCGCCTCGCCGGGTCCGAGGACGAGGTCGTGCTCACCCAGAATCAGCCGCAGCCGACCCGACAGCACATAGAGCCATTCGTGGCCCTCGTGCACCTTCGGATCCGGTTCGGTGTCCTCGGCGGGTATGACCATCTTGTAGGCGTGTTGCGGCCCGGGTCGCTTGGTGAGCGGCAGCACGGTCCGGCTGCCCACCCGCCGCGCCGTGCTCTGCACCCGAGGATCGGCCACGCGGGTACTGCCGACGATCTCGTCCAGGCCCACATCGAGGGCGTGCGCGATCGGCAGCAGCAACTCCAGACTCGGCTTGCGCTGCCCCACCTCGAGGCGCGAGAGCGTGCTCTTCGAAATCCCGGTCTCGGCGGCCAGGGCCGTGAGCGTCATGGCGCGCCGGGTGCGCAACTGCTTGAGCCGGGGACCGACCTTGGCCTGCACGGCGGCGAGGCTCGGATGCGTCGTCATGGGACCACTTCAGCCCGAATTCCCTGAAACGGCAACAGTCTTTGCCTCCGTGTCCGGGTATCCGCGAGTGTCGTCCGCGGAGGTGATCGCAATGAGCGAAACGAAATACGACGTGGTGATCGTCGGCGGCGGTGCGGCCGGACTGTCGGCGGCGCTGGTACTGACCCGGGCCCGACGCGCGGTCGCGGTGATCGACGCGGGGGAGCCACGCAATGCGGCGGCCTCCCATATGCAGGGCTTCCTGTCCCGCGACGGCATGCCGCCCGCCGAACTGCTCGCGGCGGGCCGGGCGGAGGTCGCCGGATACGGCGGGGACCTGATCGACGACCGGGTGGTGTCGGCCGAACCCGCCGACCGGGGTTTCCGCATCGGCCTGGCCAGCGGGCGCACCGTCCACGCCCGTCGAGTGCTGGTGGCCGCCGGACTACGCGACGAATTGCCCGCGCTGCCCGGCGTCCGCGAACGCTGGGGTCGCGATGTGCTGCACTGCCCGTACTGCCACGGCTACGAGGTCGCCCACCGGCCCCTCGGCATTCTGGGCGGCACCGAACCCGGTGCGCTCGAGCGGGCGGTCCACCTGGCGCTGATCCTGCCGCAGTGGTCCGGCGACGTGGTGTTCTTCCCGCACACCATGACGGTCTCCGACACCGACCGGCAGCGGCTCGCCGCGCGCGGGGTGAAGATCGTCGAGGGCGAGGTGGCGCGCCTGGTCGTCGCCGACGATGCGCTGCGCGGCGTCGAACTCGTCGACGGCAGCGCGGTGCCGCGGGCCGCGGTCTTCGTGGCCTCCACCATGATTCCCGACAACGCCGTCCTGAACGCCCTCGGCTGTGATCTCGATCCCAAGGGCTGGGTGGTCGCCGACCCCGCCGGTCGCACCAGCGTCGCGGGGGTCTGGGTGGCGGGCAATGTGGCCGACCCGCGCATGCAGGTGATCACCGCCGCCGGGGCCGCCAGCGCCGCGGCCATCGCCATCAACGGCGATCTGGTGGAAGAGGATTCGAGGCTCTGACAGCTCGGTCGATGCAACGGGAAAACAACGAAAGTTGGTCTACCCTGGGCGATTCGGCCAAAACCTGAGAATTGCATATGGATTCGGGAAGGCCGCTCGAAACGGCGGTAGTCTGGCTTTCGAGGGCGAGGCTCTCGGTGTCCCTCATCCGCCGAGAGTCTCGCCCTTCGGCTATCCGCCACCACTCCGGTCACGACGCGGAAAACAACCTGCTCGCTAGCCCAGGTTGCCAACAATTAGAATCGCCCGGTGACCAGCACAGCCTCTGAGAACCCGCGTAATCGTGCCGACGCCCTCCCCAAGAGCTGGAACCCCGGCGAAGTGGAGGCCGACCTGTACGAGCGCTGGGTAGCCGCTGGTTACTTCGCCGCCGACCCGTCCAGCGACAAGCCGTCGTACTCGATCGTGCTGCCGCCGCCGAACGTCACCGGCTCCCTGCACATGGGCCACGCCCTCGACCACACCCTCATGGACACCCTCACCCGCCGCAAGCGCATGCAGGGCTACGAGGTGCTGTGGCTGCCCGGCATGGACCACGCCGGTATCGCCACCCAGTCCGTGGTGGAGAAGCAGCTCGCCGTCGACGGCAAGACCAAAGAGGACTTCGGCCGCGAACTGTTCATCGACAAGGTCTGGGACTGGAAGCGCGAATCCGGCGGCCAGATCCAGTGGCAGATGCGCCACCTCGGTGACGGCGTCGACTGGAGCCGCGACCGCTTCACCATGGACGAGGGCCTGTCGCGGGCCGTGCAGACCATCTTCAAGCGGCTCTACGAGGCCGGGCTCATCTACCGCGCCGAGCGACTGGTCAACTGGTCGCCGAAGCTGCGCACCGGCATCTCCGACCTCGAGGTCGACTACAAGGACGTCGAGGGCGAACTCGTCTCGCTGCGCTACGGCTCGCTGAACGACGACGAGCCGCACGTGATCGTGGCGACCACCCGCGTCGAGACCATGCTCGGCGACACCGCGGTGGCCGTGCACCCCGACGACGAGCGCTACGCCGCCCTCGTCGGCACCACCCTGTACCACCCCATCACCGGCCGTCAGATCCCGATCGTGGCCGACGACTACGTCGATCCCGAATTCGGTTCCGGCGCGGTGAAGATCACCCCGGCGCACGACCCCAACGACTTCGAACTCGGCCTGCGCCACAACCTGCCGATGCCGACCATCATGGACGAGACCGGCAAGATCGCCGACACCGGAACCGAATTCGACGGCATGGACCGCTTCGAGGCGCGGCTGAAGATCCGCGAGCGCCTCGAGGCCGAGGGCCGCGTGGTCGCCCGCAAGTTCCCCTACGTGCACAGCGTCGGCCACTCCGAGCGCTCCGGCGAACCCATCGAACCGCGCCTGTCCATGCAGTGGTGGGTCAAGGTCGAGACCCTCGCCAAGGCCGCCGGTGACGCGGTCCGCAACGGCGACGTGAAGATCCACCCCACCAGCCAGGAACCGCGCTGGTTCGAGTGGGTCGACAATATGCACGACTGGTGCATCTCCCGACAGCTGTGGTGGGGCCACCGCATTCCCATCTGGTACGGCCCCGAAGGCGAAATCGTCTGTGTCGGACCGGATGAGCAGGCCCCCGAGGGCTACGTCCAGGACCCGGACGTGCTCGACACCTGGTTCTCCTCGGGCCTGTGGCCCTTCTCCACCATGGGCTGGCCCGACGCCACCCCGGAGCTCGAGAAGTTCTATCCCACCAGCGTTCTCGTCACCGGCTACGACATCCTGTTCTTCTGGGTGGCGCGCATGATGATGTTCGGCATGTTCGTCTCCGACGATCCGGTGCTCACCGCGGGCAAGACCGCCAAGCAGGTGCCGTTCCAGGATGTGTTCCTGCACGGCCTGATTCGCGACGAACACGGCAAGAAGATGTCCAAGTCGCGTGGCAACGGCATCGACCCGATGGACTGGATCAGCGAATACGGCGCGGACGCCACCCGGTTCACCCTGGCGCGCGGCGCGCAGCCCGGCGGTGACCTGTCGGTCGGCACCTCGCACGTGACCGCCTCGCGCAGCTTCGTCACCAAACTGTTCAACGCCACCAAGTTCGCGCTCATGAACGGCGCGCAGCCCGGTGAGCTGCCCGCGCGCGACACCCTCACCGACGCCGACCGGTGGATCCTGGACCGCCTCGACGAGGTGGTCGCCGAGACGGATTCGGCGCTGGACCGCTACGAGTTCAACAAGGCGTTCGAGGGCCTGTACCACTTCGCCTGGGACGAATTGTGCTCGTGGTACCTGGAATTGGCCAAGGTGCAGTTCGCCGAATCCGACGAGCGCGCCGCCGCCACCCGCATCGTGCTCGGCAATGCCCTCGATGCCGTGCTGCGCCTGCTGCATCCGGCCATTCCGTTCGTCACCGAATCGCTGTGGCTGGCGCTCACCGGCGGCGAATCCATTGTCATCGCCGCCTGGCCGACGGTCTCCGGCGTTGCGCCGGACCAGGTTTCGGACCGCCGCATCGCCGATATGCAGAAGCTCATCACCGAGATCCGCCGCTTCCGCAGCGACCAGGGCCTCAACGACAAGCAGAAGGTCGCCGCCAAGCTCATCGCTCTCGACGCCGCCGACCTCACCGGTCAGCTGCGCGAAATCGCCAGCCTGGCAAGCCTCACCGAGGCGGACGCGGATTTCGCCGCCACCGCCTCGCTCGAGGTGCGCCTGACCCAGGCCACCGTGACCGTCGAGATCGACACCTCCGGGACCGTCGACCTCGACGCCGAACGCCGCCGCCTGGAGAAGGATCTCGCCGCCGCGCAGAAGGAACTGGCGGGCACCACCGCCAAGCTCGGCAACGAGGCCTTCCTCGCCAAGGCCCCCGACGAGGTGGTCGCGAAGATCAAGGGCCGCAAGGAGATCGCCGAAACCGATGTCGAGCGCATCGGCGTGCGGCTGCGCGAGATCGCCGAGCTGGCGGCGCGCCGGTGAACGACGAGCCGGAACGCCAGTACGCGGAGGGGCCGCTCACCGACGGCACCTCCCCGGTGGACCTCGCCGAAATGGCCCTCGTCGAAGCCGAACTCGACCAGCGCTGGCCGGAGACCAAGATCGAGCCGTCGCTCACACGCATCGCGACGCTGATGGATCTGCTCGGCAATCCGGAGCGCAACTACCCGGCCGTCCACATCGCGGGCACCAATGGCAAGACCTCGGTCACCCGCATGATCGACGCGCTCATGACCGCGCTGCACCGGCGCACCGGGCGCATCACCAGCCCGCACCTGCAGCTGGCCACCGAGCGCATCGCCATCGACAACGCGCCCATCACACCGGGCCGCTATGTCGAGACCTACCGCGAGATCCAGCCCTACATCGCCATGATCGACGCGCAGTCCGAGGCGGCGGGCGGGCCGCGCATGAGCAAATTCGAGGTGCTCACCGGCATGGCGTACGCGGCCTTCGCCGAAGCGCCCGTCGATGTGGCCATTGTCGAGACCGGCATGGGCGGCACCTGGGACGCCACCAATGTCATCGACGGACAGGTCGCGGTCATCACCCCCATCGGGTTGGACCACACCGAGTACCTCGGTCCCGATCTCTCCTCCATCGCGGGGGAGAAGGCCGGGATCATCAAGAAGGCCCCCGCCGACGAGCTCGTGCCGCGTGACACCGTGGCCGTCATCGCCCAGCAGGAGCCCGAGGTCATGGAGGTGCTGCTGCGTCGCGCCGTCGAGGTGGACGCCGCCGTAGCCCGTGAGGGTTCGGAGTTCCGGGTGCTGTCGCGCGCGGTCGCCATCGGCGGCCAGATGCTCGAATTGCAGGGCCTGGGCGGGGTATACGACGAAATCTTCCTGCCGCTGCACGGTGAGCACCAGGCGCGCAATGCCGTACTGGCACTGGCTGCCGTGGAGGCGTTCTTCGGCGCGGGCGCACAGCGTCAGCTCGATATCGACGCCGTGCGCGCCGGATTCGCGGCCGCGGTGAGCCCGGGGCGCATGGAGCGCATGCGCAGCGCGCCGACCATCTTCCTGGACGCGGCGCACAATCCGGCCGGGGCTCGAGCGCTGGCGCAGACCCTCACCGAGGAGTTCGACTTCCGCAAACTGGTCGGCGTGGTCGCGGTGCTCGGCGACAAGGACGCCGGGGGCATCCTCGACGCCCTCGAGCCGATCTTCGACGAACTCGTCGTCACCCAGAACGGCTCGCCGCGCGCCCTGCCCGTCGACGATCTCGCCAACCTCGCCGTGCAGCGCTTCGGCGACGAGCGCGTGGCCGTCGCCCACGACCTGCCCGACGCCATCGAGACCGCCATCGCCCTCGCCGAAGAGGGTGAGGATGGCGAACTGGTCTCCGGTGCGGGCATTGTGGTGACCGGATCGGTCGTCACCGCCGGGGCGGCCCGCTCGCTGTTCGGAAAGGACCCCGCATGAGCGACGAACCCACCGCGGTCCCGCCGCCCGCCACCGACCCCTGGAAGGGCTTCCGTGGCGTCATGGCCGGAGCGCTCATCCTGGAATCCATCACCATCCTGCTCGCCCTGCCCGTGGTCGCCACGGTCGGCGGCGGGCTCACCTGGTGGTCGACGCTCTACCTGGTGCTGCTCGCCGTCGTCATGATTCTCGGCGCGGGCGTGCAGCGGAGGTCCTGGGCCATCCCGTTCAACCTGGGCCTGCAGGTCCTGGTCATGGCGGGCACCTTCATCCATCTGTCCATCGGCATCATCGGCGTCGTCTTCGCCGCCGTCTGGGTCTTCATGATGGTCCTGCGCGCCGACCTGAGAAAGCGCATGGAGCTGGGACTTCTGCCCAGCCAGCGCACGCAGGGCGCCTCCTGAGCGACCGCCCCGCGACCAGCGCGCGGGGCCGATCCTTTCGCCAGGTCACCCCGGGATTCGAGACTCGAACACCCACCCCGCTAGGCTGTGCGCCGTGACTGAGCAGACGTTGGTACTCATCAAGCCGGACGGCGTTGCCCGGGGCCTGATCGGGGAGATCATCACCCGTATCGAGCGCAAGGGGCTGAAGATCGCCGCGCTCGAGCTGAAGAATGTCTCCGAGGAGCTCGCGGGACAGCACTACGCCGAACACGCCGAGAAGCCGTTCTTCGGTTCGCTGATCGAGTTCATCACCTCCGGCCCGGTCATCGCGGCCGTCCTCGAGGGCCCGCGCGCCATTGCCGCCTTCCGCCAGATCGCGGGCGGCACCGACCCGGTCGAGAAGGCCGTCCCCGGCAGCATTCGCGGCGACTACGCCCTCGAAACCCAGTTCAACCTGGTCCACGGCTCCGACTCCGAGGAGTCCGCCAAGCGCGAGATCGCGCTCTGGTTCCCCGAATTCGCTCTCTGAGCGGGATTCGCCACATCGTTGCCAGTCCCCGCACCACGCGCGGCTCGCGGTCCGAGCCGCGCGCTGAGCGGGGCCGGTCGACGCGTATCCACGACCCGAAAATGGGGTGTTGGGGGTTCGTGGCGCAGGCACTCGCGGGTACGTGTGGGATACTGGCCTTGGATGTAGCCGACGCCCGTCATTAGCGGCAGGTAGCGGCGACAACCGAATGGCACCGCAGCATGACGGACGATCATCGCTGCCGCCGACAGCTTCCGAGACTCGGCTGTCGGGCGGCACGCTGGATGAACGCTCGTGCGGTGGTGTTGAGCCAACCAGCCAGGCGCCGCGTGACCAGTTAGCCGAACGACGAAGACAAAGGCGAACACCGGACACGCGGGGCGAGACCATATCGACTTCGCGCCACTGGGCGTGAGGCGAGCGAGTACCCCCGCGTCGGCCGCGTCACTCTCCGGAGGGACGCGCCCGGGGGCCCGAGGAGATTTCGTGGCCGAACAAGAGCCGCAGGAAGCATCGCAGGTGAACGGTGAAGGGGAGGCGGGCCGTTCGGAACGAGCGCAGACGGACCCGACTCCGGCTGCCGAACAGTTGCCGGAACGGATCCGAGTGCACGCACTGGCGAAGCTGCTGGGAACGACCAGCAAACGCATCCTGGCCCACCTGACCGAAATGGGCGCCCAAGCCCGCAGCCCCCAATCCAGTCTCGATCGCACGGTCGCCGAAACGGTGCGCGATGCCTTCGGACCGCGTGACGTGGAGGTCACCGCCGAGACCGTGGTGGTCGAATCCAGCACGCCTACGACGGTGACCGAGGCCATCGCCGCGGGCGACGATCCGGTCGCCGACGAACTGGCCGCCGAGGAGGTCGAGCAGGCCGAGGCCGCCGCCACCTCCGAACCCGCGCCGAAGAAGCAGCCGACGCTGTTCGCGAGCCCCTTCCAGCCGCAGCAGGTCGACGAGCCGGTGGTGTTCACCCAGCCCGCCGCCGTCGCCGCCCCGCTGTTCCTGCCGCCCGACGCGCAGGCCGCGGAGGATCTGCGCCGCAAGGTCCGCGCCGAGCGCACCGAACGCAAGACCAAGGTCGTCGAGGAGCCGGTCGAGGAGACCCCCGAGGCCGTCACCCCCGCCACCGCCGACGAATCCGCCGAGGACGCGTCGGAGGACGGCGACTGGGACGACTCCCGGGAGAAGAACGACGGCGCGTCGCGTCGCCGCCGCCGGGGCCGCCGCGGCCGCGGCCGGGGTCGCGGTGAACAGCAGGCCGACGGCGAGGAGAACTCGTCGGAGTCCGAGGACGCCGACGAGGACGAGGACGCCAGCACCGACGCCGAGGATTCGGCCGAGGACAACGGCGAGGACGACAACGACACCGACGACGCGGCCGTGCCGGAGGGCGCGAGCACCCGTCGCCGCCGTCGTCGCCGTCGCCGCAAGGGCTCCGGTGAGGACGGCTCGGACGAGGCCACCTCCGAGGACGATCCGCCGAACACCGTCGTGCACGAGCGCGAACCGCGCAACAAGCGCCGCGCCGCCGCCGCTGCCGCGGCCGCCGACGAGGTGCAGGGCATCTCCGGCTCCACCCGCCTGGAGGCCAAGCGCCAGCGCCGCCGCGACGGCCGCGAGGCCGGTCGCCGCCGCCCGCCGATCCTGACCGAGTCGGAGTTCCTGGCTCGCCGCGAATCGGTGGACCGCGTCATGGTGGTGCGCGAGAAGCACTTCTCCGAGCATCCGACCTCCACCACCCAGGTGGCGGTGCTCGAGGACAACATCCTGGTCGAGCACTTCGTCACCAGCACCGGCTCGGCCTCCATGGTCGGCAATGTGTACCTGGGCAAGGTGCAGAACGTGCTGCCGTCCATGGAAGCCGCGTTCGTCGATATCGGCCGCGGCCGCAATGGCGTGCTGTACGCGGGCGAGGTGAACTGGGAGGCCGCCGGACTCGGCGGCAAGGAGCGCAAGATCGAACAGGCGCTCAAGCCCGGTGACACCGTGCTGGTGCAGGTCTCCAAGGATCCGGTGGGCCACAAGGGCGCTCGCCTGACCACCCAGATCAGCCTGGCCGGTCGCTTCCTGGTGTACGTGCCGGGCGGCACCTCGACCGGTATCTCGCGCAAGCTGCCCGATACCGAGCGCAAGCGGCTCAAGGAGATTCTGCGCGATATCGTCCCGCCGGACGCGGGCGTCATCATCCGCACCGCCTCCGAGGGCGTCAGCGAAACCGAGCTGGCTCGCGATGTGGAGCGGTTGCAGAAGACCTGGCGCACTATCGAGGAGCAGGGCAAGAACACCTCCGGCGCGCCCAAGACGCTGTACGAGGAGCCCGACCTGTTGGTCAAGGTCGTGCGCGACCTGTTCAACGAGGACTTCTCCAAACTGGTCATCGAGGGCGAGCGCGCCTGGACCACGGTGGAGAACTACGTCCGCACCGTGGCCCCCGACATGCTCGAGCGCGTCGAGCGCCACGACAACAACGGCGTGGACGTGTTCGGCGCGTACCGCATCGACGAGCAGCTGGCCAAGGCCCTCGACCGCAAGGTGTGGCTGCCCTCGGGCGGCACCCTGGTGATCGACCGCACCGAGGCCATGACGGTCATCGACGTCAACACCGGCAAGTTCACCGGTTCGGGCGGCTCCAATCTCGAGGAGACGGTCACCCGCAACAACTTGGAGGCGGCCGAGGAGATCGTCCGCCAGATGCGTCTGCGCGATATCGGCGGCATGATCGTCGTCGACTTCATCGACATGGTGCTGGAATCCAACCGGGATCTGGTGCTGCGCCGCCTCACCGAGGCGTTGGGCCGCGACCGCACCCGCCATCAGGTCTCCGAGGTGACCTCGCTGGGCCTGGTCCAGATGACCCGCAAGAAGCTGGGCACCGGACTGGTCGAGGCGTTCTCCACCACCTGCGAGCACTGCCACGGCCGCGGCCTCATCGTGCACAACTACCCCGTCGAGGCCTCCCCGGCCGAAGAGGGCGGGGGCCGTCGCGAGGGTCGCCGCCGCCGTAAGGACAAGGGCGACAAGGCCGCGGCTCCCGAGCCGGTGGCCGCCGCCGCACCCGAGGCGCCCGAGTCGGAGGAGAAGATCGCCGCCAAGCGGGCGCATCCGGTGGCGCTGGCCATGGCCGCTCATCACGCCGACGACCATGCGACCGAGGCCGCCGAGGACGCCGCCACCGCGGCCGACGCGGCGGATTTGGCCGTGGCCGAGGCGGAGACCGTGGGTGTCGAGGAGGCGGTCGCGAACGCCGAGGCGATCGCCGCCACCGCCGCGCAGGCCGCCGCCGACGCCGAATCGGCCGCCGCCAAGGCCGCCGAGGTGAAGGCCGCCGCCCAGGGTTCGATCGAGGCGGTCGCCAAGACCAATGGCACCGCCCCCGTGGCGGCCGCGGCCGCCGACGAGGTGGTCGCGGGCGAGGCCGAGGAAGCCGCCGCCGAGGCCGCGGTCCTGGTGTCCGAGGCGCAGGCCGCCAGCAAGGCGCAGACCGCGAGCGATGCCGTCGAGCCGAAGATGGCCGTGGCCGAGCCGAAGGTGACCGAGCCGGAACGCGACGCCCACGCCTCGGAAGCCCCGGCCGCCGACGCGGGTTCGACGGGTCGCCGTCGCCGCCGCGTGGCCCGCACCGCCGCCGCACCGGCGACGGACAGCAAGGGCGCGGTCTTCGTGCTCTCCAGCGCGGATCAGCCATCCGCCCCGGCGCTGTCCCTCGAGGACGCGGCTCCGGTGGAGGTGCCGGTGCGCCGTCCCCGCCGTCGCGCCGCCGGTCGCCCGGCCGGTGCTCCGGAGGGCGGCAACTAGCCGCACGCGCTCGTGAACGACCGTGGCCCCACTGCTTCCGGCAGTGGGGCCACGGCTGTGTTCGGGATCAGTCGTCGCGCACGGTGATGCCGAAGGTGCGGGCGAAGGCCGGGGCCAGGTCCATGAGCTGTGCCGGGCGGATGACCGCGCCGCGCAGCGACTCGATACCGACCGTGATGTCGAGGGTGACCGCGCCGCGCAGATCGACCTCCTTCAACTTGGCCTGGTGCAGGGAGATGCCCGCGAGCGTCGAGCCCGGGAAGCTCACCCGGGTGATCTTGGCCTCGGCGAAATCGGTGTCGCGCAGCACGCAGTCGACGAATTGGACCTCCTGCAGGTTGGCATTGCGGAAGTTCACCGAATCGAATTTGCAGCCCTCGAAGCGCACCCGCCGCAGGCCCGCGCTGATCAGGTCCACCCCCGACAGCGCGGTGTCGATCATCTCGGCGTCGAGCCAATTGGTCTGGCCGAGGTTCGAGCCGACCCAGCGGGTGTCACGCAGCCAGACATCCGAGAAGCGGGCGTAGCGGAAGTTGCAGCCCTGGAAGGAGATCCCGGTGAAGGCCGATTCCTCGAACTTCGTCCCGCTGGCTTCCACCTCCTCGAAGCGCTCGCCGTCGAGATGTACGGTGTCGTAGCCGCTGTCGGATTCCAGTTCGGTGGCGAAGGGTTCGAGGTAGCGGGCATAGGCGAGATCGCTCAGCTCATGGGGCACGTCGGCACAATAGGCTCGGCCACCGACACATTCACGCTGGGAGTGTGCCCGAGGCCATTGGCCCCCGGTTTGGAGGCGTCGGCCCGAGTCCTGTAGCCTAGGACGGTCGCTGCCCGGTGACAGCAGTCTGCTGTGAGCCCGTGGCCCGGTTCATTCGAGAGCCACCAGGCGCTGAGGCGGCGGTGATTACCAGACCAGTCGTGCGGCGGTGCCCGGCCCTGTGCCGGAGGACCAGCCGCGTGAGCAAAGTGCCGTAGCACTTACGTAGAGGAAGAAGGGCAGCCGACCGATGGCAACGTACGCGATCGTCAAGACCGGCGGAAAGCAGTACAAGGTCGCGGTCGGTGACCTGGTGAAGGTCGAGAAGCTCGAGGGTGAGCCGGGCACTTCGGTGTCGCTGTCGCCGGTGCTGGTTGTGAATGGCGCCGAGCTGACCACCGATGCTGACAAGCTGGCGAAGGTTTCCGTGTCCGCCGAGGTCGTCGAACAGACCAAGGGCCCGAAGATCCGGATCCACAAGTTCAAGAACAAGACCGGCTACCACAAGCGTCAGGGCCACCGTCAGAAGCTGACGGTCCTGAAGGTCACCGGCATCAAGTAAGTCCGACCAGGGGTCCCCACCCCGGCACGAGGAGTTCTGACATGGCACATAAGAAGGGTGCATCCAGCTCGCGCAACGGTCGCGACTCGAATGCCCAGCGGCTCGGTGTGAAGCGCTTCGGCGGTCAGACCGTCAAGGCGGGCGAGATTCTCGTTCGTCAGCGTGGCACGCACTTCCACCCCGGCGTGAACGTCGGCCGTGGCGGCGACGACACGCTGTTCGCCCTCGAGGCGGGCGCGGTCGAGTTCGGCACCAAGCGTGGCCGCAAGACCGTCAACATCGTGGTTCCGGAGCCGGTTTCGGCCTGACGCCGTCACCGGAGCCTCTCCACAAACTTTCCGAAACGGGTCAGGGTGCACACACCCTGGCCCGTTTTCGTGTTCGCGGCAACCCAGCCGACCAGTCCTGAAGGAGGATGATCAACGGTATGTCCAAATTCATCGACCGTGTCGTGCTGCATGTGCGCGCGGGTAAAGGCGGGCACGGCGTCGCCTCGGTGCATCGGGAGAAGTACAAACCCCTCGGTGGTCCCGATGGCGGCAATGGCGGCAATGGCGGGGATGTGATCCTCGAGGTCGACCCCAATGTGCACACCCTGCTGGACTTCCACTTCCACCCCCATGCCAAGGGCGGTAACGGCAAGCCCGGCGAGGGCGGCAACCGCAATGGCAAACAGGGCGAGGATCTGCTGCTCAAGGTGCCCTCGGGCACCGTGGTGATGAGCACCGACGGTGAGGTGCTGGCCGATATGGTCGGCGCGGGCACCCGTTTCGTCGCGGCCCAGGGCGGTCGCGGCGGGCTCGGCAACGCGGCGCTGGTGTCGAAGGCGCGCAAGGCCCCGGGCTTCGCGCTGCTCGGCGAGGAGGGGCAGGAGCGCGATCTCGTGCTCGAGCTCAAGTCGGTGGCGGATGTGGGCCTGGTGGGCTTCCCGTCGGCCGGTAAGTCCTCGCTGGTCTCGGTGCTCTCGGCGGCCAAGCCCAAGATCGCGGACTACCCGTTCACCACGCTGGTGCCGAATCTCGGTGTGGTGCAGTCGGGTGACACCACCTTCACCGTGGCCGATGTGCCCGGTCTGATTCCGGGTGCGAGCCAGGGCCGCGGACTGGGCCTGGACTTCCTGCGCCATCTCGAGCGCTGCGCGGTGCTCGCGCATGTCGTGGACTGCGCCACGCTGGATCCCGGCCGCGATCCGGTCTCCGATGTGGATGCGCTCGAGGCCGAATTGGCCGCCTACAAGCCCGCTTTGGTGGGCGATGCCGGGTTGGGCGATCTGGCCGACCGGCCGCGGGTGGTCATTCTCAACAAGGCCGATATTCCCGATGCCGACGAGCTGGCCGATTTCGTGCTGCCCGAATTCGAGAAGCGCGGCTGGCCGGTGTTCAAGATCTCCGCGGTGAGCCGGGACGGCCTGCGTCCGTTGACCTTCGCGCTGGCCGAGATGGTCAAGCAGTACCGCGAGGCGCATCCGGAGGCCGAGCCGAAGCGTCCGGTGATTCGACCGATCGCCAAGGGCGACAGCGGATTCCGCGTCGTGCGCGATCCGGAGATCGAGGGCGGGTTCATCGTCTACGGCGAGCGTCCGGAGCGTTGGGTCAACCAGACCCAGTTCGACAACGACGAGGCCGTGGGCTATCTGGCCGACCGTCTGGCCCGCCTCGGAGTCGAGGAGGAGCTGGTGAAGCTGGGCGCTCAGCCGGGCGCACCGGTCACCATCGGCGACGTGTGCTTCGACTGGGAACCGCAGATCTCCGCCGGTGTCGAGGTCATGATGACCCGTCGCGGTGTGGATCCGCGCCTGGATCAGAGCGAGCGCATCGGCGCGGCCGAGCGCAAGCACGCCTCGCGGGTGCGCCGCGGGCTGGTATCCGACGACGAGGACTAGCGAAAGACCCCCATCGCGGGCGAATAGAGGTGTGGTGCAATGAGTTCGGGTATCACGCGGGGCTCGGTCGACACGATCGCCGGGACCGAGCCGAGTGCGGCACGCGAGGCCGTCGCCTCGGCGCGCAGCGTGGTGGTCAAGATCGGTTCCTCGGCGCTGACCAGTCTGAAGGGCGGTCTCGACACCGAGCGGCTGGACCGGCTGGCCGATGCGGTGGAGGCGCGTATGCGCGCGGGATCCGATGTGGTCGTGGTGTCCTCCGGTGCGATCGGCGCGGGTATCGCCCCGCTCGGATTGTCTTCGCGGCCAAAGGATCTGGCTACCAAGCAGGCCGCCGCCAGTGTGGGTCAGCTGGCGCTGGCGCACGCCTGGGGCACCTCGTTCGCGCGCTACGATCGGGTCGTCGGCCAGGTCCTGCTCAGCGCGGACGACTTCTCGCGGCGGGAATCGCACCGCAATGCCCAGCGCACCCTGGATCGGCTGCGCTCCCTGCACGCCATCGCGGTCGTGAACGAAAACGACACGGTCGCAACGGAAGAGATCCGGTTCGGTGACAATGACCGGCTCGCCGCGCTGGTGGCCCATCTGGTCGGAGCCGACGCGCTGATCCTGCTCTCGGATGTCGAGGGCCTCTACGACGGTGACCCCCGCAAGGGCGACGCCAATTTCATCCCCGAGGTGCGCAGCAGCGCCGACCTCGATGGCGTAATCGCCGGTAGCGGAGGCGCTTTGGGCACCGGCGGCATGGCTTCGAAGCTCTCCGCCGCCCGCCTCGCCGCCGATGCCGGTGTCCCGGTCCTGCTCGCCGCCGCCTCCGATGCCGCCGCCGCGCTCTCCGGCGCGTCGGTCGGCACCGCCTTCGCCGCGCGCCCGGTTCGCCTGTCCGCCCGCAAGTTCTGGGTACGCCATGCCGCGGATTCGCGCGGCGCGGTCCATCTCGACGCGGGGGCGGTGCAGGCGGTGGCGCAGCGCCGCAGTTCGCTGCTGGCGGCCGGTATCACCGAGGTGCGCGGGCGTTTCTACGGCGGCGATGTGATCAGTCTGGTCGCGCCGGACGGGCAGGTGGTCGCCCGTGGCATCGTCTCCTACGACAGCGATGAACTGGAAACCATGAAGGGGCGCTCCACAACAGACCTACCGGAAGGTATGCAGCGTCCGGTCGTGCACGCGGACGATCTCGTCAAGGTGTAGTCCGGTCCGTGCGACCGCGCGACCGAGTCCGGCTGCGCGGCAATCGCTTTGATGATTAGCCAACCGCACGGAATTCGCGCCGCCGCGGCGGGGGTATACGGGGTACATCCGCCCTAGGGGCGACGGAAGGCCACCGAAAGGGCAGTGGGCGGGCGGCCGGGGCGGCGCATCCTGGAAGTGCACCCGGTGCCGTATCGCATGTGCCCTTCGCCGATACGCGGTTCCGGATCCGGCGCGGTCCGCCCTTGCCGCGCCGGGCTCGCGGTCCGGTGACCGCCCGCGGCATCGGGTGCGCCCGCACCGCCCCGGAGGTAGGTATGTACGTACCGGACAGTACGCAGATGTGGCGGGCGAGTGGCCGTGATTCTCATGTCGAAACCCGCCCCCTATTGCCCGATTGGCATGAACTGTTGGCCGCGTTCTGCGGTCATATCGGCGATCAGCCGGAGGACCACCCCGTCACGCGGTGGGCCCGGTTGCTCGCGGAGCTGCATCTGGCGCGGCGGCGGCAACCCGATCGCCTGGTCGAGATCGACCGGCGACGGGCGCAGGTGGTGCGGAGCATCGACGATTTCGTGATCATGCGGGCCCGGCGGCGGGCCGAGCGCGCGATGGCGACTCGGGAATCGCTCGGCGCGGCGGTGGATGCCATGGCCGCCGCGCACGTTCGGGCGGTGCATCTGCTGCGCACCGTCGAATCGGTCTCCGACGAGCGGGTGCACGCGGCGTGGTTTCTGTTGGCGTCCATGGCCGATGGCTGGACCGATCGGGTGCACGGGGTGATCGGCGAGAGTGTGCGGCGCAGTGCGTAGTGCCCGGAGGCTGCCGCTCCCAACAGCGTGAGCGGGCAGGTCCGCGAGCTCGCAGGGGGGCTCGCGGACGGCGGGATCGGATTCGCGGCGGTATCGGGGCCGCCGCGAATCGGGTGTCAGGGCGTGGGGCGCGCCTCCAGAATGCTGTCGGGCGCGGCGGTGCCGATCACGCGATCGAGGGTGAATCCGCTGCGGGACAACAGGTCTCGGAACTGCTCGGCGGTGCGTTCGCGGCCGGAGGCATTGACCAGCATTTCGAGGTCGATGAACTTGCCCGCGTGCGGACGGCGGTGTTCGGGCAGGACTATGTCGATGACGAGCACGACGGCCTCGGGTCCCATGGCGGCGCGCACGGTACGCAGCAGCCGTTCGGCCTCGGCGTCGGACCAGTCGTGGACTATGTGTTTGAGCAGGTAGGCGTCGCCGCCCTCGGGCACCGCGTCGAAGAACGAGCCGCTGGCAACGGTGAGCCGGTCGCGCGGCCCGAGCTCCGGCAGCCGTTCGACCACTTCGGGGAGATCGAAGAGGATGCCCCGCGTGGACGCGCTGCGCCGCAGGATTTCGGTGAGCAGACTGCCGTGGCCGCCGCCGACGTCCACGAGGGTGCCGAAGCGGCCGAAATCGTATGCGGCGAGCAAGGGTTCGGTGGTGAGGGTGGTGACACTGGACATGGCGCGGTCGAACAGCTCGCCGATCTCGCGGTGTTCGGCGGCGTAGGCGAAGAAGTCGGCGCCGTCGAGGGCGGGACCCACCGATGTTCCGGTGCGCACCGCGTCGGCGAGATGGGTCCAGTGGTTGCGGTGGTATTCGGAACCGAAGAACAGGAACAGATCTCGCAGCGTCACCGGCGAATCGGAGCACAGCGCCCGCGAAATCCCGTTCAGCGCATAGGAACCGTCGCGCCGCTGAGTGAAGATGTCGAAGCTGAGCAGCAGCCGCATGAGTCGGCGCAACCCGTCCTCGTCCACCCCGAGGGCTCGAGCGAGTTCCGCCGGGCGCTTGGGTCCGTCGACGAGCGCGTCGGCGATACCGAGTTCGGCGGCCGCGGTGATGGATTGGCTCAGATAGCCGGTCATCTGCAACTCCAACAGCGCGAGATGCCCCGGAACCAGCCGCCGGTGCAGTGCCGCGAGCCCATCGCGCAGTAATCCGATGGCGCGCACCAAGGGTGGTGGCGGTACTGCGGGAAATCCGGACGCCATGACGACTCCATACCTCGCTCGACCGATCGAAACGACTGATTCGCGCGATTCGACCCTACCGTCAGACCCCCGAGAACGCCGCCGCGTTCTCGCCGACCCACTGTGCGAAGCCGCGCGCGGGGACGCCGAGCAGGGTTTCGGTGGTGTCGCCGAGCATGGCGGGCCGCGCGGCGGCGGTGGCCCAGTAGGCGAGCAGCGAGCGGACCAGCGGGGGCGGCATGTGGCGGCTCATCTGTTCGCGCGCTGCCTCGACGGAGATTTCGGTGACCGGGATATCGCGACCGAGTACCTCGGACATGAGGGCGAGTTGCTCGCGGAAGGTCAGCGGCTGTGCGCCGGTGAGTACCACGGTGCGGCCGCGGACCGGGCCGTCGGTCAGGGCGTCGACAGCGATATCGGCGATATCGTCGGGGTGAATGGGCGCGAGTTGGGCGTCCGGATAAGGGAGTTCGATCGGCAGCCCGTTCGCGATGGTGTGGGCCCAGCCGAGCGCATTGCTGGCGAAGGCGTCCGGGCGCAGCACGGTGACGGTGAGATCCGAAGCGGCGAGGGCTTTTTCGACCACGAGATGGTGGGAGCCGAGCGGATCGTCCTCGGCATCGGGGGCCAGTACCGAGGCGGAGGAGAGCAGGACGATGTGCTCGACGCCCGCGTTCTCGGCGGCGGTGAGGAAGGCGTCGATGCCCTCCGGGTTCGGGTAGAGGAATACCTGTCCAACGCCTTTCAAGGCGCTGTCGAAGGTTTCGGGGGCGTCGAGTCGGACCTCGACGGTCTCGACGTCGGCCGGGACGGTGAGTCCGGTGGGGTCGGCGCTCGCCGCGCGCACCGGCAGATCGGCGGCGTGCAATCGAGCGATGACGGCTTGGCCGACCTTGCCGCGGGCACCGGTGACGAGGGTGGTCATGGATTCTCCTGGGAACTTTGGATTGCGATGGCAGATACGTGCCAAATGACATATGCATGCTGTCATGCATGTATTGGCGCGTCAACACATATATACCTTCGGGCATGGATATACGATGTGCACATGACTTCGAAGGACGCGCGGACCGCCGATGAGCTGCTGAATGCGGTGGGTCCGGCGTTCAGCAAGCTGCGACGCACGGCCCTGCTCGAGGTGGAGAACCCCGTCTCCGCCAAAGATCTGAGTCGGACGCTCGTGCTCAATATCGTGCTCGAGCACAGCGACGACTCGGAGGTGACCGTCGGCATGGTGGCCGAGATTCTCGGCGTGGACCCCTCGGTCGCCAGCCGGATGGTGAGCGACAACATCAAGGCCGGGTATCTGCTGCGGGCCGCCTCACAGCAGGACGGGCGGCGGACCGTGCTGAAGTTGAGCCCCGAGGGTGTCGCGCTCATGGAGCGATTCCGCAAGCATCAGCGCGACGCGTACGACTACATCACCGCGGAGTGGGAGCCGGGAGAAGCCGTGGAGTTCGCGCGGCTGATGTTGAAGTACGTGGATTCCCTTGCGGGACTGAAGGATCGCAAGCGCGTCGAGGACGCCTAGACCGCGTGCCGACCCGTTGGTGGGAGGGGGCGGGAGGGTGTGGCTGGAGCAAAGTGTGGGGCCGCGTCAGGATGGCGTGGCCAGGGCGAAGGGGAGGACCGCGTCCGCGCCTGCCTGGCGTAGGGTGCGCGCGGCCATGGTGAAGGTCCAGCCGGTATCGGTGAGGGTGTCCACCAGGAGGATCGGGCCGTCCACGTCGCTGAGATCCGGTGTCTCCCAGGCGTTGTGGAGGGCGGCTACGAGGTGGGCGGAGTTGGCGGCCGAGACCGGGGGGAGATCCGGGCGCAGGTGCAGGATGCCGAGGTCGCGGAGGCGGCCGACCTGGGCCAGGCGGGCGGCGAGCGAGGCCGCGAGGATGGGGTGGGTGGCGGATTCCATGGCCATGACCGACATGGGGCGCTGTGCCCAATCCCATTCACGCAGTACCACTGTCACGGCTTTGAACACCTCGTCGGGTACGGGGCCGTCGGGGGAGTCGAGGAGGGCGCGCAGGCGCTGGCCCCAGCCGAGGTCGCTGAGGCGGCCGAGGACGCGGCCGGTCTCCGCGCCGTCGGAGATCTTGCCGGACAACGAGATTCCGAGTTTGGCCATACCGGTCGGCCACTGTTTGCGCGGGGCCAGGTCGATGCCGGGGCGGTCCAGCCGGGTGCGGATGGCGGCGAGGGAGGCGGTGTCGACGGCCGTGTCGAGGCGGGTGCCGGTGCAGTTGTCGCAGCGTCCGCAGCCGGGGGAGTCGGGGCGCAGGCCCGGGTCGTCGAGTTGGCGGCGCAGGAAGTTCATCCGGCACTCGTCGGTGGCCTGATAGTCGATCATGGCCTGCTGTTCGGCGTCGCGGGCGATACTGAGCCGCTCGTAGCGCTCGGTGTCGTAGACCCAGGGCTGGCCGGTCGAGATCCAGCCGCCGCGAACGCGTTTGACCGCGCCGTCGACGTCGAGGACCTTGAGCACCATCTCCAGGCGGGAGCGATTGAGCTCCACCAGCGGTTCCAGCGCGGCGGTGGAGAGGGCCCGATCGCCGTCGAGGGCGTCGAGGACCGAGCGCACGATATGTTCGCGCGGGAAGGCGACCGAGGCGAAGTAACTCCAGATGCGGCGATCCTCCGGGCCGGGCAGCAGCACCACCTCGGCGCGCTCGGTGCCGCGGCCCGCACGACCCACCTGCTGGTAGTAGGAGATGGGTGAGGAGGGCGCGCCGACGTGCACCACGAAGCCCAGATCGGGTTTGTCGAATCCCATACCCAGGGCCGAGGTGGCAATGAGGGCCTTCACCTCGTTGTTCAGCAGCGCCGCCTCGAGGCTTTCGCGTTCGGTGGGGTCGGTCTGGCCGGTATAGGCGGCGACGTGGTGGCCGTGCGAATTCAGCACATCGGCGAGATCGTGCGCCGCGGCGACGGTGAGCGTGTAGACGATGCCCGAGCCCGGCAGCGCCCGCAGATGTTCGCTGAGCCAGGCCGTGCGCGCCACCGCGTCGTCGATGCGCAGCACCGACAGATGCAGCGATTCGCGGTCCAGGGTGCCGCGCAGGACCAGGGTGTCGGTGCCGATCTGGGTGGCCACATCGGTGACCACCCGGTCGTTGGCGGTGGCGGTGGTGGCCAGCACCGGCACCTCCGAGCCGAGATCGGCGATCAGCGTGCGAATGCGGCGGTAGTCGGGGCGGAAGTCGTGGCCCCAGTCCGATACGCAGTGCGCCTCGTCGATGACCACCAGACCGGCGTCGGCCGCCAGCTTCGGCAGGACCGCGTCGCGGAAGTCGGGATTGTTCAATCGCTCGGGACTGACCAGCAGCACATCGATCTCGCCCGCCGCGACGCTGGTGTGAATCTCGTCCCATTCGGTGACATTGCCCGAATTGATGGTCGCCGCAACCACTCCGGCGCGTTCGGCCGCCGCCACCTGGTTGCGCATGAGCGCCAGCAGCGGCGACACGATGACCGTCGGCCCGCGTCCGGCGGCGCGCAGCAGTTTGGCGGAGATGAAGTACACCGCCGATTTACCCCAGCCGGTGCGCTGCACCACCAAGGCCCGTCGCCGCTGGACGACCAGCGCTTCGATGGCGGTCCACTGGTCCTCGCGCAGCCGGGCGGCGGGCCCGGCCAGCTCCCGGAGCAGCCGTTCGGCATCCGCCCGCAGGTCGGTCGGCGTCGTGGTGTCGGTCGCATCGGTCGAGGTCACGCGCTCCATGGTGCACCACCGCACCGACACCGCGCCCCGCGCACCGCGTTCGCGCACCAGTTGTCGGTTCCCGCACCGCGTCTCGGGCGCCCGGCGCTCGCGAGCGTGGAACCCAGGCCATCGAGCTGTTATCGTCTGCGGTGCTTGCAGATGGCGACGTAGGGGCGCTGTCGGATTGATGGGGGTTCGAGGTGGCCGGGGTATGAGTTCCGAGAACGAATCGAACCCGGACGGCCGTATCTACTGGCAGACGCCGGAAGGCCAGCCCGGCACACCGCCGGGGCAGGCGGGTCAGCCGGAGTCGCAGCAGCCGTCCGGTCCGGTGCCGGGCCAGCCGCCGTCGCAACCCGCGGCCCCTGTCCAAGGCCAGCCGTCGGAACCCGTCCCGGGTCAGCCGTACTCGCAGCCCTCCGTTCCCATCCAGGGGCAGCCACACCCGCAGCCTTCGGTTCCCGTCTCTGGCCAGCCGTACTCGCAGCCTTCGGCTCCCATTCAAGGCCAGCCGTACTCGCAACCCTCGATGCCGGTTCAAGGCCAGCCGTACCAGCAGCCATACCCGGGCCAGCCGTACCCGCAGCAGCCCTTCCAGCAGCAGCCGTTCCCCGGGCAGCCCTTCCAACAGCAGCCGTTCCCGGGTCAGCAGTATCAGCAGCAGCCCTTCCCCGGCCAGCCGTTCCAGCAGCAGCCCTTTCCCGGCCAGCCGTATCCGGGTCAGCCGCAGCAGGGTTCGCGCAAGCGCGTCTACGCCCTGATCGCCTGCGCGGTCTTCGTCGTGCTCGCCCTGGCGGTGGGATCCGCCGTATGGCTCACGGGCTCGGAATCCTCCGGCAACAAGCAGGCTTTCGACAAGGCCATCGCCGACGTCTCCGGTTCGCCCGGCCTGCACTACGTCACCGCCTCCCGCGATGGCACCGCGAAGTGGGATGTCACGGTCTCCGCCGCCGGGGACACGTTCGGCACGGTGACCGACTCCAGCGGCGAGACCCGCGTCCTGCGCGTCGACAAGACCGTCTACCTCGATCCGCCGGACGAGGCCGATCAGCCCGCCAGCAAGGGCAAATGGCAGGCGGGCTCGACGCAGTTCGAGGACGAGCTACCCGGGTTCATGTCCCCGAAGGAGTTCGCCGACGCCCTGACCAAGGCGGTCGAAGCCGCCCTGGACAGCGGCGCGGAGGCCACCGAGACCACCGTCGACGGCACCCCAGCCCTCGAACTGAAGACCGAGGACGGCACGCTGTTCGTCACCACCGACGAGCCGCACCGCGTCCTGCGCTGGGACCCCGACTACCTGACCTCCAACAGCGCCTGGGCGGTGCTGGACGCCATGGACTTCACCACGATCACCACCGACCGCGTGGACTGGATGTACATCCAGCTGCGCGACCGGGTGAACCAGCTGGTCGGCGCCGTCGACGCGGGTCTGCGCATCACCGCCAACGGGCAGGGCAGCGTCAACTGCTCCGAGGGCGGCTGCACCATCACCCAGGCGTTCAACGGCGCGGTGAGCGGTAGCGGCAACCGCACCCAGGCGGTCGCCACCCTGTCGGCCACCTTCACCGTCGAGGGCAGATTCGCCGGAACATGCAGTAGCTCGGGCACTTTCCCGATCACCGCCGCCAGCTTCTCCGGTTCGCTGTCGTGCACCTCCCCGGAGGCGGGCGGCGTCTTCGGCTCCGTGCGCGCGGGCCAGCAGGCCGATGCCGACCGCCGGGCGCAGGCCGAACGCCGCGATATCCAGTTCCAGACCAGTTACGCCGCCGACTACGACATCTACGCCGAGGCGGTGAGCCAGGCCGAGGTGACCCGGCTCCTCGACCAGCTGGAGAAGAACCGCCCGCGCTGAGAGGTATCAGCCCTTCACGCACAGCACCTGTCGCAGCGTGGCGACAATGTCGACCAGGTCGCGCTGGGCCTCGATCACGGTATCGATGTCCTTGTAGGCCGCCGGGATCTCGTCGATCACCCCGGCGTCCTTACGCGACTCCACGCCCACGGTCTGCGCGATCAGATCGGCGACGGTGAACTGCCGCTTGGCGGCGTTGCGGCTCATGCGCCGCCCCGCCCCGTGTGACGCGGACTGGAACGACGCCGGATTCCCCTTGCCCCGCACCACATACGACCGCGTACCCATGGAGCCGGGAATCAGCGCGAGGTCTCCGTCGCCCGCGCGCACGGCGCCCTTGCGGGTGACGAGCATGGGCACGCCGTCGATGACCTCCTCGGCCACATAGTTGTGGTGGCACGAGATCGGCTCGTCGAAGCGCACCTCACGTCCGGCGAACTCCTCCCGCACGGCCTTGCAGACGAGGGCGAGCATGACGGCCCGATTGCGCGCCGCGTACTCCTGCGCCCAGGTCAGGTCGCGGCGGTAGGCATCCATTTCCGGTGTGCCGGAGACGAATACCGCCAGATCCCGATCCGGGAGGTCCCGGTTGTGCGGCAGCGCCCGCGCCACGGCCATATGCCGTTCCGCGAGTTCCTTGCCGATATTGCGGCTTCCGGAGTGCAGCAGAATCCAGACGCACTGTTCGGTATCCAGGCACACTTCCACGAAGTGGTTGCCACCGCCCAGCGAGCCCATCTGCTTCTGCGCCTTCGACTCCAGCGACCGCACGGCCGGATCGAGGGCGTCGAACGACTTCCAGAACCGCTCCCAGCCGCTGCGCAGCGTGGTCCCGGCGGCCTTCTGCCCGCGCAGCTCGGCCTCCAGCCGCTGCACGTTCACCGCCGAGGAGTGCGCCGAGAACCCCACGGGCACAGCGGCTTCGATGCGCGAGCGCAGCACGCCCAGATCATCGGGCAGGTCCGAGGCGGTCAGCGAGGTGCGTACCGCCTCCATACCGCAGCCGATATCCACGCCCACCGCAGCGGGCGCGACAGCGTCGCGCATGGCGATCACGGAGCCGACGGTCGCGCCCTTGCCGAGATGCACATCCGGCATGACGCGCACGCCGTACACCCACTCCAGCCCCGCGATATTCCGCAGCTGTTGCAGCGCGGCCGGTTCGACCTCGTGCTCGTGGGCCCACATGAGCGTCTGCGCGCGCGTTCCGCGCAGCTCGACGGGAAACATCGTCCGGTCCTCTCTGTTACTGATGATGCCCCACGGTAAGGACCGGATGCCCCCGCGCGCACCTCATTAACGCCGTCCGCGCCTCACGGCTCCACGAAATCGGCGGCGATCGAGCACAGCTTCCACGCGCCGTCGCGGCGGACCATGGTGCCGGTGTAGTCGATGTCCTTGAAGTAGTGGCGGTACTTGTCGGGGATGTTCGAGAAGGATTCGTGGGCGAGGTAGGTCGCCGAATCGGGGCTGGTCTGGGTGATGCCGGTAATGGTCTTGGTGAATCCGGCGGCCTTGACCTCGGGGCCGAGGGTGCGGTCGTACTGCGGGGTGTACTGGATGACGAGATCGTCGATGTCCTGGGCGGTTTCGGGACAGACCAGCTGTTGGAAGCCCTCCCAGTCCTGGGCGTTGAAGGTCGCCGCGATGGATTGGGTGATCTGCACCAGCTCCGGATCGAGCTGGGTGAGGTCGCCGGGGGCGATCTCCTTGTCGGGGGCATTGAAAACCGGTGGGGGCGGCAGGGTTCGGTGTCCGGAGGTGCCGAGGTTCTCGGCGATGGAGCGTCGCCAGCTGCCGTCGTCGATCATCATGCGAATGGCCTGGGTGATGCGGGCCTGCAGGTCGATATTGCCCTTGCGGACGCCGACGCCGTAGCGCTCGCGGGTGAACCGGTGGCCGGTGACCCGCAGCGTGCCGGGGTGCTGGGCCGCGAATCCGGCGAGAATCACGTCATCGGTGGAGACCGCGTCGACGGTGCCGTTGATCAGATCGCCGACGCACTGCACATAGGTGTCGCGGGTGACGAGTTTGGCTCGGGAGGCGAAGTTCTTGCGGATCTTGTCGGCGGAGCTGGACCCCTCGGCGGTGCAGACGGTGCGACCGTTGAGGTCCTCGGGGCGTTCGATGCTCTTCTCGCTCTGGCGCACCAGCAGGTCCTGCCCCGCCACGAAGTACGGTCCCGCGAAGGACACCTGCTCCTGCCGTCCGGCGGTGATCGAGTACGAGGCGACGACGAAATCCACCGCGCCCGAGTTCAACAGCTGCTCACGCTGATCCGAGCGCGCCTCGCGCCAGATGATGTGCTCGGGCGCGACACCCAATCGCCCCGCGATGTAGGTGGCGGTATCGGCGTCGAAGCCGCGCGGCCTGCCGTCGGGGCCCATGACCGACAGTCCGGGCTGATCGAACTTGATTCCGACCGTCAGCGTCGGTGGTTGCTGCACAACGGGTTTCACTTCCTCACCGCAGGCGGCGACCGTCAGTCCGACGGCGATCGCACCGGCTAGACGCACAGCCTTCATCTACTCTCCCGTTCTCGTGATCGATACAGGCGAATACCTGGTGCTCAGGATTCGGCGAAATCCGCGGCTAGCCCGCAGAGCAGCCACTGTCCGTCGCGGCGCTGCATGGTGCCGGTGAGATCGATGTCCTCGACATAGTCGCGGTACTTGTCCGGCACGTCGGTGAAGGTCTCGTGGGCCAGGAAGGTCGCCGCGTCCGGTCCGGTCTGGGCGATACCGGTGATGGTGTAGGTGAATCCGGCGGATTTCACCTCGTCGCCCAGGGTGTCGTCGTACTGCGGGGTGTAGCGCAGTACGAATTGGTCGACGGCGTCGCGGGACTCCGGGCAGACGTGCTGGGAGAAGCCCTCCCAATCCCGGGCATTGGCGGTGGCGGCGAGGGTGTCGACCGCGCGCACCAATTCCGGATCCAGGGAATTCGGATCACCGGCGACCACCGGCTGATCGGGTGCGTTGAATACCGGCGGGGGCGGCACAGGCCGGTACCCCGACGGCGCGATATCGGCGGTCATGAATCGTTCCCACGATCCGTCCGCAATCATCTCGCGAATAGCGGAGGTGATTTTGCCCTGTAATTCGGTATTGCCCTTCTTCACGCCGACGCCGTAACGGTCGCGGGCGAATGGATGGCCGACCACCCGTAGTTTCCCCGGATGCCGCGCGGCGAAACCTGCCAGAATCACATCGTCGGTGGTGACGGCGTCGACCGTGCCCGCGAGCAGTTCGTCCACACAGGCCGAAACCGATTCGCGGGTGACCGGTTTCGCCCCGGTGGCGAAATGCCGTTGAATCCATTCGGCGGAGGTCGAGCCCGTTGGCGCGCAGACGGTGCGCTCGTCGAGATCCTCGGGTCCCTCGATGCCGGTCTGCTCGGTCCGCACCAGCAGGTCTTGGCCGACCACCAGATACGGCCCGGCGAAGGAGACCTGGCGCTGACGCTCGGGGGTGATGGAGTACGCGGCGACGATGAAATCGACCGCGCCGGAGTTCAACATCTGTTCGCGCTGATCCGGGCGCGCCTGCTTCCAGGTCACCTTCTCGATTTTCACGTCGAGCCTGTCGGCGATATACCGGGCGGTGTCCGCGTCGAATCCGACGGGCTTGCCGTCCTTTCCCATGACCGACAGCCCGGGCTGGTCGTAGTCGATGCCGATGGTCAGCGCGGGTTCACCGGTGGCGACCACGGAGGGCGGTTTGTCCTCCGTTCCGCAGCCGGTCGTCAACAGACCACCTGCCAAGGCGAGGGCGAGGATTGTGCGCCATATCGATTTCGCGTCGCGGCAACCTGTCAGCACATCGTGCATCCAACCATCCGACGGCGAAAAATCCGGTGAACATCGAATATTTCCCGATCAATTCCCGCAATTGCGCCGAGGAGTAGTAGGCACTAATGCGAATGCGGCCGGTCGGACGCTCTCCGGATTACGCGGCGTTGGCGGTACAGGAGGAGTGCACCACCTGCGCGGGCTGCGCAGTGGCGCTGCCGAGATCGGGGAAGGGCGGATTGCTCTGACCGAGTCCGGCGACGGCGGCCTGTTCGGCCTCCACGCGCGAACCCGCCGCCGCCCACCCGTAGGCGCCGTCCGCGCCTCGGGCGACCGCGGCGCACCCGTCGGTGAACCGCAGCACGATCTGGCAGTCGTAGACCGCGCAGTCGCGGATGGCCGCGGCGTCGGCGGTGACCTTGCTGGGCTGGTCGGTCGAGGTGACCACCTTGCCCTGGAGTTTGGACAGGGCCACGGTGCCGTATTGCGTGGCCGCGTGCGCGGATCCGGCGGCGGACAGGGTGAGTGCGGCGGCCGCGGCGGTGAGCGCGGCGGTGCGTACGAGCGACAAGAGAATCCTCGACGTTTCAGAAAAGGGCGAACGAGGCCGATGCTAGACGACGCGCCGGTCGCCGCGCTCGCGCTTGCCCGAACTGTCCCGCTATTCGGGCCGCCCGCAACGCTTTTCGCTCAACGGGTGGCCGGGACGGATCGGCTCAGGGCGGTGCGCAGGGCGGCGAAGGCGGCGGCATTGGCCTGTGCGGTTTCGGGGAGGTGCCAGGCCATGGACATGAAACCGTGCACGGTGCCGTTCCAGCGCTGGATCTCGGTTTCCACCCCGGCCTCGCGCAAGCGCTGGCCGTAGGCCTCACCCTCGTCGCGCAGCGGATCGAATTCGGCGGTGGCGATATAGGCGGGCGGAAGCCCGGAGAGGTTGGCGCGGAACGGATTCGCGTACGGCTGCTCGGCGTCGGCGGGCCCGTCGAGATACTGCTGCCAGTACCAGCGCAGGTGCACGGCGGTGGTGAAGTAGCCCTCGGCATTGTCGGTGTAGGAGCCGGAGTCGCAGGCCGGATCGAGCATGGGGTACATGAGCAGTTGGAAGGCGATATCGGGGCCGCCGTTGTCGCGGGCTTGGAGGGCGGCGACGGTGGCGAGATTGCCGCCCGCGCTGTCCCCGGCGACCGCGACACGGGCCGGATCGCCGCCGAGGGATTCGGCGTGGTCGGCGACCCAGCGCAGGACGGCGTAGGCATCCTCGGCGGCCGCGGGGAAGCGGGCGTCGGGCGCGCGGCGGTAATCCACCGACATCACGATCACGCCAGCCTCGTTCGCCATGGTGCGGCAGAAGCGGTCATGGCTGTCGAGGCCGCACAGGACGAATCCGCCGCCGTGGTAGAAGACCACCACGCCGGGCACCTTGTCCGCGTCCAGGGGACGGTAGAGGCGCATCGGGACCTCGGGTGCGCCGAGGGGGCCGGGGACGAGCCACCCCTCCACGCCCGCAACGGGAATCGACTCGGCTACCGGCGCCGGTCGTGCGGCCAGAAAGGCGCGGGCCTCGGCGGCGTCCAGCACGGTGGTGCCGATCGCGGGAAAAGCCGCGCTGGCCGCGTCGACGAAGACTTGCCATTGGGGGGAGAGGGGCATCGCGCATTCCTTCCGGTGGGCCGCCGCCCGGCGGCGGCCCGAAGGGGTTGGGTTACTACATGTTTCGCGGGATGAACTTGCCCGCAGCGAGGCCGCCGTCGACGGTGACTTCGGCTCCGGTGATGTAGGCGGCGGCATCGGAGGCCAGGAAGGCGACCAGTTCGGCCACCTCCTCGGGCAGGCCGGTGCGCTCCAGCGGCAGGGTCGGGAAGCTGCCCGGGCCCGTGGTCAGGTACGGCACCATCGGGGTGGCGATGGGCCCGGGGTGCACCGAGTTGACGCGAATCTGGTTGGGGCCCAACTCCAGTGCGGCGATCTTGCTCAGGCCGCGCAGACCCCATTTGGAGGAGCCGTAGGCGGAGTGGTTCATGAGCCCCTCGATACCGGCCTGCGAGGAGATGTTCACGATCGATCCGCCGCCCGCCGCGGTCATGGTGGGCACGACCGCCTTGATGCCGTTGAACGCGCCGACGAGATTGACCTTCAGAATCCGCTCCAGCTCCTCGGAGGTGGTCTCGACGAGCGGCTTCATGGTGTAGATCGCGGCATTGTTCACCAGGACGTCGAGTCCGCCGAAGGACGAAACGGCCTCGCCCACCGCGCTTTCCCAGCTCTCGGTGTCGGTCACGTCGTGGCGGACGAAACGCGCGGCGTCGCCGAGGGATTCGGCCAATTCCTTGCCCTCGGTGTCGAGGACGTCGGTGATGACCACCTTCGCGCCCCGGGCCACGAACAGCCGTGCCTCCGCCGCGCCCTGCCCGCGGGCCGCGCCGGTGATGAGGGCGACTTTGCCGTTCAGATCGACCATTTCGGTTCCTTTACTTGTTGCGGAAGTGGGGGATGACCTTCTCGCCCCACTGACGGATTGTCTCCAGGCACGCGTCCTGCGGCACGGTGCCCATCTGGATGAGGCACAGAATCTCGTCGGCAGCCGCCTCGGACAGCCGCTCGACGTAGGCAATGGCGTCGTCGGCATTGCCGTAGGCGTGTTCGGCGTTGAAAATCGCTGTGGAGCCGGACTTCACGGGGATCTTGGCCTCGTGCAGGAAGGCCACGTGTTCCTCGGCGGCCTCCTTGATCTTGGCCACCTCGTCCACGGTGGGGTCGACGGCCTCGTCCGGGACCGGGCCCGCGCCGTAGTAGTGCTTGATGGACTGGGCGAAGAACCGCTGTCCGCGCGCGCCGATCTGCTGCGCCTTGTCCCGGTCGTCGAGCACGATGGTCGGGCACAGCGCCGCGAAATGGTCGTTCACCACGGTGGAGACGAAACGCTCCCCGGTGCGCGCGGCGATGGCGCGGTCGTAGGTGCGGCGCAGTTCGGCGATCTCCTCGATGCCCGCGAAACCCAGTACCAGCGCGCCGATTCCGTATTCTGCGGCCAGCTTCAGGGTGTCCTTCTTGGTGCACGCCATGAACAGCGGCGGATGCGGCCGCTGCACGGGGCGCGGCAGCAGGTGGTGCGGGCCGATATCGAGAAGTTCACCGTGGAAGGAGAATTCGGCCTCCGGGTCCTGCCAGGCGGTGGCGATCATACGCAGCGATTCCTCCACCTCCTGATAGGTGCGGTCGGGATCGACTCCGCACATGGAGGTTTCGACGGCGGTGGCCCCGCGGCCCGCGCCGAGGTTCAGCCGTCCGCCCGAGAGCACGTCGAGCATGGCGGCGCGTTCGGCGGTGCGCACCGGGTGGTTGAAGTTGAACGGCATGCACACCACGCCGTGCCCGATGCGAATGCGCTCGGTCTTGGCGGCCACCCAGGTCAGGAAGATCTCCGGCGCGCTCATGTGCGCATACCACTTGAGACCGTGGTGCTCCACCGCCCAGACGGTGTCGAAGCCCATCTCGTCGGCCAGCACCGCCTGCTCCACGCAGTCGCGCAGCACCTGCGCCTCGTGTTCGGCGGTCGGGTTCGTCATCTGCGCTTCGAAGATCATCGAGAACTTCATCGCCACTCCTCGCCGCTCCCGTCCCGGATCGGGGCCGGAGCTATGCCTGAACGGAATAGTTCTGTACGCATAGGCGGTGGTCATCGGTATGTCCCAGTGGCCGGGACCACACCGTGCCGGGTGGCGGCCCGCCGCCTTAGCGTCGATTCCACAACCCAACCCCTGTGCTGTCGTGGCCCTGCCGCGCCGGGGGACATGAGGAAGGACGCGATTCGGTGGGACAGCTGGACGGCAAGGTGGCGCTCGTGACGGGCGGTGCGCGCGGCATGGGAGCCGAACATGTGCGCCGGTTCGTCGCGGAGGGCGCGCGGGTGGTGTTCGGCGATGTGCTCGACGACGAGGGCAAGGCGCTGGCCGCCGAGATCGGCGCGGACGCCCACTATGTCCACCATGACGTGACCAGTGAAAGTGACTGGGCCACAGCGGTATCGGAGGCCGTATCCCGTTACGGACGGCTCGACGTCTTGGTCAACAACGCTGGCATCCTGCGCTTCAAGCCCATTCTCGAGATGGCCCTGGACGAGTTCAACGCCGTCATGAACATCAATGTGACCGGCACCTTCCTCGGTATCAAGACCGCCGCGCCCGCCATGATCGCCGCTGGTGGCGGGTCGATCGTGAATGTCTCCTCGGTCGAGGGATTCGTGGGGGCGGCCAAGCTCTCCGCCTACAGCGCGAGCAAATTCGCGCTGCGTGGACTCACCAAATCGGCGGCCCGCGAACTCGGGCACTCCGGTATTCGCGTCAATTCCATCCATCCGGGCGGTATCGCCACGCCCATGACCGCCGCCGTCTCCGGTGCGAGCGGCGTGGACGGCGATTCGTTCTTCTCCGGTCTGCCCATTCCGCGCTGGGGTCGGCCCGTGGAGGTCTCCGAGGTGGCGCTGTTCCTCGCCTCGGATGCCTCCAGCTACTGCACCGGCGGCGAATTCGTCGTCGACGGCGGCATGCTCACCAGCTGCGGATACTGAAAGGGATTCCAAGACAGTGGTATCGAAGAAGTCAGTGGCGGCCAAGGTTTCGGCGACGGAGCCGAAACCGGTCGAATTCGAGTTCGATGTCGTGGTGGTCGGCTCGGGGGCGGCCGGTATGACCGCCGCGCTCACCGCCGCCTATCGCGGGCTGTCGGTGACCCTCATCGAGAAGAGCCGCCTGTTCGGCGGCTCGACCGCGCGCTCGGGCGGCGGCATCTGGGTGCCGAACAATCCGGTGTTGCAGGCAGCGGGTGTGCCCGACAGCGCTGAGATGGCGCGCACCTACCTGAAAGCCGTTGTCGGCGACCGGGTTCCGGAGGCCAAGCAGCGCGCCTTCCTGGACAATGGCCCGGAGATGTTCCAGTACATCGGCGCTCGCTCGAAGTACTGGGAATTCGTCTACGACCGTGGCTATTCCGACTACCACCCGGAGTTTCCGGGCGGGCTGTCGCAGGGCCGCTCGATCGAGCCCAAGCCCATCGACGGGCGGCTGCTCGGGGCGGATCTGCACAAGATCAATCAGCCGACCATGTCCGCGCCCAAGGGCATCGCCATCACGGTCAGCGACTTCCACGATCTGAATATGATCGCGCGCACCTGGGCGGGCAAGAAGACCGCCGTGAAGGTGGGTGCGAAGACCGCGCTGAACATGCTCAAGGGCGCGCTGCCGCTCAGCCTCGGCAAGGCCCTGGCCGCCCGACTGTGGCTGTCGCTGCGCGATGCGGGCGTGCCGGTGTGGCTGAGCACCCCCCTCACCGAGATCATCACCGAGGGCGGTGCGGTGGTCGGTGTGCGCGCCGAGCACGAGGGCCGGTCGGTGGTCATCAGGGCGCGGCGCGGTGTGGTGCTCGCCGCAGGCGGTTTCGAGCACAACCTCGAGATGCGCAAGCAGTACATCGCCGGTCCGCAGTCCACCGACTGGACGGTGGGCGCGACCGAGAATGTCGGTGAGGGCATCGTGGCGGGCCAGAAGGTCGGCGGCGCGGTGGATCTCATGGACGACGCCTGGTGGGGTCCGTCGGTGCGCAATCCCGAGGGACCGCCGTTCTTCTGCCTGGCGGAGCGGTCGCAGCCGGGTGCGATCATCGTTAACGACAATGGCGAGCGGTTCGTCAACGAATCCGCGCCGTATGTGAATGTCGTGCACAAGATGTACGCGGACGAGGCGGCGGGCAGCGGCAGCATTCCGGCGCACTTCATCTTCGACCAGAACTTCCGGGACCGGTACCTGTTCCTCGGCAATTTCCCGAAACGTCCACTGCCGCAGAAGTACTACGACGCCGGGATCATCAAGACCGCCGATACCCTCGCCGAGTTGGCCGCCAAGATTGGCGTACCCGCCGACAAGCTGGCGGCGACCGTCGCGCGCTTCAACGGCTTCGCCAGCAAGGGCCGTGACGAGGATTTCGGGCGTGGCGATTCCGCCTACGACCGGTACTACGGCGACCCGACCGTCAAACCCAATCCGACGCTGGCACCGCTCGAGCGCGGGCCGTTCTACGCGGTGGAGATGGTGCCCGGCGACCTCGGCACCAAAGGTGGTCTGGTCACCGACGAGTACGCCCGGGTGCTCGACCACGACGGCGCTGTGATCTCGGGACTGTATGCGGCGGGCAATAATTCGGCCGCCGTCATGGGCAACGACTACGCCGGTGCGGGCGCGACCATCGGCCCCGCCATGGTGTTCGGCTATATCGCCGCCAACCACCTTGCCGCTCAGGAGAACTGACCATGGGACGAGTCGAGACCAAACATGTCGTGGTGACCGGTGGCGCGCGTGGCATGGGGGCGGCCTTCGCCCGCAAGCTCGCGGCCGAGGGCGCGAAGGTGACCATCACCGACGTGCTCGCCGACCAGGGTGCGGCACTCGCCGCCGAACTCGGTGACAGCGCACTGTTTCTCGCGCTCGACGTGACCGACGAGGCGGCCTGGAACGCGGTGGTGGCGCGGGCCGAGGAGCGGTTCGGGCCGATCTCCGGTCTGGTCAACAATGCCGGAATCGTGCATGTCGATCCCATCGAGAAGCTCTCGGAGGCCGACTACCGCAAGGTCATCGACGTCAATCAGGTCGGGGTGTTCCTCGGTATGAAGGCGGTGATCGGGTCCATGCGGCGCGCGGGCGTCGGGTCGATCGTGAACATCTCCTCGACCGGCGGGCTCATCGGCTACTCCAATATTCTCGGCTACGTCGCCTCCAAATGGGCGGTGCGCGGTATGAGCAAGACGGCCGCACAGGAGTTGGCGGGCGACAATATTCGCGTCAACTCGGTGCATCCGGGCATTGTCGCCACCGAGATGACCGCCGACTCCGATCGGTCGCACGCCATTGCCGCGACCCAGCCGATCAAACGGCCCGCCACCCCCGAGGAATTGGCCAACCTGGTGCTGTTCCTCATCTCCGACGAGTCCTCCTACTCCACCGGCGCGGAATTCATCGCCGACGGCGGCTTCACCACCCAGTAGCACCCGGCGGGCTCCGCCGCTGTCAGACAAGGACATTCATGAAGAACTTCCACGGCAAAGTCGCCGCCATCACCGGTGCCGGTGCCGGAATCGGACGGGCGCTGGCCATCGAATTGGCGCGCGGTGGGGCGCAGTTGGCGCTGTCGGGGCGAAATCTCGACAGTGTGGCCGAGACCGCGGCGCTGTGCGAGAAGGAAGGCGTGCGGGCCCGCGCCTATCAGCTCGACGTCACCGACCGCGCGGCGGTGTACGCGCACGCCGACCAGGTGGCCGCCGATTTCGGCAAGGTCAATCTCGTGGTCAACAATGCCGGTGTCTCCCTGACCGCCAATATCGAGGATGTCACCTGGGAGGACATGGAGTGGATCTTCGATATCAACTTCTGGGGTACCGCGCACGGCACCAAGGCGTTCCTGCCGCATGTCATCGCCTCGGGTGACGGCCATATCGCCAATGTGTCCTCCATGTTCGGATTGGTGGCCTGCCCGAGCCAAAGTGGTTACAGCTCATCCAAATTCGCCATGCGCGCCTTCACCGACGCGCTGCGCCAGGAGATGATCATCGCGGGCCACAACGTCGGTGTCAGCAGCGTGCACCCCGGCATGATCAAAACCGAGATCGCCTGGAAGGCCCGCGCGTCCGCCAACCGCGACCGCGACGCCCTCGCCTCGAACTTCGACCGCCTGGCCAAGACCTCCCCGGAGCAGTGCGCCCAAACGATCCTCAAAGGCATCCAGAAGAACAAGCCCCTCATCCTGATCGGCACCGACGCCAAGGCCATGAACTTCATGCAGCGCCTCCTCGGCTCGGGCTACATGAAGCCCCTGACCGCCCAGATGCGCAAGGAGATCTGATCGCTCGGCTCGTAACCTGGGAGGGTGCGAGCCACCGGGTATGAGGCCGCGTCGGTCTGGGATATCGCGCGCCCGGCCCGGCGCTGCCGCGTGCCGGGGATCGCCGTGGCCGGATTTCGCCATGCGGGCGCGGGGCCGATCGCGCTGCCGGTGATTCCGAACCCCTCGGTCACGCTGGTGGTCGAGTTCGGGCAGGGTTCGCTGCTCGTGGGCGACGAAGCCCGGCAGCAGCGCGGAAGCCTCGTGGCCGGGCTCGCTCCCGGCGCTATGTGTATGCGCGGCAACGGCTTCGAATGCGTGGAGGTCCGGCTCTCGCCGGTCGTCGCACGGGCCGTGCTGGGTACTTCCGCCGCGGACCTGGGACGCGCCGTGGTCGGCCTCGATGACCTGTGGGGCCGGGAGGCGGTCCGGATCCGGGAACGTCTGGACGGTATGTCGTTGTGGGACAGCAGGTTCGCTGCCCTGGACGAGTTGCTCACCGATCGGGTGGCGACGGGTCCGACGATGGATCGGGAGGTGGTCTGGGTCTGGCAGCGGATCCTACGCAGTGGTGGCCTGGTGCGGGTGGAGGAGTTGGCCGACGAATTGGGTTGGAGTCGAAGGCGATTGTGGGGGCGGTTCCGGTCAGAGGTAGGTGTGGCTCCCAAACGTGCGGCGCAGCTCGTGCGCTTCGATCACGCCGTCCAGCGCTTGGGGGCCGGGGAGGATCTGGCGTCGGTCGCCGTCGAGTGCGGGTATGTCGATCAGTCGCATCTGCATCGAGAAGTGTTGGCGTTCAGCGGAACAACGCCTGGATACCTCGCCGGTGACGTAGGGATCGCGGTGGAGCGGGCCGCGTTCGCGGCGGGAACATTCGTACAAGACCGTCGGGTGTCGGCCACGCCAAGGTGAGGTCATGCGCACACATGATTTCTCCCGCGAAGCCGCGTCGATCGTCCCGAATCGGAGCGTCTGACATGGACTTGCGTACCGCGAAGGTGCTGATCACCGGGGCGACCGGTGGAATAGGGCAGGTGTTGGCGGAGGCTTTCGCCGAGCGGGTCGACGAGGTGGTGCTCACCGGCCGCCGCACCGACCTGCTCGAAGCAGTGGCCGAGAAGGTGGGCGGCCGCGCCGTTCCGGCCGATCTGACCGATCGAGCCGCGATCGAGAAACTCCTGCGGGAAGCGGGGGAGATCGATGTACTGATCGCCAATGCCGCTCTCCCGGCGACGGGTCCGCTCGACGACTTCTCCCTCGAGCAACTCGACCGAGCACTGGACGTCAACCTCCGCGCCCCTGTTGTCATGGCGAAACTGGCCGCTCAGCACATGGCCGCCCGCCGACGCGGCCACCTGGTCTTCATCTCCTCGCTCTCCGGTAAGACCGCCTCCGCCCAGGCATCCCTGTACAACGCCACCAAATTCGGCCTGCGCGGGTTCGCCCTCGCCCTGCGCGAAGATCTGCGCCCCCACAATGTCGGCGTCTCGTCGATATTCCCCGGCTATATCAGCGACGCGGGCATGTTCGCCGACTCCGGAGCCACCCTCCCGCCCGGCGTCACCACCCGCACACCCCACGATGTCGCCCGCGCGACATTGCGGGCCATCGAAAACAACCGCGCCGAAACAGATGTGGCCCCACCCGCCCTACGCCTACTCGCCCTGTTCGGCGGCCTGGCCCCCACCTGGTCCGCCGCTCTGCAACGCCGTGTGGGCGCCACCGAGATCACCGCGCAGCTAGCCGAGGGCCAACGCTACAAGCGCTGATGCTGTGGAGGAAGGCAGAGGTGTCGAGCCCCATCCCCGTGCTCGGGGGACCATCCGTTTTCAAGACGGTGACGGACGCCGGTCCGCATTACCTTCCGAGACGCAGGTCGGAATCGAACCGACGAGGGGCCTGAGTGAAAATCAGGCTGCCCGTACCAGCAGAGCAACTGCGTCGAGAAATAGGGTTGTGGGGGCGGCAGGGATCGAACCTGCCATGCGCTATGGCACCTGATTTACAGTCAGGGTGGGCCACCAGGCCCATCGCCCCCTCGACGAGAAATCGGCTGCGCCTCGGTGCGACCCTGAACAGGTGGTCCTGTCTAGGCGTCGCCCGCCGAATCACGCGACGAGGAATAGCGCGCGGATTCCGCGGCAGCGGCGGAGCGCTGGTATTCGTGGGCTGAATATTCGGTCATCGCCGTTCCTTTCTCGTCGTCGTTGCCACCGAAGTTAACAGGATCAACGGCGCGGCGGTACCGAATTATTTCGGGGCGAGATCCTTCGCGAGGGTCAGGACCTGGGTTACGGTGGGGTATGGCTGAAGTGGTGTCGCCCAATGGATCTCGGATCGCGCTTGTCCTGGGCGGGGGTGGTCCGGTCGGCATCTCGTGGTTGACGGGGATCGCCGCGGGCCTGCGGGAAGCGGGTATCGACCTGGCGCTGGCGGACCGGTTCGTGGGGACCTCGGCGGGAGCCGTGGTGGGGACCGTGCTCGCGGGCGGCGGCGACCCGATGAGCCTGCTGTCGCAGACCTCCTCGGACGCACCGGTCGTACAACCCGATCCGCGGCGGCTGGCGGAGATCTTCGCGGTCATGTTCACGCCGGGGGTGGAGCCGCTGGCGGCGCGGCAGCGCATCGGTGAATTGGCTCTGGCGGCCGAGGCGGGCGACCCGGAGGTGCACATCGCGCGCATCGCCGGGTTGGTCGGTTTCTCGGAGTGGCCGGACCGGGACCTGATCCTCACCTCCGTGGACGCGCGCAGCGGGGAGTTGCGCGCCTGGTCGCCCGGCGGGGCCGCCACTCTGGGGGAGGCGCTCGGGGCCACCACCTCGGTGCCCGGGGTGTTCCCGCCCATCCCGATCGACGGGAACAGCTACATGGACGGCGGCACCCGCTCGTCCATCAACGCGGATCTGGCGCTGCCCGCCGATATCGTCGTGATCATCGAGCCGCTCGCCCATATCTTCCCGCGCACCCCGGCCGACCGTGAATTGGGTTCGGCGCGTGAGATTTCCATCGTCCCGGACCAGGGAGCCATCGCGGCCTTCGGCAACGACCTCTTCGGCCAGGAAGCACTGCGACCCGCCTTCGAGGCCGGAGTGCGCCAGGCCGCCGACGCCGCGCCGCTGTTGAAGGACATCTGGCCGACGCGCTGAGCGTCCCTGCGCCGCGAGGGTTCGCCCGCTACCTTGGTCGGAGTGCATTCCACTACAGGGTCAGCGGTGATCCAGCAGCGTCGGTTGGCGGGGTGGAGCCGGACGGCTCCCACTGTCGCGCAGGTGCTCTCCACACCCGATATCGATACGGTCGCACGGGCGGTGCGGGAAGCGGGGCCGCGCGGGGTCATCGCGCGCGGGCTCGGGCGCAGTTACGGGGATCCAGCGCAGAACGGCGGCGGGCTGGTCGTCGATATGACCGCCTTCGACCGCATTCACCACGTCGATCCGGACTCCGGCATTGTCGATGTCGATGCCGGGGTGAGCCTGGATTCGCTCATGCGGTCCGTCTTGCCGTACGGGCTGTGGGTGCCGGTATTGCCGGGTACCCGGCAGGTCACCGTCGCGGGGGCCATCGCCTCGGATATTCACGGCAAGAACCACCACTCGCACGGCAGTTTCGGCAATCACGTGGCGTCGTTGGACCTGCTCACCGCCACCGGTGAGATGACGACACTCACGCCGGAAGGCGCTGGGGCCGAACTGTTCTGGGCCACCGTCGGCGGTATGGGGCTCACCGGAATCATCACCCGCGCCCGGGTGCGGATGAAGCACACCGAAACCGCCTACTTCATCGTCGACAACGATCGCACCAACAATCTCGACGAGACCATGGAGTTGCTCACGGGGGTTCCGACGACGGCTACGACTACTCCATGTCGGTGCCCGACACCATCAGCACGGGGTCCAAACTCGGCCGTGCCGCCTTCAGCCGGGGATCGCTCGCGACGGTCGATCAGCTGCCGATCAAGCTGCGCGGCAATCCCTTGAAATTCGATGCGCCGCAGCTGTTCACGGTGCCCGATATCTTTCCCGACGGCATGGTCAACAACCTCACCACGCGCGTCATGGGTGAGGTGGCCTATCGCTTCTACCCGAAGAGCGCGCGCGGTCGAATTCAGAATCTGACGCAGTTCTATCATCCGCTCGACCTGCTCGGGGAGTGGAATCGCGCCTATGGCCGCCGAGGGTTCCTCCAGTACCAGTTCTCCATGCCGTTCGGTGCGGAAAGTCAACTGGCGGAGGCTGTTCGGGCCATCGCGCACTCGGGACACCACTCGTTCCTGAACGTCTTCAAGCGGATGGGCGCGAGTAACCGGGCCCCGCTGTCCTGGCCGCACCCGGGCTTCATGCTCAGTCTGGACTTTCCGCTGAAGCCCGGGCTCGGCGCCTTCTGCGCCGAACTCGACCAGCGCGTTCTGGATGCCGGTGGACGCCTGTACTTCGCCAAGGATTCCCGGACCACGCCGGAGATGATTCGCGCCATGTACCCGCGGCTGGAGGAGTGGCGGCGGATTCGTGATGCGGCCGATCCGGAAGGCGTGTTCGTCTCCGATCTGGCGCGGCGGCTGCGCCTGGTCGACGCCGAACAGCGTTAGCGCAGCAGGTTTTTCAGGACCTTGCCGCCCGCATTGCGGGGCAGCGCCTCGGTGAAGACGATCTCGCGGGGCACCTTGTATCCGGCGAGGCGGGTACGCGCCCAGTCGATGATGGCGGTGGGATCGGCGGCGGTCGGGTCGGTGGGCACCACCACCGCCCGGCCCACCTCGCCGAGACGGTCGTCGGGGATGCCGACGACGGCCACATCGCGAATGTCGGGGTGTTGCAGGAGCGTTCGTTCGATTTCGGCTGGATAGGCGTTGAAGCCGCCGACTATGAACATGTCCTTGATGCGGTCGGTGATGCGGAGATAGCCGTGGTCGTCGAGGATGCCGATATCGCCGGTGTGCAGCCAGCCGTCGGGGTCGATGGTTTCGGCGGTGGCCTCGGGGTTGTCGAGGTAGCCGTGCATGACATTCGCGCCGCGCACGGTGATCTCGCCGGGTTCACCGGCGGGGACCGGATGGCCCGCGCGGTCGACGAGGCGGATCTCGGTGTCGGGGATGGCTTTTCCGACGGTCAGCGCGACCAGGTCGGCGGGAGCGTCGGGTGGGCAGACTGTGATGACGCCGATGGATTCGGTTTGGCCGTAGGCAGTGAAGACGTGGGGGACACCGAGTTCGGCGCGCATGCGCTCGACCAGTTCGGTGGGGATGGTGGTGCCGCCGGTTCCGGCCAGGCGCAGCGAGCTCAGATCGTGGGCGGCGTGGTCGCGGCGCAGCAGGTCGGTGAAGAGGGTAGGAGGCGCGGCGATGACCGTAATGCGTTCTCGGGCCACGAGTTCCATGACCTCGTCGGCGTCGAAGCGGGCGACCGGAACCATGGTGGCCGCGCGCAGCAGGCAGGCGATGATGCCCGCCTTGTAGCCGAAGGTGTGGGAGAACGGGTTGACCAGCAGGTAGCGGTCACCGTGGCGCAGGGTGACGGCATCGGCCCACGCGGTGAAGACCTCCAGGGTCTGGCGATGGGTGGCCAGGACGCCTTTGGGTGCGCCGGTGGTGCCGGAGGTGAACAGGATGTCGGAGATGTCGTCGGGGGACACGCTGGCGGCGCGCTCGACCGCCGCCTCCGGTGTCGTGCCGGTGCCGTAGTCGAGGAAGGTCGCCCAGTCGATCCCATCGCCAGGACCCCGCGATTCCCCGGTATCGCTCAGCAGGATGGTGATCGCCAACTCCGGCAGTTCCCGCCCCGCCTCGGCGAGCATGCGCGGATAGTCGTTGCCGAGAAACCCGCGCACCGTGAACAGCGCCCGACACCGGCTGCGCGCCAGCATATCCGCGGTCTCGCCGCCGGTCAGGCGCGTACTGATCGGCACCAGCACGGCCCCGGCCGCGAGCAGCCCCAGCGCCGTCACCACCCACCGTGTGCTGTTCGGGGCCCAGATCGCCACCCGATCCCCGCGCCGGATACCCATATCCATCGCGGCCCTGGTGACCAACAGCGCCTCCTCGGCCAGCGCCGCGTAGGTCATGCACCCCTCGGGCCCCCGAATGGCGAGCACCTCCGGATACCGCCGCGCCCGGCCCAGGACCAGCGCGGGAATGGTCGCGATATCCCCCGGGGCGTCCCGCCGATTCATGCGCCCATCCTGCCGTACGACCATGCCCAGGATGTCCGATTTCGGCCAGGGGTCTCGATGAACGGCCCAACTGCCAGCCGGGCGCTTGATTGGCCTGCGCGGTCGCAAATCGCTATTGGTGCCCGGATTTCGTCGTCTCGTGGCGATTTCCGACCGTCCAGGCCAACCCACCGTGACGTTCCGCTGATCGAGACCGGATTGGGCCCCGAACCTTCACACCCGGCACCCTCGGTACAAGACCCCGGTGACGGGAGGTGCGGGGGACAGCAATTCTCAGGATCGAAGGAGTGACATGACCGCGGGTGCGGAGCTGGCGCAGCGTGAGGTGGCCGACGTGACTGTTGTCGAGCTCGACGGTGGTTGTGGGTTGTCGCGGGAGCAGATCGGCGGCAAGGCGTGGAGCGTCGACCATATGCGGGCGCTCGGGCTGCCGGTGCCGCCCGCCTTCGTGATCACCACCGAGGGGTGGGCGGACTACACGCGGCGCGGCGCTATCGCGGAGGACATCTGGCGGCAGGTGCGGGCCGGAATCGAGATGATCGAGCGCGGCACCGGGCGGCGCTTCGGCTCGATCGAACGACCGCTGCTGGTGTCGGTGCGCTCCGGCGCGGCGATCAGTATGCCGGGCATGATGGACACCGTCCTCAACCTCGGCATGACCGACGCCGTGCAGCGGGCGCTGGCCGAGGAGACCCGGAATCCGGTGTATGCCGATGACACCCGGCAGCGTTTTCTGACCCAGTACCGCGAGACCGTGTTGAACGACGAGCACGGCGCGGTGCCGGAGGATCCGTGGGAGCAGCTGCGCGGAGCCATCGAGGCGGTGTTCCGTTCCTGGGATTCCCCGCGCGCCAAGACCTACCGCCGCAATCGCGGCGTCTCCGACGCCCTCGGCACCGCGGTCACCGTGCAGGCCATGGTCTTCGGCAATCTCGACGAATTGTCCGGCACCGGCGTGCTTTTCAGCCGCAACCCCAATACCGGCGACGGCCCGGTCTACGGTGAGTGGCTGGTCGGCGGCCAGGGCGAGGATGTGGTCTCCGGCCGCCTCACCCCGCGCCCGCTCGACGACCTGGCGCGCACCCAGCCGCAGGTGCACGAGCGCCTCATCGCCGCGGCGCGGCTGTTGGAGCGCGACGGCCGCGATATTCAGGACATCGAGTTCACCGTCGAATCGGGCACGCTGTGGCTGTTGCAGTCGCGCGCGGCCAAGCGCTCGGCCCGGGCGGCCGTACGCGCCGCCGTGGCCATGGTCGAAGAGGGCCTCATCGGTACCGACCAGGCCCTCGACCGTGTCACCGCCGACCAGATCCGCGCGGTGCTGCGCCCCGCCTCCGGCGACAACACCGGACAGGAGCCGCTCGCCCGCGGCGAATCCGCCTGCCCCGGACTGGCTTCCGGTGTCGTGGTCACCGATCCCGACGAGGCGGAGCGTCGCGCCGAGGCGGGCGAGGACGTCGTTCTGGTGCGCCCCACCACCAGCCCCGACGACCTGCACGGCATGATCGCCGCCCGCGCCATCGTCACCGAACTGGGCGGCACCACCTCGCACGCCGCCCTGGTCAGCCGCGAACTCGGCCGCCCCTGCGTGGTCGGCTGCGGCCCCGGCGTCGTCGCCGCCCTCACCGGAACCACGGTCACCGTCGACGGCGGCGCGGGCGTGGTCTGGCCGGGCGAAGTGGCCGGAAAACCCGTGGAGGAGGCCATTCTCGCGGATGTCCGCCGCCTCGCCGACTGGGCGAACACCGACCCCGACGGCCTGCTCGCGACCCTGGAGAACCGCACCGCACCCCCCGGCGGCGTCGCGTCGGAAGATGTGGTGGCGGAACGGCTTTCCTCCCCCGTCGAGGTGACCGAGCTGGATCTGCTGCGCCTGGTCGGCATCAAGGGCCGCGTCAATGCCGAGAATCTGGCCGCCAGCCTCGGCGCCGAGGTCGACGACATCACCGCCCGCTGCGCGGACCTGGTGACCGCCGGGCTCTGCGCCACCACCCCGGCCGGATTCCGCCTCACCCCCGATGCCCGCCCGCGCCTGGAGGAACTGCTGACCGCCGAGCGCGGCACCGTGGACCATGCCGCCATCACCGCCGCCTACGACGAATTCTGTCTCCACAACCAGGATTTGAAGGTCATCATCACCGATTGGCAGATGAAGGACGGGTCCACGGTCAACGACCACAGCGACGCCGCCTACGACGCCTCGGTCCTGGATCGGCTCAACGCCACCCATCAGCGGCTGCGGCCGCTCATCCAGCGGCTCGGCGGCATCGCCCCGCGCCTGGCCCGCTACGCCGACCGCCTCGACCGCGCGGTCGAGCGCATTGCCGCCGGTGACCTCACCTATGTGGCCCGCCCGATCATGGACAGCTACCACACGGTGTGGTTCGAACTGCACGAGGACCTGATCGGACTGTGCGGCCTGTCCCGCGCCGAGGAGGCGGCGGCCGGTCGTGCCCACTGACACCCCTACCGAGAATCCGGTGCCCATGAATTCCGCTTCCGGCGCATCCCCGCGCCATCCCTCCGTCGCCGGACAGCGGTGGGTGGAGTTCGCCCAGATAGACAACCTGCGTGATCTGGGCGGACTCCCCGTCCTCGGTGGTGGCACCACACGTTTCGGCGTCGTGTACCGCTCCAGCACCCTCCAGCAGGCCACCGCGGCCGATCTGGACCGCCTCTTCGACACCCTGGGCCTGCGCACCGTCATCGACCTGCGCCTGCCCGACGAGGTGGAGCGCGAGGGCTACGGCCTCATCGGCGAGGCCGCGGTCACCATCGCCAACCTGCCGATTCGCAAATCCCCGCAATCCTCGCTCGCCGCACGGGATCTCGTGCCCGACAAGACCCGCGTGGACATGGTCGACCTCTACGGCCAGTTGCTGCGCGGCAGCCCGGAGCACATCGTCGAATCGGTCCGGCTGATCATCGATCCCGACCGCGCCTCGGTGCTGTTCCACTGCGCCGCGGGCAAGGACCGCACCGGCGTCCTCGCCGCCGTCCTGCTGGACGCGGTCGGCGTGGACCACGCGGCCATCGCGCACGACTACGCCCTCACCAACGAGCGCATGCAGCGGGTGCGCGACCGCCTCGACGCCCTCCCGTCCTACGAGGGCCTGCCGCCGGTCAGTACCGGCATCCTCGCGGTCGAGCCGAGCGTCATGCTGCGCTTCTTGGACAATATCCATACCGAATACGGCGGCACGGCGAAATGGCTGCTTGCCAACGGGCTTTCGGAGCAAGAACTCGACCGCCTGCGCGAGGTGCTAGTCGAGCCCTGACCGGCCGTCGATGACGACCTTGCCGTCCATCCCCGGCACGATCACCGGCAGCATCCGCTCGGCCTCGGCCAGCACGGCGGCTTCCTCGGCCCCGTCGAGCGGATGCCACGGCAGAATCCGCACGGTCTCACCGTCCACGGCCCACCGGCCGTGCACGAACCCGTCGACGAGGTACATCGGCACCCCCGCCGACGCCTCCTTGTTGATCCGCGCGCGATCCTCGTCGCTGATCATGCGCCGCCGATCCTTGTGCCCCAGCACCGCATTGTCGAACGCGGGCAGAAACCGCACGGGCACAGGCAGATCCGCGTCCGCGAGCGGTGCGTCCGGCACATCGAACAGCTCCCGCCCGGTGTCGTCGCGATAGACCCGCAGCTGAGAGCGCAAGCGCGCCACCACCTCCGCGAGCCGGGTGACCCCCGACCATGCCTGCATATCCGCCACGCTCGCCGGACCGAAGGCGGCCAGATACCGCAGCACCAAGGTCTCCGGCCGCGGCCGCTCCTCCAACTCCCCGCCGATCCAGTCCTCGGCGAGGGTGACCGACACCCGCCGGTTGAACCAGCCGCCCCAGGCTCCGGCCTCCGCGTCGTGCAGTAGCGGCGCGACGGCGCCGAGCGCGTGCGCCAGCCGCGTCGGGTGCGGGGTCGGAAACCGTTCCGCCAGTGCGCGTCCCAGCTCGCTGCGGGTCAGGGTGCGTCCGGCGAGCAGTTCCCGCCCCGCCGCCGCCAGCGTCGCGCCATCCAACTCACCCAGGGCCTCGCGGTAGTAGGCGGCGGTCAGCACGCCTTCGACCATGCGCCGCAGCGTCGGGTACAGCCACCGGTAGTCCTCGGCATCGGCCAGATGCACGGTGCGCCGAATCATGGTGGAGCGCACCACCGTCCGCTCCCGCAGCAGCTCCTCGAGCTCCGCGTGCCGAAAATCCCGCAGCCGCGTCCACAGCCCCACATACGGCCAGTTGGGGTCCTGTCCCTGCACCGCGACGAGGTGGCGCACCAGATCCCGCGCGGGCATGTCCACCCGCTCCACCAGCATCTGTCGCAGCAGCAGGGTGCGATTCAGCTCACGCAGCGATAGCTCCTTCATGGCGCCATTGTCTCGGCGAGATAGGTCGGGTTCTGTCCTAGTTCGCCGGGTGGTTTCGTGTCAGAGCCCACGCACCGTCGTGAACACCGCGGCCATACTGTTCTGCCGCAGGTAGATGTCGGACGGCGGCGGCTGGTAGAACCCGAGCCCCGAATCCGGCAGCCAGGTGTAGTCGATCAGCCGTAGCGATATCGGCCCGGCCGGAGCCGTCAACTCCACCTCGAGCCCCTCGACCGGGGGAGCGAAGAACTGGAAACCGCTGCTCGGCACCGGCGTGATCTCGCGACCGCCGACCCGCAGCGCGCGAATATCGCTGTCGAACTTCAGATCCAGTCGCGTCCCGCCGCGCGTGGACTTGATCCGCAACTTCACCGTGCGCTGCCCGGCATCGGTGGTGTCGGAGACGATCTCGGCCACCGGTGCCGAGATCGGCTGCGTCGGAGCGGGTCCACTGGCCACGGCCTTCGGCCACAGCGCCGCGAACTGCGCCGTCGGTGCCCGGTCGTCCACGAACCCGTCGGTCCACCGGTCCGCCTCGACCGGCGAGAGCCATTGCGCCTCACCGCGATCCGCGTCGAAGGCGTAGATGAGCTGCGACGGCTGCGGATGGTCGGCGTCGAATCCGTCGATCGCCAGGCCGAGCGCCGCGACCGCGACGGTGAGCGCGAACGCCACCGCTGGAACCGCCCACCCCCGCCGCGGCCACGCGCGAATGAGCGTCACCGTGAGCACCCCGCCCAGCAGCATCACCACCGGGGCCACGAGGAACGGCGCACCCGTGATACCCGTCTGCAGCGCCGCCCAGGACGTTCCGCCCACGAATACCGCCGCCGGAATCAGCAAGACCGTGAGCACCGGCAGTTGCCAGCGCGACGGCACCAGCATCGAGGCCGCGACGGCGAGGACCGCGAAAAAGCCTGGCACAACCAGGATCTGCGCGGTCACCGGCGCGACAGCCGTCATGACCGTCGCGGCCAGCACCAGTCCGCCGAGCAGTCCGACGGCCGCGGCGGTGGTGTCGAAGAGCCGTCGCGCGAGCACCCACCACAGCGCCAGCACGGTCGCGCACACCAGCAGAATCGCCACGTAGAAGCTCTCCGGCCGATACGGGTCCACGAATCGCAGCGACCGGTACTCTGGCCGCACCGTCTGCAAGACCTCCCACAGCCCGTACACCGCGCCCATGGCCAGCGGCACGGCGAGCAGATAGGTGAACCCGGCCAGGACCACCGTGCGCAGCTTGGTCTCCGCATTGCGCCGCACCCTCCAGACCACCCACGCGAACAGCGCCACCATGGCCACCGCGAGCGCGATGATCACCCACACCGGTACCACGATCAGGACGTCGAACGGCAGCTGGAAGTAGGCGCGGTCGCTGCCGCCGGACAGCGTCGCCAGGTCGGTGTTCCCGTAGTCGCGCGCGAGGGAGAGGGCATTGTCGCCCATCTGCTGCACGGTCGGCAGATGTACGTGCGCGGGATCGTCGAGGACATTGTGGTAGTAGGCGCTGTTCCCGGCGTACGCCCAGTCGAGCACCTGCATGCCGCCCGGTTCCAGCGACGCGAAATCGGTATTGCTGGAGGTCTGCGCCTCACCGGCCGACGTGGAGAGTGAATCGGTATTCGGATGCGGCACACGGGCGACCGCCTCCATGAGCTTGCCGTCGGGATGGGTGATGCGCCACAGCAGCACCGGTCCGCCCGCACCCCGCGCCTCGTGATTGACGACCACGCCGGAGCGCTTCCCGTCCGGCCCCGACGCCACATACGCCTCCGCCCCCAGCAGCCCCATCTCCTCACCGTCGGTGAGCAGGACGACCAGGTCGTTGCGCAGCGTGGTGCCGCTCTCCTTCAGTGCGCGAACGGTTTCCAGAATCGAGGCCACCCCGACGCCGTCGTCGTTGGCACCCGGCCCGGAGTGCGTGGAATCGTAGTGCGCCGCAAGGTATACGGTGCCGGTGGAGTTCGTCCCCGGCATTCGCCCGACGATATTGAAGACTCGACCTATGCCGAGCCCGTCGCGCCGCAAGGCTTCGGGCCAGCGGCCGATACCCTCCTGCACCTCGGTCTCCAACCCGAGACGACGCAGCTCGCCCGCGAGATGGTCACGGACACGGGCGTGTTCGGCCGATCCCACCGGATGCGGCTGCCGCGCGATCTCCTCGACCGTGCGCAGCGCCCGCTCGGCACTGAACGCCGCCACGGGCGCGGCCTGGTCGCGATACCCGCGCGGCTGCGCATCCCAGGCCACCGCGGCCGCCACGGCCAGCAGAAAAACGAAGGCGAGCACACCGGATAGCCGAGACCCTGACCGCATCCTGTCGATGGTAGCGATCGACCACGACGCGACGGTGGTGATCGACCCCGCGCGGCGGTGACGCTGGAGGGATGGGCGACGGTGCCAGGGTGACCGGCGCGGGCTGGGCGCAGGGCGGGGTGTACCTCGCGCCGCTGCTGCTGCCGGGCGCGTAGCGAGGACACGGAAAGGGCTCGAGTCCCCGGAATCCGCCGTGCCGCACCGCCGCGGCTGCGATTCTGAATCCGAGTCGACCAGCCAACCCAGGCACGGGGAGGGACCGGCAATGGCCCGTATCGGCGTGATCAGCTTCTCCGACGGCCGCGACTACGTGCACGCGGGAATCGCGGACTTCATCACCGCCACCGAGGACCGGCTCGTCGCCGAGCTGAAGTCCGCCGGGCACACCGTGATTCGCGGCAGCGCCACGGTCAGCGGCAACGACCGGGCGGTGGCGGTGGCGCGCGAGGTCGCGGCGGCGGGCGTGGACCTGACCGTCCTGCACTACGCGGTGTGGGCGTTCCCGCACTTCACCATGTTGGCGGCCGGGGCGCTGCCCGGCCCACTGCTGCTGCTCTCCAATATCGACCCGGTGCAGCCCGGCATGGTGGGCATGCTGGCCGCCGGGGGAGCCCTGGACCAGATCGGCCGCAAACATTCGCGGCTCTGGGGCGATCCCGCCGATCCCGAACTCGTCGCTGCCCTCGGGGTACGCGCCGGTGCGGCGGCCGCGGTGGCGAGCCTGCGCGGCAGCACCTTCGGTCGCTTCGGCGGGCGACCCATGGGCATGAACACCGCCGTCGCCAATACCGATCAGTGGCAGCGCCAGTTCGGCATCGACGTGGAGGAGATCGACCAGTGGGAGATCGTGCGCCGCGCCGAGACCGCCGACGCCGCCGAGGCCGCCGCCGCCCGCGCCTGGCTGGAAACCCACACGGCCGGAGTGCATTACGACGGCCGCAAGCTCACCCCGGAGCTGCTGGACCGCCAGCTGCGCTCGTATCTGGCCGTGCGGGAGCTGATCGCGGAGTGGAAGCTCGACTTCTGCGGTATCAAAGGCCAACCGGAGCTCACCCAGTACTTCGCCACCATGGATATCACCGAGGCGTTGCTCAACGACCCCTACGACTGGAACGGCCCCAAGGAACCGCACGTCTGCGCCACGGAGGCCGATATGGACGGCGCGCTCACCATGCAGCTGTTCAAGCACATCGCCCACACGCCGGTGCTTTTCGCGGATGTGCGGCACTACCACGCCGACCGCGACATCTGGGATCTGTGCAATTCCGGCCAACACGCCACCTGGTACGCCGCCCGCAGCGACGACCCGCTGGAGAACCTGGCCCGCGTACACCTCTACCCCGAGGTGTTCTTCTTCCCGGCCGGTGGCGCGTCGGTGCACCACCTCGCCGCCCCCGGCATCATGACCCTGGGTCGGCTCACCCGGTGCGACGGCCGGTACCGGATGCAGATCATGCTCGGCGAATTCGAGAACTACGACAGCGCGACCAACGAGGCGCTCATGAAGCAATCCACCCGGGAGTGGCCGCACGCCTTCGCGCGACTGGACGCGCGCGCCTCGGAATTCCTGTCCCGATTCGGGGCCAACCATATTCACGCCGTGCCGGGCGACCATCGCGAGACCGTCGCGGCGGCCTGCGAACTGCTCGACATCACCCTCGACGAATTCGCCCGCTGATGTTGCTCGGCATCGATATCGGCACCTCCGCCTCGAAGGGCGTGCTGGTCGACCGCGACGGCACCGTGGTCGCCAGAGCCGAATGGCAGCACGGGGTTTCGACCCCGCGACCCGGCTGGGTGGAGCATCAGCCCGAGAACGTGTGGTGGGAGGAGTTCGTCAGCATCGCCCGGCATCTCGTGGAGGCGGCCGACAGCGATCGGTTGGATGCCCTCGCGGTCAGCGGCATCGGACCGTGTCTGCTGCCCGCCGACGCCACCGGCAGGCCCCTGCGCCCGGCCATCCTCTACGGCATCGACACCCGCGCCGGAGCCGAAATCGACGAGTTGAACGCCGAATTGGGTGCCGAGGCGATTCTCGCCCGCTGCGGTTCGCCGCTCACCAGCCAGGCCATCGGACCGAAACTGCGCTGGCTCGCCCGCCACGAACCCGCCGTCCACGCGCGCACCCGCATGCTGCTGATGGCCAGTTCCTTTCTGGTCCACCGCATTACCGGCCGCTACGTGCTCGACCACCAGTCGGCCAGCCAATGCGCGCCGCTCTACGACCTGCACGCCCGCGACTGGGCCGCCGACTGGGCCGAACTGGTCGCGCCGGATCTGGCGCTACCCGAATTGGCCTGGCCCACAGAGGTGATCGGCCATGTCACCGCCGACGCCGCCGCGATGACCGGCCTGCCCGCGGGCCTGCCCGTCACCACCGGCACCATCGACGCCTGGGCCGAGGCCGACAGCGTGGGCGTGCGCGCACCGGGCGACGCCATGATCATGTACGGCACCACCATGTTCCTGATCCAGGTGCTGACCGCGCCCCGACCACATCCGGGTCTATGGGGTACCTGCGGAACCTGCCCCGGCACCTACACACTCGCGGCCGGTATGGCCACCTCCGGCGCGGTCACCGACTGGCTGCGCATCCTGGTGGACAGCGAATTCGCCGACCTGGTCGACGAGGCGGCGCGCGTCCCGGCGGGCAGCCGCGGCCTGCTGGTGCTGCCGTACTTCGCCGGGGAGCGCACCCCGCTGTTCGATCCCGACGCCCGCGGCCTCATCGCCGGACTCACCCTCGGCCACCATCGCGCCGACCTCTACCGCGCGGTCCTGGAAGGGATCGGCTACGGCGTCCGCCACAATCTCGAGGCCATGGCCGCGGCGGGCGGGCGCGCCGAACGCCTGGTGGCCGTGGGCGGCGGCACCAAAGGCGGCCTGTGGACCCGCATCGTCTCCGATATCACCGGTCTGCCCCAACAGCTTCCGGCCGATACCGTCGGCGCCGCGCTGGGCGACGCCCGCCTCGCCGCCACCGCCGTCGGCCTGGACACCTCCGCCTGGAATCCGATCATCGCCACCGTCGAACCCGATCCGGAACGGCACGCGCGCTACGACGAGTACTATCGCCACTATCGCGCGCTGTACGAAAACACCCGGGAGACCGCCCATTTCCTCGCCGCGGAACAGCGCCGCGCCGCCGACTGACCCACCGTCGCCGCAGTCCTGGCCGATCACGCGGCGCGAAGTTTCCCTCGGGATGGTATGACTTCGCCGTGGCATGGACGTTGCGGCTCAGCGAGGACGACGAGGCTGCGCTGCGCGCGCAGGCGACAGTGGAGGGACGGTCGAAACAGGAGATCACCCGTGAGGCCATCCGGAACTATCTGATGCGACATCAGACCTGGGACGATTTCGTCTACGACGATCTGGCGTCGTAGCGGCTCAGCTCGCGGCGGGCGGATAGTACATATCCCGCACCTCGCCGTAGCGCTGCCGAATGGCCGTGCCGAAACGCGCGGCGGGCGGCGGGAATTCGGTGGCGGCCGGACTCGGCCACTGCGGCGGTCGCGGGCCGCCGCGCAGTGCCCACGCCGCCTGACGCGCCGCCCCACGGGCCACGTACTCCCCGGGTTCGGGCACGGTGACCGTCGCATTGAAGATGGTCGCGGCGGTATGGGCGATGAGTCGAGAGCGCGCCGCGCCGCCGATCAGCAGAATGCGCCGCGGCACCGTCGGCAGCCGGTCCAGGGCATCGGCGATATTGCACAGCATGCCCTCGATGGCCGCCCGCGCGAGATGATGCGGACGCATGGTGTGCGGGCGCAGACCGTGCAGGCTGCCGGAGGCGTGCGGCAGATTCGGGGTGCGCTCGCCGGTCAGATACGGCAGCAGGATGAGCCCGTCCGCACCCGGCGGTGACTGGGCGGCAAGGACTTCCAGCCCGGAGACATCGGTGCCGAGCAGCGCCGCCGTGGCATCCAGGACCCGAGCGGCATTGAGGGTGCACACCAGCGGCAGGAACCCGCCCGTGGCGTCGGCGAACCCGTTCACCGCGCCACTGGGGTCCGCGCTCGGCACGGCGGCGCGGGAGAACACCGTTCCGCTGGTGCCCAGCGACACCACCACATCGCCCTCGCCGATGCCCAGACCCAGTGCGGCGGCGGCATTGTCGCCGGTGCCCGCCGCCACCAGACGGCCGCCCGGGGTGTGTCCGGCCGCCTCGGCGGGAGCCAACACCCGGGGCAGCTGCGGGGTGCGTCCGCGAAAGGCCAAGGACAGCAGATCCATTCGGTAGTCGCCCGTAGCCGGAGACCAGTACCCGGTGCCCGAGGCGTCGCCGCGATCGGTGGTCGTCTCGAGATCGCGTTCCCCGCCGCGCAGCAGCCAGGTCAGATAGTCGTGCGGCAGGAGAACTTTGGCGGTGCGGTCGGCGAGTTCGGGTTCGTGGTCGGCGAACCAGCGCAGCTTCGCCACGGTGTGCGCGGCCAGCGGCACACTGCCCACGGCATCGGCCCACGCCTGCGGCCCGCCGAGCTCGCCCACCAGCTGCGCCGCCGACTCCGCCGAGCGGGTGTCGTTCCACAGCAGGGCATCGCGCACCGGATGCCCGGCCTCGTCCAGCACCACCAGACCGTGCTGCTGCCCGGCCACCGCGATGGCCTCCACCTCGCGCATCATGCGCTCGCACGCCGCCCGCAGCGCCTCCCACCACATGGCGGGCGGCACCTCGGTGCCGTCCGGATGCGGAATCTGCCGGTGCCGCAGCACCGTTCCGGTATCGGCATCGCAGACCAGCAGTTTGCAGGACTGGGTCGAACTGTCCACTCCGGCGACGACCGTCATTGGTCCACCTCGATGTCACGCGCCGAAGGCGCTGCGGGTGCGGGCGCTCGGGCGCACCTGGATCTTGCGGCCGACGCCCGCGTGGAAGGTGCGCAGGGCCTCGTCGAACTCGTCGAGCGAGAAGTCGTGGGTGATCATGGTTTCCGCGTCGATCACACCCTCGCCCATGAGGTCCACGGCCCGGCCGAAACTGTGCAGGACCGCCATCGACCCCACGATGGTGATCTCGTCGTTGTAGACGCGAAACGGCGAGATGCTCGCCCGCGCGTCGGCGGGCGCGACGCCGAACTGCTGATACGTGCCGCCCCGGCGCACCCGGGCCAACCCGTCCTCCACGGCCGCGATGGAGCCCGTGCAGTCGATGACGATCTCCCACCCCTGCGGCCGGTCCAACTCCTCGGCGCTGGTCGCCGCCGCGTCCGCGCCCAGGGCCCGCACCACCGCCAACCGCGCCGGATTGGTGTCCACCACCGAGACCGACGCCGCGCCACCGGCAATGGCCAACTGCTGCATGAGCAAGCCCATCGTCCCCGCGCCGTAGATGAGATAGTGCGCGCCCAGTTGCCGTGGCAGCACATCGAATCCGTGCACGGCGCACGACAGCGGCTCCACCAGCGCCCCGTGCGCGGCGGGCACGTGGCCGGGCAGCCGATAGCAGTTGGCGGCGGGCACTTTCACGAATTCCGCCATCGCCCCGTCCACGGTATCGCCGATAGCCCCCCAGTTCTCGCAGAGATTCCCGCGCCCGATCGCGCAGTAATGGCAGCGGCCGCAGAACAGCGACGGATCCACCGCCACCCGATCACCCACCCGTATGCCGTCGACATCGCGGCCGAGAGCCACTACCTCACCGGCGAATTCGTGTCCCGGAATGATCGGATAGGGCGTCGGCGGAAATTCCCCCGCGACAATGTGAATATCGGTGCCACATATCCCCACCGCATCCACCCGAACGACGGCATCACCGGCCCCCGGCGTGGGATCGGCGACGGTCTGCACCGAGAACTGTCCAGGCTTCTCGACGACCAACGCGCGCATATAAATACCATGCACCCGAGACGGCTACGGCCGATGCGTTTTCCGGCATTCCGACGCCGGGCTCACCCCTGGTACCACAGCGCGGTGCTGGCCACGCTGGCATGTTCCAACGGCAGGTAGTGCCCGTCCTCGCGCCACCCCAGCGCCTGCACGGTGACCCGCAGGGAATGCTCGAAGCAGATGGGATCGGGAATGTGCCAGCGGTACATGCCGAATCGCTGTTCCGGTTCATAGATACGGTCGGGCGGATGCGCCTGCACCAACCCCAGATACGGTGTGGAGTACGGCAGATACGCGCCATTGAGGTCGAAATTCCAGGCGCCGCCGAAATAGTCCTCGGTACCCGTCCCGCAGATGGTCGGGTATTCACCGTCGTCGTCGAGATAGAACTTCATCTCGCCCTCACCCCACCACCCGGGCGCGCGCGGTTCGACCGCCAGATAGGTGCCCACATACCGACCCGGGCCGCCGTGGGATTCGACGATCGGATGGACGGCGGGAGTGCCGAGAGGATCACTGCACCGCCACAGCGCGTGCAGTCGTCCGGCCGAATGCCCGACGTCCTCTTCGAGATAGGTGATCTGGTAGTACACCGGCGCGGTGCGCTCGCCGCCATTGTGCAACATGACCAAGGCGTGCGCCCCGAACGGCATGGGCCAGTAGCTGTTCAGCCCGCCCGCGGGAGCGACCACCACGGCCTCGGAGTTGACCAGCGCCAAGCGGTCCCAGCCATTGCAGAAGAAATCGCCCAGCGGCACCCGAATGGCCGGATCGGGCGCACCGTCCCAATAGACGTAGAGCGTGAAGTCGCGCAGCATGGTGCGGTCGGTGGTGAGCCAGAAGTGTCGGATCACGCCGGGTCCGGAAATATCGGCGAGGGTGACCGTTTCGCCCGGAGTCACATCGATGGAGGGGGATACCTTCCAGCCGCGGCCCAGTCCCGCCGCCGCGAAGGCCCCCGTGCCGGAAATGGCTCGCCCGCCCGCCCCGGGAGCGCCCGTCGGGTTCTCCGCGCTGATCGATCGGGTGCGCCGCCCGTCGAGCCGCCAGATCTCCTGCACCGGACCTATTTTCGCACGTGGCGGCCCCGGCGCGTGGCAAGATCGAACTGTTCGAACGACGAAGGGTCGGTACCGACCCACACGCGGTACCGACCCGAACTGTCGTGCCGAACAGGCTGTTTCGCCGTCAGCCGCCGTAGGGCGGATTCGGGATGGTCGGCATGCCGCCGGTCTGCTGCAACAGCTTGTCCTGGAGCTTGGCCACGGTCGCGGCGTCGATGCCCAGACCCCGCATGACGAACTGCTCCATATTGCTGTAGGACTTCGACACCTGGTCGTAGAACGACTCCAGGAAGTCGGCCTGCACGCCCAGCAGCGGTTCGATCAGCGACCGGTCCTCGATCAGACCCCGCGACACCAGGTAGTCCAGCGTGGCCTTGTTACTGGCGGCCAGCCGGTCGTTGGAGAGCAGGAAGTCCGACATGGCGTCCTCGCGCGACACCCCGAGGATGGAGAACAGGATCGCGGTGGTGATACCGGTGCGGTCCTTACCCGCGGTGCAGTGGTACAGGATCGGGCCCTCGGCGTCGGCGATCGCCCGAATGGCGGCGGCGAACTGTCCCCGGGTGGTGGCGTCGGTGACGAACCAGCGGTAGTAGGTGCGCATGATCTCCGCGCCCTTGCCATTGCCCAGCTTCTCCTGCTGGTAGGCCGGTCCGCCGCCGATGATCTGGTTGACCAGGGTGTAGAAGTCGTTGTTCGGATCGTAGATCGGCAGTTCGGTGCGCGGGATGGAGCCCGGCAGCTTGTCCGGATTGGCGGCGGTCTCGGTGGGGCTGCGCAGATCCAGCACCTCGGTCAGGCCCAGGGCCGTGAGCTTCTGGTGGTCGGCCGCGGTCAGTTTGTCGAGGGCGTCCGAGCGGAAGACCAGGCCGTTGCGGACGGTCTTGTTGCCCGACTGCGCCGCGTACCCGCCGACATCGCGGGCGTTCGGGGCGGTGATGCCCATCGAATCGGCCTTGGTCAGCAGCGGCGTCCGCAGCATGACCGTCGACGGTGCGGCGGTCGCGGTGGCCCCGGTGGCCGCGGCCGGGAGAACGGCGAGGAACGCCGCGGCTACGGCGGCGACACTGCCCCGTACAGCGCGTGAAATCGTCACTATGGGTTTCCCTTTCAATAACGGGTGGGGCAGTGTGCGCCCGACCCGGGTCTAGCGATCGAGCAATTTCGCCTTCAGCGCGGCCACGGTGGCGTCGTCGATACCGAGACCGCTGGCGAGGAAGTTGTCGAAGGAGCCGTAGCTGGCGTCGATCTGGTGGAACGAGGAGTCCAGGAATTCGCGGGAAACACCGAGCACCGGCTCGAACAGCGACGGGTCGGTGACCCGGCCGCTGGCCACGAGGCCGTCCAGGGTGGCCTGGTTGCTGGCCGCGAGCTTGTCGTTGGAGGCCAGGTAGTCGTTGTAGATCTGGCCGCGCGGCACGCCCAGGGCGCTCATGAGAATGGCGGTCATGAGGCCGGTGCGGTCCTTACCGGCGGTGCAGTGGTAGAGCACCGGGCCGGAGGAGTTCGCGATCTCCTTCAGGGCGGTCGCGAACTGCGCGCGGGCGGTGGCGTCGCTGATCATCCAGGCGTAGTAGTCGCTCATGTACTTCGCGCCGCCGCCATTGCCCAGCACCTGCTGCTGCATCTCCGGGCCGCCCTGCACGAGCTTGCCGAAGAAGACGTAGAAGTCGTTGTTCGGGTCGTAGATCGGAAGTGCCTGCGCCGGAATGGAACTCGGCAGCTTGTCCGGATTCGCGCCGCTCTCGGTGGGGCTGCGGAAATCGATCACCTTGACGATCCCCGCCGAGACCAGCGCCTGCTGATCGGCCGCGGTGATCTTGTTCAGCGCATCGGAGCGGTAGACCGAACCGGGCTTGATCTTGCCGCCGCCACCCTGGGTGGGGTAGCCGCCGAGATCGCGGGCATTGGGGGCGGAGATCTCGAGGGATCCGCCCTTGGGCGCCTGGAGCACCGCGATGGGGGTGTCCGCCGCGGCGGGGGTGAGGGTGGCGGGGAAGACGGCGATGAGGGCGGCGGCGAGGCCCGCCACGCTGCCGCGTACGGCACGCGAAATCGTCACTGGGGGTTTTCCTTTCGATGACCGGCCGCGGAGTGGGGGTTACGGCCGGGTACTGCCGAATCGGGGTGGGGTCCCGGTTCGGTGCGCGGACCGATGAGTGGGGGTCTCGGTCCGAAGCCTGAGGGTCAGTCGGCGTCGGCCAACAGCGTCACCGTTCCGGCCGCGCCGTCCACGCGCACGCGCTGTCCGTCGGACAGGCCGGTGCTGGCGGTCTTGGTGTCCACCACGCAGGGGACGCCGAATTCGCGGGCCACGATGGCGGCATGGGATGCCGCACCGCCGATATCGGTGACCACCGCGCCCGCGTAGGCGAACATGGCGGTGTGGCCGGTATCGGTGACCGAGGCGACCAGAATGTCGCCGGGCTCGATATCGTCGTCGAGGGTCAGCACGCGCTTGACGGTGCCCTCCACCACGCCGGGGCTCACGCCCAGGCCGGTGAGGGTGTCGCCGACCGCGATGGCGCCGCCGATCTCCTCGGGCTCCCAATGGCCGTTCACCAGATCCGGCATGCGCACACCCTGAAGCCGGGTGCGCTCGGCGCGGCGGCGGACCACGCGCTCCTTCAGATCGGCGGGGGCCCAGAGGATTTCGTCGAGGGTCAGGAAGGCCGAATCCTCGATCTCGGTGAGCTTGCCGACCTTCACCAGTCGGGCGGCGCGCTCCTGGGTGGCCAGGCGCAGGCAGTGGGTGACGCGGACCACCGCATCGCGGGCGCGTTCGCGGTAGACGGTCGCGCCGACGGCCATCTTGGCGGTGCGGGTGGTCGGCTCCGGCACCGGCTCGCGTTGCGGCGCGGGCATTTCCGCGGCGCGACCGGCGGCGGTCACCAGCAGTTCGGGTCGGTCGCCGAAGGTCGGGTTGAGCAGTTCGCACTCGCCCGGACCGCGGTGGCCCATGGCGGCGAGGACGGCGTCGAGGGCCTTGGCGAACTCCGGCGACTTCTCCCGGGCCGCGGCCACATCGCCGCTGCGCGCCACCTCGTGCAGCCCGGCGTCCTTGCGGCACAAGGCCGCCAGCCGCTCCACGGCCAGCATGGGGCGCGCCGATTCGAGGCGATCCAGATCGATCTTCACCTCGCCCTTGTGCACGGCGGTGGCCGCGCCGGTCATCATGACCCCGATGGAGGCGGCCTGCCAGGCCTGGTTGAGACGGTCGCGCCACAGCAGCGCGCGGGCGTGCAGCTGCTCGTCGGTGAGTTCGGAGATCTGGTCTCGGTCGAGGGCTTCCGCGCGGGAGGCGGCATTGATGAGCTCGGCGGTCTTGCGGTAGCTCAGGGCGGTGGCGGCCACCCGGCCGGTCGCCTTCAGCGTGCCGAGACGACCGCCGTCCATGGGCGGGCGGCCCAGCGGATGCAGCTCCATATCGCCGATCGCGCCGTAGACGTCCTTGCGAATGGACTCCTCGTCCCAGCCCGGCATGTTCTCGGCGGTGAAGACGCCGATGGAGGGATTGATGTACATGTTGTGGCCGAGCACGCTGGTGACGCGGGAAACCCAGTGCTCCAACGCGATTCCCTCGAGCGCGATCATGGCGCCCATGGCCTCGTTGCCGAGCCGGATGGCACCGGCCTGCAGGTCGATGGTGAGCGGGGTGAGCGGGCCGGGCAGCGCCTCGGAGGTGTTGGTGGCGGTGTAGACCGGGATGCGCTCGTCGATGAGATCGTCGAATTCGCCCTGATAGCCCTCGGGCGCGGCGGAGACCAGCGGATAGCCGTCGGAGGTCGGGGCCGATTGCGGGACAAGGTGACTCGGCAGCGGGATGGCCCCGCGGCGAGCGCGGAAGCCGGAGCCGTCGGCCTTGCGGCCGTGCAGGCCGCGCGCCACATCGGCGACCGTCTCGCGGGCGGTCCAGCCGTAGCGGAAGTTCCACTCGTCGCGGGCGGCGGTGGTGTCGATCAGCGCGCGGCTCGACGAGGAGCGCGGCAGCCACGCGGAGTACTTCACGCCCGCGTCCTGCAGAATGCGGCGCACGTCCTCGCCGGAAACCTCACCGGGAGCGGCCAATCCGACGATTCCGTCGCGCTGTGAGACGGCGGCCAGCACCAGGAAGCGCTCCAGATCGTCGTAGTGCAGCACCTGCAGGCTCTCGCCGCCGCGCGCACCGGCCAGATTCTCCAGCGCCCGCCAGCTGTCGCGGTCCACTCGGCGTCCGGTCACCACCGGGGTGCGCACGATGAGCGCGTTCACGCCGCTGCTGGCGACGATGCGCTGCACGGTCGAATCCGCGCCCGCGGCAACGGGAATCACCAGGCGCGCGCCGCCGTCGCGGGCGGCCGCGGCCATGGTGGCGACGGCGTGTCCGGCCAGATGCACCACGGTGTCGACCTGCTCGACCGCCCGGGCGCAGACCGCCGCATCGGACAGGTCGCCGACGGTCACCACGACGCGCGGGTCCACGTAGCGGTGCCGCTGCCGGTCCAGGCCGACCACCTCGTGGCCCGCGGCCAACAGCATGCGCGCCACGGCACGACCACTCGGCTCGGTGACTCCGGTGACCAGAATCCGCATTGACTCTCCTCCTCGTGAGGCGTCCGCAACCAAGGTGACGCCGTTCACACACCATCACCGCCGGGCCGACCGCCGCCCGGTCGCAGTCCCGGTGATCGGGATCGAAGAGTCATTGAGCAAGATGCGACGCTATGTCGTTCGCTTCGCGAAGGGAACGTCGTGGATATGACGGTGCGGAATTCGGTGCGCCCGCGTGCGGCGGCCGCGATCGACAACTACGACTTCGAGGCGGACGTGCTGGTCGTCGGGTACGGGGCGGCCGGTGCCTCGGCGGCCTTCGAGGCCGCGCGGGCCGGTGCGCGGGTGCTGGTGGTGGACCGGGCCGGAGGCGCGGGCGGCGCGTCGGCCCTGTCCGGCGGCGAGATCTACCTCGGCGGCGGCACACCCGTGCAGCGGGCCTGCGGCTTCGCCGATACGGCCGAGGACATGGCGGCCTTCCTCACGGCCGCACTGGGTCCCAGCGCGGATCCGGCCAAGATCGCCGAGTACTGCGCGGGCAGCGTCGAGCACTTCCAGTGGCTGGTCGACCGCGGCGTCCCGTTCAAGCCGTCGCTGTGGGACGCCCCGACCTGGGTGCCGCCCACCGATGACGGGCTCATGTGGCTCGGCGAGAACAGCTGGCCCTTCACGGAATTGGCGACGCCCGCCCCGCGCGGGCACCGACCGACAGCCAACGACTTCGGCGGGAAGCTGCTCATGGAGTGCCTCACCGAGGCCGCCGAATCCGCTGGAGCAGAAGCACTTTTCGATACCTATGTCACCAACCTGATAGTGGCCGAGAACAATACGGTCGTGGGCGTCGTCGCGCGCCGCTACGGCAAGGAACTCACCATTCGCGCCCATCGCGGTGTCGTCCTCACCACCGGCGGGTTCGTGGACAACGACGCCATGCTCGCCGATCACGCGCCGCAACTGCTCGGCCACACCAAGGTGAGCGCCGGAACCGATGACGGCAGCGGTATCCGCATGGCCCAGGCCCTCGGCGCCGCGGTCCGGCACATGGGCGCTGGTCAGGTCGGCATGTCCCTGATCCCCGGTCTGGCGGCGCGCGGCATGGTGGTCAATGCCCGAGGTCAGCGCTTCATGAACGAGGACACCTATCCGGGCCGCATCGGCCAGGCGGCGCTGTACCGCCAGAACATGGGCGGCGCGTGGGCGGGCGACGACACCGCCGTGTGGGTGATCGTCGACGAGACCGGCTTCGAGGATGTGCCCGAACCGCAGCGCTGGGGCGTCCAGCCCACCCATGTCGGCGAAACCCCCGAGGAGCTGGAGCAGTTGACCGGACTGCCCACCGGATCGCTCGTGGACACCGTGCTGCGCTACAACGAACTCGCCGCGCGCGGAGACGATCTCGACTTCCACAAGTCCCCGCGCTGGCTGCGCCCGCTCACGTCGCCGCTGGCCGCCATCGACGTCAAGGCCGGGGTCCGCCCGCCCTCGGAAGCCGGTGACCGGCGCGGCACCGGCGCGTCGGTGTTCACCCTCGGCGGTCTGCACACCGACCTCGACGGCCACGTGCTCGACGTGAACGGCGACCGCATCGGCGGGCTCTTCGCCGCGGGCCGAGCCGCCAACGGCCTGCACGGATTCGGCTACATCAGCGGCACCTCGCTCGGCGACGGCACCTTCTTCGGCCGCCGCGCCGGAGCCGCCGCGGCCGAGAAACCACGCGACGACCAGGGCCGCTGACCGGTCGCGCGGGTTCCGATCACCGGGACTATTCCCGCTGCTCGCGGGCCCGTCGCCCTAGCGTCGATGGTCAGAACCATTGGACCAGGAGGGACAAGCTCAATGACGAACAAGGTGCTCGATCGGGTCCGGGAACTGCTGCCCGCGATCCGGAAACGGGCCGTGGAGGCCGAGGAGCAGCGGCGGGTTCCCGATGCCACCATCGAGGAGCTCACCCGGGCCGGGGTGTTCCGCATGCTCCAGCCCGCCCGGTTCGGGGGCGCCGAGGAGTCGCCGGTCGCCTTCTACGAGGTCATTCGCGCCATCGGCACCGTCTGCCCGTCGAGTGCCTGGGTGGCGTCGGTGTTGGGCGCGCACCCGTGGCAGCTGGCCCTGTTCACCGATCAGGCCCAGCAGGACGTGTGGGCCGAGGATCCCGACACCCTGGTCTCCTCCTCCTACGCGCCGACCGGCAAGCTGACGGCGGTCGAGGGCGGGTACGAGATCTCGGGTCGCTGGAGCTTCTCCTCCGGCTGCGACCACGCGCAGTGGGTATTCCTGGGCGCGTTGGTGCCCTCGGAGAAGGGGATGGACTACTACACCGTCCTGGTCCCGCGCACCGACTACGTCATCGAGGACGTCTGGAACGTGTCGGGCCTGTCCGGCACCGGCTCCAACGACATCGTCATCGACAAGGCCTTCGTCCCGACGTACCGCACCTACAGCGCCACCGATCAGGCCGATCTGATCGGACCCGGCCAGGAGCTGAATACCGCGCCGCTGTACAAGATCTCGTTCGGCAGCGTCTTCTCCAACACCATCACCGCGCCGATCATCGGCGCCGCCCAGGGCGCGTACGAGGCCCATATCGAACGCCAGCAGGAGCGGGTGCGCCTGTCCTACGGCGGCCAGAAGGTCTCCGAGGACCCCTTCGCCCACGTCCGAATCGCCCGTGCCGCTTCGGAGATCGACGCCGCCATCCTGCAGATGGAGCGCAATATCACCGAGCAGCTGCGGTATGCCGAAGCAGGGGAACCGATTCCGTTCGAATCCCGCCTGCGCGCCCGCCGCGACCAGGTGCGCGGCACCGAACGCGCCCTGGAGGCCATCGACCTGCTGTTCAAGAACTCCGGCGGTCACTCCATTCGCAAACCCAATGTCATCGAACGGAATTGGCGCGACGCCCATGCGGGCAGCGTGCACGCCATCAATGACGTGGAGCGCGCGCTGGCCATGTTCGGCAAGGGCGCGATGGGCCTCGAGGTCACGGATAGGATGCTGTAGATGAGCCTGACCGCTGAGAGCACCAGCCGCTGGATCACCGTCGACGGCGTGAAACTGCGCTACCACGAGGCGGGTTCGGGCACGCCGTTGGTCTTGCTGCACGGCTCCGGCCCGGGCGTCTCGGGCTGGGCCAATTTCGGCAACAATCTCGAGGTGCTGTCGCGGCACTTCCGCTGCCTGGTCCTGGACCAGCCGGGCTTCGGCGGCAGCGAGCGGCCCGAGGTGTACGAGCGCAACTACCTGCGCATCGCCTCGGACGCCGTCATCGCCCTGCTCGACGAGCTCGGTCTCGAAAAGGCAAGCCTGCTGGGCAATTCCATGGGCGGCGGGGTGGCCGCGCTGACCGCGCTGGAGCATCCCGGCCGCGTGGACCGGCTGGTGCTGATGGCCCCCGGCGGCGTCGGCGTGAACATTCTCGGCCCGGAGCCGTCGGAGGGCATCAATCGATTGCTGGCCTTCAATGCCGACCCCACCGCCGAACGGGCCGTCGACTGGTTGAAGACCATGGTCTTCGATCCGGCCGTGTTGACCGAGGAACTGATCGCGACCCGCACCGCCGCCGCGACGGACCCGAAGCAGACCAAGGCGCTCGGCGACGCCTACGCCACCTTCTACAACCCGAAAATGGCCGAGGCACTGCCGATGTGGGCGCGCTTGAAGGGTCTGCGGCACGAGGTGCTCATGCTGTGGGGCCGCGACGACCGCGTCACCCCCGTGGAGGGTGCGCTGTTCCCGGCGCGTCAGCTGCCGAATGCGGACCTGCGCATCTTCGCCCGCTGCGGCCACTGGGTGCAGGTGGAGCGCAAGGACGCCTTCGAGCGTTCGGTGATCGACTTCCTGGAAAACGGGCTGTGAGCCACCGGCGATCGGGATTAGGGTGCGGCTATGGCTTGGACCGCACCCGACACCGATCGCCGCTCGTTTCTGCTCACCGGTGACGAGCGGGCGATGCTCCAGTCCTTCCTCGACCGCAGTCGCGACACGCTGCTGTGGAAATGTCAGGGCCTCACTGGAATTCAGCTCGCCACCCGCAGCGTCGAGCCGTCGTCCATGTCGCTGCTTGGCCTGCTGCGGCACATGACCGAGGTGGAGCGGGGCTGGTTCCGTCAGAAGGGCGCGGGGGAGCGGGTGCCCTACGCCTATTGCAGCGAGACCAATCCGGACGGCGATTTCGACGATGTCGACGCGGCCGCCGCCGAGGCCGACTACGCCCGTTACCTCGAGGAAACGGCCCTGTGCGACAAGGCCGTTGCCGCGCTGCCGCTCGACCATGTCGTCGCGCATCCGCACACCGGCCGCGATATCTCGCTGCGCTGGATCTACCTGCACATGATCGAGGAGTACTCGCGGCACAACGGGCACGCCGATCTGCTGCGCGAGCGCGTGGACGGCGACACCGGCTACTGACGCCTACAGGCCGTGCTCGTGCACCCAGGCGGCCACCTGCGTGCGTGACGTGAAGCCCAGCTTGGTGAGAATGTGCTCGACATGGGTCTCCGCGGTGCGCACCGAGATCACCAGTTCGGTGGCGATGCGCTTGTTGCTGTGCCCGGCGGCCACCAGTCGTGCCACATCCTTCTCGCGCCGCGTCAGGATATCCGTCTCGGCCGCCAGCGCGGCCGAGGACCGGGCGGGGCGAGTGGCGACCGCGATATCGGCGGTCCGCACCGGCGGTTCGGGCGCGCGCCGCAGCGCGTAGTCGATGGCCTCGTCCAGCGGCAGATTCGCACCCGCCCCGAACGCCTCTCGAAAAGCCTTCTCCCCGAGGGTGTCTCGAACCTTACGGCGCTCCTCGTCGGCGATGACGCTCGTTATGTGGTCGGCCAGCCGCACCGTACTGCGCTGGAGGTTCTCCGCCGCGCCCATGAGCCGCGCGGCCCGCTCGACCTCGCCGCGGGCGGCTTCGGTCCACGCCAAGCCCTCGAAGGCCGAAGCCAGCCACACACAGCGTTCGAACAGCGCCAGCTGCTCTATGGCGCGCGCGTGGAATTCGGCGGCGGTGTCCTGTTCGCCCCTGCGCCAGTGCACGATTCCCACCGTCCACAGCGCCAACCCGCCCAGCAGATGCGAGCCGGTGTCCTCGGTGAGCTTCAGGAACCGATCCGCCAGCTCCGCGCCGCCCGGTGCGTTGGTCACCTCCGCGCACATGAAAGCGAAGGCGTGGCTGTCCATTTCGATGGCGGGCTGACCGCCGTCGGCGGCCAATTCGATGGCGGTCCGGGCCAATTCCAGCGCCCGGCCCCCGTCACCCTCGGTGAAGGCCAGCAGCGACCGGTCGAGATTGACCTCCGGCATGATGTCGGTGGTGCCCAAAGCCGTTGCCAGCTGGAGGCATTCGGCCACCAGTCGGGAGGCCGAGGCCTGATCCGAGAGCAGCGCCGCCAGTGACGCCGCCGAGGAGAGCGCCCGCACCCGTGCCCGCGTCGGCTCCGGATTGAGCGCCAAAGCCTCGGTGAGCCACCGGTATCCCTCCGAGAGGAACCGGTGGTGCTCCCAGAACGGGCGCAGCACGCTCACCGTCTCCATGGTGGCCAGCGGCTCGTCGCGCAGCCCAGACCGCAGGGCCGCGCGCAGATTCGCGTGCTCGCGGGTGAGGTCCTTGAACCACACCACGTCCTCGCCCGTCCAGTAGGCGGTCTGGCCGCGCAGCGCGAGCTGGCGGTAGTGCTCGCGGTGGCGGGTCCGCGCCGCCGCCTCGTCGCCGCGCTCGGCCAGCCGGTCGGCCCCGAACTGCCGGATGGGCTCCAGCATCGAGTACCGGCCCACCTCGTCGTCGTAGCGCGGCGTCAGCACCGATTTGTCCACCAGCCCGGTCAGCGCCTCCATCAGCGAGGCCCCGCCCAGATCGCACACCGCCTCGGCGGCATCGATGTCGAAGCCGCCCGCGAAGACCGAAAGCTGTTGCCACAGCAGCTGTTCGGCCGGGGTGCACAGGTCGTAGCTCCACCGGATGGCGCCCTCGATGGTCTGCTGCCGCTGCGGCGCGGTCCGCGGCCCGGCGCTCAACAGCTCCATGGTGTCGTCCAGGCGCGCCAGGATCTGTTCCGGAGTGAACATGCGCAACCGCAGCGCGGCCAACTCCAGCGCCAGCGGCATCCCCTCGAGTCGACGGCAGATCTCGGCGAGGGTGGCGCGATTGCCCGGGGTCGGGCTGAATCCGGGATTGGCGGCGGTGGCGCGTTCGATGAACAGCCGCATGGCATCGCTGTCCTCGCCCGCGGCGGCCTGCTGCACCGGCAGCGGCGGCACCGGCATCACCTGCTCGCCCGGAATGCCCAGCACCTCCCGGCTGGTCGCCAGCACCCGCACATCGGGGGTGGTCGCGATGATCCGCCCCACCAGCGTGGCGCACGCGTCGATCAGGTGCTCGCAATTGTCGAGAATGATCAAAAGCCGCTTGTCGGCGAGGAATTCGGTCAACCGGGGCAGCGGCGCGGTGGTCTCGTCGCGCAGATCCAGCGCCTCGGCCACACTCAACGTCACCAGATTCGGATCCTGCACATCGGCCAGCTCCACCAGCCACACGCCGTCCGGAAACGCCCGCGCCACCACCTGCCCGACCTGCCGAGACAGCCGGGTCTTACCCATGCCGCCCGGGCCGAGCAGGGTCAACACCCGAGTCGAGGGCAGCAGCCGCTTCGCGGTAGCCAGCTCATCGCGGCGGCCGATGAAACTGGTGACCTCGGCGGGAAGGTTTCCGGTGACACGCCGCGCCATGGCCCCAACCTAAGCGATCGCCTGCCCTCGAGCCAGCGCCCCGGCCATAAAACCAGCTCGTGGCCGTATGGTAAGCGCGCTGTGCCGCCGCTTACACATCGTCGGCCCCTGAACAGCGGGCGCACCGCACGATTGCCCGAAATCGGCGTTTCGGTGATGCGTCGTGTGCATTACCGGGGCCTCGGGGCGACCCGGCGTAGTCTCGGGTGGTGGCCGCAGGACGAGCACGCCCCGGGATCTCCGCGCGACAGCGTCGGGTCGAGCGGCGCACGGCGCTGTTGGCCGCCGCCCGTGAACTCATCGATTCCCAGGGGCGCGCTGGGCTCACGGTCGCGGAGTTGTGTCGGCGGGCCGGGGTGACCGAAACGCAGTTCCACGCGGAGTTCGCTGATCTGGACGCCCTGGTGGCGGCGGTCGCCGAGGCCGCGGCCTTCCCTGAGGGATTCGCCGCCGAGCTGCGGCGCGGTGATCGCGGGCTCACCTAGACTCGGTCGCGTGCCGAGCAGAAAGCGCCGTGCCCGCCTCGACGACGTGCACGAACTCGCCCAGGCGATGCCGCATGTCACGCGGCTGCACGGGCCGAAGGGCAATCCGATCTATCAGGTCGGGGGCAAGTCCTTCATCTACTTTCGAACGCCCAGCAAGGACGCCGTCGATCCGGTGACCGGTGAACGCTACGACGACGTGATCATCTTCTGGGTACCGTCGGCCTCGGACAAACTCGCCCTGACCCAGGACGAGGATTCGCCGTTCTTCACCACCCCACACTTCGACGGCCATCTCTCGGTCCTGTTGCGCGGCAGCCGCATCGGCGAGCTGTCGGTGCAGGAACTGACGGAGGTGGTGCAGGACGCCTGGCTCGCGCGCGCCAGCGCCACCCGGGGCCGCAAGTGGCTCAGTGAGCAGCGGCTCCCGTGAGGAACAACGTCATGGCCTCGGCCACGGCGTCGGGCCGGTCGAGCATGGACAGCACGTAGGCATCGTCGATTTCGATGAGCCGTCCGCCCGGTAGCAGTTCGGCCAGCCGCCGCCCGTGCTCGCGGGGCATCACCTTGTCCGCCGAGGACCACAGGATCAGCGCGTCGCCGGAGAAGCGCCGCAGCGCTTCGGTATTGGCGATGAGTTCGGCCTTGGGGCGTGGAGATCGGCTGTAGGACAGGACATCCCGGCGAATGCGCCGATCGCGCAGCCCGGGTTCGGTCCAGCCGCGCACCATTTCGTCGGAGAGCGGCCGCTTGGCCATCCAGCCGAACATGGGCGGCGAACTGCGCAGCCACGACACCCGCATCTGCTTCAGCGCCAACCAGATTCCGCCCGGCAGCGCCGACGCCAGAATGGCCGTCTTCCCCGGCAGTCCCGGCGGGAAGTTGTCGAACGCCTCGCAGGGCGTGACGATGAGCCTGCCGACGCGCTCGTCCAGCCCGTACGCGGTGAGGAAAAGCCCACCGCCCCAATCGTTGTGCACCAGCGTCACATCGCGCAGGTCCAGCGCGGCCAGGAAATCGGCGATGAGTTGGTTCAACCCGCGCAGGCTCAGATCGGCACCGGGCCGCATGGGCTCCGAATGCGCGCCCAGCGGCAGATCCGGCAGCACGTACCGAAACCCCTCGGGCAACCGGTCGAGCACCGGATCCCAGATCGTGTGATTCATCAACAATCCGTGCAACAGCACCACCGCAGGGCCCGCACCGCGCTCGACATAGTGGATCCGACCTGCGGGAATATCGACCGAGGGCATAACACTCCTCCCATAGAGCAAACGCTCTAGCGCGTTTTCTCTAGTCTGGTGGGGTGAGTGAGAAGATGTCAACCACCACCCGCGAACGCCTTGTCACGGCGGTGGCGGAGCTCATGCGCACCCAGGGCTACAGCGCGATCACCGTCAAACAGATCACCGCCGCCTCGGGTGCGCCCATGGGGTCGCTGTACCACCATTTCCCGGGCGGCAAGCCGCAGATCGCGGCGGAGGCGCTGCGCACATCGGGTGCGGCATATATCCAGCTGCTGCCGCTGCTCATGGACCCCCACGAGGACCTGCGCGTGGCGGTGCCCGCCGCGTTCGAGGCGGCCGCGGAGACCATCGAGCAGAGCGGCTGGATGAATATGTGCCCGGTCGGCACGGTGGCGGGGGAGATCTCCGACAGCGAACCGGATCTGCGCGCGGTCGCCGCCGAGGTCATCGGCTCCTGGATCGACGAGGGCACAAGCTATTTCACGCGCCGAGGGCTGGGTGCGGCGGCTGCCCGCGAGCTGATTCTCGCGGTACTGTCCGCCCTGGAGGGCGCGTTCGTCCTGAGCCGCACACTCCGGTCGGCGGAACCGCTGCACGCCGCCGGACGCGCCATGGCCGCGCGGATCGAGGCGGTGCTGGCCACCGCTCAGCGGTAGCCGACGGCGGTATCGACCTCGGTGAGCTGATGGCGCATACGGTCACGCTTGGTGCGCAGGTAGTGCACATTGTGTTCGGTCGGCTTGGTCTGCAAGGGGATTCGGCCCACGACCGCGATGCCGTACGCCTCCAAGCCGGATTGTTTGGCGGGGTTGTTGCTGAGCAGCCGCACCGAGCGCACCCCGAGATCGGCGAGCATGCGCGCCGCCGCACCGTAGTCGCGGGCGTCGATGGGCAGGCCGAGCTGGAGGTTGGCGTCCACGGTATCGGCACCGTCGTCCTGTAATTCGTAGGCGCGCAACTTGTTCAGCAGTCCGATCCCGCGTCCCTCCTGCCCGCGCAGATAGACCACCACGCCGCGCCCCGCCTCGGCCACCGCCTCCAGCGCGGACTCGAGCTGCTCGCCGCAATCGCAGCGCAGCGACCCGAAGGCATCGCCGGTCAGGCACTCCGAGTGCACCCGAACGAGGACGTCGTCGCCGGACGGCTCGCCGTAGACGAGCGCGAGATGCTCGGCCCCGGAGTGCTCGTCGGCGTATCCGATCACCTGGAAGTTCCCGGCGGGCGTCGGCAACCGCGTCTCGACCACGCGAGAAATACCGTGCTCCAGGCCTTTTCGATACTCGATGAGATCGGCGATCGAAATGATCGGCAGGTCGAACTCGCGCGCCAGCGCCAGCAGTTCCGGCAGCCGGGCCATGGACCCGTCGTCGTTGACCACCTCGGCGATGACCCCGGCGGGGCGCAGCCCGGCCAACCGCACCAGGTCCACCGCGGCCTCGGTGTGGCCCGGACGGCCCAGTACCCCACGGGGATTCGCGCGCAGCGGGAAGACGTGCCCCGGCCGCGACAGCTCCTCGGCGGTGGTGCGCGGATCGGCCAGCAGCCGCATGGTGTGCGCCCGGTCGGCGGCCGAGATCCCGGTGCTCACACCGGATACCGCGTCCACCGACACCGTGTACGCCGTGCCCTTGGGGTCCTGGTTCACCGCCGTCATGGGCGGCAGCAGCAGTCGGTCCAGATCCTCGCCCGCCATCGGCACGCACACCACGCCGCTGGTGTGGCGCACCAGGAAGCCGATATTCGCCGGGGTCGCCTTCTCGGCGGCGAGCACGAGATCGCCCTCGTTCTCGCGGTTCTCGTCGTCCACCACGAGCACCATGCCGCCGCGCGCGATCGCGGCCACCGCGTCCGCGATCGAGTCGAGTTCACCGGTCATCGTCGACCACCTCCTTATTTCAAATAGAAATATGTTCGTCGGAGAACAGCGAGGTCAGGTCCCGCTCACCGGACGCGCCACGACCCGGAGGAGAGGGTGCCTCCGGGCCGTCGACTATTCGGTTGTTGTTCAGTTGTGGGTCTGTCGGTTGCGGGCCTTTCAGTAGGCCGTGCCGCCGGTGGCGGGGGTGCGGCCGTGCTTCATCCAGATCGCGCCGAGCAGTGCGATGAGCGAAGTGCCCGCGATGAACCAGAAGGTGATCTCGTACCCGCGGTCGGCGAACAGCAGCGGAATGTCCTGGGTGACCGTGGGCGTGCCGGTCACCGTCACATCCGCCCGCACCGGATTGGCGTGCAGGAAGGCGGTCGCCACCGCCAAACCGATGGCCACACCCATGGCCTGCATGACGCCCAGCATGCCCGCGCTGACACCCTGCTGTTCGGCGGGCACCGCCTCGACGATGAGATTCGGTGTGGCCGCGTAGTAGATGCCGAACGCGACACCGAAGACCGCGCTGATCAGGGTGAGCGTCACCCAGCCGTGCCCGAGCGCCGCATAGGCCACGGCCGCGCCGACGAAGATGACCAGCGCCAGAATGAGCGGGGCTCGCGCGCCGGAGCGGCGAATCCACAATCCGGCGACGAGGCCGAAGATCATGGCGATGACCGCCTGGGCGAGCGCGATATGGGTCGCAAACTTCAGCAGGCTGAAGCCGTCACCGTAGCTGTAGCCCGGATTCATCTGCACGCCGACCATATTCGGCGGCAGCTGCGACAACACCGCCTCCTCGGGCACCACGACCGACCCGGGCGGCAGTTCGACACCCGGCGGCAGCTGCGCCTTGGCGGCGGCCTCCGCCTGGGCCTGGGCTTGCTGCATGGCTCCGGCCTTCACCTGATCCCAGGTGGCCGTTTCGATTTCGCTCACCACCGTCGCCTCCGGCGGCGACTGCGTCATGTACCCGACGGCGTAGGACTGGTAGCCGATCATGAACGAGGCCAACAGCGCGATGAACAGCACCACGCTCACCCGAGGGGTGAACAGCAGCTTCATATCCATGATCGGCTGCTTGACCCGCAGCTCCACCACGGGGAACAGCGCCAGCAGGGCCAGACCGCCGATGAGGTAGGCCAGCGAGGTCGGTTCGGTCCACCCCCAGTTCTGGCCGTTGTCCAGGTACACCAGGGTCAGCACCGCGCCCGCGCCCAGCAGTACTGCCCCGATCACGTCGAGGCGTTGCGGCACACGCAGTTTCGACTCCGGCACCACGACGATCACCAGCGGAATCATGACCACGGTGAAGACGAACAGGAACCAGAAGATGGCCCGCCAGCTGTTGTGCTCCACGATCCAGCCGCCGAGCAGCGGACCGGCCAGCGCCGAGACGCCCAGGCCGGTGGCGGCCACGCCGATGCCGACCGGAACCAGATGGCGCGGCATGAGATCGCGAATGAGACCGTAGGAGATCACCGCGGTCGCGATGGCGGTGGCCTGTAGGCCGCGACCGACCAGGAACAGCAGCCAATCGCTGGTGACCGCGCAGATGACGCAGCCGATCATGAACAGCACGCCGCAGACCAGGAACATCCGCTTCTTGCCGTAGATATCGCTGAGTTTGCCGATGAGCGGCGAACTGGCGGCGCCGATGACGCCGAAGATGATGATGGCCCAGTTGAGGTTCGCGCCCTGGGTCGGGAAGGTGGGCGCGATCTGCCGCAGCGCCGCCGACACCATGACGTACTGCATGGGCGCGACCTCGGTGAACAAGACGATCACCGCGAGGACGGAGAAAATGCGGAACTTCGATGCGCCGTCGAGACGGCCGGTGTCCTCATCGCCGACGTCGGGAGACGCCGTGGGTTCGACGGAGGTGGACATAACGCGTCCTCCAAAGGGGTAGTTACACGATGGCGTGAACCGTGTCATATCCCGAGACCGCCGAGAATAACCGAGTCCGGTCAGTGGGAATTGCTGGAATTCTGCTTCCCGGCACCTTTTCGGCGGCTACGCTTTCGCGCCAATTTGTCGAGGTCCGCGAGCAGATCCTGAGCGAATTCCCGCTCCGCCTCGTAATGGCGTACGCACCAGCGCAATACGGCGCTGGGATAGGCCCAATCCGGATTGACTTCCGCGCCGTCGGCGTCGGCCTGGGCGCGCCGCCGCATGGTCTCCGCGTAATCGATGTGCTGGGTGAGGATTTCGCGCATCCGGTCGGGCTCCGCCAGGTGGCCGAGCCAGGCCCGCAGCATCACACTGTGTTTCAGCACGGGCGGTTCCACCGGTGAATTGTTCACCCAGTGGGATGCGGCCTTGCGACCGGATTCGGTAATGGCGTACATGCGCTTTCCGCGCATACCGTCCTCGGAGACAACGGTGCGCGAGACCGCGTAGCCGTGTTTCTCGAGGCGTTTGAGTTCGGCGTAGATCTGACTGAAAGACGGGCTCCAATAGAAGAACTGGAGACTCCAGTCCGCCCATTTCTTCAGGTCGTAGCCGGACAATTCATCGGCGTGCGACAGCATTCCGAGGACGGCCCAGGCGGTGGTCGGCAGTTCGGGGCGGTCCCCGTCGGCGGGCGCGGCCTCCGGTTGCCCGGCCCGCGCGGAAGCGCCATCGGTCATCACTGAAATCTACCCCGGCTCGCGTCAGCGCCAGTGGGCGCGGCGCGGGAACAGGGTGCGACCGGCCTCGTGCGCCACCTCGAGCACCACCCGCGCGAGGCGGTCGAAGCTCATGGCATCGGCGCGGCCCGACAGCGAGATGGCGGCCGGAGCGGTGCCGCGTCCGCGCAATGGCGCTGCCACGCAGGCGATTCCGACGACGGCCTCCTCGCGGTCGATGGCGACGCCCTGGCGCAGCCGAATCTGCTGGAGTTCGCGGCTGAGCGCCTCCGCGTCGCAAATGGTGCGCGGGGTCAGCCGCGGCAGCCGCGCCCGCACCGCCGCCTCGGCGATATTGGGCTCCAGACAGGCGAGCATGGCCTTGCCGACACCCGTTGCGTGCGCGGGCATTCGGCCGCCCAGGCGGGTGGGCAGGCTGGCGGCGAACCGGCCACCGGCCTTGTCCAGGTACACCACATCGCGGCCGTCGAGCACCGCGAGGTGGCCGACCATGCCGGTGCGCTGGCTCAGTTCGTGCAGCAGCGGGCTGACGGCATCGCGAATCTCGTTGTGGTCGGCGGTGAGTCCGCCCAGTTCCAGGGCGCGCATACCGAGTCGGTAGCCGCCGGAGGTGTGCGCCAGCCAGCGCAGTTTGATCATCTGGTCGAGAATGCGGTGGACCGTCGAGCGCGGCAGTCCGGTGCGCTCCACCAGGCCGAGCAGGGTGAGGGTCGGGGTGGAGGCGTCGAAGGCGTCCAGGATGAGCGTCATGCGCTCGATCATCGAAACCGGGACGTCGCCGGTGGTGTTGCGGGAATCCTTGGCGCGCATGGGGTTTCGAGACTCCGCCGGGGAGAGCAGGGCGACGGACATGGGTACCTCCGTTGGTTCGGGTCCAGTCTAGGACTATGCCGATTAGGCATGTGCCTGTTTCGGACCGTGTGCTACCCATCACAGTGCCCTGGCGCACATACGGAGAAATCGGGAGAACTACGTATGTTCCACGGATTCGTGTCTCGCTGACCGAACCCGGATCTTGACGCTTCCCGCGCCCCACCTGCTGTTATGACTAGCAGCGATATTTCGGATCGAAATAGGAGGTGCCGTGGAACCGGCTCTCGACGAGGCTCGTGCGATCGACGCGGCGGCCTTCAAAGCCGTACTGGGACGCTTCTGCTCCGGGGTGACGGTGATTACCGCTCTTGACGACGGGGAGCCCGTCGGCTTCGCGTGCCAGTCCTTCGCGTCCCTGTCGCTCGAGCCGCCGCTGGTGAGCTTCTTCCCCGCGCGCACGTCCACGACCTGGCCGCGCATTCGGCGGGCGGGGCGCTTCTGCGTGAACATCCTGGCCGACCATCAGGACGAGCTCTGCCGCCAGCTCGGCCGACCCGGCGCGGACAAGTTCGCGGGGGTCGACTGGACGCCGTCGGACAATGGCTCACCGCTGCTCACCGGCGCGCTCGCCACCATCGACTGCGAGCTGCACGACGAGGTCGACGGCGGCGACCACACCATTGTCATCGCCCGGGTGACCGGCCTGAACGAACACTCCGAGGCGACGCCGCTGCTGTTCTACCGCGCGGGCTTCGGGCGGCTGGCCGAGCGGTAGCGCCGCCGTCTCGCACACCAGTAGCTACCTCCCGGCCAGTGGGACTCGGCTGTCGCCGCCCTCACACCGGCCGCAACCATCGACAACAACGCTTCTCCGAGAGGAATTCACATGACCACCATGGACAGTGAGGTGCGAGTGATCGACGCGGGCGCGCCGCCCACGCGGTTCGCGCGCGGCTGGCACTGCCTCGGTCTCGCCGACTCCTTCCGCGATGGAAAGCCGCACACCGTCACGGCTTTCGGCACCGAACTGGTGGTGTTCGCCGCCGCCGACGGCACGCTCAATGTGCTCAACGCCTACTGCCCGCACATGGGCGGCAATCTCGCCGACGGCACCGTCAAGGGTGACTCCCTGGCCTGCCCGTTCCACGACTGGCGCTGGAACGGCAAGGGCAAGTGCACCGGCATTCCCTACGCGCGGCGGGTGCCGCCGCTGGCGCGCACCAAGGCGTGGCCGACCATGGAGGAGAACCGGCAGCTGTTCGTCTGGAACGACCCGGAGAACAAGCGGCCGCCCGCAGAACTGGCGATTCCGCGTATCGAGGGCGCGTTCAGCGACGAGTGGACCGACTGGACCTGGAACTCCATGATCGTGGATGCCAACTGCCGCGAGGTCATCGACAATGTCGTCGACATGGCGCACTTCTTCTACGTGCACTACGGCTTCCCGACCTTCTTCAAGAACGTCTTCGAGGGCCACACAGCCAGCCAGTACATGACCTCCATCTCGCGCGAGGACATGATGGGCGAGACCGCGAAAGCCTTGGGCGGCAAGAACGTTCTGCACTCGGAGGCGTCCTACTACGGACCGTCCTACATGATCGACTACCTGCGCAGCGAGAGCGCCGGGCTGACGGTCGAGGGCTACCTCATCAACTGCCACTACCCGATCTCCGAGAACCGCTTCATGCTCATGTACGGCGCGATCGTCAAGAAGCCCACCGGGGTGCCCGCGGAGCAGGCGGTCGACATCGCCAACAAGTTCGCCAATGGCCTGGGCAAGGGCTTCGAACAGGACGCGAACATCTGGAAGCGCAAGTCGCGCATCAACAATCCGCTGCTGTGCGAGGAGGACGGGCCGGTCTACCAGCTGCGCCGGTGGTACGAGCAGTTCTACACCGACGCCGCGGACGTGACCGAGGAGATGACCGCCCGCTTCGAATTCGAGGTGGACACCACCCGCGCGGTCACCGCCTGGGAGGCCGAGGTCGCCGAGAATCTGGCCAAGGGCGCGACCGCGCCATTCTGAGAGCGATTGCCATGGAACAGGTTTCGTGCCGGTCCTGCGGGACGTGCGTGCTGGCGGAGAAGTTCAGCCCGCAGCACACCAGCGTGCAGTGGAATATCGCGGCCATGGCCGCCTGCCACGAACTGGCGGGGCGGGGGTCGCGCTCGCACACCTGCCACGCCCTGCGGGCCAGTATCGACGCCGCGGTCGAGGCGGGCGAACTGGATGTGAGCACGCGCGAGGTGGATGTCCGCACGCGCGGTCGCACGCTGGCCTAGCCGGGCGCGCCCGCGCCGCCGCGGCGCGCCAGCGACCAATTCCGCGTTTACGCGACTCGAAATAGACAGCACGGGAACGGAACTGAGGAAACGGATGGCAACGGTGACGGAGCTCGAGCCGCGGACGGCGGCGCGAGCGAGTGAGATCGCCAGCGTGCGCGTGGTGCGTGTGGTGCGCGAGACGCACGACGCGGTATCGCTCGAGCTCGCGCCCGACGCCGCGCACGCCGAACGATTCGGCTACCAGCCCGGGCAGTTCCTGACCCTGCGCATTCCCAGCGACCTGACCGGTTCGGTGAGTCGCTGCTATTCGCTGTCCAGCGCACCGCACGAGGGCGGGCCGCTCAAGGTGACCGTGAAGCGCACCCCCGAGGGCTACGGCTCGAACTGGTTGTGCGACAACGCCGCCGAGGGCATGGCCCTGGAGGTGCTGCCGCCCGCCGGGCTGTTCACCCCGAGCTCGCTCGACACCGACCTGTTGCTGTTCGGCGCGGGCAGCGGCATCACTCCCGTGCTGTCCATCCTGAAAGCCGTGCTGGCCGAGGGCACCGGCCGGATCACGCTGTTCTACGCCAATCGCGACGCCGAATCGGTGATCTTCGCCAGCGAACTCGCCGAACTCGCCGCCGCGCATCCGGATCGGCTGGTTGTATGGCACTGGCTCGAATCCGTGCAGGGCCTGCCGACCGTGGAACAGCTTGCCGCGGTGGCACATCCGTGGGCGGGCCGGGAGGTCTTCGTCTGCGGTCCCGGCCCGTTCATGGACGCGGTGGGCGCGGCCATGTCCGCGCTCGGCGCGGAGCGCGGCCGGGTGCACATGGAGAAATTCGTCTCCCTGGCCGGGAATCCGTTCGAGGACACCGAACAGCCCCTCGACCTCGAGGCCGCCGCAGCGGCCGGTGACAATGCCACCGCGCACGTCGAACTCGACGGCACCGAGCACGACATCACCTGGCCGCGCCAGCAGACCCTCCTCGATGTGCTGCTGGCCAAGGGACTCGACGCGCCGTACTCGTGCAAGGAGGGCGCGTGCAGCGCCTGCGTGTGCCGCGTGGTCTCCGGCGAAGTGTCCATGCGGCGCAACGAAGTTCTTGAGGACGAGGATCTGGCCGACGGCTATGTCCTCGCCTGCCAGGCCGTTCCGGTCACCGACGACGTCTCCGTCACCTATTCCTGATATCCGCGAGGAGTAACCATGCCCGCCTTCAGCTCACTCGGCTACGTCCGAGCCCAGATCGCCGATGCGAACGCCTGGCGCGAATTCGCCTTCGACACCATCGGTTTCGCCGAGGGCTCCGGACCGAACCCGGAATCGATCTACCTGCGCACCGACGAGCACACCTACCGCTTCGAACTGGTACCCGGTGACCGGGACGCGGTGCTCGCGGTCGGCTGGCAGGTCGCCGACGGCAGGTCGCTGGGGCTGGTGCGCGAAACCCTGGAGAAGGCCGGTGTCGCGGTGACGGCGCTGTCGCTCGCCGAGGCCGCCAACCGGCACGTCGAGGAGGCGATCAGCTTCACCGACCCGGCCGGTTTCACCATCGAGGTGTTCCACGGCCCGCTGCTCGACCACAGCCCCGTGCTCACCAAGTACGGTGCGCGGTTCGTCAACGGCGATCTCGGCCTCGGACACGTGGTGCTGCCGGTGCCCGATATCGAGGCGGCGCGCCGGTTCTACACGGAGGTCCTGGATTTCGCCTCCCGCGGCTCGTTCCGGGTGGGCCCGCCGGAGCATCCCATCTGGATCCGCTTCATGGGCGTGAACGCCCGCCACCACAGCCTCGCCCTCATTCCGGGCAGCCGCCCCGACGGCCCGGGCATCGTGCACGTCATGGTCGAGGTCGAGGCCCTCGACGATGTCGGCCGCGCGCTGGACCGCGTCACCAAGGCCGGATACCACCTGTCCTCCACCCTCGGCCGCCACACCAACGACAAGATGATCAGCTTCTACGTCCGTACGCCGGGCGGCTGGGATCTCGAATTCGGTTGCGAGGGCATGCTCGTCGGCCCCGACTACGTCGCGGAAGAGATGACCGCCGACAGCTACTGGGGCCACGAATGGGCCCGCGGCTGAGCCGCTGAGCCGCACCCACAACTGCATACGCGCAAAGGAGCGTCGAAAATTGAATCAGCCCACCGCGTCCGGACCCACCCGGTTCGGCTTCTTCATAGCGCCGTATCACCCGTTGAACGGCAACCCGACCCTGCAGATCCAGCGTGACCTGGAACTGGTGGAACTGGCCGACCGACTCGGCTACGCCGAAGCCTGGGTGGGAGAACATCATTCGGCCGGTATGGAGATCATCGCCGCCCCCGAGGTGTTCCTGGCCGCCGCCGCCCAGCGCACCACCCACATTCGGCTCGGCACCGGCGTGAACTCGCTGCCCTACCACCAGCCCATGATGCTGGCCGATCGGCTGTGCCTGGTCGACCATCTCACCAAGGGCCGCCTGATGATGGGCATCGGCCCGGGGCAATTGGCCTCCGACGCATCGATGATGGGTGTACCGCAGCCTCGCCAGCGCGACATGATGCACGAGTCCATGGACGTACTCGTGCAGTTGTTCCGCGGTGACGTGGTGACCGCCAAATCGGATTGGTTCGAACTCGACGAAGCGCGTCTGCAACTGCTGCCGTACCAGCAGAACGGCCTGGAAATGGCTGTGGCGTCCACGATCTCGCCCTCCGGCGCGGTGCTCGCCGGACGCCACGGCGCGGGCCTGCTCTCCCTGGCCGCCTCCGATCCCAGCGGCTACGAGGCGCTGCTGCCCAACTGGAAGGTCTACGAGCAGACCATGGCCGACAACGGCCACCGGGTGGACCGCGCCACCTGGCGGCTGGTCGCGCCCATGCACATCGCGGAGACCCGTGAGCAGGCGCGGCGCGAAGCCGAATGGGGCGTAGGGCATCTCGTGGACTACATCAAACGGCTCAGCGGCATGTCGGTACCGTGGGGCGATACCGCCGCCGAGGCCGTCGAACAGTGGACCGGCCCGGGCTTTCCCGCCTTCGGCCGCGCCACCATCGGCACCCCCGACGACGCCATCGCCGCCATCGAGGCGCTCACCGAACAGTCCGGCGGCTTCGGGACCTTCCTCGTGCTCGGACTCAATGTCGCCGACTGGGACGCCACCCAGCGCTCGGCGCGGCTCTTCGCCGAACACGTCATTCCGCACTTCACCCGGGCCAATCGCAATCGGGTGGCCTCGCTGGACTGGGCCAATGCCAACAGCGAACGGCTCATGTCCGGTATGCGCGCCGGGGTGGAGGCGGCCTTCGAACGGCACGGGCAGGCCCTGGCCGCCGCCATGCAGCCCGGTACGGAAGGGAGCTGATCATGCGCGCGGTAGTCATGCGCAATCGGAAGCTCGTCGTCGACGAGGTGCCCGAGCCCGTACCCGGGCCGGGGCAGGTGCTGGTGGAGACCATCGCCTGCGGCGTGTGCGGTTCGGACAAGCAGGCCCTCGACTACACCGACGAGTTCCTTCAGGCCTCACGCGACAGTGGGGTGCCGACCTTCCTGTTCGATCCGCACCGCGACCTGGTGATGGGCCACGAACTCGCGGCCCGCGTGATCGGCGCGGGGCCCGACACCCCGTTCGTCGAGGGGCAGAACGTGGTCGCGCTGCCCTGGGCCCTCGACACCGCCGGTGGCATCCACGGTGTCGGCTACTCCAACGACTTCCCGGGCGGCTACGGCGAGCGCATGGTGTTGCAGGCCATGGCCCTGGAACCCATTCCCGATCATGTGCCGCCGCATGTCGCCGCCATGACCGAACCGCTCGCGGTGGGCTTCGGCAATGTGGCCCGCACCGGCATCGGCCCGGAGGGTACGGGTGTCGTGATCGGTTGCGGCCCCGTCGGTTTGGGCGCGGTGGCGGCGCTGGTCGAACGCGGAGTCGCGCCGATCGTCGCCTCGGACCCGTCCAAGCTGCGCCGGGAGGCCGCGCTGCGGCTGGGCGCGCACCGGGTGGTGGACCCCTCGGCCGAGGAGCCGCTCGAGGTGTGGCGGGAGATGTCCTCGCCCGGCCAGCAATTGCACATGTGGGTGTGCGCCTCGGTGCCCGGACTGCTCAACGACCTCATGTACAAATGCCCGCGCGAAACCAAGATCCTGCAGATCGGCGCGGTCATGACCGATGACGTCATTCGGCCCATAGTCGGTATCTACAAGGACATCTCGTTGCAGATGTGCATGGTCTACCCGCACGAGGAGTACGCCAAGACGCTGCACCGCATTGCCGACGGCACGGTCGACGCGGCCTCGCTCATCACCGACGAGGTCGGCCTGGACGGGGTGGCGGGAGCCATCGAATCGCTGCGCGATCCGGACGATCACATCCAGATTCTGGTGCGCCCCGACCTGTGAGACACGACGGCGGTCGTTCGATGCACTGGTATCGAACGACCGCCGTCGCGGTGTTCACCGGGATGTGGTTCGGACAGCTACATCCTGATCGGTGAAGGTGACGCGCACGGTAACGGGAGTGGTCTCCAGTGCGGCGAACATGGTGCGGGCCAGTGGCGCCAGCGCCGGATGCGGGGCGAAGGTGCGCGCGCGGGCCACCACATCGTCGTCGGGCAGCAGTTCGGCGACGCCGGTGCGCCACCGGTCGCCCTGGCGCACGCGGATATTCGGATTGGCGCTGATATTGCGACCCCAGCCCGAGCGCAGCCCGTGCTGGCAGATCATCCACGCGCCCTCGTCGTCGAAGAGCACCGACACCGGAACCCGGCGCGGCGCACCGGATTTGCGGCCGATGGTCTCGATCTCGGCGGCGAGCGCGGTGCGCACGCCGATCCGATCCAGGGCACGGACCGTGGGATTCATGACATAGCGGCCCACCGCGCGCTCACGACGGAACTTGCGCGCCAACTTGTCGGCCTCGCTACGGGACGCGGGGGATCGCTTGGGGCGAAACGACTCCACCCCGTGGTGACGGATCATGTTCACGGCGGTACGCCACGGCGAGCGCCGCGGATCCGGGTCCGCGCCCGCCCCGATCAAATGCAATTGATCGGTGTGCCACTGCAAATCGAGTGCGCCGTCGAAAGCTTTGAGGTTCCCATTGGCGGCCAAACGCGGCGGCAGTCCCAGGGTGATGTGCGGCGGGCGCAGCGCCTCGGTGCGGCCGGTGAGCAGATCCCCGGCGGCCGTGGGGAATACGGCCGCGGGACGGCCCAGGCCCACCACATCGCAGGTGCCGGAGTCGACGGCCTCGGACATGGCCGCCCGCGATCGGAAACCACCCGTCACCGCGATCGGCGTGGTACCGGCGATACGGCGCACGGTCTCCGCGTAATCCAGGAAGTACGCCTCGCGCGCCTTCGTGCTCGCGCCGACCGTGCGCGGGCGGCCCATCATGGCGGGGGATTCGTAACTGCCGCCGCTGATCTCGATGAGGTCCACGGCCTCGGCGGCGAGCCGGGCGACCACCGCCTGCGACTCCTCTTCGGTGAACCCGCCGCGCTGGAAATCGGCGGAGTTCAACTTGATGCCCAGGGCGAAGCCGGGACTCACCTGCGCCCGAATGGATCTCACGACCTCGATGACGAATCGCGAGCGGCGCTCGGCGTCGCCACCCCAGGCGTCGGTGCGCTGGTTCGACAGCGGCGAGAGGAACTGCGAGACCAGGTAACCGTGCGCGCCGTGGATCTGCACGCCGTCGAATCCGGCGGCCTCGGCCACCCGCGCGGTCGTGCCGAAGCGCGCGATGATGTCGAGGATCTCCTCCTCGGTCAGCGCGCGCGGCGCGGGCAGGCCGGGGATGGTCAGCGCAATGGCCGAGGGCGCGACCGGCCGGTTCCGCGTCGCGAGCGGATTGGCCTGACGGCCGGGATGGTTGATCTGCACCCAGACCGGCGTGCCGCCGTCCTTGGCCGCCTTCGCCCACTTCGTCAGCGCGTCGAGGTGCCGCTCGTCCTCGATGGCCACATTGCCCGGCTCGCCGAGGTGGCGGCTGTCGACCATCACATTGCCGGTGACCACGAGCCCGAACCCGCCCGCGCCCCAGCGGCGGTAGAGCCGCTCCAGGCGCTCGTCCGGTGCGCGTTCGGGGGTGCCGAGGCCCTCACTCAGGGCGGATTTCATGATTCGATTGGGCAGTGCCTGGCCGCAGGCCAACGGCAGGGGATCGTGCAGGGTCGTCATCGCTGGGGCCCCCGTTTCCTCGGTCGGTGTTCGCGGTCCGGAGTAGACCGATCGGTGTAGTGTGACGGTAGTACACCGATTGGTATAGGACAACCCGTAGACTGGCCCGGCCGACGCCGAGAACAAGGGGGTGCGCTCATGGGAGCCAAGGACAAGCTCATCGACAGCGCCATCGACCTCATGCGTCGCTATGGCATCGCGGGCACGGGTATCGCGCAATTGCTCGACCACAGCGGCATCTCGCGCCGCTCGGTCTACCTGAACTTCCCGGGCGGCAAATCCGAACTCGTCGCCGAGGCCACCCGCGCGGCGGGGGAGGCCTCCAGCGCCCTCATTCGCACGCTCACCGCCGGTGCCGATCTGGCCTCCTGCATCGCCGCCTACCCGGCCATGTGGCGCGAGGCCATGGTCGCCAGCGACTACTCCGCGGGCTGCCCGATCGTCGCGGCCGCGCTCGGCCGCGCCGAATCCCCGGAGGCCGCCGATGTGGCGGGGGAGACCTTCACCGAGTGGGAGGACATTCTCGCCACCCGCCTGCTGGCCGAGGACGTCGCGCCCGAAACCGCCCGTTCGCTGGCCACCACGATCGTCGCCGCCGTCGAGGGCGCGGTCGTCATGTCGCTGGCCACCCGGTCCACCGGGCCGTTGGAGCGCACCGGAGAACAGCTGGCCGAATTGGTGTCCCAGTACACCGGAAAGTCCGCCGTCACCAGCTGATATCGGCGGAACACCGTGCGGTGCACGGAAATTGCGAATTCGGCGGGACGGTCGAGGATTCGCTGCGGTGCTGCTACTCTCTTCGAATTGTCGGATTCGGCATGAAATACCCTGCCGCGAGCGGGATCTCCGGGTGCGACACAAGCTGCGAGGAAGGGCGAGACCGAACGCTGTGAATCTATCCGTGGTCCTGCTGGTGCTGTCCTGGGTTCTCGCGCTCGCTCTCATAGGGGCGCTCGCGACCTACGCGATCCGGCAGCGCACCCGCGCCCGGATGCTCGACGAGGAGATCCACGCCCGAACCCAGGCCTGGGAACAGGCCCGGCTCGACGCCGAAGAGCAAGCGCGCCAAGACATCGCGCGCGCCGAGGCGGCGGTGCGGGCGGAACTGGAATCGGGTGCGCGCACCGCCACCGGCGCGGCCGTGCGCTCCTTCGGCACCTCGGTGGTGAGCCTCGGCGCGGATATCAGCCAGGTGGTCAGCACCGCGCTGCGCGAGCACCGCGGCGACGAGGTGTACGAGACCCTCACCCGCATCGACCATTCCGTGCAGCAGATGCTGCGCCAGGCGCAGTCCTACGTCATCGTCTCCGGCGGCCTGCCGGGTCGGCGCTGGCCGCAGCAGTCGCTCACCGACGTGGTCGGCGGCGCGGTCGGCCGTGTGCGTGACTTCACCCGGGTGCGCTACAACCAGCTCGACCGGGTGGTCATCAGCCGGGCCGTGGAGCCGCTGGTGCACACCGTCGCAACGCTTCTCGACAACGCCCTGCGCTATTCGCCGCCCAACTCGTATGTGGATGTCGGCTTCCAGGAAGGCCATCACGGCGTCACCGTCATCATCGACGACGCCGGTGTGCGGATGAACTCCGAGCAGATGGACGATGCGCGCGCGGTGCTCGCCGGTGAGAAGGCCATCGACATCCATCAGCTCGGACCGACACCGCGCGTGGGCTTTCCGAGTATCGCGGCCCTGGCCCGGCGCTACGGTTTCACCGTCTACGTGGACGGACCCAATGCCTACGGTGGTATGCGGGCCATGGTGTTCGTCCCGGAGTCGCTGTTCGTACCGCGCCATGTCGGATTCGACGGTCCGGCAACCGAAGTCGTCCCGCAGGTCGCGACCGCGCCGCAGCCGAAGCGGGAACCCGAACCCGAGCCCGTGCCCGCCACGACCGGCGAGAGCACCGAGGGCGGTCTGCCCAAACGCCGCCGCCGGGCCCCGGCGCTGGCGGCCGTAAGCTCCACGGGTGGGACCACCGGCGGCGCGAACACCGGCGGTAGCGCCGCCATCCGGCGCGTCCCGCGAAACGAGCAGCCCGACACCGGTTTCGCTCGCCCCGAGCTCGCGGCGGCCTGGCACAGCGGCTCGCAGAGCGGCCGCGCCGCCACGCGCTGACAGCACACCCTGGACACCGATAGCGCATGTTGACACCGAAGGGATGACGTCCTCGATGGGTACACCCGGCACCGCCGTGACCGAACGCGCCAACAAACTGGCTTGGATGCTCAATGAACTGGAGATGCCGGGTGTGCGCTTCGCCATCCTGCTCTCCGAAGACGGCCTACGGATCGCGCACACCGGGGGGATCGGCGTGGACGACGCCGAGCGCTTCGCCGCCGCGGCGTCGGGCCTGCGTTCCCTGGGCAAGGCGCTCGGCGAATTCTGCGGCAACTCGAATACGGTGCGGCAGAACATGACCGAGTACGACGGCGGCATGATCTTCATCACCGCCGCCGGACCGGGCGCGCTGCTCGGGGTGGCCACCACCGCCGAGGTGGATGTCAGCCTGGTCGCGCACCGCATGAACGCGCTCGCCGTCCGCGTCGGGCACGAACTGGGCTCCATGTCGCAGCGGAGGGCTGGCGACTTGCAATGAGCGGGCAGCGGCGGGATCCGGATCTGGTGCGCGCGTACGTACGCACCGGCGGCCGCAGTCGCGCGTCCCGGCAGCTGGACCTGGTCACCCTGGTGGTCGCGGCCCGCGAGCCCACCCCCGGGTCGGCTCCGGACGCGGTGCGGGTGCTGGGCGTCTGCCGTCGCGGTGCCCTGTCGCTGGCCGAAATCGCGGCCTATCTCGACCTACCGCCGTCCGTCGTCAAGATCGTCGCGGCCGACCTGCTCGACAGCGGTCATCTGGTATCCCCCACTCCGGTAGAAGTCGTACCGGATGCGGCCCTGTTGGAGGAGGTACTCAATGGGCTCCGCGCTCTCTCGGCCTGAGGTCGACATCGACCACGTTCCCGCGACCGTCACCCGTTCGGTGAAACTGTTGGTGGCGGGCAACTTCGGCGTGGGCAAGACCACCTTCGTGGGCAGCGTCTCGGAGATCAAACCGCTGCACACCGAGGAGACCATCACCGAAGCCAGTGTGGGCGTGGACGATATGGCCGGGCTGCCCGGCAAGTCGACCACGACGGTGGCCATGGACTTCGGTCGTGTGACGCTCAATCCCCGTCTGGCGCTGTATCTTTTCGGCACGCCCGGACAGCACCGGTTCGTCCCGCTGTGGGAGGAGCTGGCGCGTGGTGCGCTGGGCGCGCTGGTGTTGGTGGACACCCGGCGGCTCGAGCAGTCCGACGAGGTGTTGGCCGTGCTCGAGGAGCGCGGGGTGCCGTACGCGGTGGCGGTCAACGAATTCGAAGGGGCCACCAAGTATCCGCTCGGTGAGATTCGCGATGCCCTCGACCTCACGCCGGAGACGCCGCTGACCGCCTGCGACGCCCGCGACCGAGGCACCTGTGTGCGCTCGCTCATCACCCTGGTCGAATACCTGCGACGGGTGCAGCCGCCGCAGTGAGCGTCAGCGGGTGAGGGCGCGCTCGATGTGTTCGTAGGTCGGGATCGAGGCGCTCGCGCCGAGGGTGGTGGTGGCGAGGGCTCCGGCGGTGCACGCCCAGGCGAGGGCGGTCTCGGGACCCTCGTGCCAGTGCGCGGCCAGTGCGCCGGTGAAGGTGTCGCCCGCGCCCGTGGTGTCCACGACCTGCACCGGTACGCCCGGGTGGGAATGGGTTTCGCCGTGCGGGCCACGGTACTTCGCGCCGTCCCCGCCGAGGGTGGTGATCACGTGCGGTACCGCGGCCAACGCGCTGCCGAGCTGTTCGGCCTCACCCTCGTTGACCACGGCGATATCCACCTGCGCCCACAGCGCGGGCGGAACCTCGCGCACCGGTGAGGGATTCAGCAGCACGGTGGTGCCGTGGTCGTGGGCGTGGCGGGCGGCGGCCGCGACGGTGTCGACGGGAATCTCCAACTGGCACAGGAGGATGTCGGCGTGCGCGATGGCGTCGATATCGGCGGCGGTGAGCTCGGTCATGCGCGCGTTCGCGCCGCCCACCACGATGATGGTGTTCTCGCCGCCGCCGTCCACGACGATGGCGGCGATCCCGCTCGGGCCGGGCAGGCAGCGCAGTCGGGCGGTATCGACCTGCGCGTCGCCCAGATTCCGGGCCAGGTCGTCGGCGAACAGGTCGGTGCCGACCGCGCCGACGAACTCGACCTCGGCTCCGGCTCGCTGCGCCGCGATCGCCTGATTCGCGCCCTTGCCGCCGGGGACCAGCGCGAAGCTCTCCCCGGCCACGGTCTCGCCGGGCTCCGGCCGCCGACCCACGGTCGTCACCAGATCCATATTGATGCTGCCCACCACCACGATCCGCGCCATGTGGGCAACGCTAGTCCGCCGCCGGGGTCCGATCGTCGATTTCCCCGGCCTGTCGACCGGCGTCGACCGGATGTCAGCTCTGCTGCTGGACGACCTCGATGCCGAGGGTCAGGGCGATCTTGTCGCCGATGACCGCGCCGCCGTCGGCGAGGGGCATGTCGATGGTGATGCCGAAGTCGCGGCGGTTGATCACCGTGGTGGCCTCGAAACCGGCGACGGGGCCCTGGCCCATGCCCGGGTTCACGCCCAGGAATTCGACCTGGAGGGTGACCGGCTTGGTCACACCGGCGATGGTGAATTCACCGTCGACCTCGAAATCCTCACCCTTGACCCGGAATTCGGTGGACTTGAAGGTGGCGGTGGGGAAGCTCTCGGCATTGAAGAAGTCCGCGGTGCGCAGGTGGGCGTCGCGCTGCGGATTGTCGGTGGCCACCGAGTCCACGCGAATCTCGGCCTCGGCGCTGGCGGAGCCGTCCTCGCCGATGACGAGCCGACCGGAGAAATCGGTGAAGCGGCCGCGGATCTTGGACACCATCAGGTGGCGGACCGCGAAGCCGAGCGTGGAGTGCGCGGTGTCGATGGTCCAGGTGCCGGGGGTCAGGGTGGTGGCGGTGGTCATGAGTTCTCTCCTTGGGATATCGGTGTTTTCGGTATCGAGTGGTCAGTGCCGAGTGGATGTCACGGCGGGATGCAGGGGTGCGTCCGGGACGTGCGCGGGCCGGTCGACGGCGAACTCCTTGCGCAGCACCGGAACCACCTCTTCGCCGAGGAGATCCAGCTGTTCCAGGACGGTCTTCAGCGGCAGTCCGGCGTGGTCCACGAGGAACAGCTGCCGCTGGTAGTCGCCGAAGCTCTCGCGGAAGGTCAGCGTCTTGTCGATGACCTGCTGTGGACTGCCGACGGTCAGCGGCGTCTGTTCCATGAAGTCCTCCAGCGAGGGGCCATGGCCGTAGACGGGCGCGTTGTCGAAGTACGGGCGGAATTCGCGGATGGCCGCTTGGCTGTTCCTGCGCATGAACACCTGACCGCCCAGGCCGACGATCGCCTGATCGGCGCGGCCGTGCCCGTAGTGCTCGTAGCGCTGACGGTACAGCCCGATCAGGCGCTGGAAGTGCTCCTTGGGCCAGAAGATGTTGTTGGCGAAGACGCCGTCGCCGTAATACGCGGCCTGCTCGGCGATTTCGGGGCTGCGGATGGAGCCGTGCCAGACGAACGGCGCTACGCCGTCGAGGGGGCGGGGCGTTGAGGTGAACGACTGCAAGGGGGTGCGGAACCTGCCCTCCCAGTCGACCACGTCCTCGCGCCAGAGTCGGTGCAGCAGTTGATAGTTCTCGATGGCGAGCGCAATGCCGTCGCGAATGTCCTTGCCGAACCAGGGATATACCGGCCCGGTGTTGCCGCGACCCAGCATGAGGTCGACGCGCCCGTCGGCCAGATGCTGGAGCATGGCGAAGTCCTCGGCGATCTTGACCGGATCATTGGTGGTGATCAGCGTGGTCGCCGTGGACAGAACGATCTTCTCGGTGCGGGCCGCGATATAGCCCAGCATGGTGGTGGGGGAGGACGGCACGAAGGGCGGATTGTGGTGCTCGCCGGTGGCGAAGACATCCAGGCCCACCTCTTCGGCCTTCTGCGCGATGGCGACCATCGCCTTGATGCGCTCGGCCTCACTGGGGGTGCGGCCGGTCGTCGGGTCGGTGGTGACATCCCCGACCGTGAAGATTCCGAACTGCACGCGTCCTCCTGACAACTGGCGTCCACCGGTGGTGGATGTGGCAACCATATCGACATTTTGTGGACATGGCAACCAAGTGAACGGCAGCGGCGTGCGCGCTATTCCAGGCGGCGCTGAATCAGGCGTGTTCGTCGAGCGTCGGCGAGCCGCCCTTGCCGCTCGGCTCCAGCGGCGGCCCGGCCACGGCGCAGTGCATCTTGCACTCCGGTTCGGCCGCCGGGGCCGCCGTGCGCAGAGCGTCGTCGCGGACGGTGAGGAAGGTGAGTACGGCGGCGGCCACCATCAGGACGACGCAGATGAACAAGGCCGTGCGGAAGCCGTTGTCGAAGGTCGACAGGTTGTTGTAGGCATCGCCGGTGAGCCCTGCCAGTGGCGGGATCGCGGCCACGGAGAGTAGTCCGGCGGCGCGGGCGACGGCATTGTTCACCCCGCTGGCCACGCCCGCGTGCCGTTCGGAGGCCGAGGCGAGCACGGTGGCGGTGAGCGGTGCGACGGCCAGGGACAGGCCAGCGCCGAAGACCAGTGCGGCGGGCAGGACATCGCGCAGGTAGGAGGTGTCGGGGCCGATGCGGGTCATGAGCAGCATGCCCGCGGCGGTCAGCAGGACGCCGCCGGTGATGGGCAGGCGCGGTCCGATGCGCTGGGCGAGGGCTCCCGCGCGGGCGGAGAACAGGAGCATGAGGACGGTGATGGGCAGCATGGCCGTGCCCGCCGCGATCGGATCGAAGCCCGCGACGACCTGAAGCGTGAGGACCAGGAGGAAGAACACCACGCCCATCGCCCCGTACATGACGAAGGTGACCAGGTTGATGGAGGTGAACTGCTTGGAGGCGAAGACATCGACGGGCAGCATGGCGTGCGGCTCGCGTTGGCGCGCGGAGCGGCGGCGCTCCACCACCACGAAGGCGACGGCCGCCGCGACACCCGCCACCGCGCTGCTCACCACGAGCGGCATATTCGCGTGTTCTTCCGGAGCCTCGGTGAGCGCGTAGGTGATTCCGGCGAGGCTCAGCGCCGCCAATACCGCCCCGAGCACATCGAATTTCCCGGTGGCCTCCTCGTCGAAGGTTTCGGGCACGTGCCGGATCGTCACCGCGATGACCAGTGCGGCCAAGGGCAGATTCAACAGGAACACCCAGCGCCACCCCGCCACGTCCACCAGCCAGCCGCCCAGAAACGGTCCGATGGCCCCCGCGACCCCGCCGAGCCCCGACCACGCCCCCACGGCCTTGGCCCGATCCTCCGGCGCGAACGAGGCCTGAATGATCGCCAGCGACCCGGGCGTGAGCAGCGCGCCACCCACCCCCTGTAGCGCGCGGGCCGCGATCAGCATCGAAATATCCTGCGCCGCACCGCACAACGCCGACGCGACAGCGAACCACACCACCCCCACCAGAAAGATCTTCCGCCGCCCGAACCGATCCCCCAACGACCCCCCGAGCAGAATCAACCCCGCCAACGTCAACGTGTACGCATTGACCGTCCACTGCAACCCCGCCATGGACGCCCCGAACTCCGCCGCGATCTTCGGCAACGCCACATTCACCACCGTGGCATCCAACATCGCCATCCCCGACCCCAACACCGTCGCGAGCAATACCCAGCGCCCAGTCCCGGAAGACATCTGAATGCTCGCAGCCATGCCCACACCGTAAACCGGACACCCGCCGACTTCCCGGCAATCCGAATACGGCGACGCCACCGAATTCCAGCCTCGGCCAACCCGCACCCATCGAGCCACTCCGAAGTCGACGCCCCTACCAATCGAGCCCTGCGAGCTCGCGACCTCCTTCTCGAGGGTCTGGGTCCGAAGCCCTCGAGAGTTCCGAGCGTCGGCCACCGCTTTTGGGGGGTTCGGGGGCGAAGCCCCTGAGAATCTCCCAAAGAGTTGGGCGGCCTAGGCTGTAACCCATGACAGCAGGAACAGCCACCGATCAGGACGTTGTCCGCACGGTGGTGCACGAGGCGGCGCGCCGGGCTCGGCTTGCGTCGCGCACGCTCGCCCAACTCACCACCGCCGAGAAGAACGCCGCACTGCACGCCGCCGCGGACGCACTGCTCGCCGCCAAGGACCGCCTCCTCGCCGCCAATGCCGAGGACATCGAGATCGCCAAAACCGCTGGCACCGCCGAGGCGCAGCTCGACCGTCTCCGCCTCACCGAGGCCCGCATCGACGGCATCGCCTCGGGCCTGCGCCAGGTCGCGGGTCTCCCGGACCCGGTCGGCGATGTGGTCCGCGGCTCCACCCTGCCCAACGGTCTCGAGCTCCGCCAGGTCCGCGTCCCGCTCGGCGTGGTCGGCATGGTCTACGAGGCCCGCCCGAATGTCACCGTCGACGCCTTCGGCCTCACCCTGAAGTCCGGCAATGCCGCCCTGCTGCGCGGCTCCTCCTCGGCCGTGCGCTCCAATACGGCTCTGGTCGAGGTGCTGCGGGAATCGCTTGCCGCACAGGGCCTCCCGGAGGACTCCGTCCAACTGCTCCCCGCCGAGGACCGCTCCAGTGTCACCCACCTCATCCAGGCCCGCGGCCTCGTCGACGTGGTGATCCCGCGCGGCGGAGCCGGTCTCATCAACGCGGTGGTGCGCGACGCCCAGGTGCCGACCATCGAGACCGGCACCGGCAACTGCCACGTCTACGTCCACCAGGACGCGGATCTCGATATGGCGCAGGCGATTCTGCTCAATGCCAAGACCCGCCGCCCCAGCGTGTGCAATACCGCCGAGACCGTCCTCATCGACGCCGCCATCGCGGAAACCGCTGTGCCCCGGCTGATCACGGCCCTCGAACAGGCGGGCGTCACCATTCACGGTGACCTGCCGGGCCTGGTGCCCGCCACCGACACCGACTGGGCCGACGAATACCTCTCCCTCGATATCGCGTTGAAAGTCGTCGACGGTCTGGACGCCGCCGTCGACCACATCAACCAGTGGGGCACCGGCCACACCGAGGCCATCGTCACCGGCGACCTCAAGGCCGCCCGCGAATTCACCAACCGGGTGGACGCGGCGGCCGTCATGGTCAACGCCTCCACCGCCTTCACCGACGGCGAGCAGTTCGGCTTCGGCGCGGAGATCGGCATCTCCACCCAGAAGCTGCACGCCCGCGGCCCGATGGGCCTGCCCGAACTCACCTCGACCAAGTGGATCGTATGGGGTGACGGGCAGATTCGGCCCGTGTAGTACAACGGTGTGGGTGGGTTTTACGCCGTACGACCCACCCGCCTCCAGGAAGGACAGCACCCTTGGCTCCGATATCCCCTCCCGTCCAGGAGCCGATCTTCTCGTCGGTCGACGATGTGATCGAGCGTCTGGCCACGACCGGATACCTGGCCGACAAGGCCACCGCCACCTCGGTTTTCCTCGCCGACCGCCTCGGCAAGCCGCTGCTCATCGAGGGTCCGGCCGGTGTCGGCAAGACCGAGCTGTCCAAGGCCGTCGCCCAGGTCGCGGGCGCGGAACTGGTGCGCCTGCAGTGCTACGAGGGCGTGGACGAGTCCCGGGCCCTGTACGAGTGGAATCATGCCAAGCAGATTCTGCGCATTCAGGCGTCCTCGGAGAACGATTGGGCCGAAACCAAGGCCGACGTCTTCACCGAGGAATTCCTGCTGTCGCGCCCGCTGCTCACGGCCATCCGCCGCGACGACCCCACGGTGCTGCTCATCGACGAGACCGACAAGGCCGATGTCGAGATCGAAGGCCTGCTGCTCGAGGTGCTGAGCGACTTCTCGGTCACGGTCCCGGAATTGGGCACCATCAGCGCCTCGCGCAAGCCGTTCGTGGTGCTGACCTCCAATGCCACCCGCGAGCTGTCGGAGGCGTTGAAACGCCGCTGCCTCTACCTGCACATCGATTTCCCGGACGAGGATCTGGAGCGCCGCATCCTGGCCAGCCGAGTGCCCGAACTGAAGCCCGCGGTCGCCGCGCAGCTGGTGCGCATCGTGCACGTACTGCGCGGTATGCAGCTCAAGAAGCTGCCGTCGGTGGCCGAATCCATCGACTGGGCGCGGACGCTGTTGGCTTTGGGCGCAAAGGATCTCGACGACAAGACCGTGCGCGCCACGCTCGGCGTGGTGCTCAAGCACCAGGCCGACCATCTGCGCGCGCAGTCCGAGCTGAAGCTGGCCTGAGATGCGCGGCGGCGGCACCGATCCTCGCGCCCTCGTCTCGGCCGCCAAGCGCGCCGTGAGTGGCGGCAGGACAACGTCTTCCACCCGCGAGGTGCCCGGACCGACCGCGCCGCACGGGTTCTCGGGTCATCTGGTCGGCTTCGTGGAAGCCTTGCGCGCCAGGGGGATTCCGGTCGGCCCCTCCGAAACCGTGGATGCGGCACAGGTGGTCACCGTCCTGGATCTCATGGATCGCGAGGTACTGCGCGAGGGTCTGGCCTGCGCGCTGCTGCGCCGCACCAGCCAGCGCACCACTTTCGACGGCCTGTTCGACCTGTGGTTCCCGGCCGCGCTGGGTGAGCGCCTCGGGGCCGAGGAGGTCGAGATCCCGCGCAAACCCGACGGCGAAGTCGACATTATCGAGCTGCGAAAGATGCTGGCGGAGTTGCTGGTTCAGGATCCGACGGGGGAGCGGGCGCAGCAATTGCAGATGCTGGCCGCGCAGATGGTCGAGGAGATGGGCCAGTACCAGTCGGCCAGCGGCCCGTCCTTCTCGGCCTACCAGGCCATGAAGGATCTGCAACCGGAGTTGCTGGTCAGCAAGCTGCTCGCGGGCTTGGCCGCCGGAATGGACAACTCCGACTTCCACACCGAGGTCGCCCGTCGCACCGCCCGCCAGCGCATCAAGGATTTCCGCGGTACGGTCGAGGCGGAGACCCGCCGCCGCGTCGCCGAACGTCTCGGCCGCGAACGTGTCGCCACCTACGGTGTAGCGCGCCAAGCCGAGGACGCCGACTTCCTGCGCATCTCCGAGAACGAGCTCGCTGAACTGCGCCGCAGTTCCCAGCGCCTGGCGCGAGTTCTGGCCTCCCGCTTGGCCTCTCGGCGTCGCCGCGCCCGTCGCGGTGAGATCGACCTGCGCAAGACCTTGCGCAAATCCATGTCCACCGGCGGCGTCCCCATCAAGCTGGAGACCCGCAAGCCGCGCCCCGGCCGCCCCGATCTCATTCTGCTGTGCGATATCTCGGGTTCGGTCGCCGGTTTCTCCAGCTTCACCATGCTCATGGTGAACGCACTGCGCGAACAGTTCTCCCGCGTGCGCATCTTCGCCTTCGTGGACCGCGTGGACGAGGTCACCCACCTGTTCGACCAGGTGACGCCGCTCGACCAGGTCACCCGCCGTATCTTCACCGAGTCCAAAGTCGTTGGCATAGAAGGCCATTCGGACTACGGCTCGGCGCTCAAGGGTTTCGCCGAGAACTATCCCGACGCCGTCACCAGCCGCACCTCCCTGCTCATTCTCGGTGACGCCCGCACCAACTACCGCGACCCCGAACTGAATGTCCTGCGCACCCTGGCCGACACCGCCAAACACTCGTACTGGCTCAACCCGGAAGCCGAGAAGATGTGGGGCACAGGCGATTCCGCCGCCAACCGCTACGCGGAGATCGTCGAGATGCACGAGTGCCGCAATGCCCGCCAACTCACCACGGTCGTAGGCCGCCTGCTACCGATCTGAGGATTCGATCATGGACACCTGGCTCGCCTATTGCCTCACCAAACCCGGTGCGTGGCAGGACGAACCGTGGGAAGGCGATGTCGTGGCCAAGGTCGGCGACAAGATCTTCGCCTTCCTGGGTGACGACTCCCTCGGCCTCAAATGCGGCCGCGACCGCGAGGAAGCCGACGAATTGATCCGCATCCACCCCGACGACGTCGAATCCTCGCCCTACATAGGCCGTTACGGCTGGAACTCGGTGAAGTTCGGCGGCACGATCCCCGACGACGAGATCCGCGAACTCATCGACCAGTCCTACGACGCCATCGTGGCCAAGCTGCCCAAATCCAAACGCCCCATGCGCTGACCACCGTCGCTACTGATTAGTCGACGCCAAGCGCCCCATTGGTCCCTGCCCCGACAGTGGCCCCATGAACCGTCGCCCCGCCCGCCTCCTCGCCCTGGCCGCGGTCTTCACCGCGCTCACCGCGGGCTCCGCCACCGTCATAGCTCGCGCCGACGACGACCGCTGCCACGGCACCAGCTACACCCTCGAAGGCCACAACTACAAGGTCGAGGTCCCCCAACTGAGCGGCTGCACCACCCAATCCCGCCAGGAATTCAACGATTCCCTCCGCCTGGCCGCCGACGATTTCATCGCCCGAGTGGACAACACCACCTCGGTCCACACCTACAACGCGAACTCCATGTACATCGGAGCCCACATAGTCAGCGCCAAACTAGCCGTAGAAATCTACCTCGAAGGCGCACCCCACCCCTCCACCGACTTCATCACCCACAACACAGTCATAGCCTCCGGCAAACCCCTAACCCTCCCCGACCTCTTCACCAACCTCCCCGAAGGCCTCGCCCTCCTCTCCCAACAATCCAAACTCCTCCTCGACCAAACCCCCCGAGCCACCGGCTACACCCCCTCCGCCATCACCCCCACCCCCGAAAACTTCCGCCACTGGACAGCCACCAAACCAGGCCTCCGCCTCCACTTCGGCGAAATAGCCTCCCACGCAGCAGGAAACATAGAAATTACCATCCCCTGGCAAACCCTCAAGCCAGCCCTCGAGCCCAACATCCACACCATCCTCAGCGCCCCCTGACACCCCCGCAGAATGGAACGGTGACCCCACCAAGCCTGCTCGACACCTCCGTACTGCACCAGTTGAAAGAGTCCCGCCGAGTCCTGATCGCCGGTGCGGGCGGAGGATTCGACGTGCTGAGCGGTCTGCCTCTCGCCTTGGCCCTGTGGCAGGAGGGCAAGGAAGTATTCCTCGCGAACCTGACTTTCACCGCTGTCGGCCGAAGCGACGCTCCCCGACTGGCGCCAGGACTGTTCGAGGTCACCGCCGATGTCGTTGGCCCAGAGCCCTATTTCCCGGAGAAGCACCTCGCCACCTGGCTGCGCACCCGCGGCCACCCGGACCGAATCTTCTTGATCCAGAAGGGCGGAGCGCTCGACGCCGTCGCCTGGGTACAGAACCGCACCCCCGGCCGAGAAAGCATCGTCTGCGCGTCCATCAGCGACGCGACCCGAGGCGAGTTCGGCAACCACCATTCGCTACCCCGCACCAGAGCCGACGCAGCCGAACTCTTCATCAACCCCCTGATGTCCATGGCCTGGGGCTTCGACCTGACCGCTGTCGCCGACCGAGTCCTGTACCGCACCGAGATCGAGCACACCACCACGCCATTCGAGGTCGCCGCCATCATCGAGGCCTTCCGCGACCGAACCACATTGCGCCCACGACGAACCATCCCGGTGTGACAGAGCGAAGCGAGCTGCCTGGGTAGTGCTGGGCCAGTACGGCGAATTGTTGTGGGTAGTAGTTTGGCCTGAGCGGTCAGAATTCGACCTCAGGTGCCGAAAACTGGCTTCTCGTGGTGGTTTTCGACCGCTCAGGCCAGTCATGTTCGTGCAGCAGCCGAAGCTCAGTTCTTTGTGGGCTTCCAGAGCAGCAGGTCTGAGTACAGGTCAACCCCACGTTGCCTGGTTGGGCACGGTGGAAGTGAAGATGACGTAGAAGAACTGGCCGGGGGTTAGTTCGTTCATGTCGTGCCAGCCGCCCCAGGGGTCGCGTTGGTAGTAGCGCTCGGTGGCTGTGCCGTCGTCGTAGCAGGCGATGTTGGCGGTGCCGAAGGGGCTCCAGTAGACGTCGGTGTTGGGGCGTGGGGGGTCGAGGGGGGTGCGGAAGAGGTGGGTGCAGGGGGTGAGGATTGGGTTGTAGTAGGTCGGTTGGGCGGTGGCGGTGGGGGCTAGGGCGGTTAGGGCGGCGGCGGTGATTGCTGCGATGGTGGAGCCTCGGCGGGTGGCGGAACGCATGGATTCTGCTCCTCACTGGGCGGGATCGGGGTCCGGTCTCTGTGTCGGCCTACGGTTGCTGGGCGTTACCTTCACGCTAAGGGGTCGGGGGTGAGGTGGCCTCGTAGGAAGGTGAGGATCTCTCGGCGTGCCGGTCGTGCGGCTGGCACCAGGCCGGGGGTGCTGAGGAAAGTGTGGGTTGCTTTGGGGTAGCAGGTTGATCGGGCGTCGGTGCCGTCGGCGCGCAAGCGGTCGGCGTAGAGGTGGCCGTGGTCGGCGAGCGGGTCCAAGTCTGCGGTGATAACCAGCGTGGGCGGTAGGTCGGCGAGGTTGTCGAATTTCAGCGGGGAGATGGTGCGGGCGTCGAGGGTCGAAGGGAGGCTCAGCCTGCGGGAGGCGCGTAGGCGGGACAGGGACAGGGTGGGGTTGTCGGCGTTCTTCGCCATGGAGGGGTAGTCGGTGAGGGTGTCGGTCCAGTCTGTGCTGGGGTAGTTCAGGACTTGGGCGTGTAGTGCGGGACCGTCTTTGCGGGCGCGTAGCGCGAGGAGGGCGGCGATCATGCCGCCCGCGCTCTCGCCCATGACCGCTACCGCGGAGGGGTCGATGCCCCAGGTGGGGGCGTCGTCGGTGAGGTGGACAAGGGTGTCGTAGCCGTCTTCGATGGGGGCGGGGAGGGGGTGTTCGGGGGATAGGCGGTAATCGACGGCGACGACAATCGCGGGGCAGCGGGCAGCGAGGTGGCTGTTCAGCCAATCGTTTTGCGCGGCGGTGCCTGCGATGAAGCCGCCGCCGTGGAACGAGAGGATCAGGGGGAGAGGGCCGTTCGCGTTTTTCGGTCGGTGGACGCGCAGGGGCAGGCGGTGGCCGGGGAGGTCGATGGCGGTCTGCTCGATATGAGCGTGACGGTCCGGCGCGCCGGTGATGAGACGCGCGATGCGAGATGAGGCGGCGCGGTTTCCCCTGTCGCGCATGGCTTTCAACGCGTCGTCGGTAACAGCGTCCCAGTCCTGTGTGTCTTTGAGCAGTCGAGTGCGTAGCGGCGCTGTGCCTCGCATGGTGGCCTCCGGGGTCCTGCGGTTGGTTTCGCGAGTCAGCATGGACGGGCCGGTGGCGGGTCGTCTTGGAAAAATGTCACACCCTGGCGGGCCACGCCGCGTCGTCGACCGTGAGCCATATGGCGGCGGCCACATCCGTCGGCGTCATCGCGGCCAAGGCCATGGCGTCCCGGCAGAGGTGGGATTGGTCGACGAACCCGCACTCGCTCGCCACGGCCGCCGCGCTGTGCCCGGCCGCGAGACGATGCGCCGCGTGGTCGAAGCGCACCAAGGTCGCGGCGCGTTTGGGGGTGAGGCCGGTCTGGCCGCGAAACCGCGACCACAATCGTTGACGGCTCCAACCGACCGCCTCCGCCAAGCGCTCGACTCGCGCCTGCCCCCGACTGGCCACGATTCGCTCCCAGGCGAAGGCGACCTCCGGATCCACCGCGCGGCCCGCCGCACACCGCCGCGCGATGACGCGCTCCGCGACCGCGAACCGTTCGTCCCAGGACGCGGCAGCCCGGACCCGTTCTCGGATCCGCTCGGCATCGCGCCCCCAGACCTCCTCGAAACCCGCTACCTCCCCGCCCAATTCGCGACCGAGCACCGCGTGCGCGACGACCGGCGAGAGCCGTATCTGCAAACAGTCGACCTCTGCCCCGCCCCGCATACGCCCGCCGCCAGGCGCGACCCCGGCGACGAAACTGCCCTGTCGCCGCGCCCCATCGACCTCGTGCACCAGCCCACCACGGAAGTCGAGGAATATGGTCACCGCCGGATACGGGATGACCCGCAACTCCTCGACCCCGTCCGCGCGCCCACGGAACCCGGCCATCTCGACCCCCGGAATCCGCCCAGCCCACGACGGGGTCGCGATCTCCACCGCCGCGCCACGAACCGATTCATCCGGCCACATGCCGCCATTCTACGAACCGGCCCGCGGCGGCGAACCGATCAGCTCGGCAGATCGGTCACCGAGGGTGATTCATTGCGGGACAGCGTGATCCCGAGATTGGCGGCGGTCCGATCGAGATCATCGTCATCGGCCTGCCGCAATTGGATCGCCGAACCCGCCGACAGCACCTCGACATTGAGGCACAGCGACTGCAGCTCCTTGAGCAGCACCTTGAACGACTCCGGCACCCCGGGCTCGGGAATGTTGTCGCCCTTGACGATCGCCTCGTACACCTTGACCCGGCCGACGATGTCATCGGATTTGATGGTGAGCAGCTCCTGCAGCGTGTACGCCGCGCCGTAGGCCTGCATGGCCCAGCACTCCATCTCACCGAAGCGCTGACCACCGAACTGCGCCTTACCGCCCAACGGCTGCTGCGTGATCATCGAGTACGGACCGGTCGAGCGCGCGTGGATCTTGTCGTCGACCAGGTGGTGCAGCTTCAGGATGTACATGTACCCGACGGCGATCGGGTAGGGGAACGGTTCGCCGGTGCGCCCGTCGAAAAGCGTTGCCTTCCCGTCCTTTCCGACCATGACCTCGCCGTCGCGATTGGGCAGCGTCGACCCCAGCAGCCCCGCGAGCTCCTCCTCGCGGGCACCGTCGAATACCGGTGTCGCGAGATTCGTCTCGGGGCCCGCGGAGAGCAATTCCTCCGGCAGCCGCTGAGCCCAGTCCGGACGGGTGCCGTCAGCGAGCTGAATGTTCCAGCCCGCCTTGCCGATCCAGCCCAAATGGGTCTCCAGGATCTGGCCGATGTTCATACGACGCGGCACGCCATGGGTATTGAGAATGATGTCGATCGGCGTCCCGTCGGGCAGGAACGGCATGTCCTCCTGCGGCAGGATCTTGCCGATGACGCCCTTGTTGCCGTGGCGACCGGCGAGCTTGTCGCCGTCCTGAATCTTGCGCTTCTGCGCGACGTACACGCGCACCAACTCGTTCACACCGGGCGGCAGATCGTCGTCGTCCTCGCGCGAGAACACGCGCACGCCAATGACTTTGCCGGACTCCCCATGCTTCATCTTCAACGAGGTATCGCGCACTTCCCGCGCCTTCTCACCGAAGATGGCGCGCAGCAGACGCTCCTCCGGAGTCAGCTCGGTCTCACCCTTGGGCGTCACCTTGCCGACCAGGATGTCCCCATCGCGCACCTCCGCGCCGATCCGCACAATGCCCCGCTCATCGAGGTCGGCGAGAATATCGTCGGCCACATTCGGAATGTCCCGGGTGATCTCCTCCGCCCCGAGTTTGGTGTCGCGCGCGTCGATCTCGTGCTCCTCGATATGGATCGACGTGAGCACATCCTCCTCGACGAGACGCTGCGACAGAATGATCGCGTCCTCGTAGTTGTGCCCCTCCCACGGCATGATCGCCACGAGCAGGTTCTTGCCCAGCGCCATCTCACCGTTCTCGGTGCAGGGACCGTCGGCGAGCACATGGCCCGCCTCGACGCGCTCACCCTCGTCCACGATCGGCCGCTGATTGATGCAGGTGCCCTGATTCGACCGAGCGAACTTGCGCAGCCGATACGACTTGCGCGTGCCGTCATCGGCCATGACGGTGACGAAATCGGCGGAAACCTCCTCCACCACACCGGATTTCTCGTTCACCACCACATCACCGGCGTCGATGGCGGCCCGCGCCTCCATCCCGGTACCCACCAGCGGAGCCTCCGACCGCACCAAAGGCACCGCCTGCTTCTGCATATTCGCGCCCATGAGAGCTCGGTTGGCGTCGTCGTGTTCGAGGAACGGGATCATGGCGGTAGCGACCGAAACCATCTGCCGCGGCGACACATCCATGTAGTCGACCCGGGAGGTCTCCATGATCTCGACTTCGGAGTTCTTGCGCCGCACCGGAATCCGGTCGGCGACGAAGCGCCCCTCGGCGTCGAGCGGCTCATTCGCCTGCGCCACCACGTGCAGGTCTTCCTGATCGGCGGACAGGTACTCGACCTCGTCGGTCACCCTGCCGTCCACCACTTTTCGATACGGCGTCTCGATGAAGCCGAACGGATTGACCCGCGCGTACACCGACAGATAGCCCATCAGCCCGATACTCGGCCCCTCCGGCGTCTCGATCGGGCACATGCGGCCGTAATGGCTGTAGTGCACGTCGCGGACCTCGAGGCTGGCCCGGTCGCGGCTCAAACCGCCCGGCCCGAGCGCCGAGAGCCGACGCTTGTGGGTCAGGCTCGCGAGCGGATTGCGCTGATCCATGAACTGCGACAGCTGCGAGGTACCGAAGAACTCCCGAATCCCCGCCACGACGGGCCGGATGTTCATCAGCGTCTGCGGCGTGATGGCCTCGACATCCTGGGTCGTCATTCGCTCGCGGACAACGCGTTCCATGCGCGAGAGCCCCACTCGGATCTGATTCTGGATCAACTCGCCCACCGTGCGCAGACGGCGATTGCCGAAGTGGTCGATATCGTCGACCTCGACCGGCACCTCGATACCGCCGGGCGCGGTCATCACCTTGTCGCCCGCGTGCAGCCGCAGCAGGTACTCGATGATGGTGACGATGTCGTCCTCGGTCAGCACCCGCGTACCGCCGTCGGTGCGCAGGCCCAGCTTCTTGTCGACCTTGTAGCGCCCCACGCGCGACAGGTCGTAGCGCTTCTCCTTGAAGAACAGATTCTCCAGCAGATTCTGCGCGGACTCCTTGGTCGGCGGCTCGCCCGGCCGCAGCTTGCGATGGATATCGAGCAGCGCGTCGTCGGTTCCGGGCGTGTTGTCCTTCTCCAGCGACGTCATCATGATCCCGGAGAATCCGAATCGCTCGGTGATCCGCTCGGAGGTCCAGCCGAGCGCCTTGAGCAGCACCGTCACCGGCTGGCGACGCTTGCGGTCGATGCGGACGCCGACCGTATCGCGCTTGTCGACATCGAATTCCAGCCACGCCCCGCGCGAGGGGATGACCCGCACGCTGTGCAGATCCTTCTCCGAGGCCTTGTCGACGGTGTGATCGAAGTACACGCCCGGCGAGCGCACCAGCTGCGAGATCACGACGCGCTCGGTGCCATTGATGACGAACGTGCCCTTGTCGGTCATCATCGGGAAATCGCCCATGAAGACCGTCTGCGACTTGATCTCACCGGTGTTGTTGTTCATGAACTCGGCGGTCACGAACATCGGCGCCGCATAGGTCATATCTTTGTCTTTGCATTCCTCGACCGAGGCTTTGACCTCCTCGAATCGAGGTTCGGAGAGCGAGAGCGACATTGTCGCCGCGAAGTCCTCGATCGGACTGATCTCCTCGAGCACCTCGGCCAACCCGCCCGTGAGCGAGTCCCCGCGTGCCGCCGCCCGCTCCTGCCAGGCAGGCGCGCCGATCAGCCATTCGAACGAATCGAGCTGGACATCCAACAGCCGTGGAACATCCAGGGGTTCACGGAGTTTGGCGAACGATACTCGCTTGGTCTGACTCGAGACTGTCAAGATGCGTCCTTCCAGCACCTCGTAACGCCCACGCGTTTTCGCGCGGCCGCTACGACAGTTTATTTTTCACAGTCATTTCAAATTTCGAGAGTTGGACAGCGCCCACCCCGGCGCGAGAACTCAAATTACACCCGAAATCGACCAATGTCGAGGGCGCATAAAAAATAGACACCCGATTTCCGGTGTCTTCCCATATTGATAATGACATCTCGAATTGCCATTCGTCAAGTAGTTTCGCGGTAATCCGCCGCGCCGGATCCGGCGCGCGCCTGGCGGTCGCGGACCCACCGCGTGCGAGCCCGGCCAGGCGAGATCCCGGCAACACTCCCGGTAAGCTACGAATTCGTGCATACGACAGGTCGCCGCAAGCTGGGCGTGATGGGCGGCACCTTCGACCCCATCCATCACGGGCATCTGGTCGCCGCGAGTGAGGTGGCGCATCGATTCGACCTGGACGAGGTCATCTTCGTGCCGACCGGGGAGCCGTGGCAGAAGTCGAAGGCGGGCAAGGTCGTCAGCGCCGCCGAGGACCGGTATCTGATGACGGTCATCGCCACCGCGTCAAATCCGCGTTTCTCCGTGAGTCGAGCCGATATCGATCGCGGAAAGATGACATATACCGTGGATACCCTGCGTGACCTGCGGGAACACTATCCGGACGCGGATTTGTACTTCATAACCGGTGCTGACGCGCTGGCCAATATCCTCACGTGGCAGGATTGGTCGGAGTTGTTCGAGCTGGCGAGATTCGTGGGCGTGAGCCGTCCGGGGTACGAGTTGAATGTCGACCATCTGGCCGAGCATCTTCGGGACTACCCTGCCGACGCTGTCACCATGATCGAGATTCCGGCGCTTGCCATCTCGTCGAGCGAGTGTCGGCGGCGGGCGAGCGAGGGGCGGCCGGTGTGGTATCTCGTGCCGGACGGGGTCGTGCAGTACATATCCAAGCGGCACCTCTACGTGCCGGTGAATGGGAAGGTAGCAGGTTGAGCGCATCGGTCGAGGCACTGGAGATGGCGCAGGTGGCCGCACGGGCGGCCGACGAGAAGCTGGCGTCCGATGTGTTGGTGTTGGACGTGTCCGAACAGTTGGTCATCACCGACTGCTTCGTGATCGCCTCCGCGCCGAACGAGCGGCAGGTCAACGCGATCGTCGACAATGTGGAGGAGAAGCTGCGCGAAGCCGGGCGCAAGCCCGTGCGGCGCGAGGGCACTCGCGAAGGACGTTGGGCGCTGCTCGATTACGCCGACATCGTGGTGCACATCCAGCACAATGACGAGCGTGACTTCTACGGCCTGGACCGGCTGTGGAAGGACTGCCCGACGGTTCCGGTGGATGGTCTCGGCCATCCCGACCGCGCGGTATCCGATTCCAACGATGGCGTGGTGAAGGTCGGGGACGACGAGTGAGCAAGCTTGCCGGTGTACGCCGGTTGGTGCTGTTGCGGCACGGGCAGACCGAATGGAATGCCACCGATCGCATGCAGGGGCAGATCGATACCGAGCTCAGTGAACTCGGTCGTCGTCAGGCCAAGGACATCGCACAGCGGATGGCGGGCTGCGGGGCCATCCACATCGTGTCGTCGGATCTCAAGCGCGCGCACGACACCGCGCTCGCCGTGAGCGATACCGTCGGCATCGAGGTGGTGACCGATCCTCGGCTGCGAGAGACCAATCTCGGCGAATGGGAGGGGCTCACCCACCACGAGGTCGACGCCCTCGCACCGGGTGCGCGCGTCGAATGGCGGATGGATGCCAATTGGGCTCCGCCGGGCGGTGAATCCAAGCTCGCGGTCGGGGCCCGCGCGCTGCCCGTGGTGAACGAACTGTTCACCGAGCGGGCGGACTGGCCGGGACATACCATCATCCTGGTTGCGCACGGCGGGCTGATCGCGGCGTTGACCGCGGCCGTACTCGATCTGCCGCCCCAGAACTGGCCTGCCCTCGGCGGGCTGGCCAATACCAGTTGGGTGCAGCTGAGCAGCCACGGTCCCAACCTCGATCGGCCCGGGTGGCGACTCGATGTGTGGAACGCGGCGGCGAAGGTAGCTCCTGATGTCCTCTGACTCGGTTCAGAACTCCGGCGAACGACAGGTCTCCGACGAACTGCTGCGGCAGGCGTCGGAGGTGAAACAGGTGCGGCACCTGCCGGATACGTTGTTCGGCGGGCCCGCGCCGGAGCCCGAGCCCGAGCCGGTCGTGCGGGAGCGGCCGGTGCTGCTGGTGATCGCCGATTCGCTGTCGTACTTCGGGCCCAAGGGTGGGCTGTCGGCGGACCATCCGCGTATCTGGCCCAACCTGGTTGCGGCCGAGCTGGATTGGGATGTCGAGTTGGTGGCGCGGATCGGCTGGACCTGCCGCGACGCGTACTGGGCGCTGATCGGTGATCCACGCGTGTGGGCCGCGGTGCCGCGCGCCGGTGCGGTGGTGTTCGCGACCGGCGGCATGGATTCGCTGCCCTCGCCGCTGCCGACCGCGCTGCGCGAATTGATTCGCTATGTTCGACCGCCGTTCGTGCGGCGGCAGGTGCGGACCGGATACAACTGGTTGCAGCCCAAGCTTTCCCACCTCGGATATCCGGTGGCGTTGCCGCCGTCGGTGAGCGTGGACTACCTGGAGCAGTCGCGAAACGCGTTGGCGCAGTTGCGGCCCGAGCTGCCGGTGATCGGCACGCTGCCGTCGGTGCACAATTGCGAGGCGTACGGGCGCGTGCACCGCGGGCGTGATCCGCAGGTGCGGGCCACCGAGGCGTGGGCTGCGAAACATGATGTGCCGCTGGTGGATCTGGCCGAGGCGGTGCGGGACAACATCTTCTCCGGCGAGGCCAATCCCGATGGGATCCACTGGGGTTGGGAAGGGCACAGCGCGGTGGCGCGGGCCATGGTCAAGGTGCTCTCCGATGTGACGACCCGCGAGGTCCGCACTGCATGACCGTGGTCGTTGTCACCGACTCGTCGGCGAGTCTGCCCGCTGACCTCGTCGCCGACCTCGGTGTGCTCACGGTACCGCTGCACGTGCTGGTGGACGATCACGAATTTCGGGACGGGGTGGACGAATTCGAGATCGACTACTCGTCTTCGTCGGTGACCACCTCGGCGTCGTCGCCGGGGGAGTTGCGGGCCGCCTACGAGCGGGCCTGGGAACTGTCCGAAGGTGACGGCGTTGTGGCCGTGCATCTTTCGCGGCAGCTGTCCGGGACGTGGGAGGCCGGGCGGCAGGCGGTGCGGGATATGGACGCCGCCAATCGGGTTCGGCTGGTCGATTCGCTCAGCGCCGGATTGGGGACCGGGTTGACGGTGTTGGCCGCGGCGCGGCGGGCGCGGGCCGGGGCGGAGCTCGATGTCGTGTACGACACGGCGGTGGCGGCGTCGGTGCGCGGGCGGGCGTTCATCGTGGTCAATCGAACTGAGCAACTGCGCCGGGGCGGGCGATTGTCCAGTGCCGCCGCGTTTTTCGGGACCGAGCTGGTGACCAAGCCGATCCTGCAGATCGTGGACGGGCGGATCGAGCTGCGGGAGAAGGCTCGTACGCGCTCCAAGGCGTTCACCAAACTCGTTGCGGCGGTGGTGGATGCGGCCGGGGAGGACGGGGCCGCGGTGGCGGTGCAGCATCTCGGCGCGGAGGAGGCGGCGAACACCATTGCCGGGCAGCTGCGGGATCTCATTCCCGGGATTCGCGAGTTGATCGTCGCGGAGTTCGGGCCGACGCTCGGGGTGCATCTGGGGATGGGGGCCGTCGGGGCGTTGGTGGTGCCCGGCGGGTGCGGCGCCGAAGCCTGAAAGCTGGTTGTTCACAACCACTCGCGCTATCCACAGACTTTCTGAATGCCCAGGTCGCGGCCGCTGAGCGGGGTGCCGATCGTCCTACGGTGGCCGCATGTCACGCAACGACGAACACACCCAGGTCCGCCAACGGCTCGGCGCACTCGGCGGCCCCGAACCACCCGACCCCGACGCATTCGCTCCCGGCCGCCCTCGTTCCGGGCGATGGGACGAGGACAGTCTCGACGATCTCGACGACGCCGCGGATTTCGACGACGGCCGCCCCAATCCACCCTCGCGAGCCTGGTCCGCCGAACCGAACGGCGTATGGCATGAGCGGCTGGTGCCCGAGAGGCTGCGCGGCACCCGGTGGGATCCCGGACATCGCGGTGTCCTGATGCTCGCCGGGGTGGGAGTGACCGCGGTGCTGGTGGCCGGGGTGGTGTCCTTGCGGGACAAGCCGATTGCGCAGCCGGTCCCGCCGGTCGCAGCGGTGCGGACGGAGGTGGTGACCACCACGGAAGCTGGGCAGGTTGGTGCGGGAGATCCCCGTTCCGGTGTAGCGCCCGGGCAGGTGGGTGCGGGTGCTGGACATCCCGGTGCAGCGCCTGGGCAGGTGGATGCGGGTGCTGGCCATCCCGGCGCAGCGCCCGGGCAAGCGGGTGCAGGTGCTGGCCAACCCGGCGCGGGTGCGGGCGCTGGTCGGGCGGCACCGAGCGGGAGCTCCGGTCCGGCTGGTGCCGCGCCCTCGGGCAGTCCGTCGGCGGGTGGAGGTATGGGGTCCGTCCCCACCGGGATCAACGGGCATGCGGCGAGCGGTGAACTCGTGGTGAGCGTGGTCGGCATGGTCGATCACGGTGGCCTGCTTCGGTTCCCGACCGGCGCGCGGGTCGCCGACGCTCTCACCGCGGCCTCCCCACAAGCCGAAGCGGACTTGTCCGGTTTGAACCTCGCCCAACACCTGTCCGACGGCGACCAAATCGTCATCGGCAAGAGCGGAGGCCGCCCAGGCACACCACAGGTCGGCAGCACAATCGTCGGCGCGGCACCACAATCCCCCAACACCCCCGCCCCCACCGGCAGCGCGCCCCCCAGCGGAACCCCCGCAGGACCACCCGGCCCAGCCAAAAAGGTCGACCTGAACGCCGCCACCGAGGCCGAACTCGACGCCCTCCCCGGCGTAGGACCCGTCACCGCCAAAGCAATCGTCGCCTGGCGCACCCAACACGGCCGCTTCACCTCCATAGACCAACTCGCCGACATAGACGGCATCGGCCCCTCCCGCCTCGCCAAACTCCGCGGCCTGGTGACGATATGAGCATCGAGGCGCGACAAGTACCTGTCCCAGATCGAGCTGCCGCCGAAGCGGCCGCCGTCGTGGACGCGCGGCTGGTCACTCCAGCGCTCGCTTGTTGGGGCGCGACGATTGTGGCGATTGTTGGAGGTTCGCGTGCCGGGGCCATCCTCGCCGGTGGGCTGCTGTTTGGGGCGATAACACTGTGGGGCTTGGCGTTTCGGGGTTGTTCCCGCGCTTCTGCACGGTCAGGCTGTGCGATTCATGCGGGTGGTGTGGCTCGGTCGGGCGGAGTGTCTGGGGCGGGTGGTGCGGTCTGGTCTGGCGATGGTGTTCGGTTTGGGGGCGGGGGTCGGTTGGGTGGTGGGGGATGGGCGCGCGGTGAGGGGTGGTGGCGCGGTGTGGGTAGGTGGCGGGGCGTTGGGGTGGCGGCGATGGTGGTGGGGGCGGGGTTTGCTGCTGCGGGGGCTTGGCAGCAGGAGGGGGTGGAGGGGCATCCGGTGCGGGGATTGGAGCGGGGGACGCATGTGTGGGTGACCGTGCGGGCGGTGGATGATCCGAAGGCGTTGCCTGCCAGGTCGGTTCGGGGGAAGCACTGGTTGGTTCGGGGGGAGATGGTTCGGTATCGGTATGGGGCGGAGGAGACCCGTGTGGGTGGGCGGGTTGTGGTGTTGGCGCATGGGGGTGGGTGGGGTGAGTTGTTGCCGGGGCAGGAGGTGGGGTTTCGGGCGACGGTGGATCGGCCGCGGCGGGCTGATCTGACGGTGGTCGTGTTGCGGGCGCAGGGGCCGCCGGGGGTTGTCGGACCGGCGCCGTGGTGGCAGCGGGTGGCGGGTGCGGTGCGGTCGGATTTCGCCGAATCCGCGTCGCGCGCACTGTCGTCGGATGCGGCGGGACTGTTGCCGGGGCTGGTTATCGGTGATACGTCGCGGCTGGCGGAGCATGTGCGCGCGGACTTTCGGGAAACCGGGCTCGCTCACCTGACGGCGGTGAGTGGCGCGAATATCACGATTCTCCTTGGCGCGGTGCTGCTTTCGATGCGTGCGTTGACGATCGACCCACGCATTGGCGCGGTCGTCGCGGGGGTGGTGCTGTTCATGTTCGTCATCCTGGCGCGCCCGAGCCCGAGTGTGCTGCGGGCGGCGGTGATGGGTGCGGTCGCGCTGCTGGCACTGTGCGTCGGCCGTCGAAAATCGGCGCTACCCGCGCTGTGCGCCGCGATCATCGGGCTGCTCGCGTGGTCGCCCGCGCTGGCGGTGGATGCGGGTTTCGCGCTGTCCGTCCTCGCCACCGGGGGACTGATACTGCTCGCGCCGGGCTGGTCGAATCGGCTTCAAGCGCACGGTTGTTGGCGCGCGCCCGCCGACGCCCTCGCGGTCTCGGCGGCGGCCTTCGTCGTCACCACACCGGTCGTCATCGGCCTCACCGGACACCTGAGCCTGATCGCCGTACTCGTCAACGTTCTCGTGGCTCCGGTGATCGCACCCATCACGGTCCTCGGCGCACTGGGCGCAGTGCTCTCCTGCACCTGGGCCCCGCTCGCCCACCTGGTCCTCCACCTCACCGCCCCACCTCTGTGGTGGCTGCTCACCATCTCCCACCACGCCGCCGCCCTCGACGCCTCCCTGACCTTCCCCTCCGGCCTCGGCCCGGCGCTGATCGCCGCCACCGTCTGCGCCGCGGTGATCCTCGGCGTCCGGAGACGCGGCCGATCGAACCGCGACGAGCCACTACGCCATACCGGTTCCCGGCGGTAGGAGGCGGCATTCCGTGGGAAGGCGTGACGGGTGGCGGGGCTGTCGGGGGTGGCTCGTAGGATCGGGGGCGTGACCGAACGCCCCGCGCCTCTGCATCTCGTGCTCGGTGAAGAAGAACTGTTGATCGAGCGGGCTGTCGCCGCGGTGACGGCGCAGGCCAGAGCATGTACGGACGATCCGGATTCCATGCCGGTGGATCGGATGCGGGCGGGGGATGCGAGCACCGCGGAACTGGCGGAGATGCTGAGCCCCTCGCTGTTCGCGGAGGATCGGGTGATCATCCTGGAGTCCGCCGCCGAGGCGGGGAAGGATGCGGTGGCGGTGGTGCAGGATGCCGCCAAATCGCCGCCCGATGGCATGGTGCTGATGGTGCTGCACTCCGGCGGGGGCCGCGCCAAGGCACTCGCCCCGGCCCTGCAGAAGCTCGGCGCGGTGGTGCACAACTGCGCCAAGCTCAAGGGCAATGAGCGGGCCGAGTTCGTGCGCAACGAATTCCGGGCCGCGGGGGTGCGGCCGTCGGCCGATGTGGTGCAGACCCTGCTGGAGGCGGTCGGGTCGGAGCTGCGCGAATTGGCCGCCGCCTGTTCGCAATTGGCGGCCGATACCGGCGGCAAGGTCGATATCGCCGCCGTGCGCCGCTACTACTCCGGCAAGGCCGAGGTCTCCGGTTTCGACGTGGCCGAACTGGCCGTCGCTGGTGACCGCCCCGCCGCCATGGAGGCCCTGCGCTGGGCCACCGACCGCGGCGTTCCGGCGGTGCTGCTCGCCGACGCCCTCGCCGATTCGGTGCACACCATCGCCCGCGTCGGTTCGGCCGGACGCGGCGACCCCTTCAAACTCGCCCCCGAACTCGGTATGCCGCCCTGGAAGGTGAAGAAGGCTCAAGCCCAAGCACGCGGCTGGAACCCCACCTCCATCGGCACGGCCCTCCAGGTCGTCGCCTCCCTCAACGCCGACGTCAAAGGCGGTGCGGCCGACACGAACTACGCCCTCGAACACGCCCTCTCCCGCATCCTGGACCTGCACGGGAACTGAGAATTCGGACTGGCACGTGAATGGAAGCGAGGCGGCGGCCATGAAGGCGGGGATCGAACCCGCGACTCCCGGAGTGCTACCACGGTGATCTACCAGCTGATCTACTCCATGGCCGCCGCGAGCAAGACTACGCCCGCGCCGGGACGCATTCCAAGCCAATTACGGTCGGATCCGTTGCGCGCGAAGCCCATTCGGCCGCTGGATTCGGAATCAACTTGCGCTGCTTCAAATCCAGGAGCCCGCACACGTAACTAATTGTCGCGACCACCACGCCATCGGCGCGGGTCAGCGTGTTCTCCACGCGATAGGTCTTGCCCTCACCCCACACCCATTCACAGGTGACATCCACGCAGTCGCCGACGCGCAACTCCCGGTGGAATTTGATGACGGCCTCGAGATTGACCGGGCCGAACCCGTCACGCAGCAACTCGTCGACGGAAATGCCCGCCGCCTGGACACATTCGAATCGGGCGTGATCGGCGTACTGCTGATACGCGGCGCTGGTGACGTGCAGCTGAGGATCGATATCGGAGATTCGGACATCGAGCCGAATCCGGAACGGTTCTGCCAAATTTGCCACCGGCCCACCATGCCAGACCCCTCTGACACATTCCGGCGGCGAAGATGCGCGGCCCTTGCCGCAGACGTGGCCGATGCCCTCGAAACCGCTTCCCGCGAAACCAGCGGGAGCGAACTGGAAGCAATCGGATACAGCGAAAACCGCCGTGGTCGTCGTGGCCACGGCGGCTATGCGTAAGCGTTCCGGCTAAGCCGGGGAAAATCAGCCGAGCTTGTTGTAAGCCAGCGACAGCGCCGACTTCTTGTTGGCGGCCTGGTTGGCGTGGATGACGCCCTTCGAGGCAGCCTTGTCGAGGCTCTTGCTGGCGGACTGCAGCAGCTCGAGCGCCTGGTCCTTCTCGCCCGCCGCAGCGGCCTCGCGGAACTTGCGGATCGAGGTGCGCAGCGCGGACTTGACCGACTGGTTGCGCTGCCGCGCCGCCTCATTGGTGCGGATCCGCTTCATCTGGGACTTGATGTTGGCCACGCCTGTTTCCTCGTGTTCCTTCGCTTGGTGGTTTACGCGGGATGCAAAGTCTGCGGGCGCGCACTACGTGCTGTAGCGCAGCACCGACGATCGAGGTTACCAGGCGGCGCACCCGACAATGAAATCGGGCCGTCCACGCACCGTCGCGAGCGGGGGCCGACCGGGGTCCGCCCGATCGAGGATATCTGGTTACGAGCGCAACACGTACTTTCCGGCGCGGGCCGCGGTTACCCGGATGTGCGGCCGGTCAGCGGTATGTTCACCGGGAGTGGTTCGACGATCTCGAGGTCGTGGTGAACTCGCCCGCCTCGGGTTGTGCGTAATGCAGCAGGACACAGGTGTTCTCCGCACTTCGCGGGGACGATCCGGGAAGGTGGCTGATGTCTCCCACGGCGCAGGAAGTAGTCGAGGACCTAACCGAGCTCGAGGATGTATCGCTCGGGCGCAAACTCTTCGCCGAGGCCTTCGGCACATTCGTGCTGGTGCTGGGCGGTGTCGGCACCGCGGTGCTCGCGGGTGACCGGGTGCAGGCGCTGGGTGTCGCGCTGGCGTTCGGATTCACGCTGCTCTTCCTGGTCTACGCCATCGGACCCATCTCCGGCTGCCATGTGAATCCGGCGGTGACCCTCGGACAGTTCCTGCTCGGCCGCGTCTCGGCGGGTGTGGCCGGGGCCTATATGTTGGCGCAGGTCGTGGGCGGTCTCATCGGCGGCGCGGTGATCTACGCGATCGCGCAGAATCTGCCGGTGTACGACCGCGCGAAAGATGGTCTCGGCGCGAACGGCTGGGGCGCGCACAGCCCGTCGGCGACGGAGATCGCGGGCATCACCATCAACGGATACGGCTTGGCGGCGTCGATCACCGTCGAGATTCTGCTGACCGCGCTGCTGGTGTTCGTGGTGCTGGCCTCCACCGATCAGATCTCGGATGTGCCGCTGGCGGGTCTGTCGATCGGCATCACCCTGGCCGTCATCCACCTGATCTCGATTCCGGTCGACAACACCTCGGTGAATCCGGCGCGCAGTCTGGCGGTGGCGTTCTATCAGGACGGGGCGCTCGCGCAGCTGTGGGTCTACATCGTCTTCCCGCTGGTGGGCGGTGTGCTCGGAGCGCTGGTGTACGGCGTGCTCTTCGGTCGGTCGCGCAATCTCGTGAGCTGAGAACTCCCGAAAAGAACTGTGCCCCGTTCCCTTTCGGAGCGGGGCACAGTCGTGCGACGCCATCCGGGCCAGCTGGGCTCGGGGTGCGCGAAGTCCGTCAGTGCCAGTGGTACTCCGCGCACAGTCGGTGCGCGACCAGGTCGAAGGTCTTACGGGCGAGGATCGCGCCCTCGCGGCGAATGCCCGCCTCGGGTACGTCCAGCACCCGATCGAGCCGCACCCAGCTGTCGCGTCCCGCGTGATCCCATGGGCCCGAACCGATGCCGACCCAGTTCGGGTGGAAGGCGTGTTCGGCGTTGGACGACAGCATCAGTCCCAGCAGCGTGCCCTTGTCGCGGCCGACCACCAGCACGGGACGGTCCTTGCCGTTGTCGGGGTCCTCCTCGTAGGGCACCCACGTCCAGACCACTTCACCCGGATCGGCGCGCCCGTCCAATTGCGGGCTGTAGACGACCTGCCGTGCCCGTTCCCGGGTCGGCACCCCCGCCGATGCCGTCGGCCGCACCGCGACGCCCGGTGCCTTACGGGTTCCGCCGAGCGCCTGGATGGTGCGCCCCAACATCGACGACTGCTGAACCCGCCCGATCAGTTTCGGCCCCTGCTGCTTGACCAGCTGCGCGCCCTGCTGTTTGGCAATGAGCCCCAACTGTTTTCCGAGAGCGTTCCACGTGCCCGCCATGCCCGCAGCTTAGCTGTGTTGAATTGCCTCCGCTTCGCTCCGGCGGGGGTTGCGGCGCTGGAGGTCTCGGTTCTTCCCTCCCTCCGCTCCTCCGCTTCGCTCCCCCGCTCCACTCAGTCCAGAACCGAGACGCGCCGCAACCCATGGGGAGTGGCTGTCTCGGATCCGTGTTGGTGGGCCGGGTGTGTGGTCGAGGACGAGTGGTGGCGAAGGGGCGCTCGGGGTCCCCGTAGACTTCCTACCGACATGCCGCTGTTTCGCCATGCCGAGGAGTCCTCCGATTAGCAGCTTCGCCGATACGACGTTCACCGATCCCGCGCGGATCCGGAACTTCTGCATCATCGCGCATATCGACCACGGGAAATCGACCCTGGCCGACCGCATGCTGCAACTCACCGGTGTGGTGGAGGAGCGCGCGATGCGCGCGCAGTACCTCGACCGCATGGATATCGAGCGCGAGCGCGGTATCACCATCAAGGCGCAGAACGTGCGGCTGCCGTGGCAGGTCGACGGGGAGGACTACGTCCTGCACCTCATCGACACGCCGGGGCACGTGGACTTCACCTACGAGGTGTCGCGTGCGCTCGAGGCGTGTGAGGGCGCGATCCTGCTGGTCGACGCCGCGCAGGGCATCGAGGCGCAGACCCTCGCCAATCTGTACCTGGCGATGGACAAGGACCTGACCATCATCCCGGTGCTCAACAAGATCGACCTGCCCGCCGCCGATCCGGACCGCTACGCCGCCGAACTCGCCCACATCGTGGGGTGCGAGCCCGAGGACGTGCTGCGCGTCTCCGGTAAGACCGGCGTCGGCGTGGCCGAACTGCTGAACGAGGCGGTGCGCGTGGTGCCGCCGCCGGTCGGCGAGGCCGACGCGCCCGCGCGCGCCATGATCTTCGACTCGGTCTACGACACCTACCGCGGCGTCGTCACCTATGTGCGTGTGGTGGACGGCAAGCTGACCCCGCGTCAGAAGATCAAGATGATGTCCACCGGCGCGACGCACGATCTGCTGGAGATCGGCATCGTCTCACCGGAACCCAAGCCCACCCAGGGGCTCGGCGTGGGCGAGGTCGGCTACCTCATCACCGGCGTGAAGGACGTGCGGCAGTCCAAGGTCGGTGACACCATCACCAGCGCCCGCGACGGCGCGAGCGAGGCGCTCACCGGCTACCGGGAACCGCGGCCCATGGTGTACTCCGGCCTGTACCCGGTCGATGGCTCGGACTACCCGAACCTGCGCGACGCCCTGGACAAATTGCAGCTCAACGACGCCGCGCTCACCTATGTGCCGGAAACCTCCGTCGCCCTGGGCTTCGGTTTCCGCTGCGGCTTCCTCGGACTGCTGCACATGGAGATCACTCGCGAGCGCCTGGAGCGCGAATTCGGGCTCGACCTGATCTCCACCGCGCCCAACGTGATCTACCGCGTGGTCATGGAGGACGGCACCGAACACGTCGTCACCAACCCGTCGTACTGGCCCGAGGGCAAGGTGCGCGAGATCTACGAGCCGGTCACCAAGTGCACCGTCATCGCGCCCAGTGAATTCATCGGCACCATCATGGAGCTGTGCCAGTCGCGCCGCGGTGAACTGCTCGGCATGGACTACCTGTCCGAGACCCGCGTGGAGATGCGCTACACGCTGCCCATGGCGGAGATCATCTTCGACTTCTTCGATTCGCTGAAGTCGCGGACCCGCGGCTACGCCTCGCTCGATTACGAGGAGGCCGGTGAGCAGCAGGCCGCGCTGGTGAAGGTCGACATCCTGCTCCAGGGCGAGGCCGTCGACGCCTTCTCCGCCATCGTGCACAAGGACGCCGCCCAGGCCTACGGCCACAAGATGACCACCAAACTGCGCGAACTCATCCCGCGCCAGCAGTTCGAGGTGCCCATCCAGGCCGCCATCGGCTCCAAAGTCATTGCCCGCGAGAACATCCGCGCCATCCGCAAGGACGTGCTCGCCAAGTGCTACGGCGGCGACATCAGCCGTAAGCGCAAACTGCTCGAGAAGCAGAAGGAAGGCAAGAAGCGCATGAAGACCATCGGCCGCGTCGACGTGCCGCAGGAAGCCTTCGTAGCGGCCCTGTCGACGGAGTCGACGGCGGACAAGCCCAAGAAGTAAGGGCACGTCGCTCTCTGGTGTCTCGTGCCCCGCTGCCTACGGCAGCGGGGCACAGTGCGGAAATAAGGGGTTGGACCTCGTGCCCCGGCGGATCCCCCAGTCCGCCCGGCGGTGACCAACAGGTACTTCGCGGCCCCGCACGGGATTCCCACAGTCCACCCGGCGGAGCCGGATCGAGCGACCGCACGTAGTACTGCGCCCTAGTGCGGGGGGATGCTTTGGGCGGCGGGCCGCGGTCCGGTGCGCGCCCTCAGCCTGGCACCCTCCGGCGACAGCGTTGAAGGCTGGTGGCCACCGCCGTCGTACGCGCTACTCGGTGCGGCAGCGCGCGTGCCGGGTGGTCGGCATGGAACGGGGCGGTGGTGGGTAATTGGCGTGTGGGTTGTGGGTGTTGTGAATCCGACTGGTTGGGATGTCGCGGGAGGGTAGCGTGCGTCACGTATCTTGCGGGGAATGTGAACGTGCGTTCGGTTCGGTTGCAGGCGGAATCTGGGGCTTGGCGTCTGGTTAGGCTGGGTGACAAGCTGTTCGGTGCACCGCTGTGCACGCCACACATGACCTGGAGGATGTGACAGCCCGGTTTTCGGGAAATAAGGTGTGAAACGATCCGAATTTCGACTGCGCCGCGGGAGCCGTCGAACACCCCAGAGCGGAGCTTGTGCATGACGCGTGATCTGCCCTTCGACGACGAGTCAGGTGCGGGCGAGGGCGCGGACACCGCGTATCGCGTAGCCACCGGTGTCTCGCGGGTAGCCCGGGCGGGTGCGTATGTGACCGGCGGTGCGCTGATCGCCGCCAACGGCACCCCTGGCGAGTCGGACAAGGTGATGCACGACAGCCGCAATGTCGGCTGGGCCGAAGTGAACGACCCGGAGCCCGACGCGCCGAGTCCGGTGATCACCTTCCCGGAGCTCGACCCGCTGTCGGTGCCGCCCGTCCTCGGCGGCCCGGAGATCTCGCCGGTCGCCAATCAGTACGGCACCGACGCGGGACTGTTCCCCACCGACTTCACGGCCACCGGCGCGCAGGGCTACAACCCGAGCAACCCGTCGACCGGATGGGACCCCTCCGCGGGACTCCAGCACCCAGGCGGCTTCGACCCGTCGGCGGGCCTGAGCGAGCCCGGCTACAACCCCGCCACCCCGACCTACGATCCGTCGGCTGGCGTGAACACCCCGCCCGCTCCCGCCTACGACCCGTCCACGGGTATCGGCCACGGGTACAACCCCGGCGCGGGAATGGGGCAGCCCTTCGATCCGTCGGCGGGTCTCGCCCAACCCGGTGGCTTCGACCCCTCGGCCGGACTCGGCCACCCCGGACTCTTCGACCCCGCCGCGGGCCTGCCGCATCCCGGTGGGTTCGACCCGTCGTTCGGCCTCGTGAAACCCGCCGCTGACAGCGCGCGTGGCTCCGAACGGGTCGGTATCGATGAGCCGCAACAGGATTCGAGCCTGGGCTTCGGACAGTTCCTCAAGCTCCCCGGCGCGGATGGCGTGCACCTGCCGGGCATGCCCGGCCCCGCGTTCGGGCTGCCGTCCGACGCGACCACCGGAAACCCTTCCGACTCCGGCATTTTCGACGGCATCGGCGACAACTTCGGCGTATTCGTCAGCACCGATACGGCTTTCGCGATGCACGTCGGCCTCGACGGCGTGTGGATCGATTCGCATATGAAGGTCGATATCGCCGTCGGCGATGTGGGCGATCAGCTCGACAACTTCAACCAGTCGGTCGAGAACGCGCTGTCGAATCCGGCGAATATCCAGGGCTCCGGCGCGGACCAGACCGCCGGAATGTTCGGCCTGCGCGGCCCCGGCAACGGTTCGGCCGCGAATTCGCCTGCGGCGGCCGGGACTTCGGCCCCGACCGGCACCACCGCACCGGCGGGCACCGCGCCCGCCGTGGCCCCGGCCGCGCCGATCGCCCCCGCGCCGATCGCACCGGCCGCCTTCGCTCCGGCTCCGGTCGCTCCCGCCGCGGTGGCCCCGGCCCCGGTCGCCCCCGCCGCGGTGGTCCCGGTCCCCGTCGCCCCCGCCCCCGTCGCCCCGGTGGCCGTCGCCCAACCGGTGATCGCCACCCCGCTGCAAACCACCATCCAGCCCGACGCCGCGACCTCCCCGATCGCGAATGTCTGGACCGCCGCGCACGGCCCGTCCCCGCTGACGGCCCCCGCCGTGGCCGCCCCGGCCCTGTTCGACACCAAGCCGGTCACGGAAACCACTGGGGCGCAGGAACCTTCGGTGACCGCCATCGCCAAGCCGCAACCGCTCACCTCCACCCCGGGCGCGCACACCACCGCCCCGCACGTGAGCGCCCCGGCCCACCCCGACGCCAGCACCACGCTCGCCCCGCCGACCAAGATCCCGGGCAGCAGCACCGACGCCGCGACCACCAAACTCCCGGGCGTCACCGACACCACCAAGATTCCGGCGACCGGCGACCGCCCCACCACCACGGGACCGGATTCCGACGCGACCACCAAGACGCCGTCCACCGCGGTGACCACCCCGGACACGGACATTCCGTCGACGCACGACCAGCCCGCCACCACGCGCCCGGCCCCGTCCACCGTCGACGACGATCACGGCGTCACCCCGACCATCCCGGACGACATCGACACGGGCACAACGCCATTGCCCACGGTGAGCAAACCCGCCCCGACGGTCACCCTCCCCGACAACGACACCCCGGATGTCACCGTCCCGACGGTCGCGCCCACCCAGCCGCACACGAATACGCCGATCGAGCCGGATATCCCCACCATCACCCAGGCCCCGATCAAACCGTCGCTCGCCCCGAACCCGAAGCCCATCGCCGATACCCGGGACACCGGCGGCGATGCGCATCCGGCGTTCTACACCGGCGACAGCGCGCACCTCTACGACAGCACCCACGACAGCGGTCTGCTGGCCTACGACGGCGGCTCGCTGTCCACGCATCTGGTCTCCGAAGCCACCTTCGCCGAAACCCATCACCCGGTGCACGGCCCGAGCGACCTGACGCTGCTGTGAGCGACGGCGATAGTCTCGCCGTCGTGAAACATCCGGACGCGATGGCCCCGTTGATCGAGCTGCTCGACGAGCTGCTCGAGATGACCCGGGCCGCCGCTCGCGCCGATCTCTCCGGTCGCCTGGGCCTGGCCCGCGCGCGAGTCGCCGACCCTCGGGTTCGGCTGGTCGTGGTGGGCGATCCCGGGGCCGGAACGAGCACCCTGGTCAACGGCCTGGTCGGCGCGGAGGTCAGCGCCGCCGAGAGCCGGGTCCCGATTGTCGTCGAATACGGTCCGCTCGCCCGGGTGACCGTGGTTCGCCAGGCCGCCGGTGGTCGCGCCGAACGCGCCGTCATCGACCCGGCCGAGCGGGTGGCCGCGCTGGCGGGCGCGGGCGTCATCCGCGCCGAAATGGCCGAGCCCAGCCCGCTGCTCGCCGAGGGTTTCGTGGTCCTCGAAGCGCCCGGTTCGCTCGCCGACACCCCCGCCGCCTGGTCGCTGCTGGCCGCCGCCGACGCGGTGCTCTACGTGACCGACGCGGGCGCGCCGTTCACCGAGGAGCAGATCGCCCTGCTGGGCCGCATCCAGCAGGTGTGCCCGATGGTCATCTGCGTCCTCAACAAGATCGACCGCCACGCGCACTGGCCGCAGGTGCAGCAGCAGGACCGCAAGCTCCTCGACGCCGCCGGACTCGGTTTCGCGGTCGCGCCCGCCTCCGCGCAGCTGCACGCGCGCGCCGCCATGACCGGCGATCAGCAGCGCGATCTGGAATCCGGTGTGCCGCAACTGCTCGACCATCTGCGCGGCTACGTACTCGGGCGCGCCGACGCGGTGGCCCAGGACGCCGCCGTGCGCGATATCCGGCTCATCACCGACCATTTGGCGCTGGCCCTGCGCAGCGAGGCCGAAACCCTGCGCGACCCACGGCGTTTCGGCGAGATCACCGAACAGCTGCGCCGCGTCCGCGAGGAGGCCGACCAGCTGCGCCAGCGCACCGCCAACTGGCAGGTGGCCCTGGCCGACGGCGCGGGCGAGCTGATGGCCGATATCGAACACGATCTGCGCCACCGCCTGCGCAGCCTCATTCGCGATGCCGAGGCCGACATCATGAAGGGCGATCCGGTCGGCCGCTGGAAGGAATTCGGGGCCGATCTCGACGCCAAGATCTGCGAGGCGGTGGAGGAGAACTTCGTCATCGCCCACTACCGCTCGGTGGAATTGGCCGAGCAGGTGGCGGAGAAGTTCCCGGACGGCACGGTGCCCACCGCGGATCTGCGACTGGAGAGCCCCGGCGAGGTGCTCGAACCGGTGGCCGCTCTGGAACCCCTGGACAGCCGCAAAGCCGGTGTGACACAACAGGCTTTGAGCGCGTTGCGCGGCTCCTACGGCGGCATCCTCATGGTCGGCCTGGCCACCAGCCTGCTCGGCATGTCGCTGGTGAACTGGTATTCGGCGGGCGCGGGCGTACTGCTCGGCATCAACGCGCTGTGGGACGACCGCCGCACCCGCACGCAGCGCCGCCAGGCCGAGGCCAAGGTCGCCGTGGCCCGGCTCATGGACGATGTGATCTTCCAGGTGAGCAAGGAATCGCGCTACCGGCTGCGCGGCGTGCAGCGCACCCTGCGCGACCATTTCACCGAGATCGCCAGCGCCACACTGCGTTCGGCCGACGAATCGCTGCGCGCCGCCGAGGAGGCCGTCGCGGTGCACTCGGGGGAGCGGCGCGAACGCCGCCTCACCGAGATCGAGGGCACCCTGGTGCGCCTGCGCGAACTGCGCGAGTACGCCGATTCGCTCGGCGAGGAACAGCAGCGCTGACTACTCGGCGCGGAACAACCGCGCTGAACCCGGTCGCGGTGTGCGCGACCGGGTTTCGTGCTCAGCGCCATTTCGTGCTCAGCGTCGTTTCGTGCTCAGCGCCCCGGATGCGCCGGGTTGAAGGTGCCCGCCCGGTGCGATTCCTCCGCTCGGATCACATGCATCACCGCGTTGATGAGCGCCAGATGCGTGAACGCCTGCGGGAAATTGCCCAGATGCCGTCCGGTGCGGGTGTCGATCTCCTCCGCGTAGAGCTTGAGCGGGCTGGCGTAGCCGAGCAGCCGCTCACACAGGTGCCGGGCCCGTTGCAGCTCACCGATCTCCACCAGCGCCGACACCAGCCAGAACGAGCAGATGGTGAAAGCGCCTTCCGCGCCGGACAATCCGTCGTCGGTGGTCTCGGTGCGGTAGCGCGGCACAAGCCCGTTCTCGGTGAGTTCGTCGGCGATGGCCAGCACCGTGGCCCGCACCCGGTGGTCGGTGGGCGGCAGGAACCTGGTCAGCACCACCAGAAGCAGTGAGGCGTCGAGGGTTTCGCTGCCGTAGCTCTGCGTGAACACACCCCGCTTGTCGACGCCGTTCTCGAGGATGTCGGCGCGGATCTCGTCGGCGATGTCGTGCCATTTCCTGGCGTAGTCGAGCTCCCCGTGCAGCTCGGCCAGTTTCGCGCCGCGATCCAGGGCCACCCAGCACATCACCTTCGAGGAGGTGAAGTGCTGCGGCTCCCCGCGCACCTCCCAGATACCGCGATCGGGTTTGCGCCAGTTCTCGATCGCGGCCTGCACCTGCCGTTCGAGCATGGGCCACAACGTTTCCGGCACCTGCCGCCGCGACTTCACGTGCAGGTACACCGAATCCAGTAGCGTGCCCCAGATATCGTGCTGGTCCTGGTGATAGGCGGCATTGCCGATGCGCACCGGCCGCGCGCCGTCGTAGCCGGAGAGGTTCGGCAGTTCGTACTCGGTGATCTCGCGTTCGCCGCCGATGCCGTAGAGCACCTGGAGCGGCAGGGTGCCGCCGTTGTCGTCGCGGCACACGTCGTGCAGGAAGGCGAAGAAGTCGTCGGCCTCCCGGTCCAGACCGAGCGTGTACAGACCCCACAGCGCGAACGTCGAATCCCGCACCCAGGTGTAGCGGTAGTCCCAATTGCGTTCCCCGCCGGGCGTTTCCGGCAGCGAGGTGGTGGCCGCCGCCAACAGCGCACCGGTGGGCGCGTAGGTGAGCCCCTTGAGCGTGAGCGCGCTGCGCTGCAGGTATCCGCGCCACGGATGGTCCGGGAACCGTCCGGTGGTGATCCACTGCCGCCAGCACTCGGTGGTGGCCCACATCTTCTCGGCCGCCTCGGCGAAGGTCTTGGGCGGCGGCAACTCCGACCACGACAGGGCCACGAAGACCTCGTCGCCCTCCGTCATGCGGGTGCGGGCGCGCGCCTCGCGACCCTCCAGGCCCAAGCGCAGATCGGTGGTGAGCACCAGGGTGGGTGTGTTCTCGTCGCCGCGCGCGGTGGCCTGCTCGTACACCTCGCCGGTGTACTCCCAGCGCGCCGCCACGCTGTGGTGGTCGAAGGCAGGCTCACAGCTCATCTCCAGCTCCACCACGCCGTTCACGCATTTCACGGTGCGCAGCAGCATGTGCTCGGCATCCCAGTCCATGGGCGTGCGGCGGTGCGTCTTGGAGCGCTGCGAGTTGTTGTGCCAGCGCCCCAGCACCAGCGCGTCGCGCACGATGAGCCACCCGGTCTCGGTCTGCCAGGTGGTCTCCACGATCAACCCGCCGGGCAGATAGCGCCGCGCGGCGGGCACATTGCGGCCGTAGGGGCCGATGCGGAAATGTCCGGCGCTGCGGTCCAGCATGGCCCCGAACACGCTGGGGGAATCGGGTCGGGGCAGGCACAGCCACTCCACCGCGCCATTGCGGGCGATGAGGCAGTTGTTCTCGCAGTCGGAGAGGAAGGCGTAGTCGTCGATGGGTGGGAATGCCGAGTGATGGCTGAGCCCGCTCGCGGTGGGCAGATATTCGGCGGGGACGTCCGGCGGATCGCCGATCCCGTCGCGGGGCGGCATCGGCGTCGGGCCGTCCACCTGGTTGTCGAATTCGCTCAGGGTGTCGGGCAGGGCGGCGAGCGCGTCGTCGTAGCCGCCGCGGGGGCGGTCGGTGGGCTCCGGTTCGTCGTAGGACGCCATACCTCATCATGGTTGCCGACGGCCCGGATCGTCCACTGCCGCCGGTTCGGCCTAGGCTGGACGGCGTGCATCAGATCGCAGATTGGTGGGACGGCGTCGAACTCTGGGTTGCCGGATTGCCATTCGTACCCCAGTTCGCCGTGGTGCTGGCCGCCATGGTGCCGGTGTGTTTCGCCATCGCCTACCTCTTGGACCGCGCGCTGCGGGTCGCCCTGCGGCTGCTGGGCCGTGACCGGGTCGCCGCCCGCGAGGCCGCGCCGTCCGCTCCCGCCCCGCGCAGTATTCGGAAGGAAGCCGCCTGATGCCGCGCTCGCGCGTCCAGCTCGCCCTGATCGCCTTGATCGTCCTGGTAGTGGTGGCCTGGCTGCTCACTCGTTGAGCGGAATTCATCCGGCCGTCGTCGGGTTCCCGCACGTGTCGTCGTAGGGTGCCGCTACGCTCCTGCCCCATGACAACCGATGAGGGTGTGGAACTGGAACAGCTCCTCGACATCGAGGAATACGAAGACGAGCCCCGGCTCATCGCGACCCATCTGTGCGGGCCCGAGGAGGCCCTGGAGATGGTGAAGGCCGCTCAGCTGCTCGGCCTGGGCGTGCGCCTGAACAACCGCATCCGTCCCGACGAGGACGATGCCGAATCCGCTACGGAGGAGTGGATTCTCGACATTCTGGAGACCCCGCCGGTCGTCGAGGACGAGTGAGCCGAAGCCCGTTGCCCACGGCCCTGGCGCGCCACCGGCGCGCTGGGGCCGTGCCGTATTCCCAGGCCGTATTCCCACGCCGTATCCCGGGCCAGCGACGGCCGCCTCAGCGCCGCGCGACCGCCGCGCAGATCAACGCGGCGACGGCCATCACCATGACGATCGCGCTCAGGCCGATCGCCGACGACGCCAACAGCGGATCGAGCAGTGGAATCAGCCACCGCGTGTACCGGCCGTTGTGCACCGAGGCGTACTGGGCCGCCACATGGCTCGCCGGAAGACCCACCAGCAACCCGAGGCTGCCCAGCACGGTGAGGCGGCGGCCCCCGCGCCTGCCGAGCAGCAGCCGTATCGCCCCGCCGAGCAGCAGCAGCGCGACGAGCAGGGCGTAGCCCGTGAGCCCGGCGAAGGCCACCAGTGCGGGCATTTCGAGGTACCGGAGGTTGCGGGGCGCTTCGGCCACGCCACCGTAGGGTTCGCAGAGTTTCAGCACGCAGCCGAACGCGAAGAGGGCGCACCCCAGCGCCAGCAGCCCGGCCGCCACCGCCGCCCCGCGCCCCCGGCTGCGCGGGGAATCGTCGGTCGCCCGCCTGGCGGGCGAATTCGCCGCGGCGGGTTGTGGATGCGGAGTGCGCGGTGTCGACGGGCGATGCGGATTCCGCGGCGCGTGCCGAGTCGGCGCGACCGGTTCCGGGAAGGCCCGGGTCGGCGGCAGGTGGGTAGCGCTGGTCGCCCGGCCCGCCGCGTGGGCCGTCGGCGCTACTCGACCCGCCGCCACGCCGCCGGTCAAGGCCGCGCGCGCCGCCGCCGCGAACTCCGCGCAGCTGGCGAACCGGGCGTTGCGATCCTTCGCCGCCGCCCGCGCCACCACCTCGTCCAGCGCCGCGGGCACATCGTGGCGGACCTGGCTCAGGCGCGGCACCGGTTTGCTGAGGTGTCCGGCGACGATCTGGCCCGGATTGGTCGCCGGGAACGGCCCCTGCCCGGTGAGCAGCGCGAACAGCGTGCAGGCCAGGGAGTACTGGTCGGCGCGATGGTCCACCCGCTCTCCGGACAGCTGTTCCGGCGAGGCGAAAGCCAATGTCGCCGAGACGATTCCGGTCGCCGTCAGCTGAGTGTTGTTGTCCGCCAAGGCTGCGATGCCGAAATCGGTGAGTACGGCGCGCTCCTCGCGGCCCGTCTCCGGCGCGGACAGCAGGATATTGGCGGGCTTCACATCACGATGCAGAATGCCGCGGCTGTGCGCGTAGTCGAGGGCGGCGGCGGTATCGGCGATGATCCGCAGCGCCCGCTCGACCGGCACCGCGCGCGGGTCGAGACGGGCGGCGTCGGTGCCGTGCACGTACTGCATGGCGATCCACAGATGGCCGTCGTCCACGCCGCGATCGTGGATACCGACGATATTCGGATGATCCAGCTGCGCAATGACATTGGCCTCGCGGTCGAAGCGGCGGCGCATCTCCTCGTCGGCGGAGACCTCGCGATTGAGCAGTTTGAGCGCGATCCGGCGCGGCAGGCGGGGATGTGCTGCGAGGTAGACGGTGCCCATACCGCCTCGGCCGAGCACACGTTCGAGCCGGTAACCGGCGAACGTGTCGTTCACCCCGAGTTGCACCACAGGTCCCCTCATCCGGTCGAACATGACGTCCGAAGTTTAATCGCCGGGGAGGGGGCGCTGTGTTTCGCGCGGATACCGGACCTAGTTGTCCCGGTTCTGCCAGTCGCTGAGCCGTTTGCCGAGTTTCGACACCGTGTCGGCGACCTCCGCGCCCACCGTGCCGACCGCCGAGGCGGCGTCCTTGCCGAGATTGCGCACCACCTTGACCAGCGGATCCTCGGACTGATCGAAGGATTCGCGATACGACCGCGCGGCGTGTTTGAACTCCTCGCCGATGCGCGCGCTCCGGTCCTGATGGCGGCGCGGGTACTGCCCGTCCAGTACGCGGTTGTATTCGCCGCTGGAGATCCATCGGCGCAGCTCGGCGGCGCGCAGCACCGAGAACGGGTGGGTCTGCAATTCGAGATTGAGCAGTTTCAGCACACCGTCACGCAGATCACCCGATTTGTCGTAGTCATCGGCCTGTTGCAGGAAGGCCGCATGGCTCATCTCGTCCACCCGCGAACCGCCCGCGAGCTTCATGTGCACCCGCACCGACGCCTCCACGTCCTGGCAGCACAGCAGCCCGGCGCGATCTCCGGAGAGTTCGGATTTGCGACTCCATTCCATGAGCGCCGCGACGATCGCGCGCAGCGCCCACCCGCCGATCGGCATCCAGCCGATACCCCCGGCCAGCCGCATGAGATGCATGAGCATGGTGCGGTACACGGCATGTCCGGACAGCGCGTGCCCGAGCTCGTGCCCCACGGTGAACCGCAGTTCCTCCTGATCGAGCAGATCCAACAGCCCGGTGGTGAGCACGATGAACGGCTGCTCCATACCGATGGTGAAGGCGTTGGCCTTCGGGTCCTGCAGCACGAACATCTCGGGAATGGTTGGCGCGTCCAGGATTTCGACGCAATCCTGGCGCAGCTGATGCACCGCCTTGAACTGCCGCTCGTCCACGCGCACCGCCGTCGCCAGATAGAGCAGTCGATGCTGGCGCTCGGCGAGCAGTCCCGACAGCGCCCGCAGTACGGCGTCGAAGCCGTAGAGCGAGCGCAGTGTCACCAGCGCCGTGCGGTCGGCGGGATGCTCCCAGGCGCGGGTGCTGATCTCCGGGAACCGGGTGCGGAGTCGGTCTGGACTTGTCATGAAATTCCCCCGTATGGGTGTTCACAGTGATTCGCGACGTCGCGCGCCGCTCTGCTACAGTCTGCCCGTGTCGTCGAGTGTTCTGCCCCAGGTCCGCCATGAATTGGCGTTGATCGCGGTGGGCTGCCTCGCCGTGGCGGATATTCACTGTCGTTGATTGCCGACCGGGCACCGCTGCACGTCTGATCAGTAGACTGGCGCGCGCTTTCGCAGCTGTGTTCGTTCCCGACGGCCCTCGGGCCGTTGCGCCACCGCCCCGGGCTGCCGCGGCGGGTCTACGGCAATCCGGTTTTCCGCCTGACGGCGGGCGGTAGGAAGGTCCATCCGAATGTCACGCACTCCCCGGCGCTCTCGCCGTCTCCTCGCCACCGCGCTGCTCGCGGCCGCCGCCACCGCCCTCACCGCGTGCAGCGGCGGCTCCAGCGACGAGGTCGACGGCGGCAAGGGTGACAACAGTGGCGGCACCATCAACCTGTACGGCTACGCGGTGCCCAAACCCGGCTTCGACAAGGTGATTCCGAAGTTCAACGAGACCGAGGCCGGGAAGAACGTGGAGGTCGTGCCGTCCTACGGCGCCTCCGGCGATCAGTCCCGCAAGGTGGCCAAGGGCGCCGAGGCCGATGTCGTGAACTTCTCCGTGGAGCCCGACATCACCCGCCTGGTCGAGGCCGGTCTGGTCGATTCGAGCTGGAATGCCGACGCCAACAAGGGAATTCCGTTCGGCTCCGTGGTGGCGTTGGTGGTGCGCAAGGGCAATCCCAAAGGCATCAAGGACTGGGACGATCTGCTGAAGCCGGGTATCGAGGTGGTGACGCCCAACCCGTTCAGCTCCGGATCGGCCAAGTGGAATCTGTTGGCCCCCTACGCCGCCAAGAGCGAGGGCGGTAAGAATCCGCAGGCGGGTCTGGACTATCTGAACAAGCTCATCTCGCCCGAACACGTGAAGGTGCAGCCGGGGTCGGGGCGCGAGGCCACCGACACCTTCCTGCAGGGCGTGGGCGATGTACTCATCAGCTACGAGAACGAGGCCATCTTCTCCGAGCGGCAGGGCGATCCTGTCGAACATGTGATTCCCCCGATCACCTTCAAGATCGAGAACCCGGTCGCGGTGCTGAAGAACTCCCGCAATCCGCAGCAGGCGGTGGCGTTCCGGGACTTCCTGTTCACCCCCACCGCGCAGCTGGCCTGGGCCGAGGCGGGTTTCCGGCCGGTGGATCCGAAGGTGGTGGCCGCGTTCTCCGCGGAGTTCCCGCAGCCGCAGACCCTCTGGACCATCGACGACCTGGGCGGCTGGAAGACCGTGGACGCCGAGCTGTTCAAACAGGGCAGCGGGGCGATCGCCACGATCTACGAGAAGGCCACCAAGTAGTCGGGTGACGTGAACCACACAGGATACTGGCAACCGTGATAGACAGCAGCGGAAGCGCGGAGCTCGGGCAGGACTCGCGCGCATCCACCGACACACCCGGGCGCGCCCGCAAGGACCTGCGGTCCTGGCTGCGGGTCACCGGGTCGGTCGGCCCCCTCGGTATCGCGACCGCGGTGCTGTGGCTCAGCATCATCGTGCTGCTGCCACTGGCGGCGTTGACGTTCAACTCCTTCGACAACGGCTGGTCCGGTTTCTGGGAGGCGGTCACCGCGCCCGCCGCCCTGGACGCGCTGCGCGTGACGGTCACCGTCTCGATCGTGGTGGCGGTGCTCAATGTGGTCATGGGCACGCTCATCGCCTGGGTGCTGGTGCGTGACGAATTCCCGGGCAAGGGCATCGTCAACGCGCTCATCGACCTGCCGTTCGCACTGCCGACGATTGTGGCCAGCATCGTGCTGCTGTCGCTCTACGGTCCGCAGAGCCCGTTCGACATTCACCTCAACGCCACCCAGCCCGGTCTGGTGGTGGCGCTGGCCTTCGTGACCCTGCCCTTCGTGGTGCGGTCGGTGCAGCCGGTGCTCATCGAGGCCGATCAGGAGGTCGAGCAGGCCGCGGCGTCGCTCGGCGCGGACAACTGGACCACCTTCCGGCGCATCGTCCTGCCGACGCTGGTGCCCGCCGTGCTCAGCGGCGGCGGGCTCGCCTTCGCCCGGGCCATCGGCGAATTCGGGTCGGTGGTGTTGATCGGCGGCAATATCCCGGGTGAGACGCAGATGGCGTCGCAGTACATCCAGCAGCAGATCGAGGTCGACCGGCCGGTCAGCGCGGCCGCGGTGTCGGTGGCGCTGCTGGTGATCTCGTTCGCGTCGCTGTTGGTGCTGCGCCTGTTCGGTCAGCGGGCGGCCCGGAAGGAGCAGGACGCGCAATGAGACTGTCGGCCTTCACGCGTATTTCGCTGCGGACGGTGGCGCTGGCGTATCTGCTGATACTGCTGGTGCTGCCGCTGGGCATCATTCTGTACCGCAGCTTCGAGAACGGCATCGGCCAGTTCATCGACTGGATCTCCACCCCCGCCGCCATCTCGGCGTTCAACCTGTCGATCATCATCGTCGCCATCGTGGTGCCGGTGAACGTGGTGTTCGGCGTGATCACCGCCATCGCCCTGGTGCGCGGGCGGTTTCCGGGGCGCAATCTGGTGCAGAGCGTGGTGGATCTGCCGATCGCGGTATCGCCTGTGGTGGTGGGTGTTTCGCTCATCCTGCTGTGGGGTGCGGGCGGCTGGTTCGGTGGGTTGGAGAGCCACGGTCTGAAGATCATCTTCAGTCTGCCGGGCATGGTGTTGGCCACCATCTTCGTGACGCTGCCGCTGGTGGTGCGCGAGGTGGAGCCGGTGCTGCACGAGATCGGCGACGACCAAGAGCTGGCCGCCCACACCCTCGGGGCGAACCGGTGGCAGACCTTCTGGCGCATCACCCTGCCCGCCATCCGGTGGGGTCTGACCTACGGCGTGGTGCTCACCGTGGCGCGCTCGCTCGGCGAATTCGGCGCGGTGATCATGGTTTCCACGGCGCTGCCCGGTAAATCGCAGACGCTGACCCTGCTGGTGCACGGCCGCTACACCGATCACAACACCTTCGGCGCGTACTGCGCGGCGACCCTGCTCATGGGTATCGCCCTCGTCGTTCTTCTCCTGATGACTCTCCTCGAACGTAAGCGGGACTCTGCCACATGATTACCGTGACCGGTGCGAACAAACGCTATGGCTCGTTCGCCGCACTCGACAATGTCAGCATCGACATTCCCTCCGGTGAGCTGACCGCCCTGCTGGGGCCGTCCGGCTCGGGCAAGTCCACCCTGCTGCGCTCCATCGCCGGACTGGAGTCGCTCGATACCGGCGTGGTCACCATCGCCGGGCGCGATGTCACCCGGGTGCCGCCGCAGAAGCGCGATATCGGCTTCGTCTTCCAGCACTACGCGGCGTTCAAGCACATGACCGTGCGCGACAACGTGGCCTTCGGGCTGCAGATTCGCAAGCGGCCCAAGGACGAGATCAAGCGGCGCGTCGACGAACTGCTCGAGATCGTCGGCCTGGACGGGTTCCAGCACCGCTACCCGGCGCAGCTGTCCGGCGGCCAGCGCCAGCGCATGGCCCTGGCCCGGGCGCTCGCGGTGGAGCCGCAGGTGCTGCTGCTCGACGAGCCGTTCGGCGCGCTCGACGCGAAAGTCCGTACCGACCTTCGCAAATGGCTGCGCCGCCTGCACGACGAGGTGCATGTCACCACCGTCCTGGTCACCCACGACCAGGAGGAGGCCCTCGATGTGGCCGACAAGATCGCCGTCATGAACCGCGGCCGCATCGAGCAGATCGGCACGCCCGAGGACGTCTACGACCGCCCCTCCAACGAATTCGTCATGTCGTTCCTCGGCGATGTGGCCAAGCTCAACGGACATCTGGTGCGGCCGCACGATATTCGCGTCGGCCGCGATCCGGGGATGGCCCTGGCCGCGCACGAGGGCACGGCGGTGTCGGCGGGCGTCACCCGCGCCACCGTCCACCGCGTCGTGCACCTCGGCTTCGAGGTGCGCGTCGAACTCGAGAACGCCGCCACCGGAGACCTTTTCACCGCGCAGGTGACCCGAGGTGACGCCGAGGCGCTGCAACTGGCCTCCGGGGAATCGGTGTACGTGCGGGCCACCCGCATCCCGGATCTGCCGACCACCACCCTGGACGGCGCGGACGCCTAAGGCTGCTCCGCCCCCGCGAATTCCGTTGGCACATAGCGCCATACGGGTAGCAGTTCCTGCTCGTCGAGTGGATCCGCGCCGGTGTGGACGGTGGTCTTCAGGCGGTCGAGGGCCGCGCTGGTGTCCAGACCCGCGCCGATGAGCACCAGATTCGTGGTGCGGGGCTCATGGCGCGGCCAGGGCGTCGGCTCCACGACGATGTGACGGCCGACCATGTGCAGCACGAACTTTCGGCGGTCCTCGGGCACCGCGAAGGCGATGGTGCCCTTGGCCCGGAACAGCCCCGTCGGCGGATTCTCGAAGAAGTCGATGAGCGCGCGCGGATCGAGTTCGGTGGTGCTGGTGAAGGAGACGGTGTCGTAGCCGTCGTGCAGATGGCGATGGTCGTGGCAGCCGTGGCCGTCGCAGTCGTGGTGCTCCTCGTGGTCGGCGAAGAGTTCGTCGAAGCTGAGCTGTTCGCCGACGCGGGGGCGGCGGGCATCGCGGTCGGGGAGGTCGAACAGCAGGCCGGGGTCGATGCGGCCTTGGGCGGTGGCGTAGACCGGGGACGGATCGGCGAGGGCGCGCACCTCGGTGAGCAGGGCGTCGAGCGACTCGGGGGTGACGCGGTCGCTCTTGTTCACCACCACCAGGTCGGCCATGCGCAGGTGGGTGGCGAGTTCGGGGTGCTGGGCGCGGGATTCGGGGAAGTGCTCGGCATCGACGAGTTCCAGCAGGCCGCCGTAGGTGATGCGCGGATTCTCGCTGTTGACGATCATGCGAATCAGATTGCGCGGTTCGGCGAGCCCGCTGGCCTCCACCACGATGACGTCGATCCGGGCCTTCGGCTGGGCGAGGCGGTCGAAGAGGTCGTCGAGTTCGCTCACATCCACCGCGCAGCAGACACAGCCGTTGCCCACCGAGACCATGGCGTCGACCTGGCCCGCCACCAACATGGCGTCGATGTTCACCGCGCCGAAGTCATTGACCACCACCCCGATTCGAATACCGCGATTGTCGCGCAACAGGTGGTTGAGCAGGGTCGTCTTACCCGCGCCGAGAAATCCGGCCACCACGAGAACAGGAATCCGCCGAACCATTCCGCTCACCCTACCGATGCGCCCCCGCCACTCCGCGCGCCCACCTTCACCGTCCACACGAGGGGGAACTGGTGGCGGCAAATCCCGAGAGGCGAACGCCACCAGTTCCCCCTCGTCGCTACCGCGGGACGTGTGAAGCGCGCGCAGCATTGCGGAAACGTTGCCGCAACACCCGCCTCCTACGTTGTCGGTCAGTAGACCGAAGGACGGGAGGTGTGCCGTGCGGGTGCGGGACATTCTCGATGCGCCGCCATTGCGGATGGGGTTGCTGCATGGGGACGCGGCGGCATTGGAGCGGGCGGTGGCGCGGATTTGTGTGACCGATATGCCGGATCCGCGGCCGTTTGTGACGGCCGGAGCGCTGGTGTGTACCGGCCTCGTCTGGCGAAAATCCGCTGCGGATTCGGAGCGCTATGTGGGCCTGCTCGCTCGGTCCGGTGCGGCCGGGGTCGTCGCTGGGCAGGCGCTGCATGGATTCGTGCCGGAGGATGTCGTGGCCGCGTGCGCGCGCCACGATCTGCCGCTGCTGTCCGCCCCACAGAGCGTTCCCTTCAGCCGGATCATCGAGTACCGCGCGGATCAGGCCGCCGAAAGTCGCTGGCAGCGGGTGCGATCCGGCCTGCTGCGGCAGCGGCGGCTGCTGGCCGCCGTGGCGGAGGGCTCCGATATCGCCGATCTGCTGGGCGAGGTCGCGGCCGAGAGCGGATTCTCGGCATGGCTGCTCACCGCCACCGGCGCGATGGTTGCGGGTACCGACCCGCTGTCGGAGGAGGAGATCGACCGGGTCCTGGGCACCGCGCTCACCGCGCCGAGGCTTCCGGCCGTGGCGGCGGGCGGTATCACGGTCCTCCCGGTGTGCGATCGCGTCGGTGATCGAATGACCGCGTGGTACCTGGTAATCCGCACCGACGCCGAGGACCGGAAGGGGGCCCGGACGGCCGCCTCGGACCTGGCCGCCGTGGCCGAACTGTACCGAGCCCGCCACCTCGAGCGCCTGCGCTTCGGTTGGGAGCTGGCCGATCGTTCCCCGGAACTGGTCACCGAGCCCGCGACGGAACCGGCGGTCGCGCTCGTCTGCGAAGTACTCGAATCACACGGCATCACTGTCGAATCCGTGCGCATCGCGCTGCACGACGCGCTGCCCGGGATCGTGACGGGGATGGGCGGGGAGGGGCGGTTGGTCGGCGCTGTGCCGGGCACGGAAAGCGCGGTGGCGCAGGTGCTTCGTCGTGGGCTCGGGCGCTCGAGCCCGCTGTTGGGTGGCGCGGGGATCGGTGTCGGGCTGAGTGCTCGACGCGACGGTGAGGCCCTGTCGGGGGCGTTCGCCTCGGCGGCCGCTGTGGCGCAGGCGAATCCAGCGGAAGTCCGGGTTCGAATCGCCGATATCGACAGTGCCGCCGGGCTTTTCACCGCCATTCCGGACCAGCTGCAACGGCGCTTCGCCGAACGCGTTCTCGGCCCCGTCGTCGAGTACGACCGGCGCACCAATGCCGGGCTCGTGCACACCCTGGAGGTTTTTCTCGGATGCGAGGGTTCCTGGCGGCAGGCCGCGGAGCGAATGCATGTGCACCTCAATACCGTTCGCTATCGCATCGGCCGGGTCGAGGAGTTGACCGGGCGGGATCTGGGCCGCCTCGACGACCGCCTCGACCTGTACCTCGCGGTCCGCACCCTCGCCGGTCACACCGTGCCGGTGTAAGGGTCCCAGGCGATTCCGGCCTCGGGTGCGCCCTCGCGCAGGACACTGGCCTGGATGAGGCCGTAGGGGCGATCGGCGGCGTAGAACACCTCGCCGTTGTTGCGCACGCCGAAACGGTCCAGATCGTAGGCGAAATGGTGTTTGTTCGGCGCGGACAGCCGAATCTCCGCCAGGCACGCGTAGGCCTCCAGCGCCGCCACGCCCATCTCGTACAGGGTCTGCTGCAACGCCTTCGAGTGCAGGGTGGCGAAGGTCGCGATCATGGTCGCGCGGATACCCACGTAGGCGGCGTCCCAGTCCTCGGGCGGGGTCGAGAAGCGCCAGCGCGCAATGAGACTCGTCGCCAGAATGCGGTCGTGGGCGGGTTCGAGCACCGTGTACTCGTCGGTCAGGAAGTCCGCGAATTCGGAGCCGGTGGATTTGAGGATCATCAGATCCTTGACGCCCCCGATCACCCACTCGCGCCGCTCGGAACCGCTGCCGCGCACCGTGATCGCCGCCGTGCGCACCTCCGGGCCCACCCGCGTCCAGCTGTGGTCGTGCCCGACGCCGTTCACCGGAACCCGTTGCCACGCATACTCTTCGATCTCGATGCGGGCCGACTCCACCGGCGCGATATCGTCCACGAAATGCCTGGCCAGCGCCAGTCCGTACTCCTCGATACTCCCGTCGCCGTGCTCCTTGGCGTAGGAGAAGATGGTCTGCTTCTGGGTATCGGTCGGCAGCACCGCGCTCTGGTCGCCGTCGGTGTGCGCCGCGTCGAACGCGCCGCGCAGACAGGACGAGACATTCAGGTCGCGGATCTCGTGGCGCGCGGTGTCGCGGTAGATGCGCACCACGCGGTTCTCCGCCTTGCCGTACTGGTGCGGGCCGAGCACGATCTTGCCGGGCGATTCGGTCACAGACAGCTCCCTCGGTCGTTGAACGTGCTCCCACTCTCGCGCATGACACCGCACCGGGCGGTTGGTTCCCAAGACAAATCGCGTCGTGTCGGGTGCGATGTATCCGTCGATTCGGACAAACCCCCGGACCGGGCGCCGTGCCTAGCCTGACCAGAGAATCGCCACCGCAAGGAGCTCCCATGACCTCGCCCCACCCCGTCGATACCAGGCCGCCGTGGACGCGGCTGCTGGCCTTCGGCATTCAGCACGTGCTCATCATGTACACCGGATGTGTCACGGTCCCCTTGGTTTTCGGTGCGGCGGTGGGGCTGGACCGGGCCACCATCGGGCTGCTCATCAGCGCCGACCTGTTGGTCGCCGGAATCATCACGGTGATCCAGAGCCTCGGCGCGGGCCGGTTCGTGGGCGCGCGGCTGCCGATCATCTGCGGTGCGACCTTCGTGGCGCTCGCGCCGATGATCCTCATCGCCAAGGAGTACGGCCTGCCCGCCGTCTACGGCTCCATGCTGTTGGGCGGCCTGTTCGGCCTGGCGCTGGCCTGGCCGTTCGCCATGGTCGTACGGTTCTTTCCGGCGCTGGTGACCGGCACCGTGCTCACCGTCGTGGGCATTTCGCTCATCGGCGTGGCGGGCGGTCTGATCGTCGGCACCGACCCGAAGGACTCGGCCTACGCCGATCCGGCGCGCATCGGATTGGCCGCCGTAGTCCTGCTGGTGGCCCTGGCCTTCACGGTCCTCGGCCGCGGCGTGTGGTCGCAGCTGGGCGTACTCATCGCGCTGGTGATCGGCGTACTGATCGCCCTCCCCATGGGCCTGATCACCCTCGACGGCGTCTCCGGAGCCGATTGGCTGGGCGTGCCGAGACCGTTCTATTTCGGTGCGCCGGAATTCCCGATCACCGCCGTGGTGGCCATGAGCATCGCCATGGCCGTGGTGTTCGCGGAGTCGACCGCGAGCATGTTGGCCATCGGCCAGATCACCGGAAAGCCGGTCGGCCGTGGCGAACTCGGCCGCGGCCTCGCCGGTGACGGCCTCTCCGCGGTGCTCGCGGGCGTCTTCAGCTCCTTCGTGGACACCGTCTTCAACCAGAACGTCGGCGCGGTGGCCACCACCCGCGTCTTCAGCCGCTACGTGACCGCCGTCAGCGGCGCGATCCTCATCGTCCTGGGCGTGGTCCCGCGCTTCGGAGCCGTCGTCGCGGCAATCCCCAAACCGGTGGTCGGCGGCGTCGGCCTGGTCCTGTTCGCCACGGTAGCCGTCATCGGCATCGACACCCTCCGCAAGGCGGACCTGCACGACCGCGTCAACCTCACCATCGTCGCGGTCTCGGTCGGCGTAGGCCTGGTGCCGGTGCTCTCGGACGACATGTTCACCAGATTCCCGTCCTCGGCCCAGATCCTCCTCAACAGCGGAATCACCCTCGCCGCGGCCACAGCCTTCACCCTGAACCTGCTCTTCAACCACACCCGCCTGGGCGAAATCGCCCGAGGCACAACCGAAGCCAAGCCGCCGACGCCCGAACCGCAGGACCCGATCGCCGCGTGATCCCGCCGCGGGCGGCCGACCCCGGCTCCGGGTAGCTCAGCCGCCCGCGAACGGGGGCAGTACGTCCACTCGCGGGGTGAGGGGAGTGGTGGCGTCGCGGGTGAGTTCGTCGCCGATGAGGTAGGCGCAGACCTGGAGCATTGTGTTCAGGTCTGGGCCGTAGGTGGTGGCGAGGGCGGTGCGGAGGTCGGCGATGGTGGAACCCGGGGGGAGGTCGAGGGTTTCCTTGTCCTTGCCCACCGCGTCGGCGATGGCGGCGAAGTAGCGGACCTCAACCACCGATGGCTCCCATCGTTCGCTCGGGGGGCTTGAAGTCGGCGGCGTCTATGCCGTGACCTGCCCATTTCTGCCACATCGCGCCGCGCCAGAGGGTGGCGATCTCCTCGTCGGAGGCGCCGGAGCGCAGGGCCGCGCGAATATCGTATTCCTGATCGCTGAACAGGCAGGAGCGGATACGGCCGTCGGCGGTGAGTCGGGTGCGGTCGCAGTCGCCGCAGAATTTGCGGGTCACCGAGGCGATGATGCCGACGCTGGCCGGACCGCCGTCGACGAGCCAGTTCTCGGCGGGCGCGGCCGGATCGGTGCGACCCACCTCGGTGAGGGTGAAGCGCTCGCCGAGGACCTCGAGGAGTTCGGCGGCGGTGACCATCTGGGCGCGCGCCCACTCGTGGTCGGCGTCGAGGGGCATCTCCTCGATGAAGCGCAGCTCCGCGCCCTCGCCGATACACCATTCGAGCAGATCGGCCGCGCCCGTGAGGGTTTGGCGCATGAGCACGGCATTCACCTTCACCGGCGCGAGGCCCGCCTTGGTCGCGGCGCGGATTCCGGCGAGCACCGAATCGAGACGGTCGCGGCGGGTGAGCTTGGCGAATCCGGCGGGGTCGACGGTATCGAGCGAGATATTGACCCGATCGAGACCGGCGGCCACGAGTTTGCGTGCGCGATGCTCGAGGCCGATGCCATTGCTGGTCATGGCCAGCGGAGTATCCGGCAGCGCGGCGCGGCAGCCCGCGATGATCTTCTCCAGATCGCGGCGCATGAGCGGCTCGCCACCGGTGAAGCGCACCTCGGTGATCCCGAGCTCGCGCACCGAGAGACTGACCAGTCGGACGATCTCGTCGGGGGTCAGCAACTCGTCGGCCGGAATGGGCGGCAGCCCCTCCTCCGGCATGCAATACGTGCAGCGCAGCGAGCATTTCTCGGTGATCGACACCCGCAGATCCCGCGCCGTACGACCGAAACGATCGACGAGGTAGGGGGTATCGGGGCGTCCGTCGAGTGAGGGACGCCCGGCTCGTACGGCGGGAATTCCCATCACGACCACGGTCACCCGACCATTATTACGGGATTGTCGGGTTGTCGGGCACCCCTGCGGAGGAAGTTATTTCCCACAGTCGCGCGTATAGGCTGACCGCCATGACTTCCCGGCCCGCCCTGGCTCCGGCCCGATCCGTCGACGACCACCGGCAACGCATCGAGGATTTGCTGCGACCGCTCGCGAGTCGCGATACCGAGCGGGTACCGATGGCGCAGGCGCTGGGTCGGCGGTTGGCCGAGGATGTGTACGCACCCCTGGATCTCCCGGTTTTCCGCAACTCCTCCATGGACGGCTACGCGGTGCGGGCGGAATCGGTGGCGTCGGTGCCGGTGACCCTGCCGCTGGCGGGGGTGGTCGCCGCCGGAAATCCGGGCGAGAACCCGCTGCCCGAGGGCGCGGCCATGAAGGTCATGACCGGTGCGCCCATCCCGCCCGGCGCGGACTGCGTGGTGCCGGTCGAGGACACCGACGGTGACGGGGCCACGGTCACCATCGGAAAGAGCCGCGCCGCAGGGGATTTCGTACGCGAGCCGGGCACCGACGTGCGGGCCGGTGACCTGTTGGTCGCGGCGGGCACCGTGGTGGCCCCGCGCCATGTCGCCGCCCTGGCCGCCGTCGGGCTCGGCGAGCTGACGGTGACGCGACGGGTCCGCGCCGCCGTCCTCACCACCGGCGACGAACTCATGCCCGCCGGTACCGCCTTGCAGCCGGGGCAGATCTACAACTCCAATGGCCTCGCGCTGGCGGCGGCCTTGACCGACAACGGCGTCGAGGTGGTGTCGGTCGGACACAGCACCGACGATCCGGCGCGCTTCCGGCAGGTGCTGGCCGAGGCGGTGGCCGCCGCCGATGTCGTGTTCACCTCCGGCGGGGTGTCCAAGGGCGATTTCGAGGTCGTCAAGGATGTGCTGGCCGACGCGGGTGGCGAATTCGGTTCCGTGGCAGTGCAACCCGGCGGACCGCAGGGCCTGACGGTCGTCGACGGCGTGCCGGTGCTGAGCTTCCCGGGCAATCCGGTGTCGACCGTGGTGTCGTTCGAGGTGTTCGCGCGGCCGGTGCTGCGCTGGCTGGCCGGACTGCCGGAGATCCGGACCGCCGAGCTCGAGCTGCGCGAGGCGGTGCGCTCACCCGCCGGGCGGCGGCAGTTCCTGCGCGGTCGCGTGCGCGGCGACGGCGTGGAACTGGTCGCCGGGCCCGGTTCGCATCTCATCGCCACCATGGCGAATGCCGATGTGCTGATCGACATTCCGGCCGAGGTCACCGAGCTGCCCGCCGGGGCTCGGGTGTGGGTGCGGTGGCTCTAGGGGACCGATGAGCATGCGCCGCACATCCTATTGCGGGTCGATCGGCACGGGCTGTCACGACACCGTCGAGCCGATCATCCGGTCCTGGCTGGCCAGTTGGCCGAGCGCCGCGACCCCGCACGTCAAGATCAGAATCTTCGGCTCCGAGATCACCTACGAGGATGCCGTGCTCTCCCTGTACTGCTACGAGAACTCGGTACAGGGCGCCGGTGACTTCCTGCTCGAGGGCCATGTCAACGCGCCACCGGACGCCGCCGTGCTGTTGCTCGGCGAATTGGTGCAACGCTGCGCCAAACAGGGGTTCGCCGCCGATATCGACTATGTGGAGGTCGACGAGGACGACACCTGGATCGGCGAGGAACTGACCATCCGGACCGCCCTCTGACGCGCGCGAGCGCCGGTTGTGGAACGCTGTGGGCATGAGTGAGTTGTCCCATGTCGACCGGGAGGGACGCGCTCGCATGGTGGATGTGAGCGCCAAGGCCGATACCACGCGGGTGGCGGTCGCCGCCGGTGAGTTGCACACGACGCCCGAGGTGGTGCGCCTCGTCCGCGCCGACGACATGCCCAAGGCCGATGTGCTCTCCACCGCCCGCATCGCCGGAATCAATGGGGCGAAGAAGACCTCGGAGCTGATCCCGCTCTGCCATCAGCTGGCGCTGTCGTCGGTGGACGTGCGCTTCGGGTTCACCGACACCACCATCACCATCGAGGCGAGCGCGAAGACCAAGGGGCCCACCGGCGTCGAGATGGAGGCGCTCACCGCCGTCGCCGTCGCGGGGCTGACGCTGCACGACATGGTGAAGGCCGTGGACCCGGGCGCGGTGCTGAACGGAGTGCGGCTGCTCACCAAAGAGGGTGGGAAGCACGGACATTGGGTGCGCGAGGAGCAGGTGGGCCAAGACGCCGGGCAGACCCGGGCTGGCGCGGCGCACGCCCCCGTCGCCGTCGATTCCTCCGGATCCTCGGCCCACAACGCTGACACCTCTGGTCGTTCGGCCCACGCCGCCGACCTGTCGGCTCGCCCGGCTGACGGCGCGGCCTACGGTGCCGGGCGTGCCGCGGCCGTGCTGGTCGCCTCCACCGGCGTAGCCGCGGGCACTCGCGTCGACACCACCGGCCCCACACTCGCCGAATGGCTTGGCGGGCTGGGCTTCTCGGTACGCGGGCCGCTGGTCTACGCGGACGCCGATATCGCCTACGGCCTGGCCGACGCCCTGAAAGGTGAACCCGCGCTGGTGATCACCACCGGCGGGACGGGGGCCTCACCGACCGACGCCACGCCCGAAGCGACGCTGGCCGTGCTGGATCGCGAACTCCCCGGCGTCGCGGAGGCGATTCGGCAGCGCGGCGCGGCCAAGTTCCCGCTCGCCTCGCTGAGTCGCGGCGTGACCGGACTCGTCGGACGCACCGTGGTCGTCAATCTGCCCGGTTCGCCGGGTGGGGTGAAGGACGGGATCGCCGTACTGGAACCCCTGCTCGAACATTTGCTGGCCCAGGTGGCCGGAGGAGGCAGCCATGAGTGAACCGCTGGCCCGCATCAGCGATCAGCCGCTCGACCCGACCGAGGTGGAGCGGGCGGTGACCGGACCCGAGCACGGCGCGGTGGTGGTGTTCACCGGCAAGGTGCGCGATCACGATGAGGGGCAATCGGTTTCGGCGCTGGAGTACTCGGCGCACCCGGAGGCGGAACGCTTCCTGCGCAAGGTGTGCGCCGAGGTCGGCGCGGCCAGCGGACTGCCCGTGGCCGCCGTGCACCGCATCGGCCCGCTGACCATCGGAGACCTCGCCATCACCGTCGCGGTGGCGGCCCCGCACCGCGCCGAGGCGTTCACCGTCTGCGCCGAGCTGGTGGACCGCATCAAGCACGAGGTGCCCATCTGGAAGCGGCAGCTCTTCGCCGACGGCCTGTCGGAGTGGGTCAACGCCTGCGGGTGAGCCGAGGCCCCGAGCTCAGTCCTTCCACCAGGAATCGAGCGGCGTCACCGGAACCGTGCGCTTGTGCCGCGTGTTCCGGAAGATGCTCTCCACCCGCTCGGACACCTCCGGAGCCACGTCCTTGCCCTCGAGGTAGTCGTCGATCTGGGCGTACTTCAGCCCCAGGGCCTCCTCGTCCGGCAGGGCCGGGCGGTCGTCCTCGAGGTCGGCGGTCGGGACCTTCTGCCAGACGCTGGGCGGTGCGCCCAGCTCCTGGAGCAGCGCCGCGCCCTGGCGCTTGGTCAGGCCGGTGAGCGGGGTGATGTCCACGCCGCCGTCACCGAATTTGGTGAAGAACCCGGTGACCGCCTCGGCCGCGTGATCGGTGCCGACCACGAGCAGGTTCAGCTGTCCGGCGATGGCGTACTGCACCACCATGCGCTCGCGGGCCTTGATATTGCCGCGCACGAAGTCGCGCAGCCGCGGCTGTTCGCCGAGCAGATCCCTGATGCCCTGCGCGACCTCGTCGCCCACGGCGTCCGCACCCGGCTTGATATTCACCGCGATGGAACGATCCGGTCGAATGAACTCCAGCGCGATCTGCGCATCCGCCTCGTCGGCCTGGACGCCGTAGGGCAGGCGCACCGCCACGAAGGTCGCCTCGACGCCTTCGGCGCGCAGCTCCTCCGCCGCGAGCTGGCACAGCCGTCCGGCGAGCGTCGAATCCTGGCCGCCGCTGATACCGAGCACGAATCCCTTGGTGGGCGTGGCGCGCAGATACTCCTTGAGGAAGTCGATGCGTCGGCGCACTTCGTCTTTGGGTTCGATGGTCGGCAGCACGCCCAGTTCGGCGATGATCTCTTCGCGCAGGTTCCCCATGGGCACACTCTACTGCGGGGGCGGGGCGGTGACCTTGCGGACGAGGCTCTCCCAGTGGTCGCCGATCTGCCGCAGCGAGTACCCGAGCACCTGCGTCTGGTGCATGACGAGCCCGGCGTCCAGCGCGGCCATCAGGGTATCGGCGAGCAACCAGGTGTTGCCGGTCGCGTCGGCCTGTCGAAGCAGCAGCGCCACATGGGTTTTCGTCACATTGAACGGCGCGCTGGAGTAGCGCTCCGTGCCGGTCTCGGCCTCTCGGTGCACATCGCCCTCCACCTCGATCCCGGCGAGCCGCGCCCGGCCGAAGGCGATGAGCCGCTCCACCGGCGGCGCGCCCGGGCCCAGTGGCGGCGGGCCGAACATATAGGCCGCCTGCAACTTCTTCTCGGACTGGTCCAGCAGCGCGTGCATGAGCCCGGAGCGATTCCCGAAGCGCCGGAACACCGTTCCCTTGCCGACGCCCGCGCGCTTGGCGACGGCGTCCATGGTGACGGCCTCCGCGCCGTGTTCGCGCACCAGCGCCTCGGCGGCGTCGAGCAGCAGCTGCCGGTTGCGCGCGGCGTCGCTGCGCTCGCCCTGGCCGATGGGGAAGAGGGGTCCGGCGGGCACCCGGGTCGCGACCGGTTCGATGGCCAGCAATTCGGGTGCGGGCGTAGGTTCCGAGTCGGGCTCGGGACGGTCTCCGTTATCGGGTGTATCGCGGCTCACAGCGTTGTACTCCAACCCCGGGAATGGAAGCGGACCATGGTCCGGTTAGTGTGGTGTGAAAGTACCACCCGCCGGATCATCGCCTCAGGAGTGACCATCATGTCCCAGACCCGTCTGCTCGCTCTCGTCGGAAGCCTGCGCGCCGCCTCCATCAACCGCCGCCTCGCCGAGGCCGCCGCCAAGACCGCGCCCGAGGGCGTCGAGATCTCCCTCTACGAGGGCTTGGCCGATATTCCTTTCTACAACGAGGACATCGACGTCGAGGGCAAAGTACCCGCCGCCGCGCAGGCGCTGCGTGACGCGGTCGCCGCCGCCGACGGCCTGCTGCTGGTCACCCCCGAGTACAACGGCACCCTCCCGGCCGTACTCAAGAACGCCATCGACTGGGTCTCGCGCCCGTACGGCGTCGGCGCGGTGAAGGACAAGCCGGTCGCCGTGGTGAGCGCCTCCATCAGCGCGAATGCCGCCAAGTGGGCGCACGGCGATGCCGTGAAGGCCCTCGGTGTGGCCGGTGCCTCGGTGGTCGAGGACGCGCACCTGCACTTCGGCACCATCGGCCAGCGCTTCGTCGAGGTGCACCCGGCCGAGGATGCCGAGGCGCTGACCCAGATCGCCGCCACCGTGGGCACCCTGGTCGAGGCCGCGCGCGGCAACCTGGTGACCGCCTGATCTGCGGGTGATCACTCGGCAATCCGAGTGGCCGGTGCTCGCATCGGATGATGACCTTCTGAATATGGCTCGAGGCCACGGCTTTTCAGCCGTGGCCTAGTCCGTTTCCGGTGGCTTCTCGGCTAGGTTCGAACCATGAAGCTACCGACTGGCAAATCCGCGCTGGCCCGCTGCTGCGCGACCGCCGTACTGGCGCTGTCGGCCGCCTCGGCGCTGACCGTCGCCGAGGCCGCGGCCGACGATCGGGTGCGCGCGGGCAACTGGGCCGGTTATGTGGTGCAGGGCGATTTCCATCGGGTCAGCGCCACCTGGGTGCATCCCACCATCACCTGCACCAATCCCGGTGTGGTGCAGCGGCTGGTGCCGTGGGTGGGGCTCAACGGCACCCAGGACGCCTCCGGCGCGATGGCGCTGCCGCTCATGCAGACCGGCGTCGAATCGCTGTGCGTCAGCGAGGCTGCGATCTACGCGGCCCAGCCCGGACTGCGGCTCGGGGCCGCGGCGGCCGACCTGACCTTCACCAATCCGGTGCTCTCCGATGTGCTCATGGGCGCGAGCTCGCGGGTGAACAACGCGCTCGGCGGGGCCGCCGACGGCCTGTGCGCCACCGGTGCGCTCCCGGCCCTCTGTGCCACCGAGTGGGGGACCGATGCCTGGTGGGAGGCGTACCCGCAGCCGCCCTACTTCTACGACGACGTCACCACCGACCCCGGTGACACCATGCGCTCCACCGTCGAATTCGACGGCGCGCGCTACACCATGACCCTGGAGAACCGCACCAAGAACTGGACCCGCGCCACCACCGTCGAGTCGACCGCACCGGCGCGCACCGCGGAGATCGTCGTCGAGGGTCAACTCGACAGTGCCCTCCCGGGCTTCAGTCCGATCACCTTCACCGATATCGAGATCGACGGAAAGTCCTTGTCGGCCTACGAGACCGAGGCCATCGGCATTCCGGCGACGAATCGGGTGTTGATCCCCGGGCCGGTGCGGGGTGCGAGTTTCACCATCGGTTGAGCGACGCGCGCCCGCACCGCCCGACACGCGACACGCCGACGCCCGGATTTCGCCGCCGCGGGCGCCGACCCGACACGCCGGACGATCGATCTCCCCGCGGCGCGCGGGGCGGTCCGTCCCTCCTGCGGCGACAGTCCACTCCCGATGCGCATGTGACCCGCGTGATGCCTGTTATGCCTGATAAACCTGGGTTTGCTGAGAGTGTGCCAATTGCCGAAATTGTGATCTCTGCCTCAGTCGTGTCGAGTTGCGAATCGAGCGTCCAGGTACTTCCGGCACCAGAATTTCATCTTTGTGAGTCGCAACATGTCGTGTCGTACCAACATGTCGGCCACTAGGTGTAGTGTCTTGGGTGCTGGAGAGCCACCCGAGATGAACAACGGATCGGACCGGGTGACCAGGGATTACGATCCCGCTTCCAGGGGTTTGCGCAGCTAATACGTGGATCTTGCTCGTTCGTGCACTGCATACGGATTCAAGGCAAGGGAGAAGGGGACAACCATGACCATCACCGTGTACACGAAGCCCGCTTGTGTTCAGTGCAATGCCACCTACAAAGCGCTCGACAAGGTCGGTGTCGAGTACGACGTCATCGACATCTCGGAGAACCCCGAAGCCCGCGACTACGTGATGGCCCTGGGCTACCTGCAGGCCCCCGTCGTCGTCGCCGGTGACGAGCACTGGTCCGGCTTCCGCCCGGACCGCATCAAGGCCCTCGCCACCGTCGCGGCCTGACGACCGGCGGTCGCGGCTGACGGGGAAGTCAGCCGCGGGGCAGGTTCGCCCGATCGATCTGGGAAGGTGGCCGTAATGTCCACGGACACAGCCAATCTGGTCTACTTCTCGAGCGCCTCGGAGAACACGCACCGCTTCGTGGAGAAGTTGGGTATCCCAGCGCTCCGCATACCACTGCATACCGCCGACTCGCTTCGCGTCGACGAGCCCTACGTGCTGATCGTCCCCACCTACGGGGGTGGTCGGCACGTACTCGGTGGAGACCGTTCCGACAAGGAGTTCGTGCCGCGTCAGGTGGCCAAATTCCTCAACGATCCCCACAATCGGGCCCTGCTGCGCGGCGTCATCGCGGCCGGAAATACGAACTTCGGCGATACGTACTGCTTTGCGGGAGAAGTCATCTCGCGCAAGGCCGGGGTGCCCTACCTGTATCGCTTCGAACTCATGGGAACTGCCGAGGACGTCGAGCGCGTCCGAGAGGGATTGGGATTGTTTTGGCAACGACAACAGCACCGGTCGGAAAGACTGCCCGCGTAGAGCGTCCGGTCAGCGGGGACTCCAGCACCACCGAGGGCATGGACTACCACGCCCTCAACGCCATGCTGAACCTGTACGGCCCCAATGGCGAGATCCAGTTCGACAAGGATCGCGAGGCCGCGCACCAGTACTTCCTGCAGCACGTCAACCAGAACACCGTCTTCTTCCACAATCTCGACGAGAAGCTCGACTACCTCGTCAAGGAGAACTACTACGAGGAAGAGGTGCTGGACCAGTACAGCCGCGCCTTCGTCAAGCAGCTGTTCCAGCAGGCCTACGGCAAGAAGTTCCGGTTCCCCACCTTCCTCGGCGCGTTCAAGTACTACACGAGCTACACGCTCAAGACCTTCGACGGCAAGCGCTACCTGGAGCGCTTCGAGGATCGCGTGTGCATGGTGGCGCTGACCCTGGCCGCCGGTGACGAGAAGCTGGCCTCGGAGCTGGTCGAGGAGATCATGGACGGGCGCTTCCAGCCCGCCACCCCGACCTTCCTCAATTCGGGCAAGAAGCAGCGAGGCGAACCGGTCTCCTGCTTCCTGCTGCGCATCGAGGACAATATGGAGTCCATCGGGCGCTCCATCAACTCGGCGCTGCAGCTGTCCAAGCGCGGCGGCGGTGTGGCCTTGCTGCTCAGCAATATTCGCGAGGCCGGTGCGCCGATCAAGAAGATCGAGAACCAGTCCTCGGGCGTCATTCCGATCATGAAGCTGCTGGAGGACTCGTTCTCCTACGCCAACCAGCTGGGTGCGCGCCAGGGCGCGGGTGCGGTGTACCTGCACGCCCACCACCCGGACATCTACCGCTTCCTCGACACCAAGCGGGAGAACGCGGACGAGAAGATCCGCATCAAGACGCTCTCCCTGGGTGTGGTGATTCCGGACATCACCTTCGAGCTGGCGAAGAAGAACGAGGACATGTACCTGTTCTCGCCCTACGACGTGGAGCGCATCTACGGCGTGCCGTTCGCGGATATCAATGTCACCGAGAAGTACTACGAGATGGTCGACGACAAGCGGATTCGCAAGTCCAAGATCAAGGCTCGCGAGTTCTTCCAGACCATCGCCGAGCTGCAGTTCGAGTCCGGTTACCCGTACATCATGTACGAGGACACCGTGAACCGGTCCAACCCCATCAAGGGCAAGATCACCCACTCCAACCTGTGCTCGGAGATCCTCCAGGTCTCCACGCCCTCGGAGTTCAACGACGATCTGTCCTACTCCAAGGTGGGCAAGGACATCTCGTGCAATCTGGGTTCGCTCAATATCGCCAAGACCATGGACTCGCCGGATCTCGGCAAGACCGTGGAGACCGCGATCCGCGCGCTGACCGCGGTGTCGGACCAGACCCACATCTATTCGGTGCCCTCGATCGAGCAGGGCAACAACGAATCCCACGCCATCGGCCTGGGCCAGATGAACCTGCACGGCTACCTGGCGCGTGAGCACGTCTTCTACGGTTCCGAAGAGGGCGTCGACTTCACCAACATCTACTTCTACACCATCGCCTACCACGCGGTGCGGGCCTCGAATCTCATTGCCAAGGAACGCGGTTCGTACTTCGGCGGCTTCCCCGAGTCGAAGTACGCCTCCGGCGAGTACTTCGACAAGTACACCGAACAGCCCTGGGAGCCCAAGACCGAGCGCGTCCGCCAGATCTTCGCCGACGCGGGCGTGCACATTCCCACCCAGGACGATTGGCGCGAGCTGAAGGCGTCCGTCATGGAACACGGCATCTACAACCAGAACCTGCAAGCCGTTCCGCCGACGGGCTCCATCTCCTACATCAACCACTCGACCAGCTCGATCCACCCCATCGCCTCGAAGATCGAGATCCGCAAGGAAGGCAAGATCGGCCGCGTCTACTACCCGGCCCCCTACCTGACCAACGAGAACCTCGAGTACTTCGAAGACGCCTACGACATCGGCTACGAGAAGGTCATCGACACCTACGCCGCCGCCACCCAGCACGTCGACCAGGGCCTGTCGCTCACGCTGTTCTTCAAGGACAGCGCCACCACCCGCGACGTCAACAAGGCCCAGATCTACGCCTGGCGCAAGGGCATCAAGACCCTCTACTACATCCGCATCCGCCAAATGGCTCTGGAGGGCACCGAAGTGGAGGGCTGCGTGAGCTGCATGCTCTGACGGTCCGACTCGACGAAGGCGCTTCCGGTGCACACCGGGAGCGCCTTCGTCCTTGTCCGGGCACGCCGACCTGCGGAATCCAATGAGGCCGCTCGGCGTGGCAGCCTGACCCGAGCCGGTCGTGCTGACACCATCTCTGGCGTGACGGATGGGACGCGCCGAATTGGGATGCTGCTGTTCGACGGGGTGGAGGAGCTCGATTTCGCGGGGCCCTGGGAGGTGCTCGCCTTCTGGACCAAGAGCTGTCCGGAGGACGGGTGGGAGGTGTTCACCGTGTCGCGGTACGGGGAGACCGTCGAATGCGCCAAGGGGCTGAAGGTGGTTCCCGAGTACTCCCTCGAGGCCGCCCCCGATATGGATGTGCTGGTCTTCCCGGGCGGCAAGGGAACCCGGTGGATGCTGCGGGACGACGCGGTGCTGGCCTGTGTGCGACGGCTGCGCAAGAAGATCCCACTGATGACCAGCGTGTGCACGGGGTCGCTGGTGTACGCGGCGGCGGGGCTGTTGCACGGTCGGCCCGCCACGACGCACTGGCTGTCGCTGGATGTACTCGCGCAATTGGATTCGACCATCGACGTCCGTCCCGACGACCGGTTCGTCGACGACGGGGACATCATCACGTCCTCCGGCGTCTCGGCGGGGACCGATATGGCGCTGCATCTGGTGCAGCGGCTCGCGGGCAAGGAGCGGGCGCAGTGGGTGCGGCGGGGTATCCAGTACGACCCGGAGCCGCCGCCGGGCACCGAGTGGCCGGAGGGCGCGCAGTGGGAGATCGGCACGGTCGACCCGCGCAAATGAGGGCTAGGCTGATTTCTCGTGGACCCCCGCACCGCACCGCGTCGATTGCGCTCGCTACCGACCTGGTTGCTCAATACCTGTGCCGCCCAGGGTAATCGCATGGTCGGTGACCGCCTCGGCCATGCCGAGACCGCGCACCGCTACCACTTCTACCTCCTCGCCGCACTGGACGAATCCGGCCCCACGAGCCAGGCCGACCTGGGGCGGCGGATCGGGCTGGACCGCAGCGACGTCACCGCCGCCATGACCGAACTGGAACGCGGCGGCTTCGTGGAGCGGACGCCGGATCCGCGGGATCGACGCCGAAATCTGGTGCATCTCACCGCATTCGGCCGCCGTCACCTCGACACCTTGGACACGTTGGTGCGCACCGCGCAGGCGGAACTGCTGGCGCCGCTGTCGGGGGAGGAGCAGCGGCAGTTGATCAGGTTGCTGCGCACCGTGGTGGACCACCACGTCGGGCAGCCCTGAATCAGCTCAGATGGTCGGTCTCGTTGTAGCCGACCAGGCGCAGCGCCGACCCGTCGCGCTCCCAGCGGCTGATCGAACCATTGGCCAGCGGATCGCTCTCGATCTCCAGAATCTCGGCCTCGCTCGCATTGTCGAGGATGTAGCGGGTCATGAGGATCACCATGTCGTGGGTGAAAACCACGACGTGGCCCCGCAATTCGGGCAGCAGACCGCGCATGCGCAGCGCGACATCCGGCATGGACTCGCCGCCGGGCGGCCGGTAATAGAAGCGTCCCAGCCGCTTTCGCTCCCGATGCTCCACCGGGAAGCGATTGCGGACCCCGATGGCGGTGAGCCCCTGGAGCAATCCCTTCTCCCGGTCGCGCACGCGCTCATCGAAACGCGGTGCGGGCCAATCCAATTCGCTCAACGCCAGCTCGGCGGTGACGCGGGCGCGCAGATACGGCGAACACAGCACGCTGTCGGGCCGCGGCCGATCCGTCAGCCAACCGCCCACCGCCGCCGCCTGCGCCCGCCCCACGGGCGAGAGCGGAATATCGGCGTCTCTCGTACCCGCGGCGAACTCCTCGGCCCCCGAGCGCAGCGCCTGCGCCAGCGCCGCGTTCCCGGTGCTCTCGCCGTGGCGCACCATGGTCAGCGATTCCAACACCGGCCCACCCCACCACATTCGCGCGCCGAATGCGATCAAACACGCGCACCCGCGGTCATATCGGCGGGCGGCAGCCACAGCGTGGCAATGGTCCCGCCGCCCACCGCCGGTTCGATGGAGGCATTGCCGCCGTGCACCTGCGCCACCCACGCCACCAGCGCCAATCCGATGCCATTGCGCCCGCCCCGCCCCGCCGTGCCGCGATGGAACGGATTGGCGGACATGACCGGATCCACGCCCGGCCCGTGATCGCGAATGCTGACCCGCCCCTCGGCGATGTGCACCTCCACCGGCGCAGCCCGGTTCACCGCGCCGTGGGTCAGCGCGTTCTCCAACATGTTTCGCACCGCCAGGCTCAGCAGCTGCGGATCGCCGACCACCACCGACGGGTGCGCGCTCACCGTGATGCGCGCGTCCCCGGCCTCCTCGGCCACCGCCTCCACCAGCTGATCCAGCCGCAGCATGGTGCGCTCGGGTTCGGCGATGCCCGACTGCGCGCGCGCCCGCGCGAGCAGTCCGGTGACCAGTCGCGCCATCCGGTCGGCGAGCCGCCGCGCCTCGGTGAGTGTGTGCGCGACGTCCGTGGGTTCGGGCCGCGATTCGGTGAGCAGCTTCAGCGTGGTCAACGGGGTGCGCAGTTCGTGGGCGGCATCGCTGAGGAACTGTTCGTGCTCGTCGAGCAGGCGCAGCGCCTCGCGCAGACTGCGGCCCGAGAGCAGATACGCGGCAGCGGTCGCCAGCAGTACCAGGACCGTGCCGCCGATTGCCAACTGCCACACCAGCACTCGATGCGCGTCGGAGTACGGCGTGGGGGAGGCCCCGGCGATCATCACCAGCGCCAGGTCGGTGCCGTCCCAGTGCACCGCCGTCGCCGACACCCGCACCGGACGGCCGTTGACATCGACCCCGCCGCCCACATACGAGGCGTAGAGATCGTTCTCCGCCTCCACCCGCGACGCCAGTGCGGCGAGCTCGTCGTCGGCGGGCATGTACGAGCGCAGATGGGTATGGGACTGCTTCCACGCCTCACCCGGACGGCGGGTCATGATGACCACCGATTCGGCCCCGTTGAGCAGCGCGTCCTCGGTGACCGAGGACAGATCGAGCACATAGTCCTCGGTGAGCATCACCGCCCGCGCCAGGCCATTGGAGACATAGTCGACGCGCCGGTCCACATCATCGGCGCGGCCACGTGAATCCACCTGCGCCGCAACGAATCCCAGCACCAGCACCGCCGTCGCGGTAATCGCGGTGACCAGCGCCGTCATCAGCCACCGCGCCCGCCGCAGGCGCGCGACGGCGGGGGAGCGATGCGAATTCACGAGATCACGAACCCGGTGCCGCGCACGGTCTCGATGACCTGCGGATCACCCAGTTTGCGCCGCAACTTGGCCACCACCGCGTCCACCACATTCGAGGCGGGCTCGGCCATTTCGTCCCAACAGCATTCGATGAGATCGGTGCGCGTCACCACGCTGCCGCGCTTGGTGGCCATGAGTTCGAGCACCGCGAACTCCTTGGGCGTCAGCGACAGCATCACCCCGCCGCGCGCCACCCGCCGCCGCATGAGGTCGATCTCGATGTCGTACACCGTGATTCGCGAGGCGGTGGGCTGTTCGCGGCGGCGGCACAGCGCCCGCACCCGCATCACCAGCTCCGGCAGCGCGAACGGCTTGGTCAGATAATCGTCGGCGCCGTGCTCGAATCCGGCGATCCGATCGCGCAGCCCGTCGCGCGCGGTGAGCATGAGGGCGGGCACCAGCTGGCCCCGTCCGCGCGCCCCCGCCACCAGATCCAGTCCGTCCCCGTCGGGCAGTCCGCGATCCACCACCAGGCAGTCGTACCGATTGATCGCGATCTTGAAGTCGGCGTCGGCGATATCGTGCGCGAGGTCGACCGCGAACCCCGCCGACCGCAATCCGCCGGTGATCTCACGGCTGAGATGGTGGTCGTCCTCCAGAACCAATACACGCACGAAGGCAGAGCGTAAGTCATCTCGGACACCCGACCAATGGCGCGGAACCCCCGCTGACCGGGAATTGATCGGAAAATGATGTCCCCGTCGCGGCGTCGAACCGGTGGCCTACACCCTGTCACGAAAGCCTGCGGACGTCGAGGCCCGAAATGCCGCGCGCGCCCGTGCCGAAGCGCTGCCCAACCCGTGGCCCCGGCACCGCCCCGCCGCCCCCGCCGCTGCCCCTGGCCCGGCGTGCCGTCGCCCACACTCCGCGGTGAGTTAGGCGGACCTTCACCCCGACCTGTATCTTGGACAAAGATGCTTATCGTCATCTGCGTTCGCGAAATTGCTCGCCGTGGATGACGCCGCCCGCTGCTCGCGGGTGTCCACGACGGTGCATGGTGACGACGGAGGAGGTGGGTTGCATGCGCAGCGAACCCCCCAGTCGAAGGCCGCGCGGTGCCGTCCCCTCGTTCCGCCGATAGCGCAGTAGCGGTACTGCCACGGCCGGGGTCGGTGCCTCGCGGTGTGAAACCTGGTGTTTTCCTCCGTACATCCCTTGACTCGCCTGTCCGGCCGAGGTTCCGTCATGACGCAGACCGATCTGCACGTCGCCCCGTCGACGCTGCTGTCCGAAATCCCGACGATCACCGAGCGCGACGTCGTGCGCGCCGATAAGCGCGATATCGCGCCGTCCGACAAGCACACTCCGGCACCGCCGGAGAGCACCGGTGCGCCCCGTGATGTGTCGCTGCGCGATATCGTCGACTGCCACCACGTCGGCCCGACGCTGGAGTGGCTCGACGACCACGCCCCGCACGTCATCGCCGACGAACTCGCGCGGATGGACGCCGTCACCGCCGGAATGGCCTTCCGTCTGCTCGACAAGGACCGTGCCCTCGATGTCTTCGAGGAGCTGGAACCCGTTGACCAGCAACAGATTCTGTCCGGGCTGCGCGACGAGCGCTTCCGCGAGCTGGTCGAGGAGATGGATCCCGACGACCGCGCCCGCATGCTGCGCGAGGCCCCCGCCAAGGTCGCCAAGAAGGTGCTCGCCGGACTCAGCCCGCGCGAACGGCGCATGACCGCCGCGCTGCTGGGCTACCCGGAGGGGTCCGTCGGCTACTACATGACCCCGGAAGTCGTTGCGCTGCCGCGCAATCTGCCGGTCGCGCAGGCGCTGCAGTGGGTGCGCGCCAAGGGCGGCAATGCCGAGACCGTGTACACGCTGCCCGTGGTGGACGGTGGCCGTCGCCTCATCGGCATCGTGGAGCTGCGCGAGTTGGTGCTCAGCTCGCCCGAGGCCATGATCGCCGATCTGGTCGAGTCCGAGCCGGTGTCGGTGCGCGCCACCGATTCCGCGGAGAAGGCCGCGCGGCTCATGCAGGGCACCAACCTCATCAACCTGCCCGTGGTGGATAGCGAGGACCGACTGGTCGGCCTGCTCACCATCGACGACGCGGTGGAGGTCATCGAGGCCGCCGACTCCGAGGACATGGCCCGCCAGGCCGGTGCCACCCCCTGGGAAGGCCACTACATGGCGGCGGGCGTCTTCCAGCTCGCGCGCTACCGCGCCATGTGGCTGACCCTGCTGCTGGTGGCCGCCACCTTGACCGTGTCGGTGACCGACATGTTCGAGGCCACGCTGCAGCAGGCCGCGCATCTGGCGCTGTTCATTCCGCTGATCATCGGCGCGGGCGGCAATGCGGGGGCGCAGGCCGCCACCTCGTGTGTGCGCGCCCTGGCGGTCGGTGAGGTGCGGGTGTCGGACCTGTTCAAGGTGGTCTGGCGCGAATGTCGCGTCGGATTGCTGCTGGGCACCATGCTCGCCTTGGTGGGCGTGGTGATCGGCGGACTGTTCGTCGGCACGGAAATCGCTGTGGTGGTGGGGATTACGCTGGTGATCATCTGCGGCTGGGCGGCCACCATCGGCGGCACCATGCCGCTGCTGGCCAAGAAGCTGCGCATCGACCCGGCGGTCATCTCGGCCCCGATGGTGACCACGCTGGTCGACGCGACCGGGCTGATCATCTACTTCACCACCGCCAAGCTGGTGCTGGGCATCTGAGCGTCAGCACCCGATCGGCAAACCCGCGGTCGCCGATAGCCGCCCGAAGGGGTTGTGACAGAGTGCACCGCGGCGCGTCGGCGCTGCGCGGGGGTGTCTCCGCACACCTTTTCGCTGGCCGCTCGGGCTATCCCCAGGACACTGAACGACACAACACCTTGTGCTGTAAAACTTTGTCCGCCACAAGTAGTAGTGTCCAGGGCAAGTGAATCCGGTGAGCTGGGAAGGGTGAGTGAACGGGCGTGACCTCTGAGACGCATACGACGATGCGTGTAACCAAGGTGATCGATCGAGTGTCGGCGATCAACTGGAACCGCGTGCCCGACGAAAAGGATGCGGAGGTCTGGGACCGGCTGACGGGCAACTTCTGGTTGCCCGAGAAGGTACCCGTCTCCAATGACATTCCGTCGTGGAACACGCTGACCCCCAACGAGAAGCAGTTGACCATGCGGGTCTTCACCGGTCTGACGCTGCTCGACACGATTCAGGGCACGGTCGGCGCGGTGAGCCTCATTCCGGACGCGCTCACCCCGCACGAGGAGGCGGTGCTCACCAATATCGCCTTCATGGAGTCGGTGCACGCCAAGAGCTACAGCTCGATCTTCTCCACGCTGTGCTCCACCCGCGAGATCGACGACGCCTTCCGCTGGTCGGAGGAGAACCCCAATCTGCAGCGCAAGGCGCAGATCGTCATGGACTACTACCAGGGCGACGATCCGCTCAAGCGCAAGGTGGCCTCCACCCTGCTGGAGAGCTTCCTGTTCTACTCCGGGTTCTACCTGCCCATGTACTGGTCGTCGCGGGCCAAGCTCACCAACACCGCCGACCTGATCCGCCTCATCATTCGCGACGAGGCCGTGCACGGGTACTACATCGGCTACAAGTACCAGAAGGGTCTGGAGCTGGTCTCCGAGGCCGAGCGCGAGGAGCTCAAGTCCTACACCTTCGAGCTGCTGTTCGAGCTCTACGAGAACGAGGTCGAGTACACCCAGGACCTCTACGACGAGGTCGGCCTGACCGAGGACGTCAAGAAGTTCCTGCGCTACAACGCCAACAAGGCGCTCATGAACCTCGGCTACGAGGGTCTGTTCCCCAAGGACGAGTGCGATGTGAACCCGGCGATCCTGTCGGCGCTCTCGCCCAATGCCGATGAGAACCACGACTTCTTCTCGGGTTCGGGCTCCAGCTACGTCATCGGCAAGGCCGTGAACACCGAGGACGAGGACTGGGAGTTCTGATCACGAAATCTTCATGGTCGCTTTGGTGAAGTAGTCCCCGCAAGGCCGAAAAGGCTTTGGTACGAAAGGATTACGAACCATGAAGATCAAGTCTGTACTCGTGGGCGCGGCCCTGGCCGCCGGTGTCGTCGCCGGTTCCGGAGTGGCCAGCGCCTACGACCAGGTCTACGTCGGCAACTACGGCACGCTGGCGGGCTGCCAGGCCGAGGGCTCGAATATCGCCGCCCACCCGGACTGGACCGAGTACCGCTGCGACGAGATCGGCCCGGAGTCGTTCGATCTGTGGCTGGTCGCGCCGTAGTCGTCGGACTCACCAGACACGTTGGCCGGTAACCGTTTTCGGTTACCGGCCACAGTCGTTTCGGGGGCGGTTGTCAGTCGGTGACGTAGCCGTTCAGGGTATTGCGCAGATCGTCGAGCAGGGCGCGCGCCGCGATGACGCCGTCGCCGTGCCAGATGACATCGTCCACGGCGAACATGCGCTTGTCGCCGACCGCCTGGAGCTTCTTCCAATCATCGCCGCGCAGCACGGATTCCCCATGTTCGCGACCGTCGGGGCCGTCGAACATGACGTAGATGAGATCGCCCTCGACCTTGTCGCGATCGGCCTGGCTGGCCACATTCGCCAGATCGAAGGACGCGCCGCGCTGCGCGGCGGGGCGCTGCACGCCCGCGTCGCCGAGCACCTGCCCGGCGAAGCTGTTGCCGCCCTGCACCTGGATGTCGTCGGCCCCGAAGCGCACCACCGAGGCCTGAGTCAGGTTGGCCGCCACCGCGTTTCCGGCGTCGCGGGCGGCGGTGCGGTAGTCGGCCAGCACCTGGTCGGCGGCGCGCTCGCGGCCCAGCGCCTCGGCGATGCCGACGAACTGCGCCTGCCATCCGGCGTCGGCGGCGACGAGCACGGTGGGGGCGATACCCTTCAGCGCCTCGTAGCTCGCGCCGTCTCCCGCTCCGCCGATGATCACATCGGGATCCAACGCGGCGATCTTCGCCGGATCGGGTGCGCCGACCACGCCGATGCCGGGAATCTCCGAGATGCCGTAGCCCAGATAGGACGGCTGCGGCGTGGTCCCGCCGACGGTCGCCGCGCCGACCACGCGCTCCCACAGACCCAGGGCGCACACGGCGTCCAGCGCCGGAGTGGAGAGCACCACAATGCGTTTCGGATCGGCGGGCACCGTCACGTCCCCGGTGGTGCTCCGCACCGAACGGTCCGCGCCCGCACTCGAATCCGGTGCGCTGGGCAGCGCGCACGCCTTGTTCGTATCGCGTTCCAGCCCGACCACGCCCGCACCCGCGATATTGGTCGTGGTGCGCACGATCGCGCTCTCGGCATCGTCGACCGGCTTGCCGCAGCCTGCCAACAGACCGACCGGTAGCACCGCCGACGCGGCCAGCAGCGCGCCCCAGGTGCGCAAACGCCGCGCGGAACCAGGGGTGGCAGCGAAGTGGTTTCGGGTGGAAGCGGACTCGCGCACCGACATGCGGAGGAGAGTACATGCGTGTGACGGCCCACCCAATCTTCGACACCGCCGCTGGGGAAATACGACAGAGAGTAGGACCGGCCGCGACCGCTGCGGCAGCACGGTTTACGATTCTCGAAGCGCAAGCCACCCGTCGTTCCCGTGTGCGTGAAAACCGGACGCCGGAAGCAACCGCGACGAACGACCAGAAGGCACCTGTCAGGAGGTTCAGTGACTGCCGTAGAGCCACGCCCAGTCCGTGAAGTGGAAGCGGCTCGGCCATACCCACCCCGCGTGGGTCCGAAGGGTTCGTTCATCTACAAGATGGTCACCACGACGGACCCGAAGGTACTTGGCGTCATGTACCTGACGACCGCCATGTCCTTCTTCATGATCGGCGGCCTGATGGCCCTGCTCATGCGCACCGAGCTCGCTCAGCCGGGTATGCAGTTCCTGTCGCCGGAACAGTTCAACCAGCTGTTCACCATGCACGGCACCATCATGCTGCTGTTCTACGCGACCGCGATCGTGTTCGGCTTCGCCAACATCATCCTGCCGCTGCAGATCGGCGCGCCCGATGTCGCCTTCCCCCGTCTGAACGCCTTCAGCTACTGGCTGTACCTGTTCGGCGGCACCATGGCGACCGCGGGCTTCATCACCCCCGGCGGCGCGGCCGACTTCGGCTGGACCGCCTACACCCCGCTCTCGGACATCGTGCACTCGCCCGGCGTCGGCGCGGACCTGTGGATCCTGGGCCTCGCGGTCTCGGGTCTGGGTACCATCCTCGGCGGCGTCAACATGATCACCACGGTGGTCTGCCTGCGCTGCCCGGGTATGACCCTGTTCCGCATGCCGATCTTCACCTGGAACATCCTGGTGACCTCGGTGCTCGTACTGCTGGCCTTCCCGCTGCTCACCGCGGCGCTGTTCGGTCTGGCCTACGACCGCCACCTGGGCGGCCACATCTACGATCCGGCCTCCGGCGGTGTGCTGCTCTACCAGCACCTGTTCTGGTTCTTCGGCCACCCCGAGGTGTACATCATCGCGCTGCCGTTCTTCGGCATCGTGTCGGAGATCTACCCGGTCTTCAGCCGTAAGCCGATCTTCGGCTACACCACGCTGGTCTACGCGACGCTCGGTATCGCGGCCCTGTCCATCGCCGTGTGGGCGCACCACATGTACGCGACGGGCGCGGTGCTGCTGCCGTTCTTCTCGTTCATGACCTTCCTGATCGCGGTGCCCACCGGCGTGAAGTTCTTCAACTGGATCGGCACCATGTGGCGCGGCCAGCTGACCTTCGAATCGCCCATGCTGTGGTCGGTCGGCTTCCTGGTGACCTTCCTCTTCGGTGGTCTGTCCGGTGTCCTGCTGGCCTCGCCGCCGATGGACTTCCACGTGTCGGACACCTACTTCGTGGTCGCGCACTTCCACTACGTGCTCTTCGGCACCATCGTGTTCGCCACCTTCGCGGGTATCTACTTCTGGTTCCCCAAGATGACCGGCCGCATGATGGACGAGCGTCTGGGCAAGTGGCACTTCTGGGCGACGTTCGTGGGCTTCCACACCACGTTCCTGGTGCAGCACTGGCTGGGCAACGAAGGTATGCCGCGTCGCTACGCGGACTACCTGCCCAGTGACGGGTTCACCACGCTGAACACCATCTCCACCATCGGCGCCTTCATTCTGGGCGCGTCGATGCTGCCGTTCATCTGGAACGTCTTCAAGTCCTACCGCTACGGCGAGGTCGTGACGGTGGACGATCCGTGGGGCTACGGCAACTCGCTGGAGTGGGCGACCTCCTGCCCGCCGCCGCGGCACAACTTCTACGAGCTGCCGCGCGTGCGGTCGGAGCGTCCGGCCTTCGAGCTGCACTACCCGCACATGGTGGAGCGCATGCGCGCCGAGGCCCATGTGGGTTGGAGCGGCAAGCCGCAGGTGCACCACGTGAAGGAATCGGCGAAGGTCTAGTCGACCTCGCCACCAGTTCGGCCGGAATGCGGCGATCGTCCTCGGACGGTCGCCGCATTTCAGTTCGGCCGCGGAACGGTCGGTGGTCGGCGCGGCTGCCCCGCCGCGCACCTGACAGAATTAGCGAGCCTGCCCGCGTATGGGCGACGAGTGTCCCGAGGAACGGAGTTTTCGATTGAGCGCGTCTGACACGACGGTTCTGGTCACGGTCACCGGACCCGACAAGCCGGGCGTGACGTCGGTTCTGCTCGCCGCGCTGTCCAACAACTCCGTGAGCCTGCTGGATGTGGAGCAGGTCGTGATCCGCGGGCGGCTGACCCTGGGCGTGCTGGTGTCGTGTCCCAGCGATCCGGAGGCGCTGCAGGATCAGCTCGAGGACGCCATGGCCACCGTCGGCATGAATGTCGACGTGGAGATCGGCGTCAACGGACAGAACAGCTTCTCGGGCGCGAAGCTCTCCACCCACGCCGTGGTGGTGCTGGGCAGCCCGGTCACCGCGCGGGCGGTCAGTGCCATTTCGCGCAAGCTCGCCGAGCAGGGCGTCAATATCGACTCCATTCGCGGACTCGCCGACTACCCGGTGACGGGTCTGGAACTGCTCGTCACCGCGCCGTCCACCGAGGCCGTCACCGTGCCCATGGACGACACCCGTGCGCCGTCCGCGATCTCCGAAACCGATGTGAGCGTGGCGGAGACCCGCCTGCGCACCGGCCTGGCCGAGGTCGCGGTCAAGGAGGGCGTCGACGTCGCGGTGGAGCGCGCCGGTCTGGCGCGGCGTGCCAAGCGGCTCATCGTCTTCGACGTGGACTCCACCCTCATCCAGGGTGAGGTCATCGAGATGTTGGCCGCGCACGCCGGGGTCGAGGAGGAGGTCCGCAAGGTCACCGAGGCGGCCATGCGCGGCGAGATCGACTTCGCCGAATCGTTGCGGCAACGCGTGGCAACCCTGGCCGGATTGGACGCCTCCGTCATCGACGAGGTGGCCGAGCGCATCGAACTCACCCCGGGCGCGCGCACCACCATTCGGACTTTGCGCCGCATCGGTTTCCGCTGCGGCGTGGTCTCCGGCGGCTTCCGTCAGGTGATCGAGCCCCTGGCACGGGAATTGGAGCTCGATTTCGTCCAGGCCAACACCCTCGAGGTGGTCGACGGCAAACTCACCGGCCACGTGGTGGGGGAGATCGTGGACCGTCCCGCGAAGGCCGTCGCGCTGCGTCGGTTCGCGAGTGAGATGGGCGTGGCCATGGAGCAGACCGTCGCGGTCGGCGACGGTGCCAATGACATCGACATGTTGAACGCGGCGGGGCTGGGGATCGCCTTCCAGGCCAAGCCCGCCCTGCGCGAGGTGGCCGATACGGCGCTGTCGCACCCGTACCTGGACGCGGTGCTGTTCATCCTCGGCGTCACCCGCGAAGAGGTCGAGGCCGCCGACGCCCGCGACGGCATTCGCCGCCGCGTCCCGCTGGGCTGAGCCGAAGCCCGCGTCGCCCGGCGGGCATGTCCGTCCCGCCGAAACGTCCGCAGGGTGTGGTTCGCCGGTCTGCCGAGTATTCGCCGCTAGGCTCGACCGCACGGATCTCGACCTTTGTCGACAGGAGACTGCGGTGCGAAAACTCTGGCCTGTAGTGGTGCTCGGACTGGCCCTGACCGCCTGCGGCAACGACGACTCCGGGCACGAGGGGCATTCGACCACCGCCGCCGCGTCCAGCTCGACCGCGCCGACCTCCGGGTCCGCGACCACCGAGCCCGCGCCCGCGCCGTCGCCGGTGACGGTCGACGAATCCGCCAATGGCACGGAGCTGCAATTGGTTCCGGGACAGCGGCTGCTGGTGAAGCTGCCGTCCAACCCGTCGACCGGGTATTCCTGGGGGATTCAGCGGCTCGACGAGAGCATGCTGCTCCAGGACGGCGAGCCGAGCTACCAGCAGGACGACGGCCCGGCCATGCCCGGCAAGGGCGGTACGGACACCTGGGCATTCCGTGCCGTGCAGTCCGGCATCTCGACGCTCGAACTGGTCTACGCCCGGTCGTGGGAGGCCCCGTCGGAGGCCAACAAGACCTTCACCCTCACTGTCCGAGTGCGGTAGCCGCGAAAACCGTTAGCCGCGCGTCCATTACTGTCGAGTAGTGGTCGAATCGCTCGAATGTGACTCCGCTACCGGATTCGCCGGATTCCAGGCCCGGCACGCCGAACTCGCCCAGGGCTACGGCGGTGCCGGGGATCCGGACGATCCCGCACAGGTGCAGGCCATGCAGATGGTCCTGCACATTCCCAAGGCCGAGCCGCCGCGCCGCAGCGCGCTGCTCGCCGCGGCCGCCGCCTCCGCCGTCGCCCTGTGCCTCGACGAGCGGGTCGGTCCGGACGGCGAATGGTCCGAGCGATACCTGGCGTGGAAGCGCTCCCGCATTCGCAAGGTCGCCCGGCGGGCGCGCGGCGCGCACTGGCTGGCCGCGCAGGAGGTCGACGGCGTCACCGTCGAGATCGACGGCGCGCAGGCTCGCGCGCTGGTGCCCGGACCGGTCGGGTCGATCGATCCGCGCATCAAACGGCTGCAGATCGGCGGCACCGAATTGCCCCTCGACGAACCCATTGATTTCGTCCCCGAGTATCCGGTGTTATGGGTGAACTCCGAATTGGGTATGACAGTGGGTAAGGCTGCCGCTCAGGTCGGGCACGCGAGCATGCTGCTGGCCGGTGCGCTACCGGTCGAACGGGCATACGCCTGGGCCGAGAGTGGTTTCCGCTGCGGTGTCGCAGAGGCCGATTCCGGTCGCTGGGCGCGGTTGCGGCGACAGGTGGCCGAGGGCAGCGCGGTCGCGGTCCGCGATGCCGGGTTCACCGAGGTGGCCCCGGGATCGATGACGGTGATCGCGGTGCCGGGACGGTGACGGAAGGCGTTCGGGGGCTGGGACTTTGCGGAAGGGTCGCGACACGCGTGGCAATGTCCCAGCGATGAACCGAACGGTCTCCACACTGGCCCATGTGTGCTGTGGGTATCGACTTCCCCGGATACCTGGGCAAGGATCGGTGCACGAGTTTCCCCGGGAGGAAACACGGAGATGACGACTCTGCTGGTAATTCTTGTCGTATGGGTGCTGCTGTCGATTCCGGCGGCGCTGATTCTGGCACGCATGTTTCGCTCCGCGCGCGTCGATCCGCGCCGCCGAACGACCGATTCCGATCGCCCCGAGCTATGGGAATTCGACCTTCCCGCCGAGGAATTCGGCCGCGACCGTCGCCCCTCCGGACTGTGACACGGCTTCGTGATCGCACACCACGTTGACGCGCCTCGCGGGGTGTGAGACAAGATGGACCCCGTGCCGCAACCGGATCCCGATCTGCTCATCGACTTCAACGACGTCACCGTCCGACGTTCCGGTCACACCCTCGTCGGGCCGGTCACCTGGCAGGTGGAACTCGACGAACGCTGGGTGGTGCTCGGCCCCAACGGGGCCGGGAAGACCTCACTGCTTCGAATGGCCGCCGCCGAAATCCATCCCACCTCGGGCACGGCGAACCTGCTCGGCGAGACGCTGGGCCGGATCGACGTGAACGAGCTACGCCCGCGCATCGGACTCTCCTCCGCCGCGGTCGCCAGCCGCATACCGCGCGACGAGAAGGTGTCGGACCTGGTGGTCTCCGCCGGATACGCGGTCATGGGCCGCTGGCGGGAACGCTACGACGACATGGACACCGAGCGCGCCGTGGACGTGCTGGAAAGCCTCGGCGCGGAACACCTTTCCGACCGCGCGTACGGAACGCTCTCGGAGGGTGAGCGCAAACGCGTCCTCATCGCCCGCGCCCTCATGACCGACCCCGAACTCCTGCTGCTCGACGAACCCGCCGCCGGACTCGATCTGGGCGGCCGCGAGGAGCTCGTGGAACGCCTGGGCGATCTCGCCGCCGATCCCGACGCCCCCGCCACCGTGCTCGTCACCCACCACGTGGAGGAGATCCCGCCCGGCTTCACCCACGCCATGCTCCTCAACGAGGGCAGCGTGGTGTCCCAGGGTCTGCTCGAGGACGTGCTCACCGCCGAGAACCTGAGCAAGGCCTTCCACCAGGCGATCGCGCTCGATCGGGTGGACGACCGCTACTTCGCCCGTCGCGCACAGCGTTTCGGTCGGCACCGCAGCCGCTGAGCGTTCGCGCACAGCGTCGGTCGGCACCCAGCCGCTGAGCTGACGCTCGCCGCACCCCCTCGCCTGGCCGAGTAGCCGTGCCGCGTCGGACGGTCGCACCCGCCGTGACAGCCGTGCGCGGGTAGCCGCGCCCGAGATGTCGGATTCCATGAGATTCGACAAGCGCCGGTTTCGCTTGCGCGGATTCGGTTACGCCGCTGATGGATCGGTGCCATGCTCACCGGGTTCAGGGCGTTCGCCGTCTGCGTGCGGCGTGCTCCCGTTGCACCAGTAGCAGTGGACGGGCAAACTGTCCGCAACATAGCCGACATCGGACGAACCGGCTGATATCGGCGACCGCTGTGGTGCGGCCGCTCTGCGGCGAACACTCAGCGCGAAGCGGCGGCCAGGGTGGCGTCGCCGCGGACGGAGGGAGCAGCGATGCGTCGGACTCTCGTTTCGGTGGCGCTCGTCGCCATGGTGTTGGCCAGGGCCGCATGTGTGGCGGATCCACCACCGCCGCAGCAGGTTTCACCCTCCGGCGTGGGAATCGCCACCGCCACCCCGCCCTCCACCCTCAACGGCCGCACGGTACGTATCGCCTACGACGGCGGGAATGTCGAAACGCTCACCGTCGGCCCCGACGGCAAATCGGTGACCTACATCGTCGCCGATGTTCCCAGCACCGCACCGGCCGCGATCGAACCCCTGGAAACCGGCGTCTTCCTGGTGACCTGGACCCGCGACGGCACCGTGATCAGCCAGGTGCAGGACTTCCGCACCGGCGAGATGCGCGGCACCTGGTCACACCGGCCCGACCCGAACGCACCCCAAATCGTCGAAACCCGCTCGGGCTCCGTGCGTTTGACGCAGTGACCCGAGGGTCGTGGCCGTTATCCCGTTGGCACGTCCGTGGCGGGTTGCTACGGTGTCGGCGTGAATTCTCCCGAGGCATCCAGACGGTAGCCGCCCGGCCGGTGTGCTGGGCGGCGTTGTGAGCATGGCCGAGACGGTCGCCGGGCGACCGCCGATCGTGTTGTCTCGCAATGCCGGACGATGTCGATTCACGCGGTCGGGTCGCGCTGCGCCCGAGACCGCGCTCGTTCGGGTGCCGTCGTGGCGCCCTGTCTTCGGGAGTTCTTCATGCCCATTGTGGTATTCGTGCTGGCTGTCGCGGTCTTCGCGCAGGGCACCTCCGAGTTCATGGTGTCGGGGTTGTTGGAGCCGATAGCCGCCGACATCGGGATTTCGCTGGGTGCCGCCGGTTTGCTGACCTCGTTGTTCGCGGCGGGCATGGTGGTCGGGGCCCCGGTCATGGCCGTGGCGGCGGGCCGTCTGCCGCTGCGGTATTCGGCCGCGGGATTCTTGGCGCTGTTCGGCGTCGCGCATGTCGTCGGTGCCGTCGCCACCGGGTTTCCGCTCCTGCTCGCCACCCGCATTGTCGCGGCGGTCGCCAATGCCGGATTCCTGGCCATCGCCTTGGCCGCACTGCCGCGTCTGGTCGGTCCGTCGGCCGTCGGGCGAGCCACCTCCGTGGTGGTCTCCGGGGTGACGGTGGCCTGTATCGCGGGCGTACCCGCGGGCACGCTGCTGGGCCAGCTGTGGGGGTGGCGCTGCGCGTTCTGGGCGGTCGCGGTCGTGAGCGCCGCGCTGCTCGTCCCGGTCTTTGTGCTCGTCGGTCGGGCTGCCGACAACGCTGAACACGCTGGCGGACAGGCACTTTCGATGCGTGGCGAATGGGCCGTGGTGCGCCAGCGCCCGGTGCTCGTCGCGGTCGTCGCCGGAGTCCTCGTCAATGCCGCGACCTTCGCCGGTTTCACCTACCTGGGCACCATCACCGCCGCCGTCTCCAGTGACCGGTGGGCTCCGATCGCGCTGGCCCTGTTCGGCATCGGCTCCTTCGCCGGTGTGACCCTGACCGGACGCTACTGCGACCGTTACCGCGAGCGGATCATCACCGGCGGCACGATCGGACTCGTCGGCGTGTGGCTCCTGGCCGCGCTCACCGCGCACACCCTCATCGGCGTATTGGCCCTGGCGGCGGTGGTCGGCGCGGTCGCCTTCGGCGTCGGGTCGACGCTCATCGCGACCATCGTCCAGGCCGCCGCGCCGACGGCTCCCCGCATCGCCGGTGCCCTGGCCACCACCGCGTTCAATATCGGTGCCGTACTCGGTCCGGTCGCGGCCGGGCTCGTCGTCGACCGCGCCGGGCACGCCACCGCGGCGCTGTGGTGCGGTGTCGCGTTCACGGCCGCCGCGGTGGGTGCGGCGCTGGTGGGTCGCGCCGCCAGCCCGGCCGAGCCGGACATGGTCGAGGCCCGCTGACCGGACCGCCCTGTCGCCGTGACCGAGCAAACGTTAGGGTGCGAAATGTGAGCGAGACAGTTGCCGATTCCCAGTCCGCCGTGGTTCCGGTGAAGGATGCCTCCACGGTCATGCTGGTGCGCGATGGGGCGAACGGGCCGGAGATCTTCCTACAGCGCCGGGTGAACGCCATGGCGTTCGCGGCGGGGATGACCGTGTTCCCGGGCGGCGGCGTGGATCGCACCGACGCCGAGGTCGCGCTGGACTGGGCTGGCCCCGAACCCGCTTGGTGGGCCGGGCGTTTCGGCACCGACGCGCCCCGGGCGCAGGCGCTGGTGTGCGCGGCGGTGCGCGAGACCTTCGAGGAGTGCGGCGTGCTGCTCGCCGGGCCGACCGCCGAGACGGTCGTCTCCGACACCACCGTCTACGCCGAGGCGCGCGGGCAGTTGGAGCGCCGGGAACTGTCCTTCGCCGAATTCCTGACCCGCGAGCGGCTGGTGCTGCGCGCGGATCTGTTGCGGCCGTGGGCGAATTGGATCACCCCCGAGGTGGAGTCGCGCCGCTACGACACCCGCTTCTTCGTCGCGGTGCTCCCCGAGGGCCAGGTCGCCGACGACGCCACCTCCGAGGCCGAGGTCGTCACCTGGTCCACCCCCGCCGAGGCCGTCGAGCGCTGGAAATCCGGGCTCGACGTCCTGCTCCCGCCCACCTGGTCGCAATTGGTGGTGCTCGGCGAATTCGCCTCCACCGCCGAGATTCTCGCCGCCACCCCGACCATCGAGCCCATCATGCCGGTCTACGACCCCTCCGGCGGCGGCCCGACCCTGGCCTTCCCGAACGCCGACCGCTACTTCGCGGACCTGCCGGACGGTGCGCGGCTGCGCGGCTCCCAGCGGCCCTGAGCGTCGGGGTTACCCTGGGTTCGCTGACTGCATGGCGGACCCGGAGACACCCCCGACGGAAGGTGACCGATGACGCAGGTGAACGAGCCACTGCCCGCCATCCCGCTGGAGTCGTGGCGACCCACCAAGGAGACGCTGCACCGATTCGTGCAGATCGTCGGCAAGGTGGCGCTGGCCAAGGGGATTCGGCGCAACCACTGGTGGCATATGACCTACCGGACCACCGCGCGGGGGTGGACCACCGTGCCGCTCGGGACCGCGCGCACCGGGCCGGTCTTCACCTGCGCCTTCGACTTCTTCGACCACGATCTGCGCATCGAGACCGACAGCGGTGAGCGCGGGGTCGTTCCCCTCGTCGGCCAATCGGTGGCGAGTTTCTACACCGACACCATGGCGGCGCTGAAACAACTCGGCATCGACGTCACCCTCGCCCACCCGACGCCCTACGACCTGCCCGATCACGGCCGCCCCTTCGACGAGGACACCGAACACGCCGACTACGACCCGGCCAAGGCGCGGCACGCCTTCCACGTCTACAGCCAGGTCGGGCGAATCCTGGAGGAGTTCAGCGCGACCTTCTCCGGCAAAATCAGCCCGGTCCAGGTGTTCTGGCACACCTTCGATATCGCCGTGCAGCGGTTCTCCCCGCGCCATATCGATATGCCCGCGAGCGTGGATCCGGTGACGCGCGAGGCGTACTCGCGCGAGGACATCAGCGCCGGATTCTGGTTCGGCGACGACAAGGTGCCCGAGCCGACCTTCTACTCCTATATCGCGCCGGAGCCGGACGGATTGACCGATGTCGCGCCGAAACCGGACAAGGCGCGTTGGGTGCCCTCCGGCTCGGCGCACGCCGCGTACTACGCCTACGACGACGCCCGCGACACGCCCGACCCGGTGGGCTCCGCGCTCGAATTCTTCCAATTCGTCTACGGTCGTGGCTCCGAGCTCGCAGGTTGGGACACGCCGAAACTGGCGTGCTGGGGCGGCATCACCGATCCGGTCCTGCGCGAGCCCGGCCCGCCGCGCTGGACCGATTGATGGCGAGTCGGGCCGGTCGTCGGCCCGGCAGTACGCTTCACGGCTGTGGCCGAATTCGTAACCGTGGACCGGGATATGGCGGAGGGTATCGCCGTCCTCCGTATCGCACGCCCGCCGATGAATCTGATCGACCTCCAGGTGGCCCTGGAAGTAGCCGCGGCGGCCGAGGCGATCGCGGCGGACGCGTCGGTGCGGGCCGTGCTGGTCTACGGCGACGAGCGGGTCTTCTCGGCCGGTGACGACATGGCCGAACTGGCGCGCCTGACCGGCGAGCAGGCCGCGGCCATGGCCAAGGATCTCCAGTCGGCGCTGGGCTGCCTCGCCCGGATCCCACAGCCCACCGTGGCCGCCATCAGCGGCTACGCCCTGGGCGCGGGCCTCGAACTCGCCCTGGGCGCGGACCGCCGCATCATCGGCGACAACGTGAAACTCGGCCTGCCGCAGATCAAGGCGGGCCTGATCCCGCTGTCGGGCATTCGCCGCCTCAGCCTGCTCATCGGCCCGTCGCACGCCAAGGATCTCGTCTACAGCGGCCGCTTCGTGGACGCCGACGAAGCCGCGGCCCTCGGCCTGGTCGACGAGGTCGTCGCTCCCGACGATGTCTTCGACTCCGCACTGCGCTGGGCCCGGCGCTACACCGACGGCCCGGCGCGCGCATTCGCCGCCGCCAAGCGCGTTTTCGAGGCCGGTACGCACGGCCACGATCGGGCCCGCACCGAGTGGTCCGAACTGTTCGGCACCGAAGATCAGCAGGTTGGAACACGTTCCTATTTGGCGGACGGTCCGGGAACGGCGCGATTCACCGGTCGTTGACCGGGCCGATCTGCGGGCGTATCCGGTGATTCATTAGGCTGCCCTCCATGACTGCTCGTCCTGACGACCCAGCGCCGAACCCGCACGCCACCGAGGCCCAGGTCCAGGCCGCGCTGACCGACAACAAGCTCGCGCAGGTCCTCTACCACGACTGGGAAGCCGAGACCTACGACGACAAGTGGTCCATCTCCTACGACGAGCGCTGCATCGAGTACGCGCGCGGCCGTTTCGACGCCGTGGTCCCGGATGCGCCGCTGCCGTACGACCGCGCGCTCGAACTCGGTTGCGGCACCGGCTTCTTCCTGCTGAACCTCATGCAGTCCGGTATCGCCAAGTCCGGTTCGGTGACCGACCTGTCCCCGGGCATGGTCAAGGTCGCCACCCGCAACGGCAAGAACCTGGGCCTGGACGTGGACGGCCGGGTCGCCGACGCCGAGACCATTCCCTACGAGGACGACACCTTCGATCTGGTGGTGGGACACGCTGTGCTGCACCACATTCCGGATGTGGAGCTGGCGCTGAAGGAGTGCCTGCGGGTGCTCAAGCCGGGCGGGCGCTTCGTCTTCGCGGGTGAGCCGACCACGGTGGGCAATTTCTACGCCCGCAAGCTGGGGCAGATCACCTGGAAGGTCACCACGGAGATCACCAAGCTGCCGTTCCTGAAGGATTGGCGTCGCCCGCAGGAGGAGCTGGACGAGTCCTCCCGCGCCGCCGCCCTCGAGGCCGTCGTCGACCTGCACACCTTCGACCCCTCCGATCTCGAGGACACCGCCCGCCGTGCGGGCGCGGTCGACGTGCTGGCCAAGACCGAGGAGTTCGCCGCCGCCCTGTGGGGTTGGCCGGTGCGCACCTTCGAGGCCGCGGTGCCCGATGCCAAGCTGACCGTCGGCTACCGCATGGCGCAGTACCGCGCCTGGCTGGGCCTGAGCAAGCTGGACGAGAAGGTGCTGCGCCACGTGGTGCCCAGGCAGTTCTTCTACAACGTCATGATCACCGGCGTGAAGCCCGACGCTGCCGCCAAGTAGCCGGTGGGCTACGGCTTTTCGCGCGAGGACATCGCGTATCTCGGGAGTGCGGCCGGTGCGGCCGCACTCGCCGAGACCGACGAGCTGGCCTTGACCCCGGCGTCGTTGCTGCGTGATCTGGAGCGGTCGCGACGCGCCTTCGGGGATCGCGCGAGCGCGCTGGTGGAGACCGTGCGCCTGCGCCGCCGCGCCGATGCGAAACTGGCCGACGCGGGGGAGTGGCTGTTCACCGACGACGCGTTGCAGCAGGCGACGCCCTCGTTGGTGGCGCGACAGCGCGCCCAGCGTCTGGCCGGGCGCACCGTCCACGACGTGACCTGCTCCATCGGCGCGGAACTCGTGGAGCTGTCCCGGGTCTGCCCGGCGGTCATCGGCAGTGATCTCGATCAGGTGCGGCTGGATATCGCCGCCCACAACCTGCGCCGCGCCGCATCTCGAAATGTCTTGCTCGCCAAGGCCGATGCGCTCGTCCCATGCAGTACGGCCGAGGTCGTGATCGCCGATCCGGCGCGCCGGGCGGACGGCCGCCGCACCCACGATCCCGCCAAACTGCAACCGCCGCTGCCCGATCTGCTGGCCGCCTACGCGGGTCGCGATCTGGCCGTGAAGTGCGCTCCCGGACTGGATTTCGACCGCCTCGACTGGGCGGGCGAGGTCGAGGTGGTCTCCTTGGACGGCGCTGTCCGCGAAGCCTGCCTCTGGTCCCCGGGCCTCACCGCGCCCGATGTCACCCGCCGCGCCACCGTCCTGTCCTCCTCGGGCCCCGCCTGGGCCATCACCGACGCCGATCCCGACGACATCCCTGAGCGGGCCCCCGGCGAGTGGATCATCGACCCCGACGGAGCCGTCGTCCGCGCCGGTCTCGTTCGCCACTACGCCGCGAAACATGGTCTGTGGCAACTGGATCCGCGCATCGCCTACCTCACCGGCGACACCGTCCCCCCGGGCACCCGAGGCTTCCGCATCCTGCACCAGATGCCGTTCAAGGAGAAACCCCTCCGCGCCGAACTGCACCGCCGCGACTGCGGCCCCCTCGAAATCCTCACCCGCGGAGTGGATATCGACCCCGACACGCTGCGCGCCCGGCTCAAACCCAAAGGCTCACAACCCCACACGCTGGTCATCACCCGCATCGGCCGTACTCCGACCGTCTTCGTCTGCGCGACCCCCTGAGCGATCGCGGGGAAGTACGAAGGTCGCTACGAGCGCTGCGGTGAACAGCAGCCCCGCCGCGATGGCGAAACCGAAGGCGTAACCGCCCGTCAGCGCTTCCGGGGTGGTGGCCGTGCCGATTCGTCCGGCCGCCAGGGTGGCGAGCGCGGCGAGTCCGATGGCGCCGCCGAGTTGTCTTGCGCTGTTGAGCAATCCGGAGGCCATACCGGCATCGCGCACCGGTACGCCGATGGTGGCGGCCGAGGCCACCGGTGCCAGGCACAGTCCCAGTCCGATACTGGTGACCAGTGACGGGCCGAGCACATCGGCGACGAAACCGCCGTCCGGGCTGATGAGCGCGAACCAGCCCAAACCGGCCGCCGCCACCACTGCGCCCGGAATCAACAGTGTGCGCGGCGAATACGTGGTGCCGAACCGGGTCGCGACCACGGTGCCGCCGATGACGCCGAGGGTGAAGGGAATGAACGCGAGCCCGGTGGCCGCCGCGCTCATGCCGAGTGCCTGCTGCATGTACAGCGAGGCGAAGTAGAAGGCCGCGAATTGCCCTGCGGCGGCGAACAACACGAACAGATCCGCGCCCGCGATCCAACGGCTGCGCAGCAATGTGAGCCGCACCAGCGGCGCATCCGCGTACCTGGCCTCCACCGCCACGAACGCACTAAGCAGCAGTGCCGCCACCGCGAGGGTGCTCCAGGTGACCCCCGATCCCCAGCCCTGTCGGTCGGTGTTCACCACGCCGAAGGTCAGCAGCCCCAGCCCGCCGGTCGCCAGCGTCGCGCCCACGACATCGAGCCGATCCCGCACCGCGCCACGGGTATCCGCCGGAATCCCCAGCGCCGCACAGCCGAGCACCACCGCGATGGTCGGCAGATTCACCAGCATCACCCACCGCCAGTCGGCGTACTCGGTGAGCACGCCACCGGCGAGCACCCCCAGCGCCCCGCCCGCCGCGTTGGCCGCACTCCATACCCCGAAGGCCCGCACCCTCGGTCGCCCTGCCGGAAAGAGCACGCTCAACATGGCCAGCGTCGCCGGGGCCACCGCCGCCGCGGCCACGCCCTGCGCCGCGCGCGCCGCCACCAATTGCCAAGACTCCTGCGCCACTCCGCCCGCCAGCGAGGCGAGACCGAAGGCGAGCAATCCGCCGACGAACACCCGCCGTCGCCCGAACAGGTCGCCGACACGACCACCCAGGAGCAGGAACCCGCCGAACGTCAGCGCGTAGATGTGCACGACCCAGGCCAGATCCACCGCCGCGAATCCGAGCGCCGTCCGAATTTCGGGCAGCGCCACATTCACCACGGCGGTATCCAGCGCGATCATGAACTGCGCCATGGCAATCGCCCCCAGCGCGGGGGCGCGCGAATTGTTTGTATACATGTACACAAAGTAAGGCACGACTCTTCGCCTGTCGAGACCCCCGTGCGAAGATGGGCCGGGTGAGCACCCGTACCGGCCGTCCGCCCCGTCTGTCGCGCGACCAGATCGTGGCCGCTGCGCGCGAGCTCGTCGCCGCCCATGGCGTCGAAGCGCTCACCATGCGCCGCCTGGCGACCGAATTGGGCGCGACCCCGATGGCGCTCTATCGCCATGTCCGCGACCGGGAGGAGCTGTTGCTCCTGCTGCTCGACGACGTCGCCGCCACCATGCTCCGCCCCGACCTGCCCGACGATCCGCGCGAACGCATGGTGGTCACCGCCGTCGCCATGCACGACACGCTCGCGCGGGTGCCGTGGATCGTGGAGGTCCTCACCGGCGACGAGTTCCTGGCCCGCTCCGCGCTCTGGTACGCCGAGACGATCGTCGACGCCGCCATGGCCTGCGGCGGCACCGAGGCCGACGCCGTGTACGCCTACCGCTCCATCTGGTACTACACCGCCGGTGAGCTGATCATCCGTGCCACCGCCCGCCGCCCCGCCGACGGGCGAACCACGTTCCGCGAGAAGGTGTTCGCGGACCTCGATGCCGAAGAGCTGCCCCGCCTCGCCGCCCTGGGCGAGCGCTATCCGGGCCTCGCCGCCCTGGACACCTATGAGTGCGGACTGCGCGCGCTGGTGGCGGGTCTGTTCCCCACGAGCTGAGCGCTCGTCGGCGCGGCCGCTATCGGCTCGCCCGTCGCGCCCCGATCAAGGCAACAGTTCCTCGACCAACGCGACGGCCTCGTGCAGCTCGCGCCGGTTCTGATAGCGGCTGAAATGGATTCCGTCCGCGGTGACCACGGATTTGGCTCCGAGGTGCGTGGCGAACAGGCGCACATGCTCGAGCGGGTCCGGTGTGAGCACCCCGTCGTCGAGGGCGACCAGAACTCGGAAACCCTTGGCGGCCTGTCGGATTCGCTCCCAGTCGAATCCGCCCTCGAAGAAGGGGGTCAAATCGTCGTAGCCGACCTCGTGGGCCATGGACGCCACCAGGACGACACCGGCGAAGGGCTCTCCTTCGTGGCGTTGCAGCAGCCGCAGCAGATTCACCCCGCCGAGGCTGTGGCCGACCAGCACGGTATCGGCCGGATCGCCGATCTGCTCCGCGACCGTGCGCAGCCACGGCTCCGGTTGCGGCGCTTCGGGATCGGGCATCTGCGGCACCCGTACCTCATGGTCGCGCAGTGCCGCGACGAGGTGGTCGTACCACGCCTGGTCGGGGCTGCTGCCGTACTCGTGCGAGACGACGACCGTGCTCATAGCTACTCCAAACGATTCGATACGTTGCGTTTCGATTGAAAAGTAGGCTACGGTCGTCGGCATGTCAACAGCGCGCAGAGGTGGCCGCACTCGCAGCACCGAGGCACACGACGCGGTGCTCACGGCCGCCGCCGACCTGTTGGAGGAGCAGGGCTACCGCGACCTCACCATCGAGAAGATCGCCGCCCGTTCGGGAGTCGCCAAGAGCACCATCTATCGCTGGTGGCGGTCGCGGCCGGAACTGGTGATGGAGGCGTATGCCCGCGTCGTCGCCGAGCGCATGCCCGACCCCGATACCGGCGATGTCGCCAGGGACCTCACGGAATTCGTGACCCGCCTGTACCGCGTGGTCGAGCATCCGCTGCGGGTGCGCTCGCTGCGCGGCATGATGGCCGACGCGCAACTCGACGAGGATTTCCGCGCCGCGTTCCAAGGCTGGATCGACACCCGCCGCACCGCGATGGCCACAATCCTGCGCCGCGGCGTCGAGCGCGGCGAACTCGATCCGGCCCTCGATCTCGACCATGCCGTGGACCTGGTCTTCGGCCCGTTCTGGTATCGGCTGCTCACCGATCACGCGCCCATCGACCCGACGCAGGCGGCCGCACATGTGCGCCGCCTGCTCGACGGATTCCGGACCTGCGACCCGCGATCCTCCGGAGAGTCGCCTACTCCTCCGGCTTGAAGACGAACAGTTCGCCGATCTTGGAGGCCACCACGACCTCGCCCTCCGCGCCGATGGAGGTGCTCTCCGTGGTGCCTTCCGCGCCCGGCAGCTCATCGGAGTCGACGGTCTTGCCGGTCGCGGTGTCGAAGGTGACCAGCGTGAGGGTGTCGCCGAGCGGGGAGACCGTGTATCCGGTGCCGCCCGCGGCTTGCACCGGGCGGCCGCGTAGCGCGAGATCCTTGCGCTCCCACGCGATCTCGGCGGTATCGCCATTGTCGCGGACCGCCATCAGATGGCCGTCGTCCCCGGCGGGGATGAGCAGCCCGTCCGCGACCGAGACCGCGCCGCGCGCCGAGAATCCGAGATCCAGCACCCATTTGGTGTGGCCGTCGGAGGTGTCCACGGCCAGCAGGCGATTGGCGTTGTCGCCGACGTAGACGGTGGAGCCGTCGGGGGACAGGCTCGGGCTGGTGGCGCTGCCGCCGGTCAGCATGGCCGCGCGCCACTCCTCGCGAATCTCCTTGTCGCCGTAGCGCAGTGCGACCAGTTCGGCGGTGCCCTCGCCGGGCCGCCACACCGTGGCGTAGAAGCGCCCGCTGTCGGAGTCCACCGCCGAGACATTGGCGACCGAGCACTGCGGGCCGCCGACCGCGCAGTCGTCGAGGCCCTGGCCGTCCGGCGGCCGACTCAGGTTGGCGTTCCGCAGCGGATCGGGCTCGCCGAGCAGCTGGAAGGTGGCGGCCATGCGGTCGCCGGTCTGGCGGCTGAGCACATCCACCTGTCCGAGCTGGGTCACCGACAGCACATTGCCGTCACCGGTGAACTGCGCCGAGATCGGCACCCCGGCAACCGGAGTGCGCCAGCGCGGCTGCCCGAGCGCGTTGTAGGAGTACATGCCCCCGTCGTCGCCCGCGTAGACATTGGTGGCGCTGTCCACCGCCGTGGCGGCGTGAACGGCGCTGGGGCCCATGTTGTTGCAGAAGCGTTTGCGGCCGGTGCGCATCTGGAAGGAGAAGATCGCACAGCCGGAATCGGTGCGGGTGGTGACGAACAGCTGCCCGTCCGGGCCGATGGTGACCGGCGCGGCGATGGGTCCGCCGATGGGCCGGGCCCAATTCAGCGCCAGCGCACGCGAACCCGTGACCGGGCTGGTGCCGCTGTTGCGGGCATCGTGGAAGGCCACCGGCCAGCCCGTGCCGGGGCCGGGGGTGATGTCGTCGACATCGGTGCCGCAGCCGGTCAGCGCCAGCAGGCCAGCGACGCCCAGCACCACCGTGCGCGCGAGTGGCGTGGATGGCATGAGACCAGACCGGTCCGGGGTACGGTCGCCGGATCGCATGCGCTGCCTGACACGTCCGGTCCGCCTGCCGCTTCGCACCTGCTGGTGTCCCTTCTGCCAGTACCGAGTCTTCGGTTTCTTAGTCGGGGCTGATGCAGCCGGAGCACAGCCTACTTTCGCGCCCCGCGAGGTGGACCGATACCCTCGTCTAAACGATCCAGCAGTCCGCGCCGGGCCGACTCCAAGGCGGCGCACTCGAGCATCAGGAGCAGTTCGTGACGAGCATGTGGGGCGCACCGTTGCGCTCGCGGTGGCGCGGGTCGCGGCGTCGGGATCCGGAGCAGGCGCGATTTCTGACCATGGCATCGCTCAAATGGGTGCTCGCCAATCGCGCGTACACCCCCTGGTACCTGGTGCGGTACTACCGGCTGTGGAAGTTCAAGCTCGCCAATCCGCACATCGTGTTGCGCGGCATGGTGTTCCTGGGTCGCAATGTCGAAATCCACGCCACGCCCGAGATGGGGCGAATGGAGATCGGCAAGTGGGTGCATATCGGCGACGGCAATGCCCTGCGCTGCCACGAGGGTTCGCTGCGCATCGGCGACAAGGTGGTATTCGGCAAGGACAATGTGGTGAACACCTACCTCGATATCGAGATCGGTGAATCCACCCTGGTCGCCGACTGGTGCTATATCTGCGACTTCGACCATCGCATGGACGATGTCACCATGCCGATCAAGGATCAGGGCATTGTGAAGAGCCCGGTGCGCATCGGCCCCGACACCTGGATCGCGGCCAAGGTCACCGTGCTGCGCGGCACCCGCGTGGGCCGGGGCTGTGTGCTCGGCGCGCATGCCGTGGTGAAGGGCGATTTCCCGGACTTCAGCATCGCGGTGGGCGCGCCCGCCAAGGCGGTCAAGAACCGCAAGGCGGCCTGGGACGCGGCCGCCGAGGCGCGCGCCGAACACCTTGCCGCGCTGGCGGATATCGAGCGCAAGAAGAACGGCGTCGCCGCCTCCTGATTACCCGGTGTTGTCGGCGCGGCCCGGTACGGTCGGCGGCATGAATCGCTATGCCGCCTTCCTGCGCGGGATCATGCCCAGCAATCCGAATATGAAGAACGATCGGCTGCGCGGCGTCTTCGAGGGGCTTGGATTCGAGGGTGTCGGGTCGGTGCTGTCCAGCGGCAATATCGTGTTCCGCAGTCCCGAGACCGATGTTCCCGCACTGGAATCGCGGATTCAGGAGGCATTGAATCGCGAGTTGGGCATCGGCGGCGGCACGCTGATTCGTGGCTACGGCGAGCTGAAGGCACTGGTCGACGCCGACCCCTTCGAGGGGCTCGAGCACTGCCGCGAGACCTATCTGACGGTCACCTTCCTCAAGCACGACGCGCCGCCCGAGGACGGGCTCGCCGAGATCGATCCGACCGTGCGCGTGATCGGCTACGACGAGGGGGTGCGCGCCGTGCTCTGGGTGGTGGACAACAGCCAGCCCACCCCCGACTTCATGACGTGGTTGGACAAGAAGTACGGCAAGGACATCACCACCCGGACATTCCTGACCGTGCAGCGCGTGCTCAAGAAATTGGAATCCTGACCAACTCGAAAAGGATTGTTTTACAACGCAACCCTGGTTCGGCCGCAGTGAAATCTATGGCATGCTGTCGCGCAGCAGTCAGGTGAGAGTCGGGGTGATTGTCCGAACCAAGGGGGTTTGTCCTTGTGGGTTCAGTGGGTCGATAGCCTGGCCCGAGCGGTTCAGCGGCGTGAACGGGAGAATCTGACCCGGCTGTGGATGTCGCGCGCCGAATTCGACCGAAGTGTCGAATATGACCGAATTCGTTTCGAAAGTTGGGCGCCCGAAGCCGAATACGAGGATCCCAAGACTCGGACGGTCCGGAAAATCGCCGAGTACTATCCGCGGCGCACCGGCGGGCGGATGGTGGTGTTGGGGGAGCCCGGCGCGGGCAAGGCCGTCACCCTGCTCGGGCTGTTGCTCGAGCTGCTCGCCGAACGCGAGCGGCAGCCGGTGGCCGAGCGCGGGCCGGTGCCGGTGCGGGTGGACGCGTCGACCTGGAACCCGTTGACCCGCAGCCTGACCGGATGGCTGGCCGACCGGATCGCCCGCGACTACGGGATGAGGGTCGGCGTGGTGCGGCGGCTCGTGGAGTCCGGGGCGATCCTGCCCGTGCTGGAACGCCTCGATGCGGTGGACCTGCCGGGGCGCGAGCCGCTGCGGCTGCGGCGGGCGGTGGAACAGCTCGAGAGCGAGGAGTGGCGCGAGCGCGCGCTGGTCATCGGCTGTGACGCCGACGCCTATCAGCGCCTGCGCACCGACGGCGGCGCGCTGAGCACCGCGACGGTGATCGAACTCCAGCCGATCGGCACCCAGACGGTGCTGGAGCGGCTCAACGAGATGCGCGGTGATCCGTCCTACGACAGCGACACCTGGAAGCCGGTGGTGTGGCGGCTGGTCGAATCGCCGGACGGTCCGCTGGCCCGATCCTTGCGCACCCCACTGCATTTCACGCTCGCGGTGAACTATCTGCGGCGCGGGCGGCCCGACGATATCGTGCGCCTCGCGTACGCCAGCAGCGAGGCCGAGGTGTCGTCGCTGCTGTACTCCGCGGTGCTCGCGGCGGCGATCGACAGCACGCCGCGCGGCGGCGCTCGGTATACCGAGCCGCAGGTGCACCGGTGGTTGCACAATCTCGCCGTATACCTCGGTGCGCGACCGCGTTTCGGGCGCATCGACACCGTGTTCGACCGCGACGACATCTGGGAGCTCATCTCCAAGCGCACCCGCATTCTGCACGCGGCGCTGGCGGCGGTGTTCGGCTTCCTGCTGCTCGGCTACTCCTACGGCATCCTGAACACGCACTACGCCTGTGTGCGCACGTCCTCCGGGGACGGTCTGTTCGGCGTGTTCGGATGGTCTTGCCCCGCACCGGCTTTCCATCTGGACCCGATCCTGGTGCCCCTGGCCCTGCTGTGCGGCATCGTCAGCGCCGCGCCGACCTGGACCCGCCAGCACTGGTCCCCGGTGGCGAGCATGACCGCCCGCCTCGGCGCGACCGCCCTCTTCTTCGGCCTGCTGGTGGCCTTGCTGGTCGACCTCGCCTGGTGGGATTACCGCCCCATGGAATCCGCCCGCACTCTCGCCATCGGCTTGGCCGTGGCCACCGTCGCCGCCGCGGCCGTCGCCGCCCGCGGCTGGTCCGGCAGCACCTCCCGCCTCGTGGAACGCGCGACCCGTTTGGCCGCAACGGGTTTCGTGGTCGGCCTGGCGGTCGCCGTAGCCCAGGCGGGCGCCATAGCCGGAGCCGATTCCCCCACCTGGCTGCACGACAGGGTGATCCTCCTGGTCGGCCACGGCCTCGCCGGAGCAGCAGGCGTCTGGCCCATCGCCGCCCTCCTCGCCGCGCTGCTCGCCTTCCTCGGCCCCGCCCTGGAATCCCGCTTCCTCGAACCCGACGGCGAACACCGCTGGCTCTTCCACTGGAGCCGCACCGGCTCCCCCGTAATCCTCACCGCCACAGTAGTTCTCGCCACGGCATACGGCCTCGTCACAATGATCACAGACCGCTCGTCCCTCCACTTCGCCTTCTTCACCGCGACCGTCGCCGCCGTCGCCACCGGCGGCGGCACCCACATAGTCCGCCACCTCCGCCACCTCTGCGCCCGCCTCCTACTCCTCCCCGCCACCCACTTCACCCCCCACCCCACAGCCTTCCTGCACTGGTCCCACCACGCCGGACTCCTCCGCACCACCGGCACCACCTACCAATTCACCGACGAATCCTTCCGCCGCTGGCTCATAACGAACCCAACCCCCACCACCGACCGCGACGACTCGACCGACTGGGAACTCGCGGGCGCATAGGAGGCCGCCAACGCGTCGGAAAGCCCTGCGGCCCTGTCCTTCTCGCTGGACAGCGTGCCCGCCGACATAGCCGCTGTGCGCACGGTGGTGACACCGGTACTCAGCGAATTCCCCACCTGGCTCACCGCCGCCCGAACAGCGGGCATCCTCCAGTAGCCGCTACGGGCGGTCGTTGGAGCGACACCTTCGTGGACTATTCGGCGCGGCGGCGGACCAGCCGGGTCTGATCACACCGGCTGGTTCGGATCCCGTTCCGGCAGTGGGCGTTCCGGGATGACCGGGCGGGCCAGGGGGGTGCGGACGCGGCGTTTGGCCTGTTGGTAGACGAGGGAGGTTTCGGCGGCTACTACGTCCCAGGCGAAGTCGGCGGTGAGGCGTTCGCGGGCGGCCCAGGCGCGGTCTTGGGCGGCGGGCTGGTTGTCGAGGACCGAGGTCACCGCGTCGACCAGGCCGTTGACGTCGGCCGGTTCGAAGGAGGCGCCGGTGACGCCGTCGGTGACCAGTTCGCCGAGGCCACCGGCCGTGGAGGTGACCAGGGGGGTGCCCGCGGCGGCGGCTTCCAGGGCGACGATGCCGAAAGGTTCGTAGCGGCTGGGCAAGACGATGGCGTCGGCGCTGTGTAGCCAGCCGAGCAGGTCGGTGTGGTCGAGGCGGCCGACGAAGTTCACGGCGCGGGCCACGCGGTGGGCGCGGGCGCGTTCGCGGAGCCAGTCGAACTGGGTGCCGACCCCGGCGATCGTCAAAGTCGTTCCGGGATGGGCCTTTCGGATGCGGGGGAGGGCGGCGATGGCGTCCTGCACACCCTTCTCGTACTCGAGCCGTCCCACATACAGCAGCCGCGGCGGACCCGAACGGGGCGCGCGTTCACGGAAAGTCCACGCCCCGACGTCGATTCCATTGCGTATCACCGTGATCGGCGTGCGATCGGGGCTGTAGAGCCGCTCGACCTCGTCCTGCATCGATGCCGAGCAGGTGATGAGCTGATCGGATTCGTGCGCCAGCCACCACTCGACCGAGTGCACCTGACGGTTCACCCGCCCGGACACCCACCCGCTGTGCCGCCCGGCCTCGGTGGCGTGAATCGTGGAAACCAGTGGCACGTCATAGAATTCGGCCAACGCGATGGCCGGATGCGCCACCAGCCAGTCGTGGGCGTGCACCACATCGGGGGTCCACCCCTCACCGATGCCCGGCTTCTCCAGCGCGGTCCCGGCCCGCACCATGGCATGCCCCATCGCGAGGGTCCACGCCAACATGTCCTCGCCGAAGTCGAAGCACGGCGCGTCCTCGGCGACCGCCACCACCAGTACGCCGTCCTCGACGAACGAATGGGTGGGATGGGTGCTGGCATCGGTGCCCATGGGCCGCCGCGCGAGCACCACCACTTCGTGCCCGGCCGCCGCCAATTCCGTGGCCAGGTGATGGACGTGGCGGCCCAGCCCGCCGACGACGACGGGCGGGTACTCCCACGACACCATCAATATCTTCATTAGGGTCCTTCTGAGGCGGGGCCGAGTCGGCGCGCGTCCAGCGCCGGGAAGAGTCCGTCGGCCGCACCCCATCCTGCCGCCAATCGCTGGGCTTTGGCGAGTTGCCCGCCGGAAATGGCGGCCGCGATCTCCCGCACGGCATGCGCGTGCTGATGGGCGCGGTCGCGGGCGTATCCGGCGGCGGAATCCTTCGACACCATGAACGCCCAGTCACTGGAAATGGTCAGAATGGCCTCGCGCAGCAGCTGATCGGCGACCGGATCGCGCAGCCCGTCCTGATCCGCGCGCATCTTGTCGAGGGTGTCGAGAGCCAGCCGCACGATCTCGCCATTGAGCTCGACCAGATCGGCCACCTGATCCCCGGCCCACACCCGCCAGTCCTTGCCCGACCCCCAGGACGAATCGGCCAATTCGACGCGTTCGCCCACGTAACCGCGGGCGCGGGCGTCGGCGAGCGTGCCCACGGTGACCCCCGCCTCGGGCAGCGCGCGCAGCACCTGTTCGAGCCACTGCGGCCCCTCGTGCCACCAGTGCCCGAACAGTTCGGTATCGAAGGCGGCCACCACCAGTGCGGGCCGACCGATGCGCTCGCTCTCGGAGATGAGCCGCTCCCGCACCGTCCGCACGAAGTCGGCGACATCCTTCTCGATGGCCGCGGCGGCGAGTTCGGGATCGTAGGGAGCCTTGTCCGGCCCGGCGACGGTCTTGCCCGTGACGCGTGCGGGCTTGAGCCCGGTGGCATGGTCGTAGTGATGGAAATCACGGTAATAGGGCTGGCCCGGATACCCGGATTTCGGCGACCACACACGGTAGGAGACCTGTAGATCGCGTCCGAACACCGTCACATCGGAGTCCCACACCGGCCGCCCGAGCGTGGTGTCGCCGCGCAGCGCCGGACCGTCACACATGAAGTGCGTGATCCCGGCGGCGTCGTAATCGCGTTCCATCCCGGGCGTGAACCCGCACTCGGGAGCCCAGATCCCGGCGGGCGTATGCCCCCAGCGATGCCGCGCATCGGCCAGACCCTCGCTGAGCTGATAGCTCCGCAACCGCTGGTCCAGCAAGGGCTGGAACGGATGCGCCAACGGCCCGCCCAGCAATTCGATGGCCTCGGCGTCGATGAGCTCCCGCCACACCGGCGACGCCCCATGCCGCCACCGCGTCTCGAAATCCGCCAAAGCCTCGGTGGCGAGCCGATGTTCGTGGCTGCCCAGCGCGGTATTGCCCGCCATGGACGCCTCGTCGGCGCGTAGCTTCCAATTGCCCAGCCAATGGTGCATCCCCGCCAGACAGTGCGGGTCGTCCAGCTGCGCCGCCAGCACCGGCGTGATGCCCAGGCTCAGCAGATGCGAACGCCCCTCGGCCGCAAGGTTTCTCAGCACCTTGGCCACGGGCAGATACGACGCCGCCCACGACTGGTACAGCCATTCCTCGCCGACCGGCCAGCGCCCGTGATGGGCCAGCCACGGCAGGTGCGAATGCAGGACCAGCGTGAACTGGCCTGGAACAGTGGAGTTCTCGCTCACCGCGGCTTCACCGCGATGGCGACCAGATCGAGGCTGGCGTCGATATCCTCGGGCTTCAGATCGAAGTCGTCGATGCGCACCGCGGCCACGTCGGCGGCCAGGTCGGCGGGCCACGGCTCACCGGCGAGGGCCCGCTCGATCTGCGCGTCGATGATCGATCCACCCCACTTGGCGTCCAGCGCAACCAGATTCGCGCCGTGGTGCACACCGGTCATGAGCTCCACCTGGAAACCCGCCTCGACAAGAAGTTCGTCGAGTTCGGCGGCATTGAGCTCCCGGGTATGGAAGGGATTGAGCGGCGTATCGCGCCCTGGCGAGAAGGTGATCCGGTTCGGCGTGCTGATCAACAGCTGCCCGCCCGGCTTCAGCACCCGCAGGCATTCGCGCAGGAACTGCGACTGATCCCAAAGGTGTTCGATCACTTGGAAGTTCACGACGATATCGACGGAGTCGTCGTCCAAGGACAGGTCCGCGAGATTCCCCTGGATCATCTCCACCCGGGGGTATCGCGCCCGCACGTGCGCCACGGCGGAATCGTCGTAGTCCAGGCCGATGACCCGCTCGGCGACCTCGGCGATCATATTGGCCCCGTAGCCTTCTCCGCTGCCCGCCTCCAGCACGACCTTGCCCGCGCAGCGGTCCAGCAGTCGCGCGTAGGCGATCTCGTGACGGCGGAACCAGTAGTTCTCCTCGGCGATGCCGGGCACCGTCCGCTCACCGGTCAGCGGGAGGGGATCGGTGTGGTTTTCGGGGGATACAACGGCATCGCTCACGGCATCGACGTTAGCGGTTACCCATATCACAGCGACGCCCGGAGGGGGCCATGGAGAACATCACACCCTAAGTTACCCGCGAGTAACTTAACGTAGGGTAATGTCCTGGCCGAGCTACACATGTGGGACGTACGGCCAGTCGTGCGACCGCCACACCCCAGTGCCACCAGAACAGGAGGTCGACGAAGACCCATGCCGAACATCGTCGTACTGATCAAGCAGGTTCCGGACACCTGGTCCGAGCGCAAGCTGACCGATGGTGATTACACCCTCGATCGCGAAGCCGCCGACGCCATCCTCGATGAGATCAACGAGCGCGCCGTCGAAGAAGCGCTGCTGATCAAGGAGGCGCAGGGCGGCGAGGTCACCGTCCTGGCCATGGGCCCGGAGCGCGCCACCGAGGCCATCCGCAAGGCCCTGTCCATGGGCGCCGACAAGGCCATCCACATCAAGGATGACGCCATCAAGGGCTCCGACTCGATCCAGACCGCCTACGTGCTGGCCGCCGCTCTCGGCCAGATCGAGGGCATCGAACTGGTCATCGCGGGCAACGAGGCCACCGACGGCCGCGTCGGCGCGGTCCCGGCCATCGTCGCCGAGTACCTGGGCCTGCCGCAGCTCACCCACCTGCGCAAGCTCACCGTCGACGGCGACCGCGTCACCGGCGAGCGCGAGACCGACGAGGGCGTCTTCAAGCTCGAGGCCACCCTCCCGGCCATCGTCTCGGTCAACGAGAAGATCAACGAGCCGCGCTTCCCCTCCTTCAAGGGCATCATGGCCGCCAAGAAGAAGGAAGTTCAGACCTTCACGCTGGCCGATCTGGGCGTCGACCCGGAGACCGTCGGTGTTGCGAACGCTGGCACCCAGGTGACCGGCGTGACCCCGAAGCCGCCGCGCACGGCGGGCGAGAAGATCGTCGACGAGGGTGAGGGCGGCCAGCAGATCGCCACCTACCTGGTCGGTCAGAAGATCATCTAAAGCCCCTCGAGCACAACGAACTTCAGGAGAGAAAGACAATGGCAGAAGTACTCGTGCTCGTGGAGCACGCCGAAGGTGCGCCCAAGAAGGTCACCACCGAACTGATCACCGCCGCCCGCGCCCTGGGCACCCCGGCCGCCGTCGTCGTGGCCGCCCCGGGCACCGCGGACAAGCTGGGCGACGCCCTGGCCGCCGCCGGTGCCGAGAAGATCTACGTCGCCGAGTCCGACGACGCCGAGGGCTTCCTGGTCACCCCGAAGGTCGACGTTCTCGCCGGTCTGTCCGAGTCCGCCGCCCCGGCCGCGATCCTGGTCGCCGCCACCGCCGAGGGCAAGGAGGTGTCGGGTCGCCTGGCCGCCCGCATCGGCTCCGGCCTGCTCGTCGACGCCATCTCGGTGAACGGCGACGGCTCGGTGCAGCACTCCATCTTCGGTGGCGCGTTCACCGTCGACGCCAAGGCCACCGGCGACGTGCCGGTGATCTCGATCCGTCCGGGCGCCATCGAGGCCGCGCCGCAGGCCGGTGCGGGCGAGAAGGTCGCCGTCGAGGTGCCCGCCCAGGAAGAGGGCGTCGTCAAGGTCGTCTCGCGTGAGCCGATCGTGGGCGGCGACCGTCCGGAGCTCACCGAGGCCACCATCGTGGTCTCCGGTGGCCGCGGCGTCGGTTCGGCCGACAACTTCGGCAAGGTCGTCGAGCCGCTGGCCGACGCCCTGGGTGCCGCCGTCGGCGCTTCCCGCGCCGCCGTCGACTCCGGCTACTACCCGGGCCAGTTCCAGGTCGGTCAGACCGGTAAGACGGTCTCCCCGCAGCTCTACATCGCCCTCGGCATCTCCGGTGCCATCCAGCACCGCGCGGGCATGCAGACCTCGAAGACCATCGTCGCGGTCAACAAGGACGAAGAGGCTCCCATCTTCGAGATCAGCGACTACGGCATCGTGGGCGACCTGTTCAATGTCGCCCCGCAGCTGACCGAGGCCGTGAAGACCCACAAGGGTTGAGCACCTCGCGCTGAGCGCAACTGATCCGACCCCGGCTGGAAACAGCCGGGGTCGTGTCGTTTCAGGCGTGGCCGTTCTTGCGCCGGTTGTCGCGGTCGACGGTGATGCCGATGAAGGTGGGGATGAGCAGGGCCAGCCCCCAGGGCACGGCCACCCAGAACGGCCAGAAGTAGCCGAGGCCGGTGGCCAGCCAGATGAGGATGCACAGGATGTTCACGAAAACCCATGGCGTCCACATGATTTTGATCCACACCGGAATGCCGGGGGATTCCGCGGGCAGGGTGCCCGAGCCCTTGCCCTTCTTCTGTTTGGGCAGGTCGGAGACGAGCGGAACCAGTTCGCCATGGGTTTTGGCGGCGTAGACCTGTTGCAGGCGTTCGTCGAATTCGTGCAGGGACAGTCGTCCCTCGTCCATGGCCAGACGCAGGCGGTCGACGATCTTCTGGCGATCCGCGTCTGATGCCCGCAGGTTCTCGGCACTCACGGATTCAGGGTAGGTCGGCCGCGGGCGGTGCGCTTCCCGAATGAGAGGGTGGAGTGGTGACGCTGCCTGTGGATGTGGCCGAGAATATTCGCGAGATCTTCGCCGAGCGGGGCGAACGGTGGTTGGCGGAGCTGCCCGAGGTGATCGAGGAGCGCTGCGCGGCTTGGGGTTTGGACGTGGTGGGGGAGGCCTTCGGCGGTGGGACCCACTCGTGGGTCGCGCCGGTGCGCCGCGCGGACGGATCGTTCGCGGTGCTGAAGATCCCGGTCGTCGACGAGGAGAACATCGGGGAGGCGGCCGGGCTGTTCTGCTATGCGGGGGACGGCGCGGTGCGGTTGTACGAATTCGACCCGAAAACCAATGCCCTGCTGCTCGAATGGGCCCGGCCGGGATCGCCGCTCATCGTCCAGCCCGGCTTTCCCAGTCTCGAAGGGCTGCCGGAGAACGTCGACAAGGTCGAGCTGGCCTGTGGGCTGTACAGGCGCTTGCGTCGGGAACCCCTCGGCATCCCCGACGACTTTCCGCCACTGCCCGAGGCTGCGGGGATGGTGGCGGACTGGGTGGAGATGTTCAGCGAGCCGGAGCCCGAAGTGGCCGAGGTGATTCCCGCTCGGCTGCTCGACTCGGCGCATATCTGGTGCGAGCGCCTGGCCACCCCTGACGGACCGCTCTTGGTCGTCAACCGCGATACCCACCTCGGCAATATCGTTGCGGCCGAACGTGAGCCGTGGCTGCTGATCGACCCCAAGGCGTATCTGGGTGAGGCCGCCTTCGATGCCGGGTTCCTCATCATGATCTCGGTCCAGAGCTCACCGACGGCGGAACACGCTGCCGCCGTGGTGAAGCGCATTGCGGCGGGGCTCGAGGTCGACCCGGAGCGGGCGCGCGGCTGGGCGTTCATGCGCGCGATGGAGGAGATCGTCTGGGCGGTCGAGGACGACGAGCCCGAGGATAGGGAGTTGCATCTGTCTGTTGCGCGGGCGTTGGCGCTGTGACCCGTGTGGTTTGGCCTGAACGGTCGAAAATCCCATCAAGACAGTGAAATCCGCTGCCTGAACGCGATTTCTGACCGCTCAGGCCAACCCACCATCACGCGCTGTGCAGCGCGGCAAGCAAAGTCGTCAAAATCGGCGACCGCCTGATATCCCCCCGAATCACCGCCGACACCGGAATCCGCAGCGGCCCCTTCGCCAACCGCAGTGTCGCGATCCCCTCGGTCTGACTGTCGGCATACAGCACCGTCCACGCGTCGGGCCGATTGATGAGCTCCATGGTGGCGGTGTGATCGGGCGGAATTGGCGGACCGTAGACCGGTCCGGTCGGCAGATCGGCGAAGGCCGCGCGCACCACATTGTGCAGCAGCACCTGTTCGGACTCCGGCGGCAGCAGCAGCGGGTAGTCACTGAGTTCGGCCAGCGCCACATCCTGGCGTCCCGCGAGCGGGTGGCCGGTGGAGGTGGCGATGACGAGATCCTCCACCCAGAGCTTCTCCACATCGAGCCCGGGCTGATCCACGCTGCCGCGAATGAGAGCGAGATCACAATCGCCGTCGGCTACCGCTTGGATGCGTTGGCGAAACGGCTTGATGACGAACTCGATCTCGGCCCCCGGATGCGCGGCGCGCGCACCCGCGATGGCCGAGAGTGATCTTGTTGCGAAGGACATGTTCGCCGCCAGGCGAATTCGCGGACCGGAGGCGCGTACAGCTGCGCGAATAGCCGATTCCAGGCTCAGCATTTGTTTCGCAAGGGGAAGTAGCCGAGTGGTGGCGTCGGTGGGTACAACCGATCTTGTCGACCGTTCGAAGAGCGTCACGCCAAGGTCACGCTCCAGTCGGGCGATCTGGTGACTGATCGCCGACTGCGAGATGAAGCATCGCGTCGCCGCCCGGCTGAAGCTGAGCTCCTCGCAGACGGCGACGAAGTAGGCCAGCTGTCGCAGCTCCACTGATGATCTCCATTCATGATCAACCAAGATAAGAGTCATCTACATTATGCGCCCTGACCCCTGGAACATTCGCATTCCGAATCACGGTTAGTAATGACAGAAGGGAGCTGTCATGCAGTACTTGGATTCGGGGATCGAAGCCACTGATGTCGTCATCGTCGGATCGGGCTTCGGTGGACTTGCCGCCGCTAAGCAGTTGAACAAATCGGGGGTCGATTACGTTCTCATCTCGAGCACGCCGGAACATCTGTTCCAGCCGCTGCTCTACCAGGTAGCGACGGGTGTGCTGGCATCCGACGAGATCGCGCCACCCATTCAGAACATCATCCGTCACCACAAGCACGGTGAGGCCCGGCTGGGCACCGTGGTCGCCATCGACGCCGACGCCGCCGTCCTCACCTACGACACACCGCAGGGCCGCAAGCGGATTCGCTACGGCTCGCTGATCGCCGCCACCGGGGCCAACCAGTCCTATTTCGGCCGTGACGATTTCGCCGACAAGACCTTCTCGCTCAAGACCATCGACGACGCCAAGGCGCTGCGCGCGCAAATCGAGAGCGTCTTCGAACAGGCCCGCCACGCCGACGCCGAAACCCGGCAGCGGCTGTTGAGCTTCGTGGTGGTGGGTGCGGGCGCGACCGGCGTCGAGGTCGCGGGTCAGCTCGAGGAACTCGCGAAACGGCATTACCACCAGGATGTTTCGGTGACCCTGGTCGAGGGTGCGAGTGAGGTGCTGCCGCCGTTCGGCGGCGGGCTGTCGGAGTACGCGAAGCAGTCGCTCGCCCGCAGCGGCGTCGAGGTTCTGCTCGACACCTTCGTCACCGATATCGAGGTCGGCAAGGTGACGGTCAAGAGCAAGGACGGTGTCGAGCGCGGCATCGGCGCGGAGACCGTGGTGTGGTCGGCCGGTGTGCAAGCGGGCGCTTTCGCCAAGATCCTCGCCGAGGCCACCGGCTGCGAAACCGACCGCGCCGGAAGGCTGTTGATCAACCCCGACCTCACCGTAGGTGGCCACGCCGACATCTACGCCATCGGCGATATGACCTCCCTCAACGGCTACCCCGGCCAGTCGCCGGTAGCCATGCAGGAGGGCCGCCACGCCGCCGACATCATCCGCCGCAAAAAGCAGCCCGGCACCCCCTTCGTCTACTGGGACAAGGGCAGCATGGCCGTCATCAGCCGCTTCAGCGCCGTAACCAGGGTCAACGACAAACTCAAGTTCACCGGCACCATAGCCTGGTTCGCCTGGCTAGCCGTCCACCTCTTCTACCTGGTCGGCTTCCGCAACCGCTTCGCCGCCGTCTTCTCCTGGCTCGTCGCCTTCATCGGCACCGGCCGCCCAGGCTTCTACGAGGTAGACGAAAACCCCACCCCGACCCAACGATTGGAGCCGCCACGCGCGGCGTGACTCAGTAACCTGTGCCCCCTCCAGCCCTAGCTGGAGGGGGCACAGTGCATTTCGGGCGCGGTCGCACGCTGCCGCGCCTTGATGCCCCGAAGTCAGCGGCATCTGGTTGTGGTCGTTACTACCGCAGGAGTATTCGGTCTTCTCATCGCCATCGCCGGAGCTGTGATGATGTGCTTCGGCTATATGGCGCAAAAGGATTTGCGCGACGAATCTGCGCGGACAGCACTGGTTCTGGGTTTCAGCTGCCAGGCGAACGACGACCGTCCGGGCACGGAGGAATGCACCTGGGGCAATTGGACCCAATACGGTCACACCCCTGGCGAGGACACCATGCCCGTCCGAGAGCGCACGGGAGAACTGATCACCAATCGCGTCCTGATCGGCGCTGCCCTCTTCGTCGGTGGCTTGGTCCTGATGGCCGGAGCACTGGCGGCCGCGGGCAGATCCAACCCTGTGATGTCCACAGCTCCAGCACAGCCCCAATATTCAGGAGCGCAGTGGCCCGGGGCCTCATGAACCGGGCGACACTGCCATGATCCGTTCGGCCCAAGCGCACATCTGCGTAATCGGATGCTCGAACTCGGGAAACCGCTCGGAGCCCGCGGTGGATGTGCGCTCTCGGTAGATGGCGAGGCTGCGGAACTCGGCCGAATGGTCGGTGCCGAGCTGTTCGTCAAGTGCGCGTACCGCGTCGAGCGCGAATGGCTTGGTGTGAGCGCGGCGGGTGACGATCGACGACTGGTTCTTCATGTAGGCGACCAATATGTCGGCGTCTGTGGGCTCACCAAAACGGGCGAATGCGAAGAAGTATCCCCAGTCCAGGTAGATGCCGTCGTCGTTGACCAAGAGTTCCGCGAGCTTGTGGCGGAACTGCGTCCGGCGGTCGAGGCCAATGAGCCAGACCGCGGTCAGCCGTGCCCGCCACTCCAATCCCAGCAAGTCGCACAGCTCTTCGTCGGTGATTCGACGTGCATCTTGGGCGAGGCTGGCTTCGAAGCGGGAGCGTTCGGGTCTGTCGCGAAGTGGACCGACACCCTTGAGTTTCAAGTACCGGCCGGTCTTTCCGCCCAAATCGGAGACGACCCAACGGCGAACCAGAGCCAGTTCTTCTGGGGTGGTGGGGAGTCGGATGCTCATTGTCGCATTCTGCCTCCGCTGGCGTTTCCGCACTGTGCGGAATGCTGTGGTGCCGCGGACATCTCAGTCCTGCGGTGCGGGGTTGATCGTGTCGCCGTCCCAGCTCAGGTCCGCGTTCTCGGGGATCTCGAAGGCCTCGAAGCGGTTGTCGGAGAGAACCGCGTCGATCAGGGTTCGGGGGCCAGCGACGATCGTGGAGTCGAAGTCTATTTCGCTGGCCACGGACCAGGTGTGGTCGGCGGGCCATAGGAGTTGCGGTGTGGCGCCCGGGAAGTCGGGGGTCCAGCCTAGGCCTGCGGTGTATACCCAGTCGGGGTCGGCGAGTTCGGAGAGGGTGGTGTCGAAGAGTAGGAAGTCGCGGCCTGGCCACCGCAGGAAGGGGCCCGTCGAGGCTGCGCGTGCGACCTCCGGTGCGACGGCGGCAGCCAACTCGGCTTCGACTCGGGTGCGCTCCCGCTCGACGAAGTGCGGGTCGTCGTCGGTGGACGCGACGAATACAGCGGTCGAGGATGTGTCCAGCTCTCCGAACCCATTCCACACTCCAGCCGTCACCTCCTCCGGCGTTTCGGTGGCCGCGCGCAGGTGAACGGTGAGCGCGGCCAACAGCTTCGGGTCGAACCACCCTTCGACGGTCTGACCGACCTCCCAGCCGTCGTCGAACGACCTTGCCGCTTCCCCGTCGGTGATATTGCGCCACTGCACCAACGGGTGCATCACCCTGCCGTTCCGTGCCGCAACCTCACGCCACGGCCACAGCGCCTCCTCCACGACCGCAGGGGCACCCCACTCGTCGACGACCGTGACATCGCGTCGAATCGCCTCGATCGGATGCAGGATTCGCGCATACGCCTCGAACCCGGTACCGACGACCCCGCCGACCCCGTCCCCACCGGCGCGCGCCAGCAACCACGACCCCCGCGCGAAATCCGTTGTGAAATCCACCTTGTCAGCCTAGTGAGCCTCCGCTGGCGACAGCTCGGGAACGTTGACCGGGTGTGGGAGCCATCGCTTCAGTCGGGGCATCCGCTCGCGTTTGGGGGGTTGACCTGAAGGTTGGTTTAGGTTTCACGATGGCGGTATGTCGGAAAACAGAGTGGCGCTCGTTACGGGGGCGTCGGCGGGGCTGGGGCGGGCGTTGGCGCTTGCGCTGGCCGAGCGTGGATGGCGGTTGATCATTACTGCTCGTGGGGGTGAGCGGCTCGGGGAGGTTCGGGCGGTTACCGGGGGCGAGGCGGTGGTGGGAGATGTCGCGGATGTCGAACATCGGGGTCGAGTCTTCGCCGCGGTGGAGGCGGCGGGGAGGGTGGACCTGGTGGTGAACAATGCCAGTGCGCTGGGGTCGAGCCCGTTGCCTTCGTTGGAGCGGTATCCGCTCGATGAGCTGGAGGACGTGTTCAGGTCCAATGTCATTGCGCCACTGGCGATTTTGCAGGGCACCTTGCCGATGCTGCGCGACGCCAGCGGGGTCGTGGTGAATATCAGTTCGGATGCCGCGGTGGGTGCCTACGCGGGCTGGGGCGGTTACGGGGCGTCGAAGGCGGCGTTGGACCAGATCGCCACTGTGCTCGCGGTGGAGAATCCACAGCTGCGGGTCTACAGCTTCGATCCGGGGGATATGCGCACCGAGATGCATCAGGCGGCATTTCCGGGTGAAGACATCTCGGATCGTCCGGAGCCCGAAACCGTTGTGCCGGTACTGCTTCGGCTCATCGAATCGCGGCTGGAGAGCGGACGGTACATCGCGTCCGAATGGGCGGTGCGGTCATGACTGTCGCGGTGGATGCTGTCGAGTTCGTACTACCGGCGGAGCTGTCGGCCAGTGCGCCGCCCGAGACACGGGGTATGGCGCGTGACGAGGTGCGGCTCATGGTGGCCGACGGCGGGGTGTTGACCCATGCGAGGTTTCACGAGCTGCCGGGATTCCTGCGCCCCGGAGATCTTGTGGTCGTGAACAATTCGGCCATGCTCACCGCCGCGGTCGAGGCCGTCTACGACGGCGTCGGGGCCATACTGCACTTCGGAACCTGGCTCGACGACGGGACCTGGACCGTCGAGCTGCGGGACCCGGGCGGCGTGCCGTGGTCGGGTGAACCCGTGGAAGCCGGTGCACGCGTGGAACTGCCAGGCGGAAACACTGCTGTCTTGCGCCGCCCGTGGCTACCTGGCGCGCGCAGACTCTGGGCCGCCGAGGTCAGCGGCGACGTGTGGCGACTGCTGTGGCAGTACGGACGCCCGATCACCTATTCCTATGTGGCACAGCACTGGTCGGCGTCCTACTACCGAACCGTCTTCGCCAGCGAGCCGGGCAGCGCGGAAATGCCCAGCGCCGCACGGCCGTTCACGGAATCACTGGTGACCGAACTGGTGAGCGCGGGAGTGGTGCTCGCGCCGATCACCCTGCACACCGGCGTCTCCTCACCGGAATCCGGGGAACCACCGAGCCCGGAGCGGCTCACCGTCCCGGAACCCACCGCCCGCCTGGTCAATTCCACCCGCGCGGCGGGCGGACGAATCATCGCCGTGGGCACCACCGTCACCCGCGCCCTCGAATCCGCCCTCGGCGCCGACGATCTCGTCCACCCGTACTCCGGCTGGACCGACCTGGTGCTCGGCGCGGACCGCCCGGCCCGCGTGGTGGACGGCCTCATTACCGGCTGGCACGCACCCGGAGCCTCCCACCTGCACCTGCTCGAAGCCGTCGCGGGCGCGCACACGGTGCGCGAGGCGTACCGAGCGGCCCTGGACACCGGCTACCTCTGGCACGAATTCGGCGACACCGCACTGCTGTTGCGCCCCTGACCCGGGGGTGCCCGCACACGCCGCCCAGCACATGTTCTACGCTGTCGTATCCGCTCCGCACGGGTGCGATCTCGCCCCGGTAGCGAGCAAAAGACCAGGTGGGGAACCATCGGCGACGCCCCGATGAACTCCCGGTACGGTCCAGATCGCGTTCACCGGACTGGCATCGACCCGCCACCTCGCGGTCGCTCCGAGGCCGTCTGAGACTGGCTTGATCATCGGTATGACCACCAAGGCAGCGTCGAACTCGAGCCTGCGCTCGGCTGGATCGAATCCCGCCCTGCTCCCCACCGCGTCATGTTCCACCCCGGAACCCGTGCACTCCCCGGGTACGCCCCGGTACTCCCTGGTCGTCGAATCCGATGCCGCGCACCGAGAAGCGGCGCAGCGGCTGCGCTACCGCGTCTTCGCCGGTGAGCCCGGCTTCACCATCGCCGACGACGGCACCGGCCGCGACCACGACCGCTTCGACGAGCACTGCGACCACCTGCTGGTGCGCGACAACCGCACCGAGGAATTCGTCGGCTGCTACCGAATGCTGCCGCCGCACAAGGTGAATGCCGCGGGCGGCTACTACACCGCCACCGAATTCGACCTCGCCGGACTGGACCCGCACGGTCAGAAGATCGTGGAGATGGGCCGCGCCTGCGTGGTTCCCGAACACCGCAACGGCTCGGTGCTCAGCCTCATGTGGGCGGGCATCCTGCACTACATCGAGATCACCGGCTACGACTGGGTGATGGGATGCGTCTCGGTCCCAATGCGACTGACCCCGCAGGACGAGCCCGGCGTGAACGTACGCGGCGTCCGCGACCTACTGCTCGCCCGGCACGCCATCGAGGAATCCCGCTTCGTCCACCCGTACCGCACGGTCGAGGTCGACGGCAAAACCCTCGACGACCTCACCCCACCCGCCCGCACCAAGGTCCCGCCGCTGCTCAACGGCTACCTGCGCTTGGGCGCGCAGATCTGCGGCGAACCCGCCCACGACCCGGATTTCGGTGTCGCCGACTTCGTCGCACTGCTCGGCTTCGCCACCGTCAATACCCGCTACCTCGACCGGTTGCGCAGCGCCGCAGCCACTTTCGATGCCCGGTGAGGAGCTTCCATGCCCGCGTTCCTAGCCCCGGGGTCGGCACCCCTGTCGTGCCCGCCCGCCGCCCCCGTCCACGCCTGGATGCCGTCGAGCCCCTGCGGGCCGGACTGCGTCGACGCGCCCGCTGAAGCCGGAACCCTGCGGGTGGCCGCCCGCATTCTCTCCTTCGCGGCCGTGCTCTCCACCTTCCCGGCCGCCTACCTCGCCACCCCGCGCCGCTGGCGGTCCGCGGTGAATCGCAACTACGCGCGAACCCTGCTGTCCTGCTGCGGAATTCGAATCCGAGTGGTGGACGAGCGAGAAGTACCCGCCGACCACGGCGCCCTGGTGATCGCCGACCATGTCGGCTGGACCGATATCGCCGTCCTGGTCGCCGTCGAGCCCATGGCCTTCGTCGCCCGCGCCGATCTGGTCGATTGGCCCCTGCTCGGCAATGTCGCCCGCATGGTGCGCGTGATCCCCCTGGAACGCGAAAACCTGCGCGCACTCCCGAGTGTCGTGGGCACGGTGGCCGCGCGCCTCGCCAAGGGTGAACGCGTCGGCGTCTTCCCGGAGGGCACCACCTGGTGCGGTCGCGCCCGCGGCCGCCTGCGCCCGGCGTTCTTCCAGGCCGCCATCGACACCGACACCCCGGTGCAGCCGGTTCGCCTGCGCTACCTCGACCGCTCCGGCGAATTGTCCACGGTCCCAGGCTTTGTCGGCATCGATACCCTCACCGACTCCATTCGCCGCGTCCTGCGCTCACGCGGGGTCGTCGCCGAAGTGGTGCTGCGCCCCCTCGAAATGCCCGGCACCGACCGCCACGAACTGACCCGCCGCGTCGAGCGGGCCCTGCACGACGCCGACGCCGACCAGGAGTTCGCCGCCTGGCCGATCCATGTCCGTGAAGCGGGCGCGGGCCAACTCCGCGAGGCCGACCCGGTCTACGACGTCCAGACCGATCCCGTTCTGGGACAGGTCCCCAGCGACGCCAGAATCCCGGCCCAGAGCGCCTCCTAGCGGTCAGAACAGCAGCGCCACCGCCACCACGAGGAAGGCGACCACCAACACCACCACGACGGTGACGATCGCGATCCCCGTAGGCGGGAACCGGTTGCTCGTGCGTGGCTCGGGCGCCGACAAACCGGAGGTCTGCGGCGTCTCGGGCGGTGTCGAGCCGGGCGCCACGCCGCCCCCGGGTTCCAGGTCGGGGGTCCGGCGCGGGTCGGGGTCCATCGTCATTGGCGGCCCTCCTTGTATTCATGGGGCGTTTCGGGCGGGTCCAAGGGCTCTCCACGGCGCTTGCGCCGCAGCACCACGATGGCTACCGCCACGGGGATGGCAAGCAATACGAGAAGTTCCATACCGAGCGGTTACCCCCGAATAGCCGGTAAATGCTCCCGCCGGGTTTCGGCCTCCGTGACCGGGTACGCGCCCAATAGGTCGCGTGCGACTCACGTGATCGCGGCATTCGATGGAGGAGATTTCGATGACTACCGCCCGAGAGATCATGACGGCCGACTGCGAGTGCATCCGGTCCAGTGACACGGTGCTGACCGCGGCGCGCAAACTCGCGGAGCTGAATGTGGGGGCACTGCCGATCTGCGGCGAGGACGGTCGGCTGAAGGGTATGTTGACCGACCGCGACATCGTGGTGAAAGTCATTGCCCAGAACAAGAATCCGAACGGTATCGACGCGGGCGACCTCGCCGAGGGCACCCCGATCCTGGTCGACGCCAACGACGACGTCGAGGTGGTGGAGCGGCTGATGGCCGAACATCAGGTGCGACGGCTGCCGGTGGTCGAGGACACCCGGCTGGTCGGAATCATCGCGCAGGCCGATCTGGCGCGGTCGGTGCGCAATTCCGAGGCGGGCGCGGTCGTCGAGGCGATCTCGCGGGACTGACGGCGGCTCCGGACCGGGAGACGTCGCGTCCGGACCTCCCGCCCGAGGACGGGTGGCAATAGCGTCATCGGTATGCGAAAGATCAGTCAGCGGACCCTCGGCGGGCCCGGGGTCCTGGAAGTTGTCGACGCCGATCGCCCCGCTCCCGGGCCAGGCGAAGTCCTGGTGCGGGTGCGCGCCGTGGGCGTCAACCCTGCCGACCGGAAGGTCCGCAGCGGGTATGTGCGCCTCTTCGGCGACCCGCCGTTCACCCTCGGGCACGAATTCAGCGGCGAGGTGACCGAAACCGGCGCGGGCGCGACAGCCTTCCGCCCCGGCGACGTGGTGTACGGCTGGGCGACCCCACCGCACGGGGCCTACGCCGACTACGTGGTCGTTCCCGAGACCGCCCTCGCGGCCAAACCAGCCAGCCTCGACCACGTGCACGCCGCCGCGCTGCCCATCGCGGGCCTGACCGCTTGGCAGGCGCTGGTGAAGGTCGGCGAAGTGCGGCCCGGGCAGCGGGTCCTCGTGCACGGCGCGGCGGGCGGCGTCGGCCACCTCGCGGTTCAGGTCGCCAAGGCCCGCGGCGCGTACGTGATCGGCACCGCGCGCTCGGCCAAACACGGCTTCGTCCGCGACCTCGGTGCCGACGAACTGATCGACCACACTGTCGAGGACTTCACCCGCGTCCGAGACGTGGACGTGGTCCTGGACACCGTCAGCGGCGACGTGGGCCTGAAATCGCTGGTCACGCTGAAGCCCGGGGGAGTGGTCGTCGACGTGGTGGGCATCGGCTTCGACCGCACGGCGGTGCGCGAACGCGCCGCGGCCACCGGCCGCCGCTTCGTCGAATTCAACCTCGCGCCGACCCCCGAGGACCTCGCCGCCCTCGCCGCTGTCGTGGACAGCGACGGCCTGCGTCCCTCGGTCGAGAGCACGCTCCCGCTGACCGACGCCGCCAAGGCACACGAACTCGGCGAGAGCGGGCAGGTACGGGGAAAGCTGGTGCTGGTGCCCTGAGCGGCGATACCCGGGTCACCGCCGCCCTTCGATGTGCAGGGCGATCCCGCCGATACCGAGGACGTCGCCGTCGGAGATCTTCGTGCCGCACAGAATCTGCGTGCCGTTGACGTACACGCCGTTGGCGGAGCCGAGATCGTGGATCATCATGCCGTTGTCGCGCACCACGATTCGAGCGTGACGGCGGCTCACCCGGGCGTCGTCGAGCACCAGGTCGTTATCGGCTTCGCGGCCGATGCGCAGGCCGTGCCCGGTGATCTCGATCGTCGTCCCATCGGCTGTCCGCAGTGCGGCGACCGGTTCGTTACCGGAGCCGACGGTGGTGGTGCGTCGGGCCGGGGGATGCGGCCGAGGCGGCGGTCTGCGATGCACGATGGCGTCGCGCAGATTCTCGGTCTCGGCATCCGGGTCCAAACCCAGCTCCTCGGCGAGGTTTCGGCGAATGCGTTGATACGCGTCGAGTGCGTCGGCGGGACGACCGGCCGCGTGCAGCGCACGAATGAGTCGCTGCCACAGCCCCTCGTGCAGCGGATGTTCCGCGGCGAGCGCGGTGAGTTCGTCCAGTCCGGAATCGCAGCGGCCGCACGCGTATTCGGCGTCGGCGCGCGCAATCGACACGTTCAGCCGCCATCCGCTGGCATCGGTGACGAACCGATCGGCGAAGGAGATGTCGTGCAACCCGGCCAGGGGCTCCCCGCTCCACTCGGCGAGGGCGCTGGTGAAATGGTCGATCGCCCGCGCGTGGTCACCGCGTGCGGCGGCGGCCGCGCCCGCGGTGCGGTGGGACTCGAATCGACCGATATCGCACTGCGTGTCGGCGATGTCGAGCTGATAGCAACCGGCCGCCACGGAGCGCAGCACCGCCTCGGCATCGGCTCCGGCGGAACGCATTTCGCGCCGCAAGGTCGCCACGTACCCGTACAGGCCCGCCATCGCGTTACCCGGCGGGTCCTCGTCCCAGATCGTATCGACCAGCAGCTGCGCCGAGACCGCGCGTCGGCGGTTGACGGTCAGCATGGCCAGCAGAATCCGAGGTTTGGGGCCGCCCACGGGAACGGGCCGCCCGGCCACGCTCATCTGGACGGATCCGAGCAGTCGAATATCGAGATCTGTCACGGTCACCGTGCCTGCGTCATATGCGAATACAGCATGGCACAGGCGATGCCGTCGCGGCGTCGCGCTCGAGAATTACTCGAGGGCGGCTCGAGATCGGTGTTCTACCGTGAGAGTCGGGTCGGGAGGAGATGACTCGCGGAGGGAAGGTACCGATGACCGCTACCGTTCAGCGATTCTCGTTGCTGCTCTCCGGGATTCACGACGCCGGAGTCGACCCGGCCCGATGGGATACCGTCATCGCCGACGTGACCGCCGTGCTCGGTGCGGTGCGGGGATTTCTCGTCCTCGCCGAGCCGGTCGGCCCTCGGGTCGCGGCGTGTGGTGCGAGCGACGCCGACATTCGCGAACACCTCGCCCAGACCGCCGATCCGGTGCGTCGGCTGCCGGTCGGTGAGATCGAGACGTGGCGCTCCGACACCCTGCTGGCGCGACTCGGCGACTCGGTTCCGGCCTCCTGGATCTGTCACCAGATGCCGAAACACACTGAACTGCCCGAGGATTCGGAGAGTCACACGCTGCTGCGCGCTCTGCTTCCGCACTTCGAACAAGCCCTGCGCACCCGAGCGCGACTGGCCGAACTGACTCGGGACCGGACGCTCGCGCTGGCGACCGTGGAGAAGGCCCGCTACGGCGTCATGATCGTCACCACCGAGCTGAGGTTGACCTTCGCCAACGCCAGGGCCACGGCCATCACCCTCGCCGCCGACGGGTTGGCGGTCGATTCGTTCGGTCGTCTGCGCACCACCTCGCCCACGCAGCAGCCACGGTTGCGGTGGCTGATCGGCGCGGCCGCCGGTCCGGCCGAGGTGGGCGGCAGCATCGCGATCGCGCGCTCCGGGAAGCGGCCCCTCACGGTGCACATCGCGCCACTCGACGGTTCGGCACACTGCCGCGCGGTGCTGCTGACGGTCGATCCGGACGATGATCAGGGCCCGTCGCCCGCGGCTTTGCAGGAGCTCTACGGACTGACCGAGACCGAGAGCCTGGTCGCCCGCGGAGTCCTGCGCGGCGACGGACTTCCGGCCGTGGCCGCGCAGCTCCGCGTATCGGTGAGTACGGCCCGGACGCATCTGCAACACATCTTCGTCAAGACCGGAACCCATCGGCAGGCGGAGCTGGTGCGGGTGCTGCTCACGGTCGCGCTCGCGGCGCAGTGACCGTCGGTCACACCGGCCGGAAGCCCGCGCCCACACCACCGCGTGCGTCGACGTCGGCGAGGATCGCGCTGATATCGAATCCCACCTGCGGGCCCACGCACGGGTACGAGATGTACCCGTTGACCATGGCCACCAGGGTGGTACCGACGACCACCGGTCCGCCGGAATCGCCGACGACCACGCAGATTTGGGTGAGCGTCAGGGTCCCCGTGGCGAACACGTCGCCGTAGACCAGCCCGCACGTGTGACCGGAGGACCGGCCCTGCTTGCAGGCGATGGCCGGAAATCGCGCGGGCTGCCTGAGGTCGGTGATCGTGGTGTCGCCGATGTGATTTGTCGGCTCCACCAGATCCTGATCGAAGTGGATGACCGCGTAGTCGAGATCGGCGTTGACGAAAGCGATGGTGCCGAGCGTGCCCGCGTCCCTGTCGTTTTCGGAGGCGATGCCCGTACCGGCCGTACCGCAGTGGCCCGCGGTGAGACCGACCATGCGGCCGTCGGCATCCCATCCGATGGTGGTCAGCGTGCACAGTGCGCCGTCGTCGAGGACGATGCCCGAGCCGCCGCCCAATACCGTTCGAGGTGCGGCCTGAGCGGTCCCGGGGGCGGTCCACACCAGGGCGAGGGCGGCGGCCAGCAGGAGAAATCTGCGGAACATGACACTCCGAAGTGTTTGTGCGCCACGGGTTCCGGCGCGCCGCAGCGCGCCGGTTCCTCCATGGTGACGCTTCCGATCCGCTCAGACCACGCAAATGGGGAAGAGGATGGGGACGGTGATGAGCAGGACCGAGCAGGTGTTCGACGCGCCGGGGATGGTGAGGAACGGCGAGAGCACCGCGGGCTGTACCTCGACCCCGACCGCCGGTGCGACGGGTGCGGGCTCCGGCGCGGGTGCGGCGGCGGCCACCCCGGCACCCCACGCGATCAATGGTGCGCACGCCAGCGTCGCGGCGGCCGCCCGAATCTTGTTGTTCCTCATGATCTTTCCCCTAACGGAGTGCGAATTGCGATATGCGGTCGGCCCGTCGGACGGATCGCACCACAATGACAGCACCGCCGGTACGAGGAATCCTCCTACGAATACATGAAATCCACTTCCAGAATTGTTCGATATTTCCTCGAGTTCCCTGCTCTACCGTGGGTTCAGCGCGCTGGAGCCGCGCGCGGGCGCAATCTTGGGGTTATTAACGGGATTTCGTGTATGACCACACCCGCACGGTCCGATCATCGAGACAGGGACCGTAGCAGGGGGTTACGTCATGCCTACCCGAGAATTACTGGCGGGAACCGTTTTCGCCGACCATGTGATCACCGGATTGCTCGGCTCGGGCGGTATGGGGACGGTGTACACGGCACGACACCCGCGGTTGCCGCGCACGGTCGCGCTCAAGCTCCTGCACGTCGCGCCGAACGAGAACCAGCGCTTCCAGGCCCGATTCGACCGGGAGGCCGATCTGGTCGCGCGGCTCGATCATCCGAATATCGTCTCCGTTCACGATCGCGGCATCGAGGACGGCACGCCGTGGGTGTCCATGCAGTACGTCTCCGGCGGCGATGTGCGGCAGCTCATTCGGCAATACCGCGACGGACTGGAGGCCGATCGGGCCGTCCACATCATCGCCGAAGTGGCCAAGGGGCTCGACCACGCGCACGAGCACGGCATCGTGCACCGGGATGTGAAACCCGCCAATATCTTTCTCGGCGAGGACGATCGGGTGCTGATCGGGGATTTCGGCATCGCCCGCAGCGCGTCACCGGCCATGACCCTCACCAGCGGCCCGATCGCACTGACTCCCGCCTATGCCGCGCCGGAGCAGCTGGCCGGTGGCGTGGCCGATCCACGGACCGATGTCTACGCGCTCGGCATCACGCTCTACGAACTGCTCACCGGGCGGCTCATCGGAACCGGTCCGCCCAACGCGCCGCTGTCGGCTCGGCTGTCGGCGGTGATCGCCACCGCCACCGCCTACGACCCGGCGATGCGCTACGCCAGCTGCGGTGCGCTGGCCGAGGCCGTGACCGCGGCCCTGAAGAAGGACCGTGCCCGGCGCATTCCGTGGGTCCCCGTAAGCGCTGTCGTGACGGTGGCGGCGGCGGTCGGCGTCTGGACGATCGTCATGCCGGAAGCGGCTGTGCCGCAGGCACAGCCGGTGCCGTCGATCGTCCAGGTCGCGGCCGCGAACGGGCCACTGCTGTGCCCCGTGCCCTATCTGAAATCCGAGCGCGGGGCCATGGCCTTCTGCACCCAGATCGACGAGGTGCAGAAGATCGCTCGCTGGGGAAGCTATTTCCCGGTGACCAAAGAATGGTTCCCGACGGCAAAATACACACTGGTCGACAGTGCCGAACGCATCGAGCGGCAGCCCGACGGCAGCCTGTTCGCCGGTGCCGGACTTGTCCGCAACGAGGCGACCGGAAAGCAATCGGTGGGCGGCCACCGCTACACCGCCGCCCACGATGCGGGGGAGTTCGTGAACACCTTCGAAGGCGGTCTGGGACCGCTCTCCCCGCGCATGGTGGTCTGCCCCGCCGACCTCTCGAAGTGTTGACCAGCGACGGTCAGGACGGCGGATTGCCATCCTGCGACGGCTGCCAACAGGCCAGCGGCGGTCCCGGCGGATAGTTCAACGTCCAGCCGACAGCCGCCCCGATCCCGGCCCCGATCAGCGCCCCCGGCAACGCACTACCGGTACCACCGATCACCCCGCCGACCAACGCGCCGATCACCGCATTGCATTGGCGCATGGCCAAATCATCCTCGGGAGTGGCGACATCAACCCGAGCATTCTCGTCCTGAACGGATATCCCGGCTACGTCACCACCAGATACACCCGGGTCCGCGTTGGCAATACCAACCGTGAAAGCCGTGGCGCAAAACGCGAGCGCGGCAGTTGCCGCAAATCTCTTGATTTCCATCGCCCCTTCTTCCTTGCGGTTAGGGAGCGGCTGCCGCGACCAACTTCAGCAGCCGGTCATCTACCACATGCCTACCAGCAAACCGGGCATTACACGCCAATTCCGACATTTCTTGATCACCTGGCTATCCGCCCGTGACCGTGTGCGGGCGTCAGGTGCGCTTGCGGTTTGTTTGTAGGTTTTCCACCGAAGGGGGTGCACAATGAGGGAATTACCGTGCTGTCCCGGCGATTACGTCGTTTTCGTCGGCTTTGTGGCTCTTGCCCCGGTCCTCGGCAACCCATCCCGATCGCACGTCGGAGACCGGAGGCAAACGTGACGACTACAGCACGACCCGGTGAACAAGAACCGACCTCCCCGAATTCTCTGCCGATGATGGATGTGACCCGTGTCGACGGGTGGATCACGGCGGACCTCGAGGGAGTTCTGCAACGCGCGGTCGATATCTTCAACGCCTGCGGGCACCGGCAGCTGCACGTGGAACATGTCGCGCTGGCGATGCTCGAGGATCCGCAGTCCACCGCGCGAGTCGGCTGGGTCGGCGCGCTGACCGCGCCGCAATGGCAGCAAGTCTTGGCCGACGCCCTGCCTGCCCGGTACATCGAACGCGACCAGCCGCGCCAGATCACCGACATCTTCTGCTGGCGCACCTTCCGCTGAGACACGGTGGGCCAACCGACCCGAAGGTCAGGGCGCGGTGCCGTCGAGCAGTTCCCCGATCTCGGCGGTGCCCTCCACGACAGCGCGGGCGAGGTCGGTCAGGCGTAGGTGATTGGCGCGGGCGTAGCCACGCAGCTGCCCGAATGCCTGATCCATATCCAATCCGCCGCGTTCGGCGAGCATGCCTTTGGCCTGTTCGATGATGATGCGGGTGTTCAACGCCGTCTGCAGCTGCCGATTGATGGTTTCCGATCGAGTCGCCGCGCGCTGATGCAGGATTCCTATGGTGGCGACATCGGCCAGAGCTTGGCCGACGAGAATGTCCTGCGATGACAGTGCACCGGCCGTGGTGGAGAACAGGTTCAACGCGCCGATGCGCTCCTGGCGCAATCGCAGCGGCAAGGCGCACACCGCGCGAAACCCATCGGCGAGGGCGCGACGCGCGAACGCGGGCCACCGTTCGGGCTCGACGGTGAGGTCGTCGACCAGCACACCGACGCCACTGCGGTAGGCGAGCAGGCACGGACCGGCCTCCGACTGCACCTGGAACAGCTCCAGCAGGCGGGCCTGTTCGGTGGTGGAGGCCAGCACCTGCAACCCGTCGTCGGGGGCGGCGAGCAGCAGTCCGGCGGCATCGACGCCGAGCAGACCTACGCAATCATCGACGAGGCGCTGGGTCAGCTCGATGAGGTCGTAGTCTGCGACGAGGGTGTCGGCCAGCTCCACGAATGCCTTCACCAGCGGGCCTTCGCGCTCATTCATGACCATCTCCTTCTGCGCTTTCGATTCGATATCCGTTGTGGGTCATGGTGTCTCGGCAGCGGGACTGAAGCGCAACCGGCGTGCTACCACGTCGTCGGCGACTTCGGCCAAGGTGAGACCTTCGGCGAAGGCATGGGCTTGCAGCCGCGAATAGGCGTCGCGCACCGGCACTCCCAGCTGCGCGGCGACCATCCCGCTGGCCTGATGGATCTCACGGGTGCGGGGTGCGGAATTCCACCATTGCCCCAACACCGTCTCGGCGCTGTCGGCGTCGGCGCCGCGATCCGACAACAGGATCATCGTCACCATCATGGCGACCGAGGACACCGCCGCCCACTGTGACCCGTCGAGCGGTCCCGGCTTCTCGCAGAACAGATCGAGCACCCCCAGCCGCGCGGCTCCTGCCTGCAGCGGAACCGAATACACCGCACCGGACTCGCCGATACCCATCGCGGCACCCAATAACGGCCACCGATGATGGATCAACGCCATGTCCTCGACCACGACCACCTCGCCGCGCGCCGCCGCGTCGATGCCGGGTCCCTGTCCCGCGGTGGCCTGCAACGCCTCGAATCGATCCGCGTCGGAATCGGTGGCGCACAACACTTCCCAGCCCGTCCCGGTGACATCCACCGCGATCGCGCTGCGCTGGACCGGCAATACCGCCACACAGGCCAGGCAGATCCGCGGCGGGCCGACGACAGCGCGAGGTACCGCCGAGAGCGCCGCGAGGAAACGCTCCGAACCCACCACATCGAAACCACTCACCGTGACCACCCGCCCGCCACGGCACGCACCGCTGCGAGAGCAATGGGGTACACCCGGGTGCGAGCTTGGCCGATCGCCATAATCGACACCCTCCAACCGGTGGAATCGATCCCGAGGAGCGAGGCCGCGCTCCACATCAGACGATAGTCGTCCTCGCGTGAGCGGCGGAACCGCAATAGAACTCGATCGGCAGGGCCTGGGGAATACGCGTCGGCGGTCGAGCGGTTGCGCAGATGGTGCGTGGAATCGTGAAGATCTCGCACACGGCGAGGGGGATACCCCAAGGAAACGCAGGTCAACGATGGGATAGGCTTTATCGGTCATGAAGTCGGCTTTCCCGGGTCCGGTCGGTGCCCAGACGGTCTACCTCGATCACGCGGCCACGACACCCATGTTCCCGGTCGCTGTCGAGGCGATGACGGCTGTCTTGGGGATGGCGGGGAACGCGTCGTCGTTGCACGGGTCGGGGCGGGCGGCTCGGCGGCTGTTGGAGGAAGCGCGGGAGTCGATCGCGGCTGATCTGGGGGCGCGGCCTTCGGAGGTGATCTTCACCTCCGGGGGGACCGAGAGTGACAATCTCGCCGTCAAGGGGATCTATCGGGCGCGGCGGGACGCTGATTCGCGGCGCACGCGGATTCTGGTGAGCGCGGTCGAGCATCATGCGGTGCTGGACGCCGTGGAGTGGCTCGAGCAGCACGAAGGCGCTCGGGTGACGTGGCTGGATGTGGACTCCGAGGGCGTTGTCTCGCCGCGCACACTGCGCGACGCGCTGGCCACGTATGCCGACGAGATCGCGCTGGTGAGCATCATGTGGGCCAACAACGAGGTCGGGACGATTCAGCCGATCGCCGAATTGGCCGCCATGGCACAGGAATTCGATATTCCCATGCACAGTGACGCGGTGCAGGCGGCGGCGCAGCTGCCCATCGACTTCGCCAGCAGTGGGCTCGCGGCGGCGAGTTTCGCCGGGCACAAGGTCGGCGGGCCGCACGGGGTGGGTGTCCTGCTGCTCGGGCGGACGGTGCCGTGCACGCCGCTGTTGCACGGCGGTGGGCATGAACGCGATCTGCGCTCGGGCACCTCGGATGTGCCCGCAGCGGTAGGGCTCGCGGCGGCGCTGCGTGAGACCGTGCGTGGATTGCCCACGCGGACAGCGGAATTGACGCGGCTGAGCAACCGGCTCATCGCCGGGGTGCGCGCGGCAGTGCCCGATGCCGTGCTCAATGGCGCGACCGGGGAGCGTCGGCTGCCGGGCAATGTGCACTTCACCTTCCCGGGCTGCGAAGGCGATTCGCTGCTGATGCTGTTGGACGCGGCCGGGGTCGAGTGCTCGACCGGATCGGCCTGCAATGCGGGCGTGGCGGGTCCCAGCCACGTACTGCTGGCCATGGGTGTGGAACCGGCGCTGGCGCGCGGGTCGCTGCGCTTCTCGCTGGGACATGATTCGACCGATACCGATATCGATGCCGTGCTGGCGGCACTGCCGCAGGTGGTGGAACGGGCCAAAGCAGCCGGTCTGGCCAGTGCGAAGGGAGGCTTCTAAATGCGTGTACTTGCCGCCATGAGCGGTGGCGTGGATTCGGCCGTAGCCGCCGCCCGCGCCGTCGACGCCGGACACGAGGTGGTCGGCGTTCATCTGGCCCTGTCGACCGCGCCGGGCACGCTGCGCACCGGATCGCGCGGCTGCTGCTCCAAGGAAGACGCCGGAGACGCCCGCCGCGCCGCCGACGTGCTCGGAATCCCGTTCTACGTCTGGGATTTCGCCGACCGGTTCAAGGAGGACGTGATCGATGATTTCGTCGCCTCCTATGCCGCCGGTGAGACTCCCAACCCGTGCCTGCGCTGCAACGAGAAGATCAAGTTCTCGGCGTTGGCCGATCGCGCGGTGGCGCTGGGCTTCGACGCCGTCGTCACCGGGCACTACGCGCGGCTCGAGGACGGTGTGCTGCGGCGCGCCGTCGACGAGGACAAGGACCAGTCGTATGTGCTCGCGGTGCTGACCGCCGAGCAGCTCTCGCGCGCCATGTTCCCGGTCGGCGACACCCCCAAGCCGCGGATTCGCGAGGAGGCCGCCGAGCGCGGACTCGCGGTGGCCAACAAGCCCGACAGCCACGACATCTGCTTCATTCCCTCCGGTGACACCCGGGCGTTCCTGGGCGCGAAGATCGGTATCCGCCCCGGCGCGCTGGTGGATGCCGACGGCACCAAGCTCGGCGATCACGATGGCGTGCACGGCTTTACGATCGGCCAGCGCAAGGGCCTCGGTCTGCCCGGCCCCGCCGCCGACGGCAAGCCGCGCTATGTCACCGATATCGATCCGGAGTCCGGCACCGTGCGCGTCGGCGCGGTCGAGGACCTGAACGTGTGGACCGTGCTGGCGGATCGCGCCATCTGGACCTCGGGCGAAACCCCTGACGGGCCTATCGAATGCGTCGCCCAGGTGCGTGCGCACGGCGGCACCGCCCCGGCGGTCGCCGAGGCGGTGGACGGTGGTCTCGTGGTGCGTCTGCGTGAACCGCTGACCGGTGTGGCGCGTGGCCAGGCCGTGGTGCTGTACCGCCCCGATGCCGACGGCGATCAGGTGCTCGGCAGTGGCACCATCACCGGCACCGAGCGTGAAATCCATTCCTACGCCAATGAACTGGTGGCCGACAGCACTCGGTGACATGTCGCCGGTGGCACACGGTCACCAGTGCGAATCGTGGGGCGGCGTCGGAGACGACGACGGTGAATGCCATGCTGGGCGCAGGCGTCGACGCTCGAAGGGCGGAGTGAATCCAGGTGACTGACACAGCGGCCGAGGCACGCGCGGTACTGCGCGGCGGGATCGCGACCGGCGTCGGCTCGTGGCCCGGCACCGATATTCGCGAGGCCACGGCGACCGTCGTCGGCGAACTCGGCGAGCTGCCCCACCTGGTGGAGCTGCCCGGCCGCGGTGTCGGCGCGGATATGGTGGGCCGCGCCTCCGCTCTGCTGGTCGATATGCGCTTCGACACCACGCCTCGGGGTTATCGCCTCGCCATCCGTCCCGGGGCCGTCGCGCGCCGCGCCCGAGACCTGCTGCGTGGCGATCTCGATGCTCTCGAAGAAGCCTGGGAGACAGCCGGTCTCACCGGCTCCGGTCTCACCGTGAAGCTCCAGGCCATCGGTCCGCTGAGTCTGGCCGCCCAGGTGGAACTGCCGGTCGGGCACCGCGTACTCACCGATTCCGGTGCCCTGCGCGATCTTTCGGAATCCCTGGCCGAGGGTCTCGCGACCCACGCCGCCGAGGTCGCTAAGCGTCTGGGTGCGAAAGTCCTTGTGCAACTGGACGAGCCGTCGCTCACTGCGGTTCTCGCAGGCACCCTGAAGGGCGCGAGCGTCATGAACACCGTGCGCGCCCTGCCCGCTCCCGAAGCGCAACACATCCTCGACAACGTCATCACCGCCCAACCCGCCCCGGTCTTGATCCACACCTGCGCGGACCGCCCCGCCCTGGCCTTCCTCCGCCAAACCGCCACCACCGCAGTCGGTTTCGACATGTCCACCATCACCACCGCCGACCTCGACCCGCTCGGCGAACTCCTCGACTCCGGCCACCACCTAGCCCTGGGCCTCATCCCGACCACCGCCCCGGCCACCCCGGTCACCTGGCGCGAACTCGCCGAACCCGGCGTCCGACTACTGGACCGCCTCGGCTTCCCCCGCCGCCGCCTCGCCACCCAAGTCACGGTCACCCCCGCCTGCGGCCTCGCCACCGCCCCCCTCGACTGGGCACGCAAATCCCTCACCCTCGCCACCGAGATCGCCACCGCCTACGCCGACGAACCAGAAGCCCTGACCTTCGACTGACGCGCCAAGTAGCAATCCGTCAGCAACACCCCCTGCGCTCGTGTCGTAAACTCCCCTGACCACGTAAGACGCCCGCCCAGGGGGAGCGATGACCGACAGTTTCAAGGCCGACATCGACCAGCTGAACCGGCTCGGCTCCACGGTGAAGACCCTGGCCGGACAGGTCGGTGCGCTGCGATGTGGAAAGGGTGCGGTCGAGCCGTTCAACAGCGGAAAGCCCGGCGGCGTGCTGACCTCGCACGAGGCGGCGGTGGCGCTCACCAAGGATCTGGTGCACGGCGCGCTCGTGGCGAGCGCCAAGACCCGGCTCGAAGGCGTGGCCGACGCCATGGCCTACACCGCCGGACAGTATCGAACCAAGGACGACGGCGTCCGCGACCAGATTCAGGCGACCATGGGGCAACTATGCGGTCCATGGATCCCGGACCGCCCGCTATGAGCCTCACCCCGGAGCAGATTCGCGCCTGGCGTCCCCACGATCTGGTGGAGGTCGCCACCGAGTGGACCACGCTCGCCACGAACCTCGACCAGAAATTCGTCGACTACGAGCAGGCGGTCGTGCGCACCGGCGACGGCGGCTACTGGGACGGTAAGGCCGCCGAATCCGCCCAGCGCGGTGCGGGTGACGACCGAACTCGCGTCGCGGCGATGACCGATGCGCTGCGCGGCCTCGCCGGTGTGCTCAACGGCAACTGGTACGCCATCGAGGCACCCTTGCAACGCGCGAAGATCGCCATGGACGCCCTGGGCAAGGCGGGGTTCCCCATCGCGGAGGGCACCCCGATTCCCAGCGAGTACGTCATCACCGACGACACCGTCATCGGCGCAACCGCGTGGCGCGATCTGGACGAGAGCAAGAAGGCCGAGATCAAGGGATTGATCTTCGATCTCACCGACGGAGCCGCTGCCGCCCGGACCGCCGACGACACTCTGCGCGAACAGCTGAAAACCCAAGCGGCAGCACAGTTCACGCCCCTGACCGACGCGGCCGTGCTGGGCGCGAGTCAAGGCAGGGCACAGATCGACGACGTGGTCCGAGCCGGAGAGCGCGGCCGAGAAGACGGCCGGGCCCTGGCCGAATGGGCCGACGGCCCGACACCCGACCAGGACCCCGCCGTCCTCGCCCGCGTCGCCGGTCAACTGCCCGACCACCCCCTGACGGACGCCCAACTGCGGACCCTCGCCAGCGGCGGCGAGGTCGATACGCTCCCGCGCCAAGTCCAGGACTACTACCGCGCCTTCTACAACGCGGCGGGCAAGGACGGCGTTCTCGCCCTGAGCGAATACCTGAAGGACCAGGAGGAATCGGGCAGCACCGTCGCTGCCTCCCAACGGGATACGCTCGCCAACGGACTCGCCGTCATCAGCAACGAGGACATCGGCACCGGCCGCACCCCCGACGGAAAGCTCATCGGCGCGGGCAGCTACCAGGACCTGCCCGCCGACATCCGCGAACTCATCGAAGCCCGCCGCACCGACCCGGACCCGATCGACCCCGCTACCCCCGGCGGCCCCCTCGTCGCCCTGCAAAAACAGTGGCAAGACACCAACGCCCTGGCATCCCTGCTCGCCGAAACCAACCCCGGCTACGAACCAGGCACAGAACTCGGCACCCAGCTGTACCTGAAATCCGCCGACATGGTCCAAGACCAATACAACCCACCCGACCTGGGCCGCGACACCGCCGCAGGCGCATTCACCGAATTCGCGGGCCGCAACAACGATGCCGCCCACCGAATCTGGACCGGCGACGGCATGCCCCACGACTACGACGCCAAGGAAACAGTCCGCACCCTCACCGGCCACGACTGGTCCAACTCCGACAAGGGCCGAGGAGCTGCAACCTTGATCGACCGCATCACGGAAGAAGCACGGCTCCCGCTCGACGACCCGCGCGGAATGCGCGGGCGCGAAGCGCTGGCGGGACTGGGAACAATGCTGTGCCCGGATGACAAGGGCGACACGGTGTGGGCGGAGCAGAAGGACTCCTTCGCCAGGAATCCGGAACTCGCGACAGCGGTGGGTAAGGCGGTTGCGGGGAATCTGGACGCCGTCAGCGGGACGGTGTGGACGACCGGATTTCCGGAGAACTCCGTTATGCCGGACGGCCGGGTCAGCTGGCAGGCGGAGGAAGCCAACCGCCTGTTGCAACTGGGCTCCTACTCCGAGGAAGGCCGGTTGAATATCACCACCGCGGTCGAGCAACATCGAACAGCGGAGCTCACGCAGTTGATGCGAGAACATCCGGACCAATTGCCGAATGCTCTCGCACTGAGCGATGCGGGCGCACTGTCCGGACGAGTCGACAATGCGATGTGGGATGCACTGATTCATCAGGATCAGCTGAAGGGGCAGGAGGCCCTGAATCCCACCGACGCGCTGTACCAGGCGAAGATGCTCGGCGCGTCGATCGCGGGACAACTCGCCGACGAAGCCGTGGGGAAGATTCCTCACGCGGATATCGGGACAGGCGCACTCGACCTGGAGGTCGGCGATGCCGTGGAGGGCAAAGTGCAGGAATGGTTGGGAAAGCCTGAGTACGAATTCATGGAACGGCCCAGCGAAGCGGTATTGAAGTCCGAAGCGACCGACAACGCCCACCAAGCGATACTGAACGCCGCGTACGCAACCGGTACGTTGCCCCCCACATTGCGGACCGACGACGGTCCACTCGACATGGCAACCATACGTCGGAATTCCCTGGCGCAGAACGACTTCACCAGCTTTCTGACGACGACTGGGCTTGGTCAATACGTCACGGATTACTGTCAGTCCTACGCGATCGACCTTGGCCAGCAAGGTGGTTCATGATGCGGATCCAATTCTCGGCCGTCGCGGCAGGGGTACTGGCTGCGCTCACACTTACCGCATGCGGTGGGGGTGAAACGGATGCGCCAACGGTCGGCCCCAGCACCACGCCGTCGGCGTTTCCGTATCCGCCCGTGCAGTACTACACCGATGTCGCAGTGCGGCTGGAAGAGCCACTGCGGTCGGCGGCTGAGTTCGCGCTCGAGATGACTGTCGGTGGCTATCGGATGGTTGACCCCAGGGAAAGCGAGCAGTTTCGGCGTGAATATCGAACCCGGGTCGATCTCGATGCCGACCGATTCATTGAGCCATTCGAAACGCCTGACTTTGTCGATGACACCGGAGGTTATACGGTCCGCGCTGTCAGTGCGGAGGAGTTGGCCGACGGCGTCATCGAGGTTTCGGTGTGCTCTTTCAACATCCCGGGTGTGTATTGGCTGCGGACGGACGGTCAGGTAGTCGATCCGGAAGGGCCGAAAGTCGCACTGACTCGCCCGCGGGTGCAGTGGACCGACCGTTCGGCTGCTATCGGGCCGAAACCCTCTGGTCCGCGGTGGCTTTTGCTGGACAACGGCGTCGATCTGAAAATGACCGAGGAGTCGGCCGAACGCGAGTGCGATCCCTTCAAGCCGGAGCCGTTCGTTCAGAAGATGCCGGATCCGACGACGCCGGTGGTTACGCCGACTCGCTGACGCTCATGCCTTGGCGAGGATGTCCGCGGCTATTCGGGTGGCGGCTTCGTAGCGCTCGTCGTCGGTGAGGGGGAGGTCGCCCATCATGGTGACGCTCCAGCTGATGGCCAGGAGGGCTTGGCGGGCGTGGAATACGGCCAGGGGCGTGGGGGTGGGGGCGGTCATGAGGTCGGCGAGGGTGCGGAATTGGTAGCGGAGGGTGGTGCCGAAGCCTAGGTCGCGGAAGGCGGGCTGGTTTTCGTGCCAGAAGCGGACCATGTCGGAGCCCAGCCCGTGGAGGAGGCTGCCGTAGCGGGTGAGGATTTCTTGGGCGCGGGCAGGGGTCGGTGGGGTGGAGTGGGCCCAGGTGACTATGTCGTCTATGCCGCGGTGCAGGTCCTCCGACAGGCTCACCACGATGTCTTCCTTGGTGCGGAAGTGGTAGTAGACGGCGGCCTTGGTGATGCCGAGGCGGTCGGCGATCTCGCGCAGCGAGGTCTTCTCGTACCCGCGCTCGGAGAACAATTCCATTGCCACGGAACGGATTCGGTCCCGTGTGTCGCTGCGACGCCCGTCCATCGGGTCCTTCCGTAGTGCTTGACGACCGGCCGGTTGGAGCCTAGCGTGCATGGCGTGGCCGGATTACTAGCCGGTCGGCAAGTTAGTTTGGGGAGGTCGACGTGCGGGTGCCTACTGATGGGGTCGCTATGACCGCGATCGGGGTGGCGGTTATTCGAGCGCGGGAGTCGCGGCGGGCGGATCGGCTGTACGACGACCCGTTGGCGCAGGTGCTGGTCGAGGCGGCGCGGGGCGGGTTCACCGGGGAGCGGTGGGCGCGGCTCGAGGCGCTCGCGGAGACGTTCCAGGAGGGGCGCAGTGCGGGAGTTCGGTTGGTGGACGACCGGATTCGCGCTGCCGTCGACCGCGGGATTCGGCAAATCGTGTTGATCGGTGCGGGGTTGGACACTCGCGCCTATCGCATGGACTTTCCCGAGGGCACACGGTTGTTCGAAATCGATCTGCCGGAGACGTTTTCGTTCAAGGAGCCGGTCTTGGCGGGGGCGGTGCCCCGGTGTGAACGGCATGTGGTGCCGGTGGATCTGCGTACCGATTGGGTGACACCGCTACTGGCGGAAGGCTTCCGTCCAGAGCAGCCGACGCAGTGGGTGGACGAGGGGGTGCTCGGGTATCTGTCGCCCGAGGAGGCTCTCGCCGTGGCGGCCGACATCACCGAACTCTCCGCTCCTGGAAGTGATTTCGGTGTCGGGCGGTTCGCGGTGGATGCGAACAATGGACAGTACGCCGAGCTGCGGCGGATGGTCTCGGGTGACGAAGCGCCGCCGCGCGCCCCCGGGGGGCTCGGGCCCGACGCCGCCGCCTGGCTCGAGGCGCACGGCTGGGAGACCGAATTCCATTCCTGGGACGAGCTCGTCGCCTCGTTCGGCAGGCCGCTGGCTGTCGACGACCCGGCGGTCGGGGTGCTCGTCGCTGTGCGGCGCTAGCCGTGGAAGGGGCCCGAGGCGGACTGGCGTGCGCCCGGGTGGTTGGGGAACCAATGGTCCGGCTTGCCGCTGGGGTACAGGACCGGGATCTGCTCGCCGATCGAGGGCCAGTGGTTGATATCCCAGATGAAGCGGCCGTAGGTTTCGTGTGCGACCAGACTTGGGCCGGAGATGTTGCCGCTGATGGTGACGTAGGAATCTTCCAGGGCGTTCGGGCGTGGGCTGACGCCGGTGACGTACAGCGTCCCGGCCTCGTGCTCGCGGTTGCCGAACAGGTTCCAGCCGCCTCGGAAATACCCGATGGCCAGCACTAGGGCGGTGGCCATCATGAGTATGAACATGATCTGGAGCAGCATGCCTCCATGCTAGGCCGCTGGGGCGCGAGTGCCTCGGTGCCCTAGCGCGTGGTGAGTTCGCTGGTTCCCGAGGATGTCCGCCGCAGCTGCCAGACCGTGGTGCGCTTGCTCTGTGAGCGCCCGTTCCCGCGGTCGATGAGGGTGCGGTTCGATGTGGTGAAGATCAGTTGTGCCCCTTGGGTATTGGTCTCCGGATTCTGGAACAGCTGAATCAGCAGGTCGGCGACCTCGGGGGTGAGGTGGGTGTCGATATCGTCGACGGCCAGCACGCCGCCGGTGTCCAGGGTGTCGAGAATCGGTGGGAGCAGGCGCAAGAGCGCGATGGTGGCGGTGGATTCGTCGGTGATGTCGAAGGCCGTGTCGATCCCGTCGTGTACCAGGCCGAGACCCACGCCCCGGCGGGCCACCATGCGCGAGTACAGCGCGTCACGCGCCGCGTAGAGCGTGGTGAGTTCGCGCCGCAACACCGTGACGGTGAGACCGTGTTCGCGCAGCAGCGTCTCCGCGCGGGCGGGGGAGGAGGTGGCGGCGTCGACTTCCTTTGCGGTGGTGGCGATGTCGTGATCGAGGTCGCGCAGATAGTCGGCGTACATGGGGTCGTGCTCGGGCACCAGCAGATCGCTGATACCCACATCGCTCGAGCGCAGCAGCGTGAGCAGTCGGGCCGCGTGCTCGGTGGAACGCGAGACGTGACTGCCGAGCCGGTGCACGACGGCCTGGGCGTCCGGCTGCCCGCGCTGCACCTCCAGCAGCGACTGGAACCAGCGATAGGCGGGCACCAGCGCCTCGGCGTACAACTGCCCGGACAGGCTGAGCAGCAACGCGTTCGGCCGCACCAGCGGCACCAGCGCCCCGATGCCGAAGCGGGCCGCCTCGAACATCGGACCGATGCGAATATCCTCCCCGGCGCGCTCGAAGATGATCCGCTTGCGATTGTGCGGATGCGTGTGCAGCCACTCCGCGCTCACATCGGCATTGTCGAGCCTGAACCCGTACGTGTAGGGAAAGCCCTCCGCCACGAAGTTGACCACGAATTCCGTTGGCCGGTCGGTGAATCCGAGATGTGGCGTGCGCACCGGCCCGGCATAGGGATCCCACCCGCTGACCGAATTCAACACCGCGTCGCGCATATGCCACAGCGCGTCGACGAGGCTGGTCTTACCGGTGGCGGCGGCGCCGTGCACGGCGGTCACCGGTACGGCGACCGGCCCGCTGCCACGGGTGAGCCGCAATTCCTGCGGTTCGGCGAGGGACCTGTGATTCGTCACCTGGAAGCTGCGCAACACGCTCGCCATCCTGCCGGTCGGAACGGGTATCCGCGAGCGGGGGTTGACAGGCAACCAATAGGTTGCCTAATTTGGAATAGGCAACCTTCGAGTTGCATATGGAGGTGAAAGCGTGGACGAGGTGTTCAAGGCACTGGCCGACCCCAGTCGTCGCCGGTTGCTCGACAGCCTCAACGACCGCAATGGCCAGACCTTGCGGGAACTCTGCGAGGGCCTGGACATGACCCGTCAGGCAGTGAGCAAACACCTGGCCGTCCTGGAGGCGGCCAATCTGGTCACCACCCGCCGCCACGGCCGGGAGAAGCTGCACTACTTGAACGCCGACCCCGTCAACGCCATCGCCGACCGCTGGATCCACCGCTACGACCGCGCGCGGGTGCACGCACTCGCCGACCTCAAAACCGCATTGGAGAGCGCGACCATGAGCAACGACGAATTCGTCTACACCACCTACATCAAGACCACCCCCGAACAGCTGTGGCGGGCACTGACCGATCCGGCCTTCACCAAGCGCTACTGGGGCGCCACCTTCGACACCGACTGGCAGCCCGGCTCACCCATGGGTTGGGAGCAATTCGGTTGGGTGAGCAAAGATCCCGAGCAGCGCGTCCTCGAGGCCGAGCCGTACCGCCGCCTCTCCTACACCTGGCACACCGTCGACCAGGCCTTCGGCGAGCAGTTCGAATTCAGCCCGGAAGACACCGCCGCGCTGGCCGCCGAACCTCGTTCGACGGTCACCTTCGAGATCGAACCGCAGGGCGAGATCGTGAAACTCACTGTCGTGCACAAGGGTTTCGGCCCCGACAGCAAGATGCTGGCCGGTGTGCGCGAGGGCTGGCCCGGCATCCTGTCCAGCCTCAAGACGCTCCTCGAGACCGGCGACGTGCTGCCGGAACCCGCTGAGTCCCAGTGAGATTCAGCCGAGCGCGCCGTACACGCGGGTCGGCGTGATCCGCAGTACGACGCGGCGATCGGCGACCATGGCGCGACGGTAGTCGTCCCAATCCGGGTGTTCGCCGCTGAGCGCCCGGTAGTAGGCGATCAACTCCTCGACGGTGGCATCGTCGGGTTCGGCCGCGACGGGGGACAGGTCGGCCTTGCCCTCGAGTACCGCGTAACCCCAGAAGTCGTCGCGCGAGACGTGAATCGCCGCCCACGGCTCGCGCTTCAAGTTGTGGTACTTGGCCCGATCGGCGGTGATGGAGACGCGAATGATGTCGTCGTCGCCGACCCAGTGATTCACATTGGACAGCTGCGGCCGGGTGTCCTTGCGAATGGTGGCGAGCACGGAGTTGCGATGGGTGCGCGCGAATTCCAGCGCGGTCTCGAGTTCCATATCTCCTCCAACCTGATGGGTATCCGGAGTGTTCCGGGTCTCAGCGGCCGTGCGACAGCGCGCCCAGCAGCGCGCCGACACAGGCGTCGCGCAGCTCCGCGCGCGAGAAGTTCTCGCGCTCCAGCCATTCCACGCACAGGACGTGGACGAAGACGAGCCAGCTCAGCAGGACGGCCGAGGTCGCCGCGCGCTCGGTGTCGGTGAGGCCGGTGGTGTCGAGCAGCTGGTCGCGCAGCCGCGCGTGATGGGTGGCCATGATCGCCTGAATGGTGCGGTCCCCGGCCAGGGTGCGGTTGGCGGCGAGCACGGTGTGGCGATTGGCCGCGAAATAGTCGATATGGGTGTCGAGCGCGGCGGCGAGCCGCTCGGGCAACGGCAGTGCGGGGTCGAGCGCGGCCTCGGTGAGCCGCTGTTCGGCGGAGCGTTCGTAGATGGCCGCGAAAAGGTCGCGCTTGGCCGGAAAGTGCCGGTAGAGCAGCGCGCGTGAGACGCCCGCCCGCTCGGCGACCTGTTCCATGAGCACCTCGTCGTAAGGCCGCTCGGCGAACAGTTCGGCCCCCACGTCGAGGAGTTGACCGCGACGTTCGTCGGGGGTGAGGCGGCGGCGGGGAGGCATGGCCCACAGCTTAGTTGACGCGTGTCTATTAGCGTCGTACCGTCACGTAGTAGACACACGTCTACTAGCGGAGGTGGGAAGTGGCCAAGGTGTTGAAAGGGCTCGTGGTGGCCATGGGCGTCGCGTGCGTCGCGATCGGAATCTTCCACTTCGCCTTGGGGATTCACTCGGTACCGGGCGAGGGTTCCGCCGACGCCACCGTCGACAGTCGCGAAAGGTATTACGGCGCGATATTTCTCGGCTACGGCCTGGCCTGGCTCTGGGCGGCGCGGCAGGCCCCGATACCGGCGTCCGCGGTGCGACGGCTGGCCGGGATCTTCCTGCTCGGCGGCGTCGGTCGGCTGCTGTCCATGGCGGTGGCGGGTCAGCCGCAGTGGTTCCAAATCGTGCTGACCGTCATCGAACTGGTGCTGCCGCCGCTGTACTTCTGGCTGGCCGACGCCGACGAGAAGCGGGTGAATTCAGGTGCCTATGTGCACCGGCAGGGAGCGCAGCCCGCGTAGAACGGGGCTGGGAATGCGGACGGGTTCGCCCGCACTCGTGAGGTGCGGAGCCCGTCGGGCCAGGATTTCGAGCGCTATGCGCCCTTCCATACGGGCCAGGGCATTGGCGATGCAGTAGTGCATGCCGATGCCGAAGGCTATGTGGTCGTGGCGGTTTCGATCCAGACGGAAATTCTCCGGGTCGTCCCAGTGCCGGGGGTCGCGATTGGCCGCACCCAGTAGCGGCAGGACGCGGGCACCGGCCGGGATGGTCACGCCGTGCAAGGTGACCTCGGTGGTGGTGATGCGCAGCAGGCTCTGGGCGGGACCGTCGTAGCGCAGGGTCTCCTCCACGGCGGCCGGGGCCAGTTCGGGATCCTGGCTCAGGCGCTGCCACAGCTGCGGCCGATCCAGCAGTGCCGCAACGGCATTGGAGATCAGATTGGTCGTGGTCTCATGCCCGCCGATCAGCAGCAGGATGCAGAAATTCACCAGTTCGACCGTGCTCAGCGTGCCGTCGGCGTCCGGGGTGATCAGCAGACTGATCAGATCGTCACCGGGACGGCGGCGGCGCTGGCGGACGACGCGGGTGAAATAGGCCAGGATCCTGATGGCGCTCACCATCATTCGCCGCAGATCGCCGCCGGTGAGCAGGCCGTTGACCAGCCCGTCGGACCAGCGTTGGAAATCGGCGCGCCGCTGCGACGGGATACCCATGAGCTCGGCGATGACCAAGGTGGGCAACGGTTGCGCGAGATCGCGGGTCACATCCGTCGCTCCACCCTTGCCGTGGGCGAGGAGGTCGTCCACCAGACGCTCGGTGATATCGCGAATTCGTGGCTCCAGGGCGGCGATTCGGCGCGGCGCGAAGGCTCGGCTCACCTTCTTGCGCAGCCGAGTGTGCTGGGGCGGATCACTGGTCAGCAGGGTTCGCACCGGCGGCAGGTGCTGCACAGCCCGGGTGAGCCAGCGCGGCAACGACATGCCGGGATTGAATGGGTTGTTCGAGAAGTCCTCCGCCGCATAGAGATCCGAGGAGAACCGGGTCGAGTCACGCAGCGCCATGGCCACATCGTCGTGGCGGCTGAGCAACCACACATCGAGCGTAGTCGAATGGTGGACCGGCGCTTCGTCACGCAGCCACGCGTAGTGCGGATAGGGATTCGCGATCACCGCGGGATCATTGAGATCGAAGGCGATGGTGCGGGTTTCGGCCATGATGGCCCTCCTGAACTATCAGGGTGTCGCGCCCAGGGCGGCGCGAAGCGTGTTGACCCATTGCTGGATGAACCGTTCGTCGTCCATCTCGAATGGCGGATCGTCGTAGAGATAGGCGGCGGCCCAATAGTTTTCGAGCGCCCCCTGCCAGATCGCGGTGATGGCCTCGACATCGCGGTCCACGCCGTCGTCGGCGGCCTGCTCGGCCAGCCAGTCCGCCAGGAACCGGCGTGAGGGCGCGAATAGCCGCTCGCGGGCCTGCGCCATGACCGCCGGGAACTTGTCGCTCTCCTTGGTCATGACGCGAATCAGATTGCGCCACAGGTGCAGCAGCATGAGCGAGCCGCGCGCCACGAGGGTCAGTTCCGCGGTGAGATTGCCCAGCGACAGCATCGGCGCGAGGGCGAAAGCGCCCGCGGAGGTCGCCACGGCGCGTTCCACCGCGGCCGACATCACCTGCTCCTTGGAACCGAAGTGCGTGTAGAGCGCGCCGGAGTGCGGTGAGAGTCCGGCGGCGGCCTCGATGGCGGCGACCGAGGTACCGGCGTACCCCTGATCGGCGAACAGGCGCAGCGCCTCGTCGAGGATGCGGTCGCGAGTACTGTCCGCCACGGGTTCTCCAATCAATCACTTGGACAACTCCAGAGTGCGCTTGCTGGAAGCAAGTTAGTACTTCCTGGCGTCCACACGTCCGAAACCCGCTGCCGCAGACCGTGCCGACCGGTCGCAATCTGGCTGCGATACCGGCGCGACGTGCGGGAATGTCGCGCAAACCTGTCGGTGCGCTCGGCTAGTGTGCAGGTTGTGAGCGAATCGGGTATGGAGATCACCCCGGCGACTGGGGACGAGCGCGTGGTGTGGCAGCGGCTGGCGGAGGAGGTTCGCGACCATCAGTTCCGCTACTACGTGCGGGACGCGCCGATCATTACCGACGGGGAATTCGACCAGCTGTACCAACGGCTGCTGGCCCTGGAAGAGGCCCATCCGGATCTACGCACGCCCGATTCGCCGACCCAGGTGGTCGGCGGCGGGTTCACCACCGAATTCCAGCCGGTCGATCACCTCGAGCGCATGTACTCGCTCGACAATGTCTTCAACGATGACGAGATGCGGCAGTGGATCAGCAAGGTGGAGGCCGAGACCGGCGGCGACATCCACTACGTGTGCGAGGTCAAGATCGACGGCGTCGCGCTCAACCTGGTCTACGAGAACGGACGGCTGACCCGCGGCGCGACCCGCGGTGATGGGCGCACGGGTGAGGACGTCACCCTCAATGCCCGCACCATCGACGACATTCCGCACGTGCTGACGCCGAACGACGAATTCCCGGTGCCCGCGTTGCTCGAGGTGCGCGGCGAGGCGTACATGACCCTCGAGGATTTCGAGGCGCTCAATGCCGCGATCGTCGCGGAAGGTAAACCGCCGTACGCGAATCCGCGCAATACCGCCGCCGGATCGCTGCGCCAGAAGGATCCCGCGATCACCGCCCGGCGCAAGTTGCGGATGATCTGCCACGGCTTCGGGCGGATCGAGGGGTGGACGCCGGAATCGCAGTACGAGGCCTATCGCGCGCTGGCGGCATGGGGGCTGCCGGTGTCCTCGCACACCGTGCGGGTGCGGGGCGCGGACGCGGTGGTGGAGCGCGTCCACTACTGGGGCGAGCACCGCCACGATATCGAGCACGAGATCGACGGCCAGGTGGTCAAGGTCGACGAGTTCTCGTTGCAGCGCCGCCTGGGTGCGACCTCGCGCGCGCCGCGCTGGGCCATCGCCTACAAGTACCCGCCCGAGGAGGCGACCACCAAACTCCTCGACATCCAGGTGAATGTGGGTCGTACCGGCCGGGTTACGCCGTTCGCGGTGATGGAGCCGGTCACCGTGGCGGGCTCCACCGTGGCCATGGCGACGCTGCACAATGCCTCCGAGGTGAAGCGCAAGGGCGTGCTCATCGGCGACACCATCACACTGCGCAAGGCTGGTGACGTCATTCCCGAGGTGCTCGGGCCGGTGGTGGACGCGCGCGATGGCAGCGAGCGGGAGTTCGTCATGCCCACGCACTGTCCCGAGTGCGGCACCGAACTCGCCCCCGCCAAGGAGGGCGACGCGGATATCCGCTGCCCGAATCAGCAGTACTGCCCGGCGCAGTTGCGGGAGCGGGTCTTCCACGTCGCGGGTCGCGGCGCGTTCGATATCGAGGCACTCGGCTACGAGGCGGCCATCGACCTGCTCAAGTCGGGAGCCATCGCCGACGAGGGCGACCTGTTCGACCTGACCGAGGAAAAGCTGCTCACCACAACGCTTTTCACCAACAAGAGCGGCACGCTGTCGGCGAACGGCAAGAAGCTGCTGGAGAATATCGAAACCGCCAAGGACCGGCCGCTGTGGCGGGTGCTGGTGGGGCTGTCCATCCGGCACGTGGGTCCCACCGCGGCGCGGGCGCTGGCGGCGGAGTTCGGCAGTATGGAGCGCATTCAGGCTGCCTCCGTGGAGGAGCTCGCCGCCACCGACGGCGTCGGGCCCACCATTGCCGCCGCGGCGACGGAGTGGTTCACCGTCGACTGGCATCGCGCCATCGTCGACAAGTGGCGCGCCGCCGGGGTGCGCATGGAGGACGAGCGCGACGAGTCCATCGAGCGCAATCTCGAGGGGCTCTCCATCGTGGTAACCGGTTCCCTGCAAGGCTTTACGCGCGACGGGGCCAAGGAGGCCATCCTGGTCCGCGGCGGCAAGGCCGCCAGCTCGGTCTCCAAGAAGACCGCCTACGTAGTCATCGGCGACGCCCCCGGATCCAAGGCCGCCAAGGCCGAGGAACTGGGCGTCCCTATCCTCGATGAGGACGGCTTCCGCCGCCTCCTCGAGGGCGGCCCCGACGCCGTCGCGGAGTAACCAAGATCAAGGGGAACTGGTGGCGGCATCGTGCGAGTGGCCGCCGCCACCAGTTCCCCCTTGTGGGTTCGGGACGAGAGGTGATGGGTGTGTCCGCGGTGGAGGTTCGGGATGTGCGTGCGGGTGAGTTCGGGGCGGTCGGTGCGCTGACGGTCGAGGTGTATGTGGGGGAGGGGCATGTGAATCCCGAGAGTGATTACGTGCTGGAGTTGGCCGATACCGCCACTCGTGCCGCCGCGGCCGAGATCCTGGTGGCGGTGCACGAGGGTGAGGTGGTCGGGTCGGTTACCGTCGCCCGGCCGGGTACGCCCTTCGCCGATATCGCCCGGGACGGCGAACTCGAATTCCGCATGCTGGCGGTCGCCAAGCGGGCCCGCGGCCTGGGCGTGGGCTCGGCCCTGGTCCGCCACGTCATCGATATCGCCCGCGCCGAAACCCGCGACGCCGTCGTCCTCACCACCATGCCCACCATGGCCGACGCCCGCCGCCTCTACGACCGCCTCGGCTTTCTCCATGCGCCGGAACGAGATTGGCGCACCATGGCGGGCACACACCTGACGGTCATGCGACTACCACTCGCCAGCTGAGGCGTCTCCCGCGTGTAGCGCTCCCGGCCCGAGCGACCGGAAGGCTGTGTCGGGCCGCCCCGGACCGCGATGCCAAGCGAACTCGACATCGAACGCGTCTCGCTCTTGCGCGCGAAGGGGATTGGTGCGGCCTGCGGGCCACGATGCGTTCTCGCGACCCGTGCCCCTCGCGCACCCGCTGTCGCGCACCCCCTGTCGCGCAGCCGCCATCGCGCACCCGCCGTCGTGAGGCTGGTCGGCGCGCCGTGCCGAAATTCGGCACGACACCCGCGTAGCCCGCTCCCCGTCCGGCAGCACCGGCAGCAGGAAATCGCGCCCCCGCGATGCGGTGCGGAGGCGCGAAATGTCCTGTGCTGGCCTGGGTTCGGGTCAGCCGAGGACTGTGGCGATTATGCCCGTGAGGTAGCCCAGGCGGGCTACTTCCGAGGGGCGGAAGTCGGGGCCGCCGGGGCGGCCGAGGAGCAGGACCTTGCCGGTGTCGCCGAGGGGGGCGGCGGCGAGTTTGGTGTCCATATCGCGCCAGATCTGGGGGACCCAGTCGGATTCGCCGTCGAGGACCGAGGGCTTCTCCAGGGGCATCCAGGGGGCGGAGCCCGCTTGGGTGGACGGGGCGCTCTGGCTGCCGACCACGCGGTACGCGCCTTGCGGGCCCATATCGATGACGGTGCTCCAGCCGACCCGCAGCACGCGCGGGACGCCGTCGACGAGCACCTGCAGGCGGTCGTCGTGGGCGCTGGCCACCTGGTCGATGAGCTCGAGTTCCCGATGCGTGTCGAGCATCCCGGAGTACGGGCGCAGCGAGTCCACGAGCACGTCGGCCAGGGATTCGGCGGCGGTGATCAGGGTGTCGGGGAGGGCGCCCGGTGGTACCTCCACCACGATGTCGTCGATCGCGTAGCCGTCACCGCGTTCCACGACATCCAGCGAGAGGATGTCGGCACCGACGGAGCCCAGCGCGAGGGCGAGTGAGCCGAGACTTCCTGGGCGATCCGGAAGTTGCACGCGGAGCAGAAAAGACACGTGCTTGCCTTCCTTTCACTAGTGCGCGATCGAGAACTTGGGACTAATACCCGAGTCTGGCAATACTTACACCCAAGTGCGACGGTTATCGAGTCGAAGGTATCGCGGTGACGCGGGCCACTGTTCATTGTGGCGGCTATCGAGTGCACCCGCCATGGTCGGTGACCGTTGACGGACGGTCGCATGCGAGTCGCTAGGCTGTCACACGGCCGAATCACCATGCTAGAACCACGCGAAAGGGGTCCCGCGGTGCCCGACATCTCCCGAGACGAGGTCGCACACCTCGCCCGGTTGTCCCGGCTCGCTCTCACCGAGGAAGAACTGGACCTGTACGCCGGTCAGCTGGATTCGATCCTGAACCACGTCAAGGCCATTTCCGAGGTCGCCGCGGCCGACGTCCCGGCCACCGCGTCGCCGAACCCGACGACCAATGTGACCCGCCCGGACGAGACCGTGCCGTGCCTCACCCCGGAGCAGGCGCTGTCCGGCGCTCCGGCGGTCGAGGAGCAGCGGTTCATGGTTCCGCAGATCCTGGGAGAGGGCGAATGAACGACCTGACGAAGCTGTCGGCTGCCGAGCTGGCGGAGAAGATCCACGCGCGCGAGGTCTCCTCGGTCGAGGTGACCGAGGCGCACATCCAGCGCATCGCCGAGGTCGACGGCGAGATCAACGCCTTCCTGCACGTCTCCGGTGAACAGGCCCTCGCGGCCGCCGCCGAGGTGGACCGCGCGGTCGCCGCGGGCGAGGTCGCCTCGCCGCTCGCCGGTGTTCCTTTGGCGCTCAAGGACGTTTTCACCACCACCGATCAGCCGACCACCTGCGGGTCCAAGATCCTCGAGGGTTGGGTCGCGCCCTACGACGCCACGGTCACCGCGCGGCTGCGCGCCGCCGGTATCCCGATTCTGGGCAAGACCAATATGGACGAGTTCGCCATGGGCTCCTCCACCGAGAACTCGGCGTACGGCCCGACGCGGAATCCCTGGGACCACAGTCGAATTCCGGGCGGTTCGGGTGGCGGCTCGGCGGCCGCCCTGGCCTCGTACCAGGCGCCCCTGGCCATCGGCACCGATACCGGCGGCTCGATTCGCCAGCCCGCGGCCGTGACCGCGACCGTCGGCACCAAGCCCACCTACGGCACGGTGTCGCGCTACGGCCTCGTCGCCTGCGCGTCGTCGCTGGATCAGGGTGGGCCGTGTGGTCGCACCGTCCTCGACACCGCGCTGCTTCACGAGGTGATCGCCGGATACGACCCGCGCGACTCCACCTCGCGCGATGTGCCGGTGCCGCCCGTGGTCGCCGCCGCCCGAGAGGGTGGGTCCGGTGACCTGAAGGGCGTGAAGGTCGGTGTGGTCAAGGAACTGCACTCCGACTCCTACCAGCCCGGCGTGCTCTCCTCCTTCGATACCGCCGTCGCGCAGCTGAAGGATCTCGGGGCCGAGGTGGTCGAGGTGTCGTGCCCGCACTTCGAGTACGCGCTCGCCTCCTACTACCTGATCCTGCCGTCGGAGGTGTCGTCGAACCTGGCGCGCTTCGATGCCATGCGCTACGGCCTGCGCGTCGGCGACGACGGTTCGCACTCGGCCGAGCAGGTCATGTCCATGACCCGCGCGGCCGGATTCGGGCCGGAGGTCAAGCGCCGCATCATGATCGGCACCTACGCGCTGTCGGCGGGTTACTACGACGCGTTCTATGGGCAGGCGCTGAAGGTGCGCACGCTCATCGCGCAGGACTTCGACAAGGCCTACGAGAGCGTCGATGTGCTGGTCTCGCCGACCAGCCCGTTCACGCCGTGGAAGCTGGGCGAGAAGGTCAACGACCCGCTGGCCATGTACCTGTCGGATCTGTGCACGCTGCCCACCAACCTGGCCGGGCACTGCGCCATGTCGGTGCCGTCCGGGCTGAGCCAGGACGACGGCATGCCGGTGGGCTTGCAGATCATGGCTCCGGCGCTGGCCGATGACCGGTTGTACCGGGTCGGGGCGGCGTACGAGGCGGCGCGCGGGGCGATCGCCTGAGCGCCTGCTGACGGATGGTCCTACGGCCGAGCCCCTCTCACGTTGCGTGAGAGGGGCTCGGCCGTTATCGGGGCAACGGCCCACTTATCGACGCGGACTGGGTCGCTGTGTGGGCTGGGGCGGGTACGGACTGGGCTCAGGCGTGGATCTGGCGCAGGCGCGGCCTGGCTACGGCGCGGGTCTGTCTACGTCATGGACCTGAGCACCGCAGGGGACCGTCTGCTGCCGGGGCCGGATCACTATGCGGGCCAGGTGAATTCCGGGTCCTTGCCGTAGTCCAGGCGGCGCTGGTCGAGGGCCATGGCGACCATCTGCTGCGCGCCCGGGCCGATGATCTTGCGCAGCGGCGGGTTCGGGTCGTTCACCAGTTCCAGCAGTCCCGCCGCGCCGACTTCCGGTGCGGCTTCGGCCCATTCGGCGTTCTCGTCGGCCTCGACGGCGGGCGGCGGGGCCAGCGGATCCGGGTAGTCCGGCATGCCGAGAATGCCTTCGCGCAGGCCCTGGTAGGCGGGCAGCGCCTCGGCGAACTTCATGCTCGACTTCGCCCAGTCGGTGTCGAAGCCGCCCATCTGCGCCATGGTGACCGCGATGCCGAAGGGCCGCAGCTCATCCGCGAGGGAGGCGCTGAAGCCCTCCAGGGCCCACTTGCTGGCGTTGTACATGCTGAACAGCGGCAGTGAACCCACCGCTCCGACCGTGGAGATCTGCACGATGTGGCCCGAGCCCTGGGCCCGCAGATACGGCGTCGCCGCCTGCGACACCCACAGCGCGCCATAGAAATTGGTGTCCATCTGATCGCGGATCTGGGCCTCGGAGAGCTCCTCGAGCGCGCCGACCAGGCCGTAGCCCGCATTGTTCACGATCACGTCGATGGCGCCCGACTTCTCGAAGGCCGCTGCCACGGTGGCGAATACGCCCTCGCGGTCGCGAACGTCCAAGGGCAGCACCGTGAGTCGTTCATCGGTCAGGTCGTCCATGGTGCGCGGATCACGGGCGGTCGCGACGACCCGATCGCCCGCGCCGAGGGCGGCCACGGTGAAGGCCCGGCCGAGGCCGCGGTTGGCGCCGGTGATGAACCAGGTTCGAGTCATTGCTCATCCTTTCGTCGCGAGACGCTCCGTCTCGTTTCGAAAGTACTGTGCCAAGCGATCGCGGTCTTGTCAAGACGAGACGGTTCGTCTCGTTTAATGCTAGGGTGGGGCATGCCCGAAACGCCCAGCGTCGCCCGTCGCAGCGAGCGCGCCCGCGCCGCCATCCTGACCGCCACCACCGAGCTGATCGGTGAGCTGCCGTATTCGAAGATCAGTGTCGAGGCCATTGCCGCGCGGGCGGGGGTGGGCAAGCAGACCATTTATCGCTGGTGGGCGTCGAAGGGGGCGGTGGTCTTCGATGCCATGCTCGAAATGAATTCCGGGCCAGAGGGATTGGCGCTGCCCGATACCGGGGATATTCGCGCCGATCTGCGCACGCTGCTGCGTGGGACCGTCGTGGCGCTCACCGATCCGGGTTTCGAGAGTTTCCTGCGGGCCATGCTCATCGAATTGCAGCAGGATTCCGAGTTGGCGGGCATGTATCGGGAACGGCTGTTGCTGCCCGAGCGGGCCGCGGTCACCGACCGGTTGGTCGCGGCGGTCCGGGCCGGGCAGCTGCGCGCCGACGCGAATCTCGAACTCCTCCTGGACCTCCTGCTCGGGCCTGTGCAGAGCCGCTGGACCCTCGGATTGGGTGGGCTGACCGAGGAGTTCGCCGATGCCGTGGTGGATGCGGCGCTCACCGCGTTCACCAGCTAGCAGCCGCCGAGTCGGGTGCCCTGGTCGGGGCCGTAGCGGTGACCGTGACCGGTGGGGGCGTCCAGGGCGGACAGTAGGTCGGCGGAGGTCTGTAGGAAGCTCATCACCGGAAGCCATTGGGGGACAGGGGCGTCCGCGCGGGTGCCGGTGAGATCCGGTGCGCGCCACAGCAGAGACGGTGACCAGTGCACCACCGGGTCGGAGGAGTTCGCGAGGACGGTCGCGCCGCCGTGGTGCACGCGTCCGGCGGGTGGGCCCGCCCAGAGCACCGCGCAGGTGCGGCGGTCCTGGTCGGCGTCGTCGGCGAAGATGGAGGTGCCGCCGACCGCGCCGAGGCTCTGGCCGTAGACGTAGAGCTTCGGGGGATGGGGGAGCGTCGACAGGCGCTGTTCGATGGCGGTGAACAGGGCCTTGGCCGATTGCTCGGCGGCGGCGCGGCCGAACAGGAAGGTCGCCCAGCTCGGAGCCGCCGAGTACTGCAATCCGACCAGAGCGACATCGCCGTCGAAGCGATCGTCGAGCCCCGCGGCGGCCTCGGCGTCGATCCACCCGGAGCCGGTGGGCACGGTGACCACCAGGTTGGCGCGGTTCAGCCCGCCGGAGCGCTCCAGCTCCCGAATGGCAAGGGATACACGGGTATCCAAGTCCGCGGCTGACTCCAAGCCGACGTAGACCCGCACCGCCCGCGCGGGCGTGCCCGCCACGAACCTGCGCCCCTGCTGCCCCAGTGACGGCCAACTGATCGTCGACACCGGACTACCCGATCGCGCGGGCGAAAGCGGCTGCACCACACCGGGATCCAAGGCCGCATTCGCCGCCGCGTACGTCGACCGCCGCCACTCGATCACCGCCGGAAGCGCCGCGAACTGCACCGCCACCGCCAGTACCGCGGCCACGGCGAGGCTGCGCCCGCGACCCAAACGCCGGACCGCCCACCGTATTCCGCGCGCGATGCCGGTCAGGACGGTCAGGATGAGCGCGGCGCCGAGCAGGCATTGCAGCCAGTACACGACCCCGATCCCCGCCACCCCCATGGCATCCCGCAACCGCAGCTGCCAGTACTCCGCATATCCCGCCGAGCCACAGACGGCGACCAAGCCGACCGCGAATACTGGAAGCCGCCACCGCCCGAACACGGCATCGACGTCAACCCCGCACCGCCGCACCACGAACCGAACGACCCCGGCGATACCGAGTCCGACGGCCGCGAGCAGCCCGGTCAGAATCGCCTGGGCGGACGGCGTGCGCGGCAACAGGCTCGGAGCCAGCGAAGCGAGCACGCCCAGGGTGATACCCAGCGTGGTCCCGACGCGCGGCGCGAGCAGTCGAGTGCGGAGCCCCCGCAACTTGGCGGCCACGCCCGGACCTCCTCGGCCCCCGTCATGAAGCTCCCGATCGGACGGCCCATCCGGACCGGACCGTTGAACCGGCGTAGTCTCTTCCGGCCCTTCGCCGTCCCACGGGTCGACGGTGGATGCGTCTGCGACAGACACGGTGCTCATACGGAAACCCCCTGCATGACACGTCGGTTGACCTGGTGGCGGAAGGTGCCCCCGGCGGAGAACTCGGCTGTGATCAGGTTCGCGCTCAGTGCGGCGGCCATCGCGGCCGCAGCTCGACGGGCAGCGCTGACCCGGGCGCACCCGGCGCTGAGTGCGCCGGTGGCGGTTGCCGTGGTCATGCCGAAACCTCCTGCGCGGTAGCACGGTTGGCGCGACGACCCATGCCGCGCCCGGTGGCGAATCCGGCGAAGGCGAGCGCCGAACCGAGCACGGGGAGTGCGACTGCCATCGTGGTGGGCTCGGCTTCGGTTGTGTCGAACAGGTTTTCGTGAACGGGTGGCCCGTAGTCCTGTCGCCGTGAGTTCAGATCCACGGCGGCGGTGGCGATGGTGGCCATGGCCTGGCAGGCGGCGCCGCTGACCGGATCGGGTCGGGTGGTGCACGCGGCGTGCATGCGCTCCTCGAGGGTGGCGTCGAGCGCCTGCCGTGCCCACGGGGTGAGCGGCTGCCCGTGCGCATCGGCGTAGCGCAGCAGGTCATAACCGAGATCGTGTGCCTTGCAGGCGATCTCGAACTCGGCGGGCAACGGCACCGGCGATGAGCAGTCGCCACCGGGGTTCACCAGCAGCCCCTGCTCCAGGGTCGGCTCGTAGCCCGCCGAAACGGCGAAGTCGGCCGGAATCGCCGCGACCGCCTGATTCGCCGACGTGAGCCCCGCGACCGCCGCCCGCGCGGCGGCGTTCTCACCCACCGTCGCCTCGGGCGTCGGCGCACTCGCCGCCGCGGCGGTCGGCGCGGTGATCAAGGTAGCGGCCAACAACACCGCGGACGCAGCCGCGACCCGCCCGCCCCTGCGGAGCCTAATCGCCTTGCCGGAACGTGTATTCCGCCCCTCCGCCGCCCGCGCGAGCGCGCCGTTGGTGCCGGTTCGCTGCGGTCGCACCCGCTCGATCTGGGCGACAGCCTGCGGGTCCGTGCCGACCTCGGGGGCGGGCTCGGTGGCGCGATCGCCGCGCCCGAGGCGGGCCTTCGTGCTCGCCGAACGCGAATCCTTCCGCTCTCGCGGGGGCAGTTCTCGCTCCGCGGAACCGGCATGGTTCGGCCGGGAAGTCGAGGCCGTGGCGTACACCGCTTCTTCTGCGACTAGTCGGTTCGGCCGCGGCGCAGTCTCTCGGTCGGCGGACGTCGACAGCCGCACCGGTGTGCTGTTGCGGGGGCCGTCCGGCGCGGGGAAGTCGGCGCGGGGATCGGGGGTGGACGACTGCGGGTGATGGGGCCGGGGTCGTTCCGGGAAGTCCGGGGTCTCGATCATGGTGGCGACGTTATGGAGGCGGGTGGCTCGGGAGCCTCACGCTGTGGGGCCGTTCGCGCGTGCTTGCGGTGGGGGAGAGGCGGGGGTGGGTGATACCGGAGTAGGGGGTGCAAGATCGGCCAGCGGTATGAGGTCATTGGTGGCGGAGGGCCATAGTGTCGTGACCATGCTGGCTAGATTGAAGGCGGTGCGTCTTCCGAAGAACGCTCGGCTGACCTTCGACGTGCTCACCGGAGTGGTGACGGTCCTGGGTCTCGCCGTGGCGTGGCCGACGCTGCACCTCACCCATCAGGTGCCGATCGCGGCGCAACCGTTCATCGCCGGGCTCGCGGCCTTCCCGCTGCTGCTCGTTCGGGTGAATCCCGCGCTGGGATGGGCGGTGTCGGCCGGGTCCGCGCTGCTCATCGCCCTGGCCATTCCGAATCAGCCGGACAACACCATTCCCTTCCAGGTGGTGCACATCCTGGTGCTGTTCGCGCTCACCTTCGCGGTGGCCGTGCGGGCGGGCGCGCAGATCGTGTTGGTGGCGTGGCTGTCCACCTCGCTGCTGATGGCCACCACCATGGCGCAGGCGGGCGATTCGTTCGCCGACGCCGGACTGGGCTGGCCCATCGCCATCACCGGGCTGGTGATCTTCGGCCTGCTGGTGCGGTGGCTGACGCAATCGCAGAAGGCGCTGCTCGAGCAGTCCGAGGAGACCGAGCTGGAGCGGGCCCGGCGGGCCATTCTGGAGGAGAAGGCGCGCATCGCTCGCGACCTGCACGATGTGGTGGCGCACCACATGTCCATGGTGGTGGTGCAGGCGCAGACCGCGCCGTACCGCATCGACGGGCTCTCCGCCGACGCCAAGGCGGAGTTCGAGGCCATCGGCTCGGGCGCGCGGGCGGCGCTCAACGAGATCCGCGGACTGCTCGGCGTCCTGCGCAGCGACGGCCACCTGCCCGAACACGCCCCGCAGCCCACCGCCGCCGACGTACCCGAACTGCTGGAAGGCGCGCGCCGCGCGGGCATGCGCCTCACCTCGGTGATCGACGGTCCCCTGGACGTCATCGCGGATTCCACCGGCCTCGCCCTCTACCGCATCGTCCAGGAATCGCTGGCCAACGCCTCCCGCCACGCCCCCGGCGCGGCCGTGCGGGTCCGCATCACCTCCGGCGCGAACCTCGCCCTGGCCATCGTCAACGACCCACCCGCCCCCGGCCACACCCCGACCCGCTCCGACACCCCCGGCAGCGGAATCGCGGGCATGCAATCCCGCGCCGAAGCCGCAGGCGGCCACCTCACCACCAGCGCCCGCCCCGACGGCGGCTTCGAAGTCCACGCCGACCTCCCCCTCACCCCCCTCTTCACCCCCACCGAACCCCTCACCCCCGCTTCCGTACCCGCCTCCCCGACGATCTAGCGCGCAGCTCGGACGGCGAGCAGCGAGGCAATACCACGCCCCGACCCTGAACGGGAGGCAGGCGAAAGTCGGCCACCCAACGACCAACCCGAAGCTCGCACTTTCGCACGCGCCCCAGAACGAGGAATGGCGGGTGCCCCGACACCAGCGACGAGAGTCGGTGCCCGCCTTGCCGACCCGCGCCGTCATCAGGCGCGCGTGGAGACATCGACACCACCTCAGCCGCCGCGGCGAACGACGCCATAGCCCCTGTGCCGCGCCGACGGAAGGCGCTGCCACCTGAGTAGCGCTAACAAATCGCGCCCCATCTCCACCACGCCCAAGCACTTGCGCGGCATCTCCACCACGCCCAAGCGCTGGCGCGGCATCTCCGTCACGTCCAAGTCCTGGCGTGGGGTCTCCATCCCGCGCGGTTGTTGCGATGAACAATCTGGAGACCGCGGCGTTGAGCGTGGAGGCCACACCTCGACAAGCCCCATGGCGCGGGTCCGGCCCCTCACGTCCGGCCCATCACGTCCGACCCGGAGCCGGAGGCGGCCCCGCTCGAGCAGCAGGGGTGCGCATCTCGAGAGGCCACAGCAGATGGCAGCCGCGGCGACTTCTCCACCACGCCTAGGTCCTGGCGTGGGTCCCCACCACGCCTAGGTCCTGCCGTGGGTCCCCACCACGCCCAGGTCCCCATGGCATCCCCACCACGACCAGGTACTGGTGGCGGCATTGTGCGAGAGCGCTCCGCCATCAGTACCTGGTCGGTGTCGGCGGGTGCGTCGTTGGGGGCGGTTCCGTGCGAGACTCGTGGGGTGCTCGAGGTGCGACTGTGGCGATAACTGTTTTGATCGCGGACGACCAGGCGATGGTGCGGGCTGGGTTCGGGGCGCTGCTCGCGGCGCAGCCCGATATCAGCGTGGTGGGTGACGCGCCGGACGGGAAAGTCGCTGTGGCGGAGGCGAAGCGGCTGCGACCCGATGTGGTGCTCATGGATGTGCGCATGCCCGAGATGAATGGGCTCGACGCCGCGCGGGCGATTCTGTCGGCGGGGTTCGAGCCGCCGGTGCGGGTGCTCATGCTCACCACCTTCGATATCGACGACTACGTGTACGAGGCGCTCGGGATCGGCGCGAGCGGGTTCCTGCTCAAGGACGCTCCTGCCGAGGAACTGGTGCGCGCGGTGCGCGTCGTCGCCAATGGCGACGCGCTGCTCGCGCCGACCGTGACGCGGCGCCTCATCGCCGATGTCACCAAGCGGCGCGCCAAGCGCACACCGACGCCCGCGCTGGGGGATCTCACGCCGCGCGAACGCGAGGTGCTCGAACTCGTCGCGCGGGGTATGTCCAATGCCGAGATCGCCGACATGCTCTTCGTCGCGGAACAGACCGTGAAGACGCACGTGTCCAAGGTCTTCGCCAAACTGAATCTGCGCGATCGAGCCCAGGCGGTGGTGCTGGCCTACGAATCCGGGTTGGTGACACCGGGCTGAATCCATTGCGCGGCAGCGCTGATGTGTCCGTCGAGGGCGGCACGCAGCGGATAGGATTTCGAACTCGGACGTCGCCGGAAGGGGGTCGTGGTGCTGAACAGCGGTGACGTGTTCGCCGGATTCACCATCGAGCGACTGCTCGGCCAGGGCGGTATGGGATCGGTGTATCTCGCCCGCCAGTCCAGGCTGGGTCGGCTGACGGCGCTCAAGCTGCTGAACCGGGAACTGTTCGCCGACCGCGAGGTTCGCGCCCGCTTCGAACGCGAGGCCGATCTGGTGGCGCAGCTGGACCATCCGAATATCGTGGCCGTCTACGACCGCGGCAGCGAGGACGCGCAGCTGTGGATCTCCATGCAGTATGTCGACGGCGTCGACGCCGCGAGCGTGCAGACCGCCACACTGCCGCCCGAGCGCGCGGTACAGATCATCCAAGGTGTCGCGGACGCACTGGATTACGCGCACAGCATGGGGGTGCTGCACCGGGATGTGAAGCCCGCCAACATCATGCTGGCGCGCTCGGTGGCCGGACACGGGGAGCGGGTGTTCCTCACCGATTTCGGAATCGCCCGGCTGCGTGAGGATTCCACCCATCTGACCCAGACCGGCATGTTCACCGCCACCCTGGCCTACGCCTCGCCGGAACAGATGACCGGCGCGCCCCTGGACCACGCCACCGACCAGTACTCCCTGGCCTGCGCCCTGTACTGGCTGCTCACCGGCATCGGCCCGTTCGATTCCCCGCATCCGGCCGAGATCATCCGCGGCCACCTGCAATTGATGCCGTACCCGGCCAGTATGCGCCGCCCCGGCCTGGCCGCCGCCATGGACGCCGTCATAGCCAAGGCCATGGCCAAACGCCCCGCGGACCGCTTCCCCAATTGCGCCGAATTCGCCGCCGCCGCCCGCCGCGCCCTCAAGGAACCCCCCGCCTTGCTGCCCGGCCAACCCATCGTCCAATCCGGGCCCACCTACCGCTATCCCCCCAACCACCCTGCGGCACAACAACCTTCACCCGGTTACGCCCCGCCCGGCTACCCGCAGCAGCCGTACCCGCCGCAGGGCTATCAGGCCGCGCCACCGGTAGTCCCACAGCCAGGGCAAGTCCCACGGCAGGGTCAGGTGCCGCAGCAGGGCCAAGTTCCACAGCAGGGCCACGTCCCGCAACAGAACCAGGTTCCGCAGCCGGGCCATCCTCCCCAACCCGCCCAGGTTCCACCGCATCAAGGTCAGGCAGCCGTACCCCAGTACGCCCCCGTGCCCCAGCCCGGTCAGCCCGCCTACGCTCCGGGGTACCCCGCGCCGCAAACCTATTCTCCCGCACCACCACCCGGCTATCCCGCCCCGCCGGTGCCTCCTGAACCGCAAGCTGCTCCCGCGCCCGCCGGACCGCAGTCCGTCGACTCGCGCCAGCAGAATGCCGCTGCGCCACCGCATTCCAGCAGCGCGCAGTCGCCAGCGAGTGGGCCGTCGTCCGCCGAGGACAAGTCGTCGAGTCCCGCGGGCGAGACGGCGTGGTCGGCCGGTGCGACCTCCTCGGACGACGCCACGCCGCCGGGCGACCGGTTGGGGAGCGGGGTGGCTTCAGATGGGCTGAACGAGGTTGTCTCGCAGGAGGAATCGGAGCTGGCCGCTGCCGCCACCGAGCGCATGGCCTACCCCGATTCCCCGCAGCGGCATCCGGTCGGCGTGGCGGTCCCGCCCCGCCCCACGACCGAATCGGTCGGATACCCCCTTCCCGCGCCGCCCGATGGCTCGGAACGTTCGTCCGGAAGTGACGCCGCGTCGGTTTCGCTGGCAAAGGTTTCCGACCTTCCCCCGCAAGGCACCGCGGCGACGTCCGAGTCGGCGGATTCCGAAGCGCCACCGGACGAGCCGCACGGGAAGCACGCCCGGATCGGGCCGACCGAGGAACCCCCGAAACTCGGTTCGGCCGCCGCCGGAACCCCTCGGCACGCGGAGCCCGACGACACCACAGGCAGTGCCGATGCGGTCTCGCAGCCACCCGCCCCACCGACGGCATCCCAGGGACGCGAGGATCCCGATACCTCCCACCGGGATTCGGCCGGAGCGTGGATCGCGAGCACTGGCCCATCCCGCGAGGGTGAGGGGACCGCCGAGGAATCAACGGAGGGGACCGCCGACTCCTCGGCTGGCGGCGGTTTCCGGGAAGGATCGGACAGCGAGAAACCGGCCGCGTCGGACGAGGCGGCCCACCCGTCGAACGCGGAATCCGACTCGGACGCAGACGATCTCGCGGCGGACCAGGCGAAAGAATCCCACTCCGAGAGCACCGGAGACGAACGGCGTTCGAACCCGGACGAAGCCGCCCCCGATCCGGAGGGCGGGCACTCGGGTGAGCCGGGACTCGAGGTCGGGCAGAGCGATTCGGTGCGTGCCACAGGCGAGCCCGCGCCGGACGCGGTCTTCGATCCGGCGGCCGCACCGGGCAGCGCCCCCACCGCCTATCCGCCGGGCGGCCCGCACCCCTACGGCCCGCAGCCGTATCCGCCGAACCCGGTTCCGCCGCAGCGGATCCCGCCCGCGCGACACCCACTCGGCCAACTACAGCCGGGCACCGTGGTGGTCCTCGCCCTGACGGCCGCCGTCCTGCTGACCTTGCTGGCGGTCTTGATTCTGGGCGCGGTCGGACCCGACTGACGAAGCCGACCGCGGTCCGCCCTGCGCGGAGGGCAAGGCCACGCCCGCGAATAAGACTCCGCCACAGCGGCTTTCACCGACGCGACCAGCCGAACGCTCCGATAGGCGCGCCGCAGCGCCTCGGGAAGTAGTGAACCGTGAATGCTCGGGTCGACCGTGCCGGGCATTCGCGTCCGTCGGGTGCGCTTCCCCTCAGGGGTTCGCGCGGTCTCCCAACACCATTTGTCCGGTGTCCACCAGGATTTGGCGGGCTCGGCGGCGAACTCTGCAGTCGTCGACGGTGCAGCACATGTGGATCTGCATGGCTTGGTGGGCTTGGTCGAGGGTGAGGTCGCCTGGATCGACGGTGCAATCGAAGATGAACATCATGGTTTCCGCCGGGTCAGCGTCGGTGCGGTTGCGGCTGGGTGGTGCGGTGTTCGTTCGGCACACCGTGCAAGCGTATCGAGATTGCATGGGGTTCGACGGCGGTATGGGTGACGGGGGTGCGCCCGGCTCGGGGACGAGTCGTTCCAGAGTCGTCAGGGCTCCGGCTCTCACCGGGCGCGAGTCAAGCACAGCATTCGACGTTCGAGATTGTCGAGCGAAGTCCGGACAAGCCGGAAACTTTCGCAAACCTCCAGGTCAGCATTCATTCCGCATGGGAGCATCGTTCACAGTGACCGAAAACAGCCGTCGTGGGGGAGGATTCGATGTCCGAGCACGGTTCCACACTGCCGCGTCGCCAACTGGGGCGCTACCTGCGCGAGGGCCGCATGGAATCCAATATGACCATTGCCGAGGCCGCCGCCCTCATGGAGTGGAGCGAATCGAAACTGCAGCGCCTGGAAACCGGTAACGCGGAGAAGATTCGCGTGCTCGACGTCCGAGAACTGTGCCGTATCTACGATTTCGACGAGGAATTCACCGCGGCGCTGGTGGGTTTGGCGCAGCAGGCGAATGTCAAGTCCTGGTGGCACGAATACGACAGCCTGGTTCCCGAGGGCTTCAATATGTATGTGGGCCTGGAATCCTCGGCCCGCACGCTCATTTCCTATCAGCCCGATCTGGTCCCCGGTCTCATGCAGACCGCCGACTACGCCCGCGTTCTCATCGAAGATTACTGGCCGGATGCTCCGGCCGAGCAGATCGACCGCCGCGTGCAGTTGCGCATGCGCCGACAACATCTGCTCACCCGCAAACGCGCCCCCGCGACCCTCGATGTGGTGCTGCACGAAACGGCATTGCGCCGGGTCGTGGGCAGTGCCCGCACCATGGCGGCCCAGTTGCGCCGCGTGGCGGATATGAGCACGCTGCCGACGATAGCCGTTCGTGTACTACCCTTCTCCGCAGGCGTGCCGTCGGGACATACCGTCGGTCCGTTCGTCATTCTGGAATTCGGCCGGGACGGCAGAAACAAGCCGGTCGATCCCACCGTGGTGTACCTGGAGAATTTCCTCGGCGACCTGTACCTGGAAAAACAGGCCGCGGTCGACCGATATCACCAGGCGTACCACGATCTCCGGCGCGCGGCGCTGGACGAGAACAGCAGTAGAGACCTCTTGCGGAGAACAGCGAAGGAGTACGCGACGTGAACGTCGAATCGTCCGGCGCTCGATGGTTCAAGAGCGCCTACAGCACCGGCGCGAAGGAATGCGTCGAGATCGCGTTCCTCGACGGCGGAGTCGGCGTGCGCGACAGCAAGAATCCCACCGGCCCGGCCCTGGTGTTCGCCGCGACCGAGTGGGATGTCTTCGCCGCGGCCGTGGCCTCCGGACGATTCGACGGGTGAGTCTCAGCCGAAGAAGGCCGCGGCCTCGTTGTACCGTTCCGCCGGAACCAGTTTCAGCTGCTTGGTGGCCTCCGAGAGCGGCACCAGATCGATCTCGGTTCCGCGCAGCGCCACCATCTGTCCGAATTTCCCGGAGTGCACGGCCTCGGCGGCATTGACCCCGAAGCGGGTGGCCAGCACCCGGTCGTACGCGGTCGGCGTGCCACCGCGCTGAATGTGCCCGAGCACCGTGGTGCGCACCTCCTTGCCGATGCGGCGTTCGATCTCCGCGCCGAGCTGCTGCGCCACCCCGGTGAACCGCACATGCCCGAATTCGTCGATGCCGCCGTCGCGCAGGCTCATGGAATCCGGCTCGGGCTGCGCGCCCTCGGCGACCACGCAGATGAAATGCTTGTCCCCACGCTGGAATCGGCGCTTGATCATATTGCACACTTCGTCGACATCGAAGGGCACTTCGGGGATGAGCGTGAGGTGCGCGCCGCCCGCGATTCCGGCATTCAGCGCGATCCACCCCGCATGCCGCCCCATGACCTCCACCAGCATGACCCGCTGATGCGATTCGGCGGTGGTGTGCAGCCGGTCGATGGCCTCGGTGGCCACCGCCAGCGCGGTGTCGTGGCCGAAGGTGACGTCGGTGCAGTCGATATCGTTGTCGATGGTCTTGGGCACGCCCACCACGGGCACGCCCTCGTCGGAGAGCCAGCTGGCGGCGGTCAGGGTGCCTTCGCCGCCGATGGGAATGAGCGCCTCGATGCCATTGTCGTCGAGGGTGCGTTTGATCTGACCGAGCCCGGCGCGCAGCACATCCGGATTGGTGCGCGCGGTGCCGAGCATGGTGCCGCCCTTGGCGAGCAGCCGGTCGGTGCGGTCGTCATTGAAGATCTGGATCTTGCGATCCTCGAGTAGCCCGCGCCAGCCATCCTGGAAGCCGACGATCGAGTCGCCCCAGCGTCCGTTCGCGGTGCGAACGACAGCTCGGATGACCGCGTTCAAGCCTGGGCAGTCCCCGCCTCCGGTCAAAACTCCGATACGCATGCCGCCTATCTTGCCCCGCCGACGCGAGTCTGTGGGCCGCACCCCCGTGAACCGTGGGTTACGGACGGACGGCAGCCGGTGACACGCGCGAGTGAATCGCGTCACCGGCGCGCGGTGTCAGCGCGAGGTCGGGCAGCTCCCGCCGCTCAGCTCGGACAGATGTTTCTCGACGAGCGCCGCCAGCTTGTTCAGGATGACCGTGCCGTCGTCGAAGGAGCCCGAGTTGGGCTGGGCGGCAAGGGCGATGGCGATCTCGCCGCCCTCCACCGGCAGCAGTCCGAATTGCCGAACCAGGTAGTTGCCGCTGGTGTCGGGGCCCCAGCCGCCCTTGAACTGGGCATTGTCCAGCGTCCCCAACCCCCAGCGCTGGCCATAGCTGATCTTGCTCATGAGTGAGATGACCGATTCCGATTGCGGCAGGCACGGCAGCTGCGCACCGAAATGCACCTGATCGGCCAGCGACCACTCCGCCTGTCCGAAGGCCGAATACTCCGCCCGGCTGCGAGTGGCGGGCACCTTGGTGGTGCTGTCGCCGCCCTCGCGCAGCACATCCTGCACCGCCTGCGCCGCCACGTCCGCGGTGCCCAGCGACTGCCAGAGGGTATCGGCCGAGGCATTGTCGGAGGCGGTGATGGCCGTGGAGGCCGCACCCGAATAGCCCGAATTATTGCGCAGCGCGGCCAGAGTCAGCGGCACCTTCATGGTCGACCACGCCGCCCCGGTGGTCCAATCCCCGAGGGCGACCATGCGCTCCCCGCCGACCGGCATGACCGCCAAGCCGACCTTCCCGGCCAGCGAGTCCTGCAATTCGTTGAAATCCCAGGCCAGTGTGCCGGGGACGGCGACGACCATACTCGTGGTCGGGCCCGCGGCCTTCGTGGTGGCGTGCGTCTCCGGAAACAGTTCGGGCTCACTGCCACAGGCGCTCAGCGCGCACAACACGGCGAGCGCACCCGCGCCGCGTGCGAATCGTCGACGCGCCGATTGCCTTGTGGGCGCGCCGATTCCGGCTCGGCCCCGGTTGTCCGTCCCTACGACGTCCACCCCGTTCACCTCCATGTCCCGGGCGCGGTGGGCGAGGGTTCGATGCTCACCCGCCGACACCCGTCGATCGCATGGATTCTGGTGTGTCACCGCGTCACGGTCAAATGCGATGGGGTCGATCGCGTTTCAACGGCCGTTGACGTGGGTATAGCCGAAAATCAGTGCGCGCACACCCCGCCGTGCAGATTCGGTATGTGATCGGCGAGCAGCAACGCCATGCGATCCATGATCTCGGTGGCATCGTCGAAACTGCCCGAATCCGGTTCGGCCGCCAGCGCTACCGCGATCGGACCCGATACCGTGGGGATCAAACCGAATTGGCGCACGGTGTAGAAGCCGGTCTCGTCGTCGGGACCCCAGCCGCCCTTGAACTCCGCGCCCAGCAGTCGACCCAAACCCCAACTCTGACTGGCGGTGATCTCACTCATGAGCGTGATCACCGAATCGGCGCTGGACAGACACGGCAACCGCGAGGCGAAGCGCACCTGATCGGCCAGCGACCAGCTGGTGGCCCCGAAGGCCAGCAGCTCGTCCGAGCCCACCGCCGCCAGCCTGCTGTTGCGGTCGGCGATATCGGTGGTGGTGTCCCCGGCCTCGCGCAGCACCGCCTCGACGGCGAGCGCGGCCTCGTTGGAGGTGCCCAGCGAATCCCAGAGCTCTTGTGCCGCACCATTGTCGGAGAAGGTGATGGCCGCCTCGGCGGCCGAGCTCATCCCCTCCGGATCGTGCCGCAGCGCCGCCAGCGCGAGCGGCACCTTGATGGTGGACCACGCGATACCCGTGCTCCAGTCGCCGAGCGCGGTCAGCTCGCCGCCGCCGACCGGCATGATCGCCATACCCATACGGCCCTCGACGCTCTCCTCGAGGTCGGCGAAATCCGCTGCCAGCGAGATGGTTCGGGGCAGGCCGAACAGCTCCGGCAGATTCGGCGCGGCCATCGACAGCTGCGGCTCGCTGCGCGCGGCCGGGGCGATATCGGCCGACTGCGCCACCGGCACACCGGAAGTGCCGACCTGCGCACCGCACGCCGACGCCGCGACCAGGGCCGCCAGCGTCACACCGCGTGCGAAGACCTTGCGACAGGCCGGAATCGGATCAGTAGACATACACCACCGCATTCTCCCCACCGACACAGGTCACCAATTTCCCTGCGGCAGTGCAACTCATCGTGTAAGACCGGCCGGTAACCGGACTCACCGCGACAACACTAGCGGGAGCACCCGGGGTATTTCCTGTCGCGCTGGCGTAGGCCCGCCGCACCTCCTCGGCGAACGGGCAACTGGTGACCGTGGATCCGATGGCCGAGACGGTGTAGCCGTTGAGCGAGCCGAAGACCGACGGGCACGGGGTCGCGCCCGCGGGCAGCTGCACCACGGTCGGCGGCGCCGAGGTGGTGGTCGTGCGCTCCTGGGTGGTGGCGCTGGAACGTGGTGACCCGCCCGGATTGCCCTGTGCCCCTGTCACGGTCGGTGATTCGTCGCTGCCACCGTCGATGGCTTGCCAGCCGAACGCACCCGCCACCGCGGCCAGCGCGATGGCCAGCACGCCCACCGCGACCGGCAGCGCGATGGAGCGTTTGCGCGGTTCCCGGTAGGTCGGCGGCGGCGTCTCGACGCGCCGATGCGAGGAGGTGGGGTAGGCGGAGGGGTCCGGGGCGGGTGCGTACGGAAAGTCCTGTGCGCCCGAGGAGTACGAATCCGGGTGGCCCCAGGTGGGTGTGCTCGGCTGATTCTCCGGCAGCGGGGTGAAGTAGAAATCGCTGGGCCGCACCACCGTCGGATCGGCGGGCACGATCACCGGCAGATCGCCGGTGGGCGGCTGTTCGCCGCTGGCGGGCGGGAAGCTGCCGGTGGTGTAGGGCGGGAACGCGCCGGTGCTGGGGCCCGCGCCCGGATTGCGTTGCACCACAGTCGGATCGGAGGTACCCACGCGCGGAGCCGCCGTCCCCGCACGACGGGTGGTCGGGTCGGCGGGCGCGTTGCGCGTGGTCGGCTCCGCGGCGGGCGTGATGGCGGGGGTCCCGGTGCTCGGGGGCACGGTGCTGGGCGGCACGGTCCGGGCGGGCGGCAGATGTTCGGTCGGCGGCGCGGCCACCGGACCGCCCATGAGCGCATTGCGCGCGGCGGCGGCGAACTCCCCGGCCGTGTAGTACCGGTCATTCGGGTTCTTGGCCAGCGCCCGCGCGATCACCGCGTCGAAGGCCTGCGGAATGCCGGGGCGCAGTCGCGTGGCCGGGGGTGGCAACTGCGACAGGTGCGCCCGAATCAACTCGCTCATGTTCTGCGCCGGGAAAGGCCGTGTCCCCGTGAGCGATTCGTGCAGAACACAGCCCAAGGAGTAGATATCGGCGCGCCCGGTGACCGGCCCGGCGTCGAAGCGTTCGGGGGCCATATAGGCATACGAGCCGACCGCCGTGCCCGTCATGGTGACGGTGGTGTCGCCCTCCGCGCGCGCGATACCGAAATCCGCGAGATATGCGAAATCCGCATCAGTCACAAGAATATTGGCGGGTTTCACATCGCGATGTACGAGCCCCGAATAGTGCGCGGCATCCAAGGCCGCCGCGATCTGTTCGAGCAAACCGACCGCCCGCGCGGGCGGTAGCGCCCCGTGCGCGTTCAGCAGCGAGCGCAGATCCTGCCCGCGCACCAGGCGCATATCGATGTAGAGCACACCGTCGATCTCGCCCCAGTCGTGGATCGGAATGATGTGCGGCTCGGCCAGTCTCGCCGCCGCCTGCGATTCGCGTCGGAAACGTTCCTGGTAGGAGGGGTCCTCGGCGAGCTCGCTCGGTAGCAGTTTGAGCGCGACCACGCGGTCCTTGCTGGTGTCGTAGGCCTCGTAGACCTCTCCCATGCCGCCTTTGCCCAGCAGCGAGCGCAATTCGTACGGGCCGAATCTGCTTCCGGCCCGCGATGGCACTGCATCCACCCCGTCCAACCTCCAACTCCCGGACCGGTCACGACACGAGTGACCGCAACCTGTCCGTCAAGAATGGGATTGTCCGGGTGCGACTATGCCGTGGTCAAACGCGAAGACGATGGCGGCCGCCCGGTCGCGTAATCCGAGCTTTCCGAAAATGTGTCCCACATGGCTTTTCACGGTCACCTCCGAGATGCCCAGGGCGCGGGCGATCTCGGCATTGAGGTGGCCGCGGCCGATGAGCTCGAGCACCTCGAGTTCGCGGGCGGTGAGTTCGCCGAGCCGATTGCCGCTGGGCGCGGGGGTGGGGCGGACCGACCGGTAGGCACTCAGCACGCGCGGGGTCACCGTCGGATCCAGCCAGGAACCACCCGCGGCCACCGTCCGCACCGCCCGAATCAAATCCTCGGCGGGGGAGTCCTTGAGCAGGAATCCGGCCGCGCCCGCGCGCAGCGCACCGGAGAGCAGATCGTCGTCGTCGAAGGTGGTCAGTACGAGAACCGGTGGGGCATCGTCGCGTTGGCGCAGGGTGCGGGTGGCCTCGATACCGTCGACGCGCTTCATCCGCAGATCCATCAGCACGATGTCCGGGCGCTTCGCGGCCAGCGCCGCGGGCACCTCGTCGCCGTCGGCGCATTCGCTCACCGCGAAACCGTCCCGGCGGCGCAGGATTCGGCGCAGACCGCCGCGCACGAGTTCCTGGTCGTCGACAATGAGGACGTCGACGAGCTGCTCGTCGGGATTCACAGACCCTCCTGGGTTTCCCGGTGCGCACCGGGCTCCGTGCGGCCCTCGTGGAATTTGCGGGTGACGGTCTGCACCACCGACCGCACCGACTCCTCGGCCGCGCTGACATAGCAGTGATAGGGGTTGCCGGGCAGCGGAATTCGCGCCGACACCCGCCACTCGCCGCCGTCGACCCCGGCGGTCAGGCCGCCGCCCAGCAGCGTGGCCCGCTGACGCATCCCCGAAATGCCCATGCCGCGACCGGGGCGCCGCAGGGCCGAGGCGGGCAGCGTATTGGTCACCGACACGAGCACGTCCTTGGCGAGGACGGTGAGTTCCAGGCGCGCGCTCGCGCCGGGCGCGTGCTTGGCGACATTGGAGAGCGACTCCTGGCAGATCCGGTAGATCGCCAGCCCCAATCCGGGTGAGACCGTGGCGGTATCGCCCTCGACGCGGTAGGTCACATCCATTCCGGCGCGCACGAAATCGGTGACCAGACCGCCGATATCGTCCAGACTCGGCTCGGCGGTGCGCGGCGACGGGCGTTGATCGAGCAGGCCCACCGTGCGCCGGATATCGGCCATGGCCTGGCGGCCCAGGCGTTCGGCATCGGTGAGCGCGTCCACCGCCTCGTCCACATCGCGGTCGGTCTGCAGGGCGTGCCTGGCGGCGGTGACGTGCAGCAGCGTGATGCTCAACGAATGCGCGATCACATCGTGCACCTCGCGGGCGATACGGCGGCGCTCCTCGTCGGCGGCCTGGGCGGAGCGCACCTGCTGGTATTCGCGCTCCTGGCGCACGTAGCGGGTCTGGTACTGGAGCATGCGCCCGGTCATCCAGCCGCACACCACGCCGCCGCCGTACTGCAGCGCGCCGTCGAGATGCCCGATCCGGGCGAAGAACACGAGCTCGCCCACCATGGCCACCGCGAGCGGCACGCTCACGTACAGCGGCGTGATGGCGGCGACCTCGCCCGCCGCCAGAATCAGAATCAGCGGCGCGAGATCGTTCTGCACCGGCTGGACCAGGAACAATGCGGTCGCCGTTATGGCGAGGCCGCCGATCAGCCACGGTTTGGGCAGCACGCCGAAGAAGGCGTAGAGCGGGCCGGTGACATAGGTGAGCGCCATCGCCAGCAGTGGCAGCAGATGCGGGAAGTACTCGTGCCGCTGCACCATGGCGATGGTCGCCACCGCGAGCAGCACCACATCGAGCAACATGACCGTGGACGCCGGATAGTCGTAGGGCAGCGCCTCGACATTGCTGCGGAACTGCGAGAGCGGATCGCGCGTGAACCGGCGGACGCGCAGACCGCTGTCGCGAGCGCGCGCCCGCCAGGTCGGCCCGGCGGGCGGAGACGTGGCGTCGGTCACGTTCATCCTGTAAGGCTAATTGTCCGAATGGCGAGTGTGCATCCTTCGGCGAACGGGCTTGTTCTCCTACCCCGGTAGGAGAACGATTCGGGTCCTCGGCACGAAGACAGCTCCGGAGGGGGTCCGTAGCGTTCCTGGTATCGACATCGTTGTCCGGCACCTACGAAGGCAGCCGGGCGCTGACGAAAGGTTGGGGGCCATGTCTTGGGCAGACCTGCACGCTCGCACGGATATCCTGCACGCCGTTCTCGATCGCGCGGCGCGAAATCCCGCCGATCCCACACTGTTCGACGGATTCCCGGAGCTGGACCGACTCTTCGGCGGGCCGGAGGGCGTCCTGCTCGCCCTGCGGTACCGCTGGGACAACCATCTGAGCGTAAAGCTCGATCACGCGCTGGCACAGGGTAAATCGGCGGTCGAGGTGTACCTCGAACTGGCCGCCGAACAGCCCGGGCTGCGCGCGATCCTCGACACCTACGACACCGATCGGCTGTTGGCGCGACCCCGCGCCCGGGCGGCCTACGCGCGCTGAGCGATCACCACGATGAGGGGACAACCATGCTGGAACTGACCGATGTGACCAAGCAGTACACGGTGGGCGAACAGGTGGTGCGCGCACTCGACGGCATCAGCCTGCGCATCGAACCGGGGGAGTTCACCGCCATTGTCGGGCCGTCGGGCTCGGGCAAGAGCACCCTGCTGCATATTCTCGGGGCGCTCGACTCACCCGATTCGGGGTCGATTCGCTTCCAAGGCGATGAGATCGGCGGGCTCGACGACGACCGGCAATCCGAATTCCGCAGGCACCGTGTGGGTTTCGTCTTCCAGTTCTTCAATCTGCTGCCGACGCTCTCGGCCTGGGAGAACGTCGCCATTCCAAAGCTGTTGGACGGCACCGGATTGCGCAAGGCCAAGCCTCGGGCACTGGAGCTGCTGGATCTGGTCGGGCTCGGTGACCGCGCCGAGCATCGCCCCGCGGAGCTGTCGGGCGGGCAGATGCAGCGGGTGGCGGTGGCGCGGGCGCTGATCATGGACCCGCCGCTGATTCTGGCCGACGAGCCCACCGGCAACCTGGATTCCAAGACCGGAGCCTCGATCCTCGAACTGCTCGGCGACATCACCCGGCAGGGAAATTCCGTGGTCATGGTGACCCACGACATGGGCGCGGTGCGCTACTGCGACCGGCTGATCACGCTGCGGGACGGAAAGATCGGCTCGAACGAGCGCGTCGAGCACACCGACGACGGTGAGATTCGCACCGTGCCGGTGGAGCTGACCACCTCGGTCTCCGACGAGCTCCCCGCGACAGCCGAGGTGGTGCGACCATGATGCGGGCGGGCTGGGATCGCCTGCGGCTGTTCAATATCGGCGAACTGTTCGCCCATCGCGCGCGCACCGCCATGGCGATGATCGTCATGGGAGTGTCGGCGGGGCTGCTGGTTTCGGTGTTCAGCATCTCCGGATCCATCACCGGGTCGGTGGACAAACTGACCAAGAGCCTGGGCGGCGGCGCGGTGCTCGAGGTCAGCGGTATCACCGATGCCGGTTTCGATCAGCGACTGCTGCAACAGGTTCGGGGTGTACCTGGGGTGCAGACAGCGGTGCCGATGCTGCGGCAGGGCATTGGAGCCGATGACGCGCGCGCCCTGCTGGTCGGAGCGGATGCCAGTATCTCCGCGCTGGGCAGTGATCTCGACGGCGCGCTGCGCGATCAGGCGAGCAAACTGCTGACGGTGCCCAATGGCGTGCTCGTCGGCGGCGCCATGGGGTATCAGGAGGGGGAGAAGTTCCAGATCGGGGCGGCCACGGTGACGGTTGCCGGGGTGATCGACGATCCGGCGGCGGCCTCGCTCAACAGCGGCCACTTGGTGGTGTCGCTGCTGCCGGTGGCGCAGAAGATCGCCGACCGGGCCGGGCGACTGGACTCCATCCAGATCATCGCCGCGCCGAATACCGATGTGGGAGAGCTGCGTTCGGCGCTCACCACGGCGGTGGACGGTCAGGCCGTGGTGGCCGATCCGAGTCTGCGGTCCGCGCAGGCGGGCGGCAGCGTGCAGTTGGTGCGCTACTCCACGCTGGCCTCCTCGTCGTCGGCGCTGATCGTCTCCTCGTTCCTCATCTACAACGCCATGAGTATGGCTGTGGCACAACGCCGTCCACAGCTGTCGCTGCTGCGGGCCATCGGCGGACGGCGAGCGCCGATGGTGCGCGACCTCATCGCCGAGGCGGCGCTGCTGGGTCTGTTCGGGGGGTTGATCGGCGCGTTCCTCGGAACGTTCATGGGCCGCACCGCGATCGACCGGCTACCCGTCGCCATGATCAATGCCGTGGAGGCGCGCACCGAGTACATGGTGCCGGGGTACGCCATACCGGTCGCCGTGCTCGCCTGTGTGCTGGCCAGTACGCTCGCTGCCGCCATCGCCGCGCGGCAGGTGTACAAGGTCGCGCCGATCGAGGCGCTCGCGCCGGTGGGCGCGAGCAGCTCCGACGCCACCGGTCCGGTGCTGCGCTGGGTCGCCGTGGTCGGCGGTCTCGGTCTGATCGGCGCGGGGATCGCCATCGCCAATGCCGATATCGGCCGCCTGTCCATGGGGGCGATCTCCACCTCCATCGCCGGATCGGTGCTGTTGTGCTTCGCCGCGACCGGACCCATCGTGCGCGGAGTCGCCTCGGTGGCAAGGCTTTTCGGCGCGCCGGGCGCGCTGGGCGCGACCACGATCGAACGTGCGCCGCGGCGGGTGTGGGCCACCGCCATGACCGTCATGATCGGCGTGACCGCCGTGGTGGCCATGGGCAACGCCTCCCGCAATATGGTCGACGCGGCCAGCGCCAGTTTCGAGAGCCTGGCCGCCAACGACGTGATGATCAGCCCCACCGCCATGGAGCAGTTCCCGACCGGGCCCATGCTCCCGCAGGACCTGAAGGACAAGGTCCGGGCGGTGCCGGGTGTGGCGCGGGTGGGGTCGGCGCAGATGGCCTTCGCGACGCTGGGCGGCGGCCGAGTCATGTTGCAGGCCTACGACGAAGGGGCCGGGCGCGGCGACACCATCGACGCACTGAGCCCAGAAGTGTTCCGGCGCATGGCGCTCGGCGAGGGCGTGGTGCTGTCCCGCGATGTGGCACGGTCGCTCGAGGTGAGCACCGGTTCGCGGCTCGATCTGCCCACTCCCACCGGGGTGCGGGAAGTCGAAGTGCTGGAGGTGATTCCGTACTTCTCGGCGATCTCCGGCGTGGTCCTGCTGAATCTCGACATCCTGCGCCAGTGGTTCCAGCGTCCCGGTGAGACCATCCTCGCGGTCAACTTCGCGCCGGGCGTGAACGCCGAGCAGGTGCGCGCCGATATCCGCGCCGTCGTGCCGCCCGAGATCCACGTCGACACCGGCCGGGCCTCCGTCGACGCCATCTCCGGCAGCGTGAAACAGGGCACCGCGCTGAGCTCGGCCATCCTCTGGATCGTGGTGCTGGTCTCCACCGTCGCCCTGCTCAATACCCTTATGCTCTCGGTCCTGGAGCGCCGCCGCGAACTCGGGGTGCTGCGCGCCATGGGCACCAGTCGCCGCTTCCTGCTGCGCACCGTCCTCGCCGAGGCCGCCGGAATCGGATTGGTCGGCGCGGCATTGGGGCTCGCCGTCGGCGCGGCCGTCCACTACCTCGCCACCATCGCGCTGGGCAACGCGCTGTCCATGACCATCGCCTACCAGGCCAGCCCGATCCTGGTGCTCTACGCGATCATCGCCCTGATCCTGGCGCTGCTCGGCTCCATCCCACCCGCCGTGCGCGCCTCGCGCCTACCCATCGTGGAGGCGCTCGCGGTCGACTGAACCGGCGGTATCGGGTGCGGACTTCCACGGTGGGGTGGGAGTCCGCAGCCGTCTCGGCGGCTCTCATAGACTGTTGGCCATGAGCGCACCCACCGTGGACTTGATGGACTACGCCGACGTCATCGACCGGTACGAGCCGGTGCTCGGCATGGAGGTGCACGTCGAGCTCGGCACCGCCACCAAGATGTTCTGCGGCTGCCCGACCGAATTCGGCGCCGAGCCGAATACGCAGGTCTGCCCGGTGTGCCTCGGACTGCCGGGCGCGCTGCCGGTGGTGAACGAGAAGGCCGTCGAGTCGGCCATTCGGATCGGGCTGGCGCTGAACTGCTCCATCACGCCGTGGGGACGGTTCGCGCGCAAGAACTACTTCTACCCCGATCAGCCCAAGAACTACCAGATCAGCCAGTACGACGAGCCCATCGCGACCGACGGGTACCTGGATGTGGTGCTCGACGACGGGTCGGTGTTCCGGGTCGATATCGAGCGCGCGCACATGGAGGAGGACACCGGCAAGTCCTCGCACGTAGGCGGCGCGACCGGGCGCATCCACGGGGCCTCGCACTCGCTGCTCGACTACAACCGCGCGGGCGTGCCGCTCATCGAGATCGTCACCAAGCCGATCACCGGGGCGGGAGAGCGGGCTCCCGAGGTGGCGCGCGCGTATGTGACCGCGCTGCGCGAGGTGCTCAAGTCCCTCGATGTCTCCGATGTGAAGATGGAGCAGGGCTCGCTGCGCTGCGACGCCAACGTCTCGCTGATGCCCAAGGGCGCGAAGGTATTCGGCACCCGCACCGAGACCAAGAACGTGAACTCGCTGCGCAGCGTCGAGGTCGCGGTGCGCTACGAGATGCGCCGCCAGGCCGCCGTGCTCGCGGGCGGCGGTGAGATCGTCCAGGAGACCCGGCACTTCCATGAGACCGACGGCTCCACCTCGCCCGGCCGCGTCAAGGAGACCGCCGAGGACTACCGCTACTTCCCCGAGCCCGACCTCGAGCCCATCGCGCCCGACGCGGCATGGGTGGAGGAGCTGCGCGGCACCATTCCGGAGTACCCGTGGCTGCGCCGCGCCCGCATCCAGGCCGACTGGGGTCTGTCCGACGAGGTCTTCCGCGACCTGGTCAACGCCGACGCGCTCGACCTGATCATCGCCACCGTCGACGCCGGTTCGTCCGTGGACGCCGCGCGCTCCTGGTGGGTCGCCTACCTCACCGAGAAGGCCAAGGACCGCGGCGTCGCCCTCGAGGACCTGCCCATCACCCCCAAGCAGGTCGCCGAGGTGGCCGGGTTGGTCGAGGCCAAGACCATCAACAACAAGGTCGCCAAGCAGGTCGTCGACTTCGTCCTCGACGGCGAGGGCGAGCCCGCCCAGATCGTCGAGTCCAAGGGCCTCGGCATGGTCAGCGACGACTCCGCCCTCCAGGCCGAGGTCGACAAGGCCCTCGCCGCCAATCCGGATATCGCCGACAAGATCCGCTCCGGCAAGGTCCAGGCGGCGGGCAAGGTTGTCGGCGACGTCATGAAGGCCACCCGCGGCCAAGCCGACGCGGCGCGCGTGCGCGAACTGGTGCTCGCCGCCTGCGGCGTCGCTTGACCCTCACACCGTGTGAGGTCATAGACCTGGAGAAGTCATGTTCACCATCGGAGACTTCGCCAGGTTCGGTCGGGTGTCGGTGCGAATGCTGCGGCACTACGACGAGATCGGGCTGCTACCGCCCGCCACGGTCGATGCGTCGACCGGCTATCGGTTCTATACCGCCGATCAGCTGGCCCGGCTCAACCGTATCGCCGCACTGAAGGATCTGGGCTTCACGCTGCACCAGGTGGCCCAGATCGTCGACGACCGGTTGAGCGCCGAGCGGCTGCGCGGCATGCTGCAGCTGCGCAAAGCGCAACTGGCCCAACAGGTCGCGGCCGATACCGCGCGCCTGGCCGCGGTCGAGGCGAGGCTCCGGCGTATCGAGAAGGAGGGCGATATGCCCGCTCAGGACGTCGTCATCACCACCGTGCCCGCCACCCTGGTCGCCGAATTGGTCGGTGTCGCAGCCGGTTACGGCGACCATGCGATCGGCCCGGTCATCCAACCGCTGTACAAACGGCTCGATGCCCTCGTACCCGCATCCGGTCTGACCATCGTCGGGCCGTCCATCGCGTACTACGAGGACACCGAGGAAGGGGTTGTCGTCCACGCCGCCGAGCAGGTGGCGGGGACCCCCGTGACTGGTACGCCGCTGACGCTGGTGCGATTGCCGGAAGTGCCGCGCGCGGCCACCACCGTGCACCGCGGCCGTCTCGCCGATATCGATCCGGCTTTCGACGCCCTCGCCCGCTGGATCGACGAGAACGGTTACACCGCACTCGATCCGGTGCGTGAGGTCTACCTGCACTGCCCGCCGGATATCGATTCCTCGGAATGGGTGGTGGAACTTCAGGTTCCGATCAGCACGCCGCAGGGCTGACCGACGCGACCCGGGTCGAAAACGCAACGCGCCGCGCGGAATTCGGTTCGTGCGGCGCGTTGTCGGCTAGTCCGGTCCGTTGCCCGGACCGCCCGAGGGCGGTGGGATGCGGACGACTCGGTCGTCGTATTGGTTGGGTTGGCCGCCGGTCTTGTTGACGGTGCCGACCCAGATGGTGCCGTCGCCACCCATGGCGGCGCTGTCGAGTTGGCCGTACTTGTCCTGGGAGAAGAGGGTGGGGGCCGCCGTGATGGCGTGGGTGCCCTTGTCGGCTTCGGCTATGGCCAGGGCCTTCTGGTTGGTGAGGGCGATGGCGACGCCGTCGGAGGCGGCGACGCAGCCCGCGACACCGGGATGGTCGGGCCAGCTCCACGCCTTGGTGGCCACGCCGTCGGGGCCGACGCGCTGCAGGCGGTCCTCGGTGGGGGTGCGGTCGGTGAGCCAGATGTTCTCGTTGTGGTCGGAGCACACGCCACCGGCGACGCCGATGCCGGAGAGCAGGATCTCCGGGCTCGCGCCGGGGGCGGGGGAGTTCACGCTCAACAGTTTTCCGGCCAGGGAACCGTTGTCGGCCGCTGCCGCCGGATCGCCCGCGTCGCCGGTGAGGACCACCATCCGGTCGGGGGTGTGGAAGTCGATGGAGCCGCGATTGCCATTGGGGCCCTTGGGGATTCCGGTGAGGATCGGTTTGGCCTCGCCACCGCCCTCGGTGGAGATGCGCACCACCCGGTTGTCGGAGGGCGTGGTGATGTAGGCGTACATCAGGCCGTCCTCGTAGAAGCTCGGGCCCAGCGTGATCGCGGTGAGTCCGCCGTCGCCGGTCGGATCCACGTCGACCTTCGCGACCTCGATGGGGGCGGGCGGCGCGCCCTCCTCGGTGGCCTCGACCTTCAGGATGCGGCCCGTGGTGCGTTCGGCGACCAGCGCGCTCACCCCGTCGGACAGGGTGATCAGGCCGCCGGTGGTGTCCAGACACGACACCACCACCGCCGGATCCGGGTCCACGCACGGCAGATCCGGGCGGGAACCGGAGGTGGGCGGATTCTTCGGCGTGGGCGTGTCCACATCCGCGTCCTGCCAGTCCGGCTCGGTGGTGAAGGGACTCGAGGCGGATTCGTCGAAGCGCGCGCACCCACCCAATAGCAGGACGCCGACCGCGAGACCCACCGCGACCTTCCCAGCCGCACCCCTGCCTCGGCCTCCGGCAACCAAACTCATGCTCCAGACGTTACGGAAAACCCGCCGCCTCCGCTCGAACGGGGTGGGGACAGCGGTGCTTTTCCGCCTCGGGACTTCGGTGAGAAGTGTGAAACATCAACCGGACACGCCGCGAACTGCCGCGCGTCGCGGGCATCGGGCGCTTACCCTGACCGGCGTGACCGACAAGCCGAACGATCCGTCCACCGCGGCGGGGTCGCCCGAACCCGCACCCGCGTCGAGGTCGGCGGGTGCACCGGTGCGCAGCCCCTTCGACAATCCGACCGAGCAGATCGACACCTCGAAACTCGGCAAGGAGATTCCGCGCACCGACGAGGATCTGGGACTCGATCCCGAGGTGCCGACGCGCGCGCAGATGCAGGGTGGAGCCGATACGGCGGAGACAGCGGCGCTCGGCGCTGGTGGCGCGGCCGGATTGGGCGGCGCTGGTAGCGCGGCCGGATTGGGCGCGGCGGGCGGCGCGGCCGGAATGGGCGCGGCGGGCGGCGCGGCCGGAATGGGCACTGCCGGATCGGATACCGCCACACTCGACGCCGAGCCCGGCACGGGTGGACCGGACGACCCGACGTCGCCGTCCTACGCCTTCGCGAGCATTCCGCCCGCCCCGCCCATGCCGGGTGGCGAGAAGACCGGTCGGTTGCGCCGCCGTGACGACCGCCGCGGCACCCTCGACATCGGATTGTTGTTGCTGCGCTTGGTCGTCGGCGGCACCTTCATCTACCACGGCCTGCAGAAGGTGACCGGCTGGTTCCACGGCCCCGGCCTCGAAGGCACCCGCGACATGCTCGAGAAGAGCGGCTGGGACCAAGCCGATATCGGCGCGGCCATGCTCATCGTCAGCGAACTCGGCGGCGGCATTCTCATTGTCGTCGGCCTCGCCACTCCGCTCGCCGCGGGCGCGGTGCTGGCCACCATCCTCGACGCCTGGATGTGGAAGCAGGGCATGGTCCCCGGCTTCCAGTACAAGTCCGGCGAGAGCGCCGTGGAACTGGAGTCCATCCTCGCCGGTGCCGCCGCCGCCATCATCCTGGCCGGACCGGGCCGCCTGTCCCTCGACCGCAACCGAGGCTGGGCCACCCGCCCCTTCCTCGGCTCCGTCGCCGCGCTGGTCGCGGCCGTCGCCGCCGCCATCGCCACCTGGCTGTGGCTGCACGGCGGCAACCCGCTGACGGGCGTCGGACCCTTCGACTGAGCCCGAACCGCTTGGGAGACAACGCACAGCGGCCCCCGGAACCATGGGTTCCGGGGGCCGCGTCGTTCGTATCACCACTCGGCGGCGGTGAACTTCTCCCACTCGTCGAAATTCTCCTGGTGCAACCGCAGCACCAGTTGGGATTTCGCGTCCACCTGCTCCTCGAGCGCCGCGCGCTCGGCGCGGATCCGATCGGCCTCGCCGGGCGGGGCGGAGTACTCCGCCCCGAACATCTCCCGGGTCTCGGCGGCCAAAGCCTCGGCCTCCGCGAGCAATTCCCGCGCCTGCGTATTGCGGGCATCGCAGCGGTCGAGCATGGCCGTGTACTCGGCCAGCATGGTATCGACCTTGCCGGTGTATTCGATTGTCATACTTCCCCCTAGAGACTTACGGCACTCGCCGAACTGCGCCCTTGTCGGCCGAGGTGGCCAGCGCCGCGTAGGCGCGCAGGGCGGTGGTGACCGGGCGATCGCGGTCGACGGGCTGCCACGGCCGTTCGGACGCTTCCATTTTCGCGCGCCGCTCGGCCAGTACGGCGTCGGGAACGAGAACTTCCAGCGCACGGGTGTGCACGTCGATACGAATCCGGTCGCCGTTCTGAATGAGGCCGATAGTTCCGCCGGAGGCGGCCTCGGGCGAAATATGTCCGATGGACAGACCCGAGGTGCCGCCGGAGAACCGGCCGTCGGTGATGAGCGCGCACACCTTGCCCAGCCCCATGCCCTTCAGGAACGAGGTGGGGTGCAGCATTTCCTGCATACCGGGACCGCCCGCGGGCCCCTCGTAGCGCACCACGACCACATCGCCCGGCTGAATCTTCTTGCCGAGAATCAGCGAGACCGCCTCTTCCTGGGATTCGACCACCACGGCCGGACCCTCGAAGGTGAACAGATCCTCGTCGATACCCGCGGTCTTGAGAATCGCGCCGTCGGGAGCGATATTGCCGCGCAGCACGCACAGCCCGCCCTCCACGGTGTAGGCGTGCGCGATATCGCGAATGCAGCCGCCCTCGGCATCGGTGTCCAGCGAGGACCAGCGGTTGTCGGTGGAGAACGGCACGGTGGTGCGCACCCCGCCCGGCGCGGCGTGGAACAGCTCTACGGCCTCCTCGGAAGCCTTGCCGGAGCGGATATCCCAGGTGTCGAGCCACTCGTCGAACGAGGCGGTGTGCACGGTGGTCACCTCGGTCTCGAGTAGTCCGCCGCGGCGCAGCTCACCCAGAATGGCCGGAATGCCACCGGCGCGGTGCACATCCTCCATGTGGTAGTCGGAGTTCGGCGACACCTTGGACAGGCACGGCACCCGACGCGAGATCTCGTCGATGGTCTGCAAGTCGAAGTCGATCTCACCCTCCTGCGCGGCGGCGAGGGTGTGCAGCACGGTGTTGGTGGAACCGCCCATGGCCACGTCCAGGGCCATGGCATTGCGGAACGCCTTCGCGTTGGCCACATTTCGCGGCAGCACCGAGGCGTCGTCGTCGCGGTACCAGCGGTTGGCGATATCCACGATGGTGCGCCCGGCCCGCTCGAACAGCGCGCGGCGGGCGGCATGGGTGGCGAGGGTGGAGCCGTTGCCCGGCAGCGCCAGGCCCAGCGCCTCGGTGAGGCAGTTCATGGAGTTGGCGGTGAACATGCCCGAACAGGAGCCGCAGGTCGGGCAGGCGGAGCGCTCCACCTCGTCGAGGCCCTCGTCGCTGACGGCGCTCGAGGCGCTCGCCGAGATGGCGGTGATGAGGTCGGTCGGGGCCTGCGCCACGCCGTCGACGACCACGGCCTTACCGGCCTCCATCGGCCCGCCGGAGACGAACACGGCCGGAATGTTCAGCCGCATAGCGGCATTCAGCATGCCCGGGGTGATCTTGTCGCAATTGGAGATGCACACCAGCGCGTCGGCGGTGTGGGCATTGGCCATGTACTCCACCGAATCGGCGATGATCTCGCGCGAGGGCAGCGAGTACAGCATGCCGCCGTGTCCCATGGCGATGCCGTCGTCCACGGCGATGGTGTGGAATTCGCGCGGCACGCCGCCCGCGGCCCGCACCGCGTCCGCCACGATCTCGCCGACGTCCTTCAGGTGCACGTGGCCGGGTACGAACTGGGTGTAGGAGTTCGCGATGGCGACGATGGGCTTACCGAAGTCGGAGTCGGTGAGGCCGGTGGCACGCCAGAGGGCGCGCGCGCCCGCGGCATTGCGTCCGGCGGTGGTGGTGCGTGAGCGAAGCGGTGGCATTGACAGTTCCTCGAGGTCTCGTCGCAGGGCTGGAGCGACTGCGCCGAACGGGTTCGGCGGCCAGTCCACGTTACTCCGCCGTTATCAACCGCCTACGCCCACCGCGCAATTCCGCACCCTTTGTACGACTTCTCATACGACTTCGCCCCCTCTCCACACGGGGAGAGGGGGCGAGTGCGTCGATCGAATGCGGCGTCCGGGCGGTGCTAGCGGTCGCCCTTGCTCTCGGCTCGAGCCGGTGTGTCCGTCGTGGTCGCCGCGTCGGTGGCCGCCGCTCCCGAGTTGGTCTCGGTGGCTTCGCCGTTCGCGGTGTCGGTGGCTTCGCCGTTCGTCGTCTCGGTGTCGTCGTCGGTGGCCGCCTCGGCCGCCGCGTCCGCGTCCTCGGGCTCGATGAACGGATCCGGGATACGTCCGCCGGACGCCTCCACCAGATCGGCCAAGCGGTCGTACCCGACGGCGGGCATGGCGACCTTGGAGCCGTCGGTCAGGTCCAGTCGCAGGAATCCGCGCTTGGGGATCTCCAGCCCCTTCACCTGCGCCCAGTCCACGTGCCGCTGTCCGAAGACGGTCCGCAGATCCAGGCCCGCGTCCGACACCTTGGTCCGGGTGCGCTCCACCCACACCGACAGCGCGAGCGGAATCACGAACAGCACCCACAGCACCTGCGGCCAGCCGGAGAACGGGAAGATCGCGCCCAGGAACACCACGAACACCGCGAGGTGCGCGAGCCGCGACACCGCGATCACGCGCACGCCCGGATCCGCCACGTGCCCGCGCGTCGCGCGAATGAATTGCCGGATACGTCCGAAATCGAGTCCGGGGAGAGCGATCTCACTCCCGTCGGTCAGCGTCGCGTGCACCCGGCCGAATCCCGGGATGCGGACGCCGGAGATCCGCGACCACGGCACCTGGCGGGTGCGCAGCAGCCCGCGTAGCTCCAGTCCCTCGGCTCTGACCACCGTCTTCAGCCTGGTCGCCCACAGCGGCCAGGTGATCGCGAGCGGTAGGACGAAGATGGCCGAGAGCCACAGCCAGTCACTGCGGAACTGGACAACCGGGAAGGCACCCGTGTCCGATCCCTCGGCGGGCGTATGGGACGATCGACCTGGTGGCACGGACTGATGCGGTGATGACACACCCCCATCCTCGCATTGTGGTGATTGAACCCGAACAACCGCTCTGTCTCACATAATGGGACACCATTGGTCAGAAGTTTGACTGAACGACTTGCGCGCACATACCGTCGAGCGCGTGAATCGAATCGAGCGACTCGTAATCGGTCGGCGCGTCCAGCGCTGAGGCCGACGATGTAGCTCTTTACGTCAGCTCGCAGCTGCGACGCGCCACCCTCGAACAGCCACTGGCTGTCGGGGGCTTTTTTGTGTTCAGGCAAGTGTGGGAACGACAAGCAGTAAGGAACCAAGACGGTGAGCGCACCTACCGCCCGGCCCGGGCCCTCCGCCCGCAGGCCCGCGCCCTCGCAGCCGCCCGCGGCCGCGACCACACCGAACCGCCGACAGGTCCCGCCCGAGCGGGTCACCGGCGCGCAGTCGGTCGTCCGATCGCTCGAAGAGCTCGGAGCCGACACGGTATTCGGTATTCCGGGCGGTGCGATCCTTCCCGTCTACGATCCGCTCTTCGACTCCACCAAGGTCCGCCACGTCCTCGTCCGCCACGAGCAGGGCGCGGGGCACGCCGCGACCGGCTACGCCCAGGCAACCGGCAAGGTGGGTGTGTGTATGGCCACATCCGGCCCGGGCGCGACCAATCTGGTCACCCCGATCGCGGATGCCCAGATGGACTCCGTGCCGCTGGTCGCCATCACCGGTCAGGTGGGCCGCTCGCTGATCGGCACCGACGCCTTCCAGGAAGCCGATATCTCCGGCATCACCATGCCGATCACCAAGCACAACTTCCTGATCACCGATGGCCTCGACATTCCGCGCATCATCGCGGAGGCGTTCCACCTGGCCTCGTCCGGTCGCCCGGGCGCGGTGCTGGTGGACATCCCGAAGGATGTGCTCCAGGCCCAGACCACCTTCAGCTGGCCGCCGGAGATGCGCCTGCCCGGCTACCGCCCGGTTACCAAGCCGCACGGTAAGCAGGTGCGCGAGGCCGCCCGCATGATCATGGACGCCAAGTCGCCCGTGCTCTACGTCGGCGGCGGCGTCATCAAGGCCGACGCCTCGGCCGAACTGCTGGAACTGGCCGAGCTGACCGGCATTCCGGTCGTCACCACCCTGATGGCGCGCGGCGCGTTCCCGGACTCGCACACCCTCAACATGGGTATGCCCGGAATGCACGGCACCGTCGGCGCGGTCGCGGCCCTGCAGCGCTCGGATCTGCTCATCACCCTGGGCGCGCGCTTCGACGACCGCGTCACCGGCCAGCTGGACTCCTTCGCGCCCAACGCCAAGGTCATCCACGCCGATATCGACCCGGCCGAGATCGGCAAGAACCGGCACGCCGACGTCCCGATCGTGGGCGATTGCCGCGAGGTCATCACCGAGCTCATCGAGACCCTCAAGGCCGACCCGGCCGCGGGAGACGCTCCGCTGCTGGCGCTTTCGGAGTGGTGGACCTACCTCGACGGCGTGCGCAAGCAGTACCCGCTGGGCTGGAAGACCCCCAGCGACGGTTCGCTGTCGCCGGAGTACGTCATCGAGAAGCTGGGCCAGATGGCCGGACCCGACGCCATCTACTGCGCCGGTGTCGGCCAGCACCAGATGTGGGCCGCGCAGTTCATCAAGTACGAGAAGCCGCGCACCTGGCTGAACTCCGGTGGCCTCGGCACCATGGGCTACGCCGTGCCCGCCGCCATGGGCGCGAAGATGGGCGCGCCGGACCGCGAGGTCTGGGCCATCGACGGTGACGGCTGCTTCCAGATGACCAATCAGGAGCTGGCCACCTGTGCCGTCGAGGGCGTGCCGATCAAGGTCGCGCTGATCAACAACGGCAATCTGGGCATGGTGCGGCAGTGGCAGACCCTGTTCTACGAACAGCGCTACTCCAATACCGATCTGGGCACCCACACGCTGCGCATCCCCGACTTCGTGAAACTCGCGGAAGCCTTGGGCTGCCACGGAATTCGCGTGGAGAAGGAAGAGGATGTGGAGGCCGCCATCCGCGAGGCGCAGTCCATCAACGACCGCCCCGTGGTGATCGACTTCATCGTCGGCAAGGACGCGCAGGTGTGGCCGATGGTCGCCGCCGGTACGTCCAATGACGAGATCATGGCCGCGCGCGGCATCCGTCCGCTCTTCGACGAGGACGAGTCCGCCGCCGAACCGGCCATCATCCACGAGGCGATGTCGCACGAGCGCGCTGCCCAGAAGGGGACCGAGGAATGAGCACCACCCACACCCTCTCCGTGCTGGTGGAGGACAAGCCGGGCGTGCTCGCGCGCGTCGCCAGCCTGTTCTCCCGCCGCGGCTTCAATATCGAGTCGCTCGCGGTCGGCGGGACCGAGATCCCCGAGATCTCGCGTATGACAATCGTTGTGACCGTTGAGGATCTGCCGCTCGAGCAGGTCACCAAGCAGCTCAACAAGCTGGTGAACGTCATCAAGATCGTGGAGCAGGATTCGGACTCCTCCGTCGCCCGCGAACTGATCCTGGTGAAGGTGCGCGCCGACGCCAGCGTGCGCACGCAGGTGATCGAATCGGTGAACCTGTTCCGCGCCAAGGTGATCGACGTCTCGCCCGACGCGCTGACCGTCGAGGCCACGGGCACCCGCTCCAAGCTCGACGCGCTGCTGCGCATGCTGGAGCCGTACGGCATCCGCGAGATCGTGCAGTCGGGTGTGGTGGCCGTGGGACGCGGACCCAAGTCCATTACCGCGACGCGATAGGTTCATCGAGAAATCCCCGCCACAAGCGGGGACGAGCCGTCGACCACGGCGACGCGACGAGGCGGTCGGCGTCGCTCCCCGCGCGGGCGGGGATCCAACCACATAGCAATGAAAAACCACCGCGCGGCGAACGCGCACAACTTATCCCCGAGCGGGGACAGTTCATCAGAAGGGAACCACTGTGGCAGTCGAGATGTTCTACGACGACGACGCTGACCTGTCGATCATCCAGGGCCGCAAGGTCGCGGTCATCGGCTACGGCAGCCAGGGCCACGCCCACTCGCTGAGCCTGCGCGACTCCGGCGTCGACGTGCGCGTCGGCCTCGCCGAGGGCTCCAAGTCCCGCCCGAAGGCCGAAGAGGCCGGTCTGACCGTCGGCACCCCCGCCGAGGTCTCCGCCTGGGCCGACGTGATCATGGTCCTCGCGCCCGACACCGCGCAGGCCTCCATCTTCACCAACGACATCGAGCCCAACCTCAAGGACGGCGACGCGCTGTTCTTCGGCCACGGCCTGAACATCCACTTCGGTCTGATCAAGGCTCCGGCCAACGTCACCGTCGCCATGGTCGCCCCGAAGGGCCCCGGCCACCTGGTGCGCCGTCAGTTCGTCGACGGCAAGGGCGTTCCTGCCCTGATCGCCGTGGACCAGGACCCGAAGGGCGAGGGCCAGGCGCTGGCGCTGTCCTACGCCGCCGCCATCGGTGGCGCGCGCGCCGGTGTCATCAAGACCACCTTCAAGGAAGAGACCGAGACCGACCTCTTCGGTGAGCAGGCCGTGCTCTGCGGCGGCACCGAGGAACTGGTCAAGACCGGTTTCGAGGTCATGGTCGAGGCGGGCTACGCCCCCGAGATGGCCTACTTCGAGGTGCTGCACGAGCTGAAGCTGATCGTCGACCTCATGTACGAGGGCGGCATCGCGCGCATGAACTACTCGGTCTCCGACACCGCCGAGTTCGGTGGCTACCTGTCGGGCCCGCGCGTCATCGACGCCGGTACCAAGGAGCGCATGAAGGCCATCCTGGCCGATATCCAGGACGGCACCTTCGTCAAGCGTCTGGTCGCCAACGTCGAGGGCGGCAACAAGGAGCTCGAGGGTCTGCGCAAGGCCAACGCCGAGCACCCGATCGAGGTCACCGGCGCCAAGCTGCGCGGCCTGATGAGCTGGGTTGATCGCCCGATCACCGAGACCGCGTAAGGTTTTCGCTAGAAAAGGCCCGGCATCCCTTGGGTGCCGGGCCTTTTCGTGTGTGTGACTAGCTGCTGCCGAAGGATCCGCGGGGCAGGATATTGCGGAACTGATTGTTGGGGCCGCGATCGTCGTCGCAGTCGTCGTCCCAGCGGTTGGGGTTGTGGAACCGGTCGTGGTCGTGGAAGCGGTCGTGATCGTGGAACCGATCGTGGTTGTGCGGGTTGTTCCAGGGATTGTTGTCGAAGTGCGGTCGGGTGACCTCGGTGAGCTCGGGTTCGACGGTGATCTCCGCCGAGGCCGGAGCGGCCAGCGCGGCAAGGGGAATCGCGGCGATCGCACCGGCGACCGCTAGTCGGGCCAGTCTGCGTCGGGGAGAACGGTTTTCGGTCGACTTCATGGTTTGCTACTGTGCCCCAATCGCGGATGAAAGCCCATGGTGCTGGCACGAATTCGGAAAACTTCAGGGTTTGGGTCGTTCTCAGGTATGACTCGTCCTGGTCGCGGCGTGGGGGAGTGGTGCGGGCGCGCGGGTCAGGGCCACGCCGATGGCGAGCAGCCACAGCATGGTGAGCCCGCCCACCGTGGCGGTGGTGCCCCAGCCGTTGGCGGCGTAGAAGTTCGCCGGGGTGTTCCCGAAGAACAGCGACGGTACGAAGACGATATTGATCGCGGCCATGACGAAGGCGGATTTGGCGGTCCACTCCGGCAGTAGGCGCGTGCGCAGTACGGCGACGCCGAAGGCGGTGAAGAAGACCGTCTCGAGCAGCCGTGAGGTGGAGCCGTAGAGGATGTAGGTGCCTGACACGCTGATGGTCGGGTCGATGGGCTCGGTGGCCTGGATGGCCGCGCCGACCTCGAAGGCCGTGGAGACGAAAGCGACTGTCACCCACATCAACCCGGCCGTCGCGGCGAGTCCGCCCACCCAGTCGTAGGCGGCGTCGGCGCGGCGCACCAGGTAGGCGAAGCCGTTCATGAACACCACGAAGGCGGTCAGGCCGAGCAGGCCGAACAGGCTGCGGGTGAAGATGTTCCAGTCGGGCGGGGGTCCGCCGTAGAGGAAGTAGAGCGGTAGTTCGATCAGGGTGACGACGGCCCCGAACAGGGCGGCGAGCGCGGTGGTGCGGCGCAGGGAATCCATGACGTCTCCAGCATTAGTATATGACTTAAACTATAAGAGGCATACTAAGCTGGAAATCGGAATCTGGCGAGACCTGAACCGAAGGAGAGCGCATGGCCGAGGTGCCCGATGATCTGGCGCGCCTGTGGCGGCTGCCGATGGGGGCCAAGCTCGGCCGACCGGCCGCACTGGATGTGAACCGAGTGGTCGATGTCGCGGTAGAACTGGCCGACCGAGACGGTCTGGCGGGGGCGACGCTGCCGAAAATCGCGGCGGCACTGGAGGTTACGCCGATGTCGCTCTACCGGCACATCGGTTCCAAGGACGAGCTCATGGTCCTGATGGGTGACGCGGCATTCGGTCCGCCGCCGGAAACGCTTGCGGCGGTGGCGGATTGGCGATCGGCCCTACGCGGCTGGGCCGAAGCGCAAGTGGCGGTGTACCGCCGCCACCCCTGGATCACCGAACTTCCGATCAGCGGTCCGCCGCGGGGCCCGCACGCCATGGCCTGGATGGACGCGGGCCTGCGGGCACTGCGCGGCACCGCCCTGGACTGGCCCGCCAAGATCGGCGTGATCACGGTGGTCGGCGGCTACGTGCGGCAGGCCTTCATCACCGCCCGTCAACTCGAACAGGCAAGGAGCGCAGTCGATCTCGACGAAGCGGGCGCCCTGCGCGCCTACAGCGGCGCCCTCGTCGACCTCGTTGATCCGCAGCGCTTTCCCGATGCCGCCGCGCTCTTCGCCTCGGGTGTCTTCACCGCACCCGAGATCGCCGCCGACCCCGACGAGGACTTCGCCTTCGGACTGGAGCTGGTCCTCGACGGGGTGGCCGCGGCTCAGTAGTGCGTGCCGCCGTCGATACGGATCTCGGTGCCGGTGATGAACGCGCCGTCGTCGGAGGCCAGCATGGCGACCACACCGGCGACGGTATCGGGGGAGGCGAAGCCCTGGCCGATGCCCGGCATGAGCTTCATGAACAGGCCGATATCGGCGTCCTCGGGCAGGCCCGGGCCCTTGCCGTCGGTCATATCGCTGGAGATCGAGCCCGGCGCTACGGCGACCACGCGCAGGCCCTGCTTGCTGTACTCGGCGGCGAGCGCGTGGGTCATGGACATGATCCCACCCTTCGACGCGGCGTAGGCGGCCATGTAGGGATGCGCGAAGAACGCCGAGGTGGAGGTGAAGTTCACGATCACACCCTTGTCGGAGGCCAGCAGCGTCGGCAGCGCCTCCCGGATCATGAGGAAGGTGCCGGTGAGATTGACGGTGATGATCCGGTTGAAGTCCTCGAGCGGCATCTCGTGGGTGTGCGCCGACCGCAGAATGCCCGCGGCGTTGATCAGCGCGTCGAGTCCGCCCAGCGTCTCCACCGCCTCGGCGACGCCCGCCCGAACCGACTGCTCATCGCCGATATCGAGCCGTACCGTGGTGAGCCGCTCGGCATTTCCCTTCGCCGCGGCCTGCTTGGCGGTCTCCGCGAGCCCGTTCTCGTTGATATCGGCGGCCACGACGCGCCCGCCCTCGCTCAGAATCCGATGCACGGTGGCCCGGCCGATGCCGGAGCCCGCGCCGGTGATCAAAACGCGGCGATCGGTGAAACGCTCCATTGCGATGTTCTCCTCTGATTCTCGGCCCCCTGCCCTATGACACGCTACGCCGACATGGCACAGCGTGCCACCGTGGCATCCGGAGACTAGGATCGGACATATCCGCCCTGAAAGGAGGTGTTGTGACCACCCCTCGTACGACTCTGGCCGAGCGTCGCAAGACCGAGACCCGCCTCGAGATCGCCCGCACGGCCGCCCGCCTCTTCGCCGACCGCGGCACCGCCGACGTCACCGCCGAGGAGATCGCCGCCGCCGCGGGCATCGGCCTGCGCACCTTCTACCGCTACTCCCGCACCAAGGAAGACGCGGTGGAACCCATGCTCGCCACCGGCGCACAACGCTGGCTCGAGATCATCGCCGCGGGCCCCCGCCGACTACCCAGGGTCAACGAACTGCAAGCCGCCGCCGTCCGCTCCATGTCCGTCGACGACACCGAAGACCTGGAACTGACCCGAGGCCTACTACGCGCCATGGAATCCGACGCCGCCCTACGAGCAGTATGGCACCGCATCAACATGGAAGCCGAACGCGAATTATCGCGTGTCCTAGCCGAATTGGCCGGACCAGGCGCAGACCCACTACGGGTGCGCCTACTCGCCGCAGCAGCAGCCGGGGCGATCCGCATCGGACTGGAGGAGTGGGCACTAGACACCTCGGCGGCCGGAACCAGCAGCCCCGCCGCCACTGCGGTGCGGTGTATGAGAGCTCTCGCCACCGGTATCTGACCTGGCCGGGCCGGGCGTCGGACGTTCTGTTTGTGAGCCCGGCCCGACGGTCGTCCGCTTCATTGCCGAACCGCTGCGCGCCAACGCCTACGTCCCTGGACCCGAGCTTCCGGCGGCCGGGATCGAAGGCATCGGACGACTCGCCGAGTGCGGTCGAATTGGCACAATTCGACATGTAACAACCCCCGATGCGGATCGTATGCTTCACCGAGGCCCTGTACAGCGAGGGACCTGTGTCGGCGCGTGCGTAGTATCGGGGTGGTTTATGGCGGATGGCTGGAAGTTCGACGTTCCGACAACGGGTAGTAAGCATCTGCCGCCAGACCCGCGCTACATGGAGGCCCTGACCAGTCAAGGCTATGGGTTCGAAGCCGCGATCGCCGACCTGGTGGACAACTCGATCGATGCTGGTGCCAAAGATGTAGTGATCCACTTCCTTCGGGACGGAGACCGGCTGATCAGCCTGCTAGTCATCGATGACGGTTGCGGTATGACCGAGGGCGAGCTGGATGTGGCCATGACTGTCGGCGGTCGTCGTCAGTATCGCGACGGCGCACTGGGCATGTTCGGTACCGGCCTCAAGTCCGCGTCGCTCAGCCACGCGGCGGCAGTCACGGTGGTGAGCCGGACCAGGACCAGCCGCCCAGTGGGCCGTCGGTGGGTGATGGAGCGTGCGAAGGCGGGTTTCCAGTGCGACATCGTGGAACCGGCCTATGCGCAGTCGTTGACCGATCGCTACAACGGCAATCCAATTCTGTGGCAGGGCACCGTCATTCGATGGGACGGTGTGAAAGACTTCCCGCGCAACGGCGGCTCTGAGCAGACCGAGCGGTACCTTTCGAGGGTAATCAACTCACTCAGCATGCACCTCGGGTTGCAGTTGCATCGGTACCTGGCTCGCGAGGATTTCAATATCACCATTGCCGTAGAGGACATCGCCACCGGCACAGTCGTCATGGATTTCGGTGTCCTGCCGATGGACCCGTTCGGATATCCGGTGAGTGGCGCCGCAGAGTATCCTCGAACCTTCAAGCTGGAACTTCCATCCGTGGGTATCGCGCGATTGAACGCCCACATCTGGCCGCCGAAATCCTCGCTGCCACAATTCCGTGCGATCGGTTCGTTGCAGAACACTCAGGGCTTCTACCTCTATCGCAACGATCGGCTCGTACAGGCTGGCGGATGGAACAACTACCGTCAGGCCGAGCAGCATTTAGCCCTGGCGCGGGTCGCAGTCGAGCTACCGCCGCAAGCGAGTGATGTCTTCCGTCTCACGGTCAAGAAGGATGGCGTCGAGGTCTCGCCAGAGTTCATCGCGGCCGTCGACCACGCGGTCGATGACGAGGGCGTGACCTTCGCGCAGTACATGACGGTTGCTGATAGGACGTACCGCGAGGCGCGTAAGCGTGCGGGCGTCGAGCGCAAGCCGGTAATTCCGCCCGGAAAAGGGATCGAACCAGCTGTGCGAGAGGCGATCTCGGAGGAGTTGCCCTACCTTATCGGGGAGGAGCCGATCACGGTTCAGTGGCGGAACCTGGAAGGCGAGATCTTCTTCGACATCGATCGCGAGGGCCGGGCGATTCTCCTGAATCAGCGCTACCGCTCGGCGATCCTTGGCGGCCGTCGTGGCGGACTCAACGACGCGCCGATGATCAAGTCGCTGCTCTATCTCATGCTGCACGAGGTCTTCCAGCGAGAACGCGCGGGGAGCCGGGAACGCGACACGTTGGCGCTGTGGCAGTCGGTACTCGTTGCCGCGGCCCGAGCGGAACAGAATCGACTCGACGAGAGAGACCCGGAGTAGGCGATCGATATGGAGCTACGAATCGCGCTGCACTCCTCCGTGCTTTCGGACATGGCGGGCAGTAAACCCAAACGTCTGCTACGGGCTATGCGTTACCAGGCCGAAGACCTACCTGGGTCCGGTGCCTTCGCTAGTGAAGAGGATTTCCGCCAGGTACTTTTGTCCGCCACACCCGGTGACTCGGTCGTGGCGTTGTGGCGAAAGCAATTGCGCGCCTGGGATTTCGCCACGAATCAGCTGTGGTCAACCGCGCTGCCGTGCACTGACGAACGGCGAGGAGATATCTACCGCGAACTCGATCTCGAACCGGGCACGGCCAAGCTGCTCGAAGCGGTGGTCCCGGTGATCAAGGCGGCCGTGCCGGTTGTCATCAGCAACGAATTTGTGCCGTGGTATTCCCTGCATCAGGGCCAATCCTGGTACTGGCCGCTCTATACGGGGCTATTGGCCCGTAAGGGTTGGTCCGACGAAGCGATCGCTGGGCTCGATATGTCGACCGAAGCGGTGGTCGAGCGACTGTCGGATCCGACGCGACCTGAGGCGTACCAATCGAAAGGGTTGGTTGTCGGTTACGTCCAGTCGGGCAAGACCGCCAACTTCACCGGTGTGATCGCGCGAGCCATCGACGCCGGCTACCGATTGGTCATCGTTCTCGGCGGGACATTGAATCTGTTGCGCGACCAAACCCAACGGCGGTTGGACAAAGAGCTGGTGGGGCGAGAGAACGTCCTGCGTGGGGCCAGCGAATACGAATCCGATTACGCCGATGATCCGGAGTGGATCCAACGAAAGTTCGTCGAATTCGGTGCCGCGCCTTCGGCATTGGGTGGCTTCGATATCCATCGCCTGACAACCCGGTACGACGATTACCAGAGCCTGTTGCAGGGGATTGTGGCTCTGGAGTTCGAGAAGCGGGAGCCGGCCCTTCCGCTCTACGATCCGCAAAACCTGCACCGCGCGGCCGCGCGTCTGATGGTCGTCAAGAAGAACAAGGCGGTTCTCACCAAACTTGTGAAGGATCTCAAGAAGATTCGCACGCCGCTCGACGAGATTCCCGTGTTGATCATCGATGATGAATCCGACGAGGCTTCGGTGAACACATCGCGGCCGAAGCCCGATGCCGAGCGAACCGCGATCAACGAAAAGATCTCGGAGTTGTTGCGAATGCTGCCGCGTGCGCAGTACATCGGCTATACGGCAACGCCTTACGCGAACGTCTTCATAGATCCCAGCGACACCGGTGACATCTTCCCCAAGGACTTCATTATTTCGCTCGACCGACCCCAGGGCTACATGGGTGCGGCCGACTTCCATGACCTGGAATCGGATCTCTCGGACGAGGAGCGTACCTTCGCGACGTCCAACGAACTGGCACATGTGCGCGATGTCGTGGTTGCCGACGATGACGATACCGGCCCGTTGCGGCGCGCGATCGACATGTTCGTGCTCACAGCCGCGATGAAGCTGTATCGCATCGACGCCGAGGGCCTCGAGCTCGACCACTTCCGCCACCACACGATGCTCATCCACGAATCGAACTGGGTCGAGAGCCACCGAGAACTGCTCGGGCGTGTTACCCAATTGTGGTGGCAGTCGGGCTATTCCAGCTCGACCGGACACGAGCGGCTGCGTGAACTGTTCGAGACCGACATTGCCCCGGTCTCGGCCGTCCGTGCAGAGGGCCACGCCGTGCCGGCCTCGTTCGAGGCCCTCTCTGCGTTCATCGGTCCGGCAGTCATGAACATCGGTGGAGACCAGCAACCGATCATTGTCGTGAACGGCGACAAAGATCTCGAAACCGGCACAGCGGATTTCGATCGCCGCTCGATTTGGAAAATTCTGATCGGCGGGCAGAAGCTCTCCCGGGGCTTCACGGTGGAGGGGTTGACGGTCACCTACTTCCGTCGGCGAGCGAACAACGCATCAGCCCTGATGCAAATGGGCCGATGGTTCGGGTTCCGGCCGGGCTACCGGGACCTGGTGCGGTTGTACATCGGGCGCGAGGAAGAGCACGGCAAACGCGGTATCGACCTCTACAAGGCATTCGAAGCCGTTTGCCTTGACGAGGAGAGCTTTCGTGACGAGCTGGAGCAGTACGCCGCCATGGTCGACGGCACGCCGCAGATCACGCCCGCGCAGGTCCCGCCACTGGTCTCCCAGCACCTGCCGTGGCTGAAACCGACCAGCCCCAACAAGATGTACAACGCTCGCCTGGTCGAGGTGCGTTCACCCGGGCGCTGGAAGGAGTTCTACGACTATCCCAAGCCCGGTCCGGATCTGCGTCACAACGCGGAACTGTGGGCACCGGTGTTGGCTCGACTCGAAGCCGCGCCAACAGAATTCAGGTACTTGATCCCCGAGGAGAACGTCGCGCACAGGTTCCAAGCGCTGACCGGCCGTCTCGATCCGAACGAGTTCCTCGACATTCTCGAATCGTTGCGCTGGCGCGTCCCATCACTGTTCACGCCTCATCTCGAGTATCTGCGCGACATCACGAGCGGCCCGCGCAAAGGCGTCGACGAGTGGATAGTTCTCGCGCCGCAACGGGTTCGGCATGCGAAGGGTATCGTCCTCGATGCGAGCGGGCGGCGCTTCGACTGGTGGGAACGCGGCCGCACGCGCGATTCGATGTTCAGCCGGGTGAGCGAGCCGAAACAGAGCGCGGTGGCGACCCGGATCGCGGGTGGGGTTGCGAATTCGGGTGATCCTGTCACGGAGAGTTTCGTCGCCGACCGTCGCGGGGTCGTGATGCTGTTTCCGATCGTCGAGCCCGACCATGCGGTGGAGATCGCCGATGACGGTCGCATTGATCTCCGAAAGGTTGTGATGGGCTTCGGATTCGCGGCGCCCGTGACCGCGATCGGCGATGACAACAAACTACTGCGGTTCACCACGATCGACTCTTCGCAGGATGCCGCCATTATCGACCGGGTAACCACCGGGCTATAGGTGGAGGAACTATCGGCCCGCAGGAGGATCGCCGCGGCGTGCAACGACGATCTCGGCGATTCGATCGGCCGCGACTTCGGGGTCTTCGTGCTCCCACACTCGGACGACACGCCACCCCGCCTCCGTCAGGAGGCGGTCGGTCTCCCGATCGCGACGTCGATTGCCCTCGATTTTGGTATCCCAGAACTCTCGATTCTTCTGAGACGGGCGGTAGTGCTCGGGACAGCCATGCCAGAAACACCCATCGCAGAACACTGCGACCTTCGGTCCGAGAAAGACGACATCCGCTCTGCGGCGGATGGCTCGGACGGGCCTGGTGTCCACCCGATACCCGAGCCGGTGAGCGCGAATCGCGGCACGGAGTGCGAGTTCCGGTCGCGTATCCTTGTTGCGATTGGCGCGCATTACCGATCGGACGGCCGGTGTACTAGCCCACGAGGTTCTCGGCGCAGTGGTTCTCGGAATCAGATGCCGTTCGTGTGCGAGTCGCCAGCCTTGTTCGAGGTCGCGTCGCCGAGTTGCGCCGTCTACTTCACCAACTAGCCTGGTCGTGGTCTTTCGCTTGTCCGCCCAACGGAGGTAGGCGCGAACTCGACCTGTGGTGGACTGTCGCTTCAAGACAATCGACGCTCGCACGAACCGACCATCGCCCAAATCCACCAAGCGCTGTTCGCGGCCGCCGGCGGCACGATCCTGCTCCGCGACGCTGGCCGTGCGACCGCGCCCGACTGGGAACCGCGCCGCCCGGTCAGGTGGCGAATCCGTCTGACGTGTCATCGTGTTCAGTTCTACCCAGTCGATTCCGCTTCGGCGAGAGCAATCGCGACAGCCTCGGCGAACGCTTGCCCGAGCAGCACCGGAACAGCGTTGCCCAACTGTCGCATCTTCTCACTCCTCGGACCTTCGAGTCGCCAATCATCAGGAAACGTCATCACGCGGGCCGTTTCACGCACAGTCATGTACCTGTGCGTTCCGTCATCGAGCAACACGACGGATTCTCCGCCTGGAACGCCGTGAACCCCCGCCTTGACGGTCTTGGCCGGGCGGTCCAACTCGTTGGGGGTATGGCCCGGGTATATTCGCGCGTCAGGCCAGCCGATGTGGTCGGTGAAGCCACCAAGATTTCGTTCCCGGCGGTCGAGATGTTCGGGCCTGATTCGAGGCAAGGGCGGCTGACCGTCGATGCCTTTGATCGCATCGCGCAGCGTTCGCCAAGGCGGGAGTCGTTCCGAGCTGGACTGGAGAGTCGTTTGCGCGGGCTGTCGTGCCATCACGCGTTCGCGAACCTTCCGCGGCACTTCCGGATGGCGGGCCCAATAGCTGCCGTCCGCCATGTCTTCGTACAGACTGTTGTCCGAGAATCTTGGTGCGACCAAACGTCGAAAACGTTTCAGGTCGACGCCGAGATCACGGCGAAAGGCCACGAGAATGACTCGGTGCCTGATCTGCGGTACGCCGTAGTCGGCGGCGTTGACATCGAAATGCTCCACGTCGTAGCGCTCGTCATCGGGCAAGTTGCATTTTGCGAGCATGCGTCGCAACGCCATGTCGTGGTCACGCCAATCGCTGCCTTCGGCACGCACCTGGAATGGAAGTGCGAGTTCACGCTCGATGTATTCGAAGTATGGTCGAAACGACGGTCTCAACAACCCGCGTACGTTTTCGCAGATCACGGCCTTCGGTCGCATCTCGCGGATAGCGCGAAACATGTGCGGAAACCCGTTCCGGTCATCCTCGTCGCCCCGCCCGATTCCACCAAGTGAGAAGGGCTGGCAGGGCGGCCCGCCCGCGAGGACGTCGACGTTTCCCTGAAGGTAGTCGAAGTCGAGCTTTCGTACATCTCCGACGACCAGAGGCGGCCGTTCGCCAGGACCTGGAATCCTCAGAGGCTGGCCCTCGTCCAGCGGCGTCGCGACATTGGCGGCCAGCGTCTCACAGGCCCGCTTGGCGAACTCGTTGAACAGAAGCGGACGGAACCCCGCCCTCTCGACCGCCATCGCCAAACCGCCGCCCCCGGCGAAGAGCTCTACGCTCGTACGCTGAGCGTTAGCCGCACTCCGCTGTTCTGACATGGCGAAACAATATCGTGACTGTCTCGGCGGCGTGAAGGAACCGCCTCCACGTCCGAGGTTGTCCTCGGCCCATGCGCGAAAAGTGCTCGTGCTCACCATCTTTCGTGATATCACTACCGAACTGATTCCTGGTGAACGCCCGACGTCGATACCGTGCCACCGATATCCTTGACGGGTACTCGCGACGTCGACCAACAGCGCTTCCGATCGTTCGAAACCGGCTGGTGAAGATGTCCGACATACCCGAAGGCGTCCGATCTCGAGTGATCGCCGAGCTCTATCGCCAAGCCGCCGAACTCGATTGGGAGTTACTCCCGGCGACGGAAAAGAAGCTGCGGTACCGCCGCTGGGCCGCGGACCCAGCGATTGGCGGCCGTCTCCGGGAGTATCTGGGTGAACAGCGGATCCCCACGTGGATCAAAGACACGCCTATGAAGGAATACGCCCGGGCGCAAGAGGGATTCGGTTCGATGGCTCGGTTCGCGGTCCGTCGCTTCCGTCCCCCGGACTACCTCATCGAAACGGCGCTCGGCCCCGAATGGCGGATTCGCCCCGGAAGCGTCGGCGAGAAGCCGATGCACTGCTTCGCCTGCTCTGCGGAGGAAGAGCGATACGTCTGTTGGGGAAGGCCGAGCACCTTTCGCGATCTCGTGTGGGCCGCGCTGAAGGCCGCCGTCGAAATGCCTACTCGGCCAATGATCATCGTCACGCTGCAGGAGGGAATCGTACTGCCCCCGGAAGATCAGAAGACGCAATCGGCGATCGCGGAGCATTGCCGTATGGATCTTCGGTACGTGGGGCGTCAGCTCTATATTCCGGACGATGATGTATCCGAACATCTGTTCTAACGGCAACGGGCACGAATCAACTTGTCGGTGCCGTCTGGCACTATTCCGGTCATCAACGCCAGCTATCCGTGCGGGGCTTGTAACAAGCGGTGGGCCGTCGCTGATGAACAATCCATTGCCCGCACCTCGATGAGGAACGGCAAGGGCTTCAACTACTTTGGGGATACAGGGATGATGTCGGGGACTGTCGACTCCGCAGGCGGGCATGTCATGAGAATTCGAGCCGCGACGGGCAGCGGGTCGCCTGTGCATCAGTACCGGGAAGTTGGAATCTCGTGACGAAACCGGCCGTCGACCTCTCGGATGTGACCCGAACGGTTGTCGATCAATCGAATCGCGTTGTGCAGTCGTACCGGGCCGACCCGGGACTCATTCAGGAACACGCCAACAGTGAGCGCCGTATCACCCAGGGCGGCTACGGATCCCGGCAGTTGTACGAGCTTGTTCAGAACGGTGCGGACGAGATGCGCGAGGTGGATCGCGGAGGTCGGATCCAAGTCGTTCTCACCGAGAAGCATCTGTACTGCGCGAACCAGGGTTCGCCGGTGTCCGCCCGCGGTGCCGACACCATCCTGCGAATGTCGGTCTCGCACAAGCGCGGCGGTCAGATCGGTCGGTTCGGCGTAGGCGTGAAGTCGGTGTTGTCCGTCAGTGACACGCCTCAATTCTTTAGTACCACAGGATCATTCGGATTCGACAGGGCTTGGTCGGCGGGGGTGATCCGCGCCATCCATCCCGACGCGGGTGAGACCCCGGTGCTCCGAATGGCTCGTGTACTGGACGCCGTGCGAGAGCGGACGACCGACGCGATACTCGACGAATTGATGCGGCACGCGACCACTGTCGTTCGGCTGCCACTGTTGCCGGGCGCCGCACACCGACTGGCGGCGGATATTCGCAAGTTCCCCAACGCTTTTCAGCTGTTCTCCGACCATGTCGGTGATCTCGTCCTGGAGGATCGCCGCGATCTTCCGATTTTTCGTCGCTCAATGGCGATGCGCGTCGCGGGCACGTCGCACAAACTGACCGAGGTGCAGACCGGCACGAAAACCGTCGAGGAAGGCTGGCGGGTCTTCTCCACGACGTACGTGCCATCGGCTGAAGTCCGTGGCCGCGCGGGTGAATTGCATGATCGACCCGAGATCGATATCTCCTGGGCGGTACCGGATTTCCGTCCTTCGCCCGCGGGGCTGATGTATCCGCCCACCGGTCGCGGTGTCTTCTGGTCCTTCTTTCCCACCGAGTTCGATACCACACTACGAGGCTGTCTCAATGCCGCGTGGAAGACGAACGAGGACCGTCAGGCGCTGCTGCGGGGCAGCGAACTCAATGTGGAGCTCATCGAGGCCTCGGCCCGCCTGGTAGTCGATTCGCTGCCCGGCCTGGTCGATGACCGCGATATCGCCGCCTACCTTCCGCTGCTGCCCGGACGCGTCCGTGAATCACCGAACTGGGCCTGCGCGCAACTGACCGCGTCGGTCTGGAAGTACGCGGCGGTCCGCCCCTCGCTGCCGGATCAGGATGGACGGTTGCGCGAGCCCAGCCAGATCAAGGTCCATCCGGACGGACTCGACAAGCCGTGGCTGTCCGCATGGGCGAGTTACCCTGGCCGGCCTTCCGATTGGATCCACCACTCGATCGACTATCAGCGCGATCGCCGCGGCAAGGTGAGTCACGTCCTCGAAGCGGCGAAACTGAGCCCGCGAGGTGTCAGGGAATGGCTGGAGGCGCTGGTTGGTGACGGGACGGCCGAGGCTTCCCGTGTCGCCATCGAGATTCTCGACGACATGGTCGCGCGGAACTACAGCGAGGTAGCCGAGGCTCGATTGGCGAAGATCGTGCTGACCGAGCGGAACGGATTCGTGGCACCGATCGCGGGCGAGGTCTTCCGGCGGTCCGGAAACGACGGTCTGCGAGACGATCTCGTGTATGTCCACCCCGGCGTTGCCGATGTGCCGCTGGTGGCGGGGAAACTCGGCCGATTGGGCGTGCACGAGGCGGATCGCTCGGGTCGGTTCGCGGCGGTAGTGGATCGAGGATTCGACGACTACGGCCCTGATTCCTGGATGAGGTTCTGGGAGTTGTTCCGCGCCGCAGGTTCGAGTCGTTCCGTCGCTTTGGTGAAGGAGAAGGTCGCCGACCCGCTGTCCGTATTGTGCGTACGCACCCTCGATGGTGCCATCCGCCCGATGCGAGATTGTCTGATTCCCGGAAAGGTGGTGCCCGCCAACGGGTCCAGGGACGCGAGCGTCGGCGTCGATATGCGTGTCCACGGTGACGATCGAGCGAGCCTTTTCGCGCTCGGTCTCACCGAGGTGCCGACCTTGGGCCATCGGCCCGAACAGGAAGAGTGGTTCGACGAATACCGGACGGCAATGTACGAGCGGTACTGCGAGGCGAACCTCAGTAGTACCGCATCGCGCCCGGCGATATCCCGTTTCCATCTCGAGGGAGCACGTACCGCTGGGCCTTTGCGCCTGTTGCGTCAGCTCTCGCCGGAGGGTCGAGCGGCGTTCATCACGCATATGCCTGATGAAGGCGTCGTGCGCAATTGGACATCTCAGTTGGGCAGAGAGCCGTCGACGCGCACGGCCATCCCGTCACCGCTCACGTGGTTGCTCACCAACGAAGGGTATTTCCGAACGTCCCACGGGCTTGCCCGGAAAAATGCCTGTGTCTCACCGGCTTTGAAGCAGCATTCGACGGTTCTTCCGGTCGCCGACCTCGGCCTCGAGAAGGCTCGCAAGCTGGAACTCGCCGAGCGGCTGGACGCGGTCGCGCCCGGAATCTGGAAACGCGTCCTCGAACGTGTTGTGCGAAGCGACGATGACGAATATATCGGCCAGGCGTACGCCCTCCTGATCCACGCTCCGGAAAGAGTCTTCCAGGCGGTAGATACCGAAACCCGGTGCCGAGTCGGCGACAGCTGGGACAACCGACCGGACAACGAGATCGCGGTCGCGAGTAATCGGAGCGACTTCGAGACCTTGGTCCTCGAGGGCTGTCCCGCGATTCTGGCTCCTGGCACCGACGCAGCCGAAACGATGATCGGCGATTGGGGAATGCTCCGCCCCGCCGACGTGATCTCCAAGGAGACCAGACACGTACCGGACGGCGACCCCATTGCCTTGGCCGAGGCGTTCCCCGCGCTACGCCAACGTTTCGGGATGAATATCGGCACCGTGCAGTACTGCACGGAATTGCAATTGATCACGCGCACACCGAAGGGCGCTCGATCGACTCCGCTGGCTGTGGCAAAGCAGGGCAGCACCGTTCTCCTACAGGGTCCGGTGGGCGAACTGGACGCGCTGGTGGCGATCGATGGTGTCCTGGGGTGGGGCTTGGGGCGCGAGGGATGCGGGAAGCTGCTCGAGCGTCACCGGCAACGAATGGCCGAGGTCGCACAGAATGAGGCCGTTCTGCGAATCAAGGACGCCGACAGCGTGATCGACAAGGTGTTGCTGCTTGTCGGAGAGGAGGCGCTCCGTACTGGGCTCCCCGAGGGACTGCTCGACAGCGAGCGCGTCGATACCCCTGGACTACTCCCCACACCGCGCCGGATCGCCGAGCTTGCCTACAACGCACACGGTGACGAGGTACTCAAGAACCATCGGAACACCATCGCATCGCGATACCCGGACGCGCCCGTCAAGTACGACGGCTCGCACACCGCGCTGAAGTTCGTCTCGGACTTCGGGTTCCCCGAGGCCTTCGCGGGCAGCCGGGGTGTGTCCCTCAGCCCGCGCGTAGTGGTTGAAGGTCCGCGTGAATTCCCACGTTTGCACGAATACCAGGAGCGTATGGCCTCGAATCTGGTTTCGCTGCTGCTCGATCCGACGCCGCGGCGCGCGATGCTCTGTTTGCCCACAGGTGCGGGAAAGACACGGGTCACGGCCGAAGGCGTCATCCGTTGGCTCAAGGATGTTGGCGGCCTGTCGGGCCCGATTTTGTGGATCGCACAGACGGAGGAGCTGTGCGAGCAGGCTGTACAGAGCTGGAAGTTCGTGTGGGAGAAGACCGGAGCCGAAGCCGACCTGGTCATCAGTCGACTGTGGTCTTCGAACGAGTCCACGCCCACCACCAGCGGGCCGCACCTCGTCGTGGCGACCGATGCCAAGCTGCTCGCCTGCCTCGACAAGGACGCCTACGCGTGGCTTCGGGATCCGAAACTGGTGATAGTCGACGAAGCACACGTCGCGCTCGCGCCCTCGTACACGGGACTGCTGCAACAGCTCGGCATTACTTCGCGCGAGACCTCACGTCATCTGATCGGTCTCACCGCGACCGCCTACCGAGGGCGCAATGAGGATGAAACTCGCAGGTTGGTGCAACGATTCGGCAACCATCGATTGGATCGTGGTGTCTTCTCCAGCGATGAGCTGGAAGATGCGTACAAGGATCTACAGGATCTCGGAGTACTGGCCCGGGTCGAGCATCGTGAAATCGACGGTGGCGAATTGCGACTCACCGAGAAAGAAGTAGCGGACGCCAGCAGGTTCAGCGTTCTGCCGCGAGCCGCGGAACAGCGACTCGCGGACGATCACGCCCGTAATGACCGGTTGCTCAACGAGATCGAGCGAATGCCGGACGACTGGCCGGTGCTGCTGTTCGCGACCTCGGTGGCGCATGCGAAGTTCATGGCCGCGAAGCTCATGGATCGCGGCATCTCCGCGGCGGCGATCGACTCCGCTACCGCTCCGACGACCCGGCGAGACCGCATCGAGGACTTCCGTCGCGGCCGTACCCGGGTACTCACGAATTACGGTGTGCTGACGCAGGGATTCGATGCTCCAGCGACTCGGGCTGTCGTGGTCGCGCGACCTGTATACAGTCCGAATGTCTATCAGCAGATGATCGGCCGCGGATTACGCGGCCCGCGCAACGGTGGAAAACCAACCTGCCTGATTCTCAACGTCCGCGACAATATCGCGAACTTCGGCGAAGCCCTCGCCTTCACCGAATTCGAACATCTCTGGAGGGCGAGCCGATGAGCGACGACGTTTATCGACGCAGTTACCCGCTCACCGAGGAACAGCAGGTTGTCGTCGAACAGTCTTGGGATGCCGCCGTTCTGGTCACCGCCGGGGCCGGCACGGGTAAGACGCACACATTGGTACGGAGGCTGGACGCGCTCGTACAACGCGACGAGGTCAAGGCCCATGAGATCCTGGTGCTGAGCTTCTCGCGGGCGGCGGTTCGGGAGTTGACTCACCGCATCGCTCGGCATTCGGAATCCGCTCGGCGCGTGCGGGTTCAGACCTTCGACGCCTGGGCGACTTCACTGCTGATGGATGTGAACGCCGCCGGGGAATGGCGGAGTCAGCCGTTCGATGACCGAATCGCGGCAGCGACCACAGCTGTCGAACGAGGGCTTGCCGACGACTGGTACGCGGACGATCTCGCGCACATCATCGTGGACGAGGTGCAGGATCTGGTCGGGCTTCGCCGACAGATGGTTCAGACCTTGATCGCACGGTTTCCAAACGCGGGACTGACCGTCGTCGGCGACAGCGCCCAGGCCATCTACTCGTGGCAAGCGCGGAGTTCGAAGGGGTGTGCCCCGGAACCGAGCTTCTTCGATTGGTTGCGTGAGCGCTTCGCGGACGACCTCGTAGAACTGCGTCTGACTCGCAACTTCCGCGCGCGAACACCGGAAGCCGCGACCGCGCTGGCATTGGGACCGGCGGTGAGTGAGTTGTCGTCTGGCGACGAGCTAGGGCGGAAGAATGCCGAGAGCGTCTACCAGTCTCTCTCGAGTCGACTAGCCGCAGTCGAGCCGATTGGCTCGCTCGACGATCAATCAGTGCTCGACGATCTGACGCACTACCCGGATACCTGTGCGATCCTCACCCGTGACAACGGGCAGGCCCTCTTGCTCTCGGAAAAGTTGAGAGCGAAAGGGGTGCCGCACACCCTCAAGCGGGCCGCCACGGCCCGCCCGGCCCCGCACTGGCTGGCCGATCTCTTCGAATACGCGGTGACGCCGACGGTGACCGAGGATCAGGTGAAAGCTCTCGCCGCAGAGCGTCTGGGTGCCGACGACACTGCCGCCCAGGAACTTTGGCGCGCGATGCGGTCGATGGAGCGGGGCCGCGGCGGGAGAAGAGGAGCAGTCTCGCTCGATGCGATCAGGCAGGCGATCATAGAGCGGCGAATTCCCGACGAACTGGTCCCCGTCCAGGCGGACAGGCTGGTCATCTCGACGATTCATCGCGCTAAGGGCCTGGAGTTCGATCGGGTCATAGTCGTGCGGCCATCGAAATATCGACGCTCGGCCGATAACGATGCCGCGGAAGCGGCCCGGCTGTTGTATGTGGCGTTGACCAGACCCAGGGATCTGCTGCTGAGCATCGACGAGGTTTGGTCGAAATTTCGAATGACGACCAAGGACACGAGGATCGGGCGCTGGTACATCGCGAAACCCGGTCCGAAGTACCGGCTCTACCGAGGTGGGGTCGAAGCCCTCGGCGATGAGATCGACGGCAGCCGGCCTCCGGAGAGCGCCGCGCCCAATTCCGCGAGTCCGATTCAAACCTACATCCAACAGCGAGTTCGACCAGGTGACCCGGTCGAGTTTCGCCGCGGCGCGGACTACTCCCCGGACGAGCGGTTGAGTCCGCCTTATGTCGCCTACCACCGCGACCAGCCCATCGGCATCGCGTCGGAGAAGTTTCGCGCCGACCTGCATGCCCTGTTCAAGCATGGTCCGGATTTCGTGGTTCGGAGTTGGCCGATGCTCATTTCCGGAATGTGCGTCGAGACCGTGGAAACGCTGGCTGGCAGCCCCGCACTCACAGAACGTGCCGGGCTGGGTGATACGGGTGTCTGGCGCGTACCGCGACTATGTGGACTTGGAGCCTTCAGCGGTTGGCCGGCTAAAGCGAAAAAAGAAGGCGACGATGCATAACGCGCACTACGAACTCCGCGACGCGATCCACGAGCGTCTTCGCGCGGATCTACTCGGCCCCGCCGGTGGCGTGAACGAGCTCTTGACCGACGACACTCCCATCGCGGCCTACCTGACCGGGGTGCTGTACCCCCAACAGCGTGACCTGGTAGCCGAGATCGAGATAGCTGGGGAAGACGACGGATCCGACAACACGTTGACCGACGGGTACCCGGACCCGGATGAACCCGGCGACGTCGGGGTCGCGCTCGCGGGTCGGCGTCGCCCGTCATCGATGGGCTTGACCTTTGTCGCGGATCCATCGGTGACAGACACCTTGCTCGTGAAAGTCGCGGCTGCGCGCTATATTCCGCAAGACAGGGTCGGCAACCCTGTCGAACCGCAACGCTCCGAAGCTCGCTCGATGGACGAGCAGCGTGAGCAGTGGCAGCGGGTGGAACTCGATTTGCCGGTTGTTTCCATCGATTTGCGGCTACAGGGCCGCACGACTTCCCACCAGCTGGCCGAGCGGTTGGAGCTGCGGGCGTATGTACGTCACGCAACTCAGAACGGCCATGTGACCCTGACGATTTCGCTCATCAATGAGCACCGCGTGGGCCGTTTCGACCTGCAGGACGCCTTCTGCTTCTTCCAGCCTTCGATCGAGGTCGCGGGTCCGGAAGGCACGTCGCCGATCGTGGAACGCCGAGCCAACGATGGAGCCGTCGACAGCGAACTGGAACTGAGTCGGCTGCTCTACAGGTACGCACCGGTTTTCGCCGCCGGACATGGCTGCGCCACCGCATGGGACTGGATGCCCGAACGACCAGGTATCCGACCTGCCCCTGGTCCCGCCCGGGTCAGCAGCGTGTCGACCACGTTCGTACCGGACCTCGCGGTTCTGCTCACCGATTCGAACCCCGACATCCGTGACGACGCTCTCGCTATGGCAGATCTCGGCACGAAGTCGAAGCCTGCGGTGGTAGCGGCGCTGACCGATCTGCTCGATGGTTACGCCGCGTGGATTCGGGAGCGAGAGAACGAGGCGGCGGAGCTTGCCGATACCGAATTCGGCTCGGCCGCGGCAGCTCAGATCCAGGAGTGCGTCGAAGCGCTACGCCGTATGCGCTCGGGCTTGTCGTGCCTCGAATACTCGGATGGCGACAAGGTTTTCGAGGCCTTTCAGTTGGCGAACCAGGCGATGGTGCGGCAACGCGCACAAGCCAAATGGGCTCGTGGGGGCCGGGTCGGCTCCCCCGAGTACGACGGACGGTGGCGTCCCTTCCAGATCGCGTTCGTGTTGCTGTGCCTGGACGGGATCGTCGACAAGGAACATCCAGATCGGGATGTGGCCGATCTGTTGTGGTTCCCAACGGGCGGTGGTAAGACCGAGGCGTACCTGGGTTTGGTCGCCTTCACCACCTTTCTACGACGGCTCCGCGACCCCGAGTACGGCGGCGGCGTCACGGTTCTCATGCGTTACACCCTGCGGCTGCTGACCCTGCAACAGTTCGAGCGGGCGGCGACGCTGATGTGTGCGATGGAGCTCATGCGTCGTGAGCAGCCCGGTGCGCTCGGCTCGGAGGAAATCTCGATCGGTATGTGGGTCGGAGCCTCGGCGACACCGAACCGACTCGATGACGCCGCCGCGGCGCTGGAACGACTGCGTGCTGGGCAGAAGCTCAAAGAGAAGAATCCGGCGCAGATGCAGAATTGCCCGTGGTGCGGGTTCCGGTTGGACGCGATCGATTACGAGGTGGACGAGCCCAATACCCGGCTGCACATTCGCTGTCCGAACAACGATTGCGAATTCCGGAGCGGGCTTCCGGTCCACGTTGTCGACGACTGCGTCTTCGACGCGCATCCCACCCTCGTCATCGCGACGGTCGACAAATTCGCGTCGATGGCGTGGCGGTCGAAGACCGCGAACCTTTTCAATCGTGATCGCAGCGACCGGTTTCGACCGCCGGAACTCATCGTTCAGGACGAACTTCATCTGATCTCCGGTCCCTTGGGGACGTTGACCGGGCTGTACGAGACGGCGGTGGATCTGGCGGCCGACCACCCGAAAGTCATCGCGTCGACCGCGACGATCCGCCGGTCCGTCGATCAGGGGTTGCAGTTGTTCAACAGGAGGACAAAGCAATTCCCGCCTGCGGGCCTGGATGCCCGCGATTCGTGGTTCGCGGTGGAGACGGCGGCCGAAACCAAGGCGACGCGGTTGTACGTCGGACTGTTGGCTCCGAGCACCAGCCAGGCGACCCTTCTCATTCGCGCGTACGCCGCGCTGCTGCACGCTGCCCAGGTCGTCGACGCGGATGATGAAGTGCGAGACGCGTATTGGACACTGGTCGGCTACTTCAACAGCCTGCGACTGCTCGCTTCGGCGGATCTTCAGGTTCGCGACGACGTCGAACGTCGTCTCGAGTTCTTGGCGGAACGCGATGAATCGAAAGCACGTCGGGTGCACGAACAATCAGAGCTGACAAGCCGTGCGGACGCGAGCGACGTGCCACTGCGACTGAAGATGCTGGAGACCCGCTATCCGAACGCGCTCGACGTCATGCTGGCCACGAACATGATCTCCGTCGGCGTCGATGTCGACCGGCTGGGGCTGATGGTCGTCATGGGCCAACCACAGACAACCGCGGAGTACATCCAGTCGACCAGCCGTGTCGGTCGGCGGCATCCTGGTCTCGTTGTCACACTGCTGCACGCGACACGCGCGCGGGACCGATCGCATTACGAGAACTTTCAAGGCTTCCACTCGGCGTTGTACCGCGAGGTCGAATCATCCAGTGTCACACCGTTCTCGGCGCGGTCGCGTGACCGTGGCCTGCATGCGGTCCTGATCGCCTTGGCGAGGTTGCTCATTCCCGTAGCTCGAGCGAACGAGGCGGCGGCGGATATCGATTCGTTCCGCGACGAGTTGGAACTGGTCAAGGACAAACTGCTGGCCCGTGTCCGCGCCGTCGACCCCAAAGAGTTCGAGCACACCGCGCGGGCCTTGGACGAGATCATCGAATGGTGGGCTGCTCTTGCCGAGGAGAAGCCCGGACTGGTGTACGAGGCAAAGTCCCGGCAGCCCGATGCTCTGCTCGGTACCTTCGACGATCCCCCCGCCTTCGAGCGAATGCCCACTCTGTGGAGTCTTCGCGATGTCGACGCGGAGTCCGCTCTCTTCTCGAGGAAATGATATGAGTCCAGTGCCCGCACGGGGCCGCAAGCGTCGACCAGCCCTCCCGGAGACCCGGGGATATCCCAAAATTGGGTCGGTACGGCGCGCACAGCTGATCACCACCTACGGTGTTGGTGCCCTGGTCGCCTTCGAGAACGGCTCCTACATCGTTTGTGGACTGGATGATTGGACGCTGCATGACACGCGGACCATCGAAGAACCTCGACTTGCCGGGATCCTTGGGGTGGACAACTTCCGACTGCCTCCGGCACCAGCCAAGGAAGCCGGTGACGGGATCAAAGTTCGTCGGTTCCCCCGCTGGTACTCATGTGCGAAATGCCTTCGCCTCGCCCCTTTCTCGGAGTTCAACTCGCCGAAAGGAACGATCAGATGCGCGGAGTGCGACGAGGAGCTCGCTCCGTCGCGTTTCATCGCCGCGTGCGCCGACGGCCATGTCACCGATTTTCCGTATCGCGCTTGGCTGCACCGTGTTCCGGACGAAGTCTCGGGTAGCTGCAATCGTGAGTTGAGTATCAGGACGCAGGGCACCACCGCGTCTCTTCGGTCGATCATCATTTCCTGCGAATGTGGCCGGAGCGCCTCGATGGAGGGATCGTTTCGTCGGAACGCGCTCTCCAGCTTGAAGATTCGCTGTTACGGGGATCAGCCGTGGCTCGATGTCGCCGGCGGCGTCCCATGCAGCGAGCCCCTGCGTACGCTTCAGCGCGGTTCGTCGGCGGGTTGGTACCCGATGGTCCGATCTGCGATATCGATTCCACCGTGGTCCGATGGCCTCTACCGGATCATCGGCCCGTATCTGTCCAGACTGCGGGGTCTCTCGGACGCTGAGATTGCCGGATACCTCAAGGTGGAGAAGTGTCTCGAGGGCACAGATTTCACGCCCGCCGACGCGATCCAGATAGTTCGAGAGGCCGAGGGTGGTGGCGAGGGCGGCCCGCCGGACTGGCCCGGCCTGCTGAAGCAGGAATACCTGATGCTGGGTAGCCGGACTTCGGAGGACAATCGCGAGCAGCAGTTCGTCTGCGAACCACCGACCACCGATTCCACGCCGGTACGACAGCTTGGAATTTCGAAGACCATGCTCGTGCATCGTCTACGTGAGGTCCGCGCGCTGCAATCGTTTACCCGGGTGGTCGGGCCGAGCGAACAGGACGACAAGAAGCGCATGGCCCCGCTGAGCAGGTCCAAGGTGTCCTGGCTGCCCGCGATCGAAGTCATTGGGGAAGGCGTGTTCCTCGATCTCAGCGGCAGTCGCCTCATCGAGTGGGAATCATCGCGTGCGGTTGTCGACCGTGTGACGGCGCTCCGTAACAATCACATTGTGGACCTTGTGGAGCGCACGGGGGGCTTGGTGACGGAGTCCTTCGTCACGCCGCGCTACGTCCTACTCCATACGCTCGCGCACATTCTGGTCAACGAGTGGAGCCTCGATGCGGGGTATCCCGCAGCCGCCCTGCGTGAACGTCTCTACGTCGCTGACGATATGGCAGGAATCCTGATCTACGCCGCGGCGACCGATTCGGCGGGCAGCCTCGGTGGTGTGGTCGCGCAGGGCGAGCCCGACCGTTTCGTCTCGACCTTGAAGGCGGCGCTCGAGCGTGCCAAGTGGTGTTCGTCGGATCCGTTGTGCATGGAGTCCGGGACAGTCGCGTCAGGCACCCTCAACCTGGCGGCCTGCCACTGTTGCGTCATGCTTCCTGAAACCAGCTGCGAGGCGAACAATCATTTCCTCGATCGCGCGCTGTTGAGCGGAACACCAGGGAACGTGGACATCGGATACTTCGCCGGGATCACCGGATGATGTGCCGGGGACGCGCACACTGCGGTCGATGTGTTCAGTGCTGCGCTCCGCCAAGGGGTTTCGGGGTGCCATAGGCGGTGTGTTGGATTACCTCATTGACGGCCATTTGTTGGTCGAAGGTGAGGGGTCGGGGGGTGCCGAGGGTGGCGGCGTCTAGGTAGAGGGTGCAGGCCCATTCGAGGAGGTGGGTGTGGGATAGGGCTGTGGGGAGGGTGTCGGCGTGGGTTAGGGTGCCGTGGTTGGCTAGGAGGGTGGCTTGTTTGCCTTTGAGGGAATTTACTACGGCGGTGGCTAGTTCGGGGGTGCCGAAGGGGTGGAAGGGGACTACGGGGGTTGGGCCGCCTAGGGGGAGTTGTTGGTAGTGGAGGACGGGGAGTTCGGTTAGGACCAGGCCTATGGCGGTGGATTTGGGGGCGCGGGTGTTGTCAGAGGCCGTGGGTGGTCAGTCTTTCGGTAGGCCCAGGGCGAATGCGAAACCGATGATGATGACGCTGATGGCGGAAATGGCGGCGATGCTCCACATGGGGGCAGGGTACTTCGGGGGGTGGGGGTTTGGGGGTGAAATGCGTTGGGGTGGAGGGGTTATGCGAAGGTCATTCGGGCGGAGGAGACGTAGTCTTCGGGGTCTATGAGCATGCGGATCTCGGGGCGGGTCGCGGTGGGGATTTTGGCTATTTCGGCGTGTAGGGGGGTGCGGAAGGCTTCGCCTCGGGCGGTGATGAGGGGGAGCCAGTTGTCGTGGTGGTTGGGGACGAACAGTTTTGGGCGGAGGGCCTCGATGTAGACGCGGGGGTCGCGTAGGCCGTTGGTGAACTGGTTGAAGCCTTGGACCGCGCCTATGTGGACGTCCGAGGGTGGGAGGGCGCGCAGGATCTCGAGGACCTGGGGGGCTCGGTCCAGGAGCGGGCCGGACGAATCATGCCAGGTGAGGGTGAAATTCGCGGTGCGGAACTGGTAGAGGAGGGTGCCGCCCTCGGGGGCGGAGAGGTTGCGGACCAGGTGGGCGGCGTCGGCGAGGTTCGGGCGGTGGGTGCGGACGTCGCCGAGGCAGGGGGTGGGGGAGACGCGGGCGGAGGCCGTCGCGCCGCGGCGGGTGGGGGCGGAGTGCAGGTGGCGGACGGCGGTGACCTCGAGGCCGGGCAGGAGGGTGAAGTCGTAGCGGTCGCCGGGCGGGGACTGTTTGGAACCCAGTTCCACGCAGGCGAATTCGGCCTTGAAGGCGACCTGTTTGCGGATCATGGCGCAGTGATCGGCGGTGCCGTAGACAGTCGCGCCGCTGGCCTGCGCGATGGCTCCGGCATCGGCGGCATGGTCGAAGTGGCCGTGGCCGATGAAGATGGCCTCCGGGCGCAGCGCGGCCAGTTGCGCCGGAGTGGTGGGGACATAGCCGGAGGTCAGACCGCGCGGCACCCAGGCATCGAGCAGAAAGACCGTGCCGCCCAGGGCGATAGCGAACCCGGCACAGCCGAACCAGGCCGCCACCACCCGCTCCGGATGAATCTCGCCGCTCACGGGGTCGACCGCGTCGCCGAAGAAATGTCGCCGCGCGGCAACGGTTTCCGCGCGCGTCGGAATGGGCAGGCTCGAGTCGGTGAGACCGGCGAACCTACCCGCCAGCCCGCTCAATATTCGGGTATTGCGCACCAACGGAATTCCTCCACGGCTGTCGCAGGGCCCGCCCCTCGATCAGCACCTGTCGACGCACCCGAGCAGCGGTACCGCCGCCTCGAACGGCGAGCACAACGGCATCCTCATTGTCACCGCCTCACCGTGTCGTGTCATCCGATCTTGGTGAATCGCGCGCTGGAGTGGACCTCGATCGCCGCGTGGCCGCCCAATGAGGGCGGACGGCATGCCCGCTCGGGGGCACGATCGCCGCAGGCGGTGTGCCCGCGTCAGCGTGGCGTGGCCGCATCATGGGCGCATCGGCCTTGGGCAACTGAACGGATCGGTACGGCCGCCATGCCCACCTGCCCGCCGTCGCGGATCAGCAGGTCGCGCCGCCCGCCTCCGCGCTCGACACGGACGGGGAAGCGCGCACCTGAACATGCTGCGCTGCAACGTATTCGCCCATACTCAAGCGACATTTCGCTCGCCGCCAACACCGAGAGAATTGCCGCGGCTCTGGTCAGCCCCGGCGACATAGCCGCTGTTCGCCTCGCCGACGACCCTGCACGCGGAGGGCGGAGGCAACTCCCCACGGAAGTAGGTCGCTGGCGGCACCCCCATGAGCGCCCGAAACTCCGACGACAAGTGGGACTGGTCGTAGAACCCTGTGCTGGAGGCGAGTTCGGCCCAGGAGGCGTCGCCCGCGCGAGCGATGACGCGGCGGACTCGGGTGATGCGCTCGAAGTGTTTGGGGGATACGCCGATCCCGGCGGCGAACAGGTTGCGGAGTTGCCGTTCGCTCACCGCCAGATCCGCAGCGAGCTCCGGCACCCCGGAAGGTGCGCCGCGGGCAATGGCCGAGACCGCTCCGTGCAACAGTTCGCGATGCGCGCGCTGAGTGTCACTCTCGGAAATGCGTTGTGGCAAAACAGATTCCAAGAACGAAACGATTTCTTCCGAGCCGAGTTCGACGAGTTCGTCCGCCAGCTGGCCGATCGCACCGGGCATATCGCGGAGTCGGAACACGTTGTCCGCCAGATCACCCGCCGCGACGCCGAGCAATTGTCGGGAAGTCCCGGGGGCCAACCGCATTCGCACGCATCCGGCGGCGGACTCCGTCGCCGTGTAGCTCGCCCGGGTCTGCGGTCCGACCACGAAAGCCGCACGGCGGCCGGAGGTCTCGGTGCGCACCACGATGGTGGTGGTCGTTTGTGGGATATGGACGAACGCCCCGGACACATCCGTCACCGTCGGGATCCGACCGAGCTCGGTGAGCCACGGCCGCAGCGACTCCGGGACGACCACCGGCGATTCGAGCAGGTCGGTGTTCCGGACGGGGCGCCGCGGGCTGGTCACCCGGTCGACTCTAGCCATTCGAGGCCGACGCGGGTGTGCCGAAATTTCCTATAATCGCAGGCGACCACGCCGACAGGATGATCGACATGATCCTGGTCACGGGTGCCACCGGCACCATCGGCAGTGAAATCCTCCGGCAGCTCTCGGCCCGCGGCGAACGAGTCCGCGCCGTTACCCGCGATCCCGCACGCGCCCAAGCGCTTCCGGGTGTCGAGGTGGTGCGCGGCGATTACGGCGATTCCGCCTCGATGGCCGCCGCCATGTCCGGCGCGACCGCGGTGTTCCTGGTCGGCGTACTCGGTCCGGACGATATCGACACCGACCGACAGCTCATCGCCACGGCCGTCTCCGCCGGAGTCCGCCGCGTGGTGAAGCTCTCCGCCGTCGGCACCGGCGACCCCAGCCTCGGCCGGGTCGGCACCTGGCATCTGCCGGGCGAGAATTCGGTACGCGACAGCGGATTGGAGTGGACGATCCTGCGCCCCAGCTCATTCGCGTCCAATACGCTGACGTGGGCCGAACCGCTGCGCGCCGGGCAGCCCGTGCCCAATCTCTCCGGCACCGGCGTCCAAGGGATCGTCGATCCACGCGATGTCGCGGCCGTCGCCGTGGAAGCGCTGACCGGCCAAGGACATTCGGGCATGGTCTACACCCTCACCGGACCGGAACTTCTCAGCGTCCCCGACCAGGCGGCCGTACTCGCCGGGGTCCTGGGCCGCGAGGTGGCGGTGGTCGACGTACCCGAGCACGCCGCGCGAGCGCACATGCTCGCGGCGGGCAGATCGGAGGAGTATGCCGACGGCGCACTCGCCGGGCAGGCGTATGTGCGCGCGGGCGGCAACGCCGTACTCACCGACCATGTGACCAAGGTGCTCGGCCGCGCCCCGCGCGGCTACGCGGACTGGGCGGCGGCCCACGCCACCGAATTCGCCGCCCCCGAACCCACTCGCGCCGTGACCGCCGCCGCACGCACCAGTTGACCCGAAGTGGCTCGCGGGCAGCCTCCGCCAGCCACCCGGTCGACTTCGCCACGAGTCTCCACCGAGCGCTGTCCGCTCGCCCCACCCCCCGTTCCCCCTCACTACCGCCCGGTACCCGGTTGTTTGCCGGGCCGCCCGCGTGCCACCCTTGATCCGGCACGGGCGGGGCCGTGCCTTCTATCAGGGTGACGCTTCGAGAGAGTGTGGAAATGGCCCGCGGGACTGTGAAATGGTTCGACAGCAAGAAGGGTTTCGGCTTCATCAGCCCCGATGAGGGGGGACCGGATGTGTACGTCGAGTACACCGCCGTCGAGGGGGTGGGATTCCGGTCGCTGGAGGAGGGCCAGCGGGTGCGATTCGAGGTGCGCCGCACCAAGCCGGGCCCGGAAGCCCTCCAGGTGAGCGTCATCCCCGACGTGTGACCTACCTCAGAGCCTGACGGCGGAAGAACTCCGCGGTCAACGCCCGCGGCCTGGTCAGATCCCGGTCGCCGTCGCGAGTGAACGCCGCTGGGGCGCGCTCGAATTCGGCATCGATGAAATGGGCGATGGGGCTCGGAACCGTTCCGGTCCCCATTTCCCTGGTACGTGATTTCAGATCCGTCAATTCACGCACCGCGTCCACGAAATCGGCGGGCAATTCGCATTGTTCGAGCAATGTCGGCAGATGCATGGGAGCGACCGCCGCGTCAGGGTGTTCATTCAACCAACGCAGCGCCATTGCCGGGCGCAGCGAATAGAACACCTTCTTCAGCGACGGGTTCGCATCGAACAGTTTCCACTGCCGCCGACCCAGGTGCAGATAATGCATCGCCACCCGATTCCGGTCGGCCACGGCCGCCGCCAATTCGCGCAGTTCGTCGCGGAATTCGGTGTCACCCCGGTAGACGATCGGCGACATCAGCCATTCGATGAGCACCGCGTTGCCCGCCACCAGCAGGCGCAGCGCCTTGGCCAGATCCCAGCCGTTCACATCCAGCAGCCCGACCAGCGGCGTCTCGATGACATCGCGCACCGGCCACGGCGTCAGGTAGTCGTCGAGGTGCGCGACGTAGACGAACCGGCAGTCGTAGTCCGAATCGGGGGAGGGGAAACCCCAAGCCCGACTGCCGCTTTCGATGGCGAGTCGGATGTCGACGCGGTGCTCGCGCTCGATCCGGCGCAGCTCGTCGTCGATCGTGGCGACCACCGTCGGATCCATGGTGGAGGGGATCGCACGCAAGGTCATGGACGCTGACGCTAGTGCGGCGACCCGGCCCCGGTCCACCAGTTTTCGGGGCTTGAATCCAGCACCGAACTATGCGTGATCTGCTCGTTATAGGCGAACGCATTCGCGCGCCATATGACTCGCCCCACAGGTAGTTACTTCCTGTTATGCACATCACATCGCGGTAAACCCCGGTAACGACTCCGAAATACCGCCCGATATGCTCGGCGTCAGACAGTTCAATTGAGTTTCGCAAGGAGAGGTATCTCAATGATCCCCGTTATTATCGACACCGGTTCCGCTGCTCTCGACGGTCTGCTTTCGACCGGTAGCGCCGCGCTCCACGGCATCCTGAACACCCTGTGGACCGGCTCCTTCGGCGGCTGAATCTACTAGTCGAACAATTCGACTGAAAAGCCCGCCCTCGGACTCCGCAGCTCCGAGGGCGGGCTTTTGTCTATCCTGGGCCGATTTGCCGCATGCGCGGAGTTTGCCCGGACCGACCGCGCGGGTCGGGTCGCGGCGGCGCTCGCACCGGCGGGTGGCCGACCCCAGCTAATTGGACAGGCGACCTGGAGTCGCGTGATCATCGGCAAAACCCCTTGTCGCGCTTGTGAAGGCACCCGCCTACCGGGCGGTAAGGGCAACCGAAATCACGCACACTAAGCTGGGCCGCGAAAATGCCGATCCCATTCCTCCAGGAGTACCCCCAGTGAGCCAAGCAGGCCGTCCTGTAGTTCTGATCGCCGACAAGCTCGCCCAGTCGACCGTCGACGCGCTCGGTGACGGCGTCGAGGTTCGCTGGGTCGACGGACCCAACCGGGCCGAGCTGCTCGCCGCCGTGCCCGAGGCCGACGCGCTGCTCGTGCGCTCCGCCACCACCGTCGACGCCGAGGTGCTCGAGGCGGGCAAGAAGCTGCAGATCGTCGCCCGCGCGGGCGTCGGCCTCGACAATGTCGACGTGCCCGCCGCCACCGAGCGCGGCGTCATGGTCGTGAACGCGCCGACCTCCAATATCCACACCGCCGCCGAGCACGCCGTCACCCTGCTGCTCAGCGCCGCCCGCCAGATCCCGGCCGCCGACGCCACCCTGCGCGAGAACACCTGGCAGCGCAGCAAGTTCAACGGTGTCGAGATCCTCGGCAAGACCGTCGGCGTCATCGGCCTGGGCCGCATCGGCCAGCTGTTCGCGCAGCGCCTCGCCGCCTTCGAGACCAAGATCATCGCGTACGACCCCTACACCTCCCCGGCCCGTGCCGCCCAGCTCGGCATCGAACTGGTGAGCCTGGACGAGGTGCTCGAGCGCGCCGACTTCATCTCCATCCACCTGCCGAAGACGCCCGAGACCAAGGGCATGATCAATGCCGAGACGATCGCCAAGACCAAGAAGGGCGTCATCATCGTCAATGCCGCCCGCGGTGGTCTGATCGACGAGCAGGCGCTCGCCGACGCCATCAAGTCGGGTCACGTGCGCGCCGCCGGTATCGACGTCTTCGAGACCGAACCCTGCACCGACAGCCCGCTGTTCGAGCTGCCGCAGGTCGTCGTGACCCCGCACCTGGGCGCGTCCACCGCCGAGGCGCAGGACCGCGCGGGCACCGATGTCGCCAAGTCCGTGCAGCTGGCGCTGGCGGGCGAGTTCGTGCCGGGCGCGGTCAATGTCACCGGCGGTTCGGTGAGCGACGAGGTCGCACCGTGGCTCGAGATCGTGCGCAAGCAGGGCGCGCTGCTGGGCGCGCTCGCCGATGAGCTGCCGGTCAGCCTGGAGGTCCAGGTGCGCGGCGAGCTCGCCGCCAATGATGTTGCGGTGCTGGAGCTCTCGGCACTGCGCGGAGTGTTCTCCGCGCTCATCGAGGATGCGGTCACCTTCGTGAACGCGCCCTCGCTGGCCAAGGACCGCGGCCTCGAGGCAACCGTCACCACCCACACCGAGAGCCCGACCCACCGCAGCCTGGTGGATCTGCGCGCGGTGTTCGGCGACGGCCGCACCCTGAACGTGGCGGGCACCCTGACCGAGCCGCAGCAGGTCCAGAAGATCGTGAACATCAACGGCCGCAACTACGATATGCGCGCCGAGGGCCTCAACCTGGCCGTCCTCAACTACGAGGACCGCCCGGGCCAGCTGGGCCGCCTGGCCACCAAGCTGGGCGAGGCCGGTATCGACATTCTGGCCGCGCAGCTCACCCAGGACCTCGACAAGGAGGGCGCGACCGTCGTCCTGCGCGTCAACAGCGATGTTCCGGCCGAGGTGCAGGCGAATATCGCCGAGGCCGTCGGCGCGGCCAAGGTCGCCCAGGTCGACCTGAGCTGAGCATGTCGGGCGCCCGCGCCTGAAAGATACTGCCGCCGAGCCCCTTCCACGATGGTGGAGGGGGCTCGGCGCGTTGGTGCGCGGGCGGCTCAGCGCAGCCGGGACTCGCGTTCCTCGATCGCGTTCTTCGCCTCCACCAGGCTGGCCGCGGGGTCGAGGTCGCGATACAGCTTGATCGCCTGGATCTTCTTGCCCCGCAGCAGAAGTGCGTCGATCTCACCGGAGTCGAACGTCGGACTCGGGTCGGGAATGCCGAGGTGCCGCATGATCAGGTCGAGTTTGCGTTCGAGCCGATCGATCCTGCGCTCGAGTCCGGAGTTGTCGAACATGCCCCGAACATACCGACGGTGACCGGCGCGATCCCAGTGACCGAGACCGGACAGTCCTCACCTGCGGCTGTTCGATCCCACTTATTGGGAGGGGTTCGCCCTGGTGGCAGGGGTGAGTGAACCACCCGCTATCGTGACCGATGGACTCTCCGCTCCGCGCGGAGAGCGTTCACGGGCATCCATATCCGAACGGAGCACTGTTTCATGAAACTCGCTGTCATCCCGGGCGACGGTATCGGTCCCGAGGTCATCGCCGAGGCCCTCAAGGTGCTCGATGTCGTGGTGCCCGGTGTCGAGAAGACCGAATACGACCTGGGGGCCAAGCGGTTCCATGCGACCGGGGAGATCCTGCCCGACAGTGTCCTGCCGGAGCTGAAGCAGCACGACGCCATTCTGCTGGGCGCGATCGGCGATCCGTCGGTGCCCTCCGGCGTGCTGGAGCGCGGGCTGCTGCTGCGCACCCGGTTCGAGCTGGACCACCACGTGAACCTGCGCCCCTCCAAGCTGTACCCGGGCGTCACCTCCCCGCTGTCGTCGAATCCGGAGATCGACTTCGTCGTCGTCCGCGAGGGCACCGAGGGCCCCTACACCGGCACCGGCGGCGCGATCCGCGTGAACACCCCGCACGAGGTGGCCACCGAGGTCTCCACCAACACCCGCTTCGGCATCGAGCGCGTGGTGCGCTACGCCTTCGAGAAGGCCAAGCAGCGCCGCCAGCACCTGACCCTGGTGCACAAGAACAATGTGCTCACCTTCGCCGGTTCGCTGTGGCAGCGCACCGTGAACGAGGTCGCCGTCGAGTACCCCGAGATCGAATTGGCCTACCAGCACATCGATGCCGCGACCATTCACATGGTCACCGACCCGGGCCGCTTCGATGTGATCGTCACCGACAACCTGTTCGGCGACATCATCACCGACCTCGCCGCCGCCGTCTCCGGCGGTATCGGCCTGGCCGCCTCCGGCAATATCGACGCCTCCGGCACCAACCCCTCGATGTTCGAGCCGGTGCACGGCAGCGCCCCCGATATCGCGGGACAGTCCAAGGCCGATCCGACCGCCGCGATCCTGTCGGTGTCGCTGCTGCTCGCGCACCTGGGCCAGGCCGAGGCCGCCGCCCGGATCGAGGCCGCCGTCGCCAAGGATCTCGAATCGCGCACCGGCGCGGCCTCGACCGTCGAGATCGGTGATCGCATCGCCGCCGCGGTCTGAGAACATCCACAGCGAAAAGCCCCGCGCCGGAAACCGTTCCGGCGCGGGGCTTTCGGTTGTCGGGGCCGCATTGTCCATCTCTGGCACCCAGCGTGGGTTCGAACCACAGCAGCCGCTCCCGCGTCGTGTGGGAACGGGAGCGGCTGGGGCAGTCAGGATTTCGGGTCGGTGGGTACCAGGGGAATGGCCGCCAAGGCGATGACGGCCGCCAGTAGATAGGCCGCCGGGAAGCCCGCCGCCGTGATCAGCGCGCCGAAGGTGGGTGCGAGCGCGGCCGAGGCCAGATTCTGGCCGGTGTTCTGAATACCCAAACCCCGCCCGCTCCAATAGGGTCCGGCGATCTCGGCAACCGCCGTGAACGCCAGTCCATTGTCGGCCACGGTGATCACCGAGGCGGCGAACAGTACCGGAATGGCCAGCCACCACCACTGCATCCAGGCGGCGAAGGCCAAGGCGGACATGGAGATAACCGCCGCGATGGCCACCGTGCGCAGGGGCCGCAGTCGGCTGCCGACCCGATCCGACCAGATCCCCGCGCCGATTCGACCGCCCGCGCCCAGGATCTGGGTGGCCGTCACCACCGCACCGGCCACCGGCAGCGACCACCCCACATCGCGGTGCAGCCACAGCAGAGCGAACGTCCACAATGCCGCCTGAGGGATAACCAGCAACACCGACACCACGTGAATGCGCAACAAAGTGGAGTCCCCGCGATACGGGTTGGCGGGCTTGCCCTGTGCGCCAGTGACTTCCGGTCGTGGCGGGTCGATGATGCCGACCAGGCAGCCGAGCGCCGCCGCGCCCGCCATCAGCGCCGGTACCAGCACGGCCGTCGAGAACCCGTGTGCCGCAGCGACGGTGGGTATGGTCATCGCGCCGACGGCCACACCCAGCGGCTGCGCGGTCTGGCGGATGCCCATGGCCAGTCCGCGACGCTCTGGCGGAAACCAGCCAACGATCACGCGCCCGCTCGCGCCGTTGGTACTGGCCGCGCCCATGCCGCCGAGGAACAACAGCACGCCCAGCACCGCGTACTGCGTGACGGTCGCCGCGGCCAGGCCCGCCACCAGCATCAATGCTGGACCAGCGACCAGAACCCGGTGCTCACCGATGCGATCGACCACATAGCCCCACGCGATGAGCATGCAGACCAGTCCGACGGTCGGCATGGAGACCAATAAACCGGCCGTGACCAGCGGCATTCCGCGCTCGGTCAGGGCGGGCAGCAGGAACGGGGTGCCATGGACGAAAACCGCGCTGGAGGCCTGGGCGAAGACGCCGAGGGCGAGCATGGACCACCGTCGCGACGAGCCGATCTGGTTCACGGCGGCCATGGCCATCACCTCGTATCTCACTATCTGGGAAGCATGTCTTACTCTTTGAACACCGGCCCTTACGGTACACCCGTGGCGCGAGTGGATTCCCGTGACGCGCTGTCAGTTTGCTCACACCCTCGAAGCCGCCCTTTCGGCGTTGTCCGCGACGCTGAGTTGCCTTGCGTGACGGGCGTTTTCACTTCTGCAAGCCCCCCTGACACGAATGATCACTCCGTCCCATCCACCCCATGCGCACATCCCGCACCGTGGCCGCCCCCGACCGCTCGGTCGGGCGCGTTCGGGCAGGTGAAAGCCGGTAGATAGACTGCGTACCCATGCGCCTAGGTCGAGTTGCCAGCCCCGATGGGGTCGCTTTCGTCAGCATCGAGGGAGACGGAACCGACGCCGTCGCCCGCGAAATCGCCGAACACCCGTTCGGTACACCGACGTTCACCGGTCGCAGCTGGCCGCTGGTCGATGTGCGGCTGCTCGCGCCCATCCTCGCCAGCAAGGTCATCTGCATCGGCAAGAACTACGCCGCGCACGCCGAGGAAATGGGCGGCCCGGCCCCGGAGGACCCGGTCATCTTCATGAAGCCGAACACCTCCATCATCGGCCCCAATGCCTCGATCATCCTGCCGCCCAGCTCTTCTCAGGTCGATTACGAGGGCGAACTGGCCGTGGTCATCGGCCGCCCGTGCAAGGACGTCCCGGCCGCCAAGGCCGCGGAGGTGATCCTCGGCTACACCGTCGCCAATGACGTCACCGCCCGCGACCAGCAGCGCCACGACGGCCAGTGGACCCGCGCCAAGGGCTACGACACCTTCTGCCCGCTCGGCCCGTGGATCGAAACCTCGCTGGACCCTTCGGATCTGGAGATCGTCACCGAACTCGACGGCGAGGTCCGCCAGCGCAGCCGCACTTCGCTACTGCTGCACGATATTCCGAAGTTGATCGAATGGGTCACCACGGTGATGACGCTGCTGCCCGGCGATGTCATCCTCACCGGCACCCCCGCGGGCGTGGGCCCGATGCAGGCCGGTCAGAACGTGTCCGTGACCGTCGACGGCATCGGCACCCTCACCAATCCCGTTGCCACCAAACGCTGATCGAGAGAAGAGACATGACTGACGTACGGGTCCGATTCTGCCCGTCACCGACCGGCACACCGCATGTCGGCCTGATCCGCACCGCCCTGTTCAACTGGGCCTTCGCCCGCCATCACGGCGGCACCTTCGTCTTCCGTATCGAAGACACCGATGCCGCACGCGATTCCGAGGAGTCCTACCAGGCCCTGCTCGACGCGTTGCGCTGGCTCGGCCTGACCTGGGACGAGGGCCCGGAGGTCGGCGGCCCGTACGGCCCGTATCGGCAGTCGCAGCGCAAGGAGCAGCACCTGGATGTGGTGCGGCGCTTGCTCGAAGCTGGCGAGGCTTATGAATCCTTCTCCACGCCAGAGGAAGTCGAAGCGCGGCACAAGGCGGCCGGACGCGATCCCAAACTCGGCTACGACAACTTCGACCGCGACCTGACCCCCGAGCAGATCGCCGCCTACAAGGCCGAGGGGCGCGGGGCCGTCATCCGCCTGCGCATGCCCGACGAGGACCTCACCTGGCACGACCTGGTGCGCGGTGAGACCACCTTCAAGGCGGGCGTGGTGCCCGATTTCGCGCTCACCCGCGGTAATGGCGATCCGCTCTATACGCTGGTGAACCCGGTCGACGACGCATTGATGCGAATCACCCACGTGTTGCGCGGCGAGGATCTGCTTTCCTCCACTCCTCGGCAGTTGGCGTTGTACGCGGCGTTGCGGCGGATCGGCGTCGCGGACTTCACCCCGGAGTTCGGTCATCTGCCCTTCGTGATGGGGCAGGGCAACAAGAAGCTTTCCAAGCGTGATCCGGAGTCCAATCTCTTCCTGCACCGCGACCGAGGCTTCATTCCCGAAGGTTTGCTGAATTACCTGGCGCTGCTCGGCTGGAGCATCGCGGATGATCATGATGTGTTCTCCATGGCGGAGATGGTGGAAGCGTTCGATATTTCGAAGGTGAATTCGAACCCGGCCCGTTTCGACCAGAAGAAGGCCGACGCGATCAACGCCGAACATATTCGTTTGCTGGAGCCCGGTGACTTTGCTCACCGGCTGCGTGAGTACCTCACCGCACACGGACATATCGGCGCGGAGGTGGACGAGAAGCTGTTCGCCATAGCGGCCGATCTCGTACAGACCCGCATCGTGGTGCTCGGCGACGCCTGGGATCTGCTGAAGTTTCTTTTCATTCCGGCCGAGGAGTTCGCGATCGATCCGGCCGCGGCGCAAAAGAACCTCGGGGCCGATGCGATTCCGGTATTACAGGCGGCCATTGCGGTTCTGGACGGCGTTTCCGAGTGGACGGCCGCCCCGATCGAGGAGGCCCTCAAAGCCGCGCTCATCGACGAACTCGGTCTCAAGCCGCGCAAGGCGTTCGCGCCCGTGCGCGTCGCGGTCACCGGATCGCACATCAGCCCCCCGCTGTACGAGTCGCTCGAGCTGCTCGGCCGCGAGACGGCCATGGCCCGGCTGCGGGCCGCGCTGGACTCGATCGCGGCGGCCTAGTGCCGTCCGGAGCCCGAAATAGCCGGAAAATCGGCCTCTGACCAGCCGATTTGTGGTTTACCCGGTGGCGTTTGGTAATCTCTTTCTCGGCCGGAAACGAGGTTGAGATCCCCACAAGGGACAGACCAAACGCCCAGGTCATTGGGGTATGGTGTAATTGGCAACACAGCTGATTCTGGTTCAGCCATTCTAGGTTCGAGTCCTGGTACCCCAGCGGAGTTCGATGAACTCTCGGTTGCTCGCAACCATCCTGGTCCCGTCGTCTAGCGGCCTAGGACGCCGCCCTCTCAAGGCGGTAGCGCGGGTTCAAATCCCGTCGGGACTACAACGAAAGGCCCCCAACCACCGGTTGGGGGCCTTTCGCATTTCCACGAACAATTCGTTCAGTCCAAGGCATTCGCGGTCGAGCCGCCCAAAGGCATGGCGGGCATCCCGAGTTTGCGGTGATCCCAGCTGCGGATGCGCTCGGGCACCACCCGTACGGCCACGCGCTTGTTCAGCATCTGCTCGACGAACGGCTTCATATCCTCGCTGTAGGGCCCGGTGTAGCGCTCCCACACGCTGATTCCCACCTGGAACAGCTGGTCGGCGTCGTCGATGATTTCGGCCCGGCCCTCGAGGGAGACGCCGCGCAGCTGGTCGTAGGTGTCGCCCGCCTCGATCAGCACGGTCACGCGCGGATCACGGCGCAGATTGACCGCTTTCTGCGACTTCGCCTTGGTCTCGAACCAGATCTCGCCGTTGATCAGCCCGTACCACATGGCGGTCAGGTGCGGGGTGCCCGTGGGCCCGAGGGTGGCCAGGGTGGCGATGCGGCTGCGCTCCAGGAAGTCGGTGATCTCCTGCTCGGACATCACGATCGACGCGCGTTGATTAACTCCCATGCGGCCGACTGTACTTTACGGCGTATGGGGCAGGTCACAGTCGTCGTACGGTGATGCGGTTCGGGCGCGAGAGTGATTCGCGGCTCGCGGGAAGTCCGCTGCTCTCGGCGTCGCCGCGGTCCGGGCCGTTCGAGGGGGCCCGGGGCGGTCGGGAGCGGGTGTGAGGGGCTGTTCGGGAGCGGGCGCGGGGCCGCGTGACCGGTGCGACGCGATGCGACCGGTGTGCCCCGAGAGGGCGCTGAGGGGTTTGTGACGCCCGGGAAAGCCGGGAGGGTGTTTCCCCGTCCCCGGCTGCCCCGTAAGCCCGTCAGGGCCGATTTCAGAGGCGCTTGTGCAGGGCCTCGGCGGCGGCCACGAGATCGGCGGCCCAACGCGCGCCGGGGCGGCGGCCCATACGGTCGATGGGTCCGGATACCGAGACGGCGGCGATGACGGCCCCCGCCGCGTCACGCACCGGAGCCGAGACGCTGGCGACACCGGCCGCGCGCTCGGCCGCGCTCTGGGCCCAGCCGCGGCGGCGCACCTCGGCCAACGCGCGTTCGCCGAAGACGGCGTCGGCGAGGATGGTGCGCTGCAATTCCGGATCGCCCCAGGCCAGCAGCACCTTCGCGGCCGATCCGGCGGTGAGCGGCAGGCGCGCGCCGATCGGCACGGTGTCGCGCAGTCCGGCCGCGGGCTCCATGGCGGCCACGCAGACGCGGGCGTTGCCGTCGCGGCGGTAGAGCTGCACGCTCTCGCCGGTGATCTCGCGCAGGCGCGGCAGGATGGTGCTCGCCGCGTCCAGCAGCGGGTCGCTGGCGGTGGTCGCGAGCTCGGAGAGCGCGGGTCCGGGCCGCCACAGGCCCTGGTTGTCGCGGGCCAGCATCCGGTGCACTTCCAGGCCTACGGCCAGCCGATGTGCCGTCGCTCGGGGCAGGCCCGTGCGGGTGCACAGCTCGTTGAGGCCGCAGGGTTGCTCGGCGACGGCGGCCAGTACCGCCATGGCTTTGTCGAGCACCCCGATACCGCTATGCTGTCTCATAGAACGATATTAGCGTCTCGCATGTTGGGAATTGCAACTCGACTCCCCGACGGCCGTGCGAGCCGCGACCGCGCCGACAGCCCCGGCGCGGGCGATGTCTACCGAAAGGTGATGGAGATATGGCCGATCGGCCACGCACTCTGGCGGAGAAGGTCTGGGAGCAGCACGTCGTCGTCCGCGGCGAAGGCGACGGCGAACAGCGCGAGCCCGACCTCATCTACATCGATCTGCATCTGGTGCACGAGGTGACCAGTCCGCAGGCCTTCGACGGTCTGCGCGCGGCCGGTCGCCCGGTGCGTCGACCGGATCTCACCATCGCCACCGAGGACCACAACGTCCCGACCATCGATATCGACAAGCCGATCGCCGACCCCATTTCGCGCACCCAGGTGGAGACGCTGCGCCGCAACTGCGAGGAATTCGGTATCCGCCTGCACCCCATGGGCGATCTGGATCAGGGCATCGTGCACGTGGTCGGCCCGCAGCTGGGCCTGACCCAGCCGGGAACCACGGTGGTGTGCGGTGATTCGCACACCTCCACGCACGGCGCGTTCGGCGCGCTGGCCATGGGTATCGGCACCTCCGAGGTGGAACACGTGCTGGCGACACAGACTTTGTCGCTGCGGCCCTTCAAGACCATGGCCATCAATATCGATGGGCAGCTGCCGCCGGGCGTCACCGCCAAGGATGTGATTCTCGCCGTCATCGCCAAGATCGGCACCGGCGGCGGCCAGGGCTATGTGCTGGAGTACCGCGGCGAGGCGGTGCGCTCCATGTCCATGGAGGCCCGGATGACCATGTGCAACATGTCGATCGAGGCCGGTGCCCGTGCGGGCATGGTGGCCCCCGACGAGGTCACCTACGAATTCCTGAAGGGCCGCCCGCACGCGCCGCAGGGCGCCGACTGGGATGCCGCCGTGGCGGCCTGGGAGGCCCTGAAGACCGATGAGGGCGCGGTTTTCGACGCCGAGGTGCACATCGACGCGTCGGCGCTGACGCCTTTCGTCACGTGGGGAACCAACCCGGGACAGGGTGCGCCGCTGGGCGATACCGTGCCCGACCCGGCCGATATGGCCGACGAGAACGAGCGTGAGACCGCCGAGAAGGCGTTGCGCTACATGGATCTGACGCCGGGTATGCCATTGCGCGATGTCACCGTCGACACCGTCTTCGTGGGCTCGTGCACCAATGGCCGGATCGAGGATTTGCGTGCCGTCGCAGAGGTTCTGAAGGACCGAAAAGTGGCCGACGGCGTGCGGATGTTGATCGTGCCGGGCTCCATGCGCGTGCGTCTGGAGGCGGAAAAAGAAGGGCTGGGCGAGATTTTCACCGCCGCGGGCGCGGAATGGCGGCAGGCCGGTTGTTCCATGTGCCTGGGCATGAACCCCGATCAGCTCTCGCCCGGTCAGCGCTGCGCCTCGACGTCGAACCGGAACTTCGAAGGGCGACAGGGCAAGGGCGGCCGGACGCATCTGGTCTCGCCGCAGGTCGCGGCGGCCACCGCGGTGCGCGGAACCCTGTCCTCACCTGCGGATCTGAACTGATTCCGCCCTTCCCACACCAGACTTCAGGAGTAAACGATGGATGCCTTCAAGGTTCACAAGGGGATCGGTGTTCCGTTGCGCCGATCCAACGTCGACACCGATCAGATCATCCCGGCGGTGTATCTGAAGCGCGTTACCCGAACGGGTTTCGAGGATGGCCTGTTCTCGGCATGGCGAACGGATCCGAACTTCATTCTGAACACCGAGCCCTACAAGCGGGGCAGTGTCCTGGTCGCCGGTCCGGATTTCGGGACCGGATCCTCACGCGAGCACGCGGTTTGGGCGCTCATGGACTACGGCTTCCGCGTGGTGATCTCGTCGCGTTTCGCGGACATCTTCCGGGGGAACGCTGGCAAGGGTGGGTTACTGGCCGCTCGAATGTCACAGAACGATGTCGAATTGCTCTGGAAGATCATCGAAGAGCAGCCGGGTCTGGAATTGGTTGTGGACCTGGAGGCTCGAACCGTGACGGCGGGAACGGTCGTGTTGCCGTTCGATATTGACGACTACACGCGGTGGCGGCTGCTCGAGGGCTTGGACGACATCGGTCTCACCCTGCGCCGTTGCGACGAGATCGACGCCTACGAAAAGGCAAGGCCGACATGGAAACCCGCAACGATTCCGGCTCATATTTCGCAGACGTAATCATCCGGATCCATTAGCTGAGTCCTCTCCGACCCGATAGCTGGGCGTGTGCCACAACACATGAATTTTGGCGTGGCACATAGACTCTTGCCCAATGAAGGTTTAACGTGGTACCTAGTCGGTCCGACGACGGGCCATTAGTCTGCGGAGGATTCAATGAACAAGGCGGAACTGATCGATGTTCTGACCGAGAAGTTGGGTACTGACCGGCGCACGGCCACTGCGGCAGTGGAACAGATGGTGGACACCATCGTGCGCGCGGTGAACAAAGGTCAGAGCGTCACCATCACCGGATTCGGTGTCTTCGAACAGCGTAAGCGGGCGGCTCGCGTCGCCCGTAACCCGCGCACCGGCGAAACCGTGAAGGTCAAGCCGACTTCGGTTCCCGCGTTCCGTCCGGGTGCTCAGTTCAAGGCGATCATTGCGGGTAAGCAGAAGATCGCCGCGAGCGGCCCGGCCGTGAAACGTGGTGTGGCCGCCCCGGTGTCGGGCAAGGCTGGTGCCAAGAAGACCGCCAAGAAGGCGGCGGCGAAGAAGACCACCGCGAAGAAGGCCGCGACCAAGGCTCCGGCCAAGACCACGGCGAAGAAGGCGGCTTCGAAGGCTCCGGCCAAGAAGACCACCGCCAAGAAGACCGCCACCAAGGCCGCCGCCAAGAAGACCACGACCGCCAAGAAGGCTCCGGCCAAGAAGACGGTCAAGGCCACCGCGGCGAAGAAGACGACCGCGAAGAAGACTGCTGCCAAGAAGGCTCCGGCGAAGAAGACCGCCGCCAAGCGCACCGCCCGTCGCTAGACGGCGGCAGCCGTCCAGCGCGGGATACGCGCGACGCAGTAGGACGACATATGCGAAACGGCCCGGCCATCGGCCCGGGCCGTTTCGCATGTCAGCGGCCGGATTCGCCTGTCGGGGAGCAGATCTCCCGGTCAGCCGACGATCCCCCGGTCAGCGCGACGTTGCCCGGTCAGGACCGCATTCGTGGTCCCGTCCGGGCGTGAAATGCGCTGGCGACCGGGGGAAGTGGGCTGTGACGGCGCGAAATGGCCTGTGACGGCGCGGCTGCGGGACTAGCGCCCGATATCCACGGTCAGGGCACGGTCGAGGTGATCCGCGGCCACCAGGCGGCCCTCGTGCAGTGACAGCACCCAGGCGCTGCCCTTGCGATTGCGGGCGGGCGGCAGCGTGACGCCGTCGCGGGCGGCCCACCACTCGAGCAGATCCGGAATCACCTTGCCCTGACTGCAGATAACCGGAACAGCGTCCTCGGAAACCAATTTGCGGGCGCGCTTGCGGGCCGCCTCCGTCATTTCGGCATAACCGGTTTCGGAGAACAGTGGTTCGAGTTCGATCTCGATACCGAGTTGTTCGGCGAGCGGGCGCACCGTCTGCACACAGCGCAGCGGTGGGGCGGAGTGGATTTCGGTCGCCCCGAAGGCGGCCAGACTGGGCGCGAGTCCACGCGCCTGTGCGCGACCGGCCTTTTCGAGCGGCCGCTCGTCGTCGGGGCCCGAGAAACGTTCCTTGCGGCCAGCTTTGGCGTGCCGGACGATCAGCAGGGTGTCGGTATCGGCCGGTAGCCGCAGGAAATTGCGCACGACGGTGCGATCCATCGGATAGGACAGCTGATCCATCAGCCCGTCGACGTGATGCCATTGCAACTCGTCGACCTCGTTGTTGGAGGAGAACTGCCCCTCCACCACCTCGGCCGCCCAGTAGTCCACCCGCTTGAGCTTGCGGTGGCCGGGGATCGGATAGGTCACGTAGCCGAGATAGCGGCCCAGCCGCGAATGCAGGCCGGTCTCCTCGGCCACCTCGCGCACGGCCGTGACCATCGGCGTCTCACCGGGATCCAGCTTGCCCTTGGGCAGCGACCAGTCGTCGTACTTGGGGCGGTGCACGACCGCGATCTCGATCCCGCCGCGGGCGTCGTAGCGCCACAGCACCGCCCCCGCCGCGAGAATATTGGGGCTGACCCGGGGGTCGGAGATGCCGTTCATCGATTCGGATGCGCCTGTGGTGTCCGGCTTGTGGGATTTCGACTTGCTCACGGGCGGTCCGGTCGTCGCAGTCGCATGAGGTACTCCTGGTGGTCGCGCACCTGTTCGCCCGGCACGCTGCCGTCCGGGCTGGCCTGCCAGCCGCTGTCGGATTGCAGGATCCAGCACCGGGTATCCGGATGCAGGGCGGAGTCGAACATGGCGTTCAGCTGGCCCGCCAGGCGCGGATCCTTCACCTGCGCCATGACTTCCACGCGCCGGTCCAGATTGCGGTGCATCATATCGGCGCTGCCGATCCAGTACTCGTTCTGCGCCTGGAAGTGCATGACCCGCGAATGTTCCAGGTAGCGGCCCAATATCGACCGTACCTCGATGTTCTCGCTCATACCCGGGACGCCGGGCTTCAACCCGCAGATGCCGCGCACCACGATCTGGGTGGGCACCCCGGCCTGGGAGGCGCGGTAGAGCGCGTCGATGACCTGTTCGTCCACGATGGCGTTGGCCTTCAAGCGGATTCGCGCCGACTCACCCTGCTGGGCCAACTCGATCTCGCGCTCGATGCGGTCGATGATTCCGGCGCGCACGCCGCTGGGCGCCACAAGTAGGTTGCGGTAACTGGACTTTCGGGAGTATCCGGTCAGCGAATTGAACAGGTCGGTCAGATCCGCGCCGATCTCCGGTGCGGCCGTGAGCAATCCGACATCTTCGTACAGGCGCGCGGTCTTGGGGTTGTAGTTGCCGGTGCCGATATGGCAGTAGCGGCGGATGGTCGCGCCCTCACGGCGCACCACCAGGCAGGTCTTGCAGTGCGTCTTGAGGCCGATGAGCCCGTAGACCACGTGCACGCCAGCCTGTTCCAGGGCGCGCGCCCACTTGATATTGGCCTGTTCGTCGAAGCGCGCCTTGATCTCGACCAGCGCCACCACCTGCTTGCCCGCCTCGGCGGCGTCGATGAGGGCATTGACGATGGGGGAGTCGCCGGAGGTGCGGTAGAGCGTCTGCTTGATGGCGAGCACCTGCGGGTCGGCGGCGGCCTGTTCGATGAAGCGCTGCACCGAGGTCGAGAACGAGTCGTAGGGGTGGTGCACCAGCACGTCGCCCTCGCGCAGGGCGGCGAAAACGTTTCGGGGCGTTTCCCGTTCGCCGAAGGCGGGGGGCGTGGCGGGGACGTAGGGCGCGTCCTTGAGATTGGGCCGGTCGACGCCGTACACCTGCCACAGGCAGGACAGGTCGAGCAGGCCGGGCACCTGGATGACGTCGCCGGGATCCACATCCAGTTCGCGCAGCAGCAGATCGAGCATGTGCTCGGTCATATCGTCGGAGACTTCCAGGCGCACCGGCGATCCGAAGCGGCGGCGGGCGAGTTCGCGCTCCAGGGCCTGCAGCAGATCCTCGTCGCGGTCCTCGTCCACCTCGAAGTCGGCATTGCGGGTGATGCGGAACGAATGGTGTTCCACCACTTCCATTCCCGGGAAGAGCAGATCCAGGTGCGCCGCGATGAGCTCCTCCATGGGCAGGAAGGCGGCCATGGCGGAACCGGTGGGGGAGTTGGCATCCCGGGCCGGATTGGTGCGGCGCACCCGCACGAAGCGGTCCACGTTGTCGGGCACCTTGACGCGGGCGAAATGCTCGCCGCCGGTGACCGAATCCTTCACCGTCACCGCGAGATTCAGGCTCAGGCCGCTGATGTAAGGGAACGGGTGGGCCGGGTCGACGGCGAGCGGGGTGAGCACCGGGAAGACCTGATCGGTGAAGTAGCCCGAAAGGCGTTGGCGCTCGGCCTCGTCGAGATCGTGCCAGCCGATGATGTCGATGCCCTCCGCGGTGAGGGCGGGCAGGACCGCGGTCAGGAAGACGCGGGCGTGCCGGTCGGCGATCTCCTGGGCGCGTGCGGCGATGAGATCGAGCTGTTCGTTGGGGGACAGGCCGTCGGCGGAGCGGACCGACAGGCCGGTCTCGGCGCGGCGTTTCAGCCCGGCCACGCGGACCATGTAGAACTCGTCCAGATTCGACGCGAAGATGGCCAGGAATTTGGCGCGCTCGAGCAGCGGCTGGGAGGTGTCCTCGGCGAGGGCGAGCACGCGGGCGTTGAAATCGAGCCAACTCAGTTCACGATTGAGGTAGCGATTCTGCGGCAGCCGCGACTGCGTGGGCGGTGGGGTCGCCGCGGGCGGGGCCGCGGGTAGTAGCGGCGGTTGCTTGACGGTTTCCGTATCGCTCACGCTCACAATCATTCCCTATCTGGCGGGGGGCTCGCCGATCCGACACCGCGCAGTGCAGTGCAGATCACGCCGGTCGCGACACCGGCGGCCCCGTACGGTCTACTGCGGATTTGCCGCCGCGCCCGCGCGACATATCCAGTTCACGAAGTAGTGCGCGGGTGTTCACGCCGACGCCCAGCGCCACGGCGCGGGTCAGGTCGTCGGCGGTGTCCACGTCCTGGCGCAGGCCGGGCCAGTCGCCGAGCAGCTCCACCGCCCCAGCCGCGATGTGGCGGCGGGCCGAATCGGTGCCGAAAAGCGGGTTCAGCGGGGCGGATCCATCGCGGACGAGCAGGGCGACGGTGCCGGTGCCCTCGTGGTCGACCACCACCGATCGCCCGCGTGCGGGGGCGGTGGCGAGCATGCCGGACAGTTCGTCCGGGCGCAGCGCGGGCAGATCGGCCTGCAGCGCCAGCAACTCCACCGGTCCGTGAGTGTCGCGCACCGCGCGGGCGGCGGCCGCGAGGGCGGAGTTCAGGCCGGTGCGATGGTCCGGGGCGGTCGGTTCGGGAATGACCCGCGCCCCCAGCCCGTGCACCAGATCCGAGACCCGAGGATCCGGCGTCACCACGGTCACCGACTCGACCTCCGGCGTGGCGGTGGCCGCCACCACGGTGTCGGCCAGCATGGCCAGCACCAGGTGCGGCCGGTCGTGCGGAGGCAGCCGATCGGCGAGTCGGCTCTTGGCGAGCCCGAGACTCTTCACCGCGATCACGGCGTGCACGGACGAGCGCATGCCCGAATCCTCCCACTCCTTGGTGACGCGGTGCGCGGCGGTCGCCGTTTGGCGAGGCCCGCCGGGGCCGCGTGCCGCTCCCGCGCGGCCGTCCCAGGCGTCAGCCTGCGCGGGGCGCGTCGGTATTCCCGATCCGGCGCGGCGGGTCGAAACGCGGGGGATCGGCAAGTGTCCGCACCGAATTCGGGAGTGTCGGCGACCCCGTGCGCGGCGTGCATATAGTGGTCTGATGACGAGGGCGGCAGTACTGGGCGCGGGGTCTTGGGGGACCGCGTTCGCGAAGGTGTTGGCGGAGGCCGGAACCGAGACCATCATGTGGGCGCGGCGGCCGGAGGTGGCGAAGGCGTTGGCCACCGAGCACCGCAATCCCTGGTATCTGCCGGATGTCGCGCTGCCCCCGATCGCCGCCACCGATGATCACCGGGTCGCGCTCGCGGGAGCGGACATCGTGGTGTTGGCCGTACCCTCGCAGACCCTGCGCGCCAATCTCACGGAGTGGAAGGGCGACATTCCCGCCGACGCCACGCTGTTGAGTCTGGCCAAGGGCATCGAGACCGGCACGCTGCTGCGAATGAGCGAGGTCATCGCGGAGGTGAGCGGCGCCGATCCCGGCCGCGTGGCGGTGCTGTCCGGACCGAATCTGGCGCACGAGATCGCCGCGGGCCAGCCCGCCGCCACCGTGGTCGCCTGTTCCGATGTCGGGCGCGCCGAGGCCGTGCAGCGCGCGTGCGCGGCCGGGTACTTCCGCCCCTACACCAATACCGATGTGGTGGGCGCGGAGATCGGCGGCGCGAGCAAGAACGTCATCGCCCTCGCCTGCGGTATCGCCTCGGGAATGGGCTTGGGCGACAACTCGATTGCCAGCCTCATCACCCGCGGGTTGGCCGAGATCATCCGCCTCGGCGTCGCCCTCGGCGCGGAACCGGTGACGCTGGCGGGTCTCGCCGGTGTCGGCGATCTGGTCGCCACCTGCACCTCGCCACTGTCGCGCAACCGCTCCTTCGGTCACGCCCTCGGCTCCGGCGGCACGATGGAAAGCGCCCAACAGGCCACCCACGGCCAGGTCGTCGAAGGTGTGAAGTCCTGCACATCCATCCGCGCCCTAGCCGAACGCACCGGCGTCGAAATGCCCCTCACCGACGTAGTCCACCGCGTCTGCCACGAGGGCCTCTCCGCCTCGGACGCCGTCGGCCACCTACTCGGCCGCCGCCTCAAATCGGAGTAATCCTGTGGCCTAGCCGTGTGCCCTTGTGCGCGGGTACCGGTCCGAGGTGCTGCGCGCCGAATACGCTGGTTCGCAGGGCTCAGTGGTCGGTCGCCGAGCACGGGCAGCGCCCTTCTCTTCCTCTCTTTTCTGTGCCCCACTGCCGCCAGGCAGTGGGGCACGAGATCCCAGAGTGGTCCCCCATGTAACCGTGGCGTCACACTCGACCGGGTACGGTTCCGGGCATGACCAACAGGATCCGGGTGGCGGTGGTGTTCGGCGGGCGCAGCAACGAGCATGGCGTCTCGTGTGTGTCGGCTCGTACTGTGCTGGGCAGCCTAGATCCTGAGAAGTACGAGGCGGTTCCGATCGGCATCACGCGCGAGGGCACCTGGGTGTTGAGTGCGGGCGACCCGCGCGCGTTGACCACGGCGGGGCGGGAACTGCCGTCGGTGGAGACCGGGTCGGGCACCGAGATGACATTGGCGGCGGATCCTAGCCGCCGCGGCACTCTGGTGCCGCTGGGCGGTGGCGAGGTGCTCGGCAGCGTGGACGTCGTCTTCCCGGTACTGCACGGGCCGTTCGGTGAGGACGGCACCCTGCAAGGGCTGCTGGAGCTCGCCGAGGTGCCGTACGTCGGCCCGGGCGTGCTCGCCAGCGCGGCCGGAATGGACAAGGAGTTCACCAAGAAACTCCTTGCCGCCGAAGGACTTCCGGTCGGCACCCAGGTGGTGCTGCGCCCCGGCGTCGGCACCCTGAGCGAGGACGACAAGCAGCGCCTCGGACTGCCGGTGTTCGTGAAGCCCGCGCGCGGCGGCTCCTCCATCGGCATCACCAAGGTGGACTCCTGGGACGGGCTCGACGCCGCCATCGCCGCTGCGCGCCAACACGATCCGAAGGTCATCATCGAGGCCGGGATCGTGGGCCGTGAAGTCGAGTGCGGCGTACTGGAATTCCCCGACGGGCGTGTGGAAGCCAGTGTGGTGGCCGAGATTCGGATGCCCGAGAGCGACACCGACGTCCCCGACTTCTACGACTACGACACCAAATACCTCGACGACGTCTGCGAATTCGACGTTCCGGCCAAGCTCGACGACGACGTCTCGGATCGGATTCGCGAACTGGCGGTGCGCGCCTTCCGCGCCCTCGACTGCCAGGGCCTGGCCCGCGTCGACTTCTTCGTCACCGCGGCCGGGCCGGTCATCAACGAGATCAACACCATGCCGGGGTTCACCTCGATCTCCATGTACCCGCGCATGTGGGAGGCCACCGGTATCGACAACACCGAACTGGTGAGCACGCTCATCGAGACGGCGCGGGTGCGCGGCACCGGGCTGCGCTGAGCGTCGACGGCTCGGTGCCCGTTCGGGGCACCGACCACTCGGGCCACGGCAGCCGCCGCCGCGTCCGCGTATCCTCGGTCCCGTGATCGTGGCGATGACAATTCCCGGGCTGGCGATACTGGTTATCGCGGTGGCCTTCGCCGAGGTGACCTATCGCAAGATCACCGGCCGCACCGGCCTACCGTGGATGCGCACCGACGAGGATCGCCGCGCCGCCGTCATCGGCTTCGAACAGTTCGACGCCATCTTCAATTCGGCCAAGCGCGTCGAATTCGAGCAGCGTCAGTCGGTGCTCATGCACAGGGACAATCCGGGCGACGGCGCGCCCGGCGGGATCGATATCGACCTGTCCTCCGGTACCGCGCGGTTGCGCAGGCCCTAGTTGGGCAGCGGGCCCGGATCGAGCGGCTGTTCCGGCATCGCCTTCTTGATGGCCTCCGAAATATCTTGCAGCGGAGTCGGTCCCGCGCTGTCGGGCATGGTCACGGCGACATAGGTGCCGCGGTCCACCGCGAACCAGGTACCCGAGTCGACGCCGCTGGTCTCATCGCGCACCGCGAACCAATTGACGCCGTTGACGACCTGGAGCGGCGAGGCGCGATTGAATTCGAGGGGCCGATCCAGCCCACAGCGCAGCACGATCGCCTCACCGCCCTCGGGCAACTGCCATGCCTTGGTGGCGGGCGGCGCGGGCTGCGCGAGTTCGGCATCGGTGTAGTCGCCGAGGGTGTTGGGCAGCTGCGGCAGCAGGGCCGTGCACGCCGGTCCGGTGGCGCCGGGGGCGGGAACCGAACCGAGGGCGAGCGGATCACGAGTCACGTTCTGCCGCGCGATGACCGCCATGACGAGCACCCCGACCAGCAGTGCGATCGGCAGCGCGACGGCCGTGGCGATGAGCGCGGGGGAGCGACCGGAGGAGGGCTCGGCGGCCTCCGGCTCCCCGGCGGACTCGGCGGCCTTGGCCTCCGACCCGCCCTCGACTCGTGACCGCGCGGTGTCTGCTTCGGAGTCCCCCTTGGCCAGTGACGGTTTGGTGGCTCCGGCGGTATCCGGGGCGGCCGAGCCCTCGGCTGTCGCGCGCGCGGCGTCTGCGGTCTGCGAGTCGGTGTCCCCCTTGGCCAATGACGGCTTGGAGTCCCCTGCGGCATCCGAACCGGACCCGGCCGCCGACGACGTGGCGGCCGTCTCGGGGTTGCCGGATTCCGCGGACTGCTCGGCCGCCGACGTGGGTTCCGTCTCGCTCCCGTGCGTGTCGTTGCTCATCCGGTCCTACATCCCCGATCTCCGGAGCCGGGTCGACGCGTCCCGGCTGGTGGTCTGCGATTGCTGGACCGAGGGTACCGTCGGTGCGTTCACCGCCGACATCGCACTCGCCTCGAAGGAGACCGTCATCACCGCCAGCAGGAAGACCGTGGCCGAGCTCGGTGAGTTCGCGCTCATCGCGAAGGTGACGTCGGGGCGCACGCAGGCCCCGGGGGTGCTGCTCGGGCCGGGCGACGACGCGGCCGTGATCGCCGCGCCGGACGGCCGGTTCGTGGTGACCACCGACATGCTGGTGCAGGATCGGCACTTTCGGCTGGACTGGTCGAGCCCGCACGATATCGGTCGCAAGGCCATCGCCCAGAATGCCGCCGACGTGGTGGGCATGGGCGCGACGCCGAGCGCGTTCGTGGTCTCGCTGGGCTGCCCGTCGGACACCCCGGTCGATTTCGTACAAGCCCTCGCCGACGGTATGTGGGCCGAGATCGAACGCAGCGGCGGCTCCATCGCCGGGGGCGATATGGTCCGCAGTCCGCTGCTGGTGATCTCGGTGACCGCCTTCGGCGATCCGCGCGGCCGCGCACCCGTACTGCGCTCGACCGCGCGCCCCGGCGATGTGGTGGCCGTGGCCGGGCGGCCGGGGTGGTCGGCGGCCGGACTGGCGGTGCTGTCCGCCGGGGTCGATCCCGAACGTTTCCCGGAAGCCGTTGCCGCGCACCGTGTTCCACGCCCGCCGTACGCCGCCGTGTTGGATCTCCCGGCCGATGCGCCCATTACCGCCCTGACCGATGTCTCCGACGGCCTGCTCGCCGATCTCGGACATATCGCCGAATCCTCCGCTGTCGCCATCGATCTCGACTCGTCCGCGCTGCGCGACCGCGCCCTCGAGCCGGTGTCGACCGCCCTGAACGCCGACCCGTTCGACTGGATCCTCACCGGCGGTGAGGATCACGCCTTCGCCGCCACCTTCTCCGGCGCCGTCCCCGCAGGTTGGGCGCCCATCGGACGAGTTCTGTCGGGGTCCGCCGTTACGGTCGACGGCGCGCCCAGATCCGGACCGACCGGCTGGGAGTCGTTCGGATCGGGTGGGTGAGGTATCGCAATGAAATTGACCACGATAAGTTTTCCCGACATGGCTGCCAAACCACTGTCGGAGGTCATCGATTCGGGCTGGGCCGAGGCCCTGGAACCGGTCGCCGACCGCATCGCCGCGATGGGCGAATTCCTGCGTGCCGAGAATGCCGCCGGGCGCGGCTATCTCCCCAAGGGGGAGAACGTATTACGGGCTTTCCAGCGTCCGTTCGACAAGGTGCGGGTGCTGATCGTCGGACAGGACCCGTACCCGACGCCCGGACACGCGATGGGTCTGAGCTTCTCGGTGGAGCCGGATGTCAAACCGGTGCCGCGCAGTCTGGCCAATATCTTCTCCGAGCTCTCCAAGGACCTCGGCCTGCCGACGCCCTCCAACGGTGATCTGTCGCCGTGGTCGGATCAGGGCGTGCTCATGCTGAACCGAGTTCTCACCGTCGCGCCGGGCCAGGCCGCCTCGCATCGCGGCAAGGGCTGGGAAGCGGTGACCGAGCAGGCGATTCGCGCGCTCGTGGCCCGCGACCAGCCGCTCGTGGCGATTCTGTGGGGCCGCGACGCCTCGACGCTGAAGCCGATGTTGGGGTCGACGCCCTACATCGAATCCGCCCACCCCTCACCGCTGTCCGCTTCGCGCGGTTTCTTCGGTTCTCGGCCATTCTCCCGAACGAACGAATTGCTCGGTACATTAGGGGCCGCTCCGGTGGATTGGCGTCTGCCGTGAGTGTGCAAATCCGTTGAGCCGATTCAGGAGCAGATGCATGCAGAGAAAGACTGCCCGCGGTGTCGTCGCCGCCCTCGCCGTGGGTGCCGCGTTCGCCGCCCCCGCCGTCGCACAGGCGGAGCCGCTGACGCTGGAACCCGCTACGACCACGACGACCGCGCCCAGTGCGGCGACACCGGTCGGCAGCCTGTTCGACACCAATAGCGCCTCGTCGCTGTCGTCCAGCACCACCTCGACCCTGTCGTGCCTGGTCTACTCGATCAGCCAGCAGTCCGAGTGCATCGGCGGCGCGGTCTAAGAGCTCGACAGACGAATGGTGCGGCGCGCTCAACCGGATTCGGTGGCGCGCCGCACCATTCGCACTTCCAGGGAAGGACTGAAGGCTTCGACGCGGCGCGCGCCGTCGAGTTCGAATCCGAATTTGGCGTAGAAGGCGCGGGCGCGGGGGTTCTCCTCGAAGACCCACAGCGTCGTATCGACCTCGGGCACCAGCACCGCGCGCATGAGATCGTGGGCCACGCCGGTGCTGTACCAGGCCGCCCGGACGTAGAGGGCGTTGATTTCGCGTGGCGTGACGGTGGTTTCGTCGAGAGCGGGTCCGCCCGATCCGAATCCTATGACGGCGCCGTCGGCCACGGCCACGACCGTGCGGTCCGGATGACTGAGGCGGCGGCGCTCCAACTGCTCGGCGCGGCGGTCCACATCGAAAGCGTCGAGTACATGCCGGGGAATCAGGTCCGCGTATGCCTCACGCCAACAAGCGATATGGCATTCGGCCAGGCTCCGGATGTGTTCGGCGGCCAGGGGAACGACCTGCCACCGTTGTACCTCGCGCGCCGTCCGCATGGATTCGAGCCTAGCGACGACAACGCCCCGGTTCACCCTGTTCGGGTGCGCCGGGGCGTTGTCGAAAAGCTGGAAATCAGCCGCGCGCGACCTTGCCCGCCTTGAGGCAGGAGGTGCACACGTTCATGCGGCGGGTGTTGCCGGGGGCAACCTGCGCGCGCACGGTCTGGATGTTCGGGTTCCAGCGACGGTTGGTGCGCCGGTGCGAGTGCGAAACCGACTTACCGAAGCCGGGGCCCTTGGCGCAAACGTCGCAGACGGCAGCCATAGTCGCGAGCTCCTTCATGTCATGTTGGGACCCGCTACTTTGGTAAGCAGCGTGTCCGAAAACCTAATGTCTGGACATGCCTGGTGGCGAACCGCCAGCGACCGCAGGTGAAGACCCCGCGTCAGGCAACCCTGCAAGAGTAACCGGCCCGGATGGGCCATGTCCAATTGCCCCCTCGGTGGCCGCCGCCAGCACGTCCGGGTCAGTACTGCGTCACCTCGAACTCGACCTCACCCGATTGTCCGAGATGTTGCTGGTCGACCGTCACGGTGGCCTTGATATGCCCGATGCCGGGCTGGAAGATGGCCGATTTGCCATCGTTCATCCACAGTCCCGGACCGCTCGGCGTGACGGACTTGGACCCGGTCTGCCCGGTATCGAGGTTGCGCCAGTTCAGGGTGACGGTGAGGCCGCACTGCGCGAGGCCGTAGAGATTGGCCTTGACGGTGAAGGCCGCGGAGTTGGGGTAGGCGTCGCCCTTGACCGAGGAGTCGACGACCGCCACGCACGGCCCGTTGGTGAGTGAGTACAGGGTATTGAAGGAGCCGCCGCCCCCGGCGGCGGCGGGTGCCGCGAGGGCTACGACGGACGCGGTGGTAGCGGTCGTGACGGCGGAGAACGCGAGTATTGATCGAACCGAACTCATCGAGCCTCCCAAGGCGGGGATGATCATGGTGACGTACAGCACATCGGACCATGGCGACCGGGTGTTTCGTCGCGAGATGGTCGAAACGCGTCGAACAGCGGCTGACGGCGGCCTGTCGGTGACGGCGACTACCCTGGCGTGCGGGGATTTCACGTGCAAGGCGGCGGAAGGACGGTGACGGTGCCCGGGGAAGGGGACGTGCTCGACGGTGCTGCGCTGACGCACTGGGGCCAGCGTTGTCTGGCGGGGCTGGAACGCCACCGCGACGAGATCAACGCGCTCAATGTCTTTCCGGTCGCCGATGCCGATACCGGGACCAATTTGCTCACCACCATGCGGGCCGCGGTGCGCGGTGTGGAGGATGCGGCGCGCGCCGTCGCCCGGGCGGACGACATCGCTGGCCGAGTGGGCGAGGACGCGGCTGTTCGAGCGGGTGACGCGGCCGATCGAGCGGGCGACGCGGCTGTTCGAGCGGGTGACGCGGCCGATCGAGCAGGTGACGCGGCCGTTCGAACGGGCGACCGTCTGGCCGCGCGAGGGCTCACGGCCCATGCCGTCGCCGCCTCGATGGCGCGCGAGGCGACCCTGGGTGCGCGCGGCAACTCCGGAATCATCCTGTCGCAGGTGCTGCGCGGCCTCGCCGAGGCCGCCGCCGACGGACCGCTGACCGCCACATCCCTGCGCCTGGCCCTGCGCCGCGCCGCGGTTCTGGTGCGCGAGGCCCTGAGCTCCCCGGTCGAGGGCACCATGCTCACCATCCTGGATTGCGCGGCCGACCATGCGGCGGAATGCCATGAGGACACCCTCGAAGCGGTCGCACTGGCCGCCGCCGATGGAGCCGCCAAAGCTCTCGGCGAAACCCCCTCGCAATTGGGCGTACTGCGCGAAGCGGGCGTAGTGGACGCGGGGGCGCGCGGATTGCTGGTGCTACTCGATGAATTGGTGGCGGTCACGGGCGGCCGCGCGCCGACCCGGCCCGCGTATGTACGCCGTACGCCCGCCGGTGGCGTGCCGCGCTCGGTGACGGATTCGCTCGGCGCTCACTCCGGCAAGACCGGCCTCTCTGGCGCGGGGGGTGTTTCCGCGAGGAATGGCGCAGCGAACCCGGCTGGGGTCAGCGGCGGTGACCCGGCAGCGGGTGATGCGCGTTCAGGCACCCCTGCGTCGAATGGTTCGACGGGCGTGGAAGTTTCGGCGTCCGACAGTCCCACGGGCTTGGGGACGGACGTGGCGGCCGCGCATAGGAGGGACACAGGGGCGGGCGGTTCTGCGGACGTGGGGAGGGCGTCTTCTGCTGCGCGCGTGGGGGATTCGGGCGCGCCTGGGATGCCCGCTCCGCAGTACGAGGTGATGTATCTGCTGGAGCACACCGATGAAGAGCAGGTGACGCGGTTGCGGAATGCGCTTGCGGAGCTTGGGGATTCGGTGGTTGTCGTCGGCGATGGGGACGGTGCGTGGTCGGCGCATGTGCATTGCGCCGATGCCGGTGCGGCCGTGGAGGCCGGGTTGGTGGCGGGGGCGTTGCGGCGGATCAGGATCGAGACGCTGGCGGTGTCGGCGCACGCGTCGATGGGTCCGGCGGATCGTGGGATTCTGGCGGTGGCGTCCGGGGCGGGGGCGGTGCGGTTGTTCGAGGACGGCGGGGCGGTGGTGCTTCAGGGGGAGGTCACCTCCGAGGCGCTGTTGGAGGCGATTCGCGCGCTGCCGCATCGAGAGGTGTTGGTACTGCCCAACGGTGCGCTGCCCGCCCATGAACTCGTCGCCGTCGGTGTGGCCGCGCGCGACGGTCACCGCGATGTGCTCATGCTGCCGTGCGCGTCCATGGTGCAGGGGCTGGCCGCGCTGGCCATGCACGACGCGGGTCGCATCGCGGTCGACGATGTGTTCGCCATGTCCGAGGCGGCGGCCGGAACCCGTTGGGGCTCACTGCGAGTGGCCCCGGAGCGGGCGCTCACCATTGTCGGGACCTGCGAGGCCGGTGACGGGCTCGGCCTGGTCGGCCATGATGTGGTGGTGATCGACTCCGATGTGCGGGCCGCGGCCCATACGCTGTTGGACCGCATGCTCGGGCTCGGCGGGGAACTGGTCACCATCCTGCTCGGCGAACAGGCCCCCGAGGATTTCGCTGACGAATTGAGTGAGCACATCACCGCCGGATTCCCGGGTGTGGAGGTGGTGGTCTACCCCGGCGGTCAGGCCGGGGATCTGGTGCAGATCGGGGTGGAATAGATGGCGACGTTCGCGGATCGGCTCGACCATGTGTTGGGCGTGAAAGCCGCTGAGCCACTGGCGGACGCGTTCGATATGCACACCGTCGAGGACCTGCTGCGGCACTATCCGCTGCGCTACGCCACCCAGGGGCAGCCGCTCACCGAGGAGGCCCCGGAGGAGGGCGCGCACATCACCGTCATGGGCCGGGTCACCAAGACCGAACTGCGGCCCATGAAGAACCGGCGCGGCAGCCTGCTGAAGGTCGCCCTCGATGTCGGCGGCGCGCGTCCGGTCGACATCACCTTTTTCAATGGCGACAAGGTGCGCTACCTGGTCAAAGACGGTGTGAAGGCGATGATGTCGGGCACCGTGCACTGGTGGCGGCCGGACCGCTGGAACCTCTCGCACCCGGACTACCTGATCATGCCCGACAAGGGTGACGGCAGCGTTGAGAACCTCACCCAGGTGCGCGGCGGCGGCGCGTTGCGCGGTCTCGCGCAGAGCGCCAAAGGCGCTGGGGGAGTGGATGTCTCGTTCTTCGAGCGGGAGTTCATCCCGGTGTACCCGGCGACCGCCAAGGTGCAGAGCTGGGATCTGCTGCGCTGTATCCGCCAGGTGCTCGACCAGCTGGACCCCATCGACGATCCGCTGCCCGCGTCCTTGCGCGCCGAACATTCGCTCATGCCGGTCACCGACGCGCTGCGGCTGATCCACCTACCCGAGAGCAAATCCGATATCGAAGAGGCCAGGGGCCGCCTGCGTTTCGACGAAGCGCTGGCCCTGCAGCTGGTGCTCGCCTCGCGCCGCCACGACGTGGAGGGCCGCGTCGCCCGCCCGTGTCCGCCGCGCACCGACGGCATCGCCGCCGCCTTCGACAAGCGACTGCCCTTCGAACTCACCGAGGGGCAGCGCGCGGTGATCGAGGAGATCTCCGCGGATATGTCGCGCAGCCACCCCATGCACCGGCTGTTGCAGGGCGAGGTGGGCTCCGGCAAGACCATTGTCGCGTTGGAAGCCATGCTCCAGGTGGTCGACAACGGCCGTCAGTGTGCCCTGCTCGCGCCTACGGAAGTGCTTGCCGCACAGCACTATCGGTCACTGCGGAATATGCTGGGCGATCTCGGCAGCGGCGGTGAGCTCGGCGCGGCCGACAATGCCACCAAGGTGGTGCTGGTGACCGGCTCCATGTCCACCAAGGACAAGAAGGCCGCCCTGCTCGACGCCATGACCGGCGAGGCCGGACTCGTCATCGGCACGCACGCGCTGATTCAGGACAATGTCGAATTCCACGACCTGGGCATGGTGGTGGTCGACGAACAGCACCGCTTCGGCGTCGAACAGCGTGATGCCTTGCGCGCCAAGGCCAAAGACGGGGTCAGCCCGCACCTGCTGGTCATGACGGCCACCCCGATCCCGCGCACCATCGCCATGACGACCCTCGGCGACCTGGAGACCTCGACGCTGACCCAGCTGCCGCGCGGCCGCTCCCCGATCACCACGAAAGTCGTTCCCGCCAAAGTGAAACCGTCCTGGGTGGACCGCGCGTGGGAGCGTATCCACGAGGAGGTCCAGGCCGGTCGCCAGGCGTATGTGGTGTGTTCGCGGATCGGCGGCGACGAGGAGGAGAACGGCAAGAAGGCCAAGGGCAAGGCCAAATCCGCCGAGGAGAAGGAAGCGCCGACCACGCACGCGGTGGTCGATCTCTACGAGATGCTGCGCGCCGGGCCCCTCGCCGATCTGCGCGTCGGATTGCTGCACGGCCGTCTGCCCGCCGACGAGAAGGACCGTGTCATGCGGGCTTTCAACGACGCCGAGGTCGATGTGCTGGTGTGCACCACCGTCGTCGAGGTCGGCGTGGACGTGCCGAACGCCACCATCATGGCCATTGTCGACGCCGACCGCTTCGGCGTGAGCCAGCTGCATCAGCTGCGCGGGCGCGTCGGCCGCGGCAAGCACGCGGGGCTGTGCCTGCTCATCACCGAGACCAATCCGGTGGGGTCGGCCATGGCGCGCTTGGAGGCGGTCGCCGCCACCACCGACGGTTTCGAATTGGCCGTGCTGGATCTGCGCCAGCGCCGCGAGGGCGATGTGCTCGGCTCCGCCCAGTCCGGCACCGCCCGGTCGCTGAAGCTGCTGTCGCTGCTCGATGATCTCGAAGTCATCACCGCCGCACAGCAATTGGCGCGCGAGGTGGTGGAGGCCGATCCGGGATTGGAGAAGCATCCGGGCCTGGCGGGCATGATGCATGCCGCCGTGGACTCCGAGCGTCTGGAGTATCTGGCCAAATCCTGACGGCTGCACAACGTTTGACGGTTATTCGGCGAGAGGTTGCACGGCGTGGTCGCGATCGATATCGAACGGTCCTGGAAACCGGTTCGCAGACAGTCGATTCCACGCCTGGTCGCCTGGCGCGGGCTCGGCGGGGTGCCGCCGACCGCTCTGGTCATGGCCGGAATCGTGAGCGTCCAGATCGGCGCGGCCTTCGCCAAGCAGTTGTTCGCCGCGACCGGGCCCGCCGGTGCGGTGAGTCTGCGGCTGGGCTTCGCGGGCATCGTGCTGCTGGTGCTGTGGCGGTCGGCGCTGCGGATCGACCGGCGCGCGCTGCCGGTGGTGCTGGCCTACGGCGCGGTCCTGGGCCTGATGAACCTGTGCTTCTACGAGGCCATCGACCGGATTCCGCTCGGTATGGCGGTGACCATCGAATTCCTCGGGCCGCTCGCGGTGGCCCTGGCGGGTTCGCGGCGTTGGATCGATCCGGTGTGGGCCCTGCTCGCGGGCGGCGGGGTGTTCCTGCTGACACAGTCCGACGGTCCCGTGGTGTGGTCGGGCATTCTGCTCGCTCTCGCCGCGGGCGGCTGTTGGGCCGGATACATCCTGCTCAGCGCCAAACTGGGCGAACGGACCAGCGGTGGCGGCGGATTGGCCATCGCCATGGCCTTCGGCTGTGTGCTCATCGCGCCCATCGGCATTTGGGAGGCGGGTAGCTCGCTGCTGCAACCCTCCGTTCTCGCAGCGGGTTTCGCCGTCGCCATGCTGTCGTCGGTGGTGCCGTACTCGGTGGAGCTCGAAGCGCTGCGCCGTATTCCGCCGCGGGTGTTCGGCATTCTCATGAGCCTCGAGCCCGCCGTCGCGGCGTTGGCCGGGTTCGCGGTGCTCGGTCAGATTCTGGGTATCGGGCAGTGGGCGGGAGTGGTCTGTGTGGTCGCGGCCTCTGCCGGGGCGACCCGCACCGCCACATAAGAGCAGGACAGGCGTCTGTTCCGTGTCAGGCAGGAAAATTGGTCTGACCACTTGACCTCTGACCAATTTTCGCCGTAGCGTCAACGTATGGCGTTGCAGCGGATCGACCGCAAAACCGTTCCCGACGAGGTATTCGACCAGCTCGTCGACACCGTGCTCGATGGTGAGGTGGCCCCCGGCGACACCTTGCCCGCCGAACGGCAGCTCGCCGAAGCGTTGGGCGTCTCCCGCCCGACCGTGCGCGAGGCGCTTCAGCGCCTGGCCCATACCGGTCTCGTCGAGGTCCGTCAGGGTGGCGGCACCACGGTGCGCGACTATCGCCGTTTCGGTGGCCTCGATATGCTCCCGCGCCTGATCTTCCGGCGCGGTGAACTCGACCACGCGGTCCTGCGCAGCATTCTCGAGGCGCGCGCCGCCATGGGTCGCGAGGTCGCCGGGCTGGCGGCCGAACGCGCCGACGCGGCGGTGGTGCCGACACTGCGCGTGACGGTGGACGAGCTTGTGGCGCACCAGGATCCGGTGGCTCAGCAGCGCAGCGCCCTCGCCTTCTGGGATCACCTCGTGGACGCGGCCGATTCCATCGTCTACCGGCTGCTCTACAACAATCTGCGCGCCGTCTACGAGCCCGCCCTCGAGGCACTGGCCGGTCTCATGTCCGCCGAAGTGGCCCAGGCCGACCGGTACCGGGCCATCACCGACGCGGTGGCCGCCGCCGATCCCACCGCTGCTCGCGCCGCGGCCAGCGCTCTTCTGTCCACGGCGACCACAGAATTCGCCGCTTTCATCCGCCGTCTAGAGGAGGCGACCCATGACCAGTCCTGACCGCCGCACCAAACTCACCCTCGCCGCCGCGTTCCGCGTCTTCGTCCGACAACCCTCCCCGTGGATCATCGCCACCTTGTTCGTCGGTGCGCTGATCGCGCGGATCTGGATGGGCGATTGGCAACTCACCGACGCTCTGGTCCCCGTGATCATGCTCGCGCTGTTCCCCTTGGTGGAGTGGATTATTCACGTCTGCGTGCTGCACTGGCGGCCGCGTCGCATCGGCCGTCTCACCATCGATTCGCTGTTGGCGCGCAAGCATCGTGAACACCACACCGACCCGCGTGAGATCCCGCTCATCTTCATCCCCTGGCAGACCTTCCTGTGGTTGCTGCCCGCGCTAGTGGCCATCGCCCTACTCGTATTCCCGCGCCCCGCACTGGGTTTGACCTTCCTCCTGGTCCTGGGCGTGCTGGGCCTCAACTACGAGTGGACCCACTACCTGGTGCACACCGACTATCAGCCCACCAGCCGCCTGTACAAGGCTGTCCGTCGCAACCACCGGCTGCATCACTTCAAGAACGAGCATTACTGGTTCACGGTCACCAGTTCCGGCACCGCCGACCGAGTGCTGCACACCTATCCGGATCCCGGCAAGACGCCCAATTCGCCTACCGCGAAGGCGCTGCACTCCGCGGCGTGACCCTCAGCGTCGAAGTCCGAGGACCGCGAGCCGAACCCGGTTGGACGCACCGGTTTTCGTCATCAGATTGGTTATGTGGGTTTTCACGGTGGTGATGCCCACATGCAAGCGGTCGGCGATCTCGGTGTTGGACAGACCCTCCGAGACGAGTTCGAGGACCTCCCGCTCGCGGTCGGTCAGACCCGGCAGCTGAGTGGGGGTGGGTATGTCGTCGGTGGCGCGGGCCGTGACGGCCGAATCCATGACGCGGCGCAGGACTTCCGGCGAGAAGGGATGGTCGCCGGTGGCGGCGCGGCGGATACCGGAGAGCAGTTCGGCGGGGGAGGCGTCCTTGACGAGGAAGCCGCACGCTCCAGCGGCCAGCGCCGGATAGAGGTGATCGTCGTCGTCGAAGGTGGTGAGCACGACCACCTTCGCACCGGGGCGGGTGGCGAGAATACGTTCGGTCGCGCGAATGCCATCCATGCCGGGCATGCGCAGATCCATCAGGATGACATCGGGGCGCAGTTCGTCGGCGAGGCGCACGGCCTCGCTTCCGGTCGCGGCCTCGCCGACCACCTCGAGATCCTCGGCGGTCTGGCAGAGCATGCGCAGACCGGCCCGGACCAGTTGTTGGTCGTCGACGACCAGAACGCGAATCGTCACCGCGGGTCTCGCGATCCGATGGGCAGGTGCGCGGTCAATTGCCAACCGTCGCCGGTGGATTCGGCGGACAACGTACCGCCGAGCACCTCCACGCGCTCACGCAACCCGATGAGCCCGACACCGGGCGGGGACTTGTCGGGTGGCGTGGCGTCGGAAATGTGGTCGCGCAGAACGAAATCGACGGCGGCGTCGGAGACCGTGATCGCCAGTTCCGCCTTGGCGGCAAGGCCCGCGTGCTTCACGGTATTCGCCAATCCCTCCTGCGTCAGACGCAGCAGCGTCAAGCCGGTGAGGGCGTCCACCGTGGTGATATCGGCGGCGACATCGCTGTCGACCCGCACACCCAGCCGCCGCGTTCGGTCGACGGCCGCGGTGACGGCCTCAGGCAGATCGGCTGGGACCAGGAAGGATTCGTCATTGCCGTTCGGGTCGCGCAGCACGGTCACCAGCTTGCGCAGATCGACCAGAGTGGACTTGCCGCTGGCGTGAATATCGTCGAGAACCTCGAGCACCTCGGGCGGGGCATCCGGCTGCGCGTGCCGGGCGACGGCGACGCGCAGCACCGTCGAGGACACGTGGTGGGCGATGAGGTCGTGGAGTTCGCGGGCAATGGCCGTGCGCTCCAGGGCGCGCGCGGCGGCCACCTCCGATTCACGGCGCTGAGACAGCTCCCGAGCCTGCTGGCGCGCGTGTTCGGCATTCTCGCGGGCGGTGCGCAGCAGCGTGCCGATGAGCAGCGGCAGACCCGCCATGACGACAGCGCGGTATCCGGTGGCGGCGGCACCATCGCCGGTGTGCAGCAGATAGGCGCCCGCGAGTGCGCCAGCGCCGAGCAGTGGCCGCCAACCACTGTGGCGTGCGGTCAATTCGGTGAGGGCGATGGCGGCCGCGACCTTGGCGACGAGAGGTCCGGTATGCCCGAATTCGAAGCCGAGGACCAGCACGCCCGTGGTGGCAAGGGATGTCGCCAGCGGCCACCGCACCGCGCCGACGGTCAAGACCACCGACACCAGGCCGATAACCCAGTCCACTGCAGCCGTCGTCCGCGTGAGCAGCAGCAGGCACCCGGCCGCGAGCGCGACGAGCACCACGAGCCGCACCGGCACCGACCGGGCATCGAGCACCCATTCGATCCCTCGGCTCACGCCACGCGACTCCACCACGCCCACATCATGCCCGCCCGATCCGGCCTGGCGTCTCCTACCCAGGGAGGAAACCGCTCCACCTCGAGGCCGCGCAGTGAAACCGCCGGACGGATTCGATCGCGCCCGTCACCGACAAGAGTTGCGGCCATGACCGACGCGAACGACAGCACTCCCGCCGCGAAAACGAAGAAGGCCGCATCGTGGGAAGCCACCGCCACCACCCCGGACCGGCCCGCCACTCCGAATCGGGCTGCCAGCAAGAGCGGCGGTGAGGACGCTGCCGGAAGCGCGACTATGCCTGCCGCGCAGGGGGATGCTGCCGCCGCCCCGGCATTGGGACACGGTCGGGGCATGGCGGCGAAGGGGCCGGGACCGAGTCGCCGTCGATTGTTCGGGTTGACGGCCGCGGGTCTGGCGGCGGGCGCGGCGGGTGGGTTGGCCGGGGGAGTGGCGCTCGGGGCCGACTCCAATCCGCCGCACCCCGTGGCTGGCGGGCAGCGGCGGTTCGAGAACAAGGTCGTTCTGATCACCGGTGCCACCTCCGGAATCGGTGCGGCGGCGGCACGGCTCTTCGCCGCCGAGGGGGCGCGGGTCGCGTTCTGCGGCAGGCGGGTCGGGCTCGGGCAGGCGGTGGAGCGCGAGATTCGCGCAGCCGGGGGCGAGGCGACCTATATTCGCGCCGATGTGCTCGTCGAATCCGAGGTGCGGGACTTCGTGGAGAGCGCGGTGCACCGGTACAACGGCCTGGATGTCGCGTTCAACAATGCGGGAATCACGATTCAGAAGACGCTGCACGAATACAGTGCCGAGGATTTCGACAGGGTGGTCGGAACCAACCTGCGCGGCACGTTCCTGGCCATGAAATACCAGGTGCCGCACATGATTCGGGGCGGCGGTGGCACGATTGTCGTCACCGCGTCGAGCAATGCCGTCGCCACCGATGCCGGGAGGGCGGCCTACACCGCGAGCAAGCGCGCACTGGTCGGCTTGGTGCAGTCCGCCGCTCTGGACTACGCGGGCAACGGAATTCGCGTCAACACCCTCGTCCCCGGCACCACCGACACCGAATTGGTCTGGCGAGCAGCCGGATTGGAGTCCATGCCCGCCGACGCCCGGCAGGTCTTCCTCAAACAGTGGGCCGGATCCAATGTCCCGGGCCTGGGCCGCCTCGCCACCCCGGAGGAGATCGCCGCTTTCGCCCTCACCCTCGCCTCACCGGAGCATCCGTATCTCACCGGCGCACAACTGGTTATCGACGGCGGTAAGACCGCGCACGCCTGATCCCTCGGCTGGCGGCGCGCCCACCAGCCACTAGACTCCCGCCACGAAACATGGAGTCTTACGGGAGGGGACGGCGCATGCGCCGCACGGTTTTCGCACTACTACTGCTACCCATCGCCCTGACGGGATGCAACGACAAGGTGACCGGCTCCGCGCAACAGGACGCGCGCACCACCACATCGGCCAGCAGAGCCGCCACCACCACCGCGACGGTCGAGGGCCCGGTGCCGCTGGCCGATCTCTCCGGCACCTGGACCGGCACCTACACCTGCGCCCAGGGCGAGACCGCGCTCACCCTCACCATCGAGGATCCCGTGAGCGGTTCGGCCCGAACCGTTTTCGCCTTCGGACCCTCCGCGCAGAATCCCACCGTGCCGCACGGCAGCTTCGAGGCGACCGCCCGCTACGCCAACCGCCTGCTCGGCATCGTCCAGAAGCGGTGGATCGACCGGCCGTCCAACTACGAGATGATCGACCTGCAGGCCAATGCGGTCTCACCGTCGTCGATCAGCGGCACCGTGCAGACCTCGGGCTGCACCACGTTCAAGGTCACCAAGGACCGCCACTGAGCCCTAGCGCGGTAGCCGTGGATACGGCAGATCCGTACACGTCACCTCACTGACCGCCAGCGGCCTCCCGATCTGCGGGAAGGCCCGCTGCGGGCAGGCCGGGCGCTCGCACACCTTGCAGCCCGCGCCGATCGGCACCGCGGCCGCCGGATCGTCGAGTTGTAGACCCTTGGAGTACACCAGTCGATCCGCGTACTCCAGATCGCAGCCCAGGCCGATGGCGAATTCCTTTCCCGCCGTGCCGAATCCGTGCGGGGAGGGATTGGTGGTGCGCGCGACCCACAGGTACCGCCGCCCGTCGGGCATGGACGCCACCTGGGTGAGCGTGCGCCCCGGATGCGCGAACGCGTCGTACACCACCCACAGCGGGCAGCTGCCGCCCACCCGCGAGAAATGGAAGGCGGTCGCGGACTGCCGTTTCGAGATGTTCCCGGCCCGATCGGTGCGGATCAGGAAGAACGGCACACCCCGCTGCCCCTGCCGTTGCAGGGTGCTCAACCGGTGGCACACGGTTTCGAAGCCGACCTCGAATCGCAGGGCGAGCAGGTCGATGTCGTAGTGCAGCTCCTCGGCGGACCGCAGGAACTTCCCGTACGGGAGAATCAGCGCGCCCGCGAAGTAGTTGGCCAACCCGATCCGGGCCAAGGTGCGGGATTCACCGGTCAGCGTGGGGGTTTCGTCGAGCACCTCGTCCAGCAGCTGACCGTAGAGCAGGAAGGCGAGCGTGGTGGCGATCTGGAAGGCCCGCTGCCCGGGCCGCAACCGCCGCGCCAACGTCAGCGTGCGGGTTTCCTTCTCGTAGTGGCGTTTCGGGATATTCGGATCCGCGCCGTCCCCGCGCACCAGCACGGTCACCCCCGCGCGCTCCTCGGCGACGCGCGCCAACTGCCGGTCCAGCGAGCCGATACTGAGCCCGCACTCCTCGAACAGCCGCTCGGCCGCCAGGTCCAGCTGGGCTATGTGATTGTGGTGGTCGTAGAAGAAGTCGCGCACATCCTCGTAGGGCATCGGCACGCCCGGAGCCCCCGTCGGGGCAGCGACTTTCGAGGAGAGCAGGTCGAGCTGATCGGTCGCCGCCCGTAGTCGCCGGTGCATGGCGACAATAATCTTGGCGACCTCGGGTAATCGAGTAGCGAGGTCCTCGACCTCCGCGACCGGCGCGGAATTGCCGCCACTGGCTTCCACGAGCACCTCGTGCAGATCCGATACCAGCCGGGCATCGGAATCGGCCGCGAAGAACTGCACATCCAGATCGAAGGTGGAGTTCAACTTCAGTAGCACCGGAATGGTCAGGGGCCGCTGATCGCGCTCCAGCTGATTGAGGTAGCTGGGCGACAGGTCCAGCGACTTCGCGAGAGCCGCCTGCGTCATCCGACGTTCCTCGCGCAACCGCCGTAGTCGGGCACCCGCATACATCTTGCGCACGGTCGGAATGCTACCCACAGAGCTTCGCAAACATTGCAATTTCGAGCGGACTCGCTGGCAGAAATCTGCTACTGCAAGGTATTTCCACCCCACCCACACGCTGCGTAGCGTGCGAAGAAAGAGCTGTTGTCCCGCCTCGGAGAGAAGACCATGAAGACCCATATAGTACGCGCCCACGCCGCTGACGAGGCGTTTCCGCGGACAGAACATCTCGCGACCCGGGTTGCCGAAGTGGCTGCTGATCTTGTGCCGGTGCCCGACGACGTCACCGAGATGATCATCAACCGAGTCATCGACAATGCCGGTGTGGCGGCCGCTTCGCTGGCGCGTCGCCCGGTCACCTCGGCGCGTCGCCAGGCCGAGAAGCATCCGTACACCCCCGGCGCGACCGTCTTCGGACTGCCCGCCGCACAGCGTGTCTCACCGGAATGGGCGGCCTGGGCCAATGGCGTCGCGGTGCGAGAACTGGACTTTCACGACACCTTCCTGGCCGCCGAGTACTCGCATCCGGGTGACAACATTCCGCCGATTCTGGCGGTCGCCCAGCACACCGGGCGCGGCGGTGCGGAGCTGATTCGCGGTCTGGCCACCGGATACGAGATCCAGATCGACCTGGTGCGCGGAATCTGCCTGCACGAGCACAAGATCGACCACGTGGCTCATCTCGGCCCCTCGGCCGCAGCCGGAATCGGCACGCTGCTGGGGCTCGACACCGACACCATCTATCAGGCCGTCGGTCAGGCGCTGCACACCACCACCGCGACGCGACAGTCACGCAAGGGCGAGATCTCCAGCTGGAAGGCGTACGCGCCCGCCTTCGCGGGGAAGATGGCGGTCGAAGCGGTGGACCGCGCCATGCGCGGCGAGGGTGCGCCCGCGCCGATCTGGGAAGGGGCCGACGGTGTGATCGCCTGGCTGCTGGGCGGTCCGGGCGTGGAGTACCGGGTGCCGCTGCCGGGACCGGGTGAGGCCAAACGCGCCATTCTCGACAGCTACACCAAGGAGCATTCGGCCGAATACCAGAGCCAGGCCCCGATCGACCTGGCGCGCCGAATGCGCGACCGCATAGGCGATCTCGGGCAGATCGCCTCGATCGTGCTGCACACCAGCCATCACACGCACTACGTGATCGGCAGCGGCTCGGGCGATCCGCAGAAGTACGACCCGAACGCCAGCCGCGAGACCCTGGACCATTCGCTGCCCTATATCTTCGCGGTCGCGCTCCAGGACGGCGTCTGGCATCACGAACACTCCTACGCGCCGGAGCGGGCGCGACGCGCGGACACCGTGGCGCTGTGGAGGTCCATCACCACCGTCGAGGACCCGGAGTGGACCCGGCGGTATCACGCCACCGATCCGGCGGAGAAGGCGTTCGGCGCGCGAGCGGTGGTCACGTTGCGGAGCGGCGAGACCATTGTCGACGAACTCGCGGTGGCGGACGCGCATCCCTTGGGAGCGCGGCCCTTCGGGCGTGAGCAGTACATCGAGAAGTTCCGCACCCTCGCCGAGGGCGTCGTCGAACCGGCCGAGCAGGACCGTTTCCTCGCGGCCGCGCAGCGCATCCCGGATCTGCGTCCGGGCGAATTGGACCAGCTGACCTTCACCGTCCCCGAGACGGTGCGCAAGGCCGCCCCGACGATCCGGGAGGGGATCTTCTGATGCCGAACACCAGTGTCGCGCCTCGGAATTCAGTCGTCCAGGACGACGGCCTGCGCGGCGATCACGGTATTGCCGTCATAGGTCACCGAGGGCGAGCCGTGGAGCCGGTAGCCCTCGGCGAGCAGTGCGCTGATGCGCGCGCAGAACGTGGCGTCGTCGGGGCCGGTGATGAGTCGGTAGCGCAGCTTGTCGGTCATGGTGTGAGCCTAGGACGGTGGTCGCTGTGACCGGGCTCATGGCGGCGGTGACCAGCGCCGCGGACAAGCGCGCGGCGTTTCGGGCCGGATTGGCGAGCGGGCGCATCCAACGGCTGCCGGGCGCGTTCAACCCCTTGGTGGCCAAGCTGATTCAGGAGATCGGATTCGAGGGCGTCTATGTCTCGGGCGCGGTGGTCTCGGCCGAATTGGCGTTGCCGGATATCGGGCTCACGACACTGTCCGAAGTGGTGGCCCGGGGGCGGCAGATCGCCGCGGTGACCGATTTGCCGGTGCTCATCGACGCCGATACCGGATTCGGCGAGCCCATGAACGCCGCGCGGACGGTGACGCTGCTCGAGGACGCCGGTCTGGCCGGATGCCATATCGAGGATCAGGTGAATCCCAAGCGGTGCGGGCACCTCGACGGCAAGGCCGTGGTGCCGGTCGGGGAGATGGTGCGGCGGCTGCGGGCGGCGGTGAGTGCGCGGCGCGATCCGAATTTCGTGGTCTGCGCCCGCACCGATGCCCGGGGGACCGAGGGGCTCGACGCGGCGATCGAGCGCGCCAAGGCGTATGCCGACGCCGGAGCCGATCTGATCTTCACCGAGGCCCTCGCCGATGCCGGTGAGTTCGCCAAGTTCCGTGCGGCCGTGGATATCCCGCTGCTCGCCAATATGACCGAGTTCGGCAAGTCCGAGCTGCTCTCGGCAGGGCAGCTCGAGCAGCTGGGCTTCAACGCCGTCATCTACCCCGTGAGCACCCTGCGGTTGGCCATGTACGCCGTCGAGACCGGGCTGCGCGAGATCGCCGGTACCGGAACGCAATCCGCGCTCCTCGGGCGCATGCAACACCGGTCGCGGCTCTACGAACTCCTCGACTACGCCGCCTACAACGAATTCGATTCCGACATATTCAATTTCACCGTGAGCGAGTGAGCGATATGACCGAGATCAAGAAGGGCCTCGCCGGTGTGGTGGTCGATACCACCGCCATCTCCAAGGTGGTGCCCGAGACCAACTCCCTGACCTACCGGGGCTATCCGGTACAGGATCTGGTGCGGCACTGCACGTTCGAGGAGGTCGCCTATCTGCTGTGGTACGGCGAACTGCCCGACGCCGCGCAGTTGGCGTCGCTGCGGCAGTCCGAACGCGCACTGCGGCAGGCGGATCGATCGCTGCTGGCGCTCATCGGAAAACTGCCCGAGACCTGCCATCCCATGGATGTGGTGCGCACCGCCATCAGCTACCTCGGCGCGGAGGACCCCAACGAGGATCGCGGCCGCACCCCGGAGGCCCTGCGCGCCATGGCCTTGCGCATGACCGCGGTACTGCCCACCGTCATCGCCGCCGATATGCGCCGCCGTCGCGGCCTCGATCCCATCTCCCCGGACGCCAACCGCGGCTTCGCCGAGAACTTCCTCTACATGTGCTTCGGCGCGGGTTCGGCCGGTGACCGCCACCTCGACCCGCGTGTGGTCCGCGCCTTCGAGACCTCGCTCATCCTCTACGCCGAGCACGGTTTCAATGCCTCCACCTTCGCCGCGCGCGTGGTCACCTCGACCGAATCCGATATCTACAGCGCGGTGACGGCGGCCATCGGCACGCTCAAGGGCCGCCTGCACGGCGGGGCCAACGAGGCCGTCATGCACGCCATGCTCGAGATCGAGGATCCCGACCAGGCGCGGGAATGGTTGCGGCACAAGCTCGCCCACCGGGAGAAGGTGATGGGCTTCGGGCATCGCGTCTACAAGCGTGGCGACTCGCGGGTGCCCACCATGAAGGCCGCCCTCGACGATGTCGCGGAGGTGACCGGTGGGCAGCACTGGCTGCGCATGTACGGCGAACTCGAATCGGCCATGGCCGAGGCCACCGGTATCGCACCCAATCTCGACTTCCCGGCCGGTCCCGCGTACTACCTCATGGGCTTCGACATCGACATGTTCACACCGATTTTCGTCATGAGCCGGGTGACCGGATGGACCGCCCACATTGTGGAGCAGTCCGAATCCAATGCCCTGATTCGCCCGCTCTCGGAGTACGTCGGGGTTCCGCAACGCGCTCTGAGCCCGTTGCTGCCCGCCTCCTGATCAGTGCAGCATGATCTGCACTTGCAGCTCACCGACCAGGAATCCGAGGACCGCGCCGATGGCGACGAGTTTCCACTCGTCCTGTTTGAACGCTGGACGCAGCAGCCCCTCGTACTCCTCGTCGGTGAGCAGCTTGGTCTTCTCGATGACCAGCGACTTCATATCCAGAATCTCGATGGCCTGCTGATCGAAGGTGTGCGCGGCCACGCGAATGTAGTCGAGCACGTAGCTCACCGCCTCGCGCTGCATGGTGCCCAGGGACTCCCCGGCGACCAGGGTGACAAGCGGTTTGGCCGGACCGGCCGCGCTGTCCACGAAGGACTGCATGCGATGGGAGAGCAGCGAGGCCAGCCGATCGGCTCGCTCACCCTCGAGCACCGCCTCCAGAATCTTCGCCGGAGTGAAGATCTCGTTGGCGATGAGGTCGGCGTAGTCGATGCACACCTGCTCGCGGCGCTTGTGGAACAGGCCCTGCCACTTGAACGGGCCGATGCCGACCGGCTTCACCGGCCGGAAGATCATCTGTAGCGCAAGCCAATCCGTGGTCAGGCCGGTGAGGCCGCCGAAGGCGGGCATGAGCAGGGGCGAATGGGTGAGCGCCCAGGTGAACATTTGCACGACGCCCAGCACGGTGCCGAAGAGCAGGCCCGACCGCACGATGAAGCGCAGCTCGTGATGGCCTACGCGCCTGACCATTTCGACCAGCAGCGCCGGATCGTCGACCAGCGCGCTGATGGCCATACCGCGCAGATCCATCACCTGGTCGATATTGGTGCGCAGATCGACGACGATCTCCTCGATCAGCTGCGGCACCTCGCGCTGCACCCGTTCGATGAGGGCGCGCTGCGCGGCGGGCGGCATATTCACCCAGAGGCGCGGATTGTGCCGCATCATCATCTCGCGGACCATGTGGTCCACCGCCGCGTTCAGCGGAACGCGCAGGCGCGTGGTCAATTCCGCCACATCGACGCGGTCGATCATCTCCTGCGGATTGATGAGTTTGGTGAACATGAGATCGACCGCGATGGTCGCCATGCGCGGTGCGGCCTTGGGCACCACGCCCTGCCAGCCGAGGTAGGGCGGAATGCCGATGAAGCGCAGCGGCCGCATGAGCATCTCCACCGCGACGATCTTGGTGGACCATCCGATGAGCGCCGCGACGAGCGGAATCGACAGATACAGCAGCCAGTTCTCGGCGAAATCGGCGATCACCGCGTTGTCCCCACGCCCACTCCTCAGTACGATTATTCGAATCGACCAATATGTCTATTCGTATTCGGCTAGGCTAGGAGAACCTGTGCCCACTGGCAAGACCGGGGCGGTGGAGAGCTCGCCGCCCACCCGGCGGGTCATCTCCGTGGTCGAACTCCTGACCGCCCACCACAGTTCGATGACCGCCGCCGAAATCGCCGACACCCTCGATCTCAATCGCTCCACGGTGGGTGCGATCCTGGCGGCCCTCGGCGACAGCGGGTGGGTGCGCCGACTGCCCGATCTGAGCTATGAGCTCGGTCCGGCGCTGGCCGCCATCGGCCACCGGGCCACCGCCGCCCAGCGCGACTGGGAGTGGTTGCACGCCGAGCTCGAGCGCCTCGCCGCCCGGGTCGGCTGCGGTGCCGCGCTCACCGCCATCACCGGCGAGGAGCTGGAATTCCTTGCGGTGACCCGTGATCGGGGATTGGTACCCGGCGGCATCGAGGCGGGCATCCGCTTCCCGCTGCTGGCTCCCGCCGGGGCGGCCATCATTGCCCACGCCGGGGCGGCCCGGCAGCGCGACTGGCTCGAGACCGCCGTCCCAGAACGCCGTGCCGACTACGCGGCCGTGCTGGAGACGCTGCGCACCGAGGGCTACAGCGCGTGGCGGCTGGCTCCCGACAGCATTCCGACCCTGCGCGTACTCGCCGATGTGGTGGACCATCTCGCCGAACACCCGACGAGCAAGGATCTGCGCGGCCGGGTGCTCGCGCTCTTGGCGACGGTCGGGGGCGCTCCCTACGATCCGGCGACGATGAACGGTGCCGACGCGCTGCCGCTCAGCTACCTGAGCGCGCCGGTCTTCGATGCCGAGGGCCACGCCGCCATGGAGTTGCAGATCGGACCGTTGCGCTCCGCGGTCACGCGTGCCGAACGTTTGCGCTATATCGAGGAATTGACCGCCGCGGCCGGTCGCCTCGGTGCGGAAAGGTCCACTTTTCAGTCCTGACGAGGCGAAAACCAGTCCAGTTTCGGACGATCGGTCCAGTAATTGGCGAGTGGCTCTGTATTCACAGACCAGTTGCCCGCCATGCTGGGCCAATGTTGCTTCGTCGGTTGATCGCGCTCTATGTCGGACTGGTGCTCTACGGGCTGTCGATGGCGGTCATGATTCGCGCCGGGCTCGGCCTCGATCCGTGGGATGTGTTCCATCAGGGCGTGGCCGGGCGGGTGGCGATCAGCTTCGGCGCGGTGGTCGCGATCACCGGGGTGGCGGTGCTGTTGGCCTGGATTCCGTTGCGGCAGAGGCCCGGTCTGGGGACCGTGAGCAATGTGGTGGTCATCGCGGTGGCCGTCGACGCGGGGCTCTGGCTGCTGCCGCAGGTGCACGGGCTGCCGTGGCAGGTCGGGGCCATGGGGCTGGCGGTGGTCGTGAACGCGGTGGCCACGGTGCTCTATATCGGTGCGGGGATGGGTCCGGGGCCGCGCGATGGCTTGATGACTGGACTGGTTCGGCGGACCGGTCAGCCGGTGTGGTTGATTCGCACCGGGATCGAGGCGTCCGTGCTGGCCACCGGCTGGCTGCTGGGCGGCAGTGTCGGCATCGGCACCCTCGTCTACGCCTTCGGCATCGGGCCGCTCATCCAGCTCATGATTCCGTTCGTCGACGACTACCTCCCTGGCTTCCGGGAACCGGAGGCTTCCAGGGAAGCGGAGATCGCCCCGGCGGTGAGCGCCGCCTGAATTCCATGACCTCGGAGGTCATCGACGCCGTGATCTCGGCGCGGCACTGTGGGAATCAGTCCCGCCCAAGAGATCTGGAGAGTGATATGGCCAAGACCGCCCTGGCGAGCGAACTCGGCGTCGTGGAAGGAACACTCGAACACGGCATGCCCTACCTGGCATTGGGGTCGGGCAGGCCGCTGGCGTTCCTGGTGTGGTTCACGCCGGATTTCGCCAATCCCACCGGGTGGATGCGCGCGGCGATGATCAAGACGCTGGCCCCGCTGGCCGAGCGGTTCCGCGTCTACGCGGTGAACCGGGCACCGGGCACCCCGGCGGGCACCACCATGGCCGATATCGCCGCGCGGCACGCCGACGCACTGCGGATCGAATTCGGTGAACCCGTCGACGTGATCGGCGTCAGCTCCGGCGGATCCATCGCCCTGCAATTGGCCGCCGACCACCCGGACGTGGTGCGCAGGCTGGTGGTGCTGTCGTCCGGATATCGGCTCGACCCGAATGCCCTTGTCGCGCAGCGCAACTACGCCGAGGCGGTCGCGGCGGGTCGCCGTGGTCTGCACCACGGCGTGGATATCACCATCAAGTCCCCGGTCTTGGCCGCGTTGGCCAGACCGCTGCTGTGGTTGGTCGATCCCCTGGTGCGTCCGAAGGACCCGGCGGGCATGCTGGCCTATGTGCGCGCCGAGGACGGCTTCGACCTGACCGGACGACTGGGCGAAATCGACACGCCGACATTGGTTCTCGGCGGCGACCGGGACGCCTGCTATTCGGTCGAGAACTTCCGGCGCACCGCCGAGGGACTGCCGAACGGCCGCCTGATCGTGTACCCGGGTGCCTCGCACACGGGTGCGGTCAAGGATCCGCGTGCCGTCGCCGACATGCTGAATTTCCTCACCGCCGACTAGGTTTCGCTCGGCCGAGGGCCCGCGGTCACCGCTGACCGCGGGCCCGCCGAACTCAGCGCACGGCGTCCGCGGCCGCCCGCATATTGCGCAGCGACGCCGCCACCTCGACCGGCCCACGGGTCTTCAGACCGCAGTCCGGATTGACCCAGAGCCGTTCGGCTGGAACGGCTTTCAGGGCCGCGCGCAGCGAACCGGCGATCTCGTCGACGCTCGGGACGCGCGGGGAGTGGATGTCGTAGACACCCGGGCCGATCCCCAGCGCGAATCCGGCGGCATTGAGATCGTCGAGGACCTCCATGTGCGAGCGGGCCGCCTCGATCGAGGTGACATCGGCGTCCAGGGCCGCGATGGCGTCGATCACCTCACCGAACTCCGAATAGCACAGGTGCGTGTGGATCTGGGTGGCGTCGGAGACGCCGGAGGTGGCGAGCCGGAACGCCGCCACCGACCAGTCCAGATACTCCTGCTGCTGCTCGCCGCGCAGCGGCAGCAGTTCACGCAGCGCCGGTTCGTCCACCTGGATGATCCGAATACCCGCCGCCTGTAGGTCCACGGTTTCATCGCGGATGGCGAGGGCGACCTGGCGCGCGGAATCCGCCAGCGGCTGGTCGTCGCGCACGAACGACCAGGCCAGGATCGTGACCGGCCCGGTGAGCATGCCCTTGACCGGCTTGTCGGTGAGCGACTGCGCGTACTCGATCCACTCGATGGTCATCGGCTCGGGCCGCGCCACATCGCCGTAGAGAATCGGCGGGCGCACGCAGCGGGTGCCGTAGGACTGCACCCAGCCGTTCGCGGTGGCGGCGAAGCCGTCGAGCTGTTCGGCGAAGTACTGCACCATGTCGTTGCGCTCGGGCTCGCCGTGCACGAGCACGTCGAGGCCCAACTTCTCCTGCAGCGCTATCACTTCGGCGATCTCGGCGCGCATGCGCTCCTGGTATTGGGCGGGGGTGATGTCGCCCTTGCGCAGTGCCGCCCGGTCCCGGCGGATGGCGGGGGTCTGCGGGAAGGAGCCGATGGTGGTGGTCGGTAGCAAGGGGAGGTTCAGCCGATCCCGTTGCAGGGCAGCGCGTTCCGCGGCGGGGGCGCGGCGGGTGGCCTCCGGGCCGAGGGCGGCCAGGCGGGCGCGGACGGTGTCGTCGCGCAACCGGGCGTCGGCGGCCCGGCTCGCCAAAGCCGCACGGGCGACGGCCAATTCGTCGGCGACGCCCTCGGTTCCGGAGTGCACGGCGGTGGCCAGCACCCGCACCTCGGTGACCTTCTCGTCGCCGAAGGCCAGCCACGACCGCAGCGCCGGATCCAGGTCCGGTTCGGCGGTCAGCGAGTACGGCACGTGCAGCAGCGAGCACGAGGTCGAGACCACGAGTGCGCCGGTGCTTCCCAACAACGTGGCGAGGGTGGACAGGGCGTGGTCCGGATCGGTGCGCCAGATATTGCGGCCCTCCACGACTCCGGCCACCACCAGTTTGTCGCGCAGCGCAGCGACGCCGACCACATCGTCCACGGTCGTTCCGGCGGTGAAGTCCAGCGCGATCGCCTCGACCGGCGTGGAGGCCAGCACCGGCAGTGCCGGGCCGGGCCGCCCGAAGTAGGTGGCGACGAGCAGGGCCGGGCGGTCCGGCACCGAGGCCAGTTCCCGATAGGTATTGCCGACCAAGGCCAGCTCGTCGGGTGTGAGATCGGTGACCAGCACCGGTTCATCGATCTGCACCCACTGCGCGCCCACCTCGGCCAACTGCCGCAGCAGGTCGCGGTAGAGGGGCAGCAGGTCGTCGAGTCGCCGCAGCGGATCGACACCGACACCCTTGGCGAGCTTCAGGAAGGTCAGCGGTCCGATCACCACCGGCCTCGCGGGAATATCGAGCTCACGGGCTTCGCGCAGCTCGGCCAGCAATTTCTCCGGATGCAGCGAGAACGCGGTCTCGGCTCCGATCTCCGGCACGAGGTAGTGGTAGTTCGTGTCGAACCACTTGGTCATCTCCAGCGGCGCGACGGTATCGGTGCCGCGCGCCGCCGCGAAATAGCGGTCCAAGGGGTCCTCGATCCCGGCCACGCGCGGCGGCAGTGCGCCGACCATGACGGCGGTGTCGAGCATCTGGTCGTAGTACGAGAAGGTTCCGACCGGAATCGAATCCAATCCGGCGGAGCGCAAGGCGTTCAGCTGCGCCGTTCGCAGCTCCCGCCCGACGGCGTGCAGTGCCTCGGCGTCGATGCGCCCGACCCAATAGGACTCGATGGCGCGCTTGAGTTCCCGGCGCGGCCCGATACGCGGCGTACCGAGCACCGTCGCGGTGAAAGGGGTGGGTGTTGCGGTCACAGGTGTTCTCCAGTGCTCCAGAGCCACTGGCCACCGCCGCGGGTGCGAACAGCCGTGCCGCGTGCACGCCGAAACCAAGGCATGCCGAGTACACGTGCGGTCCGTCGCCCAATCCACGAGGCGGAGGCCGCCGGATACGGCGTATCCGGCACGGTCGGCAGGTCTTCGGACTCGCGGGCTCCGGCCTCATCGGCCGACCTACTGGCCGTCGCTTCCCAGGTGTGCCCAGTGCTCATGACGGCGGTCGTTCCCGTATACCGCTGCGGGACAGTCCCGGATTCTCACCGGGTTCCCTCTCACCGGAGGAACTCACGGGCTGTGAGTATCCGGTTTCGACGCCGACTGGGGGCTCCCGTCCGGCGAACCGACTGCGCCACAGAGCATATCGCCGACCGATAGCCACCGTTCACGAGGCGGGGTCGGAGGGCCCATGTGTCGTCCGCGTGAACACATCTTCGCAATTCAGCCAACCCCCGTTGTGAAGATTCCTGCGAACCGGACATCGTGACCGAAGGCTGTCCGGGGAGCAGGTACCTTAGGCGAATGTTCTCCAAAGTCCTGGTCGCCAACCGCGGCGAGATCGCCATTCGCGCATTCCGCGCGGCATACGAACTCGGCATCGGCACGGTCGCTGTCTTTCCGTACGAGGACCGCAACTCGGTGCACCGGTTGAAGGCGGACGAGGCGTATCAGATCGGCACGCCGGGGCATCCGGTACGGGCGTATCTGTCGATCGAGGAGATCATCACCGCGGCCAAGAGTGCCGGGGTCGACGCTGTCTACCCGGGTTACGGTTTTCTTTCCGAGAATCCGGACCTCGCGTCGGCCTGCGCGGACGAGGGCATCACCTTCATCGGACCGTCCTCGCAGGTGCTGGAGCTGACCGGTAACAAGGCCCGGGCGATCGCCGCCGCGAAGGCCGCCGGACTGCCGGTGCTGAACTCGAGCGAACCCTCCGCCGATGTGGACGCGCTCATGGCGGCGGCCGAGGACATGGAGTTCCCGGTCTTCGTCAAGGCCGTCGCCGGTGGCGGCGGTCGCGGTATGCGCAAGGTGGACGACCGGGGGCAGCTGCGCGAATCCATCGAGGCCGCCGCGCGCGAGGCCGAATCGGCCTTCGGCGATCCGACGGTCTTCCTCGAGCAGGCGGTGGTGAACCCCCGCCATATCGAGGTGCAGATCCTCGCCGACCAGCACGGCAATGTGATCCACCTCTACGAGCGCGACTGCTCGCTGCAGCGGCGGCATCAGAAGGTCATCGAACTCGCGCCCGCCCCGAACCTGGATCCCGCACTGCGCGACCGTATCTGCGCCGATGCCGTGGCCTTCGCCAAGGAGATCGGGTACTCGTGCGCGGGCACCGTGGAGTTCCTGCTCGACGAACGCGGCAAGCACGTGTTCATCGAGATGAACCCGCGAATCCAGGTGGAGCACACGGTGACCGAGGAGATCACCGATGTGGACCTGGTTCAGGCGCAGATGCGCATCGCCGCCGGGGAATCGCTGGAAGACCTTGGGCTGAGCCAGGATTCGATCACCATTCGCGGTGCGGCGCTGCAATGCCGCATCACCACCGAGGATCCGGCCAATGGCTTCCGGCCCGATACCGGACGGATCACCGGCTACCGCTCGCCGGGCGGCGCGGGCGTGCGCCTCGACGGCGGCGCGAATGTCGGGGCCGAGGTCGGGGCCTACTTCGACTCCATGCTGGTGAAGCTCACCTGCCGAGGGCGCGATTTCTCCGTCGCCATCGCACGGGCGCGGCGGGCGGTGGCGGAGTTCCGCATTCGCGGCGTGACGACCAATATCCCGTTCCTGCTGGCCGTGCTCGACGATCCGGACTTCCGGGCGGGCAAGGTCACCACCTCGTTCATCGACGAGCGGCCGCAGCTGCTGACGCTGCGCTCCTCCGCCGACCGCGGCACCAAGATCCTGCGGTATCTGGCCGATGTCACCGTGAACAAGCCGCACGGACAGCGGCCCACCAAGGTGTACCCGCACGACAAGCTGCCCGCCCTCGATATGACCGTGCCGCCGCCCGCCGGATCGCGGCAGACGCTGCTGGAGCTGGGGCCGGAGGGGTTCGCGGAGTGGCTGCGCAAGCGGCCGGGGGTCGCGGTCACCGACACCACCTTCCGCGACGCGCACCAGTCGCTGCTGGCGACGCGGGTGCGGACCAATGGCCTGCTCGATGTCGCGGGGCATGTGGCGCGCATGACGCCGGAACTGCTGTCCATCGAATGTTGGGGCGGCGCAACATATGACGTCGCTTTGCGGTTCCTCTACGAGGATCCGTGGGAGCGGCTCGCTGCGCTGCGCGAGGCGGTGCCGAACATCAACCTGCAGATGCTGCTGCGCGGGCGCAATACCGTCGGCTACACGCCGTACCCCGAAAAGGTCACGCGCGCATTCGTTTCCGAGGCCACCGCGACCGGCATCGACATCTTCCGCATCTTCGACGCGCTCAACAACGTCGACCAGATGCGGCCCGCCATCGACGCGGTGCGCGAAACCGGTACCGCCGTAGCGGAAGTCGCCATGAGCTACACCGGCGACCTGTCCAATCCGGACGAGAACCTCTACACGCTCGACTACTACCTCAAGCTCGCCGAGGAGATCGTCGACGCCGGGGCGCACATCATCGGCATCAAGGACATGGCCGGGCTGCTGCGCGCTCCGGCCGCCGCGACGCTGGTCGGGGCGCTGCGCCGGGAATTCGATCTGCCGGTGCACGTGCACACCCACGACACCCCGGGCGGGCAGCTGGCCACCTACCTCGCGGCGTGGCAGGCGGGGGCGGACGCCGTCGACGGCGCGTCGGCTCCGATGGCGGGCACCACCTCTCAGCCCGCGCTCTCGGCCATCGTCGCGGCGGCGGCCAATTCGCCCTACGACACCGGGTTGAACCTGCAGAACGTGTGCGACCTCGAGCCGTACTGGGAGGCGCTGCGGAAGGTGTACGCGCCCTTCGAATCCGGACTGCCGGGGCCGACCGGGCGCGTGTACCACCACGAGATTCCGGGCGGTCAGCTGTCGAACCTGCGCCAGCAGGCCATCGCCTTGGGCCTCGGCGACCAGTTCGAGGAGGTCGAGGCGAAATACGCTGCGGCAGACCGGATGCTGGGTCGACTGGTCAAGGTCACGCCGTCGTCTAAGGTGGTCGGTGACCTCGCTCTCGCGCTGGTCGGCAGCGGGGTCGATGTCGAGGACTTCGCCTCCGATCCCGGACGCTACGACATTCCCGATTCCGTGATCGGTTTCCTGCGTGGCGAACTCGGCACCCCGGCGGGCGGCTGGCCCGAACCCTTCCGCAGCCGCGCGCTGGCCGGACGCGGACCGGCCAAGCCCGAAACCCAGCTCACCGCCGAGGACGAGGCCGGACTCAACGGCACCTCCGAGCAGCGCCGCGCCACCCTCAACCGGTTGCTCTTCCCCGGCCCCACCGCCGAATTCCTCGCCCACCGCGAGAAGTACGGCGACACCACCGGGCTCTCGGCCAACCAGTTCTTCTACGGTCTGCGCCACGACGAGGAGCATCGCGTCCAGCTGGAGAAGGGCGTCACCCTGCTCATCGGCCTGGAGGCCATCTCCGAGCCCGACGAGCGCGGTATGCGCACGGTCATGTGCATCCTCAACGGGCAATTGCGGCCCGTCGCGGTCCGCGACCGCTCCATCGCCAGTGAGGTGCCCGCCGCCGAGAAGGCCGACAAGACCAGTCCTGGGCATATCGCGGCGCCCTTCGCCGGTGTGGTCACCCTGGCCGTCGGCGAGGGCGACTCGATCGCCGCGGGCGACACCATCGGCACCATCGAGGCCATGAAGATGGAGGCCGCCATCACCGCCCCGCGCGGGGGAGTGGTGAAACGTGTTGCCATCAGCAAGGTGCAGCAGGTCGAGGGCGGCGACCTGCTGATCGATATGAGCCTCACCGAGGCCGCGGCCGAGTGAACGCCGGTACGCGGTCGGCCCCTCGCGTGGAATCGGCGGGGGCGCAGCGGATTCGGAGGGCGCGGCGATGACGCGCATTGTCGCTGGCACGGCTGGCGGGCGGCGACTGCGCGTCCCGCCCGCCGGTACGCGGCCGACCTCCGACCGGGTGCGGGAGGCGCTGTTCTCGGTGCTCGCCGCCCGGCTGGACTTCGACGGCCTGCGTGTGGTCGACCTGTACGCGGGCTCGGGCGCGCTGGGGCTGGAAGCCTTGTCCCGCGGCGCGTCCCGCGCGCTGCTCGTCGAATCGGACCGCAAGGCCGCCGCGGTGATTCGCGGCAATATCGGTGATCTGGGGTTGCCCGGAGCCGAATTGCGGCCCGGCGCCGTGGCCTCGGTGCTCGCGGGCGGGCCGTCCGGTGGCCCTTACGATCTGGTGTTCTCCGACCCGCCCTACGATCTCGACGTCACCCAGGTCATCGCGGACCTCGCCGCCCTGGCCGAGCACGGCTGGCTCGCCGAGGACGCGCTGATCGTCGTGGAACGCTCCAGCCGCTCGCCCGAACTGTTCTGGCCCGCAGGCTATTACGCCCTGAAGTCGCGCACGTACGGAGAAACTCGCATCGACTTGGCCGAGTACTCGTCGGAGTCCTAGCTCAGCTGAGTCCTAGCTCAGTGGGCCCTGGTTCAGCGGGGTCCTGGTTCGGCAGGGTCCTGGTTCGGCGGGGCTATTCGCTCAGGTCGTATTCGTCGACGTCGAGCTCCGCGCCGACCGCGAGGAGGAACTCCATGACCTCGCGGTTCAGGTGCCACCCGAAGAGATTGGGCGCATCGGTGGGCGCGCGATCATCCGGGTCCCCGAAGGACCGGACGACATTGAGTGTCGCCCAACCACCTTCGGCCTCGAGCCGCCGCGCGCAGGTGGCGATCCGCTCCGTGCGCGGCCGCAGCCTGTCGACGATCCGCTCGATCTGCTCGTCGACCCGCAGCCCCGAATCGAGGCACACGAGCTTCCACGCGTGGATGCGCGGGACCACCCGAGGCTCGGTGCGCCGACTGCCGCGCACCCACACCTCGTCCGGAGCGAGATCCACCTCGGCGGCGATCGTCTCCGCCGAGGTGTGCTCGCTCATGAGTGCGAAGTAGGCGTACTGACTGACCGGCATGCCTGGCAGCCTAGAACAGCGCATTGTGCCCGGTCGCATGGTTTTCGGCGGTTCGGCCTCCGGCGTCCCGCAGGGGCGCGGCCGGTGCGGTCCTGCTAGCGTCGCCACATGGCTGGAGCAATCTGCCCGGGCTCGTTCGACCCGGTACACAATGGGCACCTCGATGTGATCGCGCGGGCGGCGGCGCAGTTCGACGAAATCGTGGTCACCGTCGGTGTGAACCCCAACAAGCAGGGCATGTTCACGATCGACGAGCGGATGGAGTTGGTGCGGGAGACCACCTCGCATCTGCCGAATGTGCGGGTGGCGTGCTGGCAGGGGTTGACGGTGGACTTCGCCAAGCAAGAGGGGATCACCGCCATGGTCAAGGGGTTGCGCGATGCGACCGACCTCGGACACGAATTGCAGATGGCGCAGATGAACCGCAAGCTCGCCGGAGTCGAGACGTACTTCATCGCCACCAATCCGGCTTACAGCTTCGTGTCGAGTTCGCTGCTCAAGGAAGTCGCGACCCTGGGTGGGGATATCGCGGATCTGCTGCCGGATGTGGTGCACAAGCAGCTGCTGGCGAAGATCGCCGAGCGTCGAGGCTGAGGCTAGGGCTATCGGTTCGAGGGTTTGGCCTGAGCGGTCGCACATCGCCCCCCGAGGGCGAATTTCGCCGTCCGAGGCACGATTTCGTCCGCTCAGACCAACCCCCGATCAACTCCCGCTGGCACTACCGGTCACCGTGCTACCAAGAATGGCCAACCAATACCGGAACAACTCCCAGGGGTTGGTCGGACCTTGCGGGAAGGTGGGGTCGAACATGGCAATCTCCCTTTAGCGCAACACGTTCGACGCCCACCCTGACAGTCATTCGAGCCAGGCGACATCCCCGGCTTCTTCTGCCCAGGCAAGTAGGGGCGTAAGACCCACAGACACGGGCCTCCGAGCCGCAGCGCGCAGTAACCGGACCTGCGACGCGCAGTAGCCGGTGCCGTGGCGCGCTGCCACCGGTGCCGCGACGCGCTGCCACCGGAGCTGCGACGCGCTGCCACCGGAGCCGTGGCACGCGGTAACCGAGCCGTGGGCGCACCACCCGGACAAGGCCGTATCACCCGGAGTCGTCCGCACACCATCGAGATGCGGGCGAGGAACCTGACCCGTGGGCGTATCACCTGGACGGGGCGTGCTACCCGGAGCCGTCCGCCGCATCACCGAGGGCGGGCGAAGAACCTGACCCGTGGGCGTATCGCCTGGGCAGGGGCGTGCTAGCCGGGGCCGTCGGCCGCACCGTCGAGAGATGCGGTGCGTAGCGCCTGGAACATGAGGCGTACCACCGGGTCACCGGGAGACGTGGTGCTTGCTTGGAGAAGTGGGGGCGCGAAAGTCTGCGGTTTTTCGCGCCCCCACCGACCGGCCGTCGGCGGACCGGCGGCCGGAGTCCTATACGCCAGTTATAGCTTCCGGATGGTCAGTGGGCGCGGGGTGGGGAGTGCGGCCTGGCGGAGGTATCCGGTGGGCGGCGGGTTGCGGCGGGCGCGTTGGACGGCGTCGCGGACGCGGGCGCCGACCTCGAGGGAGGTGATGTCGTCGTCGGTCCAGCGCACCACCTGGAATCCCAAGGCGCGCAGGGCTTCTTCGCGGCGCAGGTCGGCGCGCACCGCATCGCAGAGGGTGGAGAGCCGCTGCCGTTGGTGGCGGCGGTCATCGAAGAGGCCGACGACTCCGGTGTCGCCGAAGTAGCAGTCGACCAGACCGGCCCGCTGCCCGTCCGGGCCGAACACCTCGCCGCGCCACTGCGGCACCGGCACCCCGAGCCGCCGGAACATGACCCGGCTGCGCGACTCCCCGACCCGCGCGCAATGCGGATCGAGAAACGCCGCCACCCGGTGCGCCATGGTGCACCCGTGCCGCCGCTTCGCCGTACCCAACTCCGCCGCCAAATCCACGGCGGTGACCCCGAACCCCCGCGCGATGGCATCGCCCGCCACCACCGCCGCCTCGAACGGCAGCGTGCGCGCGAGATCGACAATCGTGCGCGCCGGTGTGGTCACCGCCAACCCATCCACCTCCGCGACGGCGTCCACGGGCGCGCAATGCACCTTCACATCCGTCCGAATCCGCCCACCCCCACGCCGATTCCGCGTCACGCACACCCGCTCCAACTCCGACGACCACACCGGCGCCCCATACAGCACCGCAGCCGACTGATGGCTGACGATCGCCTCCACCGACAACCCCGGCACCACCCCCGCCACCAACAACCGATGCCGCTGCGCCACGCCCAAATCGGCGAACGCCGCCCGATCCGCGTACAACCCCCGCCGCACCCGCCGCCACGCCCCACCCGCACACAGCCGCCGAATCTCCTCATCACTCACCCCACCCCGCACCATCTCCTGCCGCCGCCGCACCGGCCCGCCGCAGGCGGCGACATTCGAATCCGTTGCGCGGTCAGCAGAGACATGTGGTGAGTTCGGCGCCGCGGCTACATCCACCGCATCGGGGCGGTCGCCTACCGAGGAAGTGTTGCGGGCGGTCGCCCCCGCCGCGCCTCGCATCGGTACCGCTGTAGCCGCGGCCGCATCACCACGCTCGCGCCCCGAGGGTGCGTCGCGGATGGGGACCTTTTGCGCCGCTGCGATCACCATTGGCGCTGTGGTAGCTGCGGCCGCGTCGCCCCGCTCGCGCCCCGAGGGTGCGTCCGGGGTGGTGACGTCTTGCTCCGCTGCGATCACGATCCGCGCTTTGGTAGCCGCGGCCGCGTCGCCGCGCTTGCGCCCAGGGGGTTCGTCGTGGGTGGTGACGCGTTGCTCTGATCCGATCGCCATCGCTTCTGTCGGGTCCGCCGTATCGCCGCCGCGCGGGTCACGGGCCGCAATGCTGCGCGGCGCTATCGGCCGCTCGTCGGTGGTCATTCGGTGGCCTGGGGGCCGGGGTCGCGGGCGATGTGGCGGCGGGTGCAGGTGTGGGGTGTGGTGGTGGGGCGGAGACGGGGTCTGGGGGTTGCGCTGCCGCGCCAGATGATTCGGCGACTCGCACAACGCTTCATGGCTGTCCTCCAAGGGGATAGGCGTTATTCGCTTACTTCCTTGGACGCGCCACGGTGGGGGTGGGTTCCCTTCTTCGCACCCTGCGACTTCCCGCACCAAAAACTAGGTCCCGCACCACGTTCGCGTGGTGCGGGACCGAAGGACAGAGGGTCAGAAGACCCAGAGGCGCAGGGTGAGGAAGCGGAGGGTGCCTACCGCGGCGGTCACGGCGAGGACCGCCATGGCCTGGGCGATATCGCCCAAACCCGGTGCGCCCCACTCCAATGCGGCGATCGCGCCGGAGGTGATGGCCAGACCGGTCAGCGCCAGCGCGCCGCCCTCGATCTGCGCGGTGTGCCAGCGCACGCGCCCGGAGGCGTGGAAGGTGAGGCGGCGGTGCAGCTCATTGGCCAGCGCGGTGCTCACGATCGAACCGGCGAGATTGGCCAGCTGCGCGCCCTCGCCGTACAGCGCCAGGAACAGCAGCAGATAGCCGACATTGCTCAAACCGCCCACGAGGGCGAAGCGAACCAATTGCGCGAGAGCGTGCTCGCCACGGAGGAAGACACCCAGCTGTCCGAACCAGTTCGCCCCGGTACGCCGCATGGTCTGGTAGCCATCGGCGTAGATGGTGAGGACGTCGGCAGCGGGAAGGGTGGCCCGCTGCGGTAGATCCAGGACAGTCATTGTCTCTTCCGATCGAACTCGCCGTCCCCGACCTGGTGGGTCCGATACGGCTGCTGCTCTCTAGTTCTGTCTGTTCAGTCTGTACTGAACATCAGGAACTGTCAATGGGTTTTTCGAACCCGCCCGCTTGCGTCGTTGGGAGCGTTCGGTGCGCTTTCGCGAATAAATGTAACACGAACCGGAGGGTGAGCCTCCAGTTAATTTTGTGGTCTGCGAGACACTCCTGTGGCATTCCAAACAGGAGCCCGACACGCCGCCGCGCCACGCAGTTGACAGCGGCGGCTCGGGGCACACTGGCCAGAGCGGAGAGTGTCGCCGTGAGTCCGGCAGGAGAAGTGGGGTAGCAGTATGTACCGGGTATTCGAAGCACTGGACGAGCTCGTAGCCATTGTCGAAGAGGCGCGCGGGATTCCGCCGACCCGCAACTGCATCGTGCCGCGCGGCGAGGTGTTGGAGCTGCTCGACGATGTGCGCGAGGCGCTGCCCGGTGAACTCGACGACGCCCAGGACGTGCTCGACCACCGCGACAAGATCGTCACCGACGCCCGCGACTCCGCCGAGGCCGCGGTCACCGGCGCCAACGCCCAGGCCGAGCAGACCGTCACCGGCGCGCGCGAGGAGGCCGACCGCATCCTCGCCGACGCCAAGGCGCACGCCGATCGCATGGTCGCCGAGGCCCGCGCCCACGCCGACCACCTGGTCGCCACCGCCGAGCAGGAGGCCGAGCGCACCGTCGCCGAGGGCCAGGCCGAGTTCGAGGCCGTCACCGGCCGCGCGCGCACCGAATCCGAGCGCATGATCGCCGCCGGACAGGCCTCCTACGACCGCTCGGTCGCCGACGGCAAGGCCGAACAGGAACGCCTGGTCTCGCAGACCGAGGTGGTCCGCGCCGCGCACGCCGAATCCGCCCGGCTCATCGACACCGCCCAGGCCGAGGCCGACCGCCTGCGCGACGAATGCGACCAGTACGTCGACGGCAAACTCGCCGACTTCGAGGAGACGCTGCACAACGCCCTGCGCGTGGTCGGCCGCGGCCGTGCCCCCGCCCGGCCCGCGCCCTCGGTCGTCCCGGACTACGCGGGTGAGTTCCGCCGCTGACCCCGCTCTCGGTTTGGGCTGGAACCGGGCGATCCAGTATTGTTGAGTGGTTGCCCATTCCACACCGAGCGTGAGTGAGTTCGTGATGCCCGCCGATTCCGGTTCCAATCCGCGTCATCGTCGCAAGACGACCGACGCGGGTTTCGTGCTGGATGTACGCAGTCTCGGACGCGCCCCCGGATCGATGAAGGAAGTTCATCGCAACCTGACCACCGAAGCGAAGATCGGCCTGGAAATGGTCGGCATCCCCGTCGGTGCCCAGGTGGAGATGGACCTCGTTCTGCAGTCGGTCTCCGAGGGCGTGCTCGTCACCGGCACGGTGTACGCACCCATCGACGGCGAATGTTCGCGCTGCCTCGAGCCGTTCACCGACGAGCTCGAGCTCCAGATCACCGAACTGTTCGCCTATCCGGACAGCGCTACCGAGCAGACCACCGAGGAAGACGAGATCCACCGCCTGATCGACGACATGATCGATCTGGAACCGGTGGTCATCGACGCGGTGGGCTTGGAGCTTCCCCTGCAGCCGCTGTGCCAGCCGGACTGCGCGGGACTGTGCCCGGAATGCGGTGTACGGATGGCGATTGCGGGTTCCGGCCACGGCCATGAGATACTTGACCCTCGCTGGGCCAAGCTCGCGAACCTCGCGGTGCACAACGGTGCCGATGGCGCCGCGCCCAACCAGTCAGCCGATTCAGATTCAGAGGAGAACTAGTCGTGGCCGTTCCGAAGCGCCGGATGTCTCGTGCCAACACCCACTCGCGCCGGAGCCAGTGGAAGGCCACCGCGCCTACCCTGATCACCTGCCCGAACCGTGCCTGCGGTCAGCAGACCCTGCCGCACACCGCGTGCCCCAGCTGCGGCACCTACAAGGGCCGCCAGGTCACCGCTGCCGTCTGATTTCCCACATCCCGGTAGCGCATCCGTGACCGCCAGCAAGGACGCGGCGGACATTCCCGCCGTAGGCGACTCAGCCGACCACAACAGCCTGCTCGAGGCGCTCGGCGTCGATCTGCGACCGGACCTGTTGCGGCTCGCCCTCACTCACCGCTCGTACGCGTACGAGAACGGTGGGCTGCCGACCAACGAACGCCTGGAGTTTCTGGGCGATTCGGTGCTCGGCCTGAGCATCACCGAACGCCTGTACCTGGAACACCCCGACAAGTCCGAGGGTGAACTGGCGAAACTGCGTGCGAGCGTGGTCAATATGCACGCGCTCGCCGAGGTGGCGCGCGGTCTGGGCGACGGCGGGCTCGGTCGGCATCTGCTGCTCGGCAAGGGCGAAGAGCTCACCGGCGGCCGGAACAAGCCGAGCATTCTCGCCGATGGCATGGAATCGCTGTTGGGTGCGGTGCACCTGCAGCACGGCATCGATGTCGCGCGCAGCGTGGTGCTGCGCCTGTTCGCGGAACTGCTCGAGCGCGGCCCCCGCATGGGCGCCGGGCTGGACTGGAAGACCAGTCTCCAGGAGCTGACCGCGGAACGCGGAATCGGCGTCCCCAGCTACGAGATCACCTCGACGGGGCCCGACCACGACAAGGAGTTCACCGCCACCGCGGTGATCGGTGGTCAGGCCTACGGTCAGGGTGTCGGCCGCTCCAAGAAGGAAGCGGAGCAGAAGGCGGCCGGTGCCGCCTATCAGTCGCTGAACGCCGAGAACTCCGGGGCCTGATGCCCGAACTTCCCGAAGTCGAGGTCGTACGACGCGGGCTCGCCGAACATGTGGCGGGCCGCGTCGTCGAATCGGTCACCGTGAAGCATCCGCGCTCGGTGCGCAGGCATGTCATGGGCGGTGACGACCTCGCGGCGCGACTGGCCGGTCTCCGGGTGGAGGCGGCCCAGCGGCGGGGAAAGTTCTTGTGGCTCACCTTCGATGAGCCCGATACGTCTCTAGTCGTGCATCTCGGGATGAGCGGGCAGATGCTGGTGCAGCCCGCCGACGCGCCCCTGGAGAAGCACGCGCACATCATCGCCACCCTCGATTCGGGCAATGAGCTGCGCTTCATCGATCAGCGGACCTTCGGCGGCTGGCAGCTCTCCGGACTCGTCGAGGTCGACGGCACCCTGCTGCCGGATCCGGTCGCGCATATCGGTCGCGATCCGCTGGATCCGCTCTTCGATCCCGATGCCGTGGTGAAAGCCTTGCGCGCCAAGCACTCCGAGATCAAACGGGTGCTGTTGGACCAGACGGTGGTCTCCGGTATCGGCAATATCTACGCCGACGAGGCGCTGTGGCGGGCCGGTATCCACGGCGAGCGCATTGCCGCCAAACTCAGCAAATCCGCCCTGCACGGCCTGCTCGCCGAGGCCCAAGCCGTCATGGGTGAGGCGCTGCTGGCCGGTGGCACCTCCTTCGACGCGCTGTATGTGAACGTCAACGGCCAGTCCGGCTACTTCGAACGCGCCCTCAATGCCTATGGCCGCGAAGGCGAGCCGTGCGCGCGCTGCGGCGCCCCGATGGTGCGCGAGAAGTTCATGAACCGTTCCTCGTTCTCCTGCCCGCGCTGCCAGGTGCGGCCCCGCCGCTGACCGCCCGGTCCCCGCGACGCCCTCGCCGGGTCCGCGAAGTCGCGCTACCGTTTTGTCATCGGCCGCACATCGTGGCCATGGAGGACGAATGCGCAAACTGACCTACTACGTCGCGTCGACCATCGACGGATTCATCGCCACCGAGGAGGGCTCGGTCGATTTCTTCCCCGTGGGCGGTGACCACGGTTCGGCGATCGCCGCGCACTATCCCGAGACGCTGCCGACCAAGGTGCGTGAGGCGCTCGGGGTGGACAAACCGGGGACGACCTTCGATACCGTCGTAATGGGCCGCAAGACACACGATTTCGGCGTCCGCACGGGTACCTCCAGTCCCTACGCGCACCTACGGCAGTTCGTGGTGTCGGGGTCGCTGCCGGAGAGCCCGGACCCGGATGTCGAACTCATCTCCGCCGATCCGCTCGGGCGGGTGCGAGAACTCAAGCGGGAGAAGGGGCTCGGCATCTGGCTCTGTGGCGGTGGGGAATTGGCGCAGGCGCTGCTGCCGGAGATCGACCAGGTGTTCCTGAAGCTCTACCCGGTGCTGCTGGGCAAGGGCCGCCCGCTGTTCGGCGACAGTGCCCGCCTGCCGGAGCCGACCCGGTTCCGCGTGCTCACCAGCCGCGTCTTCGAGGACGGCGTCGCGTTCCTCAAGTACAGCCGAATCCGCTAGCGGCACAACACGACAAACGCGCCCGTCCCCGAGTTCGAGGGCGGGCGCGTTGGTGTCCGCTCAGAGAATGGCGACCGCGACGACCAGGCCCAGCGAGACGTGGGCGGCGGAGATCATGGCGGCGGCCGGGGTGTAGTTGGGGTCCTTCAGCACCGCGCCGATGTCGATGCCGATCACCCACTCCACGATGCGCACCGAAATCACCTGGGCGACAATGCCGATCAAGCCGAAGACCAGGGTGGCGATGAGCCCCTCGGAGAGTTTGCCCGCCGAGGAGTAGATGGCCAGCACCACGATGAACGCCATGCTGATCATTCCGCTCGCGCTCACCAGGACGGCGTTCGGACGGCCCTCGGAGACCATCTGCCGCAGGCTGCCCGGGGTGGTGACGTCCACGGCGTAGAAGCCGATGAGCATGAGGGCCAGGCCGAGGACGGCATAGCACAGAATGGCCCCGACGCCACGGCCGAGCGAACTCCAGTACCCCGCTTCGAGCGCGAGAGTAGTGGTCATCGTTGTCCTCCAGGTAGGTGGTATCAGGGTGGGATTATTGCGGAATCCGATGCGGTACGAAGGCCGCGCCGTCATCGGTGATCAGCCCCGCGGTTTCACGGATGCCGAGTCCGGCCGAGGTGTCGCCGACGATCCAGGCCCCGAGCACCGGGCGCATGCCGTCGAATTCCGGTAGCGGGTCGAACATTTGGTAGACGAAGCCCTCCGCGCCGTACACGCCGCCGGTGGCGGTCTCCGCGCCCGCGCCGACGATCGTCATATTCGCGCCCTCGCGGCCGAGCTTGGGTTTGCGAATGTACTCGGTGAGCTCGTGCGGGTCGTCGAGGTAGGCGGGCAGCAGATTGGGGTGCCCGGGGTACATCTCCCACAGCACCGCCAGCAGCGCCTTGTTCGACAGCAGCGTCTTCCACAGCGGCTCCAGCCACATGGACTGCGGTATCGAGCCGACCACGCGCTTGCCGAAATCGTCGTCGAGCACCCATTCCCACGGGTAGAGCTTGAAGATCGAGTCGATGGGCGATTCCGCCAGATCGACGAACCGCTCCAATTCGGTATCCCAGCCGACCTCTTCGATGGGCAGCGCGATGGTGTCGAATCCGGCCTCGGCGGCGGTCTCCTGCATGTACGCGGTGGTGACATTGTCCTCACCGGTGGCGTCGGCACTCGACCACGCGAAGTGCAGCTCCGGGGTGGGCAGCACCTCGCGCAGTTCGGTCCAGCGCTCGACCAGCTTCTCGTGCAACGAATTCCACTGGTCGTCGTCGGGATGGGTGTCGGTGAGCCAGTGCCACTGCACGATCGCCGCCTCCAGCAGCGAGGTGGGCGTATCGGCGTTGTACTCCAACAGTTTCGCCGGGCCGCGACCGTCGTAGCGCAGGTCGAAGCGGCCGTAGACGTGCGGGTCGGAGCGCTTCCAGGAGTTGGTGATGGCTTCCCAACTCCATTGCGGCAGACCGAAATCGGCGAAGCGCTCAGTCACCACGATCTGTTCGACGGCGTGCAGGCACATGGTGTGCAGCACCTCGACCTGCGCCTCCAGGGCCAGGATCTCGTCCATATCGAATTCGTAATGGACCGATTCGTCCCAGTAGGGCCGTGGTTGGCCGCTGGCATCGCGGCCGGGGGAGCCGTACACGAGGCCTTGGCTCTCGATGATGCGTTCCCAGCTCTTGCGTGGCGTACCGCGCATCCGCCGCATTACGAGCCGCCGCCGATCCGGGTGCCCAGGCCGCCACGCTGAATCACGGTGCCGCTCTTGGTCTTGATCTCCGCGCCTTTCGGTTTCACGGTGGTGCCGCCGACCGGGGGCTTGCCGACGGTATTGGTGCCGCCGTAGTAGTAGCGGTACTGATTGCCCGCCAGAATGAAGATGCCGGTGCCGCCGCCGCTGTGCGACCGGGAGGCGTCGTCGCAGTAGTTGTCCGGTACGACGATCTCCTGATTGTCCTGCGTGGCGGTGATGGTCTGGCCATTGCCGATGGCGACCTGCTGGCCCTTCTTGGCGATGATCGTGCAGTAGGCGGTGACGTCGTCGGGCGCGGTGATGGCGCTGTAGGCGAGGTAGCCGCCGCCGACCAATCCGGCCACGCCCACCACGGCGACGCCGCCGATGAGCAGCTTCTTGCGCTTCTTTTTCTTGGCGGCCTCCGCGTCGGCCTCGGCGCGGGCCTGCTCCTCGGCGCGTTTGCGGGCCTTCTCGCGCGCCCGCGCCTCGGCGACCGTAGGTGGGCGGGGCGTGGTGACGCCGGGTTCCTGGCGCTGCATACTGCCGCGCTGCGGGGGTTCGGCGGGCGGTACGGACGGTCCGGTCGGCTGGGCGACGGGGCGGTCGTCCTCCTTGGACTGCCAGCTCGGCTGCGCGACCGGTCGAGAGTCGTCCTCGGGTGGCTCCGGCGTACCGCCGGGACGTTCGTCAGCCAACGCTCGACTCCCTGAACTCCCCGCGCACTACCGCTCCTCGAATCCGCTCATCTCACCCTGTGCGGCCGCCCAGTCTTCCACAACCAGATCGACCCGACCAGGAGTATTGCCGGAGCGTAGCAGCGCGAGCAAGGTTTCACAGCGCTCTCGCGGACCCTCGGCGACCACGTGTACGCGGCCGTCGCGGTGATTGCGAGCGTAGCCGGTGAGCCCGAGTTCCAGTGCGCGCGAGCGCGTCCACCAGCGGAAGCCCACACCCTGGACGAGGCCGTGCACCCAGGCGCTCAGCCGGACCTGGTCGGCACTCACTCGTCGATGGTGAAGGACAGGTTGACCACGGTGCCCGCCTTCAGGGTCCGTCCCACGGTGCAGACCTTGTCGATGGAGCGCTGCGCGGCGACGAGCAGGCGCTGGCGCGATTCCTCGTCTAGTTCGCTGAGGTCCAGTTCGAAGGATTCGTTCAGCTCCGGGTACAGCTCGTTCTCGCGGTCGGCGTCGCCGGAGACGCGCACGGTGGCGTCGAAGGAATCGCCGAGGCGGCGCGAGAGGGTGAAATCGGCGCTGAGTCCGGTGCAGCCCGCCAGCGCGATCTTCAACAGCTCACCGGGGGTGAACGCCCCGGGCACGCCCTGCGAGGCGATCAGCACCTCGCCGCCACGGTTGTTGCGGCCGGTGTAGGCCCGGGTGCCGGTGCGCTCGACCCAGAGCTCGACCGGCTCGGCGGCCTGCGCGGGAACGGCGTTCTGCGGTGCGACGGTCTGTTCGGACATAGCAAGATCCTCCCATTGGCTGACGGCGTGCGGGCGCGTGCCCTATCCGGACAATTCGAAACACCGATGGCCGCGGCCGAATTCCGCCGGTGCGGGCCGCTAGTCCGCGCCGGGACGCGCGATCATGAGAACGACGACGACGGTCCAGAGCAGGTTGTAGATACCGGCCAGCATGCCGAGGGTGCGCAGGCGCTTGCCGTCATCGGGTGTGTCGAGGGCATCGCGCTGCATGGGGTGGATGACCACGGCGAGCAGGCCGCCCGCGATGAAGGTCAGCGCCATGGCGAGGGTGATCCAGATCTCGCCCATGCGGCCCTGGTAGATCGCCAGCGCGATACCGACGACGGGAACGATGAGGGCCAGTAGCGCGTAGTTGCCGGTGATGCGGTGAAAAGCCTTGGCCACGGACGGGTTTCGCTCTGCCGCAAGCTCGGTGCCCGCCACGGGCGCGTACCGGGGGAACAGGCTCGCCGCGACGGCCGAGCCGCCCACGAAGATGATTCCGGCCAGCACATGGATCGACAACAGCACGGGTTTCACGGGTCCTCCAACCTTCAATGTGGCTGAAGCCTAGCACTGGGCTTCAAAGTGACTGAAGGTTGTGTGTGAAGTCACGGGCACCGTGAAAGGCGGTGTTCAGGAGTCGTTTCGGCTGCTGAAGGCGGCCATGACGGCCGCGCCGACCTGACGCCGCGCGGGTTCGGCGTCCGGGCCGAAGAGGCGCTCGTCGACCTCGGCGACCGCCTTCTCGGCGGCGTTCAGCAGGCGGGTGCCCTTGGCGGTGAGTTCGATGGTCGAGGCGGAGCCCGCCCGCGCGGTGCGATCGCGCACCAGGCCCGCGGCGACCATGGCCTTCACCGCGGTGTGCACGCTCTGGACGCTGATCGCGCCCATGCGGGCGAGCTCGCTGAACGAGGCTCCGGGAATGCTGGCGATATGGCCGAGCAGCGCCAAGCGCGAGACGGTGAGATTCAGTGGCGCGAGGGCGGCGGCGAGTTCGGACTCCACTCGGTGGGCCAGCGTCAGCACGATGATGGAGGTGCTGGCGGGCGGTGGGGCGGGCTGGCCGTGCTCGGTACTCACCGCATCAGTTTCGCGCATGGCGGGTGCGCGGCGCGGCAACCGGTCCGCGCTGGCGCGGTGCTAACCTTCAACCTAGTTGAAGCTCGGGCGGTTCGCCAGTACCCTTCGGGACATGGACGAATCTACTACGAATCGTAGTAATTCAGGGCGGGTTTCGCGTCGGACGCTGTTCGGATCGGCGCTCGTGGCGGCGGGGGCCGCGAGCGCGGGGGTGGTGGCCGGTCGGGTCACCGCGCCGGAACGCGCGGACGCCCCGCGCGTGGAGGACTTCCACGGCACCCATCAAGCGGGTATCGCGACCGCCGCCCAATCCCACGCGCTGTTCCTCGCCTGCGATGTGGCGCGCCCGGATCGCGGTGTGCTGCGGGAACTTCTGGCGGCCTGGACCGAGACGGCCGCGGCGCTCACGGCGGGGGAGCGGGTGCCCGACGGTTCGGACGCGTCGCCGGGGTTCAGCAATCACACCGATTTCGTGACCGGGCTGGATCCGGCGCGGCTCACGATCACCTTCGGATTGGGGCCGTCGATCTTCGACGACCGGTTCGGCCTGGCGGACCGGCGGCCCGAACATCTGCGGCCGCTACCCGAATTCACCGGGGACGCACTGCGTTCCGCGTGGTGCGGCGGTGATCTCCTGGTGCAGATCTGCGCCGACGACGCCCAGGTGGTGAGTCATGCCTTCCGCTCGTTGCGGGCGCGCCTGCCCGGGCTGGGCAGTATGCGCTGGACCCAGCAGGGCTTCCTGAGCCGCCCGGCCGCGGCGGCACGCCGCGAAACATGTTCGGCCACAAGGACGGGACGGCCAACCCGCGACCGGGTACCGCCGACTTCGACGCCGCGGTGTGGGTGCGGGCCGCGACCGAACCCGCCTGGTTCCGTGGCGGCAGCTATCTGGTGTTCCGCAAGATCCGCATGAAGACCGCCGACTGGGACATGTTGCCGCTCGCCGAACAGGACCAGATCATCGGCCGACGGCGCGGCGACGGCGCGCCACTGCACGGCGGCCACGAATTCGACGCGGTCGATCTCGAGGCCCGCGCCGACTCCGGCGAACTCGTCATCGCCCGCGACGCGCATGTCCGCCTCGTGCACGGCATCCCCATGCTGCGCCGCGGCTACAACTACGACTACGGCACTCTGCTCTCGACCGCCACGGGCAGCTCGGAACAGGTTGCGCCGCACAGTCATCCGGAGGGCACCGACCCGAACCACACCCACGGCGGGCACGACAAACTCGATGTCGGGCTGCTCTTCGCGGCCTATATGAACAACCCGCCGGAGCAGTTCATTCGTGCGCAGGCGGCGCTGGCCGCGAGCGACCGGCTCAATGGTCTCGTCCAGCACACGGGCAGCGCGTTCTTCGCCGTGCCGCCGGGTATCGCGCCGGGCGAGTCCATTGCCGCCGGGCTCGGCCTCTAGTCGCCCAGGGACGAGAGCAGTTCTGGCGTCAGGTCTTTCAGCCTGTCGGCCGTGTACGCGGCCAACGCGAGAGCGTCGGCTGCCGGTGGGTACCGCGGATGGGGTACGGCGATTACGGTCATACCCGCCGCGTTCGCCGAGCGCAGCCCATTGCTGGAATCCTCGACCGCCACGCACCGGTCGGGCGAGATATCCAGTCGCGCGGCCGCTTCGAGGTAGCCGTCGGGTGCGGGCTTGCCGCGCTCGACCTCCTCGGTGGAGACGGTCGCGCGGAACAGCTCCGTGACACCCATATGGTCGAGCACCACATCGATGAGCTTGCGCGGTGAGGAACTCGCCAAGCCCAGCGTGAACGCCTCGCTCATGCGCCGCACGGTCTCGGCGGCATCCGGCATGAGCGGCAGCCGCTCGGCGTACCGGGCGCTCATGCGCTCGATGACATCCTCGGCCACCTGCTCCGGGGCGCGCTTGCCATCGAGCAGATCGGCGCTCAGATACCGCGCCCATTCGACGGTGCTCATCCCCATGAGCCGATCCTGGGTATCGGGCAGCCAGCGCCCGCCCAGATCGTCGATGTACCCGCGCCGCACCTCCTCCCAGATGGGCTCGGTATCGATGAGTACGCCGTCCATATCGAACACGATGGCCTCGATTGACATGGGTTCCATGGTCCGCGACGGCCTGGGCGGGTGGACGCGCGGGGTGTCCGCTGAGTGGGACCGTCCTTGCGCAATCGTGCGCGCGGCGGGTCGGGGCGGCTTACGGTCGAAGCGAAACCCGCACACCCGCAAGCGAATACCGAGGTGAGCCGTGAGCGCGGTCATCGACATCTACGATCCGGAACTCTACGTCGACGGGCCGATCCACGAGATCTTCGCCGAACTGCGGCGCACCCAGCCGGTGTACTGGCAGCCCATGCCCGGCGAACCCGGTTACTGGGCGGTCCTCGACCATGCCGATGTCGCGTACGTGGCCCGCAATCCGCTGCTGTTCTCCGCCGAGCGCGGCGGCGTGATCCTGGAGAATCAGCCGCCCGAGCGGCTCGAGATGACCCGCAACATGCTGCTCATGATGGATCCGCCGCGGCACACCGAATACCGCAAACCCCTCGCTGAACACTTCAAGGCCAAGGTGATCGGCGAGCTGGAGGATCGGATTCGCGAGCTCACCGGGCGGCTGCTCGACAGCGTGCACGGTGAGGTCGAGTTCGTGCACGATGTGGCGGGGGTGCTGCCGAGCCAGGTGGTCGGCGGGCTGTTCGGCATTCCGGCGGCGGACTGGCCGAATATCCGGCGGTGGGCCGAACAGTCCACCAGCCAACAGGATCCCGAGCTGATCGGCGATTTCGACGCCACCGCCGAGGTGACCAAGATGGCGATCTACGCCATCGAGTTCGCGACGCGGCGGCGCGCCGAGGAACCGCGCCCCGATCTCACCTCGCTCATTCTGGGCGGCGTCTACGGCGGGCAACCCATGTCCGATATCGAATTCGGCAGCTTCTTCACCCAGCTGGTGACGGCGGGCAACGACACCACCAAGACCATGCTCTCCTCGGGACTGCACCTGCTGCTCCAACATCCGGAGCAACTCGAGGCGCTGCGGGAGGACCCCGGGCTGATTCCCGGTGCGGTGGAGGAGATCCTGCGCTACGCCAACCCGCTGCACTACTTCCGCCGCACCGCCACCGCCGACACCGAACTGCACGGCGTGCCGATCAAAGCCGGTGACAAGGTCGCCATGTGGTACACCTCCGCCAACCGCGACGAGAAGGTGTTCGCCGACCCGCAGCGCTTCGATATCCGCCGAAACCCCAACCCGCACTTGTCGTTCGGGCTGGCGCAGCACTACTGCCTCGGCGTCCACCTCGCCCGGCTGGAGGGGCGGGTGTTCTTCGAGGAGCTCCTCGCCAGATTCCCGAGGATCGAGCAGACCGGCGACGCGCGCCGCATCCGCTCGAACCTCAACAACGGGCTGAAGTCGCTGCCGATTCGCCTGTCGCGGTGAGGATCACGCCTGGAAGCGATACCCCATACCGGCCTCGGTCAGCAGGTGCTTCGGATTCGACGGATCGTCCTCGAGTTTGCGCCGCAACTGCGCGAGATACACCCGCAGGTAATGGGTTTCGGTCGCATACGACGGCCCCCACACCTCGCGCAGGATCTCGCGGCGGCCCACGAGCTTGCCGCGATTGCGCACCAGCATCTCCAGCATTCCCCACTCGGTGGGCGTGAGGTGCACGTCCTTGCCGTGCCGGGTCACCTTCTTCATGGCCAGATCCACTGTGAAGGAGGCGGTTTCGACCACCGGCTCGGCGGCGTCCGCGCTCGCGGCGCCGCGCCGCACCGCCGCCCGCAGCCGCGCCAACAGCTCGTCCATGCCGAACGGCTTGGTCACGTAGTCGTCCGCGCCCGCGTCCAGGGCCTCCACCTTGTCGGAGGAGTCCGTGCGCGCCGACAGCACGATGACCGGCGCGGTGGACCAACCCCGCAACCCTTCGAGCACCTCGATCCCATCCATATCCGGCAGCCCCAGATCCAACACCACCACGTCGGGATGCTTCTCGGCGGCCGCGCGTAGCGCCGCCGCCCCGTTCGCGGCGGTGATCACCTCGTAGCCGCGCACCGACAGGTTGATGCGCAAGGCGCGCAGGATCTGCGGTTCGTCGTCGACCACAAGGACTTTGGTCGACGGTGCGGCATCTGTCGTCACCCGATCTCCTCTGCTGTCTGCGTACCCTCGTCCCAGTCTTCGGAGTCACCGGACCCCGCGGGTAGGTCGATCACCATGGTCAATCCCGCGCCGGGCGTCGGTTCGGCGTGAACGGAGCCGCCCATCGCCTCCACGAAACCGCGCACCACCGACAGCCCCAGCCCCACACCGGTCGAGTTGTCGCGGTCGCCGAGCCGCTGGAACGGCTCGAACAGCTGATCCTCCAGGCCGGTCGGCACGCCGGGACCGGAGTCCACCACCGTCACCGACACCCGGTCCCCGGTGCGCTCCGCGGTCACCCGCACGGGCGTGTCCGAGGGCGAGTATCGCACCGCGTTGTCGATCAGATTGGCCAGCACCCGCTCCAGCAGCCCCGGATCGGCGTACACCGACACGCTGCCGACCTCCACCTTCACCCGGTTCACGGCGGCACGCCGCAACCCCTTGGTGCCCATACCAAGCAGCGCCCGGTGCACCACCTCGTCCAGATACACCTGCCGCGCCGCCGGTTTCACCACACCGACCATGAGCCGCGAGGAATCCAGCAGATTGCCCACCAGCGCCGTGAGCTGATCCACCGATTCCTCGATGGTCTCCAGCAATTCGGCGGTGTCCTCCGGCGAGAACTCCACATCATCGCTGCGCAGGCTCGACACCGACGCCTTGGCGGCGGCCAGCGGGGTGCGCAGATCGTGGCTCACCGCCGAGAGCAGCGCCCGCCGCAGCTTGTCGGCCGCGAGCAGGGCCTGGGCCGCGCTCGCCTCCTCCCGCAACTGGCGCTGATGGACCATTCCGGCGGCCTGATTCGCGACCGCGCCCAGCACCGCGCGGTCACCGGAGCTGAGCTGGCGGCCGCTCAGCAACAGCCAGTGCGTATCGTCCCCGGCCTCGACGGCGGTCTCGGCCTCGGACACCCGCCGCGGCGCGTCCGTGCCCACCGAGGCCACCACGGCGTCGTCGGTGACGAAGCTGACCGCGCGCTGGTTGTAGGTCTCGCGCGCCCGCTCCAGCAGCGTCGGCAGATCCGCGCCGTGCAGCACCGCGCCCGCGAACAGCGTCAACAGCTCGGCCTGCCGAGATGCCTTGCGCGCCTCGCGGGTTCGTTTGCTCGCCACATCCACCAACGCCGCCACCGCGACCGCCACCACCAGCAGCACCACAATGGTGAGGAAGTTGTCGAGTTGATCGACGGTCAGGCTGTAGCGCGGCGAGGTGAAGAACCAGTTGAGCAGCAGGCCGCTCAGCAGCGCCGAGAGCAGCGCCGGGGCGATACCGCCGAGCAGCGACACCGCGATGACGCCGATGAAGAACAGCGCGCTCTCGCCGCCGAGGTTCAGGTACCGGTCCAGCCACAGCGCGTTCACCGCGCAGATGAGCGTCGGCACCAGGAACGCGGCCGCCCACGAGGTGAGCTTGCGATTGCGCGGCAGCAGCGCCTGCCAGCGCATACCGCGCCGGGACTCCTCGTGCGTGACCATGTGCACGTCGATCTTCTGCGATTCCTGTACGACGGTCGCGCCGATGCCCTCGTCGAACATGCGCGCCCACCGCGAGCGCCGCGAGGTGCCCAACACCAGTTGGGTGGCGTTCACCTGGCGCGCGAAATCCAGTAGGGCCGTGGGGACGTCGTCACCGGTGACGGTGTGCAGGGTGGCGTCCAGACTGGTCGCCAGATCCCGCAAACGGCCCAGCCGCCGCGCGGACACCCCGGCGAGCCCGTCGCCGCGCACCACGTGCACCACCACCAGTTCCGCGCTCGCCTTGGTGGCGATGCGGCTGGCCCGTCGCACGATGGTCTCCGACTCCGGCCCGCCGGTCACCGCCACCACCACGCGCTCGCGCGCCTCCCAGGTGGCCGTGATCTTGTGGTCGGCACGGTATTTCGCGAGCGCGGCGTCCACCTGGTCGGCCAGCCACAACAGCGCCAGTTCGCGCAGCGCGGTCAGATTGCCGGGCCGGAAGTAATTCCGCAGCGCCGCATCGACTTTCGAGGCGGCGTACACATTGCCGTGAGAAAGCCTGCGGCGCAGCGCCTCCGGCGTGATGTCCACCAGCTCGACCTGGTCGGCTCCGCGAACCACCCAGTCCGGCACGGTTTCTCGCTGCACCACTCCGGTGATCTGCTCGACCACGTCGTTGAGGCTCTCCAGGTGCTGCACATTGACCGTGGAGACCACGTCGATCCCGGCGTCGAGGAGTTCGTGCACGTCCTGCCAACGCTTCTCGTTGCGGCTGCCCGGCACATTGGTGTGTGCCAGTTCGTCGACCAGCACCACCGCGGGCGCGCGCCGCAGCACCGCCTCGACATCGAGTTCGGGCAGCGTGGCGCCCCGGTATTCGATCATCTTGGGTGGGATGCGCTCGATGCCGGTCAGCAGTTCGGCGGTCTTGTCGCGCCCGTGCGTCTCGACCACGGCCGCGACCACATTCCGGCCGCGGTCGATGCGCCGGTGCGCCTCGGCCAGCATCGAGTAGGTCTTGCCCACACCCGGTGCCGCGCCGAGGTAGATCCGTAGTTGCCCGCGCTTCACTCGTTGATGATCGCGCGCGGGCCGCGGCGGGCGGTGCGCGCCACCCGGACCCGCTGGGGCGTGGGGGCGGTGGCCAGCAGGCGCAGTACCAACGCGGCGGTCAGGAAGCCGAAGATCACCAGCAGGGTGATCGCGATATCCGGCACCTTTGTCTCCTTACCTATGTCGTTCCGGTCGCATGACCGAGTCTCACACTGTCTACCGGCGTAAAGACGGAACGGCCGGACATTAGCGCTTTCTTTACGGGATCACGTCGCGGCTTGACGGGATTCGTCGACACGCCGTGTGTTTGCTGTAAGCGTCCCGTCAAGGAGCGGCGGTGCGCCGCTAAGGAACCGTAAGGGACCTCGAAATTCGGACAACTGGGCGCTTGACTCGCTGAGGCGCATCCCCGGGTGCGTCCCGTAGAGAGAGGTTCCCATTCATGTCCGTCGTGGTGTTCACGGTCCTGACGGTGGCGATCTTCGCCCTGCTCGGACTGATCCAACGAGGAGTCGAGCGGCTGTGATCCAGAACGTTGTCGGACTGGTGTTGGCCGTCGGCATTGCCGTGTTCCTGATCGCGGCGCTGCTGTTTCCGGAGAGGTTCTAGGTGAACACGACAACCGCCGGGATCGTCTTCGTGGCGTCCCTGGTCATCGCGCTGGCCCTGGTCCATGTACCGCTGGGCGATTACATGTACCGGGTCTACAACAGCGACAAGCACTCTCGCGTCGAACGCGGGATCTATCGGCTCATCGGTGTGAGCCCGGGAGTCGAACACACCTGGGCGGTGTATGCCCGCAGTGTGCTCGCCTTCTCCGCGGTGAGCATTCTGTTCCTGTTCTTCTTCCAACTGCTCCAGGGCAATCTGCCGCTGCGCCTGAACGATCCGGGCACCGAGATGACCGCGCCGCTGGCGTGGAACACCGCGGTCAGCTTCGTGACCAATACCAACTGGCAGAACTACGCGGGTGAATCCACCATGGGTCACCTCGTGCAGATGGCCGGGCTGGCGGTGCAGAACTTCGTCTCCGCGGCCGTGGGCATATCGGTGGCGGTCGCGCTGGTGCGCGGCTTCGCGCGCAAGCGCACCGGCGATCTGGGCAATTTCTGGGTGGATCTGGTGAGGGGAACCATCCGAATTCTGCTGCCCATCGCCTTCGTCTCGGCGATCGTGCTGGTGGCCGGTGGCGTGATTCAGAACTTCCAACCGCACGACACCATGGCCACCACCATTGCCGGTGCGCAGCAGACGATTCCGGGCGGGCCGGTGGCCAGCCAGGAGGTCATCAAGGAACTCGGCACCAATGGCGGCGGCTTCTTCAATGTCAACTCCGCGCATCCGTTCGAGAACCCGACCACCTGGACGAACTGGATCGAGATCTTCCTGATCCTCATGATCAGCTTCTCGCTGCCGCGCACCTTCGGGCGCATGGTGGGCAGCCGCAGACAGGGCTACGCCATCGTCTCGGTGATGGGAGTGCTGGCGCTGATCAGCGTGGGGCTCACCAATCTGTTCCAGTTGCAGCACCACGGCACCGTGCCGACCGCCATCGGCGCGTCCATGGAAGGCGTGGAACAGCGCTTCGGCGTAGCGGATTCGGCGACCTTCGCCGCCTCCACCACGCTCACCTCGACCGGTGCGGTGGATTCGTTCCACGACTCCTACACCAGCCTCGGCGGGCTCATGACCATGTTCAATATGCAATTGGGCGAGGTCGCGCCGGGCGGTGTGGGCTCGGGTCTGTACGGCATGCTGATCCTCGCGATCATCACGGTGTTCGTCGCCGGACTGATGGTGGGCCGCACTCCGGAGTACCTGGGCAAGAAGATCACTCCGCGTGAAATCAAGCTCGCCGCGGCGTATTTCCTCGTGAGCCCGCTGATCGTCCTGGTCGGCACCGCCTGCGCCATGGCCCTGCCCGGGCAGCGCGCGGCCATGCTGAACTTCGGACCGCACGGGCTGTCGGAGGTGTTGTACGCCTTCACTTCCGCGGCCAACAACAATGGTTCGGCCTTCGCCGGTCTCAGCGCCAATACCGAATGGTTCAACACCGCGCTCGGCCTGGCCATGGTCTTCGGCCGCTTCCTGCCGATCATTGTCGTTCTCGCACTGGCCGGTTCGCTGGCCGCGCAGGGCGCCACGCCGGAGTCGATCGGCACGCTCCCGACTCATCGGCCGCAGTTCGTCGGCATGGTCGTCGGCGTGACCGTCATCCTGGTCGCCCTGACCTTCCTGCCCGCGCTCGCGCTCGGGCCGCTCGCCGAAGGAATCCACTGATATGACCGCCCCTACTATCGAAAACGTCGCTCCCGCACCGGGATTGCCCCGCAAGGAGCGCGAGTCCGGTGGGCTGTTCGACCCGAGGATGATGCTGAAGTCGTTGCCGGACGCCTTCCGCAAACTCGATCCGCGCATCATGTGGCGCAACCCGGTCATGCTGATCGTGGAGATCGGCGCGGTGTGGTCCACCGTGCTCGCTCTCACCGATCCGAGCTTCTTCGGCTGGGCGATCGTCGTATGGCTCTGGCTGACAGTGCTTTTCGCCAATCTGGCCGAAGCCGTCGCCGAGGGGCGCGGCAAGGCGCAGGCGGATACGCTGCGCAAGGCCAAGACCGACACCGTCGCGCGGCGACTGGTGGACTGGTCACCCGGCGCGCGGGTGGTCGAGGAGCGTGTCGCGGCGCCGGAACTGCGCCGCGGCGACCATGTGGTGGTGGAGGCCGGTCAGGTCATTCCCGGTGACGGCGATGTCGTGGAAGGCATTGCGTCGGTGGACGAATCGGCCATCACGGGCGAGTCCGCGCCGGTCATCCGCGAATCCGGCGGCGACCGCTCGGCCGTCACCGGCGGCACCACGGTGCTGTCGGACCGGATCGTCGTGCGCATCACCCAGGAGCCCGGCGCGAGCTTCATCGACAAGATGATCGCGCTGGTGGAGGGGGCGAGTCGGCAGAAGACGCCGAACGAGATCGCGCTCAATATCCTGTTGGCGGCGTTGACCATCATCTTCGTCTTCGCCGTGGTGACCCTGCAGCCGATGGCCATCTACTCCAAGGCCAACAACCCCGGGGTCCTCGACAGTCTCGCGCTGGACGCGCACGGCATCACCGGCATCGTCATGGTGTCACTGCTGGTGTGCCTGATTCCGACCACCATCGGCGCGCTGCTCTCGGCCATCGGCATCGCCGGGATGGACCGGCTCGTGCAGCGCAATGTGCTCGCCATGTCCGGTCGCGCCGTGGAGGCCGCCGGTGATGTGAACACCCTGCTACTGGACAAGACCGGCACCATCACCCTCGGCAACCGCCAGGCGTCGGACTTCGTGCCCATGCCGGGGGTGAGCGCCGACGAGATGGCCGATGCGGCACAGCTTTCCAGCCTCGCCGACGAGACGCCCGAGGGGCGGTCGATCGTGGTGTACGCCAAACAGGCGTACGACAAGCGCGAGCGCACGCCGGGGGAGCTCACCGGGGCCACCTGGGTGGAGTTCACCGCCCAGACCCGCATGTCGGGTGTGGATCTGCACGACGGGCACCAGCTGCGCAAGGGCGCGGCGGCCGCCGTCACCGAATGGGTCCGTACGCACGGTGGCGAGGTACCCGCCGAGGTCGGCGCGGCCGTGGACGGTATCTCCGCCTCCGGCGGCACACCGTTGGTGGTGGCCGAGCTGCGGGCGGACGAGGCCGGGACGCGGCGCGCCAGGCTGCTCGGCGTCATTCACCTCAAGGACGTCGTGAAGCAGGGCATGCGGGAGCGCTTCGACGAGATGCGGCGCATGGGCATTCGCACGGTCATGATCACCGGCGACAATCCCTTGACCGCCAAGGCGATTGCCGATGAGGCGGGCGTCGACGACTTCCTCGCCGAGGCCACCCCCGAGGACAAGCTGGCGCTCATCAAGCGCGAGCAGGACGGCGGCCGCCTGGTCGCCATGACCGGCGACGGCACCAATGACGCGCCCGCCCTCGCGCAGGCCGATGTGGGCGTCGCCATGAACACCGGCACCTCGGCGGCCAAAGAGGCCGGGAACATGGTCGATCTGGACTCGGATCCGACCAAGCTCATCGAGATCGTGGAGATCGGCAAACAGCTGCTCATCACGCGTGGCGCGCTCACCACGTTCTCCATAGCCAACGACATCGCCAAGTACTTCGCGATCATTCCCGCGCTGTTCGTGTCGCTGTTCCCCGGACTGGACGCGCTCAACATCATGCGCCTGGCCAGCCCGCAGTCGGCCATCCTGTCGGCGGTCATCTTCAACGCGATCATCATCGTGCTGTTGATTCCGTTGGCGCTCAAAGGCGTCGGCTACCGCCCGTCCTCGGCGTCGAAGCTGTTGAGCCGCAACCTCGCCGTGTACGGCGTGGGCGGCATCATCGCGCCGTTCATCGGTATCAAACTCATCGACCTCGTCGTCCAATTCCTCCCGGGGATGTCCTGATATGCGCATGTCAACCTGGATCCGACAGCATGTGGCCGCGCTGCGCGCGCTGCTGGTGCTCACCGTGATCACCGGAATCGTCTATCCCCTGGCGGTTTTCGCCATCGCCCAGCTCCCCGGCCTGAAAGACAAGGCCGACGGATCGCTGCTCGAGGTCGACGGAAAGGTGGTGGGCTCCAGCCTGATCGGGCAGTCCTTCACCGATGCCGACGGCAAGGCCCTGGCGCAGTATTTCCAGAGCCGTCCGTCGGCGGCGGGCGACGGCTACGACCCCATGTCCACCTCGGCCAGCAATCTCGGACCGGAGGACCTGATCGACACCGCCGACCGCACCAGCCTGCTCACCACGGTGTGCGCGCGAAGCAAGGAGATCGGCGACCGCGAGGGCGTCGACGGCAGCCGTCCGTTCTGCACCCCCGAGGGCGTCGGCGCGGTGCTGTCGGTCATCGGCCCGCGCGCGGCCGATGGTGAGGTGGACCATCCGACCAAGGTGGTCAGCGTCAACGAGAAGTGCCCCGCCGCACCGTTTCTGACCGAGTACAAGGGCGTGAAGGTGCAGTGCGCCGCCGAAGGCGAGGACTACTCGATCGGCCGGATCGTCCCGATCAAGGGCACCGGCCCCGACCAGCCCGCCGTCCCGGCCGATGCGGTCACCGCCAGCGGTAGCGGCCTGGATCCGAATATCTCCCCGGAGTACGCGGCCATCCAGATCGCCCGCATCGCCAAGGCGCGCGGTATCTCCGACGACCAGGTGCGCGCTCTGGTCGAGTCGCACACCGACGGCCGCACCCTCGGTTTCCTCGGTGAGCCCCTTGTGAACGTCGTGGAGCTCAACCTCGACCTGGATCAGCGGTACCCATTGCGCGGCTGAGCGTTTCGCACGAGGCCGTCTCGACCGCATGGGGGATCGAGACGGCCCGTCCGGCCTCAATTGGCGACATTGACGTGCTTGCGCACCGCCTCGCCGTCGCTCACCAGGTCGAGCATGCAGGCCGCCAGATCGTCGCGGGTGATCCGAATCCCGAAGACGACATTGCGCTCCACGGCCTTTCGGTACTTGCCCTTGGCGGCCTTGTCGGTGAGCTGCGGTGCGCGCACGATGGTCCACGCGAGATCGCTTGCCTCCACGGCCTGTTCGGCGCGTGACATATCGGCGAGGCTGTGCCGCAACAGCGGTCGCAGAATCAGCGGCTTCACCACGAACCGCGTGAACGGTTCATCGCCCGGCCCCGCGATGCGCGCGCTGTTGCTCACCACGATCAGCCGCTTGGTTCCCGTCCGGTGCATGGCCTCGACAATCGACGCCGCCGCGTCCGCGCAGACCGAGGTCGGGCCCTTCTCCCGCGAGCCGATGGTGTCGAGGACAGCATCGGCCCCCTCGACCGCCCCGACGATCTTCGCCGGATTCATGACATCCGCGGCCACGACCCGCAGCCGGGGGTCCGCGGGCAGTCCGTGCCGACCGCGCACCACCGCCGTGACCTCGTGTCCCGCGCCGAGCGCCTGTTCGACCAGACGTCCGCCGGTAGCGCCGCTCGCACCGAAAATCGTGAGCCGCATGAGTGCCTCCTAGGTTGGTGAGTATTTACTAACCTATAGTGGGTGAGTGCCCACTAACCTGTCAAGAGGAGGACGTGACCTTGGGAACTCGTGATCTGATCCTGGACGCTGCCGCCGACATCCTGCGTCAGCGCGGGGTCGTGCACGCCACGACCAAGGAGATCGCCAAGGCGGCCGGGTTCTCCGAGGCCGCGCTCTACAAGCACTTCAGCGACAAGGAAGAGCTCATCCTGAATGTGCTGCAATCGCGGATGCCCAGCCCGGCGGCCGGAATGCCGACGCCCGGTGCGGCCACCGTCGAAGAGAATCTGTGCGATATCGCGCGCGGCGCGCTGAGCTTCTACCAGGGCTCGCTGCCGCTACTGGGCGGACTGCTGGCGCATCCGGAAAGGATGGCGGCACACCGGGATTCGATGCGCCGCCACGCGGGCGGTCCGGGCCGTGCCATCGCCGCAATCGCGGCTTACCTTCGGGCCGAACAGGAATTGGACCGGGTGGCCGCCGACGCGGATGTCGATACCGCCGCCGCGCTGCTCGACGGGGCCTGTTTCCACCAGGCGTTCCTGCGCTACTACGAGGGCGGTCCGGAGGCCGATCCGGTGCCGGAGGACTTGGCGCGCAGGCTGGTTGGGGGAGTGCTGCGCGGACTCAGCGGAAAATGACGCAGGTGGTGGTGGCGTGGGCGACCAGGCGACCCTGATCGTCGGTGACGCGGCCCTCGGCGGTGGCCGTGGTGCGGCCGACGTGGATGGTGGTGCCGGTGGCGGTGAGCTTGCGGCCGTCGGTCGGGACCGCGCGAATGTAGTTGATCTTCAATTCGAGGGTGGTGTAGCCGACTCCCGCTTCGAGGGTGGTGTGCACGGCGCAGCCCATGACCGAGTCGAGGAGGGTCGCGCAGATGCCGCCGTGCGTGGTGCCCAGCGGGTTGGCGAAATCGGGGCGGGTCTCGAGGGTGAAGACGACCTTGCCCTCCTCCAGGGATTCGGCCTCGATACCGAGCAGATCGCCGATGAAGGGTGGCCGACCAGGCATGGTCATGGCGGTCCGCAGCAGCTCCAGACCGGACAGCTTGGCGTAGTCGATCTCGGCGGCGGTCATCGAATTTCCATCCTTTCGGTGAACCGATCGGTCCACATCTGTCATGATTGGAACATGGACCGATCGGTTCACGCAAGGTTGTCAGGAGGACCTCATGAGTGCCGGACCGCGTGATCGGCTGATCGACAGCACCATCGACCTGGTGCGTGAGCAAGGGGTGCACGGGACCGGCCTGGCCACCCTGCTGGAACGCAGTCGTGCCTCGCGCAATTCGCTGTATCAGCACTTTCCGGCGGGCAAGAGCGAGTTGGTGCGGGCCGCGACCATGGTGGCGGGGGAGCGCATGAACGCCGTGCTCGAACGCATCACCGCCGAGGGGACGGCGCGCCAGTGGCTCGACCATCTACTGAATTGGTGGCGCAAGTACCTGGAGACCACGTCGTTCACCGCGGGCTGTCCCGTGGTCGGCTCGGCGCTGGCCGAATCCGAACCCCAGATCCAGGCCGCGGCCGCGCAGGTCTTCGAGGAGTGGACCGCGCTGCTCGCGAAAGCGCTGACCCGCGACGGGATTCCGGAGGACCGCGCCCGTTCGCTGGCGGGATTCCTGCTCAGCGCTCTGGAGGGTGCCATCGTCCAGGCCCGCGCCATGAAGTCGACCCGCCCGCTCGAGGACATTCGCGATCAGCTGACGGCGTTGCTGCCGGGCTGAGTCACCACCAGCCGAGAATGGGCTGCAGCTGACGGCCCAATTCCGGTGCGAGAGAACGCGAATAGCTCGCGGTGAGGTGGTGTTCGTCGTGGTAGACCAGGATATTGCCCTCGACCACCGCGCAGACCTCCGCCTCGCAGACCGCGTTGCTGAGGTCGAGGGTGTGCACGCGCGGGAACTTGCTGGCCGGTTCTTCGGCCGGGTCGACCGGTGAGAGCGCGTCGGAGCGCTTCATACCGCAGGCGAAGCGGTCGCCGCCCGCCGCGAGACAGTCGATGGCGCGGTAGCGCACGCCGTCGCGGCGCAGCCAGGGCGTATCGCGAATGGCCAGCACATTGAGGTCGCGCTCGGACAGCGCCGACCAGACATCGAGATAGTCGGCGGGGGTCTCGTCGCCGCCCGCGTCGGCGGGGCGGGTGCCGGTGGTGAAGACCCAGTCGGGGCGCTGCTCGCCGAGCCGGTCGATGACCTCCTGGGACCAGTCGCGGCAGTCGGGAATCGGCAGGCCCTTGTACATGGGTTCGGCGGCCACGGTGAGCGGACAGCCCATCTTGAGGAAGACGACCACGCGGAAGTGATGCTGTTCGCCCAGCGCCTGGAAGGCCGGAACCCAGTGTTCGGCATGGGAATTGCCGACCACGGCGATGGTGCGCGAGGCGGTCGTGTCGCCGTACTCGCAGGTGATGACGGCGCGGGTGTCGAAATCCGAGATACAGCCGTCGCGGGTGGGATACGAATTGTCCGCGGGCGCTTCCTGAATGGTCGGGCGCATGGTGGCGCGCGGTACGGGAGCGCGGTCGGCCAGCGCCTCGGCTCCCGGGTAGGCCACCGGGTCGAGGTTGCCGACCGGCTGTTGTTTGGAGCCGTTGATCACCTGCCAGGTGAAGGCCGAGCCGATGACCAGCACGCCGACGGTCGCCACCGCGAAACCCGTGCGCAGCCGATAGTTTCGGTTGCCGGTCGGCTGGGCGCGCAGGCGCAGCGGCTCCTCGATGAAGCGGTTGGTGGCGTAGGCGAGGACCAGCGATACGACGACGACGGCCGAGCCGCCGAGCAATCCGGCTGTGCGGGTGTGTCTTTCGCCGAGCAGGAAGATCAGAATCGGCCAATGCCACAGGTACAGCGCGTAGGCCAGGGCGCCGAGGCGGACCGCCGGGGCGGTGGCGAGCATGCGGTTGACCCACGGCTGTCGCGCCGGTTCGACATGCGCGCCAGCGACGATCAGCGCCACGGTCGCGCCGACCGGCAGCAGCGCTTCGGGGCCGGGGAAGCGCGCCGCGCCGTCGATCAGCCAGCCGCAGGCGACAATCGCGGCCAGGCCCGCGAACGCCAACACCGCGCGCGTGACGCGGCGCAGCGAAATGTGCGGCGCGACAATGGCCAACAGCGCGCCGACCAGGGGTTCCCAAGCGCGCGCGAAGGTGTCGTAGTAGTTCCAGCCCTGCTGGGTCGAAACACCCTGTGTCGCATGGGCGAAGGAGGCCATGGCCGCCATGGCGAACAGCCCGGCCGCGACGGGCACCACCAGATCGGAGCGCCCGCACCGTCGACAGCTCCACACCACCGCCGCCATCGCCGCCAGCAGCGCCAGATACATCTGCCCCTGCACCGACATCGACCACAGATGCTGAAGCGGGCTCACCGCCGGATCGGCCGCCAGGTAGTTCGTCCACGACGTCGCCAGGTACCAGTTCTGGTAGTAGAACAGCGAGGCCAGCGTCTGCGAAGCCATATCCGACCAGCGCGTGTACGGCTGCAGCGTCACCGTCGCCACGGCCACCGCGGCCAGCACCACCACCATGGCGGGCAATAGTCGGCGCAGGGTCCGCCGCAGCGTCTCGCGCACCCCTACCGGCCCGGCTTCGGCGCGGCGCAGCAGCAGGCCGGTGAAGAAGTAGCCCGACAGCACCAGGAACACGTCCACGCCGCCGGAAACCCGCCCGAACCAGATGTGGAACACCACCACCAGCGCGATGGCGATACCGCGCAGGCCGTCGAGGTCGAGCCGGTAGTCGCGGCGGCGCGCGGCGGCGTCACCCGGCCCGGCGGTCGGTGTGGTCAGCGAAGGCGAGGAGGACACAGACATGGCGCGGCAATTCTCGTGCTAACCCCGAGGGTAAGGGAAATCGCCACGCAAAACTTGACCGGAATGTGCCGTTTCTCACGGCTGATCAGGCAAATAGGAAATATCGCAGCCACAGATAGAGCGCCGCGATCGCGACGGTCACCGCCGTCACCACAATGCCCTTCCGGGTGAATTCCCAGAACGAAATCGGAGTGTCCGCGCGGCGGGCGATACCGAGCATGACCACGTTGGCGCTGGCCCCGACGGCGGTGAGATTGCCGCCGAGATCGGCCCCCAGCGCCAGGGCCCACCACAGCGGGTCGGCGCGGTCGCCCATGCTCGCGGCGAGCTCCTCCACGATGGGGCTCATGGTCGCGACGTAGGGGATGTTGTCGATGACGCCCGAGAGCACCGCCGAGACCACCAGAATGAGCATGGTGGCCAGCAAGGCGTCACCGCCGGTGGCGTCGGTGGCCCGGGTGGCCAGCTCCGCGACCACGCCGGTTTTCACCAGCGCGCCGACCATGATGAACAGTCCGACGAAGAACAGCAGGGTCTCCCATTCCACCGCGGCGAGGTAATCCCGTTGTGGAACACCGGAAATCAGCACCAACACCCCCGCGCCGAGCAGGGCCACCACCGAGGGTTCGATCTGGACGACGGAATGACCGACGAACCCGGTGAACACCGCGGCGAGCACGATCGCGGACTTCACCAGCAATCTCGGATCGCGAATCGCCTCCCGTTCGTTCAGCGACATGACGTCGGCCACCCGATCCGGGTCGACGGTGAACGAGCCCCGGAACAGGCGCGGCAGCAGCAGCGTGAGCACCACCAACTCGATCGCGACGATGGGGGCCATATTCCACAGGAAATCGTTGAACGACAGATTCGCCCGGCTGCCGATGATGATGTTGGGCGGATCGCCGATGAGGGTGGCGGCGCCGCCGATATTCGAGGCCAGCACCTCGGCGATGAGGAACGGCGCGGGCGGCACGTCGAGGCGCTCGCACACCAGCAGCGTCACCGGGGCGATGAGCAGCACCGTGGTGACATTGTCGAGCAGGGCCGAGGCACAGGCCGTGATGAGCGTCAGCAGGATCATCACCCGCAGCGCGGATCCCCTGGCGCGCTTGGCCGCCCAGATGGCCGTGTACTCGAAGACGCCGGTCTGGCGCAGCACCCCGACAATGATCATCATGCCGAGCAGCAGGAACACCACATCCCAGTCGATGCCGGTGTCGTGCGAGTAAAAGGCGTCGTCGGAGCTGAGGATGTGCAACGCCAGGATGACGCCCGCGCCGCCGAGCGCGGCGGCGGTCTTGTCGATGCGGTCGGAGGCGATGAGGGCGTAGGCGATGACGAAAACCGCCACCGAGACGGCGGTCACCGGGCCCGTCCCGGCGGGTTCAGTCGGGCAGTGAGGCCTCGAGCAGGCGTGACGCGGTGATCACGCCGAGCAGCTTCTTCCCCTCCAGCACGGCGACGATCGGTGAGCGGTGCCGGGCCATGATCGCGGCCACCTCGATAATGGTGTCGTCGGGCCGCGCGGCGGGGACATCGCTGTACTTCTCCGGTATGACGTCGCGAACCTTCTTGCCGCGCAGCCGTTTCACGGCCTTGTCGCACATGGACTCGTCGAGTACCCCGGCGAGCGCGGGATCGTCCTGCACGTAGCGCGGAATGATGAACCGCACCACCTGGTAGGCGGGCAGTACCGCCTCCGGCAGCCCGTCCCGGCCGATGGCCAGAATTCCGGGCAGCCGATGCTCCGCCAGCAGTCTGGCCGCGTCGAGCGCATCGGAATCCATGGCGACGACGGGAAATTCCTCGGCCAACTGCGCGGCATGCATATTCGCAGGATACGACGCTGTGCCGTGCGGTCACCACAGCAGAATACGTCAAGATCGAATCTGCGGGATTTACGCCCGTGATGCGAAATGGGACCGTCGGAAAGATAATCCGGGTATGGCATCCATGGGGTTATTGGTATTCGGCTTGATGTGCCTGGTCGGTGTACTGGCATTGGTGGGGATCATCGTGGCGGTAACCCGATCGGTGCAGCGGGGGCAGCAGCGCGGGCCCTGGTATCCGCCCGGCAACCAGTACGGCGGCGGCTGGGGTGGCGCGCCGGGCGGCGGACCGTGGCCCGGCGGGTACAACCCGCACCACGGGGGGTACGACGGGAGCGGACACGACCCGAACTTCGGCGGCTACGACGGTGGGCACAACCCGGGCTACGACGGTGGGTACAACCCCGGCTATGGCGGCTATGACGGTGGGTTCAGCGGCCACAGCTCCGGTTACAGCAGCGGATGGGGTGACAGCGGGTCGAGTTCGAGTTCCAGCTCCAGTGACAGCGGTTCCAGCTCCAGTTCGAGCTCCAGCGACAGCGGTTCCAGCTCCAGCAGCTCCTGACCGCTGCGAGTCGTGATCGCGCACCGGTCGCGCACCGACCTATCGTGGATCGCATGACAGTCGAGACGGTGGACGCGGTCGTAATCGGTATGGGTCCCGGCGGTGAGGACGCCGCGACCCGATTGGCGAAGGCGGGACTGTCGGTCATCGGCGTCGAAGGCCGCCTGGTCGGCGGCGAATGTCCGTACTACGCCTGCGTTCCCACGAAAATGATGGTCCGCGCGGCGAGTGCGGTGGCCGAGGGGCGGCGGGTCGACGAGTTGGCGGGGTCGGCGACCGTGCGGCCCTCGTGGGACCCGGTCGCGACGCGGATTCGCGAGGAAGCCACCGACGACTGGAACGACGCCGCCGCGGTGGAGCGCTTCGAGAAGGCCGGTGGCCGGTTCGTGCGCGGGTGGGGTCGGATCAGCGCACCCGGCGAGGTCACCGTCGATACCGAGGACGGCGAGCGGGTGTTCCGCGCCGAGCGCGCCATTGTGCTGAATCCCGGTACGGCACCGGTGGTTCCGTCGATTCCGGGGCTGGCGGAGACGCCGTATTGGACCAATCGCGACGCCGTGCCCGCCACCGAGGTGCCGGAATCGCTGATCGTGCTCGGCGGCGGACCGGTGGCCTGCGAATTCGCGCAGATCTTCGCGCGGTTCGGGGCGGCGGTGACCATGCTGGTGCGCAGCCGTATGGTGCCGAAGGATGAGCCGGAGGCGGCGGAGCTGCTGACGAAAGTCTTCGCGTCCGAGGGTATTTCGGTGCGCACCGGTGTCTCGCCGACCCGTGTCGAACACGACGGGAACGGGTTCAGCGTCCATACCGACGACGGGAACACGCACCACGCGCGGCGACTGCTCGTGGCGACGGGGCGGCACACCGACCTGGCGGCGCTCGGCGTTGGTGCGGTCGGATTGGACGAGGGGGCCAAGGGCATCGAGGTCGACGAGCATATGCGCGCCGCCGAAAAGGTCTGGGCCCTGGGCGATGTCACCGGCAAGGGCGCGTTCACCCATGTGTCCATGTATCAGGCGCGTATAGCCGCCAACGATATTCTCGGAGACTCGAGCGAGTCCGGCGCGTACCACGCGGTGCCCCGGGTGACCTTCACCGATCCCGAGGTCGGGGCGGTGGGGATGACCGAGGAGCAGGCTCGGCAGGCGGGGCTCACCGTGCGGGTCGGGCGGGCCGAGGTGCCCGACTCGACGCGCGGGTGGATTCACAAGGTCGGCAACGAGGGCTTCATCAAGGTCGTCGAGGACGCCGACCGGGGTGTGCTGGTGGGCGCGACCTCGGTCGGGCCGTGGGGTGGCGAGGTGCTCAGCGCGCTCGCGGTGGCGGTGCACGCCGAGGTGCCGGTGGCGACGCTGCGCCGAATGATCTACGCGTACCCCACATTTCATCGCGCCATCGAGGTCGCGCTGGACGACCTGTCATGACGTCCGACCTCGGGGCCAAGCTGCTGCGCACCCGCTGGTTCGTCCGCGCGCCGATCATGCTGTTCCGGGCTCGACTCGGATTCGTCTTCGGAGGCCGGGTGCTGCTGCTCGAACATATCGGCCGAAAATCGGGGGAGCCGCGATACGTTGCGCTCGAAGCGATTTCCCGACCGAATCCGCGCACGGTGATACTCGCCTCGGGCTTCGGCCCGACCTCGCAGTGGTACCGGAATCTCGAGGCGAATCCGAAGTGCTGGGTGAGCATCGGATTCGCGTATCGAGTTCCGGCGACCGCCCGCACGATGACGCACGAGGAGGCGAAAACCGTTCTCGCCGAGTACAAGCGGGTACACGCCAGGGCATACCGGGAACTGGGCGGGATGATCGAGAAGGCGACCGGTGGCAGCATCGACACCGTGCCACTGGTGGAATTGACCCTGAACGGTCAGTAGCCGCCGGGCTGCAGGCGCAGCGGAACGCCGATGCGGTTCCACAGGTTGATCTGGGCGGTGATGGCGACCAGGCCGCCGCGCTCACCCTCGTCGAAATGCTTCTCCACGGCGGCCCAGATCTCGTCGCTCACCCCGTGCGGGCCGAGTTCGGTTACGGCTTCGGCGTATTCGAGCGCGGCCTTCTCGGTCTCGGTGAACAGCGCGGATTCGCGCCACGCGTCGAGGTGGTAGATGCGCTGCTCGGTCTCACCGGCCTTGCGGGCCTCGGTGGTGTGCATGTCGATGCAGAAGACGCAGCGGTTGATCTGCGAGACACGGATTTTCACCAGTTCCCGGATCACCGCGTCGAGAGGGCCCTTGCGGATCGCCATCTCGGCCGCGGCCCATGCCTGGTAGACCTCGGGGGCCAGCTGCGGCAGATTCAGTCGTGACATGTGCTTCGTCCTTTCCTGGAGTGCCGGGCGTTTCCGTACACACCCCTTGGACGAGGCAGCGGTCGATTACGTGACGGGGTCGCGGCTGTGCCCCTCGTCACAGCCGCGACCTGGTGCTACGGCCGGGTGAGGGCCGCGTATCGGGCGGTGTGGAAGTCGGTGCTGCCGTACTCGTTCTGCACCGCGGTGAGCCGCTTGAAGAAGTGGCCGATGGCCAGCTCCTCGGTCATGCCCATCGCGCCGTGCAGTTGCACGCCCTCCTGACCGATGCGACGCGCGGCGCGGCCGATGGTGGCCTTGGCGGCGGCCACCGCCTTGGCGCGTTCGGTCGGCTCGGCGTCGAGTTTGAGGGTGACCAGGTACGTCGCGGCGACGGCCTGCTCGAGTTCGAGCAGCATATCCACCATGCGGTGTTGCAGCGCTTGGAAACTCGCGATGGGAACGCCGAACTGCTGGCGCTGCTTGGTGTATTCGACGGTGTCGCCGAGCACCTTGCGCATCGCGCCGACGGCCTCGGCGCAGACGGCGGCGATGGCCTCGTCGACGGTCGCGGTCACCGCGTCGGCGGCATTGTCGAGCAGCAGCGCGTCGGCGGGCAGGCGCAGACCGGCGAAGGTCAGGTCGGCGGCGGGGCGCTCGTCGATGGTGCGGTAGGTGTGCGCGGTGAGTCCGGCGGGCGGGTTGTTCACTTCGAAAGGCACTGTGAACAGCGCGATCTCACCGGATTCCAGGCGCGCGGTGACCAGGAGGTCGGTGGCGATGGGCGCGGTGGTCACCACGATCTTGGTGCCGTCGAGGACCCAGTCGTCGCCGTCGCGGCGCGCGGTGGTGTCGACGCGGGTGAAGTCGTATCCGGCCTGCGGCTCCAGGGCGGCGAACGCGGTGACCACCTCACCGGCCGCGATACCCGACAGCAGTTCCTCGGCGCGCTTGCCGCCCGCACGCTGGAGCAGGCCGCCGCCCACGACCACGGTGTCGATATAGGGCTCGACCACCAGTGCGCCGCCGAGGGCCTCGGCGATGATCATCGTCTCGACCGCGCCGCCGCCGATGCCGCCCACCGATTCCGGCAGGCTCGCACCGAGAATGCCGACCTCCTCGGCCAGCTTGCGCCAGATCTCCGGCTGCCAGCCCGCGCCGACACGCGCTGCGGCGCGGCTGCTTTCGAGGTGGTAGCGCGCCGCGAGGAACTCCGTGACCGTGTCGCGGAGCATCTCCTGCTCAGGGGTGAAAGTGAAGTCCATGTCTACAGTCCCAGGGTGGCTTTCGCGATGATGTTGCGCTGAATCTCGTTGCTACCGGCGTAAATCGAGCCCGCGCGGTCGTTGAAGTACCGCAGTGGGGCGACGGCCTGCCATTCTTCGCCGGTGACGAAACCGTCTGCGGGCGGGGTGAAGTCGGCGATCGGACCACCGGGCATGGTGGCGTGCGGCTGATAGGCGCGGCCGCGCGGACCGGCGGCCTCCAGTGCCAGCTCGGTGAGAATCTGGCTCAGCTCGGTACCCAGGATCTTGATGGTGGACGCGGCGGGGCCGGGATCCTTGCCGCTGGAAACCAGTGCGAGAGTGCGGTATTCGAGGATCTCGAGCACGTCGGCGCGGATGCGGGCGTCGGCCAGCTTGGCGGCGAAGGCCGGGTCGTCGAGCAGCGCCCCGCCGTTCGGGCCCACCTGTCGCGCGGCGGCCTGTGCGAGCTCCTCGGCCATCACCTGCAGGGCCGGGGCGGCCGCGCCGCCACCGCGCTCGAAGTTCAGCAGGTACTTGGCGACGGTCCAGCCGTCGTCGATCTTGCCCAGCACATTGGCCTTGGGCACCCGCACCTGGTCGAAGAAGACCTGGTTCTGCACCTGCTCGCCGGAGGTCATGACCAGCGGGCGAATCTCGATACCCGGCGAGCGCATATCGATGAGCACGAAGGTGATGCCCTGCTGCTTCTTGGCCTGCTTGGAGGTGCGCACCAGCGCGAAGATCCAGTTGGCCTCGGTGGCGTGGGTGGTCCAGATCTTGGAGCCGGTGACCACGAGGTCGTCGCCGTCGTCCACGGCGGCCATGGAGAGCGAGGCCAGGTCGCTGCCCGCCTCGGGCTCCGAATAGCCCTGGCAGAAGAACACCTCGCCGGTGAGAATGCCGGGCAGGAAGTAGTTCTTCTGCTCCTCGGTGCCGAACGCCATGATCGCGTGCGACACCATGCGGATGCCCATGGGGGAGAGGTTCGGCGCGCCCGCGAGGGTGCACTCCCGGCCGAAGATGTAGTGCTGCGTGAGGCTCCACTTGCAGCCGCCGTACTTCACCGGCCATGCCGGAGCGGCCCACCCACGCTCGTGCAGGATGTGCTGCCACTCCATGCTGGCTTCGTGATCGGGGTAGACGCTCGTCGCCAGTTGCCCGGCGCGGCGAAGATCAGGCGTTAACTTTTCGTCGAGGAAACGGCGTACCTCGTCGCGAAAAGCCAGATCGTCGGGCGACCAGTCGAGATCCACGATGACTCCTTGTGCGAGAACTGGCCCTAACCATCTCACCGTATCGCCCCTGCTGGCAAATGTGCTGGCACCCGCCATCACTTGAGGGTGTTGACATTCCACAGTGGAGGTTTACCATTGACCTTACGTTCCACAATGGAATATCCCGAGAGGATCGATCATGGACATCGCGACCGGCACCCGCGCCTCCGACGCCGAGCGCGCCCACGTCGTCGAACAGCTCAGCCGCCACCTGGCCGAAGGCCGCCTCGACCTGGCCGAATACGACGAGCGAACCGCACAGGTCTACGCCACCCCTACCCGCGAAGCCCTGGCGGTCGTGCTCTCGGACCTCCCGAAGCTGTCGAAATCCACCGCCCCGACGAAGCCTTCGCGCTTCCCGATCTGGCAGCGCATCGAAGGCAGCGCCTGGTTCGGCGTCGGCCTGCTCTGCCTCGGCATCTGGGCCGCGATCTCCCTCGCCGCAGGCGAGTTCACCTACTTCTGGCCCTTCTGGGTAATCGTCCCCTGGGGCGCGGTCCTCGCGTTCCGCGCGCTCACGGGCTGGGAATCCACCACACCCAAACACATTCGAACCATGTAGGAGCCCGCCATGTCGGGATACGCAGCCCTCCTGACCGTCCACATCGCAGTCGGAACAGCAGGCCTACTCCTGGGCCCGATCCTCTTCTGGGCGGATTGGCACCGATGGCCCCGGGCTCACGAACTCGGCATGGTGTACCTCGCGTTGGTTGCGGCGGTAGGCATTTCGGCAGTCGGCCTGGTACTGACCCGCCGCACGGACCTGTGGTGGCTCATCCCGGTCTCCGCCCTGACGCTGGGTCTGGGAATACTCGGCCGATACGCGGTAGGACGAAGCGGAATATGGACCCACGCCTACGTACACGGCCTAGGCGGCTCCTACATCGCCTTGATTACCGCAACCGTGGTCGTTAGTTTCGCGATCGACGGTCCGCTGCACGGTATCTCGCAATTAGTCGCATGGTTCGCACCGACCATAATCGGGCTCCCGCTCTTGGAACTATGGCGACAAGGCTTCCCAATGGCTCCTGCTTGGCCCGTAAAAGATTAAAACCATGAAGTGTGGTTGCGTCGCCTGCCTTTCCTGACTTTAGCTGACGCGACATTGGGTGCCGTAAGCCTGCGATCCCAGCCCGCGGACTGCACTAATGCTGTTTTAGAGATTTTTCACTGACGGATACACCGGGGGTTGTGGCGCGGCGGGGCCTCCGCCCGGGGTTGTCACCACGGGGGCTCGAGTGAGGTGAGTTCGCCTCCTGGCACAACTTCCGGGGGCACGGGTGTGCGGGCACGACCCCGCGCATATCGCATCGAACGCTGTAGCGGGACACCGTCTACCAGGACGCGGTGTGGCTGCGGCACGTGCTGGCTACCAATGCCGCCGGGGCACAAGCCCGTACGCTGCGATCCGCCGGTGAAGCTCGTCATCGCCGAGGACCGCCGCGTGTGGGATATCCCGGGGGTTGTGGCACGGCAGGACCCGCGTCCGGGGTTGCCACTACGGGTGGGCTGGAATGAGGTGCGTTTGCCTCCCGGCACAACTTCCGAGGGCACGGGTGTGCGGGCCGACCCCGCGCATACCGCATCGAACGCTGTAGCAGGAGACACCATCTATCAGGACCCGGAGCGGCTGCGGCACGTGCTGGCCGCCAATGCCGCCGGGGCGCAAGTCCGTATGCTGCCCGATCCGCCGGTGAAGCTCATCGCGGCCGAGGACCGCCACGCGTGGGATTGCCCCCGGGGGTTGTGGCGCGGCAGGACCTGCGTCCGGGGTTGTCACCACGGGGGTTCGGGTGAGGTGGGTCTTCCTGTGTCGGGCCGTGATTCGCGTCGGCGGCGTGCCTCGATGCGGACGTCGGCCTGATACAGGACCTCGTCGGGATGATGCACATGATTGACCTCGAGTAGACCGGTCGGGTCCACGTGGGCGGGGGCTCGCCAGCCGACTCTGCCGGGATGGCCCGAATTCGCGTCGAGGACTTCGGTTTCCCACCCCGACTGTGTGCCGGTGATCCGGGCGTGGCACTGATCGCAGGCCAGAGTCAGGTTCTCGATGTGAGTCAACCCGCCTTTGGCGAAGCCGAGAACGTGGTGCATCTGGCACATCGTCGCCGGAGCCGAACAGCCCGGACGCGTGCAGCCGCGATCGGTCGCGATCCGGGCGAGGCGCTGCCACTTGTTCGCCAGGCGCACACCGGGCGCGAGATGCAGAGGCTTGTTCTGCGTGTGGTCGAACACCATGAGTGTCGGAATCGAGCCTTCGGCCATTTCGAGCGCGGTCTTCATCGGCACCGTGCCGCCCGTGGCGGTGGTGGCGCAGCCCGACGCCTTCTCCACATCCTCGACAGTCATCGTCAGCACGACACTCACCGGGATACCACGGTGCTTGCCAAGCGTTTCCGGGCCGCCGTGCTTGAGGTAAGCCAACAGCGCGTCGTGATTGCGCTGCGCCTGACTGCGCGTGTCGCGCGCGGCAGCGGCCTCGACGAGACCGCGGTCGTCCCCATCGGGGTCAGCGACCATCGGGCTCTCGGGATCGTCCGGGTTGCACATCCCAGGGCGCGCCCACTTCGCCAACATGGTGTCGAGAAACGCCGTGGCCTCCGGGTTGAACAGACCCTTGAATTCGATCATCCCGTCGATGCGTTGCGTGCTGCGCACCAGCGACCGCATCCGCGCCCGATCACGGTCCGAGGCCAACTTCCCGTCGGGATCCAAGAAGGCGAGGATCCGCGCGCCGACCTTCTTCAACCCGTCGGGCGTGCACACGCGCGCGGACTCGACGAGGCGTTCTTCGGCCTCGGTCCGCGACTGCTGTTCGACGCTGGTTGGGATGCGGTCCATGACCGAGATGATCACGCGCACATGGTCGGGGGAGACTTCGCCTGCGGCCTGCGCAACCGCGGTCAACGGCAACGCGGGCGGCAGGTACCCGTTGGGGCTGAACCGGCGATCGTCGAGATGCTCGGCGGCGTTGGCGCGTGCGGCCGCGTCGCCCTTGGACAGGTTCAACGTCTCCACAAGGAAGCTGCGTACTCCGGCGGTGGGGCTGAATCCGTAGCGCTGGGCGAGTCCGCGGTCGGCGACGGCTTGCGCGAAGCGGTGTTGTACGACGGCGACTTTGCGGGCGAAGGCTTCGAATTCACGCATGTGATCAATGAATTCATCATCGGACAAAGTGGTGCATGAATTGTCGAGCAGGGAATCGAGAAGGACGTCGAGGTTCGCCAAAGTGGCGACCACGCCCCTCTCGTCGATTTCCCCACCCGAAGTCATGCATTGATTCTATCGCGAAATGCGTTGTGCCAGTGCAGGAATTATTTCTGATATAAGGATCTTCAAATTCTTCTGATCACCACAGCATAAATCTAACGCTGCCCAGAACGTCGCATTCATTCCAGACGAAACCCCCAAACCGCCCCACCTCAACTCAGACGCGTTCCCCGGCATACGCATGGCAACCCGCTTCAACCAGGTAACCTGGCCGACTGTGCACCTGAAGAGTCTGACGCTGAAGGGCTTCAAGTCCTTCGCGTCCGCGACGACCCTGCGGTTCGAACCCGGCATCACCTGCGTGGTCGGGCCCAACGGCTCCGGCAAATCCAACGTGGTCGACGCCCTCACCTGGGTTATGGGCGAGCAGGGGGCCAAGGCGCTTCGTGGCGGGAAGATGCAGGACGTCATCTTCGCTGGAACGACGGGGCGCGCCGCGCTGGGCCGCGCCGAGGTGACGCTCACCATCGACAACTCCGATGGCGCTCTGCCGATCGACTACGCGGAAGTCTCCATCACGCGCCGTATGTTCCGCGACGGCGCGGGTGAATACGAGATCAATGGCAATACCTGCCGCCTCATGGACGTGCAGGAACTGCTCAGCGACTCCGGTATCGGCCGCGAAATGCATGTCATCGTCGGTCAGGGGCAGCTGTCCGCGATCCTGGAATCGCGACCGGAAGATCGCCGCGCCTTCATCGAGGAGGCCGCCGGTGTGCTCAAGCATCGCCGCCGCAAGGAGAAGGCGGTGCGCAAACTCGATGCCATGCAGGCCAATCTGGCCCGGCTCACCGACCTCACCACCGAGTTGCGGCGGCAGCTGAAGCCGTTGGGGCGGCAGGCCGAGGTGGCTCGTCGCGCCGCCACCGTGCAGTCCGAATTGCGTGATTCGCGGTTGCGTCTGGCCGCCGACGACCTGGTGTCGCGGCGACGCGATCTCGAAGGTCAGCAGAGCAAAGAGGCCTTCGCGCGCGAGCAGCAGATCAATGTGCACGCCGAGCTCGACGCCGCCAATGCCGCACTCGCGCAGCAGGAATTCGAACTCTCCAAGCTCACCCCGGGAGCCGAGGCCGCCGCGCAGACCTGGTTTCAGCTCTCCGCGCTCACCGAGCGCGTCAACGCCACCATTCGCATCGCCCGCGACCGCGCTCGCAACCTCACCATCGAGCAGCCCACCGGCACCGGCCGCGATCCCGAACAGCTGGAACGCGAGGCCGACCGGGTGGAGGCCGAGGAGGCCGAGCTGATCGAAGCGGTCGAAATCGCCACCGAGACTCTCGAAGCCGCCCGCGACGCGCTGCACGAGCGCGAACAGGCCGCCAAGGCTGCCGAACAGGCGCACCTCGCGGCCGTGCGCGCCATCGCCGACCGTCGCGAGGGGCTCGTCCGGCTCTCCGGCCAGGTCGATTCGCTGCGCATTCGCGCCCAGTCCGCCGATGCCGAGATCGAGCGCATGTCCACCGCCATTGCCGAGGCCCGGCACCGTGGGGAGGCCGCCGATGCCGAATTCGAGTCCGTACAAGCCGAATTGAGTGAACTCGACGCGGGTGAGGAGGGGCTCGACGCGCAGTACGAGCATGCCGCGCAGGCCCTCGAACTCGCCGATCAGCGCGTCGCCGAACTGCGTGAACGCGATCGCGAGGCGGGGAAGCGGGTCGCTTCGCTGAGCGCGCGCATCGAGGCGCTCACCATGAATCTGGCCCGTCGTGACGGCGCGGCCTGGCTGTTGGAGCATCGCAGCGAAGGGCTGCTCGGCCCGCTCTCGGGACTCATTCGAGTGCAGGGCGGATTCGAGGCGGCCGTCGCCGCCGCACTCGGCCCGCTCGCCGATGCCGTCACCGCCGACACCGGGCCCTCCGCCCACTCGGCCGTGCGGGCACTGAAGGAAGCCGACGGCGGACGCGTAGCCATCGTCTACGGCAATGCGGCACAGGTGAATTCGCGTCCCGGCGGGGAGCTACCCGGTGGCGCGCGCTGGCTCGTGGACATCGTCGACTGCCCGGACCACATGCGCGGGGCCATCGCCGCCCTGACCGCCGGTATCGCCGTCGTCGACAGTCTCTCCGCCGCGACTGAACTCGTCGCGGCCCGCCCGGAACTGCGGGTCGTCACCCGCGACGGCGACCTCACCGGTACCGGCTGGGTGCTCGGCGGGTCCGACCGCGCCCCGAGCCAGCTCGAGGTGCAGGCCGAAATCGATTCCGCCAAGGACGAATTGGCGTCGTGGCAGCGGCAGGCCGAGGAGCTCGAGGCGGCGCTCGCCGGAGCGCTCGCCGAACAGGCCGACCGCAAGGAGGCCGTCGACCACGCGCTGCTCGCGCTGCACGAATCCGATCAGGCCCTGGTCGCCATCTACGACCGGCTCGGTCGCCTGGGCCATACCGCCCGTGCCGCGCAGAAGGATTGCGAACGCCTGCTCGCCCAGCGCGCCGATGCCGAAACCGGGCGCGACGAAGCCCAGGAGAAGCTGGCCGAACTCGAGGACCGGCTGCGCCGCGCCGAAAGCGAACAGTCCGATACGGGTACCGAATCCGAGGGCACCGACGCCGCCGCGCACCTGCGCGAGGAAGCCGCCGCCGCCCTCGCCGAGGCCCGCTCCATGGAGGTCGAGGCCCGCCTCGCCGTCCGCACCGCCGAGGAGCGCGCGGAATCGGTACGCGGTAAAGCGGATTCGCTGCGGCGCGCCGCCCGCGCCGAACGCGAGAACCGGGCCCGCGCCGAACGCGCCCAGGCCGCCCGTCGCCAGGCCGCCGCCGTGGCCGCCGTGGTCGCCGAGTCGGCCGAGCGCGTCGCCGCCGAACTGGAGAAGGTGGTGGCCCAGGCCTCCGCCCGCCGCGACGAATTGGTGCGCCGCCGTACCGAATGCGCCGCGCAGGTGGAGCAGACCAAGGAGCGCGCTCGCGCCCTCAACACGCAGCTCACCCAGCTCACCGATGCGGTGCACCGCGACGAGGTCGCCCGCGCCCAAGCGGCGCTGCGCATCGAACAACTCGAGACCACCATTTCCGAGCAGTTCGGCATCGCCCTCGACGATCTCATCGACGAGTACGGCCCGGACGTGCCCATGCCGCCGACGGCGCTGGAGATGATGGAGTACGAGCAGGCCAAGGAGCGCGGCGAGAACGTGAGCCCGCCGCAGCCCATGCCCTACGACCGCGCCACCCAGGAGCGCCGCGCCAAGCGCGCCGAGAAGGACCTCACCACCCTCGGCAAGGTGAATCCCCTTGCGCTGGAGGAGTTCGCGGCGCTCGAGGAGCGCTACAACTTCCTCGCCACCCAGCTCGAGGACGTCAAGAAGGCCCGCCAGGACCTCCTCGACGTGGTCGCCGAGGTCGACGCCCGCATACTCCAGGTCTTCACCGAGGCCTACGAGGATGTGGCGCGCGAATTCGTCGGCGTGTTCGGCAAGCTCTTCCCCGGCGGTGAGGGCCGCCTGCTGCTCACCGATCCCAGCGATATGCTCGCCACCGGCGTCGAGGTCGAGGCCCGCCCGCCGGGCAAGAAGGTCAAGCGCCTGTCGCTGCTCTCCGGTGGCGAGAAGTCCCTCACCGCGGTGGCTTTGCTCGTCGCCATCTTCCGCGCCCGTCCCTCACCCTTCTACGTCATGGACGAGGTCGAAGCGGCCCTCGACGACACCAACCTGCGCCGCCTCATCGGGCTGTTCGAACAGCTGCGCGAGAAGTCGCAGCTGATCGTCATCACCCACCAGAAGCCGACCATGGAGATCGCCGACGCCCTCTACGGCGTGAGCATGCGCGGAGACGGTATTACGCAGGTGATTTCGCAGCGGATGCGCGGGGAGAACCTGGTGGGAGCCGCCACGTGAGGGCGGCGGTTTCCGCCGGATAGCTGGTCTCGCCGGGCGCTACTGCTCCGCCGTGAGCAGCGCTTTGATCCGCGCCGCACCGGTTTCCGCCAACCAGGCGTCGAAAGTGCGCAGGCCCGGGTGGATTTCGCGGATCGCGTCGATATCGGCGTGCCAACCGATGCCCGAGCGGGACAGTCGCCATACGTTGGCGATCTCGGGACCCAGTGCGGCGGCATCGGATTCGTCGGCTTCCTGGTAGCGCAGTTCGATGCCGGTGGCGCGGGTGATGGTCTCGGCCGCCTCCGAGAACAGAATGCTGTCCCCGGCCAATTCCAGTGTGCGGCCGTGGAACCGGGCCGGATCCAGCAAGGCGAGCGCGGCGATCTCCGCGACATCGTCGACGGCGATCACCTGGACGGGACGGTCGCCGGGGAACAGGTGGCGGTGCACGCCGTTGGCGATGCCATCCACCACCGACTCGCGCAGCAGGTAGTTCTCCATGAAGCGCACCGGGCGCAGGATGGTCCAGCGCATACCGCTGGCCATCGCGGCCGCCTCGATACGACGCTTACCGCCTGTGCCCCAACTGCCTTCGACCTTGAACGAGGCGATGCTGGTGAAGACGAAGTGGTCGACTCCGGCCGCACTCGCCGCCGCGACGAGGCCCTCGCCGCGCTCGGCCTCGCGTTCGACATCCCAGCCGCCGGGGTTGTACGTGGCGGGAGGTACCGCGAAGACCGACCGCACACCCGCGACCGCCGCGGCCACGGAGTCGCGATCGTCGAAATCGCCGACCACGAGTTCGGCTCCGGCAGCGGCCAATTCGAGCGCCGCCGGGGCCTCGGGATCGCGCACCAGCGCGCGCACCGGCCGCCCCGCCGCGAGCAGTCGGCGGGCCGTGGCACCGCCCTGCTTGCCGGTCGCTCCGGTGACGAGAATGATTTCGTTCGACATGCGTCGCATCTCCTGGGAGTTCTTCGTTAAGATCCGGGTCGGGCAACCCGCATTCGGACGGTACGGGCGGCGGAACCCGGTTCGCCAGGCTCGGAAGGGATCGCGTAACGAAATGCAGGACGTACAACGCGCCGATCCGGCGGTCCGTGCCGATGCGCGGCGCAATCGAGAACTGATTCTGGCGGCCGCGCTGCGGGCGTTCTCCGAACGGGGAATGTCGGTGTCGCTGGCCGAGATCGCTCGGCGGGCGGGCGTCGGCGCGGGCACCGTACACCGCCATTTCCCCAGTAAGAACGACCTTCTCGCGGCGGTGCTGCGGCAGCGCATCGCGCGGCTGGCCGAGGCCGCTGCACATGCCCGGCGGCAGCCCGCCGTGGGCGCGGCCTTCTTCGACTTCTGCGTCGACGTGGTGACCACGACACCCGGGAACAAGGCGATGTGCGACGTGTTCGACACCGACGACGATTGGCCCAGTACCGCCCTCGTCGATGTCGGAGCCCGCTTTCAGCACGCGGTGGCCGATCTGCTGCTCGCCGCGCAACGTGACGGTGCGGTGCGGCCGGATCTGACCCTGCCCGATCTGCTGGACATCTTCTCCGGATGTGTTGCCATGCAGCGTGGTTCGAGGTCACGGCGCGGATTGTCGCGCCCGGTCGCCATGCTCTTGGACGCCATGCGCACCGAACGCCCGGCGATGGGCGTAACGAAACTCGCGGTGGCCAAGGGAGATCGGCGCGCGGGTGTGCGTAACGAAAGTGGCTACCGTAACGAAACGTCCCCGCGCTGCGCGGTGTGTGCGGAGCCTGTGCGGAATTCGGGTACCGGTCGTCCGGCTCGTTACTGCTCGGCCGCCTGTCGCCAGAAGGCGCATCGTGAGCGCACCCGCTCAGCGGGTTGATCACGCTGGCCGAGGCGAGGCGGCGCGGATGGCGTACTCGGTCCCGCTGCACCGAGCGTTACCCGGACAGTCCCACTGGGCGGGACACCAAGCGGGACAATGCGAAACGCCTGCGCTTCGGAGTGGTGGGACATTAACGTCCCCTGATCATGAAGCGCTCTATCGCAGGTATTGCCTTAGGAATCTCCGTCGCCCTGGCCGCCCCGCTGCCCGCCGCCCTCGCCGACACCGGATCGTCCTCGCTCTCCGGTGGTTCCGGATCCTCCTCGGGCTCGGGCGGTTCCGGCTCCTCGTCGCTCTCCGGGGGCGGCGGCGATCTGCCGCCGTACTCGCAGTGGATCGGCGAGGTACAGACCGTCGCCGCGCAGGCCCAGGACTATCTGGCCGGACGACTGCCCGGAGCCACTCGCCCGGCCATCGTCTTCGATATCGACAACACCGTGCTCGAGACGCAGTACAACCCGAGCATTATCACCCCCGCGATGGCACCCATGCTGGCGCTGGCCAAGTGGGCCAAGAATCAGGGCGCGGCAATCATTTTCGTGACCGGACGCCCCTCGCTCATGAACATCTACACCAATGTCAACCTGACCTCCGTCGGCTATCCCGTCGACGGCCTCTACGGCAGTCCGCTCACCACGCTCTCGGCTGGTTCGGCGGGATTGCAGGAGTACAAGACCAACGCGCGCATCGATATCGAAGGCGACGGCTACACGATCGTCGCCAATATCGGCAACAGCGCCTCGGATCTCGCGGGCGGACATGCGGAGAGGACCTTCAAACTGCCGGATTACGACGGCAAACTCTCCTGAACCTGGGGTTCGATGCCGCATCCTCGAGTCCGAGGGGGATGCGGCAGTAGGCTCACCTCGTGTTGTGGGTGTCGACGGCCGCCTTCGGGATCGCGTGGTGGCTGGGGTTGTATCTGCTGGCGCGAGACAGCCGAAAACCGGTGCTGCGTAGGGCGGGAAGCGGATTGCTGGTCTACGCCGTGGCGGTGGTCGGCGGTCAATTGCTCGGTGCCGACGATCGATTCGACGGCGTGCGGGCGGTGTTGGTGTGTCTGCCCGCCATCGCGTGGAGCGGCGTATTCGTCCGGTTGCTGCCGGAGGAGCCCGCGCGGCTGGTCGATCGGTGGTGGCGGTTCGGGCTGCTGCCCGTGTGTGCCTTGGTCGCGATCATCGCCGCCATGGGAATCGATACCGCCGGTTACGCGCTCGGCGCGCTCGCGGTGCTCGCGCTGGTGGGTTCGATGCTCGCCGTCGTCCGGCACCGGTCCGCGGTTCTCGCGGGCACGCGGAACCGGGCGACGGCGGGCCTGCTCGTGGTGGGCGCGTTGATGTTCGGGCTCAGCGCCAGCCTCATCCTGATCGGATTCGAGGTGGTGTCCTTCAGCGCCATGCTCTCCGCCGTCGCGGTCGACCTGGTGCTGCTCGGCGTCGGCATCGCCGTCCTCGACGCCTTCGAGGAGGGTGAGGCGCTGCGCGCGGATATGTCGCGCTCGCTCCTGGTCTCGGTCGGAACCGCCGTGGTGTTCGGCGGGCAGGCGGCCGTCGCCATCGTGCTGGTGGGGGAGCGCACCGGCTTGCAGGCGCTGCTGTTCGGCACCGTCGCCGCCGCCGTCGCGCTCCAGGTGCTCAACGCGCCGCTGCAATCGGCGGTGGACCGATTCGCCTTCGCCTCAGAACCCGCGCTGCGCGAGGCCCGCGACGAATTGCGCACCGCCGCGGAGGCGCTGCCGCGCAAGGACACCCACACCGGGCTGGCCGCGCTCGACGAGGACGAGTTCGCGCGCCTCACCCGTCGGGCGCTCAGCCACTACGCCGACCTCGGCAAACTGGTGTCGAGCCCGCTCATCGATCTGCCCGCAATCGACGCCCGGCTGCGCGGACGCGACAGTGTCGGCCCGTTGGACCGCGCCGCCGAACTCAAGACCCTGCTCACCGAGAGCATCGCGGCGCTGAAACCGCGCACCGGCGACGAATTCGGCACCAGCGAGGAGTGGCGGCACTACAACGCGGTGTACTTCTACTACGTCGTCGGTATCCGGCCCTACAGCGTGCGCACCAAACGCACCGATCTGGATCCGGTCTCGCGCAAGGCGCTCGCGTGGTTCGTCGATCAGGTACCCGAGCGGACGCTGCACAACTGGCAGAACTCGGCAGCGCGCATGATCGCCACGCAACTGCGATCCGGGTTCGGCAGTATGTCGAAATAATGCGCTGACCTGCGGTTGGCAGTAGTCGGCAGCTGTTGTGGTGGGTTCGGCAGTGGACGGCGGGTGACGGTGTTGGCAGCACCGGAACCCGAACGGGACACCGGGAAGCCGAACGGAAGGAACGATTCCCATGACCGCCACCACCGCCTCCAGCCTCCGCCGCACCATCGCCGGAATGTCCCCGGTTCGCCTGGCCTACGAATTCGACGGCATCGCGACACTGGTCTCCGGTCTCGCCCTGGCGTCGCTGGCCGCCGTGCTGGACTCGCCGCTGGGCCTGTCCGCCGCACTCCTGCTCGGCGAGGGCCTGTTCTTCATCGCCTACGCCATCGGCGTGCTTGTCATCGCCACCCGCCGCGAAATCCCTCGCGGCCCCGCGAAGGTCGTCATCGCCCTGAACGCCCTGTGGACCGTAGACAGCCTGGTCTTCCTGGCCGCGGGCTGGATCGAACCCACCGCCCTCGGTACCGGGGTAGTCCTGATGATCGCCGCCTTCACCGCCGTCATGGCCGCGGTGCAGGCCTACACACTGCGCGCCGACCGCTGACACCGGCGGCGACTCCCCAGGCGCTGCTGCCCGGAATCCCGGGCGGCAGCGCCATTCTCGTGTGCGCGCACCACTCGAACGGCTGAATACCGTCGCGTACGTCGTTATTACGGATAGGCGTGTCGCGCCCCGGTGAGCCCGCAGCGCCGCTGGAGCATGCGGCTTGGCGGTCTCATCTCTTGAAAAGTACCGACCGCCTTAGTGTTTCGGCGGCCTCCGCTGGTCTTCCGCTCAGGCGGGGTTGCCCAGGCGAACCACCGTGGGCGTGAAATTGCCTGCGGCCTTGGCGGCGTCGAGAACCTGGACGCGGTCGGGGTCCAGGCGTAGGACGGTGAAGTTCGGGTCCTCGGGGCCGGTCACGCCGAATGTGGTGAGGTCGTAGCCGAGTGGTGGCGGAGTGGTCGTAAACAGTTCCCAGACATGCTTTTTGGTGGCGGCGTCCGGTACCCACGAGGTGCTGGCCTCGCCCTGCACCACATTGTGCGCCGGACTCCAGTAGGAGAAGGCCACGACCGGATTGGCGGCCAAGTGGCGGGCTTTGATCGGGGAGGGGGCGGTGAAGATCCAACCGACCGGGCGACCGTCCACCATCTCCCAGATCGGGTGCAGAATGCGGGAACGCGGGCGGCCATCGGTATCGACCGTGGTGATGGTGCACCAGACGATATCGGTGGTGAAGCGGAAGAAGTCGGCCTCGATGGTCTCGAATGTCGCGGTCATGTCGATCCTCCCCAAGTGTCACAGCGAATAGGCGCATGATCGCACGGGGCACCGACAAGTATCCGGATTCGGCCCCGAACGGGACGAATCGCCTTGGCGCACTTGCCTACAGCAGATCGCTCACATCATCGGGGACGTCCACCGCGTACTTGCGCAGGGTGTCCATGGGGATTACCTCGAGGGCGTTCTCGTGGGTGGCGGCCAGGACCACCGGGGCGGCGACGCCGTCCTCGTGCGCGTGCAGCCAGCGCACCGCGACCACACACCAGCGGTCGCCGGGTTGCAGCCCGGGGAAGTTGTTCTCGGGACGCGGGGTGATCAGATCGTTGCCGATCGACTTCTGGTGTTCCAGGAACTCGGCGGTCACCACGGTGCACACCGTGTGGCTGCCGAGATCCTCGGGCCCGGTGCTACAGCAGCCGTCCCGATAGAAGCCGGTGAGAGGATCGGTGCCACACTCCTCCAGCGGTCCCCCAAGCACATTTCGATCGGTCACGTGGCCGATCCTATTGTCTTGGTGTCGGATTCGCCGCTGCTTCGCCTCCGTGGCACGTAGGCGACCAGACCGGTCGGTAGATGTCGATTTCTCGCCACCCCGCTCCGGCGTGTTGATCCCCCGCCCCGAAGACGGCTGTGCTATTGGCCACACCCGTCAGGCCCCTGAGCGGTGATGCGACTCGTGGGTAGGTAGGCAAACAGGTGATTGGGGGGTCTCTGACAGGATGGGGACGTGACTGCACAGGCTTGGATTCTGATCGCCGCAATCGCCGCGGTGCTGCTGGTGGCCTTCGTGGCCGGGTTCGTGCTGTACAAGCGGCGGCGCATTTCGCTGACTCCCGCTGAGGCCGAGAAGAAGGAACTGACGGACCGGTCGGGGGGATACACGGCATCCACTGGATTCAGTTTCAGTCAGGGCGGCAGCACTTCGACGCTGCCCAAACCCAGCCCGGAACCTGTGCGCCGCGCCCCGGCGAAGCCCCCGGTCACGCCGACCGAGCGCACCGACGACGAGGGCCAACCCCACATCGGTGACGACGCCGCGGTCCCACGCGACTCCGCCCGCCGCGGCATCACCGACATCCGCCTCCCCGAACCCGAGCAGGGACCGCAGGCCCCGACCGACTCCGCCGCGCTGGGCGACACCACGACCGAGCCCGCGCCGACCAAGCCCGCGCCGACCGAGACCGACACGAGCGCCACGACGGCCCCGACTGATTCCGCGCCCGCCGAAGCCGCGCCCGGAAAGTCCGCTGCGCCCGATAAATCCGTCTCCGGCGAGGCCGACGGCTCGGCTCCGGCTGCCACCTCCAGCGCAGCGCCCACGCGGCCCGCGCCCGAAAAGCCTGTCACGCCCGAGAAGTCCCCTTCGAGTGAGGCGGGTGGCTCGGCCTCGGCGGTCGCCCCGAGCCCTGCTCCGACCACTCCGCGCCCCGGCACGGCCCCGACGAAGCCCGCAACCGACGGTGCCCTCGCGCCCGAAAAGTCGGCTGCGCCCGGAACGTCGGCTTCCGCTCCGGCCGCCCCCGTCGAATCCCCGGCTCCCGCAGCCCCTTCGACCGCGCCCGAGATCTCGGCCCCCGATCTAGGCCAGATCGACCCCACCACCGGCCGCCTCACCCGCCTGCGCGGCCGCCTCTCCCGCTCCCAGAACGCCGTCGGCAAATCCCTGCTTGGCCTCCTCGGCGGCGGTGACCTGGACGAGGACTCCTGGGAGGAGATCGAGGACACGCTCGTGATGGCCGATCTCGGCACCGCGTCCACCACCGCGGTGGTGGAGCGGCTGCGTGAGGAGATGGCCGCGCGCACGGTGCGCACCGCCGACGACGCGCGTGCGGTGCTGCGGGACGTGCTCATCGAGGCCCTGCGCCCCGAACTCGACCGCTCGATTCGTGCCCTGCCGCACGACAATCGCCCCTCCGTGCTGCTCGTCGTGGGCGTGAACGGCACCGGCAAGACCACCACCACCGGCAAACTGGCCCGCGTGCTGGTGGCCGACGGCCGCCGCGTCCTGCTCGGCGCGGCCGACACCTTCCGCGCGGCCGCCGCCGACCAGCTCCAGACCTGGGGCGAGCGCGTCGGCGCGGAGACCGTGCGCGGCAAGGAGGGCGCCGACCCGGCCGCCGTCGCCTTCGACGCGGTGAGCGCCGGTATCGCCAACGGCGTGGACGCCGTCCTGGTCGACACCGCGGGCCGCCTGCACACCAAGACCGGCCTCATGGACGAACTCGGCAAGGTCAAGCGCGTCGTGGAGAAGAAGGCTCCGGTCGACGAGGTGTTGCTGGTGCTGGACTCCACCGTCGGTCAGAACGGCCTCACCCAGGCCCGCGTCTTCGCCGAAGTCGTCGATATCACCGGCGTCGTGCTCACCAAACTCGACGGCACCGCCAAGGGCGGCATCGTGTTCCAGGTGCAGCACGAATTGGGCGTGCCCGTGAAACTGGTTGGTTTGGGCGAAGGCGCGGATGATCTCGCTCCTTTCGAGCCCGGGGCCTTTGTCGACGCACTTCTCGGCTAAACCGGCGCTCACCGGCCGAAACAACGGGAAACAACATCATCCTCACAATGCGCCCGTAACACACGTGCGCATTGTGAAACGTGCTGGCAACAGTGCAATCTCATCCGTTCACCTAGGCGAAACGCCGCAGGATCACGGACGAAACACCAACAAAAGAACCTCATTGCAGGCTTCGTTCGCAGGTTTTCGACGGGGCCCGAGATGAGGAGGAAATCAAGGTGGCGTTTCCCGTACTCGGCGAACCGAACGCCGGAGATACCGCGTGGATGCTGACGAGCTCAGCACTCGTGCTGCTGATGACACCCGGACTCGCGTTCTTCTACGGCGGCATGGTCCGCGCGAAGAACGTGCTGAACATGATCATGATGAGCATCAGCGCCATGGGCGTGGTCGCCGTCCTGTGGTCGCTGTACGGCTTTTCCATGGCCTTCGGCGACGACAAGGGCAATCTGTTCGGTGACCCCGGCCAGTACTTCGGCCTGAAGGGCGTCTTCGGCGGCACCTACCTACCGAGTGCCGACGACGCGTCGGTGCAGGTGGAAGTGCCGCTGGCGGGCACCATTCCGCTCTCGGTGTTCGTCGCGTTCCAGGCCATGTTCGCGATCATCACGGTCGCCCTCATCTCGGGCGCGGTCGCCGACCGCCTCAAGTTCGGCTCCTGGCTGCTCTTCGCGGCCATCTGGTCCACCGTGGTCTACTTCCCGGTCTCGCACTGGGTCTTCGCCTTCGACGGCATCACCGGTGAGACCGGCGGTTGGATCGCCAACAAGCTCAAGGCCATCGACTTCGCCGGTGGCACCGCGGTGCACATCAACGCCGGTATCGCCGGTCTGGTGCTGGCCATCATCCTGGGCAAGCGCAAGGGCTGGCCGGGCACCCCGATGCGCCCGCACAACCTGCCGTTCGTCATGCTCGGCGCGGGCCTGCTGTGGTTCGGCTGGTTCGGCTTCAACGCCGGTTCGGCCGTGGGCTCCAACGGCATCGCCGGTGTCACCTTCCTCACCACGCTGATCGCCACCGCCGCCGCCATGCTGGCCTGGCTGCTGGTGGAGAAGGTCCGCGACGGCAAGCCCACCTCGCTGGGCGCGGCCTCGGGCGTGGTGGCCGGTCTGGTCGCCATCACCCCGGCCTGTTCCTCGGTGAACGTGGTCGGCGCGCTGGCCATCGGCGTGGTCTCGGGTGCGCTGTGCGCCCTGGCGGTCGGCCTGAAGTTCAAGTTCGGCTTCGACGACTCGCTCGACGTGGTCGGCGTGCACCTGGTCGGCGGTCTCGTCGGCACCATCATGGTCGGCTTCGTCGCCACCGCCGAGGCCCCGGCCGCGGTGGAGGGTCTGTTCTACGGCGGCGGTACGGATCAGCTGGTCAAGCAGACCCTGGGAGCCCTTGCGGTGCTTGCGTTCTCGGGTGTCATGACGGCCATCATCGCCCTCGCCATCAAGTTCACCATCGGCCTGCGCGCCGACGAGGAAGCAGAGTTCCAGGGCATGGACGAGTCGGAGCACGCGGAATCGGCATACGATTTCGCTGCTGTGGGTGGCACGGCACGTACCACCGCCGTCAAGGAGGCATGACGCATGAAACTGATCACCGCAATCGTCAAACCGTTCACCCTCGAGGACGTGAAAACCGGTCTCGAGCAGGCGGGAGTGCACGGCATGACCGTCAGCGAGGTGCAGGGTTACGGGCGGCAGAAGGGCCACACCGAGGTCTACCGCGGCGCGGAGTACTCCGTCGACTTCGTCCCGAAGGTCCGGGTCGAGGTGGTCGTGGACGACGCGTCCGTGGAGAAGGTCGTCGAGGTCATCGTCGAGGCGGCCCGCACCGGCAAGATCGGCGACGGCAAGGTGTGGGTGACCCCGGTCGAGGCGATTGTCCGGGTTCGCACCGGCGAACGTGGCTCCGACGCGATCTAGCGCGGTAGGGCTCTCGGGCACGAGATAGATCGAGCGCGGCCCCGCTCCCGTCGGCGCGAACCGGCGGGAACGGGGCCGCCCCCGTGTTGGCAGACGACTGGATGGGTGGTGTGAGTTGTGGGTTCCCAGCAATCGCGGAACGAGCAGATCGCGAACGGGGCATCGGACCTGGTCCGGGCTCGCGACCAGCTGCTGAGCGAAGCGACCAGAGGCTCCGGCAACTCCCGCCACCCGCGACTCGACGCCGAAGGGCTGCGCGCCGCCCTGGTCGATCTGTTCGAATTGTGGCTCACCACCAAGGGTTCCGAGGTCGGCATCACACCCGACAGCGGCCTGGCGGTGGTCGCCGTCGGCGGTCTGGGCCGCCGTGAGATGCTCCCGTACTCGGATCTGGACCTCGTCCTGCTCTACGACGACGTGGACCCCAAACGCGTCGCCGAGGTCGCCGACCAGCTCTGGTATCCGCTCTGGGACGCCCACATCAAGCTCGACCACAGCGTGCGCACCGTCCCGCAGGCGCTGCGGGTGGCCGCCGACGATCTCACGGCCGCCCTCGGCATGCTGGAGGCGCGGCACATCGTGGGCGACGAGGGCCTGAGCACGCTGCTCGTCACCGGCGTGCGGCGCGACTGGCGGGCCGGAATCCGCTCCCGCTTCGACGGCCTGATCCAGCAGGCCGAAGCCCGGTGGCGGCGCAGCGGCGAGATCGCGCACCGCGCCGAACCCGATCTCAAGAACGGGCGCGGCGGACTGCGCGATATCCAACTCCTCGACGCGCTGGCCATCGCCCAGCTGACCGATGCCATGCCGGGGCTCGGTCCGGATGTGCCGGGCGGCGGTCTGAAACAGGCGCATCGGCGTTTGCTGGATGTTCGCACGGAATTGCATCGGGTTGCCGGGCGCGCCCGCGACCAACTCCGCGCCCAGGACGCCGACGAGATCGGCGCGGCCCTGCGCATCGGCGACCGCTTCGACCTCGCCCGCACGCTCTCCGACGCCGCGCGCACGGTCAGCTATTCGGCGGAGGTCGGACTACGGACCGCTGGAAACTCCCTGCCCCGCCGGGGACTCGCCCGACTACGCCGCATGCCGGTGCGTCGACCACTCGATGAGGGGGTGGTCGAGCACGCCGGTGAGGTGGTGCTGGCACGGGACGCGCGTCCACAGCGCGATCCGGGGCTGATCCTGCGGGTCGCGGCGGCCTCGGCGCAGACCGGACTGCCCATGTCCGCCACCACGCTGAACCGGCTCTCCGAGGACGCGCCGGAGCTGCGGGAACCGTGGCCCAAGGACGCGCTCAACGATCTGCTGGTGCTGCTGGGCTCGGGCCGCAATGCCATCGACGCCATCGAGGCCCTGGATCGAACGGGCTTGTGGGGCAGGCTCTTTCCGGAGTGGGGCGTGGTGCGGGATCTGCCGCCGCGCGACGCCATCCACACCTGGACCGTGGACCGGCACCTGGTGGAGGCCGTGGTCCAGGCCAGCGCGCTGTCCACCCGCGTCGCCCGCCCGGACCTGCTGCTGCTCGGCGCGCTGCTGCACGATCTGGGCAAGGGCCGCCCCGAGGACCACAGTGTGGTCGGCGCGGAACTGGCCACGCAGATCGGCAAGCGCCTGGGGCTGTGGCCCTCGGATGTGCGCACCCTGGCCGCGATCGTGCGCCATCATCTGTTGCTGCCCGATACCGCCACCCGCCGCGACCTGGACAATCCCGACACCGTGCTGCTGGTCGTGAAGGCCCTCGACGGCGACGCGCAACTCCTGGAGCTGCTGCACGCGCTCGCCGAGGCGGATTCCCTGGCCACCGGCCCCGGCGTGTGGAGCGACTGGAAGGCCTCGCTCATCGCCGAGCTGGTGCGTCGCTGCAAGCTCTCCATGGCCGGAGACGAACTGCCCGAACCGGATCCGATTCCCGAGGAGCTCATCGCCAAGGCCGAGGGCGGCGGCGTGCATGTCGAGCTGCGGCCGGGGGAGGGCCGCTACCAACATGTGGTCACCATCGTGGCTCCCGACACGCCCGGCCTGCTCTCGGAGGCCGCCGGGGTGCTGGCGGTGCATTCCCTGCGGGTGCTCTCGGCCTCGCTGAACGGTGCCGGAAAATCCGCCATCGACACCTTCGTGGTCGCGCCGCGTTTCGGCGATCCGCCGGATCCGGGCCTGTTGCGCCAGGAATTGATCCGCGCCATCAACGGCGATTTGAATCTCGCCGATGTGCTCGCGCGCAAGGAACGCGAGGCGGGCGGAGCGCAGCGCAGTCCCTACGCGCAGGCGCGGCCGCGGGTCAAGTGGACCGAAACCGGGGAGCCGGGACGGGTGCTGCTGGAATTGCGCGCCGAAGACCGAATCGGTTTGCTGAGTCGTTTGGCGGGAGCGCTCGCGGGGGTCGGCGCGAATGTGTGTTGGGCGAAAGTCGTCACCATGGGCGCGGCCGTGGTGGACGCGTTCTGCCTGGACCTGGGCTCGACCGATACGCCGGAGCGCCGGGCGGAGATCGAAGCGGCGATTCTCGCGACGGTGCCGCCGCAACAACCGAAGAAATCTCCTGAATCGGACGAAGAAATCGAATCCGGCAGAGTTTTCTGACCGATCGCCAGGATGTGGGATTAACTGGCAAACCCCGCGTTTGCCAGTTAATCGGATCGTTGCGTGCAATTTGCTGGAATAGACATGGGTACCCCGGAAATACCCCTAATATCCCCTCAAAGAAAGCTATCGCGAGCATGAGGGGAGCAGGTCGGTGGCAATTGAAGTGGTATCCGCGTCAATGATGACGTCGGACATGACCCAGCATCACGCCCGCTGCGTCGGCGGTGATCGCTGGGTCGTTTCCTGGTTGCCCGGCCGCACCCTCTCCGGTCAACAGGCGGTGACAGCGATGACCATCGCCTCCACCGTCGCCGAGCACCCGCCCACCGAGGCCGAATGGGTGATTCTCGACGGTCTCGCCCTGGAACTCGGCCTCACCGCCCGCGAAGCGGTGGGTATGGTGGCCCAGGAGAGTCACGACCTGCGCCGCCCGGCCACGACCACGCGGCGCAACCTGGAATAACGCCTCTCGGCCGGTCCCACTACCCTGGTACCCGAGTGACGTCCCTCGAGATCAGGAGCGCGATCGGTGTTCGAATCCCTGTCCGACCGGTTGGCCGGTGCCCTCAAGGACCTTCGCGGCAAAGGGCGGCTGTCCCCGGCCGATATCGACGCGACGGCCCGGGAGATCCGCCTCGCCCTGCTCGAAGCCGACGTCGCGCTGCCCGTGGTGCGGTCGTTCATCGCGCGCATCAAGGAGCGCGCCAAGGGCGCGGAGGTCTCCGCCGCGCTGAATCCGGCGCAGCAGGTCGTCAAGATCGTCAACGAGGAGCTCGTCAATATCCTCGGTGGCGAGACCCGCCGGGTGCGCTTCGCCAAGAACCCGCCCACGGTCATCATGCTGGCCGGTCTCCAGGGTGCGGGTAAGACCACGCTCGCGGGCAAGCTGGCGAAATGGCTGAAGGGGCAAGGGCATCAGCCGCTGCTCGTGGCCTGCGACCTGCAGCGCCCGGGCGCGGTGACCCAGCTCCAGGTGGTCGGTGAGCGCGCCGGGGTGCCGGTGTTCGCGCCGCATCCGGGCACCTCCATCGGCGGCGGCGAGAACCCGCTCGGCGTCACCGCGGCCGATCCGATCAATGTGGCCCAGTCCGGTATCGCCGAGGCCCAGCAGAAGCAGTACGACGTGGTCATCGTCGACACCGCGGGCCGTCTCGGCATCGACGCCGAGCTCATGGCGCAGGCCGCCGGTATTCGCGATGCCGTGAACCCGGACGAGATCCTGTTCGTCCTCGACGCCATGATCGGCCAGGACGCGGTCTCCACCGCCCAGGCCTTCCAGGACGGCGTCGGCTTCACCGGTGTCGTGCTCACCAAGCTCGACGGTGACGCGCGCGGCGGCGCGGCGCTGTCGGTGCGTGAAATCACCGGCCAGCCCATTCTTTTCGCGTCCACCGGTGAGAAGCTCGAGGACTTCGACGTCTTCCACCCGGATCGCATGGCCAGCCGCATTCTCGGCATGGGTGATCTGCTCACCCTGATCGAGCAGGCCGAACAGGTCTACGACGCCAAGCAGGCCGAGGAGGCCGCGCGCAAGATCGGCTCCGGTGAGCTCACCCTCGAGGACTTCCTCGACCAGATGCTCGCCATTCGCAAGATGGGGCCGATCGGCAATCTGCTGGGCATGCTGCCCGGCGCGGGCCAGATGAAGGATGTGCTCGCCCAGGTCGACGACAAGCAGCTCGATCGGGTGCAGGCCATCATTCGCGGTATGACCCCGGCCGAGCGCGACAATCCCAAGATCATCAACGCATCTCGTCGACTGCGCATCGCCAATGGTTCCGGCGTGACGGTCTCCGAGGTCAACCAGCTGGTGGACCGGTTCTTCGAGGCCAAGAAGATGATGGGCATGATGAGCCGCCAGTTCGGTATGCCGGGGGCGCGCGGCGGCGGCAAGGGCAAGAAGGGGAAGAAGGGCAAGAAGGGCGGACGCGGCCCGACTCAGCCGAAGATGCGCGGTGGATTCCCGGGCATGCCCGGACTGCCGGGCGGTATGCCCGCCGGAATGCCGGATATCTCCAAGCTGCCCGAGGGCTTGAACGAATTGCCGCCCGGGCTGGAAGGTTTCGATCTGTCGAAGCTGAAGTTCCCCAAAAACTAGGGGCCCCAAAAAACTAGGACGGTGATTTCCGGCTCCCGACGTCTTGCGTCGGGAGCCGGAATCCTGTGTGGGGCCCGGTTCACGCCCCACCCAGCAGCCGGATCGCTCCGACAGGCTCCAACCAGGCGCGCACCCGCCCACACACGCAACGGGTGTAGACGACGGTGCCCTCCGATGTGCGGTGGCGCGACAGGGTTTCCGGCGGTCGGTGCAGCGGCCACCCGCAGTCCGGGCAGGTCGGGTGCTGGGATTCGGTGCGGGCGGTCATATTTCGAAGTATTCGGCGCGAAATATGTTCCGGTCCATCGAATAATTCCGCATCGAATCGTATTGAATAGCCACATGATCGACCCTCGATTGCTGACGCTGCGGGTGCTGCGCGAGCAGGGGACGGTCACCGCCACCGCCGCCGCGCTGCACCTCACGCCCTCGACGGTGTCGCAGCAATTGCGGCAGCTGGCACGGGAACTCGATGTGGCGCTGCTCGAGCAGATCGGGCGGCGGGTGCGGTTGACGCCCGCCGCGCACGCGCTGCTGCGGCATACGGACGCCATGGTGGCCGAATCCGAGCGCGCGCGAGCGGAATTGGCCGCGCACCGCGCCGGAATGGCCGGTGTGCTCCGGATCAGCGCCATGCCCACGGCCACCGTCGCCCTGGTGGTCGCGGCCGCCGCGCGACTGCGCGACGCGCATCCGGGATTGAGCGTGGAACTGGTCGAGGACGAGAGTCGACACTGCTTCGACCTGCTGCTGGCCGGTGACACCGATATCGGCGTGGTGCTGCCCGCACCCGGCAGCCCCAGCCCCGGCGACGCGCGCTTCGACCTGCGCCCGCTGCTCGACGAGCCGCAGGATCTGCTGGTTCCGGCCGATCACCCGCTGGCGCGGCGCGCCAGTGTCGCGCTGGCCGAGGCCGCCGCCGAGGCGTGGATCAGCGGGCCGGAACGCATCAGCCACCATCAAGCGGTGTCGACAGCGTGCGCCGCGGCCGGGTTCACGCCCCGAATCACCGGTCGCGCAATCGATTTCCTCGGCGTAGCGGCCATGGTGGCGCACGGCTTCGGCGTCAGCCTCGTCTCACGGCTGGTCTATCTGCCGCCGAATTGGCCGGTGGTGCGGGTGCCGCTGCACGGTGAACCGATGCCGATGCGACGCCATCTCATCTGTGTTCGGCGCGGGAGTGCCGAACATCCGCTCATAGCAGCGGGTTTGGCGGCGGTGCGCGAGGTGTGCCGGGAGCGCTCCGACATCACCGTGCTCGGGTGAGCGCCCGTCCCGGCGACCGCGTCCACGCTGCGTCATACTGCGTAGGACGTCCACCGAAGATCAGGAGGCCGGTATGCATCTGCGGGGAGTGGTTCTGCCGGACGACGAGGTGCGCGATCTGTGGGTGCGCGACGGCGCGATCTCTTACGAGCCGGTGCCCGGTGCCGAAACCCTCTGTGCCACAGGCTGGATCGTGCCTGGACTCGTCGACGCCCACTGTCATGTGGGCATTCGCTACGGCGGCGGCGACGAGGACCGCGACGGCGCGGTCGCCCAGGCCGAGACCGAGCGCGATGCCGGTGCGCTGCTGCTGCGCGATGCGGGCTCGCCCATCGACACCCACTTCATCGACGATCGCGCGGACCTGCCGAAGATCATTCGCGCGGGCCGCCACATCGCCCGCCCCAAGCGCTATATCCGCGAACTCGGCATCGAACTCGACGACGAGCGCGACCTGCCGGAGATCATCGCCGAACAGGCCCGACGCGGCGACGGCTGGGTCAAGATCGTCGGTGACTGGATCGACCGCTCCGTCGGCGATCTCGCCCCGCTGTGGAGCGACGCCATCCTGAAAGAGGCCATCGACGCCGCGCACCGCGAAGGGGCCCGCGTCACCGCCCACGTCTTCGGCGAAGACGCTCTCCCCGGCCTGCTCGACGCCGGAATCGACTGCATCGAACACGGCACCGGCCTCACCGACGAGACCATCGACATGATGGTCGCGCACGGCACCGCCCTGGTGCCGACGCTGATCAATATCGACACCTTCCCCGGCATCGCCGACAGCGCGGGCAAATTCCCCGTCTACGCCGCCCATATGCGCGATCTGCACCGCCGCTCCCGGGAGACGGTCGCCAAGGCGCACGACGCCGGAATCCCCATCTACACCGGCACCGACGCGGGCGGCTCGATCAAGCACGGCCGCATCGCCGACGAGATCGCCGCCCTCATCGGCGCGGGCTTCTCGGCCCACGACGCCCTCGGCGCATCCTCCTGGAACGCCCGCACCTGGCTCGGCCGCCCCGGTATCGAACCCGGCGCGCCCGCCGATTTCGTTGTCTATCAAGAAGATCCGCGCGCCAATCCGGCGGCGCTCGCGTCTCCGGCATGGGTGGTCCTGCGCGGCCGCGTCTACGACCGCCGCGACCCGGTTACCGGCCACCGCTGAATCTCGTCGTTTCCCCGCAGGCGCGAAGTGAATCAGTCATGCTTCACATGTTTGTGTAGCTCCAACCCAATGAGGCGATGACCATGGGATCCGTAGAAAGCCTGCTCACGGCCGTTCTGGCCGGACTGATCGTGAAACTCCTGACCTCCGGCAGCTCCGGCCACTGATCCGAACTCTCGGCCCATCGAGCCGTAGGATTCGATGGGCCGAGCGGTCCAGGCCCGGGCGGCCCGATTTCCGCGGCTCGTGACCCGTCTGGCAGAATGGTCGATCGTCCTCGTCGAGGACAGTGTCAGCCCGTCTCCGGTTACGTACCGCGCGGCGGTCACAACACTCAACGCAAAACCGGACCCATACGCCATATGGGCCGCTGAATTGCGACCGTGACCAATCAGGCTGCCTTGTGGCGGCCGCATGTGAAAGGCATCAGCTCATGGCTGTTCGTATCAAGCTGACCCGTATGGGCAAGATCCGCAACCCGCAGTACCGCGTCGTCATCGCCGACGCCCGTACCCGTCGTGACGGCCGCGCCATCGAGTCCGTGGGCAAGTACCACCCGAAGGAAGAGCCCTCGCTCATCGAGATCGACTCCGAGCGCGTGCAGTACTGGCTGGGTGTCGGCGCGCAGCCGACCGAGCCGGTGAAGCGTCTGCTGGAGATCACCGGCGACTGGCAGAAGTTCAAGGGCCTGCCGGGCGCCGAGGGCACCCTCAAGACCAAGGCCGCCAAGCCGTCCAAGCTGGACCTGTTCAACGCCGCGCTGGCCGCCGCCGACAACGAGCCCGTCGCCGAGGCCGTCACCCCGAAGAAGAAGGCCGCCAAGAAGGACGAGGCCGCCGAGGCCCCGGCCGAGGCCGCCACCGAAGCCGCCGAGTAATCATGAGCGCCGTTGTTGCCGATGCCGTCGAACACTTGGTTCGCGGCATCGTCGCCAATCCCGACGACGTCCAGGTCGAGCTGATCACCAGCCGCCGTGGCCGCACCGTCGAGGTGCACGTACACCCGGACGACCTGGGCAAGGTGATCGGTCGTGGCGGTCGCACCGCGACCGCGCTGCGCACCCTGGTCGCCGGAATCGGCGGTAAGGGTATTCGCGTCGACGTGGTCGACACGGATCAGTAGATGGAACTGGTCGTCGGGCGGGTCGCCAAGTCGCACGGAGTGCGCGGCGAACTCGTCGTAGAAGTCCGCACCGACGAACCGGAACTGCGGTTCGCGCCCGGCAGCACCCTCACGGGGCGGCTGCCGCGCGCGAAGACCACGCAGACATACGTCGTGGAGTCGGCCCGGGAGCACTCGGGCCGACTTCTCGTACGTCTGGAGGGTGTGGACGACCGCAGTGTCTCGGATGCGTTGCGCGGCATGCTCTTTGTCGTCGACTCGGCGGATCTGCCGCCGTCGGAGGATCCGGACGAGTACTACGACCACGAACTCGAGGGGCTCACGGTCCAGCTCGGGGACGGGACGGTCGTGGGCACCGTGAAGGAAGTTCTGCATTCGGCTGCGGGAGAACTGCTTTCGATCAAGGCGGGGGAGGCGTTTGCGCCCGCGGGGCGAGAGATCCTGGTGCCCTTCGTGACTCAGATGGTGCCGACGGTGTCCATTGACGAGGGCTTGATCGTCATCGATCCCCCCGAGGGACTGCTGGATCCGGAGTGACCGCGATGCGTATCGACGTCGTCACCATTTTCCCCGAGTACCTCGAGCCCATGCGAACGGCCTTGTTGGGCAAGGCGATCGACAAGGGCATCCTGGAGGTCGGCGTGCACGATCTGCGGCGCTGGACTCACGATGTGCACAAGGCCGTCGACGATTCGCCCTACGGCGGCGGTCCGGGCATGGTGATGAAACCCGTGGTGTGGGGTGACGCCCTCGATGAGGTGTGCCCCGATGACGCGCTGCTCGTCGTGCCGACTCCGGCGGGTGTGCCCTTCACCCAGGAAACCGCCCAAAGATGGTCTGCCGAAAAGCATCTCGTCTTCGCGTGCGGGCGCTACGAGGGCATCGACCAACGCGTCTTCGATGACGCCGCCCGGCGTGTGCGCGTCGAAGAGGTCAGTATCGGCGACTACGTGCTGATCGGCGGCGAGGCCGCGGTGCTGGTCATGACCGAAGCGGTCGTACGCCTCATTCCGGGCGTACTGGGCAATCAGCAATCCCATGAACAGGATTCGTTCTCCGACGGACTCCTGGAAGGCCCGTCCTACACCCGCCCGGTGTCCTGGCGCGGCCTCGACGTACCGGAGATCCTGCTCTCCGGCAATCACGCCAAAATCGAGGCGTGGCGGCGCGAACAGTCCCTGGAACGCACCCGGGCGCGCCGTCCTGATCTCCTCCCGCCCGACTGAGCGCTATCGTTTCGCCTGCTCGCATTCGTTTCGGACGAGGAAAGGCAGGCGTGGAAGTGTTCCGTAGCAGTGTCTTTTTCAAGAGCGTTGTCGTATTAGCCGGGAGTGTCGCCATCGTCGGGTTCGGTCCCGCTGTGGCACAAGCCTTCACACCGCAGGACGAACTGCGCTTCACCTTGATGGGCGATCAGCAGCAGTCCGAGTTCTACAAGCGGGTCTCCGTCTCGCTGGGCCACAAGACCTGCGCCGAGATCGACCGCCACGGCGCGTCGCGCAAGGCCGCCCTCATCGCCTGGGACCGCCGCAATCCCGACACCAACACCGGCCTGAATGGCTTGACCGCCACCGAGATAGACATTCTCGCCTACTGCCCGCGGCACCTGCTCTAGCCGAGGTCGACGCGCTGTCCGCCCCCGGCGCGCCCGGGGGCGGAAAGGCGACGATCGCGACTTCCGGTGCGGCACTGTGTCGCGCTGTCGGCGGACGACGGTAGTGTCTGCGGGCGTGACGACAGCCTCCGAAACCGTCAACGCAGACAGCACCGGAACCGAGAGCACCGTGCGACTGGCGAGCGTGAGCCGCCGCATCGCCGATGAGCTAGGGGTGCGGGATGAACAGGTGCGCGCCGCAGTCGAGCTGCTCGACGGCGGATCCACCGTGCCGTTCGTCGCCCGCTACCGCAAAGAGGTCACCGGTGGCCTGGACGACGCGCAACTGCGGCAGCTCGACGAGCGCCTGCACTATCTGCGCGAAATGGACGAGCGCCGGGCGTCGATCATCGAATCCATTCGCGGCCAGGGCAAATTGGATGCCGCGCTGCACGCGCAGATCATGCTCGCCGACACCAAGGCGCGCCTGGAAGACATCTACCTGCCTTACAAGCCCAAGCGTCGCACCAAGGCGCAGATCGCCCGCGAGGCCGGGCACGAGCCCGTCGCCGACGCGCTGCTGACCGACCCCACCACCGATCCCGCCCAGTACACCGCCGAACAGCTCGACGGTGCGCGCGCCATTCTCGTGGAGCGCTTCGCCGAGGACGCCGACCTGGTCGGCGAATTGCGCGAACTCATGTGGACCCGCGGCCAGATCACCTCCACGGTGCGCCCGGGCAAGGAAGAGGCGGGCGCGAAGTTCTCCGACTACTTCGAATTCAGCGAGCCGTTCGAGAAGCTGCCGTCACACCGGATTCTGGCGCTGCTGCGCGGTGAGAAGGAAGAGGTGCTCACCCTGCACCTCGAACCCGATACCGAAGAGCCGGAGCCGGGGGAGCGCACCGTCTACGAGGGCCGCATCGCGGTGAAGTTCGGCATTGCCGACCAGGGTCGCGCCGCCGACAGCTGGCTGCTCGACACCGTGCGCTGGGCCTGGCGCACCAAGCTCCAGGTGAGTCTGGGCATCGACACCCGTATGCGGTTGCGGCAGTCCGCCGAACGCGATGCCGTCGACGTGTTCGCCGCCAACCTGCGCGATCTGCTGCTGGCCGCTCCGGCGGGCACCCGCACCACCATGGGCCTGGATCCCGGCTACCGCACCGGCGTCAAGGTGGCCGTCGTGGACGCCACCGGCAAGGTGGTCGCCACCGAGGTCATCTACCCGCACAAGCCGCAGGGGCAGACCGAGAAGTCCCTCGCCGTGCTGGGCGCACTGGTCGCCCGGTTCAACGTCGAACTCATCGCCATCGGCAACGGCACCGCCTCGCGCGAGACCGATGCCCTTGCCGCCGAACTGATTTCGCGTATTCCGGAGAACAAGCCCACCAAGATCGTGGTCTCCGAGGCGGGCGCGTCGGTGTACTCCGCCTCGGCCTACGCCTCGCAGGAGCTGCCCGATCTGGATGTGTCGCTGCGCGGCGCGGTCTCCATCGCCCGCCGCCTCCAGGACCCGCTGGCCGAGCTGGTGAAGATCGAGCCCAAGTCCATCGGCGTCGGCCAGTATCAGCACGACATCTCCGAGACCCTGCTCGCCCGCTCGCTGGGCGCGGTGGTCGAGGACGCCGTGAACGCGGTCGGCGTGGATGTGAACACCGCCTCGGTGCCGCTGCTCTCGCGAGTCTCCGGCATCGCCACCTCGCTGGCGGAAAGCATTGTGGCGCACCGCGATCAGAACGGCCCGTTCACCAGTCGCGCGGCGCTCAAGAGCGTACCGCGCCTGGGCCCCAAGGCATTCGAGCAGTGCGCGGGCTTCCTGCGCATTCGCGGCGGCGAGGATCCCCTGGACACCTCCGCCGTGCACCCGGAGGCCTATCCGGTGGTTCGGCGCATTCTCGACTCCACCGGGCGCGGTATGGCCGAGCTCATCGGCAACACCACGGTGCTGCGCTCGCTGAAGCCCGCCGAGTTCACCGATGAGAAGTTCGGTGTCCCCACCGTCACCGACATCATCGCCGAACTCGAGAAGCCCGGCCGCGACCCGCGCCCGGAGTTCAAGACCGCCGAATTCGCCGCGGGGATCGAGAAGGTCGCCGATCTGGTGCCCGGCATGGTGCTCGAGGGCGTGGTCACCAATGTGGCGGCCTTCGGCGCGTTCGTCGATGTGGGCGTGCACCAGGACGGCCTCGTGCACGTGTCGGCCATGTCGCACACCTTCGTCAAGGATCCGCGCGAGGTCGTGAAATCCGGTGACGTGGTGAAGGTCAAGGTCATGGAGGTGGATGTCCCGCGCCAGCGCATCGGGCTGTCGCTGCGCCTCGACGACGAACCGGGCGCGGCCAAGCAGGCCGACGGTGGACGGCCGCGCGGGCAGGGGCAGCGTGGTCCCGGCGGCGGTGGTCGCCCGCAGCAGCGCACCGGGGGACAGGGCAACGGCCGCACTGGCGGTCAGGGCCAGCGCAATGGGCAGGGCAACCGGGGCGGGCAGGATCGCCGCCAGTCCGCGCCGAGCGGTTCCATGGCCGACGCGCCCCCGTCGCGATTCGTTGCTGGCCGGTGACTCGATGTCGCTGCACAATGGGCAGGGCGGTTCGGTGCTCGCCCGATCGGATCGTGACGGCAGCGCGCCCCGCCCGCTCGGCGCGTGGTGAGTATCGATCGGAGAATCAGCGGACTGATGGCAGGTCTACGGCGGTGGCTCGACGAGGTCGTGATTCCGAGCGGGCGACTGCCATTGCTGTGCCTGCTGTTCGGCTTCATCCTCGGCTTCGTGCTGATTCGCATCAGCGTGCGGTTGATCCGGGCCAAGGTGCGGTGGTGGCCCGGCAATGTGCGGGCCGGTGACACCCACATCCACCACATGGTCTTCGGCGTGATCATGGTGCTGGCGTCGGGGGCCGGGTTGATCACCCTCTACGACAACGGCGTCGCCACCATCAGCGCGCTGGCCACGGTCTTCGGCCTCGGCGCGGCGCTGGTGCTGGACGAATTCGCGCTCATCTACTACCTGCGCGACGTGTACTGGGAAGAGCAGGGCCGCACCTCGGTGGATGCCGTGTTCGTGGCGGTGGCGGTCACCGGGCTGCTACTGCTTGGCTTCCATCCACTGTGGCTGCTGGACATCAACAATGTCCGCCACGAACCCACCACGGCCGCACGGGTTTTGGTGAGCCTGTTCTCCATCGCCAATCTCGCGCTGGCGGCCATCGTCATCGCCAAGGGCAAGATTTGGACCGGCCTGTTCGGCATGTTCTTCCCGCCGCTGCTGGTCGTGGGCACGCTGCGGCTGGCCCGCCCCGGCTCGCCCTGGGCGCGCTGGCGCTACGGTTCGCGCGCGAAAACCATGCGCCGCGCCATCATTCGCGAACGCCGCTACCGCCGCCCGGTCATCCAGGCCAAGATCTTCGTCCAGGATCTGATCGCCGGAAAACCCGATGTGGTGCACGTCCGGCAGGCGACCGAGGAAGAGCTGGCCCGCACCGTGGTCCCGGCCCCGCCCGCGCCTTTGCCGACCCACCATCTGATCGGTAGCCGCAAATCCGCTGACTGACCGCTGTGCCAGGATCGACCCGGTCGCACGCCGCGGACCTGGCCCGCACGGGTGACGGACGCAACCCGATTTCCGGCGACCCCGCGCCATCTGGCACAATGCTCAGGTTGCCTTGGGCGCACTCTGTCGCGCCCACCGGCACCGCCCAATTATCCGGAGCATGAACCGGTCGCGCGCATCCAGCGCCGCCAGGGTCCTCTGTTCGCGCGAACTTCCAAAAGGACGGACATGAACACCCTCGACTTCGTCGATGCCAACTCGCTGCGCAGCGATATCCCCGACTTCCGCCCGGGTGACACCGTGAACGTGCACGTGAAGGTCATCGAAGGTAACAAGGAGCGCATCCAGGTCTTCAAGGGCGTCGTCATCCGACGTCAGAACGGCGGCATCCGCGAGACCTTCACCGTGCGCAAGGTGTCGTTCGGTGTCGGCGTGGAGCGCACCTTCCCGGTGCACAGCCCCAACCTCGACAAGATCGAGGTCGTGACCCGCGGTGACGTGCGTCGCGCCAAGCTGTACTACCTGCGCGATCTCCGCGGCAAGGCCGCCAAGATCAAGGAAAAGCGCTGAAGTAGCTTTTCCCGAGGGCGACAACAGCTCTCGACCGAACTGCCGAGTAGCCCGGCACCGTGCGATTTCGTCGCGGTGCCGGGCTACTCGTAGGTTGGCCAATCGGATCCGGACAATCCCGGCTGTCTGAAAACTTGCAGTTCGGAAGCGCATTCTCGAACTTCGGTGAGATCCGTTCGGATACCATTCGAACATGGGTTCGACGTGGGTAACTCGGTTTTCGCCTCGGGCAGGTTGTCCGATCGGCGCTCGCCGGGAACGACTCTTCTCGTTCACGACCCGAGCACATGCGGCAGTCGATGACGCGACCGGTGAGCCGATCGGGCTCGACGAGGTCGATATACGCGTCGGATGGCTGCTGGACGTGGTTGCCGCCGCTGGACGGGACCTGCTGGCCCGCCTTTGGGAATCGGCGACGTTCGATGTGCTCGCCGCCAACCGTGATCGCCACGATCGCAAACTACCGGCCCAAGGCCATGTCGCCGCGGCCCGTCTGGGCTGGATCCCAACCTATCCCGACGGAACCTACGTGCCCTCGCGGGTGACTCGAATGGTGACCACGCAAGTGATGGCGACCTTGCGGACCATGGCCTACCGCGACGTCGCAATCGCCTCACTGTGCGCCCGATTCGATCCTTCGACCGCGCCCGCCAGCGCGGAGGACTATGTGCCGTCAGGTTTCGCGCGTGGCGTTCGACGTCAGCTCGCGGTCCTCTCTCGCCACGGTGGCGGGGCGACGGGGGAGCGACTGCGGATCACCGACGTGCAGGGACCGCCCCGGATGGCGGCGATCGCCAGGCTCTCGGCCGCCGATCAGCAGCTCGCGAAACTCGCTGTAGCTGAACGTGAGCTGGTGTTGACGGTGAAGCTGCCGACCTGCGCCGCCCCTACGGAACCGGCGCATTGGCTGCGGATCCGCCTGACGGCGGCCATCCCCGAACACCTTCGGGACAGGGAGATCACTGACTGGCACCTACCGAGTCTGGTCCTCGACCGTCGAGGTCTGCTGTGGCGATGTGCCGCAACCGAATTGGTTCCCGGTGGTGACCTGGCGGCCCGTACGGTCGCGGTCGGGGTCGATTGGTCTCCGGCGGCACTCGGGGCGGTCGCCCTGGTCTCCGAGGGTGCGGGCGGGTTGTTCTCGGACTACCGGGGGTGGACTTACGACGACCGAGGGCTCGGGACCAAATTGGCGCGCCTGCAAACCGAAGGACAATCGCTGCATCGGAAAGCCGCACGGTTGACCAGACTCGCCGCGACCGCTTCAACGGAGGTTCGTTCGGCTCTCGAGGCAAAGATCGCCGTGCTCGATGGTCATCGCGCCGCAGTCGGCGCGAAACGGCGGAAGATCAATCGGGAGCTGGCATTTCACTTCGCCCGTCAGGTCACTGACTACGCCGACGTGGCGGGTGCTCGGCTGATCGCGGTCGAAGACCTCACCACCCTCGAGCCCCGTGCGCGCGGGCGGTCCAACAACAATCGGGCCGCACAGTCCGCTCGCCGCCAAGCGGTTTCCGCGCTCACGCATACCTCCGCCAGAGCGGGTATCACGGTGGTTTCCGTGCCCGCACGAGGATCGTCGGCGAGGTGTCCGGGCTGTGACGAACCACTGTGCCGCCCAGGCGGTTACCACACCGCGTGGTGCCGACAGTGCCGAATCGGCGGGAATCGTGACCACATCGCCGGGGTCAACCTGGCCAAACGCGCGCTACTCGGCAAGGACAAAATCAGCCGACGGCGTGGACGGCTGCCTGCGGTCCGCGTCGCCGACCACCTGCCGGTTCATCACTGCCGCGAGAAGATCGGACCGACACCGCGTAGACCTCGACACCGACGGGTCCGCCGACGTCTGTCCGCCTCGAGACCGCGGACGGAGGTGAAATCGAACCGGGCTGTTCCTGCATCACGAGCGTCGGTGTGGGACACGGTCGAACCCGCACCATCGTCGAATGATGTGAGTAGCCGTGAAATACGTATATCCCTGGTGGCCGCTACTGAAGTGGCAGCCCACGTGGGAAGTACGCAGACGCTACTCTGTTCCGCGTGGCAGACGAGAGCGAGTCGGTGAACCTTTCCAAGGATGACGAACAGCCCGGAGGGGCGGCGTCGGCGAAGGGGAAGAAGCAGAAGAAGCAGCGGCCGTTCTGGCAGGAACTGCCGATGCTCATCGGTATCGCGGCCGTCATCGCCGCGCTCGTGGTGACCTTCATCGGTCGCCCGTACGTGATTCCGTCGCAGTCCATGGAGCCGACCCTGCACGGGCGCAATGGGACCGGCGACCGGATCTACGTGCAGAAGCTCAGCTACTACTTCGGCGATCCGAAGCCGGGGGATGTGGTGGTGTTCGTCGGGCCGACCGACGACTGGAACAAGAGCTACCGCTCGATTCGCTCGCAGAACACCGCGGTGCGCGGGGTGCAGAACTTCCTGTCCATCTTCGGGCTGGTGCCGCCGGATGAGAACGACCTGGTGAAGCGGGTCATCGCCACCGGCGGGCAGACCGTGCAGTGCTGCGATGAGCAGGGGCGGATTCTGGTGGACGGCAAACCGCTCGACGAGCCCTATGTGAAGTTCAACAATCCGTTCGATCCGGCGCGGCCCGATATTCCGTTCAATGCCGGTGGGCGCGCGTTCGGGCCGGTCAAGGTGCCGGACGGCAACCTGTGGGTGATGGGCGACAATCGCGCCGAATCCGCCGACTCGCGGTACCACATGCGCGACGAGTTGCAGGGCACCGTGCCGGTCGACGATGTGCGCGGCAAGGCCGTGTTCAAGATCTGGCCGCCGAACCGGTGGGGTCCCATTCGGTCCGAGGACCCCCAGACCAACTGAGCACGGGGAGATAATCGAACGGTGGGGACAGGCAATGGTGCGGGCCGCCCGAAGAACGGCGCGGCCCGGGCGGGTAACGGCGGGCGCAAGCCGCAGCGGGTGAAAGTCCAGTGGGAGGGCGGTGATTGGCCGCCGCGCGTGGTCATGCGTAAGTCCGCCGGGCTACGCACCCTCGAATCGGCGCTCATTCGCAGCGGGCTCGGGCCGGTGGCCGGGGTGGACGAGGCCGGGCGCGGCCCCTCCGCCGGACCGCTGGTCATCGCCGCCTGCCTGCTACCGCCGAAACCGCTACCCGCGCTGGCCGGGCTCGACGACTCCAAGAAACTCACCGAGGCGGTGCGTGAGGAACTGTTCCCGGTCATCCAGCGCGTGGCCCTGGCGTACCGGGTGGTGGTGGTGCCCGCGTGGGAGATCGACGCCATCGGCATTCACGTGGCCAATATCGAGGGCATGCGCCGCGCGGTCGCCGGACTCGATCCCGCACCGGGCTATGTGCTCAGCGACGGGTTCCGGGTGCCCGGTCTGCCGGTGCCCTCGCTGCCGGTCATCGGCGGCGACGCCTCGGCGGCCTGTATCGCCGCGGCCAGCGTGCTCGCCAAGGTGACGCGCGATCGGATGATGGTCGAGCTGGACAAGCAGTTCCCGGGCTACGGTTTCGCCGCCCACAAGGGCTACAACACACCCGAGCACAACGAGGCGCTGGAGCGGCTCGGACCGACCAGTGAGCACCGTCGATCGTGGCGAAACGTACGAGAGACCGGCCGAGTGGCTACCGACACCGCGTATGCGGGATGATGTAGTAACACGCCAGTGTGGCCAGTGTGGCGAGAAGGAGGATTTTCCACCCGATGAGCGCCGAGGATCTCGAGAAGTACGAAACCGAGATGGAACTCTCCCTGTACCGCGAGTACAAGGACATCGTCGGTCAGTTCTCGTACGTGGTGGAGACCGAGCGTCGCTTCTATCTCGCCAACTCCGTCGAGCTGCGACCGCAGAACGCGGACGGCGAGGTGTATTTCGAGGTGCGGATGTCCGATGCGTGGGTGTGGGACATGTACCGGCCCGCCCGTTTCGTGAAGCACGTTCGAGTCATCACGTTCAAGGACGTCAATATCGAAGAACTGGAGAAGCCCGACCTGCGACTCCCGGAGTAGTCGGTCGGGAGCCCCGGTTATCCCCAGACCGGGCGGTATCCCCAGAGTTTTTGTTTTCCCAGGTCAGCGTGGGCGGGTCCGAAACCGGACCCGCCCATTCTGGTCCGTATGGCACACAACCTGGCACTCGGAGCCCACGGTGAGCAGCTGGCGGCCGACTACCTGCGCGCGGCGGGTATGGAGATCGTCGAGCGCAATTGGCGCTGTCGGTACGGCGAACTGGATCTGATCGCCCGCGATCCGACGGTGACGGCGTTCGTGGAGGTCAAGACGCGCACCGGCGTCGGCTTCGGCGTGCCCGCCGAGGCGGTCACCTTCGCCAAACAGCGGCGTATTCGCCGCCTGGCGCTACTCTGGCTCGCCGAACAGGACGGGCCGTGGGTGTCGATCCGTTTCGACGTCGTCTCGGTGCTGGTGCCGCGGGACGGGCAGCCGGAGATCACACATCTGCCGGGGGTGTTCTGAATGCCGTTGGGGCGGGCGTATTCGGTGGCGGTCGCGGGGGTGGACGGGCAGCTGGTCGAGATCGAGGCGGATATCGGCCAGGGGCTGCCGTCGCTGCATCTGGTGGGGCGGCCGGACACAACCTTGCAGGAGTCGCGCGATCGGGTGCGGGCGGCGGTGACGAACTCGGGGGAGCGGTGGCCGGACGGGCGGGTGGTGCTGGCGCTGTCACCGGCCACGCTGCCGAAGGTCGGGAGCGTGTACGACCTGGCGTTGGCGAGCGCGGTGCTGGACGCGGCGGGTGCGGTTCCGGCACACAAGCTGGCGAAGGCGGTGCTGCTCGGGGAACTGGCGCTGGATGGGCGGATACGCCGGGTGCGGGGGATTCTGCCCGCGGTATTGGCGGCTCGGACGGCGGGTCGGTCCACCGTGGTGGTGCCCATGGCGGCGCTGCCCGAGGCGGCGTTGGTGGACGGTATCGAGGTGTTGGGCGCGGCGACCTTGCGGGCGCTGCTGGACTGGTTGCGCGGGGATGGTGAGCTGTTCGTTCCCGATCGGGTGGAGACCGCGCCGGAGTGGACGGGCGGGGACCTCAGCGAGGTGGTGGGGCAGGACGATGCGCGGTGGGCGCTCGAGGTGGCGGCGGCCGGTGGGCATCATCTACTGCTCACCGGGCCGCCGGGGATCGGCAAAACGATGCTGGCGCAACGGCTTCCGGGGCTTTTGCCGCCGTTGAGCGAGCGCGAATCCCTCGAGGTGACCGCCATTCACTCGGTGGCGGGCACGCTCTCCGACAAACACCCGCTGATCACCATTCCGCCCTTCGTCGCGCCGCATCACTCCTCGTCGGTGAGTGCCATGGTCGGCGGCGGATCGGGCTCGGCGCGGCCCGGCGCGGTCAGCCGGGCGCACCGGGGTGTGCTGCTGCTCGATGAATGCGCCGAGGTGTCGAAGGCCGTTCTGGAGGCCCTGCGCACACCTCTGGAGGAAGGCGAGGTCCGCATAGCCCGTCGCGACGGCATCGCCCGCTACCCGGCGCGCTTCCAACTGATCCTCGCCGCCAATCCGTGCCCCTGCGCACCCGCCCGCGATATCGATTGCATCTGCGCTCCTTTGGCTCGCCGCCGCTATCTGGGCAAGCTCTCCGGACCGCTCATGGACCGCATCGACCTGTGGGTCCAGATGCACTCGCAAGCCGCCGGTGCCTTCAGCGGCGAGGACGCCGAAAGCAGCGAGACGGTCCGAGCCCGGGTGGCCGCGGCCCGCGCGGCCGCCGCCGACCGCTGGAAGGACTTCGGCTGGACCCTCAATGCCGAAGTCCCCGGCCACATCCTGCGCCAACGCTTCCGCCTCCCGCGCGAAGCCCTCGCGCCCGTGGAGAACGCTCTCAAACACGGCCGCATGTCCGCCCGCGGCGCGGACCGCGCCATCCGAGTCGCCTGGACCATCAGCGACCTACGCGGCAGCCCCATCCCCACCGCCCAAGACGTGTTGCAGGCGCTGAACTTCCGTCAGCGGGGTGGGTCGTGAGTGAGGTCGCTGTGGAAACCCGTTGTGGCGGTGATCGTGCCGCGCCAGTTGTGTTGTGGGCGTTGAACTTCTGTCCGGGGGTGGGTCATGAGTGAATTCGCGTCGGGGATCGGCGACATGGTCTCCGATCCTGATTCGGCGGAGCGAGGCCGCGGGTCAGCGCTGGAGAACGTGGGTGGCGCGAGCCTGTGTTCGGCGGATGACGCCGTGGGTTGGGGCGCGGATCGGTGCGATTCGGGGGACGGTAAGGATGGCCGGGGCGATCAAGAGGCGCGGCGGTTGGCGTGGGTGTATCTCTCGCGGGTGGTGGAGGGCCCCTGCGCGGCGCTGTCGGCGTTGATCGAGTCTGTCGGGGTGGTGGAAGCGGCCAGGGCTGTGCGGGAATGCGCGCTGCCCGAGACGTTGCGCGGGCCTACCGAAGCGCGGCGTGGAATGGACTGCGCCGAGCGGGATTTGGCGGTCATGGAGCGGATCGGCGGGCGGGTTGTGACACCCGATGACGAGGAGTGGCCCGCCTGGCGGATGCTCGGTTTGAGTCAGCTCGACCCGAGCGTGGACGAAGGTGCGGCGGTGCCGTTGGTGTTGTGGGTGCGGGGTCCCCGGTCCTTGGCGGAGTGCACGGAGCAAGCGATGGCGGTGGTCGGTGCGCGGTGCAGCACCGGCTACGGAAATCAGGTCACGGGAGAGATCGCGGGGGAGTTGGCATCTCGCGGCTGGACCATCGTGTCCGGCGCGGCCTTCGGCATAGACGGCATGGCCCACCGCGCGGCCTTGGCCGTGGGTGGGGCCACCATCGCCGTCCTGGCCTGCGGCGTCGACCGCCCCTACCCGGTCCAGCACGACCGCCTGCTCGCCGAAATCGCCGACACCGGTGCCGTGATCAGCGAATACCCACCCGGCGTGACGGCCCGCAAACACTACTTCCTGGCCCGAAACCGCCTCATAGCCGCCCTCGCCGACGGCGTGGTCGTGGCCGAAGCCGGAATGCGCAGCGGAGCCCGCAACACCGTGAAATGGGCCCGCCGCATCGGCCGCCCCGCCCTGGCCGTCCCCGGCCCCGTCACCTCCGCCGCCTCGGTCGGCTGCCACCGCATGATCCGCGAATCCGAAGCCCTCCTCGTCACCTGCGCCGACGACGTCATAGACGAGGCCGGACCCCTCCGCCTCTCCCTCCCCGGCGCCGTCCCCCCAGCCCCCGAAGACAATCTCTCCCCCGAAGAAGCCAAGGTCTATTCCGCCCTCCCCCAAACAGGTTCCCGCCTACCCCGCCTCCTCGCCGACCAAGCGAACCTCCCCCTCCCAGCCGTCCGAGCCGCCCTCAGCTCCCTCGAACTCAGCGGCCTCGTCGGCTGCGACGCGAACGGCTGGTACCGCCTCGCCACACAACCGCGCAGCCCCACTTCGACCCGTTGAATCCCGAACACCATGGCCGCGCCGCGAATACGCCCGCCCGGCCGCCGAACTGGCTCGGCTGCACCATGAGAAGCCCGCCCGGCAGCAACCGTCCGGTCGATGAGGCTGCCGTCCTAACCTGTGGTCGCAGCGACCACAGGCGGCGCAAAACATCCTCACATCGACGACGTGGTGTTCCCGCGTATTGGAGAACGGCGACCAGCCCGCGACGAAGGACTGGGGTTCCGGACTCGAACGGTCGGTCGCGGTCGGCCTCGGGGCGCGCTACCGCCAGCAAAGTCAGGTGCATGGCGACGAGGGGGAACTGGTGGTGCTGGGCTCTCGGGGTTTGCCGCCGCCAGTTCCCCCTCGTGGTCCCTCGCGGGGGCGGCGAGTTGGCTTGCGTTCTGGGGGTGGGGCGGTGAACGTGGGGGGATGAGTGGGTTGCCTGAGGATTTGGAGGCTTTGCTGGTCGAGTACGGGCGGTATTTGCGGTTGGGGAGGAATCGGTCGGAACATACTGCTCGGGCTTATGTGGGGGATGCGCGGTCGCTGTTGGAGCATTTGGTGGGGCGGGGCGCGGATTCTGGTGTGGGGGAGGTGGATTTGAGTTTGTTGCGGTCGTGGTTGAGTGCGCAGGCGGCGGGTGGGGCGGCGCGGACGACCATGGCTCGGCGGGCGTCGTCGGCGCGGACGTTCACGGCGTGGCTGACGCATACGGGCAGGCTGACGGTGGATCCGGGGCCGCGGCTGGGGTCGGCGAAGGCGCATCGGGTGTTGCCGTCGGTGTTGGGGAAGGAGCAGGCGCGCGCGGCGATGGACGCGGCGGAATCGGGTGCGGCGCAGGAGGATCCGCTGGCGCTGCGGGATCGGCTGATCGTGGAGTTGTTGTACGCGACGGGGATTCGCGTGGGAGAGCTGTGCGGGTTGGATATCGACGATGTGGATCGGGAGCGGCATTTGGTCCGGGTGCTCGGCAAGGGCAACAAGGAGCGGGCGGTGCCGTTCGGCGCACCGGCCGATGCCGCGCTGGAACTGTGGCTGCGCCGCGGCCGTCCCGCGTTGGCGACCCCGGATTCGGGACGTGCCCTGCTACTCGGCCGCCGCGGCCGCCGCCTCGACCCCCGTCAGGCCAGAACCGTTGTCCACGAGGTGGTCTCGGCCATTCCCGGCGCACCCGATATGGGCCCGCACGGCCTGCGTCACACCGCGGCCACCCACCTCCTCGAAGGCGGCGCGGACCTGCGCGTCGTCCAAGAACTCCTCGGCCACGCCAGCCTGGCCACCACCCAGCTCTACACCCACGTCTCCATCGAACGCCTCAAGAAGGTCCACGACCAAGCCCACCCCCGCGCCTGACCGCACCGAGAATCGGATGTGATCGATACCTCACCGTCGTATCGCAATTGTATCGGCGAGCTATCGGGATTCCGCGCTACGTTAGTTAGGTAATCCTAATACGGAGGTATGTCCTATGGCTCGTCCTCGTACGACATTCGAGGTCCTGGAGACGGTCCGGCTCACCGACCACCTGATTCGCGTGTATCTCGGCGGCCCCGGCTTCGCGGCCTTCCAGCCCAACGACTACACCGACGCCTACGTCAAGCTGGTCTTCCCGGGTGCGGACGGCGAAACGGTGCGCACCTACACCGTGCGCGAGGTGGACTCCGCCGCGCAGCGGATCGCCATCGACTTCGTCTACCACGGCGCCGAAGGCGTCGCCGGACCGTGGGCCGCATCCGCCCAGCCGGGCGATTCCATCGAACTCATGGGCCCCGGCGGCGCGTACGCACCCCGCCTCGACGCCGACTGGCATCTGCTCGCCGGAGACGAATCCGCTCTGCCCGCCATCGCGGCGGCCTGCGCCGGTATGCCGCCGCACGCACAGGGCCGCGTCTTCCTCGAAATCGCCGGTCCCGCCGACGAATTGGATTTCGAACGTCCGGCGGGAATCGAGCTCACCTGGGTGTACCGAGGCGACGCCGCCCCCGGTGAGCAACTCGCCGCCGCGGTCAAAGCCGAACCCTGGCGCGACGGGCAGGTTCAGGTCTTCATCCACGGCGAAGCCCACGCCGTCATGCACGAACTGCGCCCCTACATCCGCAAGGAACGCGGCGTCACCGCCGAATGGGCCTCCTCCATCTCCGGCTATTGGCGGCGCGGCCGTACCGAAGAGGGGTTCCGCCAATGGAAGTCGGAATTGGCCGAACGCGAGCAGGCCGCCGCGACATCCCGGTAAATGAGTTCGCGCCGGACCGTGTGCGGGCCATACGGTCATCCTCATGCCGACCGATTCACCGAGTGAGACCGCGCCGCTGCGCGACCGCCTGCGCGCGGCCCTGCCCATTGCCATGAAGGCCCGCGACCGCCGCGCCGCGGGGGCTCTGCGTTCCGCGCTGGCCGCCATCGACAATGCCGAATCGGTCGACGCCGTGGATGCGCGGGCCGGTGCGATCGAGAACAGCGCCGTCGGCCTGGGCGCCGCCGAGGTGGCGCGCCGCCAGCTCACCGAGGCCGATATCGAGCGCATTGTGCGTACCGAGATCGAGGAAAGGCACACGGCGGCAGGGCAATACGAGCAGTCCGGCCATGCGGATCGCGCGGCGGACCTGCGCGCCGAGGCGGATGCGTTGGCGGTACATCTGTCGGTGGGTTAGTCCCGCCGCACCAGCGCGCTCGCGCTCGACGTGCGCTTGTCCCGGCGCGCTTGGCCGAGCGCAGGCACCCGCCGAGCCATCGCGCCGCTGCGGTACGTTGGCGAACGAGCATGAGCATCACCTGACCGGAGTACCGATCCGAAGGGGTTCTGATGACCGAACAGCTCGATCCCGTGGTTCAGCGCTTCGTCGACGCCGTCAACAACGGTGACCGGGCGGCCTTCGACGCCGTGCTGACCCCGGACGCGACGATGTCCGATGACGGTACCGACCGCGATCTGCGGCAATGGGTCGACAGCGAGATCTTCGCGACCTCGGGCCGCATGAAGGTCGAGTCGGTGACCGAGGGCGGCCGCGCCTTCGTCGCCGAGTACAGCAATGACCGGTGGGGCGCCATGCGCACCGCGTGGCGCTTCACCGTCGACGGCGACACGATCAGCCGCTTCGAAACCGGTCAGGCCTGAGCGGGCCGGATCGCGTCGATGTACTTGCCCGCGACATAGCGCTGAATCAGCCGCACGACCGGCCCGCCGAGCCGCGTGTACCAGGTTCCCGGTCGGGAGAACGCCGCGACCACGCCGTACACCGACTCGTCGGCCGGATCGTATTCGACCGCGAACAACTCTTCCCCGATCTCGGGATGCCCGGGCAAGGTTCCGTACGCGAAGCCCCGCCGGTTCGGTTCGTCCACCACGTAGACGACCTGGCATGGCGCGGTAATCCCCACGGGCCCGACCCCGAGTCGCACCGTCAACCGCGTCCCCGGTTCCGCGACAGCCGTACTCGCCTCCTGAAATATCCCCGTCCCGTGCTGCATTCGATATGCGCGAATATCCACCCCCGCCCGCTCGAACAATCCGCGCCCCGCACCAATCCGCCGCCGCACCCGGAAATGGTGATACCCGCGCGGAAACTCCCCGGCGGTCGCCCCGACCTCGGCGTAATTGAACGGTGCAACCACAGACTCGCTAGCCATATCCCCATCCTCGCCCCGCCGTCCCCGCAGAGCCACGGCCGCCCCGTGTGAACATCACCGCACGCGATCTGCTCGCACGGCCTGGGGACTCGCCGGGTGGGCCTCGCCGTCGCTGGGAGTCTGGCGTGGAGACTGGTCGGCATGGGTCGAGTCGCGGATGTGGAAGAGGAAGAAGTCGAGGTCGACTATCGCTTCACCCTGGCCAATGAGCGCACGTTCCTGGCGTGGATGCGCACGTCCCTCGGGCTGTTGGCCGGTGGTGTGGCCGTGCACGAATTGGTGCGGCCGTTTCGGCATCATGGGCTGCGGACCGCCGTGGGGATGAGTTGCATTGTGCTGGCGACCATTGTCGCCGTAGGGGCGTACGGGCGCTGGCGGCATGTGTCGGCGGCCATGCGGCGGGGAGATCCGTTGCCGCACACCGTCATGGTGCCGATTCTCGCCGTCGGCATCGCGATCATCTCGGTGCTCGCCGGGGTCGGGGTGCTGATCTCATGAGAAAGGTCCAACCGTCGGAGCAGGGGCTCGCGGCGGAGCGGACCGCGCTGTCCTGGCGGCGCACCGCCATGGCGGCCATGGCGAATGCGGTGCTCTTCCTGCACGCCGCCGCGGACAGTGGTTGGCGGCCAGCGGATCTGGCCCCATTGGCCGCGGTGGTCGTGCTCTCCGCCGTCGTGGTGATCGCCGTGCGCCGCGGTCGGATTCTGCATACCGAGCCCCGCGATCGGTGGGGTGACGGCCGCCTGCCCATCGCGGTGGTGACGATATCGGTTATCGGAGTCACCTGTGTGGCAGCGGGATTCGGGCTCGCGTACGCGCGATTCGGCGCGTGAACATCGATTCGGCCGTGGACATCGCAGCGCCGATCGCGTCGGCGTAGGCTGATATTGCCTGCCTGACGATTCGCGAGGTCGGAGGAGCGGTACCCGTGAATGGGGCGATCGATTTCCGTGCGCTGTTCGAAGCCGCGCCCGGCTCCTATCTCGTACTCGATCCCGAACTGCGTATTGTCGCCGTCACCGACGCCTACACGCGCGCCACCATGACGCGCCGGGAAGACATTGTCGGACACCAACTCTTCGAGATATTCGCGGCGAACCCCGAGGCCCGTCGGACCGAGGGCGCACGCAATCTGCGCGCCTCCCTGGATCGCGTGCTGCGCGAGCACGTAGCCGACGCCATGCCGGTGCAGCGCTACGACATGCGCCGCCCCGACGGCCTTGTCGAGGAGCGCTTCTGGAGCCCCGTCAACTCGCCCGTACTCGACGACGAGGGCGAGCTGCGCTGCATCGTGCACTCCGTGGAGGATGTCTCGGAGTCCATGCGGCACAGGACATCCGGTGTGTCGCGAGGTCAATTCCTCGCCGATGCCAGCCATGAACTGCGCACCCCGCTCATGCTCATTCTGGCGCCCGCGCGGAGAATGCTGGAAAGGACCGACCCCGGGGATCGAAATCGCGCCGACCTCGAACTCGTCCTGCGCAGCGGCCAGATATTGCTGACCCAGGTGGAGAGTCTGCTCAGCGCCGCGAAATTGGAAATCGGCGTCGAACGCCCCGCCTACGCTCGTATCGATGTCGCCGAACAGGCGAGAATATGCGCGGGATTCTTCGAAACCTTGGCCGTCGACCGCGATATCGCGTTCACCACCGATGCCGCGCAGTCGATTTCGGCCGAACTCGATCCCGATCATCTGCGGCGCATTCTGTTGAATCTGCTCTCCAACGCCTTCAAATTCACGCCTACCGGGGGAATGGTGCGCTGCACCGTGCGCACCGCTCCCGGCGACCGCGTGGTGATCGAAATCGGCGACAGCGGGCCGGGTATCGCCGTCGAGGACCGCGCCTCGGTCTTCGAGCGTTACCGCCAGCTCACAGGCGGCCCGACCCGCACCGTGGGCGGAACCGGCTTGGGCCTCAGCATCGTTCGCGATCTCACCCGACTGCACGGCGGCGAGGTCACCCTCGCCGATGCTCCGGAGGGCGGCGTGCTGGCGATCGTCGAGCTGCCGCGCACCGCGCCCGCGGGCGCTCTCCTCGAGCCCGCGACGGTCGACGCGGGACCGGGGCGAGAACCGGCAGATCCCGAAACCTTCGGCGTCAGCGGCATTCTCGCCCAGTTCCGCGCGTCTGCTCCGGAATCGTCCAGCGCGGCTACGTATTCCGAGACCGGCGACGCGAAACCCATCGTGGTGGTGGTCGAGGACAATGTCGATCTCAACAACCTCGTCCGCGAATCGCTGTCGTGCCGCTACCGGGTGGTCTGCGCTCTGGACGGCCGCACCGGATTGGAGCTGGCCCGGGCGCATCGCCCGGATCTCGTGGTCTGCGACATCATGATGCCCGGTCTGAGCGGCCTCGAGCTGCTGCGCGAGATTCGCGCCGATCCGGAACTCGCCAACACCCCGGTTCTCGTCGTGAGTGCCCGCGCCGACGAGAATTCCCGCCTCACCCTGCTGCGCGCCGGAGCCAACGACTATCTGCCCAAACCCTTCCAACTCGGCGAATTGCGTGCCCGCGCGGACAATCTGGTGAATCTGCGCCTCGCCGAGGCCCGCCTCACCGCCCTGCGCCTGATCACCGAACGCGACCGCATCGCCCGCGGCCTGCACCGCGCCGTCATGCGCCGCCTGCTCGGCATAGCCATGCTGCTCAGCGCGCTGCGCGCCTTGGCCCCCTCCCGCGAATTCGCCGCGCGCGTCGACGATGTGACCGCCGAACTCGACGGCGTCATCCACCACATCCGCCTCACGGTCACCGGCTTCGACGCCGACTCCGACGGGGAACCGGTCTACAGATCCTCCGCGGGATGAGAACCGCCCGAGCGGTTTCAACCTCAGCGGCGCGCGCCGTATCAACGCCAGCGGATCGAGGTACTCCTGCCCCCGCCGCACGCCCCAGTGCAGGCAGGCGGCAACCGCGCACCCCGCGTGCCCGCTCTCCAATGTCCCGATGACACTCCCGCGCGCCACCCGCCGCCCGACCGGCACACTCGCCCGCACCGGCTCATAGGTCGTCCGCAGCCCACTCGCGTGATCCACCGACACCACCGGCTTGCCCGCCACCACCCCGGCGAACACCACCACCCCGTCCCCGGCGGCCAGTACGGCCTGCCCCGCCGCACCCGCCAGATCCACCCCACGGTGCCCCGGCAGCCAATCGCGCTCCGGATTGTCGAACGCCCGCACCACCGCGGGCCGCGGCCGCAGCGGCCAGTCGAATTCCCCGCCGGGCGCGGCCGCACTCCGGCCGGTGGCCAGCAATACCCATCCCAGGACGATCGGTGCGATCCAGTACATGCCATCCAGCGTCGTCCGCGCCGGTCGGCGGGGGAATCCCGGCTTCGGCGAGTGTGGATGACACGCGCCCCTGTGAATAGCCCGCACTTCACGAGATCGGGCCCGATTTCGGTCTGACCCGTCAGCCCCGTAGACTGATCGAGCGGTTTGCACAGCAGACCGACTTCGCGCGCCCGCATCAAGGGTCGCTGGCTGGTCCCACGCGTGTTCCGCCGAGCATCGATTGTTCGGCTGATCGCCACTGGGTTCCGGCGGCCGTGGGCGCCAGGGCAGAGATCGCCGATCTCTGTGACAACCAGCAACAAGAGGAGATACGGGAGCTATGGCTGTCGTAACTATGAAGCAGCTGCTCGACAGCGGCGCGCACTTCGGTCACCAGACCCGTCGGTGGAACCCGAAGATGAAGCGGTTCATCTTCACCGACCGCAACGGCATCTACATCATCGATCTGCAGCAGACGCTGACCTACATCGACAAGGCCTACGAGTTCGTCAAGGAGACCGTCGCCCACGGTGGCACCGTCCTCTTCGTCGGCACCAAGAAGCAGGCGCAGGAGTCGATCGCTTCCGAGGCCACCCGCGTCGGCATGCCCTACGTGAACCAGCGCTGGCTGGGCGGCATGCTCACCAACTTCTCGACCGTCCACAAGCGCCTGCAGCGCCTGAAGGAGCTCGAGGCCATGGAGCAGACCGGTGGCTTCGAGGGTCGCACCAAGAAGGAAATCCTCATGCTGACGCGTGAGAAGAACAAGCTGGAGCGCACCCTCGGCGGCATCCGGGACATGGCCAAGGTTCCGTCGGCCATCTGGGTCGTCGACACCAACAAGGAGCACATCGCCGTCGGCGAGGCTCGCAAGCTGAACATCCCGGTCATCGCGATCCTGGACACCAACTGCGATCCCGACCTGGTCGACTACCCGATCCCGGGTAACGACGACGCCATCCGCTCGGCCGCGCTGCTGACCAAGGTCGTGGCCTCCGCCGTGGCCGAGGGCGTGCAGGCCCGTGCCGCGCGTGCCACCGGCGATGCCAAGCCCGAGGCCGGTGCCGGAGAGCCCCTGGCCGAGTGGGAGCAGGAACTGCTGTCGCAGGCGACCCCGGCTGCCGAACCGGCCGTCGAGACCGCCGCCGAGGCCGAGCTGAAGGAAGATCCGGCCACCAAGACCCCGGCCGACTTCTGATTTCCAGCCGCGAGGCGTTTGTTCACCCCGCCGACCGCTGTCGTTCGATAGCGGTCGGCAGGGTGTGACCCCCACAGACTTACTCACAACAGGAGGCTCGCCCGAGATGGCGAACTACACCGCCGCCGACGTGAAGCGGCTCCGCGAGCTCACCGGCTCCGGCATGATGGACTGCAAGAAGGCCCTGGAAGAGAACGGCGGCGACTTCGACAAGGCCGTCGAGTTCCTGCGCATCAAGGGCGCCAAGGACGTCGGCAAGCGCGCCGAGCGCTCCACCGCCGAGGGCCTGGTCGCCGCGCAGGACGGCGTGCTCATCGAGATCAACTCCGAGACCGACTTCGTCGCCAAGAACGCGGAGTTCCAGGAGCTGGCCGCCAGCATCGTCGCCGCCGCCGCCAAGGCGCGTCCGGCCGATCTGGATGCCCTCAAGGCCGTCGACCTGGGTGGCAAGACCGCCGACCAGGCCGTGCAGGAGCTGGCCGCCAAGATCGGCGAGAAGCTCGAGCTGCGCCGTGTCGCCGCCTACGACGGCACCACCGCCGTCTACCTGCACAAGCGTGCCACCGACCTGCCGCCCGCCGTCGGCGTGCTGGTCGAGTACAAGGGTGAGGGCGACGCCGCCGCCGAGGTCGCGCGTGCCGCCGCCATGCAGGTCGCCGCGCTCAAGGCCAAGTACGTCACCCGCGAAGAGGTTCCGGCCGACCTGGTCGAGAAGGAGCGCTCCATCGCCGAGGCGACCGCCCGCGAAGAGGGCAAGCCCGAGGCCGCGCTGCCCAAGATCACCGAGGGTCGCGTCAACGGCTTCTACAAGGACGTCGTCCTGCTGGAGCAGCCGTCGGTCACCGACAACAAGAAGACCGTGAAGCAGCTCCTCGACGAGGCCGGTGTCACCATCACCCGCTTCGCCCGCTTCGAGGTCGGCCAGGCGTAATCGCCTGACACAGCGAAAAAGCCCCTCGCGCAACGAGATTGCGCGAGGGGCTCGCTGTATTCCAGGGCGGTGACCACCGCGCCTTGGGCTCCGGCACGCCAGCGAGGGTGCCCATGCGCCGTCGCGGCGATCGGATGCCGCGGTCTCCTTTTCACGGCTTCCAGTCGGTGGCCCGCACCCAGCCATCCAAGTCCATCAGCTCCGGGTGCACGGCGCGCAGGCCGTCCAGGTCCACCTCCGCCTGCGGATGAGTGTTGAACCAGGCGAACATCTTCGCCACCTGCTCGTCGAACGCCCGAATCCGCTCGATCGGGACCTGCACGGTGTGTGGGGTCAATCCGGCTGCGCGGCCGAGTATTTCGGCGATCTGCGGGGGCGTCAGGACATCGCCCGCCAGTACCACGGTGCGCCCGAGGAACTCCTCGCGCCGATCGAAGGCGAGGGCGGCGAAGCGACCGATATCGTCGATGGCGATGAGGGGCATCGGCACCTCGGGGGCCACCGCCAGGGCCAGCACCAGCTTGTCGCCCTCGCGCGAGGGCTTGTTGTAGGTGGCGAAATTGTCCATGAACAGCACCGGTCGCAGGATGGTGGCGGGCAGCCCCAGCTCCCGAATACGATCCTCGATCTGCTCCTTGGCCGCGTAATACTCGATCCCCGACCCCATGCCCGCCCCGCTCAGAGAGCTGTACACCAGGTGCGAAATACCAAGCTCGCCAACGAGTTCGGCAATCCGCCGTCCGCGCCGCCGTTCGTCCGCTACGGCGTCGAGACTGATGTTCGCGCCCGACATCATGGTCAGCATGAGAAAGACGCCGTGCGCGCCATCCATGGCCTTGCGCAGCGCTTCCTCGTCGTCGAGGTCGCCCACCGCGAGTTCCGCGCCCGCCTCGCGCAAGGCTACGGCCTTGGGGGCCCGCGGATCACGGACGAAAGCCCGTACCGGCCAACCGCGTTCGAGCAGTGCGGTGGCGGTGGCCCCGCCCTGGCGTCCGGTGGCTCCGATGACCAGAATCGGTCCCTTGTGCTCGGTCATTGCGTACTCCCTCGATCCGCGCGAATCGTGTTTCGCTGTCGAGAATTACGGTAGGAACCTCGCGTATCCCTGTCCTGGTAGTGATACTGCTACCCAGATCTCGGGATGGGGGAGCGGCGAAATGGTAAGCGGCAAAGGCAATCACGGCTCCGCGCGACGAGCCCAGCTCGGCGAATTCCTACGGGCGCGACGGGCAAGTCTGCAACCGGCCGACGTGGGCCTGCTGCCCTACGGCGAGACCTCCCGCCGCCGCACCCCGGGCCTGCGCCGCGAGGAGGTCGCCGAACTCTCCGGCGTGGGCCTGACCTGGTACACCTGGCTCGAACAGGGCCGCGCCGTGACGGCCAGCCGCCAGGTCATCGACGCACTCGCCCGGACCCTGCGCCTCGATGCCGATCAGCACCGCTACCTGCGGGTTCTGGCTGGTTACCCGGAACCCGCGCCGGATCGCGCCGACGCCGACCGCGCCCGGCTACAACGCCTGGTCGACGCGCTCGTCCCGAATGCCGCATCGGTCTTCGACGCCGCCTTCGACTACGTGGTCTGGAACAGCGCCTACGTGCGATTGCGCCACGATCCCCAGCGGCTCCCGGCCGCCCGCCGCAACCTGCTCTGGACGATGTTCACCGACACCGACAATCGCCTACGCATGCCGCGCTGGGAACCGGCCGCACGCGCCGTCCTGGGCCAATTGCGCGATGCCATGGGCAGGGCGCCCGACGATCCCCGGCTCACCGCCCTGGTGGCCGGATTACGTGCGGAGAGCCCGGAATTCCGCCGCTGGTGGGAGGAGTATCCGGTGCGCCGCTTTCGCCCCGCCACCATCACTATCCGCCATCGTGAGGTCGGCGATATCGAACTCGAACTCTTCCAATCCCGCCCCGTCGAGGATCCGACATCGCTGCTGGTCGTCCAGGTACCCGCCAACCCGCTCGCGGTCGCTCGGTTGGCCGCGCTCGGGGGCGACCGAGCGCCCGCGCTGTCGCCCGCCGACGAAAACGGATAGGCTGCCCGAAATTCTCACGATGTGCGAGGGTCGGGTCACCTTCGTGACGGTGCGTGAGGCAGGATAGATAGAGCTTGTCGCCGTCCCGCGTAATCCGTTGTGCCGGGATGGTCTTTTCATGTGTGTGCGCAGGTTTCACTGCCGAGGGAGAAGGAGACCGATGACGGACCCGGATACGGCCCCCGACCGCAAGGGCTATCGCCGAGTGCTCCTCAAGCTGGGCGGCGAGATGTTCGGCGGTGGTCGGGTGGGCCTCGACCCGGATGTCGTGCAGACGGTCGCCGAGCAGATCGCCGAGGTGGTCTCCACCGGTGTGCAGGTGGCGGTGGTCATCGGCGGCGGAAACTTCTTCCGCGGCGCGGAGCTGGAGGAGCGCGGTATGGAGCGCGCCCGCTCCGACTACATGGGCATGCTCGGCACCGTCATGAATTCCCTTGCGCTGCAGGACTTCCTGCAGAAGCAGGGCATCGACACCCGCGTGCAGACCGCCATCACGATGGGCCAGGTCGCCGAGCCGTACCTGCCGCTGCGCGCCAAGCGCCATCTGGAGAAGGGCCGAGTGGTCATCTTCGGCGCCGGTATGGGCATGCCGTACTTCTCCACCGACACCACGGCCGCCCAGCGCGCCCTGGAGATCGGCGCCGAGGTGGTGCTCATGGCCAAGGCCGTGGACGGGGTGTTCACCGCGGATCCGCGCGAGGACGAGACCGCCACCATGTTCGCCGAGATCACCCACAAGGAGCTGCTGGAACGCGGTCTGAAGGTCGCCGACTCGACCGCGTTCAGCCTCTGTATGGACAACCAGATGCCCATCCTGGTGTTCAATTTGTTGACGAAGGGCAATATCGCCCGTGCCGTGGCCGGTGAGAAGATCGGCACGTTGGTCAGGTCGTGACCCGCATGGCCACGCCGACCGAAATGAACGATGACGCTGTGGAGGAAACGCCGTGATTGAAGAAGCGCTCTTCGACGCCGAGGAAAAGATGGAAAAGGCCGTCTCGGTGGCGAAGGACGACCTGGGATCCATCCGGACCGGTCGCGCGAATCCGGGCATGTTCTCCCGGATCGTCATCGACTACTACGGGTCGCCGACACCCATCACGCAGCTGTCGAGCATCAATGTGCCCGAGCCGCGCATGGTGGTCATCAAGCCGTACGAGGCCAACCAGCTGGGCCCCATCGAGACCGCCATCCGCAATTCGGACCTGGGCGTGAACCCCAGCAACGACGGCACCATCATTCGCATCTCGGTACCGCAGCTCACCGAGGAGCGGCGTCGGGAGATGGTCAAGCAGGCCAAGTCCAAGGGCGAGGACGCCAAGATCTCCATCCGCAATGTCCGCCGCAAGGCCATGGAGGAGCTGGGCCGCATCCAGAAGGACGGCGAGGCCGGTGAGGACGAGGTCGGTCGTGCCGAGAAGGAACTCGACAAGACCACTCAGAAGTACGTCGCGACCATCGACGAACTGGTCAAGCACAAGGAAGCGGAACTGCTCGAGGTCTGAGACGGTCGGCATTGCCGATCGGGGGTAGGAACGGGACAAGTGAGCGACAGGACGATCGTGGCCGAAGAAACTGCCGCCGCAGCGAATGCGACGCCGTCGGGTGAGGTGACCGCGGCGACGCCCGAAAAGCCTGCCTCGCAGACCGACTCGTCGGTATCAGCGGCGACGGCGTCGACCGGTGCGACGCCCGAGGGCGGCGAGGCTCCTGCCGCCGGGGACTCGGCAGCCGACAATGGCGGCAAATCCAAGGCCGGGCGCAATCTGCCCGCCGCCTTGGCCGTCGGCTTCGGACTCGGTCTGTCGCTCATCGCCATTCTGCTGTTCGTGCCGAAGGTTCTCATCGGCGTGATCGCGGTGGCCATCGGCATCGCCACCTGGGAGGTCGCCAAGCGCCTGCGCGAGGCCGACGTCCTGGTGCCGCGCATTCCGCTACTGGTGGGCGGGCAGGCCATTATCTGGTTGGCTTGGCCCTACGGCGCGGACGGTGTGGCGGGGGCCTTCGCCGCCTCGGCGCTGACCCTGATGGTCTGGCGACTGTTCGACCACGGTTTACGCGCCACCCCGCGAAACTACCTGCGCGACACCGCGATCAGCGTGTTCGTCCTGGCCTGGGTGCCGCTGCTGGCCGCCTTCGCGGTGCTCATGCTGCTCGAGGACGACGGCAATCTGCGGGTGCTCACCTTCATGATCCTGGTGGTCTGCTCGGATGTCGGCGGCTATGTGGCGGGCGTGCTGTTCGGCCGCCACCCCATGGTTCCGGCCATCAGCCCGAAGAAGTCCTGGGAGGGTTTCGGCGGTTCGCTGGTCTTCTCCGTCATCGGTGGTCTGCTCACGGTGACGCTGCTGCTGCAGGCCAATTCGATGATCGGCGTGCTGCTGGGCGTGGGCCTGGTGCTGGTCGCCACCACCGGCGATCTCATCGAATCGCAGATCAAGCGGGAATTGGGCATCAAGGATATGGGCACGCTGCTGCCCGGCCACGGCGGCATCATGGACCGGCTGGACTCGATGCTGCCGTCGGCCTTCGTCTCCTGGCTGGTGCTGACCGCTCTGCTCTGAGCGGTGCGGTCAGTGCGTCGCCTTCTTGACGGCGCGGCGCAGTTGGTAGATGCGCCAGCCACCCACCAGCGCCACAACCAGCGCGCCGATGATCACCGAGAGCAGCACCATCACGCCGATGGGCATCTGAAAGGTCCAGGCGAACAGTTCGACTCGGGCATTCTCCAGATTCTGGAGAATGAAGACGAGCACCACGATGCCGAGCACTGCCGCGGTGATGAGTCCGAGCCAGGTGTAGCCCGTCCGGGTCTTCAACGCGCGGTCCACGTTTTTGTCGATATTCCTGCCCGGGGTCGGTTCGGCCCCGGGGTTCACGGCGTCGGCTGTCATGACTTGATCATTGCGGATAGCTATGACCGGTGCACGGATATCGCCCGGTGTCGGTGGTATGTCGCGTTGTCCCAGGTGTTCGGGTCCGGTGTGACCAGCGCCGCCCGCCCCCGCCGCCGGGAATACCCCGGCCGGATGGGACACTGGAGAGGTTATGACTGCCCCCTTGCCGCTCGTATTCGACGCCCCTCGCCGCGGCCTGCCGCCGCGGCATCTCGCCGACCTCGATTCCGACGAGCGCAAGGCGGCCGTCGAGGCGCTGGGCCTGCCCAAGTTCCGGGCCGATCAGATCGCGCGCCAGTACTACGGTCGGCTGCAGGCCGATCCGGAGCAGATGACCGACCTCCCCGAATCGGTCCGCGCCAAGGTCGCCGAGACCCTGTTCCCGCAGCTGCTCACCCCCGTCCGGCATATCGCCTGCGATGACGGCAGCACCCGCAAGACGCTGTGGAAGGCCAATGACGGCACCCTGCTCGAGTCCGTCCTCATGCGCTACCCCGACCGCGCCACGCTGTGCATCTCCAGCCAGGCGGGCTGCGGCATGGCCTGCCCCTTCTGCGCCACCGGCCAGGCGGGCCTGACCCGCAACCTCTCCACCGCCGAGATCGTCGACCAGGTTCGCGCCGCCGCGGCCGCCCTACGCGACGGCGAGGTCGCCGGAGGTCCCGGCCGCCTGTCGAACATCGTCTTCATGGGCATGGGCGAACCCCTCGCCAACTACAAGCGCGTGGTGAACGCGGTACGCCGCATCACCTCTCCCGCCCCCGACGGCCTCGGCATCTCCCAGCGCAATGTGGTCGTCTCCACCGTCGGACTCGCCCCCGCCATTCGCAAACTCGCCGACGAGGACCTCTCGGTCACCCTCGCCGTCTCCCTGCACACCCCGGACGACGAACTCCGAGACACCCTGGTCCCGGTCAACAACCGCTGGCCGGTCTCCGAAGTCCTCGACGCCGCAAGGTATTACGCCGACAAGTCCGGCCGCCGCGTCTCCATCGAATACGCGCTCATCCGCGACATCAACGACCAGCCCTGGCGCGCCGACATGCTCGGCTCCAAGCTCCACAAGGCCCTCGGCTCCCGAGTCCACGTCAACGTCATCCCCCTCAACCCCACCCCCGGCAGCAAATGGGACGCCGCCCCGAAACCCGTCGAACGCGAATTCGTCCGCCGCGTAGAGGCCCAGGGCGTCCCCTGCACCGTCCGCGACACCCGCGGCCAGGAAATCGCCGCCGCCTGCGGCCAGCTGGCCGCCGAAGGCTGACCTCCGTCCGAACAGAATGGGGTCAGATCGAGTGAGTCAGTTCGTCGATGGCGATGACTCCTGTGGCACAGCACCACAGGGACGAGTCTGATCTAAGGGATCCTGCTGGTTCCCGCGGTTCGACCGGCGGTCCCGTCGCTGGATGAGGCTAATGACGGCAGAAAGGGGACCAGCCGGGGAAATGCGGATGTTGCGCATCCGTCTCAGTGACTGCAAACCCGGCGTACTGTTGGGGGCGGTTCAGAGCTAATTCCGTTCTCCACCTGCATGTTTCAGGATCTCCTGGATCGATGGCGGATCATGCACCTGACCATTCCTGGATCGTCTACCGCCGCAACGACGGTGTAGCGATAATGAGGGTTGTGCGCCTCGTCTGTATTTGCGGTCGATCAGCGTTCGGCGGTTATGGGTGGCGGACGTGAGGCCCGCGCGCCATGGGCAGGCGTGGACCGAGGAAGAGGACGAACAGCTCCTTCAGGAAATCCGCCGTGGAGAATCGGCTTCCGAGATCAAGGATCGACACCAACGCACCGAAAGAGCAATTGTGTTACGTGCGGCGGCTTTAGCGGGCACAGTACACACTGCTGCACCGGATGTGGATCCGTTCGAGTGGGTTCGGTCCTGTCTGCTGAGGGAAAACTCGCTGCCGGATTGGTCGGCGCGCCTGCGGCGGAGTTATCGCGGTGTGACACAGCCTGCTTCGCATTCGAGTGAGCCGAACGGGCTTCCTTCGTCGAAACAGCCGGAACCGGAATCCGTCACGTCTGCGTCAATACAGCTGCTACGCGAGCAGTGCCGTGTCCAAGAAGTATGGGCGGAGATCGTAGGGGCGGGCCCGATTCTCCGTGGTACCGCCGCCGAGCTTCGTGTGCTCGCACAGTTCGATGAGGTGACACTGCGATCGGCGGGAACCCGTCTGCTGGACAGCTGTGGTCGATTGACGACGCCGGATTGGATATTGGAGTGCGATTGGCCTGACGTCGAGAGGTTGCGGTTGTCGTCCCGCGACCTTCGCGAAGGTGCAGAAGAGGCTCGCATCGCCAGTGTCGAGCTGCTGAGTGCTGCCACACGCGTCATCCGCTCGGATCGGGACCGCGATGTGTTGTTGCGTCGTGTGGGATTGCGAGGTTCATCGACGAAGCTCGCGGATATCGGTGCCGACTACGGGATTACCCGCGAGCGGGTTCGCCAGCTTGTGACCCGTGCGATGGTGCGGCTCGCCGTTGGGAGACCGGGTGAAGTATTCAGGGCTTGGGACCACACGCGGGGAGTGCTGCGGACAGCACTCCAGACCTCGACAGGGGCACTGGACCCCGAACTCGTGTTGGTGCTCGTCGAGGCGGCTCTGCCACGAGCCGACATCATGTTCGCGACACGGCTGGTCGCGAACCTCTCGGGGCATCGTCACGCGGCGGACATCCTCTGCGACCAGATCCTACGGCTGGTTCATGAGCGAGAACAGCGGCAGCGTGCGATCCGCCGGTCGACGTCGAGACAGGAGCGTCGGAAGCGGGGATTCCACGAACTGATCGACAAGGCTGATTGGCCGGAGGATTCGTCCAAGGCGGACCCGGCACGATGCCTCCCAGTGCGAGTGCCCAGGGAACCGGACCATCGCAGCATCGCTGGTCGGTGGAAATCCCCGCTGCTCGGTAGGTTCGTCGGCTATGACTCACAGGTGGAGCTGGACTTCATTCGACTCCTGGAGGAATCGGATCTGGTCGAGGATTACTGCGAGCAGCCGCTCGAGATCGAGTACGAGTTCGACGGGCGACGACGTCGATACTTTCCGGACTTCATCGTGACTCTCCGGGATGGCCGCAGATTCCTTGTGGAGATCAAAGCGACGCTAGGTGACTTTGCGATGTACCAGAACATGGCAAAGCTCGAGGCAGCTCGGCAGTACTGCGATGCCAGGGGATGGGGATTGCTCGGTACGGAGGGGCGGCACTCCCTTGTTGATCTGCGGAGCCGGGCGGTCGCGCCTGCTGTGGAGTCGGCATTGCGAGACTGGCTTGGTTCTCGAGTTGTCGGATGGCCGCTCTGCCGAGAATTCATGCGGGAGCAGGGGATTCCCTGGGCAGACGTCGCGTCGGTAATCTATCGCGAGCGGTGGCACTGGCGTATCCAGCCATTTCGGCTGTCGGTGCAGGTCTAGTCGACTCGATGACATCACGGCGCACAGGTGAGTGCCCATGAATCAACCCACCGCCGAAGGCTGATCCGGCCGGGTTCGTGGACGCGCACAAGGAGTTGACCGGGGCGAAGGGTCGCCCCGGTCAACAGGTGTGATCCCTAGGGGAGCAAGAGCGTCGTCATGAGGGTGGAGACCATGCCGACAATCTGATTGATGAAGTTCGGAATCATCGTTGTCCTTCCTCTGCGAACCCGGAGTCACCGACTGGTCTGTACTGAACAGGCCACGGCGGTAACGAATTGGTAGTTATTCGGAGCGGCGGGGCGTGTGGATGACGGTCGGTTGACTTCGTGGAAGGCAGGACTTCGCAAGGTGCGATGATGGTGCCGCTGACCGTCACCGAGTGGGGCGGTGAAGCTCCTTGAGTCGATTACCGATCAAGGCTGACAACCGGTGGGTTGTCCTTTCGTCGTAGCCGATTTCGGGCACTCGGTCGATCCACGGCTCTGCCGCGGTGACTATTCGGGACAGGCTGCGGCTGATGGCTCGTGTCGGTATACCGAGTCGAGTGGCTGCTTCGATCCACCAACGATAGGAGAGTTTGGCATCGCGGCCGAATAGTTGGAGCGCCATGGGGTCGCTCCAGCTCAGGTACGGCTGGGTGCTGAGCAGGTCGTAGGCGGGAGTGACTTCCCAGATCCCTTCGGGGGTCTGGCGGACGGACAGGTTCTTGCCATGCAGGTCTCCATTGCCTATCAGGTAGCTGAAGGCGGCTATTTCGAGCATCTGGAGGATGGACAGGGGGTAGGAGCCGCGCCCTTCGGTGACAGCCTCGGCGAGGGCTTTGATGGCTTCCTGCAATGTGATTCGGTACTTCGCCGCCGGATATCGACCCATGACCTGGCAGGCGTCCTCCTGGGCCAGGCGGCGAATTTCGCCCTTCGCTACGGTGCGGTCGAATCTGTCGACGAACAACGCTGTGCGGCCGTTACGGTCGTTCGCCAGCCTATGGTCAGGTACACGGATGCCACACGCGTCGGCCATATCGAGGAAGAAGTTCTCGTTCTCGACCAGAAAGGGCATCTCGGGCGGATTGAGCTTGAGAATGGCCGGGCCGCGTGCGGTGGAGATCGGTGTCGAAATCATTTGGGCGGACACCTTGACTTGAACACCGGGAAGCGCCGTGCGGTCGAGCTCGCCGAGATCGGTCGAGGTCGCGCGCGTGAAGAGAAATGCGAAATCCGCTGTTGCCGTGTCGGTTTGGGCGAACAGTGGTGGTTGGTCGGTGGGTGATGTTCCAGCGGGCAGAACCTGGACATCGCCGATGGTGTCGCTTCCGACGGCCAGCAGAAGGCTGAAATGATCGTCCTCGCTGGTACGGGTGGCAGTGGTGATGGCGGTCAGGCGCAATCCCTCGGGGAGCAGACCGGCGAAGAAGGCGGGGACGGATCCGCCGGTGGCTCGGTACGGCGCTGGGCTCTTCGGCAATGTGAATGCCACCGGCGGTGCCGTCGGATCGGCCAGATAGGGCTGTGCGTACTGGAATACGACGTCGTCGCGTTCGCGTCGCAATTGACCTGCCAGCCGACCGGCCTTGTAGACCTCGGCGTTGTCGACGGCGCGAAGCCGGGAGAGGTCCGGTGGTGTCGTCACCGGTGAACGCCGCTCTGGGCATGTAACTCGACGGTGTCGCCGGACAGCTCGCGAAGGTCCGCGCGGGGCATGCTGGCGAGTGTCAGCCCGAGGGCATCCAGAATGCGCAAGGTGATCGCCAGTGTGGGCGAGGTTTGCCCGGCTTCCAGGGTACGTACCGATGAAACGCCGACGTCGGCGAGGATTGCGACGTCGAGCTGGGTGAGTCCGAGTGCATGACGCCGTTGCGCGACGAACGCGCCGAAAGGAGCGAGGGGTCCGGTCTCGCTTCGCGCTCGTCGACGTGGTTTCGGCCTGGTCACGCCACTCCTATCGCTGCTATAGCAATGTTACGGGTTGGCTGCCCGCAGACGCACTGTTCGCTTCGTTGAACGGTGCTCTAAAGCTGCTATGGCAATGATAGCGCGTGGATCACGGGGACAACGAAGCTTGCACGGCCTAATCGTTGTAATCGCAATGATTATCCCCAGGTGACCGGCTTCGCAAGCCCTCGAGGAGTTGGCGGGTTTCGGCGACTACGTGGGGGAGGGCGGTGGTGGGGTTGGGGGTGCGGGCCAGGAGCATGGCGGCTTCGCAGAGGGCGCCGAAGAGGAGATGGGGGCGGATGGTGGGGTCGCCCGGGGTTAGCTTGTTTTCGGCGGCGGCCAGGGCCAGGCCGGAGCTGAGGACTCGGAGGGTGTGGGCGGATTCGATTTCTCGGACCGTTTCCCAGCCGAGGACGGCGGGGGCTTCGAGGATGACTATGCGGCGGAAGCGGGGGTCGAGGCTGCGTTCGAGGAAGGTGCGGGTGCCGTCGAGGAGGGCGGTCCAGGAGTCGGGGGCGGCGGCCGCCACCTGCTCCAATTCGGTTGCCATCCACTCCTGTTCGGCGACGAAGGCGGCGCGGAAGAGGGCGGCCTTGTCGGTGAAGTGGTGGTACGCGGCGCCTTTGGTGACTCCGGCAGCGGTGGCGATGGCGGCGATGGAGGTGGACGCGTAGCCCTTGTGGCCGAACAGGTTACGGGCGGCTGCGACGAGTTCGCTCGTCGTGGTATCCGATCGTTCGGCTTGGGTGCGGCGCACGTTCACGCCCTCAATGTAACCGGCACGCGCCCATTGACTTACGTACCCGGGGTATGCAAATCTCGAAACACATACCCCGAGTATGGAAGTTGATCTCTATGACGATCTTCGCTGTTTACGGTGCCACCGGTCATACCGGCCGATTGGTCACCACCGACCTACTCTCCCGCGGCAAGGACGTGCTCTTGTCCGGCCGCGATCCCGACAAACTCACCGAACTGAGCCATCCCCGGACCCTCACCGCGCGCCTCGACGACGCCGAATCCCTACGGGCGCTTGCCGATTCCGCCGACGTGATCATCAACTGCGCCGGACCCTTCGCCGAGACCGGACTCCCGGTGGCCCAGGCCGCGGCGGAGGCGGGCTGTCACTATGTGGACCACTCCGTCGAGGTGCACCCCGTGCGCCGCATATACGACACCCTCGGCGAGGCGGCGCAGCGCGCCGGTATCACCATGATTCCCAGCCTGAGTTTCTATGGCGGACTGGGTGATCTGCTCGCGGGCGCGGTGGCGCGCGGCGTACCCGATATCGACCGCATCACCGTGGCCTATGCCGTCACAAATTGGAAAATGACCACGGGAGCGGTGAATACGGCCCGGCTGCTGTTCGCCGACACCGAACGCATCGGCTTCGCGGACGGCGAACTCCAGATCGGATTCGTGGAGCCGCGCAATGCGGTGTTCGCCTTCCCGCCGCCCGTCGGCCCGCGCAGCGTCATCGCACCGGTGCCGTTCCCCGAAGCCTTCACCGTGCCCCGGCACACGCCGACCAAGGCGGTGGAGGCACAACTCACCGCACGCACCTTCGAGGAGGAGCAGGCTTTCAGCAGTGAGCACGTCGCCGCGGAGGAGCGCGCGGACAGTGAATTCACCATTGCCGCACAGGTTCTCGGCGCGCACGGCTCGGCCTCCGGATCACTGCGCGGCCGCGATCTGTGGCGAGCGGGCGCGTTGGCCTCGGTGGAGGCCGCCGTGCGAATCGCCGGGGGAGCGGTGAAGAGCGGCGTGCGAAGCCCCGGAGAGGCCTTCGACGCGGCGGAATTCCTCGGCGCGCTCGCCGACCGCGACGCGTTCGCCATCGACCTGCCGAAACAAGCCTGAGGAGAGCGACCGTGGAACCGATACTTGTCACGGGAGCGGCTGGGGGACAACAGGGTTCGACCGGCCGTCGGGTCGTCGAGACACTGCTGCGCGCGGACCGACCCGTCCGCGCGTTCGTGCACTCCGACGACGCCCGCGCCGCCGAACTCAAAGACCTCGGCGCGGAGGTCGTGGTCGGCGATCTGCGCGAGATCACGACGGTCCTCCCCGCCGTCCAGGGCGTGCGACGCGCGTACTTCACCTATCCGGTGACCGCCGGAATGCTCGATGCCACAGCGGCTTTCGCGGCCGCCGCCCATCAGGAATCGCTGGAGCGAGTCGTAGCCGTATCGCAGCTCGGCTCGGACCCGCACGCGGGCACACCGCACATGCGCAGGCATTGGGTCGCCGAACAGGTCCTCGACCGAGCCCAGATCGGCGCGGTACATCTGCGGGCCGCGGTGTTCTTCGAGAATCTGCGCGTGGTCATCGACCACAGCGGCGAGCTCGCGCTGCCGCTCGGCTCCCCGGATACCGTGCTGCCCTTGATCGCTGGCGCGGATGTCGCGGGCGTGGGAGCCGGTGTGCTGCTCGATCCCGGCGAGGTCGAGCCGGTGCTGTGGCTGGCCGGTGAGATCCGTACGGTCGGCGAGGCGGCGGAGGCCTTCGGGGTCCGCTACGTCGACGTGGACCCCGACGAATGGAAACGCACCGCCATATCGCTGTATCGCGACGAGGTCGCGGTCGAACATCTCTCTCACCTGTGGAAGATGTTCTCCGACATAGGATCCGGCCACCAGCTCTACCAAGTCACCGACACCATCGAGCGCTTCACAGGACGTCCCCCGATCACCCTGCGCGAGTTCGTCGCCGGGTAACGCACGTCTCAGCCGCGGCGGCCACGCGCGAGCAGCGCCAGACACGCCGCCGCGGCGAGTGCGAGAGCGGTGAACATCGACGGATAGCCGAACCTCAGATCGTGCAGGGCCGCCATGATCGCGGGAACGGCGAAGCCCAGATACGACACCGCGTAGAAGACCGCGGTCAGACCCGCCAGATCGGCCGGAGTGGCGATCCGCTCGATCTCCTGCAACCCCGCGACCAGACCGATGCCGTACCCCGCACCGAGCACCACGGCCGTCACCACAGTGAGCCACAGCGTGAGCTGAGCGGAATTCGCCCCGGCCACAACCATTCCGCAGGTGACCAAGGTGAGGGCGAGCGTCGCGCCCCGAATGGTTCCGGGCCGGTCGATCCGCCGCGCGACCGATTGGATCGCGAACCCACAGCCCAGGGTGATGACCGTGATCAGCGCCGAGAAGGCGATGGGCGCGCCGTGCACCTTCGGCATCATGAGCGTCGGCATGATCGCGTAAGCCGTCGCGGCGGAGGTGAACAGCCAGAGGGCGACGGGCAGCACGATGAATCGGAACCGTCGGTGCCCGGCCGCGGGAACCTTCAGATCGTCGCGTAGCCGCGTCGGATTCGGTTGCGGTGCGGCGGTTTCCGGCGTCCGCGCGACCCAAGCCGCCGCGCCCACACACAGCGCCGCGTTGATCAGATAGGCGAGGGTGTCCGGCAGTGGAGCCCACTGCGCCAGCACCCCGGCGACGCCCGCACCTACCGCGAAACCACCGGTCAGGCTCATGGCCGAACGCCGTGCCCCGGTGCCCTGGGCGGTTCCGGGCGCGAAAGGGGCTTGCGAGAGTTCCTTGAGCCAACTGCTCCCGACCGCCATGGCCAGCCCCAGGGCCACGCCACACAGCACCCGTCCGACGGAAAGCATGGGCACGGAATGGGATCCGAACGCCAGCAGCAGCGATCCGGCCGCTGCGATGAGCGGTGCGGGCCGCATGAGCGGTCGGCGGCCGTAGCGATCCGACAGCGGCCCGCCGATCAGCAGCGCGGGCACGATGCCCAGCACGTATTCGAACAGCAGCAGATCCACCGTGGTGACCGGCAGCCCCTCCTGTTTGTACATCACCAGCAGCGGCGTGAATTCGTTTCCGCCCCAAGCGATCGCGAACATGGCGGCGGAGACCGCCCACCACGCTCTGGTGTCGGTGCGCGGCGCGAGGGCGGTGGCGACAGCCATCACAGGCCCCGCAATTCCACGCCGTGCACCCGGGTCAGGTGATCGGCCAATTCCGTCGCGAAGCCGTCCGCGTCCCCGCTCTCGATGAACGCGGCCAGTCGCGTGTGCTGGGCGATGATGGCGTCGGTGTCGATGCCGCGTTGCCGCAGCGCCACACTGTTCATGCGCCGCTGTCGTTCCCGCAGCGAGTCGTAGAACCCGGCCAGCAGCGGATTTCCGGCCGCCAGCACATACGCGCGATGAAAATCGGCGTCGACGACGGCGAACGCGTCGAGATCCCCGGCCCGCGCCAATTCCCGCTGCCGCGCCAGCGACTCCGTCAGCTCCGCGAGCACGCCCGTCCGATCGGTGACCGCCAGGGCCCGCACCGCTCCCGTCTCCACGACATACCGCGCGTGCGTCACATGCTCGGCCTCGTGCGGCGGCACCGGCACCACCAGCGCGCCGCGCTTGGGGTACAGCCGCATCCACCCCTCGGTCTCGAGTCGCAGGAACGACTCCCGCACGGGTGTGCGCGACATGCCGAGCTGCGCCGCGATCTCGTTCTCGCTGACCAGCTCGCCACCGGGCAGCGCACCGCTGAGGATCCGCTCCTTGACCTCGTGATAGGCGCGCTCGGCACTCGAATACGTCTTGGACACGACTTGTATACTAGATGCTGGTCGATTGCCGGACGGCACCGGTCCTCCCCGAGGACCATCACACGATTGACCTTTTCGGCCGTCCCACCCGCCGATCAGAGCTTTCTGCGAGGATCGCTGCGTGGGGTCATCAGGCACAACAGAATTCGGCTGTGAGGCGTGTTACGGCGAGGATCCGATAGCGGCGTCGAACTACTACCGGCAGTGCCCGACCGATGAACTGGTCGAGGACGACCCCCATTTCATCCTGCGGATCAAGCACTGCGAGCGCTGCGAACAGCGATTCGTCTCGATCTTCACCGAATTCGTGGACTGGTCCGGCGGCGAGGACGCCATGTACACCACCGTCATGCCCGTCACGGAGGCGGAGGCCGCGGCCATCAGCGCCGCCGCCCTCTCCTATCGGCAGATCGGGGAACTGGGCCGCGGCCGCAAGCATCTGCGCAGCGACTGGCCGACGGGTAAGCCGAAAAGGATTGGGTGGCACCACTCTTCGTTCCAGGTCATGCCCGGCTTTTGAGCGCTAGGAGCGCGCGATGAACGCCGCCGCGGCGCGAGCGATTCGGCCCGGAGCGAGGCGGGTGGCCGGTCCGAGGACCCGGGCGTGCATCCCAACCGGAACATGGACCTTGCCGCGACGGCGACGCGCCGTGCGCCAGACCGCCTCGGCAATGTCCTCGGCGGTGAGGTGCACGCCCAAACGCGCGAAAGCGCCTGCGCCACTGGCGGCTTGGCCCATGGCGGTGGCCACGAACGACGGTTGGATATCGCGCACCGCGATCCCATGCGCTCGCCACTCCAGATCCAAACCCTCGGTGATACTCGCGACGGCCGCCTTGCTCGCCGCGTACGAGACCAGGCCCGGCTGACCGTAGAAGGCCGAGGCGGAGCACAGATTGATGACCTGGGAGCCCGCCGTGTTCTTCAGATGCTCGAACGCGAGATGGCAGCCGCTGAGCACGCCGTTCACATTCACCGCGATGATCTGGTGATGCCGGTGCAGCGGAATCTCCTCGAATGCCCCCGAGCTGAGAATGCCCGCATTGTTGACCAGCAGGTCCAAACGCCCCGCGGCATCGTGGAATTCGTCCAGGCATTCGAGCCAGGACTCGGGATCGGTGACATCGAGGCGACCGGCGGGACCCGAGGCGGCCGACCGCACCGCCGCCTCGTCGATGTCGTACCGACCCACCAGCCAGCCGCCCGCGGTGAACCGGTCGGCGATCGCCCGGCCGATACCGGCGGCGGCTCCACTGATGAATACGGCACGCTGTTCTGTCATACCGCCGTATCCTGCCGTAGATCACCGACGGCAGGCATCGACATTCGCCGACAGCGCATTCGGCCGCGGGAAACCGGCGGTGCCGCACCGTGATTCGCGCGGACTACCAGCCTTCGCCGCGATGCCGCGCGGGCCGGTTGGACGCGGCCCGGCGCTCCTCGCGCTGCGCCTTCACCCGCGCCTCCTCCTTGCGCACGTTCGCGGCGTTCTCCCGCTCGCGCTCGAGCCACTCCGGCGGATCGGCCAGCAGGGCCGCGATCTCGGTGGCGGTCAGCGCGTCGGAGACCTCCGCGCGGGACAGGCCGCTGTTGGTGATGCCGAGCTTGCGGGCGGTGATATCGCGGGGGAAGGGACCGTTGGCGCGCAGCTCGATCAGCCACTGGGGCGGATCGGCGCGCAGTTCGTCGAGTTGGGCGCGGGAAATCGGATTGGCGCGGAACTCCTCCGGGGTCGCGGGGAGGTAGATGCCGAGCTTGTTGGCCGCCGTCAGCGGCTTCATGGTCTGCGATTTCTGGTCCGGGCTCACCGAACAAGCCTATCGGGCAGGGTTGCCAGAGCTTTTCCGGCGGTGCAATACGCTGACAGGAATGAGCGATCACGCGCCGTCCGACACCCCTGTGCTGCGGGTCGGATTCGTCCCCGGCGTCACGCCCACCAAATGGGAACGCAAGTGGGGGGAGCGGTTTCCCGAGCAGCGGCTGCGGATGATCGTCATCGCGCAGGGCGAACAGGACGCCGCACTGCGCGACGGACGCGTGGACATGTGCTTCGTCCGCCTGCCCATCGACCGCGACGGTATGCACGCCATCCCGCTGTATCACGAGGTGCCGGTCGTGGTCGTCCCGAAGGACCACCCCATCTCGGTCTACGACGAGGTGAGCACCGCGGAGCTCGCCGACGAGCGCCTCCAGGACACCACGAATCTGGATGAAGCCGCCGCGGCCATCGAATTGGTGGCCGCCAATGTCGGCGTCGCCATCGTGCCGCACTCGATAGCGCGCCTGCATCACCGCAAGGATGTCGTGTTCCGGACCGTCACCGATGTGCCGGACACCCAGATCGCGCTGGCCTGGCCGATCGAGGCGACCTCGGACACCACCGAGGAGTTCGTGGGCATCGTGCGCGGGCGCACCGAACGCAGCTCCCGATCCCCGTCCGGACGTGCGGCTAACGATGAGCAGCCGAATAAGACGGCCGCGAAGAAGTCCGCGCGCGCCGGTAATCGAACCGGTGCCGTCAAGCGGCCCGACGCCGGTCGCGGGCGATCATCCAGTCAGCGAAACACACGTCGGCGAGGTCGCTAGCTGCACTTATAGCCTGTGACCCATACCGCAAATGTCTGATTTCGCAGGTTTAGTGGCGTAGATCATAAATGCCGTCGAATAGTCCGAAAGCCTGTCAGCGCCAGTACTTTTCGTACTCCAGGTCGGTTCCTGTTAACGCTTCCCTTACGCTCAGCAGTTTCTAAGTTACATCTCAGCAACAATTCCCTGGACACTTGACCATGGGTGCTCACCGAGGACCCGCGCTCCAGGAAAGTTGGTAGCGCGTACCGCTGTTCGAAAGCGACGCAGTCATATGAAGTTCAAGAAGGTCGCCGCAACCTCGGCTCTGGTCATCGCGGCTCTCGGCATCGCCTCCGGCACCTCCTACGCGGATGTTGCCCCCGCCCCCTCGCCCGTCGTCCCCTCGGTGATCGACGGCGTCAACCAGGGCATCAACCAGGTGCTTCCCGCCATCCACTGGAACGCCAAGATCGAGGGCGACTCCATCGTGGTGGACACCGACGGCGGCTCGCTGACCACCGACAACGGTCAGCTCCAGGTGGTCGACAATCAGGGCACGGTCCTGACCGCCGTTCCGCTGAACTACACCCTCAACGATCTGGTCTACCCGATCGACGCCAGCGTCGACGGGCTGCGCGCCGTGCTGACCCCGGTCAAGGATCCGGCCGCGGCTCGCCCGGTCGCCGACTCCATGCGCCACGACGTGGTCCGTCAGGACGCCATGGACGACGCCCTCTCGGCCGCCGCCACCCAGTTCGGCCTGGCCACCTCGATCGGCACGCTGGTCGGCACCCTCGTCGGCGCCGTCGTCGGCTGCCTGTTCGGCGGCGTGCTCGGCCTCGCGGTCGGCTGCCTGCCCGGTGCCGCCGCGGGTATCGCGCTCGGTGCCGCCGCCGGTCTGGTGCTGACCGGTGTGCCCGCCGCGATCATCGTCGGCATCATTCTGGTCAACCGCCTGAACGATCCGCAGAACCAGTAGTTCTCGGGCGCAATACCGCGAATCGGGCCGGGTCACCATGTGACCCGGCCCGATTCGCGTATTCAGGCTCGAAACCTACCGAGGCTTGCGCGACAGAATCGAGTCGCGAATCAGAACGCCCGCGAGCCCCAGGGCGGAGACGATCAAGAAGATGTAGCCGATATTGCCCGAACCCGACGAGCTGCCCTGCTGGTTCTCGAACAGCATGGCCAGCAGCGCCAGCACGACGAACCATCCGGCAATGCGGAAGGTCTTCTTCGACTCACCGCTCCAACCCCAGGCGGCGGAAGGAACCTCGGCCTCGTCGACCTTGGTGACTACACCGGCGCTGTGGGCGGGCTCCACTTCCGAAGTGGCCACTTTCGCTCCTCCATGGCTCGAATCCATTGCTGGCCAATATGGTGGCATACGACCGGGCGTCGTAGCCAGCAGGGTGGCGGCGTGGGGTGAGCCGAATCGAGTCAGGAGACAATAGGCGCGTGTCCGACGTTGTGAAAGTCCTGCTGCTGGGCAGCACCGGTTCCATTGGCACGCAGGCCCTCGAGGTGATCGCGGCCAATCCGGACCGATTCGAAGTGGTGGGTCTGGCCGCGCGCGGCGGCAATACCGAACTCCTGGCCAGCCAGATCGCCGCGACCGGCACCCGCAACGTGGCCGTCGCCGACGAGGCCGCCGCCGCGAAACTCGGTGTGGCGCTGGCGGGCCCGAACGCCGCGGCGGAACTGGTGCGGCGTACCGACGCCGATGTGGTGCTCAACGCGCTGGTCGGTTCGCTCGGCTTGGAGCCGACCCTCGCGACCCTCGAATCGGGTCGACGCCTCGCCCTGGCCAACAAGGAATCGCTCGTCGCGGGCGGCTCCCTGGTGACCCGCGCCGCCGCGCCCGGCCAGATCGTGCCGGTGGATTCGGAGCACTCCGCCCTGGCCCAATGCCTGCGCGGCGGCCGCGCCGACGAGGTGGACCGCCTGGTGCTCACCGCCTCCGGCGGGCCCTTCCGGGGCTGGACCGCCGAGATGCTCGAGTCGGTGAATCCCAGTGAGGCCAAGGCGCATCCGACCTGGTCCATGGGTCTGATGAACACCCTGAACTCGGCGAGCCTGGTGAACAAGGGGCTCGAGCTCATCGAGACGCATCTGCTCTTCGGCGTGCCCTATGACCGCATCGACGTGACCGTGCACCCGCAGTCCATCGTGCACTCCATGGTCACCTTCACCGACGGCTCCACCCTGGCTCAGGCCAGTCCGCCCGATATGAAACTGCCCATCGCGCTGGCCCTCGGATGGCCGGATCGCGTGCCCGGCGCGGCGGCCGCCTGCGATTTCTCGACGGCCTCCACCTGGACCTTCGAGCCCGTGGACAATACGGTGTTCCCGGCGGTCGAACTGGCGCGGCAGGCGGGGATGGCGGGTGGCTGTGTCACCGCGGTCTACAACGCGGCCAACGAGGTCGCCGTGCAGGCCTTCCTCGACGGGGTGATCCGCTTCCCGGACATCGTGCGCACCGTGGCACGTGTCGTCGAGTCCGCCGACCGCTGGTCGGCGGAACCCAGTACTTTGGACGAGGTGCTCGCGGCGGATACGTGGGCGCGTGACTGTGCCCGCACATACGTGCGCAGCTAGCTAGGAGGGTTCGATACCGCATGGTGTTCGCGATCGGCTTCGCCCTGTTCGCCCTCGGTATCACCGTATCGGTGGCCTTGCACGAATGCGGCCACATGTGGGCGGCGCAGGCGACCGGCATGAAGGTGCGGCGCTACTTCATCGGCTTCGGCCCGAAGGTGTTCTCGTTCCGGCGCGGTGAGACCGAGTACGGCCTGAAGGCCCTGCCCCTGGGCGGTTTCTGCGATATCGCGGGTATGACCGCCCTCGACGAGCTCGAGCCCGAGGAGCTCGACCGCGCCATGTACCGACAGGCCACCTGGAAGCGCCTGTTCGTCATGTCCGGCGGCATCCTGATGAACTTCCTGCTCGGCTACCTGCTCATCGTGCTGCTCGCGGTGACCTGGGGTCTGCCGCATCTGACCCAGCCGCCGGAGACCCAGCTCGGCGCGATGGGCTGCGTATCCAGCCAGGGCCCCGACGGCAAGGCGCTGCCGTGCACCGGTACCGGCCCCGCCCAGCAGGCCGGACTCCAGCGCGGCGATCTGGTCACCGCCGTCAACGGCACCAAGATCGACACCTGGGATCAGTTCAAGGCCGAGACCGAGAAGCAGACCAGCCAGTTCACCTACACGATCGAGCGCGACGGCCAGACCCTCACCGTCCCGGTCACCCCCCAACTGGTGACCGTCTACGACAAGGACGGCAAGTCCAAGACCGTCGCCAAAGTGGGCGTCGGCCAGGACTCCTCCGGCCCGCCCGTCGAATACGACCTCCTCGGCGCGATCCCCGCCGCCGGAGCCTTCACCGGCGATATGGCCGTCCGCACCGTCCAGTCCCTGGCCCAGATGCCGCAGAAGGTCGGCGACCTCTGGGAGGCCGTCACCGGCGGCGAACGCGACCCCGAAACCCCCGTCTCCGTCTACGGCGCGAGCCGAATCGGCGGCGAAACCGCCGAACACGGCCTATGGGGCCTGTTCATCCTCGTCCTCGCCAGCCTCAACTTCTTCCTCGGCGCCTTCAACCTGCTCCCCCTGCTCCCCCTCGACGGCGGCCACATAGCGGTAGTCCTCTACGAGAAGATCCGCAACATCTTCCGCAACCGCAAAGGCCTCCCCGACGGAGCCCCGGTCGACTACCTCAAACTCATGCCCGCCACCTACGTGGTCGTCGTCCTCGGCGGCGCGTACATGTTGCTGACCCTCGCCGCCGACATCGTCAACCCGGTCAAACTGTTCCCGTAGCGACCGGTCGAATTCCTTTCGCGGGCACCGCTTTTCGCGGTGCCCGCATTCGTCTGTGGCTGTCGGGATCCGCGGGTAATGTCTCGCCGAGGGATCATTTCTCTGGGCTCGGAACGATTGCGGTGCGAACACCGAACATCCTGGCGCGGCGGGGGTCTCGCCAGCAGTCGCGCGTATGAAGGAATGGTGTTCGTGAAGCTCACGCGTGGGGCGAATGTGCCCATCGCGGCCTCGGCCGTATCGGTCGGATTGGCCGGATCGAGCGAGGGGGTCGATGTGATGGCCCTGCTGCTCGCGGAGTCGGGGAAGATCCGCAGCAACGACGACTTCGTCTTCTTCAACGCGCCCAAGCACCCGTCGGGCGCGGTGACGCTGGACGGCACCATCGAGGTCACCCTGGTCACCGTCGAACCGGAGGTCGCCACGATCGCGGTCGTCGGTGCGGTGGACCAGGGATCCTTCCGCGACGTGCACGGCCTCACGCTCACCATTCGCGAGCCGCGCGGGGAACTGGTGTCCTTCGAGGTGGGGCAGCGCGAGGCCGTCACCGCCATGCTGATCGGCGAGTTCTACCGCCGCGACGGCGGCTGGAAATTCCGCGCCGTCGGACAGGGCTGGGACAGCGGGTTGCGCGGTCTGGCAGAGGAATTCGGTGTCGAGGTGGACGACGAGCCCGCCGACCCACCCGCGCCTCCGATCGGCGGCCCCGAGCCGACGCCCTTCCCCGCTCCGCCTCCGCCCATGCCGGTTCCGGCCTCTCCCCAGCCGACGATGGCTCCCGGGTGGTACCCGAGCCCGACAGATCCCGCTCGTCTGCGGTGGTTCAGTGGCACGGCGTGGACCGACGACTTCCGCCAGACCTTCCCCGCCGACCCGGCGATCTGTCAGCGCTGCGGCCGTCAGGTACGCGTCCCGCGGTTCGGCGCGCCAGCACCGTGCCGCTGGTGCGAGAACGAGGTCAACGGCTTCATGGAAACCTGGCGGCAGCAGGCGTGGCAGGTGCTCTCCGCCGACGGCCCACGCGGCCAGCGGTGGGACGAGCTGTGGGTGGCGCTGCGGTTCCAGATGATCAACGAGCAGACCGGACGGGAGGCGCTGCGCCCGCTGGCGATCGCGCACCTGGAGCGGTTCGTGGCCTTCGCCTTCGCCGATGGTGAGATCGAAGCCGAGGAACTGACGACCTTCCATCAACTGCTCGCGGACCTGCGGACCGCGGTGGATCTGTCGCACGCCGCACAGCACCTCGGGCAGTTGACCCAGCGCATGGAACGTGGCCGGTCGCTGACCCAGGTCCGAGCGGGCGATCTACCGAACTTGCACCGCCCGGATCTGCACCTGGACTCCGGCGAACTGCTGCATGTCGATGTCAACGCCACGCAAATCAGGTTCCTGGCCAGCGGCCCCAAACACACTCCGGGCAGACTGGTCGCGAGCAGCAAGAAACTGCGTTTCGTCGGCGCGACGGCCGGAACCGAACTGCCCTGGACGAAGATCCTGTCGATTCGTCCGGAGTACGGCACCGTGGTCATAGCCGCGACCACCGCCAAGGGCGGCGGCACCTACAGCGTGCCGGACGCGGAGTACGTCGCCGCGGTTCTGGAAGGCACGCTGCGCGTCGCCAAGCGCCTCGTCCTGGCGCCGGGCCAGCGCGACTCGCGCTCGATACCCCAGCACGTGAAAACAGCCGTGTGGCAACGCGACGGCGGCCGGTGTCGAGAGTGCTCCGCGGGCGAATATCTCGAGCTCGACCACATCATTCCGTGGAGCCAAGGGGGCGCGACAAGCGTCGAGAATCTGCAAATCCTGTGCCGCCGTTGCAATCAGGAGAAGGGTGCTCGCATCTGAATCCGCGCGGTTGCTCAGGCTGTGCCCTCGGCGAGCAGTCGACGGCACAGCCGGTCGGCGCGACGCGTCGTTTCCGGTTGCCGGAATTCGGGCGTGAGTGCCAGCACCTGCTCACAGGCGGTGTCGATATCGATCTTGTGACCGACGGAGACGTAGACCGGTTTCACGTCCGTGCGGGTGCGTAAGGCGCGGCCGACCGGCTCGCCGTCGAGGGTGATCTCGCTGTAGGACCCGCGCTCGCGGGCAGGTTCCTCGTAGTCGCCCCACACGTTCTTGGCCACGCCGAGGGTGGGCAGGTCGACGAGCAGGCCGAGGTGGCAGGCGAAGCCGAAGCGGCGGGGGTGGGCCAGGCCCTGGCTGTCGCAGATGATGAGATCCGGTGTGGTGGAAAGGCTTTGGAGGGCCTTGATGGTGGTGGGGAGTTCTCGGAAGGCTAGTAGGCCGGGGACGTAGGGGAAGTCGGTGTGGCCGCGGGCGGTGGCGGTGTCGATCGTTTCGAGGGTGGCGAGGTCTAGTACTACGGCGACCGCGGCCACGTTGCCGTCGTCGTCGTAGGCGGAATCGAGGCCCGCGACGGTGCGGAAGGCGGGGGGAGCGGGGTTTTCGGCGACTACGCGGGGGCGGAGTCTGTCTTGTAGGGCGATGGCCTCTTCGGGGGTGGTCGGCCACGAATCAGGAATCTGCACTTTCACTTGCTGGGCCGATACCTTTCCGGTCGCTGGAACGAATACCAAGCGTAGGGGTCACTCGATTCGCGGGGCGGTGGCGGCGCGGCGTAGCCTTGTCGCCGCTGTCACAGAGCGGCCGGTACCTGGGCGTCACTAGACTCGGGACCGGAACGGGTGAGGACAAAGACGAAAGTAGGCAGGCGATCGTGAGCAGTGCCATCGCATTGGGGATGCCGTCCGCACCGGCGGCCGTCCTCGCACCCCGGCGCAAGACCCGCCAGTTGATGGTGGGCAAGGTCGGGGTCGGCAGCGAATTCCCGGTCTCGGTGCAGTCCATGACCACCACCAGGACCCATGACGTCAATGCCACGCTGCAGCAGATCGCGGAACTCACCGCGTCCGGCTGCGATATCGTGCGTGTGGCGTGCCCGCGGCAGGAGGACGCCGACGCCCTCGCCGCCATTGCCAAGAAGTCCCCGATCCCGGTCATCGCCGATATCCACTTCCAGCCCCGCTACATCTTCGCCGCCATCGACGCCGGATGCGCCGCGGTGCGCGTGAACCCGGGCAATATCAAGGAATTCGACGGTCGCGTCGGCGAGGTCGCCAAGGCCGCCGGTGCCGCCGGTATCCCGATCCGCATCGGCGTGAACGCCGGTTCGCTCGACAAGCGCATGCTCGAGAAGTACGGCAAGGCCACCCCGGAGGCGCTCGTCGAATCGGCGCTGTGGGAGGCCTCGCTCTTCGAGGAGCACGGCTTCGGCGATATCAAGATCTCGGTCAAGCACAACGATCCCGTCGTCATGGTGGAGGCCTACCGCCAGCTCGCCGCCGCCTGCGACTACCCGCTGCACCTCGGCGTCACCGAGGCCGGTCCGGCCTTCCAGGGCACCATCAAGTCCGCCACCGCCTTCGGCGCGCTGCTATCCCAGGGCATCGGCGACACCATTCGCGTGTCGCTCTCCGCCCCGCCCGTGGAGGAGGTGAAGGTCGGCAACCAGATCCTGCAGTCGCTGAACCTGCGCCCCCGCAAGCTCGAAATCGTCTCCTGCCCGTCCTGTGGACGCGCGCAGGTGGATGTCTACACCCTGGCCAACGAGGTGACCGCCGGACTCGAGGGTATGGAGGTACCGCTGCGCGTGGCCGTCATGGGCTGCGTCGTGAACGGTCCGGGCGAGGCCCGCGAGGCCGATCTGGGCGTGGCCTCCGGCAATGGCAAGGGCCAGATCTTCGTCAAGGGCGAGGTCATCAAGACCGTGCCCGAGCACCTGATCGTCGAAACCCTCATCGAGGAGGCCATGCGCCTCGCCGAGGAGATGGGGGAGCAGGCGGGCGCGGGCGAGCCGGTGGTCAGCGTCAGCTGAGTAAACCTGAGGACAGGCTGGGGCTTTCCGCATACACACGGCGCGTTTTCAGAAGTCGTGGCAGGCTGTGAACGTGCGGAGTGTGCTGGAGCCGACCCGCCGGACCAAGGTTTCGGGAGCTCGTTCGCTCGCGAACCGCGATCTGACGCAGGTGTTGCGCGTGCTCGATACCGACCCGGTGGCGAGCTGCATGGTGGCGGCCCGACTGCAGGAGTACGGGCTGGACAGCAGGGGTACCTACGGGGAGTTGTGGAGCCGCGGCGGGCCGGGTGAGTCGCTGTGCTTCTCGGGCGCGAATCTGGTGCCGCTGCGCGGATCTCGGGATGATCTGCGCGCCTTCGCCGATCGCGCCGTCCGGGGTCCGCGGATCTGCTCGTCCATCGTGGGCCGCCGCGAACTGGCGCTGCCGCTGTGGGAGTTGCTGGCCGACCAGTGGGGTCCGGAGCGCGAATTGCGTCCGGATCAGCCGCTGCTGGCGCTGGAACGCACGGCCGCGGCCGCGCCCGATCTGAAGGTGCGCCGGGTGCGCCCCGAGGAGTTGGAGCGCTACCTCACCGCCGCCATCGCCATGTTCACCGAGGAGATCGGGATCGACCCGCGCGTGGGCGACGGCGGCCGCAGCTACCGCCGCCGCGTCGCCAATCTCATCGAATCCGGCCGCGCCTGGGCGCGTTTCGAGGACGGCGAGGTGGTCTACAAGGCCGAGGTCGGCTCGCAGTCCAAGCGCACCGGCCAGATCCAGGGCGTCTGGGTGCACCCCGACCGGCGCGGGGCCGGGCTGGGCACCGCGGGCACGGCGGCGGTGGCCAATGCCGTGGTGGCCTCGGGCCGCACCGCCAGCCTCTACGTGAACTGCTACAACGATGTCGCGCGCCGCGCCTACGCCAAGGTCGGATTCCGGCAAATCGCTACATTCGCGACAGTTCTGCTCGACTGAGTGTGTCCTGGCACCGAAATACGTTCCGGTGCAGTGTGTCCCCGCAGGTTTGCGGTAAGTTGGCCCTAGCATCTGTCCCGATGTCCACGCGCATGCTGACCCTGCTGTTCGCCGCGGCGGTGATGATTGCCGCCGCCGGATGCTCCTCCGGCCCGCAGCGTCCCGCGACCACCGCCGAGGCCTTCTTCGACGCGTTCTCCAGCGGTGACGCCGAGGCCGCCGCGCGGCTCACCAATCTGCCCGAGAAGGCAAGCGCCGCATTGTCTTCGGCCTGGCAGCAGCTCCAGGCCGAGAGCCTCGAGGTGTCCTCCGGCGCGGCGCGGGTCACCGGTGACACCGCCACCGTCGACTACACCTACTCCTGGAAGCTGCCCAAGGACCGGGTCTGGACCTACAAGGGCCAATTGCAGTTGGGCCGCGCCGAGGGTCGGTGGACGGTGCGCTGGACGGCGGCCGATATCCATCCGCGCCTGGGCGACACCCAAACCCTCGAGCTGCGCGCCACCCCGGCCCCGCGCGCCCGCGTCAACGAACGCTCCGGCAGCGATGTCCTGGTGCCGGGCACGGTGCACCGGGTGGTGTTCACCCCGGCCGACGCCCCCGATCCGATCTATGTCGCCAATGCCCTTGTCGCCGCGCTGAATCCGATCGATCCGGAGCTGACCACCGCCGCACTGCTCGATGCCGCTCGCAAGGCCGACGGCGGCAGCTATCCGGTGGAGGTTCTCAGCGAGTGGGAGTACAACAAGCTCGGTACCGCCCTGCTGGGTCTGCCCGGCGTCACCGTCACCAAGCAGTGGGACATGGTCCGCACCGACCGTGAGTTCGCACCGGATCTGCTCACCCAGGTGCGCAAGACCGTCATCGACGAGGTCGACGGCCGCGCGGGCTGGATGGTGGTCTCCAAGAACTCCAATGGCGTGGATGTCGATGTGCTGAACGAGGTTCGGCCGCAGCCGACCCCGTCGTTCTCGCTCAGCCTGGACCGCTATGTCCAGATCGCCGCGCAGCGCGCGGTCGGCGCACGCGCGGAGAAGGCCATGATGGTCGTGATCCAGCCGTCGACGGGCGCGATTCTGGCGGTGGCGCAGAACAAGGAGGCCGACCGCGACGGACCGGTCGCCACCTCGGGCCTGTACCCGCCCGGCTCGACCTTCAAGACCATCACCGCCGCCGCGGCCATGAACGAGGGCCTCGCCACGCCCGACACCGTGGTTCCGTGCCCCAGCCGAATCACCATCGGCGAGCGCACGATTCCGAACTACAACCTCTTCACCGTCGGCGATGTCCCGCTGGCGACGGCCTACGAACGCTCCTGCAATACCGCCTTCGCCAAGCTCTCCAGCCAATTGCCCGACGACGCACTGCATCTGGCGGCGGCGCAGCTGGGCATCGGACCCGACTACACGGTGGCCGGACTGCCGACGGTGTCGGGGCAGGTGCCCGAGTCCAAGGGCCTGGTGCAGCGCGCGGAGGACGGTATCGGTCAGGGCAAGGTGGTGGTCAGCCCGTTCGGCATGGCGCTCGCCGCGGCGACCATCGCCAACGGCTCGGCCCCCGTGCCGTATCTGATCGCGGGCCACGACACCACCATCGACGGACAGCGCCCGGCCATCGACCCGAAGGTGATCGAGGGCCTGCGCACGATGATGCGCAAGGTGGTGACCGGAGGTACCGCCGAACGCATCGCCGATATGGGCGAGGTCTACGGCAAGACGGGCGAGGCCGAGGTGGAGGGCGGTTCGCACTCGTGGTTCATCGGCTACCGCGGGGATATGGCGTTCGCGACGCTACTCGTCAAAGCGGGCAGTTCGGACAATGCTGTGGCGGTAACGAGGGAGATGCTGACTGCGCTTCCAGCGGGCTACTGAGTCGCGGCCCGCGAGCGTCAGCGAATGGTCGACTTCAGTTCGGTATTCGGCTGGATGGCATAGCGGCCGGAGGAGAGTTTCACACACGCGGCGGGCTGTATCGCACCGCTCTCGGCCTCGAGCACGAAGTGCTGGGATTGCTGGCTGAGACTACGCACTGCCGGTGGTGGACCGGATTCGTCGCCGAGAATCTCGGTCGCGGCGGTTCCGGCCAGGATGATCCCGGCGGTGGTGACGAGCAGAAGGGCCGAACGCTGCATGTCCTACTCCCTGGGTGTGGGGCGAGTAAGGAGACCCGAACGGTCTGTTTCGGTAAACCGGTACTGCTTTAGGGTTGGCTGACTGTTTGCCGCCGAAACAAACGGTAGAACGGACTGATTCACGGCACAACCCATGAGTGCCCTGCCGCACGCCCGTCCAACTACGGTGATGCAGGTCACATACCTAAAAGTAGGTTTGTAAAATTTTCGGCCGTGGGCACCGAGTCAGTTGTCGCGACGCAGCGTTGCCGCGAGATGGTGCTGGAGGGGCTGATCGACCGCGGCCATGCGCAGCGTGTAGTCGAGGCTGTCGCCCGCGAGCGTGAACGAGCGACCCAGGGCCGTGACCGATTTCGCGGTACTGCTGCGGCCGATGGTGGTGGAGTCGAGCTCGATGCGCAGGTCGCCGTTCTCGGCGACCAGGCTGCCCTCGCAGATCTCGGTGATGCCGGTGGGGTGGGCCAGGATGAGCTCGATGCGGTCCCGGCCGTTGGGGCGCAGGTAGCCGGTCTCGGCGTGCATGGGTCGGCTGCCGTCGGCGGCGCGGGTGCGCTGCCGATAGGTGAGGAACGGGCGGCCGACATGGCCGAAGTGCACTTCCTCCAGATAGTCGAACGGCTGAATGGTCGGATATTCGCCGTGGCCGTTGCCGCGCCAGGTGCCGAGCAGGGGCGCGAGGTGGGCGATATCCGGATGGGGCGCGACGGGGTTCTGGGGATCGAGCACGGCGGTCAGCTTAGTGCCGTCCTCGGGTCACGGAGCGATCTCGACGCGCGGGATGCGAGGTATTTCGCGTAAGGGGTCTGGATTGCCGTATTTGCCTTTCTCCGTGGGGTTCAGCGGCGGCTGGCGCGGCGGTAGCCGATGGCGGCGGGGACGGCGAACAGGGCGATGGCGGCGACCGACCAGATGAGCATGGTGGACAGCGGCCGCGCCAGCGCCCCGCCCTCGGCCAGGGCGCGCATGGCGTCGACCGCCACCGACATGGGCTGATTGCGCACGATGGGCTGAATCCAGTCCGGGTAGGCGAGCAGCGGAACGAAGCCGGTGCTGAAGAACATGAGCAGCGAGGTGACGATGGTGATGCTCTCGACCAGGCCGGAGCTGGCGGTGAAGACCGCGACCGCGATGACCAGGGTGGCGAAGGACAGCCCGAACAGCACCGGCAGGACGAAGAAGGCGAGGGTGTGCAGCGGTCCCTGCTGGAATCGGAAGCCCAGTGCCATACCGAAGGCGATGATCACCACGCTGCCGCCGAAGATGCGGCAGCCCTCGGCGACGATGCGCGAGGCCAGGCCCGAGGCGCGGTGGACGGGCAGCACCCAGAAGCGGGCGAGCAGTCCGGCATTGCGTTCGCGGCCGAGCATGACGCCGCTGGCGATGCTGCCCGACAGCGCGCCGACCAGCGCCACCATGGGCACCGAGCCGTAGAGGGCGTCGCTGCCGGTGAACTTCTGGATGGGGCTGCCCACCACGATGTCGAGCATGAGCAGCAGCAGGCACGGGATGATGAGCGTTTCCAGGAGGGTGACCGGGTCGCGCACCCAGCGCAGCAGGAGTCGCTGCACCTGAATCCAGGTGTGGCGGACCAGTGCGACCGGCGAGTTCTCGGATTCGCGGACCGCGGTGGGTTCGGGCATGGAGATGGCCATGTCAGGACCTCCGCTGGTTGAGTCGAATGGTCAGCAGCACCGAAACCGCGACAATGCCCGCGATCCACAGCAGCGGCGGGGTCATGAGCGACCAGGTGACCGCGCCCGCGTTGCCGCGGGTGTCCCCGGCGAGGGCGCGCAGGCCGTAGGCGAATTGCGAGACCGGTTGGTTGCGCACGAAACCCTGGACCCACTGCGGGAATTGGGTGGCGGGAGCGAGGCCGGTGGAGAGCATGCCGAGAATGAGCGGCGGGAGCACGAGCAGCTGGGTGGTGGCCTCGGGGCTCTTGGAGACGGTGCCGATGACATCGGCCCCGATACAGAAGGCGAGCCCGATGAGCAGGGTGAGTCCGATGAATCCGAGGGTGTGCCAGGCGTCGAGGCGGAAGCGGAAGCCGATGACGTGGGTGGCGATCAGCGCCGAGGTGACGGCGACGAGGAGCCGGAAGATATTGCCGGACATGCGCGCCGCGGTGGGGACGAGCGGGTGGATGGGCATGGCGTCGAAGCGCCGGTCGAGGCCGGAGACCGCGTCGGTGGAGGCGCGGAAGGCGGCGGAGATGGCGGTGAACGACGCAGCCTGCAGCATGACGATGGGCGCCATGAACTGCGCGTAGCTGCTGAATCCCGTTCCGGCGAAGGACATGATGCGGTTGAGCGGGATGTAGAAGCTGGCGGTGAACACGATGGGCGCGAACACCATATTGAGGATGTCGCCGGATTTGATGGCGGGCACGATGAGCCGCACGCTGAGCACCCACCACTGTTGCAGGGTGGCGGGGGTGGCTCGGACATTGGTGAGCCAGACGGCGGCGGTCACGACTCGGCCTGCCCGTCGGCGAGATGTCCGGTGAGATTGAGGAATACGTCGTCGAGGGAGGGCCGCCGCAGCGCGATGTCGACGAGTTCGATTCCGGCGCTGTCGAGTCGGCGCAGCGCCTCGGCGAGTGTTTTCGCGCCGTCCGGCGCGGGTATGGCGAGGCGGTCCGAATCACCGGTCAGGGCAAGGCGATTCGCGTCGGGTACCAGCGGTCCGAGTGCGGTGACGATGGCCGGGAGGTCCTCGAGCCGCAGCGGCACGATCTCGCAGTAACTGCCGCCGGTGCGGGATTTGAGTTCATCGGCGGTGCCGTCGGCGATGACCACGCCGTGGTCGATGACGATGATGCGGTCGCACAGCGCGTCGGCCTCCTCCAGGTACTGCGTGGTGAGCAGCGTGGTGATGCCGTGTTTGCGGAATCCGCCGACGAGATCCCAGACCCCTTGGCGGCTGCGGGGATCCAGCCCGGTGGTGGGTTCGTCGAGGAAGACCACCTCGGGGCGCACCACGAGTCCGCACGCGATGTCGATGCGGCGGCGCATACCGCCGGAGTAGGTGCCGACGCGGCGTTTGGCGGCGTCGTCGAGATCGAATTCGTCCAGCAGTTCCTTGGCGCGCAGGCGGGCGGCGCGTTTGCGCAATCCCATGAGCCGCCCGAACATCACGAGATTCTCGTAGCCGGTGAGGCCGTCGTCGAGGGCCGCGAACTGTCCGGTGAGCATGATGCGGCGGCGCACCGCGGCGGCGTCGGTGACGACATCGTGCCCGGCGACCAGCGCGCGCCCGGAATCGGGTGCGATGAGGGTGGACAGAATGTTCACGGTGGTCGTCTTACCGGCCCCGTTGGGGCCGAGTATGCCGAGCACCTCGCCGGGTGCGGCCTTGAAGTCGATGCCGCGCAGGGCTTTCACGCTGCCGAAGGATTTCTCGATGCCGTCGACGACGACTCCGCCGCCGATCGCGTCGCCGTCGATACTCATGGCCTGCCTCCAAGGTGTTGGTCGAGGACGCGGGCGATGGCCGCCAACGCGTGTGGGGTGGTGAGTTCGTCATGGGTGACATCGATGTCGTGGGTGGTGATGTCGCCGGTGATGTGCGGTCGCCAGCCCTCCGGCCCGAAGATCGGTTCGGAGTCGACGGTGGCGTGGAAATACAGTGCGTCGCCGTGGAATACGGGCCGCCGGTAGCCGGTGCGGGTGCGGGCGGAGGAGTTGTAGGAGTCCGCCATGCGCTCCAGGGTGGCGGCGTCCACGAGTTCCACCCCGCCCATGCGGTCCCGAATGAGATCGGCGGCTTCCTGCGCGCTGGCCTCGGCCGGAATATCGGTCATGCCGAAGACGTGGCCGAAGGTGGCGATGAAGGCTCCGGCGCTGAGCCTGTCGATACTGTCGCCGTCGATATCGGCGCTGTCGGCATCGAGCAGGGCGAGCACGCCGACCCGCGCGCCCTCGGCGTCGAGTTGGGTCGCCACCGCGTGGGCGATGAGACCGCCGAAGGACCAGCCGAGCACGTGGTATGGGCCTTCCGGTTGCAGGCGGCGGATTTCGCGTACGTAGCGGCGCGCGAACTCCTCGATGCTGCGGGCGGCGGGCTGGCCGGACAGGTCCGGCGCTTGCAGGCCGTAGATGGGGCGGCCGGGTGCGAGGGCGTCGGCGAGTCCGAGGTAGGTCCAGGCGATACCGGAGGAGGGGTGGATACAGAACAGGGCGGGTTCGGTGCCACCCGGGCGGATGGGCAGCACCACGTCCAGGCCGAGTCCGGGTGACGAATCCGTTTGGGTGGCAGCGTGTTCGGCAGCGGCTCGCTCGGCGAGGTACCGGGCTTCGGCGTCGGCCGCTTCGCGGGCGGCGTCGGTGCTGGCGAAAGCCGCTGTGGCCGTGAGCGCTTCGCTCCACAACCGCGCGAGCGACTCCACTTCGGCGCGGCCGAACAGGGTTTCGGGGTAGGAGAAGCTCGCTTGCAATCTGTCGTCGACCACCACGGCATTGATCTCGACCTCCGCCGTCACCGGCACGCTGGGGTGTTCGGTGGCGTGCAGGTCACCGAATTCGTCGGTGGGCAGCCAGCCCAATCCTTCCAGCCCGGCCGGGATATCCGCCGCGCCGTAGCGTCCGAGGTAGTTGAAGCCGATCCGTCCGGGCACCTGTCGCGGAAGCCGTTGTGCCGTCTCCGGATTGAGGTAGCGAAGCATGCCGTAACCCATGCCCTTGTCCGGTACGGCGAGCAGCTGGTGCTTGACCGCGCGAATGGCCGAGCCGAGCGCTGTGCCGCCGCCGAGGGCGTCGTCGATCGAGAGGCCCGCGAAGTCGAGGCGGACCGGGTACACGCTGGTGAACCAGCCGATGGTGCGGGACAGGTCGGCTCCGGGAATGATCTCCTGTTGCCGTCCGTGGCCCTCCATGCGCACCAGTAGGGACTGGTCGGCTCGCGAACGCCAGCGCAGGACGGCGAGTCCGAGCGCGGCGAGCAGCGCGTCCTCGACACCGCCGTCGAACAGCGCGGGCAGTGTGGTGAGCAGGGCGGCGGTGACGGTCTCGGGCATCTCGATATCGACCGAGCGCACGCGCTCCACCCGGTCGACGGCGGGGTCGAGTTCACGGCTGCCGAGGAGCGGGTCGGAGGTGGCGGCGATGGCGCGCCAGTAGTCGAGTTCGGCGACCCGGCGCTCGTGCCGGGCCTCCTCGTCGAGGGCGTGCGCCCACCGGCGCATGGAGGTGCCGGGCTCGGTGAGCACGGGCGTCGCCCCGGCCGAGATCTGCGCCCACGCGGCCATGAGGTCGGGGACGAGAATCCGCCAGGAGACGCCGTCGATGACGAGATGGTGCGCGACCACGATGAGATGTCCGGCGCGCTGGCCTGGGCCCACGGGGTCGAGCCACACGAGTTGCAGTCCGCGACCGCGCGCCGGATCGAGCCGATCGAGCGCGGAATCCACCTCGGTGACGGCGTATTCGCGCAGTTCGACGGTGTCGGCGTCGGCGCTGAACTCGATGCGGTGCAGCAGCGAGTCCACGTCGACGGCGTCGGGCGCATCCGTGCGCAGTCGCCACTGGCCGTCCTCCTGGAGGAGCCGGGCCCGCAGCATGTCGTGGTGGTTCACGACGGCGGTGACCGTCGCGACGAGTTGCTCTCGGGTGATGCCCACGGGCAGGTCGAGGACCGCGGTCTGCGCGAATCGCCGGAAGTCGCCGCCGCGTTCGGTCATCCACCGCACGATCGGGGTGAGCGGCATATCGCCGACTCCGCCGCCCGGCAGTTCGTCCAGAACCACCGCGTCTCCCGCGGCATCGGCGAGCTCCGCCAGTGCGGCGACGGTGCGATGCTCGAAGACTTGCAGTGGCGTCAGCTCGAGTCCGCGCAAGCGTGCCCGCGACACCAGTTGGATGGCGAGAATGCTGTCGCCGCCGAGTGCGAAGAACGAATCGTGGACGCCGACCCGGTCGCGGCCGAGCAGTTCGGCCACGATGTCCGCGAGCGCCGCCTCGGTGGGTGTGCTCGGTGCCCGATATTCGGTGTCGGCCTCGAAAACCGGTTCCGGCAGGGCTTTTCGGTCGAGTTTGCCGACGGCGTTGAGCGGCACCCGGTCGAGCAGGACGAACGCCGAGGGCACCATATAGCCCGGGAGCGAGTCGGCGGCGTGGGCGCGCAGCGCGGCGAGGTCGAAATCGACTCCCGGCGTGGGGAGTATGTAGGCCGCGAGCGCGGTGGCCCCGCCCGGTCCCGGAACGCCCAGTGTCACAGCGAATTCGACCTTGTCGGCACGACCCAGCACCGTGTCGATCTCACCGAGTTCGATGCGCTGGCCACGGACCTTGACCTGGAAGTCGGTGCGGCCCAGGTACTCCAGCCGAGGTCGGTCCAGGGCACCGATCCAGCGCACCAGATCACCGGTGCGGTAGAGGCGCTCGCCCGGCGCGCCGTAGGGGTCGGCGACGAAGCGCGCGGCGGTGAGTCCCGGTCGGGCATGATAGCCGCGTGCCAGTGCGTGCCCGGCCAGGTACAGCTCTCCGGCGACCCCGACCGGCACCGGCCGCAGCCGATCGTCGAGCACCAGTGCGGCGGCTCCCCGCACGGGCCCGCCGATGGTGATCGGTTCGTTCGCGCGCAGCGGCTCGGAAGCCGTTGCCCAGATGGTGAATTCGGTCGGACCGTAGAGATTCACCAGTGTGCGTCCACTTGCCCACCGCTGCACCATCTCCGCGCTGATGGCCTCGCCCGCGACCGCCAGCACCCGCACGCTCGACACCGCCGCCGGGTCCATGGTGGCCAGTGCCGAGGGCGTGATCACCAGGTGGGTGACCCGCTGTGCGGCAATGAGTTCGGTGAGCGCGGCTCCGCCGAAGGTGTCGGGCGGTGCGACCACCGCGGCTCCGCCGAAGCCGAAGGCCATGAGCGCTTCGAAGGCCGAGGCGTCGAAACTCGGTGACGCCACCTGTAGTACGCGGGAGTGCTCGTCGAGGTGGAGGAGTTCGCGCTGGGCCGCGACCAGATCGGCGAGGCCGTGGTGGGTGACCGAGACGCCCTTCGGCGTACCGGTCGACCCCGAGGTGTAGATCAGCCACGCGGGATGGTCCGGCGCGGTCGACCACAGCACCCCGCCGCCGTTGTCGGAGGGCTCGGGCGGTGCGTCGAGCAGCAGCCAGGAGGTGGTGTCGGGCAGCAGCGGCCGGTGCTCGGTGCGGGTGAGGCCCAGCGCGGTACCGGAGTCGGCGAGCATGTGTTCGATGCGGTCGAGCGGGTGCCGCGGGTCGATGGGCAGGAAGGCCGCGCCGGTCTTGGCCACCGCCCAGAGGGCGGTGAGCAGTTCCGCACCACGGGAGAGCGCCAGTGCCACGATCTTTTCGGGGCCGACACCGCGTGCGGCGAGCTGTGCGGCGAGGGCATCGGAGTCGGCATCGAGTTCGGCGTAGGAACGCATTCGGCCGTCCGCGACGACGGCCGGGCGGTCCGGATACGCGGCGGCGGTGGTGGCGAAAACCTCGGCCAGAGTGGTGGTTCCGCTGCTGCGGGGTCCGCGACGCGGCACCAGCGCCGCGCGTTCGGTGTCGTCGAGCAGGTCGATATCGGCGAGGCGGATATCCGGGTCGGCGAGGACGGCGGTGAGCACACGCCGCCACCGGGTCACCAGCAGGGCGGCGGTGGACTCGTCGAAGAGATCGATGGCGTAGGTGAGTACGCCCGCGATCCCGGCCGGAGCGGTACCCGAGACCTGTTCCCGCAGATCGAGTGTCAGGTCGAATTGCGAAGCGTCCCGGTCCACGGGTTCGGCCTCGACCGTGAGATGCGGCAGTTCCAGCACCGGTTCGGTGAAGTTCTGCAGCGACAGCGACACCTGGAACACCGGGTGGTGCGCGGTGGATCGCGCGGGTTCGAGCACCTGGACGAGGCGTTCGAACGGCACCTGCGCATGGGCGAAGGCGTCGAGATCGGTGGTGCGCACCTCGGCGAGGAAGTCGCGGAAACCGCGGCCGGGGTCGACGGTGGTACGCAGGGCGAGGGTGTTGACGAACATGCCGACGAGATCGTCGAGGGCCTCGTCGCCGCGTCCCGCGATGGCCGAACCGATCACCACATCGGTGGTTCCGGCCAGGCGGCCCAGCAGCACCGCGAAGGCGGCGTGCACGACCATGAACAGGCTGGTATCGGTGCTCGCGGCCAATCCGGCCAGCGCAGCGTGGGTTTCGGCGTCGAGGGTGAATGCCAGATCCGCGCTGCGCACGGTCTGCACCGCCGGGCGCGGTCGATCGGCGGGCAGCTCGAGGACATCCGGCACCCCGGCCAGTCGCTCGGTCCAGTACCGGATCTGTTGGGCGGCAACGGAGCCCGTATCGGTCTCGTCGCCCAGCAGTTCACGCTGCCACAGCGCGTAGTCGGCGTACTGGACCCGCGGCGGCGGCAGCACCGCCGGTGCCCCGGAGGTCCGGGCCAGGTAGGCGGCCATGAGATCGGTCGCCAGCGGAGCCATGGACGCGCCGTCGGCGCTGATGTGGTGCACCACCAGCACGACCACATGCGTGGTCTGCTCGGCGGAGCGGATTCGGAACAGGCCCACCCGCAGCGGCGCTTCCCGGGTGAGGTCGAAGCCGGTCGCCGCGACCTCCTCGATCCGTTTCCGCAGGGCCGCACCGTCTTCGGTGTCGACCACCGTCGGTTCGGGCAGCGCGGCATCCACGCCGACCACGACCTGGCGTGGCCCTTCCGCATCGGTCGGATAGATGGTGCGCAGCGTCTCGTGGCGAGTCACCACGGCCCGCACGGCCTGGCGCAGCGCGTCGAGGTCGAGCGCACCGGTGAGCCGCAGCGGCGCGATGATGTTGTACGCCGCGGAGCCGGGGTCCAGGCGGTTCAGCACCCACATGCGTTGCTGGGCGGGGGAGAGCGGCACCCGGTCGGGACGGATGCGGGGTGCCAGCGCCGGGCGGTCGGGTGCGGTGCGATCGGCGGGCACGATGCGCGTGGACAGCTGCGCCACGGTGGGCGCGTCGAACAGATCACGCAGGGCCACGGTCGATCCCAGTGCGGCGTTGACCCGCGCCACCACCTTGGTGGCGCTGAGCGAATTGCCGCCGAGTTCGAAGAAGGAGCGGTCGATGCTCACCCGATCGGTGCCGAGCACCTCCGCGAACACCTCGGCGACGGCGCTCTCCACGGCGGTGCGCGGGGCCAGGTAGCGCTGGGCCAGCGCGCTGAAATCCGGTTCCGGCAAGGCGTTTCGATCCAGTTTGCCGACCGGCGTCAGCGGGACCTCGTCGAGTTCGATGAGATAGCTGGGCACCATGTAGCCGGGCAACGCGGCCGCGACCCGGGTGCGCAGCTCCTCGGTGTCGAGGCGGTGGCGCACCTCGGCGGTGCCGACCACATAGGAGACGAGCACGGTCTCGCCCGCCGGGCCGGGTCGTCCCACGGTGGCCGCGTACTCCACCTGCTCGTCGGCGGCGAGTACCGCGTCGATCTCGCCGAGTTCGATGCGCAGGCCGCGAATTTTGACCTGGAAGTCGCTGCGCCCCAGGTACTCCAGCTCCAGGGTCACCCCGTCGGGGCCCTTCGTCTCCACCCACCGCACCATGTCGCCGGTGCGGTACATCCGCACACCGGGCGCGCCGTAGGGGTTGGCGACGAACCGCACGGCGGTGAGGGAGAAGCGGTTGAAGTAGCCGCGCGCCAGCTGCGGGCCCGCCAGATACAGCTCGCCGGTGACGCCGAGCGGGACCGGCCGCAGCCAGGTGTCGAGCACCATGGCTCCCGCACCGAGTACCGGCCCGCCGATGGTGATGGGTTCCCCGGCCCGCAGCTCACCCGGTCCGGTCGCCCAGATGCTGAATTCCGTTGGCCCGTACAGGTTCACCATGCGGCGATCCGCTGACCAGCCCGCGACCAGCTCCGGCCCGACCGCCTCGCCCGCCACCGACAGCGACCGCAGATCCGGCAGCGCGTGCGGGCTCATGGTGGCCAGCACCGAGGGCGTGATCACCGCGTGCGTCACCCGCTGGTCGCGCAGCAGCCGCTCCAATTCGCCGCCGCCGTACACATCCGGCGGCGACAGCACGAGACGGCCGCCCATGGCGTGCGCCATGAGCAGTTCGTGCACCGACGCGTCGAAGCTGGGCGACGCCACCTGAAGTGCGCTGGCCGTCTCGTCGAGATCCAACGAACCGGCTTGGGTGGCAACCAGATTCGCCAGGCCGCGGTGGCTCAGCAGCACCGCTTTCGGTTTGCCGGTGGAGCCCGAGGTGTAGATCAGGTAGGCGGTCTGCCCGAGCATGATCGGCCCGCCGCGCTCCTCGTCGGTGATCGGCGCGTCCGACACCGTCATGACGCGGCGAATGGTGTTGAGATCGTCGAGCAGCAGCCAGTCGATGGTGCCGGGCAGGGTCTCGCCCACGGCGCACACGGTCACGCCGATGGGTGCGCGCGAATCGGTGAGAATGTGTTCGATGCGCTCCACCGGATAGTTCGGGTCCAGCGGCAGGAAGGCCGCGCCGGTCTTGGCCAGCGCCCACACCGCCACCACCGACTCCACCGAGCGGGTCAGCGCCAGCACCACGAAGACCTCCCGGCCCACGCCGCGCCGCAGCAGTGCCCGGGCGAAGCGGTTGGACCAGGCATCCAGATCGCGGTAGGTCATGGTCAGGGTCCCCGCGCTCACCGCGATGGCATCCGGGTTGATGCGTGCGCCCGCGGCGAGAATGTCCGGCAGCGTGCGCATGGGCACCGGGTCGCCGCCGCGCACCGGCAGCAGCATGCGCCGCTCGATCGAATCGCAGTGTTGCAGTTGGGCGGTGCGGCGATGCGGGTGGTCGGCGATCTGCTCGAGGAGCAGGACGAACCGGTCGAGCAGTCGCCGGGCCGCCGTCTCCGGCAGCTGGTCGGCGAGGAATTTCACGGCGATACAGAGGGATTCGCTTCCGTCGTCCGCGCGTTGTGGAATCACCATGAGGTTCAGCGGATACGGGGTGGCATCGGTGCCGGAGACGTCGAGTATCCGCATGCCCGCGATATCGAGGGCCTGCGAGAGGGTTTCGCGGTCGATCGGATAGGACTCGAAGACGGTGAGGGTGTCGAAGAGTTCGGGCAGGCCGACCGCCTGGTGAATGGCGGCCAATCCGACGTGCTGGTGGTCCAGCAGCCGCGCCTGTTCGTCCTGCACCCGGCCGAGCAGGTCGGCGACCCGTTCGCCGGGATCGAGGCGCACCCGCACCGGCAGCGTGTTGATGAACAGGCCGATCATCTCCTCGACCCCGCCCAGCTGCGGCGGGCGGCCGGAGACGGTGCCGCCGAAGACGACATCGGTGCGGCCGGTGAGCATGGCCAGCAGCAGCGCCCAGGCGGTCTGCACGGCCGTGTTCACGGTCGCGCCCGCGCCGCGCACCGTGGTCTCCAGGCGGGCCAGCGCGTCGGCGCTGAAATCCACTGTGACCATGCCGGATTCGGTCGAGGAGATATCCGCCAGCGTCGGCACGGCGCGGGTGGGGCCGTCGACCCCGGCCAGAGCCTCGGTCCACGCGGACAGGGAAGTGGCGGCGTCCTGTTCCGCGAGCCAGCGCAGGAATTCGCGGTAGGAGTGCACCGGAGGCAGGGCGATGGCCTGGTCGGTGACCGCGGCGAGGTATCCGGCGAGCAGTTCGCGGACCAGCAGCGGTGTGGACCATCCGTCGAGAATCAGATGGTGGTTGGTCATGAGCAGCGTGTACGCCTCGGCCTCGGTGCGAACGAGGGTGAAGCGCAACAGCGGTGGGCGGGCGAGGTCGAAGCGAGTGCCCGCGTCCACCGCGATCAGGCGTTCCAATTCGCGGTGGCGCTCGGCCGGGTCCCCGAGACTGGTGAGATCGACCTCCTGCCACACGATCTCGGCGTTCGAGAGCACCAATTGCCGTGGCCCGTCCGGGGTTTCGACGAAGGCGGTGCGCGCGGTCTCGTGCCGGTCCACCAGTGCCTGTGCCGCCGTGCGCAACCGGGCCGCGTCGACTCGACCGGCGAGCGCGAGCCGGGTCTGCACCGTGTAGCCGTCGGCGGTATCGCTGTCGTAGCGGGCGTGGAACAGTAGGCCGTACTGCAACGGCGAGAGCGGCCACACCTCGTGCAGATTCGGGTATTCGCGCTCCCACGAATCGATCTGCGGCTGCGACACCGCCACGAGCGCGAAATCCGACGGGCTGTGCCCGCCCGAACCCGCCCGCCGGGCATGGGTGGTGAGCGCGACGAGGGCCCGCTCCCACAGCTCCGCCAGTTCGCGCACCTGGGTCTCGGTGAGAATGCGCGACGCGTACGCCCAGGTGACCTCCAGTCCGGCGTCGGTGTGCAGGGCGTTGATATCGACCACGGCCGCCAGGGGCGCGCGATCGTCCTGGGTGGCGGCGAAGCGCCTCGGCAGCCACGGACCGGAGCCGCCCGCGCCGGTCCGGCCGAGATAGTTGAAGCTCAGCGGCGGTGTCGGCGCATCGGCCAGCGCCGCCGCGGCGTCCGCGTGCAGATACCGCAGCATGCCGTAGCCGACGCCCTTGTCGGGAATGGCGCGCAGCTGTTCCTTCACGGCCTTCAGCGCCGCGCCCGCCGCCGGGCCGCCCGCGAAGGCGTCGTCGAGATCGATACCGCCCAGGTCGAGGGCGACCGGATACACGCTGGTGAACCAGCCGACCGTGCGCGAGATATCCGCACCGGGCAGCACGCTCTCCTCCCGGCCGTGGCCCTCCAGGGTGAGGACGGTGTCCGCGCGGTCGCGCCAGCGCGCCGACGCCAGTGCGAGCGCGGTCAGCAGGGCGTCGTCGACACCGCAGTGGAAGCGCTCGGGCACGAGTTCCAAAGCCGTGGCCGTCGTTTCGAGGTCGACGGTGGTGCCGACCCGACCCATGGTCTCGGCGGTGTCGAGCTCCGGATCCAAGGGCCGCAATCCCAGCGTGCCCCGCGAGCTGTCCAGAACGCGCTGCCACAGCGGCAGTTCGGTGATCCGGTCGGCCGCCTGCTCCACCTGCCCGTGTGCCCAACGGCGAAACGATGTGCCGACGGGCAGCAGGGCGCCGCCCGTACACGCGGTCGCCAAGTCTGGCAGCAGGATTCGCCACGACACACCGTCCACGACCAGGTGGTGCAGGACCATCCAGAGCATGGGTGTGGTGTTCTCGCGCTCCAGCAGCACGAATCGCGCCACCGTTCCGGCGGCGGGGTCCAGCAGATCGGCGGCGCGCTGCAATTCGGCCTCGCCGTCGGAGTCCGACGCCACCGGAATCGATTCGATGAGCGCGGCGGCCTCCACCGTGCCGGGTTCGGAGACCAGCCACTCCCAGTCGGCGGAATCGGGGGAGCGGCGAATCAGGGTGCTGCGCAACAGATCATGGTGGTCCAGCAGCGTCTGGACGGCGGCGGCCAGGCGTGCCCTGTCGATATCGCCCGGCAGGTCGATGAGGACGGCCTGTGCGAAGCGCGGCCAGGTATCGCCGTGGGCGAGCATGTCGTGCACGATCGGCGTGAGCGGCACCGGCCCGACGCCGCCGCCCGGGAGTTCCAGGACGCGCGGTGCGGTCACTTCGGTTGCCACGGCGGCCAGTCCGGCAACGGTCTTGTGCTCGAACACATCTCGCGCCCGCAGACCGAGCCCGGCGGATTTGGCGCGTGCGACGAGTTGAATGGCGACAATGCTGTCGCCGCCGAGGGCGAAGAAGTTGTCGTCCGCGCCGATCTCGGCGAGGCCGAGCACCTCCGCGAACAGGGCGGCGAGGGTCTGCTCCTGGGGGGTCGACGGTGCGCGCCCGGTGCGCGCGCGGGTGTCGAAATCCGGTGCGGGCAGCGCGCGACGGTCCACCTTGCCCGCCGGGGTGAGCGGCAGCGTATCGAGGACCATGACCGACGACGGCACCATATAAGCGGGAAGCTGCTGTGCGACAGTCGCTTTCACGGCCTCCGGATCGACCGCCGTCGTCGCGAGGACGTACGACACCAAGGCCGTCGCCCCGCCGGGCGTGGTCGCGCCCACCGTGATCGCCACCTCGACGCCCGGGTGGCGCGCCACCGCCGCGTCCACCTCACCCAGTTCGATCCGGAAACCCCGCACCTTCACCTGGGTGTCGCCGCGACCGGCGAACTCCAGTTGCCACCCGCTCCTGGTGTGCCGCCACCGCACCAGATCCCCGGTGCGGTACATGCGCTCACCCGCCGCGAACGGATTCGCCACGAACCGTCCGGCGGTGAGCCCGATGCGCTGGTGGTAGCCGCGCGCCAGCCCCGGCCCCGCCAGGTACAGCTCGCCGGTCACGCCCGGCGGAACCGGCCGCAACCACGGATCCAGGACCACGGCGCTCGCGCCGCGCGCGGGGCCGCCGATGGTGATCGGATCGCCGGGCTCGAGCGGCGCGCTCAGGGTGGCGGTGACGGTCGCCTCGGTGGGGCCGTAGCCATTGAGCACACAGCGCCCCGCCCAGCGCGCGGTGAGCTCCGGCGGGCACGCCTCGCCGCCCACCACCACCGTGCGCAGCCGAGGCAAGGTGTGCGGTTCGAGCGAACCCGCTACCGCCGGAGTCACATTCAGATGCGTGACCTCCAGTGCCCGCAGCACTCGCGCGAGGTCCTCGCCCGCGTAGGCCGACGGCGGCACCACGGCCACCGTCGCACCGATGGCGAGGGCGACGAGGATCTCCTCGATCGAGATATCGAAACTCGGTGACACCGCGTGCGCCACCACCGCGTTCGCGCCCACCCCGAATGCCGAGCCGGACCCTGTCACCAGGTTCGCCAGGCCGCGATGGGACACCCCGACGCCTTTGGGCAGACCGGTGGAACCGGAGGTGTAGATGAGATACGCGAGCTGGTCCACTCGCACCGGCGCGCGCCGGTCTGCATCGGTCACCGGCGCGGAATCCATGGCGGCGACGGCTGTTTCGGTGTCCTCGGTATCGAGTACCAGCCAGCGCACCCGATCCGGCAGAGCTGGCCGCGCCGCCGCCACCGTCACACCGGCCACCACGCCGCTGTCGCTGAGCATGTGCTCGATGCGGTCGGTCGGATAGTCGGGGTCGATGGGGACGAACGCTGCCCCGGTGCGTGCCACCGCGCACATCGCGAGCACCGACCGCACCGACCGCGAGATCGACACGGCCACCGGCCGTTCCGGTCCCGCCCCGGCGGCGATGAGCACGCGCGCCAGCTGATTGGTGTACTCGTCCAACTCCCGATAGCTCAGGACCGTCCCGTCGCCTCGAATCGCGATGGCCGAGGGATTCTTCGCCGCGCCGTGCTCCAGAATCTCCGGCAGTGTGCGGACCGGTGCGTCGGAACGTCCACGCGCGGGCGCGATCTCGCGCTCCGCCTCGGCCAGCACCGTCAGCGACACCAGGCGGCCGCGCGGTCCCGCCGCGAGGAACGTGTGCAGGAAATCCAGGAATCGCGTGTGCAGCGACGCCAATTCGTTCTCGTCGTAGCAGTTCGGATTGGCCTGGAGGTCGATATGGGTGCTCTCCCCGCCCACGCCCGGATAGACGTTGACGAACAGATCCTCGATGAGCCCGGAGGTCAGCACGTGCAGGCGACCGGTGGTGTTGCCGAGCCGAATCCTGCTGTCCACCAACATCAGATTGACCGTCGGACCGAACGAGCCCACCTCGTCCATGGCCCAGCCGAGGTCGCGGACGATATCCTCCTGCCGGTACCGCTGCCGTCGCAGCGCCGCCGTCAGCTCCCCCTGGGTGGCGCGAATCAGCTCACCCACTGTCAGCGTCGGCGACTGCCGCAGGCGCAGCGGCACCACATTGGCCATCATGCCGCCGGAGCGGCGCAGCGTCGCGGTGGTGCGGCCCGAAACCGGCAGGCTCAGCACGATTTCCGGGGCGCCGGTCATGGCTCCCAGATACGCGGCGAAGGCGGCGACGATCACCGGCGCGGCACTCGAGGACAGCTCCCCGGCCACCTCGTCCAACAACTTCGACGTGGTCGCGGGCAGAGCCCGGCTCGACAGCCGCGGATGGGCGTCGACCGCGCCGCTGTGCCGCCCCAGCCGCACCGGCTCGGGCATACCCGCCAGATGCGCACGCCAATACTCGCGGTCGGCGTGCAACCGCTCCGAATCACGGTAGGCCGCATCGGCTTCCACGATGCCGCGCAGATGTTCGGCCTTGCCCGGCGGGATCTCGCGACCCGAGGCCGCCGCGTTGTAGATCTCGCCCGTGCGCTGCAACATGGTCAGCGCGCCGACCCCATCGAGAGCGATGTGGTGGAAACGCGAATACCAGAACCAGCGGTCCTCGCTCAGCCGCAGCATGGCGACCCGGCAGAGCCGATCGCGCAGCGGGTCCAGCGGGGCGGTGTACTCGGCGCGCATCCAGGCGTGCGCGGCCGCCTCCGGATCGGGGGCATGGCGCAGATCGACGGACTCGATGGCGTCGTCCAGCGAGGTGTCGACCATCTGGTAGGGGAAGTCGTCGATCTCGACGAGGCGCAGATATCCGGTACCGAACTCCCGCCCCGCCCGCCGGGCCGCCTCCTCGAGGAGGGGAACGTCCACCGCGCCGCGGAATTCCACGTACTGGGCGATGGAGACGGGGGTGTCACCGGCCAGATGCTGGGCGAACCAGATTCCGCGCTGCGCGGCGGAGAGCGGGAAGGCGGCGTCGGAGCCGGTGACAGTGGGGGACAGGGCAGAGCTCGAAACCATGAACAGTCCTGCGTACTGGTGGAATACGACCGGTCAGGACGCCTTCCTCGCCAGCTGGCGGTCGGCATCGGTGATCGGAGCGTCGGAGCCGGTCAGGTACTGCACCAGCGTGGCAAGCTCGTCCAGCACCAGCCAGCCGCTGGCGGTGCTGCCGGACAGCGCGGTCAGACGCTCCCGGCCTTCCTTCGTGGTGATCACGAAATCCGCTCGCGCGGTGGAGCTTTCGGTGCCCACGGCGATCAGTGCGGCACCGGTCTTGGTGACGGCCTCGCGGGCCACCATCGATTCGAGTCGCGGGGTCCCCACGATCGCGACGCGGGTGCCCGGGCGGGCCCCGAGACGCAGCAGCATGCGGGCCACGCGGTTGGACCAGCGGTCCAGTTCGGCGAAGCTCAGCTCGCAGTCGGCGGCGGCCACCGCGATGGCGGCGGGGTCGTGCGGGGCGGCAACCGGATCGGCCGCGCTCGGGCGGAGTGCGACGAGAGTTGCGGACGATTCGACCGGCTTGCACATGAGTATCATCCCCTCGGATGTGGTGATCTGTGGCGCTGTTCGGGATGTATTCAGAGTCGTCGCTCCGGGTTCATTCCGACAGCAACCTCAGTGCGGGGGATCACCGCTCCGAGGGTGGGGGAATCCGCACCTAAGGGGTATTGAGCTCGCGCATCTCCTCGATCGTCTTGTGGATCAGGTCCTCGGAGTGCTTCGGGCTCAGCGCCATGGCGCGCAGCTGATCGAACATCACCCCGTAGCGGCGCACCTCGGTGTGGCCCTCGATGATCTCGTCACTGGCGATGCCCTCCACGTACACCAGCTCCGGATCGGCGGGGTTCTGGAAATCCAGCAGCACGAAGGATCCGGCCATCCCCGGATGCGCGCCCGCGTCGAAGGGCAGCAGCTGCAGGATCACATTGCGCTTGTCGGTCTCGTCGAGCAGGCGTTGCAGCTGTTCGATCATCACGTTCGGGCCGCCGACCATGCGCCGGATCACGCACTCGTCCAACACCACCCAGAGTTCGAGGGGATCTTCTTTGGTGAGCACCTTGGCGCGCTCCACCCGGGCCTGGACGCGCTGGCCGCGCACCTCGTCGGAGATCTTGGGCATGGAGGTCTGCATGATGGCATCGGCGTAGGCCTCGGTCTGCAGCAGGCCCGGAATGTAGCTGGCCTGGAAGAACCGGGCCGAGAGCGCCTCGGCCTCGAAATTGATGTACGCGCCGTACACCTCGCCGACCGCGGCCTCGAAGGGGCGGGCCATACCGGGCTTGAGCGCATCGGTCAGCAATTGCAAGGCGTCTGAACGCTGTGGTTCGCCGATCTTGTAAAGATCCAGCATCGCCGTCAGCGTGCGGCGTTGCGGACGCGCCTGCGCGGTCTCGATGCGGTAGAGAGTGGTGACATTGATTCCGGTTTTGGTGCTGACCTCTTCTTTGCTGAGCCCGGAGTGTTCGCGCATCTCGTGGAGCATGGCCGCGAGCCTGCGCAAACGAACGGTCAACACGGTGCGCTTGCCTGCCATGACAACCCTTTCGCTTAGCGCACTAGTTAGAACGCAGTATTGCGTTCTTGCATTTGTAAGAGCATGATCCAGCTAGCCTAGTTCTAGTACGACCGATCCGATGAGCGGTTCAGCTGAATCCGGAGACCAATCATGTTGCTGCGATTAGTGATGTTGTCGGTAACGTTCGGGGAGCCTAGATGACCATGTCGATAGCGGGCGTGCTGCCGACGGCCCCGCAATTGCTCTGCGCCTTCCAGGGCAGGCGTTTCCAGGACCGAGTTCTGCTGCGCTCCGCGCACGCGCTCGCGGAACTGCACGAACGCCGTGCGCAAGTGGGCGATCCCCTGCTCGTGACCGAGATCGATTGTCGGCGCGGCGAACTCGTTGACGATATCAACGATTGGGTGGAACAGGAACTGCCACAGCACCGTAACGGGGCCGCCCTGCACACCGAGAGCCTCGGCGCGGTGGTGGACCGTATGGCCCGGAGCTGGGTCGAAGCGAACCAGGTCATCGACCACGAGGGCGCTGCCAGCGACAATACCCATAAACACTGGTATCACCTCGCCGAACTCGTTGACGGTTACACTGATCTCGTATTCGACGTGGCCGGTGGCCGTCGCCGTTTACCCCAATGACTCCGAATGCATTGACACAATTGATGCATTGCCGCCGAGCCATTGTGTCGCCTGCGGTGACGTCAACCGAGTCGCGCTATCCGACCAGTAGCTCACTCGAACCGTAGACGTCGCCCGCCATAAGACGGCGGGCGCAACGGGGCGCCCCGCCCGGCGTGCCGCGTGGTCGACTGGCGCGGCACGCCCGTCCTGAAGATCGCATTTCTTTTCCTAAAAATACGCACCATTCAGTTTGTTACGAAGCGCAATTCGCTACACACGAATGGAGTTCGCCAGTGCGCGCGGATGAATCGGCCGCCCAACAAATCTACGCAGAAGCGGCAGATGGGACATTCCGCATGGATGTCATCGCCGCCCGCAAGTGCGCCGCAAACTTCCTGCGCTTCGCCCACGCGATCGACACCCAGCTCCCCGCCACGAGCGACCTCCAATCCCTCACCGGCTTCGGCGGTTTCGAATCGGCGCACCAATTGCGCCGGGGATTCGAGGGGAAGGCCGCCGAAGCCACCGAGATCCTCACCGGCCTGCGCACCTCCGCGGTACGCATAGCGCAGGCCTTCCTGCTGTCCGGCGGGTTGATCGAAGAGGCCGACACTCTCACGGCCAAGTCACTCCAGGCCGCCTTGGCCGACCTCGAGACTCCGCGCTGAACGGAGTTCGCCGCAGTTCGTGCCGCACTGTCAGCGCAGTGCGGCCTTGCCGCGTACGCGGCCGAGAACGACCAGGGCGATGAGGGTGACCAGGACGAGCAGAGTGGTGCTGGCGGCGGCGTCGAAGACCTCGCCGCGGTCGGTCGCGGCGAAGATGGTGACCGGCAGGGTTTTCCAGGTGGCGGGGTAGACCATGATGGTCGCGCCGAGTTCGCCCATGGACAGGGCGATGGAGAGTCCGGCGGCTGCTCCGAGGGCGGGCAACAGCAGGGGGAGGGTGATGCGGGTGAGGACTCGGATCGGGCCCGCGCCCAGGGATTCGGCGGCTTGGCGGTAGCCGGGGTCGAGGCGGTCCAGGGCGGCGGAGACGCCGCTGAAGGCATAGGCCAGCACCAGGACCGTATGGGCCAGGATCACAATCCATTTGGTGCCGCCGAGCAGCAGGGGGCGCTCGTTGAAGGCGATGAGGACGCCGAGTCCGATGGCGACCGAGGGGACCGCGACGGGGACGTGGAAAACGGCATCGGTGCAGCGGCGCAGCCATTCGGGGGCTTCCCGGGCGGCGAGGGCGGCCCAGGTGCCCAGGACGAGGGCGACGGCACCGGCGAGCAGAGCGGTTTGCAGGCTGACCGAGAGGCTGGCGGCCTGTTCGCCCGAGAGTGCCTGATCGAAATTGGCGAAGCCGAGGTTCGAGGGGAGCGGGCCGGTCCACTGTCCGGCCAGGGCCGCGGCGACCACGGTGGCGATGGGGGCCACGAAGACCACGGTGACGATGACGGCGAAGACCGCCAGCACGGCGGCGCGGCCGCGACGGGTCCAAACCAGCATGGGTCAGCGCTCCTGTCGAGATCCGGTGAGGCGGGCGAAGATCAGGCGGTAGCCGAGGTAGAGGGTCAGCGACAGCAGCACCTGGATGGAGGCGAGCACCGCCGCGCCGGGCAGATCGAAGGTCACGATGCCGCGGGTGTAGATGAGCGCGGGCAGGGTGATGACGCCCTTGGCTCCGGTGAAGAGCACGATGCCGAATTCGTTGAGGGTCAACAGCAGTACCAGGCTGCCGCCGGCGGCGAGAGCGGGCCACGCCTCGGGCAGGACCACCTGGCGCAGCACGCGCCACGGGGACGCGCCGAGGCTGGAGGCCACGTCGAGTTGTTCGCGGGGGAGCTGCGCGAACGCCGCCAGCAGCGGGCGCACGACGAACGGGGTGAAGAAGGTGATCTCGGCGAGGATGACGCCCCACGGGGTGGTCAGGAAGTCCAGTGCGGGTTCCGTGCGACCGGTGATCTCGCCGATGAGCGCGTTGACCGCGCCCGCCGCGCCGTAGAGGAACGTGAAGGCCAGGGTGATCAGGAACGACGGCAGCGTGAGGATGGTGTCGATGAGCCGCCCCACCAGACCCGACCCGCGAAACGGGACGAAGGCGAGCACGATCGCGAGGAAGGTGCCCAGCACCAGACAGCCCAGCGTCGAACCGACCGCGATGGTGATGGTGCGCCACAACGCGTTTCGGAAGGACTCCGAGCCCAGTACCGACGTCCAGGTCTCGGTGCCGCGGCCCTGCGGAGTCTCGGTGGACTCCCACAGCACCCGCGCGATCGGGTAGACGGCGATGGCGAGCACCACCAGCACCGGCGGCAGCGTCCACAGCACGGGCTTCCAGGAGCGGCCGGGCTCGACCGGTGTCGAGGGGGTGGCGGGGGATTCGAGCAGTGCGGTCACGCCCGCACCTCGGATTCGCCTGCGGCGGCGTCGGTTCCGATCCCCGGCGGAATGAGCACACCGGCGGGGTCGGGGAAGCGCACGCCGACGAAGGAGCCGACCTCCAGCTCGGTGTGTCCGAGCACATCGGCGGTGAGTTCGCCCGGAATTCCGGCCACCTCGAGGTGCAGGCGGGTGGAGGCGCCCTTCCACACGGCGGCGGTGACGGTGCCGCGCAGGGCATCGCGCTCGGTGAGCGCGCAGATGCCGATGGTGTGCGGCCGAACGCACAGCCGCGCTTCGGCATTCGGCACCCAGTCCGGCCGCCCGACGCCCGGTGCGGGCGCTTCGGCGCGCAGGGTGTGTTCACCGACGGTGACCAGCGCGGCGGTACCCGACACGTGATTCACCGTGCAGGGCAGCAGATTCGCACCGCCGAGGAACGAGGCGGTGAAATCGGTGGACGGTGTCTGCCACAGCTTGCGGGCGGTATCGATGTCGACGAGGCGGGCATCGCGCATGACCGCGATCCGGTCGGCGAGCGCGAGCGCTTCGGCTTGGTCGTGGGTGACGTACAGCATGGCGGTGTCCGGCAACGCTTTTCGCAGTTGCTGGAGTTCGCCGAGCATGGACTGTCGCAGCTGGGCGTCGAGGGCGGCGAGCGGTTCGTCGAGCAGCAGGACCTTGGGCCGGATGGCGAGGGCCCGCGCGATGGCGACGCGCTGCTGCTGCCCACCCGACAGCTCACGCGGCAGCCGCTTGGCGTAAGCCCCCATGCCCACCATGTCCAGGGCTTCGGTGACGCGCGCGTCGATCTCGTTGCGCGGCACCCGATGTGACTTCAAACCGAACGCCACATTGTCGTGCACCCGCATATGCGGGAACAGCGCATAGGACTGCACCACCACCCCGATGCCGCGCTTGGCGGGGGAGAGGTGGGTGACATCGCGGCCCGACAAGCGCACCGAACCCATGCTCGGCCGGACGAATCCGGCCAGGGCCTTGAGCGCGGTGGACTTGCCGGAACCGCTGGGTCCGAGCAGCGCGACCGTTTCCCCCGCGGCGACGCGCAGGTTGAAATCGGCAAGGGCCACAGTGGTTTTGCGGCCGCGCCCATAGGTGACACCGACTCGGTCGAAGACTATGGCCGGTTCGGCGTCGGTGGTGTTCGCCGCCGTTGCTGTGGTCAACGCGTGGGTCATGATTGCGCTCCTCGGAGATGGGGCGGACGGGCTACTGGCCGGTGGCCTTCTGGTACGCCGCGAGATCGGCGTCGAGCTCGGCGAGCACGGTGTTCCAATCCGGGTTGACGATCTCGACGCCGGTGAGCAGCGTCGCCGGGCTCGGTCCGGTGCCGGTGGTGGTGAGCGAGCGCAGTTCCTGGCGGGCCGGAACCGCCATGGCGTCGGGCAGCGTCTTCTGCACGTCGGCGGAGAGCAGGAACTCCATGAGCTTCTTGCCCGCCTCCGAATTCGGCGCGCCCTTGGCCAGGCCCATCAGGTACGGCAGCGCGATGGTGCTGCGCTTGCCGTCGGCCGAGGCCGGGAAGAAGAGGCTGAACTTGGAGCCCTTCTCCTTGATATTGGCCAGGTTCATCTGGATATCGCCATTGGCGATGAGGATCTCGCCCTTGTCGACCTTGGCTTGGAGCTTGCCGGTGGACGAGGACGGGCCGACATTGTTGGCTTGGAGCTTGGTCAGGTAGTCCAGCGCGCCCTGCTTGCCGAGCAGCTGCTGCAGCAGGATGAGCACGGCGGTGCCGTCACCGGCCTGACCGGGGGTGGAGTACTGGATCTTGCCCTTGTACTCCGGCTTCAGCAGATCGTCCCAGGTGATCTTGGAGGAATCGACCGAGGGATTGGCGATGAAGGACAGGTAGTTGCCCGCCAGCATGACGAACTTGCCGCCCGCGTCCTTGTCGGTGGCCGGAACGGCGCTGGTGTCCACGCCGCTGGTATCCAGCAGCCCCGCCTTGTCGGCCTTCTGCATGAAGGGCGGCAGCGTGACGATCACATCGGCCTGCGGGTTGGACTGTTCCTTGTCCACGCGGTTGACGACCTCGCCGGAACCGGCCTCCACGAGGTTGACCGAAATACCGGTCTGCTGCTTGAAGTTCTCGAACTGGGTCTTGTACCAGTCGCCGACACCGTCGGCGGAGTAGACGGTCACCGTCTTGCCGTCGCCGGATTCGGTGCCCGTGCCGCCGCAGGCGGTGAGGCTGAGGGCGACGGCGGTCGCGGAGGTGAGGATCAGCGCCGTACGGGCGATGGTGCGTGCGAGGCGGTTGTTCGAATTACGCACGGTGACTGCAACTTTCGGTTCGTTGGAGCGAGAATCGAAGGGGCGGGGAAGCCGTCGCCGGATGCGGCGACGGGGTCTCAGGCGCGCTCGTCCAGGAGGATTCGCGCGAACTCGGCGACATCGGCCACGACGTGGGTGGCTCCGGCGGCACGCAGCTGCTCTTCGTCGTGCGCCCCCGTGAGGGTGCCCGCGACGATCCGCGCTCCGGCGGCCAGGCCGGTCGCGATATCGCTGGCCGTATCACCCAGCACCGCAACCCGATCCACGGCGTCGATGCCCAAGCGGAGCAGCGCGGTGAGCACCATGTCCGGGTAAGGGCGGCCGCGACCGGCGTCGGACGGGGCGAGCGTGAGATCGGCGAGCTCTTGCCAACCGAGAGCGGCCAGCAGCTTGTCCTGGGTGCCACGGCTGAACCCGGTGGTGAGCGCCACCTTGATCCCGGCCTCGCGCAGTCGCGTAACCGCCTCCGCCGCACCGGGAATCGGAGCCGCGGCGGTGGCGGCGAACTCGTCGTAGGCGGCCTCGAAGGCGCGATTGGCGGCCTGGGCACTGTCCTCGTCGCCGAGCAGGGCGCGGAAGACGACGATCTTGGACTGCCCCATGGTGTCGAGGACGTACTGCCGGGCGGCGTCGCGCTCGAGCCCCTCGGTGGGGATTCCGGCGGCGGTCGCGGCCTCCTCGAAGGCGCGCAACACCAGGCCGCCGTCGGCGACGGTGGTGCCCGCCATATCGAGTACCGCGAGGTCGATCTGCTTGTCGGACATGGTTTTTCCTTTACAGATTGAGCAGGTCGGCGGTTTCCTCGCCGAGGGCAGGGCCGAGGGTCATACCGCGTCCACCCGGCCCGGTGACGACCCAGGTCCGTTCGTCGGCCTGCGCGCGGGTCACGATGGTGCCCGGATCGATGGACTGGCTGTAGACGCCCGCCCAGCGCCGCACCACCGGCGGCAGCTCGCGGCCGAGCAGCTCCTCGACGACGCCGGTGAGGTATTCGTACGGGGCCTCGTCCACATCGAAGTTGAACGGCTCCTCGTATTCGTGCGTGTCGCCGATGGTGAGGCCGCCGTGCAGGCGCTGGACACACAGCATCTGCATCTTGTGCTGCGCCGCGACGAAGGACTGCGCCTCTTCGGCATTGAGCCGGTCGAGCTCCGGGCCCTGGAAGCCCGGGTAGTAGCGGAAGCTGTCGCCGTCCGCGATGGCGGTGGTGAGGTTCTCGCCGAGCGGCGCGGTCTGCATCATTTGCAGGCGCACGCGGCGAACGGGCATGTCGCCCACCAGTTCTCGGGTGAGGCCGGTATGCGCCGCACCCGGGCAGACAAGGACGAGATCGCCCGTGTGCGCACGGCCCCGGTCGTCGGTCACGGTGCCGTTGGAGATGGTGCGGGCTTCGGTACCGGCGAAGAACTGGTAGCGACCGGTGGACTCCATGTACCGGCGCAGCGCGGGCAGCGCCTGCCGTGACTCGACGGCCGCATCCTGCGAACAATGCAGTCCCGCAAGGAATGTGCCACGAAGCGCCGGATTGAGCGCACGAACCTTGTCGGCCTCGAGCAGTTCGAACCCCCGCTCGGCCGCGGATGCGTTGCCCGCGGCGGCCTCGGCCACCTTCAACTCCGCCTCGGTACGCACCAGGGTGAGCGACCCCGCCGGTCGGAACCCGACCCCCGGCACCTTCCCACCGATCTCCTCCCACAGCCGCCGCGACCGCAGCGTGATCTCCAGTTCGTTCGCACTGCGCCCCGACACCCACACCAGCCCGAAGTTCCGCACGGTCGCCCCGCGCGCCTCCACCTCACGCTCCAGGTGAATCACTTCGTGTCCGCGCCCGACCGCTGCCAGCGCGTGGGCGGTCCCGAGGATTCCACCGCCGATAATCACCAATCGCATGCCGCCATCGTGACCAATGGTCTAGACCTATGGGTGTTTCGCACGCAAACGTCAGGTTAACAATTGGTATAGACCAATCTTGTGTACGCTGGGCGCATGGAGACGACCGACGCGGCGGGGGTGGGCGCGCGCAAGGACCGGGCGCACGGCTACGGTGAAAGTCAAGTTGTGCCAACGGTTTCGGGCGGTGAGCGACTGCCCAAGGCATACCGGGTTCGAACCGAGCTCGATTCGATTCTCGGGGAACTCAGCGAAGGGGACCCCGTCCCCTCGGAACGCGAGCTGGCGCTGCGGTTCGGAGTGGCCCGCGAAACCGTGCGCCAGGCACTACGGGATCTCTTGGTAGAGGGGCGAATCAGACGCAAAGGACGCGGCACCGTCGTCTCACACCCGAAAATGGTGCAGCCGCTATCGCTGCGCTCCTACACCGAAGGCGCGATCAGATTCGGCCGGACGCCCGGACGTCTCCTGGTCGACTGGTCCGACACGCCCGCCGACGAGAACACCGCGCGGGATCTCGGTGTGGCGGTCGGAACCCCTGTCATGCACCTGGAACGAATCCTCCTGGCAGACGGTGAACGCATCGGCCTGGAAAGCACCTTCCTCCCTCTGGAACGCTTCGCCGACCTCCGCGAAACCTACGATCCCGCAACATCGTTGTACGCCGCGGTCCGCGCCACCGGAGTGGTCTACACCGCCGCGACCGAACGCATCGAAACGGTCCTCGCGTCTCCGCGCGAGGCTCATCTCCTCGAATGCACCACCGCTCTACCGATGTTGCTGCTTCACCGGCGGAGTGTTGATGCGGAGGGAATGCCGATCGAGCGGGTTCGGGCGCTCTATCGAGGTGACCGGATTGCCTTCGAGGCCGCGTTGCGTGAGTAAAAGATTAAAAGCATGAAGTGTGGTTGCGTCGCCTGCCTTTCCTGACTTTAGCTGACGCGACTTGGGAGCCGTTGGCCTGCGATTCCAGCCTGCGGACTGCACTAATGCTGTTTTAGAGATTAGAAGAATTTGAAGATGCTGAGATCAGATATTTTTCCTGCACTGGGACAATGCATTTCGCGATAGAATTACCGCATGACTTCGGGTGGGGAAATCAACGAGAACGGCGTGGTCGCCACACTGGCGAACCTCGACGTCCTTCTCGATTCTCTGCTCGACAATTCATGCACCACTTTGTCCGATGACGAGTTCATCGACCACATGCGCGAATTCGAAGCGTTCGCACGCAAAGTCGCCGTCGTGCAACACCGCTTCGCGCAAGCGGTCGCCGACCGCGGGTTGGCGCAGCGGTACGGGTTCAGCCCCACCGCCGGAGTGCGCAGCTTCCTCGTGGAGACCCTCAACCTGTCGAAGGGGGACGCGGCCGCGCGGGCGAACGCCGCCGAACACCTCGACGATCGCCGGTTCAGCCCGAACGGGTACCTGCCACCGGCATTGCCGTTGACCGCGGCCGCGCAAGCCGCGGGCGAGGTGTCGGCCGACCATGTGCGCGTGATCATCTCGGTGATGGACCGCATCCCCAGCAGCGTCGAGCAGCAGTCGCGGACCGAGGCCGAGGAGCGGCTGGTCGAGTCCGCGCGGGTGTGCACACCCGACGGATTGAAGAAGGTCGGCGCGCGCATTCTCGCCTTCCTCGACCCCGACGGGAAACTGACCTCCGACCGGGATCGCGCGCGGATGCGCTCGCTCGTGCGCAGCACCCAACGCGTCGACGGCATGATCGAATTCAAGGGCCTGTTCAACCCGGAGGCCACGGCGTTTCTCGACACCATGTTGGCGAAGTGGGCACGTCCAGGGATGTGCAATCCGGACGATCCCGAGAGCCCGATGGTCGCCGATCCCGACGGGGACGACCGCAGCCTCGTCGAGGCCGCCGCCGCGCGCGACACGCGGTCGCAGGCGCAGCGCAATCACGACGCGCTGCTCGCCTACCTCAAGCACGGCGGCCCACAGAAACTCGGCGACCATCGCGGCATCCCGGTCAGCGTCGTGTTGACCATGACCGTCGAGGATGTCGAGAAGGCATCCGGGTGCGCCACGACCGCCACCGGCGGCACCGTGCCGATGAAGACCGCCCTCGAAATGGCCGAAGGCAGCATCCCGACACTCATGGTCTTCGACCACACCCAGAACAAGCCCCTGCACCTCGCACCCGGCGTGCGACTGGCCAACAAATGGCAGCGCCTCGCCCGCATCGCCACCGATCGCGGCTGCACCCGCCCGGGCTGTGCGGCCCCGGCGACGATGTGCCAGATGCACCATGTCCTCGGCTTCGCCCAAGGCGGGTTGACCCACATCGAGAACCTGACTCTCGCCTGCGATCAGTGCCATAGCCGGATCTTCGGCACCACCTCAGGATGGGAAACCGAAGTCCTCGACGCGAATTCGGACCATCCGGGCAGAGTCGGCTGGCGAGCCCCCGCGCACGTGGACCCGGTCGGTCTACTCGAGGTGAATCATGTGCATCATCCCGACGAGGTCCTCTACCAGGCCGACGTCCGCATCGAGGCACGCCACCTCCGCGAAACCCGCGTCAACGCACGTGGTTCCACCGCGCCCGCCTCTCCAGGCATCGCCCAGGCCAGCGCACCCACCGCACCAGAACCACCACCGGGCACAACGCCGAGCAGCGAACCCGCCGCCTCCCAACCCCCGTGGTGAGCGTCCCCAAAGAGGGACAACCCCGCACCAGACCCCGGGAATCGCCGTGGGGTAATCCCATCACCCCCAGCCCCCGTGGGTTAGGTCGGAAGGCGACCCGCTGCGGCCGAACCCCCGGGACGACCCATCGCCCCCGGGGTCCCGGGCATTGTGTCGGACAACCAATCCCACTGCCCCGACCCCCGGAAGTTGTGCCGGGACTGATCCCATCACGCCCAATACTCAGGTGTTGTGCGGAAGGTAATTCCACCGCGTCCGAGTCTCGAACTGTTGCTTGGGGGCCTAACCGGCACTGGATTGCCGTCCGGGACAACACACGGAGGTTCAGGCGCTGGGCCCCGGGTGTTGTGTCGGTAGGCGGCCCGTCGCGCCTGAGCTCTCGGGTGTTGTGCCGGGAGGTGACCCGTCGCGCCTGAGCTCTCGGGTGTTGTGCCGGAGGGCAACCCGCCGCGCCTGAGCCCCGGGAGTTGTACCGGGAGGCAAACCCTCCTCACTCGAGCCATCTTGGCGGCATGTCCCGGCGGAGAACCCGCCGCGCCTGAGCCCCGGAGTTGTACCGGGAGGCAAACCCTCCTCACTCGAGCCACCTTGGTGGCATATCCCGGCGGAGAACCCGCCGCGCCACAACTCCGGGTGTATCTGTCAGTGAATTGTCTCTAAAACAGCATTAGTGCAGTCCGCAGGCTGGAATCGCAGGCCGACGGCACCCAATGTCGCGTCAGCTAAAGTCAGGAAAGGCAGGCGACGCAACCGCGCTTAATGTCGTTCAAAGCAGATGTCGCCCAGGACATCTACCCGTTCCTGGCAGACGGACGCACACACTCCTACAATTCATCCACTTCAAGAAGCCAAACCCCTCAAGCAAGCGGATGCATCGAACCACCCCGGAACCCTCGCCGCTCGCATACCCTTCAATCGGCACTTCCGAGCAAAGGGGTAGGCCGTGTACCACGTAGTCCAAGCGCTCCCGACTGCGGCCGACCCGCCTCATGTGGAGCTGGCCATCATCGCGTCCATGTCCGTTCCCGTTGTGGGAGCGGTGCTTTCGTCACCAGGCCTGCGTGAGGTGCGGCAGATCGCCAGCGCCAACCTGCGGCGCACGCTGGTGGTGTCGCAGGTATTGGCGGGGTTGGCGGCGATTGCGTTCTTGGCCGCTGTGTTGCTCGGGGTGCTCGTCGCGGACGCTCATACCGAAGTGATCTTCATTGGGCTCGGGGCTGGGACTTTGGGGGTCGTGTCGTTGCTGGTGGGGCGTCGGACGGCGGGTGCGCAGCGGTTCGCGAATGATGTTGCGGCCGTGCGGGATGACGCTTCGGCCAGGTTCGCGTTGATCACGAATCTCGTGGACGGGATTCATGATCGCGCGACACAGGATCAGGTGCGGGCCGACGCCGCGAAACTGTTGATCAGATCGTTGGCAGGGGAGCGGGCGGAAGATCCGGGGCCGATGCCGAATCTTCCGGTGCCGCTGGAGAAGTCGGAGTCCTGATCAGCGGACCTGCGGGGCGACCTTCTCGCCGAGGAGTTCGATATTGCGGAGTACCTTCTCGTGCGGGAGGGTGCCGACGCTGGTGTGCAGCATGAAGCGGTCCAGGCCGAGGGTGTCGCGGATATCGGCGATCTTCTCGGCTACGTAGTCGGGGGTGCCGACGAACAGTGAACCGCTCTGGGAGCGTAGGGCGTCGAACTGCTGGCGCGTCATCGGGCCCCAGCCTCGTTCGCGGCCGATATTGCTCATGGCGGCGGCGTACGGGGCGTAGAAGTCGTTCACCGCTTGGGAATCGGTGTCGGCGATGTAGCCGTGCGCGTGGACGGCGACCGGCTGCTTGTCGTGGCCGCCTTCTTCGAGTGCGCGGTGGTAGAGGTCCACCAGCGGGCGGAAGCGGGCGGGCTGGCCGCCGATGATGGCGATGGCCAGGGGTAGGCCGAGAAGTCCTGCGCGAGCTACGGATTCGGGAGTGCCGCCGACCGCGATCCAGACGGGCAGTGGACGCTCGGTGCGGGGGTACACGACGGCATCGGTCAGGGGTGCGCGGAACTGGCCGGACCAGTTCGTCGGGCCTTCCTCGCGAATCTTCAGCAGCAGTGCGAGTTTCTCCTCGAACAGCGCGTCGTAATCGCTCAGGTCGTAACCGAACAGCGGGAACGATTCGATGAAGGACCCGCGTCCCGCCATCAACTCCGCCCGCCCATTGGAGATCAGGTCGAGCGTCGCGAACTCCTGGTACGTGCGTACCGGGTCCGCGGAGCTGAGCACCGTCACCGCGCTGGTCAGTTGAATGCGTTCGGTGCGCGCGGCAATCGCCGACAACACCATGGCGGGGGAGGATGCCGCGAAGTCCGCGCGGTGATGCTCGCCGACGCCGTACACGTCCAGCCCTGCCCGCTCGGTGGCGACGGCCTCCTCGACAACTTCGCGCAGCCGCTGTCCAGCACTCGGTGCGGGCTGGTCGCCGACCGCGATCATCTCGGCGAATGTGGTCAGGCCCAGTTCCATGGCTCGCGCCCCTTCTAGTAGTTCCCGTGTCAACCAAAAGGCTAAACGGACCGTGGTCCGGAAACATTCCCGGACTCGAACCCGTAAGCATTCAGGCTGCTCAGGAACTCGTCCGGGTCGACCAGCTCTTCGATGTGACGCACTCCTGCCGGGAAACGGTCGAGGCGTTCGACCAGCATGGCGGCGACCACGCCGGTGGCTCGGCTCTGACGGCGTCCGGTGAACCACGCGCCCGCCGTGCCCGACTCCGCTTTCAAGGCGAAGCGGTCGGATCCCACATGGATTCGACCGAGGGCGGCTGCGGCCGCGCGGCTTCGCATGACTTTGGCAAGGCCGGGCAGCCGTGCGGCCGCAAGGAGGGCTGTGAGCAGTCGGGAATCCATGGCGAGGCCGGTGCGGACCTGCGATGCGCCGAGGGTTCGAGGCAGCGTGTACTGATCCGAAAAGGGGAAGCGGTGCACGCTGCGGCGACCCGTGGGGAAGTCCATTGCCCACGAACCCGGCAGGCTGCCCAAGCCGTCGAGTGTCCAGCGGATAGCGGCTGGTCCGTGGGTTTCGCCGGAGCCGAGCACAGCGCCGATGCCGACCTCGTCGGCGGATGACCGTTCGAAGACGCTGCGTGCCAACAGGTTCGAGACGCCAGGAATCAGTCCGACGCTCAGAACTCCGACGGCGTTGTTGGCCACCGCCGACTCGTGCAGAGCCTCCAACGCGCAGATCACCGGGTACGAGGCGGTGACGTCCAGGTAGTGGATGCCACGTTCGAAGGATGCCCGAGCCACCTCGGCATTCTGAGATTCGGTGCACATGAGCACCGCGCTCGCATCCGCGAGCGCGGACCTCACCTGCTCTGGATCGGTGGTGTCCACCCGGACCATTTCGGCACCTGGAATCGCCTTCGCCCGATCCGGATTCCGCCCGGCGAGCACCACTTTCCGTCCCGATACCACCAGCTCGCGCGCCGCTTCACGCCCGACCGCGCCGTACCCACCGAAGATCACGATCTTCGCCATTTCGATCACACCTCCACGAGTTCGCGGACCGGCCGGTCCGGGACGTACCAGGCCAGCGCCACCACCACACCAAGCGCCGCGAGCACCGCGGCGGCGGCGAAGTCGATACGCAGACCCGCCTTGCCCCCGACCCGCGCCGCGACAATGAGCGCCGCCGTCAGCCCGAGCGAAGCACCCAGGCGCTGAACGGTATTCACCACACCCGACGCCGCACCCTTGTCGGCGTCGGCGGCAGCACGCAGCACCGGGGCCATGGACCCCACGAACACCGGCGGCAGGCCGACCGCGAAAACCAGGCTCACCGGCAGTATGACGGTCAGGTAGTCCGCGCCGGGCGTCATCAGCACCGCGAACCCCGCGAGACCCGTTGCCTGCAAAGCCATTCCGCCCGCCAGCACCAGCCGCGACCCGTACCGCTCCATCGCTCGCGGAACCACCGCCCGCGCCACCACGAGATTGACCAGCGCGATGGGCAGTACCGCGAATCCGGCTTCGATGGCGGAGTAGCCACCGTGCTCCTGCAGCATGACGGTGATCAGCACGAAGGCGGGGACGTGCGCCGCGCCGACGATGAAGGCCGCAGCCGAACCCACCCGCACCTCACGCAATCGCACAAGAGTATTGGGCACCAAGGGATCCCGGCTCAGCCGCTGATCACGCACGAAGACAGCCGCCGCGGCCACGGTCAGTACGGCGGCCGCCAGGGTCACGGCATCGATCCCGCGTCCGGGCAGCTCCGAGGCCAGGTAGACCAGTGACAGCAGAGCGACGGTGCCACTGACCGCACCCGTGAGCGCGATGGTGCGCCGCGCACCCGAATCCACTGCGTCACTGGGCAACAGGCGCGTACTCGATACGAGCACCAACACCCCGATCGGCACATTGATCAGAAAGATGGACGGCCACCCCAGCCATTCGGTGAGCACCCCGCCCAACGACACCCCGATCGCCGCACCGGCCGCCCCCATGGCACTCCACACCGCGAAAGCCCTTCGGTAGGACGCGGGTTCGGTGAAGATCGCCGACAGCAGCGCGAGCTGCGCCGGAATCACGATCGCCCCGCCCATGCCCTGCAACGCGCGTGCCGCGATCAGCAGCCCGCCGCCGGGAGCGGCCGCCGCGGCCAGCGAGGCGAGGGTGAACAGCGCGAGCCCGAGCTGGAACATGCGTCGGCGGCCGTACAGATCGGCCGCGCGCCCGGCGACCAGTTGGAAGCCGCCGAAGGTCAGCAGATAGGCCGTCACCACCCAAGCCGCACCCGACGGCGTGAGATCCAGCGCGGCGGTGATGGACGGCAGGGCCACGTTCACCACGGACCCCTCCAGAAAAACGAGCAGCTCGACAGAGGTGAGCAGCAGCAAGGCCGCTCTAGTTTTCGTAGTCACGCTACAAGAATGTTTTAGTAGTGCCACTACAGTCAAGGGTGTTGGCAAAGTTTTTGGAGTGGAACTACAGTTAGCCGCCATGGCCAAGGAAGACGGCAGAAAAGCCCGCGCACGCGCCACCAAGGCGAAGATCGTGCGCGCCGCCACCGAGCTGTTCGTCGCGGACGGCTACAGCGCCACCAGCATCACCGCCATCGCCACCCGTGCGGGCGTCGGCGAACAGACCGTCTACTACGCGCTGGGCAACAAACGCGCCATCCTGAGCGCGGCCCTCGACCAAGCCGTCGCCGGGGACGACGAACCCGTGCCCACCCTCGAACGCTCCTGGACCGCCGACGCCCTCGCCGATCCGGACCCCCTCGGCCAACTCCGCGCCCAGGTCCGTGGCGCGGCCGAGATTCTCGAACGCGCCGCCCCGCTGCTCGACGTGGTGCGCGGCGCGGCCGCCACCGACGCCGAACTGGCCGAACTCTGGGCCACCAATATCGCCCAACGCGCCACCGTGCAGCACACCTTCGCCGCCGCCCTCGCCACCAAAACCCCACTGCGCGGCAGCCTTTCGATCGACGAGGCCGCCGACATCATGCAACTGCTGCTCGGCCCGGAGAGCTACAGCCTGCTCGTCGGCGCGCGCGGCTGGTCACAGCGGCGCTGGCGCGACTGGACCCTCGAGGCCCTGGTGCGCCAACTCACCGACCTCACCCCGGAGCCCTCCGGGCAGTAGCCTCGCCAACTCGCGGCACCGGGCAGATAGTCTTGATCCATGTCAGTGCGCACCCGCAAACCTCTCGTTCCCGGCACCCAGTCGCCCATTCGTGAGGTGCCGAAATCCATCGAGCGGCCGGAGTACGTCTGGAAGAAGACCGCCAAGGAGGGCAACGAGCCCTGGGTGCAGACGCCGGAGACCATCGAGAAAATGCGTATCGCGGGCAAGATCGCGGCGCAGGCCCTCGAGGAGGCGGGCAAGGCGGTCGCGCCGGGCGTCACCACCGACCAGCTCGACGCCATCGCCCACGAGTACATGTGCGATCACGGCGCGTACCCGTCCACCCTGGGCTACAAGGGTTTTCCCAAGTCCTGCTGCACCTCGCTCAACGAGGTCATCTGCCACGGTATCCCCGACTCGACGGTCATCGAGGACGGCGACATCGTGAACATCGACGTCACCGCCTACATCAACGGCGTGCACGGCGACACCAACAAGACCTTCCTCGCCGGTGACGTGGACGAGGAGGTGCGCCTGCTGGTGGAGCGGACCGAAGAGGCCACCATGCGCGCCATCAAGGCGGTGCGCCCGGGCCGCGCGCTCAATGTCATCGGCCGCGTCATCGAGGCCTACGCCAATCGTTTCGGCTACGGCGTGGTGCGCGACTTCACCGGCCACGGCGTCGGCCCCACCTTCCACAGCGGCCTGGTGATCCTGCACTACGACCAGCCCGCGGTCGAGGCCGAGATCGAACCCGGCATGACCTTCACCATCGAGCCCATGATCAATCTGGGCGGTATCGACTACGAGATCTGGGACGACGGCTGGACCGTGGTCACCAAGGACCGCAAGTGGACCGCGCAGTTCGAGCACACCCTCGTGGTCACCGAGGACGGGGCCGAAATCCTCACCCTGCCCTGACGTGAAGGGCGCACTGCTGGTCGCCGGTACCACCTCCGACGCCGGGAAAAGCGTTGTGGTGGCCGGGCTTTGCCGCATGCTGGCGCGGCGCGGCATCAAGGTCGCGCCGTTCAAGGCGCAGAACATGTCCAACAACTCCGTCGTCACCCTCGACGGCGGGGAGATCGGCCGGGCGCAGGCGCTGCAGGCGCGGGCGTGCGGCCTCGAGCCCAGCGTGCGGTTCAATCCGATCCTGTTGAAGCCCGGCAGCGACCGGCGGTCGCAGCTGGTGGTGCGCGGACGCGCGGTCGACACCGTCGGCGCGAAGGACTACTTCCGGCACCGCCAGCAGCTGCGCCAGGTCGTCGCCGACGAATTGGCCGCGCTGCGTGCCGAATTCGACGTCGTGATCTGTGAAGGCGCGGGCTCGCCCGCCGAGATCAACCTGCGCGCAACCGATCTGGCGAATATGGGCCTGGCCCGGGCGGCCGATCTCCCGGTGCTGCTGGTCGGCGATATCGACCGAGGCGGAGTGCTCGCACATCTCTTCGGCACCGTCGCGATCCTGGAACCCGAAGACCAGCAACTCATCTCGGGTTTCATCATCAACAAGTTCTGCGGCGATGTGGACCTGCTCCGGCCCGGCATAGACCAGCTGGCCGAGCTCACCGGACGGCCGACCCTCGGCGTCATCCCCTTCGCCGAGGAGCTCTGGCTCGACGCCGAGGACTCCCTCGGCACGGTCGCCGACGCCCCCGTGGGCCGCTCCCGCCCACCGCGCGGCAAGGAATGGCTCACCGTGGCGGCCATTCGGCTCCCGCGCATCTCCAACTCCACCGATGTCGAGGCGCTCGCCTGCGAGCCGGGCGTCTCCGTGCGCTGGGCCAGCGACCCCGCCCGCCTCGCCGGTGCCGACCTGGTCGTCCTGCCCGGCAGCAAATCCACCGTCAGCGACCTGGAATGGTTGCGCCGCAGTGGAATCGCCGACGCTCTCACCGCCCGCGCCCAGGCGGGAGGTCCCATTCTCGGCATCTGTGGCGGCTACCAGATGCTCGCGCGCACCATCACCGATCGCGTCGAATCCGAGGCGGGCACCGTCGACGGACTCGGCCTGCTCGACCTCGAGATCGAATTCGCCGATCCCAAGGTGTTGCGTCGCTCCGACGGCCCGCTGCGCGGCTATGAGATTCATCATGGTCGCGTCCGCCACAGTGGTGACGCCCCCTGGCTGCGGCTGCACGGCGTACCGGAAGGCAGTGTGCGCGGCTCGATCTGGGGCACCCATCTGCACGGCGTACTGGAGAACGACGACTTCCGTCGCGACTGGCTCCGCATGGTCGCGATCCGCGCAGGTCGCACGGATTTCGTTGTCGCCGAGGATATTTCGGTCGCAGCCGTGCGCGACGAGCAACTCGATCTGCTCGCCGACCTGATGGAGAAGCACCTCGACCTGGAAACCCTCGAACGCCTCGTCGACACCGGGGCGCCGACCGACCTCCCGGTTCTGCGAACCACCCGCTGACCAGCGCTCCAAATCACACCGACTCGAGGTCGCGACTCCGTGCCGCCGTGTACCGTGAATCCACATGGAAACTCGGCAGCTCACGGTTGGCGACAACACGTGGACAGTGCGAGTCGGGGGTCCGCAATCCCGGCACAGCGTGCTGTTGCTACCGGATGCGGGCGACCCGGCCGATGTCTTCGACCGCGTATGCGAACGCCTGCACAACTCGGATCTGCGCACCATCGCCGTGGAGAACGCGGACGGTCTCGACGCCACGGCGGTCTTCGGCATTCTCGACCAGCTCCAGGTGCCCTGGGCCAATCTCGTCGGCGTCGGCGCGGGCGCGGATCTGGCCTGGCAGCTGTGCGCCCGCGGCTTCGGCCGCTTCATGAGCCTGGTGGTGGCCGGTCGCGGCCATCCCGCCGTGCCCGGTGAGGACGGCACCGTCGTCGACGCCAGCTGCCCGGCCGTGGAGATCCCCACCACACTGCTGGCCACCAAGAGCCTGCCCGGCTCGATCGCCGAGGTCTCCGGCCGCCACGTCTACGGCGAATTCCGCATGGTCACCGTCGATGTCGCCGATATCGCCACCGAGGCCGACCACGAATTGGCCACCGAGATCGTGCTACGCACCAGTTTCTGGTGAGGTAGTCAGCCACGCCAACCACGAATCGAGTTCGGCGAGCGCCTGTTTGCGCGGCGCTTCCGCCGACAGGAACACATCGTGGCGCGCGCCCTCGATCGGCACGATATTGGTGCGCGTGCCCAGGCAGCCCGACCAGCGCTGAATCTGGCGCACATCCAGGACCACATCCGAGACATCCGCGGCCGGACCGTACTTGCGCATGAACTTGGTCACCTTGGACCGCAGAATCAGCGCGGGCACACCGATATCCAGACCCTGGTGCAGCTGTGCGTGCCCGCGGCGAATGGCCCGCAGCCAGCCCGCGTGAACCGGGAAGCCCGCCAACGGTTTCCAGTCCAGGTCGTAATCCCATTCCCCGGACGCGGTGTGGTGCAGGCTGTCTCCGTAGGTGCGGATCTCGCCGAGTGGGAGCTTGGTCTTGGCGCTGAACCGCCCCAGCCCGTGCAGGATCGCGGTTCCCACCGAGCGGTAGTAGGACGGCCCCTGTAGGTCGAACCACGGGCTGTTGAGCATCAGGCCGGTAATGCCCTGCGCCCGCACGCCACCGCCGGTGCGGTTCAAGCGGTTCAGCCACAGCGAGGTGATGAGCCCGCCCGTCGAATGCGCCATGATCAGCGTCGGCAGGCCGGTCTCGGCGCGAATGACCGCCAGCGCGCGATTCAGTTCGGCGTCGTAGAGCGCGAGATCGCTCACATAGTGCGGGGTCTGCCCCTCCTTGCGGGCGCGCCCGCATTTGCGCAGGTCGAGCGCGTAGAAGCGGTAACCCTGACCGGCCATGTGCTCGGCCAGATGTTTCTGGAAGAAGTAATCGGTAAAGCCGTGGATGTAGAGCACGGCATGGGCGGCGACCGGCGCGTCGGTGGGCGTGTGCCGCACCAGCACCGCCTCGACCTCGCCTTCGCCGTCGGGGTCGGTGCCCAGCGGGATGGTCAGCCGTTCGTAGCCAGCGCCGAGCACATCCGATTGCCACTCGGCGGGGCTGCCGTTGTCGGTGGAAGTGGAGGTCGCGGAGGACGTATCGGAGCTCACACCCCCAATCTAACCGCCGCCGCGACGGTGTCCAGCCAGGAGGTATCTCTCACATTCGGCGGTTCCGTTGCAGGATATCGGCGTGTGGAGGGGCACAATCGGATTTAGGTGAACGACGGGTAACCTAAGCGCCGCTAGGTTGCCGCATCTAGGACAAGGAAGTCGATCCAGCCGTGCCGAACGCTGCCAAGATTGAGAAAACCGACGTAGTACTGATCGGTGCCGGAATCATGAGTGCCACCCTGGGTGCACTTCTCCGCCAGGTGCAGCCCGACTGGTCGATCACCATGTTCGAGCGGCTCGACGCCGCCGCCGCCGAGAGCTCCGACCCGTGGAACAACGCGGGCACCGGCCACTCCGCCCTCTGCGAGCTGAACTACACCCCGCAGAACGCCGACGGCTCCGTCGAGATCGCCAAGGCCATCGATATCAACGAGCGCTTCCAGGTGTCGCGCCAGTTCTGGTCGTACGCCGTGGAGTCCGGCATCCTCGCCGAGCCTTCGAACTTCATCAACCCGATCCCGCACGTGAGCTTCACCCACGGCGCGAACGGCGTGGAGTACCTGCGCAAGCGCCACGCGGCGCTGTCGCGGCACCCGCTGTTCGAGGGGATGGAGTTCATCGACGACTCCGCCGAATTCGCCAAGCGCCTGCCGCTGATGGCGCGCGGCCGCGACTTCTCCGATCCGGTCGCGCTGAACTGGACCGACTACGGCACCGATATCGACTTCGGCGAGCTCACCACCGAACTGCTCGCCTACCTGGGCGCCAGCGGCGCGGATCTGGCCTTCGGGCACGAGGTGCGCAACCTGAGCAAGCAGTCCGACGGCTCCTGGCTGGTGAAGGTCCGCAATTCGCGCACCGGCAAGAGCCGCGTCATCAACGCCAAGTTCGTGTTCGTGGGCGCGGGCGGCGGTGCGCTGCCGCTGCTGCAGAAGGCGGGCATCAAGGAGATCTCCGGTTTCGGCGGCTTCCCGGTCAGCGGATTGTTCCTGCGCTGCACCAACCCCGAGCTCATCGCACAGCACGAGGCCAAGGTGTACGGCCAGGCGTCGGTCGGCGCGCCGCCGATGTCGGTGCCGCACTTGGACACTCGCGTCATCGACGGTGAGCGCGGGCTGCTGTTCGGCCCCTACGCGGGCTGGACGCCGAAGTTCCTCAAGGACGGCAAGAACACCGACCTGTTCAAATCGGTGAAGCCGAACAACCTGTTCTCCATGCTCGGTGTGGGCGTGACCGAGATGGGCCTGGTCAAGTACCTGGTCTCCGAACTGCTCAAGTCGCAGGCCGGTCGCGTGGACGTGATGGAGGAGTTCCTGCCGCGCGCCAATGGCGACGACTGGGATCTGATCATCGCCGGTCAGCGTGTCCAGGTGATTCGCCGCAAGGGCGCGGGCGGTGTGCTCGAGCTCGGCACCGCGGTCGTCGCCGCCGAGGACGGCACCATCGCCGGTCTGCTCGGAGCCTCGCCGGGCGCGTCCACCTGTGTGAGCGCCATGCTCGATGTCATGAAGCGGTGCTTCCCGCGCGAATTCGCTTCGTGGGAGCCGAAACTCAAGCATATGGTGCCTTCGCTCGGTGTGAAGCTGTCGGAGAACCAGGCGCTGTTCCGCGAAGTGTGGGACTGGTCCAACAAGGCGCTACGTCTCGATTCCAACACGCCGAATGCCACTGGGGTCGCATCGCACGCTTTGGTGTGATAGCAAGACTCGATGATGTCAACGGTCGCTCTCAAACGGTCATGGGCCCAGGACCTGGATACCGAGACCCTGTACAAGCTGTTGAAACTTCGTGTCGAAGTGTTCGTCGTCGAGCAGAAATGCGCCTACCCGGAACTCGACGGACTCGACCTGTTGCCGGAGACCCGGCATTTCTGGCTCGACGACGAGGGTGAAGTGATCTGCACCCTGCGTCTGTTGGAAGAGCACGAAGACGGCGTGAAGTCCTTCCGCATCGGTCGCCTGTGCACCTCGGTCCCGGCGCGCGGACACGGCTACACCACGCGGGTTCTGCAGGCGGCGCTGGCCGAAGCCGGTTCGGCCACAGTGCGTTTGAACGCGCAGACCTACCTGGTCGATATGTACACCAAGCACGGTTTCAAGCCCGATGGCGACGAGTACATCGAAGACGGCATTCCGCATATTCCGATGCGGCGCGGGTGACATCGCCCCGATAGCTCTCTGGCCCCGTACCCCTGTTGGGGTGCGGGGCCACTGCTTTCCCGAGGGCGTACGGGGGCAGCGGAGGCGGGTGTGCGCGGCGCGCATACAGTTGGGGCGTGTCCGTTTCCCGTGTTGCGCATCCCGAATCCGTGCGAGTGGGCGGTTCCGCCGTCGAAGAGGCCGGGTTTCCGTTCTCGGCCGTGGTCGGGCAGGAACGGTTGCAGCTGGCGCTGATTCTGTGCGCGGTGCATCCGGGGATCGGCGGGGTGCTGGTGCGCGGCGAGAAGGGGACGGCCAAGTCGACCGTGGTGCGGGCGCTGGCGCAGCTGCTGCCGCCGGTGGTGGACGAGCGGGGTCCGCGGCCCGCGCGGCTGGTGGAGTTGCCGGTCGGCGCCACCGAGGATCGTGTGGTCGGCTCGCTGGATTTGGAGCGGGTGCTGCGCGACGGGGAGCAGGCGTTCAAGCCCGGGCTGTTGGCGGCGGCGCACCACGGCGTGCTCTACGTCGACGAGGTGAACCTGCTGCACGACCACCTGGTGGATGTGCTGTTGGATGCCGCGGCCATGGGGCGCGTGCATATCGAGCGCGATGGGGTGTCGGCATCGCATCCGGCGCGATTCGTGCTGGTGGGGACCATGAATCCGGAGGAGGGCGAACTGCGGCCGCAGCTGCTGGACCGGTTCGGGCTCACCGTCGATGTGGTCGCCTCGCGGGATGTGGACGTGCGCATGGCCGTCGTGCGGCGGCGGCTGGACTTCGAAGCGGATCCGGCGGCGTTCGCGGCACGGTATGTCGAGGCCGATCGGGAGGTGGCCGATCGGATTCTGAGCGCGCGGGACCGGTTGGCCGATATCGCCCTCGACAATGTGGAATTGCGCCGAATCGCCGCGCTCTGCGCGGCTTTCGATGTGGACGGCATGCGAGCCGACCTGGTGGTGGCGCGTACCGCGACCGCGCACGCGGCTTGGCGGGGGAGCCGGACCGTCACCGAGGAGGATGTGCGGGTCGCGGCGGAACTGGCCCTGCCGCACCGTCGGCGACGCGATCCGTTCGACGAGCCCGGTATCAGCGAGGAACAGCTGGACGAGGCCATGCGGCAGGCGGGGGAGGAGGCCGCGCGTGCGGAGAAGGACGGGGACGCAGCGGAATTCGACGGCGGCGACCCGGGAAAAGCGACGCGGTCTCCGGTGCTGACGCCGCGGGACCGCTGAACGAGACACCGGACGGGGCGGAGCCGCCTCAGGGCGAGGGGCAACCGGATGGCCCGGAGTCGGGTCGTGAAGGACCGTCCGCCTTGGAAGGGCCGGACTCCGGACCGGAATCTCCCGGCGCGGAGCAGGATTCAGGTACCGAGCAGGATTCGCTCGACCAGCCGCGCCCGGACTCCGCGCGCGACCGCCGCGGCGCGGATTCCGCTGGCAGCGACCAGGATTCGCCCGGCGGTGCCCACGCCCGCGAAGGCCATGCGGGTCTGCCCACCCACTCGCTGCCCAAGCCGCCGCGCTGGGAGGTCCCCGGCATAGGTGAGGGCGCGCCCGGCCGCCGCTCCCGTGCCCGCACCCGGCAGGGCCGGGTCGTCCGCGCCACGCCCGACACCACCGGCGGCCTGCACCTGCTCGGCACCATCTTCGCCGCCGTCCCGCATCAGCACGCGCGGGGCCGCACCACCGGCCCGCTGGCGTTCCTCGCCGACGACCTGCGCGGCGCGTATCGGGAAGGTCGCGAAGGCAATCTGGTGGTCTTCGTCGTCGACGCCTCGGGTTCCATGGCCGCCCGTGACCGCCTCTCCGCGGTCACCGGCGCGGTGGTGGCGCTGCTGCGCGACGCCTACCAGCGCCGCGACAAGGTCGCCGTCATCACGGTCCGCGGCCAGGACGCCGAACTGGTTCTGCCGCCGACCTCGTCGGTGGACATCGCGGTGCGCCGCCTCGCCGGAATTCGTACGGGCGGCAAAACCCCTCTGGCGCAAGGGCTTCTGAAAGCACGGGAGGTGCTCACCCGGGAGCGGGTGCGCGATCCGCAGCGGCGGCCGCTCGTGGTGCTGCTCACCGATGGGCGGGCCACGGGTGGTGCCGACCCGGTGGTGCGTGCTCGGACGGCGGCCAGGTTGCTCGCCAATGACAATGTCACCGCGATGGTCGTGGACTGTGAGCGGGGGATGGTTCGGCTGGGGTTGGCTCGAGAGCTCGCTCGGGAGTTGCGGGCGGGGTATTTGCAGTTGGGGGAGTTGACCGGGGATGCGGTGGCGGGGGTTGTGCGCGCTGGGGTGGCGGTGGCCTGAATTGGGAACCCAACACCCCCGTCACTCGTCGAACAACCATGGGACTCTTCCGCCGCAAGAAACCACAACCCCACACCCGCACCCCCGACAACGCCGACTTCGTGGGTGAAGCCACCCCCGCCATGCTCGAGGCAGCCCCGGGTCTGGCCCGGGTCGCCTTCGGCTGGGTGGGCCGCCTCTTCTCCGCCATCGCGCACGCCCTGAACTGAGCGACTCCCGGCGGCAGACCGTCACCGGGGATATGGCACCGTGGGAGCGAGCGGCCGACGTCGACGGCCGTGTCGTGAAAGGAGCCTGCTTCCATGCCCAAGGGTGTTCCGCTGCCGGAGAGTATCCCCGACGACGGATTGACGACGCGGCAGCGGCGCAATCAGCCGGTGCTCGCCGTGCACACCGGAACCGGCAAGGGCAAGTCCACCGCCGCCTTCGGCATGGCATTGCGCGCCTGGAACCAGGGTTTCGACATCGCCGTCTTCCAGTTCGTGAAGAGCGCGAAATGGAAGGTAGGCGAGGAAGCCGCCTTCCGCACCCTCGGCACCCTGCACGACGAACACGGCGCGGGCGGCGCCGTCGAATGGCACAAAATGGGCGAAGGCTGGTCCTGGACCCGCAAACACAGCACCGACGAAGACCACGCCGCCGCGGCCCGAGCAGGCTGGCAGGAAATAGCCCGCCGCCTGGCCGCCGAACAACACCGCTTCTACGTCCTCGACGAATTCACCTACCCCCTCAAATGGGGCTGGGTGGACGTCGACGAGGTAGTGGAAACCCTCCGCACCCGCCCCGGCAACCAACACGTAGTCATCACCGGCCGCGACGCCCCCCAACAGCTCATCGACTCCGCCGACCTCGTCACCGACATGACCAAGGTCAAACACCCCATGGACGCGGGCCGCAAGGGCCAACGAGGCATCGAGTGGTGAACCAGCCAGCCCGTTGCGCGAGCGTCAGGAGACGGCCTCGCTTCGGTACAGCGGCGACGCGCGGCGCGTTCACGATCAGCCCGCGCGGTGCGCTGACGATCGCGGCCGCCGCGACCGGCTATGGCCCCGGGGAAACCCAGGGCGACAGGGATTCGGCCGCAACGGCAGTCGCTGGCTCCGGTGTGTGGATCGACGACCCGGCCGCTACGGGTTCGGTGTTCGTCGAGACCGCTTGTGCGGGTGGGACTTCGGCATGCCGGGTATCCACTGACGAGCCTTGTGCGGGAATGGTTCCCGAGCGCGGAGCGGACGCGGCCGAGGTGGCTGGGCGCGCCTACGAGGTGGGGCTGTGAGTACGCCCGCGGTGGTTATCGCCGCGCCTGCTTCCGGCAGCGGTAAGACGACAGTCGCCACCGGGCTGATCGGGGCGTTGCGGCGGGCCGGGCATGAGGTTGCGCCGTTCAAGGTGGGGCCGGATTACATCGATCCGGGGTATCACGGGTTGGCCGCTGGGCGGCCCGGGCGCAATCTCGATCCTGTGTTGGTTGGGGCGGAACGGGTTGTGCCGCTGTATCAGCACGGCAGTCGGGGGTGCGATATCGCGGTGGTCGAGGGCGTGATGGGGCTGTTCGATGGGCGGATCGACGAGCACAACACCGCGCCTGTTGCGGAAGGGTCTACCGCTCAGATAGCTGGAATGCTTTCCGCGCCCGTGGTTCTTGTGGTGGATGCCCGGGGTCACAGCCAGAGCTTGGCGGCGCTGCTGCACGGCTTCGCCACCTTCGACAGCGGCATTCGACTCGGCGGTGTGATCCTCAACCGCGTCGGCAGCGACCGCCACGAACAGGTGCTGCGCGCTGCCTGCGCCCGGGTCGGCCTTCCAGTGCTTGGGGCCTTGCCACGTATGGCCGAATTGGTGGTTCCCTCACGGCATCTCGGGCTCATCCCAGCTGTCGAACACGGCTCCGCCGCCCAAGCCGCGGTAGACGCGATGACCGACCTCGTCGCGGCCCACATCGACCTCGCCGCCGTGGTGTCTCTCGCAGCGTCGGACGCGCGCGGCGCGGCATGGGATCCGACCGAAGAGCTGCGGGCGGCCTCGGCGACAAGTCGGGTGGTTTCCCGCCCCAGCGAATCGGCTTCTGCCGCTGCCGATCCCGAGGTCGGTGGCCTGGATGCGGGTGGCGTCATGACCTTGTCGGCAGGCACCGGCCCGGTCATCGCCGTCGCGGGTGGTGCGGCATTCACATTCGGTTACGCCGAACATCGGGAGCTGTTGGAGGCAGCTGGCGCGCGGGTGGTCGTCTTCGATCCGCTGCGCGACGAATTGCCCGTGGGCACAGCGGGACTGGTGCTGCCGGGCGGCTTCCCCGAAGAGCATGCGGCGCAGCTGTCCGCCAATACGGGGCTGCGGTCGGCCGTGGCCGAACAGACCGCACGGGGTATGCCCATCCACGCCGAGTGCGCCGGACTGCTCTACCTCACCCGCAGTCTCGACGGCCACCCCATGGCGGGCGTAGTCGACGCCGAAGCCGAATTCGGCCCTCGCCTGACCCTCGGCTACCGAGACGCGGTGGCCCTGGCGGACTCCCCGCTCTGGTCAGCGGGCGAGCGAGTCCGCGGCCACGAGTTCCACCGCACCCGCCTGACCGCGACCGGCACGGACACCCCCGCATGGGGTTGGCGCTCCCCGGCTGGCGAGACCGTCCGCGAGGGCGCACTGCCACACAATGTCCACGCCTCCTACCTCCACACCCACCCCGCTGGAAATCCGTCCGCGATCGCCCGTTTCGTCAGCGCAGCAGCCGCTTTCGCAGTCTTAGGTGAATCCATCGTGCCCGGCACACGTACGGGGTCATGAGTACCGCCGGACGTGATGCCGTGGCCACGCGACATACCGCCGCGGGATATCGGGAAACCGCGGACGCACATTGCCGACCCACTACCGCAGATCGCGGCGATACTCACGAGCTATGTTGTCGCACAGGTACTTCGGATGTTCCTGCACGAACACGTGCTGCGGGGCTGCGGCTCGTCGTCGCCGCCGCGCCAGGCTCGGGTTCACGGGTCTACGGATGTGTGCGCGGGCTGCCCGGCTCGTCTAGCCCGCAGCTGATTTCGCGGGGAGCCGCGTTCGCCCGCGAAGGGGTGCTGCGCCTGGCTGGGAGCCAGGCCGGTCCCGGTGCGGCGAAAATCGGGTCGCTCGGCGGGGAAAGCGAAACCGGCGGCGCGTTGGGGTATCGCGCCAGCCATGCTTGCCTCGGCGGCCGTCAGCTCGACTGGGGTGCTCTTGGCGACGGTGGCGTCCGTTCCCGGCGCGGGACGAAGCTCGGTGGTCTTGCCGACCGACAGGGCGCGGTCCTGCGGGGCACCGGCATCCGTAGGCGCGCCCTTGCGGTTTCCAGGTCGCGCGGAACTCGTCGACTGCGGTGGATGTCGTGAGCGGCGGAGAGATCGCGGTGGGGATCGGGATGCGGCCGGGGGTGGGTTGTGCGGACATTCTTCGGGCGGTGCGGGTTGCCTTCGGGGGGTTCACGATTGGGTGTTTGGCTACCGTGGACAGACGGGCGGGGGAGCCCGGGCTGGTTGCGGCGGCAGCGCGGCTCGGGGTGTCTGTGGTGGGGTTTTCGCCGGGGGAGTTGAGCGGGGTTGCGGTGCCCAACCCCTCGTTGCGCACCGCGGGGGCGCTCGGGACTCCTAGTGTGGCGGAGGCTGCCGCGATGTTGGCCGCTGGCAGTGATGTGTTGGCGGTCGACAAAACCGTGGTTGGGGGAATTGTGTTGGCGGCCGCGGTTATTGGCGTCTGAGGGCGAGATGTCGCGCACGGCTGCTCGGGCAGGGGGCTGCCACAGCTGCCGAAGCTGCCACAGCTGCTGGAGCTGACGGATCGTGCGCGATGAGGTGTTGGGGGCCTCCCTGCGGGTGAGTCCGTTGGGGGTGCCGGGTCGGAGGACCCGCGCCTGGAGACGCGGGTCCCGTCGAACCGTGGCATGAGGTTCTTCGTTGCCACGGGGTGGTCGGATTGCTCAGGGGGCCACGGACATCCAGTCGGTGAAGCCGGTGGGGTCGTGGCGGCCCATGCTGCCGTGTTCGAACAGGCCCCAGCCTTCGGCGCCGTTGCAGCGGGCCTTGCCTACGTGGTCGATGACGCCGAAGGGGATGCGGCCCGCGATGGCGGGGTCGGTGAGGTCGTAGCGGCGGCTCTCGGCCCAGCCGCGGCCCTTCCATTGGCCGTGCAGCCAGTCCGGATCACCGCCGTACCCGCAGCCGACATTCAGGGCGATGAAGGTGCCCGCCTCGACCTCCACCTCGAGCGGTTTGCCGTCGGGGGTGGTCAGATCCAGCTTGAGCGACACCGGGATTCGGGTGCCGGACTTGTAGGTGAGGTGCACGCGCGGCCAGCCGAGCTGTTCGACGCGGCCGTCGTGCCAGATCCGGGTGGCGTCGTTGAGTGTGCGGAACCCGTTGGGCTCCTCCTGCACGATGACGATGATGGAGAAATCGTCGAACCGCAGCGGCACGTACAGCCACCAGAATCCTTGCGACGGTTCATCGGCCGCCCGCCCCGGCGGATCGGATTCGCCGACCGGCCGAATCCCCCAGGACCGATCCCGCGTCCCCGTCCACACCGCCGGATCGACGGTGAAGTCGGTCCCGTCGACATGCAGTGTGCCGGACCAGGATCCGACCTGCGCGAAGCGCTGCGCGTCGATGATCGGCCGATTCAACCCGGTGATGATGGTGTGCGGCTGCTCCTGCACGACCGGGAACGCGCCCTCCCAGGTCATATCGAAGGACAGATCGTCGTGCTCGCACACGACGCGGATCTTCTGGAGCGGTTCGATAACCTCCAGCCGGTAACCACCGACCTTCAGATCGAGGCTGCGATCACCGAGCGCATCCGAAAACCGCACCGCCCGTTGCTCGTTCCCGCGCCGCACCGTCGCGAAGGCATCGGTCACCCCGAGATTCGGATACACCCCGAACCCGGTCACCAGGAACGTCCCGCCGTCCCGGTCGGAGGCGTTGAAGTAGCTGCGGTCGTAGAAGTTCCGATCGCTGGTGCCCACCCGCGCCATGGGCAGCGGGGTCTGGTGGATCGGGTATTCGTCCAAGGGACCGATCATGACGTCCTTTCTCAATCCCACGTGTAGGTGCCGTCGAGCAGTGCTTCCAGCAGCGGCCGGTGCATGACGTAGTCGTCACGATCGGCGGTGTCGGTGTCCTCGCCGAAGTGGATCATCCGGCGCTTGATGCGGCCCATCACGATGCCGTGCCGCAACGCGGCGTACATGAGGTACCAGTCCAGGTCCCGCACCCGGTACCCGGTGAACTCCTCGTAGAACCGCTCGACATCGCTGCGCCGCATGTAATCCGGCAGCCCGGGCTGATCGAAGCGGGTGGCGATGTCCTGGAAGAACCGGTGGATGAGCAGCGTCCACGCCACATCGAGTTCGCGCGGCCCGATGGCCGCCATCTCCCAGTCCAGCACCGCGACCGGCTCGAACCCGTCGAACATGATATTGCCGGGCCGGGCGTCACCCCAGCTGAGCACATCGGGCCCGGGATCGGCGGGCCAGTGCTCCTCGAGCCAGTCGAAGGCCCGCTCCAGAATCGGAATGCGGAACCCGTCGCGCGCGAGAGCCCAGTCGTACCAAGCCTTCTGGGCGTCCACATGCCGCCGCAGCGCATCCCCTGCACCCGCGAGCGCCGGGAAACGCTGCTCCGGATTCTCGATGGCATGCAGCTTCGCGATCACCTCGACGGTATTGCGCGTCACCCGCAGCCGCTCCTCCGGCGTGGCATCGAACAGCCACCCCAGGAACACGTACGGCGGATTGTCCTCGGGCACACGGCCGTTCACCCGCCGCATGACGAAGAACGGTGAACCCAGCACGCTCGCATCGGTTTCCAGCCAGCACAGCGGCGGCACCGGCACATCGGTGGCCTCGGCCACCCCGGCCATCACCGCGAATTGTGTTTCCAGATCGTACTTCTCGAAGACCGGGAAGGAGCTGTCCTCCGGTGGCAGCCGCGCCACGAAGGCCCCTCCGGCGGCCTCGCCCCGCTCACTCCATTCGGCGTCGAAGAGCAGTGTGGTGCTCGACATCCCACCGGCGGTCGGCCGGGTGATCGAGGTGACCTTGGGCGGCGCGTCGGCGTCGACCTTGGTGGCGAGCCACTGTGCCAGGTCGGTGGCGAGCACGTCGAGGTCGCGTTCGGTGGTGGTGAGTTCCCGCCGCTGGTTGGGATCGGCATCGGCCGACGTCATGGGTCCTCCTGACACATGGGACTGCGGAGTGTGGCGAATGTAACGCGTTCTAGTTCGCGGGGGAATGGAATCGGCGGATCGGTCCGCAACGGTTCCGGTGAGTGGGATACGCGCTTGTCCTGCGCAAACACTCGGCCATCGGGGTGTCCCGTAGATCTCGAGAGGTACGGGCTGGCCCTACTCGGGAGCCAGGGGCTCCTGGTGATCCCTTACGGTCGAGCCAGGGGGGAATCATGCCGACGCCGGATGTGCCGCACGAGCGGATTCCCTACCGTCGGAGACTCACCGGCCAGCGGTGAGACATGTGCAGAGAGGGGACACCATGAGTGTGGGGACGGTCGCCGTCGAGACCGACCTCGTCGAGCCGCCGGAGGAGCGACCCGCGGCGCGATGGAATCCGCTGACCCGCATTCTGTTTCGGTTCAGCTTCCTGTACTTCGGACTGTTCTGCGTAGTCTTCCCGCAGATCATCCTGTCACTGCTGGGTCCGCTGGCGCAGCGGCTGCCGGAAGACCTGGTGATGTCCTACGCGAAGCTGCCCGCCCCGATCGTCGAATGGGTGGGCCGCACGGTTTTCGACGCCGAGGCCGTGCTGCGCACCGATTCCGGCAGCGGCGATCAGGTGTTCTTCTTCGTCGAGGCGTTCTGCCTGCTGGTCGTCGCCGTCGTCGCCACCGTCGTGTGGACGCTGCTGGATCGTCGCCGCACCGAATACCGGCGTCTGGCAGCGTGGTTTCTGGCATTCATCCGTATCTGCCTGGCCGGGCAGATGCTGGTCTACGGATACGCCAAGCTGATTCCCACGCAGATGCCCGAACCCTCGCTCGTCGCGCTGCTCCAGCCTTATGGCGACTTCACGCCGATGGCCGTGCTGTGGAGCCAGGTCGGCGCGTCACCGATCTACCAGATGCTGCTGGGCGCCGCGGAGGTCACCGGCGGCCTGCTTCTGCTGCTGCCGCGCACCCGTCTGCCCGGCATTCTGTTGAGTCTGGTGAGCATGGCCCAGGTGTGGGTGCTGAACATGACCTACGACGTGCCGGTGAAACTGCTGTCGTTCCACCTGCTCCTGGCGTGCCTGGTGCTGTTGGCCCCGGAGGCGAAGCGCCTGACCACCATGCTGCTGGGCGGTTCGGTCGGCCCGTCGACGTATCCGAGGGTGTTCCGTGACCGGGCCGCGACCTATGCCGGGGTGGCGCAGATTCTCTTGGCGATCTGGATATCGGTCGGCTTGGTGCAGACGAGTATCGAGGGCTGGAACGAATGGGGTCCCGGCCGTCCGAAGTCCGAGCTCTACGGCATCTGGAACGTGGACGAGTTCACCCGCGACGGCCAGCCGGTGGCGCCCTTGACCACCGATGAAACCCGTTGGCGGCGTGTGGTGTTCGAGGATCCGGAGGCGGTGTACTACCAGCGCATGGACGACAAGCTGGTGCCGCTGCCCGCCGAGGCCGACGCGAACGCGCGCACCGTCACCCTCCTGCGCGATCCGGCGGCCGGGCCGTGGGCGAGCTTCACCTACGAGCGCCCCGCCCACGACCGGCTGGTGCTCACCGGCACGCTCGACGGCCGCCCGGTCACCATGTCGCTGTCTCGGCTGGACGAGGACTCGTTCTCCCTGCGCGACAGGGGTTTCCACCTCGTGCAGGACTATCCCCGCCTGATGGGCGGCGTCAATTGATCGCGCCGGTCTGATTGACCCAGTGCGGATTCGGGGCATAGAACTCGCCGGTTCCGGTCGTGAAGGCGCGCCGCGCGTCTTCACGACCGAGCAACCGGGCCGCGAACCAAGCGGTGGGGTACCCGAGGTACCCGTGCACGCCCTCCACGCAGAGCTCGATCTCCGGCGTGCACCCCGGCTGTCCCTGAATGTCGTTGTGATTCGGCCCGACCAGCGTCCCCCACGCCTTCGGAATCGACGCGGCCTCGTAATACGCACCCACCGACTGCAATCCGACCAACTGCCACGGCAGCGGCTGGGTGGACGGCGAGACGACGCTGTCGGCGGACCCGTTGACGAAGAACACCGAGCCGGTGCGCAGCTGACGCGAATCGGCACACCAGCCCGTGACGCAGAACAGCTGCGACACGATCTCCACCGGCACCGCCGTGGTGATGCGGCCCCCGGAGGCCACCATGGCATTGAGCACCCCGGTCGCACCCTGGGAATGGCCCATCGCCCCGATCGAGTCGGTATCGAGCTTGCCGTGGAACACGCTGGCGGGATCGGAATCCCGCGCCACCAGATAGTCGGCCGCCGCGAGAATCTCACGGCCCGAACCGGTTTGGGAGTTCTCGGTCGCGATCACCACGAATCCCCACGACGCCAGATGCCGCAGCAGATAGTCGTACTGACGGGGCACCGCCCAGGTGCCGTTGCCCCAGGTGATGATGGGATGCCGAAAACCGTTCGCGCCCAGGTCGGTCGGATACCAGATGTCGTAGGCCGAACCGCTCGGATCGCAACACGCGACCGCCCGCTCCGCCGTCACCCGCCACGGCCCGGACCGCGTGAACGTCGCCTCGACACTCGAGGCGGTCTCCGCCCGCACCGCACCCACCGGCAGCAGGGCGAGCACGGCGACAACGGCGAAGATCACGGCGCTGCGGATCGGCATACCGCGAGCCTAGGGAAAGCAACCCCGCGGCAACGGTATTGATCGCGCGTGGCGGGAATGCCCGCCGCGCACCGGTGGTTCGCAGCAGATGTGACACATACCACCACCCTCTCCGATGCCCTCAAGAAGCACATCGACGAGTCCAAGGTCTACGCCACCGTCGCCACCGTCGGCGTGGACGGCCAACCGCACCTCACCGTGGTCTGGCTCGGCCGCGACGGCGACGAACTCGTCTACTCGACGACGGTCTCGCGCCAGCAGTACAAGAACCTGGTGCGCGAGCCGCGCGTCACCGTCATGATCAATCCGCCGGAACAGCCGTTCCTCTATGCCGAGGTCCGCGGCGTCGCCAAGGCGGTACCCGATCCCGAACGGCTCCTGCCCGACCAGATGTCGCTCAAGTTCACCGGCAAGCCGTACCGGGAGTTCAATCCGGCGTCGGTGGACGACGCCGACCGCGTCGTCATCCGAATCAGCCCCACGAAGGTGCTGGGTCGGCTCTGATCGGGTGCGGGGCGGCGGTGAGCTGTCTATCGGTTGCCGAACGGAAGCCGGGCGATTGTCGCGGCGGCGCGGCCACGCCGTAGTCTCGAACCTTGTGCAGAACTCGTCAGCCGCCTCCGCAGACCACGCCGGATCCGACTCCGCCACCGGCCCGGTGGGGGACCCGAACTACCTGGTCGGCCTGGATCTGAACGGCCGTCGGGTCGTGGTGGTCGGCGGCGGCACCGTCGCCCAGCGGCGGCTCGGACTGCTCATCGCCTCGGGCGCGGACGTGCACGTGATCAGCCGCGGCGTCACCCCGGCCGTCGAGGGGATGGCAACCTCCGGGCAGCTCACCCTGACCCTGCGCGACTACGCCGACGGCGATCTCGACGGCGCGTGGTACGCCATGGCCTGCACCGACGAACCCGAGACCAATGCGGCCGTGGTCGACGAGGCGCAGCGGCGGCGCATCTTCTGCGTGCGCGCCGACAATGCCCGCCTCGGCACCGCCGTCACCCCCGCCACCGCCCGTTACGACGGTCTGACCCTCGGCGTCCTCGCCGGGGGCCAGCACCGCCGCTCCGCCGCCGTGCGCACCGCGCTGCTGGAGGCGTTGCAATCCGGTGTGGTGACCGATGATTCGGCCCCGATGGCCTCCGGCGTCGCCCTCATCGGCGGCGGCCCGGGCGATCCGGACCTCATCACCGTGCGCGGCCGTCGCCTGCTGGCCCGCGCCGATCTCGTGGTCGCCGACCGCCTCGCGCCGCCGGAACTGCTGGCCGAACTCGGCCCGGACGTCGAGGTGGTCGACGCCGCCAAGATTCCGTACGGGCGCGCCATGGCGCAGGAGGCCATCAACAACGCGCTCATCGAGGGCGCGAAGGCGGGCAAATTCGTGGTGCGCCTCAAGGGCGGCGACCCGTATGTGTTCGGGCGCGGCTACGAGGAGCTCGAGGCCTGCGTCGACGCGGGCGTGCCGGTGACCGTGGTGCCGGGTGTCACCAGCGCCATCTCGGTGCCCGCCCTGGCGGGTATCCCGGTCACCCATCGCGGCGTCACCCACGAATTCGTGGTGGTCAGCGGCCATGTCGCGCCGGATCACCCGGATTCGCTGGTCGACTGGCCCGCCCTGGCCCGCCTGCGCGGCACCATCGTGCTGCTCATGGCCGTGGAGCGCATCGAACAGTTCGCCGCCGCGCTGCTGGACGGCGGCCGCGCCGCCGACACCCCGGTCACCATCGTGCAGGAGGGCAGCCTGCGCACCCAGCGCGTGGTGCGCGCCGACCTGTCCACCGTCGCCGAACGCGTCCGGTCCGAGGCCATCCGCCCGCCCGCGATCATCGTCATCGGCCCCACCGCGGGCTTCACCGCCGGTGCCCCCGAGAACGAGCCCTCCGAAGCGGGCGCGCGCTAGCCGTTAGGCTTGCCCACATGTCGGCGGAGAGCGAGCGCGCGCCCTACATCGCCATCGTGCTGTACGAGACCTCCAGTGACGCTGCCGATTACGAGCCGCTGTACCGCGAGGACGTGGTGGTCGTCTACGCCGAATCGCCGGAGCGCGCCCGCGAGCGGGTGCTGGCTCGGGCGCGAGCCGAGGAGGGCAGCTACGCGAACGAGGCCGGGGACACCATCACGTGGAGCTTCAAACAGCTCGTCGACTGTAACCGGGCGCTCGAGGACGATCTCGGCCGCGACGCCGACCTGTATGCCCGCCACTTCCGCGATTACGACGCCTACCGCCGCTTCGAGCCGCTGTCGTGATGGGTTCGGCCCATCGGTGATCGGGTACCGTGGCTTGCTGTGCTCGATAACCCCGCTGCGATGCAGTACCCGGTGACCAAGCGGGCGTTCGGCCTCGCCATCCTCGTCCTGAGCGGGCTGCAGCTGATGGTGGTGCTCGACGGCACCGTCATGATTCTCGCGCTACCCCGCCTCCAGGAGGAGATGGGCCTATCCAGTTCGGGCAGCGCCTGGACGGTGACCGCCTACGGTCTGCCGTTCGCGGGGCTGATGTTGCTCGGTGGTCGGCTCGGCGACTCCTTCGGCCGCAAACGCATGCTGATCTACGGCGTCGCGCTGTTCACCCTGGCCTCGGCCCTGTGCGGGATGGCGACCAACGAGGCCATGCTCATCGCCGCCCGCGCGCTGCAGGGCACCGGCGCGGCCATTGCCGCGCCGACCGCATTCGCGCTCGTGGCAAGCACTTTCGCGCCGGGACCGGCGCGCAACCAGGCCATCGCCATCTTCGGTTCCATGGTGGGCATCGGCTCGGTGGGCGGTCTGGTGATCGGCGGCGCGCTCACCGAACTCGACTGGCGCTGGATCTTCTGGATCAATGTGCCGATCGGCATTCTCATTGTCATCGGCGCGATCTACCAGCTGCGCGATACCGAGCACCACCGGATCACGCTGGATGTGCGCGGCGCGATTCTCGGCACGGCCGCCGTCGCCGCCATCGTCTTCGGCGCGACCGAGGGACCGGTCTGGGGCTGGACCAGCCCGATCATTCTGGGCGCGCTGATCGGCGGCTTCGTCCTGCTGCTGGTGTTCGTCTTCGCCGAACGCACCGTGCGCAATCCGCTGCTGCCGTGGTCGCTGTTCGACAGCCGCGACCGCGTCATCTCCTTCGTCGCCATCTTCCTGGCCTCGGGCGTGCTGGGCGCGACCACCTTCTTCGTGGCGCAGTTCCTGCAGAACGTGCTCGGCTACAGCCCGCTCGTGGCGGGCCTGGGCAGTATCCCGTTCACCCTCGGCGCGGGCGTCGGCACCGCGGTCGCCTCCAAGGCCGCCATGCTGGTGCCGCCGCGCTGGCTGCTGTTCGGGGCCGCGATCCTGCTGGCCGCGGGACTGCTCTACGGCTCCACGCTGGACCAGTCGGCCGAGTACTTCCCGACCCTGCTGATCCTGCTGTCGGTGGTGGGTTTCGCGGTCGGCATGTCGATTGTCATCCTGCCGCTGTGCGTGCTGGTGGGCGTGGACATGGCCAATATCGGCCCGCTCTCGGCCATCGGCCAGATGTTCATGAATATGGGCACCCCGGTCGCGGTCGGTCTGCTGAGCCCCGTCGCCGCCTCCCGCACGCTGTCGCTGGGCGGGCACACCGGCAAGGCTGCCGAGATGAACTCGGTCGAAATCGCCGCCCTCGGAAGCGGTTACACGCTGGTGCTGTTCGTCTGCGCCATCGGCACGGCCATCATGGGCCTGCTGGCGCTGACCCTGCGCTACACGCCCGCGCAGCTGGCGCAGGCGCAGCACACCCAGGAAGAGGCCGAAAGGTCCTGAGGTCCACGGGTTTCGCTGTTGTCCTGTCCCGTAGGGCAGCAGCGAGGCAGGGCAGTGGCGCACACCACCGGCTCCCAGGGGTGTTGTGCGCGCCGTGGATTCGGCACACTTCGTGAATGAGTACCGACGCGAAGCTGTTGGAGCGGTGGGCGGCCTTGGCCGGGCCGGGTGCGCGGACGGTGGGGGAGGACCTGGTCCGCAGATACCGGGAACCGCATCGGCGCTATCACACCGTGGAGCATTTGGCCGCCATGCTGGCCGTGATCGACGATCTGGCCGAGGACGCCGACGATACCGACGCGGTGCGCTACGCCGCGTTCTTCCACGACGCGGTCTATGCGGTGGACCGCGGTGACAACGAGGAGCGCAGCGCCGAACTGGCCGAGACCGTGCTCGCGGAACTCGGTGTCGAGCCCGCCCTGGTGGCCGAGGTCGCGCGGCTCGTGCGTTTGACGGCCGGGCACGCGCCCGAGCCCGACGATCGCAATGGCGCGGTGCTCTGCGATGCCGATCTGGCGGTGCTGGCGGCGGACGAATCCGGCTATGCCGCATACACATCCGCCGTTCGCGCCGAGTACGCGCATATTCCCGACGAGCTGTTCCGGCGCGGCCGTCGCGCGGTGTTGGAGGGCCTGGCGCAGCTGCCGCATCTGTTCCGGACCGCGACGGCGCGGGTCCGGTACGAGGCCAAGGCGCGGGCCAATCTCGCGAACGAGCTCGCGGCGCTGGCGGATTAGCGGGTGCCCCACTTGTAGGTCTGTTTGCGCAGCTTCAGATAGACCATGATCTCCGCGTGCCGCACCCCGTGCAGGGCGCGCATGCGGGTGGAGACCAGTTCGAGCAGCGCTTCGTCGTCCGGGCAGACGGCCTCGGCCAGAATGTCGTAGCGGCCCGCGCACACCACCACGTAGCTGATCTCGTCGATGGCGGCCAGCGCGTCGGCCACCGACTGCACCGGCCCGTCCACGGTGATGCCGACCATGGCCTGCCGAAACATGCCCACCTGCAGCGGGTCGGTCACCGCGACGATCTGGATGACCCCGGTATCGGAGAGCTTCTGCACGCGCTGGCGCACCGCGGCTTCCGACAGGCCCACCGCCCGGCCGATGGTGGCGTAGGGTCGCCGCCCGTCCTCCTGGAGCTGGGCGATGATGCGCTTGGAGATATCGTCGAGCGCCGGGGTGGTGGTCCGGCCGGAATTGACATCGCTCACGCACGTCATCCTTCCCGACCGCGCGCGATACGACGAATTGCCGTGGGCGAGAGCCCGATTGCCGCGCCCCGAACGCGGCAACCCGACTCGCGTCGCCGGTGCTCAGCTGTCGAAACCCAACCCCGTGTAGTCCAGGGTCTTCAACCACAGATTCCTGCGCCCCTGCCGCGCGTCGGCGCGCGCCAACGACCACCGCGTCAAATGAATACCCGCGCTCCGCAACGGTTCCGGCGGCAGCGGCAGCGGCCGCGAGCGCACCAGCCGCAACCGGGTCCGCTCGGTATCCAAGCCCCACAACTGATCCAACATCACCTGCGCGCCGAAGCGCGTGGCCCCGACCCCCAATCCGGTGTACCCGGCGGCGTACGCCAGCCGCCCCCGATACGCCGACCCGAAGAACGCGCAGAACCGCCCGCACGTATCGATCACCCCGCCCCAGCGATGGGTGAACCGCACGCCGTCGAGCTGGGGGAATATCTGGAAGAAGTGCCGCGCCAAGGTCCCGAACGTCGCCTCGTTGCTCTCCAGCGTCGGGGCGATGCGATTGCCGAAGTGGTAGATCGCGTCGTACCCGCCGAACAGAATCCGATTGTCCTTGGTCAACCGGTAGTAGTGGAACCGGTACGAGGCGTCGCCCAGGCCCTGACGACGTTGCCACCCAATGGATTCCAGCTGCTCGGCGGTGAGCGGCTCGGTCATGAGCGCGTAGTCGTACACCGGCACCACATGCCGTGACAGTTTGGGAAACGGTCCCGCGAAAGCGCTGGTGCACAACGCGACTCGGGGAGCGCGCACCTCTCCGTGTGGCGTGTGCAGCAGTAGCGCGCCGCTGTGTGACTTCGAAATCCGTTGTACCGGAGTGCCTTCGTAGATGCGCACCCCGAGACTCATACAGGCCCGGCGCAGCCCCCACGCCAGCCGGGCGGGATCGAGCATGGCGATACCGTCGCGATCCCACCACCCGCCGAGGTAGGTGGGCGAATGAACTTCCTGGCGTACCGCGTCCCGGTCCAGGAGTTCGGTGCGGTAACCCAGTGCCAGGGCCGAATCATGGCTCTCCCGAAGCCATTCCAGTTCGTGTGCGGCGGTGGCGACCTCCATCTCGCCGGTGCGCTCGAAGTCGCAGTCGATGCCGTAGTGCGCGATGGATTTCTCGATCTCGTCGAGATTTCGGCGGCCCAGCCGCTCCAGATCGGCGATCTCGTCCGGGAAGCGCTCCACGCCATTGGCCAGGCCGTGGGTGAGGCTGGCCGCGCAGAACCCGCCATTGCGGCCGGAGGCGGCGTGGCCGCACATACCCGACTCCAGCAGCACCACATCGATATCCGGATCCCGCTCCTTGGCGAGCAGCGCGGTCCACAGTCCGCTGTAGCCGCCGCCGATGACGGCCAGATCGGCGTCGGTGGCGGTGGTGAGCGGTTCGGTGGGGGCGGGCCGCTCGGGCCGGTCGGTCCAGTACGGCGTCGGCGCTGCCTCGGACAGGGCCGACGCCCACAGTTTGCTTCCTTTAGCCTGCACGGCCGATCATCTCCTTCTCTCTCGCCGAACGGTCCGGCCATTCGGGGCCTGGGTGCGCGGAGTCCCCGGGTTGCGGGAGGCGCGAAGGGTGTTGCTCGTTTGTAGCTACACCAGTACCAGAGTCGATGCCGGGGCACCGCTGACGCGGCCGTGTCGAGAGAGGGTTGGGGATCGGCCGTGCTATTCGGCCATAAAGATCACCTCGTGCCATGGTTTGCGGGCCACCGCGGTGATATCGGAGATGACGTGCTTGACATTGGTGTACTCCTCGAACGAGTACAGGGACATGTCCTTGCCGAATCCCGAAGCGCCGTAACCGCCGTGCGGCATCTCGCTGATGATCGGGATGTGGTCGTTGAGCCACACGCAGCCGCAGCGTATCTCCCGGGCGGCGCGCTGGGTGCGGAACACATTGGTGGACCACGCCGAGGCCGCGAGACCGTAGGGGGTGTCGTTGGCCAGGGCGATGGCCTCGTCGTCGGTGTCGAACGGCAGCGCCACCAGCACCGGGCCGAACACCTCCTGCTGCACGATCTCGGAGTCCTGGGCGGCGCCGGTGATCAGGGTGGGTTCGAACCAGTGGCCCGCGGCCGGGGTGTGTTCCGGAATCCGCCCGCCGCGAACGACTTTCGCCCCGGCGTCGCGGGCGCGTTCCACCATGGCGATCACCTTGTCGCGGTGGGCGCGGGTGATCAGCGCACCCATATCGGTGGTGGGATCGTCGACCGGTCCGAGCCGCACCCGATCCATGAGATCGGCTACGCGCCCGACGAATTCGTCGAACAGTGGCCGCTGCACGTAGGCGCGGGTGGCGGCGGTGCAGTCCTGTCCCACATTGATGAGCGACCCGGCGACCGCGCCGCGCGCGGCGGCCTCGAGGTCGGCGTCGTCGAAGACCACGAACGGCGCCTTGCCGCCGAGTTCGAGGTGTACGCGCTTGACCGCACCGGCCGCGGTGGCGGCCACCTGACGGCCGACCCGCGTGGAGCCGGTGAACGACACCATCGCCACATCGGGATGCGAGACCAGCGCCGCACCCGCGAGTTCGCCTGTGCCGGTGAGGATATTGATCACCCCCGCCGGAATCCCGGCGGCGACGGCGGTCTCCGCGAACAACAGCGAGGTGAGCGGGGTGAGCTCGGAGGGCTTGAGCACCACCGTATTTCCGGCGGCCACGGCGGGCAGGATCTTCCACGCCGCCATCTGCAAGGGATAGTTCCACGGCGCGATGGAGCCGACCACGCCCACGGGTTCGCGGCGGATGGTGGAGGTGTGGTCGGCCGAATACTCCGCCGAGGCTTTACCTTCCAGATTCCGGGCGGCCCCGGCGAAGAAGGCCACATTGTCGATGGTGCCCGGCACGTCGAAACCCTCGGCGAGCCGAATGGGTTTGCCTGCGTTGCGGCTCTCGACGGCGGCGAATTCGGCGGCCCGTTCCCGCAGCAGTCCGGCCCAGGCGTGCATGAGGTCGGACCGTTCGCCCGGCGTCCGGCCCGCCCAGCCCGGGAACGCGGCCGTGGCGGCGGCCACGGCCGCGGCCACATCGGCGGCGTCCGCGCCCGCACCCGTGGTGATCTCGGCTCCGGTGGCGGGTTCGGTGATCGTCAGCGCCGCACCCGCGCCCGCCCGCCGCTCGCCCGCGATGAACTGCAACCGTTCCATGGGGTCTCTCCCTACAGATAGCCGTCGGCGACTGTCAACGCCTGGTCGAGCAGCGCCAGCCCTTCCTTGGCCTCGGCCTCGCCGATGACGCAGGGCGGAACCACGTGCAGCCGATTGAAGTTCACGAACAGCAGCAGTCCGGCGGATTTGGCCGCCGCCACCGTCGCGGTCATGGCCGGACTGGTGCCGCCATAGGGTGCGAGAGGTTCGCGGGTGTCGCGATCGCGCACCAACTCGAGGGCCCAGAAGACACCGAGCCCGCGCACCTCGCCGATACTGGGATGGCGTTCGGCCAACTCCCGCAGTCCGGGGCCGAGCACGTTCGCGCCGATGTGCGCGGCATGCTCGACGATGCGCTCCTCGGTCATGGCCTCGATGGTCGCCACCGCCGCGGCGCAGGCCAGGGGATGCCCGGAGTAGGTGAGACCGCCGGGATAGGCGCGATCGTCGAAGCTCGCCGCGATCCGAGGGCTGATGGCCACGCCGCCGAGCGGCACGTAGCCGGAGTTCACGCCCTTGGCGAAGGTGAGCAGATCCGGTACCACGCCCTCGAAATGGTCGATGGCGAACCATTCTCCGGTGCGCCCGAACCCAGCCATCACCTCATCGGCGATGAAGACGATCCCGTACTTGTCGCACAGCTCGCGCACGCCCGCGAGGTAACCCGGTGGGGGGACCATGATTCCGGCGGTGCCGGGCACCGATTCGAGCAGGACCGCCGCGATGGTGCTGGCCCCCTCGAGCACGATGGTCTGTTCGAGATGTTCGAGGGCGCGCTGTGTCTCCTCGGCCTCGGTGCTGGCGTGAAAGTGGCTGCGGTACAGGAACGGTCCGAAGAAGTGCACGATCCCGGCATTGCCGTGGTCGTTGGGCCAGCGGCGAGGGTCGCCGGTGAGATTGACCGCCGTCTCGGTGCCGCCGTGATAGGAGCGGTAGCGGGCGAGCACCTTGTACTTGCCGGTGTGCAGCCGCGCCATGCGCACCGCGTGCTCGACGGCGTCCGCGCCGCCATTGGTGAAGAAGATCCGGTTCAGCTCGCCCGGGGTGCGTTCGGCGATCAGTCGCGCCGCCTCCGACCGTGCCGCATTGGCGTGCGAGGGCGCGATGGTGCACAGCGCGGCCGCCTGTTCCTGAATGGCGGCAACGACTTTCGGATGCTGATGGCCGATATTGGTGTTCACCATCTGCGAGGAGAAGTCCAGCAGCCGGTTGCCGTCGCCGTCCCAGAGATAGCAGCCCTGGGCGGCGGTGACGACCATGGGTTTCAGCGCCGCCTGCGCCGACCACGAGTGGAAGACGTGCGCGCGGTCCAATGCGTAGGTGCGGGCGGCCTGTTCGCGTGCCGCCTCGGGGGTCATACCGTTCGGGAGGGTCATGGTCGTCCTCAGAGGTTCTGGGGGAAGCCGAGATTCAGCCCGCCGTGGCTGGGATCGAGCCAGCGGGTGGTGACGGCCTTGGTGCGGGTGAAGAAGTGCACGCCGTCGATACCGTGGGCGTGGGAGTCGCCGAACAGCGAGTTCTTCCAGCCGCCGAAACTGTAGTAGGCCATGGGCACCGGTATGGGGACGTTGATGCCGACCATGCCGACCTCGACCTCGTTGTGGAAACGTCGAGCCGCGCCACCGTCATTGGTGAACAGGGCGGTGCCGTTGCCGTAGGGGTTGGCGTTGATCAGGGCGAGGGCCTCGTCGTAGGAGTCCACCCGCAGCACCGAGAGCACCGGGCCGAAGATCTCGTCGGTGTAGACGCTCATCTCGGGAGTGACATTGTCGAGAACGGTAGGGCCGAGCCAGAACCCGTCGGCGTCGCCATCGGCCTCGACGCCGCGCCCGTCGAGAGCCACTGTGGCACCGGCGGATTCACCCGCGTCGATGTAGGAGGTCACCTTGTCGCGATGCGCCCGGGTGACGAGGGGACCCATATCGGTGCCTCGGGTGCCGTCGCCGATACGAATGGTCCTGGCGCGCTCGGTGATTCGCGAGACCAGGTCGTCGGCGATCGGTCCGACCGCGACCAGTGCGCTGATGGCCATGCACCGCTCACCGGCGGAGCCGAAGCCCGCGTTCACGGCCGCGTCGGCGGCCAGATCCAGATCGGCGTCGGGCAGCACCACCATGTGGTTCTTGGCCCCGCCGAGGGCCTGCACCCGCTTGCCGCTGGCCGTGCCGCGCTCGTAGACGTAGCGCGCGATCGGCGTCGAACCTACGAACGACACCGCTTTGACGGCCGGATTGTCCAGGAGTTCGTCGACGGCGACCTTGTCACCCTGCACCACATTGAAGACGCCGTCGGGCAGCCCGGCCTCCTGCCACAGCGCCGCCAGCCACAGCGCGGCCGACGGATCCTTCTCACTCGGCTTGAGCACCACCGTATTTCCCGCCGCGACGGCGACCGGGAAGAACCACATGGGCACCATGGCCGGGAAATTGAACGGCGAGATGATCGCCACCGGGCCCAACGGCTGGCGAATGGAGAAGATGTCCACCTTGGTGGAAGCGTTCTCGGTGTAGCCACCCTTGAGCAGATGCGGTATGCCGCAGGCGAATTCGACGACCTCCAGGCCGCGCGTCACCTCGCCGAGCGCGTCGGCGAGCACCTTGCCGTGCTCGGCGGTGACAATCGCGGCCAGCTCTTCCTTGCGCGCGTTGAGCAGTTCGCGGAACCGGAACAGCACCTGGGTGCGCTTGGCCAACGAGGCGTCGCGCCACGCCGGGAAGGCCGCCGCGGCGGCGTCCACCACCGCCCGCACATCGGCCTGATTGGCGAGGCTGACGCGTCCGGTCACCGCGCCGGTCGCGGGATTGGTCACCGGCGCGGTCGATTCGCTGGTTCCGGCGAAGGGTTTGCCGTCGAGCCAGTGCGCGATGGTCTGCATATCTCCTCGATTCCTGAGGGTCCGCGAGTACGAGTGGAATCCACCCCGGTCCTACCCTGGCCCATCAATCATCGGATGAGTCCCGACGATCTGTACACGATTTCGGAGTTCGTATTACGATTCGTCGGTGCTTCTCTCGGTCGCTGATGTGGTGGCGATGCCGGTGGTGCGGGCCGGACAACCCGAGGTCGTCGGCGGCGGATCACTGGATCGTCCGGTGCGCTGGGTCCACGTCAGCGAACTGTCCGATGTGGCCGAGCTGCTCGTTGGCCGCGAATTGATACTCACCACGGGCCAGGCGCTCACCCACGGCGACGCCGCCACCGTCGAGTACCTGAAATCCCTGGCGGCTGCCGGTGTTTCGGGTCTGGTCGTCGAATTGGGCACCTATGTCAGCGAGCTGCCGCCGCTGGTCGCCGACACCGCCGACGAACTGGGCCTGCCCGTGATCGCGCTGCACAAGATCGTGCGGTTCGTGGAGGTCACCGAGGCGGTGCACCGGGTGATCGTGGCCGACCAGTACGCGGAGCTGGAATTCGCGCGGACCGTACACGAGACCTTCAGCGCCCTGAGCGTGCGAAGGGCCTCGCTCACCGAGATCGTGAAAACCGCGGCGACCATGCTGGACGCGTCGGTGGTGCTGGAGGATCTGACGCATCGGGTGCTGGCGCTCACCGCCCGGCACGCGGCGACCTCGGCGATTCTCGAACACTGGGAGACCACCTCGCGCCTGCTGCCCGACAGCGATGCCACGGTGTGCCCGGTCGGGCCGCACACCCAGCGGTGGGGGCGGCTGATCCTGCGCTCGCACCGGGTGCCGACCGCTCGCGCGCGCATGGTGCTCGAGCGCGCGGCCCAGACCCTCACGCTGCATCGCATGATCGAGCGCGATCGGTTCGGCCTGCACCGGCAGGCACAGACCGGGCTCATCGACGACATGATCAACGGGCGCGTCGGCGACGAGCGCGACGCTCTCGCGGTGGCCGCCACCCTGGGGCTGGCTCGGCGCGCCCGCTATGTGCCGCTGGCCATCGATATCGCCGCTGTGAACGAATCCGATCCGGTGGCCCGGCAGCGCCGCACCGCCGCCGTCCTCGACGCCGCGACGCACGGCGTGGCGCTGGGCAAGGCGACCGCGCTCACCGCACCCGAGCACGGCGACCGCGTGAATCTGATTCTCGCCGTGAACCGTTCGGCCGATCTCGACGAAGCCCTGACCACGGTCTGTACCGGAATAGCCGCCGAGGTGCGCCGGGTCGCGGGCGTGGAACGGGTGGTCATCGGCGTCGGCGCGGACTCGGAGTCGCTGCTCGACACCGCCCGCGAACTCGCGCAGGCCGCGCATATCGCGGAAGTGGCGCTCTCCCTGGAGACTTCGGTGCGCCGCGCCTTCTACCGCAGCGGCGATGTGCGGCTGCGCGGGCTGCTCTCGCTCATCCGCGACGAGCCCGGGGTGCAGCGGTTCGCCGAGACCGAGCTCAGTGCGCTACTGCGCCACGACATTCGGCACGCCACCGACCTCACCCGCACGCTGCGTCAGTTCCTCGACCTGGCGGGCAACAAGACCGAACTCGCCAAGCGGCTGAACATCAGTCGCCCGACGCTGTACGACCGGCTCGCGCGCATCGAACGGATACTCGATGTCGATCTCGACGATGGCGAGACCCGCACCTCACTGCACACGGCTCTGCTCATTCGCGATCTCGCCGCCCCCGCCGACACCCGGTGATTCGGTCTCGGAGCCGGTGCGCAAGGCGGCGACCTCCGCGCGCAGCGCCCGCAATTCCTCGGCCAGCGCGCCGATTTCGCGATCGGCGCGGTCGGCGGACTCCTCCACCGATTTGAGCTGGTCGACCACCCAGCTGGTGGCGGTGCCGATGGCGAAGCTGATCAGGCCGATTCCGAAGAACATGAGCACCAGCGCGATCAGGCGGCCCTCGACGGTGACCGGATAGTAGTCGCCGTAGCCGACCGTGGTCACCGACACCGACGCCCACCAGAGGGCATCGCCGAAGTTCTGCACCTTCGCGCCCTCCACGCCGTATTCGGCGTCGAACATGGCCAGGCTGCACAGGTAGATCACCAGCGCCGAACTGGTGCCGACGAAGACCGACAGCCGCATGCGGCTGAAGGTGTGCCGGTTGAGCGTGTCCAGGACCACCATGGCCGCGCGCATCAGGCGCAGCGGGCGCAGCGGCGGCAGCAGCGCGATGAGCAGTTCGATCGGGTGGGTCCGCACGAAATGCCAGCGGTGCGTGGACAGCCAGCAGCGGACGGCGAAATCGGTGGCGAACAGCAGCCAGATCAGCACGTCGAAGGCGGTGAGCAGGAAGTCCACCCGCGGTGACGCGCCGGTGTCGAGGACCCGCCAGGAGTAGGTGGCCAGGAACAGGACCGCGAGCACGGTCATAGGGATGCTGGTGGCGCGCTCGTACGCCAAGCGGCGCGCACTGGGCGCATCGGTCGAAACCATGGGAACTACCTGCGGATCGGGCTACTGGACCTGCCGAGGTTACCCGCCGTGACCACCGGGTTCGGCGGCATTGCCGGAGCTCGCGGCGGTGACGGCCCATCCGGCCCGACGAACCGTAAAGCGGGGGACCGGGTTTCGATGCGATCGTAAAGATTGTGAGCTAGGCCACACCGATGGTTTCTGGTGGTAACCCCGTTTCATATCGCCGCAATCTTCCGGACCGCACAATCCCTCACTAGGTCGCAGGACCGAATGATGAGGAGCTTGATATGGAACCGGTTACGCCAACGGTGGTTTCGGGGGGAGCCGACACCGCGCCGACAGGCATCGCACGACTCAAACCCAATGCGGTGGGGCTGCTCGGCGTGATCTTCATGGCCGTCGCCACGGCCGCGCCGATCACCGCCATGACCGGCAATGTGCCGTTCATGATGTCCTCGGGCAGCGGCATCGGCACGCCCGCGGCATATCTCATCGCCATGGTGGTTCTCGCCATCTTCTCGGTCGGCTTCACCACCATGAGTCGGCATATCACCGCCACCGGCGCGTTCTACGGCTTCATCTCCTTCGGCCTCGGTCGCACCGCGGGCCTGGCCGCCGGACTGCTCGCCGCCTTCGCGTACATGGTCTTCGAGCCGTCCATCATCGGCATCTTCTCCAGCTTCGCGCACTCCACGGTGTCGGATCAGCTGGGTCTGGATGTGCCGTGGTGGGTGTTCGCCATCGGCATGCTGGTGGTGAACAGTCTGGGCACCTGGTTCGGAGTCGCTGTCGCGGAACGCATTCTGATCGCGCTGCTGGTCACCGAGGTGACGGTGCTCGCCATCATGGCGGTGTCGGTGCTGTTGCACGGGGGTGGGCCCGACGGTATTCCGCTGGATCCGATCAATCCCGTGAACGCCTTCGCCGGGGCGTCGGCGGGGCTGGGGTTGTTCTTCGCGTTCTGGTCGTGGGTGGGGTTCGAATCCACCGCCATGTACGGCGAGGAGTCGCGCGATCCCAAGCGAATCATCCCGCGCGCCACCATGATCGCGGTGCTCGGCGTCGGCGTCTTCTATGTGTTCGTATCGTGGATGGCCATCGCGGGCAGCGGCCAGGACGCCGCCATGGCGGCCGCCGCCTCGGCGAATCCCATGAACGTCTTCTTCGGTCCGACCGAAACCTATGTGGGGCAGTGGGCCGTCACCGCGATGCAGTGGCTCATGGTCACCGGCTCGCTGGCGTGCGGTATGGCCTTCCACAACTGTGCGGCGCGCTACCTGTACGCGCTGGGGCGCGAAGGCGTTGTTCCCTTGCTACAGAACACAATTGGGCGTACACATCCCAAGAACGGCTCCCCGCATATCGCCGGATTCGCGCAGACCGTCATCGCCGGGCTGCTCATTCTGGCCTTCGGGCTCGCGGGCAAGGATCCCTACACCGGTCTCTACACCCTGTTGGCGGTGCTCGGCACCATGGCCATCCTGGTGGTGCAATCGGTCTGCTCGTTCTCGGTGATCGCCTACTTCCGTGACAACCACCCCGAGACTCGCCACTGGTTCCGCACCTTCGTCGCTCCGCTCGTCGGCGGCGTGGCCATGCTCGGCGCGGTCGTGCTGCTCATCGTCAATATGGAGACCGCGGCGGGTGCGGAGGCGAATTCGCTTGTGCTGCGGGCGACTCCGTGGATAGTCGCGGCCATAGCGATCGCCGGGATCGCCTACGCGCAGTACCTGAAGCGCCGCGACCCCGCCCGCTACGCGCTACTGGGCCGAACCGTGCTGGAGGAGACTCACGAACGCTGACCGGGGGTGCTCGCGGGGCCCAGCTCCGCGAGCACCGCGTGAACGGCCGGGCTGGCCTGGGCGCTGCGCCGCCAGGCCGCGTGGATCTCGCGCTTGGGCTGTCGCCGCAGCGCACGGGTGACCAGACCGTCGCCGATGGGCGGGCGCGCCAGGCGGGGGATGAGCGCGACCACGTCGTTGGCGGCGACGAGCGAGAGTTGGGTGGCGAAATCGTCGACCAGATGCCGGACGTCGGGGTCTTCGGGGATATCGGCGCAGAGGCGGCGAAACCATTGGTGGCACACCGTTCCGGGTGGGCTTGTCACCCAGGCTTGACCGATCAGGTCCTTACCGGTGAGGGGATGGGCGTGGTCGGCGAGCGGATGGGTGCGGTTCATGACGAGATCGCCGATATCGGTGTGAATGTGGCGCTGGGTCAGCGCTGCGGGCAGCGGGGCGGGCAGATCGTCGGCGTCGTGGACCAGGGCGAGATCGGCGGTACCGGCATCGACGCTGTGTAGCGCCTGGTCGGGATCCTGTTCGGTGATGTGCAGGCGCAGCTGCGGGTACCGCGTCGACAGCCGGGCGACGGCGGGCGCGAGCAGGCCGCGGATACCGGTGGAGAAGGCGACCACGCGCAGGACGCCGCGCGGCTCGCCCTCCGACACCGATTGCGCCGCTTCGGCACAACGCTCCAGCGCCTGGAACACCTCGGGCGCGGAATCGACCAGCGCCCGCCCCGCCGGAGTGAGCACCACGCCGCGCCCCGCCGCCGCCAGCACCGGCACTCCGAGTTGGCGTTCCAGGCGTTTGATCTGCTGCGATACCGCCGAGGCCGTGAAGCCCAGCTCATCGGCGGCCCGCGCCAGCGTGCCGAGGGCGGCCACCGACCGCAGGGCCCGCAGCGCCGCCACATCGATCATGAAGCCACACTACGCAATATCGGCAAGAAACCTTCGCTGGACCCCATGATTGGGGAGCGTCAGGATCGAAGCATGACCGCCCCACAGCCCTCCGCCGCCCAGCTCTTCGGCACCAATCTCGTCGCCATGGTGACACCCATGCAGCCCGGTGGCGCGCTCAGCGAACCCGGAATCGCCAGCCTCGTCGACCATCTCGTGAACTCCGGCTGCGACGGCATTGTCGTGGCCGGAACCACCGGTGAATCGCCCACCCTGTCCGAAGCCGAGACGGCCCGGCTCATCGGCACCGTGGCGGAGCGGGTCGCGGGCCGGGCGCGCGTGGTCGCCGGTGTCGGCACCTACGACACGGCCGCCAGCGTCCACCGCGCGCAGGAGGCCGTGGCCGCCGGGGCCGACGCCCTCCTGCTCGTCTCGCCCTACTACTCCAAGCCGACGCAGGCCGGGCTGGTGGCGCACTGCGTCGCGGTGGCCGACGCCACCGAACTCCCCGTCATGCTCTACGACATCCCCACGCGCACCGGCACTCCGTTCGAGGCCGCCACTCTGGTCGAACTCGCCGACCATCCCCGCATTCGCGCGGTCAAGGACGCCAAAGGTGATCTGTTCGAAGCGATGTCGCTCATGGCGCGCACGCCGCTGGCGTACTACTGCGGCAGCGATGATCTGAATCTGCCCTATCTCGCCTGTGGCGCAACGGGTTTGGTGAGCGTCATCGGCAATCTCGTGGCTCACCGCAATGCCGAGCTCATCCGCGCGGTCCGTACCGGTGACCTCGATGCCGCCCGCGCGATCCACACGCCGTTGATTCCCTTGGTGGAGGCCATCATGCACACCTCTCAGGGCGCGATCATGGCCAAGGCCGCCCTCGCGGAATCGGGCATCATTCCGCACGCGACCGTGCGCCTTCCGCTGGTCGAATCGCCGCCGCCGCACCTGCGGCGTCTCAGCGCCGCGCTGGCGGGCATGGCCGCGCCCATCTAGCGCGGTACGCGCACCCGCCGTGCGGTCACAGGGGGTCGAGGCGGGTGTCGAGGAGGCAGAATTCATTGCCCTCCGGGTCGGCCAGGACGTACCAGCTCTCCTCGCCGGTCTGCCCGATATCGGTGGGTTTGGCTCCGAGGGCGAGCAGGCGTTCGAGTTCGGCGTCCGCGTCGCGATCGGTGGGATTGACATCGAAGTGCAGCCGCAGCTTTCCGGTGCGCGGGTCGCTGCTCGGACTGAAGACGAGGGTGAGCTGCGGCCCGCCGACAGTGGAATCGCGCGGGCCGATGGCGATACTTCCGGCTTCGCGGTCGAGTTCGACGAAGCCGAGCGCATTGCTCCAGAACGCCGCGAGTAGATCGGGATCGGCGGCGTCGATGACCAATTCACTGATGCGGCATGCCATCACGACAGTCTACGAGGGTCGCCGGGGGCTTGCTGCATGATTGGGCCATGCTCCCCACCGATGATCTGGCCCCGGCGGACCGCCGCCCAGCCGTGATCGACACGCCGCTCGGCATCGTCGGATTCGACGTGACGCTCGGCTCGGAGGCGCTACCCGCTACGCCGAATGCGGTGTGGCGCTTGGCCAATGGCTCACACCTGCACCGCTGGCAGCAGCGTGGCGCGACGGTGGATCTGCTGCTCGGCGGTATCGACGTCCCGCCCTGGGACGGCGGCGCACCCGTCCCGATGTGGGCGGCCATCTGGCAGGTGCGGGCCACCGAGACCGTCCCCGCCCTGACCATCTCCGCCGAGGTGACCGACCTCCCCGCCGACGCCTACGGCAGCCCCGACCCCGCCGAATGCCTGGCTGCCATCACGATCGAGAACGACCACTTCATGGTCTCCTTCGGCGGCCCCGACACCGAACTACTCGCCATGCAAGCCGCCGACGGCCGCCTCATGCCCACCACCTGGACCCAGCACCTCCCCACCGACGACACCACCCCCGACTACGGCGTCCACTACCCCACCCCGCACCGCATCACCTGGCAGCTCCCCGCCCTAGCGCCCCAAGAGGCGGCCCGCCTCTGCATACCCACCGCCTGGTCCCCCCGAGACGACGACCGCCCCGCCGCCTGGTACGCCATCGACCTCCCCCTCGACACCGCCTACCACCACTTGACGACCGGCCAAGTGGACTGCTGAATTACCGCTGAATTGGACATACTGAAGGACCAATTCGATGGCTACCGTCAGGCGTATGAGCGGTGATTGGCAGGTTGTCCCCACGTTGCGCGGTAAGCATGTCCGGCTGGAGCCGTTGAGCGCGGCGCATGCAGAGGGGCTGTTCGAGTCGACGCGGGATCCGGGGATCTGGGCCTGGTTGTCCATGCGGCAGCCGGAATCGGCGGATGTGTTGCGGGAGTGGATTGTTCGGCATGTCGCGGCGGAGGGGGTGCGGGCGTTCGCGCAGGTCGACGCGGAGACCGGGGCGGTGGCGGGGACGACCTCGTATTACGAGGTCGATCCGGTACACCGGGCATTGGCCATCGGGTATACCTGGCTCGGGAGTGCCTGGCAGCGGACGGGGGTGAACACCGAGGCGAAGTTGCTGTTGTTGGAGTACGCCTTCGAGGAGTTGGGGGCGATTCGGGTGGTGTGGCACACCGATATTCGGAACCTGCGCTCGCAGCGCGCCATCGAGCGATTGGGTGCCCAGCGCGAAGCGGTGTTGCGGCAGCACCGGATTCGGCCCGACGGCAGCCTGCGGGACACGGCGCAGTACTCGATGCTCGACGTCGAGTGGCCGGGTGCGGCGGCGCGGTTGCGGGCACGGTTGGAGCGTTGAGTTCGCGGACGGATAGCCGTGGCACGGGGCGAGGTCGCGCGTCACTAGGCTCACCGGTCGTGGACACAGACGCACGGATCGAGATGGTCGACCTCCCGGCGGGCCAGGTGACGTTGTCGGATCGCCGGACCCAGCACAGGTGGACGGTCGCCGTCGCCGCCTATCGATTGGCGGTCGCCCCGGTCACGCGGGCGCAGTACGCGCGGGTGGTGGGGGAGTGTCCGAGCGGGACGGAGCGCTTGCCCGTCGACAGCGTGTCCTGGGAGGACGCCGTGCGCTTCTGCGACGCGCTATCCGAAATCGACGGCCTCACACCGGTTTACCGCGCGACGGGCGAGAACCTGGAGTGGGATCGGTCCGCCGACGGCTACCGCCTGCCCACCGAGGCCGAGTGGGAGTACGCCTGCCGCGCGGGCACCACCACCCCGCGCTACAGCGAATTGGACGACATCGCCTGGTACCGAGCCAATTCCGACTCCCGCCCCCACGAGGTCGGCACCAAACTGGCCAATCCGTGGGGACTGCACGACATGCTCGGCAATGTCTGGGAATGGTGCTGGGACACTTACGATCCCGAGGTCTACGGCAGCTACCGGGTGCTGCGCGGCGGAGGATGGTTCGACGAACACTGGAGTTGTCGAGTATCGGTGCGCCGCCGCAGCCATCCCACGTTGCGCCTCGACGATGTCGGCTTTCGGCTGGCGCGCGGCTGATTCAGGCGGGGACGCCCATACCCTCCGCGAGCAGCGGCCAGGACTTGTGCAGGGCCTCTTCCCAGTACGGCCAGTAGTGGGTGCCGACCGGGTTGAACTGGTAGGTCGCCGGGATGCCCAGCGAATCGAGGCGCGACTTCAGGTTGGCCGTGCAGCTGTTGACGGCCGCCTCGATCGCCACGCCGAGCCCGAGGTTGACCGCACCGGTCGGCCCGGGCGAGGACTCCAGGTAGTACCGCACATCCTCGAGCATCGGAATGCCGCTGCCACTGGAGATGTAGAGGCGGGTGCCGCGCAGCTTCTCGGCATTGATGACCGGGTCGTTCTCGGCCCAGACCGGGCTGTCGGGCGGGCCGTACATATTGACGGTGTTGCCACCGGCCCAGGTCTCGGTCGAGAAGCGGACGAACTGCTGGCCGACGGGATCGGCGATCTGCGCGCACCCGCTGTAGGCCGCGACCGACTTGAACAGACCCGGCTTGGCCTCGGCCAGTTGCAGCACCGAGGTGCCGGAGGTGGACAGGCCCGCCAGGGCGTTGAGGCCGGTGGAATTCAGCGCCTTGTCCAACAGCGGCGGCAGTTCCTCGGTGAGGAACGTCTTCCATTTGTTCAAGCCGAGCTTCGGATCGCGCTGCAGCCAATCGGTGTAATAACTGCCGCGTCCGCCGATCGGCTGAATGACATTGACCTGTTTCTGCGCCAGGAATTGCAACGCGTCGGTCTGGGCGGCCCAACTGGCGGTGCCCTCACCGCCGTCGAGGCCATTGAGCATGAACAGATTCGGCGCGGGCGCGGATTCGTCGACCGGACGCTGCACATCGATCGGGATATCGGTCTGCATGGCCGCCGAGTACACCTTCAGGTGCCAGGTGCGGCCCTCCTTGGTCACGGAGGTGATCGACGACTGCTCCGGCGCGGCCGCGGCGGTCCCGCCGAGCAGCCCGACGAACAGCGAGGTCGTCAGTGCGACCGCCGCCGCGCGCACCGCGCCGAGACCGCGAAAACGCCCAGTTCTTCCGACATGCATCCAGGTAACTCCCTTTGCCTGTTGTCCTTCGACCGGCCCGCGTGGCCAACCAACCCCGACCGCTACGTCTTCCGCCGGACCGGAACTGTTACACGGCAGTGCCTCACACCACTTTGGGCGCGGCGCGGAAATGCGGTAAAACGATGTCGCCGACCAGTACTCGACTGGCCGGTTTCTTGGTAGTTTCTGTCGGGTACGTATGGGTTGCCGGGCATTCGCTGTGGTCGGTTTGTCGGCTTCGTGCGGTGCGTGCCTGGAAATCGGCGATGGGGCCGATCTGGAGTACGAGAACAACTGCAACTCAAACCGTCCGAGCAAGGAGTGTGGGGCTTGTCAATTCGTACGGAGCGGTCATTCAGGAGGGTGTCCGCGGTCGCGACGGCGTTCGTCGTGGTTGCGGCCGGAATGCTGTGGGCAGGCGGTACGCCGCGGGCGGAGGCGGCACCGGATTGTCCGGATATGAATGTCATCGCGGTGCCGGGCACCTGGGAGACCTCGCGGGAGGAGTCGAGCCAGGGCATGCTGTCGCTGGTGACCCGCGGGCTGCCGGGTTCGGTGCGCACCGACTACGTCAGCTACGCGGCCACCGCGCTGCCCTGGGAAGGTGAGGTCTACGGGCTCTCCAAGCGGGACGGTATCAATACCGCCCGCGGCATGATCGCCCAGATGGCGGCGCGTTGCCCCGCAACGCGTTTCGCGCTCATCGGCTACAGCCAGGGCGCGGATGTGGCCGGTGATCTGGCCGCGGAGATCGGCACCGGACTCGGCGTGGTGCCGCCGGATCGGGTGGCCGCGGTCGGCCTGCTCTCGGACCCGCGCCGCTCGGTCACCGATATGCTGGTCGGCCCGCCGGTGCCGGGTGCGGGCGCCGGTGGCGCGCGCGTCGGCGGCTTCGGCTGGCTGACCCCGAAGGTGCGGACCTTCTGCGCCGACGGCGATCTGTACTGCTCGGTGCCCAGCGATGATCTCGCCGGGCGCTTCGCGGGTTTCTTCACCCAGCTGTCGGCCCCGGATCCGCTCCAGGTCGGCAACTATGTGCTCTCGCTGCAGAGCATTCTGGGTGAGGCGCTGTTCCCGGGTATCAACGCCATTCTCGCGGCTCCGGCGGACGATCCGGCGGGCGAGCAGTGGGTGCGGCAGGTGGAGGAGTTCCTCCGCTCCGGCGCACATCAGTCGTACCCGAGCTATGTGGTCGACGCCAACGGCACGACCGCCACCAGGTGGCTGCACAACTGGCTCGTCGACATCGCGTCGGAACGCTGAATCCCTTTGCGCTGACGCATTTTTCGACCGTGTGGGGTGCCCCGATGGGGCACCCCACACGTGTTTTCAGCCCCGGCGGCGCACGCCCTCGGCGAGCTCCGCCGTGAGCGCCCGCACGGCCGCGAGCCCCGCCTCCTCGGTCGGCGCGTCGAGCAGCGCCTTGACGAACGCGGTGCCGACGATCACGCCGTCGGCGTAGGCCGCCACCGCCGCCGCGCGCACGGCATCGGAGATGCCGATCCCGACGCAGACCGGCAGTTCGGTCACCGCCCCGACCCGCCGCACCAGCGTGCTCGCCGCCTCCCCGACGGACTCTCCGGTGCCCGTCACCCCCATCATCGCCGAGGCGTACACGAATCCCGTACCGGCCGAAGTGATCTCGTGCAGCCGTTCGGTGGTGCTGCTGGGCGCGACCACGAAGACGGTGGCCAGTCCGTGCGCGGCGGCCTGCTCGCGCCACCGCGCCGACTCCTGCACCGGCAGATCCGGCAGAATGCAGCCCGCCCCGCCCGCCTCGGCGAGTTCGGCGGCGAAGCGCTCGATGCCGTAGCGGTCCACGGGATTCCAGTAGGTCATCACCAGGACCGGCTTGCCCGTGGCCTCGTGCGCCGCGCGCACCGTGCGCATGACGTCGGCGATCTTCAGCCCGCCGCGCAGCGCGATATCGTCGGCGGTCTGGATGACCGGACCGTCCAATACCGGATCACTGTGCGGCAGACCGACTTCCATGATGTCGGCACCGGCGTCGAGCACCTCGGTGATCGCGGCGATCCCACCGTCGACGGTGGGGAATCCGGCGGGCAGATACGCGATCAGCGCGGCCCGGTTCTCGGCCTCGGCTTTCGCGAAGGCCTCGTGCAGCAGTCGAATGTTCCCGCTCACTTCGAGCCCTCGTCGGCAGCGTCGAAATACCGTGCGGCGGTTTCCATATCCTTGTCACCGCGCCCGGAGAGGTTCACCAGGATCAGCCCGTTCGGGCCGAGTTCCCTGCCCACCTCGAGCGCACCGGCCAGGGCGTGCGCGCTCTCGATGGCCGGAATGATGCCCTCGGTGGCCGACAGCAGTCGAAAGGCCCGCATGGCGGCGTCATCGGTGATCGGGCGGTACTCGCCGCGACCACTGTCGTGCAGATGCGCGTGCTCCGGCCCGATCCCCGGATAGTCCAGTCCCGCCGAGATCGAGTGCGCCTCGGTGATCTGCCCCTGCTCGTCCTGCAGCACGTAGGAGCGCGAACCGTGCAGAATCCCGGGCTCGCCCGCCGAGAGCGAGGCCGCGTGCTTGCCGCTGTCCACCCCGAGTCCGGCGGCCTCGCAGCCGATCAGACGCACACTCTCATCGGCCAGGAAGGCGTGGAACAGGCCGATGGCATTCGACCCGCCGCCCACGCACGCGACGGCCGCATCGGGCAGCCGTCCGGCGCGCTCGAGCAGTTGACGGCGTGCCTCCACGCCGATCACCCGCTGGAAATCGCGAATCATGGCCGGGAACGGGTGCGGCCCCGCGACCGTGCCGAAGATGTAGTGCGTGTTCTCGGTATTGGCGACCCAGTCCCGGAACGTCTCGTTGATGGCGTCCTTGAGTGTGCGCGACCCGGTGGTCACCGGAACCACCTGTGCCCCTAGCATTTTCATGCGAGCGACATTGAGCGCCTGACGTTGGGTGTCGACCTCGCCCATGTACACGGTGCACTCCAGCCCGAACAATGCGCAGGCGGTCGCTGTGGCCACCCCGTGCGATCCGGCCCCGGTCTCGGCGATCACGCGGGTCTTGCCCATGCGCTTGGTGAGCAGCGCCTGGCCGAGCACATTGTTCACCTTGTGCGAGCCGGTGTGGTTCAGATCCTCGCGCTTGAGGAAAACCCGTGCGCCACCGGCGTATTCGGCGAAGCGCGGCACCTCGGTGAGCGCGGTGGGCCGCCCGGCGTAGTTGGCGAGCAGGCTGTCGAGCTCCGCCGTGAAGTCGGGATCGGTCTTGGCCTTCTCGTAGGCGACGGCGACCTCGTCCACGACGGCGACCAGCGCCTCCGGAATGAACTTGCCACCGAATGCGCCGAAATAGCCCTCGGCGCTGGGGATCTGGCCCGGCGGCGCCGGGGCGAAGAATTCGCTGTCCATATGTCGACATGCTCCTGATCCGGGACGGACGTCCCGGTTGTGCGGCTGATGGTCAAAGCCGCGGGGAGGGCGAAGAATGCCTCAGAGACCCCGCGCGATGCGTGGCACGCCGAGCCATCGCATCCCATTGACCTGACCCGGCTCGGAGCCGATCACATAGCGCACCCGACGGCCGTGCACACGTCGCGCGGGAGCCCGGCAGCCGCGCGGGCGGCAGCCAGGAGCGAGACGGGCGGCGATGGGCATGGTTCGGAGCCTAACCGATCGATCAGTTTTGAAGAAGCCAGGCCCCGGCCGCGCTCCCTAGCATTGAGATATCACTTCGACCAGTAAGGAACCCCGATGAGCGACGCGAAGCAGCCCGCCAAGAACTCCGACGGATTCACCGAGGCCGAGCGCAGCGCCATGAAACAGCGCGCCAAGGAGTTGAAGAAGGGCGCGGACAAGGAGAGCGACGTCCTGGCCAAGATCGCCGAGATGTCCGAGCCCGATCGCGCCCTGGCCGAGCGAATCCACGCCCTGGTCAAGGCCGCCGCACCGAACCTCACCCCGAAGCTCTGGTACGGCATGCCGTCCTACGCCAAGGACGGCAAGATCGTCTGCTTCTTCCAGACCGCCGAGAAGTTCAAGGCCCGCTACGCGACCCTCGGTTTCAACGACATCGCCGCCCTCGACGACGGCACCATGTGGCCGACCGCCTTCGCCCTCACCACCCTGACCCCCGAGGACGAGGCGCGCATCACCGATCTGGTGAAGCGCGCCGTGGGCTGACGTCGATGACGCTCAGTGACTGGATTCGGTTGCCGCCCAGCGATTCGCGGTGAGGGTGAATCCGGGCAGCGCGTCCAGTGACATGGTGGATTCGAAAATGCGCTCGTAGCCGGTGTGCTCGATGAGCCAGCGCCCGTCCTCGCGGCGGTAGCGGTCGCGGTAGTAGGCGGCCCCGCGAATGGCCACCCGATAGTCCGGCACGATCACGGTGTCCTCCAGACACCAACTGCCCGTGGCGGTCTCGCCATCCACCTCGATATCCGGGTGGGTGGCGACGTGCACGGTGATGATATTGCCGCCCAAGGCCTTGCGCATGTAGCCGACGATCTCGTCGCGCCCGGTGAACTCCAAAGGCCCACCGCCGGACGGTGATCCGTAGGACCCGGTCGCATCGGCGGCGAAGGTGGCGGCGAAATCGTCCCACCGCTTGAGGTCCAGGGCGCGCAGGTAGCGGTACTTCAGGGTGCGGATGCCCTCGATGGCGATCAGATCCATACCCGACACCATGACATGGGTCACACCCTCCGCGCTCGTTAAGCGTTCGCCAAGCGGGGGCGGTGAGACTGTGGCCATGTTCAAGAAGTTGCTTGCTGCTGTCGGAGTCGGTGGGGCCGAGGTCGAGACCGAACTGCACACGCCGGGGGTACAGCCGGGCGGCACGGTGCAAGGCGTCATCCGATTGCGCGGCGGCGGTGTCGCCCAGGACATCAGCCGCATCGCGCTGGAACTGGTGTCCCGCGTCGAGATCGAGAGCGGCGGCGAGGAATACGACGGCTACCGCGGTTTCCATCGGTGGAATGTGCACGGCCCGTTCACCTTGACCGCGAATGCCTCCGACGAGTTCCCGTTCGCCCTGCCGGTGCCCTTCGAAACCCCGATCACCTTCTACAACGGCCGTCACCTCCCGGGGATGGAGATCTTCGTCCGCACCGTGGTGGAGATCGAAGGAGCCGTCGACGCGGGCGACCGCGATCCGCTCGGCATCGGCGCGCTGCCCGCGCAGCACGTCATCCTGGCCGCCCTCGAACAGCTCGGCTTCCCGCTGCACCGCGCCGATGTGGAGCAGGGTCGGCTGCGCGGCATCCGCCAAGAGCTGCCGTTCTACCAGGAGATCGAATTCGGCCGCTCGCACCGCTTTCCGCGCCTGAACCAGCTCGAGGTCACCTTCGTCGCGCGGCCCGACGGTATGGACGTGGTGCTCGAGGGCGACAAGAAGAGCGGCTGGGTGCGCGAGGGCCGCGACGTCTACGACGTGCTGCGCGTCGACTACCACGCCCTGAACAATGTGGATTGGGTCGGCATGCTGCACCACCGGTTGGAGACGATGTCCAGCGGACACTGAGGCGCGACAAAACTGAAACGTGTTCTCGAAATAGGCCCGAGCGGCGGCCCGCGACTGCTACCGTCCCGGCATGATCGCCACCCTGGTCTGGGGCACCGGCAATGTCGGCCGGGCCGCCATTCGCGCCGTCGCCGCGCATCCCGCCCTCACGCTCTCCGGTGTTCTCGTCCACGACCCCAAGAAAGTCGGCAAGGACGCGGGTGAATTGGCCGGGCTGGACACCGGTGTGGGGGTCGCGGCCACCGACGATATCGACGCCGCGCTCGCGGCCGGGCCCCGCGCGGTGGTGTACGCCGCCTCCGGCGATATCCGGCCGCTCGAGGCGTTCACCGATATCCTGCGCGCCATTCGCGCCGGAGCCGTGGTGGTGACGCCCGCGCTCTACGCCTTCTACGACCACCGCAGCGCCCCAGCGGATCTGCGCGAGCAGGTGCTGGAAGCCATTGCCGCGGGCGGCGGTTCGCTGTTCGTCTCCGGTATCGACCCGGGCTGGGGCAACGATGTGCTGCCGCTGCTGGTGACCGGGCTGGCCAGCACCGTGGAGGTGGTGCGCTGCCAGGAGATCTTCGACTACACCACCTACGACCAACCCGATTCGGTGCGCTACCTGGTCGGCATGGGCCAGCCCATGGACTACCAGCCGCCCATGCTGGCGGCGGGCGTGCCGACCATGGTGTGGGGCGGGCAGATTCGGCTCATGGCGCGGGCGCTCGGCGCGGAGCTCGACGAGATTCGCGAAACCCTGGACCGGCGCGCCCTCGACGCCACCGTCAGCACCGACCGCATGGGCGAATTCGAGGCGGGCACGCAGGGCGCGGTGCGCTTCGAGGTCCAGGGCATCATCGACGGTGAACCCCGCATCGTCATCGAACACGTCACCCGCATCCACGCCTCCTGCGCCCCCGACTGGCCCACCCCGCCCACCGGCGACGGCGCGCACCGCGTGATCATCGAGGGTCGTCCGCGCATCGAGGTGAGCATCGAGGCCACCGACGAGGACGGCAATCGCTCCGCGGGCGGAAACGCCACGGCCGTAGGCAGATTGGTCGGGGCCATCGACTGGCTCACCGCCGCCGACCCCGGCCTCTACGACGCACTCGACGTCCCCCTGCGACCCGCCGTCGGCATTCTCGGAAAGGCACATCCATGATCATCGACATCCCCGAGGGCAAGGACCCCATCGGCTACGTGTGGGGCGAAATGGTCCCGGGCATCGGCATCGCCGCCTCCCAGTTCTCCCTCGCCGTCTACGAGCACACCACCTTGGGGCTGCGCGAATTCGAGGCCGCCCGACTGCGGATCGCGCAGATCAACGGGTGCCTGTTCTGTCAGGACTGGCGCACCGAGAAGGACGGCGCGAAGGTCGAGGACACCTTCGCCGACGCCGTCACCGAGTGGCGCACCACCGACGCCTTCGACGAGCGCACCCGCATGGCCGCCGAGTACGCCGAGCGCTACGCCCTCGACCACCACAATCTCGACGACGAGTTCTGGACGCGCATGTTCGCGCACTACTCGCAGGCCGAGGTGGTGGAGCTGAGCATGTGCATCGGCTCCTGGCTGGCCTTCGGACGCCTCAACCACGTTCTCGGACTCGACGCGGTCTGCGTCCTGCCCAGCCACCTGGCCGGGAAGTAGCGCCCGCGCTCAGGTGATGACGAGAAGTTCGGTGGGGGAGGCGATCTCGATGCGCAGCCCCGCCTTCTCGGCGACCTTGGCCAGACCGTTGATATCGGTCGGCTCCGAACGGGTCAGCACCAGTGCCCGCGCCAACAGGCCCTTGTGATGTTTGTTGAAGTGGCTGACCACGGTTCGCGTACCGTCGGGCCGCTCGGTGAGCACGGTGGCGGTCACCGCGCCGGGCACTCGGCCCAGCTGCTGATAGGTCCCCGAGCGCAGGTCCACCACCAGGTCGCCGTCGGCCTCCTCCTGTAAAGCCTTGGGCAGCACCTGCTTCCACAGCGATTGCAGGGTGGGCTGGCCCGGCAGCTTGGAGCCGCCCGAGAGCCGGTAGGCCGGAATCGGATCGCCCGCGCGCACCACACCGAACAGCGCCGAGCCGATACCCACGCGCGCCTGCGCCTTGGCCCGCTGTGCCTTGGTGAACGAGGCGGCGTCGAGCGCGTCGTAGAGCACCCCGGTGTAGCGGTCCAGCGCGGGCCGGGTGGGGGAGGAGCGCAGCGCGGCATTGCGTGCGATCTCCGCGTCAGCCCCCTTGCCCAAGCCCAGGGCCGCGCGGGAGGCCTCCGGATCGGCCGCCAGCAGCGTCAATTCGGTGCACAGCGCATCACGCACCTTGGTGAGCTGCGGCAATGCGAGGGCGTCCAGGTCCAGCGGAGCACCCGATCCGCCATCGGACTTGGTTTCGGAGGGAGGCAGCAGCACCAGCACGAGCCAACACGGTACCGGTGCGGGCGGTCAGGGCGCGGAGGCGGTAGCTTGCGTAACCATGGAGCGCCCCCGCCCGCACCGAATAAGGCGAATGCCTTGTGAACAGCGCGGCGGCAGCGGCTAGTCTGTGGAGCCGTGATCACCCGCCTCTCACACCTGTTCCTGCGTACCCTGCGCGACGACCCCGCCGACGCCGAGGTGCCCAGCCACAAGCTGCTGGTGCGCGCCGGATACGTGCGCCGCATCGCGCCCGGCGTCTACTCGTGGCTGCCGCTCGGCCTGCGCGTGCTGCGCAAGGTCGAGGATGTGGTGCGGGAGGAGATGAACGCCATCGGCGCTCAGGAGATCTCGCTGCCCGCGCTGCTGCCGCGCGAACCGTACGAGGCCACCAACCGCTGGGTCGAGTACGGCGACGCGCTGTTCCGGCTCAAGGACCGCAAGGGCCAGGACTACCTGCTCGGCCCCACCCACGAGGAGCTGTTCGCGCTCACCGTGAAGGGCGAGTACAACTCCTACAAGGACCTGCCCGTCACGCTGTACCAGATTCAGACCAAGTACCGCGACGAAGGCCGTCCGCGCGCGGGCATTCTGCGCGGGCGCGAATTCATCATGAAGGACTCCTACTCCTTCGACCTCGACGAGGACGGGCTGAAGAAGAGTTACAACGCCCACCGTGAGGCGTATCAGCGCATCTTCGAGCGGCTCGGCGTGCAGTACGTGATCGTGGCCGCCACCTCCGGCGCCATGGGCGGTTCGGCCTCGGAGGAGTTCCTGGCCGACAGCCCGGTCGGTGAGGACACCTACGTCATCTGCCGCGCCTCCGGCTACGCCGCGAATGTCGAGGCCGTGGTCACCGCCGCGCCGCCCGAGATCGCGATCGAGGGCCAGGCCGAGGCGGTCGTGCACGACACCCCCGACACCCCCACCATCGCGACGCTGGTCGACTGGGCCAACGGCGCGGGCATCGCCGAACAGCTCGGCCGCCCCGTCACCGCCGCCGACACCTTGAAGAACGTCATGGTGAAGCTGCGCCATCCGGACGGCAAGACCGAGATCCTCGGCGTCGGCATTCCCGGTGACCGCGAGGTCGACGACAAGCGCCTCGGGGCCTCCGTCGAGCCCGCCGAGGTGGAGCTGCTCACCGACGCCGACTTCAAGGAGAACCCCTTCCTGGTCAAGGGCTACATCGGCCCGAAGGCGTTGCAGGCCAACGGTGTTCGCTACCTGGTCGACCCGCGCGTGGTCTCGGGTACCAGCTGGATCACCGGCGCGGACGAGCCCGGCAAGCACTACGTCGGTCTGGTCGCGGGCCGCGACTTCACCCCCGACGGCACCATCGAGGCCGCCGAGGTCCGCGACGGCGACCCCTCGCCCGACGGGCGCGGCACCCTCGAATCGGCGCGCGGCATCGAGATCGGCCACATCTTCCAGCTCGGTCAGAAGTACACCGACGCCTTCGAGGTGGACGTGCTCGGCGAGGACGGCAAGCCGGTGCGCCTGACCATGGGCTCCTACGGCGTCGGCGTCTCCCGCATGGTCGCGGTGGTCGCCGAGCAGATGCACGACGACAAGGGCCTGCGCTGGCCCCGCGAAATCGCCCCCTACGACGTGCACGTGGTCATCGCCAACAAGGACGAGGGCGCGCGCGCCGGAGCCGAACAGGTGGCGACGGAGCTGAGCGCGGCCGGGCTCGACGTGCTCTTCGACGACCGCAAGGCCTCCCCGGGCGTGAAGTTCAAGGACGCCGAACTGCTCGGCATGCCCCTGGTCGTGGTCGTGGGCCGCGGCTGGGCCGACGGCAAGGTGGAGCTGCGCGACCGCTTCGCGGGCACCAGCGACGAACTGCTCGCCGAGGGCGCGGTCGAGGCCGTCCTGGCCAAGGTGCGCGGCTGACGCGATAGCCGCACAACGGAATTCGAGCCGCGCACCGGTGGGTGCGCGGCTCGACTCGCGATATCAGTTGTAGGACTTGGCGACCCCGTCGAGCAGGTGTTCGAGGGTTTCGTAGTCGGGCGGGTCGATCACGTCGATGAGCTGCGGCGTCACCGGCACCTGGTAGCGGCCCGCCACCTGGGTGAACTGTGTCGGGTCGGCGGTGCGGAAGCCGTGCTCGGCCGCGAGTTTCTGGAGGTCCGGGTCGGTGGTGAGCAGTTTGCCGAGGCGGTCGCCGCTGTCGTTCAGCGGCACCACCGTGTGCTGCGACAGCACCGTCGGCGACGGGTACATGAGCACCATGTCCGGCTTCAGCTGGCCGTGCGCGGCGGCCTCCACGAACTGGGCCTCGTAGATCCACACCATCGGCGTGGGGCCCATACCGCTGGACAGATACTCCTTGAACGGTCCGTCGGAGCTGTTCTCGGTGTAGCCCTGTCGGGTGAACAGGCGCGAAACCCGGGATACCGCATGCTCTTCCGCCGCGGTACCGCGCACGATCGTATTGTCGTTCGCGACATAGGCCGCCGCCGCCAGATACATGGCCGCCGAACTCGAGGTGCGCGGATCGGTGGTGGAGACCAGCACATTCTTGCGCACCGGATAGACGGTGTTGTCCGCCAATTGATCCCACTGCACACCCCGCTCGGCGAGCGCGAGGAATTTCTCCACATCGAAAGTCGGCACCGGTCCCGGGGTGACGATTCCGGCCCGCGTCAGCAATTCCACGATCGGCGTGAACGTGGCGATGGCCATGGGCGAGGAGAATGGCGTGTATTTCCCGCTCACTCCGCTCTGGCGCTGAATCCGTTCGGCCGCCGGTGCACTCGACGGAAATGCGAAATCGTACTTCGCCAGGTCGACGGTGGTGGCGATCTGCCGGGATCCGGCCGGGTCGACCTCGACCTTCACCCCGTGGCGGGCCAGCACCTCACCGACGCGAGGGTCCTCGAAGAAGGCCGACTTCTCCGATCCCACCACGCCGCGAATGGTGGTCGCACCCGAGGTGGCGCCCGTTCCGGGAACAGTTTCCGAATCGCCGCCGGTGCCCAGCGCCACCGCGACGGCGAGCACCACGACAATGGCCGCGGCGAGCCCGCCCAATACCCGCTTGTCCCGGGCCAGCGTGCGCCAATCGGTATTTCGCTGCGACGGCTCCGAATTAATCCGGCCCGCATCGGGATTCGCGCCCACCACACTCGCGGTGATGCGTTCGGTCACCTCGTCGCCCGTCCGCGGCTCCAATTCCCGCCGTACGATCCGCTCCACCAGAATCGGTACGAATTCCCGAATCTTGTGCCCCTCGAACCGTTTCCGGGCCGCACCCACCACCGCATCGACCCGATCCGCCGAATGCGTCTCCCCGTACGCGTTCACCAATCGCTCCCGCACCTGCGAGAGCGCCTTCTCCTCGCGTCCGGTATCCACCGTCACCAGCATCTCCTCAGCCCTGCGTCGGATCGACTGCGCGGCAGGAGAACCGGCCCCGCCGACGCGCTCGCCAAGCTGTCTATCCGCAGACTCGGAACAGCAGGCGACGCGCAGGTGTGCAGCGCCTGAACGCAATACGAGGGATGCGCGCCTCAGGGCTGGCCGGGAAAGGCCACCGTCGCCGGATTCGTCCCCAGAATCGCCTGCCACGACGCCAGTCGCAGTGCGGATTCGGTGAGCCCGTCGATACCCGTACGCCGAATGTCCGGGGTGTCGGCGCGCTCCACCACCGAGCGCCACGCGGTGGCGGTATCGGTCTCGACCACCACGGCGAGCTTGGCCGCCGGAATGGGATCGTTCACCGTGAACGGCACGGTATAGGCGGCCTCGGGCGCCGGGGCCGGTGCGCCCAGCGACTCGATCAGATCGATCGTGGCGTCCCGGCGCGCCCGATGCGCCGCCGTGTACTCCGAAACCAGCTTCCGCCGTTCGGTATTGGCGAAGGCGGCAATGATCCCGTACGCGTAGACAGCGGCGTATTCGGCGTTCAACGCATCGATGAGCGCCTGTTGGTCGATAGTCGTCATGCGAGCAGAACTCCCACGTGGGTGGCGCAGGCGGCGCTGATGGAGGCGAGCAGGGCGGCGCGGTAACCGGATTGGGTGGTGGACAGGTCGGCCGCGGACTTCTGGGAGTTGGTCAGGCCGGTGCGCAGTTCGTTCACCGACGGCGGAGTGGCGGGGGCGATCGGGGTCACCGGGGGAGTGCGGTGCGAGGGGGTGGTGCCATCGCCGTAAACGCCTATGGCGCGGTCGATTTCGGTGCGCAGGGCATCGGCGTGCGCGGTGCGCTGGGTGGCGATGGTCTGCAGGGCCGCCGCCCGGTCCGGCGCGGTCGCGATGGCGGCGGTGGCAGCCACCGCGTCGGAGCGGGCCGACAGCTCCTGTGCCACAAGTGGATCCGGCGCGGCCGGTGCGTCCTCGGCGCAACCTGTCACCGCGCCCAGCGCCACCATCGCCAGCGCGCCGCCCCCGGTCCAGCGCAGTACGGCGCGACGATCGAGGGTGGCTGTCGGTGAGCTGGAACACGAAGCCGGGGGAACCGGCGAGACCGTGACATCGGCCGCATGACGAGGAGGGCTGCTGGGCACGGATACATGGTGCCAGCCCCTCGAGCGGCCCCGCCGCGCCAGGCCCCTCCGATAGGCTGTGATCTCGGTCGATACCCGCCCCGACCGGGCGCGTCGTCCTGGACACGCCGACGGTGCGGCCCACCCCAGCGGGCGGAAGCCGCGGCCGTTGGCTGGTCCTTTACACTCTTTCCGCGCGTTACGCTAGACCTTTGACAGGTATTTCGTCGTGGCCGCGCGCCGCCGCCGCTCGACCCCGATCGAAACCCGCACGACCAGTACCGATATCGACAACTCAACCCGTCACAACTGAACCAGGAGCCGCCCCACATGCCGATGCCGACCGAGGAAAGGGTGAGCCAGCTAGTTGCTGAGCTCGTAGAACGCCGGGGATTCGACCTCGAAGGCGTCGCGATCGCGGCCGCGGGCACCGAGCATGCCAAGGTGAAGGTGATCGTCGACAGCGACGGACCCGCCGACCTGGATGCCGTGGCCGACCTGAGTTCGGATATCTCGGCCGCCCTCGACGAGGCCGGAGATTTCGGTGAGACGCCGTATCTCCTGGAGGTCACCACCCCCGGTATCGACCGACCGCTCACCGCGCTGCGCCACTGGAAGCGCGCCCAGGGCCGGAAAGTCAAGATCGCGCTGCGCCCCGGCGCCGAATCACCGGAGGGCAAACAGAAATTCGAGGCCCGCGTCGGCGCCAGCACCGACACCGACGTGGCGCTGGTGCTCGGCGGCAAGCACAAACCGCACCGCGTGACGGTGTCGCTGGCCGATATCGAGAGCGCGGTCGTACAGGTGGAGTTCAATCCACCGGGCGCGGCGGAACTCGAGCTAGCGGGGGGAGTGGCACCGGGACGCCCCCGACCCGGTGCCCGGGAGGAATCCGAAGAAGAAGTAGCAGCAGTTTCGTCGACCGAAGGGATCGTGGAATGAACATCGAAATCGAAGCCCTGCGCGCGATTGTCGCGGACAAGGGGATCTCGATGGAGACCGTGATCTCCGCGATCGAGTCCGCGCTGCTCACCGCGTACCGGCACACCGAGGGCCACCAGCCCAACGCCCGTATCGACATCAACCCCAAGACCGGCGTCGTGCGCGTGATGGCGCGCGAACTCGACGCCGACGGCAATGTCATCTCCGAATGGGACGACACCCCCGAGGGCTTCGGCCGCATCGCCGCCACCACCGCCCGCCAGGTCGTGCTACAGCGGTTGCGTGATGCCGAGAACGAGAAGTCCTTCGGCGAGTTCTCGACCCACGAGGGCGATATCGTCGGCGGCGTCGTGCAGCGCGACGCCCGCATGAACGCCCGCGGCACCGTGGTGGTGCGGATCGGCTCCGAGGCGCACGGCACCGAGGGGCTCATCCCGCCCGCCGAACAGGTGCCGGGCGAGACCTACGAGCACGGCGACCGCATCAAGTGCTACGTGGTCGGCGTCTCCCGCGGCCCGCGCGGCCCGCAGATCACCCTCTCGCGCACGCACCCGAACCTGGTGCGCCGCCTGTTCGCCCTCGAGGTGCCCGAGATCGCCGACGGTTCGGTCGAGATCGTGGCCGTGGCCCGCGAGGCCGGACACCGCTCCAAGATCGCGGTGCGCTCGACCGTGCAGGGCGTCAACGCCAAGGGCGCGTGCATCGGCCCGATGGGTCAGCGCGTGCGCAATGTGATGAGCGAGCTGGCGGGCGAGAAGATCGACATCATCGACTACGCCGAGGACCCGGCCGCCTTCGTCGGGAATGCGCTGTCGCCGTCGAAGGTTGTCTCTGTGACGATCGTCGACCCCGACGCCCGCGCTGCCCGCGTGGTGGTGCCGGACTTCCAGCTCTCCCTCGCCATCGGCAAGGAAGGGCAGAACGCGCGGCTGGCGGCTCGTCTCACCGGTTGGCGCATCGATATTCGCAGCGATGCCGCACCCGACGTGGCGAGCGGCACACGCAGTGAGGCACACCGCGGCTGATCGGGTCGCGAAAACCGTTCGACCAGCGAGTAATTCATCGAACAGCCCCGCCGATCCGTAACGGACCGGCGGGTATGTCCGCGCAAAACAGACCCCTCGGATGACATGTTGGTAACTTCCGAGGGGGACGGATGCGGAGATCGGGACACCACGGAGGTAGAGTTGACGCAGGCTCAGCGCGAGTCTTCGACTGCTTTGCGCTCCGGGCGTGTGGAAGATCAACGATCCGCACCCGTTCGGACGTGCATCGGATGTCGAAAACGCGAGCTGGCCGTCGATCTGTTGCGGATTGTGGCGCAGAAGGCTGATGAAGTGCAGCCCGCTGCGGTCGTTCCCGATCCGCGGCGCAGACTTCCCGGTCGGGGTGCCTGGCTGCACCCCCTTTCGGCTTGTCTGAGCGCGGCAGTTCGACGCCGAGCATTCGGCAGAGCACTACGAGTGTCCGGAAATCTGGATATCTCAGCCCTGGAGCATTACGTAGAGAACAGGCACGAGCACTCATGAGCACACCGTGAAGTCCCAGCGATGATCGGCCATCGGAAATAATCTGAGGTCGTGCGGGCCCCCATCACCTAACGACGGATGGGATGCCACGCTCGACCTCTCAGTGAGGAGAGCAGTGGCAGGCAAGGCCCGCGTGCACGAGTTGGCGAAAGAACTCGGTGTCACGAGCAAGGAACTACTCGCAACGCTCAAGGAGCAGGGCGAGTTCGTGAAGTCGGCGTCCTCGACGGTGGAAGCACCCGTCGCACGCCGTCTGCGCGAGTCGTTCGCGTCGAAGAGCGCCCCCGCGAACGGCAACGCCAAGGGTTCCGCGAAGCCCACCCCCGGTCAGGGACCGCGTCCGTCCGCCAAACCGGCCACCCCGGCCGCCGGTGGACCGCGCCCCGGCCCCCGTCCCGCCCCGGCTCCGGCCGCGTCGGCGACCCCCGCGCCCAGCAAGCCCGCGGCTCCGGCCGCGGCGGAGCAGTCGGCCCCGGCCGTCCGCACCGAATCCGCTGGCGTGAAGCCCGGCCCGGCCGTCAAGCCCGGTCCGGCCCCCAAGCCCGAAACGCGTGAGACCCCGGCGGCACCCGCCGCCGCGGCCAGCGCTACCCCCTCGGCACCGGCTCCGGCCGGTCCGCGCCCGACCCCGGGTGCGGCCAAGCCGAATCAGCCGGGCCCGCGTCCCGGCGGCCAGCAGCAGGCGGGCACTCCGTCCGCCCCGCGTCCGGCCGGTCCGAAGCCGGGGCCCAAGACCCCGCGCGTCGGCAACAACCCGTTCTCCTCGGCCCCCGAGCGGCCCGCGCCGCGTCCGGCCCCCGGCCAGGGCGGTCCCCGCCCGGGTCCGCAGGGTGGACCGCGTCCGGGCCAGGGTGGTCCGCGTCCGGGCCAGGGCGGTCCCCGTCCGGCTCCCGGCCAGGGTGGACCCCGTCCGCCCGCCGGTCAGGGCGGCGGCGCCCGTCCGGGTGGTCCGCGTCCCAGCCCCGGTTCGATGCCCCCGCGGCCGAACCCGGGTGCCATGCCCCAGCGCGCGCAGCGTCCCGGCCCCGCCGGTGGCGGTGCGGGTCGTCCCGGTCGCCCGGGTGGCGGCCCCGGTGGCGGCGGCCGTCCGGCCGGTGCCGGTGGGCCGTACCGCGGTGGCGGCGGCGGTGGCGGCACGGGTGCTCCCGGTGCCGGTGCCGGTGCGGGCGCTCCCGGTGGTTTCCGTGGTCGTCCCGGTGGCGGCGGTCGTCCCGGTGGTCCGGGTGGACGTGGCGGCGCGGCCGGTGCGTTCGGTCGTCCCGGTGGCGCTCCGCGTCGTGGCCGTAAGTCGAAGCGGGCCAAACGCGCCGAGTACGAGTCGATGCAGGCGCCGATCGCCGGTGGCGTGCGGCTGCCTCGTGGCAACGGCGAGATCATCCGTCTCGCTCGCGGCGCGTCGCTGTCGGACTTCGCGGAGAAGATCAACGCCAACCCGGCCTCGCTGGTCCAGGCGCTGTTCAACCTCGGCGAGATGGTCACCGCGACCCAGTCGGTGAGCGAGGAGACCCTCGTGCTGCTGGGCCAGGAGATGGACTACGTCGTGCACGTGGTCTCCCCGGAGGACGAGGACCGCGAGCTCCTGGAGAGCTTCGACCTCACCTACGGCGAGGACGAGGGCGACGAGGAGGACCTGCAGGTCCGTCCGCCGGTGGTGACCGTCATGGGTCACGTCGACCACGGTAAGACCCGACTGCTGGACACCATCCGCAAGGCCAACGTCCGCGAGGGCGAGGCCGGTGGCATCACCCAGCACATCGGCGCCTACCAGGTGCTGACCCACGTCAACGAGGTCGACCGACTCATCACCTTCATCGACACCCCCGGTCACGAGGCGTTCACCGCCATGCGTGCCCGTGGTGCGAAGGCCACCGACATCGCGATCCTCGTGGTCGCGGCCGACGACGGCGTCATGCCGCAGACGGTGGAGGCCATCAACCACGCGCAGGCCGCGGACGTGCCGATCGTGGTGGCGGTCAACAAGATCGACAAGGAAGGCGCGAATCCGCAGAAGATTCGCCAGCAGCTGACCGAATACGGTCTGGTCGCCGAGGAGTACGGCGGCGAGACCATGTTCGTCGACATCTCGGCCAAGCAGGGCACCAATATCGAGTCGTTGCTGGAAGCGGTCGTGCTGACCGCCGACGCCACCCTCGATCTGCGGGCGAACCCGGATATGGACGCCCAGGGTGTGGCCATCGAGGCGCATCTCGACCGCGGCCGCGGTCCGGTCGCCACGGTGCTGGTGCAGCGCGGCACGCTGCGCGTCGGTGACTCCATCGTCGCCGGTGACGCCTACGGTCGCGTGCGCCGCATGGTGGACGAGCACGGCGATGACGTCAGCGAGGCGCTGCCGTCGCGTCCGGTCCAGGTCATCGGCTTCACGTCGGTGCCGGGTGCCGGTGACAACCTGCTCGTCGTCGAGGAGGACCGCATCGCTCGACAGATCGCGGACCGTCGCAACGCTCGCAAGCGCAACGCCCTGGCCGCGCGCAGCCGCAAGCGGATCTCCCTGGAAGATCTGGATGCCGCTCTGAAGGAGACCTCGGAGCTGAACCTGATCCTCAAGGGCGACAACTCCGGTACCGTCGAGGCCCTCGAAGAGGCGCTGCTCGGTATCGAGGTGGGCGACGAGGTGCGGCTGCGGGTCATCGACCGCGGTGTCGGTGGCGTCACCGAGACCAACGTCAACCTGGCCTCGGCCTCGGACGCGATCATCATCGCGTTCAATGTGCGCGCCGACGGCAAGGCGACCGCGCTGGCCAACCGCGAGGGTGTCGACATTCGGTACTACTCGGTCATCTACCAGGCGATCGACGAGATCGAGAAGGCCCTCAAGGGCATGCTCAAGCCGATCTACGAAGAGGTCGAGCTGGGTCGGGCGGAGATCCGCCAGATCTTCCGCTCCTCCAAGTTCGGCAATATCGCCGGTTGCATGGTGCTGTCGGGTTCGGTCAAGCGCAATGCCAAGGCGCGTTTGATCCGCGACAACGTCGTGATCGCCGAGACCATGACGATCTCGTCGCTGCGCCGTGAGAAGGATGACGCGCAGGAGGTCCGCGAAGGGTTCGAGTGCGGTATGACCGTCACCTTCAACGACATCAAGGATGGCGACATCATCGAGGCTTACGAGCTGCGGGAAAAGCCGCGCGACTGAGCTAGGTAGTACACGATCCCGCCGGGCCCTCGGGTCCGGCGGGGTTGTGCCCCCTCCCTTTCCGGGTAACTTGCGCGCATTTCCCGGGGCGCGGTCATATGACTGAAAAGCTGTTTTTCGGAGCGCTCGAATTCGATATCTTGCTCGGTGATGTGCATTCACTGAAAGAGAAGCGCTCTATCATCCGCCCGATTCTCGCCGATCTCAAGCGCTTCGGCGTGAGTGTCACCGAAGGCGGGGAACACGACAGATACCGGCGTTCTTTGCTCGGCGTGGCCATGGCCAGCTATGGCATGGCCCACCTGACCGAAGTGTTGGACAAGTGTGAACGCCACGTCGCGCACCGTCCGGAGTTAGAGTTGCTGGCGGTACGCCGCCGCGTCTTCGGACCCGAAGACTGAAAGACGAGTTAGGAGGGACGTCCCATGGTGGATCAGGCCAGGGCACGCCGACTCGCGAAGCGGATCTCCTCGATCGTGGCAACCGCCATCGAGTACGAGATCAAGGATCCGCGGCTGCGTTTCGTCACCGTCACCGATACCAAGGTGACCGGTGATCTGAGGGAGGCCACCGTCTACTACACGGTGCGCGGCGAAACCCTCGATGTGGAACCGGATTACGCCGAAGCGGCGGCCGGACTGGAGAAGGCCAAGGGCATTCTGCGCTCCAAGGTGGGCGCGGGTACCGGCGTGAAGTTCACGCCCACCCTCGCCTTCAAGGTCGATGTGGTGCCCGATGTGGCACGCGAGATGGAGGAGCTGCTCGCCCGGGCGCGTGCGGCCGATGCCGAGGTGGCGCAGGTCGCGGCGAGCGCGAAGCACGCCGGTGAGGCCGACCCGTACAAGTCCGACCGCGACGACGACGCCGAAGACTGAGCGGCAGGCGGCGTGGACCGGCAGAATCCGGGGTAACAACCGGATCGGTCCGCGCCGTACGCGGGTAAGGGAGACACAGTGGGCGAGGTTGACCTAGCCGCAGCCGTCAAAGTGCTCGAGACCGCTCAGTCGGTGACGGTGCTCTGCCATGTGCAGCCGGATGCCGACACCATCGGCAGTGGGTTGGCCTTGGCGCAGGTCTTGCGGCGACGCGGGGTCCCCGTGTGTGTGTCCTTCGCCGAACCGGCCGAGATCCCGGTGTCGATGCGCTCGCTACCCGGTATCGAACTGGTCGTCCCCGCCGATCGAGTGCCCGCCGAAGTCGACGTCCTGGTGGCCGTCGACTGTGGCAGCGCCGGACGCCTGGGTTCGCTGCGCGACCGCCTCGACGGCGCGCGGGTGAGCCTGGTCCTCGACCACCACCGTTCCAACACCCGCTTCGGCACCGTGAACGTCATCGACGAATCCGCCGAATCCACCGCGGGTCTGCTCGCCCGAGTCCTCGACGCCTGGGGCGAGCCCATCGACCGCCCCATCGCCCACTGCCTCTTCGCCGGTCTGGTGACCGACACCGGTTCCTTCAAATGGACCCGCCCCGGCTCCCACACCCTCGCCGAACGCCTCCTCGCCACCGGCATAGACGGCGCCGCCATCACCCGCACCCTGATGGACACCCACCCCTTCGGCTTCCTCACCATGCTCTCCCGAGTCCTGGCCACCGCCCGCCTGAACCCCACCGCCGCCGCGGGCGCGGGCCTGGTCTACGCCTTCGTCCGCCGCGACGACACCATAGGCGTCCGCTCCGAAGAGGTCGAAAGCGTCATCGACGTGGTCCGCACCACCGCCGAAGCCGAAATAGCCTGCGTCTTCAAAGAATCCCGCGCCACCACCAACCTCTGGACAGTCTCCCTCCGCTCCCGAGCCCACCCCGACGGCACCCCCGGCGTAGACGTAGCAGCCATAGCTGCCGCCCTCGGCGGCGGCGGCCACCGCTACGCCGCTGGCTACACCACAGCGGGCACCCCGGACGAACTGGTCACGGCCCTGCTCGCCGAATTGGGCTGAGCGACAACGGGTCCACGTGCCTCACCGGGACCCGAACCAAGCCGGAGTCCACATACCGATTCTCCGCAGTTCCAGCGCGGTGCTGTCCGACTGGACCAGGCAGAGCAACCGCCTCCCGAGTAGCGCTGCGCGCCAAGCGCGTTCGGCGACCAGCTCCAACATGATGTGCGCGTCGTCGCGTTGATGTGCGGCGAACACGTCGAATCCGGTGAAGACGAGGGCGAATCCGCTCGCGCGCGACCAGACCTCGGCGAGCGCTTCATCGAAGCTCTCGCCCAGGCAATGCCACTGGTCGTGGCAAATGTGGCCGAGGGCGGAGCCGAGATCGCGGAACATGTGCGAGGTTATGAGCCACGAGGCGTCCACTTCGAGGATCTCGTAGCCGTGGCGACGCAGCCAGTCGACGGTGTCGCCCAGCAGAGATCGACTGTGTACCAGGCGAACCGGGCTGAGCATCAGTAGCTGGAAGTCGAGCCTGTCGACATCCGTCTCGCGATCGAAGGCCTGCACGGGACGCAGTATTCCAGTGGGTACGCGGGGGAGGCCGAAGGGGTCAGGTTCGAGGGGTGCGGGGTGTGGCGGATCAGTCGTGCGAGGGGGTTGACAGGTGGGTGGGGGAGGCGGAACCTGAAATAGTTGCGCAAGCTAAGTTAATCTTGCGTTGGTAGCGGACCGCAGGGTGGATTCTCGCTGGTTGGCGAGATGGTGCAGGGAGGTTGGTCGACGTGGGTGGATCGTGGGGTTCTGGGCGTGAACGGCGGATCGCGGGGGCGTTGGCCGATGGGCAGGTGCGGGCGGCGCTGGTCGATGATGGGGTGAAGGCGGCTTCGGGGCGGGCGGGGTTGCGGTTGGCGGAGATTGTCGATGTGGTGATGCGGGGGTATGCGGAGCGGCCCGCGGTGGCGTGGCGCAGGGTCGAGGTGGGGGCGGGCGGGGCGCGGCTGCTGCCGGAGTTCGAGACGCTGAGCTATGGGGAAGTGTGGGGGCGCGCGGGGGCTGTGGCGGCGGAGTGGGGTGGGGGCGCTGATCCGGTGCGGGTGGGGGATTTCGTGTGCACGCTGGGGTTTTCGAGTCCGGATTACGCGGTGTTGGATTTGGCGTCCATTCGGGCCGGTGCGGTGATGGTGCCGTTGCAGTCCAGTGCCGCTGTGGCGCAGTGGGTGTCGATTATCGGTGAGACGCGGCCGCGGGTGTTCGCGGTGGCCGCCGAGATGCTGGAGGCGGCGGTCGACGCGGTACTGGGCGGATTCGTGCCGCCTCGGCTCGTGGTCTTCGACTATCTGCCCGAGGTGGATTCGCATCGGGAAGCCATGGCGGCGGCGCGGCGGCGGTTGGCGGAGGCCGGGTGCACGATCGGTGTGGACACCTTCGCCGAGGTGCTCGCGCGCGGAGCGGAACTCGATGCGCCGCTGCATGTTCCGGACAGCGACGATCGGCTCGCGCTGTTGGTGTACACCTCCGGCAGCACGGGCGCGCCCAAGGGGGCCATGTACACCGATCGGCTAGTGTCGGCTATGTGGTTGTCCCCGCTGAACATTCGGGTTCCGGCGATCACGATGAACTACATGCCGCTCAGCCACGTCGCGGGGCGGCTGACGCTCTACGGCACACTGACCCGAGGCGGCACGGCCTATTTCGCCGGGGCCAGCGATATGTCCACCCTGTTCGAGGACATCGCACTGGTGCGGCCGACCGAACTGGTCTTCGTGCCCCGCGTGTGCGAGATGCTGTTCCAGCGGCATCAGGGCGAGGTCGATCGCCGGGTGCTCGCGGGCGAGGATCCGAACGCCGCCGCGGACGCGGTGAAAGCTGAACTGCGGGAACATGTTCTGGGTGGCCGCTACCTCACCGCGCTCTCGGCCAGCGCCCCGCTGGCGGCGGAGATGAAGACCTTCATGGAGGCGCTGCTCGAGGACGAACTGCACGACGGCTACGGCTCCACCGAGGCCGGTGGCGGCGTCCTCATGGACAACCAGATCCGGCGGCCACCGGTGCTCGACTACAAACTGGTCGATGTCCCCGAACTGGGCTACTTCGGCACCGACAAGCCGTATCCGCGTGGCGAACTGCTGCTCAAGACCGAGACCATGTTCCCCGGGTACTACAAGCGCCCCGAGATCACGGCGGAGATGTTCGACGCCGACGGTTTCTATCGCACCGGCGATGTGGTGGCCGAACTCGGCCCGGACCAGCTGGTGTACGTGGACCGCCGCAACAATGTGCTGAAACTGTCGCAGGGCGAATTCGTCACCGTCGCGAAGCTGGAGGCGGTGTATTCGACGAGTCCGCTGATCCGGCAGATCTTCGTCTACGGGTCCAGCGAGCGGGCCTACCTGCTGGCCGTGGTCGTGCCCACCGAAGACGCCCTCGGCCAGCCGGATACGCGATTGCGCGCCGCACTGGGAGAGTCGTTGCAGCGCATCGCGAAGGACGCGGAGCTGCAACCCTACGAGATCCCGCGCGACTTCCTGATCGAGAGCGAACCGTTCACGATCGAGAACGGCCTGCTGTCGGGCATCGGAAAACTGTTGCGGCCCAAGCTGAAGGACAAGTACGGCGAGCGGCTCGAACAGCTCTACGTCGATATCGACCGACAGCGCGACGACGAACTGTTGGAGCTGCGGCGCGGCGCGGCCGACCGGCCCGTCCTGGAGACGGTGAGCCGCGCGGCGGGTGCGGTACTCGGCTGTGCCGCCACGGAACTGCGCCCCGACGCCCATTTCGCGGATCTCGGCGGCGATTCCCTGTCGGCGCTGTCGTTCTCGACCCTGCTGCGGGAGATCTTCACTGTCGAGGTGCCGGTGGGCGTCATCGTCGGCCCGGCCACCGACCTGGCGCGGCTGGCCGAATTCATCACGGCCGAAAAGGACTCCGGCGGCCAACGCCCGACGGCGGCCTCGGTGCACGCCGACCCGAGGGCGATCCATGCCGCCGAGCTGACCCTGGAGACCTTCCTCGACACCGCCACCCTGACCGAGGCCGCGAATCTCCCACTCGCCCCGCAGCCGCCCCGCACGGTCCTGCTGACCGGAGCCAACGGCTACCTCGGCCGCTTCCTCGCCCTGGAATGGCTACGCCGACTGGATGATTCGAGCGGCACGCTCATCTGCCTGATCCGCGGCCACGACGCCGACGCCGTCCGCCGCCGCCTGGATTCGGCCTTCGACACCGGCGATCCCGGCTTGGCCGCGCACTACCGCGATCTCGCCGCCCGCCGCCTGCGCGTGCTCCCCGGCGATATCGGCGAACCGAATCTCGGCCTGAGCGAACGAGACTGGCGTGAACTGGCGGAGTCCGTCGACCTGATCGTGCACCCCGCCGCCCTCGTCAATCACGTCCTGCCCTACGCACAACTGTTCGGCCCCAATGTGGTCGGCACCGCCGAGATCATTCGCCTCGCCCTCACCGCGCGCCTGAAGCCGGTGACCTACCTGTCCACGGTCGCGGTGGCCGCCGGAATCGACCCCGAAACCTTCAGCGAGGACGGCGATATCCGGGAGATCAGCCCCACCCGCCCGCTCGACGACAGCTACGCCAATGGCTACAGCAACAGCAAGTGGGCGGGAGAAGTGCTGCTGCGCAACGCCTCCGACCGCTTCGGGCTGCCGGTGGCGGTATTCCGCTCCGATATGATCCTGGCGCACAGCGACTACGCCGGACAGCTCAACCTGCCCGACATGTTCACCCGGCTGCTGCTCAGCCTGCTCACCACCGGTATCGCACCGGCCTCGTTCTACACCGGCGAGCGCGCCCACTACGACGGCCTGCCCGCCGATTTCACCGCGACGGCCATCACCGCCCTCGGAGCGGCGGTCACCTCCGGCTTCGAGACCTACGACGTGCTCAACCCGCACGACGACGGCATCTCCCTGGACACCTTCGTGGACTGGCTCATCGAGGCCGGAGAGCCTCTCGAACGCATCGCCGACTACGACGACTGGCTCGCCCGCTTCGACACCGCCCTGCGCGCACTGCCCGAACGGCAGCGGCAGCACTCCATCCTGCCGCTGCTGCACGCCTTCCGCCGACCCGCCCCGGCAATCCCCGGTGCGGCCCTGCCCGCCAAGCGGTTCCGCGCTGCGGTCCAACAGGCGCACCTCGGCCCCGACGGCGACATCCCGCACCTGACACCGGAATTGATCGGCAAGTACGTCAGCGACCTGCGACTGCTCGGGCTGCTGTAGCGCGCGGAACCGCGCCACGACCGACATACACCGGTCCATGTCACACCCGTATGCCATCGTGATCAACGTGCGCGATGGTGACGGGGTTGCGGAGGAGAACGGCGAGCCGACCGGTTCGGACACGGTGACGGCGGTGGCGGCCGAACGCGGCGCGGCGGCGGCCAATGCCGGACCGCGCCGCATCCTCGGCATCGCGGTCCCGACCCTCGGCGTCCTGATCGCCGAACCGCTCTACCTGCTCTTCGATATGGCCGTCGTCGGCCGCCTGGGCGCACTCGCCCTGGCCGGACTCGCGGTCGGCGGACTGGTGCTGGCGCAGGTCTCGACCCAATTGACCTTCCTGAGCTACGGCACGACCGCGCGAGCCTCCCGCAGGCACGGCGCGGGCGACGAGCGCGGCGCGGTGGAGGAGGGCGTGCAGGCCAGCTGGATCGCCATCGGCGTGGGCGTCGCGATCGTCGCGCTGCTGCAAGCCTTCGCGGGCCCGGTCACCCGAGCCATCGCGGGCGGCGGCGATATCGCCGCCGAAGCACTGCCCTGGCTGCGCATCGCCCTGTTCGGCGTTCCGCTGATCCTGCTGTCCATGGCCGGGAACGGCTGGATGCGCGGCGTCCAGCAGACCCGACGTCCGCTGCTGTACGTCGTTGCCGGACTGGCTCTTTCGGCGATACTGTGCCCGATCCTGGTACACGGCCTACTCGGCGCGCCCCGCCTGGGCCTGGAAGGCTCGGCGGTCGCCAACCTCGTGGGCCAACTGGTATCCGGCGGCCTCTTCGTGCGGGCGCTGTTCCACTCGAAGGCCCCGCTCACCCCGCGGGTGTCGGTCATGAAGGCGCAACTGGTGCTGGGCCGCGACTTGATCGCCCGCAGCCTCGCCTTCCAAGCCTGTTTCGTCTCCGCCGCGGCGGTGGCGGCGCGCTTCGGCGCGGCCTCGGTGGCGGCCCATCAACTGGTGCTCCAGCTGTGGAACTTCCTCTCGCTCACCCTGGACTCACTCGCCATCGCGGCGCAGACCCTGGTCGGCGCGGCCCTCGGCGCGGGCAATGCCCGTGGCGCACAAGGCTTGGCGCGACGCATCACCGGATGGTCGACCATCTTCGCGGTGGTGCTGGCGCTGCTCTTCGCCGCCGGATACACCGTGATCCCGCAGCTGTTCACCGACGACCCCTCGGTGCTGGACCGCACGCACGTGGTGTGGTGGTTCTTCGTGGCCATCATCCCCATCGCGGGCGTGGTCTTCGCTCTCGACGGCGTGCTGCTCGGCGCGGGCGACGCCGCCTTCCTGCGCAATGCCACGCTCGGCTCCGCCATGCTCGGCTTCCTGCCCGTCATCTGGCTATCCCTGGTCTACGACTGGGGTATCGCCGGAATCTGGTCCGGGCTGGTGGCCTTCATGGTGCTGCGGCTCATCGCCGTATCGTGGCGGGCGCTCTCGGGGCGGTGGGCGCGTATCGGCGCGGAGATCCCGCGCCGAATCGCCTAGCCGACAACTACTTTCCGTTGCTCTCCGCGTTCCCGTTGGTCTCCGCCTTGGCCTCCGCCGCCTGCCGCGCGAGGTTCTCGGCCACCTCCTTCTGCCACGCCTCATTGGCATGGGTGGTGTCCACCTCGAATTCGAAGCGCTGCGTCATCTCCGGCGTGATGTCCGCGACGTCCACATAGAACTGCTCGTACCACCGCCGGTACTGGTACAGCGGCCCGTCCTCTTGAGTGAGCAGCGGATTGTCGATGCGCGTCTTGTGCTTCCAGATCTCGACGTCCTGTAGGAAGCCGACCCCGAAGCTCTTGGCGAACGCCTTGGCGAGCTTGGGCGCCTTCTCCGGCGGCACCCCCGGAATGCGCTGCACGCTCACACCCCACTGGAGCATGAACGAATCGTGCGTCACCGGGTAGTGGCAGTTGATCAACGCCACCTCCACGGTGTGCTCACCGAAGTCGTTGTGCAGGTAGTTGATCATGTAGGACGGCCCGAAATACGAAGCCTCCGAACGCAACAGCGAGTTCTCCACCGAATAGTTCGAGCTGGAGTGCACATCCGGGCGGCCCTTGGACTTCAGGTACTGGGTCGCCACATGCCCTTCGAACACATTCTTGAAGTAGATCGGGTACGCGAAGTGGATATAGAAGAAGTGCGCCATATCCACGTTGTTGTCCACGATCTCGCGGCAGTGCGCGCCCTCGATGAGCAGCGAGTTCCAGCTCCAGTCGCTCCACTCGTCGGTCTCGATGCCCTCGATGTGCGGGATGGCGACCTCCGGCGGCGGCGGATTGCCCTCCGGATCGTGCCAGACGAAGAACTGCCCGTTCTCCTCGCAGGTGATCCAGGACCGCGTGCGCGCCAGCGGCGGCACCCGCTTGGCATAGGGGATTCCGGCGCACTTCCCGTCGCCGCGCCACCGCCAATCGTGGAACGGGCAGGCGATGTCATCGCCCTTGACGCTGCCGTAGGACAGATCCGCGCCCATATGGCGGCAGTACCCGTCCAAACAGTGCAGTTCCCCGTGCGAATCGGCCCAGACCACCAGCTTCCCGCCGAACGCCTGGATGGAATGCGGCTTCCCGTCCCGGAAACTCTCCGCCAGTCCGAGGCAGTGCCAGCCGCGCGCGAACCGCGTCATCGGCTGTCCCACATCGATTGTCCGAACTTGATCTTGCGTCTTCACCGTCGTCCTCCACGGTTGATGAGCGGACGCAGGGTAATCGCGGCCACACGCCGATCATACGGAGAAACTAGAACGTGTGTCAGTTTTCGCGTGGAAAGAAGCGGTGCTTTTCGCGTCAGGACTGGGCGGCGGGTTTCGGCTTGGGTGCGCGATGGCGTCGGACCACCACTTTCGCCGGGCGTACCGAGCGCTCGCCGATCAGGAGTCCGGGGGTGACAACCGAGTCGACGGTGCGGTCCGCCTCGGGGTCGTCGGTCGCGCGCACATCGGCGGCCTCCATGGTCAGCGCGTCGAAGGCCGTACCCGGTGCGGGTTCCACCACGCGCCCGCCCCGCCCGGTGAGCAGCCGCTCCACCCGTGCCGCGAACGCCTCGAACGCCGCGCGCTCGGACTCCGACTGCGCCGTGGCGGCGAAGGAGCGCACATCGCCGTGCAGCCCGAACAACTCGACCACCAAGGGGACGTCCGCCCCGGCGCGCTCGCGCTGCGCCCGCGCCTTCGCCTCGTCGGCGAGCCGCTCGATGGTGTTGGCCTGGCGCGCGATCACGCGCGCGAGATCCTCCACCCGCTCCGCGAGCAGGGCGGTGAGATCGGGAGCGCTCGGCGCTTCCTGGGGCCTCGGAGTGGATACGTGGGGAGTGTTCGGCGGCGGCGCGTGCGGAGTGCTCGGCGTGGGTGTGGCGTGGGTGCTCAGCGGCGGCGCGGCGGATTCGGTTGCGGCCGTGCGCCCCTCGGTCTCGACGGCGTCCGGGCTGGCGACGCCGTCGGAATGCCCTGCGGCTGCTGCGGATTCGGTCACGACCAAACTGTATCCCCGCCGTCGTATTTCGGCTGCTACGATCGCCTGCCATGGGGGTCTACGGCATAGACCTGGGAACCACGAATTCCGCTATCGCGCGCATTGATACGGATGGTCGCCCAGAGGTTCTGGTTGGGTTGAATGGTGAGCCGACGGTCCCTTCGGTGGTGCTGTTCGCGTCCGCGCACGATCACGTGGTCGGCGAGGGGGCGCGGCGGCAGTCGCGACTGGATCCGGAGCATGTGTGCGCGCTGGTGAAACGGCGTATGGGCGATGCCGAGTGGCGGTTCATGGCGCACGGCCAGACCTGGTCCGCGCCCGCGGTCTCCTCCCTGATCCTCAAGAGCCTCGCGGCCGACGCGGAATTCGCCGGGGCCGACGCGGTGCAGCGGGTGGTCATCACCGTGCCCGCGTACTTCGGTGACGAGGAGCGGCGCGCCACCATTCAGGCCGGGACCTACGCGGGATTCGATGTGGCGGGCGTGCTGTCCGAGCCGATCGCCGCGGCGCTGTCCTATGGCTTCGGGCGGCTGGACGGCAGTATCGACATCGGCAAGGGCGGCGCGCGCGAAACCGTGCTCGTCTACGACCTCGGCGGCGGCACCTTCGACGCCACCGTCATCGAACTGGCCGACCGGCGCATCTCGGTGCTCGCGGTGGAGGGCGATCACCAGCTCGGCGGGGCCGACTGGGACGAGCGCATCGCGCTGCATCTGTCGCAGCAGTTCTGCGCGGCCAATCCGGACGCGGAGGACCCCCTCGACGATTCGGCCGGATCGCAGATGCTGGTGCTGGCGGCCGAGCGGGCCAAACACGAGCTCTCCGATGCCGAGAGCACCGAAGTCGTTGTCGCCCATGACGGAGCGCGCGCGGTGATCACGCTGACGCGCGCCGAGATGGAGGCCATGACCTCCTCGCTCATGCGCCGCACCATCGACCTCACCAAGGCGTGCCTGGCCGCCGCCGAACAGCGTGGCGTGCACCGCGTCGACCGGGTGCTGCTGGTGGGCGGATCCTCGCGCATGCCCATGGTGGCGCGGGAACTGCACGCCGAACTCGGACTCAGCGGCGAACTGCGCGACCCGGATCTGTCGGTGGCGCGCGGCGCGGCGCTCTACGGCGAGAAGCTGGAGATGGAGCGCCTGGTGATCGCCGATCTGGTGACGCGCGGGCGACTACGCGACGGCGCGGAACTGGTCGACGCCTCGCCGGGTGATCTGGAGCAGTCGGTCGCCCGGGTGGCGGCATCGTTCGGGCAGCCGGTGAGCCTGGTGCGGCGAATGCTGGAGATTCGCGTCGATACCGTGGTGTCGCGCGGATTCGGGGTACTTGCGCTGGATCCGTTCAACGGGCTGGCGGCGAGCTGGCTGGTGCACCGCAATCAGACGCTGCCCATCAAGGTGCGGCGCTCCTACGGCACCGTGCGCGCCGATCAGGACCAGATCGAGCTGACCATCGTCGAGCAGCAGGGGCAGGCCGCCTCCACCCGACCCGAGGATTCGAAGGTGTTGGTGGAGGGGCGGATGCACATTCCGCCGGGTTACGAGGCGGGCAGTGAGGTACGGGTGACCTTCGAAATGGGATTCGACGGGATCCTGCACGTCACCGCCTATCACGTGGACGCCAAGATTCCCCTGACGCTGTCGGTGCAGACCGGGGCGACGCTGTCGGCGGCGGATGTGGCGCGCGAGCTCGACCAGTTGCAGCGCACGCGGCGTCGGCCCGTCTAGGCGACAACCCATGCGCGCCTTCGAACCCAACGACTACCGCAAACGGGTGCTCGCCGCCGTGGAGCGCCGCGGCGGCATCGAGCACTCGGATGCGTTCGAGCTCTACGACATTCCCCTCGACGAGGCGGGCACGCTCACCGACGGTGAGGTGGAGGCGCGTATCCAGGAAGTGTGGGGGTTCTGGCAGAAGCAGCGCGATCACCCGAAATACCGTGTGCTGGTGGGTCTTCTGGTGGACGGCCACGATGAGCTGTCGCATCCGCTGCGGAGTTCGGCGTCGCGGCGGGTGGAGGCGGACCGGGTGCGGCAGCTACGGTCGCGCCGCGATGCCGAACGCTTCGAGATGCTCGACACCGCCATCGAACGGCTGGTGAACCGGCACGGTGGCATTCCGGCCGGGAAGATTCCCGGACTCGAGGATATCGGCAAGCTGAGCGGGCTCGACGCGGCCGATATCGCGGCGCGGCTGCGGCGGCACCGGATTATCGACGAAAGCCCTACCGCCACACCGGAACCCGCTCGCGGGGTGAGCGCGCAGCGGCGGCAGCAGATCCGGCAGCTGCTCGCGGAGTACGATCGGCTGCTGCCCGGCGAGCCGGTGCCGACCCTGCTGGCGCTGCTCGGATTGGAGTACTCCTCGGCACGGCAGGCGAGCGAGATCCATTTGCGCGCGGAGGCTTTGCGGGCGCGCACCCGCGAACTGCCGCCCGGGCGGGTGCGGGTGGTGCTCGACGAGCTGCTGGTGCATGTGCGCGAGCTGCTCGAACCCGGCGGGCAGGTGGTCGAGGACTACCTGAAGGCCATCGCCGAGGATGTCGCCGATCTGCTGCGCCCCCAGGTGCGGGCCGCGGTATTGGTGGAAGACCAACTGGTGGAAGCGGATTACCGCTACCTCGTCGGCGAGGCCATTACCGCCGGACTGGACTATTCGACGGCGCAGCAGGTGATCATCGGGCTCGCCACCGAACTGGGGTCGACCGTGGAGGGCGTGGACGCCTCCGGGGCGAGTGGTGGTGCCGCACACGGTGGTTCGTGGCAGGGGAGTGGTAGAGCCACGCAGGGCGGGGGCTACTCGAGCTCCGGGCATTCGGGTGCCGCGCACGGGTACTCGGGCTCCACGAGCGGCACCCACTCGGGTTCGGCGTCGGGAACCGGCCGCGCCGGGACATCGCATACGGGACCTTCGGGCTACCAGACCAGCTCGCACACCAGTCCTGCACGGGCACACCAGAATTCACGAGCCTGGGAGGAGCCGCTCAAGTCGGCCCGCGCCGCCCTGCGCTCCGGGCACCCCCGCGAGGCCGCCCGCCACGTCGAGAACGCCCGCCACTACGCCGCCTCCGATCCGGCGGGCACCACCTCGGTGCGCCCCGTCGCCGAAGAGGTCGAGCGCCTGCTCGCCGAAGCGGCCGTCCGCTGGCGCAGCGCCACCGCGGCCTGCGCCGCCAAACGCTATATCGAGGCCCTCGACCACCTGCAATTCCTGGAGCGCTCCGCCTCCGACGTCCCCAACCCCCAGTCGGGCGGCCCCGACCTGTCCCAACTCCTCGCCCAGGCCCGCTCCGCCATCGCAGAGGCCGACCGCCTGCTCGCCGCCGCCCCGGCCGGACCCCTAGACACCCGCCTGCGCGCCATGCGCGCCATCCTCGACCTGTGCGCCGACCACACCGGAGCTCGAGCCGCCCTCAACGCCGTACCCCTCGACCCACCCGGCCCCCTCACCGCCACCCGCAAACCCAACGGCACCGTCACCCTGACCTGGACCCCCTCGGCCACCTCCGGCGTCGAATACAAGGTCACTCGCCAAGGCCCCGACAACACCTGGCGAGTCGTAGGCCGCACCCGCACAACCGAACTCGAAGACGGCGGCGCACCCCCCGGCCCCCTGCCCGTCTACGCCGTGGTAGCCACCCTCTCCGGCCGCTCCTCCGAACAAACCCGCACCGACGTCCCACCTCCTCCCGCCAGCTCCCCCCGCAGCGACGCCACCACACCAGGCCACCATGCCGCGGCCCCCTCGAGTGCGGGTCGCATCGATATGACGCGCCCTGCGCGCGGCAGTCGCGCCAGCACGCCCGCGGCGACTCCCGCGACGTCCGCTGCCATCCCGCCCTCCACCGATCCCGAATCCACCGGTAGCGCGACCGGAAACGATATGGGTCGCACCGGGACTCAGGGCGGTGGCATAAACATGACCCGCCCTCCGCGCGGCAGTCACACCGCCACACCGTCTACGACTTCCCCCGTTGCCGCGCCGCCGACATATGCCACACCAGCCCCACCGCAAGCCGCGTCCACCTCGCCTGCCTCGGCGGGGAACGCCACCCCCAGTGGGATGCCGACGGTCGAAAACCTCGCTGCCACCGGCGGATTGCTGACCTTCGACTGGCCGCCCGGCATTACCGAGGTCATGGTGGTTGCCCGTACCGACTCGCCGCCGGTCGCTCCTGACGATCCGGATGCGCGGGCCTGGAAGGTCACCAATACCCGGTATCAGTTGGATGGTGGGGTTCGTATTCCAGCGGATATCTTCACGCCCTGTCATATCGCGGTCGCGTCGTGTCGGCGGGCTCCCAGTGGGATGCTGACCGTGGCGGAGGGGTTTGCTCCGGCGGCGCGTATGCGTTGGGAAGGGTTGGCCTAGGCGGTCGGAAATCGCTTCGGGGTGGCGATATTTGGCGTCTTGTGTTGAATTTCGACCGTTCAGGCCGACCGAGAGGACCGCGTGCCCAACACCCGGAAGCTCGACCTGCGGATGGTTTGCGGCCATCGCGGGGACCTCGGCCTCCCCCTGCTCGATGAGATATACCGCTTGCGCTACGACATCTTTCGTACACAGCTGGGCTGGGACGTCACCGGCGACGACGGCCGCGAGATGGACGAGTACGACACTGCCACTACGTATTACGTCGCAGCCGTCGACAGGGACAACCGGCTCCTCGGTACCTGCCGACTGCGCGCCACCACGGGCTCGTACATGGTGCGCGACACCTTCCCCAGTGCGCTCGGGAACCTCACCCCGCCGTCGTCACCCCTGATATGGGAGATGTCCCGCCTCGCTGTCGCCCCGGGGCAACCCTTCGCGGAGGGTTTCGGCCCCGTCGCCACCAGCGTCGTCGCCGCCGCGCTCGACCTGGTCGGTGACCTCGGCGGCGACACCATGCTCGTGTTCTCCCACCAGGATGTGGAGCGCAAGATTCGCGCGGCGGGGTTCACCGTCCGCCGGGTGGCTCCCCCCATCCGCATCGACGGCAAGGCGTGCACCGCGTACACCCTGCCCGTAGGGGCGCGTTGACCCGCGTGGGAATCTGGTGGGGGTCGACGCCGTTGCCGGAGAGGGCGACGCGGGTCGCCGTGAGCAGAGAGGCGGAGCTGGGTGAATCCGAAACTGATGGCGGTGAGCGACATCCACGTCGGGCATCAGGGCAACAAGCCCGTGGTGGAGGCGATCCGGGCGGATTCACCCGAGGACTGGCTGATTCTGGCCGGTGACGTGGGGGAGAAAACCGACGACATCCGGTGGGCGCTCGAGACGCTGCGGGGACGGTTCGCCAAGGTCGTCTGGGTGCCGGGGAACCACGAATTGTGGACCACCGCAAAGGATCCGGTGCAGATTCACGGCGCGCCGCGCTACGACTACCTGGTGGCCATGTGCCGCGACCTCGACGTGCTCACCCCGGAGGATCCGTTCCCCGTCTGGACCGGCGCGGGTGCGGAGGAGTACGGCGGCGCGGTCACCCTCGCGCCGCTGTTCGTGCTCTACGACTACTCGTGGATGCCCGAGGGCGCGCTCACCAAGGCCCAGGGCCTGAGCATCGCCCGCGATCGCAATGTGGTCGCCACCGACGAATTCCTGCTCTCCCCGCAGCCCTACGCCACCCGCGACGCCTGGTGTCACGCCCGCGTCCAGTACACCCAGCGCCGCCTCGACGCCCTCGAGCCCAACACCCCCGTGGTCCTCATCAACCACTTCCCGCTCCTACGCGAACCCACCAAGATGCTCTTCTACCCGGAGTTCGCGCTGTGGTGCGGCACCGACCTCACCGAGGACTGGCATATCCGCTACAACGTGGTCTGCTCCGTCTACGGCCACCTGCACATCCCTCGCACCACCTTCCACGAGGGCGTCCGCCACGAAGAGGTCTCCCTCGGCTACCCCCGCGAATGGCAGCGCCGCGGCCTGCCGGACAAACTGCTCCGCCAAATCCTGCCCACCCCGCAGTACGGTCCCGACGATCTGAATGCCTGGGGCGGCCACTTCAAGATCACGCCGGAAATGGAGAAGATGGCCAAGGAGATGCGCGCCCAAGCCGACAAGCGCCGCGGCCTGGCGTAGCGCTCACGTCGGAGGCCGCCGGTCGGCGGGCCGCCCCGAGCGGTGAGCGCCGCCCGTGCGCGGGCTAGGCTCGTCAGGGCAGGAATCACGGTGTGAGCAGGAGGCGGTCATCGAGCAGCGGGCAGACGCGACGACGGAATCGGCGCGCTTGATCGGCAGAATTCTCCCCACCGGCGTCGCCGCCGCCGAACTGCTGGCGTATCCGCCGGACCTGAAGGCGCATCCGGGCGAGGAACACCTCATCGCCAAGGCCGTGGAGAAGCGGCGACGCGATTTCATCGGCGCGCGCCACTGTGCCCGCGCGGCGCTGACCCAACTCGGCGAACCGGCCGTCGCCATCGGCAAGGGCGAGATGGGCGCGCCGATCTTCCCGCGCGGCATTGTCGGCAGCCTCACCCACTGCGACGGGTACCGCGCGGCGGCGCTGGCGCACAAGCTGCGCTTCCGCTCCATCGGCATCGACGCCGAACCGCACGGCGCCCTCCCCGAGGGCGTCCTCGACTCGGTGAGCCTGCCGCCCGAGCGGGACTGGCTCGCCGCCGCGCGGCCCGGCACCGACCTGCATCTGGATCGGCTGCTGTTCTGCGCCAAGGAGGCCACCTACAAGGCGTGGTATCCGCTCACCGCGCGCTGGCTCGGCTTCGAGGACGCTCACATCACCTTCACCGTCGACGAGGAGGCCGACGGCGGCGGATCCGGCACCTTCCATAGTGACCTGCTGGTCCCCGGCAACACCCACGACGGCGGCGCGCCCCTGACCTCGTTCGACGGCCGCTGGATCATTGCCGACGGACTCATTCTGACCGCGATCGTGGAGGGCTGATGAGCGACAATCGCGAAGCGGCTCATCGTGCCCGACCGGGTGCGGGTGTCCCGCAAGACACAGTGGAGGGCTGAGAGCGTATGCGCGAGAAGCGAACCCCCGTCGTCGACGCACTCGGCGGACTGGTGATCGTGGACAAGGACGGCGGCTGGACCAGCCACGACGTGGTGGCCAAATGCCGGGGTCTGTTGCGCACCAAGAAGGTCGGGCACGCGGGCACCCTGGACCCCATGGCCACCGGCGTACTGGTGCTGGGCGTCGAGCGCGCCACCAAGATGCTCGGTCTGCTCACCCTGACCACCAAGGCCTACACCGCCACCATTCGCCTCGGCCAGACCACCATCACCGACGATGCCGAGGGCGAGGTCACCGCCACCACCCCCGCCGGGCACGTCACCGATGCCGAGATCGCCGCCGCGGTCGCGGAGTTGACCGGCGACATCCAGCAGGTGCCCGCCACCGTCAGCGCCATCAAGATCAATGGTGAGCGCGCCTACGCCCGTGCTCGCGCCGGTGAGGACGTTCAGCTGGCGGCCCGCCCGGTCACCGTCAGCCGCTTCGAGGTGCTCGCCCGCCGCGATACCGACGGCGACGCAGGACAATTCGTCGACCTCGATGTCGAGGTCGAATGCTCCTCGGGCACCTACGTCCGCGCGCTGGCCCGCGATCTCGGCGAGAAGCTCGGCGTCGGCGGTCATCTCACGGCCCTGCGCCGCACCCGCGTCGGCCCCTTCACCCTCGAACACGCCCGCACCCTGACCGAACTCGCCGCGGCGGCCGAGGCCGACCAGCCGCCGCTGAGCCTCGATATCGACGCCGCGGCCCGCACCGCCTTCCCCGTGCGCGAGATCGACGACACGCAGGCCGAGGATCTGCGCAACGGTCGCTGGCTCGAACCCATCGGACGCGCCGGTGTCTACGCGGCCGTCGACCCCGAGGGCAGGGCCATCGCCCTGGTCCAAGAAAGCGGCAAACGCGCCTCTTCGGTCATGGTCATTCGCCCAGCAAATCTCTGACTTACCGCCCGGAGCGGCCCGAGGTTTGGATTATCGGCTACGGTGGAAGTGCTTACTCGGAGATCATTCGACCTCAATGAGGAGGCTAGGAATGAGTTTCGAAGCGAGCGAATCTGAAAAGGATTTCTCCGCTACGGTTTTGGACCTTTTCGAACGCGCAAGCGCGTCGCGTTCGCCCCGCCCCGATGGGGTATCCGAACGACCATTGAATATTGTGATGGTCGCTCCTCCTTATTTCGACATTCCGCCAGCCGGTTACGGCGGCGTGGAGGCGATCGTCGCCACTCTGGCCGACGAACTCGTGGAGCGCGGACATCGGGTCACTCTGCTCGGCGCTGGCAAGCCGGGCACCAAGGCCCGTTTCATCCGGGTCTGGGACGAACTGTTGACCACCCGTCTCGGTGAGCCCTACCCCGAGATCGTCAACACGATGAAGGCGATGCGCATCATCGAAGAATTGAACCGAGAAGAGCCCATCGATATCGTGCACGACCACACATTCGCGGGCCCGGCCAATGCGGCGGCCTACCGAATGATGGGCATTCCCACCGTGGTTACGGTGCATGGGCCGGTCGATTCCGATATGAGTGAATATTACAAGTCGCTCGACCGCAGCGTGCAGCTCGTCGCCATCAGCGACCGCCAGAAAGAATTGGCGCCGGACCTGAACTGGATTGCGCGCGTACACAATGCGATCGAACCGGATGAATGGCCGTTCCGTCCCGAGAAAATGGACTACGCGCTGTTCCTCGGCCGGTACGCGCCCTACAAGGGCCCGCACCTGGCGCTGAAGGCGGCACACGAGGCCGGGATGCGCCTCATCCTCGCGGGCAAATGCAACGAGCCCGCCGAGAAGGCGTACTTCGAGGAGCAGATTCGGCCGCTGCTGCGCGAGACCGACGATGTCTTCGGCGAGGCGGACGCCACCGCCAAGCGACTGCTGCTCGCCGGTGCGCGCTGCATGCTCTTCCCGATCCGCTGGGAGGAGCCGTTCGGCATCGTCATGATCGAGGCCATGGTGTGCGGCACCCCCGTGGTGGCTTTGCGCGGCGGTGCGGTGCCGGAGGTCATCGAGCACGGCGTCACCGGATTCATCTGCGACGATCCGGAGGAGTTGCCCGAGTACCTCGCTCGGATCGATGAGATCGACCCGTTCGCCTGCCGAGAGCGGGTGGAGAAACTGTTCGCGGCCGACCGTCTCGCGAGTGGTTACGAGGCGGCGTATCGACGGGCCGTATCCGCTGGCGTCGAACGGCTTTCGCCGCCCACGCCGACGCATCGCATCGTGGTTCCGGCCGTGGCCGGGGCCGAAGGGATGGTCAAGACCAGGCCATGAGTATTTTCAATGCCGGACAGCCGCCGGTGGCCGACGACCCCGGCGGCATCGTCACCATGGTGGAGGCGAGCACGTTCTGTTTGTCGGACGCGCTCGGCGATATCCACGCGGGCACCGCGCAAGGATTGTTCTATCGCGATGCCCGCGTCCTCGCCCGCTGGGAACTGCGGCTGGACGGCCATGCGCCGGAACGGCTTTCGCTCATGATGCCGGAAGCCTTCCGGGCGCGTTTCGTGGCGCGCAAACCACCGAATCCGGGCGTCGCCGACGCCACGGTGCTGGTGCTGCGGCGTCGCATGATCGGCGACGGCATGCGCGAGACCATCGAGGTGCACAACCTCGGCGACGAGGACACCGCGATGACGGTCACGCTCACCGCCGACTCCGATTTCGCGGATCTGTTCGCGGTCAAGGCGGGCCGGGCGAACGGCGGCGGCTGCGAGATCAACGCCTCGGAGAATTCCCTGCATCTGACCGATCGCCGGGATTCCGGCCGCGGGCTCACGGTGTCGGCCACCAACGACCCCATGATCCAACCGGGTTCGCTGAGTTGGCGCATCGTGGTGCCCCGGCACAGCAGTTGGCAGACGGTCGTGTTCTGTCAGCCGATCATCGAACATCGCGCGGTGCCGCTGAACCTCGCCGACGACGACGAGGACAGCCCCACCAACAAGATTCGGCAATGGCGGGCCACCGCCACCAGCCTCACCGCGGGTGGTTCCGGCCTCAACGCCATCCTGCAGCGCACCGAGAGCGATCTCGGTGCGCTGCGTTTGGACGACCCGGCCGACGGCACCGCGTACGTGGCGGCGGGCGCGCCGTGGTTCATGGCGCTGTTCGGCCGCGACAGTCTGCTCACCTCGTGGATGGCGCTGCTGCTGGATTCCGCGCTGGCCCTGGGTACTCTGCGGCAACTGGCGAAACTGCAAGGGACAGAGGTGGATCCGGTCACCGAGGAGGAGCCGGGCCGCATCATGCACGAGATGCGGCACGGGCCCAGCGGCGATCAGGTGCTCGGCGGTTCGGTGTACTACGGCACCGCCGACGCCACCCCGCTGTTCGTCATGCTGCTCGCCGAATGCTGGCGGTGGGGTGTGGACGAGTCCGCCATTCGGGAACTGCTGCCCGCCGCCGACGCGGCGCTGAGCTGGATCGACCGCTTCGGCGACGACGACGGTGACGGGTTCGTGGAGTACCAGCGCAAGACCGACCGCGGCCTGGCCAACCAGGGCTGGAAGGACAGCTGGGATTCCATCAGTTTCGCCGACGGACATCTAGCGGACCCGCCCATCGCACTGTGTGAGGTGCAGGGCTATGTGTACGCCGCCCGGCTCGGCCGCGCCGAATTGGCCGAAGCCATGGGCGATTCCGCCACGGCGACGCGATTGCGCGCGCAGGCGGCGGAATTGCGCAGCCGGTTCGACGAGGCGTTCTGGATTCCGCAGCGCGGCTGGTACGCCGTCGCGCTGGATGGCGCGAAGCGCCAGGTGGATTCGCTCACCAGCAATATCGCGCACTGCCTGTGGACGGGCATCATCCCCGACGAGCGCGCCGCGCAGGTGATCGAACATCTCGGAAAAGCCGATATGGACAGCGGTTTCGGGTTGCGCACGCTCTCGTCGTCCATGCGGCGGTTCAATCCCATGGGCTACCACAATGGTTCGGTGTGGCCGCACGACACGGCCATCGCCATCGCCGGGCTGCTGAACTACCGGCACATCCCGGGCGCGTGGGAGTTGTCCGAGCGCCTCGCGGGTGGGCTGTTGGAGGCGATTCGGGATTTCGGGTCGCGGCCCCCGGAGCTGTTCTGCGGTTTCGCGCGGCGCGACTTCCGTTCTCCCGTACCGTATCCCACCTCCTGCTCCCCGCAGGCGTGGGCGAGCGCGGCCCCGCTGCTGCTCATGCGCTCCTTCCTGGGGCTGTCGCCGAATGTGCCGCAGCGCAGGCTGACCGTGACGCCGCGACTGCCGGAACGGGCCGGGCGGGTGCGGTTGGCGGATCTGCGGCTGGGTTCGGCGACGGTGACCATCGAGGGTGAGGGCACGACGGTGAAGGTGGAGGGGCTGCCCAGCGATTGGGAGCTGATCCAGCCCTGAGCGGTCGTGATCAGGGGTCTTGATCCGCGTTAATCCCCAACGGTCGGCGTGCGATAACTCGGTATCGGGATGCCGCGACCGAAGGTGGATGGCCATGGGTGTTCGAGGAATGGGTGGTCGAAGGCTGCTGCCGAGGATGCTCATCGTCGCGGCGTTGGGGATGGCGACGGCCTGCGGGGCGGATGACGCGCCGCGGGCCACCTCGCCCACCGTGACATCGGTCAGCGTGCCCGGTGTGACGCCGCCGCCCGGTGTGACGACACCGGACGCGCCCCGCACGACCGCCGCGCAACCGCCCGAGGCCCCGGGGATTCCGCGCAACGACGCACCGGACGCGAAGAGCACGGTCGTGCTCCGCACCGTCAGTGTCCAGGGCGTCGCCATTCCCTACGTGCCGGTCCGACTGAGTCGTTTCGTGCCGTGCGATCCGGCGAGCCACGACCTTCCGGAAGGCACGACCGAGCAGGTGCGCTGGGACGGCACCACCGACGCCAACGGTCAGACGGGGTTCCTGGTCCCCGTCGGCTGCTACCGCTTCGGCATGACCCCGCCGCCCGGCACCAACCCGGTCCCCGAGGGTCTGCACACCCTCTTCGTCGAGTCCGAGGGCCAAATCGTGCACGGCCAGTTGCGTTTCCAGGATCCCGCCCCCGATCCCGTCTGTGCCGGACAGACCATCGTCCATGATCTCGGCGAAGGCCCGCCCTACACCACCGCGACCCCGACGGTGAGCGAATGCGACGGCTTCTGGGCGGTCATCTCCTGGGATATCCCCGGCGACAGCCAGCGCATAGTCCGCCGCGGCTACGACTCCGGCTGGACCACCTACGTCCGCTTCCCGCACGACATCTGCTGGTCCCAGGCGACCGCCGAGGGTGTCCCCGCCAACTTGGAGAAGTACTTCCAGAACTGCTGACCCCGTTCGCGCCGAGGGGGACTGGTGGCGGCAGCCGCCGCGAACGTCCCCTGACACCAGTTCCCCTCGGCGCGGGCGGCCAGCCTCGAACTCGCTACCCGCCCAACAAAATTCGCGTCAGATGTGCCGCCTCGGCGGCCAGTCCGGGCGGGTTGGTGGCGATGAACATGGAATCGGCGGCGAGATTTCCGAGGACGTGCCAGGTCGGGTCCGGATTGTCGTCGACCAGGAGGCGCCGGGTGAGCGGATCCGTCGACAGGCCGCCTGCCGGATGGAGTTCGGCGGCGCGTGCGCGCAGCAGAGCGCTCACCAAGGGTTCGGATTCCCGAGGCGTCGTGTAGGCGGGCGGGTTCACGGCGTTCACGACCGCATCGGCGGTCCATTCGGCGCTGTCGAAGACGGTGAAGCCGCCGACCGCGCGGGGCTCGATCTTCAGCACCCCGGGGCGCAGCCGCAGCTGGCCCGAATCCAGCAGCCGCAGCACGATTTTGGCGTTGTGCGGCACCATCGGTGAACTCAGGCCATTGATGGTGCGAAAGTGCCCGCCGCGCAACCTGGCCCGATCGGCCTCGGCCAGCAGCGGCCACGCCACCGGCCCGACCACGCGAATGGCCATGGTCAGCAACCGAAGTCCCGGATGCGGTGAATCCACCGCCGCCAACTGCCGCCGCAACCGCTCGACGGGCGGCTCGGACTCCGCTGAGAGTATCTCGGCGGCGAACGGCTCGAATTCCGCTCCGAGGTCGGCCAATTCGTCCCGCATGAGCCCCACCAGGTCCTCGAAGCTCACCGCGCCCCGCTCACGCGCCACCTCCACCACGGCCTCCCGGGTGAGATGCCGCAGCGCCAGATCCATCGGCCGCTGCTGCACGAAAGGCAATGCCCCACTGCGCGATACGAACGAGATCGGCCCCGTATGCCCCCGCCCCGCCAAACCGGCCGCGATATCCACAGCGGTCAATCCGCTGCCGATCACCGCCACATGAGCATCCGGCGCGATCTCCGGCAGGGTTCGCGCGAGCGGATACGGCTCGTTCACATACCCCGGCACGCCACTCAACCCGTAATGGTCACGCGGACGGCCGTTTCCGACACACAGCACCGCTCGATCGACCGCCACGCGGCCGCCACCCTCGGTGTGGAGCGTGGCGTGACGTGCGGCCGGGCGTTGCGAACCATCGACGTCCGCCGCAACGGTGTCTGCCGCGCCTCGTGAGAACCCGGTGACCCTTTCGCGCACGACGCTGACTGTCCAACCCGCCGTGCGCAATCGGTCGATGGCCGCTTGCGCGGTGTCCTCCAGATAGCGCCCGTAGTATCCGCGTGGCACCAGGGTTTGGCCCAGGGCCTCGTCGGTGTACGCGGCGATATCGTCGCGGCCGTCCAGCCACCGTTGGTAGTGGGTCGGATCGCCCGCCCGCAGGGACATGACGCGTGGCGGCGCGTTGACCCGGACCGCGTCGATATCGGGCTGATAGGGCCGACCGCGCCAGACGTCGGGCGAGCCGTCGAAGACCGTGATGGCCCCGGGCGCTGCCTCCGCCGCGGCCAAGGCGTCCAACACGGCCACTCCGGCCGCTCCCGCGCCGACGATTCCGATATGCATGACTGGTTCCTTCCGATCACCGTGTGCTGCTCGACCAGCGTCGTTGCCGCAGCCCCCGGTGCCCATCCCGCGAATGGGGGGAATATCGCCGCGCCGCGAAGGTTCCCCCTCATATGCGGGATGGCAGGCAAGGGCGTGAGCGCGCAATGATCGCGTCCATGCCCACCACGACCCGTCACGGCGTCGAATCGCTGCTCGCCGGAATAGCCCAGGCTCCCGACGCGCACGCCCTGTTCGCCGAGACCTCCACCCGGCTACAGCGCATCGCGCCCTTCGACGCCGCCGTCTGGGTGGCCACCGATCCCATCAACGGCCTGACGACCGCACCCGTGCGCGTGGAGAACCTGCCCGAAGGCGGCTGTGGCACCTATTGGGAACTGGAACTGTTCGACGAACACGTGAGCCTGTTCCGCGATCTCGCGGTCGCGCCCTCCCCGGTGGCGGGTTTGCGCGCGGTCACCGGCGACGACCCGTCCGGCACCGCCATGTACCAGAACTACATGCGGCCCAGGGGTTTCGAGGACGAGCTGCGCGCGGTGTTCCGCGTCGACGGCCAGCACTGGGGCCAGCTCAGCCTGTTCCGCGAGCGCGGTCGCCCCGACTTCGACGCCACCGAACTGGCGCTGCTCGAATCGCTGTCCGCGCCCATGGCCCAGCGCCTGCGGTCCTTCGTGCGCCCCTCCACCCCCGCGCCGGAGGACACCGGCGACGCCCCCGGCATGCTGCTGTTCGACGCCGACGGAAACCTGATGTCGCTCAACGACGAAGCGCGTCACCTCCTCGCCCAGATGCCACCCGGCCCGGCCACCACGACGCCCCTGGGCATCGAATTGCCGCTGCCCGTCTGGATTCTCAGCACCGCCGGTCGCGCCCGCCTCACCGGCGGCAGCGCCCGCATTCGCATTCGCGCCACCACCGGCCGCTGGCTGGTCTGCCACGCCTCCTGCCTCAGCGACGGCGAAGGGCGCGGCGGCGCGACGGCCTTGGTCATCGAAGCCGCGAAACCCTCCGAGGTCGCCGCGCTGGTCGTGGCGGCCTACGAACTGACGCCGCGCGAACTCGATGTCATCGAACTCATCGGCCGCGGCCTGCCCACCGGCGATATCGCCGCCCGGCTGCATCTGTCCCCGCACACCGTGCGCGACCATGTGAAGGCCATATTCGACAAGGTCGGCGTCACCAGCCGCGGCGAACTGGTCGCGAAACTCTTCACCGAATTCCACCTGCCGCTCGCCGCGCGCGACACCGTGCGCGTCGAACGCTAAGCGGTCAGCCAGATCGCTTCGGCCGCAATACCACCCAGGTCGATCACCCGGTCGTCCACGCGAATCTCGATGGTGCCCGCGAAATCTCGCCGCTCCACGATCGTGATCGGAGTGTCCAAGGCGATCCCCAGCGAATCGAAGTACCGCAGCATGGCCGGATCGGAGTCGGAAATGCGTGCGACACGGCCGGATTCGCCATCACGGAAATCACTGAGCTGACGCGCCGGGGGAGTGGGCACCGCCCCGTCCACCGACGGAATCGGATCGCCGTGCGGATCCCGGTCCGGGTAGCCGAGTTTGGCGTCTATCCGCGCCATCAGCGTCTCCGAGACCGCGTGCTCGAGCACCTCCGCCTCGTCGTGCACCTCGTCCCAGCCGTAGCCGAGCTCCTGCACCAGGAACGTCTCGATGAGCCGATGCCGCCGCACCATGGCGATGGCGGCCCGGCGGCCCTCCTCGGTGAGCGTGATCGCCCCGTACCGGGCATGCTCGACCAGTCCTTGGTCGGCGAGTTTGCGCACGGCCTCCGACACGGTGGACGCCGACACCCCGATGCGTTCGGCGAGCAGTTTGGTCGACACCTTCTCCTGCGACCACTCCTGTGCGGTCCAGATCACCTTCAGATAGTCCTGGGCGACCGAGGAGAGCACCGGCGCGACGCTCGCCGCGGCGGGGGCGGACTCGGCGTCGGGTGCGGTGGATGCGGACGGATCGGCCAGCTCGCGGCGCGTGGCGATGTCTCGTTTTCCGGGCACGTACCTGAGCTTAGGCACACCTCGCCCGGTTTCCCACATTGGCACGCTGCCTGGTCGGGCGGGGTGAACAAGGGATGATCCAGACATGTCCGACGTGAACATCACCACCGCCGAATACTGTCTGTGACGCGCTTTCCGTAAGCTTCGCTTGTGCAGAGATGGCGAAGTCTCGATGAGATGCCCGCGGAGTGGGGCCGGTGCGTGCTCACGATCGGGGTGTTCGACGGCGTGCACCGCGGTCACGCCCAGCTCATCAGCCGCGCGGTGAAATCCGCTGCGGCGCGGGGCGTTCCCTCGGTACTGATGACCTTCGACCCGCACCCGATGGAAGTGGTGCGCCCCGGCTCGCACCCCGCCCAGCTGTCCACCCTGGACCGGCGCGCGGACTTGGTCGCCGAACTCGGCATCGATGTCTTCTGCGTCATGCCGTTCACCCAGGAATTCATGAAGCTGACCCCCGAGCGCTATGTGCAGGAACTGCTCGTCGACAAGCTGCATGTGGCCGAGGTCGTGGTCGGCGACAACTTCACCTTCGGCAAGCAGGCCGCCGGAACCGTGGACACCATGCGCGAACTCGGGGGCCAGTACGGCTTCGAGGTCGACGGCGTCACCCTGCTCGGCGAACACGCCGTCACCTTCTCCTCCACCTATATCCGCTCCTGCGTGGCGGCCGGTGACATGTCCGCCGCCGCCGAGGCGCTGGGTCGCCCGCACCGCGTCGAGGGCGTGGTGGTGCACGGCGACGGCCGCGGCAAGGGCCTCGGCTTCCCGACCGCCAATGTGGCCCCGCCCATGCACGCCGCGATTCCGGCCGACGGCGTCTACGCGGGCTGGTTCACCGTCCTCGGCGAGGATTCCCCCCGCCGCATGGCCGCCATCTCGGTCGGCACCAACCCCACCTTCGACGGCCGCAATCGCACCGTCGAACCGCATATCCTGGATTTCGACGGCGACCTCTACGGCAAGCACGTGGCGGTGGATTTCATCGAACAATTGCGCGGCATGCGGAAATTCGAGTCCATCGACGAATTGGTCGAGGCCATCGGCCGCGATGTGAAGCAGGCCCGCGAAATCCTCACCTGAGCGGTCCTGTACTCTGGTCCGCTGGGTTTGCTGCGGTTCGCGGTGGCGCCCATCCGGGTGCGGATCTCACGATCCGAATCCGGCACCTCATCGCGCGGACTGAAAAAGGAGTGAATTTCTGTGGCTTTGACCACCGAGCAGAAGAAGGCCATCCTGGCCGAGTACGGCCTGCACCCGACCGATACCGGTTCCCCGGAGGCCCAGATCGCGCTGCTGTCCAAGCGCATCTCCGATCTGACCGAGCACCTGAAGGTGCACAAGCACGACCACCACACCCGGCACGGTCTGCTCGCGCTCATCGGTCGCCGTCGTCGCCTGTCGAAGTACCTGCAGGCCAACGACATTCAGCGTTACCGTTCGCTGATCGAGCGTCTGGGCCTGCGTCGCTGAGCTGCACGACGCGGTGTCGCACGCTCGACGCGACACAACACAGCTGCCATAGGTAGTTGACGAACCGGCCGACGGGGAGGCATAGAATCTCCTCGTTGGCCATTCGTGCATGGGGCGAGATTCGCCGTATGCACCCAACGCACAGCCGTATGCACCCGTCGCGTGGCGTCGGTCTTCGGTAGTGGCTTTTCGGCGGCGTGCTTGAAAGAGGGCACAGCCGGAGGGCTTCGATCGATGACCGCCTCCGCGTCGCTGTATCCAAGGGGATATCGGCACGGGTGTGCGCGCACCGCCCGCAGGGCTGCGGCGCGTCCACGCCGGGTACGGCTGACGATGCCGGATCGCGCGCTGAACACAGCGCACGCGGATCCGGCGAAGACGAGAGGTTGAGAAAAGAAAAATGACTGAAACAGTGACGACCGGATCCGCCGTAGAGGTCGAGCCCGGAGTATTCGAATCCGTAGCGCTCATCGACAACGGCAGCTTCGGCACCCGCACCATCCGCTTCGAGACCGGCCGTCTGGCCAAGCAGGCCGCGGGCTCCGTGGTCGCCTACCTCGATGACGAGACCATGCTGCTGTCGGCCACCACCGCCGGTAAGAACCCCAAGGACCAGTTCGACTTCTTCCCGCTGACGGTCGATGTCGAGGAGCGGATGTACGCCGCCGGTCGCATCCCGGGTTCGTTCTTCCGCCGTGAGGGCCGCCCCTCCACCGACGCCATCCTGACCTGCCGCCTGATCGACCGGCCGCTGCGTCCGTCCTTCGTCGACGGCCTGCGCAACGAGATCCAGGTCGTGGTGACCGTCATGTCGCTGGATCCCAAGGATCTCTACGACGTGGTGGCCATCAATGCCGCCTCCGCCTCCACCCAGCTGGCCGGTCTGCCGTTCTCCGGCCCGGTCGGTGGCGTGCGCGTCGCGCTCATCGAGGGCCAGTGGGTCGCCTTCCCGACCGTGGAAGAGCTGGAGAAGGCCGTGTTCGACATGGTCGTCGCCGGTCGCGTGGTCGAGTCCGGTGATGTCGCCATCATGATGGTCGAGGCCGAGGCCACCGACAATGTGCTGGCGCTCATCGCCGAGGGCGCGCAGGCCCCCACCGAGACCGTGGTGGCCGAGGGCCTCGAGGCCGCCAAGCCGTTCATCGCCCGGCTGTGCAAGGCGCAGGCCGACCTGGCCGCGCTGGCCGCCAAGGAGACCGCGGAGTTCCCGGTCTTCCTGCCGTACCAGTCCGACGTGTTCGAGGCCGTCGAGGGCACCGCCAAGGCGGAGCTCAACGAGGCGCTGTCCATCGCGGGCAAGCAGGAGCGCGAGGAGAAGATCGACGAGATCAAGCTCAGCGTGCTCTCCTCGCTGGCGGAGACCTTCGAGGGTCGTGAGAAGGAAGTCGGCGCGGCCTTCCGCTCGGTCACCAAGAAGCTTGTGCGCCAGCGCATTCTGTCCGACGGCTTCCGTATCGACGGTCGCGGTCTGGCCGATATCCGCGCGCTGTCGGCCGAGGTCGCGGTGGTTCCGCGCGCCCACGGTTCGGCGCTGTTCGAGCGCGGCGAGACCCAGATCATGGGTGTCACCACCCTCGACATGGTGAAGATGGCGCAGCAGGTCGACTCGCTCGGCCCGGAGACCTCCAAGCGCTACATGCACCATTACAACTTCCCGCCGTACTCGACCGGTGAGACCGGCCGCGTGGGATCGCCCAAGCGCCGCGAGATCGGCCACGGCGCGCTCGCCGAGCGGGCGCTCATGCCGGTGCTGCCCTCGCAGGAGGAGTTCCCCTACGCCATCCGTCAGGTCTCGGAGGCGTTGGGCTCCAACGGTTCCACCTCGATGGGTTCGGTGTGCGCCTCCACCCTGTCGCTGCTGAACGCCGGTGTGCCGCTGAAGGCCCCCGTCGCCGGTATCGCCATGGGTCTGGTGTCGGACACCATCACCAACGACAAGGGTGAGGACGAGGTCCGCTACGTCGCGCTGACCGACATCCTGGGCGCCGAGGATGCCTTCGGCGACATGGACTTCAAGGTCGCCGGTACCCCCGAGTTCGTGACGGCGCTGCAGCTGGACACCAAGCTCGACGGTATCCCCTCGCAGGTGCTGGCCGGTGCGCTGAACCAGGCCAAGGACGCCCGTCTCACCATCCTGGATGTCATGGCCGAGGCCATCAACACCCCGGACGAGATGAGCCCCTACGCTCCGCGCGTCACCGCCATCAAGATCCCGGTCGACAAGATCGGTGAGGTGATCGGACCCAAGGGCAAGGTCATCAATCAGATCACCGAGGACACCGGCGCGAACATCTCCATCGAGGATGACGGCACCGTGTTCGTCGGCGCGACCGACGGCCCGTCGGCGCAGGCGGCGATCGACGCGATCAACGCCATCGCCAACCCGCAGCTGCCGAAGGTCGGCGAGCGCTTCCTGGGCACGGTCGTCAAGACCACCGCCTTCGGCGCGTTCGTCTCGCTGCTGCCGGGCCGCGACGGTCTGGTGCACATCTCCAAGCTGGGCAACGGCAAGCGCGTCGCCAAGGTCGAGGACGTGGTGAACGTCGGCGACAAGCTGCGCGTGGAGATCGCCGATATCGACAACCGCGGCAAGATCTCCCTCGTCCCCGTGGACGAGGAGGCCGACAGCGCGGCTCCGGCCGACGCCGCCGCCGAGTAACACCGGCGTGTAGCAGCGGTGGCCCCTCGTTCCGGATCGGGACGAGGGGCCACCGGTTTACGCTCGCAGTATCACCGCCGCGCTCGAACAGAGGCTTCCGCAAAAAATGGGTCGTAAGAAGGACAATCAACTGTCGGGTACCACTGCTGCGCTGGTGCGGACCACCACGGACGCACCGCTCGCCGACACCGGTGTGCGGCGCACCGTACTACCCGGCGGGCTACGGGTTGTCACCGAACACGTGCCCGGGGTGCGGTCGGCGTCGATCGGCGTGTGGGTCGGGGTCGGCTCGCGCGACGAGGGGCCGACGGTGGCCGGTGCGGCGCACTTCCTCGAACATCTGCTCTTCAAGGCGACCCCGACGCGTTCGGCGCTCGATATCGCCCAGGCCATGGATGCCGTTGGCGGAGAACTGAATGCGTTCACCGCCAAGGAGCAGACCTGCTACTACGCCCATGTCATCGACGAGGATCTGCCGCTGGCGGTCGACCTGGTCACCGATGTGGTGCTCAACGGGCTGTGCCGTGCCGACGATGTGGCCGTCGAGCGCCAGGTGGTGCTCGAGGAGATCGCCATGCGCGACGACGACCCCGAGGACATGTGCGGCGACGCCTTCCTCACCGCGCTCTTCGGTGACCACCCCATCGGCCGCCCGGTGATCGGCTCGATCGAGACCATCGAAGCCATGCAGGCGAATCAGTTGCGCTCCTTCCATCTTCGCCGCTACCGCCCCGACCGCATGGTCGTCGCCGTGGCGGGCAATATCGAGCACGAGCACACCGTCGAACTGGTGCACCACGCCTTCGCCGATCGGCTCGAACCGGGCCGCGAACCCGCGCCGCGGCGCGAGGGCAAGTTCCGCCCGCGCGGCAATCCGGAGCTGCTGCGCATGTACCGCGAGAGCGAACAGGCGCATCTCACCTTCGGCACCCGCGCGTTCGGCCGCCACGAGGGCGAAAAACGTTGGCCCCTCTCGGTTCTCAACACCGTGCTGGGCGGCGGCCTGAGTTCACGGCTGTTCCAGCGCATTCGCGAGGAACGCGGCCTCGCCTACTCGGTGTACTCGAGTGTCGACACCTTCGCCGACACCGGAGCCTTCTCGGTGTACCTGGGCTGCCAGCCCGACAATCTCGGCAGGGTCGCCACGTTGGCCAAGAACGTCCTCGAAGAGGTGGCCGAACACGGCATCACCGATGCCGAGTGCGCCCGCGCCAAGGGTTCCCTGCGCGGTGGCCTGGTGCTCGGCCTGGAGGACTCCGGCTCCCGCATGAACCGGATCGGCCGCAGCGAACTCAGCTACGGCAACCACCGCAGCGTCTCCGAAACCCTCGCCCGCATAGACGAAGTCACCACCGAGGAAGTCTCCGCCATAGCCCGCACCCTGCTCTCCCGCCCCTTCGGCGCGGCCGTCGCGGGCCCCTACCGCCGCAACCGCGACCTCCCGGCGGTAGTGCGCAACCTGGTCGACTGACGCCACCCCGTCCAGGGCGAAAGCCCCTGGGAGTCCCGAGAGTTGGGCTTCCCGGTGCGCGATGGGCAATCGGTGGGCTAGTGTCAGCGGCCGGAGTGCACGATCGGGAGAGGGATGACGGAAACCTCGCGGGTGCTGGAAAAGGCACGCGCCGCAAGTGATCTCGGGCGGTTCGACGAGGCCCGGGAGTTGGTTGGCAAAGCCCTGGTGGGGGAGCCGCACGATCCCGAGTTGTTGGGATTGATGGCGGATCTCGCGCTACGGGCCGACCGGGTGGACGAGGCGTTGCGGATGGCCGGGTTGGCCATCGCGGCCGACCCGGACCGGGTGGACGCGCATCTGGTCGCGGCGCAGGCGTTCGAGGCGGCGGCGCGGCGGGAAGAGGCCGTGCGGCACGCGCGGGTGGCCGTCTCGCTGGAGCCGGAGAACGTCTCGGCCCTCCTGGTCTTCGCGGGCATCCTGTCGCGGGGCTTCGGACCGACCGAGGCGGAGCGCGGGGAAGCGCGGACCGCCGTGGTGCGGGCATTGCGGCTCGCGCCCGGCGCGGATACGCACGCCGCGGCCGCCGAACTCGAGATGGAGTTCGGCGACCGGATGGCGGCGACGCGCCATGTCGAGGACGGGCTGGCGCTGAACTCGCTGCATCCGGATCTGCTGTTGCTGCGGGCCCGACTGGACGTGTGGCGGGGCAGTCCGTTCGCGGCGCTGCGGGGGCTGTTCGCCTCGCGGCCCGGCCATCTGCCCGCGCGCCAGCTGCTGGCCGCGACCACCTGGCGGTCCCTGCTGCGGCTCGCCGCGTGGGTGTGGATCTTCGCCGGAACCGTTGCGGTGCTGTCGATCTGGTTCGAGCCGGGCACGGCGAGCTGGTTGACGCCGGTACTGCTCGCGGTGGTGCCGATCGCCTGGGTGCGGGTGTATCAGGTGCTGCGGCGTCAACTGCCCGAGGGCTATTTGCGGCGTCGGGTGCGCGGGCGCTCGGAAGCGGTTGCGGGACTGTCGATTCTGGTCGTCGCGAGCCTGGTCGCCGATCTCGGCGCGGTACTGCTGCGGCTCGACTCCGCCGCCGACTCCACCCGCACCGCGTACCTGCTGCTGGTGGTCGCCGCCCTGGGTGCGGGTCTCGGCCACGCCTCGCTGTTCTGCGCGTGGATGCGCCGCAACGGCGGCGAGGAGAACTCCCTCGGTAGTTTCGGCTACGCCAGCACGGGCTTCCTCGGCGTCACCGCGCTCGGCGTGGTCGGCGTCGCGGCGATCGCGGCACTGGCGCAGTGGTCGGACGAACCGGCCGCCGCCTGGACCCTCGCGACCGTGGTCTGCGTCGCCGCGGGCACCCTCGCCCTGGAGATCCCCCTCGCGCTGGCGGTCCTGGCCCGCCGCCGCCGACGCCGCCGTCTCGGCGGCGCCCTCGTGGCCCTCACCGCCCCGCTGGTCCTGCTCACCGCCGCCGCATTCTGCTGGACCGCAGCCCATGTCGCGGGCGCGGACTACGAGAGGCGCACCCCGCCGGTGACCGAGGTCGACCCCGCCACGACAACCCCGCCGACCACCTCGGTCACGGTGACGCCGACCACCACGACCCCGCCCCCGGAGCAACCGGCCCCACCCCCGGCGGAGCAACCAGCCCCGCCCCCGGCCGAACAACCGGCTCCGCCACCCCCGGCGGACGTCCTCCCGCCCGCGGAACTCCCCCCGCCGCCGCCACCGGAAGAGATCCCCCCTCCGGCTTAGTTGCCACCCCGGCGGCGCATGTCCAGCCGCGAGGGGGAATCGGTGGCGGCGGCTACTCGTGCGATGCCGCCACCAGTTCCCCCTGATCTCGGTGGGTCAGCCCAGGTCGCGCCGCATGGCTATGCGGGGCCAGCGGTCGAGGCCGACTTCGGACTCGTGGGCGCGGATCTTGTAGAGGTCCGGGGTGAGTTCGTTGTCGGGGACCTGGCGGAAGCCGAGGCGTTCGTAGTACGGGGCGTTCCAGGGGACGTCCAGGAACGTCGTCAGGCTCAGCGCGGGCAGGCCCTCGGCGCGGGCGATCGCGGCGAGGTGCTCGATGAGCGCCTTGCCGATGCCGCGGTGGGCGAAGCCCGGATGGACCGAGATCTGGCTGATGTGCTCGGTGTCGTCGGCCTGCCTGCTGATGAGATACGCGACGGGAGAATCGGATTCGTCCACGGCGACCCAGGCGCGTCCGGCGCGGCGGTACTGCTCGAGCACCTCGAGCGCGGGCGGGTCGTCCTCGGCGATTTCCAGCATGCCGATACTGCGGAACGGTTCTCCGGCGGCGATCTCGATTTTCTGGAGCAAGGGCAGTTCATCGATCGTCGCGGTGCGAATACGCATCCATCGACGGTAGCGCGGGAGCGGCCGTCGCGGCGGCAGGTTACTCCTTGGTTCGGTTCGCGGCGGCGAGAACGGCGTCGAGCAGGCCGGGCAGCGCCGCGCCGACCTCCTCGGTGCGCAGCCGGACCCAGGTCTGTCCGTCGACGGTCTCGCGCGCGGTGATACCGGATTCACGCAGGATCTTGAAGTGGTGCGCGGCGGTCGACTTGCTGATGGTGTCGTAGAGCGCGCTGCAGCGCATCGGCTCCCCGGCCTCGCCCAAGCGGCGCACCATCTCCAGGCGGATCGGATCTTGGAGCGCGCCGAGCACCGTGGGCAGCGATGCCACGGCGGCGGGCGCTTCGGTGTCGGACATGATCTACCTCACTCTGTCGTGCCATTCCTCGGCGAGAGGTTTGACGATCTTCGAACCGGGAGTAGGGTCAGGTTCGATCACAATCAAACTTACCTGATGGAGGGTTCGATGGCAGCGGATGTTGCGGTTCGGCCCGAGCGGGTCGATCAGGCCTGGGGATATGCGCTCGTACTCGCCGCCAGCGGCGTGGCGCTCGGCGTCTCCGGTGTCCCGGCCCCGCTCTACGGCATTTACCAGCAGGAGTGGCATTTCACCCCACTCACCACCACCTTCGTGTTCGCGGCCTACGCCATCGCGGCGCTGGGCGCGGTGCTGGTCGCCGGACGCATCTCCGACGCGGTGGGTCGAAAGCCGGTGCTGCTGGGCGCTTTCGGCATCATGATCGCCGGACTGGTGGTGTTCCTGCTGGCCGACAATGTGGCCATGCTGCTGCTGGCGCGGGCGCTGCACGGCGCGGCGGTCGGCGCGACGGTGGTGGCGGGCGCGGCGGCGCTGTTGGATCTGCGGCCCAAACACGGCGCGCGGTCCGGGCAGTTGACCGGCGTGGCCTTCAATGTCGGTATGGCCGTGGCCATTCTGGGATCGGCGCTGCTCGCGCAGTACGCGCCGTATCCGCTGCGCACGCCGTACGTGGTCATCACCGTCGTGTGCCTGCTGGTGGGGCTGGGCGTGCTGGCCTTGAACGAGCCGCACACCGCACGGGTGGCCGGACCGATCCGTATTGCGAAACCCGCCGTGCCGCACGAGATTCGCAGTGACTTCTGGTTCTCGGCGCTGGGTGTGATGGCGGCCTGGTCGGTACTGGGCGTGCTGCTGTCGCTGTACCCGTCGCTGGCCGCGGCCAAGACCGGCGTGCACAATCTCGTCTTCGGCGGGGCGGTGGTGGCGGCCACGGCGACCGCGGGTGCGGTCGCGCAGTTCTTCGCCACCGGTATTCCGGCCCGGCGCGCCGCGATCAGCGGCGATATCGGCATGGCGGTGGCCCTGGTGCTGACCATTCCCGCGCTGGCCACCCACAACTGGGTCTTGGTCCTGGTGGCCGGAGTGCTGCTCGGTTTGACCTTCGGCCTCGGTTTCGGCGGCTCCCTGCGCCATCTGTCCAATGTGGTGCCGCAACACAAGCGCGGCGAAACCATGTCGGCCTACTACCTGTTGGCCTACAGCGCGATGGCGCTGCCGACCGTGGTGGCCGGATGGGCGGCGACCACCTGGGGTCTGACCACCGTCTTCCCCTGGTTCGTCGGCGCGGTCGCGCTGGCCTGCCTCGCGGCGGCTGGCCTGGGTCTGCGGCGGCGGGCGGCCTGACCGTCGCGTGAGCCCGTCCGGCGTTGTGTCGGACGGGCTTTTCGCGTTTTCGGGCAGGGATTGTGCTGGCCACCGCTCTGGGGCACATCCGATCGGGTGAAATGTCGCTATCGGTGCGGTGGGGCGGTGGGGTCGTTACCATCTCGCTATGCGTCACTGGGGGCTGTTCGGAATGGGTTTCGGCCGCAGGGGGCGGCGGTCGGGGCTGTTGCTCTCGGTGCTGACGGGTGTGCTCGTCGCCGCGGCGGTCGCGGGGTGCAGTTGGTGGCTGTTGTGGACGTTGCTCGGGGTCGAGCCCGAGACGCCGAACCGGTTGCAGCTCACCATGATCGCGCTGGCGGTGACGGCGGGAGTCGGGGGTGCGGTCGCGCTGGTGGTGGCGTATCGGCGGCAGCGGGATCTGGAGCGTGGTCGGTTCGCGGACGTGTTCGGTGCGGCGGCCGCGCAATTGGGGGCCGCCGATGTGGCGGTGCGGATCGCCGGGGTGTACGCCATGGCCGGTGTGGCGGACGAGTTCTCGGCGTGGGGCCGCAGACAGCAGTGCGTGGATGTGCTGTGCGCGTATCTGCGGCTGCCGTACGCGCCCGACGCGGGAGACAACCACCTGGTGAGCCGGACCGAACGCCGCGAGGAGGACGGGGCGGCGGTGGAGCGGGTCTACCACTATCGGCAGAACGATCGGCCGGTGCGCGCCACCATCGCGCGCGTGATCGCCGACCGACTACGGCAGACCGCCGAAACCTCGTGGTCGGACTGCGATTTCGATTTCACGGGCGCGGTGTTCGAGGACGCCGACTTCCGCTTCGCCACCTTCGGTGGCCGCGACACGCGTTTCGCGGACGCGGTATTCCTCGGTACGGACACCACCAGCTTCGAGGGCGCGCGGTTCCTGGGCAAACGAATCACCTTCCGCGGCGCGACCTTCCGCGGTCGGGCCGCGTCGTTCCAGCGGGCGGTCTTCCGCCCGGCGGTCGTGGACCGATCCGAGCGCGGCGGCAGCGTCACCTCGTTCGTGGATACCACCTTCGCCTGCCCCGTCGCCTTCGACGAGGCCGTCTTCGCCGGTGCGCGAACCACCTTCGAGCGCGCCACCTTCACCGGCGACCGCACCGGCTTCGCCGACGCGAGTTTCGCCGCCGCCCTCACCACCTTCGGCCGCGCCGTCTTCGACGGTGACCGCGTCTGCTTCGCCGGAGCCGAATTCACCGGTGCCCGTATCGCTTTCACCGCCACGCACTTCTACGCCCGGGGCACCAGCTTCGACGGGTGCGCGCTCGGCGAACGCCCGCGCTGGCGTACCGGCGGCACCACCGACATCGACTTCACCGACGCCGAATACCACGGCGCGGTGTCCTTCGCGGACGCCGTCTTCGAGGCCCGCACGGTGCTGTTCACCGGCGGCGACTTCTTCGGCGAGATCTCGTTCCGCCGCAGCGGATTACACGCCCGCGAGGTGCGCTTCGACCGCCCGAGGGCGTGGGTGGGCACCCACTTCGACTGGGACGAGGTCCCCGCCGCCAAACCCGACAATGTGAAACCCGAGCCCTGGCCGCCCACGCCGGTCGAGCGTCCGACGAAGGCCGCGGACCAACCCACGCAGGGATGATCAGCGGGCCGGGAACCGAATGATGCGATCGTCACCGTCGCGTGGATCGCCGCGCCCGTCGGTATTCGAGGTCGTCACCCACAGCGCCCCGTCCGGCGCCACCACCACGGTGCGCAGCCGCCCGAGACCGTTCTCCAACCGCGCCACGGGTTCTCCGAGCGCGCCGTCGCGCAGCGGCACCGTCCACAGCCGCTCGCCGCGCAGCGCCGCCGCGTACAGCGTGTTCCCGGCGATCGCGATACCCGAGGGCGAGGCGTCGGTCGGATCCCAGGTCACCAGGGGATTGGTGAACCGCCCGCCCCAGGTGTCCCCAGTGCCCTCCACCTCCGGCCACCCGTAATTGCGGCCGGGCTCGATCAGATTGATCTCGTCGAATTCGTTCTGCCCGAACTCCGCGGCGAAGAGGCGACCGGCCGAATCCCACGCCAGCCCTTGAACATTGCGATGCCCGAGGCTGTAGACCGGCGACCCGGGCGTCGGATTGCCCGGCGCGGGCCGACCTTCCGGTGTCAGACGCAGGATCTTGCCGTTCGGGCTGTTCGAATCCTGCGACGCCCCACGGGTACTCGCGTCACCGGTGCCGACGTACAGCAACCCGTCCGGCCCGAACGCTATCCGCCCGCCATTGTGAATCGACGCGGCGGCGATCCCGGAGAACACCACCTCGGGCTGTCCGTCGAGCCGAAACCGCACGATCCGATTGTCGTCGACGCCGGTGAAATAGGCATACACGTAACCGTCTTCGGCATACCGCGGCGACACCGCCACCCCGAGCAGCCCGCCTTCCCCGATCGCCGCGACCCCCGGCACCTGATACACCCGCTCCGCCGCGGCTCCCGGCCGCACCCGCAGAATCGCTCCGGAGTCACGCTCGGCCACCAACGCACCCCCGTCGGGCAGGAACGCCAACCCCCATGGCACATCCACCTCCCGCACCACGTCCTCCCCGGCTCCGAGATCCGGCACCCCGGACGGCGAACTCGGCGCGGTGGTACTCGCCACCACCGTCGCCCGTCCCGGCCGCTCGGGTTCCGCACCACCACACGCCGCCACCAGCGCCGCCACTCCGGCGACGGCGAGCAGGCGCACCGCCTCGGAATGCCATGCACCCCAACGACGCCGCGATCGACGAGCCGAGCGAGTCTGTAGGCCACCCATACCCCCATCCTGCGCCAATCGGCGGCATACGGGGCGCAGATCGGTGGCGCGCCGCCGCCCGCCCCGGCGATGATCACTCCGCGACTTCCGGCTCCGGACACTCCGTCGATGTGCCGCCCCGGTGGCCGCCGGACATGGCAGAATGTCCAAGCGATCCGTGCCGATCACGCCCGACCCGTGTGCGCCGAAGGAGCAGGACCGATGCCTCGATCAGTGCCGTGCACCGCGTCGGTGGTCGGCGTCGCGCCTGAATCGGCCTCGCCCGCATCGGTCGTGAGCGCTCCCGCGTGAGGCTCGACCGCCTGGTATGGATCGCGTGCGGGCTCGTTCTCGGCCTGGTCACGCTGGTACTGGTGGTGGTACTGCCCGCCAGTGAAGACTCCTGTGCCCCCGGCATGCCCACCATCGCCAGCACGACAGCCGCTGCGACCCAACCGAATTGCCCCGCCACCGGATCACCCGCCGAGGACGGCCTGACCGACGGCGCGCTGCGCGCATTGCGTTGTGTGGTGGCGCGTTTCGGCATGATGGATATGCGCGGTCGCATCGACGACGCCGCCTTCGACGATCACCGCTCCGGTCGCGCGGTCGAGTTCATTGTCGGCTCCGACGGCATCGGCCAGGCCAAAGGCGAGGCCATCGTCGCCTTCCTACAGGAGAACGCGGCCAATTTCGGCATCGAGTACGTCATCTGGAAGCAGCGCAGCTGGTCGCCGGGGGCGTCGGCCGCCGTGCGCTGGACGCCCCTGGAAGATCGCGGCAGCGACGCCCTCAACCACCTGGATCGGGTGCAGGTCACCGTCAAGGAGAACGCCGCGCCCAGCTCCGCCGCCCCGATCACGCCCACCGTCTCGCTGGCCGCCATGCCGGGGCCGGTCAACGAGGCCGGTGGCCTGCGCGCGGGCAGCGCCCGCAATTTCCCGCTCGCCGCAGGCACTTTCAGCGTCTCCGATCCCTTCGGCACGCGCGGCGGCGGGCATATGGGCGTCGACCTCGCCGCGAGCGCTGGCACCCCGATCTACGCGGCGTCCGACGGTCGCGTGGTGGCCTCCGGCCCCGCCTCGGGCTTCGGCGGCTGGGTGGTGATCGACTCCCTCGACGAGAAGGGCAACCGCTACTCCACCGTCTATGGCCATATGGAGCTGTCGCAGATCTACGTGCGGGTCGGCGACGCCGTCACCGCCGGACAGCACATCGCCGATGTCGGCTCGGCGGGCGAATCCTCCGGCCCACACCTGCATTTCGAACTCGTCCCCGGCGGCCGCATGAACGGCGGCAAACAGGTCGACCCGATGCCGTGGCTGGCGGGCGGCACCATGCCCAGCGTCACCATCCCGGCCCCCAACTGCGACAACGGCTTCGGCAGCCCGGGCGGCAACCTCGCCGGTGGCAAGGTGCCGCCCGAACTCGAGATCTGGTACCGCCGCGCCGGATCGCTGTGCCCGCAGATCAGCTCCTCGCTGCTGGCCGCGCAGGGCCAGGCCGAATCCGGATTCCGCCGAGGCGCGGTCTCCCCGGCCGGTGCGCAGGGTCTGGCGCAGTTCATGCCCGGCACCGCGGTGGCCGCCGCCCCCGACGGCCAGCCCTATGTCATCGACGCCGACGGCAATGGCCAGGCCAGTGTGTGGGACGACGGCGACGCCATCATCGGCCAGGGCCGCTACATGTGCGCGCTGGCCGACAAGATCCAGGGCTGGGTCTCGGAGGGCAAGGTCTCCGGCGACGTCACCGCCCTGACCGTCGCCGCCTACAACGCCGGTGAGGGCGCGGTGCTCGCCTCCGGCGGTATGCCCAACCAGTACTCCGCGCACTTCACCGAGACCCGCCCCTATGTCGCGCGCATCCTGGCCGCGGAGGCCGGATTCCGCAGTGTCGGCAGCGGCGGCCGCTTCGTCCCCGATCCGAGCGCCGATCTGGGACCGCAGATTGTCGAGGCTGCCCACGAATGGCTCGGCACCCCTTACGTTTTCGGTGGCGGCGGACCGCAGGGGCCGTCCAATGGCGGCTTCGACGAAGCGGGCCTGACCGCGGCGGCCGTCTCCGCGGCCAGCGGCGGCACCATCACGCTGCCGAACACCGTGGAGCAGCAGTGGGAGATCGGCGTCGAGGTGCCGATGAGCAAGGCGCAGCCGGGTGACCTGGTCTTCGGCGACTTCCGGGCACGCGGCCCGGTCGTGGTCGGCATCTACACCGGCGGCGGGTCGATGCTGTACACCGCGACCAACGGTCAGGTGACCGAAGCGTCGGTGCTCGGCGATATGCGGGCGCGCCGCCTGGGCTGAGACGTTCCAGGACGCGGCTCAGCGCCGCGCCACCGTGATCACGTCGGGCACCAGGAAATCCGGCAGCGGCGGCCGCGATACCTTGCGCTGATCCTGCATGCGGAAACCGGCCCGCTCCACCAGCTTTCGCGTGTCGTAGGGCGACGGGGCGTGCGCCGGGAACAGCGGGCTGCGGGTGAGCCGCTGGATCGGGCGCGTGGTGGCCGAGGACGGATGCAGTGTCGCGATGGCCACCAGACCGCCGGGCGCCAACACCCGGTGGAATTCGGCCAGGGCCGCCGGATGGTCGAAGAAGTGGAAGGCGCTGGTGGTGATCACCGCGTCCAGCTCACCGTCGGCGAAGGGCAGCTGCTCGGCCGGACCGCACACCCACCGCACCTGCTCCGACCGCCGCCGCGCCTGCGCCAGCATGCCCTCGGAGGCGTCCACCCCGTAGATCACCTCGGGCCGCAGCTCGCGCTGGATACGCGCGGTGAGAATGCCGGTGCCACAGCCGATATCGGCGATCCGCCGGGATCCGGCCGCGCGCAGCTCCGCCACCATCTGATCCTGCGGCGGCCGGTACACGATGCGCTGCAGCGCCCGCGTGTCGTACGCGCGCGCCACCTGACCGAAGAAGTCGGTCACCACATGGTTGAGCGCCCTGCCGCGGGCCTCGAGACTGTTCATGTTCCACTCCTGTCTGGGTCAATCGAATCAGGGTTCCGCGCGATTGGAAAGGGCCGCAGCGGGTAGCGTCTGGCTCATGAGGATTCGCGGTGCGGTATTGGAACGAATCGGCGACCCGGCCCCCTTCGCGGAATCGGCGCCGATCACCGTGAGCGAGCTCGACCTGGGCGAACCCGGCCCCGGTGAGCTGCTCGTTCGAATCGAGGCCGCCGGACTGTGCCATTCGGATCTGTCCGTGGTGGACGGCAACCGGGTGCGCCCGGTGCCCATGCTGCTCGGCCACGAGGCGGCCGGACGCGTCGAGGCCGTGGGGTCCGGCGACAGCTCCTTCACCGTCGGCCAGCGCGTGGTCATGACCTTCCTGCCGCGCTGCGGCGAATGCTCCGGCTGCGCCACCGAGGGCCGAACCCCGTGTCTGCCGGGCAGTCTCGCGAACAATGCGGGCGAACTGCTCGGCGGTGGGCGGCGGCTGCTGCGCGACGGCGCGCCCGTGCACCATCACCTCGGCGTCTCCGCCTTCGCCACGCACGCGGTGGTGGACGAGCGATCGGTGGTCGCGGTGGACGACGATGTGCCGCCGGAGGTGGCGGCGGTGCTCGGCTGCGCGGTGCTGACCGGCGGTGGGGCGCTGATGAATTCGGCGAAGCCCGGCCCGGGCGACCGCATCATGGTCGTCGGGCTCGGCGGCGTCGGGATGGCCGCGGTGCTTGTGGCCGCCGCCCTGCGCGAGGGCACCGGGCGCGATGTCATCGCCGTCGACACGGTGCCCGAGAAGCTGAAGCTGGCAACGGAATTCGGCGCGACGGCGGCCTATACCCCGGCCGAACTGGCCGCGGAGGGTATTCAGGCCGAGATCGTCGTCGAGGCGGCGGGCAATATCCGCGCCTTCGAAACCGCCGTCGCCGCAACGGCTCCCGGCGGTACGACCGTCACCGTGGGTCTGCCCGCACCCGACGCGATGGCCAGCATCTCGCCGCTGGGCCTGGTGGCGCAAGGGCGCTCCATTGTCGGCAGCTACCTCGGTTCGGCGGTACCCGCACGCGACATTCCGGAGTACGTGCGCATGTGGCGGGCGGGCAGCCTGCCGGTGGAGCGGCTCATCTCGGCGCGAATCTCCTTGGAGGACATCAACCGGGGGATGGACGAACTGGCGTCGGGCCACGCCCTGCGCCAGGTCATCGTCTTCGACTAGCCGTGACCCTGCTCACGTTCCCGGTTCGGGCCGGGCACGTGACCATATGACCTACCAAATGGTGCGTAACCCGCGGCGAAAGTAGGTACTGGTAGGCGATCCGGCGTGCTTCGAGACTGACGGTGCCGGTCGACGGAATTCCGCGACCGGCCCGATCGTCTCGAAAGGCACTGGCATTGACCGAGATCGCACGCACCCCGGTGACCATTGTCGGCCTGGGCTCCATGGGAACCGCCCTCGCCGAGGCGTACCTCAACGCCGGACACCCGACCACGGTGTGGAACCGCACCCCGGAGAAGGCGCGGGCGTTGACCGAGCGCGGCGCGACCGCGCGGACCGATATCGCGGCCGCGGTGGCCGCGAGCCCCCTGGTGATCGCCTGCCTGTCCAACTTCGACGCGTCCGCGCTGAGCCTGGCCCCGGCGGCCGAGGCCCTGGCCGGACGCACGCTCGTCACGCTGAACAGCGGAACCGCCTCCGGCGCTCGGGAATTGGCGGCCTGGGCGGACGAACACGGTATCCGGTACCTCGGCGGCGCGATCAAGAATGTGCCGTCGGCGGTCGGCAAGCCGGACACGCTGCTGTACTTCGGCGGCGAGCGCGCCGTATTCGACGAGTACGCCGCGGTGCTGCGGGTGCTGGGCGGTGAGGTCGTGCACCTGGGCGCGGAACCGGACCTGGCCGCGCTGTACGAAGCCGCCGTCGGCGCGACCCTGCTGCCCGCCCTGCTGGGCTTCTTCGAGGGCGCGGCGCTGCTCGACGCGCGCGGGCTGAAGGCGGCCACCATGGTGCCGTATGCCGTCAAGTGGTTCCAGATGATCGAATCCCTGCTCCCGGTGCTCGCGGGCGAGATCGACGACCGCGACTACACCCGGCTCGGGTCCTCGGTGAATGTGTTCCACGAGGCCATCGACAGCGACCGCGAATTCGCCGAGGCAGGCATCGATATCGCATGGCACGAGCCCATCCACGAGCTACTGCGCCGCGCGGTCGCCGAAGGGTATGGCGCGCAGAGCATTACGGCGCTCATCGAGGTGATGCGCAAACAGTCGACGGACTGACGGTCGGGACCGTCCTCGGCGCAGGTGTGAGGCCGCCTACTCCTGGACGGCGGGGGTGCCGTTCGGCGATCGCGGGCGCAGTAGGCTCGGACCCGAGTGCCGATCGAACGGGTAAAGGAGAACAGGTGACCACGAACCGGATCCGGGTGGGCGTGCTCGGGGCGCACGGCAAGGTCGGACAGGCGATCTGCGCGGCGGTCGAGGCGGCCGAGGATCTGGACCTGGTGGCGCGGGTCGACAAGGACGACGCCCTGGACGCCTTCGCCGAATCGGGTACCGAGGTGGTCGTCGACTTCACGCACCCCGATGTGGTCATGCCCAATCTCGAGTGGCTCGTCGAGCACGGTATTCACGCCGTCGTCGGCACCACCGGCTTCGACGCCGAGCGACTGGACCAGGTGCGCGGCTGGCTGTCGCGCAACCCCGAGGTCGGCGTGCTGATCGCCCCGAACTTCGCCATCGGCGCGGTGCTGTCCATGCGCTTCGCCGAACAGGCCGCGCGCTGGTTCGAATCGGTCGAGGTCATCGAATTGCACCACCCGAACAAGGCCGACGCCCCCTCCGGCACCGCCTACCGCACCGCCGGACTCATCGCCGCCGCCCGCGAGAAGGCCGGGGTCGGCCGCAGCCCCGACGCCACCTCCACCGAACTCGAGGGCGCGCGCGGCGCGGACGTCGACGGCGTGCGCGTGCACTCGGTGCGCCTCGCCGGTCTGGTCGCCCACCAGGAGGTGCTCTTCGGTACCCAGGGTGAGACCCTCACCATTCGCCACGACTCCATCGACCGCAGCTCCTTCGCCCCCGGCGTCCTGCTCGGCGTCCGCAAGACCCCGCACCGCCCCGGCCTCACCGTGGGCATCGACGCGCTGCTGGATCTGTGAGCGAGGAATCGGGACGTCCGGAGAGCGGCGGCACCTCGGGTGACGCCGATCAGGGTCGCCTGTCGAAAGACGGCGTGGGTGCATCGACGGGTGACTCCGAGGCGGGCCGTCGGTCGCTGGGCACCATCGCGGTCATCGCCTTCCTCGTCGTGGCGCTCGGCTTCTACTTCCTGTTGCTCGGCCGGATCGCCTTCAGCCTCATAGCCGATGGCGATCTGGCGGGTGTCGGTATCGGCCTGGGCGTGCTGATTCTCCCGATCGTCGGCGTCTGGATCGTCTACACCTCGGTGCGCGCCGCCCTCGACCATCAGCGCCTGGCCCGGCGCATGGCCGAGGAGGGGCGCGAACTCGATACCTCGCAGTTGCCGCGTCGCCCCTCCGGTCGCATCGAAAGGGCCGCCGCCGACCAGCTTTTCGAGCAGGTCAAAGCGGAATGGGAAGCGGACCCGGATAATTGGCGCACCTGCTACCGCGTGGCCCGCGCCTACGACTACGCCGGGGACCGCTCCCGTGCCCGCGAGGTCATGCGCCGCGCGGTCGAGTTGGAGAAGGCCGAACGCACGGGGCGCTGAGCGCGAACGTCAGGGCCGCGAGCGTTGTCCGTCAGTCGCCCAGGCGTTTTCGCGAAGCCTCGGCGTGCGCGACCCGTCGCAGTGTGGCCAGCAGCGCATCGCCGAGTACGGTGCCGATGACCGCGCCCTCGACCACCGCCTCGGTGGAGCCCAATCGGGCGACCGCGTCGATATCGGCGGCGGCGACACGGTCGGCGGATTCGGCGTAGCAGGACAGGGCGTCGAGCACCCATTCGTGCCCGATCTCCCGGAACGCGCACAGCACACCGATGAGGGATTCGACGACCGGCGAACCCGGCGGGAGCCGCCAGCCGCGCTCGGCCGCGATGGTGTCGATCAGCGATCGCGCCCACTCCCGGTCCGCCGCGTCCACATCCACGCGCACACCCGGCAGCCCCTGCTGCACCACGCCCAGCACATCGTGGGTCGAGGCGTCGGATTCGTCGATGCGCGCGAGCACCTCCCGCACCGCCGCGACCGACAGTCCGCCGATCTCCACCAGCGCCCGCACGAGTTTGAGTCGGCGGATGTGCGCGGCACCGTAGCGCGCCTGGTTGGGGCTGGTCAGTTCACCGGGCGGCAGCAGCCCTTCGCGCTGGTAGTACTTGATGGTCGCGACCGACACACCCGACTCCCGGCTCAGCTCCGCCATCCGCATACCCGGCCCCTTCCGCTCTGCCGGATACCCTAGCTATCCATTCGCGCCGTGGTGCGCGCACGCGCCCAGGCGATGCCGAACGCCACCGCGAAGCCCAAGTGCACGACCAGGAACACCTTCGCGAGATCCCTTGCCTCACCACTGAATACGCCCCACACGTCATTGGCGGCGACCACCCCGAAGCCGACCAGATTGGCCAGCAGCACGGTATCGCGCACAGCGGTCGCCGCGGCGGTGCGCGACATCCAGTTCAATACCGCGATGCCGATCATCGGGCCACCCAGCAGCCGAAGCAGCGCGAGCAGTTGCGGCGAGGGATCCTCGGGCACCGCGTCGACACCGAACTGCGCGGGCGCCACCAGCAGCGCCAGTCCGATGGCCGCGAGATAGACCGACGCGAGGGTGAGAAGCGGTTTGACCATGACCATGCCTCCATGAGCAGATACTGCAACTATCTATAATGGAAAGCTACGCTATCCGTTCCATGATCGCCAGAGGTCAGCGGCACAATCTGCGCGATCGGGTGAAAGAGGCGAAGAATGACCAAAGTATGACGCCCCGGCCGGGCGGGACTTTCCGACCGGGAGCCCCGGTTGTACCGGGAGCCGATATGAGGAGGTCATGTGGCACAGGAATACCACCGCAACCCCGCGGCCGTCGCCGCGCTCTCGCCCGAGCAGTACCACGTCACCCAGGAGAACGGAACCGAACGAGCCTTCACCGGCGAGTACTGGGACAACCACGAACCCGGCATCTACGTGGACGTGGTCTCCGGTGAGCCGCTGTTCGCCTCGGTCGACAAGTTCGACAGCGGCTCGGGCTGGCCGAGTTTCACCAAGCCCATCGAGGCCGACAATATCGCCGAGAAGAGCGACCGCAGCCATCTGATGGTCCGCACCGAGGTGCGCTCCGCCCACGGTGACAGCCATCTCGGCCATGTGTTCCCCGACGGCCCCCGCGACGCGGGCGGGCTGCGGTACTGCATCAATTCGGCCGCCCTGCGCTTCATTCACCTCGACGACCTCGAGGCGGAAGGCTATGGGCGGTACCAGACTCTCTTCACGAAGGAGGAGGCGTGACCGACACGCGAACCGCGATTCTGGCCGGTGGCTGTTTCTGGGGTATGCAGGATCTGATCCGCAGGCAGCCCGGTGTGCTCTCGACCCGGGTCGGCTACACCGGCGGCAGCAACGACAACCCCACCTACCGCAATCACCCGGGCCATGCCGAGGCCGTGGAGATCGTCTACGACCCCGCGCACACGGACTATCGCGCGCTGCTGGAGTTCTTCTTCCAGATCCACGATCCGTCCACCAAGGACCGGCAGGGCAATGACATCGGCACCAGCTACCGCTCCGCCATCTTCTATCTGGACGATGAGCAGAAGCGCGTCGCGCTGGACACCATCGCCGACGTCGACGCCTCGGGCCTGTGGCCCGGCAAGGTGGTCACCGAGGTGACCCCGGCCAGCACCTTCTGGGAGGCCGAGCCGGAGCATCAGGACTACCTGGAGCGTTACCCGAACGGCTACACCTGCCACTTCCCGCGCCCGGGCTGGAAACTGCCCAAGCGTCAGGAAGCCACGCAGTAAAGATCAGCGCCACCTGGGCCATGCTCAGGTGGCGCTCGCTCGTCAGGGCACGAGGACCGAGGTGAAGCCCGGGGTGCTGGTACCGCCCGGCACCAGCAGGATCATGACCTGGCCGGGGCCGGTCTCGAGATTCGCGAACGACGGAATGCCATTGAGCCCGTCGGAGAGTCGCGCCGCGCCGGACGCGCCCGTGGAGACATTGACCCAGTGCACCGGCGTGGCCAGCCAACAACCCCAGCCGCCCGCGTCCGAGCCGGTCACCACCGCGACGCCGGGCCGTTCGCCGACCCGGACCCCGCAATGAGCGGGCCGGACATCGAAACTGCCGTTCGGATTGCCGAAGGGCGCGGGATTGATCTGGAATGGAATGGTCGTCGGTGCGGCCGCGGCGCTACCCGTGCCGGTTACCGCCGCCGCGCCGAGCATGAGGGAAATGGAAAGTGCACCGGTGAATTTCACGTGAGAGAAATCTCCGCGAATCTCCGAGTCGTTACAGGTCCAATTCCGCGACCTCGACCAGGCCCTCGCCCTCGCGTGCGGTTTCCAGCCGGAATCGGGCGGATCGGCCCGCGAATCGCAGGGTGGCGATGGAGTTTCCGAAATAGGGGCCGCACACCTTGCGCCACTGCACCGGGTCGGGGGAAATGCCGCGCCGGTCGGCCAGTCGGCGCAGCGCCGAGGCGAGCGGTCCCGCCCACGACAGGCGGAACAGCGGTCGGTACACCTTGGGCGGGTCGTTGTGCACCGGCGAGCAGACCAATTGCAGGACATGGGATTTGGTGGGCGGATCGTAGTCGGCGCGGGCCGCGTAGCTGTGGTGCACATCGCCGGAGAGCACGCAGATGGTGGCGGGGGCGACCGGTGCGGTGCCCAAACGGTGAATAAGCCGCGCCAGGCGGTGGAACGAGACGCGGAAGGCGGGCCAGTGCTCCAGATCCGCTGCTTGCCGCAGCTTCTCACCCCAGCGGCCACGCCAGCCGGGCAGGCCCGCCGCGCGTTCGTTGAGCGATTGCAGGTGGCTCACCGCATGGGGCATGAGCCAGGGCAGTGACGACCCGATGAGCAGATGGTCGATATCGCCCGCCGTATTCTCTTCGATCCAGTCGAATTCCTCGGCACTGCACATGAGTCGGTGCCCGTCCAGAATTCGGCCGCTGCGCGTATCGATCACCAGTAGTCGAATGCGGCCGAAATCCCGTCGATAACTCCAGCGCGTCGGCTTGCGGCCGTCGACCTCCTGGTCGGCGTGTTCGGCGAAATCCTCGAGCAGGCCCTGCACATCCTCGCCCGCCTTGACGACGGCGCGATAGAGGGTATTGCGCTCCAATTCCTCCGGGCTGAGATTGCCGAGATGCTGATAAACCCAGTACGACGCGAGTCCGGCGCGGATTCTATTGCGCCACCACGGTTTGCGCGCCATCTCCTCGCGCCACACCCGCGAGGTGTTCCAGTCGTCGCGCACATCGTGGTCGTCGAAGATCATCGTGGTCTGCACGGTCGACATCAGCCACCGGATCTCCGGATCCGACCAGGACTCGTGATACAGCTCGGCGTACTCCCGGAACGACACCACCTCGTTCCGCGGTTCCTGCCCGGCCCGGCGCTCGTCGAGCCACTCCTGTATCCGAGGCGTCGGCTGATCGGCGTACACCTGGTCGCCGAGCAACATGAGCGCATCCGGCCACTGCGATTCCGGGCGGTCCTTCATGCGAAGCGCGTAGGCGTCCAAGGCATCCGGGCCGACGCGATCGGCCTCCAGCACGCCCGGCACCGCCTTGGCGGCGCGACAGGAGCCGAACAGCATCGATTCGACCGGCTTGGTTCTGATGCGCGAGGGCGGGAACTCGGAGTCCGGTTCGGGCCAGACCGGGATCTCGTCGAGCTTCACCGCGTAGGGGAGTGAGGAGCCGGGCTCCAGACCCGTGACCACGACCAACGCGAAATGCAGTTCGCCCACTTGGAATGTGCGCTCCCGACAGCCGAGCACCTCCACCTCGCACGCGCTGTCGGTCTCCACCCATACGGTGGCGGAGGTCGCGTCGACATGTCGGAGAACAGGCCCCAGAAGCAGCTTCGCCATACGCATCGACGTTACTTCGTGTGGCGGCGGCGAGGTGCGGAACAGCGGCCGAGGCGGAGGGAATCCGCCTCGGCGGCAAGGAGGTTCAGTCGGCGGGATGCACCGTGCGCCAGTGCTCGGCGATATCGATGCGCCGTGCCAGCCAGACCTTGTCGTGTGACCGCACATAGTCCAGGAAGCGGTTCAGCGCCGCCGCGCGGGCGGGGCGGCCCGCCAGACGGCAGTGCAGGCCGATCGACAGCATCTTCGGCGCGCCCGCCGCGCCTTCGGCGTAGAGCACGTCGAAGGCATCGCGCAGATAGGCGTAGAACTCGTCGCCGTTGGCGAAGCCCGCGGGGGAGGAGAAGCGCATGTCGTTGGCTTCCAAGGTGTACGGGATGACCAGGTGGTTGGTATCACCCACCTTCTCCCAGTACGGCAGGTCGTCGGCGTAGGAGTCCGAGTCGTAGGTGAAACCGCCGTGCTCGACCACCAATTCGCGGGTGCGCGGCGAATCGCGCCCGGTGTACCAGCCGCGCGGCGGTTCGCCGAACAGGCGGGTGATGATGGCGACCGCCTCTTCCATGTGCGCGCGTTCGGTCTCGCGGTCCACGGTCTGGTACGAGATCCAGCGCAGCCCGTGCGAGGCGATCTCGTAGCCATTGCGCTTGAACGCCGCCACGGCCTCCGGATTGCGTTCCAGGGCGCGCGCCACACCGAAGATGGTGAGTGGGATATCGCGGCTCTCGAAGGCGCGCAGCACGCGCCACAGTCCGGCGCGGGAGCCGTACTCGTAGAGCGACTCCATGCTCATGTGCCGGTCCGGGAACGCCAGCGCGGGCACGATATCGGAGAGGAAGGTCTCCGAGCCCTCGTCGCCGTCGAGGACGCAGTTCTCGCCGCCCTCTTCGTAATTGAGAACGAACTGCACCGCGATATTGGCCTCGCCGGGCCACCGCGGGTGCGGCGGATTGGGGCCGTAGCCGACCATGTTCCGCCCATAGGTGGTGTCGCTCACGACAATTCCTCCTGTTCGGCCCGCAGTCGCGCGCGGGCTTCCTCGGTCAGGGTGCCGACCAGTCGCAGTCGCGCCAGGCCGCCGTCGGGGTAGGCGTCGAGGCGCACCTCGGTGACGGCCGCGTCGGCGTCGATGCCGAAACGGTGACGGGTATCGGGCTGTACGACGGTGCGCGCCAGCAGCTCCACTTCGCTGCCGTCGGCGCGAATCCCGGTGAGCGACACCGCTCCCGGGCTGTTGAACAGGAAGTAGGAGGTGTCGACCTCGGCCATGGTGAGCACCGATTCACCGGCCAGGCGCACCCGCACCCAGTCGTTGTCCTTGTCGCGGCGGCGCGCGGTCTCCCAACCATCGCCCATGACGCGCGCCCGGCCGGGCATCAGCACATTCTGCGGATGTGAGTAGAAGCGGTTGGAGCAGTCCGCCACCAGCCCGCCGTTCTCCAGCGCCGCGACATCGAAGGGGCCCGAGTCCAGCAGGCGCAGATCGGGTTTCGCCTCGCCGTGCACGCGCAGTCGGGCCACGCCGCCATCGGGGAACATGCGCAGCCGCACATGCGTCCACCGCCGCTTGGAATCGACGGTGAAGGGGTTGCGGCTGTCACCGGCGACCGCGCCGCGCGCGACGATGGTGGTCCAGCCCTCGGCGGCGAGCAGCTCGTCGGTGGACGGATAGCCCGGTACCGCAATGGCTTCCACGGACACCTCGGGCGGGTAGTTGCCCTTGAACCACGCGGTGTCGACGATGACACCGTGGATCACGCCGGGAACGCCCAGGCGCACGATGGCGGTATCGCAGTCCTCGGCCTCGGGGGCCGCGCCCACCGCGCCGCGGCGGCGACGGGTCTCCCACCCGTCGTAGACCTGGCCCTTGTGGCCGAAGGTGGCGGGGGAGTAGGTGGACTCCTCCGGCTTGATGAGATTCTCCTTCTCCGCGAAGGATTCGTCGTTCGCCCACACCACCGCACCGCCCAGGGTGCGTAGCGCCAGGTCGGGTAGCAGCGTGAAATCGGGGGTAGCGCCGGTCATAGGGTCGGCATCTTCCTTTCTCGCAAATGGTGCAGTACTTCGACGGTGGCTGTGGGGACCAGCGCGGTCACGTCGGCGGGTTGGAAAGCGCCGCAATCCAAGCCGCGCAGTACGACGGTCGCGAGGGCCTGGGCGGTGGCGGGTTCGTCGACCACCGCGCCGCCCTGGCGGTCCAGGTAGCGGCCGATCCTCGGGGCGGCGACGCCGAGCGCCTCCCGGAAGAAGGCGAAGGTGGCCAGCCAGCGGGTGAGCAGATGGCCCGCGCCCATATCCCAGCCCTGGTAGTAGCCGCGCTCGAGCGACCGCGTGACGAGCCGGTAGTGCCGCGAAACGGCCTCGCGCACTTCGTCTTCGGTGCCGAGGGGCAGTACTTGGGTGGAGCCGTCGCACACCCAGACGCCGGTCTGTGCGGCCGCGGCCTGCATGACGGCCTTGGCGTGGTCGGCGACCGGATGCTCGAGGGACTGGAACTTGGGTGTGATGCCGCAGGCGGCGCTGTAGTCGTAAGTGCCGTAGTGCAATCCGGTGCAGCGTCCGGCCGCGCGGTGGATGGCCTGCGCGACGGTGGCGGTGCCGTCGGCGGCGATCACCGCCTGCGGGCTCTCGATCTGCAATTCGAACTTCAATGCGCCGGAGGGCAATCCGTGTGCCGACTCGATGGCGTCGCAGAGGTTCACGGCGACCTCCACCTGGTCGATGTGGCGGATCTTCGGCAGCGTGAAGACGAATCCGGTGGGCACCCCGCCCGCCCCCTCGAGGACGCGCTCGAGCGTGCGCACGGCCCGAGCGCATTCGAGGCTCGTGAGCCCCTTCAGGCGGATCCCGCGCGAGAACACGTCGTCGGGCAGCGCGCGCAGAATCTCGCCCGCGCGCACCGCGTCCCGGTCCTCGACTTCGTCGGGGCGGGTGCCGTAACCGTCCTCGAAATCCAGGCGCAGATCCTGAATCGGCCGGTGCCGCAGCCGCTCCAGGACCAGTTTCACGACCTCGGCCCCGGCCAGCTCGGTGATCAGGTCGAGCTGGGACTCACCCAATTCGATTGCCGCCGCTCCCCATTCGCCAGGCAGGCTGGGGGAGGCGTCCCCACCGGAAACGTACGCGGTGTGGATCGGTTGCCCCGGGCGATCGCCCGGGTACAGCCGTGCCAATTCCGCGTCCACCGCTCCGATGCGGGACTCGATTCCGGCAAGCACATCCGGTGGCAAGGTCACAGGTGCTTTCCCTTTCGGTCGGTACTGAAGTCGGCGAGCAGGCCGACATAGCGTTTCGGCGGCGGAGTCGCGAACTCCCCGCGCCCGGATTTGCGCAGCCCCATGGTGACCAGGGACTGCACCGTCAGCGTGGCGGCGCTGACGCCGTCCACGACCGGCACCCCCACCTCGCGGGTGAGGTATTCGCACAGATCCGCCATTCCGGCGCAGCCCAGCACGATGGCATCCGAGCCGTCGGCGTGCACGGCCTCGCGGCAGGCGTCGGCGATCACCGTGCGCGCCTTGGGGTCCTCGAGTTCGAGCACCGGGATCTCGCAGGCGTGCACGCCGAAGCAGAAGCGTTGCATCCCATAGCGTTCCGCGAGATCGTGGGCGCGCCCGGCGGTGCGCGACAGGGTGGTGACCACGCTGAATCCGCGCCCGAGGTGGCTGGCGGCGTTCATGGCGGCCTCGGCGATGCCGATCACCGGTCCGCGCGCGAGTTCCCGGGCCGCGTCGAGTCCCGGATCGCCGAAGCAGGCCAGCACGTAGCCGTCCACGCCCTGCTCCTCGCCGCGGGCGATCTCGGCGAGAATGCCGGGGACGGCGAGGGCTTCGTCGTAATGGCTCTCGATGGAGGCGGGCCCCATGGTGGGGGTGATGCCCTCCACCACGGTGCCCGGGGAGACCACCGCGCGGGCGGCCTCCTCGATGACCGCCGTCATGGCGGCGGTCGTATTGGGGTTGATCACGCGGATTCTCATGGGCATCAGCGGCTTTCGACGACGTTGGCGGGAAGCTTCCAGGGGCCGCGGGTGGCCAGCAGGTAGTAGCCCACCAGGGCCAGGCCGCAGCCGATGAACCAGCTGTACTGCGCGGCGGTGTACATGCCGGTGATGCTGCCGCCGGTGAGCACCGGGAAGACGGCGACGGCCGCGCCGATCACAGTGGCGATGACGGCCGCCGGGTTGTAACCCTTGCGGTACCAATAGGTTCCGGTGGTCGACATGGTGAACAGGTCGTCCACGTTCACCCGCTGCTTGCGCACCAGGTAGTAGTCGGCGATGAGCACGCCGAACAGCGGGCCGATGAACGCGCCCAGGGTCTCCAGCGTGTAGTGGATGACATCGGGATTGTTGTAGAGGTTCCACGGGGTGATGAGCACCGAACCGACCGCCGCGATCATGCCGCCCGCGCGCCAGCTGATGCGCTGCGGATTCACATTGGAGAAGTCGAAGGCCGGGGAGATGAAGTTGGCCACGATATTGATGCCGATGGTGGCGATGGTGAAGGTCAACGCGCCCAACACGATCGCGAAGGTGTTGTCGATGCGGGCCACCGTCGCGACGGGATCGGTGATGAGTTCACCGAAGACCGGCAGCGTGAGCGAGGCGGTGACGACCACCAGCAGCGAGAAGACCAGGAAGTTCAGCGGCAGCCCGAGGAAGTTGCCGCGCTTGACCGCCGCGAAAGTCTTTCCGTAGCGCGAGAAGTCGCCGAAGTTCAGCATCGGACCGGAGAAGTAGGAGACCACCAGCGCGATCGCGCCCAGCATGACCGGCACCGCCGACCAGCCGGTCTTGGTCACCTGGCCCAGGTTCAGGTCGATACCACTCCATCCGGCCTTCCAGATGAGGTAGCCGCAGAGCACGAACATGACCACGTAGACGGCGGGGCCGCAGAAGTCGATGAATTTGCGGATGGATTCCATACCCCGCCAGAACACGGCGGCTTGGAGAACCCACAGCAGCAGGTAGCTGCCCCAGCCCAGCGCCGAGAGCCCGAGGAAGCCGTAATCCTCGACCACCGCGTAGGGGGCCAGGCCCGGGAACAGCTTGATGAGCACGATATCGAGGGCCGCCGAGGCGAGGAAGGTCTGAATGCCGTACCAGGCCACCGCGATCAGACCGCGAATGATGGCCGGGATGTTCGCGCCGAGCACACCGAAGGAGCTGCGACACATCACCGGGTACGGCACCCCGGTGACCTGGCTGGGTTTGGCGACGAGATTGCACAGGCCGTACACGATGGTGATGCCGACGACCAGTGCGATGAGCACCTGCCAACTGTGCAGGCCCAGGGCGAACAGGCTGCCCGCCGTCACATAGCCGCCGACGCTGTGTACGTCGGACATCCAGAACGCGAAGATGTTGTAGGTGCCCCAGGTCTGCTGGCGCAGCGGGGCGAGATCCTCGTTGGTGAGGCGGGGATCGTAGGTCACCGGCAGTTCGGTCGCCGGGGCGGTGCCGCTGCCCGGCAACACAACAGTGTCGGCCATGTCGCACATCCGATCGTGAAGTCCCGCACGGCGGGAAAGGTATTGCGCGACGCTATCGAGCGGGTATTGCCCGGGTGTTGCGAAAACTATATATCTTGTACGCCGTCCGAATCGGGGGCGAGCAGTCCGCTGGTCTGCGGCAGTTGGTCCAGAATCGCCGTCATGCGGGCCGAATGCTGCTCGGTAGCCCTCAGCAAAGCCTCGGCATCGCGGGCCAGGAAGGCATCGAGCTGGCGTCGGTGATCGGCGTGCAACACCACGCGGTCGGCCGTGGTCACATGCACCATGGGTTGAACGGGTTCGGTGATGTTCCAGGCGTACTCCAACATGTGTACCAGGCGCGGCATACCCGAGGGGCGCACCAGCGCGAGGTGGAAGTTCCTGGTCTCGCGGTGATAGGCGACGGCGTTCTCGGTCAGCACCGCCCGCTCCATCCGCTCGTGCGCCTCCCGCGCCACCTGATGCTCCTCGGCCGTGGCGCGCGAGACGGCGGCCAGCAATGCCGTGGACTCCAACCGCTCCCGCACCACATACATCTCCCGCAACTCCGCGGCGGTGAGCTGGGTGACCCGATACCCGAGATTGGGCCGATGCTCGATCAGCCCCTCCCCGATCAACGTCTGCAAGGATTCACGCACCGGAATGGCGCTCGTCCCGAACTCCCGCGCCAACTCCCCGAGCGGCATCCCCGTCCCCGGCGGCAGATTCCCCTCCAACACCAGCCTGCGCAACTCGTCCAGAACTTCCTGCTGCGAATACCCGCGGCGGGTGTCGTGCGGCGGCGTGAGCTGCGGTAACCGGGGGAGTCGTGGACGGGGTGGCACGGTCCAACGGTAGCCGCAGCGCCTCCGACGCGGTCAGCTGGCCGTGGTGCTCACCGTCAGGTCGTCGAGCAGGACCATGACCTCGCCCTCGTGCTTGACCACGTCGACGAGGCGGATCTTCATGCCGAGCAGCGTCGCCTCGGTGATCGGCTCGTCGAGCTCGTAGGTGGCGTGCTGCCACTCCGCGCTCGTGGGCACCTTGGCGAAGAGGATCTCCCGAACGCCGTGGGCGGCGTCCTCGAGGCGCGCGTAGATGCGGATGGCGGCGTGCGGCGAGCGGACCCACAGCTTCACGGCCGCGAGTCGGCCCGCGATGGCGAAGGAGTGTCCGGGTTTGGCGGCGAGCTCGACCTCGAAATCGTCGACGGCCTTACGAATCAACAGCACCAGTGCCCGGTAGTCCCGCCCCGCGACGCCATCCGCGTAGGCGGCCAGCTCCTTGGTCGGCGCGCCTTCGACGAACGTGGTGAGATGCGTCAGCTCCGCCCCCGCCCCCGCGAGCTCCCACTTGTCCTTGTCCTCGAAGTCGTCCAGGAGCACCTCGACCGACATGTACGCCGTCCCTTCGTCACTGCGCCACCGGACCCCTTCCGGTGCAGCCGCAACCCTACAAGTCGACGGATTCGATTGCGCCCCAATCCCACTGCCGGGCGACAGCGGTCACCGAGCGTTCATCTGCCGGTGCGCGAGTCGATCCACCGCGGTTGAACGTGCCCGGAAAAGCTGCGGTTACCTGCGGTGATGCCGTCGATCGTGGTCGAAATCGGGTAGTCGGTTACTCGCGTGGCCGACCCCCTGCGCGCCGGATGATTCGAGTCCGACATCAGCGACGCCACGGTCGACCGGCCGCGGGCACGATCACGAGGAGGAAGGTCCGATGGCGAGTGTCTTCAACTATCGGTACCCCGTAGCGCTCGAACTAGCTCCGGACGAATGGGTCTGGTGGACGTTCGGGCCCTGGGACGCGTCGTTCGAAGGAGCGGCGCACGTCGAGGCGCATCCCTATCACGGACCGGGATCCGCGTACGGCCAAGGCTTGAGCCCCACCTTCATTCAGAACTCGGTGGACAACTTCGGCCAGCACTATCTGCACGTCATCTTCAAGAACACCTATTCGACCTACGTCACCGCGGCCTGGCTGTGGTTGACCATTTTCTCCGGTATGGATGGAGGCCAGTGAGCCATGCGGTATTTCGCGACACACGACAGTGAGGGACGCATTCGCGGCATCTTCGGTTGCCCCGAGGACGCGCCGCCGCTGCGGCAGGGCAAACTCGACGCCGGACTACAGACCACCGAGATCGACGTGCCAGACGACGCGATCGACCCCGGAAACCTGGCGACCATGCTCGACTACGCCAAGACCTATCGAATCGACATGTCCAACGCACGCCCCGCCTCGGTGGTCCGGACAACAGAGGAATGAGCGGGCCGTCTCGACCCCGAGGCCACGGTCGGCCGGGAGGCGTACGGCGAAATACGCCGGATGGCGCAAGCGCGATGGCGAATCCCGGCCTACTCTGGGGGACAACATGATTGGTTCCCGGTTGAGGCGGTTGAGATGACCGAATTCCATCCCGCGAAGCCCGAGCCGCCTGCTGTCCGAGTAGGCACGGCAGAACGGGAGCAGGCGGCGACATCGCTCGGCGAGCACTTCGCGGCGGGGCGGTTGGATCTTGCGGAATACGATGAGCGCGTGGCGCGTGCTTACGCCGCGAAGACGACCGTCGATCTCGCGGAACTCTTCGTGGACCTGCCGCAGCCGGTGCAGCCGTCCGCGCCGCCGGTTCGCGCGACGCGGCCGCTGCCGAATCCCATTCTGCCCATCGGGATACTCGGGGTCCTTCTGGTGGCGGCGGGGGTCGCGGTGGCGGCGAACATCTTCCCGTTCTTCATCTTTCCGGTGCTGTTCTTCCTCTTCATGCACCGACGTCGACACCTCGGACCGCATTTCGGCCAACGGTACGGGACCTAGTGGTCGTGTCCACGTTTCGGGAGGCGGAGCGGTTGCTGCGCGATCGTGGGGCTGAGGAGATTCCTCATCCCGGTGGGACGTTGCTGGCGCATCTGGTTCGCGTGGCAGAGGTTCTCGACAGCTGGGGTGCCGATTTGGACATCCAGCTTGCCGGGTTGTGCCACGCCGCCTACGGCACAGACGGGTTCAACCAATCCCTACTCGAAATCACTGAGCGTGAACGTCTCTCGGCCTTGATCGGACCGCGTGCCGAATCCTTGGTTTACCTCTACGGCAGCTGCGACCGGTCGGTGGTCTATCCCCGCCTTGACTCCGGTTCCGTCCTCTTCCGGGACCGCTTCACCGGAGCCGATCATCAACCCGCCGACGCGGACCTACGGGCCTTCATGGAGATCACCGTCGCGAACGAGCTGGATGTGTTGTCCCACAATGTCGAACTCGCCTCACAGCACGGGGATGCGCTCTACGGTTTCTTCGACCGACGTCGAGACCTATTGTCAGATGCGGCATTACTGGCGCTCGCCCGGTAGAAGAATTTGAAGATCTCTATATCAGATATATTTCCTGCACTGGCACAATGCATTTCGCGATAGAATAGTGCCATGAATTCGGGCGGGGAACTCAACGAGAAAGGCGCGGTCGCCATTCTGGCCAACCTCGACGCCATTCTCGATTCCCTGCTCGACATCTCAACCGTCGGATTGTCCGACGATGAATTCATCGACCACATGCGCGAATTCGAAGCCTTCGCCCGCAAAGTCGCCGTCGTACAACACCGCTTCGCGCAAGCGGTCGCCGAGCGCGGACTCGCTCAGCGGTACGGGTTCAGTCCGACCGCCGGAGTGCGCAGCTTCCTCGTGGAGACCTTGAATCTGTCCAAGGGTGACGCGGCGGCGCGGGCGAACGCCGCCGAGCACCTCGACGACCGCCGGTTCAGCCCCAACGGCTACCTGCCACCCGCGCTGCCCCTTACCGCGGCCGCGCAGGCCGCGGGTGAGGTGTCGGCCGACCACGTTCGGGTGATCATCTCGGTCATGGACCGCATCCCCGCCAGCGTCGAACAGCAGTCACGGACCGAGGCCGAAGAGCGGCTGGTCGAATCCGCCCGCGTGTGCACCCCCGACGGATTGAAGAAGGTCGGCGCGCGGATCCTCGCCTTCCTCGACCCCGACGGGAAACTGACCACCGACCGGGATCGGGCGCGGATGCGCTCGCTGGTGCGCAGCACCCAACGCATCGACGGGATGATCGAATTCAAGGGCCTGTTCAACCCCGAAGCCACCGCGTTCCTCGACACCATGCTCGCCAAGTGGGCGCGTCCAGGCATGTGCAATCCCGAGGACCCCGAGAGCCCGATGGTCGCTGACCCCGACGGGGACGATCGCAGCCTCGTCGAGGCGGCCGCCGCGCGCGACACGCGCAGCCAAGCCCAGCGCAACCACGACGCGCTGTTGGCTTACCTCAAGCACGGTGGCCCGGAAACGCTTGGCAAGCACCGTGGTATCCCGGTGAGTGTCGTGCTGACGATGACTGTCGAGGATGTCGAGAAGGCGTCGGGCTGCGCGACGACCGCCACGGGCGGGACGGTGCCGATGAAGACCGCGTTGGAGATGGCCGAAGGCAGCATCCCGACACTCATGGTGTTCGACCACACGCAAAACAAGCCGCTGCACCTCGCGCCCGGCGTCCGGTTGGCCAACAAGTGGCAGCGCCTCGCCCGCATCGCGACCGATCGCGGCTGCACCCGTCCCGGGTGTTCGGCCCCGGCGACGATGTGCCAGATGCACCACGTCCTCGGCTTCGCCCAGGGCGGCTTGACCCACATCGAAAACCTCACGTTGGCGTGCGATCAATGCCACGCAAGAATCACCGGCACCGCCTCGGGCTGGGAAACCGAAGTCCTCGACGCCAATTCGGACCATCCCGGCAGAGTCGGGTGGCGAGCCCCCGCGCACGTGGACCCGACCGGTCTACTCGAAGTCAACCATGTGCATCATCCCGACGAGGTCCTCTACCAGGCCGACGTCCGCATAAAGGCACGCCGCCAACACGAATCACGGCCCACCACAGGAAGACCCACCGCACCCGAACCCCCGTGGTGACAATCTCGGACGCAGGTCGTGCCGTGCCACAAACCCCGGGATATCCCACGCGCAGTGGTTTCAGCGGCGATGAGCTTCACCGGCGGATCGAGCAGCGTACGGGCTTGCGCCCCGGCGGCATTGGTAGCCAGCACGTGCCGCAGCCGCTCCGGGTCCTGATAGATGGTGTCGCGCTACAGCGTTCGATGCGGTATGCGCGGGGGCGGCCCGCACCCGTGCCCCCGGAAGTTGTGCCGGGAGCCAAACCCACCTCACTCCAGCCCACCCGTAGTGGTGGCAACCCGGACGCAGGTCCTGCCGTGCCACAACCCCCCGGGATATCCCACGCGCGGCGGTCCTCGGCGATGACGAGCTTCACCGGAGGATCGCAGCGTACGGGCTTGTGCCCCGGCGGCATTGGTGGCCAGCACGTGCCGCAGCCACACCGCGTCCTGGTAGACGGTGTCCCGCTACAGCGTTCGATGCGATATGCGCGGGGTCGGGCCCGCACCCGTGCCCCCGGAAGTTGTGCCGGGAGGCACCCCCTCATTCGTGCTCGCGTGGTGCCAACCCCGGGCGGAGGTCTCGCCGCGCCACAACCCCCGGTGTATCCGTCAGTGAAAAATCTCTAAAACAGCATTAGTGCAGTCCGCAGGCTGGAATCGCAGGCCAACGGCACCCAATGTCGCGTCAGCTAAAGTCAGGAAAGGCAGGCGACGCAACCACACTTCATGCTTTTAATCTTTTGCCACGAGAGGCAAGAACCACCGCTGACGCTAGGCTCAGAACCGTGCCACGATTGCTGATCGTCCACCACACTCCGTCTCCTCACACCCAGGAGATGTTCGAGGCCGTACTCGCCGGTGCGACCGACCCTGAAATCGAGAACGTGGAAGTCCTGCGCCGCCCAGCCCTGCACACCACGCCAACCGACGTACTCGAAGCGGACGGATACCTCCTCGGCACACCCGCCAACCTGGGCTATATGTCCGGCGCTCTCAAACACTTCTTCGACACCATCTATTACCCGTGCCTCGACTCCACACAAGGCCGCCCCTTCGGCTACTACATGCACGGCAATCAGGGAACGGAAGGCGCGGAGAAGGCGATCAAGTCCATCACCACCGGCCTGGGGTGGGAGCAGACCGCCGCATCCGTCCTGGTGTCCGGCCCACCGAGCAAGCAGGATGTCGAGCGGTGCTGGGAACTCGGGGCGACCGTGGCTGCGGGACTCATGCCCTGAATCCGCCCCCCGAATTCTGGTGGCTGACATAACTCGCCACCATCCGGTCATACTGCACGAGGGGTACTTCGGGATTGGGAATGAGGTGGAGGTCGCCGTGGAGGCGCAGGAGTCCAGGCCATGCCGCATCGGGCTGGTCGAGGACCACGATTCGGTGGCTATCGGGTTGTCCGCCATGTTGGCGCCGGAACCCGATCTGGAGTTGGTGATCACGGCGCGCACCGTGCCGGAGCTGCTGGCGGCGTCGCCGCAGTTGGATCTGGTGGTGTTGGATCTGCGGTTGGCCGACGGATCGCGGCCGGAAGACAATGTGGCGGCCTTGCGGGACAGCGGCACCGAGGTGCTGGTGTTCACCGCCGCCGACAATCCGTTCATGGTGCGCGCCGCCGCGGGCGCGGGCGTACTGGGTGTGGTGCGCAAATCGGAGGACGCGTCGACCGTCGTGGCCGCGGTACGCCGCGCCGCGCACGGCGAGCAGGTGGTGACCACCGACTGGGCCGCCGCCATCGACGGCGACCCGCAACTGTCCGAGGTGGCCCTGAGCCCCCGGCAGCAGGAAGTGTTGCAGCTCTACGCCTCCGGTGAGAAAGCCTCGCGGGTGGCCCGGCTGACCGGACTCTCCGAACAGACGGTCAACGACTACCTGGGCCGCATCCGGCAGAAGTACGCCGACGCGAAACGCCCGGCCCCCACCAAGACCGACCTGTACAAGCGCGCGGTCGAGGATGGCTTCCTGCCGCCGCCGACTCGCGCATGACCGCGTCCAGCGCGCTGGACTCCCCGCCCGCCGAGGCACATTCGATGACGCTGTCCGCCCTGGGACAGCGGTTGCGGGGAGCCCTGGACATGACCGACGAGCCGTCGACGGCGGCCTCGGACCGGATCATGCGCCGACTCGGCGTCTCCGCCGGAATCGCCGGAATCATTATCGGGGCCTTCGAATTACCGGAGATCGCCGAACAGAGCCGGATGGCCCCGCAGTGGTGGACCATCGCCGCCGTGCTGCTGGCCTTCGGGTTCTTCCCGATTCTGGCGCTGGTCTCGGCGGTCACGGGACAGCGCCCCATCAAGCTCGTCTCCGGCTGTGCCGCACTGAGTTTCCTCACCGTCATCGCGACCGTGCCGTTCGTCTTCGACGTGCACACCGTGGATTCGTCACGGGTGTGGCCGCTGCGCGTGCTCGCCCTCGCGGTGGTCGCGGCGGTGCTGGCGTTCTCCACGCGCTGGGCGATCGTCTACGTGTTGGTGACCTCGGCTGCCGTGGCGCTGGCGACGGTGTTCACCATGACCGAGTTCACGCCGCTGCTGTTCGGCGAGAACTTCCTGCGTGCGGCCGGGCTCTCGGCGCTGTTCGTCTGGTGTGCCACCGCGGCGCGCGGCGCTGCCGAACGCGTCGACCGCGAATCCGCCATCGCGGCACGACGTGCCGCCGTCGCCGCGGCCGCCCAGGCCCGCGACCGGGAACGCGCCCGTTTCGCCGCGCTCATCCACGACGCGGTGCTCTCCACCCTGCTGGAGGCCTCCCGCGCGGGCACCGAATCCAGCGTGGTGCGCCAACAGGCCGAACGCACCCTGGAACAGCTCGACGAATGTCGCGGCGACGAACGCGATCCCGATCTGCTCGACGCCCGCTCGGCCGTCCTGTTCCTGCGCTCGGCCGTGCAGGAGGTGAATCCGGGTATCCGATTCGCCACCCGCACCTGGCCCGGCTTCGACGACCTGCGCATGCCGGTCCACGCCGCCAGCACCCTGGCCGCCGCGCTGTCGGAGGCGGTGCGCAACAGCCTGCGGCACGCGTCGCTGCCCGATCGCGAGGTGAGGCGTACGGTCACCGCGACCATCAGCGCGGGCAGTATTCGCATCGTATTCACCGATGACGGCGCGGGTTTCGACCTCGCCCAGGTCTCGGCCGACCGGCTCGGCATCTCGGTGAGCATTCTCGGCCGCATGCGCCAACTCGCGGGCGGTTCGGCCTTCGTGGAATCACAGCGCGGAGAGGGTACGACGGTGACGCTGGTGTGGGGTGGCGATGGCTCTCACTGATCCCGCCGATACGCGGTTCGGGCTCGGTGATCTGCTCGGACTGCGCGGCGCGGCGGGCTGGCTGTTCCTGATCATCCTGGAAGTCACCATCGCGCTGTACATGATCAAGAACTTCGCCGAGGTGTCACCGTGGGCGGCGCTCGCGGGCCTGATCCTGATGCTCGCCGCGGGCGCGCTGGTGATGGTGGTGCCGGTCGATCCGCTGCCGATTCCGGTGGCGGTGTTCGCGGCCGCCGCCGGACCGGTCTCGGCCACCCTGATCGTGGCGAGTATGCCCCTGGGCGGGCACTCGGATTCGGTCTGGACGGCATATCCCACGTCCTATGTGCTCTCGGTGCTGGTCCTGCGCGGCCGGGTGCGGATCGCGTGGGTCGGTGTCGCCGCCATCGCACTCGTGGTGGCTCTGGCTGGACTGGGCCCGCAGTTGGAGTCCCGCGCGGTGGTCGGATCCATCGTCCCCGTCGGCACCGTCGCCGCGATCTCGGTCTTCGCGGCGATCATGCGACCCATGCAGCGGTCACTGCGCCTGCTGCGCGAGGAAGCCATGCTGCGCGCCGCCGCCGAGGCCACCATGTCGGCCGCCGAAACCGAACGCACCCAACAACTCGCGCGTCTGGACCGAGTCGCCCGCCCGATTCTGGAACGCATCGCCGACGGCGCGGAACTAACCGCCGTGGAACGAGAAGAATGCCGCCTGCTCGAGGCCGAACTGCGCGACGGCCTGCGCGCCCCACAACTGGTGACCGACGAACTCAGCGGCGCCGCCCGCGGGGCCCGCTCCCGAGGCGTGGAGGTGGTGCTGCTCGACGACGGCGGTTTCGCCGGTGTGCCCGAATGGGTGCGCAAACGCGTGATCGACGCCGCCACAAGGGAATTGGATGCCGCCAACGCCGGTCGGGTGACGGTGCGCGTGCTGCCGCTGGGGCGGCGGGTGCTGGCCACGGTGCTCGCGACCGCGCCGGATTACGACCAGCGCACCGAGATCGACACCGACGGCCGGGTCAGCGTCGCGTGAGGCTCATTCCTCCTTGCGACCGGATCCGTACCCGTAGCCGCTCTTGCGCATCTGATCCTTCAGCGCACCCTGCACCGCCGTCGAGAGCCACGAGTTCAGCGATTGCCCGCTCTGTGCTGCGGCCTCCTCGGCGCGGGATTTGATCTGTTCGACCAAGCGCAGGGTGACCCGGCTGATATCGCCGGTCATCTCCTCGAAGGTGGGCGGCTCGTCCTCCTCGGTGGCCGCCTTGCGCACGTCCACGTGGGCATCGGTGCCGTCAATGGAGACGTGCACGGTCCGGTCGCCGAGCGTGGCGCTGATCTCCGACGCCAGATCCGAGAGCGCCGCGAGCAGGGTCAGGCGGGCCGAATTCTCGGTCGCGGCGGCGAGCGCGGCGGCCGTGGCCTGCGTTTTCTCATCGCCGAGCGCGGCGGCGGCAATGAGGTCCTCGCGCAGGCGAGCCGTGTACTTGTTCAGGTCCATGACACCAGCATGACGTCATAGTTGATGTCATACAAGGAAAAGAATGATGTCACCGTCTGCCCACCATTACAGGATTGCCGGTCAGCCCGTCGGCGGTTCGGTGACAAGGGTGCGAAACCCATTCCGGCCACCGGGTAGCCTTCTGGCTATGACGAACGTGGAATCGACGCGCAACGAGCTGCACGCGTCCGGCACAGTCGGTGTCGCGATGGTGACCCCCTTTACCGCCGAAGGCAAGCTCGACGTCGATGCCGGTGTCTCCCTCGCCGGTTCCCTGATCGACCGCGGCGTCGATCTGCTCGCCATCTCCGGCACCACCGGCGAGTCGCCGACCACCACCGAGTCCGAGAAGTTCGACCTGCTGCGCGCCGTCGTCGACGCCGTCGGCGACCGCGCCACCGTCATCGCGGGCGCGGGCACCTACGACACCGCGCACAGCATCGAGCTCGCCCGCAATGCCCAGCGCGCCGGGGCGCACGGACTGCTCGTCGTCACCCCCTACTACTCGCGTCCGAGCCAGGCGGGCCTGCTCGCGCACTTCACCGCCGTCGCCGATGCCACGGATTTGCCGGTGACGCTCTACGACATTCCGCCGAGGTCGGTGGTGCCGATCGCCCCGGATACGATCCGCCGCTTGGCGGAGCATCCGAACATCGTCGCCGTGAAGGACGCCAAGGGCGATCTGAACGCGGGCGCGGAGCTGATCGCCGAGACCGGTCTGGCCTACTACTCCGGTGACGACGCGCTGAACCTGCCGTGGCTCTCGGTCGGCGCCGTCGGATTCATCAGTGTCATCGGGCATCTCGTGCCCGATCGCCTGCGCGCCCTCATCGACGCCTACCAGGCCGGTGACGTCTCGCGCGCCCGCGAGATCAATACGACCATGACCCCGCTGTACCGTGCCATGGCCGGGCTCGGCGGCGTCGCCATGACCAAGGGGGCACTGCATTTGCTCGGCGTAGAAGTAGGTGAACCGCGGCTGCCGCAGCTCATGCCGACGGGTGAACAGATCGACCAGTTGGTCGTGGACCTGCACGCCGCGGGGGTGCTGGCATGAGCGAGGGAACCAACAACACCGCCGGACCGACCGCGCGTCGTCCGCGTCGCACCGCCAGCCGCGCCGCCGGTGCCCCGGTGCCCGAGCAGGAGCGCCCCGCCCCGCAGCCGGTCACCGCGCCCGCCCCGGAACCCGTTGCCGCACAACCGGAACCGGTGCGCGAGACCGTGCAGCGCGAGGAGCCGCGCCAGGACGGCGGCCGCGACAAGCCCGCCAAGTCCGCCGAGCAGCCCGCCGCCGCGCGTAACCGCTCCGACCAGGGCGACTCCGGCTCGCGCGGCCGTTCGCAGGACCGCAACCGCCGTGGCGGCAAGGGTCGCGGCGGCCGTCAGGACCGTTCCGAGCAGTCCGCTCCGCCGGTGCGCGATCCGCACTCCTTCGGCACCCCGCCCGCCGCGCCGCGCGGTGGCCTGCGGGTGTTCGCGCTCGGCGGCATCGGCGAAATCGGCCGCAATATGACCGTTTTCGAGTACGACGGCAAACTGCTCATCATCGACTGCGGTGTGCTGTTCCCCGAGGATCAGCAGCCCGGCGTCGACCTGATCCTGCCCGATTTCGGTCCCATCGAGGACCGCATGGACGATATCGCCGCCGTGGTGCTCACCCACGGCCACGAGGATCACATCGGCGCGGTGCCGTTCCTGCTGCGCCTGCGCCGCGATATCCCGGTGGTCGGCGCGAAGTTCACCCTCGCGCTGGTGGCCGCCAAGTGCCGCGAACATCGCTTGCAGCCCAAGCTCGTCGAGGTGATCGAGGGCCAGCACACCCAGCACGGGCCGTTCGACTGCGAGTACTTCGCGGTCAATCACTCCATCCCCGACGCGCTCGCGGTGGCGGTGCGCACCCCCGCCGGAATCGTGCTGCACACCGGCGATATCAAGCTCGATCAGCTGCCGCTCGACGGCCGCCTCACCGACCTGGCCGGGTTCTCCCGCCTGGGCGACGAGGGCGTGGACCTGTTCCTGGTGGACTCCACCAATGCCGAGGTGCCCGGCTTCGTGACGCCGGAGCGCGAGATCGGCCCGGTGCTCGATTCGGTGATCGGCAAGGCGAAGGGCCGAGTCATCGTGGCCTCCTTCGCGTCGCACGTGCACCGCATCCAGCAGGTGGTGGAGGTGGCGCAGCGCTACGACCGCCGCATCTGCTTCGTCGGCCGGTCCATGGTGCGCAATATGCAGATTGCCCAGGATCTCGGCTACCTCGACGTGCCCGACGGCCTCGTGGTGGATCTGGACCAGGCCGCGAATCTGCCGGTGCACAAGCTGGTTCTGATCTCCACCGGCTCGCAGGGTGAACCGCTCTCGGCGCTGTCGCGCATGGCGCGCGGCGATCACCGTCAGATCAATATTCGCGCCGACGATCTCGTGGTGCTGGCCTCCTCGCTCATTCCGGGCAATGAGAACGCCGTCTTCGCGGTGGTGAACGGCCTGGCCCGGCTCGGCGCGACCGTGGTCACCCAGCAGAACGCGAAAGTCCATGTCTCCGGCCATGCTTCGGCCGGTGAGCTGCTCTACCTCTACAACGCGGTGCGGCCCACCAATGCCATGCCGGTGCACGGTGAATGGCGGCACCTGCGCGCCAATGCCGCCCTCGCGGTGGCCACCGGTGTGCCCGAGGAGCGAGTCGTGTTGGCGGAGAACGGCGTTGTGGTCGATCTGGTCGACGGTATCGCCTCGATCACCGGCAAGGTGCGCGTCGGGCAGGTCTACGTCGACGGTCTCTCGGTGGGCGATGTGGGCGAGTCCACGCTCTCGGACCGTCTGGTGCTGGGGGAGGGCGGCTTCATCTCCATCACCGTCGCCGTCGACGAGACCACGGGTAAGGCCGTCACCACGCCGGAGCTCAATGGCCGTGGCTTCTCCGACGATCCCAACGCACTGGCCGACGCTCAGGAGCTCGTCGAGTCCGAGCTGCGGCGTTTGGCGGGCGAGGGTGTCACCGACACCCACCGCATCGCGCAGAGCGTGCGCCGCGTCGTCGGCCGGTGGGTGGCCGACACCTACCGCCGCCGTCCGATGATCGTTCCGACCGTCATCGGTGTGTAGCGGCTAGTCGCGAGCAGCAGAGCCCCAGCGGATTCCGCTGGGGCTCTTTGCTTTTCGCCGGACCGGGAACGCGATGCTTGACGCAACCCATCGGTTGCAATAGTATCGCAACCAACAGGTTGCTACACATGGAGGACATCATGGGATTTCCGGATCGCATCGAGCGGACTATCGAACTCGCGCACCCGCCCACGAAGGTGTGGGCCGCGCTCACCACCGCCGAGGGACTCGGCACGTGGTTCGGCAACGAGGCCGGTATCGAATTGCGCCCCGGCGGTAAGGCGTGGATGCGCTGGGACGAGGGCGGACACGCCGCCGACATGCGGATCGAGCGGGTGGAGGAACCGAATGTCTTCGGCTTCACCTGGCATATCTTCGGGCTGCCCGAGGAGGATCCGCGCCGCACCTACGTGGAGTTCACCCTGGAGCCGACCGCCGAGGGCACGCGGCTGACCGTGGTCGAGACCGGGTTCGCGCAGTTGGGTGAGGACGCCTACAAGACGGCCTTCGAGGGCAACACCACCGGCTGGCGCAATGAACTCGCCGAGCTGTCCGGCTACCTCGATGCGGCCTGATCAGGAGGCCATCGCCGAACAGGTCTTCGTTGCCCTGGCGGACCCCAGTCGGCGCGCGATCCTCGCCGCGCTGGCGTCCGCCGGACCCGCCACGGCGACCGACCTGGCGGCGCGCCTGCCGATCACCCGGCAGGCCATCGCCAAACATCTGACCCTGCTGTCCGAGGCAGGGCTGGTCACCGCGGAGCCGGGGGAGCGCCGCCGGGTGCGGTACCGATTGTGTTCCGCGCCCATGCGAGTGGCGCAGCAATTCCTCGCCGCGCTGGCCCGCGACTGGGACGGCCCGCTCGACAACCTGCGCGACATCCTCGATCGGGCCTGATCGACCCATCCGAATCCGAACAGGAATTCGTCATGAAGACACCAATGATCGTTTCGCACACCGACTGGGAGGCAGCGCGTCTGGAGCTGCTGGCGACGGAGAAGGAGGTGATGCGGGCCCACGACGCGCTGGCCGCCCAACGCCGCCGCATGCCGTGGGTACGCGTCGACGAACGGTACGTATTCGACGGGCCCGACGGCCCCGCGAGCCTGCTCGACCTGTTCCAGGGCCGCCGTCAGCTCCTCGTCTACCGCGCGTTCTTCGAACCCGACGTGGTCGGCTGGCCCGACCATGCCTGCCGAGGCTGCTCCATGATCGCCGACCACGTCGGCAATCTCGCGCACCTCAACGCCCGCCACACCACCCTCGCCTTCGCCTCGCGCGCACCCCAACCCGACATCCAGCGCCTGAAGGCCAGCATGGGTTGGTCGCAGATCCCCTGGTACACCATCACCGACGATTTCGACGCCGACTTCGGCGTCGACGAATGGCACGGCACCAACGCCTTCATCCGCGACGGCGACGAGGTCTACCGCACCTATTTCATCAACCGCCGCGGCGACGAATCCTTCGGAAACACCTGGAGCTACCTGGATCTCACGGCCCTGGGCCGCCAGGAGAACTGGGAGGATTCCCCCGAGGGCTACCCCCAGACCCCGCCCTACGAATGGTGGAACTGGCACGGCAGCTACGCCGCCGACACCGACGAGACCGGCACGCAATGGCGGGACAGAGTCGCCGCCGCCATCGACCGCGGCGAGGCGGGCAACCACACCAAGCAGGCCGCGAACGACTGCTGCGCCCACGACCGGTAACCGCCGCGCACGGCAATGCCCCCGGCCACGCCAGTGGCCGGGGGCATTCCTGTCTTCCCACCGCTGGGGCGGGAACCCCAAGAGTTCTCGACTACCCCTGGCAGGCAGCCGAATCCAGCTTCGCGGCCTTCACGATGCTGCACGCGAAGACGTGGTCGACCTTCCACTCGTTGCCCTCGGCCTTGAACGACACCGTGGCATTGTCGACCGGGGAGCCGCCGATGGTGACCTTGGCGTCGGCCTTGACCACGCCGTCGACCGGATCGGGCACATTGACGATCTCGACCTTGACGTCGTTCTTCTTGGCGGCGTCGACGAGCTTGTCGACCAGCTGCGGATCCTGCGCGGCATCCTCGATCCAGCTGATCTTGGTCTTGGCGTCGATCGACGGATCGAACGCCTTGGTGATCTTGTCGTTCAGCTCCTGCACGGTCGGCTTCGGCAGGTTGGGCACCGACGGGGTGGTCGGCTCCGAGCCGCTCACCTTGTCCTCACCCTCGGTGCCGCCGTCGAACTCCCCGGCGGGCGCGGCGGAGGTGGTGGTCGCTTCGGTGCTGGTCTCGCTCGAACCGCAAGCCACGAGCCCGAAGGCGGAGGCGGCCAGCGCCACCGCGGCGGTGGCGCGGAAAATGGTGTGCTTCAACGAATTACTCCCCTGAAATCGATTCGGTCTTAGAGCTGGTAGCCCGAGGTGCAGCTCCAGTGGACGATGGACGCGCCGCCATTGTTCTTGCGAATGGCCTGGCTCTTGGCCGCCGAGAGCGAATTGGCCGCGCCGTAGCTGTACCAGCCCGGGGCATGCGCGATGGCGCCGCAGCCATTGGAGTAGCGCGCCACGATCTTGCAGTCGCCGCCGATGCAGTCGCCCAGGGCGGCGCTGCGCGCACTGGCCGAATCGGGGTAATCGTAGGACCAGGCGATACTGCCGGTCGTCACCGAATGCGCGATGGCACCGTAATTGACCCCATATGCCTTGGCGGGTGCCGCGGTGCCGACCAGCAGAGAGCCAGCCGCCGCGATCACAACGGCCGCGCCGCTGACGATCTTCTTCACAATATTGCCTTCCAGTGCTGAGGGTCCACGACCCGATGGACCGCGTGTCAAGCTACCGACCCGGATTGCCCGATGACAACCGGAACAACGTGAGAGCCGGGGATTTTCGGCCCTCGCCCATGCCCGCGACCGATCTCTCGTGTGTGGTCATGATCCGTGGACGGACTTATCGCGGACCGGGTGTTCCCCTTAACGCCTCGAACGCGCCGCCCGCTCTTCTCGCCCGCGGAATGTCGGGTTACTGTGCGCGTATGAGCATGGCGCAACGCGAGCGGCGACAATTGGTGCAAACCATGGCGGCCGTCGGCCCGGACGCTCCCACCCTGTGCGGTGACTGGACGGTGCGGGAATTGGCCGCGCACTTGATCGTTCGGGAGCGCCGCCTCGACGCCGCACCCGGCATCATGTTGAAGCCCTTCGCGGGCTATCTGGACCGCGTCCAGGCCAAGACCGCCCAGCGGCCGTTCCCGGAGCTGCTCGAACAGGTGCGCACCGGCCCGCCCCTGTGGTCGCCGCTCAAACTCGTGGATTCGATAGTGAATCTCACCGAGATGTTCGTCCACCACGAGGATGTGCGCCGCGCCGGATCCAGCTGGGAGTCGCGCGATCTGTCCGCCGCCGACGAGGACCGGCTCTGGAAAGTCCTGCGCCCCCTGGCCCGAATGGCCTATCGCAAATCGCCGGTTACCGTCGTGCTCGCGACGCCGGACGGCCGTCGGGTCACCGTCCCGGCCGAGGGCGCGCGCAGCGTCGTGCTGACCGGGCCGCCGTCGGAGCTGCTGCTGCACGCCTTCGGCCGCGACGAGGTGCGGCTGAGTATGTCCGGCGACCCGGACGACGTGCGCGCGGTGCTCGCCACCGACCGCAGCGTCTGAGCCGTCTCACCCGGTGAGACGGTAATCCCAGGTCGAATGGCGTTGCGGCATCCGATCATGAAACGATCACGCGACGAACGGTAACTTCCGCGCGGTGAGCGGTTGCTCCCGCCGTGGAGAGCGGGCCGTAGGCGATGAGGTGGTAGCGCAATGACTTGGCAACTGTCGGTTCTCGGACCGGTCGAGTTGAGTCTCGACGGCACCCCCACCTCGTCCATGCCGCCCAAACAGCAGGCCGCCCTGATGATGCTCGCCTGCGCGCGGGGCCGCACGGTCTCGATCGAGGAGCTGCTCGACGGTCTCTGGGGTGAGCGGCGACCGCCGTCGGCGGTGGGCGCGCTGCGCAATTACGCGTGGTCGCTGCGCAAGCACTTCGCCACCGGGCCCGAGCAGGTGCGGCTGACATCGAGCACCCGCGGCTATCGCCTGGAAGGCCCCCTCGACCTGGATATCGACACCGTCGAGCGGCAGCGCGCCGAGGCCGAGCAGCTGCGCACCGTCGGGGAGATCGAACGCGCCGAGGCGGTGGTGCGCGCCGCGCTGCTGCGGTGGCGCGGCGATCCGCTCACCGGCGTCCCCGGCCCGTGGGCGGCGGCCGAACGCGCCCGGCTGCGTCGCCTGCACCGGGTGCTGCGCGAGGACGCCGTCGAATTGGCCGTGGCGCGACAGGATTACGCGGGCGCCATCGCCGAACTGGAGGGTCTGATCACCACCGACCCGCACAGTGAACGACTGCGCGGGCTCATGATGACGGCGCTGTACCGCGCGGGCCGCCGCACCGAGGCGCTGGAGGAGTACCAGCGCATTCGCCGCCTGCTCATCTCCGATCAGGGCCTGGAACCGGGACCGGCGCTGGCCGAACTGCATCAACGCATCCTCAATGACGAATTGCCCTCGGTCGCATCGGGATACCCGAACGCGCCGACCACACCCGCCCAATTGCCGCCCGACGCCGCCGATTTCACCGGTCGGCGCAAACTCGTGCAGCGTATGTGCGCCGAATTCGACGAGGCGCACACCCTGCCGATTCTGGCCGTCTCCGGCATGAGCGGCGTCGGCAAGACGACGCTGGCCGTCCATGTGGCACACCGTGTTCGGGATCGTTTCCCCGACGGACAGCTGTATGTGGACCTGCACGGTGCGGCGGCGGTCCCGGCCGATCCAGCGCATGTGCTCGGCGGATTCCTCCGCGCCCTGGGCATTCCGGAGCGAGAGGTACCGGCCGGGGTCGAGCAGCGCGCGGCCCTGTTCCGCTCCACCGTGAGCGGACGGCGCGTCTTCGTCCTGCTCGACGACGCGTCCGACGGGGCGCAGGTGGTGCCGCTGCTGCCCGGATCACCGGGCTGCGCGGTCCTCGTGACCGCACGGCGGCCCATGACCACGCTGCCGGGCGTGCGGCCCAACGCGCTGGGGGTATTGGAGCGCGACGAAGCGACAGAGCTGTTCTCCCGCATCGTCGGCGTAGAACGGGTGCACGCGGAACCCGAAGCGACACAGCGCATCGTGGACCTGTGCGGCCTACTGCCCATGGCCATTCGAATCGTCGCGGCGCGGGTGGCGGCGCGCCCGTCGTGGACCATTGCCTCCGAGGCCGGGCGATTGGCCGCCGATCGCGACAGCCTGCGCTGTTTCCGCACCGGCGATCTGGCCTTGGAGGCGGCGTTTCGCGCTGGCTACGAACAACTTTCCGACGACGCGGCGCGCACCTTCCGCCTGCTGGCCGTCGCCGATCTGCCCGATCTGCCGCTGTCGGCCATCGCGGCGGTGCTGGACCGCACCGAACCCGCGGCGGAGGAACTGTGCGAGGCCCTGGTCGACCGCGGCATGCTCGAATCCACCGGACGCGGGCGCTACCACTATCACGAGCTGATGCGCTTGTTCGCGCTCGGATTGCGGGACCACGCGACGCAGGACACGGCCTCGGTGGCGGCCGACCCCTCGGTGGATGTGGTGGCGCGCCTGCTCGACCACTACCTCGCGTCCATGAAAAACGTGCTGCGCGTGCGCCATCCCAACCTGACCCTGCCCTTGGCGGCGACCACCGCGGTGGGGGAGCGGCTGTGCGATCTGTGGGATACCCAGCGCTTCCTCGAACTCGAACGCCGCAATCTCGCCGCGCTCTACCGCCTCGCCGCCAACGGTCGGCCGCAACACCGCGAGGTCGCCGCCGACCTCGCCATCGCGGCGGCCGAGACCCTGTTGGCCGGTGACTCCACCGTCGACCTCGAACAGGCGCTGGACAGCCTGATTCGGGCCACCAGCGCCGACGGCGCCGAAACCGCCTGCCGCCGAGCCCGATTGGCGCTCGCCTTCGCCCTGCTCGTCGAATTCGGCGAACCGGACCGCGCCGCCGCCGAGCTGCGCCAGGTGCTCGACGGCATCGACCTCGCCACCGACACCTGGGTCGGTGGCGCGGCGAATCTGCTCACCGGCGTCCTCGCCCTGGCGGGCGGCGATATCGACGGCGCGATCGCCCGCTTCCGAACGGCGCTGCGCCTCTACCGCATCGGGGCCAGCGCCGAATGCGTTCGCGTCGCGTACGCCATGCTGGCCCGCGCCCACGCGGTCGCCGGTGACGATCGCGCCGCTCTCGCCGCGGCCGCGCGCGCCGTGGTCAGCGACCAGCAGCCCGGCACCCGCCGCAATGTGATGTGGGGTCTCACCGAGGCCGCCTGGGTGATCTGCCGCGCACAGGACCACGATCTGGGCCAGCGGCTGTTCGAGGCCGCCCTCTGCGCCGCCCGCCGCGCCGGGAGCAAGCGTTTCGAATCCGCGGTCCACAGCCGCGCCGCGCTCGCGAATCTGGCGGCGGGCCGCCTCCGCGAGGCCATCGAGCAGGCCGAACACGCCGAAGCCACCCGCGGCCGCCGCCTCGGCATCGACCACACCACCAACCAGGTGGTCCGCTACACCGCGCTGCGCCGCCTGGGCCGCACCCTCGACGCCGCCGAGTGCTACCGCACCGCCGTCGGTCAGATCCCGGATTTCGATGCGGCCGTGGCGGAATGGAATGTCGTCGAGGAGCTGCCCACCACGCCCCGCCCGCAGCTGTCCACCGCGAGTTGACAGACGGCGTGTCACATCTGCCCGCCGGGTGATTCCCCGCGCCGACCGGGTGTGATGTGCGTGGTGTGGGTGTTGCGGATGGTCCGGATGAGGCGGTTGCGGCTAGCCTGGGGGTATGGCAGGTAAGTCTCGCGGCACCGCGGCGTCCCGTTCGCGGGCGGGATCGACGCGGGGGCAGGCTCCTGCACGGTCTCGTTCGCGCGCCCCCCGCTCCACCCCGGCGACCCAGCGGCGCTCCGCGTCGGCGGGGCGGGTGCGACGCGCTCCGGCGCGGCGTCCGGCCCGGGCACGGTCGAACACGGCCCCGCTGGCGGTGTTCAAACGCACCGTCGGCAGCGGCTGGAACATGGTGGCGCGCGGGCTCGGAGCCTCCACGCGGGCGATCAGCCGGGCCGGGGATATCGACCACGGGCACCGCCGCGACGGTATCGCCCTGGGATTGGTCGCCTTCGGCATCGTGATCGCGGCGGCCGTCTGGCTATCGGCGGGCGGTCCGGTGGGGCACTGGGTCGATACCGCGATTCGCTGGGTGACCGGATCCGCCTCGGCCACACTCCCATTCGTCGCGATCGGCATCGCGGTCGTGCTCATGCGCACCGAACCGCAACCGGAGATCCGCCCGCGCCTGGTCCTGGGCGGGCTGTTGGTCGGCCTGCCGATTCTGGGCCTGTGGCATCTGGCCTCCGATTCACCCACCGATATGGAGGGCCGCGCCCACGGCGCCGGATTCCTCGGCTACGTGATCGGCGGGCCGCTGCGCGACGGCCTGAGCGCCTTCCTGGCGGTGCCGCTGCTCATGCTGGCCATACTCTTCGGCGTACTGCTGTTGACCGGCACCACCGTGCGCGAGGTGCCGCATCGGCTGCGCGAGATCTTCGGCACCGGCAGCGGCGGCGACGAATACGACAGCGAGCCCGGCGAATTCGGCCTCTACGATCCGGCCAACTACGACGCCGACGGCTTCCCCATCCACAAGGAGCGCAAGAAGCGGCGCGGCCGCACCCCTGAGGAGAACTACCCGCCCGACGAGTTCGGCGGCTCGGATGCCGTCACCGAGATCATCGGCGAACCGCCCTTGCAGGATGCCAAGGACATCGCCACCGAGAAGCCGAAACCCAAGCCGCGCAAGCCGGTCAAGGTCGTCGACCAGACCCCGCCGCCCCCGGCGGTGCCGGAGCAGCTGGAGTTCGTCACCGACCGCGAGGTGGAGGGCGACTACCAACTGCCGCCGCTGACCCTGCTCACCGACGGCGATCCGCCCAAGAAGCGTAGTGCCGCCAATGAATCCATGATCGAGGCGATCACGGAGGTGTTGGTGCAGTTCAAGATCGACGCCGCCGTCACGGGATTCGTGCGCGGCCCGACGGTCACCCGCTACGAGGTCGAGCTGGGACCCGGCGTCAAGGTCGAGAAGATCACCGCGCTGGCGCGCAATATCGCCTACGCCGTCGCCACCGAGAACGTCCGCCTGCTCGCCCCGATTCCGGGCAAGTCGGCCGTCGGTATCGAGGTGCCGAACTCCGATCGCGAATTGGTGCGCCTGGCAGACGTTTTGAAGGCCCCCTCCACGCGCAACGACCATCATCCGCTGGTCATCGGCCTGGGTAAGAACATCGAGGGCGAGTTCGTCTCCGCCAATCTCGCGAAGATGCCGCACCTGCTGGTCGCCGGTTCCACCGGTTCGGGTAAGTCGAGTTTCGTGAACTCCATGCTGGTGTCGCTGCTCGCCCGCGCCACCCCCGAAGAGGTTCGGATGATCCTCATCGACCCCAAGATGGTGGAACTCACGCCCTACGAAGGTATTCCGCACCTCATCACGCCCATCATCACCCAGCCCAAGAAGGCCGCCGCCGCGCTGGCCTGGCTGGTGGAGGAGATGGAGCAGCGCTACCAGGACATGCAGGTCAACAAGGTCCGCCACATCGACGACTTCAACCGCAAGGTCAAGTCCGGGCAGATCACCGCGCCGCTGGGCAGCGAAAGGGTCTACCGCCCTTACCCGTACATCCTCGCCATCGTCGACGAGCTCGCCGATCTCATGATGACCGCGCCGCGCGATGTGGAGGACGCCATCGTCCGCATCACGCAGAAGGCCCGTGCGGCGGGCATTCACCTGGTGCTGGCCACCCAGCGCCCGTCGGTGGACGTGGTGACGGGTCTGATCAAGACCAATGTGCCGTCCCGATTGGCCTTCGCGACCTCCTCGCTGACCGACTCCCGAGTCATTCTCGACCAGCCGGGTGCGGAGAAGCTCATCGGCATGGGCGACGGGCTGTTCCTGCCCATGGGCGCGAACAAGCCGACCCGCCTACAGGGCGCGTTCATCTCCGACGAGGAGATCCACGCCGTCGTCGAATTCGCCAAGACCCAGGCCGAACCCGAGTATCAGGAGGGCGTCACCGCCGCCAAGGCGGGGGAGAAGAAGGATGTCGATCCCGATATCGGCGACGACCTCGACCTGCTGTTGCAGGCCATCGAATTGGTGGTCACCTCACAGTTCGGCTCCACCTCCATGCTGCAGCGCAAACTGCGCGTCGGTTTCGCCAAGGCCGGTCGCCTCATGGATCTCATGGAGACGCGCGGCGTGGTCGGCCCCTCGGAGGGGTCGAAAGCCCGCGACGTCCTGATCAAACCCGATGAGCTGGACGGTTTGCTGTACACCATCCGCGGCGGGGGAGATCCGGAGGGCGCGGGCTCGGACGAGGAGTGATTCACACTTCCAGATCCTCTTCGATGCCCTTGAGGCGGTGCCGGGCCAGCGCGAGATTGGCCCGGCCCTTGTCCAGCGCGAGATAGAGGAACAGGCCCTTGGACTTTCGCCCCGTCATGGGCCGGATGATGTGGTACTGACCCGACAGCGTGATGAGGATGTCCTCGATCTCCTCCTTCAACTGCAGCTGTTCGATGGTGCGCATCTTGGCCCGCACCACCTCGGTATTGCCCGCGGCCGCGACCTGGAGGTCCAGGGCCTTGGAGCTGCCGACCATGCCGAGTGCCATACCGCTGCTGTAGTCGACCACGGCCGCGCCTATCGCGCCGTCGATCACCATCATGTCCTTCAGCGCCAGATCCATATTGGACACGGTTCTTCCTTTCATTCGGTTTTCCTTGCGTGGGTTCTCTTGCCGTCATCGCTGAGCGCGGTGAGGTGTTCGGCGATGGCGCGGGCCACCGGGCGCGATTCCAGGTGCAGGCGGCCGACATTCACCTCGGGGCCCGCCAGTACGGTCAGCGAGGTCCAGCCCGCCGCGTAGATCACCACCGAGCCGTCGGTGCCGCGCACCACCACCTCGTGGAAGCCGCCGCCGTGCGCGGTGGTGGCCAGCCGGTGCGACAGCGACAGGTGCGCGGCCGCCATGGCGGCCATTCCGGTCGGCTCCACCCGCGGCGGCAGATCGTGGGCCACCAGCAGCCCGTCATTGGACGCCACCAGCGCGCCGGTCAAGTGCGGGACGCGCTCACGCAACGCCTTCAACTCCGCCAGCACCGCCGCATTCGGTTCGGGTCCAGGCACTTTGGTCAACCTTCCCATGAGTTCGCCGAGCAGTCTGCGCCGCGCGGTCACGTGAGCTCCTCCAATGCCGCGCGCAGCCGGACGAGTACCTCGCGGTCGACGGGCTCCCAGCGGTCCGGCAGGGGCATCGCGGCGGCGGGACGGGTGCGGCGGCGCAGGCGCGGTCCGGATTCGGTCTCCGCCGAAGTGGGGACCGGTCCGGTCAGCACCACGGGGACGGGCGGTTCGATGAGACCGGCGGCGGTGAGATCGCGCACGGCCACCAGACATCCGAAGGTGGTGCGGCCCAGATCGCGGGCGATACCGGAGATGCTGCGGCCCGTATCGGCGGTCGCGAGCACCTCGGCCTGCCCGGCCGTGAGCACCACGCGCTGTCGGCGCACCCGTCGCGCGGGTATCACGGGCGCGCGGTCCACCAAACTCGCGGGCCAGGCACCCGATTCCGGATTTCCGCGCCGTGCGCACTCCTCGACCAGCGTGTGGGGCGCGATACGGCAGACGGGGGCGAGCCAATGCGCCGGTGCGGCACGGAATTCCGGAATCGCCGAGGAGGCCAGCAGGAAGTACGCGGCATCGAAGATCGACAGCACGGTCAGCGCCTCGAGCCGCGGCCGTCCGCGCAGGTCGCCGAGCTCACCGGCGCTGGCGCGCCGCCACTCGTCGGCGGTCGCCACCCCCGCCTCGACCACCAGGCGCTCCAATCCGGTGGTGCGGCGGCATTCGGCGAAGACGACCGCGCCGTCGACGAATTGGAACGCGCCGTCGCCGACACGCAGCACACCGGTGGAATGATCATTTTCCAAACGCCGCATCTCATCGGCCAGATCAATGCTCACGACCGTCCTCGGTCAATTCCAGGAGAATCTCGCGCAGCCGATAGCGGGACATGGCCAGATTGCCGCTGTCGTCATCGAAGAGCGCGTGTACGAAGAGGCGGCCGTCGAAATCGCCGTTCACCAAATGCAATAGGTGGTAGCCGCCGGTGCCGAGTACGACGATCTCGACGATGTCGTCACCGTCGCGGCCACTGGCGAGCGCCGGGCAGGCGAGCACCGCCCGCACCACATCGGTTGTGCCAGCGGCATCTTCGTGCTGATCGACGAGATCGTGGGTGCCCGCCCCGGCGATGGCCAACCCGCTCGCGCCGTCCACCAGGGTCGCGCACCGGGCTCCGGGAATGTCCATGATCCGTTGCAGACATCCATCGATTCCGAGCACCGCGCCACGCCTTGTCTTTCGCCGATTGCCGAGCGCTGCCGACGCTACACACCGTTTGCGCGCGATGTGCCGGAAATGCTCGAGAATTCATGGCGTGCAACGGTTTATCGCGAAATGGAGATAAAATACCCACTGGTATACGGCACTTCGAATTGCCGAATTCGAATGGATAATATGCCAAAGTGCCCTTGCCGGTACGGCGGGTCGAATGCTAAGCGCGAGGCGAACTTTCGTCGTGCGCTTCGAGCACGATCGCCGCCGCTCGGGCGACCACCTCGTCGCGGGTGCGCCCCTTGGGCTCCGCGGCGAGCAGCTGATTCCCGGTGGCCAGGCAGAACGCCAACAGCGCCCGCGCCTCCACCTCCGCCGGATCGGCGCAGAACCCGCCGATCATCTCCCGCAGCCACTCCATCCGCTGCTCGTCCACCCGCCGCAGCCGCACGGCGACCGCCTCGTCCCGCCGTGCCCACTCCCGCACCGCCAGATCCACCGCCAACCGCCGCTCCCACCCCGGCAACCCACTGGCCAGTAACACCTTGTTCCGCGGATCCCGCTCATGCGCGACATGCGCCACCACCTCCGCGACACTCTCCCGCTCCCAGGTGTCGAGCATCGCCTCCAACAACGCCTTCCGATCCGCGAAATACCCGTAGAACCCACCCTTGGTAACCCCCAGCCCCTTCGCCAACACCTCGATCCGCACCGCCTCCACCCCACTCGAGGTCAACGTCCGCAACCCCTGCTCGATCCACGCCTCCCGTGGCGTCCGAGCTACACCCACCGTCTCCCACCTCTCCCTATACGCCGCCGTATACCAGCGTCGAGCCTACTGCGGGAGTACCGGAAGACCAGTTCGCGCGCTGCGCAAAGATGAATCCCGACGAGTGCCCGGCCGGGGTTCGCAGTGAGATGTGTTCGTGGAGTTCGCCTTTGATGTTCCGGCCATGGAAGGCACCCGTTCTCACGGCTGGGTCATGTGCGATTACGCGGAAAACTCGGACTAGCCGTCCACTCGCCGACCGCATCGGCGTACCGGCCTGGAGCTTCCAGCGGTAGCGCGTGCCCGACTGCCTCGAGTACCGACAGATTCCAGTCGGGTCGCCGCGCCATCCAGTCATCGATCCACGCGCGCACGATCACGCGGTCGTCGTCTCCCCACAGCAGGAGCGTGGGCGCTGAAGTCCGCCGCATCGCGTCCCGCACGCGTTGCGGTCGGACGCACATCGCCGACAAGATCGAGGCCACGGTCGTGACGCTGCGCCCCAGCCGCCGCGGTGGGGCCGCCATGAGTTCTTCCCGCGCCAGACACAGGAACTCGCTGGAGAGCCTCGACATATCGCCTCCCCCGACGTTCCACTGGCTCGATGCCCCAGACTCGATCGGGGCCCGGAACTTCCGCTCGACAAGCCGCCTGCCGAATATCCGCAACACCAGTCCGGCGACAGGCGGAACGGCGACCAGCCCTGCCCGGCCGATCGTTCGCCACCAACGGGCATCGCTGGCACTGAGCGGAGGGGGAAGAGCGGGCGCTACCAGCACGAGCCCGGTCACGCGTTCAGGCGCGATGTCGGCGAGCAACATCGCGATCATCGCACCCGCCGACCAGCCATGCACCACAACCGAATCCAGTCCCAACGCGACCGTGAAGTCTCGCAGGAACAGTGCGTCGGCTTCGACCGTGGTCGCGCGCCGGTCCGGCGAAGCGGTATGCCCGGCAATCGATCCCGGCAAGTCCACCGCGATCACGCGCCCGTGCTCGCGCAGAGCTGGCAGCGCCTCGATGAAATTGCTGGCGCTACCCGCCGGGTTGGGAACCAGCAGATGAACCGGAGCACCCGACGGCGTTCGCTCACCCGCCGTCGTGAGGTAGTGCACCGAAGTGTCGCCTAGATCGACTGTCTCGCTGCGGATTCCAGACCAGCGGGCGGACCGCTCGCCCCAGTCGGTGTACCGCATACAACCACGGTACAAGTCTTCCGTCGTCAGTGTCGGGCACCGGCGATCATGCTCTCGACGTAGTCGGCGAGGCCCTGCCCTCAGGTCTCGGTCGAATGAACAATTCGGTAGCGCTGGTTTCCGCTGCGGCGCGATGATCGAAGGATGAGACCCTCTGTCGGCGCTGCCTTGGCGTGGTGCGCGGAGTGTGGCGGCTACGAGTACAGCGGGGCGCCCGACTGTCGTCGCTGTCGGCTCCTCGTCGACGACATCGTCGAGGAGCAGTGGCACCTATTCCTCACCGACTGGCAGAGCGAAAGCGAACTCGAACTCGCCGAACTCGTTGTCGCCGAACCCGACCGACACGACTGGCGGATTGTCGACGCCGCCCTCGATCGTATCGTCTGCGACGAGTGCGCAAGCCGCCTCGGGCGCGGTCCGATGACCTGTGCTTCCTGCAACCTCGCACACGGATTCCGCTACGCTGCTATCGAAACCGATCGACCGGGTGTCTCACGCGGTAACGAACACGCCATCCGCGTCAACATCTCGGTCGTGCGTCGGCCACAGATGGCATCGGCTCGAGAGCTTTTGGCTCGAAGGCTCCTGCTCCCCGCTCTGCTGGTCGGATTCCTGCCCACCATCGCACAGGCGCAGCGCGTCAGCGCGATGATCAAAAGCGATCCCACGCCGGAACGAGTGTCCGCGGTGCTGGACGATTGGTTCCGCGACAACGGTCTGACAACTCCGCGCGGGAAGAAATCGCGCCTCGGCTAGATCCTCGCGTTCCGATCAGCGAGATGTATACGATCCGATGCCTGTTCAGAGGGCTGATTCTGTGCGCTCGGCAGGATTCGAACCTGCAACCTTTTGATTCGTAATCAAGTGCTCTGTCCGTTGAGCTACGAACGCTTGGTTCGCGCGCGGCGTCGACGGTGACGCCTTGCTCGGCGCTGAGGTGCGCGAACCGTTGTGGGGTGGTGAAAGGCCGGAGAGAACCGGGAGTGTCAGAAGGACATCGATACACCGACGCGGCGGCGACGGGCGCGGGCGGGGGTGTGGGGGAGCTGAATCAGCTTGGTCACTGGGCCGCCTTTCCGGTCGTCGGGTCTAGGTGATGGGATGACGGTAGCAGGGGGGTTGTGCTGCGGTAAAACGGTTTTCGAGCTGCTGGTTCGCCATTGGTACGGCGCCGTAACTTGTCGGTGGGTCGCCGTAGGATCAAGGTCATGAGGAGCACGGTATGGCGGTCTGCGGGTCCAGGTGAATTCGGTTGCGCGGCCGGTGGTTCGGATTGCACTGTGTTCGTCGTAAGCGGTTCGCGAGCAGGGTCATGGGGAGTGACCCTCCGGGGGAAGGAATGAATGCTATGAACTGCAATGCGATTCGCGGGGAGCACCGCGGGCCTTGGTTCGCCAAGAGCAGTTTCAGTTACGGTGGCGGCGACTGCGTCGAGGTCGCGCACCACGAGGGCCGCATCGCCGTGCGCGATTCCAAGGATCGGCGCGGTCCGACGCTGTGGTTCACGAAATCGGAGTGGCGGGCGTTCACGGCGGGCGTGCGGGCTGGCGAATTCGACTTCGGGGACTGACGGGCAGGTGGTGTCGCAGCGAATTCGCTGCGACACCACCACCCCACGTGCGGCCGACCCCTCGTGCGGCCGCTGGAATCAGGTCAATCGATCGCGATGCGGTGGATTTCGTCCCGCAGATCGGCGAGAAAAACGCGGGCATCGTTGTCGAACAAGGCCATTCGGCTCAATGCCGCCCACCGGCGGCGATGGGCGTCGACGAGTTCGGGTCCACGGGTGACCATGCTTCCCGGAATCGGTTCCGCGGAGGCCAGGGCGTGGTCCTCGTTCTCGTAGATGACGAAACCGTGCGGAATCGTGGTGCTCGCCTCGATGTCCTGCGGAATCACCCCGATGCCGACCGTATCGAGGGTCTCGATCGAGATGATCCGGTCCAATTGGGCGAGCAGCACCCTCGGCGGTCCGGGCCGAAAGCGCAGGGCCGCTTCGGTGATCAGGAATTCGAAGCGCTTGGCGGGGTCGTAGAGCACCCGCTGGCGCTCCAGGCGCGCGGCGAGGGCGGCGGCCGCCGCGTCGGGCGTATAGGGCGGGTCGAAGGTGTCGAACACCCGGCGCGCGTAGTCGGCGGTCTGCAGCAGACCCGGCACCAGTGTCGGCTGGAAGTTCCGCACCACATGCGCGGCCTCCTCGAAGGCGCGCACATCGTCCTGCAGATGCACGCGATCGGCCAGCGACGCCGCCCAGTCCCGCACCTCGGGGGAATGCGCCGCCTCGGTCATGCCGCGCAGTGATTTCTGGCAATCGGCATCCGCCCCAACGGCTTTGGCCCACTCCATCACCTGCGGCAGCGGCGGCACCACATGCCCGGCTTCGATCCGGGACAGCGTCGACTGGCTGATGCCCACCCGCTTGGCCAGTTCCCGGCCGGAGATTCCGGCCAGATCCCGCAACCGGCGCAACTCCGCGCCCAGATGCTGGCGCGGGTGCGACTGGGGCGCAACGGAATTCGCGGCGGCAACTGCCGCTACTCTCGCGCCCTCGGCCGGTTGATTCACTGAAACCATGATGATTCAAATCGAATCACCTTGATTCAGCGGCGTCAAGTCGAAGCCCGTTATCGCTGAATCGGAGTGGAATCACGGGGACGGGATCGTGGTACGGGTCCCCGGGTCGCGCGCGGCCGAGTGGTAGCGTTGATCACGTGATGATCGAGGAAGTCGACAGACTGTAGCCGCCCGGTCGAAGGCGGCGCTCCCACCCGTACATTCAGCTCGGCGTCCCGTCGTGGACGGCCCGAGATCGTTCGTGCGCGCGCCAATCCGCCTTCGTCTGCTTCCGCACATATTCGAAATCACCTGCGCCCCATGGTCCTTCGCGACCTCGGCGCATATGCGGCCGCTCGTTCGCGAGCAAGAGAGAGTCGACGAACCATGTCCATGTCATCCGCGATCACCCTGCGCAATCTGACCTTCGAATGGCCCGATGGCAGCGTCGCCCTCGCCGGGGTCGACGGCACCCTCGGCGTCGGTCGCACCGGCTTGGTCGGCCGCAACGGCGTCGGCAAATCGACGCTGCTGCGGCTCATCGCCGGAATCCTGACCCCGACCTCCGGCCAGATCGAAACCAGCGGCGAGGTCGGCTATCTGCCGCAGACGCTCACCCTCGGCCGCGACGACACCATCGCCCGACTGCTCGGCATCGAACACACCCTCGCGGCGCTGCGGGCGATCGAATCCGGTGCGACCGACGAAGCGCACTTCGAGACCATCGGCGACGACTGGGACATCGAAGCCCGCGCCGACGAGGCGCTGCACGACATCGGTTTCGGCGCAGGCGATCTCGACCGCAGGGTGGGCGAGATCTCGGGCGGGGAGGCCATGCTCGTCGCCATCACCGGCCTGCGGATCCGCCGCACCCCGATCACCCTGCTCGACGAACCCACCAACAACCTCGATCGCGAAACCCGTGCCAAGCTGGCCGGATTCGTGGATTCCTGGCCCGGCACCCTGGTGGTGGTGAGTCATGACCTCGAACTGCTCGAGCACATGGACGCCACCGCGGAGCTGCGCGCCGCCACCCTCGAGGTGTTCGGCGGCCCCTACAGCGCGTGGCGTGAGTACGTCGAACAGGAGCAGGCCGCCGCCGAACAGGCCGCGCGCACCGCCGAGCAGGCGCTGAAGGTCGAGAAGCGCCAGCGCATCGAGGCGGAGACCAAACTCGCCCGCCGCGAGCGCACCGCCCGCAATACCCAGCGCAACGGCGGCATTCCGAGAATCCTGGCGGGCAACCGCGCCAGCAACGCGCAGAACTCGGCCGGGTCCATGCGCACCACCCTCGACGCGAAAGTCGTCGCGGCACAGGACGCGCTGGCCGCCGCGGCCGCTCGCGTGCGCCGCGAAGAGCACATCCACCTGCAACTGCCCGACCCCGACGTGCCGCGCAGCAGACGCATCGCGGAACTGCGTGACGGCGACCGCGCCATCATCATCCAGGGCCCGGAACGCGTCGCGCTCACCGGTCGCAACGGCACCGGGAAGACGACCCTGGTCGAGCAGCTGCTCAGCGGGCGGCACCCGGAACGTGGTGTCCTGTCGACCGATCGGGTCGGATACCTCCCGCAGCGCCTCGACGACCTCGACGAGCGGGCCAGCGCACTCGACAATGTCGTGGCGGTCGCCGCCGCCACCCCGGTCGCCACCATCCGCAACCAGCTCGCCCGCCTACTGCTGCGCGGCAGCAGCGTGGAACGCCCGGTCTCGACGCTGTCGGGTGGTGAGCGCTTCCGAGTCTCGTTGGCGCGCTTGCTGTTGGCCGATCCTCCGGCGCAGCTGCTGGTCCTCGACGAGCCCACCAACAACCTCGATATCGCCAGCGTCGACCAACTCGTCGACGCCCTGGCCGACTATCGCGGCGCACTGCTGATCATCAGCCACGACTACCCGTTCCTGCGCCGCATCGGCATCGACACCGTCCTCGAACTCGACGCCGACGGCCATATCCGACAGGCGGACTCACTGTAGGCACCGACCGGGCACGCCTCACATTTCGAGGCGCTGCCCCGTCGGAGTGGTGTACCTACAGCGAACAAGGAGCACACGTATGCGTCTACGCGCCGTCACCATCAATGTGCAGAACACCGAGGGCGACCCCCGGCGGCTAGGCTTGCTCAACAGCGAATTGCGCCGCCTCGCACCGGATCTCGTCGCCCTCCAAGAGGTCGTCGACACCGACCATCTCGCCGCGCTGCTGGAGGGCACCGGCCTGCACGGCACCCACCAGTCCGAGGCGATGTCCTACACCCCGCCCTTCGTCGACCGCTACGGCGGCAATGCGGTGGCCAGCCGCTGGCCGCACCGGGTGGTGGAGGTCCTCGATCAACGGGTCCGGGGAGCCGGGGATGTGCCGTGGTGCACCGTGGCGGCACACGTGTCGCTGCCCGACGAAGGTGACGTGCTGTTCGTATCCCATACGGCGGCTTGGCGTTTGGACGACGAAGCCGTCCGCGAGCAGCAGGCGCTGGCGCTCACCGATCTCGACGCCCGCCACCGCACCGACCTGCCCTCGATCATCGCCGGGGATTTCAACGCGGCCCCGGAGGCGGCCAGTATTCGCTATCTCACCGGCCGCCAATCGCTTTCGGGGCGCAGCGTGCACTATCACGATGCGTGGGAGGTGGCCGGTGAGGGGCCCGGCCATACCTGGAGCGTCGACAACGCGATCACCGCGGCGTTGCTCGACCAGATCGTGCGCCAACCGGGGCATCGGCGTCGCATCGACTACGTCTTCACCGGATCGTGGCACGCACATCCCAAGGCGCGCTGCGAGATTCGCGCCGCGCATCTTGCGTTCGACGAGGCCGTCGACGGCGTCTGGCCGAGCGATCACCACAGCGTGGTCGTCGATGTCGAGATCGGCGCGGATCGAGCCGCCTAGCGTCCTCAGCTCGCGGTCCAGGCCCGCAGCTTCTCCGGATTGCGGACCGCCCAGATGCGGGTGATCCGGTCCCGGTCGACGTCGAAGGCCAGCACCGCCTCGGTGTTGCCGTCCAACTCCAGCACCAGGCCGGGCTGGCCGTTGACCGTGCGTTCCAGCACCTGCAGACCGGACACCTGGCCCGCGAGCGCGAGGAAGTAGCGCGCGATGGGCTCGCCACCGTGCATCGGATGCAGCATGGCCGCGACAATGCCCCCGCCGTCGGCGATGGCCGTGGCGTCGGGGTCGAGCAGCCCGATGAGCGCCTCGATATCCTGTGTGTCCCACGCCTTCTTGAAGCCCCGGACCAGATCGGCGCGCTGAGCGACCGGCGTCGCGGGGGCCTGCGCGTCACGAATGCGCCGCCGCGCCGACGACGCGAGCTGACGACAGGCCGCCGGTGTCCGCCCGACGATATAGGCCACTTCGGCGAAGGGATAGCCGAACACATCGTGCAGGATGAAGGCGACCCGCTCGGCCGGGGTCATCGCCTCGAGGACGACGAGGAAGGCCATATTGACCGACTCGTCGAGGGTGACCTGATCGGCCGGATCGGCCGCCCCACCCGCCGCGCGAGCGCCACGGTCGGTCGCCGCGGGCAGCGGCTCCGGAATCCATTCGCCCACATAGCGTTCGCGCCGGGCGCGCGCCGACCCGAGCATATCGAGGCAGATCCGACTGGCGACCCGGGTCAGCCACGCACCGGGGGAGGCGATGGCCTCCTGCTCCGCCCGCGACATGGAGTACCAGCGCGCGTAGGTCTCCTGCACCACGTCCTCGGCGTCGGCGAGCGTCCCCAGCAGCCGATACGCGAGATTGATCAGCTGCCGTCGCTCGCTCATGATCGCGGCCAAACTCGGGTCGAGGCCGCCGTCCTCGTCGTGGGTGGTCATGGTGCGCCCGCCTTCCGTCATCGGTCCTACCGATCCGACGACACAGCACCCCGAGATGTGAGTTCGCGCCTCACATTCCTCCGGGCCACTTCGTCGTATCGGCATGACAACCACGATCACACTCGACGAACTGACCGGTGACTTCGCCCTCGACACCACGTACACACGCATCGGTTTCGTCGCCAAGCACACGATGGGCAGCCGCGTCCGCGGCGAATTCGGCGATTTCACCGGCACCGCCCACCTCGACGCCGACCCCGCGAAATTCCGCGCGGAACTGACCTTGCGGACACACAGCATCGACACCGGCAACGAACAGCGCGACGGCCTGTTGCGCGACAAATTCCTGCACGCCGACACCTACCCGACGCTCACGTTCCTCGCGACCGCGGCGGCCCGAACCGGCGCGACCACCCTGGCGGTCACCGGCGACCTGATCATCCGCAGCGTGCGCAAACCGGTCACCGTGGAGTTCGAGCTCTCCGAGGTCGGCACCGGCCCGGGCGGCAGTCGGCGAATCCAGCTGCGCGGCGCCACCACGATCGACCGCAACGACTGGGGCGTGAACTGGAACGCCGCCACCGGCCTCATGGTCTCGAAGAAGGTCACCCTGGACTTCGAGGTCATCGCGCTCGGCCGCTGACGGCCGCCGTCCGGCTACTCCGTGAACGCGCCCATCACCGGCAGCCATTCGACGGCCCGCACATCCTCGATGAGGCCGAGCTTGGCGAACGGGTCCTGGGGGAGCAGGTTCGCCAGGGTCTCGGCGTCCTCGGAACGGAAGATCAGCAGCGCGCCGGTGCCATCCGGGTACGGGCCGCTGGTGAGGACGACACCCTCGTCGACCAGGTTGTTCAGCCAGGCGCGGTGTTCCGGGCGATGCTCGGCGCGGGCCGCGGCGGTGGCGTCGGTGTAGGTGTAGTGGACGGCGAAGATCGGCACGGGTGTGGCTTTCTGAGAGTGGGACGAGCGAAAAGGTCAGAGGTTCAGCAGCATTCGAGTATTGCCGAGCGTGTTCGGCTTCACGTAGCTGAGGTCGAGGAATTCGGCGACACCGGTGTCGTAGGAGCGGCACATCTCGGCGTAGACCTCGGCGGTCACCGGGGTGCCGTCGATCTCGACGAAGCCGTGCCGGGCGAAGAAGTCCACCTCGAAGGTCAGCACGAACAATCGCCGCAGCTCCAGTTCGCGCGCCACCGTGATGAGCTGGTCGACGATGAGCCGTCCGACGCCCAGCCCCTTCACATCGGGGTGGACGGCCACCGTGCGCACCTCACCGAGATCGGCCCACAGCACGTGCAGCGCGCCGCAGCCGATCAGCCGCCCGTCGAGTTCGGCCACCCAGAATTCCTGGACCGCCTCGTACAGCGTCACCAGGTTCTTCTCCAGCAGGATCTTGCCCGCGTAGATGTCGACGAGGCTCTTGATCCGGGCCACATCCGAGGTTCGGGCGCGGCGCACGACGGGGGTGCCCGTCGCCTCGCCGTCCGCCGAACCGCTGTGAGGTGCCCGTGTTGTCATGGGGTGCACAGTAGTCGGCCTTGCTACCGATAGGCTGGGGGTGTGTCCGACATCCAGTCCCCCTGCTTCCCGGCATCATCCGGGTCCCGTGGCCGTCTCACCGGCCGGTGGGGGCGCTGGTGACGGTGCAACGTGAAGAGGGGCGCTGGACGGGCGCGAGTGCGCCGCGCTCCGAATTCGTTCCAGCACCGCGGCCCGACTCGCAGATAGAACCGGCGGCGGTGCCGCTGATGAACATCGCGAATGTGCTGACCGTACTGCGCATCGCCCTCGTACCGCTGTTCCTGCTGGCCCTGTTCGCCGACGGCGGCCACGACCCGAACTGGCGGTGGGCCGCGGCCGCGCTGTTCGGCATCGCCGCCATCACCGACCGCTTCGACGGGCAGTTGGCCCGCAAGTACGGCCTCATCACCGATTTCGGCAAACTCGCCGACCCGATAGCGGACAAGGCGCTGATCGGCGCGGCCCTGATCGGGCTGTCCGTGCTCGGCGATCTGCCGTGGTGGATCACCCTGGTCATCGGTGTGCGCGAGATCGGCATCACGCTGCTGCGGCTCGCGGTGGTGCGGCGCGGTGTGATTCCCGCCGGTCACGGCGGCAAACTCAAGACCCTGGTGCAGTCGGTCGCCATCGCGGTGCTGGTGCTGCCGCTCGAAGGCGCTTGGGCCACAACGGGAATGGCGTTGATGTACGTGGCCGTGGTGCTGACCGTCGTCACCGGTCTCGACTACGTGGTGCAGGCGGCCCGGCTCTGGTTCGGGTCACCCCGCCACTCCGCCTGACGGGTCCGCGCCCATGACCACCTCCTCGACCGATCCGCTCACCGCCGAGGCGCCCGCCGCCGATCTGGTGCGCGCGCTGATCGCCGCGCGGCAGACCGTCGCCACCGCCGAATCCCTCACCGCCGGACTGCTCGGCGCCACCATCGCCGGGGTGCCGGGGGCGAGCGCGGTGTTGCGCGGCGGTCTCATCGTGTACGCGACCGACCTCAAGGAAACCCTCGCCGGTGTGAGCGCCGACACCCTGGCCGCCGACGGTCCGGTCGCCGCGAGCACCGCCGAACAGCTGGCCGTGGGCGCGCGGCAGCGTTGCGGGGCCGACTGGGGAATCGGTCTGACGGGGGTGGCCGGACCCGATCCGCAGGACGGCCGCGAGGTCGGAACGGTGTTCCTGGGCCTGTCCGGTCCGGAGGGCACCGAGGTTGTCCGGTTGAAACTGTCGGGAGACCGGTGGACGATCAGGGTGAGTGCGGTTCGGGCCGCGATCACCGAACTTCTCCGCGGCCTGCGGAGCGGTTGAGGGGGCCGGGAACGCGCGGGCGGTGCTGGACGTTGTCCAGTCAGACGCTGAGTCCGGCGACGAGTGAGGAGAACGAGATGACGCTGCTGCGAGAAGCGATCGGGGAGAGTCTGCGGCGCGCTCGGGTCGCCCAGAGTCGGACGCTGCGTGAGGTCTCCACCTCGGCACGGGTGAGTCTGGGCTATCTGTCCGAGGTCGAGCGCGGCCGAAAAGAAGCTTCCAGCGAACTATTGGCAGCCATCTGCCAAGCCTTGGATCTGCCGCTGTCGCAGGTCCTCTTCGATGTCAGTGCCGCCATGGCCGACGCCGATCAGGCGCGTCGTGAACCCGAGCGCGAGGCCGTCGGCACGGCCGCGCCCGCCCGCGACGGTGAGCGCGAGGAGTCGGTGCCCGCGCGTGCCAGCGCCGCTCCGGCGAACGCGGTGGCGGCTCCGGTGAAGGCGCGCGGCGCGGGTTTGACGCCGCGCGGTGGGGACGGCGCGTTCGGCCCCCGCATCGTCATTCCGGCGCCGAAGTCGGATCGGCTGGTGCTGGTTCCGGCGGAGTGATAGCCCGGGTGGTGACGACTGTGAGCTGTGTGGTGGAGCCGAAAGGGATAAATTCTCGGTAGGCTTTGAGCCAGAGTTGTTGTGCGGCGACGGTCCCCTCCGGGGGACCGCCGAGGATCTCAACCGGCTCGACTGCCGCGCAGTGGAGGATAGGGACACAACGGGGTGCGTGACGGTCGCGCACTATGTCGCGCACACCCGCGCGGCACGTCAGATGGAGGCGGGATCAATCGATGGCTAATCCGTTCGTCAAGGCCTGGAAGTACATGATGGCCCTCTTCGACTCCAAGATCGAGGAGCACGCGGATCCGAAGGTTCAGATCCAGCAGGCTATCGAGGAAGCCCAGCGCCAGCATCAGGCCCTGTCGCAGCAGGCGGCGTCCGTGATCGGCAACCAGCGTCAGCTGGAGATGAAGCTGAACCGCCAGCTCGACGAGGTCGAGAAGCTCAATGCCAATGCCCGGCAGGCGGTTATGCTCGCCGACCAGGCCTCCGCCGCGGGCGATACCGAGAAGGCGATCCAGTACACGAATGCCGCCGAGGCGTTCGCCGCGCAGCTGGTCACCGCCGAGCAGGCCGTCGAGGATCTGAAGGTGCTGCACGACCAGTCGCTGCAGGCCGCCTCGCAGGCCAAGAAGGCGGTCGAGCAGAACGCGATGCTGTTGCAGCAGAAGGTCGCCGAGCGCACCAAGCTGCTCTCGCAGCTGGAGCAGGCCAAGATGCAGGAGCAGGTCTCCGCCTCGCTGCAGCAGATGGACTCCACGCTGTCGGCCCCCGGCACCACCCCGAGCCTGGATGCCGTGCGCGAGAAGATCGAGCGCCGCTACGCCAATGCCCTCGGCTCCGCCGAACTGGCCCAGAACTCCGTGCAGGGCCGCATGCTCGAGGTCCAGCAGGCCTCCATCCAGATGGCTGGCCACAGCCGCCTCGAGCAGATCCGTGCCTCCATGCGCGGCGACGCCCTGCCCTCCGGCGGCCAGGCCGGTCAGCTCAACCAGGGCCAGACCGCCGCCAACCCGGCCCCGGCCCAGCTCAACAAGGACCGCAGCGCGCAGCAGCAGTGAGCGCGCCACAGCAGTAATCGAAAGGCATCGACCGATGGGGAGATCGCGGGCGGAAGGCGAGCCCGCGGTCTCCCGCGCCCGTTTCCGCCGCAAGCCGGTAGCCGAGCGCCCCGTCCCGCCCCCAACCGGCTTCTCGATCCCGCTGTTCCCGACCGTGCCGATCCAACGCCCCACCCCCGAAACCCCTGCGACCCAACGGCCGTCGCAGCCGCCGCACCCGCCCACCGACAGGCCCTACGGCGAAGCCCCGAACCGCGACCACACGACCGGCCCCCATCAGGCCACTTCCTCAGGCGCATCAGAGGCCACACAGCGCGCGAGTCGGGCGTGGAACCCCTTGCCCGGCTTCGACGTCGGTGCCGCTCGCGAGAGCTGGGCACCAGCCGATCGCGCGGAACGCGAGGTGTGGGGCGAGTCCGATGCGCGCAGCGAGCGGAATGCGGGAGAGCGGCGGGCTGGTCCGGCTCCGTCGTACGGCGCGCGGGCGTCTGAGGGCACTCGTCGGGGTGGTAAGCGTCGGTCTGTTGCCGCCGAGACGATGCGGGAGATGTTGGCTCCCACCGGGATCGAGCCCGAGGAGTTGACGCAGCGGCTGCCGGAGACCTTGCGGGGGATGGGGGAGCAGGCGTTCTCGGCCGTGCGGAAGTGGGCCGATCCTCGGGAGCGGGAACTGCGCAAGCGTCGGCGGGTGCGGCGGCGGAGTCTGCGGTTGGGGACCGCGTCGGGGGTGACGACCATTGGAACCATTGGGCTGGTGTTGATTTCGGCTCCCGCGTGGGCGGTGGTCGTGGTCGGCGGTGGTGCGGTGGCCTTGGTGACCGGTGCGGCCGTGACCACCAAGCGGTATCTGCAATTGCGCAAGGACCCTTTGCCGCCAGCGGCTTTCGTGCCACGGAAGTTGCCGCCGTTGCGATCGGCGGCGCGGGCGGCGATCTCGCGGCTGGTGCGGGCCGAGCGCGCCATGCACGGGCTCGGTAATCAGATCGCGCAATCCGGTCGGCTGCCCGCCGACGATATCGTCGACACCCTCGAGACGGCCGGTTCCGGTGCGGCCGCCCTCCACGCGCTCGCCGCGGACCTGGTCGCCATGGAGAACGCGGCGGGCATGCTCGGACAGGCGAATTCCCCACTCGGCGAGCACATTCGCGCCATCGCGGTACGCCTCGACAGCGGTGTCGCCGAGTACGAGCAGATGGTCACCGCCGCCGCGCGCGTCCTCGCCGTCCCCGAAAGCGCCGCCCTGGGCGACGATCTCGGCTGGGCCATGGCCAACCTGCGTGATGCCGCCGACCGCCTCGACGGCTGGGCACAGGCCCTCACCGACCTCGCCGACAGCCGCTTCCGCGCCGAGCCGCCCCGGTACTGAGCGGCCCCTACCGGTCCGCGCTGCCGCTCGGAAGGGTCGAGCCGAGACCTTCGGCGGCCCGCCACTTTTCCTGAAACGAATGTCCGCCCTGCGGTGACCCGGCCTCAGGGTATACCCGGAACTTTCCCCGATATCGCTGCTGACCTGGTGTTTTTCGAATGCACGACTGTCAGTATGGGAGATGTCGGATCGCGCGTTCGCCGGTTCGGGACTTCGGGAGGTAGCAATGCTGTGGAAGATCATCGGCGTGGTCGCGGTCGTCTGGATCGCCCTGGCCATTATCGGGGCGCTCATCAAGGGGCTGTTCCCGATTCTCATGATCAGCCTGGTCGTATTCGGTCTGTACCTGCTGTACAAGGCGGTATCCGGATCGGACAAGAACACGGTGAGCAAACTGTAGGCGTTACAGGCAAGCCGGTCGGGCTGTCCGCGAAAGTGGTCGCGTACAGCCCGATTCGCGTATGAGCAGCGGAAATCGACGCTGTTGACGCCGGGCACGAGATTCTGGCAAGGTGCAGGCTACCTATTAGGTGAGCCTTACTTTACTTAGGAGTCTTGTGCGGATACCACCACGTGGGCGGCGTGTCCTGAGCGTCGTTCTCGGTCTGCTGCTGGCCGCGTCCGTCCTCAGCGCCTGCGGTAGCACCGACAGCGCCGCCACCGGCGATATGCCCGCGGTCACGCCCGAGGCGGGCGCCTACCCCGTGACGGTCGAACACCGCTTCGGCGCGACCACCATCGAGCAGGCCCCCAAGCGCATCGCGGTCGTGGGCTACGCCGACGACGAATACGTCCTGGCCTTCGGCGCGGTGCCCGTACTCACCCGCAAATGGTTCAACGATCAGGTCGAGGACTGGAAAGTCCCCTACCTGCAAGGCAAATCGCAGAACCTCGTGGACCTGGGCTCCGCCGCGATTCCGGTGGAGAAGGTCGTCGCCGCCAAACCGGATCTCATCATCGGCGTGAATTCCGCCATGACGCAGCAGGATTACGATTCGCTGTCCAAGATCGCCCCGGTCATCGCCCCGCGCGCCGGATACATCGACTACGGCATGCCGTGGCAGGACAAAACCCGCCAGATCGGCGCGGCGCTGGGCCAGCCCGCCAAGGCCGAACAGTTGATCGGCGAGGTGGAGGCGAAATTCACCGCCGTCCGCGCCGCGCATCCGGAGTGGGCCGGACGCACCGCCGCCGTGGCCACCTACAGCAACGGCCAACCTCGCGTCTTCGGCCGCGAGGACGGACGCTCCCGGTTCTTCCAGAACCTCGGCTTCCGCACCCCCACCGAATACGACGCTCTGACCGGCGACAAATTCTTCGTCGATGTCTCCCTCGAGAACGCCCGCCTACTCGACCAGGACCTGCTGATCTGGGATCAGTTGTCCTACACCGCGGGTGGCCGCCCCACCATCACCGGCAATCCGTCGTTGGCCGTCCTGGCGGCCATGCGCGAGAACCGCGCCATCTATCTGGAGAACTCGGTGGAGAAGGCCTTCGGCTGGCAGACCATTCTCTCCATTCCGGTCGCACTCGACGGCATCGTCCCGTTGATCGAACAGACCACGCCGCGAAACTGACCGGCGGATGGCGTCTTCGACACTGACGAGACCCGGCGCGACCGTGCGCCGGGCCCCGCGCCGTCGCCGCGTGATCGGGCTGTCGCTACTGGTCTGCGCCCTGCTCGTCGGCGTCGCGGCCTCCCTTGCCGTGGGCGCGCACAGTATCGCCCTCGGCACGGTGTGGACCGCGCTGTTCGACCGATTCACCACGGACGCGGCCGATATCGCGGCCATGACCCCGGACCGCGCCGCCCGCAACGACGCCGCCATCACCATCCGCACGCTGCGCCTGCCCCGAACTCTGCTCGCCATCGCGGCGGGCGCGGCCCTGGGCACCGCCGGTGCGCTCATTCAGGGCCACACCCGCAACCCCATCGCCGATCCGGGCCTGCTCGGCGTCAACGCGGGCGCGGCCTTCGCGGTCGTGGTCGCCGTCGCGGCGCTGGGGTTGCGCTCACCGTCGGCCTACGTCTGGTTCGCGTTGGCCGGTGCGGGACTCGCGGCGGTGCTGGTGTTCGGCCTGGCCCAAGCCGCCGACGGCGGACCGCTGACCCTGGTCCTCGTCGGGTCCGGCCTCACCCTGTTCCTCAGCGCCCTCACCTCGGCGACGGTGCTCTCGGATACCAACGCGCTCAATGTCTTCCGCTTCTGGAACACCGGCTCCATCGCCGCGCGCGGCTTCGATGTGCTGTGGGTGACCCTGCCGCTCATCCTGCTCGGCCTGATACTGGCCTTCGCCCAGGCGGGTGTGATCAATATGCTCAACCTCGGCGAGGACGTGGCGCGCGGCGTCGGCGTCGATATCGTCCGCTCCCGCCTGCTCGGCCTGCTCGCCCTCACCCTGCTCGCCGGTGCGGCGACCGCTGCCTGCGGGGCGATCGCCTTTGTCGGACTGATGGTTCCGCATCTCGTGCGCCGTCTCACCGGCCCGGATCACCGCTGGCTGCTGCCGTACGCGGCGCTGGCCGGAGCCGTTCTCGTCCTGCTGGCCGATATCGCGGGCCGAATGGTCATGCGCCCCGGCGAGATTCCCGTCGGCACCATGCTCGCACTGTTGGGCGCACCGTGTTTCGTGGCGCTGGTCTGGTCCGGTCGAGTGAGGCGCGGGTGAGCACACTGCTGCGGCGCACCCGCCCACCCGTGCGCCTGGGGCCGGTCTCGACGGTGTGGCGACCGCGAATGGTGTTGGCGCTCATCGCCCTCGCCGTGCTCATCGTGGTGCTGGCGGCCGCCACCGTGGCGATCGGCGAATACCGCATACCGCTGCCGGAGGTGTTCGCCACCCTCGCCGGAGCCTCCGGTGATGCGGGAACCCGCCTGGTGGTCATGGAATTTCGACTCCCGCGCGCGGTGCTCGGCATGGTCGTCGGCGCGGCGCTAGGCCTGTCCGGCGCGATCGTGCAGGCGGTATCCCGAAATCCGTTGGCCTCACCGGACATTCTCGGTATCACCGCCGGGGCGGGCGTCGTCGCCGTGGCCGCCGCGACCGGCGTCACCGGCATCGGCCTGCTCACCGGGCTGATCGGGACGAACGCCGCCGCCATCGCGGGCGGACTGCTCACCGGGTTGGGCGTCTACCTGCTGGCCTCGCGTCGCGGCGTGGACGGCTACCGCCTCATCCTGATCGGCATCGCCGTGACGATCTTCCTGCGCGCCATCAGCGAATGGCTCATCGCACACGCGGATGTGCGCCACGCCGCCGCGGCGCAGACCTGGTTGAGCGGTTCCCTGGACGGCCGCGACTGGACCGATGCCACGGCGGCCGCCGCGGGGCTGTTCGTCTGCGCCGCGGCGCTGTTCCCGGTCGTGCGCACCCTCGGCCCCCTGCAATTGGGCGACGACTGCGCGGTCGGCGTCGGCGCCCCGCTGGGCCGCGACCGCGCCGCGTTGTTGATCATCGCGGTCCTGCTGGCCGGGGTGGCCGTGGCCGCCGCCGGACCCATTCCCTTCATCGCCTTCGCCGGTCCCCAGATCGCCATGCGCCTGTGTCGCGCGCCCAGCCCGCCGCTGCTCGCCTCGGCGCTCACCGGATCGGCCCTGCTCCTGGGGTCGGATTGGGTGGCGCGCACCCTGTGGACCACGGAGTTGCCCGTCGGCGTCGTCACCGCGCTGTTCGGCGGCCCGCTGCTGATCGCGCTGGTGTTGCGTCGCGGTCGGCGCACCACCCGCTGACCCCGGGGGAATCCAATGCGCCACCGGTATGTTGACCGCGCTATGGCAACCGCAATTATCGCCACCGCATACGGTGGACCCGAGGTCCTGACCGCCGTCGAGGTCGAGGTGCCCGCACCAGGCCCCGGCGAAGTCACCATCGAGGTGCGTGCCGCGGCGGTGAACCCCTTCGACTACAAGCGCTACGACGGCACCTTCGGCACCGACCCGAAGCTGCTGCCGCTGCGCATGGGCGGCGAGCTCTCCGGCGTGGTGACGGCGGTGGGATCCGATGCGGTCGGACCCGCTGGCCCGATTCGCGTGGGTGACGAGGTGCTGACGCGGGTGGACGGCGGCGCGTACGCCACCGCGCTCAATGCCCGCGCCGCGCGGGTCATCCCCAAACCCGTCGAGGTCAGTTGGGAGATCGCGGCCAGCATTCAATCGGTCGGCGCCACCGCCGTGCACACGCTGGCGGCCACCGGTGTCGGCTCGGGGGATACCGTCCTGATTCACGGTGCGGCCGGAAGCGTCGGTTCGATCGCGGCACAACTGGCCGTGGCCCGAGGCGCGCGCGTCATCGGCACCGCCGCACCGTCGCGCCATGAGCGTTTGCGCTCCTACGGCGTCGAGCCGGTCGCCTACGGGCCGGGGTTGGTCGATCGCGTACGGGCCTTGGCTCCCAACGGAATCGACGCCGCCATCGACACGGTCGGCACCGACGAAGCCGTGGACGTCTCGCTCGAGCTGGTCGCCGACCGCCCGCGGATCGCCACCATCGTCGCCTTCGGCCGCAGTGCGCAGGCCGGTATCAAGGCGCTCGGCGGCGGGCCCGGCGCGGACCCCGGCACCGAAATCCGGGCCAACGCGTGGCGCGAGCTGCTGGAGCTGCTCAGCGCCCGCAAGCTCGATGTCGTCATCGCCGCGACCTACCCGCTCACCGAGGCCGCCGCCGCTCATCGCTTCGTCATGGAAGGCCACGCGGGCGGAAAGGTGATCCTGCTGCCCTGATTCGGGCAATTCCCCATCGGGCGTGACCTCGTTCGCATATGTTGTTGCCCACAACATTTGGTCGTGGGCGGCCACACCCCAGTGACCGCCGCTCGAAAGGTCACCCCGATGAGGACGAAAAACCGTCTCCTGCCAAGCAATTCCCGCCGTCGCCCGCTGTATGCCGCCTGCGCCCTAGCCATGTCGGGCCTGCTCGCCCTGACCGCGTGCGGCTCCAATACCACCGACCACGACGACCACACGACCTCGCCGGGCGGGGGTGGCGGCAATGGCACGGTCGGCGTGATCCTGCCCGAGACCGCCACCTCGGCCCGCTGGGAATCCTTCGACAAGCCCATGCTCGAAAAGGCCCTGCGCGCCGAGGGTTTCGACGCCGATGTGCAGAACGCCCAGGGCGATGTGCAGAAGTTCAGCACCCTCGCCGACGGCATGATCGCCCAGGGCGTGAAGGTGCTCGTCATCGCCGCCATCAACAGCGAGGTCGGCAGTGCGGTGGCCGCCAAGGCCAAGCGGGCGGGTATCCCGACCATCGACTACGACCGGCTCAGCCTCGGTGGATCCTCGGACTACTACGTCTCTTTCGACAATGTGCGAGTCGGTGAACTGCAAGGCCAGGCGCTCGCCGACGCCTTGAAGGACAAGCCGGGCGCGCAGGTGATCGAAATCGAGGGAGCCCCTACCGACAACAACGCGACGCTGTTCCACCAGGGCCAGACGAATATCCTGAAGCCCCTTTATGATTCGGGCGCGCTGAAGCTGGTGCACAGCCAGGCCATCGACGGCTGGGACAACCAGAAGGGCGGCACCGTCTTCGAACAGCTGCTCACCGGCAATGGCGGCAAGGTCGACGGCGTGGTCGCCGCCAACGACGGTCTCGCGGGCGCGGTCATCACCGTGCTCAAGAAGAACGGCCTCAATGGTCGCGTCCCGGTCACCGGCCAGGACGCCACCGCCGAAGGGCTCAAGTCGATTCTGCGCGGCGACCAGTACATGACGGTGTTCAAGCCCATCCAGGACGAGGCCACTGCCGCCGCGAAACTCGCTGCCGCCCTGGCGAAGGGCGACACCGCCGCCGCGGATGCGTTGGCGCAGGGCGTGAGTCAGGACCCCAAGGGCAAGCGGGACGTGAAATCCGTGCTGCTGACCCCGAACACGATTACCAAGGCACAGGTCAAACAGGTGATCGACGCGGGGTACATCAAGGCCGCCGACGTCTGTGGCGGTGACCTGAAGGCCGTCTGCACCGAACTCGGCCTCGGCTGATCTCCATGAGTGAGCAGTTGCTCGACATCACCGGGCTGAACAAGAGTTTCGGCCCGGTGCATGTACTGCACGATGTGGATCTCACCGTCCCGGCCGGATCGGTCACCGCCCTTGTCGGCGACAATGGCGCGGGAAAATCCACGCTGGTGAAATGCATTGCTGGAATCCATGCCGCCGACTCCGGCACGGTGCGGTTCAAGGGCGAACCGGTCCGGTTGCACGGACCGAAAGACGCTGCCGCCCTGGGCATCGAGGTGGTGTACCAGGATCTCGCCCTGGCCGACAACCTCGATATCGTCGCCAATATGTTCCTCGGCCGCGAACGCGGCCGCCCGTGGCTCATGGACGAGGCGAGTATGGAGGAGGCGGCGCGCCGCACCCTCGCCTCGCTGGGGGTGCGCACCGTGCAGTCGGTGCGCGCACCGGTCGCGGCGCTGTCGGGCGGGCAGCGCCAGACCGTCGCCATCGCGAAAGCCGTGCTGTGGAACAGCAATCTGGTGCTGCTCGACGAACCGACCGCCGCCCTCGGCGTGGCCCAGACCCGCCAGGTGCTCGACCTGGTGCGCAGGCTCGCCGAACAGGGGTTGGGTGTCGTGCTCATCAGCCACAACCTGGCCGACGTCTTCGAGGTGGCCGACCGTATCGCGGTGCTGTACCTGGGCCGGATGGCGGCGCAGGTGCGCACCGCCGATGTCACCCACAGCCAGGTGGTGGAGCTCATCACCGCGGGCCGCTCCGGTGACCTCGGCCTGGCGCGACCGGAAGCCGCCGTCCTGTGAAAGACCGTGCTGTGAAAGACCGTGCCGTGAAAGACACCGAGATGACCCACGCCGCCGAACCGGGCACCGCCGCGGACTTCGGGATAGACACCACCACCATGAGCACCCGGGAAGCGGTGCGCGACTATGTGATCCGCGTGCGCTCCGGCGAAATCGGTTCACTGCCAGCCATCTTGGGACTCATCGCGCTGGTGGTGCTGTTCTCGGTGCTGTCGGATGTATTCCTCTCGCTCAACAATATGGCCAATCTGCTGGCCCAGGGCGCGGGCCAGACCATCATCGCCATCGGCATCGTCTACGTGCTGCTCATCGGCGAGATCGACCTCTCGGCCGGTACCGCCTCCGGCGTCGCGGGCGCGGTGCTGGCCATGCACTACGTGGAGAACGGAAACCTGCTGTCGGGCATGGGATCCACCGTCTTCGTGGTCTTCGTGGCGCTGCTGCTGGTGGCGGCGCTGCTGGCCGCGCTGTTGCGGATCTGGCCCGGTGTGGCCATGTCGCTGCTCGGCGTCGCCATCGCCACCATCGGCTTCGAGGCGAATCCGTGGATCGAGATGCTGCTCGCGGTCTGTGTGGGCACCGCCATCGGGTGTATCACCGGATTCCTCATCGCCAAGATCGGTATGCCGTCCTTCGTGGTGACATTGGCGCTGTTCCTGGCCTGGCAGGGCGTGATCCTCCAACTCATCGGTGAGGGCGGGGTACTCGGCATCAGCTCCTCGCACGTGCTCGACCAGGTCGCCAACGGCAATCTGTCGACCGTGGGCAGCTGGGTATTGTTCGTGGTGGCCGCCGGAGGGTACGCCGCGGTCACCTTGGGCGGACATGTGCTGCGGCGCAGGCGTGGACTGGTGACCCGGCCGACACCGCTCGTGCTCGCGAAAGTCCTGGCGCTCATCGGATTCGCGGCCGTGGTGACGGTACTGCTCACCGTGAACCGGTCGCCGAGCGATCTCATCGAGATCTCCGGCGTGCCGTACGTGGTGCCGATCGTCTTGGCGCTGTTGGTCATCGGCACCTACGTCCTCAACCGCACCACCTACGGCCGCCACATCTACGCGGTCGGCGGCAACCGGGAGGCGGCGCGCCGCGCCGGTATCGACGTAACCCGTTTGCGGGCCAGCACTTTCGTCATCTGCTCGTCCTGTGCGGCCATCGGCGCGATCGTCTACTCGTCCAAGGTCGGCTCGGTCGATCCGCAGGCGGGCGGGCTCAATACGCTGCTGTTCGCGGTCGGCGCGGCGGTGATCGGCGGCACCTCCCTCTTCGGCGGCAAGGGCCGCGTCGCCGACGCGGTCGTGGGTGGCGCGGTACTGGCCGTGGTGTCCAATGGTCTCGGTCTGCTGCGGCAGCCCGCGGCCGTGGTCTCCATCGTCACCGGCCTGGTGCTGCTGCTCGCCGCCACCGTCGACGCCCTCTCGCGACGGCGTGGTGCGGTGGCCGAATAGGCTTTGCTGCCATGACCGTCGCCCGCCCGGACGAGGTGCGCCGCTACAACCGGTCCAGTCTGCTGCGGCTGCTGCATACCGGCGGACCGGCGACCCGGGCGGCCCTCGCCACCGATCTCGGACTCAACCGGTCCACCATCAAAATGCTGGTGGACGGACTCGCCGAGGCCGGACTGGTGGAGGAGCGGGTACCGCGCCAGGCCGTCGCGCCCGGGCGCGGTGCGGGCCGCCCGTCGCTGCTCGTACTGCCGCGCCCGCAGGCGGCGGTGGTGCTGGCGGTGGACGTGCAGGTCGAGCGCGCGGTCATCGCGCTGGTCGGACTGGGCGGCCAGATCCTCGGGCGCAACAGCTGGAATCTGTATGGACGACAACGGGATCCGGCCGAACTCATCACCCACGTCGCCGAATCGGCGCATCTGCTCGCCGAGGATCTCGGGGTGCGCGCCGTCGCCGCGGGCATCTCGGTGCCGGGGGTGGTGCGCCGCGGTGACGGACACGTGCACGCCGCCGCCAACCTGCACTGGACCGAGGTGGCGTTGGGGCGGCGCATGAGCGGCGTACTCGGTGTCCCCGTGGCGGTCGCCAACGACGCCGAACTCGGGGCGCTCGCCGAACACGTGCGCGGTGCGGGGCGCGATTCCGGCGACGCCGTGTTCGTCTCCGCGGATGTCGGTGTCGGCGGCGGACTCGTCGCGCAGGGCAGACTGCTGCGCGGAGCCGCCGGATACCTCGGTGAGATCGGGCATATGACGGTGCGCCCCGATGGCCGCGCCTGCCACTGCGGCAACGAGGGGTGCTGGGAGACCGAGGTGGGCCAGGCGGCGCTGTGCCGGGCGCTCGGCCTGCCCGAGCACAGCCAACGCGGCACCATTGTCGCGGAACTGCGTGCCTTGGAACGGGATTCGGATCCGCTCCAGCGGCTGGGGGAGTACTCCGACTGGCTGGCACTCGGTCTGGTGAACGTGGTCAATGTGCTCGGCCCGGAACTCGTCGTTCTCGGCGACCTGTTCACGGCGCTGCCCGACGCGGTGGTGGCGGAGCTGGGGGAGCGGGTGCGTCGCCGCAGTATCGTGAGCCGGGCGCTCGGCGGTGTTCGCATCGAGAAGTCCACGCTCGGAGCGGATTTGAAGCTGTTGGGCGCGGCGGAGGCGGCCTTCGAGGGCATTCTCGGGGCGCTGTGAGACGGCGAACGGGACTGCGTCCGGCGTGGATCCTGTTGAATGGCGCTATGGAGCAGCTACCCGAGGAATGGGAGCGCGGCATCGTCATCGTCGCGCACCCCGATGACATCGAATACGGCGCTGCCGCCGCCGTCGCCCGGTGGACCAGGCAGGGCAAGGACATTCGCTACGTGCTCGTCACCAGCGGCGAGGCCGGAATCGCCGGACTGCCGCCCGCGGAATCCGGGCCGCTGCGCGAAGCCGAGGAGATCGCCGCCGCCAAGGCCGTGGGCGTGAGCGAGGTGGAGTTCCTGGGCTATCCGGATGGACGCGTGGAGGAATCGCTCGCGCTGCGCCGTGATCTGGCCGCCGCCATTCGCCGTCACCGGCCGGAGATGGTGGTGCTGTTCAACTTCAGCGACACCTGGGGACCCGGGTACGCCAACAGCGCCGACCATCGCGCGGTCGGACGGGCCGGACTCGACGCCATCTCGGATGCGGGCAACGAGTGGATTCACCCCGAACTCGCCGATCTGCCCATCTGGTCGCCGAAGTGGGCGGCGGTCATGGGCCGCACCGCCACCCACACCGTGGATGTCACCGACACCATCGACCCGGCCATCGAATCGCTGGTCGCGCACCGCCGCTACCTGGAGGCGCTGAGCCCCGAACCGGTCATCGACCAGGCCCGGGCGATCGTCGACATGTCCACCGGACCGATCGAGGGCTTCCCGGCCGCGCGCGCCACGGGTTTCGAGCTGTACTACTTCAGCGCCTGACCCCACCCCGCGATACCGCCACGGCACTATGCGCATTCGAACATGTGAATCGTGTGTGCCCACCCCGGCGGGGATGTGGCGGTCTCGCGTGTGTGGCAGGCTGGGCGCGTGCGAGTAGCGGTGGTGGCCGGACCGGATCCGGGGCATGCGTTCCCGGCGATCGCATTGTGTCTGCGGTTCCTCGCGGCGGGGGACGAGCCGACCCTGTTCACCGGACCCCGGTGGTTCGACGCGGCCCTGGAGGCCGGGATCGGGGTGCGGCGGCTGCGCGGGCTCGCGCCGCGTGCTGAGGACGACGATGACGATGCCGGACGCCGGATTCACGAACGGGCGGCGCATATTTCGACCGAGATCCTGCCGGATCTGGGGGCGATGCTGCCCGAACTCGTGGTGTCGGATGTGCTCACCGCCGGTGGGGGTATGGCGGCGGAGCGGCTGAAGGTGCCGTGGGTGGAGCTGTCGCCGCATCCGCTGTACCTGCCGTCGAAAGGCTTGCCGCCCATCGGAAGTGGGCTCGCCCCGGGCGAGGGGCTCGGCGGGCGGGCGCGCGATGCGGTACTGCGCGGCCTGACCGCGCGGGCGATCCGCCAGGGCGAGGAGCAGCGGGAGCGGGCGCGCGCGGGTGTCGGTCTGCCGCCGCGCGATCCGGGACCGGCGGCGCGGCTCATCGCCACCCTGCCCGCGCTGGAGGTGCCGAGGCCGGACTGGCCCGACAATGCGCATCTGGTCGGCCCGCTGCTGTGGGAGCCCACGAAGCACGTGCTCGACCTGCCGCCCGGTGATGATCCGCTCGTCATGGTCGCGCCGTCGACCGCCCATACGGGTGTGACCGGTATGGCCGAGACGGTGCTGGAGGCGCTCGACGGCGCCGGTGTGCGCGTGGCCATTTCCATGCTCGACACCCCGCCCGCGAACCTGCCGCCCTGGGCCACCGCGGGTTTGGGCCGCCAGGATGAAATCCTGCGCCACGCTTCGGTTGTGGTCGGCGGTGGCGGCCACGGGCTGCTGGCCAAATCGCTGCTCGCCGGGGTGCCGATCGTCACGGTGCCCGGCGGCGGCGATCAGTGGGAGCTCGCCAATCGTGCCGCCCGCCAAGGCAGTTCGGTGCTGGTGCGTCCGCTGGCCGCCGAGGCCGTCCGCGCCGCGGTGCGGCAGGTTCTCGACGAACCGGCGTTCATCGACGCCGCCCGCAAGGCCGCGGCCGATGCGAGCGTGGTGTCGGACCCGGTGCGGGTGTGCCACGACGTTGTCGCCGCCGCCCGCGCGCACCCATGACGGTGGGAAAGCTCGTCTCCGCTTGGAGCGGAGGTCGGCCCGCAATACCGGACGACCCGAGCGCTCGGGAAGGCGCGGGTCCGAGCACGCGGTAGCGGTGCCCACCACAGGGCGCGGCCGCGTGGTCGATGACCGCAGGCGTACCCTCGTGGCCGTGCGGTTGACGGAGTTCCAGGAGCTGTTGTACACCGAGTTCGGTACGGCGCGCGGTGACGCGCTGTTGAACGATCACGTTCTGCCCGCCTATGGGCGCACGGGCGCGCAGGCGATCGAGGCGGGGGTCGATCCGCGCGAGGTGTGGCGGGCGCTGTGCGCCGAATTCGATGTGCCCAAGGCGCGTTGGTAGTCGCGCATGGCCGCAGGCGTCAGTCGCCCGCGGTGTCCCCGCTCTTCTTGGCGTAGTGCCGGGTGGCCTTGGCGCGGTTGCCGCAGGTCGCCATGGAGTGCCAGCGCCGTGCGCCGTTCTTCGAGGTGTCGTAGAACCACAGCACGCAGTGCGGGTGCGCGCACTGTTTGATGCGTTCGGGGGCGGCCAGGAGCCCGAGCAGATTGTCGGCGGCAAGCCAGCCCGGTAGCCATTCCCGGTGCGCCACCTCGACCTCGTCGGCCGGACCGTCGGTGGTGAGCGCGCGCCGGATGCGGCCGTGGTCGAGCACCGTGTTGAGATCGTCGACCGATTCCTCGCGCACCGCCCGCAGAATCGCCTCGCGCGCTTCGACCACGGCCCGGCGGGTCGCCTCGTCGGCGGCGCAGCGGGCGGTGAGGTCGTTGTCGGCCAGCCATTGCCGCAGACCCGGCACGTCGGTGAGCAGGTCCACCAGGCCGTCCGCACCCATCCAACGGGTGTTGAGCAGGTCCAATGCGAGCGGCTCGCCGAGGTGCGGGCGTGGATCGGGCATGTCTGAGGTTAACCAGCTCCCTGTGGGTATCGGCTGAAGCACCGTCATTCTAACCACTCAAATTTCTGTTGGGGGTTGACAGTGGGTTCGCACTGCTCTTATGTTCTAACCGTCAAAACAGACAAAGACAGTTAGATCTTCCCGGAGGAATCATGACGACGGCCGCACCCCAGCTCGCCACCGGCCACATCGGCCTGAACGTCACCGACCTGACCCGTTCGGTGGACTTCTATCGCCGTGCGTTCGGCTTCGAACAGCTGGGCGCCAGCACCGAGGGCGAGCAGCGCTTCGCCTTCCTCGGCGCGGAGGGCAAGCTCGTGCTCACGCTGTGGCAGCAGAGCGACGGCGAGTTCTCCGCCAAAACCCCCGGCCTGCATCACCTTTCGTTCCAGGTCGACTCCATCGACCAGGTGCGTTCGGTGGAGACGACACTGAAGGACCTGAACGTGACCTTCGCCCACGACGGTGTGGTGGCTCACGGCGAGGGCGCGTCCTCGGGCGGCATCTTCTTCGCCGATCCGGATGGGATTCGCCTCGAGGTGTACGCGCCCAGCGGCGCGGACTCCGCGCCCGCGCCGAGCGGTTCCGCACCGACCTGCGGATTCTTCTGAGCCGCAGCGCGTTTCACCGATAGACGGCCCGCGACCTGGAGCGCGGGCCGCGTGCCCCACGGAGGATCCGATGACCGTCAGCTACCACCCCGGTGAACTGGCCGTGCAGGAGCGCATGGGTCAGGCCGATATCGCCCAGCATGTCGGACGCATGATCCGCGCCGACATTCCGCACACCGCGGCCGCCTTCCTCGCCGAACAGCCGATGGTCGTCCTCGCCGCGGCCGACGACGCGGGGCGACTGTGGGCGAGCCAGCTGGTCGGCCCGGCCGGTTTCGCCCGCGCCACCGGCGAACGCGACATCGTGGTGGACGCGCTGCCGCCACCCGGTGATCCGCTCGCGGAGGCCCTGCGGTCGCCGCGACGCCTCGGGATGATCGCCCTACAGCCGCAGCGGCGACGCCGCATGCGCGTCAACGGCCTTGCCGAGCCGACGGATACGGGGCTTCGCATCACTACCGAGCAGGTGTACTCCAACTGCCCCAAGTACATCACCAAGCGCGGTATCGACGAGTGGCGCGGCGGCGCACCGGGTTCCGTGCGGCGCTCGACGGAACTCGACACCGCGCAACAGGAGTTCGTCTCGGCCGCGGACGCCTTCTTCATCGCCTCCGCCGACCGTGACGGCAATGCCGATGCCTCCCATCGCGGCGGCAATCCCGGTTTCCTCCAGGTGCTTTCCCCGACGCGCCTGCGGTGGCCAGACTATCGCGGCAACTCCATGTTCATGACCCTGGGCAATATCGCCGCCGAACCACGCTGCGGCCTGCTGATCCCGGACTGGCGCACCGGCTCCACGCTGCAACTGACCGGAACCGCCGAAATCACCTGGGACGACACCACATTCACGCCGGGAGCGCAGGCATCGATCGACTTCACCATCACCGAGGTGGTCGATATCGCCAACGCCAGCCCGCTGCGCTGGGGCGCGTCCGAACTATCCCCCGTCAATCCCTGAAAGGACCCTCTCATGCGTCCCCCACTACCCCCCTTCGACCTGGAATCGGCCAAGGCCAAGGTCCGCGCCGCCGAAAACGCCTGGAACACCCGCGATCCCGAGAAGGTCGCCCAGGCCTACACCGAGGACTCGGTGTGGCGCAATCGCGATGAGTTCATGACCGGCCGCGCCGAAATCGTGGACTTCCTGAAACGCAAGTGGGCCACCGAGAACGGGTACGCCCTGCGCAAGGAACTCTGGGATTTCCGCGAGAACCGCATAGCCGTCCGCTTCCAGTACGAATGGCACGACGAGAACAACCAGTGGTACCGCAGCTACGGCAACGAACTGTGGGAATTCTCCCCGGAGGGCCTGATGTCGCGCCGCGAGGCCAGCATCAACGACACCCCGATCGAGGAGGCCGAGCGCCGCATCTTCGGACCGCGTGGGCCGGAGGACGACTCGTGGGAGCTGCCGATCCGGTAGTGGCACGAGCGGCGGAATCCGATACGGAAAGCCGGATGGAGCCTCCAGATTCGAGGGGATTCGCGTTAGATTCCTCCTGTGCTGGATGCTCTACCGGAGGAATCCTCCATTCTCGATACGCTCGACAAGCAGATCGTGCACGCGCTCACCGTCGACGCTCGTATCCCGTTCGCCAAGCTCGGCGCGATACTCGATGTCTCCGAGCAGACCGTGGCTCGGCGCTATCGGTCGCTGCGTGAGCGTGGGATGGTGCACGTCTCCGGGCAGGTCAACAGTGTGCCGCTCGGGCATGCGCGGTTCGTGCTGCGCATTCGCTCCACGCCGGAGGGGGCGGTGCGGCTGGCGGAATCGCTTGCGCGGCAGCCCGATTTGAGTTGGGTGTCGTTGCTGTCGACGGGGTCGGAGGTGATGTGCATCAGCCGTCCTCGGACCGTCGAGCGGCGGGATGCGTTGCTGCTGCGGGTGATTCCGCGCGCCCGACAGGTCACCGGTCTGGTCGCGCACGAGGTGATGCATCGGTTCGAGCTCGACGAGGAGTGGCCGCGGTGGAGTCGGCTGTTCGACGAGGAGCAGTTGCGGGAGTTGGGGACTCGGCGGTCCTGGCAGGACATGGCGGGGCCGGATACGCCGCCCGAGCTCTCACCCGCCGATGAGACCATGCTGGCGATACTGGCGCGGGACGGGCGCGCGCCCTATGCCCAGATCGCCGCCGAAACCGGTTGGACGCCAACGCGTGTGGCACGACGGATGGCGGAACTGGTGGTGTCGGGGGTGCTGTACTTCGATCTCGACTTCGCGCTGTCGCGCATGGGATACACCACGCGGGCCGCGCTGTGGTTGCGCGTTCGGCCCGCCGATCTGGATGCGGTGGGGCGGGCCATCGCGACGCATTCGGAGGTCGCCTTCGTCGCGGCCACCACGGGGCCGACCAATCTGGTGGTCGCGCTGACCTGTCGCGATACCGCGCACCTGTACGCCTATCTCACCGAGCGGTTGGGGGCGCTGGAAGGGATCACCGATGTGGAGGTGACGACGGGGCTGCGGGTGTTCAAGCAGGCGCAGACGCTGTTGGGTGGTGATCGGATCACGCCGACGTGGTGAGCGGGGCGGTTGCCGGATCGATTCTGCGTGTCGGTGGGCGTGTCGATTGCATCGAACAGGTGTTCGTCTAAGCTGGCGGCGGAACTTGTCGGTGCCGCCCTCTAACGTGGGCGCCAACCACAGATTGAGACTCACCCATCGAGAAGGGGACCACGACGATGGCACCACAGGCTTTTGATCGCGACAAGGCGCTCGAACTGGCATTGGCTCAGGTCGAGAAGAGCTTCGGCAAGGGCGCGGTCATGCGTCTGGGCGAGGAGGCGCGCCAGCCCATTTCGGTGATTCCGACCGGGTCGATCGCGCTGGATGTCGCGCTCGGGCTCGGCGGTCTGCCGCGTGGCCGCATTGTCGAGATCTACGGTCCGGAATCCTCGGGTAAGACCACGGTGGCGCTGCACGCGGTGGCCAATGCGCAGGCCCTCGGTGGTGTGGCCGCGTTCATCGACGCCGAGCACGCACTGGATCCCGATTACGCGCGCAAGCTCGGTGTCGACACCGACGCGCTGCTGGTCTCGCAGCCCGATACCGGTGAGCAGGCGCTGGAGATCGCCGACATGCTGGTGCGTTCGGGCGCCATCGACATCGTCGTCATCGACTCGGTGGCCGCGCTGGTACCGCGCGCCGAGATCGAGGGCGAGATGGGTGACAGCCACGTCGGTCTGCAGGCCCGCCTCATGAGCCAGGCGCTGCGCAAGATGACCTCGGCGCTGAACAACTCCGGCACCACCGCCATCTTCATCAACCAGCTGCGCGAGAAGATCGGCGTCATGTTCGGCTCGCCCGAGACCACCACCGGCGGTAAGGCGCTCAAGTTCTACGCGTCGGTGCGCCTGGACGTGCGCCGCATCGAAACCCTCAAGGACGGCTCCGACGCGGTCGGCAACCGCACCCGCGTGAAGGTCGTCAAGAACAAGGTCAGCCCGCCGTTCAAGCAGGCCGAGTTCGACATCCTCTACGGCCACGGCATCTCCAAGGAGGGCTCGCTCATCGATATGGGTGTCGAGCACGGCTTCGTCCGCAAGTCCGGCTCCTGGTACACCTACGAGGGCGACCAGCTCGGCCAGGGCAAGGAGAACGCCCGCAAGTTCCTGCTGGAGAACACCGACGTGCGCGACGAGATCGAGAAGAAGATCAAGGAGAAGCTCGGCATCGGCGCCGACGTCACCGCCGGTGACGAGGCTCCGGCCGACTTCTGACCCGAATCGTTCGATGACAGAACGGGATTCCCCCGACCCCCGGCCTGCCCGGCCGGGGGTGGGTGACACCCGCCTGGAGGCGATCGAACGGCTGCGACGGCAGCTGGACAAGATGGCCGCGCAGGGGCGCGGCAGTGGCTCTGGGGCGTTCGACACCGCGCCGTACGGCGGGGCGGAGTTCGCGCGGGAGGCGTCGGCGGGGACCGGGCGTGCGGGGAGCACGGCGGGGAAGCGACGGTCGGGGCGGGGGCGGCGGCGGGAGGAAGCGCCGCTCGCCCCTGCCGGGGTGGACGCTTCCGAAGCGGGGGAAGATCTCGAGGCGGGGGAGCGGTTCGAGGCTGTGTTGGCTGATCGCCGTTTGCGGGCTGAGGCTCTTCGGGGGCAAGAGGATTCGGGCTCGGGGGAGCTCGGTGGGGCGGACGGCGTGGACGGTTCCGATGGTGTTGCTTCCGCTGATGTTGCTTCCGACGACGGCGGGACCCCTGCTGAAGTCGGTGAGTCGGGGCGGCGGGGGCGGCGGCGTTCTGGACGGGGTGGTGGAACGGCCGGGGAGGGGTTGCCCGGGGGAGGGACCGTGGCGCAGGCCAAAGATGTTTGCTTGCGACTATTGGGGGATCGTGCGCGCAGCCGGGCAGAGTTGGCGGATCGGCTTGCGGCCAAAGGGTTTTCGGCTGAGGTAGCCAATCGTGCTCTTGATCGGCTCACCGAGGTCGGGTTGATCGATGACGCGGCATTCGCGGAGGAGTGGGTGCGGTCGCGGCATACGTTCTCTGGGAAGGGGAAGAGGGCGCTGGCGCTGGAGCTTCGGCGCAAGGGGGTGTCGGAGGAGGATGCGGAACCGGCGCTGGAGGGGATCAGTGCTGAGGATGAGAGGGAGCGGGCGGCGGAGTTGGTGCGGAGGAAGTTGCGGACGTTGCCTCGGGGGTTGGAGCGGGAGAAGGTTGTTCGGAGGTTGGTGGGGATGTTGGCTCGGAGGGGGTATGGGCAGGGGGTTGCGTTTTCTGTGGTCAAGGGGGAGTTGGAGGGGTTTGAGTTCTTGGAGATGGATTAAATGTAGGAGGGGAGGGCTACCTTATGTTGGGGATGGGTTGTGGTTTGGGCGGTCGTTTGGTTGAACGATATTAAGTGGGGTTGCGTTGTGGGGCTTTCCTGACTTTAGCTGACGCGACATTGGGTGCCGTTGGCCTGCGATTCCAGCCTGCGGACTGCACTAATGCTGTTTTAGAGATTAGAAGAATTTGAAGATACCGATATCAGAAATAATTCCTGCACTGGGACAACGCATTTCGCGATAGAATCGATGCATGACTTCGGGTGGGGAAATCAACGAGAACGGCGCGGTCGCCACATTGGCGAACCTCGACGTCCTTCTCGATTCCCTGCTCGACAACTCTGTGACTTCTTTGTCCGATGACGAGTTCATCGACCACATGCGTGAATTCGAGTGCTTCGCGCGCAAAGTCGCTGTGATGCAACATCGCTTCGCGCAAGTGGTCGCCGACCGTGGGTTGGCGCAGCGCTATGGGTTCAGTCCCACCGCCGGAGTGCGCAGCTTTCTTGTGGAGACGTTGAACCTGTCCAAGGGCGACGCCGCCGCGCGCGCCAACGCCGCCGAGCACCTCGACGACCGCCGGTTCAGCCCCAACGGCTACCTGCCACCGGCACTGCCGCTCACCGCGGCCGCGCAAGCCGCGGGCGAGGTCTCAGCCGACCACGTTCGGGTGATCATCTCGGTCATGGACCGCATCCCCGCCAGCGTCGAACAGCAGTCGCGGACCGAGGCGGAAGAACGGCTGGTCGAGTCGGCACGCGTGTGCACTCCCGATGGGTTGAAGAAGGTCGGCGCGCGAATCCTGGCCTTCCTGGATCCGGACGGGAAGTTGACGTCGGACCGGGATCGGGCGCGGATGCGCTCGCTTGTGCGCAGCACCCAACGCATCGACGGCATGATCGAATTCAAGGGCCTGCTCAACCCCGAGGCCACCGCGTTCCTCGACACCATGCTCGCGAAGTGGGCGCGCCCAGGGATGTGCAATCCGGACGATCCCGAGAGCCCGATGGTCGCCGATCCCGATGGGGACGACCGCAGCCTCGTCGAGGCGGCTGCCGCGCGCGACACGCGCAGCCAAGCCCAGCGCAACCACGACGCGCTGTTGGCCTACTTGAAGCACGGTGGCCCGGAAACGCTTGGCAAGCACCGTGGTATCCCCGTGAGTGTCGTGCTGACCATGACCGTCGAGGACGTCGAGAAGGCATCCGGGTGCGCCACGACCGCCACCGGCGGGACGGTGCCGATGAAGACCGCCCTCGAAATGGCCGAAGGCTCGATCCCGACGCTGATGGTCTTCGACCACACCCAGAACAAGCCCCTGCACCTCGCACCCGGCGTTCGGTTGGCCAACAAGTGGCAGCGCCTCGCGCGCATCGCGACCGATCGCGGCTGCACCCGTCCCGGGTGTTCGGCCCCGGCGACGATGTGCCAGATGCACCATGTCCTCGGCTTCGCCCAAGGCGGGTTGACCCACATCGAAAACCTGACCTTGGCGTGCGATCAATGCCACGCCAGAATCACCGGCACCACCTCAGGATGGGAAACCGAAGTCCTCGACCAGAACTCGGACCATCCCGGCAGAGTCGGGTGGCGAGCCCCCGCCCACGTAGACCCGACCGGTCTACTCGAAGTCAACCACGTGCATCATCCCGACGAGGTCCTGTATCAGGCCGACGTCCGCATAGAAGCACGCCACCTCCGCGAAACCCGCGCCACCGCACATGGTTTTACCGCGCCCGCCCCTCGAGGCATCACCCAGAGCAGCGCACCCACCGCATCAGAACCACCACCGGGCACAACGTCGAGCAGCGAACCCGCCGCCTCCCAACCCCCGTGGTGAGCGTCCCCAAGGAGGGACAACCTCGCACCAGACCCCGGGAATCGCCCTGGGATAACCCCGTCGCCCCATAACCCCCGTGGGTTGTGTCGGAAGGCAACCCGCTGCGGCCGAGCCCCCGGGACGACCCATCGCCCCCCGAGCCCCCGGGCCTTGTGTCGGACAACCAATCCCACTGCTCCGACCCTCGGAACTTGTGCCGGGGGTAAAGCCACGACTCCTAAGCGCCCGGAAGTTCTGCCGGGACTAATCCCATCGCACCCAATACCCAAGTGTTGTGTGCCAGGTAATTCCACCGCGTTCGAGCCTTGAACTGTTGCTCGAGCGCCTAACCGGCACTGGATTGCCGTCCGGGACAACACACGGAGGTTCAGGCACTGGGCCTCGGGTGTTGTGCCGGGTGGCAAGTGGCCGCGCCCGAGCCCCTCGTGGATTGTGCCCGAAGGCAAGCCACCGCGCCCAAGCCTCCGGGAGTCGTCCCGGAAGACGACCCACCGCGCCCAAGTTTCCGGGAGTCGTCCCGGAAGGCGACCCACCGCGGCCGAGCCCTCTGGGTTGTGCAGGAGGGCAACCCGCCGTGCCCGAGCCCCCGGGTGTTGTGCCGGGAGGTAATCCCACTGCGCTCGCGCCTCGGGAGCTGTACCGGGAGGAAAACTTTCCTCACTTGAACCACCTGGGTGGCACATCCCGGCGGAGGCCCCGCCGCGCCACAACTCCGGGTGTATCTTTCAGTGAATTGTCTCTAAAACAGCATTAGTGCAGTCCGACGGCTGGAATCGCAGGTTAACGGCTCCCAGGTCGCGTCAGCTAAAGTCAGGAAAGGCAGGCGACGTAACCACATTAATGTCGTTCAAAGCATTTGTCGCCGAGGGCATTTGCCTGGTCCTGAGAGGTGGATGCACACACTCCTACAATTAATCCACTTCGAGTACTCAAACGCACAGGCCGTGCGAATTGGGGTCAGGAGCGGGGTGAGAGGGGGAGGTCGGTTATGGAGGAGACGTCGATGAGTTTTCCGTTGCTCATGGGGATGGCGGAGAGGTCGATGTCGCGGTGGGGTGCGGGGGTGGGGAGGACTTCGGGGGTGTGGATTCGGTCGAGGCGGAATCCTCGGACGCCGGAGCGCAATTGGCACCAGGCGTAGAGGTACCAGTGTTCTCCGGCGAGTAGGGCGAGGGGCTCGACGGTGCGGGCGGTGGTGTCGCCGTTGCGGTCTGTGTAGTCCATGCGTAGGAGGCGGTGCATTACCAGGGCCTCGAGGACTTCCGGGGGTACCGGTGGGACTTCCTGGCGGAGCAACCGCACTCGGTCGGTGAGTTCTGTTGCCGTTGTTCGATCGTTCTCGGGCAAGACCGCGAGCACCTTGTGTACCGCCGCGCGGGCCGAGCGTTCGAAAGGTGTGCCGCGCAGCATGGGGAGCGCCATGATCAGGGCTGTCGCCTCGGTTGGGGTCAGGGACACCGGGGCCAGGGTGCTGCCGCGCGCCAAGGCGTATCCGCCGTTCGGGCCTGTCATCGCCACGACCGGCAATCCGGACTGCTGCAACGCCGCGATATCGCGCACGATGGTCCGGGTGGTCACGTCCAGCCGCGCCGCCAGTTGGCGCGCGGTCCGGGGGCGCGGGCTGTACGCGCGGAGTTCCTCGGCGAGCGCGTAGAGCCGCTCGGTCTTCGTCACGCCCGGCATTCTCACCCAACCCACCGACAAGTTCGGCCGCCAACTGCGAAAACGGCGGTCCTCCAGCGCTTTCGGTAGCGTTGTCGCCACAGCGGGTCCCGGGGTGGTGGAGGAGGACGGCATGGGCGAGATCACGGAACCGATCAAGATGGTGGGGGAGGACTTCTATGCCGACCCACACGTCTATTACGACCGCTGGCGCGCCCACGGCCCGGTGCATCGCATTCGCTTCCCGGGCGGCGCGCCCTCCTGGGTGATCATCGGGCACGCGGAAGGCCGGGCGGCGTTGGCCGACCCGAGGCTGCGCAAGGGCTCCGACGCCCTCTACGACCTGTTCCGACAGAAGAACACTCGCACCCTGACCGACGCCAACGCCCAAGCGCTCGCCACCCACATGCTCAACACCGATCCACCCGCGCACACCCGCCTGCGCAAACTCGTCAACAAGGCCTTCCTGCCCCGCCGCGTCGCCACCCTGCGCCCCCGCATCGAGCAGATCACCGCCGCCCTGCTCGACGATATGGCCGCTCACGACGAGGTCGACCTCATGGCGGTCTTCGCAAACCCCTTGCCCGTCACCGTGATCTGCGAACTACTGGGCGTCCCGGTCGACGAGCGCGACGACTTCCAAGCCTGGACGCGAATCCTGGTGAGCTCCGGCGGCACCATGGACGAACGCGCGGCGGCGACGCGCGGCATGACCGAGTACCTGCGAAAGCTGATGGTGGACAAGCGGATCCACCCGGGCGAGGATCTGCTCTCCGAACTCGTCCAACCCGGCCCGGACGGCGACCGCCTCGACGAACAGGAACTCGTCGCCATGGCCTTCCTGCTCTTGGTCGCCGGGCACGAGACCACGGTCAATCTCATCGGCAACGGCACACACGCCCTGCTGCGCAACAGATCCCAATGGGACGCCCTGCGCGCCGACCCGGACGCCGTCCCAGCGGCGGTGGAGGAGTTCCTGCGCTACGACGGCCCGGTCGGCTGGGCCACCATCCGCTACACCCACGAACCCGTCACCATCGGCGGAACCGATATCCCCGCAGGCGAATTCGTCTATATCGCACTCGCCGCCGCCAACCGTGACCCGGCCCGCTACCACGGCGGCGACCGACTCGACGTCACCGCCAATTCCGCCGGACATCTGGCCTTCGGCCACGGCATCCACTTCTGCGTCGGCGCACCTCTCGCCCGCCTGGAGGCCGATATCGCCTTCCGGTCGCTGCTGCGACGCTTCCCGGATCTCGCACTGGCCGACGCCGCTTTCACCCCGCACTGGCAGCACAGCCTGCTCATTCGCGGGATGTCCGCGCTGCCGGTGCGCCCCCGAGGATGAACGAAGGGCGGCGGCGACCAGGAGTCGCCACCGCCCTTCGAAGCGCGAATTACGCCTTGCCGGAAGTGATATCCATGCCGGGCACATTGAGCGAGGTATCCGCGCCCACCACGGTCCGGCTGCCCCGCTTGCGCGTGCGCAGCCATCGCTCCAGCCGCGTCGCGACCCAGGTGAGCGTGTAGTTGAGCACGATCATGATGGCCGCGACCACCAGCAGCGACTGGAAGGTGTTCTGCTCGGCCGCACCCAACTGCGCACCGGAGCGAACCACTTCGAGGAAGGTGATCTGGTAGCCGAGCGCCGAATCCTTCAGCGCCACCACCATTTGCGATACCAGGGCGGGCAGCATGGCCGTCACCGCCTGCGGCAGCAGGATGAAGGTCATCACCTGCGTCTTGCGCATACCGAGCGCCACGGCGGCCTCGGTCTGCCCCTTCGGCAGCGACTTGATGCCCGACCGCACGATCTCGGCCACGACCGAGCCGTTGTAGACGGTCAGCGCGGTCACCACGGCCGCCAGCGCCAGCTGCTCATTGGGGAACAGGTTGTATTGGGAGTACACGGCGAACAGGAAGATCATCAGGATCAGCACCGGGATGGCGCGGGCGATCTCCACGATGGTGCCCGCCACGATCCGAATGGACCGGTGGTCGGAGAGCCGCAGGATGCCGAACAGCATGCCGAGCACCAAGGCGAACACGATCGACATCGCGGCCGCCGTGAGTGTGCCCTTCAGGCCCTCGAACAGATAGGTCGTCCAGATCTGCGATTCCAGGAAGGGCTTCCACTTCTCGGCCGCCCACTGTCCCTTCTCGTCCAGCGCCTTGAAGACGAGCCACCCGGCGACCAGGATCGCCGCGGCGACCACTACCGAGTAGATCCAGTTGCGCACCCGCGCCTTGGGGCCGGGCGCGTCGTAGAGAACGGAGATCGCGCTCATCGGGCCACCTCGAATCGCTTGGCCAGCCAGCCGAAGAACAGGCCGGTGGGCAGAGTCAGAATCACGAATCCGGCCGCGAAGATCGCACCGATGGCCAGCGTGGCGGCATTGGTCTCGATCATCTCCGCCATGAGCAGCGCGGCCTCACCGACACCGATCGCGGAGGCGATGGTCGTGTTCTTGGTCAAGGCGATGAGCACGCTGCCCAGCGGTGCGATGACCGCGCGGAAAGCCTGCGGCAGCACCACCATTCGCAGATTCTGCAAGAACGTGAACCCGAGCGAGCGCCCCGCCTCGGACTGCCCGAGCGGCACCGTATTGATGCCCGAGCGCAGCGACTCGCACACGAAAGCGGCGGTGTAGACGCTCAATGCGAGGACGGCGAAGCGGAAGTTGTTCTCCGCCAGGTCGTTCGGCCCCTCACCGGCGAGCTTGATGCCGAGCTGCGAGTACAGGCCCAGCGAGCAGAACACCATGATCAGTGTGAGCGGGGTGTTGCGGAAGATGGTCACGTACGCGGTGCCCACCCACCGTGCGATCGGCACGGGGGCCACCCGCATACCGGCGACGATGGTGCCCAGGATGAGGGCCCCGATTCCGGAGAGGACGGTCAGTTTGATGGTCACCCAGAACGCGTCGAGCAGTCGGTCCTGATAGTCCGAGATCAAATCGAACACGGCAGACGCAACCCTTTCGATCGAAGTGCGTTGCGCGCCGGGCGGAATCGCTTCCGCCCGGCGCGCACGTCAATCAGCTCAGTACCGGTCCACCTGCGGCGGAGCGGGCACCTTGTATCCGGTGCTGCCGAAGTTCTTCTCCAGTGCCGCAGCCCAGGCCCCGCTGGAGAGCATGGACTCGATCGCGTCGTTGATCTTGTTGCGCGATTCGGTGTCACCCTTCTTCACGCCGATGCCGTACTTCTCGATGGTGAACGGGTCGCCGACCACCTTCAGCGCGCCCGGGTTCTGCGCCGCGAAACCGCGCAGAATGATGTCGTCGGTGGTGAGCGCGTCCACCGCACCGGCCTTCAGCGCCTCCACGCACAGCGAGTAGGTGTCGTACTCCTGCAACTGCACTGACTGCGCGTACTTGTCCTTCACGTTCTGCGCGGGGGTCGAGCCCTTGACCGAGCACAGCTTCTTGCCGCCGTTGAGCGACTCCGCGCCGGTGATATCGGTGTTGTCCGAACGCACCAGCAGCGACTGGCCGGTCACGTAGTACGGCCCGGCGAAATCGACCTTCTCCTTGCGCTTGTCGGTAATCGAGTACGTGCCGACGATGTAGTCGACCTGCCCGTTCTCGATGAGCGTTTCGCGCTGACCGGACGGCGCTTCCTTGAACGTGATGTTCTCCGGCTTCACGCCCAGCTGCTCGGCCACGTAGGTGGCGACATCGACGTCGAAGCCGCTGAACGAGCCGTCCTTGTTGCGCAGGCTCAGACCCGGCTGGTCGTACTTGATGCCGATGGTGAGCTTGCCGTCGGCGGCGTTCTGGCTGGCGGTCTTGTCGCTGCCGCCGCCGCATCCGCTGGCGACGACCGCGAGCGCGATCACCCCGGCGGCGAGCCGGAGCGTCTTCTTGAGCCTCATCGAAACCTTCTCTCTGGTGAATACGGGTGGCGTCAGTGACTGAGGATCTTGCCGAGGAAGTCCTTGGCGCGTTCGGATTTCGGTGCCGTGAAGAACGAGTCGGGGTCGGTGTCCTCGACGATCTGGCCGCCGTCCATGAACAGCACGCGATTGCCCGCGCGGCGCGCGAAGCCCATCTCGTGGGTGACCACGACCATGGTCATCCCGTCCTTGGCGAGCTGGACCATGACCTCGAGCACCTCCGACACCATCTCCGGGTCGAGTGCGGAGGTGGGCTCGTCGAAGAGCATGACCTTCGGATCCATGGCCAGCGCGCGGGCGATGGCCACACGCTGCTGCTGGCCGCCGGAGAGCTGCGCCGGATACTTGTCGGCCTGATTGGCGATGCCGACGCGCTCGAGCAGCTCCATGGCGCGAGCGCGGGCCTTGGCCTTGTCGAGCCCGCGCACCTTCACCGGCGCGAGCATGACGTTGTCGAGGATGGTCTTGTGCGCGAACAGGTTGAAGCTCTGGAACACCATGCCCACATCGGCGCGGAGCCTGGCCAGGGCCTTGCCTTCGGCGGGCAGTTGCACGCCATCGATCGCGATGGTGCCGGAGTCGATGGTCTCGAGCCGATTGATGGTGCGGCACAGCGTCGACTTGCCGGAGCCCGAAGGCCCCACCACGATGACGACCTGCCCTTTCGGGACCTCGAGATTGATGTCCTGCAATACGTGCAGGGCACCGAAGTGCTTGTCCACCGAGCGCATCGAGATCATCGGCGCGTCTTTGGTGAGGGACGGGACGGCGTCGGTCATGACCAGTGACCTTAGAGGGCCAGTGCCCGAAATGCTCGTCTTTGGTCCTCGCAGCCCGACTGCGCCCCGACTCGACACCGGGCCGTAACCTCCGAAGCCGCAGCCTTTACCCTGGACAGGTGAATTCGTTGGCACAGGTTTCGGCACGTGACTCGGTGGAACTGGACGCCGCGCGCACCTACGAGGTGCGCACCTACGGCTGCCAGATGAATGTGCACGATTCCGAACGCCTCTCGGGCCTGCTCGAGGACGCGGGCTACCGCAAGGCCGCCCCGGGCGACACCGCTGACCTGGTGGTCTTCAATACCTGCGCGGTGCGCGAGAACGCCGATAACAAGCTCTACGGCACCCTCGGCCACCTCGCGCCCATCAAGGCCGAGCGGCCCGGCATGCAGATCGCCGTCGGCGGCTGCCTCGCCCAGAAGGACCGCGACACCGTCGTGAAGAAGGCCCCCTGGGTGGATGTGGTGTTCGGCACGCACAACATCGGCTCGCTGCCGGTGCTGTTGGAGCGCGCCCGCCACAACGAAGCGGCGCAGGTCGAGATCATCGAGTCGCTGGAGGCGTTCCCTTCCACGCTGCCCGCCAAGCGCGAATCGGCTTACGCGGGCTGGGTGTCGATCTCGGTGGGCTGCAACAACACCTGCACCTTCTGCATCGTGCCGTCGCTGCGCGGCAAGGAGGTGGACCGCCGACCCGGTGACGTGCTCGCCGAGGTGCAGGTGCTGGTCGACCAGGGTGTGCTCGAGGTGACACTGCTGGGCCAGAACGTGAACGCCTACGGCGTCTCCTTCGCCGACCCGACCGAACAGCGCGACCGCGGCGCGTTCGCGAAGCTGCTGCGCGCCTGCGGCTCCATCGAGGGCCTCGAGCGCGTGCGCTTCACTTCCCCGCATCCGGCCGAGTTCACCGATGACGTCATCGAGGCGATGGCGCAGACCCCGAATGTCTGCCCGCAGCTGCACATGCCGTTGCAGTCCGGCTCCGACCGGGTGCTCAAGGCCATGAAGCGCTCGTACCGCAAGACCAAGTTCCTGGGCATCATCGAGAAGGTCCGCGCCGCGATGCCGCACGCGGCCATCACCACCGACATCATCGTGGGCTTCCCCGGCGAGACCGAGGAGGACTTCCAGGAGACCCTGGATGTGGTGCGCCAGGCCCGGTTCACCAGCGCCTACACCTTCCAGTACTCCATCCGCCCCGGTACGCCCGCCGCGGAGATGCCCGATCAGCTGCCCAAGGAAGTGGTGCAGGAGCGCTACATGCGGCTCATCGCACTGCAGGAGCAGATCTCGCTCGAGGCGAATCAGGCGCTGATCGGCACCGAGGTGGAGTTGCTGGTCGCCGAGAGCAGCGCGGGCAAGAAGAACGCCGCCACCGCGCGCATGAGCGGGCGGGCGCGTGACGGTCGGCTGGTGCACTTCCGGCCCCCGGCCGACCCGGCCCCGGGTACCGAGATCCGTCCGGGCGATCTGATCACCGTCGACATCACCGGTGCCGCGCCGCATCACCTCATCGCCGACAGCGAGGTGCGCGATCATCGCCGCACCCGCGCGGGCGACGCCAGCGAGCGCGGCATCACGCCCAAGACCGCGCCCATCGGCGTGGGTCTGGGACTGCCGCGGATCGGCGCGCCCGCCCCGGAACCCGTTGTCTCCGGCTGCGACTCGGGCTGCGCGGTGTCATGACCGAGCGCCCCGGCGGGGACGAACACCCCGAAGACCAAGCGTCACAGGACAATTCAGCCCCGGAGCCGAACGAGGAGACGATGAAGTCAGCGCCGCAGGACCGCCAGGATTTCGAACAGTTCCGTTCCGAGCTCGAAGCGGTCGAACGCAAGATCGCCGGTGAGATCGATCCGGGCGTGCGCGCCATGGTCGTGGCCGGTGCCGTCTTCGTGCTGCTGCTCTCGCTGGTGCTCCCGCACGCCGGTGACGCCCGCGGCTTCGACGTGCTGCTCTACGACGCCGCCGCCCAGAACGAGCACATCGGCCTGCCGTCGCGGCTGTTCGAGTGGTTCGTGGTGGTCTTCGGCATCGGTTTCTCGCTGGCCGCGCTGGTGACCCGGCGCTGGGCGCTGGCGTGGATCGCGGTCGCGGGTACGGCCGTCTCGTGCGTATTCGGCGTGTTCTCCATCTGGCACCGCCAGACCCCGGGGCTGGGCAACTACCAGGGTGCGGGTCCGGGCATCGGCCTGATTCTGGCGACCATCGCCGCCATCGTGCTCACCTTCCACTGGGTGCGCGTGGTGTGGAGTCGCACCGTCCTGCACCTGGAGGCCGAGGAGCAGCGCCGTCAGGCCGCCGCGCAGGCCGAGGAGAAGGACCGCAAGTGGCTCACCGGCGACGACAAGTGAGCCGTCGCTAGCCGGTGAGCATCAGGACGGCGTAGAAGCAGGGAATGATGCCCCCTCCGGCCAGGAACCACAGTTTGGCCGGAGTCCAGCCCTCGCGGCGCATGCCGATCGTGGTGCTGGCGGCGACGAGTAGCCAGATCACCGCGGCGACAAACGGACCGATCACGACCGCGAAGAACGACACCACCTGTACCAAGGCGACGACGCACACGATCGTCAACACGATTCCGCTGAAGACTCCAAGGACCAACGCCCCGCTGTTTCTCAGCCAGGTCGGAGTCTTCGCCGATCCGCCTGCCGTCGGCCACCACCCGACTTCGAGGGTCTCGTCCTCGAAGTCGGTCTCGATCACGCCGCTCAGCGCTGGCTGACCGCACCTTCGGCCGCTTCGGCCCATTCCCGCCATTGTTTCGCCTGTTCCAGTGCTTTTTCCGCGTCGCGGGTCTTGCCCGCGGCCTGGGCCTTCGCGGCCTGTTCCTCGAATTGCGCCACCCGCTCGCGGAACTGGGCCGCCCGCGCCATGGCCTCCGGGTCGGTGCGCCGCCACTGCGCGTCCACCGCTTCGCGCACCCGCTTCTCGATGGCGCGCAGGCGGCCCTCGAGTTCGTGAATGCGTTCGCGCGGCACCTTGCCGATGGCGTCCCACTTCTCCTGGAGTTCCCGCAGCGCCGCGCGGGCCGCATCGAGTCCGTTCTCCGGATCGATGTGCTCGTAGTGTTTCAGCAGCTCTTCCTTGGCCGCCGCATTGTGCTCGAACTCCGCATCGCGTTCGGAGGCTGCCGAATTGCGTGCGGCGAAGAACACGTCCTGGGCGGCCTTGAACCGCCGCCACAACTGCTCATCGGCCTCGCGCGGCGCGCGTCCGGCGGCCTTCCACTCGGTGAGCAGATCGCGGAAGACCGCGGCCGTACCCGCCCAGTCGGTGGAGGTCGACAGCTCCTCGGCCCGCACGCACAGCTCTTCCTTGCGGGTCTTGGCGGCGGCGCGTTCCCGGTCGAGTTCGGCGAAGTGCGCGCCGCGGCGGCGGTTGAACGCCTCGCGGGCCTTGGAGAAGCGCCGCCACAGCGCGTCGTCGACCTTGCGGTCCACGCCGCGAATGGTCTTCCACTCGTCGAGGATCTCGCGCAGCCGATCGCCCGCGGCCTTCCACTGGGTGGATTCGGCGGCGATCTGCTCGGCCTCGGCGGCCAGGGCTTCCTTGCGCTCGGTGTGCTCGTGCCGGGTGCGTTCCTTCTCCTCCTTGGCGTGCGCGGCCGCCTCGTCGGAGTGTTCGATAATGGCCCGCAGGCGCTTGGCCAGACCCTCGATATCGCCGATGACCGACGCGGTCGGCAACGTTTCGGCAAGCGCGGCGGCATCGGCCTTGATCTTGCGGGCGTCGGCTCCGGCGGCGAGCCGCTCTTCCAGGAGCACCACGTCGGTGGCGAGGTTGTCGAAGCGGCGACCGAAGTGCGCCAGCCCCTCGGCGGCGTCACCGGCCTGCCAGGAGCCGACAATGCGTTCACCGCCCTCGGGGGTCTTCACCCAGGCGGTTCCGTCCTCGTCGACGCGCCCCCATTTGCTGGGATCGCTGACGGTGGGCACCACCACCGCGTGCGGGTGGGCGTGGGTCTGGCCGGGCGCGGGCTTGACGGCGTGGGGCTTGGGTCGCTTGGCAGCGGCCGCGCCAGGCTGAGGCGTCGGGGTCGACTCCGGGTGGGTAGCTTTCTCGTTTCCGCTGTTGTCGGTCATTGCTCCTCGTCCCTGCCGCGCGTCACGGCTGCCTGGTTACGCCCTGGTCATCCCACTAGCTTGACCCCATTCAACCAGGCCGGGTAGCGAAATGCTGCGTTTGCGGGCCGCGTCACCGCGCGGCGGTCCGGACGGGGTGGGGCTGGTGTGGCGGGTTAGCGCTACGGTTGACGGCGTGTTCCATGTTGCGGCCCTGGTCCCCTCGCCACCCGTGCTGGTGCCCGAATTGGGCGGTGCCGCGGGTGTGGCGGAGGGTGCCGAGGTGACGGCGCTGCGCGCGGCCGTCCTGGGGGTCGGTAGGGACCTCGCGCGGCGGGCGTCGCGGTGGGTCGTCGTCGGTGTTTCCGATACCGACCGGCATGTCGGCTCGGAGGCCGTGGGCACCTTCCGAGGCTTCGGAGTCGACGTGCGCGTTGGCCTCTCGGCCGCCGCCCTGGCCAACGACACCGCGGCCGATCCGAGTCTGCCGCTGCCGGTGCTGATCGGTGCCTGGCTCCGCGGACAGGTGGCGACCGAGACCGAGGCGCGGGCGCATCTGCTGGCGGCCGACACGCCCGCCGCGAGCGCCGCCGAATTCGGTGCGGCACTGCGCGAGAAGCTCGACGCGGAGGCCGAACCCTACGGCGTCCTGGTCGTGGGCGACGGTGCGGCAACCCTCACCACCGCCTCGCCGCGGTACTTCGACGAACGCGCCGAAGCGGTCCAGGCCGAGATCGACCGGGCGCTGACGGCGGGGGACCGGAAGGCCCTGGCGGCCTTGGATTCCGAGCTGTGCGCCGAACTCCACGTGGCGGGACGCCCGGCCTTCCAGGCGCTGGCCGGGCTGTTCACCGCCGATGCACCGCACATCGAAACCAGCTATGCCGCAGCTCCTTTCGGCGTCGGCTACCACGTCGGACTATGGCTGCCCGAGGACGCGCGGTGATCCGTCCGATCGCCGTGGTCGGCCCCACCGCCACCGGAAAGTCGGATCTGGCACTGGATCTGGCGCAGCGGCTGGACGGCGAGATCGTCAATATCGACGCCATGCAGCTGTACCGCGGCATGGATATCGGCACCGCGAAGCTGCCGCCCGACCAGCGGCGCGGCATCCCGCACCATCAACTCGACGTCCTCGAGGTCACCGAATACGCCACCGTCGCCGCCTACCAGACCGCCGCCCGCGCCGATGTGGAGGCGATCATGGCGCGCGGGCACACCCCGATCATCGTGGGCGGCTCCATGATGTATGTGCAAGCGCTGCTGGATGATTGGGATTTCCCGGCCACCGACCCGCAGGTGCGCGCGAAGTGGGAGGCCCTGCTCGCCGACGAAGGGCTGGTGGCCTTGCACGAGGCGCTGAAGGCGGCCGACCCGGTGGCGGCCGCGACCATTCTCCCCACCGACGGCCGTCGTATGGTGCGCGCCCTCGAGGTGGTGGAGCTGACCGGCCAGCCCTTCGCCGCCTCCCAGCCGACCATCGGTGAGCCGCGCTGGGGCGCCACCATTGTCGGCGTCGACCGCGACACCGCCGAACTCGACGCCCGCATCGAGCTGCGCACCGCGACCATGTTCGCCACCGGGCTGGTCGACGAGGTGGTCGGACTGCTCGATCGCGGTCTGCGCGAAGGGGTTACCGCCCGCCGCGCCATCGGCTACGCACAAGTCCTCGCGTACCTGGACAACGAATACGACCTGAACCATGCACAGGAGCGCACCCTCATCGGCACCCGGCGCTATGTTCGACGACAGCGCTCGTGGTTCCGCCGAGATCCCCGGGTGCACTGGGTGGACGGCGCGGATCCGCGGTTGGCGGTGACGACGCTGGCCCTCCTCGAGGAAGAGGAACGAATCCGCAAGTGACGCAGCGCAACGCCTCGGTACAGGTCTGGCAGGGCTACCTGAACAACCGCACCAAACGCACCCGCGACGGCCGATTCCTCGTCCACGGGAAACGCGCCATCGCCCGCGCCCTCGAATCCGCTTGGCCCCTGGAGACTCTCGTCTACCGGCTGGGTGCGCCGGAACCCTCCGAGTGGGCGCGCAAGGTGCTCGACACCAGCGGGGTGCCCAGCGTCGGGCTGGTGCCCGAGCTCATGGCCGAACTCGCCGAACCCTCCGAAGCGGTGCCGGAACTGGTCGCCATCGCGGTGTCGCGGCAGACCGAACTCGCGGACTTCGCCCCCGGCAGCCCCGAGGAACCGCCCGTGGTCGTGGTCATCGACCGTCCCTCCTCGGCGCTGCGCCTGGGCGCGCTGGTGCGTTCGGCCGCCGCCTTCGGTGCGGCCGGTGTCATCGTGACCGGTTCCGGCGCGGATCATTTCGACCCGCAGGCCGTGCGCGCCTCCGACGGCGCGCTGTTCGCCCTGCCGGTCTTCCGCGTCCCCGGCGCCAGCCAGGTGAGCGCGTTTCGGGACACCCTGGAGGCGCGCGGCTGCGACCCCCGTATCGTCGGCGGTGACGATCGCGGTGGGATGGCGCTCGACGAGCTGGATTTCGGCGGCGCGACCATCCTGGTGCTCGGTGACGAGACGGAGAGCCTCGGCGCGGGCTGGGCGTCGGTGTGCGACGAGCTGGTGCGGATTCCGACCGACGGCTCGCTCGGCGCACCGTCGGCCGCGGCGGTGGCCCTGTACGAAATTTCCCGGCAACGCCGGATGTTGCGGTGAGGACTATGACGAGCGAGAACGCTGATATCGAATTCAGCAAAGGCCATGGCACGCAGAACGATTTCGTCGTCCTGCCCGATCCGGACGCCTGGCTGGAGTTGACCGAGGCGCGGGTCGAGGCGCTGTGCGACCGTCAGCGCGGCCTCGGCGCGGACGGTGTGCTGCGGGTGGTGCGCGCGGGTGCGCTCGTCGACACCGGTGTCCTCGCCGACCTGCCCGAAGGCGTCGCCGCCGAGGACTGGTTCATGGACTACCGCAATGCCGACGGCTCCATCGCCGAGATGTGCGGAAATGGCGTGCGCGTGTTCGCCCACTACCTCGTCGCCACCGGCCTGGAGCAGCGCACGGAATTCGTGGTCGGCAGCCGCGCCGGTGCCCGTCCGGTCGTCGTCCACCACGCGGACGCCGTACACGGTGAGGTGACCGTGGCCATGGGTCGCGTGCGCCGCCTCGGGCAGTCCAGCGCCACGCTCGACGGCCGGGAATTCACCGGTCTCGGCATCGACGTCGGCAATCCGCATCTGGCGTGTGTCGATCCGACCCTGACCGTCGCCTCGCTCGCGGAGCTCGACCTGACCAGGCCCCCGACCTTCGACCGTGACTTCTTCCCGCACGGGGTGAATGTCGAGATCCTCACGCCGCTGCACGACGGTGCCGTAGATATGCGCGTGTACGAACGCGGCGTAGGCGAGACCCGGTCCTGCGGGACGGGGACCGTCGCGACCGCCGCCGCGGCGCTGATCCGTGACGGCGTGGACCTCGATACCGAGGTCGGCGAGGTGCGCGTGCGCATTCCGGGCGGCGAGGTCACCGTCGTCATCGACCACGGGTCCGCGACCCTGCGCGGCCCCTCGGTGCTGCTCGCGACCGGCCGGATCTCGGCCAAGTGGTGGCAGGACCTCGGCTGACGAATCGCGGCCGGGAAATAACCGAATGCGCCTTCTCGTTCCTTCGTGGGACCATGGAGGCGTATGAGTAAACAAGAAACCTACGAGTTCACTCCGGCCGAGGAGTTCGACGACAACCGCGACGGCGACAACGGTCGCAACGGTTGGACCGCCGATCCGACGGTCGGTGAATTGCAACTCGATGAACGCAGCGCCCTGCGCCGCGTCGCCGGTCTGTCGACCGAGCTCACCGATATCACCGAGGTCGAGTACCGCCAGCTGCGCCTCGAGCGCGTCGTGCTGGTCGGCGTCTGGACCGAGGGCACGGCCGCGCAGGCCGATTCCAGCATGACCGAGCTGGCCGCGCTGGCCGAGACCGCCGGTTCCGAGGTGCTCGAGGCGCTCATTCAGCGCCGCGACAAGCCGGACCCGGCCACCTACATCGGCTCCGGCAAGGCCGAGGAGCTGCGCTCGGTGGTGCTCGAGACCGGCGCGGACACGGTGATCTGCGACGGTGAGCTGACCCCCGCGCAGCTGACCGCGCTGGAGAAGGTCGTCAAGGTCAAGGTGATCGACCGAACCGCGCTGATTCTCGACATCTTCGCCCAGCACGCCACCTCGCGCGAGGGCAAGGCGCAGGTCTCGCTCGCGCAGATGGAGTACATGCTGCCGCGGCTGCGCGGTTGGGGTGAGTCCATGTCCCGGCAGGCCGGTGGTCGCGCGGGCAGCAATGGCGGTGTGGGTCTGCGTGGTCCCGGTGAGACCAAGATCGAAACCGACCGTCGCCGCATTCGCGAGCGAATGGCCAAGCTGCGCCGCGAGATTCGCGACATGAAGACCGCGCGCGATACCAAGCGGGCGCGTCGTACCGAGAGCGGGATTCCGCAGGTCGCCATTGTCGGCTACACCAATGCAGGCAAATCCAGTCTGATGAACGCGCTCACCGGCGCGGGACTGCTGGTGCAGGACGCGCTGTTCGCGACGTTGGATCCGACCACCCGTCGGGCCGCGCTCGAGGACGGCCGCGAGGTCGTGTTCACCGATACCGTCGGCTTCGTGCGCCATCTGCCGACGCAGCTGGTCGAGGCCTTCCGCTCCACCCTCGAAGAGGTGACCGGCGCGGATCTGCTGCTGCACGTGGTGGATGGCTCCGACCCGCTGCCCGATCAGCAGATCAAGGCGGTGCGCGAGGTCATCACCGAGGTGCTGCGCGAGACCGACAGCCCGGCTCCGGAAGAGCTGTTGGTGGTCAACAAGATCGACGCGCTCGATCCGATGGAGCTGACCCAGCTGCGCGGTGCGCTGCCCAAGGCGGTGTTCGTCTCCGCGCGCACGGGTGCGGGGCTCGAGGAGCTGCGCGACCGGCTCGGCGAGATTCTCGGCGGACTGGATGTGGAAGTCACTGTGCTGCTGCCGTATTCGCGTGGCGATCTGCTCTCGCGGATTCACGCCGACGGCCGCATTCTGACCTCCGAACACGTGGAAGCGGGTACGCAGGTGCGCGCCCGGGTGCCGCGTGCGCTGGCGGCGGTGCTCACCGAATACGCGCACGTCGGGTGAGCTGAGTCACGTTTCGGGGTAGGTACCCCACAGTCGGTGCCCTGCAGTGGTTTTCGTTACCATGGCGTAATCGAATTTCTTGCAGGGAGGGAACATTCGTGTCCGGAAACGTCACGTATTTGTCCGATAAGAACGATCGACCGGCGCTCACCGACGGCGCGCCGCTGCACGTCCGGCTCTCCGATACCGACCGGCGCATCCTGGATGTTCTCGGGGTGCCCGGTCGCACCTGGTTCAGTCCGCGATTCCACGGCCTCGAGAAGTTGCCGACCGAGGGGCCGGTACTGCTGGTCGGCAACCACACCCTGGCGGGTGGACTCGACGCGCCCATGTTGGCGCACGAGATCCTGCGCCGCACCGGACGGCTGGCGCGGGGGCTGGCCGAGAACGTCCTCATCGACGTGCCGGGGCTGCGGGATGCGTTGCAGCGCTTCGGCATCGTGCGCGGGAATCGACACAATTGCACGACGCTGCTGCGGCAGGGCGAGATCGTGGCCGTCTTTCCCGGCGGGGGCCGGGAAGCCATGAGCGGCAAACAGCGCAAGTACGTGCTGGATTGGCGGGGCCGCACCGGATTCGCGCGCATGGCCATCGAGACGGGCGCACCCATCGTGCCCATGGCCATGATCGGCGGCGACGATGTGTACGACGTGGTCTTCGACGGCGCGCATCCGGCCATGCGCCCGGTGCGGAATCTGGTGGAGGCGTTGGGGTTGCGCGCCAGCCTCACGCCGCCGCTGATTCGCGGGCTCGGCCCGACGCTGCTGCCCAAGCCGGAGCGGTTCTACTTCTCGCTCGGCGATCCCATCGACACCAGTGCGTGGGCCGAGGCCTCCGATCCCGAAGAGGCGGCCAGCGAATTGCGCGATGTGGTGCGCAAGGCCCTCGAAGAGGAGCTGAAATTCCTGCTCAGCCAGCGTGACCAGGACCGTGGGCGCAGCCTGTTCGGCCGCGCGATGCAGGCGCTCGAACGCGTATAGGTTTACCGGGGTTCCGATCGGTCCGAGCGCGCATTCTCCCCTGAGTATCGCAGTTCGGACCGGTTTTCCGGGGTCAGAAGTGAACCGCCATTCGACTTCCGTGTACCGTATGGGGCACAGGCATCGTTGCCGCTGTGGTCACTATGGAGGTTGGCGTGGAGCGCACCCTTTTCGAACCCGAACACGACTTGTTCCGGGAGTCCTTCCGCAAGTTTCTGGATCAGCACGTCGCCCCGTACCACGAGCAGTGGGAGGAGGCGGGCATCGTCGATCGCGCGGTCTGGCTGGAGGCCGGTAAGCAGGGCTTCCTCGGAATGGCCGTGCCCGAGGAGTTCGGCGGCGGCGGAGTGAAGGACTTCCGCTACAACTCCATCGTGACCGAGGAGGTCACCAAGGCCATGTACTCGGGCCTGGGCTTCTCGCTGCACAACGACGTCATCGCGCCGTACCTGCTGGAGCTGTCCAATGACGAGCAGAAGGCGCGCTGGCTGCCGGGCTTCTGCTCCGGCGAGATCATCACCGCCATCGCCATGACCGAGCCCGGCACCGGTTCGGATCTGCAGGGCATCAAGACCCGCGCGGTCAAGGACGGCGACGACTGGATCCTCAACGGCTCCAAGACCTTCATCACCAACGGCATCAACGCCGATATCGTGATCGTGGTCGCCCAGACCGATCCCGAGAAGGGCGCGATGGGCTTCTCGCTGCTGGTGGTCGAGCGCGATATGCCCGGCTTCAGCCGCGGCCGCAATCTCGACAAGATCGGCCTCAAGGCCCAGGACACCGCCGAACTGTCCTTCGACAACGTGCGCGTCCCCGGCAAGAACCTGCTCGGCACCGAGGGCATGGGCTTCATCCACCTCATGCAGAACCTCCCGCAGGAGCGCATGTCCATCGCCGTCATGGCCGCCGCCGCCATGGAAGGCTGCCTCGACCTCACCTGCCAGTACGTCCGCGACCGCAAGGCCTTCGGCAAACCCATTGGCGCCCAGCAGAACACCCGCTTCGTCCTCGCCGAACTGGCCACCAAGACCACCGCCGTCCGCGTCTTCGTCGACCACTGCATCACCCTGCTCAACCAGGAGAAGCTCTCGGTCGAAGACGCCGCCAAGGCCAAGTGGTGGAGCACCGAGGAACAGGTCGACCTCATCACCAAGTGCCTGCAACTCCACGGCGGCTACGGCTACATGCGCGAATACCCCATCGCCAAGGCCTACATGGACGCCCGCGTCCAAACCATCTACGGCGGCACCACCGAAATCATGAAGGAGATCATCGGCCGCAGCCTGAAACTGGCCTGAGCTCAGCCGGTTTCGCTATTCTCGAGGCGGCCACCGTGCCGCCTCGAGATCACCTGTGTGCCAGCCGTTTACAGGGCATGACAGCGAAGAACTCGAACAAGAGCGGGCGCTGCTCTGCTCGCCGCAGCGGGCGGGTTCATCGCTGGTTGTCTGCGAGCCTGGCGTCGCTGATCTCGCGAACCGAACAGCCGGGTGGCCTCGGGCGTGGTGAACCAGGTCAGAGGAGTGCTTCGGCAAGGTGATCGGTGGCGTGGATCAGCCATTCGGGATCGTTGTGGCGGCGTCCCCACATCGCTTCGCGGACTGCTCCGAACTGGAGCCAGCGGCGGGTTCGTTCGATGTCGAGTTGGGCTGCGTCGCAATAGATATCGAGCAGTCGACGTAGTCCTCGCCGCATGTCCGCGGATCGGAGCAGGTCCGCGAAGCGAGGACTGCGAATGACGTTGAGTGCCTCATGGGCTGGGTCGCCGACGTAGACCTTCGGGTCGACCGCGAGCCAGGGTTCCCTATCCGAGGCCAGGATGTTGGCATCGTGGAGGTCGCCGTGCACGAGAGTGTCGGGTTGCTCGGGTCCGAGTTCGCGCAGCGTGGCCAGGGCGGTATCCATCACCGCGGTGGGGAGAGGGTGCCCGAATATCGCTGCGGTGGAAAGAATCTTGCGCTCCCACTCCGCGGTTCGGTCGGACAGTTTGGGGAGTTCCGGGGGCGCGGCGACGGAGAGCCGGTGGGAGAGTCGGCCTTGGATCACCAGGGCTTGTTCTGGATTGGTGATGGTGGCGAGAGTGCGCTGGGACGTGCGTTCGAGCAGCATCGCGAAATGCTCGTCGGCGCGGGCGAACAGGTGCGTCGCGCCTTGGCCTTGCCAGGCTGTGTAGCCATCCGGTTCGTGGCTGTTGCCGGGGTGTGGGAACGATACCTTGATGACCGAGGGTGGCAGGTCGCGGTGGTGCACCGGCACCACGATTCCGACCTGTCCGTGCATCACTGGGCCGACCGGGGTGCAGGACCAGCGCTGTAGCAACTCGTCTATCAGCAGGGGAAGTTGCGCGATCCAGGCGCGTCCGCGCCGTCCTTCGTCTCGTGCCTTGGCTTCTGCGAAGGCCGCCGGGATCTCGATCATGAAGCCACCCTAGGAAGCGGCGAGGGGCTCGGCGTGTGGCGGTGCGGCGGTGCGGTAGGCGTAGTGGTCGAGGTCGAAATGCCTTGCTCGCCACCATGCTTCGAACATGGTCGAGGGGCGCAGTAGGGGTGCGTCGCCGTGGCGGTCGAAGTAGTAGCTGTGGGATGTCGTGCAGTTGTTGGCGAAGAAGACGGTGTCGCGCATTCGGCGCAGGACGTCGCGGAAGTACGCGTCGTGGTGTTCGCGGCGGATTTCGGCGCTGATCGCGCCGCGCCGCTGGGTCTCTGTGATGACCCGAATGGCGTGTGTGACTTGGTATTCGATCATGAAGAGCCAGGATGTGCCGATGACCGAGTATGGGCCGAAGGTGTGGAACAGGTTTGGGAAACCCGGCACCGTGGTTCCCTCGTAGGCCTGGAGGCGGTGTTGCTCCCAGAAGGTGCCCAGGTCCTTGCCGTCTCGTCCGACGGTCGGCACCCTCGGCATGTTCTCCGCCTCGGTCACCAGGAAGCCGGTGGCGCACACGATGAGGTCGACCTCGCGGTGTCGCCCGTCGGCGGTGCGGATTCCGGTGGTCGTCACCGACTCGATCGGCGCGGTCACCAGTTCGACGTCGCCGCGGCCGAACGCGCGTAGGTAGTCGTTGGACATGGTCGGTCGTTTGCAGCCGAAACCGTATGTGGGGGTGAGGCTGTCGCGCAGTTGGGGATCGGGTACCTGTCGTCGCAGATAGAGTCGGCCGAGCGTCTCCACCAGCCGGGTCAATGGCCGCAGTTGCCGGTTGTACACCGCTCCCAGCGTCATGAGCACCTCGGCGGCCGCCGAGATCAGCAGGTACATCGCGGTGTGCAGACCGGGGACGCGGTCCAGCGCCCAGCGCAGCGGCCGCGGGATCGCGAGATCGGCCTTGGGCATCACCCAGATCGGTGTGCGCTGGTACACCGACGTGCGCGCCGCGTGCTCGGCGAGCCAGGGCACGATCTGCACCGCGCTCGCGCCGGTGCCGATGATGGCGACGTGCTTCCCGGCCACCTCCAGATCACTGGGCCACCGCGCGGAGTGCACGACCGGGCCGCCGAAGGCGGCGAGCCCGGCGATATCGGGCAGTTTCGGTTCGGTGAGCCCGCCCAGCGCGGTGATCACGTATCGGGCGGTGAGGGTTCCGCGTGAGGTCCGCACCCGCCACCACTGCCTGTCCTCGTCGTAGTCGAGACCGAGGACGGTGGTGGCGAACCGGCAGCGTGGCCGGAGCCGGTACGTGTCGGCGATGTGGTCGACGTAGCGTCGAATCTCCTCGCCGGGGGCGAACACCCGCGTCCACTCGGGGTACATCTCGAACGAGAACTGGTACGCGAGCGACGGAACATCAACGGCGACATTGGGATAGACATTGTCGCGCCAGGTCCCGCCGAGACGCTGCGAGCCTTCGACAATGACGAAGTCGTCGATCCCCGCCCGGGTGAGCATGGCTCCCGCACCGAGCCCGCCGAGCCCTCCGCCCAGTACGGCGACCTCGTGATCGGGGTTGGTGGACGAGTGGTGGCGGTCGGCGAGCGGGACTGATGCGGTCATGAGCACTCCTACTTACGGCACTGTCATATTGAACCGTAAGGGCCGCGCTCGAGCCGGTCAATATCGGATTCGGCGTCGACGCGGCGAGCCGTCAGCGTGACCAGGAACGGGTCACGCGCGCGGCCAGCGAGGACACCGTCGCGGTCAGCCGCTCGGGTGGAAAGCGCGCCGGATCGTCGAGGACGAGGTGGGCGGCGGCCTCGGCACCGGCGATGAGCGACAGGGCCAGCATCTCCGAGTCGGTGTCGGGGCCACCGAACGGCGCGGGCAGCGAACGCACCGCGAAACGCACCTGCTCGAGCACCATTCGGCGGACCGCGTCGATATCGTCGCGCACCTGCGCGGGCGCGCCCAAGGACGGGGTGAGGATCAGCCGCCAGGTGCGCGGTGATCGCACCACGGATTCGAGGTATTCGCGCAGGAAGGCGCTGAGCAGGCGTTCCGGGTCGTCGGCGGCCGCGGCGGCCGCGACCCCGCGCACCACCAGTTCGACGGCCTTCTGGTGTTCGCGCGCCACCAGGTCGGCGAGCAGCTGTTCGTGATCGCGGTAGTACTCGTAGAGCGCCGGTCGCGTCACGCCCAGGGCGCGCGCGATGGATTGCATGGTGCAGCCGGGGTAGCCGTGCGCGACCACCAGGTCCAACGCGGTGTCGAGAATCTGCTCGCGCCGCTGCCGCGCCGTGGCGCGGGCGCGAATTCCCTTGTCGTTCGGGCGCATTCCCATCCTTTCCGGCTCCGGTACTCAGTCGCCGGGGTCGGCCAGCGTTGGCCCGGCGGAGCGGATGGTGGCCGTGTAGAAGTCCACGACACGCTGTGGCGGATAGCGGTCGGGATCGGCGAGGACCAGGCGACTGGCCATTTCGGCGAAACCGATCACCAGATGCGAGGCGACCTCGATATCGAGGTCCGCGGGTGCCCGGCCGGAGGCGGCGAGTTCGGTCTGCAGCGCCGCGAGCCGGGTGCGCACGATCTCGCGGCGGGCGGCGATCCAGTGCCGCACCGGCTCGGGCAGGCCGACGGCGGCGGAGAGGGCCAGCCGCCAGGTATCGGGGTGGCGCACCACCAGCGCGAGGAAGTCGCCGATAATGCGGTCGAGATCGTAATCGCCTGCGTTGTCGGCGATTCCGACCGGAAACACCGTATCGATCTGACTGGTGATGCGACCGTCCTCGCGCTCCAGCAGCGCCTCGACGAGACCGTCCACGCTGGGGAAACAGTCGTAGAAGACGGGGCGCGTGATGCCCGCTCGACGCGTGACGGCCGCGACGGTCACCGACTGGAATCCGCTGTCGGCGATCAGGCGCAACGCGACATCCATCAGCTGCTCCCGGCGCTGCGGAATGGACAGCCGCGGCGCGTACCGCCGTTTGGTCTGAGCGTTCCGCCCGGTCGTCACGGCCACCTCTCCGTCGGGTCCGTGCTCTCCGTTCGGACTGTTGGTTGCTGCCTCGGATGACCGTATCACCTGGGGGTTTCGCATCCGCGCGGCCGCACCCGGGGGAGCAGGGCCTTGTTATGCTTACGCCACTGTCATATTGTCGAGTCGTGACGTCGATCGAGCCGCTCAGGACATCGGATCGTCGCCCGCGCTTGGTGGTGGAGGAGTTCGGTCCGGCAAGTCGGCGGACCCGGGTCGTGACCGCCGTGGCCCGACCATTCATTCGCACCGGACTCGAGGTGGCCTCGATCGCGGCGCGTCCGTGGAATGTGCGCGCAGCGAGCTGGACCGACTACGTGGGTGGTCGATATCGGCCCACTCCCGGAGTACTGCGACGCCCGGTGCGGCTCGCCGATCTCGACCTCGAGTGGGTATGGCCGTCGTCGGTACCCGCGCCGGAGTCCGCGCCCGCCGCGGTGCTGTACTTCCATGGCGGTGCGTTCGTCGCGGGCGGCTTGCGTACCTTCCGCGGCGTCGGGGCGCGAATCTCGGCCGCGACCGGCTGGCCGGTGTGCACTGTCGGGTACCGGATGCTGCCGACACCGGTGACCGCCATCGTCGAGGACGGCGTTCGGGCCTACCGGTATCTGCTGTCGCGGGGCTTCGACCCGAGACATATCGTCTGCGTGGGGGATTCCAGCGGCGGCTATCTCGCGTTCGCGGTGCCCTTGGCGGCTCGGGAGGCGGGATTGCCGCTGCCGGGCGGCATTATCGCGGCCTCGCCGTGGACGGACTTCGACTGTGCGGCCAAATTCCGCTCACCCCACGGGCGCACGGATGTGTTCTTCTCCGCCGCGGCCATCGACCGCCTGGTGCGGCGGCTCCTCGTCGACGAAGACGGGGCCCGCCCGTTGTCGCCGGTCGACGCCGCGCTGACGGGTCTGCCGCCGGTGCTGATCCAGGCGAGTACCTCGGAGCTGTTGCGCTGCGACGCCGAACTCATGGCGCAGCGGCTCGCCGACGCGAAAGTCTCGTGCCGCCTGCAACTCTGGGACCGCCAGCCGCACGGGTTTCCCGTCTTCGGTGCGCTGCCGGAGTCGCGGGCGGCGATCGCCGAGATGGCCCGATTCCTCCACGATCTGACCGAACCCATGGAAACGCAGGAGAATTCATGTCCGGAAAGCTCATGACCGCCGCGGTGTCCGCGCTGGCGGGGGCGGCCGTGGCCGCGCTGTACACGTCCACACGGCGGGCACCGCGTGCGGCGTCTCGATTCGCGCTCGAGCCGGTACCCGGCGAGCGGTCCGGCGACTATCTCGCCAACGCCCCCGCCGCCATCACCGTGCACGCGGAAATCCCAGCCTCACCCGAGACGGTCTTCGCCGCGCTCGTGGACGAATCCTGCTTCTCCTGGCTGCCGGGCGTTTCCGGCTTCCACTACGAGTGCGCGCACCGCGGCGTGGGCACCACGCGCGTGCTGCTCAACCCGGCGATGACGGTACGGGAGGAGTTCACCGTCTACGAGGAGGGCGCACGCCTCGACTACACGTTCACGGGCAGCTCTCTCCCGATGTTGAAGTCCGCCGTCGAATCCTACGAACTCCAGCCCCTCGCGGCCGCGAGCACACTGCTCACGGTCCGGGTGGGCATGACGCCACGACTGGCGGCCCCCGGATTCGTTGCCCGACCGCTACTTCGGGCATTCACCGAGCAGGCGGTGCGCGGACTGTCCCGCTCGGTCTCGGCTCCGGTGCGGTGAATCAGCGAGCTTCGGCCCGTAACCCCGTGTCCGACAGGGACGCCGCGGGCAGTTCGAACGAGGCTCCCTGTCGGACAGCGGCTTTCGGGTCGGCGACGTCTGTGACGTAGAACCACTCCATCCGCGCCCGGTCGTGCACGAGGTCCAGAACGCCGTAGCCGTGCGAATCGAGTTCCACATGGCGCAGATGGGGATTGGCCGACTTCAGGGCCTCTTCCACGGCGACGGATACCGTGCGATACGGGGCGGGCAGCGTGTCGCCGACGCCTCTGGCGGTGATCGACGGCACCACGAACTCGACCCCGGCCCGGCCGCCGTCCGGGTACCGCGCGAGGTCCACGGGCAGCTCGGCCACCCAGGAACTGTGGATATCGCCGGTCAGAAAGAGAATATCGGTGATCGAATTGTCGTGAATGGTGTCGAGCAGGCGGCGGCGATCGGCCGCGTAACCGTCCCACTGGTCGGTCAGGGCGGGGACGCCCGCCTCCGGCATCCCGATGACCTCGTGCAGCGCGGCGGCCACGTCGGGATTCAGCGGCGGCAGCACCAGCGGCATGATCATGACGGGATTGCCCACGAGTTTCCACCGGGTCGGCGCGGATGCGAGACCCGCTGTGAGCCAGTCCATCTGGGCTTTGCCGGTAATGGACCGAGTGGGATCGTCGACGCCGCCCCATCCGATGGCGGGCGTCGCCTGTCGACTGCGGTAACTGCGCAGGTCGAGCATCGACAGTTCGGCCAGTGTCCCGAATCGCAGGCGGCGGTAGAGCCTCGCGTCGGGCCCGGATCCATTGGCGCGCACCGGCATCCACTCCAGGTACGCGCGCTGGGCGGCAGCACGGCGGGCCTGCCAGTCGCCGGACACGAACGGCAACCGCAATCCAGCCCCGCCGGACCAGGCATTGTCGGCGATCTCGTGATCGTCCCAGATGCAGATGAAGGGGTAGCGCCCGTGCAGCTCGACCAGGTCCGGATCGGTCTTGTACTGGGCGTGTCTGACGCGGTAGTCGGCCAGGGCGACGATCTCGTGCGCGGGTTCGTGCCAACGCACCGACCCGCCCCGGCCGCCGTAGAGGCCCCGCGCGTACTCGTAGAGGTAATCCCCGAGATGCACGATCGCGTCGAGATCGGCATGTGCCGCGAGGTGCCGGTACGCGCTGAAGAACCCCGCCTCCCAGTTCGCGCAGGACACGACTCCGAATCTCAGTCGGTCGACCTCGGCGGAATCGGCGGGCGCGGTGCGCGTTCGCCCGACGGCGGAAATCTGCCCGAGCGCACGGAAACGGTAGAAGTAGTCGCGATGGGGTTCCAGCCCACCGGCATCGACCTTCACGGTGTGATCGGCACCGGCGGAAGCGATTTCGGTCCCGCAGGCCCGCACCTGAGCGAAGTTCTCGTCGAGCGCGATCTCCCAGTCGACCGAGACCGGCTCACCGAGGCCGGATCCCGGCGCGGCTTGGTCCGAGGGCGTGACCCGGGTCCACAGGACGACCGCGGTCGGGAGCGGATCGCCGGAAGCCACGCCGTGCCGGAAAACCCTGGAGTCGGCGTAGGCCGGGCGAGCCAACCACCCCGTCGCGGCCCCCGCGGCGACAACCCCGCCCGCGAGCACCGCCCGCCGCCCACAGGCGACATCCACGGCCTGCGCCGTAGTCGACCGCCCGACCTTCGCGAGTGACAGAGCCTCATTGGACACCAGACGCGGCATGGATCTCCCCTATTCGAGAAGATCACGCTATTACGGACGCCCATCGGATGCCCAGGCGTGCAACAGATTTGGCGAGTCATGCGGTCCGGTCGATGCGGGGGTTCCGCAAGCCGGGCGGGCCCGCACCCCGAGGTGCGGGCCCGCCCGTATGTGGTGACGAGAAGCTCGGGTCAGGTGTCCTGTTGGTGGGCGCGCTGGCGCTGCTCGTCCAATGTGGCTTCGGCCCTGGCCTTCTCGGCTTCGGCTTCGTGTTGCGCGGCCTCCCGCTGGGCGGCGGCCTTGTCCTGCTGGGCGCGGCCCTCGTCGGCGAGATCGCGGTCACCGGCGAGGCTGCCGACCGCCTCCTTGACGCGGCCCTTCACGCCTTCGGCGATGCCCTCGGCCGCTTCGCGTGGTGCGTTGTTCTTGTCGGACACGATTCCTCCTCGAACTCCAGCGGGCCCCCTGAACGGGCCCCCTCATCGCACGTACCCGGGTAATCCGGAGCCAAACAAGATCCCTGGGGCGTCGAGGGCGGATACTGGCCCGATGAGTCCGAATCACATGCCCATCGCCGAACCGGCTGGCGTTATCGATCGAGTGCTCGCGTCGGAGTCGTGCGGAGGGGTCGGCTCGTTCCGGTTCTGGTTCGCCGATCACCGCTGGGAGTGGTCCGACGAGGTCGCGCGGATTTTCGGGTATGAGCCGGGGGAGGTCGAGCCGACCACCGAGCTGCTGTTGTCGCATCGGCATCCCGAGGAGGACGACACCATGGCGACCAGCGTCGCGGCCGCTCTCGAGGCCGGTGAACCGATCTGTGGGCATCATCGGATAATCGCCGCCGACGGTGCGGAACGCGCGGTCATGGCGGTCGGTGACCAGCTGACCGACGACGACGGGGCGATCGTCGGTGTGTGCGGCTACTTCTTGGACATCACCGAGAACCTGGAGGACACTCGCGACGAGGTGATCACGGAGCTGCTCCCCGGAATCATCGAGTCGCGCACCGCCATCGAACAGGCCAAGGGCGGTTTGAGCGTCATCTACGGCATCTCGACCGAACAGGCCTACCGGGTATTGAAGTGGCGCTCCCAGGAAACCAATACGAAGGTGCGGGACCTGGCGGCGCAGCTCGTGCGGGACTTCCGTGACATTCGCGGTCAGACCCCCGCCCTGCGCAACAATGTCGACCGACTCGTCTTGACGGTGCACGAGCGCGTGCGACGCGACCGCGCGTCTGATTGACTGACGGGTGCTCGAGCTTTCGGTGTTACCCGAGTGATCGACCGGTCGGCGACGGCCGGTGTCCGCGGCGTGAACCCCACTGCGAAGGAGCCTGCGATGTTCGGATTGCCGTCCTGGTTCGACGTCACCACCTCGGACCCGGCGAAAACCATCGGGTTCTACAACCAGATGTTCGACTGGACCGCTGCACCAGCCGGAGTCAGGGACTTCGGGAAGTACATCCTCTTCCACCAGGACGGTCGGCCGGTCGCCGGACTGGTCGAACGAGCCTCCGACACCCCGCAGCCGAACGGGTGGCTGACCTACCTGTCGGTCGAGGATCTCGACGTGACCATCGACGGCGCGCGGTCCAACGGCGGCAGCCTGCAACGCCCCGGCGTGGCCGTGCCCGGTGTCGGTGAGTTGGCCGTGCTCACCGATCCGGTGGATTCCTCGATCGGCCTCGTGCGCGCCGAAGCCGGACTCGAGCGGGCCTCCGGTGTGGGCACGCCGGTCTGGACCGAGATCGAGACCGTCGATTGGCCCGTCACCTTCGACTTCATGACCAAGACCTTCGCGCTGCGCACCGAAACCCAGTCGGACACACCGGGTTCGAGGTTCGCCACCATGCACGACGAAGAGCATCCGCGCGGTGGCATCTTCGAACTGGGATCCGATGTCCGGCATTCGCGCTGGGAGGTCGCCTTCCTGGTGCCCGATGCCCAACAGGGCGTCGACCGCGCGGTCGAGCTGGGCGCCAGCATTGTGCGCCCGGTCTACGACGTGCCGGTCGGCACGGGGTTCGGCGCTCGTCTCGCCGACCCGTCCGGCGCGCATTTCAACCTCATCGCGTTCTGACCCCGGGCTGTGCGCCGATCGGCGCGATTGGCGCACAGCACAATCGGCGGGCGTGGTCCCGGGTCGCGGGCACATTGTGACCTCGGCCTCTCCTCGCGACCATGGTGATCCGGTCGCGGCAGGGTGCCCGATCGCCGGACGGCGGCGTCCGGCCATATCGGAGGAGAGTGCGAATGGGGACTACAGCGGTCGCGCGGCGGGAGTACGAGGTCGCGGCGTCGTACACCATTGCCGAGGGTGCGGCATTGGGCGATATCGTCGACGGGCTCGCCCGGACCGCGCCGCAGTTCGTCGCCTTTCAGATTCCGGAGGCCGGGGGCTGGGCGGATATCACCGCCGCGCGATTCGCCGAACAGGTACGGGCCGTGGCCAAGGGACTCATCGCGAGCGGGGTGGGCGTGGGGGACCGGGTGGCGCTCATGTCCGCCACTCGCTACGAGTGGAGCCTGCTGGACTACGCCATCTGGATGGCGGGCGCGTGCACGGTCGCCATCTACGATTCGTCCTCGGCCGAGCAGGCGCGCTGGATTCTGGAGGATTCGGGGGCGACGCTGCTGATCGTGGAGCACGAGCGGCATGCGCGCACCGTCGCCGATATCGACACCGCGCACCTGCGCGAGACGCTGCGGATCGACGCAGCCGCCGTGGACACGCTTGTCGTGCGCGGCAAACAGGTGCACGACAACGAGCTGACGGCGCGCCGTCGGGAGGTCCGCGCCGACTCACCCGCCACGCTCATCTATACCTCGGGCACCACCGGACGACCCAAGGGCGTCGTGCTGACGCACGGTAATCTGTTGGCGGAGGCCACATCCGGGCGCATCGCACTGGCGGGCCTGCTCTGTGAAGGGCAGCGCACGCTGATGTTCCTGCCGCTGGCGCACGTCTTCGCCCGCGCCATCTCGGTGGGTGCGCTGGCGGCCAAGGTGACCGTCGCGCACACCTCGGACTGGAGTACGCTCACCGACCAATTCGCCTCCTACCGGCCGACTTTCATCCTCGCGGTGCCGCGCGTCTTCGAAAAGGTCTACAACGCCGCCGAACAGCGGGCACGCGACAGCGGGAAGGGCCGGATCTTCGAGTTGGCCGCCGAGACGGCCATCGCCTGGAGCAAAGCGGTGCAGACCGGTGGGGCCAGCCTGCCGTTGCGGCTGCGACACGCGCTGTTCGACCGGCTGGTGTACGCGAAACTTCGTGCGGCACTGGGTGGCCGGTGCGTCGGCGCGGTCTCCGGCGGTGGACCCCTGGGCGCGCGGCTCGGCCACTTCTTCCATGGCATCGGCCTGCCCGTGTACGAGGGCTACGGGCTCACCGAGACCAGCGCGGCGATCACGCTCAACAACGAGTCCGGGCTGCGCATCGGTTCGGTGGGGCGTCCGCTCGAGGGCCATGCGGTGCGCATCGCCGAGGACGGCGAACTGCTGCTGAAGGGTCCGGTCGTCTTCGACGGATACTGGAACAATCCGGCCGCCACCGCCGAATCCTTCGACGGCGAGTGGTTCCGTACCGGCGATCTCGGCGCGATCGACGAGGACGGCTATGTCACCATCACCGGCCGCAAGAAGGAGATCCTGGTGACCGCCGCGGGGAAGAACGTCTCGCCCGCACCGCTCGAGGACACCCTGCGCGCCCATCCGCTCATCGGACAGTGCATGGTCGTCGGTGACGGCAAACCGTTCATCGGCGTGCTCATCACCCTGGATCGCGACGCGCTGCCCGGATGGCGGCAGCGTCACGGCGTCGACGCCGCCGACCTCGAGGAACTGACCCGCCACCCAGCCCTGGTCGCCGAGATCGACGCCGCGGTCGCCGCCGTCAATGCCCTGGTGTCCAAGGCCGAGGCCATCAAGAAGGTCCGCGTCCTCGCCGCCGAGTGGACCCAGGAAGGCGGCGAGCTGACGCCGAAGATGTCGCTGAAACGCGCTGTGGTGCTGGAGAAGTACGCCGCCGACGTGGCGGCCATCTACGCCTGAGCCCGCGCCGGAGCGCCGAGAATGCGATAGGCCTGCAGCGCCAGTTGCATCTCGGTGGCCGCCCGCGGCGAGGTGAGTCGGCGACCGGTGAGCTCCGCGATTCGGTTCACCCGGAACCGCACGGTATTGCGATGGCAGTACAGCGCCGCCGCGACCGCCGACACCTCGCCGTCGTGGGCGAACCACATGCGCGCGGTGTCGAGCAGCGTGTCGCGGTCGTGCGCGGGCAGCGCCAGCACCGGCGCGAGCACCGAATCCACCAGTGCCGCCGCCACTTCCGGTGAACCCGCCAACAGCATCGGCAACAGCGCGTCCCGGTGGCGCAGCACCTCCTGCGAACCGGGTCGCGTTGCCGCGCAGGCCAGTTCGGCTTGTCGTAGCGCGGCGGGTGAATCGGTCAATGCGGTGTAGGGCGAGCTGATGCCGACGCGCCCCAGGGCACGTTCGGCGAGTGTGGCGCGCAAGCGGTCGTCGGTGAAACGCGGTGTGAGCGCGATGATTCCGGCATAGCTGTCCACGCGGACCCGCCAGGCCGAGGCCACCCCGAGCATGGCGAGCGACTTGCCCACCCCCGGCACCGCCTTCGCCCCGGCGGCATCGGTTATCGCCACCACCACGACGAATTCACCGCTGGGCGGCAGGCCGAGGGTGCGGGCGCACTCCCACATGCGCGCACCGTCGGCGTGCCCGGTCAGCAGGGCGTCCAACGCGGCGTCGTGGGCGCGGGCATCGCTGCGCAGCTGTTCGGCCATCGCGTCCTGGTAGCCGGTGGTGAGCGCCTGCGAATACTCGTCCACCAGCTTCCAGACATCCGAGGCCGCGTCCAGGAGTTCCCGTCCGGCGGCCGCGTCGTTCTCGGTCATGGCCAGCAGTTCGTTCCACACCACCCCGGTGCCTATCCGGTAGGCGCGCAGCACCGCGGGCAGCGGGACGCCGTCCTCGGCCCGGCGGTAGCCGGTGGCGCGGGGCATGGCGGTGCCGAGTCCGCCGGGGTATCCGGCCAGATAGCGCAGGATGGCCTCGAGGTTCTCCTGATTGCTGCGCCGCAGTTCCGCACCGTCGACCAGGTGTTGGCTGCCGTAGGCGGGTTCGGCCCGCTCGATCTCCGCGGCCACCCCGGCCACCACGTCGTCGATGCGCTCCAGCAGGGTGGCGCAGGCCCGGGCGACGAAGCCGTCCGGCGGGTACCTCGGTGTATCCATGGCCGTTGATGGTACCCGCGCCCGTTGTCCTCGTGCACAGCGTCCAGGGCGACATATCGTCCACGACCGCCCGCGACAGGGGAATTATGTGAACTCTGGTCGCCCCTATTGTGCATCGGAACATTTCATAGCCATTCGCGGTGTCGCTGTGGCCATTGTTACCCCACGCCCGCCGCCGCAGACTATGGGCCGGGACAAGGGGGTTCCGAGATATTCGGTGGGTTCCTGTGGAGGGCGAAGTGAACATGACGGCGGGCGGCGCGCTCGACGCGCTGCTGATCGAGCCGGTCCCCGGCATCGGGCAGCGTTTCCTACCCGACGGGTCGACGGCGAAGTACCTGCTCGGCCTGGCGGCCAAACCGGAGGCGACGGCGCGGCAGTTGCGCCAGTACCTGGCCGAACTCGGTGACATCGTGGCCGGAGAATCGCGGGTCGAACCCGATCCGCGCGATCGCCGCTTCGCCGACCAGGCGTGGCGCACCAATCCGCTGCTGCGCCGAATTCTCCAGGCGCACTTGGTGACCCGCGAGACCTCGATGGCGCTCATCGATCTGGCCGAGCTGGACTGGCGCGACGAGACCCGGGTCCGGTTCCTGATCGGCAACCTCCTCGACGCCCTCGCGCCGTCGAATGTGCCACTGGTGAACCCGGTGTCGGCGCGGGTGGCGCTCGATTACGGCGGATTGAGCCTGGTGCAGGGGGCGCTCAACTTCGTCGACGATATGAAGTCCGCGCCGCGGCTGCCGACCATGGTCGACGCCGAGGGTTTCGCGCTCGGCACGACCCTGGCCGCCACCCCGGGCGCGGTGGTGTATCGCAGCGAGGTCTTCGAGCTGCTGCAATACCATCCGGTCACCGAAAAGGTCCACGCCACACCGCTTCTGATCGTGCCGCCGACCATCAACAAGTACTACATCACCGATCTCGCGCCCGAGCGCAGCATGGTCGAGTACCTGGTGGCGGCGGGACAGCAGCCGTTCGTCATGTCCTGGCGCAATCCCGACGCCGAGCACGCCGACTGGGGGCTGGGCACCTACGTGCGAGCCGTGTTCGAGGCGATGGACGCCGTCGAGCGCATCACCGGAGCCGACCAGGTGCTGCTGGGGGGCGCCTGTTCGGGCGGAATGCTCGCGTCGTGCGCGGCGGCGCTGCTGGCGCACCGCGGGGAACTCGATCGCCTGGCGGGCTTCTCGCTCATGGTGACCGTGCTGGACAATGCCCGCGCCGGTGAGCCCGCCGCCTTCGCCAACCGGCCGGTCGCCGAGGCCGCCAAGGCCATGTCGCGCCGGGTCGGCTACCTCGACGGCAGGTACCTGGCCGAGGGTTTCGCCTGGCTGCGGCCCAACGATCTGATCTGGTCGTTCTGGGTCAACAACTACCTGTGCGGCGGCAAACCGCCGAAATTCGATGTCCTCTACTGGAATTCGGATGTGACCCGGATGCCCGCGCGCCTGCACGCCGATTTCATCGACGTCGGCATGCACAATGCCCTCGCGCGCCCCGGCGGGCTGACCATCGACGGCGAACCGGTCGACGTGAGCGCCATCGACACGGATTCGTATGTGCTGGCGGCTATTTCGGACCACATCACGCCGTGGCAGAACTGCTACCGCAGTGTCGGTCTGCTCGGTGGCGACAGCCGCTTCGTTCTCTCGCGCAGCGGTCATATCGCGGCGCTGGTCAATCCACCCGGGAACCCGAAGTCGAAATACCAGGTCAATCCCGAGAATCCGACGGATACCGAGGAGTGGCTGGCGGGGGCCGAGACGTACGGCGGCAGCTGGTGGCCGGATTGGCTGGCCTGGCTGGCCGAGCGGGCCGGGCCGATGGTGCCCGCACCGCGCGGCCTCGGCGGCGGCGGGTTGGCGCCCTTGGCCGCCGCGCCCGGGACCTACGTGCACGCCCGCTAGCCGACGCGCTCACGCCGTGCGCCGGGCGGGCAGGTGGGCGGCGAGGAAATCGGCGACCGATTCGACCACCACATCGGGCTGTCGCGCGCTGAGCACATCCTGATGGGAGTAGCCGGGGGCCTCGATCTCCTGGGGTCGTGGCCCCCGACGGCGACGAATCGGCGTCCAGAGCCCGCTCGCCACCGTGAGGGCCGGAACGCTGTCCATCCACTCGCGGTGGCGCGCCGCGGGCAGCGCGCCGAACATCCCGAGCACCGCCTCCACCGGCAGCAGCCGCGACTCGTAGCCGTTGATATAGCTGAATTCGCCGTTGCCCCAGGCGAGGACGGTGTCATCGAAGCTGCTGATGGATTCGCCGCCGTCCACCCAGCCGGTCAGCACGCCGGGATCGGCGGGCATGGCCAGCGGCCGCTCCGACAGCGTGGCCGCGAACAGCTCACCCGCCAACGGTATGCGGGCGAGCCCGGTGAGCGCCGCGCGTTTGCCCCGCGGCGGCCCGGTGTAGCCGCCCATATCGTTGGACAGCGTCGTGGCCTGAGCGACGCGGCCGAACAAGGTGCCGAACAGCGCCGCATTGGTGAGCCGCCACCGGCGCGGCCCGCCGCGCGGATACAACAGCCGAAACAGCCCGTCCACCAGCAGTGTGCGCGGCACCTCCGGTAGCAGAGTGCTCTCCGCCTCCGGTTCGAACCGGGCGGCGAGGGCCGCGATCCCGGTGAGCACGGCGATATCGCCGAGGCGCAGTGCGCCCCAGTTGTTGGAGGCGGGCAACAGTCCGGTTCGCATGGCCGCCGCCGCGGCGGGCAGGACGCGCCGCGCGGCCTCGGCGGCCGGACGTGCGTGCCCGGCCAGGTCGAGCGGGTCGACCGCGATGGGCCCGTCGAGGCCGATCACCCCCGCGACCTCGCGGTACCCGGGTCCGGTCGGAAAATCCCACTGGCAGTACAGGTTCGCCAACGGTCCGCCCAGGGAGTGCCCGCCGAGGAACAACCGCCGCGCCCGGTCGGCCGGGTCGGGGATTTCCCGCGCATGCACGAAATGCCAATCGCTGACGGCTTGTTCGACCCCGTAGCGAGTGAGGAAGCCCTGACGGCGCGCGGGCAGCCAGCCGGGAAAGGTCCGTCCGTCGAGTGAGCGCCCGCGATAGTAGTAGTCCACCGCCACGCGATGGTCTCCCCGGGCGAGCGCCGCGCGCATCCCGGTCGCGTCGGCCAGCCGCTGACTGCGCCGCGCCATCGCCCACACCTCGCACCGCAACCCTCGATGTCCCAGCGCGGCCACGATATTGCGCGCCACCGGATCGAAACTCGAAGGCCCCCCGGTATTTCCAGGTTGCAGCGACAACACCAGATCCGGCGTCACCGGTCGCGAGTCACCCTCGTGCCGGTGGTAGCGCAGATAGGTCAGCGCATCGTATTCCGCTGGCGCGCCGCGTGCCCCGCACGGATGTCGCCAGGTGACGGAGCTGACGTCGACGTCACCGACCCGATACCGAAACTCCTCGGTTCGCTGCGAAAACGACTGGGGCATCGATGCCTCCACTGCGCACGGTCGTCCAGGGTGCATTTCATTGTGCACGATGTGGCACCGGATGGTCTCGGATGCGATCGGGTCGCAACCGAGCCGTGTCCCGCGCATGTCCACCGGCACAGCCCGACATGGGGCCGCCTGTGCGCGGGCACATTGATGCATGGCACAGTGCCGCAGAGACTGTGACCCAGTGCATAAACGCGCCGGAAGCGGCGCGGAGTTCGACCGAGGGGGCGAATGTGTGGTTCCGGTCCGCGCGTGGGCGGGGATGGCTTGTCGCGGTGCTGGCGTCGGCCGCGGTCGCGGGGTCGGCGGTGGCCGTCACGGCGCGGGCCGAGCCCACGACCGGGCGGCTCGAGGCGGTGGTGGATACGCCCACCGACGCCTCCGGGGTCATCACGTCGTATGTGACCGTGGACGCGCCGCTGCCAGCATCGGCGGGCCCACGTCCGGCGGCCTGTGACCGGATCGGGTATCTGCGATTTCGGCACCAGGACGGCCCGGAGCGGTCGGCCGACGCCGACGCCATCGTCACCGCGCAGCCGGGGTTCTACGCCGGGGCGGCCAGCCTCGCCATCGGGGCGCGGCAGGTGGTGGCGAAGGCCGCCGAACAGGGACGCCACATCGAGTACTGGGCGATCAGCCGCAGATCCAACTGCCTGGTCGACAACACCGGACTGGAAGCCGCCGAACGCACCGGCGACGCCGGTATCGCACTGGACTACTACTTCAACGGAAAACCCGTGGGCGGCAAGGTGTTCGAGGGCTTCCTCGATTGGAGCCGACTCGGCTTCCTGCGGTCGATCGACCAGGTGCGGACGATCGACGATTGGCGGCGGCTCGTCACCGAGGAGGTCCCGGACCCCGCGAGCGGTCCGCCGGTGTTCTGCGGCGGGCACTCCTACGGCGGACTGGTCACCGGCCTGCTGTCGGGGTGGGATTTCGACGGCAACGCGGCGACGACCGCCGACTCGGGGGCCGCGCTGTGCGGCGGCGGGGTGTTCGCCCTCGATACGCTGGTCACCACGGATCCGGCTGGGCTGGCGCACAATCCGGTGCTGGGTTCGCTGGCCGGTGCGGCGGGCGCGGTCGCGAATGTCGCGGCGGGCGCACTCGTACAGGCGGGCGTCGCACCCGATACCGACACCCTGCTCGGCGCCACACCCATGGTCTTCACCCTGGTGACCGTGGCCGCCCTCGCGGCGTATTTCGCCCCGAACGACGAATCGGACCTGCTGCGCCGACTGCCGCACAACCCGCAGTTGGACGCCAATCTCCAACTGTTCCTGGGCCGTTCGCTCCTCGATCCCGCGGTCCGCGACTTCCGATACACCAATGCCGCGCTGTTCGGGGCGTTGATGGACAAGAACTCCCAGTTCATCGCTGGCTTCCAGACCGGCGTCGGCAGCTTCGACGGCTGCCCGGTCGGCGATCGCTCCTTCCCGGTGCCGCAGGGCATCGCCGATATTCCGGTGATCGGTCCGGTGCTCGACCGCGCCGCCGGACCGAGCGGCGTCAAGGTCGGCCCGCTCGATCCGACCGTCCTGTGCGGCTGGCGCGACTACCGGCAGGAGCCGCAGCCCCGAGCCGACGGAACACCGTACGGGACAAGGGAGTCCAATGTCACCGACCTGCGCGAGCTGGCGCTGACCATGTTCGACACCCCGGCGACCATGTTCGAGCCGTATTTCCCGACCATGCTGCAACTCGACAACACCTCGTTCACGCAGGCCCACACCAGATTCGGCAAATTCGCCAACCTGCTCTGGCCCGACGCCTCCCGCCAGCTGCCGCACCTCACCGTCCTCGGCTCCGAGGGTCTCATCGAAGAGCCGCTGCGCCTGGCCAGCCCACTGTTCGCGCTCATGAATTCCGCCGTGCCCCTGCGCCCCGATGACACCGTCCGCGCCCCGTACTACCGGCACGCCGACATGGTGTCGGCGGCGGCCGAACAGAACAACGGCGCGCCGGAGACCGTGAGCGCCGCCCTCGCCGATTTCGTCGTGCGTTCCGCGCCCGCCAACGGAAACCGTGACGGTGGCTAAGGTTTGGTATGGCCTCCCGTCGCTCGTTCCTAGCCCTCGCCGCCGTGGTCTCCGGAGGGCTGGTGGCGGGCTGTAGCTCGGACCCGGCACCGGCGGGCACGGAGATCGAATCGCTGCGCATCCCCACCTCGGTCGGTACCTTCGACGCTCTTGCCGCCGGACCGACCGACGGCCGAAAAGTACTGCTGCTGCACGGGTTCCCCGAGTCCGCCACCGAATGGACACATCAGCTGACCGCGCTCGGGCAGCTCGGCTACCGCGCGGTCGCCGTCGACCAGCGCGGCTACTCGCCCGACGTACGGCCGACGGCGGTGGGGGAGTACGCCTTCGACCTCTTGGCCGACGATGTCGCGCGCATCGCCGATGCCCTGGACTGGCCCCGATTCGACCTCGTCGGCCACGATTTCGGCGCCGCGGTGTCGTGGATAGTCGCGGCCCGCTACCGCGATCGGGTGCGGACTCTGAGCGCGTTCTCGGTGCCGCACCTCGGCGCGTTCGGCCGGGGACTGCGCGAGGATCCGGAGCAACAGCGTGCCTCGACATACATGGCGATGCTTCGAGAGCCGGAGCAGGCCGAGCGGCGACTGCTCGCCGACGACGCCCGGATGATGCGCGAGGTCTACGAGGGCGTGCCGCGGGCGCATGTCGACGAGTACGTTCGGCGGCTGTCCGAGCCGGGTGCGCTGACGGCCGCGCTGAACTGGTATCGCGCCAACGACTTTCAAGGCTACGACCAGAAAATCGAGGTGCCGACGCTCTACGTGTGGGGCAGTGGCGACGGCGCCGTCGCGGCGTCGACGGTACGCGGCACGGCCGAATGGGTCACCGGCCCTTACCGATTCGAGGAGCTCCCCGAGGTCGGCCATTTCGCCCCGGAGGCACAGCCCGATCGCACGACGGCACTGCTGCACGCGCATTTCCAGGCGAATTGATACAGGCGCCGCGGAAAATCCCTTGGCAGCATGGACCGCATGCAGACCATCCTGGTAACCGGAGCCACCGCGAATATCGGCCGCAAGGTGGTCGACCACCTGATCGCCCAGGGAGCGGCGAACATTCGCGCGCTCACCACCGATCCGCGCAAGGCGGCACTGCCGGAGGGCGTCGAGGTGGTGCAGGGCTACCTGCGACGACCCGAGACCCTGCCCGCGGCCTTCGCGGGCGTGGAGCGCATGTACCTGGCCCCCACACCCGACACCGTCGACGAGGTGCTCACCCTCGCCCGCGCGGCCGGGATTCGCCATATCGTCGACCTCTCCGGCGAACCGGAGAGCTGGTGGGGCACCGTATGCAAGGCGGTCGAGGGCAGCGGTCTGGAATGGACACACCTGTGGCCCGCCGACTTCATGGAGAACACCCTGGTGTGGTCACGCCAGATTCGCGAGACCGGTGCGGTGCGCGAGCCCCGGCCCGAGGCCGCGACGGCACCCATCGCCATGGACGATATCGCCGCCGTCGCCGCGGTCGCACTGCTGAACGACGACCATGTGGGCCGCGCCCACGCGCTGGCGGGGCCGCAGATGCTCAGCCGCGCCGAACTCGTCCGCCAGCTCGGCGCGGCACTCGGCCGCGAGATCGCCTTCCTCGAATCCTCGCGCGAGGACACCATCGCGGCGCTGACGCCCGCCATGGGCGACACCGCGACCTGGTACGTCGACAACGTGCTCTACGGCTTCGACCCCGAGCCCGGCGATCTGCCCCTCACCAGCGTCCCCGACATCACCGGCCGCCCCGCCACCACCTTCGCCCGGTGGGCCGCCGACAATGCCGCGCGCTTCACCGCGTGAGCCGTTCGCGCCGGATGGAGCCCGCGATTGCCCAGCCGTTGCCATTCCGCACAAGTCGTGATTTCCCGGGAGAACCGTAGGCTGACAAGCGGATCGGGTGATCGAGATCGGGAGGACGATCGTGAGTTTCTTGGGAACGGCCGTGCGCGGCTTCAACGGCGCGGTCGCGAGGTTGACCGAAGCGCCGGTGGTCGGCTCGCTGGTGGGGCGCGGGTTCGTGGTCATCACCTACGTCGGGCGCAAATCCGGGCGGACCTTCAGCACGCCGGTGAACTATTGGCGGTCCGGGAACGCCATCATGATCGGTGTCGCCATGCCGGACAAGAAGACCTGGTGGCGGAATTTTCTGGGCGAGGGCGCGCCCATCTCGCTGCGTCTGCGCGGTGTCGACCGCCCCGGCCACGCGGTCGCGCGCCGCGATGAGCGCGGCCGGGTGACGGTGCGGGTCACCCTGGCCGAGACGAACTGAACGGGGCGATTGCCGTGCGATTGCTGGAAGGGTGGTAGCGAACTAGCATTGCCAGTGGGTCGGGGCCGACCTACTGGAGGCAGCAATGCTCAGGTCTGTGGTTCTCCTCGGCGCGGCGGCGGCACTGCTGCTCAGCCCGTCGATCATGCCCGCCGCCCACGCGGACACCGACTACGGCGGCGGCTGTGTACTGTTCACCGGCAATCGCGCGGCGACCGTCGATTCGCTGCGATTCCGTTGCGACGCAACGCAACAGGACGCCATCTTCCGCGAGGCCGAGCGTGGCCGAGTGCCGGTGGGCGTGCGGCCCGGCTGGGTGGTCCGCCCGCCGGATATGCAGGCGTGGGCACCGGCGCTGTGGATCGGCAAGACCTTCTACACCGGCCCGGACGGCGGGTACCTCATGAACCGGCTGACCGGCGCGGGAATCGAGGGCATACCCGCCGATGTCTACACCGGTCCCGCCATTCTGGATGGACGGCCGACGTGGGTCCTGGACTATCGGCCGTCCCCCGTGCCGCAGGTCTACGACGAGATTCGCGAGATCACGCCGGGAGTGTGGTTCGGATACTCCTGGTGGCGCGAGGGCGGCGGCGCGAATCTCATGCTGACCTTCGTGCTGGCCTGATCGTCAGTCGGCGACCTTGATCACCAGCTTGCCCAGATTCTTGCCGGTGAGCAGGCCGCGAAACGCCTCGACGGTGTGGTCGAGTCCGTCGACCACATCTTCGAGGTAGGCGACCCGGCCCGCGTCGATCCAACCCGCCATATCGGCCTGGAACCGGTCGAACTGGTCCAGGAATTCGGTCTGGATGAAGCCGCGCAGGGTCAGGCTCTTGCGCAGAATGAGGCCCATGAGCAGACCCATGCGGTCGGGGCCGGGCGGGAGTTCGCTGTCGTTGTACTGGGAGACCAAGCCGCACACCGGGATTCGCGCGAACTTGTTGAGCCGCGGCAACACCGCGTCGAGCACCGCGCCGCCGACGTTCTCGAAGTACACGTCGATGCCGTCGGGGGTGGCCGCCGCGAGCTGTTCGGCGAAATCCGGTGCGCGGTGGTCGATCGCGGCATCGAAGCCGAAGTGCTCGCGCAGCAGTTCGACCTTGCGCGGGCCGCCCGCGATGCCCACCGCGCGGGCTCCATTGATCTTGGCGATCTGACCGACCGTCGCGCCCACCGGGCCGGTGGCGGCCGCGACCACCACGGTCTCACCGGCTTTGGGCTGCCCGATGGTGAGCAGTCCCGAGTACGCGGTGAACCCGGGCATGCCGAGCACCCCGAGTGCGGTGGTGAGCGGGGCGGCCGCGGGATCGAGCTTGCGCAGATGCCGCACCCGCTCCACCGAATGTGTCTGCCACCCACCGTATCCGAGCACGATATCCCCGGAACTCAATGCGGGATCGGTGGATTCGAGCACCCGCGACACGGTCGCACCCACCATCGTCGCGCCGACTTCCACCGGCGGCGCGTACGACGGCGCATCGCTCATGCGCCCGCGCATGTACGGATCGAGCGAGAGATACAGCGTCTGGAGCAAGGCCGAGCCGGGCGGCGGCGACTCCAACTCCACGGTCTCGGTGCGGAAGTTCTCGTCGGCGGGCGTTCCGGTGGGACGCGATGCCAAGACAATCCGAGTGGTCTTCATTCCGCCACGGTAGCGCGGACGGCTAACCCTCCGGGTAGAAGATGAACAGCGTGCAGCCCGTCGCGGTCGTGGGCACGTGCCAGGACCCGGCCGGGGCATGCAGGAAGGTTCCGGCCGGATAGTCGCGCGCGCCGTCGTTGAACACGCCCGCGACCACGTAGACCTCCTCCGGCCCGGGTTCGTGGATATCGCGGTGCGGCCAGGCGCTGCCCGGATCCATCTCCAGCACATGGGCGCTCGCACCGGAGGATCCCGTCCACAGCGGTCGGACGCGGATACCCGGAAACAGTTCGCGGACAGGGGCTTCGGCGACGGCGACGGCGGTGTAGCCCTCCTGGGCCAGGATTTCTGCGTGCATGTTCTTCACCATGCCGTCGGGCAACCGGCCCTCGACAGTGTCGGTCGTGACATCAAGGGGTACATTCTTGCCATGCATCGCACGGTCGCTCTCGTCCGTCCGGTGCAGTCGACCTTCGAACTCGGCTGTGCCGTCGAGGTATTCGGTACCCCGCGACCCGGGGTGCCGCGGTACTACGACTTCGAGGTGTGCGCGGAGACGCCCGGCCCGGTGCCGACCACCGCCGGGTACGCGATCACGGTGTCGCGAGACCTGTCGGCGCTCGCCTGCGCCGACACCGTCATCATTCCGGGCTGGTCGCCCGTGGAAGCGCCGCTCTCGCCCGGGATACGACGCGCGCTGCTCGAGTCACACGAGCGCGGCGCGCGACTCGTCACGATCTGCTCCGGGGTCTTCGCGCTGGCCCGCACCGGTCTGCTCGACGGTCGCTCGGCCACCACGCACTGGGCCCGCGCCGCGCAGCTGGCGCGTGAGTTTCCGCGCGTGCGGGTGGAGCCGGACCGGCTCTACGTGGACCACGGCGATATCGCGACCAGCGCCGGAGCGGGCGCGGGCATCGACCTGTGCCTGCATCTGGTGCGCAAGGATCACGGCGCGGCGCATGCCGCGCTCATCGCCCGGCACATGGTGCTGCCGCCTCACCGCGAGGGCGGTCAAACGCAGTACGCGCCGACCGCGCCCACCCAGGACGCCCTGGACGGACTGCTCGCCTGGGCCGACGCGCGCCTCGAGACGCCGCTGTCGGTGGCGGATCTCGCCGCGCGGCTGAATGTCTCGCCGCGCACCCTGGCCCGGCGCTTCGCCGATCAGCTCGGCACCAGTCCGGGCGCGTGGCTGTTGTCGCGGCGCGTCGACCGGGCCCGCACGCTGCTGGAGGAGACGGACCTGCCCGTCGAGGCGATCGCGACCCGCGTCGGTCTCGCCTCGGCGGTCAATCTGCGCCGCCGCTTCCGCGCCCAGGTCGGCACCACCCCGGGCGCGTACCGCCGCGCGTTTCGGTACTAGCGCACCGTCACCGGGAAGGCCGCCAGGTCGTTCTGGGTGAGCACCGGCAGATTGGTGATCTCCTCGACCGGGACCGCCAGGCGCAGGTCCGGGAAGCGTTCGAACAGCGCCGGGAGGGCGATGGCAGCCTCCAGTCGCGCCAGCGCCGCGCCGGGGCAGATGTGCGGGCCGTAGCCGAAGGAGATATTGCGGTGCGCGGTCGGCCGGGTGATATCGAATTCGTCGGCGTCCGCGCCGTGCAGGGTGGTGTCACGGCCGATGGCGCGATAGGACATGACCACGCCCTCACCCTTCTCGATGACGGTGTCGCCGACGGTGATGTCCTCGGTGGCGAACCGCATGAGCAGATGGATGACCGGGCCGTCCCAGCGCAGCGTCTCCTCGATGGCGTCGCGCCATTCGTAGTCGCCGCCGCGGATCTTGTCGAGCTGTTCGGGGCGGGTGAGCAGCGCGCGCACGGCGGAGAGAATCAGACTCACCGTGGTTTCGTGGCCCGCGGCGACCAGCGCCTTGAGATTGCCGACCACCTCTTCCTCGGTGAGCGGTTCCCCGCCCTCGTCGGCCTGGATGAGCGCGCTGGTGAGATCGTCGGTGGGGTGTGCGGTCTTGTCCCGCACCATTTTCTCGTAGTAGACGTCCAGATCGGCGAGTACGCGCAGGCGCTCGTCGTGCGGCGTCAGCATCGAGAAGAACTTCTTGTAGGACTCCAGCAGCATGGGATGGTCGGCGTCGTCCACGCCCATGAGTTCGCTGACCACGCGCATGGGCAGCGGGTAGGCGAAGATCTGCTTGAGATCCACCACCGCGCCGTCGCCCCCGGCCGCCTCGAGGTCGTCGAGCAGTTCGGTGACGAAGCGTTCGATGGTGGGCCGCAAGGCCTCCAGACGGCGCGGGGTCAGCGCCTGGGTGGTCTTGATGCGCAGCCGCCGGTGCTCGGCGCCGTCGACGGTGAACATGGAGCGGCCCGCGTCGATCATGCCGATCAGCGGCCACTGCCGGGTCACCACGCCGGACTGCCACAGGCCCCAGGCGTCGATATCCTTCACCAGCCGCGGATCGACCAGCAGTTGCCGGGCGACGCTGTGCTGGGTGACGGTCCAGGCGGGCACACCGAGCAGTTCGATGCGCGTCAGCGGTCCGGCCGCGCGCAGCCGGTCGGTCTCTCCGGCGAGATCGCCGACCATGGGATCGATGGCGATGGGGCATTGTGCGGTCACTGGGTACCTCCGACGGGCCGAACTGGGGTGAAACGAACAGGGAGAGAGACCATTCCGCGCAGGAACGGCGACGGTCGGCGCACCAGATTCTGCTGCGGTACCGCCAGGTCCACATCGGGTAGGCGATCCAGCAGCACCTCGATGCCGGTGCGCGCGATCACCTCCGCGATCTGCTGCGCGGGATAGGGACAGCGGTATTCGCCGTGGCTGAACGAGAAATGCGCGCTGTTGCCCAGGTGCACCGACTCCGAACCATCGGAGAAGCGTTGCCGCACATGCGGATCGGCATTGGCCGCGCCCAGCCCCAACAGCAGCAGATCGCCCGCGTGAATCGTCTTGTCCGCCAAGCGGGTGTCGTGCGCGGCCCAGCGCCCGGCGAGGATCTGGGTGGGGGTGTCCTCCCACAGCGCCTCGTTCATGGCCTGGCCGACACTGCTGCGCCCGCCGCCGAAGGCCGCCGCGAAACGGTCGTCGGTGAGCATGAGCCGCAGCGAATTCACCAGCCAGTCGGCGGTGGTGAGGTGTCCGGCCGCCAGAATGGCCTGCAGGTCGAGGGTGTACTCCTCGGCGGTGAACGGTTCGGGGCAGGCCAGCATGGTGGAGACCAGGTCGTCGCCGGGACGCATCTGCTTGATGCTCACCAGCCGCGCCATGGCCGCCGCGAACTGCTGGTACGCGGTCTGCGCCTCGGCCCCGCTGTCGGCCATGACCTTCATGGTCCGCGCCAGTTCCAGGGCTTCGTCGTCGGGGAAGCCCATGATGCGCGCCAGCGCCAGCACCGGCAGGGGGTCGGCGAAGGCGGAGACCAGATCCGCCGTGCCGCGCCCGCAGAAGCCGTCGATGAGCCGATCCGCCAATTCCTCACAGGTGCTGCGCAGTTCGAACGGATTCACCGACTCCAGGGCCGGTTCCACCATATCCACGTGCCGTCGGTGCTCGGCTCCGGCGGTGAAGTAGATCGAGGGCATGGGCTGGCCCACCATCGGCAGCAGCGGCCAGTCCGGTGGGATGTTCGGCCACTGGTTCCACAGCGCCACATTGCGCGGGAACAGCTCCGGATCGCTGGTCACCTGGTGCAATTCGCGATAGCCGATGACCAGCCACGCCGGAATGCCGCCGGGCAGTTCGACGGCCACCACCGGCCCGTGGTCGCGCCGCATCTCCGCGTACAGCTGGAAGGGGTCGGTGTCGAAGCGCGGACCGCTCAGCGGCACAACGGATTCGGCGTGCGGCGCCGGACAGCCGGACGAGGTCATGACGCGGTCTCCGGGGTGAGTTCGGAATGCCGAGCGGCCTCGGCGTAGAGGTGCTCGACGAGCGCGATGAGCACGCGCTTGCTGGATTCGCGGGAGCGCGCGTCGCAATTCACCAGGGGCACGGCGGCATCCAGGTCGAGGGCGTCGCGGACATCGCCGGGCATGTACGGATGTCCGCCGAAGTCGTTGCACGCCACCACGAACGGCGTGCCCTGGTGTTCCAGGCGGTCGATGGCGTACCAGCAGTCCTCGATGCGGCGCGGATCGACCAGCACGATCGCCCCGAGCGCTCCGGTGAACAGCCGATCCCACAGGAACCAGAACCGTTCCTGGCCGGGCGCGCCGAACAGGTACAGCACATGTTCGGCGTCGATGCTGATGCGCCCGAAGTCGAAGGCCACGGTGGTGGTCGATTTGCCCGGGACGGCGCGGGGGTCGTCGATGCCGACACCCATATCGGTCATGGTGGCCTCGGTGTCGAGCGGCCGGATCTCGCTGACCGATCGCACCAGGGTGGTCTTGCCGACGCCGAAGCCGCCGACGATGACGATCTTCAGCCCCTGGCTGGCGGAGGCGGGCAGGGGCGCGTCGGCGCGGGTGGGCCGGGTGTCAAAGTTTGCGGAGTCCAACGAGTACCTTCTCGAGGGTGGAGGCATCCGCCACCGACGACCACAGCGCTCCGGGTGGGGCGCTGGCGGCGGTGCGGGGATGGCGCACGGTGATCTTTCCCGCGTGCAGCAGGTCCGACAGCAGGATGGTGGCGATACCGACCGGGATGCGCAGCTCCGCCGCGATCTCCACCACGGCGGTGGGCGCGGTGCACAGGCGCAGGATGGCCGCGTGTTCGGATTGCATGCCCGGACTCGGATCGCATTCGCTCACCACCAGGGTCACCAGGTCGAAGGCGTCGGAATCGGGTCGGGTCCGGCCCCCGGTGAGGGTGTAGAGCCGATCGGGGCTGTCGTCGCGGCCTGGTCTGCTCACGGCACGCTCGTTCCCCCACGGGGACCGGCCTCGACGCGGCGCGGCGGCGCCGAAAGGTGTTCGCCCAGTTGCTCGACCAGCTCCGTCATATTGTGGCCGACCAGTCCGGCATCGGCGTCCTCGGCGGCGACCACCGCGATATGCGCGCCCATTCCGGCCTCCACGATGAACAGGATGCCGCCGTAGAACTCGGTCATGGATTGGCGCACACCGCTTCTGCCGTCCCCGAATTCGACCGACGCGCCGTGCGAGAGGCTCTGGATGCCAGCGGCGATGGCGGCCAGCTGATCGGCCTTGTCGATGGACAGTTCCGGGGTGTGGCAGATCTTGAGCCCGTCGCTGGAGAGCAGCAGGGCGTGCCGGGCGCGCGGGGTGCGGGCGAGCAGCTGTTCCAGCAGCCAACCCAGTTGTGCGGGCGCTGTCGTTGTCATAGATCGTTCTCCACGGCAGGGGAAGGGGTTGCGGCACCGGCGTTGTCGCGCCCGGTGACCGCGCGCTGGAAAGCGCCCAGCGCGGAGGGTCTGGCGGGTGCGGCGGGTGCCGCCTCGGTCGGTGGGGTGGACAGGCCGTCGGGGTGCACCGCGGCCAGCGTGCTGCCTCGGCGTCGTTTGGGTAGTACCGCGTCGGTGGAAACCGGTGTGATCACCGGTGATTCGCCGGTGCTCGGGGCCCGCTCGGTGTCCGCGGGCCGATCGGCGATGGCGGCCGCGATGGTGGACAGTCCGCGGGTGGTGGGCTCGACCCGCGCGGTGAGGTCGCGCGGCACCACCACGACCACGGCGGTACCGCCGATGGCGGAGGGGCGATACGACACCGTGAGTCCGTGCTTGCGCGCCAGATGCCCCACCACCGCCAGGCCGAGGCGGGTACCGGTGAGCGAGGACAGATCCGCGCGCGACTCGTGGTCGCCCGCGACCGCGGATTCAGCGCGGCGCAAGGCGGATTCGCTCATGACCAGGCCGCTGTCCTCGATGGTGATCACCACGCCCGCGGGCACCTCGGCGGCGTAGACGTGCACCTCCGTGGTGGGCGGGGAGAAATTGCAGGCATTGTCGAGCAGTTCGGCCAGGGCGTGCATGACGCCCTCGGCGGCATGGCCGGAGACGGCGATATCGGCGATGGCGCGCAGGCGAATTCGCTGATAGCCCGCCACGCGACCCATGGCGCCGCGCAGAATCGATTCCATGGCAATGGGTTTGGCCCAGCGCCGCCCCGATCGCGCACCGCTGAGCACGGCGATGCTGTCGGCAAGGCGTCCGGCCTGGGCGGTGCGGTGATCGAGGTGCAGCAGATCGGCGAGCATGGCCGGATCGGCGTGCCGATGCTCCATCTCCCGCAGTTCGGCCAGCATGCTGGTGGTCATGGCCTGCATGCGTCCGGCCGCACCGGCGAAGGCGGCCATGGCGGCGGCGCGGCGGGTATCGGCGGCCTTGGCCTCGGCGCTGTAGTGCGCCACCGCCTCGCCGACGCTGTCGATCCGCGCGGCGGCGTCGGCGGCGGACGCGTCGAGAATGTGGCGGAGGCGTTCGGCCTCGGCGCGCAGCCGTGTCGCCTCCACGCGGTAGTGGAAGGCGGCGGTTACGCTGGCGCACAGGATGATCGCCGCTCCCAGCACACCGAGGGTTATCGGCCCGCGCAGGTCGGTGGGTGCGAACAGCGCCGCCGCCACCCCCGCCCCGGTGCTGAGTATCGCGCAGACCAGAAGTGCCGTATACGGCTGGCGTGACCCCCGAGGGGCGGGTACGGGGTGCCCGCCGTCCGGAGGTGTTGATGAATCTGACAAATCCCGCACTTCCGCACTCGCGCGTCCCGCCCCGGCAGACCATCCCAAACAATATGGCCGACAAGCGGTTTCGAAGGTCGCGAGGATTGTAGCCCCGGGATTGTCTGGCCGCCACTCCAGTCTCACTGAGTGACGCCCATTTTTGTCGCTACTTCTCGGCTATCGAACTCGACCACAAGAGTTTCGCAAGAAACCCCTGGGAAGATCGTCGGTCAGCAAGGGAAGTGCGCGACGAGGGAGGATGGAATGGCAATCCGACAGCTAGCGATATGGCCGCGGGTCGAGGCCCAGGATCCGGCGTGGCGTGAGCTCGCGCTGTGCTCACAGACCGATCCGGACGTGTTCTTCCCGGAGAAGGGCGGCTCCACCCGCGAGGCCAAAATGGTCTGCGGGCGTTGCGAAGTCCGCTGGGAATGCCTGGAGTACGCCCTCGCCCACGACGAGCGCTTCGGCATCTGGGGCGGACTGTCGGAGCGGGAACGGCGCAAGCGCAAGGACGAGTACCGCCAGCACGGGCAGCTGCGCCGCGCGGGATAGCCCGCGCGTCACTTGTGCGCGTACTCCCAATCGATGTCCTCGTCGAGGGCGACCCGAACGCGCTGCGCGAGTTCCGGTGTCCAGTCGGCGGGTTGGGCCACCGCGTTCCAGCCGTCCAGCACGAGCGTGCCGTATTTGTGGCCGTGTCCGGCCGGAACCTTCTGGGCGTTCGCGAGATCGGCGCTGATCTGCCAGAACGTGACTATGGGCCACCAGCGTATGGAGCGCGACACATCCGGTCCGCGCCGTTCGGCGAGCCAGTCGGGCCGTTCGAACAGCAGATCCGGCGACCACCACACGATCGGATCCGACGCGTGCTGCAAGTACACGATGCGCGGATCCAGCCACTGGCCGTTGGGCACCTCGAGATCGTCGGCGGCCCCCGCGAAGCGCACCACGAGCCCGTCGGCGTAGATGGGCAGAATCTCGGGCGTCCCGGGATCGCGCCGCTGTTCCAAGGCGCTCCAGATGCGATTGGAATTGGGCGGACCGACCCACAGCACCCCGTCGACCAGGGTGCGAATGTCGTCCAGTCCGGTGAACGCGCCCTCGGAACCCTGTGAGCCCAGGCTCTCCCCGTAGACCAGCAGTTTCGGCCGCGACTCCGGCGGCAGGGTCGCCCAGCGCGCGTGCACGGCGTGGACGAGCAGCCGCCCCGCCTCGGTGGCCTTGGCCTTGTCGGACAGGAACGACAGCACGCTGGGCAGATACGAGTACTGCGTCGCCGCGATGGCGGTGTCGCCGCCGTACATGTACTCGATGGCTTCGGCGGTGGTCGAATCCACCCAGCCGGTACCGGTGGTGGTGACCACGACCAGCGCCTCGCGTTCGAAGGCGCGCGTGCGATCCAGTTCCCGCACAACCAGATCGGCCACCTCCTCGGGAGTGGGCGCGGATTCCAATCCGGCGTACACCCGAATCGGCTCGCGCGCGGGCCTGCCGGTGACCTCGGTGATGCGCTGCGCACTGGGCACATACGACACGAACCAGCGGCCCTCCGAACCGAGGGTGTCCCAGGGCGCGAAGGATTCGGGGCTACCCGAGCGCTCCGGGAGCGTGGGCTGTCGCGCGGCCGCGGAGGTGTGGCCATTGCGCAGGCTGAAGGCCGAATTCGCCACGGAGAAGAACGCTTTCACCAGCACGCCCTGGAACAGCAGGACCGCGACCACGGTGACCAGGACGACCGCGCCGGGCACCGCGACCACCCGGGGAATCCGCAGCTCGATATTGAGCGCGCGCACGGTGCGCCGAAAAGCCCAGCGCACCACGCGATACAGCCCGATGACGAGGGCGACGGTGGCGAAGCCGAGCAGTTCGGTCCGCAGATAGCCCGAGGTGGTGGTCGGCTCCATGCCCATGAGCACCTGGAGATCGCGCTGCCAGCGGGCCGAGCGCGCCAGAATGAAGGCCGCCCCGATCACCACGGTCAGTATGGTCGCGACCTTCAGCAGATCCTGCACGCGCCGCGGCGGGTTCATGATCGCCGAGGCGCGCCAGCTCGCGGGCAGGCGCGGGCGCAGCCACCTGCGGTAGGCCCATGCGAGCAGGCAGCCCACCCCGTAGCCGATGGCGGCGCTGATTCCGCTGACCAGACCCTGGAACAACCAGGTGCGCGGCAGCAGCGACGGCGATACCGACCACGCGAAGAAAATGGCGGCGACGATCACGCCCGGATAGTTCGGATGGATGGCGCGCTCGGCGCGCAGCAGCAGCGCCAGCACACGCGCCGCGATGGTGGGCTGCCTGGTCGACTCCTGCGCCTCCGTCATTCCCGCAGTGTTACCCGCAGTTCGCTGACGGGCCCGGCAGCGACACGGATGAGAGCCGGATCACCCATTGCAGCGGCTGTGCAATATGCCATTCCGCTATCGCCAAATGTTTGCTGTCTGGCTACTTTTGAAGGGTTCGAGTAGTCCAGCGATAAAGGAAAGTCATGCCGATCATCGATCTCGGTTCCGCCGCTTTGAATCTCGCCAACGTCGTCACCAACATCGCGGCGAATATCACCTATGTCCTGCAGGCCTGGGGTCTCGCCTGAGCTGAGGCGGCAACTTCTTTCACCGGCCCCTGAGGGGTGTGCCACACTACAGACCGCGGTAACAGTGGGGTGGTGTGGTCCATGGTGAACAGTGAGCAGCGTTCCGGACGGGTGATTCCGTTCCGGAATCGAGCCGGGCGCGACGAGGCGGCGCTACCGACCGGGCGCTTCACCCGCGATTCTCGTTTGGCGGCCGTTCCGGTCGCCTACGCCGGTCGTCGCGCCGCCGGTCTCGGCAAACGGATGCTGGGGAAATCCGTCGCCGAAATCGATCGCGATATCCAGGTGCGCACGGCCCAGCACTTGGTCGAGGTATTGGGGGAGCTGCGTGGTTGCGCGGCGAAACTCGGACAGATCGCCTCGGTCTTCCGGATGGCCATCCCTTTCGTTCCGCTGGAATTCGGTGAGGTAGCCGGAGAGGCGCTGAGCCGCCTACAAACCTCCGCGCCGCCCATGATGCCCGCCCTGGTGCATCAGGTGCTGGCCGAGAATCTCGGACCCGACTGGCGGTCCCACTTCCAGCATTTCGACGACCGCCCGGCCGCGTCCGCGTCCCTCGGACAGGTGCATCGGGCGACCTGGCACGACGGCCGCGAGGTGGCCGTGAAGCTGTTGTATCCCGGCGCGCGCGAGGCGGTGGACTCCGACCTGCGTCTGCTGCGCGGCGTCTCCGGCGTGATCGGCGCGATCATGCCCGGCGCCGATGTGACGGCCGTGGTGGACACCGTCTGCGCGCTGGTCGGCGATGAACTGGACTATCACCACGAGGCCGCCCAACAGCAGGCGGCCGCCGACGCCTTCGCCGACGATCCGGAGTTCGTGGTGCCCTCGGTGGTCGCGCACCACGACGGCGTGCTGGTGAGCGAGTGGATCGACGGGGTCCCGGTCACCCGCCTCGTCGCCGGGGCCCGCCCCGAGGAGCGCAGCCGCGTGGGGCTGCTCATCTTCCGATTCCTGGAGGCCGCCTATCAGCGGGCCGGACTCATGTACAGCGATGTGCATCCGGGCAACTTCCTGGTGCTGCCCGACGGCCGTCTCGCGGTGGTGGATTTCGGTGCGTGCGAAGGGTATCCGCCGCATCTGCGCCGGGTCGTGGCCGAGGTCGGCGACGCGCTCTACAACGGCACGCCCGCCGAACTGGAGGCCGCGCTGCGCACCCACGGATTCGTGCTGCCCGGTCAGGAGTTCGATGCGCGGGAGCTGCTGCGCATCGCCGCGCCGTTCCGGGAAGTATTGCTGGACCCGGACTTTCGCATGTCCTCGGAGTGGCTGCGCGCCCAGGTCGACGTCATCGCCGAACTGCGACTGTCCAATATCTTCCGGCGCATGACCCTGCCGCCCGAACTCACCGCGCTCGCCCGCAAGGTGGGTACCACCATCGGCACGCTGTGTCTGCTCGGCACCGACGGGCTGGGGTCGGAATTCCTGTACTGGTGGCCGGAGTTGATCGATGTGGTGCGCCGCTACGAGGAGCGCGCGGCCAGCGGCGGCGGTCAGTAGCGGCCGAACAGGACGGCCGCATTGTGGCCGCCGAAGCCGAACGAATTGTTCATGGCGAACTCGATATTCGGGTAGCGCGGTTTCGCGGACACGATATCCAAGGCGATTTCGGGATCCTGGTTGTCGAGATTGAGGGTCGGGGGAATCACCTGATCGCGCAGGGTGAGCACCGAGATGATGGCCTCCAGCGCGCCGACCGCACCGACCGAATGTCCCAGCGCGGACTTGGGCGCGTAGACCGACGGGTGGGTGCCGATGGCGGCCGTGATTCCCTTGGCCTCGGCCAGATCTCCCATGGTGGTGCCGGTGGCGTGCGCGTTGACGTGATCGACCTCCTGCGCGGTCACCCCGGCGGTCTCGATGGCGCGGCGCATGGCGCGGGCGCAGCCGGTGCCCTCCGGATCGGGGGCGACGAGGTGGTAGCCGTCGGCGGTCAGCCCCGCGCCGAGTAGTCGCGCGAGCGGTTTCGCACCGCGCGCCAGGGCGTGCTCCTCGGATTCGACGATCAGCAGGGCCGCGGCCTCACCGAAGACGAAGCCGTCGCGGTCGCGGTCGAAGGGGCGTGAGGCGGCCTCGGGCTCGTCGATCCGCGAACTCAGCGCTCGCGCCATCGAAAACCCGGCAATGGCAACGGGATTGATATAGCCCTCCACACCACCGGCGACGACCATATCGGCCTCGCCGAGAATGATGGAGCGCCACGCGTGCACCAGCGCCTCGCAGCCGGAGGCGCAGGCCGATACCGGCGTCACGAGACTGGCACGCGCGCCGATTTCGAGACCGACCACTCCGGAGACGCCGTTGGGCATGCTCATCGGCACCGCGAACGGCGACACCTTGCGATAGCCGTGGTCGCGCATGGCGTCGTTGGCGGCCACGATGGTGTCCGCGCCGCCCAGGCCGGTGCCGATGCACACGCCCAGCCGGTCCTTGTCCACCTCCGGCGCTCCGGCGTTGTCCCACAGGCGTTTTCCCATGACATAGGACATCTGCTGCACGTAGCACATGCGCCGCTTGCGGACCCGGTCCAACTCCTCGGTCGGGTCGGCGACGAGTTTGCCGCCGATGGCATTGGGCAGTTCGTGTTTCGTGATGTCGGGGTCGGTGAGGGTTCTGATACCGCTCGCACCGGAGAGCAGCCCCTGCCAGGTGCCCTCGGTATCGGGCGCGAGGGAGGTGGTCATCTCCACCGCCGTCACCACGACATTGCGGAAACCGCCCGTGCGAGTGGAGAAGCTTTCCAGCGTGTGCACTCTGGTCTCGTCCTAACGTGGGGGACCAATTGTCAAGCGCGACAACGAAGTTGTGCGCCAGCGCCAGGGTAGCCCGAAAGTCGAGGGCCAGCAGGGTGGTTCGAACTCGAAGATCGCGGCGCACCTGCGCCCTGTCGCATCGTAACACCATTCGCTAGGCTGTCTCAGACAATCGAATGTAGGAGGGGCAGTGTCGACCGTTCCCGTGATTCCCCGCCGCTGGACCGCCGCGGACATTCCCGATCAGCGTGGCAAGACCGCGGTGGTGACCGGCGCGAACAGCGGCTTGGGGCTGCGCACCGCCGAGGCCCTGGCCGCCAAGGGCGCGCATGTGCTGCTGGCCTGCCGCAACGAGATCAAGGCCGCTGCGGCGCTGGAGACCGTCGCCGCCGCGGCCACCGGGCCCAAACCCGAAGTGCTGCCATTGGATCTGGCCGATCTGACCGCCATCCGGCGCGCCGGTGATCACGTCGACGTGAGTGTGGGCCAGGTCGACGTGCTGGTCAACAACGCGGGAGTGATGGCGCTACCGCGACATTCGCGGACCGCCGACGGCTTCGACGCGCAGTTCGGGACGAATCATTTGGGCCACTTCGCCTTTACGGCCGCTGTCCTGCCCGCGTTACTGCGCGCGCCCACGCCTCGGGTGGTGACGGTCTCGTCGGTGGCGGCGTGGGGCGGGGTGATCAACTGGCTGGACCCGAACTGGCGGCAGGTGTATCTGCGCTGGCTCGCCTACAGCCAGTCCAAGCTGGCGAACCTGCTGTTCACCGCCGAGCTGAACCGGCGCGCCCGGCAGGCGGGAACCGAACTCGTCGCGGTGGCGGCACATCCGGGACTGTCCGCGACGCACCTCTACGATCTCGGTGGCGAGCGTGGCGCACTCGCGACACTGGCGGGGTTGCAGCAGAAGGCGCTCGTCGCGCTGGCTCAACCCGATCGAATGGGCGCGCTGCCGCAGCTCTACGCCGCCACCATGCCGGACGTACCGGGCAACACCTACCTCGGGCCGGGCTTCGAGTTCGCGGGCTATCCGCGTCGCACGCTGCGAAATCCGCTGGCCTACAGCCGTACCCAGGCGCGGGCACTGTGGCGGTTGAGCGAGCGGCTCACCGGGGTGCGCTACGAGTGGCCGCAGCGGTCATCGATCGGGTAGGGCGGCGGCGATCGCCGTGGCCAGGTAGGCCTGACCGGCGACATTGGCGTGCAAGGGCACCGTCCTGGTGTCGGGGGACGGGCCGTTGACCCAATTGGCGCCGGGTGGTTGGCACATATCGTGTCCGGTCGCGGCGAAGACGTCGACGAAACGCGCCTCGTGCGCGTCGGCGGTGGCGCGCAGCGTATCCGTCAGGCGCTGCTGGCCGCCCTGGTCGAAGAATCCGTGACAGCCGCCGCCGGGCGGGAAATAGCGCAGGTAGGCGGTGAGCACCACGGTGGCCCGCGGTGCGCGCCGATGGATCTCGTCGAGGACGGCACCGACGCGCTGGCGGATGAGTTCGCGCTGGGCGTCGCTGATGACATTGACGTTGATGGTGCCGATATCGTTCGCGCCCAGAGTGACGGTCACCAGATCGGTGTCGGCGGTGAGCGCATCGAATTGCGGGGGATTCGCCGTACCGCCGCGGCCGGTCTGCGGGGTCGTCATGTGCTCGGTTCTGGCGCTGCTGCACGACATATCGGCGAACTCGGCGACCTTCAGCATGTGGGCGAGAACCGACGGGTAATTATCGGCGGCACGGCTACAGAAACGCGGGCTGCCGGGTTGTAGCCGGTCCACCGAACCGACCGCCGCCGACGAATCACCCAGCGCCACATACCGTTCGAACAGCGGCGCGGAGCGCACCGGAGCCGCCGCGACGGTCGTCGCCGCCGCGGCCGCGATGAGCACCGCCAGGACCGGCAGGCGGTGCGGTCGACTTGTCCGCATCGTCCCTCTTTCGCCGATTTACCCAGGGTAACCGCCGGTCGGGACACGCCACCTCGATCGTCGTACCCGAGTACGCTCGCGATGGACGAGCTCGCAGACAGGAATCACCACCGTGGCGAAATCCATGACGCCCCTGCAATTGTTGAGAGAACTCGAACCGGTAGCGGAACAGAATCTGAACCGGCACCTGTCCATGGCCAAGGAGTGGCATCCACACGACTACGTGCCCTGGGACGAGGGGCGAAATTTCGCCGAGATGGACGGAATCGACTGGGAGCCCGGGCAATCCAGGCTCAGCCCGTTGGCCAAGGCCGCCATGGTGGTCAATTTGCTCACCGAGGACAATCTGCCCTCCTATCACCGCCTCATCTCCGAATCGTTCTCCCGCGACCGCGCCTGGGGCGAATGGGTGAATCGGTGGACCGCCGAGGAGAACCGGCACGGCATCGTCATGCGCGACTATCTGGTGGTGACCCGGGGAGTCGACCCCGTGGCGCTGGAACAGGCACGCATGGTGGTGATGACCCAGGGCGTCGACAATCCCACCAATACCGGCGACAACGGCCTGCTGCACGGCGTGGCGTATGTGACCTTCCAGGAATTGGCGACGCGGGTCTCGCACCGCAACACCGGAAAGGTGTGCCAGGATCCCGTCGCCGACCGCATGTTGCAGCGGGTCGCCGCCGACGAGAACCTGCACATGGTCTTCTACCGCAATATCTGCGGCGCGGCGCTGGACCTCGTGCCCGACGACGCGCTCGACGCCATCACCGAGATCATTCGGAAATTCAAGATGCCCGGCGCGGGTATGCCGAACTTCCGGCGCAACAGCGTGCTCATCGCCAAACACGGCATCTACGATCTGCGCCAGCATCTCGAAGAAGTCGTGCAGCCGGTGCTGCGCAAGTGGAATATCTTCGAGCGCAACGACTTCGGTCCACGGGGCGAGCGGATTCGCGAGGAGCTCGGGGCATTTCTGGAGAAGATGGGCAAGGATGTGGTGCGGTTCGAGGAGCAGCGCGATCGCGCCCTGGCGCGTGAGGCCGCGCGGCGCGCGTAGCGGTGCCCTACCGTTGATCTCGACGGATTTCCCACCGCGAGGAGTGCCCATGAGCGTGTCGGAGAACAAGCCGTTCGAGGTTCCCGCCATCGATATCGGACCGTATGTGACGGGCGGGTCGGAGGCGGAGCGGGCGCGGGTCGCTCGTGAGCGCGCTCGTTCACCGGACTCGCACTCTCCGAGGACGATTACGGTCGCAATGTGTGGCCCGACGTCGCGGATTTCGAGGCGCGCGTCGAGGCGTACTACGCACACGCCGGGCGGGTGGCGCGGACGCTGACACGGATCTTCGCCGACGCGCTGGGATTGGCCCCGGACTTCTTCGCCCACCTCACCGACCACTCGGTGGATGTGCTGCGTATGAACAACTACGCGCTGCCCGACGGCACCGACACCGGGGTGCGGGAGCTGACCGGTATGAGCGAGCACACCGACTACGGCCTGGTCACCGTGCTGTGGGCCGATCAGGTCGCGGGACTCCAGGTGCTCGGCAAGGACGGCGTCTGGCACGATGTCGCCCCCGCCGACGGCGCGCTGCTGGTGAACCTCGGCGACCTCACCGCGCGACTCACCAACGACCGCTGGATGTCCACCCTGCACCGTGTGAAACCGCCCATCGTGGACGGCGCCATCCGCCGCCGCCGCTCGGCCGCCTTCTTCCACGACGGCAATATCGACGCCGTCATCGCCACCCTGCCCGACCACATCGACGCCGACGGTATGGCCTACGAACCAATCCTCGTGCGCGACCACATCCAGGCCAAACTCGCCGGATCCCGCCAGGGCCGCATCAATACCAATGCCGCCCGCGAGGCCGCCCGCGTCCGCGCCGCCGCACAACCCTGAATCGCCCGCCCTGTGGATAGCCACAAGTTTGTCCACAGCCCCGAATCTCACCCTGCACAGCACCCTTGCCGCTGCTACATTCGCTGGCAGACAAGGGGGTTTCCATGGGGGACACACTGCGCGCCGACCTCGACGCACTGCGGGTCATGGCCGCTGGCCTGCGCGCCGAATCCGACGCCATCAGCGCCATCGACCCGATAGACCTGATCGCCAAAGCCGCCCGCGCCATGTCGAATTCAGCGATAGGCGTCGCGGCGGCCGGTGTCAACCCACCCCTACGCACAGCGGTACACGACATGGCCGAACAGTTGCGCACCATGGCCGACACCGCCGAACACAGCGCCACCACCTACGAGGCCGCCAACCGCGCCTTCACCGATCAACTCGACGAATACCTACACGGCACACCGTGATTCGGGTCCGGCGTAGCCGCCCGGGCGCTGTCCTTCCGAGCACGGAAGCGGGGTAGGGAGGCGGCCCAGCCGCGGCCGCGTGGTAGCGAGGGAGGGCTGGTGCGCGCGACCGTATCGCAGGTTCGTGGATGGGAGCCTGCTGTCGCCGCCGCGGTGAGTGATGGGTTGGTCGCCGCGAATCTGGCCTTCGATACCGCCATGCGGCGAGCGGGCCGGTGTGTGGATGCGGCGCTGGAGGATTGGCGCGGGGACGCCGCGGCCGCCGCCGCTCTGCGCGCGTTGGACTCTCAGCTGGCGGGGAATCATGTCAGTGCGGTCGTGCTCGATATCGCGGACGCGTTCGCCGATGCCGGGAATCTCGATGAGGTGCGGTCGGCCGTGGTCGCTGTCGAGCGAGAGGCCCGCGCGCACGGGTGCGTGGTCGCCGACGACGGCAGAATTACGGCGCCCGAGGCCGATACGGGCTATCGCGCACTGGATCTCGCGCTGCAAGCCTGCTTCGACGCCAAGGCCGTCGAACTGCAAGCGCGCATGATCCCGCTCCTCGACACCGCCGGGGAGATCGACCGCACCGTGGCCGCGCAACTCGCCGAGGCCGCGGCTGCCCTCGCCGCGCTGGACCTGAATCCGCACGGCGCGGCCCTCGACCCCCGTGTGCGAGCCGTGCTCGACGGCACCGCCTTCCTGCCTGACGACCCATTCGTCATGCACGAACTCTGGGAGTCGCTTGCCCCGGCCGACCGCGACGCGTTGTTCGCCTACGACCCGACGCTCGGCGCGCGCGACGGAATCCCCGCCGTGTCCAAGGATTTCTACAACCGACGGCATCTCGACCACCTGCGTGTCACGGCGCGGGCCGAGTACGCGGCTCTCCAAGCCGCGCACCCGGATTGGGCCGACGGGTCGGGGCTGCCCGATACGCCCGAACAATGGCGGCAGGCCCGCGCATGGGAATCGGCCCGTGCCGAGATCGCCACGCGCCTCGCTGGCTACGACGCGGTCGCCGACCGACTCGCCGGTGGCGGGCCGACTCGGTTCCTCTACGGCATCGATGATCAAGGCCGCGGCGCGGTGGCGCTCGGCAATCCGGACTCCGCCCGCGATATCGCCACCTTCGTCCCGGGCGTGGCGGCCTCGCTGACGACCCTCGGTCAGGGTGTCGACCGGTCGCGCGCCCTGCTCGACGCGGCCGACCGCGCCGAGGAATCGGCCCGCACCTCGGTGATCGCCTGGTACGGCTACCACGCGCCGCCCGATCTGCCCGCCGCGGTGAGCTCGGACCGGGCCACCGACGCGGCCCCGGCGCTGGACCGCTTCCAGGACGGCTTGCGGGCCAGCCACACCGGGCCGCCGTCGCACAACACCCTCGTGGGCCACAGTTACGGCTCGACCGTGATCGGCGTCGCGCTCTCCGACGGTGGGTCCGTGGCGGCGGATGATGTGATCTTCGTCGGAAGTCCGGGGGTGGAGGCCGATCATGTGGGGGAGTTGCGGCTCGAGGGGGTGCCGGTCGCCGAGAACCGCGATCACGTCTTCGCGACCGCCGACCCGGCCGATCCGATCCCGATCGTCGGCGGGCTCGCGCACGGGGTGTCACCGACCGAACGTGTGTTCGGCGCAACGGTTTTCGAATCGGCATCGGGTCTGGGCGTCCCGCTGCCGCCGCCGTTCTCGATGCTGTCGAACCCCCGCGCGCACAGCGCGTATTGGGACCTGGACAACCCCGGCTTGGCCACCCAGGGCGAGATCATCGCAGGCCAGTACCCCCGCTGATCTCGTATTAAACGTTCACTGGATGATTGCTCTCGGTACTTTTCGGACGATTGACCGTGTTATGGTGCGTGTGATCCGGGGCACAGCGCCCATGCCGGACATTCGGCGCGGAATCTGATGAGGGTGTAGTTGGAAGGTTCGACGATGGTTATCACCGCTGGCGAGATTCCTGCGCAAGCGGATTCGTGTGGTGCTGTACGCGTCGACGTGATCGGTTCGGGCAGGACGTAGATGCGTAGCGACAGCATTCGACGCAAGTTCAAGCTTCACGAGGATCAGCGGCGGGCGAGTGAACTCCCGCGACTGCTCCAGGGGCTCGAGGTGCAGGGCTTCGTCCGCGCCGACGAGCTGCCCCAGCAGCTGCTCGACACCCTCGCGAATTTCGCGACCGCCACCGCGGCCCCGCATCAGCGCATCTACGCCGGAACCGCCAAACCCCGCATCGACGAATGGCACGGCGACCTGCTGCGCCGCGCGGGCATTCGGGACCGGTTCTTCCTGCGCACCGGACTCGAGTACTTCCCCTGGGCCGACTGCCGTGTCACCGACGAGCAGTGGCTCGACACCGTGCGGTCCGTCCTCGGCCAGAATCTGGCGTTCATCGCCTACGACCGCGGCTCGGCCGCGCTCACCCTGCCGGTGGGTCATGAGCTGCTCGGCTACCTGGCCGTACCGGTGCAGGGCCCCGGCGATGTGCCGACGGCCGCTCTCACCGCGACCGAGCCGGACGACTCCGACAATGCCGACCATGCCACCGAACTGCTGACTCGGATCGACCCGAACGCGCCGCTGTCCAGTTAGGCCGTGTCCGCCTGACACCCGAACCGTCCCCGCCCGGGCTACGTTATCCCGGTATCCGCGCGACGGAATCGAGGTGCCGCCATGTCGACCATCAACGGCTTACCCGCACACGCACTCCTGGTGCACGCCTTGCTCGTACTCGTGCCCCTGGCCGCGGCACTGCTCGTCGTCTCGGCGCTGTGGGCCGCCGCCCGGCGGCGACTGGTCTGGCTCACCGCCGCCCTCGCCGTGGCGGTCGTGGCGCTCACGCCGCTCACCACGGAGGCCGGAGAGTGGTTGCGCGGCAAGGTCGGCTCCACACCGGCCATCGAGGAGCATGTCGAACTCGGCGGCTCCACCCTGTATTTCGTGATCCCGCTGCTCGTGGTGGCGCTGATCCTGCTGCTCTGGCACTGGCAGGAGCAACGTGGCGCTGCCGTCGGCAAGGGTGCCGTGAGCGTCTTCATCGTGCTGGCGGTCCTCGCCGGGGTGGCGGCGAGTGTGCAGATCTACCGGGTCGGGGAGTCGGGTACGCGTGCGGTGTGGGGAGGTATCACCTCGGTCGAGTGAGCATCCTGCGATGAGGACGGCTCGAAATTTATGTTTGACACAAAAATAGTGTCAGGATAGGTTCGGGTCGTTGTCCCGTCGAAAGGAGTGCGCGCATGCGCAAGATTCGCTTCGTCCCCGCCGCCGAGACCATCGAGGTCGAGCGGCCGCGACCGGAAGCGGGCCAACTACTGATCCGCACCGAACTCTCCGGCGTCGGCATCGGCCTGGTGCGCATGATCGACGGCGGCAAGGGCGCCGATCCGGGCGGCGAGATCATCGGTGAGGTGGTCGAGGTCGGGCCGGATGTCGCGCCGAGCTGGCTCGGCAGACGCGTCGGCGGTGTCGTCTTCGCGGGGCTCTTCGCCGAATACGCGCTGGCCGCACCGCAATTGGTGACCGAGGTACCGGACTCCGTCCCCGCCGCCGATGCCCTCGGGTTGGTGCGCGGCGGCTTGGTGGCCCTGGGCGCGCTGCGGGCCGGTCGGTTCGCGCCGGGGGAGTCCGTACTCGTCACCGGGGCCGCCAGCGGCGTCGGACACCTGGCGGTCCAACTCGCCAAAGCCGATGGCGCACGGCGGGTGATCGCGGCGGCGAGCACTGCCGACAAGGCCGAATTCCTGCGCGAGTGCGGTGCCGACGAGGTGGTCGACTATGTCGGTGACTGGGGTGAGCCGGTGGATGTGGTGCTCGACGGCATCGGCGGCAAACTGGCAGCGCGCGGCGTCGCGGCGCTCGGACCGCACGGTCGGCTCGTCGCCTTCAGCGCGGGCGGCGGCACGGTCGAATTGAGCGCTCTGCTGGCCGATCTCAAGACCGTCACCGGTTTCTCGATGGGATTGCTCGGCCGGACGCAGCCGGAGCTGATCGACGGCTACCGCCGGGAACTGTTCGAGCTGTACGCCGCCGGGCGATTGCGCCCGCACTGCACGGTAGTGCCCGTGGAGCAGGTCGGGGAGGCCGTCGACCTCGTGGTCACGCGCCGCAATCTCGGCCGCGTCGCCGTCTCCTTCGCGGCCTAGCGCTCGCGGACGGGGCAAACCTGGACAGAGAAAAACCGCCGTGGCCCGGCACCCGGTCTGCGGGCGGCTGCCCGGCCACGGCGGTTCAGCACGGCTAGATCTTGCGGATCACCGTGACAACCTTGCCCAGAATCTGCGCGTCATTACCCGGAATGGGCTCGAACAGCGGGTTGTGCGGCATCAGCCACACCTGGGATCCCGTGCGCTTGAACGTCTTCACGGTGGCCTCACCGTCGATCATGGCCGCCACGATATCGCCGTTGTCGGCCACATTCTGCTGGCGGACGACCACCCAGTCGCCATCGCAGATGGCCGCGTCGACCATGGACTGACCGACCACCTTGAGCAGGAACAGCGAACCCTCGCCGACCAGTTCGCGGGGTAGCGGGAACACATCCTCCACCGCCTGCTCGGCCAGGATCGGACCACCGGCGGCGATGCGGCCGAGGACGGGTACGTAGGTCGGGGTCGGGTGCTCGCCGCTGTCCGGGGTCTCGGAGCTGATCGGGCGCAGCTGGGTCACGCCCGCGGCGCGCACGGCCGTCTCGTCCAGACCTCGAACATCCACGGCGCGCGGGCGATTCGGATCGCGGCGCAGATAGCCCTTGCGCTCGAGGGCGCGCAGCTGGTGCGCCACCGAGGACGTCGAGGTGAGGCCCACCGCATCGCCGATCTCGCGAATGCTGGGCGGATAGCCGCGGTCGCTCACCGAGGTCCGGATGACCTCCAGTACCTTGCGCTGGCGGACCGTGAGATCGGTCCCGCCGCCGGACGATTCGGTGCTGCCCTCGCCGACCGGTCCGTTGTCACCGTCCACGCCGCCGTGTTCGCTCACCGCCGTCGTCCTCCGTTCCCTGCTGTGTCTCACCGGAATTCGTAGCAACCGGAATTCGTGGTTCGACTCTAGACCGCGCGCGGCCCTGGATCAAACATCTGTTCGACGCATGTCTCGGAAATGCTTGGGTTTGTCGGTGGGGCGTGGTAGAAATTCGAACATCAGTTCTTCGAACACATGATCGAACCAGTCCGGTACATCAAGCATAAGCCCACCTTGGAGGTTTGTTCGATGCGCACTGTGGTCAGCGAATTCGATTCCCTCGGTAGCGATCTCGGCTTCGACACCATCCCGCGCGCCATTCGCGCGCACTTCGCCCCCGCGCGTGTCGGCGCGCCCGCGAACCGACCGGTCCTGGATCGGCGGCCGTGCGAGGCGCGCCCGCGCTCGGGCTCGGTCTCCTACGGTCGCGTGCGGACGCGCCGGGGCCACGTCGTGGTCCGCACCGAATCCGAGTCGCTGCCCGGTCGCCGTTCGCTGAGCCGCGTGCAGCGCGCCCAGGCCGGTCTCGCGGTCCTCGCCATCACGGCCCTGGTCACCGCGCTCGCGGTGACCGGCCTCATTGCCCTGGCCCAGCTGCGTGCCGGTGAATTCGGTTCGCAGACCGTGCCTTCCGAGATCGCGCCCGCGGTCCCGCGCTAGCCCTCCGCGCTTCCGCGGCGACTGGGGAAGGCCGCCGCGGAAGTGGTTCGACCCCGGTCGGTCCGACCGGCCATGCGGTGTGGCCGAAATTGTTGATCGAAAACTGCAACGCGTTGCTACTTTCCTCGGGATGTGACAGAGGCAACACGACGTCGATCCGGCTGGATCGGCGGCAATCAGCAGGGGATTTCGCGATCGATGACACGCCGCACCAGAACACGCCGGACTCGCGCCACCGTCCGCACCCTCGGACTGCTGACCTGCCTGGCGGTGGGCTTCGTCTCGGTCCCCGGCACGCTGTCGGCGCTGCCCGCGGCGCACGCCGAATCGGCTTATGCCGCATACCTGGATCTGCCGTCGGTCAACGGTGACGGCGTCGGTGGTGGCGGTCTGCATCCGGCGCTGCCGCTCGATCCGGAGCCGTTGCGCGCCGCGCTCGATCAGGCGCGTGCGGCCGGTATCGCGCCCCATCGCTACGCCACACTCCTGCACCAGTACTGGCTGGCGGTGGCGACCCGCAATGCCGATATCGATCTGGCGGGGTGGGATCCGCAGCGCGGAGTGGCCGCCAACAGCCGCACCTTCACCCAGGTGTATGTGAACTATCTGCGGCTCAACAACCAGCACCCGGACTTCTACTGGGTGGGCCTGGCCGGTCTGGCGGGCGGTTCCTTCGCCTCCGGATTCTTCGATATGGGCGATGTGAGCGCCATTGTCAGTGTCCCCGGCGTTCACCAACTCGGCAGCGCCGTCGCCGATCTGCTGCGCGGCACGCCGCCGGAACTGCTGGACGCGCTGCCCTCGGATATTCGGACCCTCGGTGCCGAGGGTGCCCGACTGACCGCCGAGGACCTGGTCTGGTACCAGACGCGGCTGCTCATCATGCAGAAGCACATCTTCCTCGACCAGGTGCCCATGCACGAGGCGTACGCCGCCGAGGGTTTGGCCGGTGTGGAGGAGATGTACCAGGCCGGGGTGCTCGACGAGAACGCCATTCTGGCCTGGCGGGGTCTCGACTCCGGCACCCCCGAGGGATTGGCCGACGCGACGGTGCGCATGACCGACCGCGAACAGAACCAGATCATCGCCGACCAATGGGATGTCACCTCGGGCGGCCGCGGCGCCATGGGTCGGGTCATGACCTATGTCAGCACCATTGCGGGGAAGGCCGCCGTCCCGGGCGTGCGCGCACCGGGCGTCTTCGCGCCCACCACCCTCACCGTGGCGGCCGGTGGCCGCACGCTCTCGCTGCGCACCCCGCTGCCCGACTTCAACTGGGCCGACCGCGCGACCCGCTGGCACTACATCACCCATGACCTGCTGCCCAGCTACCTCGCCATGGTGGCGAATCCGGCGGTCGCGAGACCTGTTCTGGCCGAACCGTTCTCGGACAAGCTGGTACACGGGAGACTGGTGATGCGACTGCCGGATCTGCTGGCGGACGTGTCCTCGCAATGGCAGCTCACCGCGTGATGACCAGGCCGGGCGCGCAATAGGCGCGTGTGGCCGGGTATCCTCGGGATTGCTGAGGACCCGAACGCCGACGAAGGATCCCGGATGCATTGCCCGTACTGCCGACACCCGGATTCGCGGGTGGTCGACTCGCGTGAGGCCGAGGAAGGCACCGCCATCAGAAGGCGGCGTGCCTGCCCGGAGTGTGGGCGACGCTTCAGCACGGTCGAGACCGCGATTCTGTCGGTGGTCAAGCGCAGCGGCGTGAGCGAACCGTTCAGCCGCGAGAAGGTGATCCGCGGTGTCCGCCGCGCCTGCCAGGGCCGCGAGGTCGACGACGACGCCCTCAACCTGCTCGCCCAGCAGGTCGAGGACGCGGTGCGCGCCAAGGGCGCGCCCGAGGTCCCGAGCCACGAGGTCGGCCTGGCCATTCTGGGCCCGCTGCGCGATCTCGACGAGGTCGCCTACCTCCGCTTCGCCTCGGTCTACCGATCCTTCAGCTCCGCCGAGGATTTCGAACGCGAGATCGCCGAGCTACGCAAACACCGCGAAGAGACCGCGGTCGCCGCCGCGCAGAACTGACCCCCCTGACGAGCACCCGCCGCATGGCTGGGCCGATCAACGACCCGACCCTGAGGGGCCGTCGTTCACCGGCGCGGCGGCGGAGCCTTTCGCACGGTGTCGATGGCCTTCTCGATGCGCTTGGCGGACACCGGGTATGGGGTCCCTAGCTGCTGGGCGAAGAGGCTGACGCGCAATTCCTCGATCATCCACCAGATTTCGGTGACATCGCGGCCGGTCTTGCGGGACTCGGGGAGCGCGGCGAGCAGCCGGTCGTAGGCGGCGTGCACGCGGTCGAGTTCGGCCATGGCTTGGCGGTCGCGGTTCGCGGCGGCGGGCAAGGCCTCCAGACGAATCCGCGCCGCCTCCAGGTAGCGCGGCAGTTCGCGCAGTCGGGCGCTGCCCCATTCGGAGACGAAGCCCGGGAAAACGAGGTCGTCGAGCTGATGCGTGACATCGTCGACGGCCTCGCGGTCGCGGGTGTCGGCGAGAGCCGAGCGCACGCGGTGCGCTTCGGCGAGTACCGGCACCACCAGACGCACTGTGCGCGCGACGGTTTCGGTGAACTTCGGCCGCACCTTCTCCACCAGCGCCTGGAACTGTTCCGGACTGCGCACCGGTCCGCCGTTCGCGGCGATGAGCTCGTCGGCGGCACTGGCGCGGCAGTCCTCCAACAGCGCGTCCAGTGATCCGTATGGATTCTGGCTCAGCGCAAGGCGATCCGTCGGTGGCAGTCCCGCGGTGACGGTGCGCGGCGAGGTCGGAATCGCGGAGAGCAGCAATGCCCGGGTGCCCGCGCGCATGGCGGCGGCCTGTTCCCCGGGTGAGCTGAGCACGCGCACGGCGACGCCCTGCTGCTCGGGCACCAGCGCCGGGTACCCGGTGATCGTCTGCCCGCCGACCTGCCGCTTGACCGCCTGCGGCAGCGTGCCGAGCGATTCCGAGGTCCACACCGTGGCGGGCGCGCGTTCGGCGGCGGTATTGGCCCGCGCCACCGACTTCGACACCTGGTCGGCGAGTGTGGTTTTCAGCTCCGCCAGACTCTTGCTGCGCGCGACGATCTCGCCCGCCGGATTGGTGGCGGCGAAGGTCATGCGCAAATGGTCGGGCAGACCGGCCGGGTCGAGATCCCCGGGGGAGATGGTGATCGACCCCAGCTGCGACAGCTCCCGCGCCAGCCCGGTACGCAGCGGTTCGGCGCGCGGGGTGAGCCGCTCCAGGGCCGCCTTCGCGAAGTCCGGTGCGGGAACGACCATGCGCCGCAGCGTTTTCGGCAGCGTCTTGATGAGCGCGACCGCGAGCTCCTCGCGCATGCCGGGCACCAGCCAGTCGAAGCCGACGGCCCGCACATGCGCCAGCTGCGCGACCGGAATATGCGCGGTCACACCGTCATCGGCCTGGCCCGGCTCGAACTGGTAGGTGAGCGGGAAGGTCAGCTCACCTTGCCGCCAACTGTCCGGGTAGGCGGTCGGATCCAGCAGCGCCGCGTCCTCGTTGACAATGGTGGAGGCGGTGAAGTCGAGCAGATCCGGATTCTTGCGCTGCTCCTTCTTCCACCAGCTGTCGAAGTGCCGCACCGACACCACATCGGCCGGTACGCGTTCGTCGTAGAAGCCGAACAGCACCTCGTCGTCGACGAGAATGTCGCGACGGCGGGCGCGGTGCTCGAGGTCGGCGACATCCTCCAGCAGATCCCGATTGCGTTGGAAGAAGGCGTGTTTGGTCTGCCACTCGCCCTGCACGAGGGCATGGCGAATGAACAGCTCGCGGGAAAGCTGCGCGTCGATACGCCCGAAGTCCACCCGCCGCTGCGTCACCAGCGGTACGCCGTAGAGCGTGACCCGCTCGTAGGCCATGGCTGCCCCGCGCTTACTCGACCAATGCGGTTCGGAGTAGGTGCGTTTCACCAAATCCCCGGCCAGCCGCTCGGCCCACTCCGGTTCGATCCGCGCGGCCATGCGCCCCCACAGCCGCGAGGTCTCCACCAGTTCGGCCGCCATGACCCAGCGCGGCGGCTTCTTGGCCAGCGACGACCCCGGGAAGATCATGAACTTGGCATTGCGCGCGCCGAGGAACTCGCGCGACTCCGCTTCGCGCACACCGAGATGCGACAGCATGCCCGCGAGCAGCGCCTGATGGATGGCCGTGGTGTCCCAGGGCAGCGCGTCGTCGGCGGTGGCCGGGGCGGCGGTGCGCTCCTCCACCGTCCAGCCCAGCCCGCGGGTGATGGTGCGCAGCTGCCCGTGCAGGTCCTGCCATTCCCGAATGCGCAGGTAGTGCAGGAACTCGTCGCGGCACATGCGCCGGAACTGGTTGGACGACAACGCCTTGCGCTGCTCGCCCAGGTAATCCCACAGCCGCAGGTAGGCCAGGAAGTCCGACCCCTCCACGGTGAACCGCGCGTGTTTGGTGTCGGCGGCCTGCTGGTGGTCGACGGGTCGTTCGCGCACATCCTGAATCGACAGCGCGGCAACGATTTTCAGTACCTCGGCGAGGGTGCCGTTGCGATTGGCCTCCACTAGCATGCGCGCCATGCGCGGATCCACCGGCAGTTGCGCCATTTCGCGGCCGATGGGGGTGAGTACCAGCCCGGCGTCGGGAATCCCCGGACGCTTGGCCGATTCCTCCTCGGAGCGCCGCCCCAGCGCGCCCAACTCCTCGAGCAGCGCGATGCCGTCGCGAATGGCCCGTGCGTCCGGGGCCTCCACGAACGGAAACCCTTCGATATCACCGAGTCCCAGCGCCGTCATCTGGAGAATGACCGCCGCCAGATTGGTGCGCAGGATCTCCGGTTCGGTGAAGGTGGGCCGCGACTCGAAATCGTCCTCGGAGTAGAGCCGAATGGCGATACCGTCGGCCACACGGCCACAGCGCCCCGACCGCTGTCGCGCCGAGGCCTGCGAAATCGGTTCGATGGGCAGCCGCTGCACCTTGGTGCGCATGGAGTACCGCGAAATACGCGCGGTGCCAGGGTCGATCACGTACCGGATACCAGGCACCGTCAGCGAGGTCTCGGCCACATTGGTGGCCAGCACCACCCGGCGACCGGTGTGCGCGCTGAACACCTTGTGCTGTTCGGCCGCCGAGAGCCGCGCGTAGAGCGGCAGGATCTCGGTGCGCGCGAGCTTCAGGTCGCGCAGCGAGTCGGCGGTATCGCGGATCTCGCGCTCACCGGAGAGGAAGACCAGAATGTCCCCGTCGCCCTCGCGCTGTAGCTCCCGCACCGCGTCGGCGATGGCGTCGGTGGGGTCGCGGTCGACGATCTCGGTGTCCTCGTCGTCCGCGTCGTCGGAGGTGAGCGGAACCTCCAGCGACAGTGGCCGATACCGGATCTCCACCGGATACGACCGCCCCGACACCTCGACAATCGGTGCGGGCGTGCCCTTCTCGTCGCTGAAGTGCCGCGCGAACAGCTCCGGGTCGATGGTCGCCGAAGTGATGATGATCTTCAGATCGGGCCGCTTCGGCAGCAGCTGCTTCAAATACCCCAGCAGGAAGTCGATATTGAGGCTGCGTTCGTGCGCCTCGTCGATGATGATCGTGTCGTAGCGTCGCAGCAGCCGGTCGCGCTGGATCTCGGCCAGCAGAATGCCGTCGGTCATGAGCTTGACCAGCGTGCGATCCGACGCCTGATCGGTGAAGCGGACCGTATAGCCCACCACATCGCCGAGTTCGGTCCCGAGCTCCTCGGCAATGCGCTCGGCCACCGTGCGTGCCGCCAGTCGCCGCGGCTGGGTGTGTCCGATGGTCCCGCGAATCCCGCGCCCGAGTTCCAGGCAGATCTTCGGCAGCTGGGTCGTCTTGCCCGAACCGGTCTCACCGGCCACGATCACGACCTGGTGTTCGGCAATGGCCTTGGCGATATCGTCGCGGCGCGCGGAGACCGGCAGCTGCTCCGGATAGCGGATGGTCGGCACCGCGGTGCGGCGGGTGGCGACGCGCGCGGCGGCGGCGTCGATCTCGGCTTCGAGTGCGGTGAGGTCTCCGCCGCGGACCTTGTCGAGCCGCCGACGCAATCGGTATTCGTCGCGGATCGAGAGATCTGCCAGGCGGGAACGAAGCTCGCGGGAGGTGGCGGCGGTCCTGGTCATTGCATCGACCAGCGTAGCGAAGTCTTTGCCTGGTTTGCCCGTCGGCGGTGGCAGAGGGCGCCGTCACAGCTTGCTCGGCAATAGCCACCCCGGCGAATCAACGCCGTCGCGGGCCCGTCGTATGCGACGATCTTGATCATGATCGCCAGATCAGGAACACCGCTGTGGATTCGGTTGGCGCGGATTGCGTTCGGAGTGCTCGGCGTCGTCGCGCTGGCCTGGATACCGGTGCGCAATATCGATGTGGCCACCTTCTCGGCCGCGAACTACTGGAGCTACTTCACCATCCAGTCCAATGTGCTCGGCGTGCTGGTGCTGCTGATCGGCGGCCTGCGCGACCCGCGATCACATCGCTGGCAGCTGTTTCGCGGCGCGGCCACGCTCTATCTGGTGATCACCGGGATCATCTACGCGGTCCTGCTCGCCGATATCGACGTCATGCTGTCGGACCAGTGGATCAATACCGTCCAGCACCGCGTCCTGCCCATCGTGCTCTTCGTGGACTGGCTCCTGGTCGCCGGGCGACTCGCCGTCAGCGGCCGACTGGTCGGCCTGTGGCTCGTCTATCCCATTGTCTACGGCGTCTATTCGCTCGTGCGCGGCCCGATCGTGGACTGGTACCCCTACCCGTTCCTGGATCCGCGCGGTCAGGGCTACGTCTCGCTGGCACTCGGCCTGGCGATTCTGGTCGTGGTCTTCGCGCTGCTGGCGGTCGCGGTCGCGGCGGTGGACGGACTGCTCGGCGGCTGGATCGGCGCGTCACGCCAGAAGGACGGGAATTCGGTCAGCTCCGACAACACCTCGTCGGCCCCGTAATCCCGCAGCGCCCGCGCGCTGAACCCACCCGTGGCCACGCCCAGGCTGAAGGCGTGCGCGGCCCGCGCGGCATCCACGTCGCCGGGATGATCACCCACGTACACCTCGGCCCCGTGCTCGCGCAGCGCGATGCCCTTCTCGGCGGCCCACAGCCCGCCGCGCACCACATCGACGGGCAGCTCCAGGAATTCCACCGTCGCCACCGTGTCACGGTGATTCTTGGCCGATACCACCATGGTTCGCCCGCCGCTGGCACGAACTGCCTCGATGGCCTCCCGCGCCCCGGGCATGGCCTTGCTGGCCGGAACCGCGATCTCCGGGTACAGCTCCCGATACCGCGTCACCATGGCCGCCACCTCGTCGGCAGGGAACCAGTTCGCCAGCTCCATCTCGAGGGGCGGGCCGAGCCGCGAGGTCACCAGGTCGATGTCGATGGCGACCCCGGTCTCGGCGGCGAGCCGGGCATAACAGGCCCCGATGCCCGCGCGAGTATCGGCCAGGGTCATATCGAGATCGAAGCCCACCATCACGGTCATCAGCGTAGGGACCGGGTCATGAAGACGCTGTCGCCGTCCTCGGTGTAGTGCGCGAACGGGCCGCAGAGCTCGAAGCCGTGCCGCTCGTAGAGGCGGACGGCGGGCAGGTAGAACGCACCGGCCCCGGTCTCGAGGCTCAGCCGTTCGTAACCGCGCGCCACCGCCTCGTTGATGATGTGGCGCAACAGCAGACCGGCTACGCCTCGGCCCCGGAACGCGTCGACCGTGCGCATGGATTTGATCTCGCCGTGCGTGGTGTCGAGCTCCTTCAGCGCGCCGCAGCCCGCCAGCTCCGTACCGTCCCAGACCGACCAGAAGGTGATCTCGGGCATGCGCAGCCCGTCCAGGTCGAGGGCATGCATGCTGCACGCGGGGGAGCTGGCGATCATCTCGGCCAGATGGGCCTCGAGCAGGGCGATCACCGGGGGACCGGTGAGGTCGTCGACAACGATGCGCATGCGGCCAGGCTAGCGGGGTACCGCTGTCGCATGAATTCGTGCCCGAAATCGGGCAGGAAAGTTGTGGCAATCGGTCTCCGAGTGTCTAGGGTGGTCGGCGTGCCCGCAACCGATCCGTCTCGCGACCTGGTTCGCCATGTCGTCGGGTCCACCGGCTTGCCGGTCGCGGTCGCGGCCCGCGTGGTCGCCGATGTCATCGCCTACTTCGGTGAGACCACCGAGGAGTACGTGCGTCGTCGCCATGCCGAGCTGCGCGGGCGCGGACGCAAGAACGCGGAGATCTGGGCGGAGATCGCCGACGAACTGGCCACGCGGCCGGTGCGGGCGGGCGAGCTGACCGAGCGCCAGCTGCGGCGCATGGTCTACGGCTGAACACGAAACGGGAGAGCGTATGTGCGGAATCGTCGGCTATGTCGGCCACAGGGCGGCGACACCGATCATCCTGGAGGGCCTGCGGCGGCTGGAGTACCGCGGCTACGACTCGGCGGGTATCGCCGTGCTCAACCGGGGTCGGATGAAGATCACCAAGGCCGCCGTGCGCGTCGACGAACTGCGCGATCTGGTCGGTGACGGCGGTCCGGGCACCATCGGCATCGGCCACACCCGCTGGGCCACCCACGGGGAGCCGTCGGAGGCCAACGCGCACCCGCACGTCGACGCCGCCAAGCGGATCGCGGTGGTGCACAACGGCATTCTCGAGAACGCCGACGCGCTGCGCGCCAAACTCGGCAGCGCCGGGGTGGCCTTCGTCTCCGAGACCGACACCGAATGCCTCGCGCACCTGATCGCCGCGGCCCTCGACGGCGGCGCGGCCACCCTCGAGGACGCGGTGCGCGCCGCGCTCACCGAGGTGGAGGGCGCGTACGGCCTGGTCGTGCTGGACCAGCGCCACCCGCAGGAACTCGTGGTCGCGCGCAATGGCAGTCCCATCGTGCTCGGCATCGGCGAGGGCGAGATGTTCGTCGCCTCCGATGTCGCCGCGCTGGTGCGCCACACCCAACGCGTGGTCTTCCTCGACGACGGTGAACTGGCCACCCTCACCGCCGACGATTTCCACACCAGCACCCTGCAAGCGCAGCGCACCGCCAAGACGCCCACCACCGTCGAACTCGACGACGCCGACTTCCGCCTCGGCGGCCACGAAGACTTCATGCACAAGGAGATGAGCGAACAGCCCGACGCCATTCGGCGCGCGCTGCTGGGCCGTCTCGACGAGCGTTTCGCCACCTCGCGGCTGGACGGCCTACGCCTGGATCCCCGTGAGCTGCGGGCGATTCGGCGGGTGAAGTTCCTCGGCTGCGGGTCGGCGTACTACGCGGGCCAGCTCGGCGCGAGCTTGGTCGAGGAACTGTCCCGGCTGCCCGCCGATGCCGAACCGGCCTCGGAGTTCCGCTACCGCAATCCGGTGGTCGAGCGCGACACCTTGTATGTGGCGGTCAGCCAATCCGGGGAAACCGCCGACACTTTGGCCGCGGTGCAGGAGCTCAAGCGCAAGGGTGGCCAGGTGATCGGCGTCGTCAACGGCGTCGGCAGCGCCATTGCCCGCGAATGCGGTCGCGGCGTCTTCCTGCATGCCGGGCCGGAGGTCTCGGTGGCCTCCACCAAGGCCGTCACCAATATGAGCGTCTGCTTCGCACTGCTCGCCACCCTGCTGGGCCGGGTCCGCGATCTCGGCGTCGCCGACGGCGCCCGCGTCGTCTCGGCGCTGTCCGCGCTGCCCGACCGGGTCGCCGAGGTGCTCGCCATGGACGCGGAGATCGCCGCCGTGGCACGGCAATTCAAGGATGCCCGCCGCATGTTCTTCATCGGCCGGGTGCGCTGCTGGCCGGTGGCGCGCGAGGGTGCGCAGAAGCTCAAGGAGATCTCCTACATTCACGCCGAGGCGTACCAGGCCTCCGAGCTCAAGCACGGCCCGCTCGCCCTGATCGACCCCGAAATGCCCTCGGTGGTCCTGGTTCCCGACGACGAACTGCTGTCGAAGAACATCGCCACCATCGAACAGATCAAGGCCCGCGGCGGCCCGGTCATCGCGGTCACCAATGCCGAACTCCCGGAAGGCTTGGCGGACGCGGTGATTCGCGCACCCCACACCACCCGCGAGCTCGACCCCATCCTGCTCACGGTGCCGCTGCAGCTGTTCGCCTACCACCTGGCACGCGAGCTGGGCCGCGATATCGACAAGCCGCGCAATCTCGCGAAAAGCGTGACGGTGGAATAGGTTTCGCCAGCACGGCGCTCGTCAGCGCAACGCCAACGCCAGGAAGAAGTCCACTCGATCCTCGAGCCGGGACAGATCGCGCCCGGTGAGCTCCTCGATGCGCTGAATGCGGTAGCGCAGCGTATTGACGTGCACGTGCAGGATCTCCGAACAGCGCGCCCAGGAGCCGGACAGCTCCAGGAACGTCTCCAGGGTGCGCACCAGGTCGGCGCGATTGTCCTTGTCGTAGTTGCTCAATGGATCCAGCAGCCGCACCCGGAACATGCGCCGCACCTCGTCGGGCACGCTGGCCAACAGCAGCATGTGGGTGGCCAGCTCGTCGTGGCGCACGATACTGGTCGGCTGCAACCGTTCGGCGGCCATGCGGCGGGCATAGCGCGCCTCCTCGACCGCGCCGCGCAGCCCCTCGCCGTCGACCGCGCCGCTGATGCCCACCGACAGTCGACTGCCCTGAAGGCCGGGCTCCAAGCCCTCGACGGCACGGTGGATGCGGTCGTCGAGCGAGGATTTCTCGTCCCCGAGCGGAATGAGGAAGATGGCCTCGCCGTCGACCACACCGGCGGCAGGGCTTCGGTCGTACAGGATTTCGCGCAACAAAGAGCGCAATTCCCGCGGTCGGACGGCACCGGAGTCGGCGGTCGCGGCCACCGCGAGATACCGGTCGGCCAGGGCCAGCCCGGTGAGTTCGAGGCGCGAGACGATCTCGGCGGGCTTGCCGTCGGAGACGATGAGCTCGATCAGCTCCTGCGCCAAACGCCCCTCGGCGCTCTGCCGATCGTCCTGGCGGGCGCGCTCCAGTGAGACCACCGCCGCGAGTTCGCCGACCAGCGTGCGGCGCTCCTCGGGCCAGTCCCGGAAGTCGCCCGCGAACACCAGACACCAATCCGCTACCCGCGAGGTGCCGTCGGGATCGACCGCGAACAGTGAATACCGCGTGTCCTCGACGGCCAGCACGTGCGGTAGTCGGCGGGCGGCGAGAAAGGCCGAGCGCAGCACCGACGGCGGCTGCGCGGCCGGACCCGCCACCACCCGCCCGGTCGACGACATCACCCAGCACGGCATGCCGAGCGTGCGTTCCACCAGCTCCAGCACCGAATCCAGACCGTCACCGGAGACCAGTCGGCGGTGCTGGTCCAGGATCGCGGCCAGATCCGCCGCCCGCCCGGTCGAGAGTTTGCGGTTCACATGCTCGGTCACCGTGGCGAACGCGATCTGCTCCGGCACCCGGAACAGCGGAATGCGATGGCGCTGGCACGCCTCGAGCACATCGGCGGGCGGCTCGCCGAACAGCGCGTCACCGGCGGCCAGCCCGGCCACCTTGGCCCGGGCCAGCGCGCCGACGAAGGCCTCGCTGTCGGCGGGTTCGAGCCGCCATTGCAGGCCCGTGAGCACGAGTTCGCCGCCCGAGAGGTAGCGACTCGGGTCCAGCATGTCGGTGGTGACCACCCACCGCACGAATCGGTCGAGCTCGTCTTCTCCGGTGACGAGCTCGAGACCCAGTTCGGTCATGGCGAGCAGGGAGCGCAAACGCATGATTGCCGAGGCTAACAGCCGGTGACCATCGGGTTACCGAACTTGGATGTATCTACAAATCACCCGGTGTGAACTGGGCCACAGGTTCGGAGATCTCGTCCCTGCCGCTCACGCCGCACGGCGGCTGTACTTACCGACAGCAAGCGAAAAGGATGGAGGTCGGATGTCGAGTCGGCTGGAATGGCTCGGGTCGCTGCCCCTCGAAGAAGCCGAGGAGCAGTTGTTCACCTGCTGTGCGTCACGACAGTGGGCGCGCAAGATGGTGGCGAACCGGCCCTACGCCCAGGAGGCGAGCCTGGTCGAGGCCGCGGCGGCGGGGATCGCGGAACTCGCCTGGAGCGAGGTTCTGGAGGCGCTGTCGGCGCATCCGCGCATCGGCGAGCGTGAGGCCGCCCGCACCGCGGCGCTCTCGGCACAGGAGGCCGAGTGGTCGCGGCAGGAACAGTCCGGCGCGGCCACCCCGGACGCCGAGGTCCAGGCCGCGCTGGTCGCGGGCAACCTCGCCTACGAGGAGCGCTTCGGTCACGTCTTCCTGATTCGCGCCACCGGCCGCGGCGCCGACGAGGTGCTCGCCGCCCTGCATCGGCGGCTGCGCAACAGCGTCGAGGACGAGCAGGCCGTGGTGCGCGCCGAACTGACCGAGATCGCCGTCCTTCGAATCCGAAAGCTGTTGGGGCTGTTATGAGTCTGTCGACCCATGTGCTGAACGCGGCGACCGGCCGCCCGGCCGAGGGCATCCCGGTGCGGCTGGAGAGCGCCGACGGCCGCCTGCTGGCCGACGCCCGCACCGATGCCGACGGACGCGTCAAGGACCTGCCCGCCCCCGAATCCGGGCCGCACCGCCTGGTCTTCCACACCGGCGACATCAGCCCCTTCTACCCCTCGGTCACGATCGCGTTCGTGGTCGCCGACCCGGCCGAGCACTATCACGTGCCGCTGTTGCTCAGTCCCTATTCCTTCTCCACCTATCGAGGTAGCTGAAACCATGTCGACCATCAAGCTCGGGCCCAACCGATACGGCAAGGCGGAGAACCGCGTCGTCCGTGTCACCAAGAACGGGACCAAACATGAGATCCGCGATCTCAATGTGAGCTCGGCGCTCTCCGGTGACATGGAAGCCGTCCACTACACCGGCGACAACTCCACGGTGCTGCCCACCGACACCCAGAAGAACACGGTCTACGCCTTCGCCAAGAAGTACGGCATCGCCTCCCCGGAGGAGTTCGGCCTGCTGCTGGCGCGCCACTACGTGGACTCCCAGCCCACCATCCACCACGCGCGGATCGAGTTGGAGGAGTACACCTGGGAGCGCAATGTGGTGGGGCTCAACGCCCATCCGCATTCGTTCGTGCGCTCGGGCCGCGAAACCCGCACCGCCGTGGTGCATTACGACGGCGACCGCGCCTGGGTGGTGAGCGGCCTGAAGGATCTGGTGGTGCTGAACTCCACCAACTCGGAGTTCCACGGCTTCCTGAAGGACGAGTACACCACCCTGCGCGAGACCCGCGACCGCATTCTGGCCACCGAGGTCACCGCGCAGTGGCGGCACTCCGGCGACTCCGTCGAATGGGACAAGTCCTACGAGGTCGTGAAGCGTTGCCTGCTCCAGGCTTTCGCCGATACCTACAGCCTCTCGCTGCAGCAGACGCTCTACGAGATGGGCGAGCGGGTGCTCGAGACCTGCCCGGATATCGTCGAGGTGAAGCTCGCCCTGCCGAACAAGCACCACTTCGAGGTGGACCTGTCGCCGTTCGGCATGGTCAACGACAACGAGGTCTTCTTCGCGGCGGATCGGCCCTACGGGCTGATCGAGGGCACCGTGGTGCGCTCGGTCCCTTCCGCCGGTCCGGCCTGGGATTGAGAACGGTAGCGACACAATGGATTTCCCGCCTGCGCTCATTATCGAAAACGCCTACATCGCCCCGGTGGTGGGCGAGGAGATCCCCCACGGCCACCTCGTAGTCGAGAACGGCCGGATCACGAGCCTCGGCGCCGGACCGGCGCCGACGGTGGTGGGCGCGCAACGCCTCTCCGCCACCGGCTGCCTGGTGACCCCGGGCCTGGTGAACACCCACCACCATCTCTTCCAATGGGCGACCCAGGGCCTGTTTCAGGATTCGACGCTGTTCGAATGGCTGACCGGCCTGTACCGGACCTGGGGGCGCATGGACGCCGATGTCGTCTACGGCGCTGCCACCGCGGGATTGGGCTGGCTGGCGCTGACCGGCTGCACCACCTCCAGCGACCACCACTACCTGTTCCCGAAGGGGCGCGGCGATCTGTTCGAGGCCGAGATCCGCGCGGCGTCGGAGGTGGGCCTGCGTTTCCATCCGTGCCGGGGTTCCATGGACCGCGGTCAGTCCGACGGCGGTCTGCCGCCGGACGAGGTGGTGGAGAGCCGCGACGACATCCTCGCGCACACCGCCGAGGTCATCGACAAGTACCACGACCCGGCCTTCGACTCCATGCTGCGCGTGGCCGTCGCCCCCTGCTCGCCGTTCTCGGTGACCGAGGGGCTGATGGTCGACGCCGCCGCGCTGGCGCGCAGCAAGGGCGTGCGCCTGCACACCCACCTCGCCGAAACCCTGGACGAGGAGGAGCACTGCCGCGAGCAGATGGGTTGTACGCCGGTCGAATACATGCAGCGGCTGGGCTGGCTCGGCGATGATGTGTGGTTCGCCCACGCGGTGCACCTGCACGACGCCGATATCCGCCGTTTCGCCGACACCGGCACCGGGTCGGCGCACTGCCCGACCTCCAACGCCCGGCTGGGCGCGGGTATCGCTCGGGTCAGCGAACTGCTGGCCGCGGGTGCGCCCGTCGGCCTCGGCGTGGACGGCGCGGCGTCGAGCGAATTGACCTCGCTCGCGGGCGAAATGCGCCAGGCCATGCTGTTCCAGCGCGCCGTGCACGGCCCGACCGCACTCACCGCCCGCCAAGCCCTGGCCATGGGCACCCTGGGCGGTGCGCGAAACCTGGGGCGGCACAACGAGATCGGCTCCCTCGAACCCGGCAAGCTCGCCGATATCGCCATCTGGCGCGTCGACGGCTTCCGCGCCGCGGTCGAGGATCCGGTGTGCGCCTTGGTCTTCGGCCCCACCCCGCCACTGGCGCGGCTGCTCGTCGGCGGTCGCACGGTGGTCGAGAACGACGAATTGCGCACCTTGCCGCACGACATGGTCGGACAGGCCGGTGTGCTGGCCCGGAAACGGTTGTTGCGTCAGGAGTCCCGATGAATGGACTCGGCCCGGCAGTTATGGAGGAAAGCACAGCTCGACAGCTCGACCCGTAGTACCCCGGATACCGGCTCGACCGGTGTGCACCATCCGGAGCAGTTGATCAACAGGGGCAGACCGCCGGTCTTCGACAAGGCACCGCCACGGTAGGGACCCCACAACCTGCAACCGAATCCGCGATCCGACCAACCAGGTCGGAGCGCTGGTCGGCTACGCCCCGAGGAGGGCAGCCATGACCCAGATCCAAGATCCGTCCGCGACAACGACTGTCGGACGATCCTCGCCACTGGACCGCTTCTTCAAGCTCAGTGCGCGCAAGACCACGGTATCGCGTGAAATCCGTGGCGGCATCACCACTTTCGTGGCGATGGCCTACGTTATCCTGCTGGTCCCGCTGATTCTCGGCGGTGTGACCGATATCAACGGCGACAAGCTCGACATCGCCCAACTCACCACCGCCACCGCGCTCGCGGCCGGGCTGTCCACGATCCTCATGGGTCTGGTGGGCAATGTCCCGCTCGCCCTGGCCGCCGGTCTCGGTCTGGTGCCGGTGGTCGCCTATCAGGCGGCTCCGCACATGACCTGGGCGCAGGCCATGGGCCTGGTGGTGCTCATGGGCGCGGTGATCGTGGTCCTGGCCGCGACCGGCCTGCGCACCCTGATCATCAACGCGATTCCCTTGGCGCTCAAGAACGCCATCGGTGTCGGCATCGGCATGTTCATCGCCATGATCGGTCTGGTCTCCTCCGGCGTGGTCGGCCACGGCGCGGCGGGTGGACCTCCGGTCACCCTCGGCACCGACGGCCACCTGACCGGTTGGCCCGTGGTCGTTTTCGGGCTCGGATTGGTGCTCATGCTCGGGCTCTACGCCCGCAAGGTGCCCGGCGCGATCCTGATCAGCATCGCCATCGCGACGGTGGTGGCCATCATCATCAACGCCATCGCCACCATCGATCCCAAGGCGTGGGGCACGGTCGTTCCCGAAGCGCCCGAATCCCTGTTCGCCGCACCGGATTTCGGTCTGATGTTCAATATGGACCTGTTCGGCGGCTTCGCGAAGGCCGGTGCGCTGACCGCCAGCGTGGTGCTGTTCACCCTGGTGCTGACGGGCTTCTTCGACGCCATGGGCACGGTCTTCGGGGTCTGCGACGAGGCCGGACTGCTCGACGAGAAGGGCACCATGCCCGGCTTCGGCAAGATCCTGACCGTCGACGGTGTCGCCCAGATCATCGGCGGGGCCAGCGGCGGCGCGGGCAGCACGGTGTACGTGGAATCCGCGACGGGCGTCGGTGAGGGCGCTCGTACCGGACTCACGAGCGTGGTCACCGGTGGCCTGTTCTGCGCGGCGATCTTCTTCACCCCGCTCGCGGCCGTGGTGCCCATGCAGGCCGCCGCGCCCGCGCTGGTCCTGGTCGGCGCGCTCATGATGACCCAGGCGCGCAAGATCGACTGGAGCGATGTCGAGGTCGCCATTCCCGCCTTCGTGACCATCGTGCTCATGCCCTTCACCTACTCCATCACCAATGGCGTGGGCGCGGGTCTGATCGCGTACGTGGTCGTGAAGGCCGCCCGCGGCAAGTTCGGTGAGATTCACGGACTGGTCTGGGTGGTGAGTGCCATCTTCGCGGCGTACTTCGGTATCTCCGCCATCGAATTGGTACTCGGCGGCTAGGACGCCGCGGCGAGACACCGCTCGCACTCGAGGTCGAGTTGCCGGACTCCCTCGAGCGCGGGCGGTGCGTTCGCGTTCAGCGCAGGTCGGCCGAGAGCGCCGTGCCCACCCGCGTGAGCAGCGGCACCGCCCGCTCGATCAGCTCATCGGTCATGCGGCCCGCCGGTCCCGACACCGAAATGGCAAGTCGCGCCGGAGCTTCGGGCACCGCCACCGCGACGCAGCGCACCCCCACCTCCTGCTCGCCCTCGTCGATCGCGTACCCGGCCGCGGCGGTGAGTTCCAGCTGTCGGGTGAATTCCCGAGGGTCGGTGATGGTGTGGTCGGTGTAGCGCTGCATTCCGGTGCGCTGCAACAGCTCCCGCACCCGCTCGGGCGGCATATCGGCCAGAATCGCCTTGCCCACCGCCGTGCAGTGCGGCAGCACCCGCCGCCCCACCTCGGTGAACATGCGCATGGAGTGGCGCGAGGGCACCTGGGCGACGTAGACGATCCGATCCCCGTCCAGCATGGCCATATTCGCCGATTCGCCCAGTTCGTCCACCAGCCGCGCCAGATGCGGGCGCGCCTGGGTGCTGAGCATGCGCGCCGAGCTCTCGCCCAGCTTGATGAGCTTGGGCCCCAAGACGTATTGCCGCGAGGGATCCTGATGCAGATAACCCAGATCGACAAGTGTGCGCACCAGTCGGTGAATGGTGGGTAGCGGCAGCCCGGATGCCTCGGCCAGCTGCGACAGCCCCATCATGCCGCCGTGGTCGGCCATGGTCTCCAGAATTCCGAAGGCTCGTTCCACGGACTGGACGCCGCCGGACCGTCCATTGGTTGTGCTCGCCGCTGTCACTGACCCACCTTGTCGAAGTTTCCGTATGGCGGAAGTTTACCGGTGCGTCGCGGAAACTCCGGACGGTAGCCTGAGCCCCATGCGGCTGCGCGCGGAATTCACCACCGAACCCTTCCACGGCGAGGGCGCCCCGCCCCCGCATGCCACCGAGACCATGAAGGTGCTCGAAAAGGCCGGTCTCGTCTGTGATTTCGGCCCGCTGGGCACCTCGGTGTCGGGGACCGAGGCGGCGCTGCTGCCCGCGCTGCAGGAAGTGCTGGCCGCGGCCTTCGCGCACGGTGCGTCGCGGGTGACCTTGCAGGTAGAGCGCGACGATGACTGAACGCACGCCGCTGGATGTCGGACATCCGGTGCTGGTGACCCTCGCGCCGCTGTTGGAGCGGGTGGGTGCGCGGCTGGTGCCGCCGGGGGAGTGTTCGCCCGAGGATGTCCCGCTGGTGTGGGAGGGCGCGACGCTGGCCGCGGTCCGGTTGCCCGGGACGGAGGTCGAACCGGATCTGGGCATCGACCGTCTGCTGAGCGAGGTGGCCGCCGAATTCGGCGGTGCGCTGGACGCTTTGCCGCGCGCCGACAAGCAGCGCGCGGTCCGATTGCTCGAGGAGCGCGGGGCGTTCAGCTACCGCAAATCGGCCGAGAAGGTGGCCGAGGCGCTCGGCGTCACGCGCTTCACCGTCTACAACTACCTCAACCGCACGCGTTCCTGACCCTCAGCCGCTCGACCCTCTCCGAATCCCGCTGCCGTGCAGCGGGATTCGTCGTTTCACCGGCGGTTCGCCGTCCATCGCGCAGACTGTCCCTCAACGAAATTCAACAAACTGTTGACGCCACGGCGTGACCCGTGCCACTATTTCGATACACGGAATATTACTTCCGCAATGCGAGAAAGTGCAGTTTATGGTCACTGTCGAAGAGTTCAACAGGATGGAGACCGGCTGGCTCCGGCCCGCCTTGCTCGACTGCTGTGATGCGCCCGAATGGGTGGACGCCCTGCTGAATTCGCGGCCCTACCCGGATCTCGAGAGCCTGTTCGCCACCGCCGACCGGCTGGCGGGCGCGCTCACCCCCGAGGCGATCGAGCAGGCCCTGGCGGCGCATCCGCGCATCGGCGAGCGGGCGGCCGGAGCGAGTCGGGGCGCGGCGTGGTCGCGGGCGGAGCAGTCCGCCATCGCCGACGATGTGGAGACCGCCGCGGCGCTGCACTCGGCGAATCGCCTCTACGAGAAGCGATTCGGTCGCGTGTTCCTGATCTGCGCGACCGGCCTGTCGAGCCGGGAGGTGCTGGCGGCGCTGCTGCTGCGGCTCGGCAACGACGAGCAGACCGAGGCGGCCGTGGTCGCCATGGAGCTGCGCAAGATCGCGCTGCTGCGCCTGCGCAAGGTGGTGGTGGACGCATGAGCGCCCTCACCACCCACGTCCTCGACACCGCGCTCGGCCAGCCCGCCGCCGGGGTCCCGGTGCGGCTGGAGTGGCTCGGCGAGCCCGCCGCGACACCGGTCGTGCTGGCCGAGGCGGTCACCGACGCCGACGGCCGCATTCGCGAACTCGGCCCCGATCGCCTCGAATCCGGGCGCTACCGGCTCGTTTTCGAAGTCGCCGCCTACGCGGCCGCGACCGGGCAGCGCTACTTCCTGTCCGCCGTGGACATCAGCTTCACACCCACCGGCAACGCGCACCACCACGTGCCGCTGCTGCTCAGCCCATTCGGCTGTTCCGCCTATCGAGGGAGTTAGTCATCATGGCCATCCAGCTCGGACAGAATCAGTACGGGAAGGCCGAGAGTCGGGTGGTGCGGGTCTATCGCGACACCGACCGGCACACCATCCGCGATCTCAATGTCTCCTCGGCGCTGCGCGGCCGGTTCGAGGACGCCCACATCACCGGCGATCAGCGCGACGTGCTGCCCACCGACACCCAGAAGAACACCGCCTTCGCCTTCGCCAAGGAGAAGGGCATCGGCGCGATCGAGGAGTTCGGCCTGACCCTGGCCGACCATTTCATCTCGCGCTGCCCCGGGGCGGACGGCGCGCGGGTCGCCATCGAGGAGTACGCCTGGGATCGGATTCCGGTCGACGGTGAGGGCCACGATCATTCGTTCGTCCAGGCCGGGGGCGGCGTGCGCACCACGGTGATCAATATGGACGGCTACGGCGCGGACCGGCGCACCCATGTGGTCTCCGGCATCAAGGATCTGGTGCTGTTCAAGTCCACCGGTTCGGAGTTCTCCGGCTTCTTCGAGGACAAGTACACGACCCTGCAGCCCACCAAGGACCGCATCATGGCGACCTCGCTGGTCGCCCGGTGGCGCTACGACCGCACCGATGTGGACTGGGACAAGTCCTATGCCGCCATTCGCGCCACCCTGCTGCGGCAGTTCGCCGTGGTGCACTCGCTGGCCCTGCAGCAGACGCTCTACAGCATGGGCCGCGCGGTGCTCGAGCAGTACCGCGAGGTCGCCGAGATCAAGTTCTCCGCCCCGAACAAACATCACTTCCTGGTCGACCTGAGCCCCTTCCACGTCGACAACCCCGGCGAGGTGTTCATCGCCGCCGACCGGCCCTACGGCCTCATCGAGGCCAGCGTGCACCGTGACGACGCGACCCCGGCGGGCGACGCCTGGCTCGGCGTTCCCGGATTTTGTTGAGGAGAAGTCCGTGTTACGTGCGAAACTTCAAGGCAGGCAGCGTAATCCGGGTCCCGAGGACGAGCGGTACCCGGCCGGGAAGACCCTCGCCTACGGGCTCCAGCACATTCTGACCATGTACGGCGGCGTCATCGCGCCACCGCTCATCGTGGGCGGCGCGGCCGGACTCTCGGCCACCGATATGGCGCTGCTGGTCACCGCGGGCCTGTTCGTGTCCGGTGCGGCGACCATGCTGCAGACTCTCGGCATCGGGCCGGTCGGCTCCAGATTGCCCATCGTGCAAGGTATTTCGTTCGCCACGGTCTCCACCATGGTGACGATCGCGCAGTCCGACGGGTTGCGCTCGGTGTACGGCGCGATCATCGTGGCCGGACTCATCGGCCTGGTGCTCTCGTCGTTCTTCGCCAAACTGGTGCGGCTGTTCCCGGCGGTGGTCACCGGCACCATCATCACGGTGATCGGCCTGTCGCTCATGCCGGTGGCGTTCAAATGGGCGCTGGGCAACGATCCGAAGGCCGAGGGGTACGGGTCGATGGGCAATATCGGCCTGGCGGGGCTCACACTGTTGGTGATCCTGGTGATCAGCCGCGTGTTCCAGGGCGCGATCTCGCGACTGTCCATCCTGATCGGACTCGTTGTCGGCACCGTCGTCGCGGCGGTCGTGGGGAAGGCCGACTTCTCCGCGGTGGGGGAGACGAAGCTGTTCGCGCTGCCGTCCATCCTGCCCTTCGGCTCACCCACCTTCGAGATCGGCGCGATCGTCTCCATGACCATCGTCATGTTGGTGATCATGACCGAGACCGTCGCCGACATCATCACCATCGGCGAGGTCATCGGCAGCGATATCGACACCGGCCGGGTCGCCGACGGCCTGCGCGCCGATATGGCCTCCTCGGCCATCGCGCCGCTGTTCGGATCGTTCCCGTGCAGCGCCTTCGCGCAGAACATCGGGCTGGTCGCGCTCACCGGCATCAAGAGCCGCTTCGTGGTGGCCACCGGTGGATTGGTGCTACTGCTCCTGGGTTTGGTCCCGGTGTTCGGCGCGGTGGTCGCCGGTATTCCCTATCCGGTACTCGGCGGCGCGGGCGTGGTGCTGTTCGGAACCGTTGCGGCGAGCGGGATTCGGACGCTGGCGCGAGTGCAGTACCACGACAACCTCAATATGGTGATCGTGGCCGTGGCGCTCGCCGCGGGCCTGATTCCCATTGCCGCACCGACCTTCTGGGATGCCTTCCCGGAATGGCTCGGCACCATCATGCACTCCGGAATCAGCGCCACCGCAATTGTCGCGATTCTGCTCAACCTGGTGTTCAACGAGATCACCATCGGCAATCGCTCCGGCGCATCGGTCTTCGCCGCCGCGGACGATGCCAGCGATGGACTCGGCGACCGACTCGACGACGACATTCGCGACTGATCACCCGCCCCGCTGGACGAATCTACGAAAACGAAACCCGTTCGCCGCGAATGTTTGGTGCTGATCGGCGCTATCGCCGAACGTGTGACCCCCGACATACTTTCCGCTATCGGGGGAGGAAGGAATTTTCGATGCCTCTCATTTTCCTGAACGGCGGAGCCATGCGCGGCGGACCGCTCAACCATCTGCTCGCGGGTGCGCCGTTCGCGGGCGAGGTGAAGACGACACCGCAGTACCGGTTCTATTCGGTCGGCGATCGTTTCCCGGGCCTGCACCCCGTCCCCGACGGCGGCGCGACCATCGCCGGTGAGCTGTTCGACGTGCCCGAAGAGGTATTGCGGACCAGCCTGCTCCCGGCCGAGCCACCGGAGTTGGAGCTCGGCGTCATCGAGCTCGAGGACGGCCGGTCGGTGTTCTCCATGGTGCTGCGCCGCCCGCCCGTCTCCTACCCCCAGCTGATCGACATCACCGAATACGGCAGCTGGACGACCTATCGCGAAGGACAACGATGAAGTACACAGCCGGGGGAGGACTCCGGAAATACGACGTCAACTGCTCGATTCTCTTCACCGATCTGCCATTGTTGGAACGGCCCGCGGCGGCCAAGGCGGCGGGATTCGACGGTGTGGAATTCTGGTGGCCTTTCGGCGAGAATCCCACCCCCGGTGACAAAGAGGTCGACGCCTTTGTCGGCGCTATCGCCGATGCCGGAGTGGAATTGGTCGGCCTGAATTTCATCGACCTCATTCCGGCCGGACGCGGACTGGTCTCGGTACCCGGCGAGGAGCACCGATTCCGCGACAATATCGATGTCGCGGTGGGAATCGCCGAGCGCACCGGCTGCAAGGCGCTCAATGCCCTGTACGGCAACCGGATTCCGGGCGCCGACCCGGAGAAGCAGGACGCGCTGGCGCTGGAGAACCTCGGCCTCGCCGCCCGCGCCGCGCGGAAGATCGGTGCGACCGTCCTGCTCGAAGCACTGAATTCCTATGAGTCGCAGGCGTATCCGATCGTCTCCGCCGAACACGCGGTACGGATCATCGAGCAGGTCCGCGAACCCAATGTGCGGTTCCTGTGCGACCTCTACCACCTCGCCCGCATGGGTGAGAACCTCACCGCCGTCATCGACACCTGGGCCCGCTACATCGGGCACGTGCAGATCGCCGACAGCCCCGGCCGCGGCCGACCGGGCACCGGAGTCCTGAACTTCGAGGAGCTGTTCGCCGCGCTCGACGCGAGCGGTTACGACGGCTGGATCGGCCTGGAATACAAAGACCCCGAACTGGATTGGGAGTGGATCAAGTGAGCAAGATCGGTTTCGTTGGACTGGGCATCATGGGTGGCCCGATGGCCGGTCATCTGGTGAAGGCCGGACACGAGGTCACCGTCTACGACCTCAATCCCGAGTCGGTGGACCGGCTCACCACCCTGGGCGCGACCGGTGGCGGCGATATCGCCGAGACGGTGCGCGACAAGGACATCGTCATCACCATGCTGCCGCAGGACGAGCATGTGGAGGCGGTCTTCACCGAGGTGCTCGAGCACGCCGCGTCGGGCACGCTGTACATCGACTTCTCCACCATCACCCCGCGCACCGCGGAGTGGACCCACACCGAGGGCGCCAAGAAGGGCCTGCGGGTGCTCGACGCCCCCGTCAGCGGCGGTGAGCCCGGGGCGATCGAGGGCGTGCTGTCGATCATGGTCGGCGGCTCCGAAGCCGACTTCGACGCCGCCAAGCCCATTTTCGAGGCGGTCGGCAAATCCTTCACCCTGGTCGGTCCCAATGGCGCGGGCCAGGTCGTGAAGGCCGCCAACCAGCTCGTGGTGGGCGGCACCTACGCCCTGGTGGCCGAGGCCATCCTGCTCATGGAGAACCTGGGCGCGAACGCCGTCGCCGGTCTGGACGCCCTCGCCGGTGGCCTGGCGGGCAGCACCATTCTGGAGCGCAAGCGCAAGTCCATGCTGGAGCGCAACTTCAAGCCCGGCTTCCGTATCGACCTGCACCACAAGGACATGGGCATCATCCTGGCGGCCGCCCGCCAGGCCGAGCTGCCGATTCCGTTCGGCGGGCTGGTCGCCCAGCACATCGCCGCCGCCCGCGCCATGGGCCACGGTTCGCTGGACCACTCCGCACTGTTGCTGGTCGCCGAGGCGCTGGCTGGAAAGCGAGCAGACTGATATGCCACGCATGCGGACCGTCGACGCGGCCGTCCTGATCCTCGAAAAAGAAGGGGCGACACAGGCTTTCGGTCTGCCCGGAGCCGCCATCAACCCCTTCTACAGCGCCATGCGCGCCCACGGCGGCATCCGGCACGTGCTCGCGCGCCATGTCGAAGCCGCCTCGCACATGGCCGAGGGCTACACCCGCGCCCAGCCCGGCAATATCGGTATCTGCGTCGGCACCTCGGGTCCGGCGGGCACCGATATGATCACCGGATTGTATTCGGCCAGTGCGGATTCCATTCCGATCCTGTGCATCACCGGGCAGGCCCCGGTGGCGAAGCTGCACAAGGAGGATTTCCAGGCGGTCGACATCTCCTCGATCGCCGCGCCGGTCGCCAAGTGGGCGGTGACGGTGCTCGAGCCCGCGCAGGTGCCGGGCAGCTTCCAGAAGGCGTTCGAGCTCATGCGCTCCGGGCGTCCCGGCCCGGTGCTCATCGATCTGCCGATCGACGTGCAGCTCGCCGAGATCGAATTCGATATCGACACCTACGAGCCGTCGGTCGTGCACCGTCCCGCCGCCACCCGGGCGCAGGCGGAGAAGGCGCTCACCATGCTCGCCGCCGCCGAGCGGCCGCTCATCGTGGCGGGCGGCGGCATCGTGAACGCCGACGCGGCGGAGCTGCTCGTCGAATTTGCCGAGCTGACCGGCATTCCCGTGGTGCCGACGCTCATGGGTTGGGGCACCATCGCCGACGATCACCCACTGCACGCGGGCATGGTCGGCCTGCAGACCTCGCACCGCTACGGCAACGCGACGCTGCTGGAGTCGGATTTCGTGCTGGGTATCGGCAACCGGTGGGCCAACCGGCACACCGGCGGCGTCGAAACCTACACCAAGGGACGCACTTTCGTGCACGTCGACATCGAGCCGACCCAGATCGGTCGGGTGTTCGCACCCGACTTCGGGATCGTCTCCGATGCCGGTGCGGCACTGCGGGTGTTCCTCGAGGTGGCCCTGGACATGGCCCGCGACGGTCGGCTGCCCGACCGCTCCGGCTGGGCGGCGCAGGTGCGCGAGCGCAAGCGAACCCTGTTGCGCAAGACGCACTTCGACTCGGTGCCGATCAAGCCGCAGCGGGTGTACCAGGAGATGAACCGGGCCTTCGGCAACGACGTCCGCTACGTCACCACCATCGGCCTGTCGCAGATCCAGGCGGCGCAGCTGCTGCACGTGTACAAGCCTCGGCACTGGATCAACGCCGGACAGGCCGGGCCGCTGGGCTGGACGCTGCCCGCCGCGCTCGGCGTGGCCACCGCGGTGCCGGACGAGACCGTGGTCGCGCTCTCGGGCGATTACGACTTCCAGTTCCTCATCGAGGAATTGGCGGTCGGCGCGCAGTTCAACATCCCCTACATCCACGTGGTCGTGAACAACTCGTATCTGGGCCTGATCCGCCAGGCGCAGCGCCAGTTCGACATGGACTACTACGTGCAGCTGTCCTTCGACAACATCAACAGCCCCGAGGTCGGCGGCTACGGTGTCGACCACCTGAAGGTGGCGGAGGGCTTGGGCTGCAAGGCGATTCGGGTGACCGAGCCCGACCGTATCGGCGACGCGCTCGAATCGGCCAAGAAGCTCATGGCCGAACACCGGGTGCCGGTGCTGGTCGAGGTCATCCTCGAACGCGTCACCAATGTGTCCATGGGCCTAGAGATCGACAACATCAACGAATTCGAGGAGCTGGCCGCCTCGGTCGACGACGCGCCGACCTCCATCGCCGCCCTGGAGTACGAATCGAGCGGGAGCGCAGTGTGATTCAACCGCGCGGTGGGGTGAGGAAGGGATGGCAGGAGGGCCACGTCCTGGTGGCCCCCGACAAGTTCAAGGGGTCGCTCACCGCCCCCGAGGTCGCCGCGCACATCGCGGCCGGGCTCCGGCGCGCACGCCCGGACACCCCGGTCGTGACCGCGCCGGTGGCCGACGGCGGTGACGGCACTGTGGACGCCATGGTGGCGGCCGGATTCGCGCGTCTGCAGACGGGCGTGACCGGGCCGGTCGGAGAATCAGTGGCCGCCTCGTTCGCGATGAGGGGCGAGACGGCCGTGGTGGAGCTCGCCGAGGCCTCCGGGCTGCGGCGGCTTCCCGACCGGCCCGATGCCACCACCGCTCTCACCGCCACCAGCGCGGGCACCGGCGAACTCATGCGCACCGCGGCCATGCGCGGAGCCAAGCGCATCGTGCTCGGGCTGGGCGGCAGCGCGTGCACCGACGGCGGGGCAGGCATGCTCACCGCCCTCGGCGCACGACTGCTCGACGAGGACGGGCGGCCCATTCCGCCGGGCGGGGTCGGGCTGCTGCGCCTGGCCCGCATCGAGACCGACGAGATGCTCCGGATTCCGGTGGTCGTCGCCTCCGATGTGGACAATCCGCTGCTCGGTGAGCGCGGTGCCGCGGAGGTCTACGGGCCGCAGAAGGGTGCGGGCCCGAATGAAGTCGCCCAGCTGAAGGCCGGTCTGGCTCGGCTGGCCGAAATCGTCCGTCGCGAGATTGGCGTCGACGCGGCGGATCGCCCGGGTGCGGGCGCGGCGGGCGGCGTGGGTTTCACGGCCCTCGCCGTCCTGTCCGCGACCATTCGCCCCGGCATCGAGATCATGCTCGAGGAACTGGATTTCGACGCGCTGCTCGCGGGCGCGCGGCTGGTGATCACCGGTGAGGGGTCCCTCGACCGGCAGACCCTGCACGGCAAGGCCCCGATGGGGGTGGCGCGGGCGGCCGCCCGCGCCGAAGTGCCTGTCGTGGCGGTGGCCGGACAGCGGCAGTTGACCCGAGACGTCTTGCGCCGCTTCGGTTTCGAGGACGCTTACGCGCTGACCGATATCGAGCCGGATCCGGAGGTCTGTATGGCCCAGGGCGGTGCGTTGCTGGAGCAGCTCTGCGCGCGGATCGCCGATGCCCACCTGGGGTCGTCGCTCATTCGAAACAATCAGTAGGAGAACGCATGTCGGACTTCACCAGCCTTCCGGACCTGGCGCTGCGCAGCTATCGCGCCGGTGTCGTCGCCGCCAGTGACGAATCCTTCGAGGAGCGCGAGAACCTCATCCAGCCCTGGGAGCCGCGCTTCTCGGCGGAGACGTTCGGTCCGAAGGGTCAGGAGTACGACGGGTGGGAGACTCGCCGCCGTCGCAGCCCCGGCCACGATTGGGCGGTGATCCGGCTGGGGATGCCCGGCATCGTGCGCGGCGTGGTCATCGACACCGCCTGGTTCAAGGGCAACTACCCGCCCTACGCCTCGGTGGAGGCCTGCCGGTTCTCCGGGTATCCCTCGGCGGCGCAGTTGAATTCGACGGCCGAGTGGGTCGAGATCGTGCCCCGCACCGCGCTCAGCGGCGACACCAAACACGAGTTCCCGGTCTCCGACGAGCGCATCTTCACCCACGTGCGGCTCAACATCCACCCCGACGGCGGGGTGGCCCGCCTGCGCGTGCACGGCGAGGTGGTGCCGGATCCGGACCTGCTCACCGGGCTCACCGTCGACCTGGCCGCGCTGGAGAACGGTGCCCGGGCGCTGGCCTGTTCGGACCTGTTCTACTCGGCGGCCGACAATATGCTCGCCCCCGGCCTGGCCCGCAATCAGGCCGAAGGTTGGGAGACCGCGCGCCGTCGCGACGACGGCAACGACTGGGCGATCATTCGGCTAGCGGCACAGGGCATTCCGGAGTTGGTCGAAATCGACACCACGAACCTGCTGTACAACTCCCCGGGCGAGGTGCGGGTGCTCGGCATCGACCATGCGGGCGAGGAGCCGCTGCCATCGCCGGAGGATCCGGCGTGGTTCGAGGTGCTCTCCCGGACCTCGGTGCAGCCGGACACACCGCACCGAATTCGGTTGAGCGCCACGGCGAAACGCGCCACCACCCACATCCGCCTCGACATCTACCCCGATGGCGGTATCGCCCGACTTCGGCTCCTGGGGACGCTCACCCCCACGGGGACGCAGGCGGTCACCGACCGCTGGTTCGGCGGCCGTCAGCGGTGAGGGTTGGTTCCGCCGTCGGGCCAGTGCACGGTCGGGGCCGACGGCGGAACCGGTGTAATCGGTTGGGGCGCAGGGGTGTAGTCGGAATTGGGCCACGGTTTCGGTCCGGTGTGACCCGGCGGCCAGGTCGGAGCGGGCTGCCCGGGGTAGGGGGCCATCGGGGGCGGGGCCTGTCGCTGGTCGAGCGCACGCCAGAACTGCGGCAGCACGATCAGCGAATGCACCACTCCGGCCAACCACAGGACGAACAGACACGCCGCACCGAAGTTGTTGAACATCTCCTGTGTCGCGGTGCGTTGTGCCGCGCCGCTGTCGATCTCGCTCTTGGTGGGTCCGGACACGATGATCAGCGTGATCAGCAGCACGGCCCCCGCGAAATGCGCGAACGCGCTCATCAGCCAGACTCGGTGCCGCGTGCGAATTCCGATGTACAGAAACCCCATCCACGTGGTGAACCCGAAGCAGAGCAGACTGGGCAGTACCCACAGGCTGTGTAGGACGCGCCAACCCCAATCGCGCGGCAAGGGCCGCCCCGTCGTCATGTACGGGATTATCCACCCGATATCGCGACACCGAAATTCGCTGGCCGGTACACGCCGACGCTTCTAGCCTGGAAGTCCGTACAACGGACGAAAGGACCATGCTTGGAAGCGACAGTGACGGTGACCCCGGATCAGTTGCCGGAGTTGCTGCTGCACGTCGCGGTGGTGCGTCCGGTGTTCCTGTGGGGGGCTCCCGGTATTGGAAAAAGCTCGCTGGTAAGGGCTTTCGCGGAATCGCTGGGGCTGGAGTGCGTCACGCTGTTGGGGACGCAGCTCGCGCCGGAGGATCTCATCGGGGTTCCGCAGATCGTCGACGACCGCAGCCGATTCGCGCCGCCGGAGATGATCGCGCGGCCCGAACCGTATTGCCTGTTCCTGGACGAGCTGAATGCCGCGCCCGCCGAGGTGCAGAAGTCGTTCTACTCGCTGATTCTGGATCGACGCATCGGGGCGTACGAACTGCCCGCCGGGTCGGTGGTGATCGGTGCCGGAAACCGCGCGACCGACAATGCGCTGGCGCGTCCGATGGCCTCGGCGTTGGTCAACCGCATGGTGCACCTGCATCTGCGCGCCGATGTGGACGACTGGCTGAAGTGGGCCGCGCACAACGGGATTCACCCGTGGGTGGTGGAGTACATCATGCAGCGCCCGGATCACCTGTGGTCGCAACCGCCGAAGACCGAACAGCCGTTCTCCACGCCGCGCGGCTGGCACATGCTCTCCGACGCGTTGCACTCCTACGGTGAGGACGTCGCCGACGAGATGCTGTGGATTCTGGCGTCGGGAACCCTGACGCCCGCGCACGCCTCGGCGTTCCGCGCGTACGTGAAAACCGTTCGGCACGCCTACGACCTGGAGGCGGTGATCAAGGGCGACGCGTCGTGGCCGCGCGATCCCGCCGAGCGCGACCTGCTGTACTTCCTGTCGGAGACATTCCGAGCGCGGCTGCTCAAGGAGCTGCCGGTGAGCAAGGAGCACGCGTCCGGTGGCGTGAAACGCTTTGCCCTGCGGGCGAAGACGATGCTCGCGGAGTTGGCGGAGATCTCGGTCGAGTGCGCGCAGCTGGTGATAGCCGCCGACGACGAGGGCGCGCCGCTGCTGCCCTCGTGGTGGTTGGTGGAGGTCACCCGCGATCTGCCGCGCCTCGCCGCTCGGCGGTGAGGATGACGCATCGATCGACGCGCAGGAAGCGCCGGAACCAGACGGACCCGTGGCAACAAGCCGTCCAGTCCGGATGGGGGCAGGCGAGCGGACATCCGATCTTCCGCGGTGTGCGGCCCGTGCTGTTGGAAGGCAACGACCGACTGCCGCCGGGTCTGTGGGCCTTCGTCTCGGACCGCTACGTGACCTACAACCCGAAGGTTCGGGCGTCGGCGCAGGAGTGGGCGTGGGTCTTCGCGCATTGTCTGCTGCACGCCGGGTTCGGCCACCTCGATCCGAGTGCGGCGCCGCCAAGAACGGTGCAGGACAACATCTTCGACACCGGAGGGCTCATCACGCCGCACTATCCGCACGCGGCGTATCGCGCGGCATGCTGTGCCTTCGTGGACAAGTACCTGCTGACACTCAAGATCGGCAGCCCGCCGCTGGACCTGCCACCGCCGCCGGGCGGGTCCGACGAACACGCCCTCACCGAGCGCTGGCTGTCCGACGGTGTGCCGGAGGCCTACCAACAGGGCGAATTCCCCGACTTCTTCATCAGCACGGCCGAAACGGCACGAGACTCCAACCTGCCAGCCGCTTTCGCCGCCGGTATCGCGGCGGCCGCCCGCGACGCGTTGGACGAGGCCGGGAAAGATGTCACCGCGGGCAAGCGCACCGACATGCGGGTGTGGGACCGAGCCCTGAACTGGTTCGTGTCCTCCTACCCCCTGCTGGGTGCGTTGGCGGCCGGGATGACCATCGTCGCCGACCCCGATATCGCGCGCGGCTGGGACATTTCGATCGCCGCCGTGAACGCCGAAGCCGCCGAGATCTACATCAATCCGTACGCCCGACTCGGCAGCGAGGAGTGGAAATTCGTTCTCGCGCACGAAATGCTCCACGCCGCACTGCGACACGGGGAGCGCGCGGGGTGGCGTGACCACTACCTGTTCAATGTCGCGGCCGATTACGTCATCAACGGCTGGCTCATAGAAATGGGAGTCGGGGAGATGCCGGAAGGGCTCCTCTACGATCCGGAGCTGAAAGGCTGGTCGGCAGAACAGGTCTACGACCGCATCGCCGGAGATATGCGTCGCCTCCGCAAGATCGCGACCCTGCGCGGAAAAGGCAAGGGCGACATCTTCGGAGAGCCCATACCGCACAACCACAATCCTGGCCGGTATATGGACCTGGACGAGTACTACCGCAATGCGCTGTCAACCGGACTGGCGTACCACGTGTCTTCCGGGCGGGGACTGCTGCCCGCCGGACTGGAAGAGGAAATCCGAGCCCTCGATCAGCCGCCGCTGCCGTGGGATGCGCAGTTGGCGGAATGGTTCGACGAATTCGTTCCGGCGGTGGAGAAGCGGCGTAGTTATGCTCGCGCTTCTCGTCGGCAGGCTTCGACGCCGGACATTCCGCGTCCCGCGTGGGTGCGGCCGGATGAGCAGGTGCGGTTGCCGACGTTCGGGGTGGTGCTCGATACGTCGGGGTCGATGTCCAAGGAGTTGATGGGAAAGGGGTTGGGGGCCATCGCTTCCTACGCTCTTGCTCGGGATGTGCCTTATGCGCGGGTGGTGTTCTGTGATGCGGTGGCGCATGATGCCGGGTATCTGCCGGTGGAGCAGATTGCGGGGAGGGTTCGGGTTCGGGGGCGTGGGGGGACTGTGTTGCAGCCGGGGATTCGGTTGTTGGAGAAGGCGGATGATTTTCCGGTGGATGGGCCGATATTGATTGTTACCGATGGGGAGTGTGATGTTGTGCGGGTTCGGAGGGAGCATGCTTATCTTGTTCCGGCGGGGCGAGGGCTGCCGTTTCGGCCGCAGGGGCCTGTGTTTCGGATGCGGTAAAGATTAAAAGCATGAAGTGTGGTTGCGTCGCCTGCCTTTCCTGACTTGAGCTAACGCGACTTGGGAGCCTCGCCTTCGGCTTCCAGCGATTGGGACTGCACTAATGCTGTTTTAGGGAAACAAGAAATAAACGAAAACAGACTTTTGAGAATTCCATAACCGGACAAAAGCCGGTCTGTCGCAACCAATTTCGCGATAGAATTCATGCATGATACGGGGCGGGGTACAGCGAGCACACGACGCGGTCGATTCCTTCGTCGCCGTGGTCGACGATTTGGCGGAGTCGTCGTTGATTCCGCTGTCGGACGACGAGTTCGTCGAATCGATGTTGCGGATCGAAACAGCGATGCGGAAACTCGCCTACTTTGGTCACCGCCTGGTCATGGGGGCGTCGGATCGTGGCCTGCCGCGCGTGCCGGGGCGTTCCGCTTTGCACAAGTATCTCGTGGAGACCCTGAATCTGTCGAAGGCCGAGGCGTGGCGGCGTATTCAAGCCACCGAGAACCTGGTGCCGTTTCTGGGTGCGAGCGGGGCACGGCACGAGCCGTTGTTGCCGCACACCGCCGAAGCGCAAGCCGCGGGCGCGATCTCTCCGGATCATGTGCGCACGATCATCGCGACGATGAACCGCGTACCCGCCAGCGTCGCGGCCGCGGACCGCGAGCTGGCCGAACAGGAACTCGCCGCGCACGCGCGCGAGGTGACCCCGCACGGGATGCGCAGGCTCGGTGAGGCGATCCTCGCCCATCTCGATCCCGACGGGAAACTCACCAGCGACGCCGACCGGCAGCGCCGTCGCGCCATCACCCTCACCAGCCAAGGCGTCGATGGCATGTCCGATGGCACCATGACCCTCACACCGGCACTGCGGGCGTTGATGGACGTGATGCTTGCCAAGTGGGCACGCCCCGGCATGTGCAACCCGGCCGATCCCGAAAGCCCGTCCGCCACTACCGGTCCCGTCGATCCCGACGTCGTGAAGGCGGCTGCCGCGCGTGATACACGCACGGCCGCGCAGCGCAATCACGACGCGTTCGAGGCGTTCCTGCGCGCGGGTGGCCCGGAGAATCTCGGTGTGCATCGCGGCATCCCGGTCCAAGTGGTGCTGACCATGAGCGTGCAGGACGTCGAGAACGCCGCCGGGTACGCGACGACCGCCACCGGTGGCAGCGTCCCGCTGGGTGAGGCGCTGCGCATGGCCCAAGGCGCACACCCGGTCTTGATGATCTTCGACCACCGCCGCAGCATGCCTCTGCACCTCGGAGTCGGCCCCCGTCTCGGCAATCGGTGGCAACGCTTGGCACGCACCGCGATCGAACGCGGCTGCACCCGCCCGCGCTGCGACGCCCCCGCGACGATGTGCCAAATGCATCATGTCCTCGGCTACGCGCAGCGCGGCCCGACCGATATCGAGAATCTCACCCTGGCATGCGACCGCTGCCATGGGTTGATCACCGGCACCGATGCCGGATGGGAAACCCAAGTCCTCGGCGAGGATTCGGAGTTCCCGGGCCGCGTGGCGTGGCGCGCCCCTGCCCACATCGACCCCGCACGGCGGTGGCGAGTGAACCGAGCCCACCACGGCGAAGCCCGCTATGTGGCGAAGCGGCGTGCCCCGCACACCGGCCAATGATCCCGGCGAGTGACTCGTTCTTGTTCTTGAATCTTGTTTCTCTAAAACAGCATTAGTGCAGTCCCAAAGGCTGGAAGCCGAGGTCGAGGCTCCCAAGTCGCGTTAGCTCAAGTCAGGAAAGTCACCCGACGCAACCACACTGAATCTTTAACTCTTATACAAGCCACCCAGTAGCCAACGAAGCACCCTATTGGCCACGCTCCAAAACCGCACATACACCAAGCACCCTCCAAGACCCCACCCCAAGTGCGAGCATGGAGGAACCAAGTCGCCCCACCCGAAGCAAAGGCGGCCACATGACCCAATTCGTAGAGCAACACCACGCCCTACGCTGGCTGGCAATCACAGCCTTCATCCTGGCCTCCACCATCGTCGCAACCCGCCTAGCCGCCCACAAACCCCTCCGAGCCGACCAACAATCGGACGCCGCACACCTCATGATGTGCCTGGTCATGCTGTCCATGCTGGTCTTCCCCGCAGGAGTGGACGGCAGAGCCATCACGAGCGTCCTCACCGCCATGACGACGGTCTACGCGCTGCTCCTGATCGGCCGAATCCTCCAGTGGCGCAACCCCGAACACGCCACCGTTCCAGGCGAGGGCGTCACCGCGTTCGCCTATCACGTGCTGGCCGCCGCGGCCATGTTGTATGCCATGAGCGGCCACACCGGCGACCACTCGCACAGCGGCGGCCCCGCGACCGGACCCACGCTCATCCTTGCCGCGCTCTTCGCGATCGACGCGATAGCGATGGCCCTCCCGCCAGCGAGAAGGGCCGTGCGGCATATCTTTCCGCACCCCGTGGGCGGGATCGGAACCGTCGCGGTCGTGCCGCATGTGGTGATGGATCTCGGCACGGCCTACATGCTCGTCGCGGCCGTGGCGGGTTGAGTCAGCCCAGGTCGAGGTCTCGGGTGCGGCCGGGCATCAGCGTCTGATCTCGGTCATGGTGACCGGGCGCTGCTCGCAGCGGGACAGTTCGCAGGCCTCGGCGATGTAGAAGGCCTCCAGGGCCTCGCTGGGCGGGCACGGATTGTCGAGGGCGCCGTTGACCACGTCCACGAAGGCCGCCAGCTCCTCGGTGTACGCGCGGCGGAATCGGTCCATGAATCCGGGGTACGCGGCGAGCGGCGAGGCCGGGTAGCCCGGTTCCACCGAATGCAGGGGCGCGCGATCGTCGAGGCCGACGATGGCATTGCCGGTCGACCCGAGCAGCTCCAGCCGCACGTCGTAGCCCGCGCCGTTGTATCGGGTCAGGGAGACGGTCGCCAATGCGCCGTCGTCGAGCCGCAGCACCACGGCCGCGGTGTCCACGTCACCGGCGTCGGCGAAGAATCGGTCGCCGCGGTTCGCGCCGATCGCGTACACCTCGGTCACTTCCCGCCCGGTCACCCACCGGATGATGTCGAAATCGTGCACGCCGCAATCCCGGAACAGACCTCCCGAGCGTGGAATGTATTCGGCCGGTGGGGGACTCGGGTCGAGGGTGGTGGCGCGCAAAGTGTGCAACCAGCCGAGATCGCCGGAGGTGACGGCATTGCGCGCGGCACGGTATCCGGCGTCGAAGCGGCGTTGGAATCCGATCTGCACCGGCACCGGCGAACCCGTCAGATGCTCGATCACCGCCAGCGTTCCGGCGATATCGGCGGCGATGGGCTTCTCGCAGAACGCCGGAAGCCCCCGATCCACCGCGGCGCGAATCAACTCCGGATGCGAGTCGGTGGCCGTGGTGATGACCAGCCCCGCGATATCGGCGGCCAGCAGGCTCTCGATATCGGGAACGAACTCGACCCCGAGTTTGCGCGCCGCCTCCCGGGCCCGCTCGGAGTCGGCGTCGGCGACCACCACCGATTCGACGCCGGGCAGCGCCTTCAGGGTTTCGGCGTGCGACGTGCCGATGCGGCCGGTTCCGGCCAGTCCCACTCGAATGGGTGTCATGGTTCTCCTGGTTGTCAGGTGCGGGGTGCGGTCGTCGTGGCGCGGACGACCAGAGCGGGTTCGACGCGGGTGCGCAGCGGGTCGGTGCGACCGTCGCGCAATCGTTCGGTGAGCGCGTCGACAGCCAATCGGCCTATGCGCGTACGAGGTTGGTCGATGGTGGTGAGCGCGACGTGGCGCAACGCCGCCAGCGCGGTGTTGTCGTAGCCGACCACCGAGACGTCGTCGGGCACCGAGAGTCCGGCTTCGTCCAACGCCGAGATGGCTCCGAAGGCGTTGAAATCGTTGCCGCAGACCAACGCCGTGGGAAAGGTGCTGGGGGAGAAGACCTTCAGCAGTTTGCGTACCGCCGCCGCCCCGGCCGCGTCGGTGTGCTCACTGGGAATCACCATCGGTTCCAGCCCGTGCCGCTCCATGGCGGCCGTGTACCCCTTGCGGCGCGGCGCGGCGGCGAAGGCGGCCCCGCCGTCGAAGTGCACGATCCGCCGATGCCCCAGCGACACAAGGTGATCCACGGCCAGGGCGGCACCGGTCTCCCCATCGTCGTTGACGGTGTCCACCCCGGCGCTGCTCGAGGTCCGTGAGACCAGCACGACCGGGCACCGTCCCGCAGCGTCGCGGATCGCTGCGGCCGGAAGGACCGGCGAGAGCAGGATGATGCCCCCGGGCCGAAACGACAGCAGACTCTCCAACGCCGCGCGTTCCCGCGCCGCGCTGCGCCGCCCGGTATTGAGAATCAACTCCAACCCGGCTTCCTGTGCGGCCGCGTCCATCCCCTCGACCACCTCGGCGAAGAAGGAATTACGCAGGTCCGACACCATCACGCCAACCAGGTTCGAGGTGCGGCTGGCAAGGGATCGGGCGAGGAAATGCGGTTGGTAGCCAAGCTCTTTCGCGGCCTCGAGCACCGCGCGTCGGCGGTGTTCGCTCACCTTGGGGGAATCGCGCATGACCAGTGAGACCAAGGCGCGGGAGACGCCCGCCCGAGCGGCGACGTCCTCCATCGTCGGTCTCGTCATGGTGCCTCCGTGTCAGTTCGACGCTGTGTGTCGCAGGTTACCGAGGTGTCGCGCGGCAAGCAATAGAGCGCTCTAATCGGACATTTTCGAGACGCTCGAGTCACCCGTTCGCCCAGTAAAAGACGCTATTTCAAGGCATTTCGTGATCATTTGGCCCGCTGAGGGTTCTTGACACGCCAGTGATCCAGATTACATAGTTGGAGCGCTCCAACGCGTCGAGCATCCGACGCGACGACTACGAGGTCGAGGAAGTTCCATGACCGATCCGATGCACCCGCTGCGTATCGCCGCCGCACCGATCTCCTGGGGAGTCTGCGAGGTGCCCGGCTGGGGGCACGTGCTCGATACGCGGACCGTCTTCTCCGCGATGGCCGCACTCGGCATCACCGCCACCGAATTCGGACCACCCGGTTATCTGCCCGCCGAACCCGAGGACGTGCGCACGGCACTCGCGGAGCACGGCCTGACGGCCATCGGCGGATTTCTCGCCCTCCCGCTGCACCGCGAGCCCGATCAGGTGCTCGCGCTCGCCCGCGAGACCGCCGCCCGGTACGCGGCGGCCGGGGCCGAGGTGCTGATTCTCGCGGCCGCCACCGGCCTGGACGGCTACGACACCCGCCCCGAACTCACCGACGCGCAGTGGCGCACCCTGGTCGAGTCGGCCTCGCGGATAGCCGCCGCGGCCGCCGAGTACGGCCTGCGCACCACCCTGCACCCGCACGTCGGCACCCACGTGGAGACCGAGCCCGAGGTCGAACGCTTCCTCGCCGACTCCGAACTCCGGCTCTGCCTCGATACCGGACATCTGCTCATCGGTGGTACCGATCCGGTCCGGCTGGCCCAGCGCCACGCCGACCGCATCGGGCACGTCCACCTCAAGGATGTCCGCCGCGACCTCGCCGACCAGGTGCGCTCCGGCGCAGTGGAATACAGCGAGGCGGTACGCCGGGGCCTCTATGTCTCGCTCGGCACCGGCGATGTCGATATCGACACGCTGGTGCGCCACCTCCACCAGGCCGGATACCGGGGCTGGTATGTGATCGAGCAGGACACGGCACTGCGGCCCGGCGATTCCGCGAGGACGCCGACCCGCGAGGCCGAACACAGCTTGCGGCATCTGGCGGCCATCGGCTCCGCGCTCACCGCCGCACGGATATAGGTGGAAGTGAGGACGACGATGTCTCGAGTGATCAGACCGCGCCGAGGCCGGTGGCGGTGGCTGCCGCTGGCGACCGTCGCGGTCGCGGTGCTGGCCGCCTGCACCGGCCCCGGCGCGGACACCACCGGCACCACCCGCGCACCCGTGGAGGTGGGCACCCTCGAATCGGTCGCCTTCGTGACCCACGGTTCCCCCGGTGACGCCTTCTGGAACGTCGTGAAGAACGGCGCGGAGGTGGCGGGCGAAAAGCTCGGTGTCCGAGTGGAATACAACTCTTCCGGCGATCCCGGACAGCAGGCCAAGCTCATCGACAACGCGGTGGCGCAGCGCGTGGGCGGCCTCGTGGTCTCCATGGCGAACCCGGATTCGCTGAAGGAATCCGTGGAACGCGCTGTGGCGGCGGGTATTCCGGTGGTGACCATCAACTCCGGTGAGTCCGAGAGCGCGAAGTACGGCGCCATCGGCCATGTCGGGCAGAGCGAACGCCTCGCCGGTGAGGCAGCGGGCTCCCGGCTGAAGGAGGCCGGAAAGTCCAAGATGCTCTGCGTCATTCACGAGGCGGGCAATATCGGCGCGAACGACCGCTGCGCCGGTGCCACCCAGGGCTTCGGCAATGCCACCACCCTCCAGGTCGACATCAACAACCCCACCGACGCACAGGCCCGTATTCGCGGCGCGCTGGAGGCCGACCGCGCCATCGACGCCGTGCTCACCCTGAATTCGCAGATCGCGGCGCGCGCCGTGGACGCGGCACGGGAGTCGCGCTCACCGGCCGCCGTCGCCACCTTCGACCTGAATTCCGATGTGGTGGAGGCGATCAAGGCGGGCAGCCTGCTCTTCGCCGTCGACCAGCAGCAGTATTTGCAGGGCTATCTGCCGGTGGTCATGTTGCAGCTGTACAAGTCGAATCTCGACACCGTCGGCGGCGGTAAGCCGGTGCAGACGGGTCCGGCCTTCGTGGACAAGAACAATGTCGACGCCGTCGGCGGCCTCGTCGCCCAGGGCACGCGGTGAGCACAGGTCAGGAGAGCAGGAAATGACTGTTGTGACAAAGGATCCCGTGAGCCCCGAGAGTCAGTCGGAGCATCAGCCCACGCTGATGCAGCGGCTCATCGTGCGGCCGGAGCTCGGCGCCGGGCTGGGCGCGCTGGTGGTGTTCGTCTTCTTCTCGGCGATCACCGATGAGTTCCTCAGCCCGGCCGGGGTGGCCAACTGGCTCGACGACGCCTCCACCCTCGGCATCATGGCCATCGCGGTGGCGCTGCTCATGATCGGCGGCGAGTTCGACCTCTCCGCCGGTGTGATGACGGCCTCCACGGCCCTGGTCACCGCCTTGCTGGCGGTGGAGTTGGGCTGGAACGTGTGGTTCGCACTCGGCGCGTCGCTGATCTTCGCGTTGGCGGTGGGCGCGCTCAACGGCTGGGTGGTCATGCGCACCGGCCTGCCGAGCTTCATCGTCACCCTGGGCACGTTCCTGGCGCTACAGGGCTTGAATCTCGGTGTGACGCGGTGGGTTACGGGCACCGTGCAGGTGTCGGGTATGCGCAGCGCGGACGGCTACGAGTCCGCCGGGTGGGTGTTCGCCGCCACCACCGATATCGGTGACGCGCACATTCAGGCGTCGGTGCTGTGGTGGATCGTGCTCACCGCGCTGGCCGCGATCCTGTTGATGCGCACCAAGTTCGGCAACTGGGTCTTCGCGGTCGGCGGTTCGCTGCCCAGCGCCCGCGCCGTGGGTGTGCCCGCGGTCCGCACCAAGATCCTGCTGTTCATGGGCACCGCCTTCGCCGCCTGGGTGGTGGGCGCGTGCAATCTGCTGCGGTTCACCAGCGTGCAGGCGAATCAGGGTGTGGGACTGGAGTTTCAGTACATCATCGCCGCGGTCGTGGGCGGCTGCCTGCTGACCGGCGGCTTCGGCTCGGTGGTCGGCGCGGCCATCGGCGCGCTCATCTTCGGCATGGCCCGCCAGGGCATCGTCTACGCCAATTGGAACAGCGACTGGTTCATGCTCTTCCTCGGCATCCTGCTGCTGGCGGCCGTGCTGGTCAACAACGCGTTCAAGAAGCAGGCGGAAAGGGTACGCCGATGACCACCCCACTGATCGAAGCCGTCGATATCGGCAAGAGCTACGGCGGAGTCGTGGCGTTGCGGGACGTGTCCACCGTGGTGCGGGCCGGGGAGGTCACCTGCGTCCTAGGTGACAATGGCGCGGGCAAGTCCACGCTCATCAAGATCCTGGCCGGAGTGCATCAGCACGACACCGGGGAACTGCTGGTCGAGGGCGAGTCGGTCCGATTCGCGTCTCCGCGTGAGGCTTTGGATCGCGGTATCGCCACCGTGTACCAGGATCTGGCGGTGGTCCCGCTGATGAGCGTCTGGCGCAATTTCGTACTCGGCTCCGAACCCACTCGGAGCCTGGGCCCGATTCGTCTGCTGGACCGTGGAAACGCGCGCGAGATCACCCGAAAAGCCCTGGACGACATGGGTATCGAGATTCGCGACCTGGAGCAGCCGGTGGGCACCCTCTCCGGCGGTCAGCGTCAATGCGTCGCGATCGCCCGCGCCGTGCACTACGGCGCGAAGGTCCTGATTCTCGACGAACCCACCGCGGCGCTCGGCGTGAAGCAGGCGGGCATCGTCCTGAAATACGTTGTCCAGGCCCGCGATCGCGGCCTCGGCGTCGTGCTCATCACCCACAACCCGCATCACGCCTTCCCGGTGGGCGATCGGTTCCTGCTGCTCAAGCGTGGCACGGTGCTCGGCTCCTACGAGAAGAACCAGATCGACCTGTCGGAGCTGACCCGGCAGATGGCCGGTGGCGCGGAACTCGAAGCGCTGCAACACGAATTGGCGCGGGTGGTGTCGGAGTGACCGACGTGGAGGTGCTGACCGTCGGACGGGTCGGGGTGGACCTGTACCCGGAGCAGAGCGGTGTGCCGCTGGCCGAAGTGCGGACCTTCGCGAAGTCCCTCGGCGGAACGGCCACCAATGTGGCGGTGGCGGCCGCGCGGCTGGGTCGGCGGGCGGCGGTGCTCACGAAGGTGGGCCCGGACGGTTTCGGCGGCTATGTGCGAACGGCGTTGGAGGGCTTCGGGGTTTCGGCGCGGTACGTATCCACCGCACCGGATCTGCTGACGCCCGTGGTGTTCTGCGAACTGAACCCGCCCGCCGATCCGCCCCTGCTGTTCTACCGCCTGCCGGTCGCACCGGACCTGACTCTCACCTCCGACGAGATCCCCTGGGACGTCGTGGATTCCGTGCCGCTGCTCTGGGTGACGGGTACCGGCGTGAGCGTCGAACCCAGCCGCTCGACCCACCGCGAGCTGCTGCTGCGCCGTGGACGCCGCGGTCACACCGTCCTCGATCTCGACTACCGGCCCATGTTCTGGCCCGACGAGCGGACCGCCCACGCCGAGATCGACTGGCTGCTCGACCACGTGAACGTGGTGGTGGGCAATAGAACCGAGGCGCGCGTCGCGGTCGGCACCGACGACCCCGACCAGGCCGCCGACCGTCTGCTCGCGCGCGGCGTCCGGCTCGCGGTCATCAAACGCGGCGCCGACGGCGTCCTGGTGGCCACCGCCGAGGAACGCTCCACGGTGCCGCCGTGCCGGGTCGAGGTGGTCTGCGGTCTCGGCGCGGGCGACGGCTTCGGCGGCGCGCTCGCGCACGGCCTGCTGTCCGGCTGGGAGCCGCATCGGCTGGCGACCTACGCCAATGCCGCCGGGGCGCTGGTGGCCTCGCGGCTGGCCTGCGCCGACGCCATGCCCACCGCCGCCGAGATCGAGGAGCTGCTGTGCACCTGACCGACGAGCGCTGGCAGGAACTGCTGCGGGTGCGCGCCACCGAACCCGACGCGGTGGCCCGCGCCTACGCCAACCGGCGTCGCCGCCCGAGGCTGCTCTCCGAGCGCGGCAGCCTGTTCCTGGTGGCGGCGGACCATCCGGCGCGCGGAGCCATCGGGGTGGGCCCGGACCGCACCGCCATGGCGGACCGGCGCACCCTGCTGGAGCGCCTGCTCATCGCCCTGGAGAATCCGGCCGTGGACGGGGTGCTGGGCTCACCCGATATCGTCGAGGAGCTGTTGCTGCTCGATGCCCTGCACGACAAGGTCGTGGTCGGCTCCATGAATCGCGGCGGACTGGCCGGAGCGGACTGGGAGATCGACGACCGCTTCACCGGCTACGATGCCGAATCCCTCGTGAAATTCGGGCTCGACGGCGGGAAAATGCTGCTGCGCCTGGTGGATTCGGACTGGGGCACCGCACCGACCCTGCACGCCTGCGCCCGCGCCGTCTCGGCCCTGGCCGCGCACGGACTGATGGCCATGGTGGAACCGCTGCCGTATCAACGCGACGCCGCCGGGGCGCTGGTCATGTGCAAGGACGCGGCCTCGCTGCAACGCGCCGTGACGGTGGCGGCGGGACTCGGCATCACCTCGGCCTACACCTGGCTGAAGATTCCCGCGCCCGAGGATGTTTCGGTACTGGAGGCCACCACGCTGCCGGTGGTCGTGCTGGGCGGCATCCCCTCGGGCGACCCGGCCGCCGACCTGGCCTCCTGGGGCACCGCGCTGCGCCACGAGGTGGTGCGCGGCCTGGTGGTCGGCCGCAGTCTGCTCTACCCGCCCGACGGTGATGTGGCCGCCGCCGTGGACGCGGCAGCCAGCACCTTGGAGGCCGCGCGATGACCGCACTGCACCATCCCGCCGGAACCCTCACGGAGGCAGGCGATCCCGTCTTGCTCAGCCCCGAACGAGCCGGATGGAACTACACCGGGCTGCGGGTGCTCCGGCTGGCCGCGGGTGAATCGCGCGTGCTGCACTCCATGAGCTGCGAGGCATTCGTACTGCCGCTGGCGGGGTCGTGCGTCATCCGTGTCGACGGCCTCACCTTCGAACTGGAAGGCCGCGACTCGGTCTTCACCAGGGTCACCGACTTCGCCTACATTCCCCGCGACGCCGACTTCGAGATCACCACGGCCACCGGTCTGGAAGTCGCCCTGCCCATGGCCCGCTGCACCCGCCGTCTGACCCCGAAATACGGTCCCGCCGAGGAGGTTCCGGTCGAGGTGCGCGGCGCGGGCCAGGCCACCCGTCAGGTCACCAACTTCGGGACTCCCGGCGTCTGGGACCACGCGGACAAACTCAATGCCTGCGAACTCATCACCCCCGACGGCAATTGGTCGTCCTATCCACCGCACAAACACGACGAGGCCAGCGACTGCGAGGTCGTGAACGAGGAGATCTATTACTTCAGAATCGCGGGAAGGGATGGAATCACTCCCGCCCCAGAAGGTTTCGGCATGCACCGCACCTACACCGCCGATGGCGGCCTGGACGAGAACGTCGCCGTCCGCGACGGCGACGTCTTCCTGGTGCCGCACGGCTATCACGGGCCCTGCATCGCCGCGCCCGGATACCCCATGTACTACCTGAACGTCCTGGCCGGTCCGGCCCCGGAACGCTCCATGGCCTTCTGCGACGATCCCGCGCACTCCTGGGTGCGGGATCGGTGGCAGCACGAGGCAACCGATCCGAGGTGCCCGGTCACCGACCACAAGGGTCGAATCGAATGAGGTTGTAGGCATGAGACTCACCACCGCGCAGGCCCTGGTCGCCTGGCTGATCGCACAGCATTCGGAAACTCTCGACGGGCGCGAAGTGCCCATGTTCCCAGCAGTTTTCGCCATCTTCGGGCACGGAAACGTGCTCGGCCTGGGTACCGCCCTCGAGGAACGCCGCGATGTCATGCCGGTGTGGCGCGGACACACCGAACAGGGCATGGCGCTGGCCGCGGTCGGGCTCGCCAAGGCCACCCACCGGCGACAGGTCGGCGTCGCCACCTCCTCGATCGGACCGGGCGCGCTGAATATGGTGACCGCCGCCGGTGTCGCCCACGCCAATCGGCTGCCGCTGCTGCTCCTGCCCGGCGACACCTTCACCAGCCGCGCCCCCGACCCGGTGCTGCAGCAGGTGGAGCACTTCGGCGATCCCACGATCACCGCCAACGACGCCTTCCGGGCGGTGAGCCGCTACTTCGACCGCATCACCCGGCCCGAACAACTGCTGGCCACCCTCCCGCAGGTGGCGCGGGTGCTCACCGATCCGGCGGAGACGGGGCCGGTCACGCTGGCGCTGCCGCAGGACGTGCAGGTCGAGACCTTCGACTTCCCGGAAACGCTGTTCGAACCCGTGGTGCATCGGGTGCGGCGGGCCCGCGCCGACCGGCAGAGCCTGGCCGAGGCGTCGGCGGCGCTGCGGCGCGCCCGGCGGCCGCTCATGATCCTGGGCGGCGGCGTCCGATATTCCGGAGCCGCGCCGCGCGCACTGGAATTCGCTGAGCGGCACGGTATTCCGGTCACCGAGACCACCGCCGGACGCACCCTGGTGCCACACGACAACCCGCTCTACGCCGGACCGCTCGGCGTCACCGGCGCCGCCTCCGCCAATGCCATGGCCGCCGAGGCCGACCTGGTGCTGGCCATCGGCACCCGCCTGCAGGACTTCACCACCGCCTCGTGGACCGTCTTCGACCCCGCGGTCCGGCTCATCCACATCAATGCCGCCCGCTTCGACGCGGTGAAGCACGGCGCCCTGGACGTGGTCGGCGACGCCGACGCCACCCTCGCCGATCTCGGCGACCATATGACCGGGTGGCGCGTCGACTCCGGCTGGACCGCCCGCGCCGCCGCCGTGCGCTCCGAATGGGATACCCATATCGACAAACTGCGCGCCCCCACCCAGGGCCCGCCCACCTACGCCCAGATCGTCGGTGTCGTGAACGAACTCAGCACACCCAGCGACTACGTCATGACCGCCTCGGGCGGGCTGCCCGGCGAACTCGTCGGCGGCTGGCGTGCCACCGGCGGCGAACCCACCATGGATGTCGAGTACGGCTTCTCCTGTATGGGATACGAACTCGCGGGCGCGTGGGGCGCGGCCATGACCCACACCCGCGGCCTGGTCACCACCATGCTCGGCGACGGCTCCTACCTCATGCTCAATTCCGAGCTCTTCTCCGCGGCCTTCGCCGGACACCCCATGGTCGCCGTGGTCTGCGAGAACGACGGCTACGCCGTCATCGCCCGCCTGCAAGAGGGCCAGGGCGGCGAACCGTACAACAACTTCTACGCGCACTGCCGCACCAACCACCCCCGCCCGCCTCGCGTCGACTTCGCCGCCCACGCCCACGCCCTCGGCTGCCTGGTCTTCCCGGCCCGTGACCTGGCGCAATTCCGCATCGCCTACGGTCGCGCCCGCGCCGCCGCCACGGCCGAACACCATCCCGCCGTCGTGGTCATCCGCACCCAACCCTCGTCCTGGACCGAAGCCGGGGCGTTCTGGGAAGTCGGTGTCCCCGAACACCTCCCGGGCCGCGCCGACCACGACGAGGCCAAACCCCGCCAGCTCCGCTACACCCGACCCACCTGAGCGCCCCGCCCGACCGCCATACCGGTTCCGGCATGACCTCACTCGACAGCTACCGTTGTCGTGAAGTGAAATGCGTCGTTCGCGAATGCGGGCGGGTGGTCGAGGGAGGTGCTTGTGGGTTCGCTGTGGCACGGCTTCGCTGATATGGGTGCGGTCGAGCGTGACGGGGCGTTCGTGGTGGCGCGCGGTGACGGCGCGTATATCTGGGACGAGGCGGGCAACCGGTACCTCGACGCCACGGCCGGACTGTGGTTCACCAATGTCGGGCACGGGCGGCGCGAGATCGCCGACGCCGTGGCCGCGCAGCTCGGTGATATCGCGCACTACTCCAACTTCGGCGACCTGGCCTCCCCGGTGCTGCGGGAGCTCGCCGAGCGGCTGGCCGGTATCGCGCCGGTGCCGGGCAGCAAGATCTTCTTCACCTCCGGCGGCTCCGACGGTATCGACACCGCCGCCAAGATGGCCCGGCGCTACTGGCACGAGCAGGGGAAGCCGGAGAAGAACATCATCGTCGGCCGCCAGAAGGCCTACCACGGCATGCACGTCGCGGGCACCGCGCTCGCGGGTATCCCGGTGAACCGCGAGGGCTACGGCGAACTCATGGCCGACGCCCGCACCATCGCCTGGGACGATCCGGCCGCGCTCACCGCCCTCATCGCCGAACTCGGCGCGGATCGCATCGCCGCGTTCTTCGCCGAACCGATCATCGGCGCGGGCGGGGTGTACCTGCCGCCGGAGGGCTACCTCACCGAGGTGCGCCGCATCTGCCGCGAGAACGACATTCTGTTCGCGGCCGACGAGGTGGTCACCGGATTCGGCCGCATCGGCGGATCCTGGTTCGCCTCTTCGCGTTTCGACCTCCAGCCCGATCTGATGACCACCGCCAAGGGGTTGACCTCCGGCTACCTGCCCATGGGCGCGGTCTTCGTGGCCCCGCGCGTGGCCGAGCCGTTCTTCGCGGGCGGCACCTGGTTCCGGCACGGCTACACCTACGGCGGGCACGCGGCCTCGGCCGCGGCGGCCATGGCCAACCTCGACATCATCGAGCGCGAACACCTCCTCGACGCGTCCAAGAACCTGGAAGCGCTGCTGCACGAGTATTTCTCGCCGCTCGCCTCGCATGCCAAGGTGGCCGAGGTGCGCAGTGGTCTGGGCGCGGTGGCGGCGGTGCAGCTCGCCGATCCGGCCGAGGCCCTCGGCATGGTGAAAACCCTGCGGGCGCACGGTGTTTCGACCCGCGCCGCCGGACAGGGCGCGCTACAGATCTCGCCGAGTTTCGTCATCACCGAACAGCAGGTCGCCGAGATGGCGGCGGCGTTCGGTCGCGCGCTCGACGCGTAAGCAACACGACGACAATGCCCGGGGCCGAAGTGGCCCCGGGCATTGTCGCTATTCGTGCCCGCCGAGCTCGCCCGCGGGAATGTGGCGCAGCCGGATCACCGAGACGACCGCCAGCACCGCCGCCGCGACCGTCACGATCCCGGCGGTCAGGTGCACGCCGTGCAGGAACGCCTCCCGCGCCGCCTCGAGCACGGCCGCACCCGCGCGCTCCGGGAGCGAATCGGCCACCGCGACGGCCGCGCCGAGAGTGTCGCGGATCGATTCGGTGGCCTCCGGCGGCAATCCGCCCGGCAGATCCGCCAGATCACCGCGATAGATGGCGACGCTCATACTCCCGAGAATCGAAATGCCCAGCGCGCCACCCAATTCGGCACCGGTCTCGGAGAGTCCGGAGGCCGCACCGGCCTGCTCCGGGGGAGCGGAGCCGACGATCAGTTCGGTGGTGATGCCGAATACGGGCGCCAAGCCGAGCGAAATCAGCAGCGAGGCGACCACCGCCAGCGCCGGTCCATCGTGCAGCGACACCCGCGTCAGCATGGCCAACCCGATCGCCGCCACGGCCATTCCGCCGCCGATCATGTAGGCGGGCCGCACGATACGCACAATGCGCGGTGCCAGCTGCGAGCCGACAATGAAGCCGAGGCCCGAGGGAGCCATGGCGATTCCGGCCCGCAAGGGCGACATTCCCAGCACCAGCTGGAAGTACTGCCCGATGAACAGGAAGTACCCGAACGCGACGAAGACACCGATCACGTTGACCGTCAAGGCTGTTCGGAACTCACCGAGCCGGAACAGCCGCAGATCGAGCATCGGATCGGGTCGCGACAGCTGCCGCCGCACGAACAGCACACCGGTGACGACACCGACGGCCAGCGCGATGAGGGCGGTCGCGCCGATCCCATCCTGCGCGATCTGCTTCATCCCGAAGACCAGCGCGATCATCGTGAGCATCGACTGGCCCGCACCGATCAGATCCAACCGCCCGGCCTCGGGATCCCGGAACTCCGGCAACACCTTCGGCCCGAGCACCAGCAGCAACACCATCACCGGCACCGCCAGCAGGAACACCGACCCCCACCAGAAGTGTTCCAGCAGAACGCCACCCAACAGCGGCCCGATCGCGCCACCGGCGGAGAACGCGCCCACCCACACGCCCACCGCCACCGACCGCTGCCGCGCGTCGCGGAACATATTGAAGATCAACGAGAGTGTGGACGGCGCGAGCGTGGCCCCGGCGATACCGAGCAGCGCCCGGCACAGAATCAGCGTCTCGGCGGTCGGCGCGAACGCCGCGATCACGGAGACCAGCCCGAAGGCGGCAGCCCCGATCAACAGGATGCGCCGCCGACCGATCCGGTCACCGAGTGTCCCCATGGTGATGAGCAGCCCCGCCACCATGAACTGCGACGAGGTCGGGTGCAGCACCGCACTGATCTGCGGCACCGCCAGATGCAGCACGGTCAGATCCATGGCATAGACCAGGCAGGCCAGCGCCAGCACACCCAGCCCGATCCATTCGCGGCGTCCCGCGCGACGCTCGGCGAGAGGCCCGCGCGACGATGAACTCACAGCTGTTTCCACGGCGGAGACGTCCTTCGCTTGGGAGTGTGGGACTGCCGATTCGGACGGCGTGATCCCTACACTCTCACCGGCCACCGACAACATCGGCAACCGATTTTTCGCGAATCAGACGACTACCGGGTGGTCTGCCACCGTCCGTCCGCCGAGGCGCACCCAGCCGTCGGAATCCCATTCGGTGAACATCTGCGAGCCCGCGCCCTGGGTGATGTTGATGCTGCGGCGCAGCAGGGTGGTGAGGGCGATGGCGGCCGCGCCGGTGGCCTCGTCCTCGGCGATTCCCATGGCGGGGGCGAACATTCGGGCGCGCACCGCGCCCCGGGGTTCATCGGTCCAGGCCCACACGTAATGCGAGCCGGAGGCGAAGTCGGCGGGATCGAGGGTGGCCATCTCCTCGGCGCTGGCGAACTGGTGGAACTCGAATTTCGGAGCCCATTCCGCGCGGGCGCGCACCCAGGTGAGGCCGTCGGTGGCGGCCACCTCGACCGGACCGGCCGGGACCTCGAGCACGGAGACCGGCGTGCGCCGGGCATTGAGCCACCAGCCGGTGCCGACGGTCGGATGCCCCGCGAAGGGCAGCTCCACCGCGGGCGTGTAGATGCGCATGCGAGCGCGGTCCTCGATCGGGTCCTCCACGACCACGGTCTCCGCGTACCCGGCACGGGCGGCCAACGCCTGGTGGTCGACGTCGATCACGTCCCCGGCGCGGGCGATACCGAGCGGATTGCCGAATCGACCGGTCGCGTCGGTGAATACCCGAACCACTTCGATCTGCGTGCCATCGCTCTCCGGAACGGTCATGGCTTCAGGCTACGACGTCACCGCGTGGGCACGGGGAGGCAGGTGTGGAGCATGTCCGGATCCGGCCATGCGAAAGGCCGCGTAACCGAAGTGGTTACGCGGCCTTTCGTGACCGAGCAGTCCTAGACCGACGCGGTAGCCAGCGCCTCGGTGGAGGCCACCGCCTGGCCCACGCCCGCCACGATGGCGGCCACCCGCAGCGATTCGAAGATCACCTCGCGGGAGACGCCCGCCTCGCGCAGGGTGTTCTCGTGCGCCTCCAGGCAGTGCGCGCAGCCGTTGATCGACGACACCGCGAAGGACCACAGCTCGAAATCGGCCTTGTCGACGCCCGGGCTGCCGATGATCTGCATGCGCAGACCGGCCCGCAGATCGTCGTAGCGGCCGCCCAGGAACGCCTTGCCTCGGTAGAACACATTGTTCATACCCATGATGGACGCGGCGCCGAGGGCGGCGTTGTACGCCTCCGCCGACAGGGTGTCGGCGGCCTCCTCCGCGATCTCACGCAGCGTGGTGGCCGAACGGGTGGCGGCCGCCGACGCGAGCAGGGTGCCCCACAGCTGCTGCTCGGTCAGCACGGTGGTGCGCGCGATCGAGGACAGGTTGAGCTTGAGGTCCTTGGCGTACTCGGGGAGCGAGTTCTTCAGGTTGTCGATGGTCACAGCGATGAAATCCTTTGTCGGACGGGAGCTTCGGACGAACCGCGAATCAGACCGACGCGGTCATGAGCTCGCCCGCCTTGATGGTGGGATCGCCCTTCTTCCAGTTGCAGGCGCACAGCTCGTCGGACTGCAGCGCGTCGAGCACCCGCAGCACCTCGTCGACATTGCGGCCCACCGAACCGGCGGTGACCGAGACGAACTGGATCTCGTTGTTCGGATCGATGATGAAGGTGGCGCGGTCGGCGACGCCGTCGGCATTGAGAACGCCGGTGGCGGTGGCCAGTTCACGCTTCAGGTCGCTCAGCATGGGGAACGGGAGGGTCTTGAGATCCTCGTGCTGGGCGCGCCACTGGAAGTGCACGAACTCGTTGTCGACCGAAGCGCCCAGCACCTGCGCGTCGCGGTCGGCGAACTCGTCGTTCAGCTTGCCGAAGGCGGCGATCTCGGTCGGGCACACGAAGGTGAAGTCCTTCGGCCAGAAGAAGACGATGCGCCACTTGCCCGCGTAGTCGTCGCTCGAGATCTGGGTGAAGTAGTCGTCGGGCTGCTGAGCGTTCACCTTCGAGAGATCACCGCCGATGACAGCCGTCAGGTTGTAGGCGGGGAACTGGTCGCCGATGGTCAGCAGGGCCATGCTTTGCTCCTCTGGGTAGTCGAATCGATCGTGTCGTGACTGCTGCGAACGATCTTGCCCAAACCCCAGTAAAAGGTAAAGGTGATCGGTCGCACTACACTGATAGGCGTGACTGATCAAACTTATCAGCCGACCCTGTCACAGCTGCGTGCGTTCGTGGCAATCGCCGAGTATCGCCATTTCGGGACCGCAGCTAATCGGCTGAGCGTGAGCCAGCCCACGTTATCGCAGGCCCTGGCATCATTGGAAAACGGACTGGGACTTCAGCTAATCGAGCGCAGCACCCGACGCGTACTGGTCACCCCGGCGGGAAAACGGTTGCTACCCCAGGCCATGGCGACCCTGGAGGCCGCGGATCGTTTCGTGGCCTCGGCGGCCGGATCCGGGCTGGGCGGCACGTTGCGCATGGGCATCATTCCCACGGTCGCGCCGTACGTGCTGCCCACCCTGCTGCCGGAGCTGAAGCGGCAGCTGCCGTCGCTGGTGCCGCATGTGATCGAGGACCAGACCGCACGGCTGTTGGACGGCCTGCGCTCGGGCGTGCTGGATGTGGCGCTGCTCGCCCTGCCGACCGAGGCCACCGGCTTGGTCGAGATTCCCGTCTACACCGAGGAATTCGTGCTGGTGCTGCCGCGCGGGCACGCCCTCGCCGGTCGCACCGACCTGCGGCCCGCCGATATGGACACGCTGCCGCTGCTGCTGCTCGACGAGGGTCACTGTCTACGGGACCAGACACTGGATCTGTGCCGCTCCCACGACGCGCATCCGAGCACGGTGGGCGATACCCGCGCCGCCTCCCTGGCCACCGTGGTGCAGTGTGTGGCGGGCGATCTCGGCGTCACCCTGATTCCGGAGATGGCGGTGGCGGCCGAAACCGCCCGTGGCACTTTGGAAATCGCGCGTTTCGCCGCGCCCGCGCCCGGGCGGACCATCGGTTTGGCGTTCCGGGCCTCCACCGCGCGCACCGAGGACTATCAGATTCTGGCCGATGTGATCCGCGCGCAGCAGCCTCGGTGACCGACCGGTTCGAGTGTTCCGATTGACCCGATACGTACCGTCTGGGACTCTCGGGCACGTGCGGATTCATCATCTCGATTGCGGGACCATGTCCATGGGTATGGTCGATCACTGTCTGCTCATAGAAACCAAACGAGACGGCCTGGTTCTCGTCGATACGGGGTACGGGCTGGACTGTGTGCGGCGGCCGGGTCAGATGATCGGTCCCGCCCGCTTCATGCTGGGTGTGCGGCTGCGCGAGGAGATGACGGCGGTACGTCAGATCCAGCGGCTCGGCTACGACCCGCGCGACGTGCGCCACATCATTCTCACGCACCTGGATCTCGATCACGCCGGGGGACTGTCGGACTTCCCCGAGGCGACCGTCCACGTGCACGGCCCCGAGTTCCGCGCCGCGACCGCCGGGCGGGCGATGGGTGAGCGGATGCGCTACCGCGCGGCGCAGTGGGGGCACGGACCCAAGTGGATGGTGAACGAGATCGAGGGCGGGGAGGACTGGTTCGGGTTCCGCGCGGTGCGGGATCTGCCCGGGCTGCCGCCGGAGATTCTGGTGGTGCCGCTGCACGGCCACACCCGAGGACATGCCGGGGTGGCGGTGGACTCCGGGCGTGGCTGGCTGTTGCACGCCGGTGACGCTTTCTTCCTGGGCAGCACCATCGACCCGGTGAATCCGAATACGCCTCTGATGTGGAAGGCGTATCAGATGGGTGCGATCGTGCGGGACGCGTATCGCGAGAACCAGAGGCGGCTGCGGGATTTGAAGCGCGATCACGGGCACGAGATCACCATTGTGAATTCGCACGACCCGGCACTGTTCACGCCGTACGCCAGCTTTCCCGCGCTTCGATGACGGCGCTGTCGGGGCGGCGGCTGCCGGAGCCGAGTGATCCGCTGTTCGTGTACGGCACCCTGCGTTTCGCCGAGGTGTTGGTCGAATTGATCGGCCGCACACCGCGGCTGGACGCGGCGTGGGTGGCGGATTGGCGGGCGGCCGCGCTGCCGGACCGGGTGTATCCCGGGCTGGTGCGCGCGGTCGGGACGGTGACGCACGGGGCGATGCTGAGCGGGCTCACCGCCGAGGAGTGGCGGGTCCTGGACGCTTTCGAGGACGACGAGTACGAGTTGCGCCCGGTCTTCGCGCACGCGGGCGAGCGAGACCTGCCCGCGTGGACCTATGTGTGGACGGCGGAGGTGGCGGCCCGCGACTGGTCCGCCGAGGAATTCGCCGTCGACCATCTGCCCTACTACGCGGGCCGCTGCGGCCGGTGGCGGCGGGATCTGGCGGTCTGAGCCGGGTCCTGGTCAGCGGGACTCTATGGCGCGGGACACATTCCGGTGGTAAACCGTGATCGCATGGACACCACAGGCATTGTCGCCGGGGCACGCGGGCAGGCGCTCGGAGATCTGTTGCGGCGCAGCGCGGCCCGGCTGCCGGACAAGACCGCACTGGTGTGGCGGGAGCGCCGGGAGAGCTTCGCCGAACTCGACGCGGCGGTGAATCGGGTGGCGCACAGTCTGTCCGAGCGCGGTGTGGGGCGGGGCGACCGCGTCGCGGTGTATTCGCACAACTGCCGCGAATTCGTGCTCGTGTACTTCGCACTGGCGCGGCTGGGCGCGATCTCGGTGCCGATCAACTTCATGCTGACGGCGGACGAGGTGGCCTACATTCTGGAGCATTCCGGGGCCGTCGGGGTGATCGCCGAGGACGCGCTGGCCGCGGAGGCCGAGGCGGCGGTGAAACAGTTGAGCGGCAGCGAGATTCGGCTGTTCGGCTGGATCGGCGCGAATGGCCTTCCGGTAGCGTCGGGGTGGGAGGACGTCTCGGTATGGGAGGCGCACGCGGATTCCTCCGCGTCGAATGTGCTTGTGGGCGACGATGATCCGATTCAGCTCATGTACACCTCCGGTACCGAATCCCGGCCCAAGGGCGCGATCATGACCAGTCGCGGTCTGATCGCCCAGTACGTGAGCACGATCGTCGACGGCCGCATGACCGCCGACGATATCGAGGTGCACGCCCTGCCGCTCTACCATTGCGCGCAGCTGCACTGCTTCCTGACACCGGACATCTACCTGGGGGCCACCAGTATTCTGCTGCCCGGCCCGGATCCGGCAACGGTGTTGCGCACCATCGAATCCGAGCGCGCCACCAAGCTCTTCTGCCCGCCCACCGTGTGGGTCTCGCTGCTGCGCCACCCCGACTTCGACGGCTACGACCTGTCGTCGCTGCGCAAGGGCTACTACGGGGCCAGCATCATGCCGGTGGAGGTGCTGCACGAACTGGCCGAACGCCTGCCCGGCGTACAGCTGGCCAATTTCTATGGGCAAACTGAATTGGCCCCGCTGGCAACGGTTCTCGCACCCGAGGATCAGCTCACCAAGCCGGGTTCGGCGGGCCGCCCGGCCTTGAACGTGGAGACCCTGGTCGTGGACGACGACGGCGTCCCCGTCGCGCCGGGTGTCGTCGGCGAGATCGTGCACCGCTCGCCACAGGCCATGCTCGGCTACTGGAACGACCCGGACAAGACCGCGGAGGCCTTCCGCGACGGCTGGTTCCACAGCGGCGACCTGGGCGTCATGGATGCCGACGGATATCTCAGCGTGGTGGACCGCAAGAAGGACATGATCAAGACCGGCGGCGAGAACGTGGCCAGCCGGGAGGTCGAGGAGATCCTCTACCAGCATCCCGACGTCTCCGAGGCGGCCGTGGTCGGCATTCCGCACCCGCACTGGATCGAGGCCGTCACCGCCATTGTCGTCCCCCGCGCCGGAACCCAGCCGACCCCGGAATCGATTGTCGCCCACTGCAAGCAGCACCTCGCGGGCTACAAGATCCCGAAGTTCGTCACCTTCACCGACGCCCTGCCCAAGAACCCCAGCGGCAAGATCCTGAAACGCGAATTGCGTTCCAGCTACACCCATCTGGCGGGTTGATCACCCGATCGCGTCCACATGCGCGATATTCGCCCGATCGCCGGGGTCCGTACTGGGTGCCCCGGCGAACCAGGCGTCGAGAATCTCGCGCAGCTGCGCCTGTGAGGTGAGCCGCAGGCTCAGGGCGAGCACATTCGCGTCGTTCCATTTGCGGGCGCCCTCGGCGGTGTAGGCGTCCACGCACAGCGCCGCCCGTACGCCGGGCACCTTGTTGGCCGCGATCGACGCCCCGGTTCCGGTCCAACAGCACACCACCGCCTGCTCGGCCCGCCCGGCGGCCACATCCCGCGCCGCCGCCTCGCTGGCCCACGCCCAGTCCTCGCGCGCACCGGGCTCGAGCGCCCCGTGCACGGTCACCTCGTGCCCGCGCTCGCGCAGCTCCGTGACCACCGCCGAGGCCACTCCGACATTCTCATCCGCCGCCACCGAGATTCGCATGCTGCCTCCGTCCTGATCCCAGTCTCGCATCACAGTTGTTCGGCGGTGACCAGCAGACGCAGGTGGGCGTCGACCCACCGGTCGAGGGCGGGGGCGTCGCCGAGGGATTCGAGGGCGGTGGCGGCCGCGACCAGGCCCAGACGGCGCAGGGTGGCGGCGGATTCCTTCGCGCGGGTGGACCAGGTGGGCGGGAGGTGGCGGGTGCCGCGGTGCGGGACCTCCGAGGAGAGGGCGAGGGCTTCGTTCAGGGCCGTGGTGAGCGGGTTCGACGCGGGGGCGATCGTTCCCGACGAGGCCGGTATATCCGTGGCGGCGAAGCAGGGGACCACGACGGTCGCGTCGGTGACCACGGCGGTGGGGGTGAGGGTGAGGCGGCCGTGGTGGCGTTCCAGGGCCCCGGCGATGTAGCGGACGGGGCCGGAGTCGCCGGACAGGGCCTGGGTCAGGGCATCGAGCGCGCCGGGGGCGTGCGGCGTGTGGGTGTAGGTGATCGTGGCGGTGCCGGTGGACGCCCGCAGGGTGGCTTCGAGGCGTTGTTCGCCTGGGAGGTAACGGATTTCGTCGACGGAGGTCACCGCGACGGCGCGCAGGGATTCCCCGTGCACCCGGGGGCGAATGAACGACGGGGGCAGCGCCGCCAAGCGGGCGGCTTCGGCGTCGAGGTCGGTGACGAGCAGTTCGGTGGGGAGTTTCTCCCAGTCGCCCGACGACGGGAGGACCGAGGTCTTGGCGACCCGGCTGTTGGCCAGGCGCACGGTGCGGTTCGCTGAGCGGACCGCCGATTCGGTGACCACATTGCCCGCGGCGAGATCGGCGAGGCGCGCGCCGCTGGTGCGTCGGGCCCCGAGCGCGGCGGCGGTCGGGGCCTCGATGTCCTCCGGCACGGCGGTCGTGTGCCGCAAGGTGAGGACGATGCGGGCATCGGGGTGCGCGAGAAAGACCTCCACCGTGCGGGATTCGTCGTCGCCGTGAATGCGGGCGCCCAGGCCGGTGAGGCGCAGATGCTTCAACGGCGTGCTGGCGGCCTCCTCGGTGCCGAGCACGGGCACCCAGTCCCGGGCGCTGGCGCGGTGGCGGGCGACGAGTTCGGTGATGAGGGCGGCGGTGTGGAGGGGGTCGTGGCGGGCACTGCGGTCGCGGTAGGCGGCGAGTTGGTCGAGCAGGTCGGTGAGGGCGTCGTGCGGCCAGCGCGCACCGGCCGCGTCGAGGGCGCGGTGGGTGGCGGTGAAGATCTCGGGCAGTGTCGGGCCGCCGTGTGCCACACCGTCTTTCAGTAGATCAGTGAGCGGATGGTGGACGCTGGCGGCGGCGGTGACGGCCGCCGAACCGTCGGCGGCATCGCCCACGGTCACCTCGAGTTCTGCCGCCTCGGGCTCGAGTTCATCGGCGACCCGGAAGGCCCAGACCGCCAGCGCGATGGCATCGGTGCGGGCACCCCGCGCGGCATCCGCCCGCGCGTACTCGAGCTCCTTCGGCACGAGGAAACGCACTGTCACGGCGGACAATTCGACCGAAGGCACCGGATCGCGCCCGGTCGCGCGGCGGACCTTGGCGCGGTAGCCGGTGCGGCGGGCACGGCGGGCGGCACTGATGGCCCGTGCGCCCAGCAGGTCGCGCAGCTGTTCGTCGCTGAATTCGGCGGGGGACCACGGTGCTTGATGCGACAGCGCGGCCGGGACCCCATCGGCGCTCCTGGTTTCGCCGCCATTCCCTGCTTTGCCGCTGCCCTCGGAGTCGCCGTGGCTCTCGGAACCGCCGCCGATCGCGTCCGAATTCGACGTTGTGGGGGCGGCGGGATGCCCCGCGGAATCGGTCGCGGCGTCAGCTGCCACCGAGCCTTCCGTCCCCGTGGCCGAGCCCGTCGGTGCCGCAGTGGGTTCCACTGCCGCACCGGCACTTTCACGCAGGGCACGATAAGCCAGCACGGCCATGACGCGGTGGCGGCATATCGCCGCGGCGGCACAGGTACACGGTGACTTCTCGAGGATCACGCCGGGTGGCAATGTCGTGCGGATGCCGTCGGCGAAGACGACCTCCACCGTGCCGTCCTCGGCCTCGGTGAGATCCGGTGGGGCGGCGGCGTTCTCCTTGACGGCGCGTTTGAGGATCCCTCGGTTGGCGAGCGAGACGAGCGAATCGTCGGTGAGGGCGAGCAGGTCGGTACGCATCTCTATCCGATCGTTTCCGCGATGAAGGCGGCCAGTTCACCCGGCGTCATGGCACCCATGTGGACGCCCACGTCGGCGAGGCGCTGGCCCATTTCGCGGTCGTAGGCCGGATCGGCCTGCTCGTCGAGGGCGGCGAGGCCGAGGACGGTGGTGCCCTCGGCGACCAGCGCGGCGGCGGTGCGCACCAGCCACGCTTCGTTGCCGCCCTCGTAGAAGTCGCTGATGAGCGCCACGATGGCGCGGCGCGGATTCTCCACCAGCTGCGCACCGTAGGCCAGGGCTCGCGCGATATCGGTACCGCCGCCGAGCTGCACCTTCATCAGCAGTTCGACCGGGTCGTCGACCTCGCGGGTGAGATCGACGACGGCGGTGTCGAAGGCGATGAGATGGGTTTTGATACCCGGCAGACCCCACAGGCACGCCGCGGTCACGGCCGAGTGAATCACCGAATCGGTCATCGACCCGGACTGGTCCACCAGCAGAATGACCTGCCAATTGTCCATGTGTCGGCGGGTTCGGGCGCGGAAGTGCGCGGTCTCCACGTAGAGCTTGCGCTCCGAGGGCCGATAGTGGGCGAGGTTGGTGCGCACCGTCTTCGCGAAATCGAAGTCGGCCGCCCGCGCGACCCGGCTGGGTCGCCGCGACCGGGTGCCGTGAAAGGTGGTGCGCACCTCCGCGGCGAGCTTCTCCATGAGCTCGCGCACCACCTGTTCGACAATGCGCCGCGCCATGCGCAGCACTTCCGGGTTCATCAGATGCTTGGTGCGCAGCACCGCGCCGAGCAGATCGGTATTGGGCTCGAGGCGCTCCAACACCCCGGGGTCGGTGAGTACCTCGTGTAATCCGTAGCGCTGCACCGCATCCCGTTCCAACCGCTCGATGGTGGCCTTGGGGAACAGGCGATGGATGTCGTCGAGCCAGTCGACGGCCCGCACGATGGAGGGTTCGGTGCCCGCGCTGCGCCGGATTCCGCGCTGGTCGAGGTCCTCGTCGCGGTCGTAGAGCCACGCCAGCGCCGCGTCCTGTCCGGCGGACGCGCCACTGAGCGCGGCACCGGCCAACAGTCCGTTTCCGGCCTCGCCCAGGATGAGACGCCAGCGCTCCAGCGTCGGGTCCAGCTCAGTCATGGCTTCCCCCAGAGTGATTCGTGATCAGCCCGTGCGCGTCGAGCAGTTCGTCCACGCGTTGTTCGACGGCGCGGGCGTGCGCGAGCAGTTCGGCGTTCGCGGGCAGCCGCAGCAGTGCCGACCCGGATCCGTTCAGCCCGCGCAGGTCGAGCAGCCGGGCGCCGATGCGGGCGCGTTCGCGGGGCGGGAACCAGCTGAAGGCGACCCGCAGTGCGGGCAGTGCGGCGAGGAATTCGGTCGGGTCGAATTCGCCGATGAGTTCGTCGAGGACGCCGAGAACCGGTGTGGCGGTGTCCAAGAGCTGTTCGCGGGCGAGCGCGAACAGTCCGGTGAGGAAGTCGCCGAGCAGCTCGGGATTGCCGACCAACCGGATGGCGCGGGCGAGGTCGAGGCTGTCGTCGGGGGCGAGTGCGGCCACCATGCCGAGTGCGGCCCCGCGCAGCGCGGGCGGCCGATCGGCGGCGGCGCTGCGCTGGCAGACGCCCACCAGGTCGGCCCGTTCCACGCTCAATACCGATTCGGCGTGCAGGGCGGCGTCGCGGACGGCGCCGAGTGCGTGCAGCAGTCCGGGGTCGGCGGGTGCGGGTCCGCCGCGCAGACCTTCCACCAGCCACAGCAGCCGCACCACGGCGGCGTCGATGAGCGCGGCGAGGGTCGGCGACTGCGCCGTACCGAAGAGCCGGTCGTGTCGCCACAGGCTCAGCGTCACGTGCAACAGCTGGCCGAGACCGGCGGTGTCACCGGCGGATTCGACCAGGCCCCGGATACTGTCCACCACGCGGCCGGTCAGTTCGGAGAGCCCGCACAGGGTGGCGTCGAACAGCACCTGCGCGAGCTGGCCGGTCTCCGAGCCCGCCGCGAGGAAGCGCTCACCCAGTCGCGCTCCGGCGGCCTCGGCGCAGGTCGCGCCCAGCGAGCCCGCTTCGATGAGCGCGGGCAGCCGCAGCTGCGACACCGTAATCGTCCAGGACTCACCGGTTTCCGGTCGCTGTCCGATCGTCGGTCCCGCCACCCGCTCGTAGCCGGGTATGGCGAGGACACGCAGCCGGTGCAGGACCCGACTCGCGGCAAGTCCTCGCTCCGAGCCGAGATCGAGGTCGACGCGCCCGTGCTCGGGGATACCGCAGCGCTCCAGTTCGCGCGTGGCGTCGTGGACCAGCGGCGGATGCGGTGTCGTCGTGTGCAGTCGCCCGACCCGGTCGCCGGAGAGCGCGGCCACCATCTCCACCACCACCGGATCGGTGCCGGGGCGCAGCTGCCCGCGTCCCGTCCACGGCAGTGGGCTGTCCAGGGCCTCGTTGACGAGCGCCCCGGCCAGTCCATCGAGAACATCGGTGCGCGACGGTGATTCGTGCCCGCGCAATCGGCTCAGACCGGCGGTCAGGGTGTGCGCGCCGATGAGCGAGGCGGTGGAGACCGGCTGGCCGCGTTTGCGCAGCCGCCGCACGACCGCGCGCGTGATGCTCTCCGCCGCGGCCTGCGCGCCGCCCTCCCAGAGTTGTTGGTAGTAGGCGGGTGACGGCATTCCGGACTGGTATCCGTCGAAGGCGTCCAACCTCCGGAAGCTGTAGGGCACCAGGAAACTTCCGCCCTTGCCATCACCCGGAAAGGGCGGCACCGGCGGCCAGTCCGGCCTGCTGGCCGAGGATCCGGCGTCGAGGTGTTCACGCAGCCGCCGCATCAGCGCGGGACGGTGGAATCCACCGGTCACCACAACGATATGCGCTGTGTCACTGCTCGTTTCGCCGTTGAGCCGGTCGACAGCGGCGTGCACCCACCGCGCCATGTACTCCTCACGCGCGACATCACCCTCGGACGCGTCCTCGTCACCGCGCACCAGATCGAAGTACGCCGCGAGCCGCTCATCGAGCCCGGTGTCCGCGCCGATTTCGAAGAGGTGGTCCCACAGCGCGTCGATATTGTCGACGGCGAAGTCCCGGCACAGCCGTTCCACCGCGCGCTCGTAGCGGCGTTCGGCGTCGGCGTAGCGGTTCTCGGTGCCCGCGAACGCGCGGTCCCACGCGGGCAGGTCGATGAACCGCACGTCCGCCCCCGCAGCGCGGCCCTCGGTGAGCGCGACCCACTCCGGCGAGTAGTCGCACATCGGGGCCCAGGACATGTGCCGGGTGAATTCGTCACGGTAACTGGTGAATACGGCAATGGGCAGTTCGTGCCCGAGCAGCAGTTCGTCGAGTCGGTCGTTCATATCGACCGGTCCCTCGACGAGCACCTGCGCCGGTCGCAGCGCCCTGATGTGCTCGCGCACCAGTCGGGCGCAGGCCGGGCTGTGGTGGCGCACCCCGAGGAAGGTGACCCGCACCCGTCCCGCCGCTATCGCTTCCCCTCCCACCGGCGTCAGCCCGGCAGCTGGAAACGCGCGTCGTGCAGGGCCTTCCAGGCGCTGCCGCGTTTGCGCGGGGCCTGCTGTTCCAGATACCGCCGCAACCGCGCCAGATCGTCCGGATCGTCCTTGGCGGCCGTGCCCGCCAGACAGTGCACGATATCGGCGGCATTGCCGGTCTCGCCGCGCAGATACCACCCGCGCAATCCGACCGCGTGCGCCACCGACACCGCCTCCGCGGTACTCATCACCGCCGACATCCGATCCAGTGCCTTCCCGGAATCGGTTGCCCCGGACCGCAGTTCCCGGAAGGCGGTGACCAGAACCTCCAGCACGTCGCGCGGCGGGGCCTGGGGGACGCCCGAACGCGCCAGCAGCGCTTCCGCCTCGGACTGCACCAGCGCCAGCTCGGCCTCGAAATCGGTGATGGGAAAGACGGTTTCGAAATTGAAGCGCCGCTTGAGCGCCGCACTCATGTCGTTGACGCCGCGGTCGCGGGTATTGGCGGTGGCGATGACATTGAATCCCTCAGTGGCATAGGCCATCTCACCGAGTTCGGGCACCGCCAGCACCCGGTCCGACAGCAGCGACAGAATCGAGTCCTGCACCTCGAGCGGGCAGCGCGTGATCTCCTCGAACCGCACGATCTTGCCCTCGCGCATACCGCGCAACATCGGCGCGGGGACGATGGACCGCTCCGACGGCCCCTCGGAGACCAACAGCGCGTAATTCCAGCCGTAGCGAATCTGATCCTCGGTGGTGGCCGCACCACCCTGAATCGTCAGCGTCGAATCACCCGAGATGGCCGCGGAAAGCAACTCCGACAGCAGCGATTTCGCGGTACCCGGCTCCCCGGTCAGCAACAACCCGCGCGTGGTGGCCAAACTGACCAGCGACCGATCGACGAGGGAGGCATCCCCGACGAACTTCCGCGCGATCCCGAGCGCCGGATCGCCGACAATGAACCGCTTGGCGGCATCCACACTGAGAAACCATCCCGGCGGCCGCGGCGCGTCGTCGCGCTCACGCAGTCGAGCCAGATCATCGGCCCAGCGAAGTTCCGCGGGCGGGCGCTGCATATGTTCGGTCGCACTCGAGGTCACGGCTCGCACAGTAATCGTGCGCGCTGACAAGTTCATTCGGGGGAGATCGGCTGGCCCAGCCCCCTCATCGTGGCCGGGCCAGCCGATCCGCGATCACCGGCGGGCGATCGCTTCGAACACGGTCGGGTCCACCAGGGTGGAGGTATCGCCCAGTTCACGGCCTTCGGCGACGTCGCGCAGGAGACGGCGCATGATCTTGCCCGAGCGGGTCTTCGGCAGTTCGGGCACGACATGAATGTCGCGGGGCCGGGCAATGGGGGAGATCGCGCGGGAGACCTCGGCTTTGAGTTCGGCGACCAGGGCGTCCCCGGTGTCGGTGGCCTCGCCGGTGAGGATGACGAAGGCCACGATGCCCTGGCCGGTGGTGGCGTCGGTCGCGCCGACGACGGCGGCTTCGGCCACGCTCGCGTGGCCGACGAGCGCGGATTCGACTTCGGCGGTGGAGATTCGGTGGCCGGAGACATTCATGACATCGTCGACGCGGCCGAGGACCCACAGGTCACCGTCGGTGTCGAGTTTCGCGCCGTCACCGGCGAAATACCAGCCCTTGTCGGCGTAGCGCGCCCAGTAGGTTTCCCGGTAGCGCTGCGGATCGCCCCAGATGCCACGCAGCATGGACGGCCACGGCTTGTCGAGCACGAGGTAGCCATTGGCCTCGGTCTCGCCGAGTTCCACCGGATTGCCCTCTTCATCAACGACTTTCGCCGAAATGCCGGGCAGCGGGCGCATGGCCGCACCGGGCTTGGCGGCGGTGACGCCGGGCAGCGGGGAGATCATGATCGCGCCGGTCTCGGTCTGCCACCAGGTGTCCACGATGGGAGTCCGGTTGCCGCCGATGACCTCTCGGTACCAGCGCCAGGCTTCGGGGTTGATCGGTTCGCCGACCGAGCCGAGCAGCCGCAGCGAGGACAGGTTGTGGGCTTCGGGAATCTCCTTGCCCCACTTCATGAATGTGCGCACCAGCGTCGGCGCGGTGTAGTAGATCGAGACGCCGTACTTCTCGATGATCTCGAAGTGCCGGTGCTCGTTCGGGAAGTTCGGCGTGCCCTCGTACACGACCTGTGTAGCCCGATTGGCCAAGGGGCCGTACACGATGTACGAATGCCCGGTCACCCAACCGATATCGGCGGTGCACCAGTACACGTCGGTGCCCGGCTTGTGATCGAACACGTAGTGATGGGTGTACGCCGCCTGCGTCAGGTACCCACCACTGGTGTGCAGAATCCCCTTCGGCTTCCCCGTGGTGCCCGAGGTGTAGAGGATGAACAGCGGATGCTCGGCATCGAACGGCCGCGCCTCGTGCTCCGGCGACGCCGCCGACACCGTCTCGTCCCACCACAGGTCACGTCCCTCGGTCCACGGCACCTCGATGCCGGTGCGCCGCACCACGAGTACGTGATCCACGGTCTTCGCGCCACCGTCGGCGGCCAGGGCCTCGTCCACGGCCGCCTTGAGCGGGGCCGCGGTGCCGCGCCGCCACTGTCCGTCGGTGGTGATGACCAGGCGCGCCTCGGCGTCGTCCACCCGCTGGCGCAGCGCGGTCGGCGAGAACCCCGCGAACACCACCGAATGCGGCAATCCCAGTCGCGCGCACGCCAGCATGGCCACGATCGCCTCGGGCACCATCGGCATGTAGATGGCGACGCGACTCCCGGCCACGAGTCCGAGCGCGGTCAGGGCGTTCGCCGCCCGGGACACCTCGGCGAGCAGTTCGCCGTAGGTGATGTCCCGCGAATCCCCGGGCTCGCCCTCCCAGTGAATGGCGACCTGATCGCCGTATCCGGCGTGCACGTGCCGGTCCACGCAGTTGTAGGCGACATTGAGCTTGCCGTCCACGAACCAGCGCGCCATCGACGCGTCGTCCCCATCCAGCACCCGGCTGAACGGCTGATCCCAATGCAACCGCCCCGCCTGCTCGGCCCAGAAGGCGAGCCGATCGGCCTCGGCGCGATCGTAGAGCGATTCATTGGCATTGGCCGTCGCCGCGAACTCCGCACTGGGCGGGTAGGTATCGGAATGGGTGACAACGCTGGACAACTGGATACTCCTCGAGAGAATTCGACAGGGCGAGACCGGGTTTCGGCCTCAGTGCACGACGGCCTTCTCCGCGCCGACGCCGGTGAGCGAGCGCACCTCCATCTCGGCGGCCTTGACCGGATCCTCGCGGTCCCGGCCCACATAGGTGCCGACCACGCCGAGCACGAAGGCCAACGGAATGGAGACGATGCCCGGATTCGACAGCGGGAACCAGTCGAAGTCCATGTCCTTCAACATGGAGGTCGACGTGCCCGAGACCGCCGGGGAGAACACGATCAGCACGATGGTCGAGATGAGACCGCCGTACATGCTGAACAGCGCGCCGGTGGTGTTGAACCGCTTCCAGAACAGCGAGTACAGAATCGTCGGCAGATTCGCCGCGGCCGCCACCGCGAAGGCCAAGGCCACCAGGAAGGCGATGTTCTGGCCATTGGCCAGAATGCCGAGGCCGATGGCGAGCACACCGATGACGATCGCCGTAATCCGCGATACCCGAACCTGTTTCGACTCGTCCACCTTGCCGCGCTTGATGACCCCCGCGTAGATGTCGTGTGCGAAGGACGCCGACGCGGTGATGGTCAGACCGGCCACCACCGCGAGAATGGTGGCGAAGGCGACCGCGGAGATGATGCCGAGCAGCACCACGCCGCCGAGTTCGAAGGCCAGCAGCGGGGCCGCGGAGTTCTGTCCACCGGCCGCGGCGAGAATCTTGTCCGGGCCGACAATGGCCGCCGCGCCATAGCCCAGCACCAGCGTGAACAGGTAGAACGCGCCGATCAGGCCGATGGCCCACACCACCGAGCGCCGCGCTTCCTTGGCGGTCGGGACGGTGTAGAAGCGCATGAGCACATGCGGCAGACCGGCGGTGCCGAGCACCAATGCCAGACCCAGGGACAGGAAGTTCAGTTTGGACATATCGCTACCGCCGTACTGCGCGCCGGGCGCGAGCACATCGCGGGAGGCGACGCCCTTGGTGGTGGCCTCGGACACCTTCTCCTGCGCGGAGCCCAGGATCTCGGAGAGGTTGAAGCCGAACTTGGCGAACACCATGACGGTCATGAGGCCCGCGCCCGCGATGAGCAGCACGGCCTTGATGATCTGCACCCAGGTGGTGCCCTTCATACCGCCCACCAGCACGTAGACGATCATGAGCACGCCGACCACGGCGATGACGACCGCCTGCCCGGACTTGGACGAGATATCCAGCAGCAGCGCCACCAGACCGCCCGCACCGGCCATCTGCGCCAACAGGTAGAACAGCGACACCGTCAGCGTGGACAGCGCGGCGGCGGTGCGCACCGGGCCCTGCTTGAGCCGGAAGCTCAACACGTCGGCCATGGTGAATTTGCCGGTGTTCCTGAGCATTTCGGCCACCAGCAGCAGCGCGACCAGCCAGGCCACCAGGAAGCCGATGGAGTAGAGGAAGCCGTCGTAGCCGTAGACCGCGATGGCACCGGCGATACCGAGGAAGCTCGCCGCCGACAGGTAGTCACCGGCGATGGCGATACCGTTCTGCGGGCCGGAGAAGCCGCGGCCGCCGGTGAAATAGTCGGCGGCGGTGGCGGTATTGCGGCTGGCGCGCACGACCACGACCATGGTCACGACCACGAACAGCGCGAAGATGCCGATATTGGCGGCGGGATTGCCGACGGTCGAAGCGGCGTAGTAACTCGTCACGCCTGGCCTCCCTCGAGCTGGTTGCGAATGGCCGCGGCGCGCGGATCGAGTTCACGATTGGCGAACCGCACATACAGGCCGGTGATCAGGAAGGTCGACACGAACTGGCCCAGACCCAGCAGCAGACCGACATTGATATTGCCGATGACCTTGGTGGCCATGAAGTCGTGCGCGTAGGCACCGAGCAGCACGTAGATCAGGTACCAGGTGAGGAACAGCGCGGCCATGGGGAAGACGAAGCGCCGCAAGCGGTGTCGCAGCTCCTGGAATTCCGGGCTGGCCTGCGCGGCGACGAATTCCTCGGCGGTGGGCACATGGCGTGCCCGCGCGCCGTCGTCGAGTTCGGTACTGCTCATGGAGAGTCCTAGCGTGTGATGTGGCTTACTGCGGAGCACGGTAGCGACTGGTCCATGACGAAAACATGATGTGGCGTGGGTCACTCGGTGAAGCCGCGCGATCGTGCGGTGAGCGGTCGCTGCCGCGCGGTGAGCGGTCGGGCCCTCAGGCGTGCGGTACTGCGGAAACGATCATGCCGACCGCGGTGACAATCATGCCGAACGCAGCCCGCGCTCCCGATCCGAGCCCATGCCGAGGCGTTCGGGAGCGTGCATGCGGACGAAGACGCGCCGCACCTCGCGCGCGGTGAGACCGCGAGAGAGCTTGCTGCCCACGATCATCGCGGCGAAGGCGAGCGGAACGCTCACGGCCGCCGGATAACCCAGAATCGCGGCGGGCCAGCCACCCGCGACGGTATCGCCGATACCGCCCAGAATGGAGACCGCCGTCGCGCCGCCCGCGGTGAGCCCGCCGACGATCAGACCCGCCGCCGCACCGGTGGCGGTGAGCCCACGCCACCAGATGCCGAGCACCAGCAGCGGGCACAGCGTCGAGGCGGCAACCGAGAACGCCAGGCCCACCGTGCGGGAGACGTCCAGGGTTGCCACGGTGAACGAGAGCGCGAGCGGCACCGCACCGGCGACCAGTGCGGCATAGCGGAAATCGCGAATCCGGCCGCGCAGTACATCGGTGCTGAGCACCCCCGCGATGCTCACCAGCAGACCGGAGGAGGTGGACAGGAAGGCGGCGACCGCGCCCGCGGCGGCCAAGGCGGCCAACAGTTTTCCCGGCAGCCCGGCGAGTACGGCATTGGGCAGCAGCAGCACCGCGGCATCGGAGGTGCCGGTGATGAGCAGCTGCGGAACGTAGAGTCGGGCCAGCGCGCCGAGCAGCACCGGGAAGGCGTAGAACAGGCCGACCAGACCGATGACCGCGAGAGCCGTCGCGCGGGCCGCTCGGCCGTCCGGATTGGTGTAGAAGCGCACCAGCACGTGCGGTAATCCCATGGCCCCCAGGAACAACGCGATGATCAGCGAGTACACCGCGTACAGCGGATGCGGGCCGCCGAAGCCGTGGCCGGGCGTCAGCCAGTCCGCACCGTCGGCGGGTGCGCCCGTGACCACCGGGACCGCCGCACCGGCGTCGAGGATCAGCGTGGTGTTCGCGCCGAAGGTATGGTCGCCCGGGGTGAGGACGACCGGCCCGTCGGAGGCTCTGCCGTCGACCGTGCCCGAGACCGAGATCCGTTGCGGCGCATCGCCCGCCAGCTCCACGCGCACCTCGGTGGTGACATCCACGGTGGTGCGTTCGGCGACGGTCGGCGGTGCGGGCGAACCCACTTCGCGTTCGTCGGCGAGGAAGTGGCCCAGCAGCACCAGGGCGGGCAGCGCCAGCGCGGTGAGCTTGAGCCAGTACTGGAAGGCCTGCACGAAGGTGATGGAGCGCATGCCGCCCGCCGTGACGTTCGCGATCACGATGAGCCCGACCGCGACCGCGCCGACCCAGTCGGGCACCCCGAGCAGAATCCGCAAAGTCAGTCCCGCGCCCTGGAATTGGGGAATCAGGTACAGCGCGCAGACCAGGACGACGACCACGGCGGCCAGCCGCCGCATGCGGATCGAACCGAGCCGGAACTCCGCGAAATCGGGCACCGTGTAGGCCCCGGAGCGGCGCAGCGGGGCGGCCACGAACAGCAGCAGTCCCAGATATCCGGCCGTGAAGCCGACCGGATACCACAGGGCATCGGCCCCGAACTTGGCGATGAGCCCGGCGACGCCGAGAAACGATGCGGCGGAGAGGTATTCGCCGGAGATGGCGGCGGCATTGAGTCGCGCCCCGACCCCGCGCGAGGCCACCAGAAAATCGGAGGTGGTGCGTGCCACCCGCACGCCGTGCACGCCGATGGCGACCGTGGCCACCGCCACCAGCAGCAGCGCCGCCAGGGTGAGGCCGGGTGCGGCGGTGGGGTCCATCAGTCCTCGGCCAAGTCGGTGAAGTCCTGGTCGTTGCGGTCGGCCAGGCGCAGATACAGGCGGCCCGCACCGTAGAGCAGCGGCGTGGACAGCACCCCGAGCAACAGCCAGGGCAGCCGAATGCCCAGCACCACCACCGAACCCGGCGCGCCCAGCGCGAACAGCACCGGCAGCGCGCCCAGTACCGCCACCACGATCAGCCCGATGCGCACCGCGAGTCCGAACTGGGCGCGAATGAGCCCGTCGATCATGGCGGCCCCGATCTCGGTCTGCTCGGCCACCTCCACCCGGGTGCGCACCATGCGCGCGCCGCGCCGCTCGGCCAGCACCACGCGCTGCCGGGTGGGGCGGTGCGGGCCGGTCATCGCGTCGTCCTGTTGCGCGGGCCGATGAGGCGCTGCTTCAGATCGCGCACCTGGCGGCGGCTCACGGGCAGGTCGACGGCGGGGGAGGCGCCCTCGGCGCGCAGGCACACCATGGTGCCGCTGCCCACGGTGCGCAGCCCCGTCACCATGCGCAGGGCGATCAGATAGGAGCGGTGAATGCGCACGAAACCGGCGTCGCGCCAGCGGGATTCGAGCTCCGACAAGGGGATGCGGACGAGATGGGAACCGGCCGCCGTATGTAGTCGCGCGTAGTCGCCCTCGGCCTCCACCCAGCTGACGGCCGACCGCTCGACCAGGGTCGTGACGCCGCCGAGCTCCACCGGCAACACCTCGTCCGGACCCGGGGCGGCCGCCTTCTCGGCGCGGGCGACGGCGATGCGGCGCACCGCCTCGGCCAGTCGGCCCTCGCGCAGCGGCTTGAGCAGGTAGTCGGTCGCGCCGATATCGAAGGCGGCGACGGCGCGGTCGTCGTGCGCGGTCACGAACACCACCGCGGGCGGATCGGCGAAGGCGGTCAGGATTCCGGCCAGCTCCATACCGTCGAGGCCGGGCATGTTGATATCGAGGAACACCGCGTCCACGGTGTGCGCCCGCAGCAGCCGCAACGCCGTGGTGGCATCCCCGGCCCGATGGATCTCGCCGACGTCGGGCTGCGCGCGCAGCAGGAACACCAACTCGTCGAGAGCCGGTTGTTCGTCGTCGACGGCCAGTACGCGCAGTGCGCCGGGGCCGCTGTCGGTGGTCGTCACAATCGCGTCATCGTAGGCCACCGGTGCCACACCTCGGGCGAAGCTCACAATTCTGGCACCGCGAAGAGGTGGTCGGTGAGTGTCAGGCGCGAATTCCCGCACGGAATTTGGGCACGCGCATGCTGACCTTGGTGCCCGCGCCGGGTCCGGTCTCCACGACCAAGCCGTAGTCGTTGCCGAAGGCGGCGCGCAGGCGGTCGTCCACATTGGCCAGTCCGATGTGCGCGGCCTCGGGTCCGCCGGTGCCTCGGCCGGTGTCGATCGCGTCGAGGGCTCCCGAGCGCAGCAGTTCCGGGTCCATGCCGACGCCGTCGTCCTCGACGCTGATGACGCAGTCGGTGCCCTCGTCGAGGGCGACGATGCTGACCGTGCCGCCGCCGGGGCGCGGGGCGATGCCGTGGCGGACGGCGTTCTCCACGAGGGGTTGCAGCGCGAGGAAGGGCAGCACCACGCTCAGCACCTCGGGCGCGATCTGGAGGCGCACCTGGAGGGCGTCGCCGAAGCGGGCGCGTTCGAGGGCGAGGTAGCGGTCGATATTGCTCAATTCGTCGGACAGCACGGTGAATTCCCCGGCGCTGCGGAAGGAGTAGCGGGTGAAGTCGGCGAATTCGAGGATGAGTTCGCGGGCGCGGGCGGGGTCGGTGCGTACGAACGAGGCGATGGTGTTGAGCGCGTTGTAGATGAAGTGCGGGCTGATCTGGGCGCGCAGGGCCCGCACCTCGGCGCGGTCGAGGCGGGCGCGGGAGGCGTCGAGTTCGGCGAGTTCGAGTTGGCCGGAGACATACCGTGCCACTTCGGCGAGCGCGCCGAGCATGCCCGGTTCGGGCTGTCCGGTCACCACGATTCCCAGTACGCCGACCGCGCCGGTGCTGTCGATGAGCAGGGGTTGGGCGATGAGTATGCGGCGCGAGTTCTCGCCGGTCTCGGTGTCGAGTACCCGCCGTTCACCCTCGACGGCACGCCGTGCCGCCTCGGTGAGGTGGGCGGCGAGGTCGTCGTGTTCGCCGTCCCAGGCCAGCAGTGCGCCCTCGGGATCGGTGATGCCGAGCCCCTCGGAACCGGTCAGTATGCGCAGATGCGGCGCGGCTTCGGCCGCGGACTCCTCGGTGAGTCCGCGCCGCAGTGGGTGCGCGGCGAGCGAGGCGGTGTGCAGCGTGGTGTGGACGGCGCGTTCGGCCTGGGTGGTGACCGTGCGCCGGGTGCGCGGCCACGCCAGGATCGATCCGGCGATCAGGACCGCCGCGACGATCACCGCCACCGCTGTGCCCGTCACCGGCCATACCTCGGCTCACCCATGTGGCCGATTATGGCTGTCGGTCGCGGGTGGGCCTCAGTGCGACTCTCCGTTCAGCCAGGCGATGTCGCGCAGGATCTCCGACACGGTGATCGCGTCGAGCTCGGCGAAGTTGGCTTCGCCCCGGCCGGATCGGGTCCTGCGGAGCCGGACGCCGAAGGTCTGCTCCGCGCTCGGATCGTAGGCCGCCAAGCCGGGACTCGTCGAGATCCGCAGGAAACGGCCGTGCGGCAGCGGCTTCTCGAATTCATAGATGTAGCCGCCGTCCCCGGTCTCCGGCGGTAGCCAGCCGCGGGCGGCCAGACCGAGGAAGCGCGGGCCCTCCACTTTCTCTCCGGCACAGAGAATCTCGGTGGCGGACAGCAATTCTTCCGGGACGGTGTAGGTTTCTCGGGCGATCTGCGGGAACGGTTGCAGCAGTTCGTAATCGGAGAAGATTTCCCCCCATGCCTCGATCTCGTCCGCGAACTGGAGGGGGTGGGCCACGCCGAGTACCGCGTCGTCGGCGAGGGGGAACGTCTCGTCGCGGCTGTCGGCCGAGGTGCGGTCCTCGGCGATACGGAAAGTGCCCGTGAGGGTGTCGTTGTCGTAGACGCCCCACACCAGGCGTCGGGTCACATGCCAGCGCAGCGGATGCGCGATGAACAGGGTGCGCAGTTCGTGCCCAGTGAAGCGGCGCTGCGCGACCATAGCGCGTTCCAGGCGGCGAATCTGATCGACCGCGACCGCCCGGGCGTTCTTCTTCAGTGCGCGAAAGGTCTTGTGCGCCTGTTCGGCTCGTTCCGTGTCGTCTTTTGCCCCCGGCTTCGGCAGCGACTTCACCGCAGCGCCCTCAGCGGTGGTGATGGTCGGTCGCAGCTGGTCGTCGAAGCTCGCCACGAACCGGCGCGGCCCGAAATCCAGGGTCGTGGTCCCGTCCGGGCCCAGCCCGAGATCCGGGACGAGGCGGTCGGCGAGCTGATCGGCGGTGAGCGCCAACCGATCCGCCACCGCCTCGATGCGCTCCTGCGCGCCCTCGCGCACCCGCTTGGTCTTGACCTTCTCGCCGATGTACTTCAACGCCAGCAGTGCGGCATCGGAGCCGATCGCCACGAAGGCGTCCAGCGCGCTCACCGAGCGTGGATCGGAACGGTGGGCGCGCACATGGTCGAGGAGCGCGGCGACCGTCTCGTCATCGCCGAACGAGCCCAGGGCCTCGTATACCCAGGAGTGCCGGGTGGGCGCTCCAGCCCGCTGCCACTGCGCGAACAGCTCCCAGGCCAGATCGGCGAGGGTGGCGGCATCGCAGAGCGGATACACCTGCGCCACCCCGGCATAGGGTTCGCCGGGGTCGGCCAGCATGAGCATGGTGAGCAGATTCTCGACGGCCTCGGCCGAGAGCGGTTCACCGGCGGCGGTGCGCACGGTGGGGAGTGCGGCGAGATTCACCCAGGCCGGAATGGCTGGCATGCGGGTGGGCAGGACGGTGAGCGGATCGGCGTCCAGGACCTCTTCGACCGCCTGTTCGGCGAGTGCGCCGTATTTCGCGGCGACGGCGCGTATTTCGTCGCCGTGGCCGAGACCGTCGAGCAGGCGCAATACTCGGCAGGCGAGACGGCGGTTCGTGGCGACGGAGCCGACGGCGCGGGGAATGAGCACCCGTGCCGTGAACCCGGCATGGCGTCGTAGATATCGAAGCGCGGCCGGACGCATCGTGCGTCGGTCCAGCCTCGCTATCGCCAGGTCCACCAATTCCGTTGCCGCGTACGGGAGTATCGCGGTCTCCGCATCGCGCGGGTTGTCGCGCGCCGCGGCCAGCACCAGCGGGTAGACGGCGACCTCGAACGCGGCCACGGCCGCGCGCAGTTCATCGGTGCGGCCGAAGAGCGAGCGCAGACGCGTGGTGCGCAGGAGCGGCAGCGCGCGTTCGGGTCCCATGACCACGAGCGCACCCAGTTCGTGGCCGCTCAATGACCAGTCGGCCGGGCGGCGCAGGACCTGCTCGACCTCGTGGTATTGGTCGGCGCGCACCAGACTTCGCCATTCCTCGCGCTCACCGGGCAGCCACGAGCAGTACACCTCGGTGGGCGGGACCAAGCCCGCCGCTACGGTGGGTTTGCCACGCGCGCGGTTCCGCCAGGGGGGATCGCGCAGAATCGCCGGTGCCGCCTCGGGATCGACGGCCGCGGCGGCTACGCGCCCCAACTCGGTCGCGATGAAATCGGCCGTGGCGGCGGGCAGTGCGGCCACCGACTCCCGTGCCAACTCGGCGTATCCGTGCAGATGTTCGCGGAGCACATCGGAGTGCGCGGTCGGGTCGAGCAGGCGCAGCGCCCGCCGCGGAAAGCGTTGCGCCGCTTGCCGTAGCGCGTTCATGGCGGGCGGCAGACCGGAGCGTGCGGTGAGCGCGCCGAAGGCGGCATCGGTCGGGATCACCGCCAGTGCGTCGGCGATCGCGATCCGCAACGGCTGCGTCATCTCCCAGTGGTCGAACCAGTCGGCGAGCACCTCGACGACCGCGAAGCCGACACCGTCGACCACCGTGATGGCCGTGGGCGGCACCGCGATCGCCGCACCTTCGGCCGGGGTCCACACGCTGTTGAAACCCTGATTCAGCCACCGCAGCTGCTCGACCTCGGTGGCGGCGTCCACGAGCAGGCGGCGGTGCGCGCGGGCGTCGGCCGCGATGGCCTCCGCGATATCCGCGGCCACCCAGTCGCGCTGGGACGGCAACAGGTAGGAGGTCACCACCCGCTCATGCCGTCCCCGTGCCCGATACTCCTCGAAAACCGCCAGTACCGACCGCAATTCGGCCGCCGCGCACGCCGCCAGCCGATTGCGCAGCAACCCCAGCACGTGTCGAAGGTTGCCCGGCTCGCTGTGTGAGTGCCAGCTCGCGGCCGCCGGGAACAGGGGCCCCGTCACAGCCCGCAGCATGGTCTCCGCCGCGAAGCCGAGGCCGCGCGTGCTCGTCCAATGGTCCAGCAGCGCGGCCGCGTCGTCGAGCGCGTGCCGCCGTTGCGCGGCCGTCAGGTGGTAGGGCAGTTCCGTGCGCGTGGTCAACAGGGCCGCGGCGACCTCCACTGGGAGGTCGGCGATCTCGCCCGGCCGCTCGGGCAGCGCCCGACCGCGCGGGTCTCGCTCGCCGAGCCGCAGCATCGCGAGCCCGTAGTGCTGTGCGCAGGCCCTGGCCCGCGCCGCCACCGCCTCGATATCGATCTCGACGGGTGGCGGCGTCAGCAGTCCATCTCGTCTGTACAGCAGGTGTTTTCGCTGTTTGACGGTGGGCTCGAACATATCGTCGGCGTGCACCGGAGAAACTCCCCTTCGTCAGGCGGTGAGGATATCGAGGTCCCGCAGCAGCTCCGACGCCGCGATCGGGTCCAGGTCGGCGAGGCTGTACCGGGTACGGCGGCTGGGCCAGACATTGTGCTGGCCGGGCGGGACGATGTGGACGCTGAGCTTCTGGTCGCCCAGATCGAAGGCCATGTCCGCCGCGATGCCGGGTTCGAGATCGACTACGGCGGTATGGGTTTCGGTGAGCGACCGGTGGATCTCCTCGATGACACCGCCGTCCATGGGCGCGCCCCGCACCCAGCCGTGGCGGGCCATGCCCAGCACCTTGCCGACGGAGACGACCCGCCCTTGATAGTGATCCAGCGCGGCGGCACGGGATTGCTCGGTGAGCACGTGGATTTCACGTTGCAGCTGCGGAAACGGTTGCAGGATTTCGTAATCGGCGAAGACCTCGGACCACGATGCCAGGGACTCGGCGAGGTGCAGGGGGTGGGCGATACCGATAAGCGCGTCGTCGGCGAGGGTGACGGTGTTGTCGTCGGCATCGGCGAGGGTGCGATCCTCCGCTACCCGGAAGGACCCGGTCACCGTGCCGTCCGGCGCGAACGACGCCCACACCAGGCGGCGGCTGACGTGCCAGAGCAGGGGATGGTCGATGAACAGCTGCCGGTGGACTTCGGGAGTCCAGCGGCGGCCCCGGACCATGGCGCGCTCCAAGCGTTGGATCTGATTCGCCGCAATGGCTTTCACATCCTTCTTCAGATTCGAGAACGTCTTGAAGGCGGCCGGAGCGAGTTCCGGGTCGTCTGTGGCACCGGGCTTCGGCAGGGATCTGCGCGGAGTGCCGTCGGCGTCGGAGACGGTGGGCCGCAACTGTTCGTCGAAACCGATGAGGAAGGCCCGCGGACCGTAATCCAATGTCAGAGTGCCGCTGTCATCGAGTCCGTAGCTGGGTACGAGCCGGTCCGCGAGCTCCTCGGCGGTCATACCGGATTCCTCGGCCAACTGCTGGATCTTCTCCTGCGCTTTGGTCCTGATGCCCTTGAACTTCACCTTCTCGGCAATGCCGTTGAGCAGCATGAGCGACACCTCGCCGCCGATCGCGGCGAGCACGTCCAGGCCGGAAACCGCTCGGGCATGGGCGTTCTCGCCCGGCCACGCGCGAATGAGCGGGGCCAGGCGGCGGGCGGTGTCGTCATTGCCGAGCAGACCCTGGGCGTGCATCACCCAGTCGTCATCGGAGGGATAACCCGCCAGACCCCACATCTCGAACAGATCCCACGAGAAATCCGCGAGTGACCGCGGGGTCGCGATGTCAGCGATCCGCGCGACTCCCGCGTAGTCGGCGGCGGGGCCGCACATGGCCAGCATGGTGCAGACGGTGGCCATCGCGGACGGCGGAAGGGCGCGACCGCCGAGTACGTTGTCGCGCAACCTGATCGGCGACAGCACGGCGGGAACGAGCCACGAGGGCAGCGAGGGAATGGTCTTGGGCAGCAGTTCGAGGGGGTCGGTGCGCAGTTGTGCCTCGATCGCCGCGTGGACGTGGTCGCCCAGTGCGGTGGCGGCCGCGAGCAGTGCCGCGCGATGATCTCGCCCATCCAGGGAGCGCAGGACTCGCCACGCCTGGTCGCGCTGCTTACCGGGTTTGTCGAGTGCCGCCGCGAACAGATCCGGTGCGGCGCTGTCGACATGGCGTTCGAACCACGCCAGCGCCGTCGCCCGCCCGCGACGGGTATCGAGCAGTCGGGTCATGAAGGTGGTGATCGCGGTACCGGTGACGGGCAGCAGCAACGGTGCCATGGCGATCGCATCGGTCTGCACCACAGCGAATATCACCTCCGCCGCGGTATCCCCGAACCGTCCCAGGATCCGTCGCAGCGTGTCGTCGGAATTCCAGTAGCCGTAGGCGGGCAACCGGGGCACGAGCGGGGCGACCAGCGCTTCGGGACCGAAGGCGAGAACCTCGAGGATGCCGTACGTATGGTTGTCGGTGTCTTCGAGGATCCGGGCCACCTCCGCTTCCCAGCCGCCATGTGGAACCTCGTGCGGCACAGGGATATTCGCCCACTCGTCGCGTTCCCCGGGCAGCCACGAGACGGTGAGCGGGCGCGCGGTCGCGACATCACGCAACACAGTCGGCGTCATCGGGGGCAGGTCGCGCTCCCACGGTGGAGTACGGAGGAGTTCGGGCAGCTCTGCCATCGGGGCGAGGTCGACCGGTGTCTTCGCGCCAGCCGGTGCCGCGATCTCCTCGTCGGCGAGCTCCGGATACACCCGGGCGAGTAGAGACGACAACCCCGAGGTTCGGGTATCCGGCGGCCGCTGGGCGAGCAACCGCGCCGCTCGGCGCGGGAAGCGGTACATGGCCTCGAGCAGTGCTATGCGCACACCGGGCCGGTCGGCGCGGTCGACGAGTACGTCGAGCGCCTGATCGGTGGGCAGATGTGCGAGCAGATCCGCCATCATGCGCTGATCGTCGAGGGTCATACCCGAAGCGTCGAGCAGAGCGGTCAGGAGCTCGGTCGCGGCGGCGCCTGTCTCGACGACCGCCCGGAGGATCTCGGCACGACCGGTCAGGTGCCAGATGTGACGCGGGCGGGGCACCTGCTCCAGTTGTTCGGAAGTGGTCACCGACCCCGCGATGAGGATCTCCGCGGTCCCCCAGCTGTACCGTTGCCAGAGGAGTCGAATATCGCGCGATACCCAATCCTGTTCGGTGGGAAGCAGATACGCCGTCGCGGCGCACACGGCCAGACCCGCCGGATCTTTGCGGCAGCGGCCGAGCCGCTGCCCGGCGGCTCGGTAATCGGAGTCGCTCGCCGCCGCCAAGTGAGCGCGCATGCGCGGCAGATGTTCGACCCCGGGATGGGCGAACGGGTGCGGACGCTCCGGACGGGTCGCGGTACAGGTCGATTCCTTGCCGGAGTATCCGATCGAGAGCCCGGCGAGCACGGCGACGGCCTCGGCCGCGGCGACCACACCGTGCGCGTCGACCCACGCGTCGACCAGCTTGCCGGTCAGATTGGGCTTGGACGCATACGCTTCGGCGGTGCCCGCGGCCAATGCCCCGGCGACGGCGATACCGAGGGCGGTCGCGTCCTCCGGGGTCTCGATGGCGACGCGCGCGGCCTCGGCCAGATCGCGGTAACCCGCCGCGCCGGTGGCCTCCACCGCGCGGCCGACACGGTCGTCCGCCAGCCACTTGCGGTACAGCGCAACGGCTTTCGGGTCGATCTTCGGAGCCTTCACCGGCCCCCGCCCCCGGAACGGTGTCGCCTTCGCCAGCCATTCGTCCGGAATCACCCAGGCGTCCTCGTCGGTACGCCGCAGGTCGTTCATGTCGTTCTCCCCAGTTGGTATAGAAAGGTGCCCGGATCAGGCGGTGAGCAGGTGCAGTTCGCGCAGCAGCTCGGAGGCGGTGAGCGCATCCAGATCGCCGAAGCGTGGCGTGGTCGCGCTGCCGTCCCAGCGGCTCTCGTTGCCGGACTGCGTCAGGTGCACGGTGATCTTCTGCTCATCCCATTCGAGCGCGGCACCGGCGATGATGCCCGGATCGAGACCGATGACGGCGGAACGGTTCTCGCCCAATGGCCGGAACATCTCGCAGGAGACCCCACCGTCGAGGACGTCACCGCGTTCCCAGCCGAACCTGCTCAACCCCAACAGCTTTCCGGTGGGCACGATGGCATCTTGCCAACGCTCCAGAGTCGAGGCGGCGCGTTCCGCCTCGGTGCAGGTGTAGATCTCACGTTGCAGCTGCGGGAACGGTTGCAGGATCTCGTAATCGGCGAACACCTCACCCCACGCGGCGCACGTCTCGCCCAGGTGCAGCGGATGCGCGATACCCACGATCGCGTCGTCGGCGACGGCGGCGGGATTGTCGTCGGCGTCGGCGTGACTGCGGTCCTCGGCGATTCGGAACGAGCCGGTGACGCTGCCGTCCGCGGCGAAGGTGGCCCACACCAGACGGCGGGTCAGGTGCCACAGCAGGGGATGGTCGACGAACAGCCGCCGATGTTCCTCGGCGGTCCACCGGCGGCCCCGCACCATCGCCTGCTCGAAGCGCCGAACCTGGTCGGCGGCAGCGGATTTCACATCCTTCTTCAGCGCCGTGAACGACTTGTAGGCGGCCGGTGCCAACTCCTGGTCATCCTTGGCCCCCGGCTTCGGCAGCGATTTGCGCAGCGTGCTCGCCCGCCAGGCGTCGCCCTCGCGGACGGCGTCGGACACGGTGGGCTTCAGCTGTTCGTCGAAGCCGATGACGAATCCGCGTGCGCCGTAATCCAGTACCAGCGTGCCGTTGGCATCCAGCCCGAAATCGGGGACCAGACGGTCGGCGAGCTGCTCCGGGGTCAGATCCAGGCTCTCGGCGACCTCGGCGATCTTCTCCCGCGCCTTGTTCTTCAATCCGGCGAACCGCACCTTCTCGGCAATGCCGTGCAGCTGCATGAGCGCCACATCCGTGCCGATGGCGGTCAGCACCTCCAGGCCGGTCACCGCCCGTGCGTGCGCCGACTGCCCCGGCCAGACTCGGATGTGCGCGCCGAGCCGACGCGCGGTCTCGTCATCGCCGAGCAACCCCAGCGCGTACAGGACCCACCCGTCCTTGGACGGATAGTCGGCCATCTTCCACACTTCGAAGACGCCCCAGACGAATTCGGCGAGCGATTCGCGATCGGCGACCTGGGCGAGTTGCTCGACCCCGGCATAGTCGCCGTTGGGACCGCACATGGCCAGCATGGTGCACACGTCCCGGGCCGAGGCCGCCGACAGCACGGCATCGCTGTCGCGCAGGCGGATCGGCGGAAGCAGTTCGGGCACAAGCCAGTTCGGTGTCGTCGGAATACGCGCGGGCAGTTGCAGCAGCGGATCGCTGTCGAGGAGGTCGGTGATCGCGGCGGCCGCGCGCTCGTCGAGGCTCGTCACCGCCGCCTCGATCGCCGCGCGGTGCCCGCGCGCGGCGAGCGTCCGCAGCGCCGTTTCGGCCAGTCGGCGATCCTTGCCCGCCTTGGCCAGCGCCGCCGCGAACACATCGGGCAGCGCCGTCTCGAGATGCCGGGCGAACCACTCCATCGCGACCCACCGGGTCTTCTTCCCGTCCAGCCAGCGAATCATGGACTGCGTCACCACCGTTCCGGTGACCGGGGCCAGGACCTGCGCGAGCTGGGTGGGATGCTGTTGCGCCGCCCGCACCACATAGCGCAGCGCGTCGTCGCCGAATCGTGCCAGTACCCGGCGCAGCGCGTCCTCGGCATCCCAGAGCCGACCGGGCGTGGCCGTCGCCAGATGCGGGCGTACGAATTCCTCCGGTGCGAGGGCGAACAGGGACGGCAGTTCGTAGCTGTACATGTCCTCGCGCTGCACGGCCGACGCGATGGCCTCCCGCCAGTGCGTCTTGTACCCGCCCCAGACCCACACGTCGGACTCCGCCCACGCCTCCTGCTCGCCCGGCGCCCAGACCAGCCGGTTTGCCTGCGGCGGCACCAGATCCGGGATCACCACGGCCTTCGACTTCCCGCGTTCGCGCCGCCACGGCGGAGTGCGCAACACCTCCGGCAGCTCCGCCTCGGTCGCAGCGCGCCCGCTCGCCGACGGCAGCACCCGGGCGTCATCGGGCAGTTCGGCAATCAACTCCGGATGCGCGACCGCCACGGAGCGCAGCAGGTAGCGCGCCATGGCCGAGCGCGCCGAGGAGGCCCGCAGCATGCGCACCGCGCGGCGCGGAAACCGTTGTGCGGCAATGCTCAACGCCTGCGGGAAGTAGCGCTGGTCGACCCGGGAGGCCAAGGCCGCGAAGGCCGCGTCGGAGGGCAGGTGCGCGAGCATGGTCGCCAGCCTGCTCACCGCCTCGCCTCCGTTGTCGCGTTGACGCAGGATCGTCTCCAGCGCCCCGTAGCAGTCGGGTCCGAGCCGGATGGCGGCGGTGTAGAGCAGGCTGGCGCCGTGGTCGTAGGTGAACTGATGTCCGCCCAGCGCGCCGACGAGTCGCTCCAGCTCCTCGGCGTCGGTGACCGACGCGGCCAGCAGGGCGTAGTGGCTGCGGTAGAAGTCGTGCGGGCTGATGGTCGCGAGATCCTCGGTCGCCCAGCCGGGTTCGGTCGATATCAAGAAGGAGGTCGCGATCCGAACGGATACGTCGGCCTCCGCCGTGCGCAGCTCGCGCAGGCGTGCCACCACCGCCGCGTACTCCTGCTCCGGGAGCTCGGCGAGGATCGTGCGCACCCGAATCAGCCCGAGCGAGAACTCGCCGAGATTGATTTCGCCCGGTGCGTAACGCCGGAGGGTGAAGTTGTAGTGCCCCGCGGTGTACTCCACGTCGGCGCGCAGTGCCGAGCGCAGCGCGGCCGCTTCGGCCGCGAAGACGATGCCATGGTCGCGCACCCACGCGTCCACGGTGGCGGCGGCGTGGGTATAGGCGTGGTGGTGGTAGGCGTTGCCCGCCACGGCATCCAGCGCACAGGTCGATACGGCCGCGCCCAGCGGCCCACCTGTCAGTGGATCGTCCACGGCGGCACGCCCCGCCGTCGCCAAGTCGTCGGCACCGGCCGCGGCCGTCCGCCGCAGCGTCGACAACACCCGATTACGGTGGGTGGCAAGCAATTCCAGCTGCTCCTCGACAGCGGTGTCACTGAGTGAAACCGGCTGTCGTGGGCCGAGTCCGCGCGTCGGAACAGCTGCACGCCACCACTGTTGCGGCACCTCCCAACGGTCTTCGTCGGTAGCGTCGGCAGCGAGAACAGTTGTGGCGTCGAGCATGATCCCCCGAATCGTGGAGCGTCGTTTCGCAGGGAATGTAGCGCTACCGTCCGACAAGCCTTGGGGCGCACCGCGCCAACGGCTCGGGCGCCCCGGCCACGAGGGTGCCCGAGCCGTACGCCGCTACTTCCCGGCGGCGCGGGCGATCTCCTCCGGATAGCGCGCTCCGGCGAACGCCTCGGTCGGCGCGGCGGCCTCGATGCGGGCCAGATCCGCCGGGGTCAGAGCGATATCGGTGGCCGCCACGTTCTGCTCGAGGTAGCTGCGGCGCTTGGTGCCCGGAATCGGCACCACGTCCGCGCCCCGGCTCTGCACCCACGCCAACGCGAGTTGCCCTGCGGTGACGCCCTTTTCGTCGGCCAGTTCGCGCAGCGCGGCGACGATGGCGAGATTGCGGTCGAGATTGCCGTCGGCGAAACGGGGGAGACGGCGGCGGAAGTCGTCGGCGGGCAGATCCTCGGTCGAGGTGATCGCCCCGGTGAGGAACCCGCGACCCAGCGGGGAGAAGGGCACGATGCCGATCCCCAACTCCCGGCAGACGGGCACGATCTCGGCCTCGATATCGCGGGTCCACAGCGACCATTCACTCTGTAGCGCCGTCACCGGATGCACCGCGTGCGCGGCCCGAATGGTGGCCGCCGACGCCTCGGAGATGCCGAGGTAGCGCACCTTGCCCGCCGCGACGAGCTCCGCGAGCGCGCCCCAGGTCTCCTCGATGGGCACAGTCGGGTCCACCCGGTGCTGGTAGTACAGGTCGATGTGGTCGACGCCGAGCCGTGTCAGCGACTCGTCGGCACACTGCTTGACGTACGCGGCATCACCGCGCGCGCTCATCGACCCGTCCTCGCCCCAGACGATGCCGAACTTGGTGGCCAGCACCACCTCGTCGCGACGGCCCGCGATGGCGCGACCGACGAGCCGCTCATTGGTCTGCGGCCCATAGATGTTCGCCGTGTCCAGCAGCGTGACACCCAGATCCAAGGCCCGGTGGATGGTCGCGATCGACTCGTCGTCGTTGTCGCGCACGCCGTAGGCCTGGCTCATGCCCATACAGCCGAGCCCTTGCGCGCCGACGGTCAGTGCGCCGAGTGTGCGGGTCGCGATCATGCGGGACTCCTTCGTGGTAACGCCGGGATTCGGTAGTGAGCGGGGCTCACGATCACCGACGGTACGACCTGGAGCGCACTCCAAGTCAAACCCGACCCGGCGCGGATCTCAGCCGTCGCCTCCGCCGCCGCCCGAATAGCCGGTCGGCGGACCTCCGCCACCGGCGATGGCGGCGACGGCGAGCAACAGCAATACCAGGGCGACGACCCCCCAAATCCACTCCATGACGGAACGCTACTGCGCTCGACCCGGGCTCGGCGCGCCCCCGAATCTCTCGACGGGAGAACTCGGGGCACGAAATGCCAAGCGCCCCGCACGAATTGCTCGTGCGGGGCGCTTGGTACAGCGTGTCGTCAGCCGACGGTCGCGCCGACGCGCAGGGCGTGCGGCTCGATCGCGCCGCGCACGATGGCCCGCTCGTCGATGGTCTCCGCCTTGTAGGGCAGGGTCGACAACGTGCTGGTCATCTTGGCGACCGGATCCTCGATCGCCTTCGGCGTGCCGAAGATGAAGGTCCACTCGTGCTCGTCGCTGACGTACGGGACGACGGTCTCGAACAGATTGTGGAACCGGGTCCACGAACGCTTCAGCGTCTCGTTGCGCCACATGGTCTGACAGCCCGCCTGTGCCGCGAGCACGCCGCCCTCGGCCAGAATCGCCTTGCAGCGGTTGAGGAAATCGTCCTCGTACAGCCGGTTGTGCTGCGCGTCCTCGACCCGCTCGTCGGGCAGGTCGATACAGATCATGTCGTAGCGCACTCCGTCGGCCTCGGCCTTGGCCAGGAAGTCCCAGCCGTCGGCGTAGTGCATCTTGATCGGGCCGGTCTGGGCCACCGCCTCGGCCAGATCCGCCTGGGTGTAGCCGTAGGGCAGGTGCTCGGCGCACAGCTCGACCTCGAGCTGATCGATATCGACGTGGTCGACCAGCGACGCGCCCGCCGCCACCGACATCTGCGAGGCGACGCCCTCACCGGAGCCGATGATGAGCACCTTGTCCAGCTTCTCCGCCAGCGCGTACCCCGGGACCAGCATGGCCTCGTGGTAGGTGAGCTGCGAGAACTCCGTCGACTGCCGGTCCTCGTCGGAGAACAGGCTGATGCCCTGCTCGGTCTTGGCGATGATCATGTGCTGGTACGGGGTGTTCGTGTCCACGATCACCTCGGACATGTTCCACACCCGGGTCAGGCCCTCGCCGACCGGCTCGTGGATCCGGCGCGAGCTGTGCCCGCGCTGGATGACCTCCATGTTGACCGACCCCGGCGACAGCTCTTCCTTCAGCAGCTCGACGGCCTTGGTCGCGCCGGAACCGATACTGCCGCAAGTGAATACGTCGACGAAGATATCGCCGGATTCCGGGTAGGTGTGAATGGAGGCGTGCGACTCGCTCAGCAGCGCGAGGATGGTGACACCCTGCGGCTGGAACTGCTTGTGCACCACATCGCAAATGGTCACCCCCGCGGCGACCAACGATTTTCGGAGCGCACTCTCGAGTCGTTCGAGGTCGTCGCAGAGCTGCGGGTCGACACCACCGAACTCGGCCAGCACATGCCAGCCGGTGAATTCTGCCGTCATAAGCGAACTCACTCTCGCTCAGCGCCGATGACATGAACAGTCAAAGGCGGAAAACCGTTGAAGGACACCGACGAATAGCTCGCCGTATAAGCGCCGGTATCGAGGATCCGAACGGGATCACCGGCTCGCAACGTGGTCGGAAGGAGGACACGCGTGCGTTGATAGAGTACATCGTCGCCGTCACAGGTCGGACCGGCCACCACCGCCTCGTCCGCCGGATCACCATCCCGGTCGGTTTCGATGCGGTACGCGATGTACTCGTTCTCGGTCTCGGCCATTCCGTTGTAGCGGCCGATATCGAGGTATACCCAGCGCCGCCCGTCCGGCGCCTGGCGAACATTCACCACTTCGGCGTGGATCACACCGGTGCTGCCCACCAGGGCGCGACCGGGTTCCACCACCAGCGTGGTGTGTTCCGGGAAGTGCTGGGCGAACGCCTCGGCGATGACAGCGCCCAGTTCAGATACCGTCGGTGCGGCATCGACGTACGAAATCGGAAGTCCGCCACCGATATTCAGCGACGGCACCGGAATATCCTTGACGGCCAACGCTTCCGCGATGGCACCGGCCTGCTCGATGCCGATACGCCAGGCGATCGGATCGGTCTGCTGCGAGCCCACGTGGAAGTACGGGCCCGCCACCGTCAAACCGAGATCGCGCGCCCGCACCAGCAGCCGGGCGGCCTCACCGGGATCGCAGCCGAATTTGGTGCCGAACGGCGTCTGCGACTGCGGCGCGGACGACAGGAAGCGGCACTCCACCTCCGAACCGGGAGCGTGCTCGGCGATCCGCGCCAGATCGCCCTCGGTATCGAAGGCGTATCGGCGCACCCCCGCCGCGTAGGCGGCGGCGATATGCGCGGATTTCTTGATCGGATTCCCATAGCACAACACGGCCGGGTCGACGCCCTGCGCCAGACACAGCTCGATTTCGCCGACACTGGCGACGTCGAATTCAGCGCCCTCGTGTCTGAGCAGCCGGATGATCTCCGGTACGGGGCTCGCCTTGACGGCGAAGCGGATGCGCGCCGCGGGTAGCGCGGCCTGCAGGGCGCGGTAGTTCGCGCGAACCTTGTCCAGATCAATGACGAGACAGGGCGATTCGGGCGTGTTTGAATCGATCAATCTAAGGGAACTCTCCGTGGTTTCAGGCTGCGAGGCGCATTTAGGCAACAGTGCGCGAGAATAGCAGCGGTAGCCCTCGGGAAACGAACTGGCTCCTCCGCCTCCCCGGAACTTCAGCGCCCGGCCGAGTGCCGTTGACCTTGGCAACGCGTGCCGACGGTTGGGAGCCAACCCAATTCTGGTCGTCCCCGACGAGTTACCCGCACCACACGAAATCAGTTGTCGCTTTCGGCACCAGCCACAAGTCATCACCCTGCCGAGACGGTGACCTCGTCGAATACCACTTCACCGGCCGCGTCGGACTCGGCCAGATCCACCACGGCCTCGAGGGCCCAGCCGTGGTCTCCGGCCGGGTCGTCGAGGACCTGGCGGACATGCCAGAAGCCGGGCCGTTGCTCGATCTGGAAGAGCTTGGGTCCGCGCGCGTTCGGGCCGATGCCGATCTCGGTGTACTCGGCGAAGTAGGGCTCGAGTTCGGTTTCCCAGTCCAAGCCGTCGCCGAGGTCGTCCAGGGCGTCCCAGCGCCGCAGCGCGGCCATCTCCACGCGCCGGAACATGGCATTGCGCACCAGGACGCGGAAGGAGCGCTCGTTGGCGGAGATCGGGCGCGGCGTCTCCGCGCCGAAGGCGACCTCCTCGGTATCGGTCTCCGCGCCCGGATTGGTGAGCTGCTCCCATTCGTCCAGCAGGCTGGAATCGACCTGGCGCACCAATTCGCCGAGCCATTCGGTGATGTCGTCGAGCTCCTCGGTGCGCGCCTGTTCGGGCACGGTGCGGCGCAGCGCGCGGTAGGCGTCGGCGAGGTAGCGCAGCACCACGCCCTCGGAGCGGGCCAGCTCGTAGTTGGAGACCAGTTCGGCGAAGGTGAGCGAGCGTTCGATCATCTCCCGCACCACCGATTTGGGGGAGGGCTCGAACTCCGAGACCCACGGATGCCCGCCCTTGTAGGTCTCGAAGGCGGGTTCGATGAGATCGGCCAGGGGTTTGGGCCAGGTGACCTCTTCGAGGAGTTCCATGCGCTCCTCGTATTCGATGCCGTCGGCCTTCATCTCCGCCACCGCCTCGCCGCGCGCCTTGTGCTGCTGGGCCATGAGCAGCTGCCGGGGATCCTCGAGGGTCGCCTCGATGAGGGAGATGACGTCGACGGTGTAGGTGGGGGAGTCCTTGTCGAGCAGTTCGAAGGCGGCCAGCGCGAAGGGCGAGAGCGGCTGGTCGAGGGCGAAGTCGCGCTGCAGGTCCACGGTGAGGCGGGCGCGGCGGCCGAATTCGTCGGGCTCGTCGAGCTGCTGCACCACCCCGGCGTCACGCAGCGCGCGGTAGAGGCGAATCGCGCGCAGGATGTGTTTGCGCTGCGCCGGGCGCGGCTCGTGATTCTCCTCGAGCAGATGGCGCATGGCGTCGAAGCAATTGCCCTTGCGCGCTATCACATTCAGCAGCATGGAGTTGGTGACGGTGAAGCGCGAGACCATGGGTTCGGGCGTCGCGGCGCAGAGCCGGTCGAAGGTCTCCTGCGACCAGGACACGAAACCCTCTGGCGGCTTGCGCTTCTGGACCTTCTTGAGCTTCTTGGGATCGTCCCCGGCCTTGGCGATCAGGCGCGCGTTCTCCACCTCGTGTTCGGGGGCCTGCACCACCACGGTGCCCATGGTGTCGTATCCGGCGCGGCCCGCACGGCCCGCGATCTGGTGGAACTCACGGGCATTCAGTCGCCGCGTGCGCACACCGTCGTATTTGGTGAGCCCGGTGAGCAGCACGGTGCGAATGGGCACATTGATGCCGACGCCGAGAGTGTCTGTGCCGCAGACCACTTTGAGCAGTCCGTCCTGTGCCAGCTTCTCCACCAGCCGCCGGTACTTGGGCAGCATGCCCGCGTGGTGCACGCCGATACCGTGACGAATGAAGCGCGACAGGGTTTTTCCGAAGCCGGTGGCGAAGCGGAAGTCGCCGAGGCTGGCGGCGATGGCGTCCTTGTCGGCCTTGGAGGCGAAGTTCACGCTCATCAGCGCCTGCGCGCGCTCGATGGCCGCGGCCTGGGTGAAGTGCACGACGTACACCGGGGCGAGGCTGGTGGTGACCAGGTCTTCCAGGGTTTCGGTGATCGGCGTGCGCACATACGAGAAGCTCAGCGGCACCGGCCGTTCCGAGCCGGAGACGATGGCGGTGTCGCGGCCGGTGCGGCGCTTCAGGTCCTGGGCGAAGAAGTCGACCTCGCCGAGAGTGGCCGACATGAGCAGGAATTGGACGTCGGGCAGTTCGATGAGCGGCACCTGCCACGCCCACCCGCGATCGGGATCGGAGTAGTAGTGGAACTCGTCCATGATGACCTGGCCCACATTCGCCGCCGCGCCTTCGCGCAACGCCAGATTGGCCAGGATCTCCGCGGTCGCGCAGATGATCGGCGCGTCCGGGTTCACCGCCGCGTCCCCGGTGACCATGCCGACCTTGTCCGCGCCGAACACCTCGCACAGCGCGAAGAACTTCTCGCTGACCAGGGCCTTGATCGGCGCGGTGTAATAGCTGCGCTGCCCGCGATTGAGCGCCGCGAAGTGCGCGCCGATGGCCACCATGGACTTACCCGAACCGGTCGGGGTGGCGAGGATGACGTTCGCGCCGGTGAACAGCTCCAGCAGCGCTTCCTCCTGCGCCGGGTACAGCGTCAGCCCCTGGTCGAGGGTCCACTCAGCGAAGGTTTCGTACAGCCAATCCGGGTCCACATCGGGTACGGCGCGGTCGGGAACCAGTTCGGATAGCTGCACCCGATCAACGTTACTGTGCGGGCTGGCTAGCGCTGATCGCCACCGTCCGCGTCGTCGCCGAAGCCGGACTGCTCGGCCAGGAAGCGTTCGAACTCCGCGCCCAATTCCTCACCGGTGGGCAGATCGTTCTCGCTGGCGAGCAGGCTGGACTGCCGTTCCTGCGCGGTGACGAAGCTGTCGTACTGGCGCTCGAGGGCCTCGACCACCGTCTCCACCTCGGAATTGCCGGAGATGTGCTCGTTGACCTGCTCGCGGACGCGCGCTGCCTGTTCGGTCAGCGCCGCGAGGGGCAGGTGCAGGCCCGCGTTCTCGGCGACGCTCTCCAACAGGGTCTGCGCGGCCTCCGGGTAGGCGGTCTGGGTCAGGTAGTGCGGCACGTGCACCGAGAAGCCGATGGACTCGTGGCCGTGCTGGGCCATCCGGTACTCCAGCAGTGAGGACGCACTGGCCGGAACCTGCAGTTCACCGGGCCACCGCTGGTGGTCACCGATGAGGTCGCGGTCGCTGGCGTGTGCGGTCATGCCGAGCGGGCGGGTGTGCGGAATCGCCATGGGGATGGCGCTCAGCCCGATGGTGCGGCGCACGCCGAGCTGTTCGGAGAGCAGGCGCACCGCGGTGACGAACTTCTCCCAGCGCAGGTCCGGTTCCAGCCCGGCCAGCAGCAGGAACGGGGTGCCCTGGGTGTCCTTGACCGCCCACAGGTTCAATTCCGGCTCGGTGTAGTCCGAGAAGTGGTCGGTCTTGAACATCATGAGCGGCCGCCGCGAGCGGTAGTCGAGCAGTTCGTCCATATCGAACGAGGCGACGAGCTCGGCCTCCAGGCTCTCGCGCAGATGCGTGGTGGCCAGCCGGACGGCGTGACCGGCGTCGGTGAAACCCTCCAGTCCGTGCACCAACACCGGACCCGCGCCGTCAGCGGAGGACAACTGCGGCGCGGGGAACTCCAACTCGTACATGCTCGACTCGTAGTCCATCGCGTTCTCCTTCTTCCTGCATGGTCTCCCACCGGCGTGGTCCGGCGGAACTCGGCGGCACGCCTGCCGCGGTTCGATCGCCTGACGGGCGGTACTGGGACCACACACATTGTCCCTCATGCCGTCGCGTGCACGCGCCCCCTGGGGTAGTGCCCGCTACCCCGCGTGCAACACGCCCGACCGGGAGGTCCATTCCCGCCGGGTCGGGTGTGCGGCGTGGCATCCCGGATGAACAGCGGAAATTCGGCATAGTGGACGGGTGACCGTGCCGGATTCGCCGGGGCGGCGGCGGCTTCCCAGGCCGCGCCGCGCGCCCGCAGTTCTCGGAATCGCCGTCCTGGGCGGTGTGCTCGCCGCCTGCTCGACGACGGTGTCCGGACAACCGCAGGCCTCGCAGATTCCCCAGCCCGTCGCCACGGGGGACAACTCGGAACTGGCTCGGCTGCTGCCGAATCCGTCGCAATTCCCGTCGCCGTATCTGGCGATCACCCTGCCGCCGGAGACGGCCGGACAGGCGGCGCGCGATCTCGACGGGATTCTGCCGGGGGCGCAGGTCGATCCGGGGGACTGCATGCCTACGCCGCCGGTGTCGGATCCGGCGGTGAGCGTCGGGACCGACGACAGCACGCGGGCCACGCTCACGGTGGAGTTGGTGCGCACCGATCAGACGCTGTCGGCGGTGGAACAGCAGGCGCAGCGGTGCGGTTCGGTGCGGGTGACGCAGAGCGGTACCACCGCGACCGTCACCACCGAGGTGCTGCCGCCGCCTCCGTTGGATGCCGACGAGACGGTGGCGCTGCGGCGCACGGTGCGCTCGGAGACGGGTGGGCCGGGGCTCACGCGGACCATGCAGACCCTGCTCGGTCAGGTCGGCGATGTGCGAATCAATGTGACGTACATGTCTTTCGGGGATGACAAACCCGATGGGGAGGCCCTGGATTCACTGTTCACCACGGCGGTGAGCAAGGTGCGCAAGGGCTGAGTGCGCGGGGGGAGCGGGCCCTGCCCGGCCCGGCTCCCGGTCGGCGGTGGCTCAGCCCGCCGAACCGCTCGGCAGCAGTCCGCCGAAGGATCCGGTACCGCCGGGACTCTTGATATCCCAGGTGAGAACGCCCGAGGAGGTGCCCTGCCTGGCGGTGATGTGGTAGCTGCCGTATTCGCTGGGGTTCCAGACCACTTCGGCGCTGCCGCGATGGGAGTCCCACGGATCCTGTTCCGGCCAGGCGTATCCCACGACCTGCCCGTTCACCATGACGGCCACCTCGTCGAGGCGATTGTCGCCGATGGTGCGCACCCGAATGACGCAGCCGCCGGAGGTGTCGCAGGTCTCCCCGGAGATTCGGGCGTCCACGCGAATGTTCTCCACATCCGCCGAGGCGGTCGGGGCGAGCAGCACCGGCAGGGCGGCGGCGGTCGCCACGGCGACCGCGAGGCCGCCGAAACTACTTGTCTTCATTGCTGATTCGAACTTCCTTCCGACACCGTTCGGTGGTGTCGAGCGGGACTGTAACAGCAGCGTGGCGGCCGTTCGGGTGAAATGAAACGCTGCGCATTCAGATTGTTGCGCGCGGTGGGACACAGGATTCGGTCTCCCGGACGGTAGCAGGCCGCACCGACACATCGACGTCGGTCGCGCGGACGGAAGGCCCTGCTGTCCACAACCTTCCGCGTACTCCACAGACTTGCGAAAAGCCCAGGTCGGTCCGGCGGCCACGAGGAGGCGGCGGCGCACTCTCGATGCCATGACGACGCCAGCCGAACACTTCGCCACCCACCGCATCACCGGACCCGACGTCGCTCGCTGCGGTCGATGTGAACCCCTGCCACTCCTCAGGACTTGTTCGTCGAGTCGGGATTCGATGCGGGATGGGGAGCCTCCTGATGCGGGGAAGCCACCTGACGACCGTGCGGAAGCGTCACCTGAGCCTGCGACGCGCGTGGGGCGAGAGCGGGCCGATACCGCGGTCGAATCGGCTGCGCCGCCGTGGGATTCGGTAAGTGTCGAGGCGTGCCATGTGGGGCGGCCCGGGGAGTTCATCGCGGCGGTGCCCGCCATGCTGGGATTCACGCCCGTGCGGTCGCTGGTGGTGGCGGTGCTGCGGCCGGAGCCGGGACGGGTGGATACGGCCGCCGTGGATGTGGTGGCGCGGGTGGATTTCGAGAGTCCGGGGCGGGGAGAGACCGAGCATATGGTGGAGCGGGTGGCCGCAATCTGCGTGCGGCGCAGCGCCGTCGCGGTGTTGGCATTGATCGTGGACGATCGGGCCACCGCGCCGACCGTCGAGCATCCGGGGGTGCGCGCACGTCGGCATCGGCTGTTGATCGGCGCGCTGGAGCGGCGGTTGGCGGCGGACGGCGTGCCGCTGGCGGGTGCGTGGGTCACCGCCGCGATTGCTCCCGAGCTGCCGTGGTGGAGTCTGCTCGGGCCGAAAGAGCAGGGGGTACAACCCGATCCGGCGGCCTCGTTGGTCACCGTGGGGCATGTGCTCGAGGGCAGGCCCGTGCGTGGGTCGCGGGCCGAACTCGCCGCCGTGGTGGCGGTGGATGCGGCGGCGCGGTGCGCGGTGGAGCAGGTTTTCGACGCCGCGGTGGCGGGTGCCGCGCACCGGCTCGCGGCGGCTGTCAGCGGGGGCGATCCGCAGTCCTACGGCCGTGCCGCGCTGCGCAGGGTGCTGGCCCAGATCGCGCACGTCGAATCCGGGGCCGATCTGGCGGCGGAGGAACTCGCGGAACTGGCCGTGGCGCTGCGGGATTCGACCGTGCGCGACGCCATGTACGCCCTCGCCCCCGGTGATCACGCGCGGGCGGCCGAGACCCTCTGGGTACGCATGACCCGCTGCCTGCCCGACCCCGACCGCGCCGAGGCGGCCGCGCTCCTGGGTTACTGCGCCTACGTACGCGGTGACGGCACGCTCGCGGGCGTCGCCCTGCAAGCCGCGCTGCTCTCCGATCCGGGCCACACCATGGCCCGGCTGCTGGACACGGCGCTGCAATCGGGTATGGCCCCGGAACGCCTGTGCTGCCTGGCCACATCGGGTTACGAGGCGGCCAAGGACCTCGGCGTCGACCTCGATGTACCTGGCGGCGGGTTCGACACCGGTGCGGCGGGCGGCGGAGGCGGCCCCGGTGCGTGCCGCTGCGATCCAGAGGCGGAGCAATCATGAGCCCTCGTCCACGTCAGGGCCGGAAACGCGGTGCGCCCCAACATCTCAGCGATATGCCGGAATGTCGGGGCGCGCGACGACGGGCGCGGTCAGCGGGCGCTGTGCGCGCGGTCGCCCAGCAACTGGATGAATTCCCAGGCGTCGGCGACGATTTCGTCGAGATCGGTGTGCTGTGGCTGCCAGCCCAGCTCGGCGACGGCGCGGTCGCTGGAGGCGATGAGGACCGCCGGGTCACCGGCGCGGCGCGGGGCGTCCACCGAGCGAATGGGCAGGCCGGTGACGCGCTCGCACGCCGAGATCACCTGGCGCACCGAGAAACCGGTGCCGCTGCCGAGATTGAAGATGCGGTGCTTACCCGGCTGCGACTGGGCCAGCGCCAACAGATGCGCCTGCGCCAGATCGCGAATGTGGATGTAGTCGCGCACCGCGGTGCCGTCGACGGTCGGGTAATCGGTGCCGAAGACCGAGATCGACTCGCGATGACCCAACGCGGTTTGCAGCACGAGGGGGATGAGATGGGTCTCCACCACGCGGTTCTCGCCGAGTCCGGCGTACGCGCCCGCCACATTGAAGTAGCGCAGCGAGGTCGCCGCCAACCCGTGCGCCACCGCGTACGAGGTAATGGCGTAGTCGATGGAAAGCTTCGACGCGCCATAGGGATTGGTGGGCCTGGTGGGCGCGTCCTCCACGATCGGCACCTGCTCCGGCTCGCCGTACACGGCGGCCGTGGAGGAGAACACCAGCCGCGGCGTCCCCGCCGCGCGCATGGCCTCCAGCAGGGCGAGGGTCTTCACCACATTGCCGTGCCAGTACTTCTCCGGCTGCTGCACCGACTCGCCGACCAGCGACTGCGCCGCGAAATGCAGCACGCCGTCGAAGTTCTCGGCCGCGATCAGCTCGGTACCGACGGTGGCGATATCGCCCTCGACGAATTTGGCCCCGGTGGGCACGCCGTCGGCATTGCCCGTCGAGACATCGTCCACCACGACCACCTCGTGGCCGTCCTCCACCAACACCTGCGCGCAGACGCCACCGACGTAGCCCGCGCCACCCGTCACCAGAAGTTTCACGCCTCAGACCAGCTTCACCTGGACGGCGTGCGCCATCTCGTCGGAGAGCTCGAAGCCCTCGTGCCCGGGCACCTGGATGATCACCGCGCCCGGCTTGGTCTCCACCGTCACGCGCGCGTCGGGCACCACGCCCGCCTCACGCAGCTGGTTGATGATCTCCGGATCGGTCTGGATGTGCTCGGAGAGCCGTCGCACGACCACCGCCACCGACTGGCCCGACGGCAGATCCGAGAGCCGGACGAGCCGCTCCTCGCCACCGGCGGAGGCCACCACGCCCAGCTCGTCCAGACCCGGGATCGGGTTGCCGTACGGCGAGGTCGTCGGGTGGTTGAGCACCTCGACGAGACGCCGCTCCACCTCCTCGCTCATGACGTGCTCCCAGCGGCACGCCTCGGCGTGCACGTTCTGCCAGTCCAGCCCGATGATGTCCACCAGCAGCCGCTCGGCGAGACGGTGCTTGCGCATCACCGCCACGGCCATGGCACGACCCTTGTCGGTCAGTTCCAGGTGCCGGTCGCCCGCGACGGTCAACAGCCCGTCGCGTTCCATACGCGCCACGGTCTGGCTCACCGTGGGACCACTCTGTTCGAGGCGCTCGGCAATGCGAGCGCGCAGGGGCGTGACGCCCTCCTCCTCGAGGTCGTAGATGGTACGGAGGTACATCTCCGTGGTGTCGACCAGATCCTTCACCTGTTTAACCCCTTACGTCGTGCACGAATTCTACCCATGCGCGGCGACTGCACCGGGCGACAGCTTATTTCGCGAACGCAGTGTGAACACCCAGGGCGCGCTGCGTGTTCCCCACGGGTTTTCCGGGTCACACGGCGCGCCCGCGCATGGTCACGGCCGCGGTGTCTCCAGCCTACGAAGCGCGGCGACGCATTAGCGTGGCAGGTATGCCTGGCCGACCGCACAGCGACGGGACCGTCGTATGGACCGATCGCTTTCTCGAGTACAAGTGGACGCCGGAGCATCCCATGCGGCCAGTGCGACTGCGCTTCACCATGGCGCTGGCCGAGAGCCTCGGGCTGTTCGAGGGTGTCGAGACCATCACGCCCGAGGCGGCGGCCGAGGGCGATCTGCTGCGCATTCACACCCACGACTACATCGAGGCGGTCAAGCACGCCGAACAGCCGCCGGGGGAGCCGCCGCTCGCACCGCCCTACGGGCTGGGATCGCCCGACAATCCGGTCTTCCCGCACATGCACGAAGCGGCCTCGATCATTGTCGGCGGCACCCTCGCGGCGGCCCGCGAGATCGCCGCGGGGCGCACCCGGCGCGCGGTGAGCATCGGCGGCGGCATGCACCACGCCATGCCGAATTCGGCGGCCGGGTTCTGCGTGTACAACGATGCGGCGGTGGCCATCTCGTGGCTGCTGGACAACGGCTTCGACCGCATCGCCTACCTCGACGTGGACGTACACCACGGTGACGGCGTGCAACGAGCGTTCTACGGCGATCCGCGGGTCTTGACGCTCTCGATCCACCAGCATCCGGCGACGCTGTGGCCCAATACCGGATGGGCCGAGGAGACCGGGACGGGCGACGCCGAGGGCACCGCGCTCAACCTGGGGATCATGCCGGGTACACGGGATGCGCTGTGGCTGCGCGGTTTCCACGCGGTGGCTCCGGGTGCGCTGGCCGCGTTCCGGCCGCAGATCGTGGTGAGCCAGTGCGGCGTCGACACCCACCGGGAGGACCCGCTGGCGGATCTCGAGCTGTCCGTGGACGGTCAGCGCGCCGCCTTCCTGGCCATGCGCGAGCTGGCCGACCGCTATGCCGAGGGCCGGTGGCTGGCCATCGGCGGCGGCGGATACGGGCTCATCCGGGTGGTGCCGCGCGCCTGGACGCACCTGCTCGCCGCCGCCCTCGACCGCGATATCGACCCGTCCACCCCGATCCCGCCGGAGTGGACCGCCCTGGCCGTCGACTACGCCCCCAATATCGCCCCGCCCGCGACCATGGGCGACGGCGCGGACGTGACCTTCGAGCCGTGGGACGGCCCCGGCGGCGGCCGCGAAACCGGCGACGACCGCGTCGATCGCGCCCGCCGCGCCCTCGACATATCCGTATTGGCAACGCGCCGAGCGACTTTCGGCCTGCTCGGCCTGGATCCGGAGGATCCCCGTGACTGACCCCACCGACCCCGCGCCCCCGCTGCCGGACGGCCCCGCCGCGCCCGACCCCGCCGACGGCGCGGTCGAATCCGCACCGCCCCCGCTCGTGCCGGACACCCCCAGCACGCCCGCGACCCCGCCGCCTCCGCCGCAGCACTGGTTCGCCGACGTGCTCGCCTCCGACGGCGGGGTGGTGCGGCTGCGGCCGATCACGCCCGACGACGCGGAGGCGATGCAGGAGTTCCACAATCGCCTGTCGGACCGGACCCGCTATCTGCGCTACTTCGGGCCGTATCCGCGCATGACGCCGAAGGACCTGTACCGGACCACGCATGTGGATTACCACGACCGGGTCGGCCTGGTGATCGAGCTCGGCGACGACATCATCGCGGTGGGTCGCTACGAGTTCCTGTCCGAGCGCGGGCTGCCACGCGCCGCCGAGGTGGCGTTCGTGGTCGCCGACGGGCATCAGGGACGCGGGCTCGGGTCGATTCTTTTGGAGCACTTGGCCGGTGCGGCGGCGGAGAACGATATCGAGACCTTCGTGGCCGAGGTGCTCGCCGAGAACAACGCCATGGTGCAGGTCTTCCGCGACGCCGGATATCAGGTGCAGCGCAGCCGCGACGGCTCGGTGCTGCACCTGGAATTCGCCATCGACCCCTCCGAAGCGCTGCTGTCGGTGCGGGATTCACGCGAACGCGCCTCGGAGGCCCGCAGTGTGGGAAATCTGCTCTCGCCCAAGTCGATCGCCGTGATCGGCGCGACGCCCTCCACCGGCCGGGTCGGCGGTGCGGTCTTCGCCAACCTGCTCTCGGGCACCTTCCAGGGCCCGGTGTTCCCGGTCAACCGCACCCGCGCCGCCGTGCGCGGCGTGCGGGCGTATCCGACCGTGCGCGATATCCCCGACGAGGTCGATCTCGCCGTCGTCGCCGTCCCCGCCACCGAGATCGGTTCGGTGCTCGACGACTGTATGGCCAAGGGCGTCAAGGGACTCGTGGTGCTCACCGCCGGATTCTCCGAGACCGGACCGCGCGGGTACGCCGCCGAACGCGATCTCGTCGCCGCCGCGCGCACCCACGGCATGCGCGTGGTCGGCCCGAGCGCGCTCGGTATCGCCAATACCGATCCGAGCGTCACCCTCAACGCCACGCTCGCGCCGGTGCTGCCCGGTCGCGGCCGCATCGGCTTCTTCTGCCAGTCCGGACCGCTGGGCGGGGCCATTCTCGCGGAGGCCGCGGCACGGCAATTGGGTCTGTCCACCTTCGTCTCCGCCGGTAACCGCGCCGACGTCTCCGGCAACGACCTGCTCCAGTACTGGGACAACGACGCCGACACCGATGTGGTGCTGCTGTATCTGGAGACCTTCGGCAATCCGCGCAAATTCTCTCGCATCGCCCGCCGGGTGGCGCGCACCAAACCCATCGTGGCCGTGAGCAGTGGCCGCAATGCCATGCGCGAGGAGGGGGAACGCGATCTCGACCGCTCGCTGGTGCGCAATCTCTTCGCCCAGGCGGGCATCGTCCAGGTCGACTCCATCGCCGAGCTCTTCGACTGCGCCATGCTGCTCGCCTACCAGCCGCTGCCCGCCGGGCCGCGCCTCGCGGTGATCGGCAACAGCGCCGCGCTGGAGTGGCTCGCCGTCGACGCCGCCCGCGGTGAGGGCCTCGACGTTGCCGAGCCCGTCGATCTCGGGCCGCAGGCCAGCCCGGCGGACTACCTCACCGCCGTGGCCGCCGCCGTCTCCGATACGGCGGTCGACGCGGTCATCGTCATCTTCTCCCCGCCGGTCGCCACCGGTGTCGCGGCCTATGCCGAAGCCATTCGCTCCGGAGCCCAATCCGATACGGAGACACCGGTTCTCACGACCTTCGTCGCCGATCAGGGCATGCCCAATCTGCTCGCCACGCGCGGCGTCGGCGGCTCCCTGGAACGCGGCTCGATTCCGTCCTATCCGGATCCCGAACGCGCGGCGCGCGCCCTCGCCCGGGTACGGCGCTACGCCGACTGGCGCACCCGCCCGGTCTCGCCGGTCGCGCGGCCCTCCGGAGTGGACACCGCACGCGCCCGCGAACTCGTCGCCGAATGGATGGGCGACGGCACCGGACGCTGGCTCACCGACCTGCAGGCGGTGGAGCTGCTCGGCTGCTACGGGATCGGCATCGTCGAATTCCGCGAGGTGCTCGACGCCGACGCGGCCGTCGCGGCCGCCGAGGAGCTCGGCTACCCGGTCGCGGCCAAAGCCACCGGTGAGCTGTGGCGCAACCGCCCGGACCTCACCGGCGTACGCCTGGACCTGTGGCGCGCAGACGCCGTGCGGCGCGGCTACACCGACCTGGCCGAGATCTCCGGCAATCCGGTCGTGCACATCCAGCGCATGGCCACCAAGGGCGTCGGCTGTATGTTCCGCGTCCAGGACGACCCGTCCTTCGGTTCGGTCATCAGCTTCGGCCTCTCCGGCACCATCATCGACCTGCTCGGCGACCGCGTGTACCGGGCGCTGCCGCTCACCGAGGCCGAATCGGCGGAGCTCATCGACGCCCCGCGCGCCGCACCCCTGCTCTCCGGCAGCGTCAACGGCCGCGATATCGGCAAACCGGTCGACCGCGCCGCGCTCGCCGAGATCGCACAACGCATTTCGGCGCTCTGCGACGACCTACCCGAGGTTCGGGAGCTCCAGTGCGAGCCGATTCTGGTCTCACCGGACGGTGCGGCGGTCCTGTACGGCCGGGTGCGCATCGGGCCGGAGCCGAGCCGGTTCGATATCGGGCCGCGCCGATTGGCGTGAAATCCGCCGGGCGCTTCGGAACGCGCCCCGACCTCGGGAAATGAGTCCTACCGGTCGGCTCGGAAGGTAGCGGGAGGTGTGCCCGCCCGCACCTTCGGGGCCGACAGCGGGCAGAATTCATGCCATGCGGGAAGATCGGATCGAAACTGCCACCGCGCCGCTGCGCGACGACATCCGGTTCCTCGGCGGGATCCTCGGCGAGACCATTCGCGATCACGAGGGCCCGGAGGTGTTCGACCTCATCGAACGGGTCCGCGTGGAGGCGTTCAAGGTCAGACGCTCGGAGGTGGACCGCAGCGCCGTCGCCGACATGCTGCGCGATGTGGACATTCGCACCGCGTTGCCGCTGATTCGGGCGTTCAGCCACTTCCTGCTGCTCGCCAATCTGGCCGAGGACCTGCAGCGTGACCGCCGCCGAGCGGTGCATCTGGCGGCGGGGGAGCCGCCGCAGGACTCCAGCCTCGCCGCCACCTACGGCAAACTCGACGCCGCGCGTCCGGACGGCGAGGTGGCGGCCGAGCTGTTGCGCGACGCGCTGGTCTCGCCGGTTATCACCGCGCATCCGACCGAGACGCGCCGCCGCACCGTTTTCGACGTCCAGGCCCGGATCACCGAGCTCATGCGGCGTCGGCAGCGCTACGCCGAGACCGAACCCGAGTACGCCGCCATCGAGACCGATCTGCGCCGCCAGGTGCTGCTGCTGTGGCGCACCGCGCTGATTCGCCTGGCGCGCTTGCGTATTCAGGACGAGATCGAGGTCGGCCTGCGCTACTACGACCTCACGCTGTTCGACGTGATCCCGCGCATCAATGCCGAGGTGCGCCGGGCGCTGCGGGCCCGCTGGCCGGATGAGGAGCTGCTGACCCGGCCGATGCTGCGTCCCGGCTCCTGGATCGGCGGCGACCGCGACGGCAATCCGAATGTCACCGCCGAGGTGGTGCACCGCGCCACCCACCGCGCGGGCGAGGTGGCGTTCGGCAATTACCTGACCGCGCTGGTGGATCTGGAGAAGTCGCTGTCGCAGTCGGCGCGGCTGGTGCCGGTGACGCCCGAACTCGCCGCGCTGACCGACGAATCCTTCGACGATTCCCCGCAGCGCGCCGACGAACCCTACCGCCGCGCGCTGCGCGGCATTCGCGCCCGGCTCAGCGCGACCGCGCGCCGCTCGCTCGGCGAAATCCCCGCCGATGGAATCGATGTCGACGCGCGCCCGTACAGCGGTGCGCCGGAGTTCCTGGCGGAGCTGTGTGTGGTGGACGCCGCCATGCGCGCCTCCGGGGACGGCCTGCTCGCCGACGACCGCCTCGCGGCCTTGCGAGATGCCGTGGAGACCTTCGGTTTTCACCTCCAGGGTCTGGATATGCGGCAGAACTCCGAGGTGCACGAGCAGGTGGTCGCCGAGCTGTTCGCCTGGGCCGGAGTGCATTCCGACTACGCCGCGCTCGACGAGGCGCAGCGGGTGGAGCTGCTCGCCGCCGAATTGACCACGCGCCGACCGCTCGTCGGCCCCAATGCCCGCCTCAGCGACCTGGCGGCCAAGGAACTCGCGGTGGTGCGCGCGGCCAAGACCGCCCTGGACGACCTCGGCCCCGATACCGTCCCGAACTACATCATCTCCATGTGCACCTCGGTCAGCGATATGCTCGAAGCCGCGTTGCTGTTGAAGGAAGCGGGCATTCTCGACCCGGGCGACGCCGACACGCCGCCGTCGAGCCCGGTGGGTGTGGTGCCGCTGTTCGAAACCATCGACGATCTGCGCCACGGGGCCGATATCCTCTCCGCCGCACTGGAAGTCCCCGCCTATCAGAACCTGGTCGCCGCGCGCGGTATGCGCCAGGAGGTCATGCTCGGCTACTCCGACTCCAACAAGGACGGCGGCTACCTCGCCGCCAACTGGGCGCTGTACCGGGCCGAACTCGATCTGGTGGAGGTGGCCCGCAAGACCGGAATTCGCTTGCGGCTCTTCCACGGTCGCGGCGGCACGGTGGGTCGCGGCGGCGGCCGCAGCTACGACGCCATTCTCGCCCAGCCCGCCGGGGCCGTGCGCGGGTCGCTGCGCCTCACCGAACAGGGCGAGGTCATCTCCACCAAGTACGCCGACCCCAATACCGCCTACCGCAATCTCGAATCCCTCGTAGCGGGCACGCTGGAATCCACGCTGCTCGATGTGGAGGGACTCGGCGAGGACGCGGAACCGGCCTACGAGATGCTCGACGAGGTGGCCGAGCTGGCGCGCCAGGCGTACGCGCGCCTGGTCCACGAAACCCCGGGCTTCGTCGAGTATTTCCGCGCCTCTACCCCCATCGCGGAGGTCGCGGATCTGAACCTGGGCAGCCGTCCCGCGTCCCGCAAGCCCACCAACTCGGTCTCCGACCTGCGCGCCATCCCGTGGGTCATGGCGTGGAGCCAATCGCGCGTCATGCTCCCCGGCTGGTACGGCACCGGTTCGGCCTTCGAACAGTGGATCGGCGACGACCCCGCCCGCCTGGCCACCCTCACCGACCTGTACCGCCGCTGGCCGTTCTTCCGAACCGTCCTGTCCAACCTCGCCCAGGTAATGGCCAAGGCCGACATGGATATCGCCGCCACCTACGCCGAACTCGTCCCCGACGAAACCCTGCGCGCCACCGTCTACGGCATGATCCGCGACGAGTACACCCGCACCGTCGCCATGCACGCCGCCATCACCGGCAGCGACGAACTCCTCGCCGACAACAAGGCCCTCGCCGAATCCATCCGCAACCGCTTCCCCTACCTCGAACCCCTCAACCAAATGCAGGTGGAGCTGCTCCGTCGCCGACGTGCGGGCGACGACTCCGAACTCGTGGAACGCGGAATCCTGCTCACCATGAACGGATTGGCCACCGCACTGCGCAACTCCGGTTAGTGGCGCGGTCCGAGCCGTTCGGTCGCCGCCTACCGCTGCGTGTTCGTCGTCGCCGGGCCCGGATGAGCGCCCGCCGCGGGCTGTTCGGCGGCGCGCCGCCAGAGCGCGGGCCAGCCTCCCGCCGACAGCCACTCCGCGGGGGCGAGGAGGCCGGTGTCGGCGACCTGGCCCCAGAAGAGTTCGGGTTCGAAGCCGATTTCGGCGGCGGCGGGCCAGGCGCGCTGCCAGGGACCGGCCGGATCGCTCAGTGACGACACCGGGAAGCCGGGCACGGTGGTCTCGCGAGGGCGGGTAATCGCCACTGTCGCAGTGTATTTCGGGGAGGCGCAGGTGACGGCCAGGATCAGTGGGCAGAGCAGGTCGGTACGCGGGTCGCGGACCAGTGCGCGGGACAGTGCTGGATCGCCGTCCAGCGCCAGGCGGGCGAGGGTGCGGCGCAGGCGCAGGGCGACGACATCCATGGAGCGAGACGGGGCGAGGTCTGGGTCCTTCACCAGCAGGCGCAGGGATTTCGACGCGATCGGGGCGTCCTCGACGAGCTGGCGCAGGCGCGGATAGCGTTCCCGGACAGCGGGAGTCAGCGCCTCGACGGCCGCCGCCATCGGGCGGGCCGCAGTGGCGGACCAGAGCTCGGGCAGGGTGACCCGGCGCGCCGCCAGCGCTTCGACGCAGAGCCGCGTGAGCTCCTCGGCGGTGGCGCGGCGCAGGGCGGTCAACACTCGCGGGTCACGGACTCTCAGCGCGGAGTTCGTGCTCGAGTCCGCCTCGCCGCCAGCCGCCAGCGCGGTGAGGGCCGCCAGCGCGGAGTCCATGTGGGAGAACGATTCTCGGCTGAGTTCCCGCAGCCGGGGGCCGATATCGCGCAGCACGGAGCGGGTGGGTCCGCGGTGGACCGGCGGGGCCGGGGGCTCGGTGGGCTCGTGGTTGTCCGCGCTGTCCGGAGCGGGCCATTGCCAGGAGTGCACGTAGTGTCGAAACGCCTTGGCCAGTGCGGGATCCGGGTCGGCATTGAACCGTGCGCGTATCTCGTTGACTCGCCATCCGACAGTCGTCGCCCGCAGTTCGGCATTGACGAGCAACGTACCGTCGACGTCGCGCAGGGCGACCAGTACGCTGCGGCCCTCGCATGCCGCGTTCTGATACCACGGCGCGGCAATACAATTGCCCATGTAATCCGACCACTGCGCCAACTGTCGTGCGGTGCGGGCGATTTCGATCCGAGCCGTCGTGTCGGGCAAGCGTGACCCGTCCGTGGCGAGAATCGTTTCGGGCACCTGGAATTCGCTCGTCAGCGCCTCGGCGACCGCTCCGCTCGTCATGAGCGCCGCGCACAGCTCCGCCCAGGAGCGGCAGCGGGCGGGGGCCTGCGCGCCCAAGGACAGCAATTGCGCCGTTCCGGCCACCGCGAGCGGAATCGAATCCGGTTGCGGTGTCAGCGGATCCGGTGCGGGCGGGGACTGATCCGGATCGAAGTGAATGGTCTGCCAGGTGTGCCGGATCTCGGCGTGGGGGAGCCCACGCACCTGCGCGATGGCATCGGCCAGATCGGCGTACCACAGCAGGTCCGACGCGTCCTCCTCCGCCGCCGGGTCCTCTTCGCGCCGCGCCGCTAGGCTGCCCAAACCGTGGCCGCGCACCACCGGCTGCTGCTGCCAGGTCTCGGGCGGGCGCACCGCGGTGTACCCGGCCGCACTCCGCCACCCGCGCAGTGATGGGAAATCCCACCGCGGCGGCAAGAACTCGCCCGGCAGTGCCTTGCACAGCAGCGTGTGGGTGGCCTCGTGCACCACGAGCGCATAGGGCAGTGCCGTCGCGAGGCGTTCGCGAACGGCCTGTTCGAAACGCGCGTCACGCGGATGCTGGTGGCGGGTGCGCATATCCAGTTCGCGAATGTGCACGATAGGCCGGGCGGGCAGGGCGAGGAGACCATCGACCGGGCGCTGCGCCGCCTGCACCGCGCTCTTCTTGACCATCGACGAGGCGGCCGCGACCCGGGTCCGCATGCGTGCGAGACCGCCCTCGACGCCGTACTCCTCGACCGCCATGGCCAGACGCAGCAGGACCGTCGCCGCGACCGCGTCCTCGATGACCTTCAGCACCGCGTACTGCCAGAAGTTCGGCCATTTGGGCACGAAGCGCGCCAGCTCGGTGACGGTCGGCTGCTGATAGCCGTGCCATGCGCGCACATGCTCGGTCGCGAGGTCGTCGTCATGGCGACGGTAGCGCTCGCGCAAGCCCTCCAGCACAGTCAGATCCTGGCGCGCCAGCAAGCGCCGCTGTCGCTGGAGCGTCGTACCACGAGCGCACACCTGCTCCCACACATCGAGCACCAGGTCCAAACGCCGTCGCCCCGAATACCTTTCGAGTACGTGGCGCAGATTCGCCGCCAGCTCCGACGGCGCACCCGAGGGGACCGGGTCGACCCCCTCGGGCGCCCGCAGCGCGAGCACCCGCTCCAACTGCTCGGGTCCGAGCAGATCCGCGGCCGCCGACGCCAGATGTACGGCCGCCCAACGGTTCTCCCGCATGGCGGCCTCCGCCGCCGCACCGACGGGTTTCGTGGCCGTCACCCCGAACAACGCCACCAATGTGGCCGCGCGGTCACCGAGCCGCTCGGCGCCCTCCACCCCGAGTACCCGCAGGGCCGCCAAGACCGCGTCGCGCCGGTCCCCGCTCGCGCCGGGCAGTCGCGCCGAGGTGAATCCGTCCCCCACATCGACACCGGCACCGGCGATTACGACCCCACCGGCCTCGATCAACGCGCTCAACTCGGCGCGGGCGGCCCCGACCCTTTCGTCACTCGCATCCGGTGGCCCCAACACCACCGCGGCCCCGTCCGGGAGTTCCCGGTCCCGCGCGTCCACCACCTGCCCGTCCGCGAGCAGCCACGCCCGCCGATCACGCTCGGCGACCACCCCCCAGGCCAGTCGTACGGCCACTCCACGCTCCTGTCCCTCACGCTCGGATCCCGCCCCCGGAACCACCTCGCCGCCGACCCTAGGGGCCGCCCAGGCCCCCGACAACTTCATTTCCGCCGTTCAGAACACCGGGTTGACAGGTAGGAAATTTCCTACCTATTCTCGCCCTGTGCCGCACCGCATGAAATCCAGCAGCACCGATCGGGTGTTCGCCGCCCTGGCCAACCCCACTCGGCGCGACATTCTGGACCTGCTCCTGGCCGGGGAGCAGACCGTCCAGGCCATTGCCGAGCGCTTCGACATGGCTCGGCCCAGCGTCTCCGAACATCTCAAGGTGCTGCGCGACAGCGGCCTGGTGGACGAGGAGAAACGCGGCCGCCACCGCTACTACCGCGTGCGGCCGCAACCGCTGCACGAGCTACAGGACTGGCTCGAACCCTTCGAGCGCTTCTGGCGTGCCCGACTGCGCGACCTCGGCACCGTCCTGGACGCCCTACCCGACGACATCGACGAAACGGAGCCCGCACCATGACCGAGGACCTCACCACCATCGAGATCGACCAGTTCTACCCGCACTCGCCCGCGAAGGTCTGGCGCGCCCTCACCGAACCCGAGCTCATGGCCCAATGGCTCATGCCCACAACGGATTTCGAGCCGACCGTCGGCCATCGTTTCCGCATGCGCGCCCGCCCGGTCGAGGCCACCAACTTCTCCGGTGAGATCGCCTGCGAGGTACTCGAACTCGTCGAGGCCAAACGTCTGCGCATCAGCTGGGACGACGCCCATGCCGCCACGCCCACCGGCTGGGTCGTCACCTGGGATCTACGCCCCGAGGGCACCGGCACTCGAATGATCTTCACGCACAGCGGATTCGACCCCGACGACGCCAATGCGCAACTCTCGCGCACGATCATGCGCGGCGGCTGGCCCGGTATCGTGCGCCGACTCGGCGAAGTGGTCGACGCCGCCTGACCCTCGCGGGTCGGCCGTCACCCGCGGTGCGCCCCGACCATCCGCAGGGCGAGCGCGGCGTGATCCTCGCCGATCCGCTCGGGAGCCCGACGGTAGTCGGGGGTGTACCAGCGGGCGGTGTCCACGCACAGCGACAGCACGGCGATCGTGGTCGCGCCCGGATCGGCGATATCGAAGCCCGCCTCGGCTCCCTCGACGAGCAGGCCGCGCATCATCCGGTAGATCTCCCGCTGGATATCGGTGACGTCGCCGCGATGCTCGGGGGTCAGATCGGTGAGATGGTGCAGCACCACCCGCACGCTGGCGCTGTGCACGGCATGCCAGGTGGTCAGATCGCGCACCGTCGCGAACAGGCGCTCGGCGGGGGAGCCCGGTCCGGTGCTCGCGGCCTTCGCCACATCGCGCGTCAGCCCCAGCGAGGCCACCGAAATCTGATGCAGGACCGCTTCTTTGGAAGGGAAGTGCACATAGAGCGCGGCCGGGCTGAGCCCCGCGCGCGCGGCGATATCGCGGGTACTGGTGGCGTGGAAGCCCCGCTCGGCGAAGGCGTCGATGGCCGCGCGGAAGATCCGCCGCTGCCCCTCGGGAAACCGTCGGCAGGTGAGCTCCAGCGCGTCCATCGTGGTCGTGGACGCTCCGACTTCGGCCGACGGTATTTCCCTATCGCTCATCGCATCAGTGTCGCGCACTGGAAGCGGTACGGCCGCATCACTTCCGCGGGAACGGGGAATTGATGGTGGTGAAGTACTGCACGGCCGCGCCCAGCGCCACCGGCCCGGTGACGAAGAGCTGACCGGCGATGGTGCCCAGGGCGGCCATGGCCGCGGCACCGGCCAGGCAGCCCACGGCGGCCGCGGGCAGGAACGAGAACAGTCCGCCGATGATGCCGGTGGCGATGGTCGCGCCGGTCCCGGCGGCGACGCCGCCCAGTACGCACCCCAGCGCGCCGCCGCCCAGACCGCCGACCACGGTGCCGAGCGCGGCGCCCATGGTGATGGTGGAGGTCAGCCGCGACCAGGCGGCCTGCTCGCGCTCGTACGGCGTCTTCCAGGGCGCGGAGTCCTCGAAGGGCAGCGCGACCGGCTGATAGACCGCATGGGCGAGGTCGAACCGCGGCGTCAGGGTCGCGGTGCGGCCGGAGATGTCGGCGGTGACGGGGAAGACGAAATCGTCCACCCGGAAGGACAATTCGGTTCCCGCCAGGACGGTGCCGTCCGCGGCCTCGATGGTGAAGACGCCATTGTCGGCGGTCAGCGAACCGGCGTCGGTGGAGATCACCGCGGCGTTCTCGGTGAGGTGTCCGGTGTAGTTCACGGCCTCGGTGGTCTGCGCCGGTGCCGCGTTCGCGGTGGCGCTGCCGATGACCGCGGCTCCGATCAGCAGGGCGGAGGTCGCGGTGATCTTCTTCATCTTGGTCGTACTCCCGAGCTCTTACCTGACCAATTGTCTGTTCAACGCCCCAGAAACCAGGCGCTCAGTATGGTTCAGGTCACAAATGATGCTAAGCGGGCGCTTAGTTCGCCACACGTTAACCATCCGGCCGGGTGTGGTCAAGCTCTCATTTGCGGGAGGTTCACCCCGTATGTGATCCACGCCGCTCAAGACATGAAAAATGCCGGTCGGTCCATGCTGCCCCGAGGGGTTGTGGGCAGCAGGAACCGACCGGCGTCGGTGTCGGACCCGCTTCTCGCGTGGGTCCGGACGGTTGTGGCTAGCTGGCGTAGGCGCGGAGGCGGTCGGCGCGCTCGCCCTTGCGGAGCTTGGACATGACCTCGCGCTCGATCTGGCGCACCCGCTCGCGGGAGAGGCCGAAGAGCTTGCCGATCTGGTCGAGGGTGCGGGGCTGGCCGTCGTCGAGGCCGTAGCGCAGGCGGATGACCTGCTGTTCGCGCTCGTCGAGGGTGGCCAGAACGGTACGCACGTCCCGATGCAGGAGTCCGGCGATGACGGCGCTCTCGGCCGAGGTGGCCTCGGAGTCCTCGATGAAATCGCCCAGCGGGGCCTCTTCGTCATTGCCGACCGGCATATCCAGGGATACCGGATCGCGGCTGTGGTCGAGCAGATCGGCGATCTTCTCCACCGGAATGCCCGATTCCCGGGCCAATTCGGCGTCGGTGGCCTCGCGGCCGAGCTGCTGATGCAGTTCGCGCTTGATGCGGGCCAACTTGTTGACCTGCTCGACGAGGTGCACGGGGAGCCGGATGGTGCGGCTCTGATCGGCCATACCGCGGGTGATGGCCTGACGAATCCACCAGGTGGCGTAGGTCGAGAACTTGAAGCCCTTGGTGTAGTCGAACTTCTCCATGGCGCGAATCAGACCCAGATTGCCTTCCTGGATCAGATCCAGCAGCGGCATACCGCGGCCGGTGTAGCGCTTGGCGAGTGACACCACGAGGCGCAGATTCGCCTCGAGCAGGTGCTGGCGCGCGGCCCGGCCCTCGCGGACCAGCAGGGCCAGATCCTTCTTCTTGGTGGCCGACAGCCGTTTGCTGGTCTCCAGCAAATGCTGAGCGTAGAGGCCCGCCTCGATGCGCTTGGCCAGCTCGACCTCGTCGGCCGCGGTGAGCAGCGCCGTCTTGCCGATCCCGTTCAGGTACACGCGTACCAGGTCGGCGGCGGGGCTCGTGGCGTCGAGGTCCTGTTCGCTGGTGCGCACGTCAGTGGTGGCGGGGCTTGTCATGACTTGCCTCCTGTCGGTGGTGTCTCGCTCCGTTCAACGGACCCGACTCTCGGAAAGTTCCCCGCCTCAGCTCCGATAAACCGCATCTGAGCTGCGGTTTCATCACGCTTCGGCTGAGAAGTTCCTGAGAAGGGTCCGCCCGGGGAACGGGGGCCGATCCTCGGCCGCGCCGATATCCGGGTGGTTGCCGCAACCGGAGCCCAACATCCGCATACCCCAAGTGAATACGTGTATTCGGGGGTGAACGGTTCGAATGGGTCACGGTGGTTTCGCAGGAGCAGGTCAACCGTTGGATACAACGGCGGGCCGCCGCGACACATTCCCGTGGAATGGTGCGACGACCCGCTGTGACGTGCGCGTTCGCCGGAGTGGAGGTGAGTCCGATTACACCGGTCGGATGAGCCCGTGCCGGACCAGACCGAGCACCACGGTCAGCGCCGCGGCCTCGAAGTCGGGCGTGGCGGCCTCGCCGGTCGCACCGAAGGAGAGCAGTTCGACGAGTTCGCGCAGCGGCAGCCCATCGGGGCGCATACCGGCCAGCAGCGCCGCGATGGTGTCGTCGATCTCGTGCTGCCAACGCGGGCCGTCGCCGCGGTGCAGGCGGGCGACGCGCTGTTCCCAGCCTTCGGCGCCGGGCAGGTAGACCCGTTCCAGTGCGGTGGCCGAGGCCACTTCGAAGCGCGACGACCACGCGATATCGGTATCGGCGGCCACGGCGCGCAGCCAGGCGGAGCGTTCGAAGTACAGGGTCGCCTCGGCCCCGAGTGGATCGTCGAAGCCGTGGGTGAGGTCTTCGGCGAGCAGTTCGGTCGGCCCGTCGATGGCGCGCAGGTACACGAATCCGAAGCCGATGCCCTCGACTCGGGCGGCGTCGAAGGCGTCGAGCCAGCGTTCGGCGCGGGCCTGCGCGTCCGGGTCGCGCGGATCGAGTCCGGCGTCGCGCAGCCAGGTGCCGACATAGAGGGCGGGGTCGGCGATATCGCGCTGCACGATCCAGGCGTCGACACCGTGGTCGGGCAGCCAGCGCGACACGCGACCGCGCCAGTCCTCGCCGTCGATGTGCACCCAGGAGGCGAGCATGGCGGCGGTGCCGCCGGGGTTCAGCAGCTCCGGCGCGCCGGAGATGACGAGTTCACTCGCGCCGTCGAGGGCCAGGCCGGAGTCGCGGTAGGTGTGCTCGACGTGGGCGGGGCCGACCACGAACGGGGGATTGGCGACCACCTGGTCGAAGCGGCGTCCGGCGACGGGTTCGAACCAAGAGCCTTCCAGGAGTTCGAGATTCAACTCGTTGAGCGCCGCGTTGGCCTCGGCCAGCCACAGTGCGCGGCGGTTGACGTCGGTGCCGGTGACGGTGCCGCCGTAGGCCGCGGCGTGCACGGCCTGGATGCCGCAGCCGGTGCCGAGATCGAGCACGGAGCCGACCGGTCGGGTCGGAGTGGCGCGCAGCAGCGACAGCGAGGCGTGGCCGACGCCGAGGACGTGATCGGCGTCGAGGGTGCGCCGCCGCATGGAGTCGTCGAGATCGGAGAGGATCCAGCGGGTGCCGTCGCCGAGGTCGAGCGGGCGCAGGTCGAGGGCCGCGCGCACCTCGCCGCCCGCGCGGGCGAGCAGGCCCGCCGCCACCGCGCGGTCGATATCGAGCGGGCGCAGCGCGGCGGCGACCTCGTCCTCGGGCATCGGATCACCGAGCAGCAGCAGTCGAATCAGAACGCCGAGTTCCCCGGCCGCGCGGGCGGCCCGGCGCACCGGCACCGGCTCGGAGCGGCCGAGCGCGGTGTGCGCGTCCTCGCCGATCGCTTCGAGTAGCGTGTCGGCGTCGTAGCCGACGCGGGTGAGGGCGGCGCGCAGGTCGGGGGCGAGTGCGGCGAGCAGGGACGAGGTGGTCGTCTGATTCGTCGGCATGACAGGGAACTCTGCCACCGCGACCCTCCGACCGGTGTCAGCGCCCCCGGGGCCTTCCCGTGTCACGATGAGACCGGCCGGTGCGCGGAGAACCGACACGGAGGGAGCCGCGGTGACCGCTGACGATCAACCCCCGGAGGAGTCCGGCGCGCGACGCCCCGCCCGACGCGGCTTCTTCGCCGTGGGCACGCCGTCGCGCTGGGAGCTGGTGATTCTGGCCCTGCTGACGGTGGTGGCCGCGCCGTCCGTGGCGGATCTGATCCACGGCCGGTGTCAGCACCTGACCTTCGCGGGGGTGCTGTGCTGGGTGTTGGCGATCGGCATCATGGTGCTGTGGGTGGTGAATCTGTACGCCCTGGTGCGTGAGCGCGTGCGGCGAAATCGGCGCTGACTCACTCGGGTTCGCGGCCGGTGAGGCAGTAGGGCTGGTCGGCGGGATCGGCCATGACGATCCAGTGCGCGCCCCGGCTCACCTGGCGCGCGCCCAGCGACTCGTGCCACCGGGCGACGGCGTCGATATCGGAACAGGCCAGGTCGACATGCGCGGAGGTGGGGCGGTCCTCGTCGAGACGTTGCAGCAGGATCTTGACGGGCAGCGGCTGTTCGGGATTGATGCGCGCGAACTCCGGAAGCGTGCCGGGCCGATGCGTCCACCCGGTGAGTTCGGTCCAGAAGCGGGTCTCCGCGTCGTAATCCGTCGCGCCGATATCGATGCACACCTGATCGAGTCGGCTCTGGCTGCCGTCGGGGCCGGTGACGAGGGGCGGGAACTCGATCTCGGCGCGATCGGCCGGGGTGAGGCAGAACGTCATGCCGTGCGGGGACTTCAAGACGATGTAGTCGGGGTGCTCGAGCACCAGGGTGGCCCCCAGTTCCTGGGCGCGTTTGGCCGCCGCGCCGACATCGTCGACGTCGAGATCGAGGTGTACGCGCGAATCATCGGCCACCGCTTGCATTTTCACGCTGGGCCTGCCGGATTCCGGTAGCAGCGTGACGAATTCGGAGTTCTCGCCGCGGGTGGGAGAGAGGCTGGTGGCGGTGACGGTGGTCCAGAAGCGGGCGTTCTCGTCGAAGCGGTCGGCGGGACGGTCCAAGAAGATCCAGAGCCATCGAATCATCGTGCTGTCTCCTGTCATTCGCTGCCGACGCCGGTGCGCCGGAAGGTCTTGCGGTAGGCGATCGGTGCCACACCGAGTTCGGTGCGCATATGGTGGCGCAGCGAGGCGGCCGTGCCCATTCCGGCGCAGCGGGCCACCTCGTCCACCGGCAGGCTCGTCGTCTCGAGGAGATGGCGCGCATGCCGCAATCGTTGCTGGAGTACCCAGGTTCCCGGAGCCAGACCGGTCTCGGCCTTGAAACGTCGAGTGAAGGTGCGCACGCTCATGCGGGCGTGCTGGGCCAGGGTGGTGAGGTCGAGGTCGTCGTCGAGGCGGCGCAGCGCCCATTCGCGGGTGGGTGCGGTGCTGTCGGTGCCGGATTCGGGCACCTGCTGTTCGATGAACTGCGACTGGCCGCCTTCGCGCCACGGCGGGACCACACAGTAGCGGGCCGCGGTATTGGCGACCGCGCTGCCGTGGTCGGTGCGCAGCAGGTGTAGGCACAGGTCGATTCCGGCGGCGAGACCCGCTGCGGTGCAGACGTTTCCGTCCTCCACGAACAGGAGATTCTCGTCGAGGCGCACCGCGGGGTACAGCGCGCGAAAGGCGTCGGCGAAGGCCCAGTGCGTGGTGGCGCGGCGGCCGTCGAGCAGGCCCGCGGCGGCGAGGACGAAGGCGCCCGTGCAGATCGAGACGAGGCGGGCGTCCGGGCGGATGGACGCCAGCGCCGCGGCGAGCTCCGGTGGCAGGGTGCCGTGGCGGCGCGGGCCCGGGATCTGGGTGCCGGGCACGATCACGGTATCGGCGGCGGCGAGTGTTTCGGGGCCGTGCGCGGGCAGCACGGTGTAGCCGTTGGTGGCGCGCACACCCGCGCGGTCCAGTCCGCAGATCCGCACGTCGTAGAGCGGATTCTCGGCGGCGTCGCGGGCCGAACCGAGCACCATCGGCGGAATGGTCATATCGAATCCGACGACCGGTTCGAGGGCGAGTACCGCGACCAGGTGCGGGGTCGTCATGCGAATCCTCTCGAACGGATGGCGTGATATTTACGCATTGTGGCATTCAGGCCACTAGTTGTACACGCATATTTCCGGCACGCTCGGCCGGTGACCGATATCCGCCTGCCCGATCCCGGGCAATCAGCCCCTGCCGCAACGGCATTGCCGCGTGGTCCGCATCCGGCGTGGATCGTGGCGGCCGTCGCGTTCGTGACGCTCATCGGCGCGGCCGGATTCCGGTCGGTGCCCAGCGTGCTCATGAATCCGCTGCACGAGGAGTTCGGGTGGTCGCACGGCACCATCGGCGCGGCGGTCTCGGTGAATGTGCTGCTCTACGGGCTGATCTCGCCGTTCGCGGCCGCGCTCATGGACCGCTTCGGTATTCGGCGGGTGGTGGCGAGCGCGCTGGTGCTCATCGCGGCGGGCAGCGGGCTCACCGTGTTCATGACCCAGGCGTGGCAGCTCATGCTCACCTGGGGGTTGCTGGTGGGGATCGGGGTGGGCTCGATGTCCATGCCGTTCGTGGCGACCATCACCGGGCGCTGGTTCGTGCGCCAGCGCGGGCTGGTGACCGGCGTGCTCACCGCGGCCGGGGCGACCGGGCAGCTGGTGTTTCTGCCGTTGATCTCCGCGCTGGCGACCGAGCACGGGTGGCGGCTGCCCGCGGTGTTGGTGGCCGCCATCGCGTTGGCGGTGGTTCCCCTTGTGCTGCTGTTCATTCGGGACTTTCCCAGCGATATGGGCGTCACCGCCTACGGCGCGGGGCCGGGTGACGATACCGGGATGCGGACGCGGGCGACGGGTGGGGCCGCGCGGGCGCTGACCGTGCTGGCCACCGTGGCGCGCAAGCCCGTCTTCTGGCTGCTGGCAGGCGGTTTCGCGATCTGCGGCGCATCAACCAATGGTTTGATCGGCACGCATTTCGTCAGTGCCGCCCACGATCACGGAATGCCCGCGACCACGTCGGCCGGGCTGCTGGCGCTGGTCGGTGTGTTCGATGTCGCGGGCACCATCGCGTCGGGGTGGCTCACCGATCGGGTGGATTCGCGGTATCTGCTGGTGGGCTACTACTCGCTGCGCGGGCTGTCGCTGCTGATCCTGCCCATGCTCTTCGCGCCCGAGGTGGAGCCGAGTATGTGGGCGTTCATCATCTTCTACGGCCTGGACTGGATCGCCACGGTGCCGCCGACGGTCGCGCTGTGCCGCGAGCACTTCGGTGTGGACGGACCGGTCGCCTTCGGCTGGGTGTTCGCCTCACACCAGATCGGTGCGGCGGTGGCGGCCTCCGGTGCGGGCTTCATTCGCGATATTCAGGGCGATTACGACCTGGCGTGGCTCATCGCCGGTGGTCTGTGTGCCGTCGCGGCCATCATGTCCGCGTGCATTCGCCGCAGGTCACCCGTCGATGGAGCGGTGGTGGCCTGATTCCAGGGCGATCTGATTGCGGCGGCCGTCCCACCGGCTGGGTTCGTCCTTGCTGCGCGGCGGGCGGTCGTTGGCGACGAGAACCGCGACCCACGGCAGCGGAATCGACACACCGATGATCAGCAGCGAGATGACCCAGTTCTCCCACATGCTGTAGGCCACCGCAGCCAGGATCAGGCACGGAATACGGAAGGCCATCAAGATCGTGTACCGCCGCACGCGGTCGCGATGCTGCTGTTCCAGCGAGGTCTGCGCTTCGGTGATGAGCACCGGTTCGTCGGCCGCGCCCCGGAAGAACCCCTGGGTAGGCCGGGGCGGCATGGGTATCGACCCCGCTGGCCGGAACTCGAATTCGTGGCGAGATCCTTCGCCAGGCTGATCGGCTCCAGGATTTTCGCCGTCACGCTGCATGCCCCGAGTGTTCCACTCCGGCCTCTGGAATGCACACGCCGCTGCTAGCGAGATCGAAGCTGGCATTATTGAATGCGTGAGCGCAGACACCCTGGTACGTCCCGACGAGACCGTCGACGAGTCGACCGACAACGACCGCCCCAAGTTCTTCCACTACGTGAAGAAGGACAAGATCGCCGAGAGCGCCGTCATGGGCACCCACGTGGTGGCCCTCTGCGGCGAGGTCTTCCCGGTCACCAAGTCCGCCAAGCCCGGCTCCCCGGTCTGCCCGGACTGCAAACGCATCTACGAAATGATGAAGAAGGACTAGCTGTTTCCGCTGGTCAGTGGGCTATGGGCTGTTGAACTAGGCCGCAAAGTGCCAGTTTGGTGCCATTTTGAACGGGTTCAGCAATTCCAGAACGTCGGCGTTGTCCACTGCCACCATGCGGCGAATGCCCTGGTGGATGTAGTGGCGCTGAGCCATCGACTTGCCGCCGTCCATGTGCCCCAGCTGGGCACTGGCCCGTTCGTCGTCGCCGGTGATCATGGCGATGTGGGTGGCCACTGTGTCCCGTAGGTCCGACAGTCGGAAGGTGTCGAACTGACTACCGTTTCGCATGGCGTAAACCGCCATGCGAGCGTTGGTCACGCTGACCCATGACCCCGCGCTACTGCGCGGACCTTGAAGGACAGGCAGTTCTTCCGAAGCTGGGGATACCCGAAGCTTCTCGGTGGCGAGCACCTCCCTGAGCCAATCAGGCAGCACCACCCGGTACTCGTTGCCACTTTTACGCCGAGGGTTTCGGTACGGCCCAGAAGCGGACTTGCATCGAACGGTGGCGCCAACATAGAGCACCGACCGAATGACGCCGTCGAACTCTTCTTCCGTGATGTCGCACCATCGAACGGCCAGGCATTCGCCTGGCCGGATGCCGGTGCCGAGCAGCAGCAGATACAAGATGCGCAGGTAGCGGCTCTCACCTCGACCGTCGTCCAGCCAGGTGTCGATGCGCTGTAGGACACCGCGCTGCTCGTCAGGGCTGAGTGGCCGAGGTTCTGCGCGGTCGCCGGTCGGACGAGGCACGTACGGCATGGGGTTGGCGCGGGGGTCGATTCCCTTACCCAATACCGCGAGCTTGAAGGCGGTGCACAGCTGGCGATGCTGATGGTAAGCCGTGCTGTATGCACTGTCTGCAACTTCGTCCAGATAGTCGGCAATCCAAGCAGCGTCAGCCGCCTCGCTGATGCTGAGACTACCCATCTCGATATCGAGCTTGAAGGCGTTAGGATTTTTGCTGTGCTTCGGGCTTTTCGCCGGTGGATAAATATAGCACCGGTAATTGTTGTACGTTCCTTCGGACATCTTCCCCGCCGCCACTTTCGCCTTGTATTGGGCATCGAGCTCGGCGAAAACTTTGCTCATCTTGTCGGTAGGGGAGAACTGTGTTCGTCGACTTGTGCGCTTGCGTTTCGAGCCTTTGAGAACATTCTTCTTGAAATTCCGTTCCCACTCGTCAAGACACTCGCGGCGGGTTCGTCCGATGGCGCTAGTTTTGATGTATTCGCCGCTGTATGCGCGGTGGCGGATGCGTGTTAGTCTCCAGACGCCATCTGCTCCTTTTACTGGTATGAGTTTGTCTTTCGGGGGCATAGCGCCAGGCTCCAGCGCCACTTGGGTCATATCACCCCTCCTTCTTGTGTGGATGTCTACTGATCAGGCTGCATTTTTGTGATCTTCGAGAGGGGGTCGCAGGTCGCTGCCTCGATAGGGCAGCATTTGCTCCCACCTTTTTAATTCGCTCAGCTTGTAGCGTCGAAAACGGCCGATTTTCGCGAAGCGCGGGCCCTTTCCAAGTGAAGCCCAATTCGACAGCGTTTTCGGTGGTATCTTGAGCCTCTCGGCAACTTCCTCGGTGCTCATCCAGCAGTCAATTTGTTTGAGGTGAGTGGCATTCTGTTCGAGGTCGGACATGGTCGCATCCTTCGGTCGGGTGCATGATCGGTTGGGTACCGGTGCGGTACCACGGGATATTGACCCTCCGTTGCGTTCGTAGGGTCAAGTGCCTCGTCACGGAATGGGTTCTTCAACCTGGGCACCCTGTACTGGCGGCAAAGTTGAGAAAAATCCCCTTTTGGGTCAGTCACAGTTGTATATCTGATGCGTGGCGCTAGACGCCACCGCCGTAAGTGAGCGGTCAGTATTTGGCCCACCACAAGCGCCGAGATCGCTGCAGTGAAGACGATCGCCGGTGTCACACAGATGTCTGGCAACCGGGGCGAATGCAGACCTAATCCGGCACGAACGGTGCGCAGGTGAATACACCTCTGTTTGGCGTGATCCGCCGAAGTGGTGTTCGTGTACGGTTCGGTCTGTCAAACATGCTGAGCGATCAACATGGGCGATTACCCCAGAGTGAGCCCCGTACCGATACAGACCGGTGCGGGGCTCAATTGGATGTCGCGGTTCTGTGCCAGATGTTTGCCGACCAGCGCGGTGGTGCGCTGGCAACGTATGTAGAAAGTCCAGGGCGACGGCCACGTTGATCAGGTTCGAGGCGAAGGGGCGGGGGAGGAGTTCGTCGGCGCGGGACAAGCGGCGGACGATGGTGTTGCGGCAGCGTGAGCAGCGGTCCCGATGGCGAGCGGTTCGTCGAACTCGCCTCTGGAACGCGGATCTGCTTCCGCGTCGACGGCCCCGCACAGGGCAGGCCCAGCCTTGATGCTCATCGCTGGGCTCGGACTCGACCTCGAATCCTGGCCGAGCGCGATGGTCGCGCAGTTTGTCGAACGAGGCTTCCGCGTCATCCGGGCCGACAATCGCGACGCTGGCCGCTCCACCCTGGTCTCAGCGCCCGCGCCGAGCGTGCTGCGCCAGCTGCTGGCGAGACCCCGCGCCGACGCCTACAGCCTCGCGGATATGGCCGCCGATCACATCGGGGTCCTCGACCACCTGGAGGTGGATCGGGTGCACCTGCTCGGCATGTCGATGGGCGGCATGATCGCTCAGACGATAGCGGCCACCCAGCCCGGCCGGGTGGCCACACTGACCTCGCTGTTCTCCACCACCGGCAATTCTGCTGTGGGACAACCACGGTGGTCGACCAAATGGATTCTGGCCAAACCCGCGCCGCGCACCGTGCGACAGGCCGTCGAACGCCATCTCGAACTGTTCGGTCGTGTCGCCTCGACCACCTGCCCGCCGAACTGGGCCGCGGAGCGCGAGTGGGCGACCAAGGCTTGGTTTCGTGGACCTGGCAGGCAAGCCCACCAGGCCACCGCCCGCCAAATCGGTGCGATTCAGGCATCCGGTGATCGCACCGACGAACTGCGCCGTATCACCGCACCGACCCTCGTCATTCACGGCGGCAGCGATCGCCTCGTCCACCCAGCGGCGGAACGGCGACGGCGGCGGCCATCCCCGGCGCACGCCATGTGACGATCCCCGAGATGTGCCACCACATCGCACCGGCTGTCATCCCACAACTCGTCACGCTGACAAGCGATTTCGCGTATCGAGAGATCGGAACGGCGGATCTCGGGCGGATCTGAATGGTGTGCGCCGCCCGTGAGCCTTTCGGCGGGTCGCTCAGTGCTGGCAGAGCCATTCGGTGCCGTAGTGCCCGGCATTGCCACCTTCGAGATGGACCCAGTGTCCGTCGCCCTCGCACGCCGCGCCCTCGACCGGGTTGCCGTTCGGCGGCGGTGTGGGCGTGGTGGTTTCGACCGGCGGCGCGGTGGGCTCGGGTCCGGCACCGTGGTTGGGGTTGGTGCAGATGGTGCCCTCGCACGGCACCCAGGTGCCGTCGCCGTTCGGGTTCGGGATGGCGTTGGGGCCGACGTAGCTGCCGAGCGGGCAGCCGGGGTCCTGGTTCTTCGCGCAGTACTCGGCGCTCAGATTGTTGCCGGTGGAGCCGTCGGCTCCGCGCCGCTCGGTAGTGGCCGCTGCCGGTGCGGGCTGGGGCACGGTGGTGCTCGGCTGGTCGTGCGCGGCCGCGGTGCTGGTCGTGGCGGATACGGTCGTCTTCGCGACCGTGCTGGTGGTCGGGGCCGGTGTCGAATCGTCGTTCGAGCAGGCCGCGGCACCCAGGATCAGGGCCATACCGGCGAGAACTGTCAAAGAACGCTTCATTCGGTGCTCGCTTTCGTCTCCGTCGATCAGGCCTGGCAATACGAACTCGGCAAGGCGAGGATTACTTGCAGACCGCGTCGCTGATCGGCTGCAGGATCGGCAGCAGGGGGCTGGTCTTGCCTCCGGTGGCTTCCACGAGGAAGACCAGCGGGTAGGCGACGATGGTGCAGACCGGCGAGGGCGGCGGCGGTGTGGCGGCCGCTGTGCCGGTCGCGGCGACGGAGGCGGCGGCGAGCGCGCCGCCGACGATGGCGGTTCCCAGGAACTTACGCATGGTGTCGGTCCTTTTTGTTCGTCGTTAACTCTCAGGTTGCCAACGATCGGCTACTTGATCAGTAGACTCAAACATCAGACGTATGTCAAGCATGGGGATGTGCGCCCATTGCGCTGGTAGAAGCAGATGAAAGGTGGATCTACCTTGGCGGAACTGTCTAGGATCGCTCGGAACATCAGCTTGTCGAAGCGGGTTGCCACCGAGTTGCAAGATCGCATCTCGTCGGGAGAATGGCCGGTCGGAAGCAAGATTCCGGCTGAACCGGAACTGGTCGCGGCGCTCGGTGTGAGTCGCAGCACCCTGCGCGAGGCGGTGCGTTCCCTCGCGCAGGTCGGCATGCTCGAAACACGCCCCGGCGACGGCACCTATGTCCGCTCGGACAATGCCCTGCGCTACCCCCTGCTCGACCGCATCGCGCACGCGCAGGTACGCGATGTCCTCGAGATCCGCGCCATGTTCGAGGAGTACGCGGCCCGCTTGGCGGCGCAGCGCTGCACCCCGGCCGGAGCGGAGGATCTGCGCAGCAGACTGGCGGATATCGAAATGGCTGCCGCGCAAACGAATTCGATGCAGGAGCTACTTCCGGTCGGCCTCGCGCTGTTCCGCAGCCTGAGCGAGATCACCGGCAATCAACTCCTCACGGAGCTGTATCAGCATTTGGCCCCCGCGACACCGCGAGAGCTCATGACCTCGTTCAGTGACGAATACCTCGTGAGCTGGCAGCGGCAGCTCGCCGAACTGGTCGATGCCATCAGCGCCAATGATCCCGATCGTGCCGAACAGATCATGCGGCGCTTGCAGATCGAGGGCATCGACGAACTGACATGAACCGCGACCGTGTCCGCCCACCGGTGGCGGCATTCAGATTGCGGTGCAATATGGCATGAGATCATTGTGCGGACAGGTGTCGTTCCACAGGAAGGGATCATGCCGAAAGCGCTCGCCAGAGAAGAGTTGCAGGCGCGGACACGTGCGGATGTGCTCGCCGCCGCACAGGAGGTGTTCCTGTCCAATGGCTTCCACGCGACCTCCATCGCACAGATCGCCGCCGCGGCGGGCCGCACCCACGGCGCGATTTATGGACACTTCCCGAGCAAGGAGGCGCTGTGTCAGGAAGTGCTCCGACTGCACTATGAGCAATGGCTTGCCGATGTCACCGCCGCCGTCCTCGCGGTGACCGACATCGCGGCCAAACTCGCTGTCGTGGACGGTAAGTGGCGCGCCCTCAACACCGAGACCGCATGGGCGACCCTGGCGGTCGAGTTCGTATTCGCGTCACGCCAGGACCCGGTGCGAGCTGCGTCTATCACCGAGACCGCGACAGCCCTCCAGGCGGGAGTCCGCCTCCTGTTGATCAGCCAGGCGGCGGGCACGGATATCGACGTCGACCCGGATGTTGTCGATCGTGCCGCAGTCTCGCTGGTGGCGCTCGGTCTGGGTCTGGTGATCGCGGGGGTCCTCGGCACCGTGGACGCCGACTCCTCGGCGGCTACCGCGATGGAGAACACCCGAATGTGGTTGGCGCGCTGCGGAGTTCCCGAGGATCAGCTGGTCGGGTGAATACCGGTCACGGTGCCGCGGCGTCGGGTTGCACAATGCCGCTGAAGAAGAGCGCCACCGTGATCGTGCACTCGGTGAGAATCGCCTCGCGGTCCGTGGCGTTGGCGATGAGGGTGTTCGATGCGCACAGTAGCCGCAGCAGTAGCCGGGCGGTCGTGGCGAGCGGAATTCCGTCGCGCAGTTCGCCCCGGTCAGCCAGCGCGGTCAGCAGCTCGAGCAGGGGCGGCAGCACCAGCTCGTCATCGATAGCGACGTACTTCTGTTCGCCGAGGACTTCGGGGGCCTGCCGCAGCAGTTCGCGGTGTAGCGGGTCGGTGACCGACCGCTGGGCGAATTCATAGGCGCAGGCCAGCGCCGACTGTATCCCCTGCCCGGGTGCGCCAGCGCGAATCGTGGTGACAGCCTCGCGGATCAAGACCGCCGCGTCGCGCAGTCGATCCGCGAACAACTCGATGAACACGGCCTGCTTGTCGGCGAAGTGACGGTAGAACGCGCCCTTGCTGATCCGCGCGGCCGCAGTGATGTCCTCGATGCTGGTCTGGGCGTAGCCGCGGTCGACGAAGGCGGTACGTGCCGCCTCCAGCAGCGCCTCACGGGTCTGCGCCGTGTACATCTGTCGTCTGGTCGGCACGTTCGTCATGGTCATGGCTCTTATTCACCTTCGTCTCTACGTCTCGAAGCCTACCTAACGACCACTTGTTGATTGGAGGTTGCCGATTCGGCAAGCTCACCCCGTCAGGCGCGGACGCCCGAGGCCGACTGCTCGACGAAGGCGGGGTGCTGAGCGAGACGATTGATCGTCGCATCGTCGGCGTATTGACTGAGCTCGATGAGTTCGGGCATCGCCGCCTCGCGCTCGGCGAGCAGCACCAGATTGCCGAGGAGCCGGTCGTCACAGGCTTCGAAGAGCGAACGCGCCAGAGGTGCGGCCACCTTGGAGTCCAGCCGGGCGATCACCGACAGCGCCGCCAATGTCGCTGCGGGCGCGCCGGTGGCCGCCGCGCCGATGATGCGGTTGCGTCGCGCGGTCGGAATCACATCGAGAATCTCGCGCACGCGATCGGCGTCAGCGATGAGCGCCGCGGTGTGCAGCAGGCCCTCGTCGTCATCGATGCCCTGTACGAGGGCGCGGATCAGATCGTCGGTGCAGAACTCGAGGAAGTGGGCGGCGACGGCGAAGTGTCTGCGGCGCAGCAATTCCCGTGCTGCGGGAACCAGCGCTTCGGCGGGCACCCTCGGGGCGAGTGTCGGGATAACGCGCGGGTCGACGTAGACGGCGGCATCGGCCAGATAATCGGTCCGCATGCGGCTCAGGACACCCGCGATACGGTCGGGGTGATCGATCCCCAGGACGCCTGCGGCCCGGCCCGCGACCTCGGCCGGAATGGCCTTCTGCGCGACGCTGACCACCAGCGAGTCGGGCATCAGCGGTGCGAGTTTGCTGATCTTCGCGAACGTGGGTGCCAGGGCATCGAACAATTCGTCGGACAACCGCGAGGTGAGCGCCGCGAGCTGGGCGGGGGTCAGCCGCCGCAGCGACGCCAGCGATTCCGGTGGGGTGTCGAGCAATTGGGCCAGCAGGGCCAGGCGAGCGGTGGCGATCGAATCCGTCATGGCGGCTCTACTTTCCGAACAGGATCTTGCGGGCGGGAATGCGCATGAGTCGCGGCAACACGGTCAAGGCGTCGTCGATCGCGCGGTCCAGACTGCGCTGCTGGGTCAGTCGTGCCTGCCGCAGCAGGTCGGAGAGCTGGCGAGACTCCTCCGGCGTGAGCAGCGCGAGAACCTCCGCGGGTTCGCGCAGCTCGGACAGCAGCGGTTTACTGTCGGTCATGGTTTATTCCCTTGTCGCGGAATGAAAATGAGAGAGCTGGCGGGCTATTTCAACGGCAGCGCACCGTCGGAGCCACCGACGTCGGTGACCTGCCAGTCCGAGTTGGCATCGACGGTCACGGTGTAGGTGACCGTGGTGCGCGCGCCGTTGGGGTTCTGGCTGTTGGTGGAATTGACGTCGACGAACACATTCACCTTGTAGACGTCGTCGGAGCGTGAGACCACCGTGGAGCCGATCGGCGTCGCGGTCGAATTCCATTGCAGCGGAACGAGAATCTCTTCCAGCTTGGGAGCCGTCGCATCGAACTTCGTGGCCAGGGCGGGGGCGGCGTTGGTCTTGAGCCGTGCGACCCACCCGGTGATGTCGTCGAATTTCACGGTGGCCGAACCGACGGCGTACTCGGTGGCGACCTGCTCGGCGTGGCGGTCGGCCGCGGCGGCCTCGTCCCGGACGGACAGGTCCTGGCGCGCCGAGATCAGCATCCAGGACAGTGCGACGACGGCGACCGCCAGTACGGCGACGACGGTCGCGAAGGCCACGGTGCGGACATCGACCGAGATGGACCGTCGCGTCGAAGGGCGTTCCGGCGCAGTGGTTTCCGAGTCGCGGGTATCGGGTTCTTTCGTATCGATGGACATGGCGTCGACGACCTTTCGGGTGGGTTACTTGACGGTCAATTGCAGGCGCAGCGTGCCGTCGGGACTGGTGGCATGCAGGGCCTGGCTGATCAGTGCGCTCAGATCGAGCTGCGCGGCGGTGCCGGTCGCGGTGTCGGCCAACGGTTTCAGCAGCGGGAGCAGCGGTTTCAGCTCCGGGCCGACGGCGTCGAGCTTGTCGGAGAGCTGGTCGAGGAACGGGGTCAGGCCGACACGGGTCTCGTCGTCGATACGGAACCCCTCGGGCATGTTTCCGGCGCGGATCATGCCCGCCAAGGTGGTGGCGACCTCGGAGACCTTGGGCCCGAAGTCCTGCCAGGGCTGCGCGGCGTCACCCATGGCCGCGCCGATGGCACCGAGGCGCGTCGCGTGCGCTTGGAGATCGGTGAGCAGTTGGTGCAGGACGGCACTGCGGCTGAGCAGTGTCGCGGCGAGCAGATCGGTGGCGCGGGCGATGCCGGGGGTGAGGGTCTCGGTTCCGGCGAGCGCGGCGGAGAAGGTGTCCACGATCGACGCCAGCGCCGTCGGATCGACCTGGCGCAGCAGGTCCGTGGTCGCCGCGGCCACCTCGGGGACCGAGGCCGGAGCCTCGACGGCGGCGGCGTCGATGGTCTGCCCGTCGCGCAGGTAGGGGCCGTCGCCATTGGGCGGGCGAAAGTCCAGGTACGGTTCGCCGAGCGCGGACAGCGCTTCGATGCGGACGATGCTCGAGGTCGGAATCGGATACTCGGTGCGGATCGTCATATCGACCCGCACGTCGGTGGCGGTATGCGCCACCGAGGTCACCCGGCCGACCTCGATACCGGAAAGCAACACCTTGGAATCGGCGACGAGACCGGCGGAGTCGGGCACGTTCAGGGTGGCGGAGAGGGTGTCGGTGCCCCATCCCACCCGGACGACGCCGAACAGAAGATATGTGCCGCCCACCACGAGTAGGACGACAATACTGGCCAGGGAGGCCGCGGCGGTCGGCTTCATCGCACCATTCCGATCATGCGCAGCGCGTCCACCATGGCGTCGACCTGATTGTCTTGGCCGCCAGCGGATTCGGTGGTGACCGAGGTGATGTCGACCGCGGGGTTCGCGGCGAACGGAATCACCTTGTCGTGCAACAGGGCGACGAGCCGATTGAGGTTCGATGGCGCGTCGAGGTCCAAGGGGTTGGCGGCGAACAGCATGGGCACGAAGGCTTTCGCGGCACTGTCACCGGCCTGGATGAGCGGACCCAACCACACCAACGCATCGGCGATCACGCTGAGACTGCCGACGATGCCCAGGGTCTGCGCGAGCGAATTGGCATCGGCGGGAATCTCGGTCGCGCCGCGTTCACTGAGCAGCACCTCGAGTGCGTCCCGATTGTCGAGCACCGCCGAGAGATTGGCTTGCAGACCGTCGAGAAGCCGGTCGACACCGTCGAGATGAACACTGATGTCGTCCACATCGCGGCCGAGGGTCTCGGCGATGCGCGCGGTATCGGCCGGGTCGTCGGGCAGCGCGGCATTGGTCTGGTCGATGATCTGCTGAACCTGGTGCAGCGCACCGCCGCCCACGAAGGAGGAGAGCCCGAGCAGCAGATCCTCGACCTGGAGCGGCGGTTTGGTCTGGCCGACGGGGATGGTGGCGTCCGCGGCCAGCGGCGCACCGGATTCGGGCGGGCTTAGCGCGATGTAGATATCACCGAGGATGGTGGCCTGCCGCAGTTGCGCGGTGGTGGCGGCGGGCAGGCGCACATCCTCGGCGATATCGACGACGGCCTCGACATAGCCCGGGCTGTCGGCGGTCGGGTCGACAATGCGGACCGACCGCAGACTGCCGACCTTCGCCCCGTTCGCGACGACCTTGGCCTGCGCGGGCAGGTTCAACGCATTGGCGAACTGGATACGCAGCGGATAGGTCGGCCCGGACACCGCGGCTCCCGGGACCGGAAGTTTGGCGGGATCCAGGGCGCAGCCGGAGGCGGTGCTCACGGCGGCGGCCGTCAGCAGGGCGAATGCCTTGCGACGCAGGCCCGGACGAGTGTGCGGAGCAGTCATCGGGCACCGGCCAATCCGAGGACGAAGGGAACGAGATCGGTGCCCGACAGGCCATTGCTCGCATCGGGGCAGCGACCGGGCGTGGCGGCCTGGACGGCGGCGCACAGCGCGTCGGCCCGGTCCTGCGGCAACGCGACCCGCGGCGGCGACCAGGTGACACGGGCTGCGCCGGTGTCGGGGTCGACCAAGCGCTCGAAGGCCCCGGTGAATACCGGGAGCATCTCCAGAAGTTGTTGCAGGCCACCGATATTGGCCGCCAGCAGCTTGGTGTAGGGCACCAGTTCGTCGAGTCCGTTGAGGATGTCGCGCCCGTACTTCAGCGAGAGGTTGTTGAGCCAGGGGAGTAGGACCGTCAGCGATCGCACGATCTGCACCACGCCGTCCCAGATCTCGTTGACGAGGCTGATGCCCGGTGCCGCCTGGGTGACCATGGTCTCGATATCGGCCCAGTTGATCGCGACGCTGGCGGAGATGGCGGCGAAGGAGTCGATGAGGGCACCGATATTGCCGATGGCGGCATCGGGTTGCTTCAGCGCGGAGGCCAGATCCCGGATCACCTGGTTGAGCCGGGGCCCGGTCCCGGAGGTGGCCTCGGCGAAGGCCTGTACACCGTCCCGCAACCGATTCCGCTCGCCCGCCTCGCCCCCGCCGTTGAGCTGATCGGCCAAACCGGTGAAGGCATGCAGGGTTTCGCTGATGCTCTTCGGCGTGAACGTATTGGTGATGCAGGTGCCGAGCTGCCAGTCCGGTTTCGGTCCGATCTCCCCGAGCACCTCGAGCTCTCGATCGGCGACCAGGGTGTCCGACACACTGGTCGCCAGCACATCACCGCGCAGGCGATGATCGGCGTCGACGGTGAATTCGACACGAGCGCGGCCGTCGCGCGGTGTGACGGTGACGATCTCACCGACCGGCATGCCGAGCTTGGTGACGTGGTTGCCCGGGTACAGGCCGACCGCATCGGGCATATCGGCGCAGTAGGTGAGGGTGGGCCGGGTCGGGTCGGCGACCACGAGGTATCCGGCGATGGCGAGCAGCGTGACGAGCGCGACCCCGAACGCGGTGACGAACCCTTGCGAGGAGACCAGGCGTTTCACTGCCTCAGCACCCCCGTCCGGGGACCGGGATACAGAATTCGGGTGCGTCCGCGACGAGCGCGGACTGGTCGACGGTGACGCCGTCGGCGGGGGTGACCGCCGCGGTCAGGCGTTCGCGCAAGTCGGTGAATCCGTTCTGGACGGCCAGCAATCGGGCACCGATGTCCTTCAGCTGAGGCAGTGTTCGGTGCAGTGCGTCGACCATCGGTTCGAGGCGCTCACGCCACACCGGCTCCAACGCGGCGAGGCGGGCGAGCAGCTCACCCAGGACCCGAATCGTCTCCTCGATCTCGGCTTGTTTGCTCAAGCCCAGGGTTTCCAGCATGCCGACCTGGCGCACGAAGGTGCCCAGCAGCGACTTGTTGTCGGAGATATTGCGCAGGTATTCGGTGCTGACCGTGAGCGCGCGGGAGATATCGTCGTTCTGGCGCTCCAGTATCCCGACGAAGTCCAGCATGGCGGTTCCCATGCGCCGCAACGCCTCCGGGCTCGCGGTGAGCGAGTCCTGCATGGCGGCGAAGTTCTCGCGCAGGGTCGCGCCGTCGATCTTGTCGATCGGTGCCGCCGCGTCCTGGAGCGTGCGCACGAGGCTGTAGGGCAGCCGCACCCGGTCCATCGGGATGGTCGTAGAACCCAGAGGCTTGTCTCCAGCCGGATGCGCCGCGATATAGTGCCCGCCGACCGCGGTGAGCATGCGCACATCCAAAGTTGTTTGGTCGCCGAGGAATACGGAGCGGTCGATGGTGAATTCCATCCGCACCCGGTCCTCGCGCAGCTCCAGCCCCGACACGGTGCCCACGCGCACCCCGGCCACCCGGATCTCGTCCCCGGTTTGCACCGTGCGGGCCTCGGCGAGGTCGGCGGTGTAGGTGGCTTTCCCGAACGGCACGAAGTGCAGGACGGCGGCCGCGACCAGCATGGCGGCGACGGCCAGTGCGCCGTACAGACCCCAGCGCAGTTCGCGTCGCGCGATCCGGTCCGGGTGATGGGCGGGCTGGGCCTTGCGCTCGGACCGCCGTGAATTCAGTTGCGGCATACCGAGATCCTTTGTCCGCTGACGAGTACGGCGACCGGGGTCGGCAATTCGGCCGCGCCCTTGGAGCAGGTGAGATCCACCTGTCCGGCGGTCCCCGGTGCGGGGAGGAGATTGGCCAGGTTTTGCAGCAGGCCGGGCAATTTGCCCAGCACGTCGAGGGCCTGGTTCGGGTCGGGGAACAGTCGTCGCAGCGTGTTGTCCAGGGTGGGGTTGCTGTCCTCGGTGAATCCGAGGGTGGCGAGCAGACTGTTGAGCGGAGCCAGCGTCGAGGGCGAGACAGCGGCGAGTCGAATGAGACCGTCGAGCTTTTCGCGGAAGACGCTGAAGACGTCAGCGAGCCCGCGCAACAGCACCGTCAAATACGGTGAGCGCCCGCCGATCTGCTGGTCGATGCCCTGCAAATTGGCGACGATGGCCGACAGTACGGTCTGGCGGTCGCTGACGTATTGGCTCATGCGCTCGAACGCGTCCAGCGCCGGGCCGATGCCGTTGCCATCGCCCTGAATCACCGCCAGCGCCGATTCGCTGAACTTGTTGAGCGCCTCCGGGGAGAACTCGCGCAGCACCGGTTGCAGACCGTTGAACAGTGCGGTGATGTCGAAGGACGGGATGGTCTTGTCGAGGGTGACCAGCGTGCCCGGCGCGAGCGGTTCGCCGGGCTTATCGGGTTGGCGCAGATCGATATAGCGCTGCCCGGTCAGCGACTGATAGCGGATGGCGGGCACGGTGTCGGCGTAGAGCGGGCGGTCCCGGTCCACGGTGAACCGGACGACCGCGGTGGCCGCGGCGAGGTCGATCGCCTCGACCTTGCCGACCGGCACGCCGTACATGCGCACGTCGCTGCCGACGCGCAGGCCGCTGACATCGCTGAACTGGGCGCGATAGTCCTCGGTGTCGGTGCCGAGGGGACGGGTGATGGCCGTGACGATGACGATCAGCAGCACCACGATCACGGTGCCGAACAGCGCCAGCCGCCACAGCACCCCGGGCACGGTGGTCGGTTTCATCGAGGTCCCTCCGGGGCGGTCAATGCGGCGAAGGCCGACTGCCCGAGCAGCGGGACGCCGAGACCGGGCAGGCCACGCAGACCGATCGAGACCTGGAGTCGCGGTCCCTGTGGGGTATCGGCGAAGAGCCGGTCGAGGCGGCTCAGCAATTCGGTCAATTCGGCCTGGGAGCGTTGCGGCGCGGTGACGGTCGCGGCGATGGCGGCCAGTAGCGGCGCGGCGAGATCGGCGTAGCCGCCGAGTTGGGTGTGTGCGGTGTGGAGCGTGGACGCGATGCCGGGAAACAGCTCGTCGTTGATCATGGCGACGCCCGCGTCGTACCCGGGACGGTCGGTGACGAAGGGTTCGATCTCTAGGACGTTGTGTAGCAGTACGAAGGTCGATGACGCGAACTGCCCGGTGCCGTCGAGGAGTTGGGCGTACTGGTCGATCAGATAGGACGACGCGTACCTCTGGGTATCCGCGACGGTGCGGCCGAGGTCGATCATGGCCCGCAGGATCGGTGTGAACGCCCGCAGGTCGGCGCTGATTCGAGTGAGCATCGCGGTCAGCTCCGGCGTGAAGACCTTGTCGGAGGTTTCGGTGAGCGACCGCAACAGCGTCCCCATCGTGGCGTCGGCGGTGCGACCGGTCAGATCCAGGATCGAACCGTCCCGCAACGCCTGCCCGCCATTGCCCGAACGCAGTGCGACAGCGGTGATTCCGAACAGATTCCGTGCCGCGTACTCCAACTGCACGGTGTCGGTGAGCCCCGTGACCTGCGCGCGGTCGAGTTCCACGCTCACCAGCTGACGGCCGTTCGCGGCGGGGTCCACCGCGGTCACCCGGCCGACATCGACGCCATCGAAGATCACGTGCGTCCCGGCTGTGACGCCGTCGCCGACCTGGTCGGTGCGCAACTGCAGCCGCAGGCCGTCGGATCGGTCCTGCTGCCCGACGACGGTCACCGCGACACCGGTGCACACGGCCAGGACGACCGCGACGAGGCCGGTCAAGCGCGCACCGAGATGGCTGATGTTCACTCCGGGAAGACTGAATTGCGGCATCGCCCTCACCCCGTGAATTCGATCGCGGAGTTGACACCCCACAGCGCCATGGTGAGCACCATGTCGAGCACGATGATCGCGACGAAGCTGGCACGAACCGCCCGCCCGGACGCGACCCCGACGCCCTCCGGGCCGCCGGTGGCGAAGAACCCGTAGTAGCAGTGGATGAGAATGACCGCGACACCGAACACCAGAATCTTCAGCACTGCGGCGAAAACGTCGTAGCCGCTGGTGAATTGGAAGAAGTAGTGGTCGTAGACCCCACCGGCCTGCCCGTGCAGCAGCACCACCACCGCCGAGCACGAGAAGTACGACAAGATGAGCGCGATCAGGAAGGTCGGCACGATCGCGACCGCGCCGCCGATGATGCGGGTGGTGACCACGAATGGAATCGACCGCAGGCCAAGCGATTCCAGCGCGTCGATCTCCTCCGAGATGCGCATGGACCCGATCTCGGCGGTCATCCGGCAGCCCGCCTGGGCCGCGAACCCGATCGCGGCAACGATCGGCGCGAGTTCCCGCGTATTGGCGAACGCCGACACCACCCCGGTCACCGGGCCCAGCCCGATCAGATCCAGGACGGCGAAGGCCTGGATGCCGGTGGCCGCGCCCATCGCGATGCCGAGCACCACCAGCATGGGAACCGCACCGCCGCCGACGATGAAAGACCCACGGCCCCAAGTCATATCGGTGATGGTGCGCAGTGTCTCGCCCCGGTAGCGGCGCAGGGTCAGCGGTATCGCCGCCAGCGACTGACCGGTGAAGCGCAGGGCGAAGCCGAGGCTGTCGATCGGCGCGAAGACGCCGCCGCGTGCCGCGACCAGGCGCGATGCCCAGCGGGTGCCCTTCGGGCGGTAAGGAGCGACTGTCATCATGCCACCTGGACCGGCAGGAACATGGTGACCACCTGGGTGATCACCAGATTGACCACGATGATCCCCGCGACCGACAGCACCACCGCGGCATTGACTCCGTCGGCGACACCCCTCGGGCCGCCTCCGGCTTCCAATCCGCGCTGGCACGCCACGATCACCACGATGAAACCGAACAGCAGGGCCTTGGCCAGCGAGATCCAGATATCGGTGAGCGAGGTGAACGCCCCGAAGGTCGCCCAGTAACTGCCCGGCGTAACGCCCTGCGCGCCAATGGCCACCACATACCCGGCCAGCACCCCGACGAAGATGATCAACACGTTGAGCAGCGGTGCCACCAGCAGCATCGCCACCGCGCGCGGAATGACCAATCGATGCACCGGGCTGATCCCCATCACCCGAAGCGCATCGATTTCGTCGCGAATGGTCCGCGCGCCCAGATCCGCGGCGATCGCCGACGCACCCGCACCGCCGAGCAGCAGTCCGGTGGCGATCGGCGCGCCCTGCTGGATCACCCCGAGTCCACCGGCCGCGCCGATCAGCGAATCGGCACCGAGCTGATGGATCAGATTGCCTACCTGGATCGAGACGACCACGCCGAACGGAACCGCCATCAGGACGGCGGGCACCGCGGTGACCGTGATCAGATACCAAGTCTGCGTGAGGGTTTCACGCCACTGGAAACGCCCGGAGACCACGTCTGTCACCGCACCGCGCGCGGTCTCGGCGGCCAGCATGACCACGCGCCCGAACGTGCGCAGGCTCGAGCGCGCCGTGCCGGACAGGTTCGCCGCAGCCAGGCGGGCGATCTCTTTCCCGTCGTTCGGAGGTGACAGCCGTGCCCGGGTCATCGTGGTGAGCCCTTCGAGTTCTCGGCCGCCCGGATCGGCGGGGTGAGCTGCCGGAGACCGGCACGCTCGGTGAACCCGCGCAGCACCGCGCTTCCGAACGCGGCCAGTGGCCCGTGTACGCCACTGACCTCGGGCGGTCGGGCGGTGAGCGACGTGGCGGCGACCGCCAGCAGGCGGGCGGTGAACTCGTAAGGCTCCGGCCCCTCTACCACAGCCGTGGCCGACGTCGTACCGTCGGCGTCGATCGCATTGGCGGCCACGAGGGTGCGGCCGGGGAGCGACGGCATGGTGCCCTGCCACGGCAGGTGTTCGGCGAGCCATTTCGTCGCCGACACCGCCGCCCGCGAGCGCAGCGCGGCCCCGCCGACCGCGGTGATTCGCTGAATGGCGGGCGTGGCGGCACCGAACCAACCGAGTCCGACGTCAACGCGCTCGAGGTTGCCGTACACATCGGGCAGCCCGAAATGTTCGGACCCTCCGATGGTCATCGCCGTGCGTTCGGTCCCGTCGATCACGAACCGCAGCAGGCGCTCTCCGCTGGCGGCAGTCCGCAGGCCGTACGAATCGCCGGGGGCCTTGCGGAACGCGAACGACGGCTCGGCCACGACACCGGTCAGTGACGCCCTGGTCCCGGGGGTGGTCAGGTCCACCAACTGTCGCAGCGTCGGAATCCGGTCGCGTCCCGGTGTGCCGGGGAGACCGGGCGCGAGAAAGTACCCGATCTCCACCGCGACCGCGGCCGGTCCCGCGCTGTCCAGCGCTGCCGCCGCCGCGATGTGTCCAGGGACGAAGTCGTAGCCGAACGCGGGAATCATCACCGCGCCGTTCTCGGTGGCAACCGGCCCCAGCGTGCGAAACATCCACTCGATGAACGGCGGCTCACCGGTCGAATCCAGATAGATCGCACCGGCTTTCGCCGCCGACCGGGCGACCTCCCGACCGAGCCGCTGGAAAGGCCCGACCGTCGAGATGACCACATCGTCACTGCGCACCAGATCATCGAGGGCACCCGGAACCGAGACATCGGCCGCGACGACCTCACACTCCAGCGCCGACGCGCGAGCGCGCTCCCGCATGCGCTCCGGATTTCGGCCGACGAGCACGACATTGTCGGCACGCTCGTCGGCGAGGGCACCGAGAGTTCGGGAGCCGGTATAGCCGGTCGCTCCGAGCAAGTAAATCTGTGACACCGGTTCCTCCCGCAGTACTACGTCGATCGACACCCTGAACGGGCGGTAGTGGTCCACATCACCCTCGGTGTCTGTGGAGGAGATTAATGAATACAGGACACAAAGTAAACCTGGGTCATATAGTGTCCCTCATTCGATGTGAACCCGCCGGGCAGTTCGTCGGGGTGGGACGGCACCGAGCAGCGATTCATGTAGCAACAGTTGCTGGATAGTATTGCTATTTGAATGCGGACCGCAAGGCATCCTTGGTGGCGGCCGCATTCGGCCCGGCTCGTCGCGGTTAGAATCGGCGGCGACACAATCGATCGGCCGAAGTTCGAGGGGACGGTGCGTCATGGCGGGCGGACGTGCGCGGATGAGCCGCGCAGAGTCTCAGCAGCGCACCCGAGAGGAAGTGCTGAACGCGGCCGAGGACCTCTTCCTGACCTACGGCCTGCACGGCACCACGGTCGCCAAGATCGCCGCGGCAGCCGGTCGCACCCAAGGCGCGATCTATGCCAATTTCGACAGCAAGGAAAACCTCTGCGCAGAGGTGCTGTTGCGGTGCTACATGCGCACATTCACCGCGCTCCTCGGCAAGATGGCCGGATCGCCGGGTGCGCTGGATCGGCAGCTGGATTCGCTGGTCGATTGGTGGAAAGAGCTGATCGACGACGAGAGCACGATCGCGCTGGCGGCGGAGTACGCCCTGGCAATCCACAAGAATCCCGTCCAACTCGCTGTCTCGCAGGGGCATATCGAGATGGCGCGCAACATGCTCGGGGCGGCGTTGTTGACTTCTCTTCCATCCGGGGTGTCCGCCGCGCAGCGTGAGCTGGTGATGAACGCCCTGCTCTCGACCGGTGTCGGCGTGGCGCTGGGGCGCACGCTCGGCGTGGTCGACAGTCATGAGGCCGGTGAATTGCTGATTCGCACGGCCCGGCTGTGGCTGGCGGACCTCGCCACCGGCGACGCGACGGTCTGAGCTTTCGACTCATCCCATCTGAGTGGTTGGCGCAGTCCTCCCATGCTCGAATTTGGGATTGCGGCGCAATCTAAATTGTCTTACTCTCTGGTTCTACGAGGCATGTGGACCGACAAGGGAGTCGATCATGACCGATGAGCCCACCCAACCCCCGGTTCGATGGGGGTGCCGACCGTGTCGGTGACAGTGGTGACGGGAGCCGGGAGCGGCATTGGGCGGGCGACCGCCCTGCGCTTCGCACGCAGAGGCTCGACGGTGATCGTGGCCGATATCGATGAGCGGACCGGCAAGGAAACGGTCGAGCTGGTCGCCGGTGCCTGTGGCCGAGCGGTGTTCCGGCGGCTCGACGTCGCCGATGTCGCCGACTGGGAGAACTTCACCGACTGGGTCTGTGCCGAATACGGCGTCCCCGACGTCCTGGTCAACAATGCCGGGATCCTGATCGGTGGCGGGTTTCTGGAGCAGACGACCGCGGACTGGCGTCGGATGATCGCGATCAACATGATGAGCCCGCTGATCGGTTCGCGCCTGTTCGTCCAGAGGATGACCGAGGCCGCGGTGGCTGGACACATCGTCAATGTGTGCTCGGTCGGAGCCTTCCTGCCAACACCGGTCGGGCCGTCGTATGTCACCGCGAAGGCCGGAGCCTGGTTCGGCACTCAAGCCTTGCGAGCCGAATTCGGCAAGCAGGGCATCGGTGTCAGCGCGATCTGTCCCGGATTGATCCGCACCAATCTGGCCGCCAATGGCAGTCGCGGGGGAGGGGATGAGAAGGGCAGCGCGGACTGGGCCGCCAAGTTGGGCGGCGTGCACCAGTATTTGGGCCGTTCACCCGATCGGGTGGCCGCCGCGATCGAGCGTGCGGTGCGCTGGAATCTGTCCACCGTGCCGGTGGGACTCGAGGCGTGGCTGGGCTGGTACGCCTACCGGCTCTCTCCCTCGCTGGTCCGCGGCGTGACCGGGCTGCTGACGATGTCGCTCGCCGACACCCTCACCGACCGGGCACACAAGCTGCTGGGCGGTGTGCGATGAGGACCGTGATCGTGACCGGCGGCGCTGCCGGAATCGGGCGGGAAACCGCAAAGCTCTTCGCGCGCAAAGGGAACCGAGTCGTCATCGCCGATATCGACGAGATTGGCGCGCGCGGTGCGGCCGAGGAGATCGCCGAGGCGGGCGGCCTCGCGGTGGCTCGGCGGCTGGACGTCTCCAGCGAGGAGCAGTGGAACGATTTCGCCGAGTGGGTGTTCGCCGAGTTCGGTCCCGCGCACGTGCTGGTCAACAATGCCGGTGTCATGGACCTCGGCGGTTTCGTCGAGACGAACGCCGCACAGTGGCAGCGCGAGATCGACATCGACCTCATGAGCGTCATCTACGGCTCGAAAGTGTTCGCCCAGCAGATGATCGACCACGGGGTGCGCGGGCACATCGTCAATCTGTCCTCGATGGCGGCCTGCTTTCCCTCCCCGCTGGAGCCCGCCTATGGCGTGGCGAAATCGGCGGTACTGATGGCGAGTCAGGCGCTGCGGGTCGAGCTGCGTCGACACGGTATCGGTGTGACTGCCATCCTGCCCGGAGCGATTCGTACGGATCTGGTCGCCAACGGGCAGCGGTCCGGCCTCTCCGAGACTGACGCCGAGCGATGGCGGGCCGAGGCGGGTGGCATGCAGAAGTACGCCTTCGGTGGTCCGGACAAGGTTGCGCGGGTTATCGAGCGCGCGGTGCGCCACAACTGGGCCATCGTGCCGGTCAATGTCGAGGCGTGGGCGCTGTACGGCCTGTTCCGGTTGTCGCCCAGTCTGACTCGCGAGGTGCTCAGCCGGGTGTCGTTCGATCGTCTGGAAGCGCTGATCCCGACGGCGCGGTCGCTACTGGCCGGGGTGACGGGCAAATGAGGGAAACAGCAATGACATCCACCCCCGATGCCCCCGAATTCGACGTCGTGGTGATCGGCGCGGGCTTCGGCGGCATCAATGCCGGTGTGCAGCTGCGCAAGGCCGGAATCGAGAATTTCGTCATCGTCGACAAGTGGGACAAGGTCGGCGGCACCTGGAACGCCAATCACTATCCCGGTGTCGCGGTGGACATTCCGTCGTTCATCTATCAGTTCAGCTACCACCAGAAGGGCGACTGGTCGCGGTTGTTCGCACCCGGCCACGAGATCCAGTCCTATGCCGAGGAGGTCGTCGACGCCCACGGCCTGCGGTCGAAGCTGCGGTTGCGTACGGCGGTGACCGGCTGCCGGTTCGACGAGGCGACCGACGTGTGGCACGTGAGCACCGACTCCGGAGAGCTCACCGCGCGTTTCGTGATCGCGGGCGTCGGTGGCCTGGAAGTGCCGAACCTGCCCGATATCGCGGGCATCGACGGTTTCTCCGGCACCGTTCTGCACACCGCCGCCTGGGATCACAGTGTGGATCTACGCGGTAAGCGCGTCGGTGTGATCGGTACCGGAGCCAGTGCGCTGCAACTGATTCCGGAGATCGCGAAGACGGCCGCACAGTTGACGGTGTTCCAGCGCACCCCCATCTGGGTCGCACCCAAACCGGATTGGAAGGCGGGCCCGGTCACCAAGGCCGTCCTCGGCAGCCGGTTGCTGCGAAATCCACTGCGCGGCATCGGCATGGTCGGCGTCGAGATCGGCGTGGGCGCGGGAATGGTGCACGGGCGCGCGATGATGCCGCTGATTCGGGCGGCGGAGACCGCGTTGAAGCTGTGGATGCGCACCCAGATCAAGGATCCGCGCACGCGCCGCGAGCTCACCCCGAAGTATCTGCTCGGGTGCAAGCGCCCGTCGATGCACAACGAGTACTTCAAGACCTACAACCTGCCGCACGTGGATCTGGTCACCGATCCGATCGACAAGGTCACCGCCGATGCGGTGGTCACCGGCGACGGCACCGAACACGAGATCGATGTGCTGGTCTGCGCCACCGGATTCAAGGTGATGGCGAAGGGAGCCACACCGCCGTTCCCGGCGCTGGGACGCGACGGTCAGGATTTGAACGACTACTGGGAGCGCAACCGCTACCAGGCGTACCAGGGTGTCACGGTGCCCAGGTTCCCGAACATGTTCCTGGTCATCGGCCCCTATGCCTATGCGCCCGGCTCCTATCTGGTGCTCATCGAATCGACCGGCAAGCACGCGATCCGGGTGATCACCGAAGCCATGCGACGCGGGGCCACCCGTGCGGAGGTCCGGCAGGAACCGCATGACCGCTACTTCGAGGATATGCAGCGCCGTGTTGCCCGCACGCCCTTGGTCACCTCGGCCTGCCACGGCTCCAACACCTACTACCTCAACCACCACGGAGACCCGGCCGCTTACCGCCCGTCCAGCGGCGTGGAGATGCGCTGGGCGAACAAACATTTCCCGCTGTCGGACTACCGGTTCACCCGGACGGCGGCGCGGCTGATCGGAGGCGCGAGCGCATGAACAACCCACCGCAGTACGAGGTCGCCGTCATCGGAGCCGGTCCGGGCGGCATCGCCGCGGGCGTCAAGCTCCGCCAGGCCGGGATCGAGGATTTCGTCATTCTCGAGCGCTCCGACGAGGTGGGCGGCAGCTGGCACGAGAACCACTATCCGGGGTTGGGGGTGGACATCCCCGCAGTGGCCTACCAGTACTCGTTCGCGCGAAACGCGAAGTGGAGCAGGGTTTTTCCGCTGGGTGCGGAGGTGAAGGCATACCACATGGAGGTGGCGCGCCGATTCGATCTCTATCGGAACGTGCGCTTCGATACGAACGTCGAACGGGAGGTGTGGGACGACGAGGGCGGGTACTGGAAGCTGCACACCGGCGAGGGGCCGGTCGTCACGGCGCGCTTCCTGATCAGCGCGGTCGGCGCGTTCGTGCGGCCCAAGGCCGAGGTGGGGATCCCGGGGGTCGACTCGTTCGCGGGCAAGGTGCAGCGGCCGACCGACTGGGATCACGACTACGACATGGCGGGCAAGCGTGTTGGCATTATCGGCACCGGAGCCAGTGCGGTGCAGATCATCCCGTCCATCGCCCCGCACGTCGGCACGCTCACCGTCTTCCAGCGGACTCCGGTGTGGTCGATTCCCAAGCCGGACTTCAGGATTCCGCCCACGGCGCAGAAGGTGCTCGCCGTCCCCGGTGTCCAAGCCGCCTTGCACGGCGGGGCGCTGCTCGTGATCGACTCGGTCCTTCGCGGCGTGGTGAAGGGGCCAAATCGGACCGTGCACACGGTGATGGACCAGTTCGACGCCGTCTGTATCGCGGCCTACCGGCGCTATGTGAGCCGCGTGGTCCAGGATCCGGCGACGCGGGAGCGGCTCACACCAAACTTCGGGTTGTTCGCCAAGCGGCCGACCATGTCCAACGGATACCTGAAGGCCTACAACCGCGACAATGTCTCGTTGGTGACCGACTCCATCGAGACGATCACCCCGACCGGAGTGCGGACTCGCGACGGCGTGGAGCACGAGTTCGACGTACTGATCCTGGCCACCGGCTACGAGGTGTTCTCCGATCCGGAGACCTACCGGCCGGGAACAGTGGTGGGCCGCAACGGTTTCGACCTGGCGAAGTTCTACAACGAAGAGGGCTTGCAAGCCTACGAGAGCGTCTCGGTACACGGGCTGCCCAACCGTTGGACGCTGTGCGGACCCTACTCGTGGACGGGCTCGGGCTGGCACGCCTTCGTCGAGATGACCTCCGACCACGCGGTGCGCGCCATCACCGAGACGCGCGGCCGGGGTGCGGCGATCTGCGAAATCCGCAAGGAAGCCGCCGACGCGTATCACCGGCGCATCTACCATCAGGGTGAAACGCTGCGCTATTACCTGGCCGACCTCAATGGCCACGTCCCGACCTACTACCGAAACTCCCAGGGCGACACCACCTATGTTCGGCCGTCGGGGTTCTTCGAGGCCCGGCGCGGAAACCGAAAGTTCCCGCTCGACGACTACCTGTACACGACCGTGCCCGAAGGAGTACCGGCATGACCGCCACGATGGGTAGTCCCGGCCTCCCTGCGGCGAAACCCGGCGAGGTGAGCATCGAACTGGTCAACCGTGCCGACGTCATGGCGCGCGTCTCCCATGCGCTCGCGCGCGCCACCCTGCGGCCCGCACTCGACAAGGTGGCCGACCTGGCACAGCGCGGACCGCTGCGGGGCACGCCAGCCTTCCGGATCGCCAATGCCGTCGAGCTGGTCACGGTGGCTTTGCGCGCGCCCCGAGGCACCCGCCGACGCCCGCTACGCTTCCCCGATTTCCGAGCGGAATGGTTGTGGCACAAGGATATTGCCGCTCCAGAGGACACCGGGCAGGGCGTGATCCTGTACTTCCACGGCGGCGGTTTCGTGACCGGTGGCCTGCACAGCCATCGCCGACTCGCGGCGCGCATCGCCAACGCCAGCGGCGTACCGCTGTTGAACGTGGACTACCGCCAACTACCGAAGGCGCACATCACCGAGACGGTCGTGGACGCCCTCACCGCCTACCGGTATCTGCTCGAGCAGGGCTTCTCGCCCGAGCGGATCGTTTTCGCCGGGGACTCCGCGGGCGGCGGCCTGGCCTTCGCCGCCGCGCTTGCCGCGCGCGACGGCGGCCTGCCGGTGCCCGGCGGCATCGCGACTATCGCACCGTGGGCCGACCTGGATCCCGCCCTGCGCCACGCGCACCCCAACAATGCGAAAGACGCGCTGCTGTCAGCGTTTTCGCTCTCCATCCCGGCGCTGACCGGCTTTGCCCGCGACGGTGCTCTCGTCGCGGCCTGGTCTCCGGTGAACCACGACTTCTCCGGCATGCCACCGGTTTTCATCCAGGTGGGAGCGCAAGAAGTACTGCTGGCGGATGCCGAACTGTTGGTCCGGCGCTGCGCCGAGTCGGGGGTGCCGTGCACTCTGCAAATCTGGGACAAGGCGATTCACGTCTTTCACGCGGGTGCCGACATCCTGCCGGACGCACGTGCTGCCATTCGGCAGTTGGCGGAGTTCAATCGCGCCATCGTCGGCAACCACCCATTGCCTGTCCTCGGTCGAGACCACGCTGCTTGAGCTTCGGCCCACGACACGTGATATTCGGAGAGAAGGACAGAATGCAGATCGCCATTGTCGTGTATCCGGGGATGACCGCGTTGGACGTCATCGGCCCCTATGAGCTGCTGCATACGATCACCGGTGCTGAGCTGCGGTTCGTCTGGCATGAACCGGGGCCGATTGTTGCCGATAGCGGCGTTCTCGTGCTGGCGGCCACGCACTCGTTCGATGAGACGCCCAGTCCGGATCTGGTTTTGGTCGGTGGGTCGATGGCCTCCACAGTGCGGACCGCCGCAGATGAGCGCCTGCAGGCCTGGCTCCGTCAAGTGCATGCGACGTCGACGTGGACGGTGTCGGTCTGTAGTGGCTCGGTGCTGCTCGCCGCGGCCGGGCTGCTCGAGGGGCGGTCGGCGACGAGTCATTGGGCCGCGTTGCCATTGTTGCGAACCCACGGCGCGAAGCCGGTCGGTGACCAACGAATCGTGCGGGACGGGAAGATTGTCACCGCTGCCGGTGTGTCGGCGGGGTTGGACCTGGCGCTGTGGCTCTACGGCGAGATCGAGGGTCGCGACCGGGCGGAAGCGGCGCAGCTGTTGATCGAGTACGACCCACAGCCGCCGTTCGACAGCGGGCGCCTCAGCAAGGCCAGCGCGGCGACCAAGGCCCGTGCTGGCGCGCTCGCCAAGCGGTTGATCTCGCGTCAGGAGCTTACCGGGGAAGCGGTCGCCATCTCGAAGGTGTTGTGGACCAATATGATCGACCGCGTCCGGGGATTGCGGACGCGTCACTGACGCTCGACCGTGACCGGCGATCGTCCGTCGCGCCGTTCGCCGGTTCAGCCCTGGCGGTCCCGCAGTATCGCCACGCCGGGGCCATCGAGTTGTTCCAGCGCGGCGGCGCGTCCCGCGATCGCCATGATGATGGCTTCGCCGGGGCCGCGAACCTCCGGACCGTCGCCGTGGGTATAGGCGATGTCGGTGGCGACGAAGCGCAAACCGCGCATTCGCCGACCGGGGCGGATGAACGGGTCCGGGTGCCGCAGGACCATGGATAGCCGCTCGACGGGAATATCGCGCGGACGTCCGAGGGGGCGGCGGATGTCTTGGTGGTGGATCAGTAGGTCCGCCAATGCGATGGTGGGCGCGAAGGTGTACCCGACACCCCGGTCGATCGTCGATTCGAAGCGTTCCACCAACTGCGCGGTGCTCAGTGAGGAACCTCGCCGGATATAAAGTTCGTTGAATTTCGCCGTCGAACCACCAACGCGCACAGTCTCATACGCATAGTGCGCCAAAGAGGTCGTCTCGTTGAGCAAATGCGCGACGACATCGCGGATACGCCATCCAGCACATAGTGATTCGATCTCCCAGTCGGATTCGGACAGCGAGCCCAACAGGGTCGCGAGGTCGTGCCGTTCCTGGCTCAGCAGCATCCTGACATTGGCAATTGTCGTGGCCCGCTTGCTCATTGGTAGCTCCCTAAGCCTTGGCGTCCATTGGGCGAGTGCCCGTCGTCCGATCGAGCCGGTATCCCATGCCTCGCATGACCGTGGTGATGTGACTGTCATAGAGCGCGTCGACGTCGTTGATGAGATGGCGCAGACTGCCGAAGACCTCTGCGGCGATGAAGCCCAGTATCGACGCCCACGCATTGATGAGAACCCCCGGGATGGGCGTATCGGGCATCGCCTCATCGCCCATCAGCAGCGGCCCGGCGGAGAGGGCGGGTACATCCGTCGCGGCGGGATCGGCGACCTGCGCCGCGATGGCTGCGAGGTAGGCGCTGGCCAGGACATTCACCACCCGCCCGGACGCCGGACCGGTCTGGTCGGGCTCGGCCTGATACCCCGGGATCGGCGTGCCGTTGATGAGGGCGAACTCGCCGGGGTTCGCCAGCGCCCAGCCGCGTGCCGCCACGCAGATCGCGCGCCAGTGCCCGGCCGGATCCGCCTCGGCCGTCGGTTGGGCGGCGACCATGGCGTCGGCCATCGCGTCGTAGGCGTCCACGCACAGCGCGGTGATCAAAGCCGATTGGGAGTCGAAGTAGCGAAACAGTGCCGCCGGAGCCATGCGCATCTCCCGTGCGATGGCTCGCAATGACAGTCCCCCGGTTCCCGCTTCCGCCAACTGCGCGCGAGCCCGCAGTTTTATCTCCGCGGTTGTGGCGGCGCGGCGCTCGGCCCGCCTCGTCGGCGGCTGAGCGTCGGGCGGTGCGGCCATGAATCCTCCTGTTCCAGCTTCCTCGCGAGCACTGATAACTCAGTGATCGCCGATCACAGACACCGTACCCGGATAGACCCCAGGTGGGCGACCGTGACGAACGCTACGGCGGGTCGGTTGTTGACAATGCTGGCCTTCGAGGGAAGGTTTAGTGATCAACGATTGAAAAGTGATCAGTGATCACAACGGAGGAAAACCATGGCAGAACTCCCCACTCGAGCGCGGGATATCAGGTCCGCGATCATGGAGCAGGTAAGGAACAAAGGATCCGCACCGACACGGGCGGAACTGCGCGACCGATTCCAGTTGTCCGACGAGGAACTCGCCGCCGATCTGCGCGCTCTCGAGGGTGCCATCTGTGTGGCGTGCCAAGACGAGGAACACGCGGACAGCCCCGTATTCCAGGACGAACCCCTGTCCACTCCGCAGCCGCCGCTGGGCGAGCTCGTCTACGCGCGTCCGTTCGCGACCTTCGCCAACCACTACCGGGTCACCGTGGACGGGCAGCAGAGCTGGTTCGCCGAATGCGCGGTCGAGGCCTGCGCGATATCGGGCCAATTCCCAGGCTCGGACGTGGTGGTCGACTCGGTATGCAGACAGACAGGTCAGCCGGTGCGCTTGGTCGGACGTGACGGGGTTCTGCTGGACTACAGCCCGAAAACGTTACGTGTGCACCTGGGTTACCCCATGCGAGAAATGCCGCGCCGCGTCGTGGGGTGGTGTGACTTCAACAGCTTTTTCGCCTCCGAGGAGGCGGCCGAGCAGTGGCATCGTGAACACCCGACGATCAAAGGCGTGACCCGTTCACCAGAACAAATGTCGCGCCTCATCACCGAGCTTCTCGGCAAAGGTCGACTGGACTACGACTACCAGCCCGATTTTCCGCTACTGGTTATCGCCCGCAACCTGCGTCGCTTCGGACTCGTCGGTGTCCGGCGCGGCAGGTTGCCGCGTCCCGACACCTTTTGGCTCCCCACACTGGCGATGGTTCGTGATTGGCGGCGGCGCGGCCTCGGCTATTACTTCCGCTTCCACCTGCGCTGATCGATCCGATTCCAGGGGCCTGGGCAGGGCAGTGAACGCCCGGCTTCGACCTGACCCGAGGCGGGGAGTAGCAGGTAGCCGCCAGCGCCGCGTCGACGTCGGATCTTGCCCCAGTCACGCAGACGGGATACCAGCCTGAGTGTGCCCTCCGCGTTCGCGGTTCAGGTCGTGCCCCACAATGTGCCTGAATTGGTCAGCGCTGCTACGGCACATGCCGCAGAACTAGGTCGTGGAGCCATTCGGTGTGCACTCGTCACGGCTGACCCCAGCACGAACAAGTGCGATAACCGCGTCGATGTAGGCGGCCGGGATTCCGGCCGAGCTATCGTGTCGCGCGGCGCGGACGACACCCATGAGGATCGTGCCCATCACGGCTTGCCCGGTTTCAGAGGTGTCGAACTCTTCGCGAAGGACTCCGGCGGTGATTCCCTGTTCGAGGTAAGCGGCGACGAGCGTGGCACCCAGGTCGACCAGGCCATACCAGCGTTCGCTAGCGGCCTCGTCGATGGTATTCGCTTCCATGACAAGGAATTTCGCTAGACGCGGGCGGGCGGCGAAGGCCTCGCGGATACGGTGGCCGATGCCGCGGAGCTGGTTTTCGAAGTCGTCGACAGAGGTCGGTGCCGGGGCGGGACTCAGATCGCCGCCCAGAATGTCACCGAGAATCTGCTCAACGCCGTAATCGATGACCGGGTCCAGGATCTCGCGCTTGTTGTCGAAACCCTTGTAGTAGGTGCCGAAGCCCAAACCTGCCCGGCTGGTGATGTCCGAGATCGAGGTCGCGTGATACCCCTTGTCGAGAAACACTTCATAGGCGGCGTGCACGAGTTTGTCCCGGCGCGCTTGGATCTCGGCGGCGGTGGCGCGCGGCCGCCCGCGCTTGCGGGCGGGCGCGGCGTCTGTACTCACCCGGTGAGGATAGCGAAGCTGCATCGGAAGGCCCGTCGGCTCGATGATGGCGAGTGATTACCGGTTCCATTGCCGACGGGCCATGCGGGCCAGAGTCCGCCACACCGGCGGGGGAGGCTCGCGCCTCGGTATCGGCGTGGTCCGCGGAGCCACAGCGCAAACACACGCCGCATCCCGGGCGAGCACACCGACCTCGGCCGCACCGCCGGGTGATTCGAGATCGGCGAAGAACTCGATGTTGGCGGTGCTGTACTCGGCCCATCGCTCGGGCAGGTCCGGGGCGTAGAAGATCGCGTCCACCGGGCAGACCGGCTCGCACGCACTGCAATCGATGCATTCGTCCGGATGGATGTACAGCTTGCGCCCGCCCTCGTAGATGCAGTCCACGGGGCACTCCGCAACACATGCCTTGTCCATCACGTCCACGCACGGCTCCGCGATCACGTATGCCATGGCGAAATTCCGGTTCAGGCGCTGTGTGACTGGAGATACTCCGGCTTGCCGACCTGCAACGTGGTGTTGGTCGCCTGATCTCGCACGAACGGTGAGTGCTCGAGGTCCGAATGTTTGTTGCCGGGCCCATCCTGACGGACGAGCAGATGTGCGTTCGCACGGATCTCCGGAGCGGCCAGCGGCAGGTTCGGGTCGGCCTCGAACGCCTGACGCATCATGCCCCAGCCTTCGGGACTGACGATCTGCACAATGTCTCGCAGCGGCCCCCTACCTTGGACCTGAACGATCGCCCGCACGACGATCTCGGCCAGCCGCACGCTGAATTTCGAGGGGTGGAACCGTGCCATCTCCAGCAACTCCGGTGCCAGGTGCCGAGACATGGCGATGGATACCACCCGCAGCGCGGGACCCGCCACCGACATGACCCCCGGCGAGTTCCACGGCGTCCGAAGCAGGAAATCGATATCTCGAGTGCCCTTGAGCCCCAAGGCCATACGCGGCAGCCAGCCCAGCGCGATCTCGCGCAGACCCTCGAAGGTGGTCGGCACATCCTTCGGATCGACGCCCACCAATTGCGCGAAGGGCACATTCTCCGCAGCGAAACGGTCCTTCTCGGCCTTGCTCAGCGGTCGGCCGAACTGGGCGAAGGCATCGGCGATCGCCACGATCCCCAGCGCGTGTGTCCACAGCGCCATTTCCACACTCGTGCCGTCGTATTCGCGCATGGTGATCGGATCGAAGCCGTTGATGTGCGAATGCACCCGGTACAGGGTGCGACCGGCACGAATCGCGGATTCGGAGTCGCCGAACGCGGCCATTTGGAAGAACATGATCGAGCGGCGGGCGCGGGTGAGGGTATCGGACTGCATCACGCTGTGCGTCGAGACCGATTCAGCGACCTGGGGATCGAACAAGACCTCGATCGCGCCGCGGTAGATACCCAGGATGAAGGCCAGTGGAGTCTCCTCGGCCAACTCCCAGTTGAGCGTGCCCGGCCCGTAGAAGCCGTTGTCCGGACGCGGTGCCAGCCGCACCGCGTTCATCCGCTCTGTGTCCTTGACCAGGTACTGATCGAAATTCTTGCGAACCTCGGCCATGTTGATTGCCATCCCAGAACCCCTTCGTTCCCGCGGGCCGTCGCCACATTGCGACGCTTCCAGATTATCGTGACATCACTATCACGATAAGGCAATCATAAAATTATGCTGTCGCGACCTGCGGTCCTTGTCGCGTCGGTGGCTGTTCCTGCGAGGCGGAAGCTTGCAGATTGGTCGCGGTTTCGGCCGGATCGACGACTGCTCGACCGGCTGGGGAGACACAGTCCTCGCCGTCGGTGACGTGCAGGCCAGCTCGTGCCAGTCTCGAGAATGGGCGTCAGTCATCCAGCTGTTCGTTCATCGCATCCGCTCCCGCTGACAGTTGATGCCGCTGGTTTTCGCCACGGATGACAGATTTCGGCGGTCGCACGGCGGACCTCCCCAGGACCAGCTGCCTTACAGGCGGTCACCGCGGTGTAGGTGCGCAGGCGCAGCGCCGTCGTTGAGTGTCGGAACGCGATTGGGAGCGGCTCGGCTCGGCTTGTTCGGAAACTCGTCGCACAAGATTCCAGCAGTCACTCTCGTGCTCGCCATGCGCACACCGGGTCCGTTTGCCATTCAACGAGACCGGCTCTCGCCGATCAATGGCGGTCGTGTGTCGGGGGCGAAAACGCGAGCGAGGTCGAGCAGGGTCACCGGCTGTCCGCACAGGTGCCAACCACACTCGGTGGCGACGACGATCTCGATGTGACGGTCGGCGAACAGCACACAGTACTCGCACACCTGCCCCGGGGTGACATGCTCGGGGCCGCAGCGCAAGTCGTCGTGCAGCACCTGGGCGCCGATGACCTCGGCGGCGACCAGACGACCGTCGCGGTAGCGGATCCGAAACGGCCGGGGCGGATCGACCGTCAGATAGTCAGTCCAGCGCAGAGCCATCGCGAATGCCTCCTTCCCCTCAGTGCGGGCACCCACGAGACCGGATGCGCGCGGCGCGGCGGCTTGCTACTGCTAGTCGGACGATTTCGTGCCGTTCACCGCATTTCTTCGCGGCGTACCGGTCGGGGGTCTCTAGTCTGAGCGCGGACATTCCGAGCACGCGACTCGGTCGGTGCGCGGGCCCGCAGCTACGCATCCGGCTATCTCCATCCGTCGTCGTGTTCGGAGTGCCCGGGGGAGCCGCACGCCCAACGGGCCCCCGACCCGACGGTTCGAAGGCGAGCTATACCCTGGCCGAGTATTCGCGCACACCGCATAGCGCTAACCAGACTGGCCGACGGGGCACCAGGGACCGGGGCGTGAACCAGCGCAAAATCGAGCGGTGCCCGCGTGGGGTCCGGTCGGAGCGAGGGGTGAGCGTTGCGGATGGATGAGCAGGAGCCGGGATTGCGGTCGGGTCGTGACCGTGTGTCCGGCTCGAACGAAAGATCCTCGCAGGCGCAGGTTTTCGATCGTTTGGTACAGCGTTATGGATTAGCGTATTCGGACAGGCCCGAGCAGGTTCGCGCTGCTGTCTGGATCGCAGAGCGTTTGGGCGTCGGCGCACGGGTGCTGGACGTCGGCTGCGGAAATGGTGTTCCGACGGCCTGCCAGTTGGTCGATGCCGGGATTCAGGTTGTAGGCATTGATATTTCGCCCGCGATGATTTCCGCCGCTGCGACAGCGGTCCCCGAGGCCGCGCTGCATGTCTGTGATGTCTTGGAGTTCACCGGAACTGGATTCGACGGCGCGGTAGCGTTCTTCTCTTTGCTGATGCTGCCCCGCTCCGGTATCCGGCAGGCGCTCTCGGTCCTCTATGAGGCAATTGAGCCCGGAGGTTACCTGGTGATCAGTATGGTCGAGGCTGATCTCGACGACGCGACGGTCACCTTCCTGGACACCGATGTCCGAGTCAGTGGCTACCACCGCGACGATCTCTATCGGGTAGTGGAACAGGCTGGGTTCGCGGTTCTCGAAACGCGAGTTGTGCTCTACAGACCCGCCCCCACCCAGGCAGAACCTGAGACCCATCTATATGTCTATGCCCAACGCCCCCGGGTCGTTGAAGAACGGGCGTAGCGGAGACGACCAGGACGCTTTCTATAGAGTTTGGCTATGACGGAGGTGGGTCTGCACGGTGCGACGCGTGATTTCGGTGGCATTGTCAGCCGTAGTCCGTGCCGAGCCGTGCGACCGGCCTCCGCTGCCGAGGTCGCGGCACTCGTCCGGGACGCTTTGACGGGCGTGCGGGTGGACGTGCTCGCCCGTGGTTGCGGGCACTCGACCCGCGGTGAGTCGCTGACCGACGGCATCTCCGTGGACATGCGCGGCATGGCGCGTGTGCACGAGGTGAGCGAAGACCGCGTTGTCGTGGACGCGGGGGCGACCTGGCGAGAGGTGCTGGAGGCCACGCTGCCATGCGGTCGTGTGCCGCCGGTGCTGACCGACTATCTCGATTTGACTGTGGGCGGGACACTCTCGGCCGCCGGAATCGGCGGAGCTTCCCATATCCACGGAACTCAGGCCGCCAATGTCCTCGAACTCGAAGCCGTCACCGTCACAGGCGAAGTCGTCACCTGCACTCCGTACCACCGACGCGAACTATTCGATGCCCTCCGCTCGGGGATGGGCCGCCACGGCGTCATCACCAAGGCGACCTTGCGCTTGATCGCAGCACCGGCGAGTGTGCTCTCGTGCCGCGTACGGTATGCCTCGGCTGCGGAACTCATTGCCGCGCAGGGCGATATCGTTGCGGATCATATTTCGGGGCAGGCAAAGGGTTCCTCGTTCGAACTCAAAGCTGTTGTCTACGACGCGAGCCGCCCGCCCCTCGGACTATCACCCCTCGATGTCGAAGAGTTGGCGTTCGAAGACTTTGCCGATCGCATGCGCCCTGACGTGGAGAAGTTGATCGATCTGGGGGAGTGGGATCGCCCGCATCCGTGGGGGCAGGCCATCGTTCCCACCGCGCACGCCGTCGAGCTGATAGAGGCGACGCTAGCCGAGACCTCACCCGCCGACATCGGCCTCAGCGGTGTCGTCTTGATCAAGCGCTTTTCTCCTGGGCCGGTGCCGATGCTGCGTGCGCCTTCAGACGCGGTGCTGGTTGCGCTGCTGCGTACGGCCTCGCCTGGTTGCGCCACGACCGCTCAGATGGCAGCGGCCAATGAACAGCTCTACGACCGTGCTCGGGGCGTCGGCGGCGTCCCCTATCCGCCACAACCCGGTCCCTTCGCCAGGGGGGTCTAAAGAGGCCCGGGTCCAAATGCACACCACGCGAGTCGTCGTCCGCCGCGTCGCTTGTCCCCGACGAATGGCTGCGACTTCCAAGGCGCGTCGACGCAGCTGCTCAATTGCCCGGCAGCGTCAGCCCGCGCCCCCGCTGGCCGCGAGAATGCGGCTGGTGCGGGACGTCTGTAGCGCGGCATTGCCGACCGCGAAGAGCAGAGCCGTGGCGACGATGATCCAAGTCCAGGCCGGGTGCCAGTGACCGATCTCGACCAGCTCGTAGGTCTCCTTGATAGCGATCAGGGTCGCGCCCGCGGCGACGAACAACCAGCCCAGGGCGGTATTGGAGAAGGCCAGCATGCGCTCGATATCACTGGCGGACATGGTCTCCAATGCCAGCCGCTTGATTCGATCCCGCTCGCGATGATGTTTCCAATACGCCACCGGCGGCAACAACCACCACCACGGCGAAATGCGACGCGGACGCAGCCTTGGATCGGGCAGGTTGGCACGATCGGTAAGCCCTTGTTCACGCAGCTCGATGGTGGCCTGGTGCAGCGGTCCGGCAACCAGCAGCCATGCGCCCACAGCACCGAGCGCGGCAATGACCATGTTGTGCATCGGCGGTGTCCCTCCGGTCGGGTGTCGGGTCCCTGCTCCGGCCCCAGTTCAGCACCGCGCGGGAGAGCACCGGGTTCGACACGCGGGCGACCGTGCCGAAGCTTCCCATCGCATGGCCGCCGATGGTTTTGCTTGCGCTGGGTACTCGAAATCCATGACGAGCACACCGGAACCACCCCACACCCCGCCCCCCACCCGGTCGGCTCCGCCTTCCGCGCCGCCACCTCCAACCGGCAGGCCCGCCGCCCCGCCGCCGTCCGTACCGCCGCCCACCGAGAGCCGCCCTCGCACGCCGATCAAACACACCAAAACCGGCCGCATCTGGCTCGGCCTCGCCTCCGGTGCCTTGGTCCTGATCATCCTGCTGATCTTCATCCTGCAGAACATGCAACGAGTGGTGATCGCATTCCTGGGTTGGGAATTCGAATGGCCGCTCGGTGTCGCCCTGCTGTTCGCCGCGATAGCGGGCACGCTCCTGATGGCGTTCGCGGGCGGAGCCCGCATTTGGCAACTTCGTCGGCATGCCGCCCCGCCGCGTTGAGCGGGCGGAGTCGATTCAGGCGGGAGGTAGCAGGTCGCTGTCGCTGACGGTGTAAGTCAGTGGGGGATAGGTGAAGTCGGTTTCGTTGTTTTCGCGGCGACGTAGCTGGTAAAAGACGCGGCGTTGGTTGTCGTCGGCGGAGGTGAGGCGTGGGCCGTGGGGGAGGTGCGGTTGGCCGTCGTGGAAGTGGAGGAGGGTTTTCGAGGTGCGGAAGGTTATGCCGAGCCAGTGGTTTTCCGGTGGGCGGGTGGAGGTGTCGAGGATGATTTTGTGTTTGAAGCGGCGGTTGGCGGCTACGGAGAAGGCGATGATGCCGTTGTGGGGGAGCGGGATGTCGAATGTTTCGGGGGATTCCTTGGATTCGACGATCAGCTTTCGGGGTGGGGTGGTTGGGGGGTGTTGGTAGCAGGAGAAGAGGGCTATGAAGGAGTTGTCGGCCAGGTCGAGGGACTGGTCCGAATGGCTGCCCATGGTGGCGTAGGCGTTGGTGTAGCACTCGAGGAGGGCGCTGTTGAAGCCGACTGGGAGGCCTGCCAGCGCTTGAATGCGTTGTGCCAGGTCGCTGTGCACGGAGCGGAAGTGTTGCGGCGGGTTGGTGTATTGGGCGGTGGTGCGGACCAGGGGGACGCCGCCGGTGGCATCGGTTTTGGTGAGGATGGCGGCTCGACGGCCTTTTCCTACGTCTTCCCAGGCGGCTGAGGTGGAGAGCTTCGCGTAGAGGTCTTCTTCGGGAGGCAAAGCGTACGAGGCGATTTCGTCCGAGATGCTAGAGGCGGGGAGCAAGGTAGTCTCCCGCGTTCATGCTGAACAGGAATTGGTCGCCGTAGTCGATGAACGACGAGGTGCGGTTCTCCTCGGCGTACAGCTTGCGCAACTTGTCCATGCCCTCCTGGGTGGGCGGTTCCAGCGCCACCAACCCACCGGCTCTGTCCAGGAATGTCTGGCCGTTCTTGTGCACCGCTTCGGTATTCGAGCATCGCACCACGTATCCCATTCGGGTCGGCAGCAGTTCGGCGTCCAACATCGAGGGACGGATTTCGTGGGTGTAGAGGCGGTTGGTGGACAGCGGCATGAAGAAGACGGAGCCGGGATACAGCGTCAGGGTGAACTGCGCGGGCAGCCCGTTGCGCTCTTCGGCCGAATCCTTCAGGCGGAAGCGGAGTTTGGTCAACCCGCTGACACCGTTCACGCCGTAGTCGAAGGGGTCGTCGGCCAAGGGCCGCAGCTTGTCGAGCCCGTCATAGAACGTACAAAAGGCCATGATCCCATTGACGGGCATGTCCTTGGTCTTGTCCGCATGCGCCGAGATCTTGGCCTTGGACTGCTTCCGCTCATCCGTAGCCGCGGTGTTGTGATAGATCTGCGCGAGCACGTGATTCAACCGAGCATGTCCTCGAAAGATGGTGTCCGCCGCACGATTCAGCGCGTCGACAATGCTCGTGTCGGTAGCACGAAAACCCTCGGTCGGCCCGGACAGGTTGGTCGAACAGCGCAGCAGCCGAAACCGCAGCCCGTCCCCGCTCGACGTGACAGGCGTCAAATAGATACCGCTGCGACGGGCGGTCCCAGGTTTGGTGGACTCGGTCAATGACTGAAATTCGTGCTCCGCGCGGATCCGTTCGAAATGGTTGTCCCCGAGCTCGAAGAAACGGCGGTAATACACGCCGACGCCATGTACACGCACGGCAGCCCGGCCGAGGTCGACCGCCCCGGCCGTGCCGAAAACGCTTCTCGTGTCGTCGATCCGAGCTTCGGTTGTCTCCATCAAGCGGTACTCGTCATTCGCAGGTATCGGTGGCCTGTGGCCACCCTACTTCTCGAACTCCGCCGACAGGATTTCGACGTAGCCGTCGGTGCCGTTCACGCGGATGCGCTGCCCGTCGCGGATCAGGTCGGTGGCGTGTTCGACGCCGACGACGGCGGGGAGGCCGTATTCGCGGGCGATCACCGCGCCGTGGGTCATGAGGCCGCCTACTTCGGTGACCAATCCCTTGATGGTGACGAACAGCGGGGTCCAGCTCGGGTCGGTGTAGGCGGTGACGAGGATGTCGTCGGCGGTGAGATCGGCCTGGGCGATGTCGGTGAGGACTCGGGCGCGGCCTTCGACGGTGCCGACGGAGACGGGCATGCCGGGAAGTGCGTTCGGGGGCAGGTCTTCTCGGCGGTAGGTGCCGGTGAGGGCTTGGCCGTCGGAGGTGAGGACGCGCGGCGGGGTGAGAGTCTGGTAGGTGCGGAAGGCGGCCTTGCGTTCGTCGATGAGTTCGGCGCTCGCGTGCTGGGTGCGCACGACCTCGCGGAGCTCGTCGAAGGTGAGGTAGTAGATGTCTTCGGGATCGCGAATAACTTTGGCCCGCACCAGGTTCTCGGCCTCGCGCAGCAGGGCTTGCTTATAGATGTAGTAGCGGCTGACCATGCGGTACTTCGGATACTCGCGGTAGCCGGAGAAGGTGCGGACGCGGTCTATCATGCGCTCGGTCTCCTCGGCCTTACGCGCTCCATCCGGCAAGGCGCGCAAGCGTTCCAGGAGGTGCCCCTTCTGCCGTTCGGCCTCGCGCAGGCCCTGGTCGAAGCGCTGCCGACCCGCGCCGGGGCCGAAGTTCTCGACATTGCCGAGGATTGTCGGCACCAGCGTGGTGGGGTTTTCGCTCCAGCGTGGCCGGGTGATGTCGATCTCGCCGACACAGCGCATGCCGTACCTGTCGAGGAAGTCCTCGAGCGCGGCCCGCGCCTCGGCGCCGCCCGGGTACGTGGCCAGCTGGTCGAGGAAATCGCTTCCGGCCCCGGTCTTTTCGACCTGCCGCAGGTACGCCACCACCTCCTGATGCGGCCGGATCGCATCGGCCACGTCCAGCAGCGCCAACCCCATCTCCGAGGTCACGTTCCCGGGCACCGATTGGGTGAGCGCATCGGCGGCATTCTTCTCGCCGAGCCATTCGCGCATATGCTCGTTGAGCCACGCCGAGGCGTCCATCGCGGCATTGATCACCTGTAAACCGCGCGGCGTGAACAGGACTCGCTGCAACTCCCCGATATCGGCGTGAACGAAGTCGAGCAGTGCCGATCCGGAGTGAGCGTGAATATCGCGTTCCAGGGCGGCCAGGGAGGCTTCGCTCTCCGCGATCAGTTCGCGGACGATCTCGGGATCGGTCTCGATCGGCGTAGGTGCGGTGCGCGGCGGCATGGCGACCGAATCCTCGTGCGGGACTTGGCGAACGAACCCGCGCTCGATCACCGTCCGCAGCGCGTCCCCGATCAACGGATCGGAGGTGCCGAGCGCCTCGGCCAGCCCGATCCCGCCGGTCGGCGAGGACAGCGGCGCGGTGACATCCACGAACAACCGCCCGCCCGCGGTGCGCATGGGCGCTCGACTCGTCAACTGCCACAGCGAAATTCCCAAAGGCTTCATCGCATCGGTCATCATCTGCTGATGCCCGACCGAGACGTAGACGCGGTGCTCGTCGTCCGCGGCCTCGGGAATCGGGAACAGCGTGGTGATCGGCCGACTCTGCACAATGCGGAAGGTGTCCCCGTCGAGGCACCACTCGATGTCCTGCGGGTTGCCGAAATGCGCTTCGATCCGACGCCCCAGCCGCGCCAGCCGTAACGCCTCCTCCGTCGACAGCACCGGCTCGTCCCGATGCTCCTCGGCGATGTCGCGCACCCGGGTGCCGCCCTCCCGCGCCGCTTCGACGGCGAGCTTCTTGGTGGCGATCGCCGCGCCGATGACCTCGTCGCCGCGCACCCGGTAGACATCGGCGTTCACCAATCCGGAGACCAGCGCCTCACCGAGACCGAAACCCGCGTCGATGGAGACGACCGTGCGATCGGAGGTGACGGGATCGGCGGTGACCAGAATGCCCGAAGCGCGCGGGAACACCATCCGCTGCACCACGACCGCCATCCGAACCTGCTTGTGGCCGAACCCATTTCGCAGGCGATAGGTGACGGCACGCTCAGTGAACAGCGACGCCCAGCACTGGCTGACACTGTCGAGAATCGCCTGTGCACCGATGACATTCAGATAGCTGTCCTGCTGCCCCGCGAACGACGCGGTGGGCAGATCCTCCGCCGTCGCGCTGGAGCGGACCGCATACGCGTGCTCCACTCCCAGCCGGGCGTGCGCGCCGAGAATCTCCGCCGCCACGTCCTCCGGAATGGCGATCTCGGTCACCGCCCGCCGAAGCTCGGCACTCCACTCCCGAATCGCGTCCTGATCATCGGGCTGCAACCGCGACAGCCGCTCGAGCCTCTCCTCGACCGCCGACACACCCGCCACCGCCCGCGTGAACGCCGCCGTCGTCACACAGAACCCGTCCGGCACCTCGACGCCGTCGATCCGCGACAGCTCACCGAGGTTCGCGCCCTTGCCGCCGACCAGGTCGACCTGTGTCCGGTCGATCTCCCCGAAGCTCAGCACATCGGCCATCCGCTACTCCTCACCTGGTGGTTTCGGCTTTTCGCGAGCGATTATGGACCACGAATCGCGGGCTCATGAGGTCCCGGAATCATGTATAAAGTAGAAGGGGGAGGGGATCGGTCATCGACACCGCCGAAGATCGCCGTGTCGGGTATTTTCGGCTGGGCGACAAGTAATTTCGCGCTCAGCAGGGGAGTACGGTATGCGGATCGGTCGACGGACACTGCTACGTGGGGCGGCGCTGGGCGGGGCGTTCGCCGTGGGCGGCGCACACACCACGATCGCTACCGCGGCACCTGGCGGATACGTCGGCACCCGCGAATCGCTGGCGAGCCATCCGCTGCCGCAGTGGTGGCGCGACCGCAAATTCGGGATCTTCATCCACTGGGGCCCGTATGCGGTTCCGGCGTGGTCGGCGCTGCCCATGCCGCTGGCCGAATGGTATTGGCTGCTCCAGCAGGTGCCGGGCTCGCCGCAGTGGGAGCATCACCGGCAGACCTACGGACCCGAGGTGGTCTACGACGACTTCCTGTCCCGATTCCGGGCCGAGCGCTACGACCCCGACGCCTGGGCCGACCTGATACGCGATTCGGGCGCGGGCTACTTCGTGCTCACCGCCAAACACCACGACGGTTTCGCCCTGTTCCCCAGCCGTGTCACCAATCGCACCGCGACAGCGCTGGGCCCCGGCCGCGATCTGGTCGGCGAACTCGTCACCGCGGCCCGCCGTCGCGACCTCAAAGCCGGTCTGTACTACTCGATTCCGGAATTCTTCAATCCCGCACCCGGCGGCGACCTCGCCCGACAGCGCCTGTCGTCGATGCTGGACAGTATGCGCGGAGGCGCGTTCCAGCCGACGCAACTGCTCGCCGCGGCGGTATTCGACAAACAGGGCGCGCGCAATGCCTACACGCAGCATCCGGTCCCTTACACCGGCTATCTGGACGTGCCCGGCTACGGCGACCACGTGCGCGCCCAGCTGCGCGAACTCATCGCCGGATACCACCCCGACCTGCTCTGGGCGGATGTCGGCGGGCCGGAAGCGTATTTCCGCGGCAACGACATCATCGCCGAGTTCCACAACCAGGCCGCGACCTTCAACCCCGACGGCGTCCTCGTGAACGACCGGTTCGGCGACCACACCACCCACTTCGACTATCAGGTGCGCGAGCAGGCGAGCCTCTACCAGATCCCCGCCCGCGGCGCGGTCGGCGTACCGGTCGAGGTGGCGCGCGCCATGGGATTCTCCTGGAGCCACAATGTCGCCGACATCCTCGACCCCGCCGAGAAATTCATCGGCGAACTGATCGCGGCCGTCGCGGACGGGTCCAATTACCTGCTCAATATCGGCCCCCGCGCCGACGGCACCATTCCGGAGGAGATGGTCGACCGGCTGCGGGTGGTCGGCGAATGGCTGCGCGTCAATGGCGAAGCCATCCACGGCACCCGCCCCTGGCATCAACCCAGCGCCGAATCCTCCTCCGGCACGGTCTATTTCACGATGACCGACACTGCGGTATACGTCCTCGCGACCACATGGCCGGGTGCCGAACTCACGGTGCGGACGGCTCTTCCCGTCGGCGCGGACACCACCGTCACGCTGCTCGGCGCGGACCGCGCGCCCCTGGCCACCCGGTCGGTCCCCGGCGGCGTCACCATCGCGCTGCCCGACGGCGGCAATCCCGCCGCCACGGCCAGTCGACACGCGTACGCACTGCGCATCACCGGCTGAGACGCGGCCATACTCCGTCATCGGTCATGGCGCGAACCTTCTCGACCGATGAATTCCCTTGCGGCGAAGGCGAGTTTGTCCTCGGCGGCGATGGTGCGCAGCGCGACCACGCGATCGCCGTCGAGTTCCAGGGTGAGAATCGCGCCGAGTGCGCCGTCGTCGAAGACCAGTAGGGCGGGCGCGCCGTTGACGGCCGCCACAGCGGTGGTGATGCGGGTGGCCTCGGGGCGGCGGCGGATACCGAGCAGATAGCGCAGCACCCGCTCGCGGCCCTCGATGGGGCGCCGCGCCGCCGTCGCGCCGCCGCCGTCGATCCACGACACCACCTCGTCGGCCAACAGCCGACGGAGCCGGTCGGCGTCGCCGGAGCGGGCCGCGGCGATGAATTCGACGACCATGCGCCGATGCTGGGACTCGCTGGCCGCGTACGTGTTTCGCCGACCGCGCAGATGCGCGCGGGCACGGTGGTGCAGCTGACGTGAATGCGCGGGATCGATATCGAGGATCTCGGCGATCTCGCGGTGCGGATAGTCGAACGCCTCACGCAGCACGAAGACGGCGCGTTCGGCGGGCGTCAGACGTTCGAGCAGCACCAGCAAGGCCAGGGAGACCGATTCGCGCTGCTCGGCGGTCTCCAACGGTCCGAGCGCCCCGGACTCGGTGAGCACCGGTTCGGGCAGCCACGGTCCGGGATAGGTTTCGCGCCGCGCCCGCGCGGAGGTGAGCTGGTTCAGGCACAGATTCGTGACCACCTTGTTCAGCCACGGCCCGGGCGCATCCACCCAGTCCGCGTCGTGCCAGCGCAGATACGCGCTCTGCACCATGTCCTCCGCATCCGTCGCGGAGCCCAGCAGCCGGTACGCCAGCCCGAACAGGCGCTGCCGATGTTCCTCGAACACGGCGGCGCGTGCGGCGCGGTCGGTGGCGGTCGAATCCATGTCTCGCGACACTATGTCACCCGTGCCGCCGCCCGTGCCGCTGCGAGCCGCGTCACACCCGCCCGCGTCCTGTCACATTCGCGGCCGCTGTCCGGTTCTGAACTCGTGAATCGACCACCACCGCGGAAAGAGGTCAGTATGAGAACAGTGTTGATCACCGGCGGCACCGGGAAACTGGGCCGGACCGTCGCGGCCCGATTGGACAACGGGCAGTCCGAAGTTCGGGTGCTGAGCCGACGCCCGGCCCCGGGCCGCGTCGTGGGCGACCTGCGCCGGGGCACCGGACTCGATGCCGCCGTCGCCGGAGTCGACGTCGTCGTGCACTGCGCCACCACCTACGGCCGCGGCGATGTGGCCGCCGCCCGCCACCTCGTCGACGCGATCGGCCGCACCGGCGGCCGACCACATGTGGTGAACGTGTCCATCGTCGGCGTGGACCGGATCCCGCTGCCCTACTACCGCGCCAAATTCGCGGCGGAGCAGACGATCTCGACCAGCGGCCTGCCGTGGACCATCCTGCGCGCCACCCAGTTCCACGACCTGCTGGCCACCATGTTCGCGAGACCACGCTGGCTGCCGTTCACCCTGGCCCCCGCCGGATTCCGCTTCCAGCCCATCGACATCCGCGATGTCGCCGACCGGCTGGCCGCCCTCGCCACCGCCGAACCCCTCGGTCGCACAGTCGATCTCGGTGGCCCGCAGGTGCGCGACGTGCGCGAGCTGGCCCGCGTCCACCACGCGATCACCGGTCGCCGCCGCCCGGTGCTCTCGCCCCGCCTGCCCGGCGCGATCGCGCGCGGATACCGCGAAGGCCACCACCTGGCGCCCGAAAACCCCGGCGGCACCATCACATTCGAGCAGTTCCTGCTCGACCGTACCGACAGCGCATCATGACCGGCACCCGAGCGCGTGTGGTGCGCGGCGGCCTGGCCTTCTTCGCCGCCGTCTCCGCTGTCCTGGGCAGCTGGATTCTCGCCGCCCCCGAATCGTTCTTCGCCCTGTCCTGGGTCAACTTGGGCATGCCCTACAACCCCCACCTCATGCTCGACTACGGAGCCATGAACCTCGCGGCGGCCATCCCACTCGCCGCGGCCGCGGTCGCCGCGAGCCCGTTGGTGGTGCGCAGCGCACTGGCCTCCTACGCGGTCTGGACCACCGCCCACCTCGGCATCCACCTGCGCTTCCACGACCACCTGGCCGCCCACACCTCCGCGACCAGCGCCAGCCTGCTGCTCGCCGTTCTGGCGGCCGGAGCGCTGCTCGCCCTGGCCCTGCTGGCACTCTCGCTGACCTCGGCCGCTACGAAATGATCCGCAGCGACTGCGGCAGCGGATCCGGACGGTCGGGTTCGTCCGGATCCGTATCCGGCGGGTCCGCATCCGGATCGGGCCGGTGGGTGTGGCGGCGCGCGCTCCACCACCGCTTGATCTGCGCCCAGCGGGTATCTCGGGCGGGCCAGAACTCCTGGACGCTGGCATTGAACTCGGCACCGAGAATGACCGCGAAGCCCAGGAAGAACGTGAACAGCAGAAAGGCGATGGGCGTGGCGAGCGCCCCGTAACTGATACCCGTCCGGGTGATCCAGGACAGATAGCGACGCAACCCCTCACTGGCCGCCATGAAGAAGACACCCGCCACCAGCGCGCCGCCGAAGAGCCGATGCCAGGGCAGCGTCCGATGCAGGGCCAGCTTGTACAGAGTGGTCAGCCCGACGATGAGCAGCAGCGCCGTGCCCGGGTAGTAGAAGCTGTCGATGAGGCGCAGCCCCGGCTCGCGCCAGCCGTCGGGCAGCGCGCGCCCCACGATGGACGGACCCAACGCCACCAGCGGCAGAATCAGCACCGCCGCGATGAGGAATCCCACGTACAGCAGCAGCGCGAACAGCCGCTGCCAGACCGGATGCCGGGCATCGGCCTGCCCGTGCGCCGCCGTGATCGCGTCCACGAAGGTGGCCATGGCCGAGGACCCCGCCCACAGCGACAGCACGAAGCCCACCGACACCACGCCGCCATGACCCTTCTGCAGCACATCGGTGACGGTCGGCGCGATCAGATCGTCGACCACGCTGGGGCTGAACAGCTTCCGACTGAAGCTCACCACCTTGGACTCCACGATCTGCACGGTGTCGGGCCCGAACAAACCGCCCACATAGCCGAGCGCGCCGAGCAGACCCAGCAGCAGGGGCGCGAGCGAGAGGGTTTGCCAGAAGGCCGCCGCCGCCGATTTGGCGAAAATGGAGTCGTCCCACGCCTTCACCGCCACATGGGCGATCAATTCGCCGATCCGCCGCAGCTTGGCCCGCCCCCGAGCGATACGGGTGGGCGAGGTCACCTCGCCGGAGAAGGCGGGAGCGGTCGGGTCGCGATCGTGGTCTTTCATCGTGGGTACAGCATCGCGGACGGGTAACTCGCGTGCGCGGCGACCAGCCATTGTGTCGTGAGCCACTTTTCGATGCTGTGTCGGATTGGTGCGCGGTCGGTCGGCATCGCTACTCTTCTTCGAGTGACTTCGGGTGGTGGCGGTTCGCTTCGTGCATGGCAACGCAGAGCTCTCACCAAGTATCTGACGACCAAGCCACGAGACTTCCTCGCCGTCGCGACCCCGGGTGCCGGTAAGACCACTTTCGCGCTGCGCATCGCCGCCGAACTGCTCAACGACCGCACCGTCGACCAGGTGACCGTGGTCGCCCCGACCGAACACCTGAAACACCAGTGGGCCGAATCCGCGCAGCGCGTCGGCATCCAGCTCGACTCCAACTTCTCCAATTCCACGGGCTCCACCTCTGCTGACTTCCACGGTGTGGTCGTTACATACGCGCAGGTGGCCTCGCACCCGTTCAAACACCGGGTGCGCACCGAGAATCGGCGCACGCTGGTCATCTTCGACGAGATCCACCACGCCGGTGACGCCAAGAGTTGGGGCGAGGCGGTCGAGGAGGCCTACGGTGACGCCACCCGGCGACTCGCGCTCACCGGTACCCCGTTCCGCAGTGACGATTCCAAGATCCCGTTCGTCACCTACGAGCCCGACGAATCCGGCTTCGAGAAGTCGCGCGCCGACCACGCCTACGGCTACGCGGAGGCCCTGGCCGACGGCGTCGTGCGGCCCGTGGTCTTCCTCGCCTACTCCGGTGAGGCGCATTGGCGCGACAGCGCGGGCGAGGAGTACACCGCCCGGCTGGGCGAACCGCTGAACGCCGAGCAGACCGCCCGCGCCTGGCGCACCGCCCTGGACCCGGCGGGCGACTGGATGTCGAAGGTGCTCACCGCCGCCGACACTCGACTGCGGCAGCTGCGCGCCACCGGTATGCCGGACGCGGGCGGTCTGGTCATCGCCACCGACCAGGACAAGGCGCGCGATTACGCCGAACTGCTCGAACACATCTCGGGCTCCCGGCCTACCGTGGTGCTCTCCGACGATCCGGGCTCCTCCGACCGCATCGGCGAGTTCAGCCGCAGCACCGATCCGTGGATGGTCGCGGTGCGCATGGTCTCCGAGGGTGTCGACGTACCCCGCCTGGCCGTCGGCGTCTACGCCACCAGCGCCTCCACCCCGCTGTACTTCGCCCAGGCCATCGGGCGCTTCGTGCGTGCCCGCAGACCCGGTGAGACCGCCAGCGTCTTCCTGCCGTCGGTGCCGGTGCTGCTCGACCTCGCGGCGCAGCTCGAGGTGCAGCGCGACCACGTGATCGGCAAACCGCATCGCGAGAAGAGCGATCTCGACGACGAACTGCTCATCGACGCCAATCGACAGAAGGACGAACCGGGCGAAGAGGAGCGCAAATTCGTCGCCCTGGCCGCCGACGCCGAGCTCGACCAGGTCATCTACGACGGCGATTCCTTCGGCACCGCCACCTTCGCGGGCAGCGATGAGGAGGCCGACTATCTCGGCATCCCCGGCCTGCTCGACGCCGACCAGATGCGCGCGCTGTTGCGCGACCGCCAGACCCGCCAGCTCCAGGACCGCAGCGCCGCCGCGGCGGCGGGCAACCGCACCGAATCCGGTGCCGGGGTCCTCGCCGCCACCGAACGCGCCGCCACCGCCGACCGGCTCGGTGAACTGCGCCGCGAACTCAACAGCCTCGTCGCCATGCACCACCACCGCACCGGCAAGGCGCACGGCGTCATCCACGGTGAGCTACGTCGCGAATGCGGCGGCCCGCCAACGGCTCTGGCCACCGCCGACCAGCTCGAGCAGCGCATTGCCGCGCTGCGCCGCATGTGATTCACACCGCCGGGCCGCATGTGATTCCCACCCCCGGCTGATGCGAGTTTGCCGCCCGGTTGCCCTTACGATTGGCCGGTGACAGAACCGAGCACCCTGCGATCCGGTGCGCTCTCCCTCGCCTCCAGCGTCGTCATCGGCGTGGCCTCGACCGGACCGGCCTACAGCATTACCGCCACCCTCGGCCTGGTGGTCGCGGCGGTCGGCCTGCAGGCCCCGATCATCGTGGTGCTGGCGTTCGTGCCCATGCTGCTCGTGGCCATCGGATATCGGGATCTCAATGCGGTGGAACCGGATCCGGGCACCACCTTCGTCTGGGCGACGCGCGCCTTCGGCCCGTTCACCGGCTGGATGGCCGGATGGGCCATCGTGGTCTCGGATCTGCTCGTCATGGCCAGCCTGGCGCAGATCAGCTCGCAGTACACCTTCCTGCTGATCGGCGCGCAGGGCATCGGCGCGGATCCCACCAGTCCCTGGGTGCTGTTGCTGGGAATTGTCTATCTGGTGGTCATGACGTTGGTCGCGGTCGCTGGCATCGATGTGTCGGCGCGCTTGCAATCCTGGCTGCTGGCGGTCGAATTCCTCATGCTGGTGCTGTTCGCCGTGGTCGCGCTGGTGCGGGTCGTCTTCGGGAACGTGTCCACGGGTGCGGGCCTGCCGACCTGGGAATGGTTCAACCCCTTCGCGATCGGGTCGTTCAACGACTTCGTCACGGCCCTGCTGCTCATGGTCTTCATCTACTGGGGTTGGGATTCGGCGGTCTCGGTGAACCAGGAGACGGTGGACCCGAGGCGCACGCCAGGCCGGTCCGCCGTACTCTCCACCATCACCCTCGTCGCGCTGTACCTGCTGGTGACAGTGGCGGCGCAGGCCTTCGCCGGAATCGGCGAGGAGGGTTTGGGGCTGGCGAATCCGGCCCATGTCGACGATGTCCTCGGCGCGCTGGGCACCGCGGTGTTCGGCGAAGGGCCGATCGGCTCGGTGCTGGTGCATCTGCTGTTCCTCATGGTGCTCACCTCCGCCGCGGCCTCGACGCAGACCACGATTCTGCCGACCGCGCGCACCACCTATTCGATGGCGCTGCATCACGCCCTGCCCCAGGCGTTCGGCCGCATCGACCCGCGCTTCCGCACTCCGGTCTTCGCCACCGTGGTGTTCGGCGCGCTGTCGGTATTGCTCTATGTCGCATTGAATTTCGCGTCCGGCGGACGGCTCATCGCCGACGCCGTGACCGCCATCGGCATCTCGATCGGCGTCTACTACGGCCTAACCGGGCTCAGCTGCGCCTGGCTGTACCGGCGTCAATACGCCTCAGACACAAGGGCTCTCGTCATGAAGGGCATCCTGCCCGCACTGGGCGGCTGCATGCTGCTGTTCGCCGCCGCCTGGATGGCCGTGGCCTCCTGGCAGGCGGATTACGGTGACTCCGCCTGGCATCTGCCGTTCCCGCCGCATTGGGCGGTGGGCGGGGTGTTCCTGCTCGGCGTCGGCACGCTGCTGCTCGGCATACCGCTGTATGTCCTGCTGGCCAAGGCCATGCCGCCGTTCTTCCGCGGAGAAGTGCTGGCGCGCAAGCTGCCCCAGCCCTCGGAGCGCATCATCGAATCGGATGCCCTGCCGCGCGGCTGATCACGCGGGCCACGCCGACAGGGCGGTGTCGATCGAGCGTCCCAGCTCCTCGAGCGACGCGCCGTCGCGGGCCTGAATCGACAGGCCGTACAGCACCGTGGTGTAGAAGGACGCGAGGGCGGCGGTATCGGTCTCGGCGGGCAGATCCCCTTCGGCCACACCGCGTTCCAGGCGTCGGCGGATGTCTTCGGTTGTGCCCTTGCGCATCTCGACGAGGAAGTCGCGAATGGCGGTATTGCGGGTGGTGTAGCTGGACCCGGCCAGCACCACCATGCAGCCGTGCGGTTTGTCCTCGGCGGTGTAGACGAGCGCGTTGTCGCGCAGCATGGCCTCGATACTGGCGCGCGCGGTCGGCTCCTCGCGCAGCGCCCGCGCCGTGAGGCTGCCGTCGGTACGTCCGTAGAGCTCGATGGCCTCCCGGAACAGTGCCTCCTTGCCCCCGAACGCGGCGTACAGGCTGGGGGAGTTGATGCCCATGGCTCCGGTGAGATCGCTCATGGACGTGCATTCGAACCCGTGCTCCCAGAACACCTCCATGGCCCGTCGCAGTGCCTCGTCGCGATCGAAGGCGCGGGGCCGTCCGCGTTCCGCCATGGCCGACTCCTTTCTGTGTCGATCGTTAAATATACCCCTTGACGCGACCGGGGATCTCTGCTTGGGTTATTTATGTATTGATTGACACAAAATTGTGAGGAGTTCCGATGTCGGATCTGACGGGCAAGGTGGCGTTGGTGACCGGTGGCAGCCGGGGGATCGGCGCCGGGATCGCCCGAGCCCTCGCCGCGGCGGGCGCGGATGTGGCGCTGACCTACCAGAACAACGAGGACTTGGCGAAGTCGGTGGTCGCCGAGATCGAAGCGCTGGGCCGTAAAGCCGTTGCGGTGCGGGCCGACAGCGCGAACGCGGAGGAGGTGATCGCCGCCGTCGACCGCGCCGCGGCCGAGCTGGGGCGGCTGGATGTGCTGGTCAACAACGCGGGCATCTTCCCCGCGAAACCGTTCGAGGACTTCAGCGTCGAGGAGATCGACAACGCCCTGCACATCCACGCGCGCGCCGCGTTCGTGGCGGCGCAGACCGCGGTGAAGTACATGACCGACGGCGGCCGCATCATCAGCATCGGCACCAACCTCACCGATCACGCGCCCTTCGGCGGCCTGGCGCTGTACAACCTCAGCAAGTCGGCGCTGAACGGTTTCACCAAAGCCCTTGCGCGCGAACTCGGTCCGTGCGGCATCACCGTCAATCTCGTGCAGCCGGGCTCCACCGACACCGATATGAACCCCGCCGATGGCGAGCACGCCCCCGACCAGGTCGGCTACACGGCGCTCGGGCGTTTCGGCGCGGTGGACGACATCGCCGCCGCCATCACGTATCTGGCCGGACCGTCTGGGCGCAGCGTCACCGGCACTTTCCTGACGGTCGACAGCGGCACGAATGCCTGATCAGCCGAAGTAGCGTCCCGGCGACACGCCGACCTCGCGGCGGAAGGCCGCCACATAGGCGCTGGGCGTGGCATAGCCGACCCGTCCCGCGATGCGGGCGATCGGCATGCCCGCCGCCAGCAGGGGCAGCGAGGCCGCCAGCCGGATCTGGGTTCGCCACTGCCCGAAGGTGATTCCGGTGTCCTCGCGAAACAGCCGGGCCAGGGTGCGGGGACTGGTGGCGACGGCGGCGGCGAACGCGCCGAGCGTGCGGTCGTCTGCCGGATCGGCGAGCAGGGCGTCGGCGACCTCGCGGGCGCGCGCATCCGTGGGCGGCGGCGCGCCGATGGGAATCACGTCCACCGGTTTCAGCAGGTCGAAGACCACCGCCTCGGCGCGGCCGCGCTGGTCCGGGGTGGTGGTGTCGGCGGTGAGATGGTCGAACAGATCGTGCAGCAGCCGCGTGACCCGCAGCATGGTCGGCCGGGCGAACGCGATCGGCGTCCGGCTGGGCTCCAGATAGATGCCCCGCATATCCGCTCCCTCGACGGTCCCGGTGCGATGCCGGATCCCGCCCGGCAGCCACAGCGCGCGCGTCGGCGGCAGCACCCAGTGCCCGCCCTCGGTCTGCACGAGAATGACTCCCCGTGCGGCCCAGGCGATCTGATGCTGGGGATGCTCGTGCGCGTCGAACCAGAGCCCGGCCGGGAGCGTCCCCGTCCCGAACACCATGGCGGTGGGGCCCGGGGGCGCGGCGATTACCAGCGGTTGGCCGTTCGGCGACACGATCTGTCACTGTAGTCCGTCGCGGTAACGGCACGGCGGTCCTAGCGTCGTGGCCATGGGGATGAACTTCTTTCACCAGCTGTGCTGCCGCTCCTCGGCCTGGGAGTACGCCACCACGAAACGCTTTGTGCCCTGGGCGCTCTCGGGGCTCGACCTGGGTGATTCGACCCTCGAGGTCGGCCCGGGCTACGGGGCGAACATCCGCGCCTTGGGCGAGCGCACGCCCGCGCTGACCGGATTGGAGATCGATCCGGTCCTCGCCGCCCGCCTGCGCGAGCGCGCCGCCGACCGGATGTGGGTGCTCGACGGCGACGGCACCGCGATGCCGCTGCCGGACAACGAATTCAGCGCCGTCGTCTGCTTCACCATGCTGCACCACGTGCCGAGCCCGGCCCAACAGGACGATCTCTTCGCCGAGGCGTGGCGGGTGCTGCGCCCCGGCGGCGTCTTCGCCGGAAGCGACGGCCGCGACAATATCGCCTTCCGGCTCATGCACCTCGGCGACACCTGCGTCCCGGTTCCGCCGGACACCTTGCCCGAGCGCCTCGCCGCCGTCGGCTTCACCGATATCGAGGTGCGCTGCGACGCCGCGAGCTTCCGTTTCCGCGCCCGCCGCCCCTAGCGTTTCCGGTCGCGTTTGCGCCGATTGGCGACCCCGCCGAATCCGTCTGGGCCACAATGGGATTGTTCTCGAATCCGAAGGCCCCGCATATGGAATCCCAGCTGCACATAGTCGCCGACTCCACCACCACCCCGGAGCACGCCGACGAATACGGCGCTGCCCTGCAACGCCTCGCCGAAGCGACCCGCACCGAACCCGGCTGCCTGTTCTTCGACGTCTTCCGCTCGGTCGAGCGCCCCGAACGCTATGTCACCCTCGAGGGCTACGCCGATTCGGCCGCGCTCACCGCGCACCAGGCCGCCGATCACTTCCAGAAGATCGTGCTCGACGAACTGGTGCCGCTCATGCGTACCGGCGACGCGCGCGTGTACGGCACGCCGATCGACGTGCCGCCGCGCGACTGATTCCCGCGTTCAGCCCAGGAACTGGGAGAACCGCAGGTGGTTGCCCCAGGGGTCGGCGAAGCCGCAGTCGCGCACGCCGTAGGGCTGGTCCACGAGGGGCTGCTCGACCCGCGCGCCCGCGGCCTCGAGCCGGGCGAAGGTGGCCTCGACATCCTCGACGGTGAAGATGAGCGTGCCCTGCGCCCCGCTGGCCAGGCGCGCCTCATTGGCCTGCACGGCGGCCGGGGTGGGGTTCATGCCCGGGAATTCGAGCAGGAATTCGATGGTGGGCTGGGCGGCGGGCCCGACGGTGAGCCAGCGACCACCCGCGAACGGCAGGTCCTGGCGAACCTCCATACCGAGTACGTCGCGGTAGAACTCGAGGGCCTGCTCCTGGTCGCCCACCAGGATGGAGACGTGGGTGAGGGCGAGGTCCTTGCCGTTGCTCATTTTTCTCTCTTCTCGTCGCACTGAGCAGTTGCCAATCGAGACGGCCGACATCGAAGAAACTAATCGGTCTTGTCGAGCTCGTCCCACCGAACGGGCAACCCGGCTCAGATCGTAGGGATATCGAAATACGCTGCGGGATCCAGTGTGTCGATGGGCGTCCAGCGCGCGGGCGGCACCTCCACCGGATCCTCGGCGGAGCCGCCCGTGCGGTAGCCGCGCAAATCCAGTGCGAGCCAGGGGTTCTCGTCCACCAGCCGGGCCAGCGTGTAGTAGGTGGCGAAGATGTGCAGGCACCGCTGGCTGCGGGCGCGGCAGGAGCAGTCGGCGCTGACCACCGTCGGCGCGAGCGTGACATCGGCGGCCCGCAGCGCGGCGTGCACCTCGTCGGCCAGGCTCAGCGCGTCGGCCGGAACGAGTTCGGCGATGGTGCGGACCTCGGCGGAGGTCAGGGGCGCGAACTCCAGGTAGGTCACCGAGGCCTCCGCGCCGCGATGTATGGTGGCCTTCACCACGGTGTTCTCGATCTCGGTGCGCACGCCGCCGTTGCGGGCGATGCTGCGGGCACGAGGCAGCAGCGGCTCCGGTTTGGTCACCGACATCGGTTCGGCCAGCCGCACCCAGTCCATACCCCAGACGGTGTACCCGAATTCGTTGTCGGCCATCTCAATTGCCTCGCTTCCGGCGCAGCAGTTCCATCAGGCGGTCGTCGTCGAGGCGGGCGAAGGCCGCCACCCCGGCGGTATCCGTCAGGTCGGTGAGCGCCGATTTCCGGTCGTGCATTCCGGCGATGTGCTCCTCGATGGTGGTACCCGAGGTCAGCGTGGTGACGGTGACGGTGCGGGTCTGCCCGATGCGGTGGGCCCGGTCGGAGGCCTGCGCCTCCACCGCCGGATTCCACCAGCGGTCGAAATGCAGCACATCGGCGGCGCGGGTGAGCGTCAGACCCGTACCCGCGGCCTTCAGGCTCAGGATCAATACCGGTGGGCCGTCGGGGGATTGGAAGCGCGTGACGATCTCCCCGCGCTCCTCGGCATTCAGCCCGCCGTGGAAGAACGGCGCGGTCACGCCCAATTCCTCGGCGCAGTAGCGCACCAACAGCTCCCCGGTGCGCCGGTACTGGGTGAACACCAGCGTGGGCGCGCCGACCTCCACATTGTTGGCGAGGATATCGGCGCACACATCGAATTTGCCGGAGCGCCCGAGCAATTCGTCGAACTCGCCGGTGATCAGCCCCGGATGGTTGCACACCTGCTTCAGCTCGGTGAGCACCGCCAACACCCGGGTGTGGCGCTGCGCGCCCGAACCGAAGCCCTCGGTCTCGGCGCGGTCGAGCAGCTGGTCGTAGAGCTTCTCCTGCTCGGCGGTCAGATCGCAGACGATATCGGTCTGGATCTTCGGCGGCAGCGAGGCCGCGACCTGGGCCTTGCGCCGCGCCATGAGCACCGGTTCGAGGGTGTCGCGCAGGCGCAGTACCGCCTCGGCCGAACCCTCGTGAATGGGCCGCACGAACCGCCGCCGGAACTGCGCCTTGTGCGTGAACTCCTGCGGCACCACGAGATTCAGCAGCGCCCACAGTTCGTCGAGGTGGTTCTCCACCGGCGTACCGGTCAGCGCCACCCGGGCGTCGGCGGTGATCGCCCGCGCCGCCTTGGACACCTGCGTGCGCGGATTCTTCAGCACCTGGGCCTCGTCGAACACCACACTGGCCCACCGCGATTCGCTCCGGCTATTTCGGACCGCAAGCGCCCGAGCGTGCCCGCGCAGGGTCGGATAGCCGGTGACGACCACCGTGCCGGTCCCGGTCTCGGGTAGCTCCCCGCCCCGCCACGCGACCGCCCGCAGACCGGGGGCGAATCGCTCGATCTCGTGCACCCAGTTGCCGACCAGTGAGGTGGGACACACCACCAGCTGCGGTCCGCGCTCGGAACGACCGAGCAGAAAGCCGATGGCCTGCACGGTCTTTCCCAGGCCCATCTCATCGGCCAGCACCGCGCCGCCGTGCGTCGCCACGGTCTCGTGCAGCCAGGTGATGCCGCGCGCCTGATACGGCCGCAGCTCGGCCTTCAGGGCCGACCGCAGCTCCCCGCTCAACGCCACGGTCTCGCGCAGTGTCCGCACCGCCCGCTCGGCGGTGACCACCGCCGTTCCGGCCGCGTTCGGCACCGCGTGCGCGGCCGCGGGCAGCGGACCCGGTGTCTCACCGAAGGCGGCGCGCCAGGCGGTCACCGACGCGGCGGCCCCCTTCGGCCGCAGCGCCGGGAACCGCTCGGGCTCGACCAACGCGCACTCGATATCGGTGACCGCGATCCCGTCCTCGGACGGCACGGCGAGCGCCACGGTCTCCTGTTCCCCGAGATCGCGCGGCGGCGCCCCGGGACCGTTTCGGGTCCATGTCCACAGGGCGAACATGTGTCGGTCCGGCAGGTAGGTGGCTTGGGTGGCGGACAGGGGACACCTCATTTCGGAAAAGTCAAGTTCGTGGGCCGAGACCACGACAGCGGGCGACCTGGTGGTCGCCCGCTGTCGGGTGTTCTGTTGGGAAGATTCAGTTGTCGAGCGGACCCCTCGCGTTTCACGAACCGCGAGGCGGAGGAGCTGTTTACAGCGCCGGTGCCGACTCCGTGTCGATCACGGCTTCGAGCTCACGAAGACGATCCATGTGCTCATTGGCGTGATGCTGGCAGAAGAGCAACTCTCCACCGGCGGGCAGGGTGGCGCGTACGCGTGCTCCTGCACCGCAGCGGTCGCAACGGTCGACCGCGGTCAGTGGGGTGCTAGTCAGGGTTCCTGGCATGACTCCTCCGTCCTGGCTCCGGGTGTTCGCACACCGTTCGCCTGGTGTGGGGCCCACGGACCTCTCCGTGGACTCTCTACCGCTACTTCCCAGCAGTGGTGATGACTACTTTGTCAGACGTTCGGGACGGGGTCTTTGTTCCCGAAGATGTTTCTTTGTGTTTTCGCTAACACGACCTGCGGTTTCGCTGAAAGCGAACATCCCAGGCCGATGCCCGCGAACCGCCGAAACCATCCTCGAGAACAGCCGATCCATTTGTCTTACGGGGAGACTACCCGGGGGCACCGACACTCACACTCTGATTGGATAACGGCCCGGACCCAGTAGCAAACCCGAGTAGCACGTGTTTCAGAACGGTCTCAGAACCAGCTCTCCACCATGTCGAGGGTGGTGCGGTCGCGCGAGTCGAGCAGATCGAACAGCGGTCCGGTGCGCGGCAACTCCCAGGCGTAGAAGTAGCGAGCGGCGGCGCGCTTGCCGAGGTGCATCGGCGTATCGCCGCGCGCGGCGAGGGCCTGTTCCAGCCAGATCCAGGCGATGACCACGTGCCCGACCGCTTCCAGGTACGCCGCGGAATTGGCCAGTGCCGTTTCGGGATTCATGTCCTGCCACAGCGTGGCGGTGGTGGCGGCCACGCGCCCGGCGGCTCGGTCGAGGGCGTCCGCGAAGCCGGTGAGCTCCTCGTCGGAGGTTTCGCGCGCGGTCCGAACCGTGGTGGCGATCACATCCAGGAGGCTGCCCAGGGCCGAGCCGCCGTCGGCGGTGACCGCGCGGCCCAGCAGATCGAGGCTCTGAATGCCGTGGGTGCCTTCGTGAATGGGGTTGAGCCGATTGTCGCGGTAGTGCTGCTCGACGTCGTAGTCGCGGGTGTAGCCCGCGCCGCCGAGCACCTGGATCGCGAGATCGTTGGCCTGCAGGCACCATTGGGACGGCCAGCTCTTGGCGATGGGGGTGAGGATGCGCAGCAGCGTCGCGGCGTGCTCGGCGTCGGTGCCGGTGCGCAGATCGTCGACGAGCTTCGCGCAGTAGAGCTGTAGCGCCAGCGCGCCCTCGGCATAGGCCTTCTGGGCCAGGAGCATTCGCCGGACGTCGGGGTGGCGGACAATGGGCACCTGCGCACCGTCACGGACGCCCTGGGGGCGGCCCTGCGGCCGATTGCGGGCGTAGTCCAGGGATTTCAGGTATCCGGTGTACCCGAGGGCGGTCGCGGCCAGGCCGACGCCCAGACGCGCCTCGTTCATCATCGAGAACATGTAGGCCAGACCGCGATTCGGCTCGCCGACCAGGTAGCCGACCGCGCCGGGCTGGCCGCCGGGCGTGAACCGGCCGTCGCCGAAGACGGGCGCGGTATTGACCGTGCCGCGCCAACCCATCTTGTGATTGATTCCGGCCAGCACCACGTCGTTGCGCTCGGCCGGATCGCCGTCGGCGGCGGGCAGGTACTTGGGCACAATGAACAGCGAGATGCCCCGGGTGCCCTCCGGTGCGCCGGGGACCCGGGCCAGCACCAGGTGCACGATATTGTCCGAAAGTTCGTGGTCCCCACCGGAAATCCACATCTTGCGGCCGAAGATCCGGTAGCTGCCGTCCTCCTGCGGCACCGCCTTGGTGGTGATGTCGGCGAGATTGGATCCGGCGTGCGGCTCCGACAGCGCCATGGTGCCGAAGTTGCGCCCGTCGAGCATGGGCTTCATGAACGTCTCGACCTGCTCCGGGCTGGCATGCGCGGCAAGCAGATTCGCATTGCCGACGGTGAGCAGCGCGTAGCCGGTGGTGCCCACATTGGCGGCGTGGAACCAGGACATGCAGGCGGTGAACACGGTGTAGGGCAGCTGCATGCCGCCCACCTCGTAATCCATTGCCGCGCCGACCAACCCGGCGTCGGCGAAGGCCCGCAGCGCCTCGCCGACGGCGGGGACGATATGCACCTTCTCGCCGTCGAAAGTGGGCTCGTGCAGGTCGTTTTCGCGATTGTGCGGCGCGAAGTACCGGGTCGCCAGCTCCTGGCTCAGCCGCAGCACCTGATCGAAGGTCTCCCGGGAGTGGTCGCCGTAGCGTTCCCGGGTCGTGAGCGACTCGACATGCAGCCAGTCGTAGAGCAGGAACTCGATATCGCGGGCCGACATGATGAGCGACGGATTCATGGCTCCCGGTCTATCAGAGACCGGGCTATCGTGGCAGCCGTGGCTACCGAACCGCTCGCGCACACCGGCCCGCTCGTTCACATCTGCGCCCGCGCGGACTGGGAGGCGGCCCGCGCGAGCGGCGAGTACCGCGCGCCGTCGCTGGCCGAGGTCGGATTCATCCATCTGTCCGCGCCCTATCAGGCGCACTATCCGGCCGATCGCCTCTTCCATGACCGTCAGGATCTGGTGCTGCTGTGGCTGGATCCGGCGCGGTTGGCGTATCCGGTGAAATGGGAGCCCGGCGTGCCGACCGATCCGGAATCGATGGCCTTCCCGCACCTCTACGGGCCGCTGCCGGTCGCCGCGGTCGTCGAGGTCACCGAGTTCACGCCGCGCGCGGACGGGTCGTTCGCGCCCTTGGCGGTGGAGTGATTCGACCTGACCTAATCTGGACAGCGTGAACGTCGACGTTACCGCGCTGCCCGGCATTGGTGTCCGGAAGGATTTCGAGTCCCGCAATGGACGCCGGATCGGGGTGGTGGTGCACCGCGACGGCGGTATCGACCTCATCGTGTCGCAACGCGACGACCCCGACGCCTGCCTGGCGCAGGTGCCGTTGACGACCGACGAGGCCGCGGTGCTGGCGAATCTGCTGGGCGCGCCGCAGCTGGTGGAGAGCCTGCGCGAGGATCACCGGGATCTGCCCGGCATCACCACGCGGCAGCTGCCCATCTCCACCAAATCGCCGTACCACGGGCGCATGCTCGGCGAGACCGGAATGCGTACCCGGACCAAGGCGTCCATTGTGGCGGTCATGCGCGCGGGGCAGCTGCATCCCTCGCCCGGACCGGATTTCGTGCTCGACTCCGGGGATCTGCTCGTCGTCGTCGGAACACCGCACGGTCTGGATGCCGCCGCGCGGGTCCTAGCCGACGGCTGAACGCGTGGATTCGACTGCGCTAGGCCTGGTCGAACTCGGCGCGATCTTGTTCGCGCTCGGCATGTTGGGACGGTTCGCCGGTAGATTCGGCATGTCGCCCATCCCGCTGTACCTGCTGGGCGGTCTCGCCTTCGGTACCGGCGGTGTCGTGGAGATGAAGGCCGCCGCCGAATTCGGCCACCTGGCTGGGGAAATCGGCGTCATCCTGCTACTTCTGCTGCTCGGGTTGGAGTACACCGCCGCGGAACTCGTGACTGGTATGCGAAGATCCTGGCTGGCGGGCCTGCTCGACATCGTCGCCAATGCCACCCCGGGCGTCTTGGTAGCGCTGTTCCTCGGTTGGGGTGCGGTGGGCGCGGTCACCATGGGTGGCGTCACCTATATCTCGTCCTCGGGCATTGTCGCGAAGGTGCTCAACGACCTTGGCCGACTGGGTAACCGCGAAACGCCGGTGATCCTGTCCATCCTGGTGTTCGAGGATCTGGCCATGGCGGTGTACCTGCCGATTCTCACCATGGTGCTGGCGGGGCTCAGCTTCGCCACCGGCCTGAAATCCCTCGCCATCGCGCTGACGGCCATCGCCGTCGTCCTCGTGGTGGCGCTGCGCTACGGCAGGTACGTCTCGGCCATCGTGGACAGCGAAGACCGAGAAGTGTTCCTGCTCAAGCTGCTCGGGGCCGCGTTGCTGGTCGCGGGTGCCGCCTCCGCGCTCAATGTCTCGGCGGCGGTGGGCGCGTTCCTCCTCGGTATCGCCATCTCCGGCTCGACGGCGCAGCAGGCGGCCAAGCTCCTGGAACCGCTGCGCGATCTGTTCGCGGCCATATTCTTCGTCGCCTTCGGGCTCAATACCGATCCGACGGCCATACCGCCGGTGCTCGGCTGGGCGGTGGCGCTGGCGATAGTGACCGCGCTGACCAAGATCGGCACCGGCTGGTGGGCGGCCCGGCGGCAGGGTATTCGTCGGATGGGCCGGGCCCGTGCCGGTGCGGCGCTGGTGGCGCGCGGCGAATTCTCCATTGTCATCGCGGGACTCGCGGTGAGCATGGGTGCGGTGGACGGCGAATTCGCGGCACTGGCCTCGGCCTATGTCCTACTGATGGCGATACTCGGTCCGGTCGCGGCCCGGCTCGTCGAGCCCCTGGTCGGTCTGGTCAAGCGCGACCGCCCCGCCGCCCCCGATCCCGTCGGACCCTGACCGGCCCAGCGCGCGTTCGATTCGCCGCGAGCCGAAGCTGGCCACCGCGCCGATCATGAGCCCGATCAGCAGGGCGAGGACGTGGCCGTAGTCGGTGAAGGTGCGCCCGTCCACCATGGCCGCCCCGTAGATCAGCACCAGCAGGGCCAGCCACGCCCAGCGCGGCCAGCCCCGCAGCCGGAACGTGAGCGCGGCGAGCACCGCCGAAATGCCGTAGCTGGGGCCGACATCCGAGGCCACCGCCACGCGCAGCGGGATGACGTGGCGGTCCACGGCATGCGCGATACCGGTGACGGTGATGAGCGTCGCCCCGATATGGCCGGAGGCGAAGACGAAGATCCAGCGCAGCGTGCCCAGCCAGCGTTCCGCGGCGGCCATCACCACCAGGAACACGATGATGAACTCCCACGGGAACGGGCCGTCCACCCAGAACGCCGAGGCCACCAGCACCTGGATCGGATCGCGGCGCATATTCGCCAGATTCGTGGAGGCCGAGAAGATCAGGCGGTCGCCGGTGAGCTCGCTTGCCCCGCGCAGCGTCCACCAGGTGACGAAGAGGGTGAAGGCGTAGGCGACGCTGGCGGGCGCGCCCGCCAGGTGGTCGCGGAGCGCGCGGCGCGCCCGGGCGAACCGGTGCGGGTGCCGCCACCAGTCGCGCAGGTGGCGCAGTTCGTCGTCGAGCCCGACGGTGCGGGTCCACGGCGAGTGGTACCAGCTGGGCGAGGGCGTCATGTCTGCGATTCTGCGCGACCTGCGGTGATCGTGCGCGTGGCGGGGCCGTAACGCGGCGTCATCCGGCCGGAAAGTCGTAGTTACACATCAGCAACATGCCTGCGGAGGATGTGAGAGGTCAGCCCACTGGGCGGATGACCAATCGATATGCGAGGAGTGCGGGTTACCGGTATGGCGACTGCGACACGGCCGACGGCGGGCGAGACCGCCGAGGACTATTTGGCCAAGAGAACCCTGCGCTCCGGATCGGCGGGCTGGCTGCTGCTGGCCGGACTCGGCGTCAGCTATGTGATCTCCGGGGACTACTCCGGCTGGAATTTCGGTCTGGCACAAGGTGGTTTCGGCGGGCTGCTGATCGCCACCGTGCTCATCGCGGGCATGTATCTGGCCATGGTGTTGGGCATGGCGGAACTCTCGGCGGCGCTGCCCGCGGCGGGCGGCGGCTACACCTTCGCGCGCCGGGCGCTGGGTCCGTGGGGCGGATTCGCCACGGGGGCGGCCATTCTCATCGAATACGCCATCGCGCCCGCGGCCATCGCGACGTTCATCGGCGGGTATGTGGAGTCGCTGGGGTTGTTCGGCATCACCGACGGGTGGTGGGTGTACCTGGCGGTGTACGCGGTCTTCATCGGTATTCATCTGACCGGTGCTGGCGAGGCACTCAAGGTGATGTGCGCGATCACCGTGATCGCGTTGCTGGGGCTGGTGATTTTCGCGGTATCGGCTTGGGGCAGTTTCGATCTGGGCAACCTCACCGATATCCCGGCCGATCCCGACGCGCTCGGCAGTTCGTCGTTCCTGCCGTTCGGGGCGTTCGGCATCTGGGCCGCGGTACCGTTCGCCATCTGGTTCTTCCTGGCCGTGGAGGGTGTGCCGCTGGCCGCCGAGGAGGCGCGCGAGCCCGAGAAGAATGTGCCCAAGGGCATTATCGCGGCCATGCTGGTGCTGCTGGTGACGGCCGGGGCGGTGCTGGTGCTCTCCACCGGAGCCCTTGGCGCGCAAGCCCTGTCGAGTTCGGGCAACCCGCTGGTGGAGGCGCTCGGTGACGGTCGCGCGGCGACGGTGGTGAACTACATCGGATTGGCGGGGCTGGTCGCCAGCTTCTTCTCCATCGTCTACGCCTATTCGCGCCAGACCTTCGCGCTCTCGCGGGCCGGATATCTACCGACGTCGTTGTCTGTCACCAACTCTCGCAAGGCTCCGGTGCTGGCGCTCGTCGTGCCCGGGGTGATCGGTTTCGGGCTGTCGCTGACCGGTGCGGGCGCGATGTTGTTGAATATGGCGGTCTTCGGGGCCGCGGTGAGTTACGTGCTCATGATGGTGAGCCATATCGTGCTGCGGGTGCGCGAGCCCGGTATGCGACGGCCGTACCGCACCCCCGGCGGTATCGCGACCACCGGATTAGCGCTGTTCGTCGCGTGTATCGCGGTGGTGGCCACCTTCCTGGTGGATCCGGTCGCCGCCGGATGGACCCTGGCCGCGTTCTGCGGGCTGCTGCTCTACTTCGGCCTCTACAGCCGTCACCGTCTGGTCGCCAGCTCCCCGGACGAGGAGTTCGCCGTGCTGGCGCGTGCCGAGGAGGAGCTCGAATGACGGTGTACCAGCAGCGCGTCGGCGGCGTGAGCTACCGCTTCGACGGGCTCGTGGACCTGCTCGCCAGGGCGACGCCCCGGCGCAGCGGCGACGAATTGGCCGGGTGCGCGGCACATTCGGATGCGGAGCGGGCGGCGGCGCAGTGGGCGCTGGCCGAGGTGCCGCTGGTGACGTTCCTGAACGATCCAGTGGTGCCCTACGAGAGCGACGAGGTGACCCGGGTCATAGTCGACAGCCACGATCGCCTTGCCTTCCAGGCGGTTTCGCATCTCACCGTGGGCGGATTGCGGGATTGGCTGTTGGAGGTCGCGGCTCGTGACGACGCGGCGGTGACCCTCGCGGCGGTGTCGCGTGGGCTCACCCCCGAGATGGTGGCCGCGGTGAGCAAGCTCATGCGCAATCAGGACCTCATCGCGGTGGCGCGGGCCGTCCAGGTGCGCGCGGGTTTTCGGACCACCGTCGGGCTGCCGGGCACCCTCGCCACGCGGTTGCAGCCCAACCATCCGACCGATGATCCGCGCGGGGTGGCGGCGGCCATTCTGGACGGGCTGCTGCTCGGCTGCGGCGATGCGGTGATCGGCATCAATCCCGCCACCGATTCGCCGCGGGCCACGGCGGATCTGCTGTACCTGCTCGACGAGGTGCGGCAGCGGTTCGACATTCCGACGCAGTCGTGTGTGCTCTCGCATGTCACCACGACGCTCGAACTCATCGAAGCGGGTGCGCCGGTGGACCTGGTGTTCCAGTCGGTGGCGGGGACCGAGGGCGCGAATTCCGCGTTCGGCGTGAACATCTCGCTGCTGCGCGAGGCCAATGCGGCGGGCAGGTCGCTGCGGCGCGGGACCGTCGGCGACAATGTCATGTGTCTGGAGACCGGGCAGGGGTCGGCGCTGTCGGCCGGTGCGCATCTGGGCACCGGCGGCAGGCCGGTGGATCAGCAGACCCTCGAGGCCCGCGCCTACGCCGTCGCGCGCGACCTGGATCCGTTGCTGGTGAACACCGTGGTCGGTTTCATCGGGCCCGAATACCTCTACGACGGTAAGCAGATCATCCGCGCCGGGCTCGAGGACCACTTCTGCGGGAAGCTGCTCGGCCTGCCCATGGGCGTGGACGTCTGCTACACCAACCACGCCGAGGCCGACCAGGACGATATGGACAATCTGCTGACGCTGCTCGGTGCGGCCGGATGCGCCTTCGTCATCGCCGTGCCGGGAGCCGACGACGTCATGCTCGGCTACCAGAGCCTCGCCTATCACGATGCGCTGTACGTGCGAAAGGTATTGGGGCTGCGGCCCGCTCCGGAATTCGAGGGATGGCTGGATCGGCTCGGCATGCTCGACGCGCACGGGCGGGTGCGGGCGGTCGAAGCGCTCGCGTCGCCGCTGCGCGCCCTGGCGAGTTGAGAGAGGTGGAGCGATGACAGCGATCGAGCCGGGTGCCGCGCCGGAAAGCGCTGCGGCGGAGGAATTCTGGGCCGTGCTGCGGCGTACTACGCAGGCGCGCGTAGGCCTCGGTCGGACAGGTGACGCGCTGCCCACCCGTCGGGTATTGGAATTCCGGGCCGCGCACGCGGCGGCCCGCGATGCCGTGCACACTCCGCTCGATGTCGGGGAGTTCGGCGCGCGGGTGGCCGAGGTCGGGTTGGGAACGCCGGTGCACGTGCGCAGTCGGGCGGCGGACCGCTCGGAGTATCTGCGTCGCCCCGATCTGGGACGGTTGCCCGCCGAGTCGGAATCCGCCGTCGGAGAGGGACTTTCGACTGTTCCGGCGACCAGCGCGGATATCGGATTCGTACTGGCCGACGGACTCTCGCCGCGTGCCCTGGCCGATCACGGCGTACCGATGCTGCGGGCATTGGTGGCGGCGCTGGGGGAGCGGTACACGCTCGCACCGCCGGTCATAGCCAGTCAGGCGCGTGTCGCGCTCGGTGACCACATCGGCGAAGCCCTCGGCGTGACAACGCTGCTCGTGCTCATCGGGGAGCGGCCCGGCCTGTCGGTCGCCGACAGCCTGGGCATCTACCTGACGCATCGACCCCGGCCCGGTCGTGTCGACGCTGAACGCAACTGCATCTCGAATATCCACCCGCCGGAAGGGCTCGGCTACGATCGCGCCGCCCGGGTCGCGGTCGGGTTGGTCGACGATGCCCGACGCCTCGGCCGGTCGGGTGTGGACTTGAAGGACACCGTGGGCGATGCCGCGATGATATCCAGCGCGCGGGTCGTCGAAGTGGGGTAGACGGCACGGTGCCCCGCCACCCAGGGGAGCGGGGCACCGTTGTCGGCCTTGTGAATTCAGAACGCCGCGAGGACGCACGCGCCGAGGAACACCGCCTGAACCACGGTGCGTGCCGGAAGCGGCATGGTCTTGATACCGCCGCCCGCCCGCGCGGCCCGGATATTGGCCGGGAACATGACCAGCAGCAGCACCGCCAGGCAGATCGCGGCGACCGGAGCCACCGGCGGAATCAAAAGACCGATGGCACCGGCGATTTCGAGAACGCCGGTCAACGTCACCATGGCGGCCGCGTTCGGGAAGCTCGGCGGGACCATGCGAATGAGCTGTTCGCGCTTGGGATTCAGGAAATGCGCGCTGGCAGTGAGCGCGAACATGACGGCCAGACCGATCCGGGCCGCATGCGGCCACGAATCGAGCCAGGCCACACCCAGCCACCCCGCGAGACGGGCCGATCCGGTGACGACGATGAGGGCGATGAGTGGTGCCATCGGGGGCTCCTGACGGTGCGCGGTGAAACTTGACACTGGCTAGATTAGGGTTCACCTGGAAACTTGTCAATGTCTAGATTCGCGGGCAGGATGGTGGCGTGACCAAGAGCGGATACCACCATGGCGACCTGCGAGCCACCCTGTTGCGGGCCACCGCCGACCAGATCGCCGCCGAGGGCGTGGACGCGGTCTCTTTGCGCGCCTTGGCGCAGCGGGTGGGCGTCTCCCATGCCGCGCCCGCCCATCACTTCGGCAATCGGCAGGGGTTGCTGACCGAACTCGCCATCGAGGGCTTCGGTCTGCTGGCCGACGAACTGCGCGCCGCCGCAGGCGATTTCCGAGCCGTGGCCCTCGCCTACATCGGATTCGCGCGCGAATATCCGGGGCATTTCGACGTCATGTTTCGATCCGATCTGCTGCGCTCCGACGATGAGCGGCTGGCCGCCGCCCGCCGCACCTCGGGCGCGGAATTGCGTTCCGGCGTCACGGGATTGGGTCTCGATCCGACGGCGGGCCGGGCCGCCCAGCTGGCCGCGTGGTCGCTGGTGCACGGGTTCGCGTCGCTGTGGCGCGAGGGCGCGCTGGACGGTTCGGAGCTCGGCGGCGACGATCCGGAGGCGCTGGCCAGGGATATGGTCGCCGCCGTCGAATTCGTCGGTGCGCGAACGGATTCCGCCTGAGCCATCGATCGCTGCGCATCGAGCCGCTCGGTGCGGTCAGCCCATCGAGTTGGGGCGCAGATCCAGGCGGCGCATGACCCGATCCACCACATCCGGCGGCACGCCAGGTTCCCGCCGTGCCGCCAGGGCCTCGGCGCGTCCGGCATCGACGACCTCGTTGGTGACGCGGCGCATGGTCTTGGTGAGTTTCAGGGTGCGGTCGGTGGTGAGGCGGGCGTTCTCGTCCGCCGCCTCCGGGTCGGCCTGGGCGAGCCGGTGCTCGAAGGTGTCGCGCAGGCGGTGGTAGACCTCGTCGGGTAGATCCTCGGTGGTCGAGAGTTGTTTCAGCCGAGCCAATTCGGCATTGAGCACCCGGGTCCACAGCTGCCGTTCGAGCTGACGCTCGTCCTCGGTATTGGCGTGCACCCCGGTCGCGCGCACCACCGAGGGCAGCGTCGGGCCCTGCAGCAGCAGGGTGAACAGCACCACGGCGAAAGCGGTGAACAGTATCTCGGTGCGGCCGGGGAACGCCGCGCCGCTGTCGGTGGTGAGCGGCACGGCCAGAGCCAGTGCGACGGTGGCGACTCCGCGCATACCGGCCCACCAGGTCACCACCGTCTCGCGCCAGGTGTAGGGCTCGTCCGCGTCCCGCCTGCGCCACCAACCCCGGAAGGTGAACGTGGTGGCCAGCAGCCAGACCAGGCGCAGACCCACCACGACCGCCACCACGGCGGCCGCGCCACCGAGAAAACGGCCCCAGTCCGGGCCGGTGGCTCCCAGCACGGTGCTCAGCTCCAGGCCGATGAGGCCGAAAGCGAAACCGGTGACCAGCATTTCGGTGATCTCCCAGAAGGAGTCGCCCACGATCCGGTAGGAGCTGTCGCTGAAATCCGTTGCGGCATCGGTCAGATACAGCGCGCACACCAACACCGCGAGCACCCCGGAGCCGCCGCGGGCGTCGGCGATCCCGTAGGCGGCGAAGGGCAGCAGCAGGGCCAGCGCCACCTGCCAGGTGGCCTCGTCGAGGCGCTTCATGATGTTGCTGCCCGCCCAACCGAGGAACAGGCCCACCGCGATCGCGACCAGGGCCGACAGCAGGAAGTCCAGGGCGACATGCCAGGCCGAGAAGGTGCCGGTGACCACGGTCTGGATCGCCACGGTGTAGATGACGATGGCGGTGACGTCGTTGAACAGGCCCTCACCCTCGAGCACCGCCACCAGGCGACGCGGGAGCCCGAGCTTTCCGGCCAGCGCCGACACCGCCACCGGATCGGGCGGGGCGACCAACGCGCCCAACGCGATGGCCGCGCCGATCGGCACGTCCGGGTAGAACCGGTGAAAGACCCAGGCCACGGCCACGGTGGTCACGATGACCAGCACCACCGCCCGCATGGTGATGGCTCCCCAGTTCTCGGCGAACTGCCGCCACGAGGTGCGCCGCGCCGAGGCGTAGAGCAGGGGCGGAAGAACCAGCGGCAGGATGAGCTCGGGATCGATGTGGATCTCCGGCACCGCCGGAATGAGCGCCAGCACACATCCGAAGGCGGTCATGAGAACAGCGGGAGCCTGCCCTATTCGCTTGCCCAGCGGCTGCGCCAGGATGGTCGCGAACAGGACCAGGAAGATCAACTCCAGCTGGTGATGCACCTCAGCCAGTTTGCTGACAATGCGCTGATTTGTCGAACAGCCACGCGCGGGGGAGCGGGGCTACCTGCGACTCCACTGGTCGTCGCGCTGGCCGCTCGATTGCCAGTGGCTCTCGGGGCGCGGCGGCCATTCGCTCTGCGGGCGCGGCCGCCAGGAGGGTTGCGGGGATTGCCAGGCCGGGGTCGGCGCGGCCACCGGCTGCGGTTGCCGTCCGGGATCCACCGCCGTCGGGGCGAGGGACCACGAGGCGGTTTTGGCGACCGGCAGCGGCTCCGGCTTGCTGCGCTCGTCCACCTCGGTCAAGCCCACGTGAATGAGCAACACCATGGTGACCATCGATACCGAGATCATCAGCGGGGCAAGCAATTCCATCGCACCCGCGCCCGCGGGCAGGGTCGGCTGCGCGGCGTGGTGCGCGCTCATCGACGCCATCCCGGTGTAATGCATGCCGCAGACCGCCACGCCCATGATGAGTGCGGCCGCGCCGGTCGCGAGAATCCCGTTGACGTGCAGGGTGAACCACAGTGCCGCCGTCGCCGCCACCACCGCGATCAACATGGACAGCGCCACGATGCCCGGGTCGTATTCGACGATCGCATCGGATTTCATGGCGTACATGCCCGAGTAGTGCATGGCCCCGACGCCGAGCCCCGTCACCGAGCCTCCGGCGGGCAATTCCCAGCCGCCCCACCGCCCGCGCGCCACGATCGACAGCCCCAGCCACACCACCGTCATGGCGATCACCGCGCTCAACAGCGTGATCGGCACGTTGTACCGAATACTGGCCCCCCGAATCGAAAACCCGAGCATGGCAATGAAATGCATGACCCAGATCCCCGTGCCGCCGATCGCCACCGCCGCCGAGATCAACCACCCCCGCTGCCCCTCCCCGGCCCGCGCCCGCGCCGTACACCGCAACCCGAGCAGCGACCCGGTGACGGACATGACGTAGGCCAACACCGGCGTGACCCACCCATAGGTGAAGTGGTGAATTTCCAGCACTCGAACCCCTTGCCAGAACACGTTTTTCGCGCCCCGACCGGCCGCGATCGAGCGAACCCTACAGTCCGCCAACACCAATGCGCAATTGATAGGGCAAGTTTCCTCGAAAATATTTCCGGCTGGGTGTAACCATCGTGTTGCGCTGTGGCCCAAGGGATTACCGCTGCAACGCAACCGTCAGCGCCATGGTTGCGACGGCAGTGATGCGAAACCCGTTCGCGGCGGTACTGTTCGACTCCGAAGGAACCGGCGACACAACGGCCGGAACGGGAGAGATGGGGAAGATCCCACAGTGGATTTCAGCAAGAACACCGATGCGACCAGCGGCCAGTACGAGCCGTATCCGATGACCAATCACGATGCCCACATGCCGCCGGTGCCACCGCCAGGCTACGACCCCTACGGCTACCAGCCCTACGCCCAACCCCCGACCCACCCCACCACAATGCCCGGCCCCGTCCGAGCCGCCCAGATCATCTCCTGGCTGTTCGGCGGCACAGGCCTCGCCCTGGCGATACTGGCCGCCGCACTGGGCAAATACGAACTCTGCGGCATGCTCGTCGCAGGCTTCCTCCCCGCCTTCTTCCTAGCCCTGTTCGCCTTCGCCTACAGCGTGAACGGAAACGGCCTCCGGGTCGCTTCCATCATCTTCGCGAGCATCGGCATCCTGTGGGGCCTCAGCGGCATGTCCCAACAAATGCCCCCGGGCCTGCTGGGTTTCGCCGCCAGCCTGGCAATTGTCATCCTGCTCGCGCAGGGCAGTGCGGGAGCGTGGTTCAAGCGGCCGCAGTGAGTGCCGATTTGGCCTAACCGGTCGAAATTCGATGCGACACGACAATATTCGGCACCTGGCATCGATTTTCGACCGCTCAGCTCACACAACAAGGGCCGCCGAGCACCAGCTCGGCGGCCCTTGTCGAAAACACTTAATCCAGGTAGTCCCGCAAAACCTGCGACCGGCTCGGGTGCCGGAGCTTGCTCATGGTCTTCGATTCGATCTGGCGGATGCGTTCACGGGTGACGCCGTAGACCTGGCCGATCTCGTCGAGGGTGCGGGGCTGGCCGTCGGTGAGGCCGAAGCGGAGGCGGACTACGCCTGCTTCGCGCTCGGAGAGGGTCTCGAGGACGGACTGGAGTTGGTCCTGCAACAGGGTGAAGCTGACCGCGTCCACCGCGACCACGGCTTCGGAGTCCTCGATGAAATCGCCGAGTTGGGAATCGCCCTCGTCGCCGATGGTCTGGTCCAGCGAGATGGGCTCGCGGGCGTACTGCTGGATCTCCAGGACCTTCTCGGGGGTGATGTCCATTTCCTTGGCGAGCTCCTCGGGGGTGGGCTCGCGGCCCAGGTCCTGGAGGAGTTCGCGCTGGATACGGCCGAGCTTGTTGATGACCTCGACCATGTGCACGGGGATGCGGATGGTGCGGGCCTGGTCGGCCATGGCGCGGGTGATGGCCTGTCGAATCCACCAGGTGGCGTACGTGGAGAACTTGTAGCCCTTGGTGTAGTCGAACTTCTCGACGGCGCGGATCAGACCGAGATTGCCTTCCTGGATGAGGTCCAGGAACGCCATGCCACGGCCGGTGTAGCGCTTGGCGAGCGAGACGACCAGTCGGAGGTTGGCCTCCAGCAGGTGGTTCTTGGCCCGGTTGCCGTCGCGCATGATCCACTGCAGATCGCGGCGCGACTGCACCGGCAGCTTCTCACCCTTGTCGGCGAACTCGCGCAGCTTCTCGGTGGCGTAGAGCCCCGCCTCGATGCGCTTGGCGAGCTCCACCTCCTCCTCGGCATTGAGCAGCGCGACCTTGCCGATCTGCTTGAGGTAGGCGCGCACCGAGTCGGCCGAAGCGGTCAGCTCGGCATCCTTGCGCGCCTGGCGCAGGGCCTCGGATTCCTCCTCGTCCCAGACGAAGTCGCCGGACGCCTTGTCCTTGGCGGTCGGCTCGTCGGCCTCCTCGGCTTCCGCCTCGGGAGCGACGGCCTCCTCCTCGTCGTCCTCGACCTCGATCTCCTCGTCGCCGAGATCGCTCTCGTCGACCTCGAGATCACCCAGATCGTCGATTTCCAGCGATTCGTCTTCGACGGTCTCGTCGACCTCGACGCCCTCGGCGCCTTCGGCCTTCTTGGAGGCAGCCTTCTTGGCTCCGGCCTTCTTCGCCGGGGCCTTCTTGGCGGCGGTCTTCTTGGCGGCCGCCTTCTTGGCAGCGGCCTTCTTGGCCGGGGCCTTCTTCGCGGCAGCCTTCTTGACCGGCCGTGCTGCGGTGGTGTCTGCGGAGTCGGCAGCGTCGGCCGATTCGGCGGTCTCTCGGGTATTCGTGGCTACCACGTACGCCCTTTCGTGACGGTCTCGTGCGGCGTCACGCCAGAGTGGTGATCCGGCGGAGCGGTTCGGTCGGGGGGTACCGGCAATCGCCGGGTTGGTTTTCCGGCTCACCGCCGGGCTTGTTCCATTGTAACGATCGAACCAGCCTGCTTACGGTGCGATACCGGCTTCGACGGCCATGGCGGCTCCGACGATGCCCGCGGTGTTCTTCAAATGGGCCGCCACCACCGGAGTTCTGTTGGTGAGCAACGGGATCCACTGCTCGTGGTCACGGCTGATGCCGCCGCCCACCACGAACACGTTCGGCCAGAACAGGTTTTCCAGCGTGATCAGGACTTTGCTGACCTCGGCCGCCCACTCCGGATAGGTCAGCCCGTCCCGGTCCTTGATGGACGCGGCGGCGCGGTGCTCGGCCTCGCAGCCGTCCACCTCGAGGTGCCCGAGCTCGGTGTTGGGCATCAACACGCCGTGGTACATCACAGCCGAACCGATACCGGTTCCGAAGGTGAGCAGTATTACCTGACCGGTGAGATCCTTTGCCGCGCCGTAATGATCCTCGGCGAGTCCCGCCGCGTCGGCGTCGTTGAGCACGGTCACCTTGCGACCGCCGAGCGCCACCGAGAACAACGCGCGGGCATCGGTGCCGATCCAGGATTTGTCGATATTCGCGGCGCTGCGGGCCACCCCGTCGATCACCACGCTGGGCAGCGTGACACCGACCGGCCCTTCCCATCCGGCTTGGGCCACCAGCTTCGCCACCGCCTCCGCCACCGCGTGCGGCGTCGACGGATGCGGGGTCGGAATCTTTATCCGCTCGTGCACCAGCTCGCCGGTGGCGAGATCCACAGCCGCGCCCTTCACGCCACTGCCACCGATATCGATACCGAATGCTTGCCCCCGAGCGGACATGACGACTCCTCGTTCTCTCCCATACCTGGCGCATGAGCTGTGTCGTGCACGACAAGCCTAATGCGCGTTCCGTCGGATCTATGTTGCGATGGACTCGTGCCGGACTCCTATTTCACTTCGACCGCATCGAACACCACCAACCCCGCCGACGAGGCCGATATCGCCGAACTTCGTCGTGTCGCGGTCCATCTGGCCGAGACCGCGGCCGCGCACGTCCGCGCCCGCCGCCCCGAGGTCTTCGGCCCCGACGCGCGCGAGACCGACGCGGTACAGGCCAAGAGCACACCCACCGATCCGGTCACGGTGGTCGACACCGAGACCGAACAACTCATCCGCAAGCTACTCGACGAACTGCGCCCCGGCGACCGCGTGGTCGGCGAGGAGGGCGGCGGCGCACTCGACGGCGACGCCGTGCACTGGGTGCTCGACCCCATCGACGGCACCGTGAACTTCCTCTACGGCATCCCGGCCTACGCGGTCTCGGTGGCCGCCATGCGCGACGGACGCTCGCTCGCGGGCGCGGTGGCCGATGTGGCGCACGGGGTGATCTACAGCGCCGGATTGGGTCAGGGCGCGCACCGCGTCCAGCCGGGTGCCGAGCCGATTCCGTTGCGCTGCAACGAGGTGGACACCGCCGCCATGTCGCTGGTGGCCACCGGCTTCGCCTACAACCAGCGGCGCCGCACCCGGCAGGGGCAGCTCATCGCCGAACTGTTGCCGCATATTCGCGATATTCGGCGTGTCGGCGCGGCGGCGCTGGATCTGTGCATGGTGGCCGAGGGCCGGGTGGACGCCCACTACGAGCACGGCCTGAACCTGTGGGACTGGGCGGCCGGTGCGCTCATCGCGGCGGAAGCCGGTGCGCGCCTGCGTCTTCCGGCCCCGGAGACCTCCGGTGCGGCGGGCGCGCTGGTGGTCGCCGCCGCGCCCGGCGTCGCGGACGAACTGTTCGGTCTGCTGGAACGGCTGGGCGCGACCGCCGACATCCCCGAGAACTGAACTCCGGCAATACGATTCGATAACGGTCCGGAAATGCGTGCGAGGCTGTGAACCCCGGTTCACAGCCTCGCATTCATCGGACTTGACGGTCGGTCAGCTCAGCACTTGGCCTGTCGGGCGGCGTCGAGCAGGGTCGGGTCGATGGCCGGATTGCTGCCCGGAGCCGGATTCTTCAGCGAGCGCAGCACCTCCTCGGCATCGGTGCTCGGGCGAATATCGCGGAAGAGCGAGCCCAGCACCAGATCCACGCTGTCGTCGGTGCGCTGATCCTGGATCAGCTCCGCGCACGGTGCCACCAACTGCACCGCCGCGGCCGCCGGGCGACCGCTCACGCCGAACCGAATCTGCCCGGTGCACTCGAGATCGCCATTGACGTACACCGTGTCGTTACCGAACGCCTCGGAGGCGGGCGCGAAGCCGAGATCGCTCAGCTGCGAGGCGATATGGGTCGCCTGGCCGCGTTGGCCATTGGCATTGAGAACGCGCACGTGCGTCGCGGCCAGGGCCGAGGGTTCCACATCCCGCAGCAGCGACGGCGACATCCGGGTGCCCAGCTGGGTCGGCTGGGCCACGGCCGTGCCCTGCGCCGGGCTGGGCGAGTTGCAGGCCATCGCCCCGGTCGCGTCGTCCTCGGCGCTCAGCGCGCCCCACCAGACGACCACGCAGATCACGAACAGCGCGCCGACCAGAGCCCCCCAGGGCTCCCAGCGACGTCGAAGGAACGGTCGACCTTCCCGGTCGGTCGCTTTGCCTTGGGTGATCAGTGAAACCACGCCAACACTCTACGAAAAGGTCGCGCGAACGGTGCGGAAGGTCTCGGCGAGTTCGAGCGCCGGTGACGATTGCCCCTCAGTTTCGAATCACGTGTGTTTTGATTGCGACTTTTGCCATGGGGTCCGCTATTGTCTGGCGGCCAGATCGGATCATCCGAGGTGAATCGGGGGTGCGATTTCGGGAACAACGAGGGCATGTCCTGCGTTGACCGAGCGCGATCCGGAACGGATCTACCGGATCCGGGCCGATCAGTGACAGGTGTACGTCGTGATGTACACCACGGGCGGGGCGACGCACCCCGAACCGACAGTAGTCGGGACGGTGTGTGTCGGTCCGGGATATACGGAGTAAGGACGAGGGGAAGACGACATGGCAACCGACTATGACGCACCGCGGCGCAGTGAAACGGACGAAGTTTCGGAGGACTCGCTGGAGGAGCTGAAGGCTCGACGCAACGAGGCCGCGTCCGCTGTCGTGGACATCGACGAGTCCGATACCGCGGAGTCGTTCGAGCTTCCCGGCGCGGACCTGTCCGAGGAAGTGCTCTCGGTGCGGGTGATTCCGAAGCAGGCCGACGAGTTCACGTGCTCCAGCTGCTTCCTGGTGCACCACCGCTCCCGGCTGGCCGAGGAACACGGCAACCAGCTGATCTGCATGGATTGCGCGGCCTGAGAGCCGACGATCCTCGGGAGAGAGATATGGGTCCGCGCTCGGTGCGCCGAGCGCGGACGGGACCTCGTGCGGCGCGCGGCGCGGCCGCGGGGGTGACGAGCACAGCGTCGCACCACACTGTCGGACCAGCAGCGCGGTCCGCTCCAGTTACAGCCCGAGCGCTGCGATGACCTCTTCGGGCCGACGCGTACTGACCAACCAGTACGGCGTCGGGTCGTCGGGGTCGTCCAACACCAACAGCACCATCGAGCCGATCCAGGCGCGATGCTGCACATACGCGGCGGGGTCGAGCTGACGACCCAGCGCCGCGCTCTTCGCACTGGCCGGTACGGCCGCCGCCCGCGCCACGAACGTCGCGGGCAGATGCGCGCGCTCCAGACGCAGCTCCGGGGCCCCGTCGCCGGTGCGGGTCACCTCCACCCGGTGCCGCGACATCCACAGCAGCACCCAGACCGGAATCGGCAGCAACACCACATAGGGCAGCCAGGCACGCAAACCCGGTGCGCCCATGTGGATTTCGGCTGCGAGCAGGCCGGTCACGACGAAGGCGACCGGCCACCACCACAGCGGCACCCAGAGGCGCTCGCGGTAGAGGACGCTCGTCTGTTGCTGATCCATGGTCACCGGGGTGGGGGGCTGGTCGGACACGACATCAGACTAAGTCAGTCTCGGTCGGGGTGAACGCGTAGGCTCGGCCTACGTGACCGGTATTCCACCTATCCCCCTGCTGCGGCTCGATCCCGGCATCCCCGTACCCATGCGCGCCCATACCGGCGACGCGGGCGTGGACCTGTGCACCACCGAGGACGTCATCATCGAACCCGGGGAGCGGGTACTCGTCGGCACGGGGATCGCCGTCGCGCTACCGCTCGGCACCGTGGGCCTCATCCATCCGCGTTCGGGGCTGGCGGCCAAACACGGCCTGTCGGTTGTCAACACCCCCGGCACGGTCGACGCGGGCTACCGCGGCGAGATCAAGGTGTGCCTGATCAACCACGATCCGCGCACTCCCGTCGAGCTCCGGCGCGGTGACCGGATCGCGCAGCTGCTGGTGCAGAAGGTGGAGCTGGTCGACTTCGTCGAGGTCACCGAACTCGACGACACCGCGCGCGGCGCGGGAGGATACGGATCCAGCGGTGGGCACGCGAGCCTGTCCGGGGTGTCCGGTGGGGCGGGCGACGTGACCGGCAAGGAGGCATGACGAGATGTTCGGACGCAAGAAGAACCGGGGCGCGGCGCCGGAGGAGAGACACGACGGCGAGTACGCCGAGTACGACGATGCCGAGTACGGCTACGACGATGCCGAATACGACGCGGAGTACGACGAATCCGAATACCAGGCCGCCGAATACGACGACGGCTACGACGAGGCGGCCGCCGAATTCGCCGAGCGCACCGGGCCCTACGACTTCAACGATGTCTCCGAACTGCTCGACAAGGTGGCCGACCAGCGCCTCGACCTCGGCTCGGTGATCGTGCCGGTGCCGCCGGGTGGGCAGCTCCAGGTCGAGATGACCCCCGAGGGCGCGCCGCAGGCGGTGCACCTGGCCACCCAGCACGGCCGCATCACCGTGGCCGCCTACGCCGCCCCGAAGTCGCCGGGCCAATGGCGTTCGGTGGCCGCCGATCTCGCCGACACCCTGCGCAACGACGGCGCGCAGGTCTCGGTCCAGCAGGGGCCGTGGGGTCGCGAGATCCACGCCGTCACCCAGGGCGCGGATCTGCGCTTCATCGGCGTGGACGGACACCGCTGGATGGTGCGCCTGGTCGCCGCCGGACCCTCCGGCGCGGCCAATGAGGGCCAGCCGCTGGTGGCCGCCGCGCGCGCCATCCTCAGCGAGACGATCGTGCGCCGCGGCGACGATCCCATGCCGGTGCGCGAACCCCTCCCGGTGGTCCTACCCCAGGAGCTGGCCGATCAGCTCGCCGCCGCCCACCAACAGCAGGTGGCGGCCCAGCAGCAGGCGGTCGCCGCCCAGCTCGCCGCCATGAACACCGGCCAGCACCCGGTGATCCCGCCCTCCCCGGAGGACACCCAGCCGCGCCGCGGCGCCGAGGGTTCGGCCATGCAGCAGCTGGGCTTGAACGGATAAGTCGCGCAAGAGGATACGGCCCGCTCACCCGAGGGTGAGCGGGCCGTTGTCGTCCGTCGTCCGTGCGTGATCGTGGCGACACGAATCGGCCGCGGGGATGCCCGCTACGTGATTGTGTTGCGACTCACAAGGTTTCGCATCAAGGCCGAGACGCCGCGCGCGCCGAGCACCGCGGGGTCCGCGCCGAGCTCGTCGAGCGTGATGCGGTGCAGTTCCGCCTGGGGGAGCAGCGCGCTCCACTGCTCGGCGACCGCGATGGGGTGCACCGGATCGTCCACCGCGCCGATGACCGCGACCGGGGTGGCCAGCGCGGCGAGCACGGGCGGTTCGGGCCAGCGGTAGGCCGCCGCCTCCTCCAGGGCCTGGGGCAGATCCGGCCACTGCGAGCGCCAGGACTGGGCCAGCGCCGCGGCCAGCCACGCCGGGCTGGAGGCGCGCATGCGCGTGGTCACGGCCTCGAGTCCGTCCGCGCGCAACTGCGCCGCGGTGACGGCGGCGCTCAGTGCCGCGGGGCATTCGGAGGTTTCGGCGCCGGTCCACGCGGGTAGGGCCGCGACCACCCCGAAGGCGGCCTGTGGATTTCGCGTCGCCCACTCGATCGCGACGGCCGCGCCGAGTGAGATTCCGGTTACCAGAACCGGCCCGACCGCGGCCGCCGCGTCCAGGGCGGCGTGGTAGCTCGCCACCACCGCGCGCGGATCCGGATCCACCGCCTGAAACGGCAGATCGTATGCGGCGCAAGCGGATTCGAAGGCGCGGCGGGCGAAGTCGGCATCGGATCCGGTACCGGGCAGGGCGACCGCGATCGCCGGACGTGTGGGGTCGGACACCCGGCCGAGCGTACCCACGGCGGGCACGCGTGGCGGGTGCGGGCCCACACCTCTACAGTGGCGGTGTACGGCCACAGCCGGTCGTGCGGGAACCCGACGACGTGAGACCCGCGCCGTCTTGCTCTACAAGGAAGCGTGCGAGATGCCATCCTCGGGTGGGAAGGACACACCCTCGGGCTATTTCCGGCGGCTGAGCCGCCGATTGACCGAGGATCTCGATCGGTTGGATGCCGAGGAACTCGCCGAGACGTCAGAAGCGTCGGGCGCGTGTCGGGCATCGGAGTGCCGACGCGGTGAAGAAGTGACGATGTTGGGACGGCTGCGCAGTGTAGAAGCCTGTCCCAAATCAGCCGGTGCCGAGATCGAGGCGGAGTTCTTCGATGGCACCGACAGCGTCCGGCTGGTCTGGATCGGCCGCAGACGCATCCCGGGACTGCATCCGGGCCGTAGGATTCTGGTTCGCGGCCGGATCGGCGACCGAAACGGCGGCAAGGTGATCTTCAATCCCTACTACGAACTCCGCGAGAACTCCTGACATATATGCCGATTCCGAGCAGCAACGACAAGGGCGTCGACCGCGTCGCCGAGGCCAGCGAGGCGGATACCGCGGTCTTCGCGGCGGTCACCGACTCCGCCCTCGCCGACGCCGAGCGTGAACTCGCGGCGGGCGACCCGGTGGCCCGCGAGCGCGACCGCGCCCTCGCCGAGGAGCGCGAGGAGGCGGCCGAGCAGACCATGCTCGAGCAGATGGGCGGTTTCAGCGGCCTCATCTACTCCTCACTGCCCGTGCTGGTGTTCGTGCCTGTCAATACCCTGCGCGGCCTGACCACCGCCGTGTGGGCTGCCCTGGGCGTCGCAACGGCCATCCTGGTGTGGCGGCTGGTCCGCCGCGACAAGGTGCAGCCCGCCATCTCCGGATTCCTGGGCGTGGGCGTCTGCGCCTTCATCGCCTACCGCATGGGGGAGGCCAAGGGCTTCTTCCTGTTCGGCATCTACGCCAGCCTGGTCTACGCGGGCGCGTTCGTGGTGTCGCTGCTGGTGCGCTGGCCCCTGGCGGGCGTCATCTGGGGCTTCCTCAACGGGCACGGCACCGACTGGCGCTCCGACCGCCGCGCCATGCGCCTCTACGATCTCGCCACCCTGGTGTGGGCGGTGGTCTTCGGCGCGCGCTATCTGGTGCAGAACCACTTCTACGACACCGATGCCACCGGCTTGCTGGCCGCCGCCCGGATCGGCATGGGCTGGCCGCTGACCGCCGTGGCCGTCCTGGTGACGGTGTGGGCGGTGCGCCGCGCGGGCCATCTGCCCGCCGCTCGCTCCTGAGGACGTAGCGCCAGACCCCGGTTCTCGGGGCACTTATCGCGCGAAACGCGCCGAACGCAACACCTTTGGGGGCAGCAGGGGTAGCCCACCCCACCCCTGGGGTACCTATTTCGACGACCCGGTTCATCGCACGATCGTTTCTAGAAAGAAACGACGGAAGGACACCGGAGTTGGTTACCGAAAGCAAGGCAGTGGCAGCGTCGGAATCCCGCGACGAGGGGCGCGGTGCGGCGGTGACCGGAACGGCCTCGCGGCGGCATCTGGCGGGGCGGGCGAAGAACAGTGCGGCGACCTCGGAGAGTCGGCGCGCCGCAGCGGAATTGGAGAAGCTGATCGGTCCGGCCGCGAGCGGGGACAAGGCCGCGGTCTCCGACATCCTGAAGATCGTCTACCCCTTGGTGCGCCGCTACTGCGCGGCCCGCATGAACGGCGCGGGCCATCTGCACGTCACCACCGACGACGTGGCGCAGGAGATCCTCATGGCGACCGTGCAGGCGATCCCGCGCTACCGCGATCAGGGCAAGTCGTTCCTGGCGTTCGTGTACGGCATCTCCGCCAACAAGGTGGCCGACGCCTACCGGCGGGCGCAACTGCACCCGGCCTACCCGGTGGCGGAGTTCCCCGACGAGCCGATGAACGAGGCCGGACCCGAGGAACGGGCGTTGCAGTCCGAAATCCGGGCCGCCACGCGCGAACTCATGAAGGTGCTGGCCCCCACCCACCGCGAGGTGCTGGTCATGCGCATCGTGCTGGGCTGGACCGCGGCGCAGACCGCCGAGGCCATCGGCACCAGCCCCGGCGTGGTGCGGGTCATGCAGCATCGCGCGCTGAACAAGCTGCGCGCCGAGCTGCGGGCAGCGTCCTGACCGGCGGCGCGCGCATCGTGCGACAGCCGGTGCGCGCGGGAACGCGGTCCGGCGCATCGGGCGCGGGGGAGTGCGCCCGATGCGATCCGGTTCAGCTGGCGAAGTCGGCCCCGGCGGAGAACTCGCCCGCCGCGGCGACCGTGCCGCCGCCACCGAAACCGTTGACGCCGAGGGCCTTGCGCAGATCGTCCTCGGCCTCCACCGAGGTGACGAACAGCAACTCGTCCTCGCCTTCGAGAGGATCGTCGCCCTGCGGCACGATCACCCGACCACCGCGCAGAATGGTCACCAGCGCCGCGTCCTTGGGGATGGCCAGCGTGCGAACCGCCTTGCCCGCCAAGGGCGTATCGGTCGGCAGGGTGATCTCCACCAGATTGGCCTGACCCTGGCGCAGGGTCATCAGCCGCACCAGGTCGCCCACCGACACCGCCTCCTCGACCAGCGAGGCCAGCAGGCGCGGGGTGGAGACGGCCACATCCACACCCCACGAGGTGTCGAAGAGCCACTCGTTGCGCGGGTCGTTGACGCGGGCCACCACCCGGCGCACCCCGAATTCGGTCTTGGCGAGCAGGCTGAACACCAGATTGACCTTGTCGTCGCCGGTGGCGGCGATGACCACCTCGTAGGTCTCGAGGTCGGCCTCCTCGAGCAGCTCCAGCTCGCACGCGTCGGCGTGCACCCACACCGCGGTCGGCGCGATGGTCGGATCGATGTGGTCCAGGCGGCGTTCGAGCAGCATCACCTCGTGTCCGCCGCGCAGGAGCTCCTGGGCGATGCTGCGGCCGACTGCTCCGGCCCCGGCAATGGCTACCTTCATGATCAGTCCTCGTGGGCGGGGGCAGTGGTGGCCAGAGCGACGGCCTCGCCGACGCTGCCCGAGGTGGCGGCGATGTACACGGCGTCATCGGCCTGCAGCACCGTTTTGCCGGTGGGTAGCAGGCCCTGTCCGAAGCGGATGATGAACGCCACGCGCGCGCGGATCGCCTCCTCCAGACTGGTGACAGTACGCCCGTACCACTCCTCGTGCAGGGTCAGTTCGGTGACCGCCACGGTGCCCGTGGGATCGCGCCAGGACGTGCTGGCGTCATCGGCGATGAGGGTGCGCAGGAAACGGTCGGTGGTCCACGGCACGGTGGCGATGGTGGGGATCCCGAGCCGCTCGTACACCGCGGCGCGCTTGGCGTCGTAGATGCGCGCGACCACGCGCTCCACGCCGAAGGTCTCCCGCGCGACGCGCGCGGAGATGATGTTGGAGTTGTCGCCGGAGGAGACGGCCGCGAAAGCGCCCGCCCGTTCGATACCCGCCCGGGTCAACACATCCCGGTCGAAACCCACTCCGGTAACGCACATTCCGGGAAAATCGCGGCCCAGCCGCAGGAAGGCACTGGAATTCTGGTCGATCACCGCGACCTCGTGACCGATGCGGACCAGGGCTCGAGCGAGCGAGGAACCTACTCGCCCGCACCCCATGATCACTACGTACACCGTTCGAACCCCATTCCCGAAAACCGTGGTGTGCGGTCTGGTTGCTTGTTCGGGGGGCAACCGTACCGCTCGTGTTCCTCCGAGGCCACGTTCCCCCTCCTGAATGCTTTCAAACCGGAACGTGAAAAGTTCACACACCGGTACCGCGTGTATTCGCGACCGGCCGCGCCGCGAATTGATCCGCACTCGCGGTCGCTTATGCTCGCTCGAGTGTCGAAGTTGACGACGGCCGCCAAACGCATGTTGGTGGGCCGCCCCTTTCGTAGTGATTCGCTGGGGCACACGCTGCTCCCCAAGCGGATCGCTCTGCCGGTCTTCGCGTCCGATGCCCTGTCGTCGGTGGCGTACGCGCCCGAGGAGATCTTCCTCGTGCTGTCGGTGGCCGGTCTCTCGGCGTACACCTACGCGCCGTGGGTCGGTATCGCCGTCGCCGTGGTGATGGCGGTCGTGGTGGCCAGCTACCGGCAGAACGTGCACGCCTACCCGTCGGGCGGCGGCGACTACGAGGTGGCCACCAAGAATCTCGGGCCGACAGCGGGGTTGACCGTCGGCAGCGCGCTGCTGGTGGACTACGTGCTCACGGTGGCGGTGTCGATCTCCTCGGCGGCGTCGAACATCGGCTCGGCCGTCCCGTTCGTGGCGACGCACAAGGTGCTGTTCGCCGTGGTGGCCATTGTCGCGCTGACCGCGATGAACCTGCGCGGGGTGCGCGAGTCGGGAACGATGTTCGCGATTCCCACCTACGCCTTCATGATCGGTATGTTCGCCATGCTGATCTGGGGATTCGTGCAGACCGAGCTGATGGGCGAGCAGGTGCGCGCCGAGTCCTACGGCTTCGAGCTGAACGCCGAGGAAGACCACCTGTTCGGTATCGCGCTGATCTTCCTCATCGCCCGGGCCTTCTCCTCCGGCTGTGCCGCGCTGACCGGTGTCGAGGCCATCAGCAACGGTGTGCCCGCCTTCCGGAAACCCAAGTCCCGCAATGCGGCCACCACGCTGCTGCTGCTCGGTGTCATCGCCATCACATTGTTCATGGCCATGATCATGCTGGCCCAGAAAGTGGGCATCGTCTACGCGGAGGACACCGCCGATCTGGTCGGCGCACCCCCGGGATACGAGCAGAAGACGCTGATCGCGCAGCTGGCGCACGCGGTGTTCGCGGGCTTCCCGCTCGGCTTCTACTTCATCACCATCGTCACCGCCCTGATCCTGGTGCTGGCCGCCAACACCGCCTTCAACGGGTTCCCGGTGCTGGCCTCGGTGCTGGCGCAGGACCGGTTCCTGCCCCGGCAGCTGCACACCCGCGGCGACCGACTGGCCTTCAGCAACGGCATCATCTTCCTGGCGGGCGGGGCCGTGGCCTTCGTGGTGCTGTTCGGCGCGGAGGTGACCCACCTCATCCAGCTCTACATCGTCGGCGTGTTCGTCTCGTTCGTGCTGAGCCAGACCGGCATGCTGCGGCACTGGACGCGACTGCTGCGCACCGAGACCGACCCGGAGCAGCGGGCGCGGATGAAGCGCTCGCGCGTGATCAACGCGGTGGGCCTCACCATGACCGCGACCGTGCTCGTCATCGTGCTGGTGACCAAATTCCTGGCGGGCGCGTGGATCGCCATTGTGACCATGGCCGCCATCTTCGGTCTGATGAAACTCATTCGCCGCCACTACGACACGGTGGCGCGTGAACTCGACGAAACCGAATGGGACGGCGTGCTGCCCAGCCGGACGCACTCCATCGTGCTGGTGTCGAAGTTGCATCTGCCGACCAAGCGGGCCATCTCCTACGCCCGCGCCACCCGCCCGGATACGCTCGAGGCGATTACCGTCAATGTCGACGAACCCGATACCCGAAAACTCGTCCGGGATTGGGAGCGCAGCGATATCACGGTGCCGCTCAAGGTAATCGAATCCCCGTATCGCGAAATCACCAAGCCGGTGGTCGATTACGTGAAGCGGCTGCGCAAGGATTCCCCACGCGATGTGGTGACGGTCTTCATTCCGGAATATGTGGTCGGCCGGTGGTGGGAACAGTTGCTGCACAATCAGAGTGCGCTGCGGCTCAAGGGCCGCCTGCTGTTCGAACCCGGTGTGATGGTGACCAGCGTGCCGTGGCAGCTCAGCTCCTCGGCCAAGGCCCGCGGCGATGCCGCGGTCAACGCGCCCGGCGCGATCCGGCGCGGATTCGGAGACGGCTCGTGAGCGACTGGCGCGGAGCCGAATTCGAGGTGCGTCTGGGCGCGCCCGGACACGGCGGGTTCTGTGTCGGCCGCCACGAGGGCCGCGTGCTGTTCGTCCGGCACGGGCTGCCCGGGGAGTTGGTGCGGGCCCGGGTGACCGAGGACAAGGGCGGCTCCTTCTGCCGCGCCGACGCGGTGGAGATTCTGGAGGCGTCCCCGGATCGGGTCGAGCCGACCTGCCCGGTCTCCGGTCCGGGCGGCGCCGGATGCTGTGACTTCTCCTTCGCGACGCCGCCCGCGCAGCGCGGGCTCAAGGCCATGGTCGTCGCCGAGCAACTGCGACGGCTCGCCGGGTGGGAGAAAGATATTGTCGTCGAACCGATTCCGGCGGGCGAGCGGGCGGAGCCGACCCGGGGGTGGCGCAGTCGGGTGCGGCTGGCGGTGGATGCCGACGGACGGGCCGGGGTGCACCGGTTCCGCAGCACCGATGTGATCGCCGATCTGCGCTGCCCACAGCCGATGGCCGGGGCCATGGACGGAATCGCCGACCGCAAGTGGACACCGGGTGCGGACCTGGTGGTGGCCGTGGACGGGGAGGGCCAACGCCACATCGTGGAACTCGCACCGCCCGAGCACGAACCCGGCACGGGTCGCCACGACCGGCGCGGTGACCGGGCCCGCGGCTACGGCGGGCAGCGCCGGGACGGGCGTGGCAATCGCGGCGCGCGCGGCGGTGACGACCGTCGCAAGGCCGCCGCGCGCCGGGCCGCCGCGCACGCTCCGCGCCCCGAATACGTGGTCGAGGGTGACGGTCGGGCCGTGCAGTATGTGGCGGGCCGCCGCTGGGAACTCGCGGCCACCGGATTCTGGCAGCCGCATTACGGTGCCGCGCAGTGCTATTCGGATGTGGTGGCCGAGTGGGCCTACGCGTCGCCCGGCGCGCTGGCCTGGGATCTCTACAGCGGGGTCGGCGTCTTCGCCGCGCGGGTCGCCGAACAGGTGGGCGCGGACGGTGTGGTGCATGCCGTCGAATCGTCTCGCTCCGCCGTCGCCGACGGTGCCGAGGCGCTGCGCGATCTGCCGTGGGTGCGGTCGAGCGCCGCGCGCGTGGAGCGCTGGATCACCGAACAGCCCTACACCGCACCGGAAGTGGTGATTCTGGATCCGCCGCGCGCCGGTGCCGGTAAAGAGGTGATCGCGGCCCTGGCCGACCGCTCGCCGCGCCGCATCGTGCACATCGGCTGTGATCCGGCGGCCTTCGCCCGTGATATCGGCCTGTACCGCGCCGCCGGATACCAGGTGACCGAATTACGCGCCTTCGACGCCTTCCCCGGCACCCACCATGTGGAATGCCTTGCCCTGCTGGAGCTTTAAGCGGTAGTTAAGCGTTTCGTGAGGTGTCACCGGTCACGATAACGTCATGACCACGTTGTCCGATCCGACGCTCGAGCTCGTCGTGGAACGCATTCACGGTGACCAGTCCAAGTTCCACTCGCTCGAGGGACTGCTGATGCGCACCGATCTCAAGCGTCCGGAATGGCACACCGATCTGTGGGTCAATACCGAAAGCTATTGGGGCCGTTTGGTGATCCCGGCCTACGGGGCGCGGCTGGCCTCGCGGGCCGGTGACGCGGAAGCCGATCGCGCGGTGCTCACCCTGGTGGAGTTCACCGTGGAACGAATACTGAAGGGGCAGTCGGTGGCGCGAAAAGAGCTGCCGCCGTGGATCGCCGAGCTGCGCGCCGCCCTGCTCTTCGACGGCTACGAGCTCTACATCGACACCGTCGACGAGCCCGAGGACGGTACCGTGCGCTGCCGCCTGCGCCCCACCGACGTGCTCCCGGTACCCCTCGCGGAGAAGGTGGCGCTCACCGAGATCGAACTCGAGCTGCGCGGCCAGCAGGCGGTGCTGGAACAACTGCGCGAGGCCACCGAATGCTATCTGCGCCGGGACTATCCGGCCTGCGACGAACATCTGGCCACCGCCATGGAACTGCTCGTCACCTACACCGTCGGCGGCGCGGACGACGATCTCACCGAGAACATCCGCCACCTGGTGGACACCAATCGCCTGCCCATCGCCGAGGCCACCCGGCTGCTGCGCGATATCCGCACCATGACCGCCGAGAACCCGCACCCGCATCGCACCAAGGCCGACGCCTCGCGCTTCCGCATCCAGCTGGTCACGGTGCGGGCGGCGAGACTGCTGTCGCTGGTGAACCTCTGGGGCGAATCGGTGGGCGCGGTGGCCGAGAAGCGCTGAACTGGCTCAGGCCAGTCGCCAGGTGACGCGGATGGTCGCCGACAGCTCGCTCTCACCCAACTCGATGGCCATCTCGGGCACCCCGCCGCCGTTCGCCTTGGCGGCGACGGCGTAGGCGCGCGGGATCGGATTCGACGGGCTGATGTCCTCGGTGACCTCGAGCACCGCTCCGAGTGTCCGTCCGGCCCGCGTGGCGTACTGCGTGGCCTTGGCGAACGCGTTGTCCCAGGCGGCATCTCGGGCCTCGGTCAACAGCGCCTCCTCGTCGGAGACGGTCAGGGTGAGCCCGCCGAGCCGCACATCGTCGCCGCCCGCGTCCACCGCGTGCGCGATGACCGTCGCCGCCGGGGTGGCGGATTCCGTTGCCGCACCGGCGGGTCCGATATCGCGCAGCACCACCGTCAGCGCGGTGCTCGCGATATAGCCCACGACGCGCTCGCGATTGTTGTCACCCCACACCGTGTCGGTGCGCACCGACAGCCCGCTGGTGGCGATATCGGCCGGGCGCACCCCGTCGGCGCGCAGCGTGCCGATGACGGCGTGCGAACGCTCCCCGGCGCGGGTGTAGGCGGCCGAGACGGTCTCGTCGCGCGATTCGATGGAGATGGTCACCCGCATGAGATCCGGTGTGGCCCTCGCGGTTCCGCTGCCGAAGGTGGTGACGGTGCCGATATCGGTCACGGGAATTCCTTTCAGTAGGCCCCGCCGTGGGCGGCGAGGGCGCGGACCGCCGCGTCGGCCTGCCCGTAGGCGGCCGCCGCGAGACGTTCCAGGAGAGCGACTTTCAGCTCGGGAGCCTGCTCGGTGAGGGTGTCGAACCGGTGCGGGGCGAGCACCGCCAGCCGCACGGTCGATTCGGCGTGCACGTCATGGGTGAACGGTTCGTCCAACAGCATCGAGATCTCGCCGAACGACATGCCCTGCGACAGCGAGACGAGGCGGTGGCGGCGACCGTCGCGGCCGCCGAAGCTGATGCGCACCCGGCCGTCGAGAATGAGGAACAGACCCGAGCGGGGGCTGTTCTTGGCCACCACCAGCTCACCGCGCGCCAGCGTGCGGATCTCGAATTCCTTTGCGAGGCGCTGGCGTTCGTCCTCGGGCAGTCCGGCCAGCGCCGGATGCTCCGCGACCGTGAGCGCCGTGTGCTCGGGTCGCCGCGGCCCGTGGCGGTCCAGAATGATCTGCTCACACCATTCGGCCGCGGTGTCGCGGTCGATGAATACGCGCCCGCGCGGATCGGCCGGATCCAGGCTCGATTCCAGATGCCCGAGTTTGGCGTCCGGATCGACCAGCGCGACCCGGCATCCGGAGGCGGCGAGGTCGGCCTGCAGATCCTCGAGCATGCGCACCGCGATGGCGCTCACATCACCCACCTCCCGCACATCCAGGACCAGGGCCTCCAAGGGACCGCTGAGCTCCTCGACCGCGCGCACCGCCGACTCCGCGCCCGCGAACAGCAGGTCACCGTGCAGTTCGACGATGCGGGCGCGATCGCCGAACTGCCGCAGCAGCGCCAGCTCCTCCGGATCGCGGCGCAGTCGCGAGGGGGCCTCGGCCACCGAGTATGCAGCGCGAATGGCGGTGTGCGCGGCGCGGGTGACGTGCAGGAAGTGCAGTCCGAGCCGAGTCGACAGCTCCCGGCAGGCCAGCACCCCGCGCACGCTACTGCCGTGCGCGTCCAGCCGCGGCGAGTACACCGCGATCCCCAACTGACCCGGCAGCACCGCCAGAATCCCGCCGCCCACACCGCTTTTCGCGGGCAGCCCGACCGTGGTCACCCAGTCTCCGGCCGCGTCGTACATGCCGCACGTGGTCATGACGCTGAGCACCTGCTCCACCAGCGGCGCGGTCAGCGCGCGCTCGTGGGTCAGCGGATGGACGCCGTTGTTGGCCAGCGTGGCCGCCATCAGCGCCAGATCCCGGCAGGTGATATCGATCGAGCACTGCCGGAAGTACCGGTCCACCGCCTCGTCCGGGTCGATGTCGATGATTCCGGCCCCGCGCAGCAGATAGCCGATGGCCCGATTGCGGTATCCGGTGCGCGCCTCGGAGGCGTACACCGCGCCGTTGAGTCGCAGATCGCGTCCGGCGAACCGGCAGTAACTGCGGCGGATGCGCTCGAATCGGTCCTCGGCATCACGCCCTGTGATCAAGGACGCGGCCGTGATCGCGCCCGCATTGATCATGGGGTTGCGCGGCCGCTGGGTGCGCGGGTCGAGACTGATCTCGAAAAACGGTTCCCCCGAGGGCTCCACGTCGATCCGCTCGGCCACCGCGGCCGGGCCGCGATCGGCCAGCGCCAGCGCGTAGGTGAACGGTTTGGAGATCGACTGAATCGTGAAGGCGGTATCGAGATCCCCGCTGCCGTACACCCGCCCGTCCGCGGTGGCCACGCACAGGCCGAACGAATCCGGTTGCACCGCAGCGAGTTCCGGAATGTAGTCGGCGAGCGCTCCGGAATCGTCGGCGCGGCACAGCCGGTACACCTCGTCGACGATGCGGTCCACGACACCGCTGGTGGACGGGGGCGCAGCACCGAAGGAGACCACGTGCCCCACTGTATCCACGCGCCCGCCCGGACCCGGGGAGGTCGAGGAGGCGTGCCAAACCGCCAGGGATGTCCGGCCCAACGACGCGACGGGAACATAACGGCCGGGTATCGTGTGTGGAGCCTCACATTCGAAGCCGATGTCGCAGGTGGCGTTTCATTCCCGGCATCGGGAGCCGGTACGGGCTCCGTAGACTGTTGCAAACACAGGAGACATGCCGGAGGGAGCAATAGCCGTGGGAGTGCTTTCCCGGGTCGATACGCCCGAGGACCTGCGTCGGCTGTCGGTGCCGGAGCTGCGCGATCTGGCCGAGGAGATTCGCGAGTTCCTGGTGCGGAAGGTCGCCGTGACGGGCGGGCACCTGGGGCCGAACCTCGGCGTCGTGGAGCTCACCATCGCGCTGCACCGCACCTTCGACTCGCCCGCCGACCCGATCATCTTCGACACCGGCCACCAGGCCTATGTGCACAAGATCCTCACCGGCCGCAAAGACGGGTTCGACACGCTGCGCAAACAGGGCGGCCTGTCCGGATATCCGTGCCGCGCCGAGAGCGCGCACGACTGGGTGGAGTCCTCGCACGCCTCGGCGTCGCTGTCCTACGCGGACGGGCTGGCCAAGGCGTTCGCGCTGACGCGGCAGAAGCGGCATGTGGTCGCCGTGGTCGGCGACGGCGCGCTCACCGGTGGCATGTGCTGGGAGGCGTTGAACAATATCGCCGCCGGGCAGGACCGTTCGGTCATCATCGTGGTCAACGACAACGGCCGCTCCTACGCGCCGACCATCGGCGGTCTCGCCGATCGGCTCACCGCGCTGCGCATGCAGCCCGCCTACGAGCACGCCCTCGACGCCACCAAGCGGATCGTGCAGTCCATTCCGCGCGTGGGGGATTCGGCGTATTCGATGCTGCACGCGTTGAAGACCGGGATCAAGGACGCCGTCGCGCCGCAGGAGCTGTTCGGCGATATCGGGCTGAAGTACGTCGGTCCCGTCGACGGCCACGACACCGTCGCGCTCGAGGCGGCGCTGCGGCGCGCCAAGGATTTCGGCGGCCCGGTGGTCGTGCACGCGGTCACCCAGAAGGGGCGCGGATTCAAACCGGCCGAGGACCATGTGGCCGATCAGATGCACGCCGTCGGCCGCATCGATCCGCTCACCGGCGATCCGGTGGGATCCTCGGGGGCCAAGAGCTGGACCTCGGTCTTCTCCGAGGAGCTCATCGAACAGGCCGAGCAGCGCGACGATATCGTCGCCATCACCGCCGCCATGCCCGGGCCGACCGGATTGACCGCCTTCGGAAATCGCTTCCCGGAGCGCATGTTCGACGTCGGCATCGCCGAACAGCACGCGGTCGCCTCGGCGGCCGGGCTCGCGCTGGGCGGTATGCATCCGGTGGTGGCCATCTACTCCACCTTCCTCAACCGCGCCTTCGACCAGCTGCTCATGGATGTGGCGCTGCTGAAGCTCCCGGTCACGCTGGTACTCGACCGTGCGGGCGTCACTGGCGACGACGGGGCCTCGCACAATGGCATGTGGGATATGTCGGTGCTCGGCATCGTCCCCAATATTCGGGTGGCGGCCCCGCGCGATGCGGCGACGCTGCGCGAGGAGCTGGGTGAGGCGCTGCTCGTCAGCGACGGACCCACCGCCATTCGCTTCCCCAAAGGCACTGTCGCCGAGGATATCTCGGCGGTGGAGCGGCACGACGGCATCGATGTGCTGCGGCTGCCCGACGGTCAGGACTCGGTCCAGGCCGTGCACGGCGACGTGCTGCTCGTCGGCGTCGGCGCGTTCGCGGACCTGGCGCTGAAGGTGGCGGAACTGCTGGAGCCGGAAGGGATTTCGGTCACCGTCATCGATCCGCGCTGGGTGCTGCCGGTCAACGAGGGCATTGTGAAGCTGGCCGAGAACTACCGCATGGTGGTGACGCTGGAGGACAGCGGCCTGCACGGCGGTATCGGCTGTACGGTCTCGGCCCGCATTCGCGCCGCGGGATTGGATGTGCCGACCCGGGAACTCGGGGTGCCGCAACACTTCCTGGACCACGGCTCGCGCGCGCAGATCCACGCCGAACTCGGTCTCACCCCGCCCGACGTGGCGCAGCGCATCACCGCCTGGCTCGGCGGCGGCACCCTGGCCCCCGCGCCGGAGATCGCCCCGGAACAGGCCGCTTCCTGATCGCCTCGTGAAGTGTCGCCGCGGTCGCGGCTTCTCGCGTACATTCTAGAACCGGTTCCAGTTTTTCAAGTCGCCGGTTCAGGAGTTGGCATGTCGTTCGTGCTCGTCGAGAAGCCGCGTCCGCGGATCGCGCTCATCACCCTCAATCGCCCGGAGCGGATGAACGCCATGGCCTTCGACGTCATGGTGCCGCTGCGCGAGACCCTGCACGCCGTCGCCGCGGACAACGACGTGCGCGTGGTCGTGCTCACCGGAGCCGGGGAGGGCTTCTGTTCGGGCGCGGATCTCCAGCACTCCGGCGGTGTCCCGGGCGTCGCCGGGCTGACCCGCACCTCCATCGCGCGCCGTTCGATGGATATCTTCAACGACGTCATGCTGGCGCTGCGCCGCATGCACCAACCGGTCATCGCCGCCATCAACGGCGCGGCCATCGGCGGCGGCTTCTGCCTCAGCGTCGGAGCCGATATCCGCATCGCCGCCAAGGACGCCTACTTTCGCGCGGCGGGCATCAACAATGGCCTCACCTCCGCCGAACTCGGCTTCAGCTATCTGCTGCCGCGCGCCATCGGCTCCTCCCGCGCCTTCGAGATCATGCTCTCCGGCCGCGACGTCGACGCCGCCGAGGCCGAACGCATCGGCCTGGTCTCCCGCGTGGTCCCCAGGGACAAGCTCCTGGAGACCAGCTACGACCTGGCCGACCAGATCCTGCGCTACAGCCGCGTCGGCACCGAACTGACCAAACGCATGCTGTGGAGCGGGATGGAGGCGGGCAGCTTCGAATCGCATATGCAGCAAGAAGGTATGGCCCAGCTCTACGTCCGGCTCACCACCGACAATTTCGACGAGGCCATGCGCGCCCGCAAGGACCGCCGCCAGCCCTTCTACGAGGACTGACCGGGCTCGGCCTTCTCGACCGGGAACAGGGCTTCGGCGAGGCGGGGGACCGCGAGCTCGCGCTGCCACGGCCGTGCGCCTCCGGCGGCGAGGTATTCGTCGATCATGGCGGGGCCGTTGCCGTTGGTGACCGCGCGGGGCAGACCGTCCCAGCACATGCGGCGCAGCAGATCGGGCGTCAGCAGATTCTCGACGGGGACGGACACCTCGCCGGAGAGGTCGGTCATGGCGGCGCGGGCGGCCTGGAGGCGGGCCGCGGCGGCCGGGTCGCGGCGCTCCCAGCGGTTCACCGGGGGCGGGCCGTCGAAGGGCTGAGTCAGCGGCGGGAGCGCATTGTCTGGGAGGGTTCGGGCGCGTTCCACCGCGCCGAGCCATTCGCGCGAGTAGCGCCGTTGCCGGGGGCCGCCGAAGACGGGCAGGGTGCGCAGCTGCGCGATGGTCTTCGGGTCGTTCTCGGCCGCGGCGATGATCGCCGAATCCGGGAGGATGCGGGCGGGGGCGACATCGCGCAGCCGGGCGAGTTTGTCGCGGGTGGTCCACAGTTCGCGCACGATGGCCAGTTGGCGGGTGCGGCGCAGGGCGTGGATGCCGGAGGTGCGCCGCCAGCGGTCGGCCTTGGGTGCGGCGGGTTCGAGGCTGCGCACATGCTCGAATTCCTGGGCGGCCCATTCGGTTTTGCCCTGGGTGTCGAGTTCCAGGGCCACCGCGTCGCGCAGTTCGAGCAGCAACTCCACATCGAGGGCCGCGTAGTTGAGCCATTCGGCGGGCAGCGGCCGGGTGGACCAGTCGGCCGCACCGTGGCCCTTGCGCAGTTCGCGGCCGAGCAGGCGCTCCACCATGGCGGCCAGGCCGACGCGCTCGAATCCGGCCAGACGCCCGCCGAGTTCGGTGTCGAACAGCCGCGCGGGGCGCAGGCCCAGCTCGGCCAGGCCCGGCAGATCCTGGTCGGCGGAGTGCAGTACCCATTCCAGATCATTGACAGCCGCCGCCAGCGGCTCGAGATCGCGGTCGATCGGCACCGGGTCGATGAGGAAGGTGCCCGCACCGGCGCGGCGCAGCTGGATGAGGTAGGCGCGGGGGGAGTAGCGGAAGCCGGAGGCGCGTTCGGCGTCGACGGCCAGCGGACCGGACCCGGCGGCCAGGGCACGCGCGGCGGCGGCGACTTCGGCGGCGGTGTCCAGTACCGGGGGTACACCGTCCACTGGCGCGAGCAAGGGAACCGCGACAGTGGCTTCGGAATCGTCTGGTACGGACATGGTCTTGAACTTTACGGGTTGGGCACGACCGGTTCCGCGCCCCATTCGGAAATGCTCAGGGCAGGAGGCCGCGCCGGACTGATCGGTATCGTACGTCCCCGGCGCGGATTTCGTTGCAGTACAGAAAGTTTGATGTCCAGCCTTCTGGACGCCGCGGCCGCGCGGATGTGACGAGGGTGATAGCGACGAACCTATCGACGCGTGTCGTCCGCGCCGCCGGGTCGCACCTCGAGCTGGGTCACCCCGGCGGGCGGCAGACCGGCCGCGTAGGCGAGCACCTCGCAGAACGCCTCCACGTGCGGGCGCATGGCGGTATCGCCGACGGTCCAGGAAGCGCGCAGCTCGAGCTGCTGCGCGCGGGGCGGTCCGGCGATATCGCCGAAGCGCACCGAACTCGTCGCGGTGACCGTGCCGCCCAGCGCGGTGAAGGGCGTGCGCGACTCCAGGGCGTCGACGAGCCAGCTCCAGGCGACCTCCGGCAGCAGCGGGTCGGCGGCGAGCGCGGCGTCGATATCGGCCTGGATGTAGGCGACGAGGCGGAACACGCCGTGCCAAGCCTCCTGGCCATCCGGGTCGTGCAACAGGATGAGCCGTCCGAACGCGTCACCGTCGGAGTCGACCGGCACCACATTGGTGTCGCCGTGCGTGACTTCCGCCCCGAGTGCGTAGGAGTAGGGGGCCAGGCGCTGCGGCGGGCGGATCGGGGCCAACTCGATCCGAGGATGCACATTCGCGGTACCCATCGCCTCGACCGCAGCGCGAAACCGGGCGGGTTCATCGGGTTCCGGGGTCGGTGCGGCGCCGTCGCGGAAGTCGAGCGGTGTCACGTTCACCGACGGTAGACCTCCGAGACCCGGCGTGGTCGGAGGCGCGCCGCCCCGTGACCTTTACGATGGCCTCGATGAGCACTCACACCCGCCGCAGTTTGGCCGATGCCCCGTTCCTCGCCGCCGCCACCGGTGGCACGCCGCATCGGCGTCCCGTGTGGTTCATGCGCCAGGCCGGGCGGTCGCTGCCCGAGTACCGGGAGCTGCGTGCCGGTATCGGTATGCTGGAATCCTGCTTCGATCCGGAGCTGGTCTGCGAGATCACCATGCAGCCGATCCGCCGCCACGACGTGGACGCGGCAATCCTGTTCTCCGACATCGTGGTTCCGCTCAAGGCGGCCGGTATCGATCTCGATATCGTGCCCGGGGTCGGCCCGGTGGTGGCCAATCCGGTGCGCACGCTCGCCGATATTCGCGGGTTGCCGCGCCTGCGCCCCGAAGAGGTCGGGGCCGTGGTCGGCGGTATCGAGTTGCTGCTCGACGCCCTGGGCAAGACGCCGCTGATCGGGTTCGCCGGAGCGCCGTTCACGCTCGCCTCGTACCTGGTCGAGGGCGGTCCGAGCAAGCATCACGAGCGCACCAAGGCGATGATGCTGGCCGATCCGGCGGCCTGGCACGAGCTCATGGGCGTGCTCACCGATATCACCATCGAATTCCTGCGCGCGCAGTTGAACGCGGGCGTGGACGCCATGCAGCTGTTCGACTCCTGGGCTGGCGCACTGCCTTTGGCGCAGTACCGCGAGTACGTGCTGCCGCACTCCGAACGCGTCTTCGCCGAACTGGCCGCCTATGGTGTGCCGCGTATTCACTTCGGGGTGGGCACGGGAGAACTGTTGGGGGCCATGGGCGAAGCGGGCGCGGATATCGTCGGCGTTGACTGGCGGGTGCCGCTCACCGATGCGGTGCGCCGCGTCGGACCCGGAAAAGGCTTGCAGGGCAATCTCGATCCGGCGGTGCTGTTCGCCGGTGCGTCCGCCATCGACGCCGAGGTGCGCCGTATCGCCCACGAGGCCGACGAGGCCATCGCCATGGGCGCGACGGGTCATATCTTCAACCTCGGCCACGGGGTGCTGCCGGATACCGATCCGGGCGTCATCACCGAGACGGTCGCGTTGATCCACAGCTTGGCGATGCCGCTCTGAGGGCGAGCCTCCTACGAGGCCTACCAGCTGCCAAGGCTTTTCATATTCCACGACAGCCCGATCGTGGGGCGCGTCCGGAGTTCGAGCGGTTCGCGGCCGGTATCGCGAAACCACAGTCGCAGGGTTTCGCGATCCGGGTGTGAGCGCTCGATCGACAGGTGTTCGAGGGTGCGCAGCCGATGGAGTTCGACGATCGGCTCGCCGTCGACCACGAGGTCGACATACGCCTCCCCGGCGGTCGGGTCGAGGGAGAAGACGACGGTGGTCGAACCGCGAGTGAGTCGGAAGGTGTGCAAGCCGACCGGCCAGCGCAGATCCTCGAAGTCGGGTTTCGGCTCGTCCTCGAAGAGCCAGATGAGGTCGGCGAGTTCGGGGATCTCCATCTCGGCGACGATAATCCCGTTCGACGATTCCGCGGCGGCGGCGTAGCGCGGGTCACAGGAGTTCGCGGAGTAGGTTGCTGATCGGAGCGGCTCGCCGGTGAGGTGCGATGCCGCGTTCGCCGTGCCGTATTCGGTCGGGGCGGCGGTCGCCTGGGTGAGGAGTGGTCGATGCGGGTCGCGGTGGTCGGTGGCGGGATCAGTGGGCTGGTGGCGGCGTACCGGTTGCGCACGGCGCTGGGCGTGGCGGCAGACCTGGTGCTGGTCGAGCGGTCCGAGCGGGTCGGCGGGATTCTGCGGACCACCGATATCGAGGGCGATCCGGTCGATCTGGGGGCGGAGGCGTTCGTCGGGCGGCGGCCCGAAATCCCGGAGCTCATGCGGGAATTGGGGATTTCCGACCAGCTGGTGCACCCGGCGGGGCGGCGTCCGCTGATCTGGTCCGAGGGGGTCGGGCATCGGCTGCCGGAGAACACGCTCATGGGGATTCCGGCCGGACCGGAGGCCGTCGAGGGGCTGGTGGACTCGGAGTCGTTGGCGCGCATCGCCGCCGAGCCCACCCGGGCGCTGCGTTGGGAGCGCGGCGGCGATATCTCGGTCGGGGCCTTGATCGCGGATCGCTTCGGGGAACAGGTCGTTCGCCGCAGCGTCGACCCGCTGCTCGGCGGTGTGTACGCGGGCACGGCCGAATCGATCGGCGTGCGCGCCGCCCTGCCGACCCTGGCCGCCGCCCTCGACGCGGGTGCGTCCAGCCTGACCGAGGCGGTGTGGAAGGCGTTGCCGCCCAAGTCCGATACCCCTGTCTTCGGCGGCATCCGCGACGGCTACCGGGTACTGCTCGACGCCCTGCGCGCCGCCGCCGCTGTGCGGATCGAAACCGATACGGCCGCAACCCGTCTCACGCGCACCGCCGAGGGCTGGCAGCTCGACCCCGTCGGCCCGGTCGACGCCGTCGTCCTCGCCACCCCGGCTCCGGTCACGGCCGACCTGCTGCGCGAGGTGGCTCCGCGGGCCGCCGATATCGCGGGTTCGATCGAACTCTCGTCCTCGGCCGTCGTGGCGCTCGCCCTCCCGCACGACGCCCCCCTCCCCGACAACTCCGGGATCCTGGTGGCGACCGGAGAGCCCCTGCGCGCCAAAGCCTTCACCCTCTCGAGCCGCAAATGGCCGCACCTCGCCACCCGCGACGTGGCCCTGGTCCGCGCCTCCTTCGGCCGCTTCGGCGACCCGACCCCACTGTCGTGGCCCGACGCCGACCTGATCACCGCCGCCACGGAAGACCTCTCCACGGTCATCGACGCCCCCGTCCACCCGATCACCGCCGTAGTCCAGCGCTGGCCCGGCGGCCTGCCCCAATACGCCCCCGGCCACACCGATCGCATTGCCGCCCTCCGAGATTCGATCGCCGACCTCAATGGCCTGGCCCTGGCCGGTGCGTACCTCCACGGCGTCGGCGTCCCCGCCTGCGCCGCCTCCGGCACCGCCGCCGCCACCCGCATCACCACCCACCTGATCGGTTGATCACCAGGTAGTGGTGGCGGCATCGGGCGAGAGGATCCCGCCACCATTACCTGGTGATCATGGTGCCGTCCCCGGCGCGGGGGCGCGGGGAGCGAGTGGCACGATGGGGGTATGGCGCGACTCGATTACAAGGCCCTCAACGACACCATTCGGTACCTGATGTTCTCGGTGTTCCAAGTGCAGCCCGGCGTGTTGGGGGAGGAGCGTGCGGCGATCGTCAAGGAGGCCACGAGCTTCTTCGACGGGCTCGAGGACAAGGGGGTCGTGGTGCGCGGGCTCTACGATGTCGCGGGGATGCGGGCCGATGCCGATTTCATGATCTGGTGGCATGCGGAGAACATCGAGGAGTTGCAGGCGGCTTACGCGGATTTCCGGCGCACCACCGAGCTGGGGCGCGCCAGCGCACCGGTGTGGAGCAATGCCGCGCTGCACCGGCCCGCCGAGTTCAACAAGTCCCACATCCCGGCCTTCCTCGCCGGTGAGGAGCCGGGCAACTACATCTGCGTGTACCCGTTCGTCCGGTCCTACGACTGGTACCTGCTGCCCGACGAGGAGCGTCGCAAGATGCTCGCCGACCACGGCAAGGCCGCGCGAGGCTACCCGGATGTGCGCGCGAACACCGTGTCCTCCTTCGCGCTCGGCGATTACGAGTGGATCCTCGCTTTCGAGGCCCCGGAACTGCACCGCATCGTGGACCTCATGCGCGATCTGCGGGCCACCGAGGCGCGCCTGCACGTCCGCGAGGAGATCCCGTTCTTCACCGGTCCGCGCGTGGATATCGAGAAGCTCGTCAACGCCCTGCCCTGACAGCAGACGCACAGCAACAGCCCGGCCGCTGCGAGCGGCCGGGCTGTTCGCGTCCCTGGATGTGAACCAACGATGCTTCAGCATTGGCGGGGGACGGTCGTGGCCGGTCCGTTTCGACCCCGCCGCCCCTCGGTTGCTGTCGGGTAGCTACCCCCATGCCCAGAAAACTAGGGGCATGCGAGGAAATGCCTGCTCTCCGTAGGGTTTCTGCGACTCGTCTCTTCGTCTCGCTAGTCTGCTGCGGGATCCGAGGGGTGCAGGCGCAGCGAGATCGAGTTGATGCAGTACCGCTTGTCCGTGGGCGTGGGATATCCCTCGCCCTCGAACACGTGGCCCAGGTGACTGTGGCAATTGGCGCACAGCACCTCCACTCGTCGCATCCCCAGGCTGTCGTCGGCGCGCAGGATCACCGCCTCCGACTTCGCCGGGTCGAAGAACGACGGCCAACCGCAGTGGGAATGGAATTTCTCTGTGCTACGGAATAGTTCGGCCCCACACGCCCGGCAGGAGTAGACGCCCTCGGTCTCGGTATCGGTGTATTCGCCGGTATAAGGACGCTCGGTCCCCGCTTCGCGCAGAACCGCGTATTCCTCGGGGGAGAGCTTGGCTCGCCATTCCTGCGGCGTGAGCTGGATGCGAGGTGCCGGTAGCGAAGTATCAGCGTCGGAACTCATATCCCCACGCTAATACTTCGCGGCGGTGTCAGCGGGTGCGGCCGTTGATTCCCGCGGGTTCGACGGCGGGATCCTGGCTGCGGCCATTGCGGGAAACAGCGGCTTCGGTGGCGGGTTCCGCAGCGGCTTCCGCATGCATCCACGCCGGGTCGAGAGTCTTGCCGTCGCGCAGTCGGCCCTCGCGGCGGGCGGCGAGGTAGCGGTCGCCGAGGACGCAGAAAACCACGACCAGCAGCAATCCCCAGCCGAAGGTGGTGCGCAGGTATTCGACGGTGCGACCGGTGCTCTGCCAGCGGTCCGACAGCCATTTGTCGTAGGACATGAAACCGAAGACGGCCACCCAGGCGGGCCAGTTCCGCAGCACCGAATTGCGCAGCACCACGGTCATCAGGAATGGGAACAGCAGCATCGAGTAGTACATCTGGCCGAGCGACCCCAGCAGCCACTGCGCGGTGAGCAGTACACCGGTGGCGGTGCAGACGAAGAACAGCTCCTCCTCGCGGTAGTAGCGGTACAGCAGCCACAGGCTGATCAGCACGATCGCCGCCATCGCGAGGCGAATGATCCAGGTGAGCCAGTCGGCGACACCGTAATAGGCCGCATTGCCCACGATGGCGCTGTTGAAGTAGTCACGCGACTCGGCCAGATACGGCAGGGTGTGGGTGAAGAAATCCTTCGCGTCCTTCATCATCGGCCACGCGATAGCGGTGAGCGCGACGGGAACACCGATCGCGGTGACGAACACCTTCCACTGCCCGCGGACCAGCACGATCAACAGCATCGGCGCGAGCACGGGTTTCACCGCGATCGTCAAACCCATTGCCACTCCGGCCCATAGGTCCCTGCGCTTCAGCAGCAGCTGAATGAACACCACCTCGGCCAACAGAACACAGCCGTTGACATTCGTGAACACCAGCGTGTTGATCACGGTCTCGGACATGAACATCGCCAGCAGAAGTGCCGGTGCGGCAACGGACTTCAGCGTGAAGTCGAACAGTCGCAGCAGCAGATACCCGGCCAGAATGATCGCCGCGGCATTGAGCAGGATGAAACACCAGCGCGATTTCTCGGGATCGAGAATTGCCAGCGGTGCGATGAGCAGCGTGCCGCTCGGGGGATACAGGTAGTGCGGGTCGGTCGAATCGAAATTGGCGGTGTAGACCGGTTGATGGTTCAGGAACGCCAGCGAAGCGTTGTACACCGGGCGATAGTCATCGGTGATATTGCCGTTGACAGCCTTGATGAACACGCGGTTCAGCACAGTCAGGATCGCGAACGGCCACAGTGCGAAGTTCAATACCTCGGCGGTGGTCCGCGCGGTGCGGGGCTCGAGCTGACGAAGGAACACTGGGGCACGGTACACCGGAACCCACCGTCATGCGTGCGCGGACCCGCCGTAGACGTGCCAGACCGCACATCCGAGCGACACGCGGCTGACCGGGCGGGCTCAGGCGGGGCAGGCGGTTCCGTCGGCGGGCAGTTTCGCGTCCGCGAGGTACTCGGTGACGGCCTGCTGCGCACAGGCAGAATGGGTCAGCACCGGATGCCCCCAGCCCTGCCATTCCACGGTCGCCGTGCGCGCCCCGGCGGCGCCGAGCGCACCGGTCACCGACGAGCGGCCCTCGTCGCCCACCACCGGGTCGGCCTTGCCGGTGAGCACCAGCGTCGCCCGGTCGAATTTCTCCGGCATGGCCTGCGGTGCGGTGGCGGGCCACGCCGAACAGGTCATCAGGTCGATGGCCGCCACGCGCCCGAACGCCGGGTACTGGGTGCTCCAGCTGCCCAGCACCTCCTTGGCCCGCGCGGGGGTGGCGGGCTGCGCGTTGTCGCTGCACCGGTTCACGAATTCGCCGTCATTGGTGATGGCGGCCTGCGCGCCCAGCACGTACGGTCCGATCGGCGCGGCGTTGCCGCGGCCCAAAGCCGCCAGCGCGTCGGCGAATTCGGTGAGGCGCTCATTGACGGCGACGCGCGGATCGCTCAGGAATCCGGAGATGGCCGTCACCAGCGCGGCCGCCGACAGATCGCCGAATTCACCGCGCCCGGCCCGGTTCACCAGCTCGACGGTGGCCGCGCGCGGATCCGCGCCGAGCGCGCAGCCCAGCGAGGCGCACCGCTGCGCGAAGGCGGTCAACGCGGCCTCGGAGCCCTTGACCTGCTGTTCGGCCCGCCCGAGCGCATCGGTGTTCACGGCCTCGGGGGCGTCGACCACCAACCGCGCCAAGTGATCTCCGTACTTGCGCGCGTAGGCCAGCGCGACCCGTGCGCCGCTGCCCGAGCCGACCAGCGCGATGTGCTCCACCTGCCACTGCCGCCGCAGCTGTTCGATGTCGTCGGCGGCGTGGGCCGCGTCGAAGGTGCCCTGTCCGGGTTGCAGGTAGTCCTGGCAGGAGATGGTGGCGTCCTGGCTCAGTCCGGCCACCGCCTGCACGGGATCGTTTGCGCCCGGGCTGAATTGGGCCTGGTCGAGCATGGGCTTGCGCACCTCGTTGCCCATGCAGTTGATCGGCTCGGAGCTGCCGATGCCGCGCCGGTCCACCGCGACGACGGGCCGGGCGGACAGCAGCGCGCTGGTCGGTCCCGCGGCGAATCCCGCGAGGGTGGCGGTGGAGGCGCGATCGGAGCCGGAGGTCAGCACCAGCGGCGCGGCGTCGAGGGGCGTCTTGTCGTAGCGCGCCCGCATGGCGGCGGTGCGGAAGTTGCCGCCGACTCCGCCGGTGGCGTCGACCTGTGTGGTGTACTCCGCGCACTCCAGGATCAGTCCGGCGGGCGGCGCGCCGAGCGCGAGCAGGTTGAAGCTCGGCACGGTGCAATCACGCCAGGCGAGCTCGGTTTTCGGTACCTCGGGCGCGGGCGGCGGTGCCGCGGCGGTGGTGGTCTCCACCGCACCCGCCTGATGCGGGCGTTCCACGGCGACGGCGGGGCGGTCCGACGGTCCGGCCCCGCAGGCGGTGGTCACCAGGATCGAAAGTGTCGACGCCAGCAGAGCGGCCCGAGTCCAGCGCATGCGCTACAGCCTGCCAGGTCCGGCAAGCGCTTTCAGCGCTGGGTGTGCGACCTGGGCCGCGACCCGCTCAGGGGTGCGGGTGGCAGCGCTCCCAGCGCATGAGCTGAGTGCCGTCCACGGCGACGATCAGATGGCGGCAGGCCATGGGTGTCGGCATGGCGTTGGGCGACAGCGCGATTCGCCGTCCGGAACCGCCGACCAGCAGCGGTGTCACGGTCAGGCACAGGTCGTCGACGGCCTCGGCTTCGATGAGATCACCGAAGAGCGCGGGACCGCCCTCGCACAGCACCCGCAGGAAGCCTCGCTCGGCCAGAGCGGTGCGAATTCCCCCGGCGGTGCACGCGGTCTCGCCCGCCTCCACCACTTCGGCTCCGGCGTCGGTGAGGGCCTTCTTGCGGTCGGCGGGCGCGTCGGCGGTGGTGAGAATCAGGGGGTGCGCACCGCTGTCGGTGAACAGCCGACTGGTCGGGTCGAGTGCCGCGCTGGCGGTGACCACCGCGATGCGCGGCGGCGCGCCGTCGGGATGGCCGCCGAATCCGTGGTGGTGCAGCCGGATTCGCAGGCGCTCATTGGTGTGCGCGGCCCCGTAGTTCTCCGCCCGCGCGGTGCCCGCGCCGACCAACACCACATCGGCGAGGTCGCGCAGCAGATGGAAGACCTTCTTGTCCGACGGCGTCGCCAGTCCGCCCGAACGACCGTCCAGGGTGGCCGCTCCGTCGATACTGGCGACGAAGTTGACGCGCATCCACGGCCGATCCAGTCGCGCCGGATAGGCGTACATCCCGACGAGTTGGTCCTCGCCGAGATCTGCGAGCTGAGTCACATTGGGCATACGCTGCATGACTGTCCATCACACCACGTCAGTACGCTACGCGCGTGCAACAACGCCTCGTCGATCGCCATCCGGAGGTTCCGGCAGATCAGCTCGTCGCCCAGATGGTGCCTCCGCCCACCTTCGACGAGGTGAGCTTCGCCTCCTACATCCCCGACCCCAAGGAGCCCTCGCAGGCCGCGGCGGTCCAGAAGGCGGAGGAATTCGCCCACCAGGTCGCCAAGGTGCGCAAGGCCGCCGACAAGAAGGGCCTGTTCGGCAAGAAGAAGCCGGTGCAGGGCGTGGGCCTGTACCTCGACGGCGGGTTCGGTGTCGGCAAGACCCACCTGCTGGCCTCGATCTTCCACAGCGTCCCCGGCCCGAAATCCTTCGGCACCTTCGGTGAGGTCACCAATCTGGTTGGCGCACTGGGCTTCAACAATGCCGTCGAGCGGCTCAGCGCCAACAGCGTGCTGTGCATCGACGAATTCGAGCTCGACGATCCGGGCGACACCATGCTGGTCTCGCGCCTGCTCGCCGAACTCACCGCGCGCGGCGTGTCGGTGGCCGCCACCTCCAATACCCTGCCCGGCCAGCTCGGCGAGGGCCGTTTCGCCGCCCAGGACTTCCTGCGCGAGATCAAGAAGCTCGGTTCGCTGTTCGAGGCCGTGCGCGTGGACGGCCCGGACTACCGCCACCGCGACCTGCCGCCCGCCCCGGAGCCCACCGCTCCCGAGCTGCTGGCCGAAAGGGCCGCCGCCACACCCGATTCCACGCTCGACGATTTCGACGAGCTGTGCAAGCACCTGAGCACGCTGCACCCCTCGCGCTACAACGCGCTCATCCAGGGCGTGTCGGCGGTGTTCGTCTCCGGGGTGCATCCGGTGAGCGATCAGGCGGTGGCGCTGCGCATCGTGGTGCTGGCCGACCGGCTCTACGACGCGGGCACCCCGGTGACCGTGTCGGGGGCCAAGCTCGACCAGATATTCACCCAGGAAATGCTGGACGGCGGATACCGCAAGAAGTACCTGCGCGCCATCTCCCGGTTGCTGGCGCTGTCGCGCTTCGCGGAACCGGCCGCGTCCTGACCTGCCGACGCGAGATGGTCGCCTGTCCGGTACGTTGCTGAAGTATTGCCAGTCCCGTGGTTCGGGCGCGCTCCACGGCTGATCCAGGAGAGGAAACCGTGCTACGCACCCGAGCCTTCCAGGCCGCAGTAGTTCTCACCGTCGGCATGTCGGCGACCGTCACCTCGACGGGTATCGCCCTCGCGGTCGACCCGCCCGCCACCACCAGCAGCGTCGCGGTGAACACCGACGACCGCTCGCTGCACCTGCAGGGCGTGCTGAACGCGCGCGACGGGGGCGGCTACCGCACCACCGACGGCAAGACCGTCCGCACCGGCCTGGTGTACCGCAGCGGCGACCTGAGCAAGGCCACCGACGCCGATCTGACCGAGCTCGCGCGGCGGGATGTGAAGGTCGTCGACGATCTGCGCACCTCCTACGAGCGCGCCATGTCCCCGGACAAGCCCGTGGCCGGTGCGCAGGAGAACTACGACGACATCATCGGCCAGGCCCCGCCGCAGGTGCTCGCGTCCACGCTCTCCGCCGGAACCGACCTGTACCGCGCCTTCATCACCGCGCCCGGCGCCAATGACGGCTTCGCGAATGTGCTGCGCGATATCGCCTACACCGACGGCGCGGTGCTGTTCCACTGCACCGCGGGCAAGGATCGCACCGGCTGGACCAATGCCGTGCTGCTCACCATCCTGGGCGTGGACCGCGACACGGTCACCTACGACTACCTGCTGTCGAACTACTACCGCGGCGCGAGCGAAGGCGACATGCTCAACGGCGTCACCGCCTCGGCGCTGGATTCGGCGTTCGACCAGGTGAACCAGAGCTACGGCAGCTTCGACGACTACGTGCACGAGGGTCTGAAGCTCACCGACGCCGATATCGCCGCCCTCAAGGCGAAACTGCTCGCCTGACAGCGCGTTACGAAAGGCCCGGCCGGAATTCGCTTCCGGCCGGGCCTTTTTCGATCAACTCGCCTCGGCGACCGCTGGAATGGTGTTCCCCCGCAAGCTGTACAGCTCCCGCGCCCGCGCCGGGGTAATGGTCTCCAGCGTGGTCGGCGGCTCGTTCTTCAAGTGCTGCTTCAGAATCTGTCCCGCCATCGGCGCGATGAACGGCGCGGCCTTGATGAGCCCGAACGACCCGAACAACGTGAACGCCCACACGATGAGCCGCGCCGGAATCTTGACCAGCGGATCCACGACGCGAGGGACGTTGTAGCGCCCCAGCTTTCGCATCCACATCGGGGTGATGGCCGACGAGGCGAGCGACAGCACCCGGCTGCCGAGTGCGTAGGACAGACCCGCGCCATTGCGCGGCGAGGTGCGCAGCAGATGGTGCATTCCGGCTTCGGCGCGTTCGGAGCTGCACAGCCGCGACCGCACCCGCTCGTAGTAGGCCCGCATTTCCTCGCGGGAGCGCGGCACATCCTCGGGCTTGCAGGTCTGCAACTCCGCCGCGATGGCGCACTCCTCCCAGAACCGCGTCTCCTCCTCGGGCGTCAGCCCCGGCCCGAACACCTCGTAGGCCTTGAGCACCGAATGCCACCCGGTGATGTGAATCCACAGCTGCGTCTCGGGGCTATTGGCGCTGTAGCGCTTGCCGGTGATCGGCTCGATCCCGGTCATGGGCGCGTGCACCTGCATGAGGTGCTCCGAGGCCTGGATGGCGGTGCGTCCGTCGGCGATGGCGACCAGCAGGAAGTAGGCGAAGGTGTTGTCGAGGCGCTTGCGCGGATCGCTGTAGATGCCCTGCGAATCCGCGACGGCCGCGGTCAGGAAGGGATCGAAGTGTTCGAGAACCACCGCGCGCTGGAAGCCGATGACCGCGGTCGGCGAGGTCCACACCTTCCAGCTGGGTGATCCGGGACCGAAGAATCCATAGTCGTCCCGGCGAAGAGTGGTCGGATCGAAGCCCATCAGCTGCTCCCTCGTACGGCGCGCCCGCGTTGGCGAATACAACGCCACCGTAGCAATTGAGCGGCCTCAATACAACGGTCCCGTAGTATTTGTTGGGGAGCCGTTGTCCGAGAGCCGGGCCGGGGCTGACACCATGGGCGGCGTGGAGGTGAAGTGGCGGTGACGACATCACGGGCGGCGGCGAGCGCCGGGTCCGACGCTGACGAGCGGGCGGCGACGACCAAGCCACGCCGCCGCTACGCGCCGCGACTGCCTCCGGCACAGCGCCGGATTCAACTGCTCGATGCCGCCTACGCCGTACTGAGTCGGGTGGAACTGCACGAGCTGAGCATGGAGGCGGTCGCCCAGGAGGCGGGCGTGGCGAAACCGGTGCTCTACACCGTGTTCAAGACGCGGGCGGAGTTGGTGCAGGCGCTGTTGGAGCGCGAACGCGAACTAGGTCTGGAACAGGTGGCCGACACCCTGCCGACCGACCTCGTCGGGGCCGATCCGGTGCTCGCCGCCTCCTCGACGGTGGCCGCGTTCGTCGGTGTGGTGCTGGAGAATCCGACGCGCTGGCGGTTGATCCTCACCTCGCCGGGCAGCGCGCCGGAGGAGTACCGCGCGGCCCTGCGCGATTCGCGCACCGGCATCTTCGATCAGGCGGAGGCGCTCATCCGCATGGGGTCGGCCCTCGATTCCCGCTGGGCGGCAATCGATTCCGGGCTGCTGGCCAACTCGTTGCTGACCATTGCCGAAATGCTCGGCAGGCTCGCGGTGAGCGAACCCGCCGACTATCCGAAGGAGCGGCTCGAGGAGTTCGTTCGCTCGATCGTCCGACTGCTGAGCGGCGTCGGCTGAGTCACCGTGTGCCGCTTTCCCGTTCGGCGTACCAGCGGTCCAGCAGTGCGGGCAGTTCCTTGCCCATCCAGACGAAGAAGTCGTGCATGTCGCGCACGCGTGCGGCGTCGGCTCCGTTCGGATCGTCGAACAACGACAGTCCGCGCGAGGTCATCTCGGTGAGGCTGTCGTACATGCCGCTCTGCTGCCGGGTCAGCTCGGGCAGAATGCCGGGCCGGACCGAGTAGTAGTCGCGGCGGTCGCCGGGCTTGCTGGTCTTGTCCACCCAGCGCATGGTGGTCAGGGTTTTGAGCGAGCTGGAGATGGACCCCTTCGAGGCGCGCAGGGCCTCGGCGATCTGATTGAAGGTCTGCTCCGGCGGGTCGCAGATGAGCAGCCAGCCGACGGTCCGCCCGACCATGCGGACCAGCCCCATCTGTTCGAGCACGAGCGCGAAATCCTCCACGAAGGCGAGTTGCGCGTCGGTGGGAGCGGTGGTCGGTTCGGGTGCGCTGGTCATGGGATGATTATCCTTCCGCTGGATACGACTGTGCGGGGCGGGTTCTCGGAACCCGCCCCGCCGGGGCAATGTCTCACACCGCGAGGTCACGGCGTTCGAAGACGGTGAGCGCCAGTCCGACCGCCGCCGCGGCGAGTACCGCCAGCACCGCGAGGTGGCCGATATTCCAGCCGTTCACCAGTGGCGAGTCACCGATCGCGTAGTAGAACGGCGACAGGTTCTTCAGCCACGACGCTCCGTCGACCAAGCCGCTGAGGCTGTTCGCCAGGTAGCCGCCGAGTACCAGTAGCGCCGCCAGTCCCAGGGTCTGCGCGCGGTGCCCGCTCACCGCGCCGACCAGCTGTGTCAGCGCCCCAACGGCGAGTCCGAGCAGTCCGAGTCCGGTGACGGCGGCGACAATATTGCCCGCGGGGATCTCCATCTTCCCCACGCTGGCACCGGCCAGCACGCTGAGTCCGAGTGTCGCGGTGACGATGGCGATCTGTGTGGCCAGCGCCGCGAACCGCTGCCGGATCAGGCTGGCGCGGCTGATCGGTTGCGCCAGAATCACATCCAGTGTTCCGCTCTCCTCCTGGGTGGCCGACCGGGTGCCCATGGTGACCGCGAAGATCACGATCAGCAGCAGTCCCATGAGCGCGAAAATGGTGGAGTGCAGGTATCCGGCGGCCGAGGCGAAGTCGCCCATGCCCATGGCGTCGTAGAGGCTGCTCTGCTTGATGTTCAGGGAGCCTTGCTCTTTCAGCGATTGGTAGGAGGGCAGGTACAGCATCGGCACGACGGCCAGGCCGACGGTCCAGCCGATCAGGCCGCGCTTCTGTTCCTTCAGCGTCTGGGTGTAGACCGAGGTGGTCATGGTGAATTCCTTTGGGTGCTTAAGCGGGTTGGTGGTCAGCGGCCGTAGAGGCTGAAGAACATCTGCTCGAGGTCGGGTTCGGTGGACAGCACGCTCACAAGTGGGTATTTGGCGGCCGCTTTGAACAGGGCATCGACCTCGCCCTCGGTGGTGCAGTGCAGGGTGCGGTTCTCGATACGCAGGTCGCGCAGGTTCGGCAGGTGGGCGAAGTCGTCGGCGAAAACGTCCGCGCCGAAGACCATTTCGACCGAGCGGGGCGCGCGGCGGCGCAGGTCCTCGACATTCTCGGTGGCGAGCAGCTGTCCGGCGCGCATGATGACGGCGCGGTCGGCGGTCTGCTGCACCTCGGTGAGAATGTGCGAGGACATGAAAACCGTCTGCCCGTTGTGCTTGGCCGCGGTCACCAGATCCAGAAACCGTTGCTGGAGTAGTGGATCCAGTCCGGACGTGGGTTCGTCGAGAATGAGCAGGTCGGGGGAGTGCATGAAGGCGGCGATGATCCCGACCTTCTGCTTGTTGCCCTTGCTCATGGAGCCGACCTTCTTGGCCAGGTCGAGGTCCAGCAGCTCGGCCAGTTCCTCGATGCGTCCGGCCGCTACATTGCCGTGCTGATCGGCGAAGAAGGTCAGCAATTCCCTTGCGGTATTGCGTCCTTCCAGGGCGAGCTCGCCCGGCAGATATCCGATGCGCCGCCGCAACCGCGCCCCGCCGACGCGCGGTTCGATGCCGAAGACCTCGACCTGTCCGGAGGTGGGGCGAATGAGGTCCAACAGAATGCGGATGGTGGTGGACTTCCCCGCGCCATTGGGGCCGAGGAAACCGAACACCTCGCCCTGGGCGACCTCGAGGTTCAGGTCGGTGAGGGCGGCGTGCTTGCCGTAGCTCTTGTGCAGGCCTGCGACGCGGATGGCGGGGGCGGTCATCTCAACTCCTATTGGCTCTACATGTTCTGTAGGTGCGATGTGTTCAGTAAACACTGAACATGTAGAACGAGTCAATCGGCGCGTGGAAACGCCTGTTCATAAACGCTTTCTGGTCTGTAGGGCGCGTTCGTGCACCGCATGCCGGGCCGGTTGGTGGCCCGGAAAATGCCTTGCTCGCCCGATGCTGCATCCGTCAGGGTCGGGTCGGGCTGGGTACTCCGGCCCTAGGGGTGCCGGTTGTCCGCGCGCCCGGTCAGTTCGCCGCGAACGGAAGGATCGGCCCCATGCTGCACTCGGACCCCGAGCGACTCGGCACCACCGAACTGGCGGACGGCAGAACCCTCGCCTGGTCGGAATGGGGTCCGCGCGACGGTACGGCGGTATTGTTCTGCACCGGTGCCGGATGGGGCGCTGGCTCGGCTTCGGCACGGAAGACCTTGCCGCCCTGGATATTCGGCTGATCGCGGTGGACCGCCCCGGGCTGGGCGCTTCCGATCCGGATCCGGAGCGCACCCTGCTCGACTGGGCCGACGACATCCGCGCGCTCGCCCTGCCGAATCCGGCGGTGGTCGGCTTCTCGCAGGGCGCGCCGTTCGCCTTGGCCTGCGCCGCAACGGGTCTCGCGTCGGCGGTGGCGATCGTGTCCGGGGGAGACGAGCTCGCCTACCCGGCCTTCGCGGATACCCTCATTCCCGAGGTCCGCCACCTCGTGCGGCTGGCCGAGACCGATCCCGCCGCCGCGGAGATGGCGTTCACGCCGTTCGCCGAACCGGAAGCCATGTGGCGCATGGGGATCGACGCCAGCCCCGCCGAGGACCGGGCCGTGTACCTGGCCCCCGAATTCGACAAGGCCTTCCGACGGGCCCTCGCCGACGGGTTCACCCAGGGACCGTCCGGATATATTCGCGACACCCTGCTGCACATGACGCCGTGGCCGTTCGACCTGTCGAAAATCGCTGTCCCCGTGGACCTCTGGTACGGCGAACGGGATACCAACCCGACCCATTCACCCGACCACGGGTCGACGTTGGCCGCCCGCATCCCCGGCGCGCACCTGCACCTGGTTCCGGAGGCGGGCGGCGCGCTGCTGTGGACGCACGCCCGCTCGATTCTGGAGACCCTGCTCGCGCGGCGCTAGGGGATCACAGGTCGCGCTGCATGACGAAATCGCTGTGCAGCTGAGTGCCGACCAGGAAGGTCTTGACGCCCACCACCTCGAAGCCTTGTTTGCCGTAGAAGCGTTGGGCACGAAGGTTTTCCTGGTTCACGCCCAGCCACACCGCGGCCACGCCGTCGCCGCGGGCGATCTCGACGGTCGCGGCCATGAGCGCGGCGGAGACGCCATTGCCGTGGTGGCCGGGCAGCACGTACATCTTGCTGAGTTCGAGCACGGGGCGCACCGTCACGGCCGCGGCGACATCCGGATCGGCCGGTTCGGCGGCGTGCAGCAGGCTGTAGCCGATGATGCGGTCACCGTCGACCGCCTTGAGGACGGTGCGGGTCGGGTCGGTGAGATACCGCGAAAAGCTCTCCGGGGAGAGCACATCGGCGACGAAGGCGGCGATGTCCTCGGCGGTCGAGCCGGGCGGGCAGGCCAGCGGGAAGGTGACGGCCGCGACCGCACTCAGCTCGGCTGCGTCCTGTGTGTCGGCCCGTTCGACGGTCACCACGGAATTGCTGCTCACCGGTCCAGTGAAGCACGGCGCTCGGAGCTCGTCGGCGTGACCGTCGCGGCCGGGTGGAAGGCACGGGCGAAGCCGACCAGGATCGCGGCGAAGATCAGCGACAGCACGAACCCGACCCGCTGGTTCACCAGGCCCGCGACCGCGCCGATCACCGCGCCGCCGACCAGGGTTCCGGCGTAGTTGAACAGGTTCAGCCGGGCGATGAGCGCGTCGAGGCCGCGTCCGCTGGTGAGCCGTCCCGCCTCGCCGAAGGCCAGCGGCGCGAGCACGGGCAGACCGATTCCGGCGATGAGGAAGCCGACGATCGCCACGGTCGGACCCGGTGCGGCGACCACGACCGCCAAGCCCACGGCTCCGAGCGCGGCGGCGGCGCGCACGACCGCGCGCGGGCCGAAACGGCGCACCCAGAAATCGCCGGTGAGGCGGCCGGTCAGTGACGCGCCCTGGTAGGCGGCCAGCGCCAGCGCCGCGGTCGACGAGGACGCCAGCAGCTCGTCCTTCAGGTACAGCGCCGACCAATTGCCCACCGAGAAGTCCACGGCGAAGACCAGCGCCACCACCGCGCCGAAGGCGAGGAAGGCGCGTCGGGGGACGGCACCGGTCGGGACCGCCTCGGCCGGGCCCGCTTCCGCCTCCCGGGTGCCGAGCAGTCGTCGTCCTGCCAGCGCGCCCGCCACCAGGACGAGCGCCGCGGCGCCCAGGAACGACTCCCGTAGCGCCACATCGAATTTCTCGCAGGCGGCGACGAACAGCGCGCCGAGGATCGACCCGGCGCTCCACGCGGCATAGAACGACGACAGGATGAATCGGCCATAGCCATGCTGTATGAATACCGCTTGCATATTGGTACCCGCGTCCACGATGCCGACCGCGAGCCCGTAGCAGGCCAGCGCCGCGAAGAGCGCGAACTTGTTCGGCGACAGGGCGATCGCGACGCCGAAGGCCGCGAGGAGGGTCAACCCGATCCGCAGCGCCGTGCGACTGGACCAGCGCAGCGCCAGCCGCTCCGCGAGCAGGCTGCCGACCCCGGCCACGATCGACACCATCACGACAGAGGCCACAATGAGCCCCTCGCTGAGATCGAATCGGTCACGCTGCTGCGGGAGTTCGGTGAGGACGACCGCGAGGAGGAAGCCCTGGAGTCCGAACGCCACCGAAGTGGCGGCTCGCGCCGCGACGAGCTGCGGAAATAGGGGTGCCTGCGCCGACATCTCGAAAGGGTATCCGTCGCAACGCCGTCCGGCATCCGTTGTGAGGATTACTTTTCGCGCCTTCGATGATCACGTACACCTCGCGATCGGGTAACGAAAGTAGTCACTGTCGTGCTTGGTTCCCCACTCGCTGCGGCACTCTGGAAGTACGGCTTTGGCTGGTGGTTTTCCGGACCGACGGGAAGCGGCCTGAGCCGTGAGTTGTTGGGGCGGTGATCGTGTGAGCACGAGGCGAGTTGAGGTTCCGCGTGGGCGGTCGGTAGTGCTGGCCGAACCCGCGCCGCCCATCGAACGTGTGGAGCTGCGAAGTCCGGAGACGGAGGCGAGGGGCCACCGCCCGGGGGAGGTGTGCCGCAGACCCGGGTGCGCCGACTGCCGATGGGACGAGCAGCGACTCAAGTACTGGCTACGGGGGCGTCTGCTGGCCGCCGGTGCCGAAGAGGCCCATGTCGATGCGACCGTCGGGCCGCTCGACCCGGATGTGCTGTGGCGGCTCGACGATCGGGTGTGCGCCATCCAGGTGACCAGCGTCGTACCGGATCTCACCCATGCCCGCGCCCGCACGGCAGCCCTCAAGGCGGCCGGGTGCACGGAGGTGCTGTGGTTGTGCCCGCCCGGTTGGCAGACCGCGCATCTGCCCGCCCTGGCCGTGGCGGATTTCGCGGCCGAGGCATGCGAATATCGCGCGGTCGGCGGCCAACTCTCCGCTGGCCCGGGCGGTTTGGCGACTCCCAGCGAAACGCCCTGGGAGGTACGGGATTTCATTGCAGGATGGGTCACGGGTGAGCTGGCGTACGGCTACCGCGACGAGCACACAGGAGGATGGGCGACGGTGACCGACTGGGAACGGCACACCCGCACACAGGCCGCTGTCATCGCACGGCAGCGCCGCGAACTCATGAACCAGCGCACCGCCCTCGCCCTCGCCCGCAAGGCCACCCGGGAGAAGGCCAAGCAGTTGATGAAGGCGTCGCATCGGCTGGAACGTGCGGAGAGCGCCGCCCAACAGCACGCCGATGAACTGGCCTTGGCGCAGCGCCGCATCGCCGACCACGACCGGGTTGATGCCACGCTTCGCTTGACGGTTCGGGGGCAGAAGCAAGCGCTCATGCATTGGCAGCTGATCGCTTGGTTCGCGCTGATGGTGATTGTGACGTTTTTGGCCAGTGCTTTCGTGGTGCTGTAGGGGAGTTGGCCTGAGCGGTCGGAAAAACCACTTGGAACCCGTATTTCGCGGGTTCAGGAGGATTTTCGACCGCTCAGGCCAAGCGGACCACCACCCCCCTACGCGAGCGACTTCCCGGTGTAGGCCGCACCCACGGTGCCCGCCACCGCACACCCCCCGACAATGCTCCAAGCCACCGGCCCCAGCGGCACACAACCGAAGAAGTAGTTCACGCCCGGCGTCATGATGATCGCCGCGAGCAGGGCTGTGCTGCCCGCGACCGTCGCCCACACCAAGGGACTGTTACGCCCGATCATGAGCGTCTGGCCGAGCTGGGTGCAGATGAGCGCTGCCAAGGCCATGGTTTCGGCCCGCTTGGGGCGGCCGGTGGCCCGGCCCAGGATCCAGGCGGCTCCCGCCCCCGCGGTGGTGTACGCGCCGCGGATGGCGACGGCGCGCAGGAAGTCGCCGCCCAGTTCGGGTTCGGGGAGTTCGCGCAGGGTGTCGCCGGTGTCGGCCGGGGTGGTGTTGTCTTCGGCGGTGCGAGTGCCCGACAGCGCCACCGCCATGGCGGGGCCGAGGTCGGTGAGGAGGTTGACCAGCAGGAATTGGCGGGTGCCGATCGGTGCGCGACCGGAGACCATGGTGCCGAGAACGGTGAACGCCACCTCGCCCGCATTGCCGCCGACGAGCACCCCGATGGCGTCGCGGACCCGCTGCCACATGCCGCGGCCTTCGACGAGTGCGCTCAGCAGGACGGTGAGGTCGATTCCGCTTGCGGCGCCGGGTGATTCAGCGGTCGCCTGCTCGGGTTCGGTCGTGCTGGTGCCGCTCTCTCGCCCGCGTCCGGCCGCATTGGCGCTCGCTTGCTCCGATCCCGCGGCAAGGCCGCCCCGTCTCTCGGCGCGTTGTCGCTGGATTCCGTCCTTGTCCGCGCGTTTCCGTCCCGAGCATTGCCGCTCGGATTCGGCGGAACCGTGTCGCTGGGAACCATTCGCGTCGCGCGCGTCATCCCGGTCCTTGTCGGAACGGACCTCATCGGAGCCGGTGATGATCAGATCCGCCGCCTCACGCGCCGCCACCGACCCGCGTGCGGCGAGCCCGATGCCGATGTCGGCGGTCCGGATGGCCGCGGCGTCATTGCTGCCGTCGCCGGTCATGGCTACGACGTGGTCGCGCTTCTGCAGCGCGGTGACTATGCGCACCTTGTGTTCCGGGCTCACCCGCGCGAAAACGGTCGCACGGTCGATGAGTTCGGCTTGGGCGTCCTCGTCGAGTTTGTCGATGTCGGAGCCGGTGGCGATGGTATCCGCCGGAATGCCGAGTTGTTCGGCGACGGCGCGGGCGGTCACCGGGTGGTCGCCGGTGATCATGCGCACGCTGATGCCGGTGCGGGTCAATTGTTTGACCAGGTCCCGGGTTTGCGGGCGCGGGGTGTCGGCGAGGCCGATGAAGCCGAGCAGGGTGAGCTGTTCGATCTCGTCGATGACATCGTCGGGTGTGCTGGGGAAGTCGCGGCGCGCCACCACCAGTACGCGCAGGCCGCGTTCGGCGAGCCGCTGCACGCACTCCTCGGCATGGGCGCGTTCCTCCCGCGTGAACTCGATGCGGGTGCGTCCGCCCTCGCCGTTGCCGCGCAGCACTTGGGTGCAGCGCGGGAGCAGGACTTCCGGCGCGCCCTTCACCGCCAGCCGAATGTGGTGCGCGGTATGCCCCACCGCCGCGGCGTAGCCGCGATTGCTCTCGAAGGGGATCTCCTCGATCGGGTCCCAGGTGTGCGCGGCGTCCGGTCCGAGGGTCGCGTCGGCGGCGCTCACCACGGCGCGGTCGGTGGCGTGCACGAGCGGACCGTCCTCCGGGTGCGGGCAGGCCCGGGCCGCCGCGCGCAGCAGCCGCCGTGATTGCGGTGAGTCGGAGGCCTTGTCGGTGTCCCAGGTTTCGTCGAGATCGGCGAGCGCCTCCAAGTGCAGGCGTCCGGCGGTGAGCGTGCCGGTCTTGTCGAAGCACACGGTGTCGAGTCGTCCGAGTGCCTCGATGGTGCGGCTGGAGCGCACCAGCACACCGCGGCGCGACAGTCTGCGGGTGGCGGCCAACTGCGCGACGGTCGCCACCAGCGGCAGCCCCTCCGGGACGGCCGCGACCGCGACCGCCAACCCGTCGGCGAGCGCGGGTCGCAGCGGCAGGCCGCGCAGGAAACTCGTTGCGGTGACCAGGGATCCGCCGCCCAGGGTGAGCGGCAGTACCCGCTCCGACAGCGACCGCAGATGCTCCTGCACACCCCCGGTGCGCGGCGGTCCGGCCACCGCGAGCGCGCGTCCCGCCTCGGTGGCCGAACCCACCGCGACCACCACCGCGCGGGCGCTGCCGTTCACCACGACACCGCCCTCGAACACCATGCAGGCCCGATCACCCAGTGCCGCACCGGGTGTCGCGGCCGTCTGCTTGTCGACCGTGACCGATTCGCCGGTGAGCCCCGACTCGTCCATCTCCAGGCCGTCGGTCTCGATGAGCCGTGCGTCGGCGGGCACCACGTCGCCGTTGCGCAGCACGATCACATCGCCGGGCAGCAATTCCTCTGCGGGAGTCTCGATTTCACCGTCGTCGGTGACGCGTCGGGCGAGCAGCCGTTCGCCGACCAGCAGCCGGTGCAGGGATTGCCCCGCGCGTCGCCGCTGCATGGCTGAGACCACCGCGTTGAGTCCCAGCACCGATCCGACCAGCACGGCGTCGGTGGGGGAGCCCAGCAGCGCCGAGGCCACCGCGCCGACCGCGAGCAGCGGTGTCAGCGGATCCGACAGCTCCTTGCGCACCTGCTGCGCCAGATCCGCGAAAGTCGCCGCGGGAGAGGCGAGCCAGTGCGTCGCGCGTAGCGCTTCGGTGACCACCGGCCCGTGCTGCGGTGCCTCCCGTTCGGGCGCGGGCAGTCGCGCCGACACCTCATCGGGTTCGAGCGCGTGCCACGGCACCAACGGCACCTGCGTGACCGAGTCCTCGCGCCCCGCCCTGCGACCGGCGAGCAGCCCGCTCGCGAATCCCAGCAGCGTGGCCGTCGCCAGCGGCGAACTCGCCGACGCGGGCCGCGAACCCATCGGCCCCGAGGCCAACAGCAGTCCACTCAAGGTCGCCGCCGACAGCGTCAGCACCCGCCCCCGCTCACTGACCTCCCGCGCGGTCCCCGCGGCCGCCACGATCCGCCGAGCACACCGCAGATCCGGGCACACCACATCCGCCTGCCACGGCACCCGCACCGTCTCGCCGTCCCGTTCGGCCAACCCGATCCCGAGATCCGCCACGGCCAGGGCCTTGTGGGCATGCCCACTGAGCACCGCCACCACATGCCCCTGCTTCTGCAACCGCCGCACCAACCCCGACGTCGACCCACCCGCGGCCACGAATTCATCAGCACTACGCCGCAATTCAGCCGTCGAATCATCCCCGATCAGCACCACCCGCAACCCCGCCTTACGCGCCGCCGCCAGCAACCCCACCGCCTCCGGATGCAACTCCCACCCGATCAACACCCGCCCCACAACCCGATCCCCCTCACGCAGCTCATGCCACCGCGGCTCACCCTGCTCCGAATCAACCTCTGCCGGAGCGGGTTTCGAGGTATGGGTGCGGTACGACGACGCATGATTCGCGGCCGGTTCATCGGTAGGTGTGTGCTGCGCATCGGCCACCGTGGATTCCGTGACTGTCACCTCGGTGTCGATATGGTTCGACGGGGGAGCGGCGACCGTGCGAGCCCGATCGGCCCGGTCTCGCTCACCCGCGGGCGCGGTACCCGGTGACGTGGTTTCCCGCTGTTCGGCTGTCTCGGTAGCGGTCTGGTGATCGGCTACCTCTGCGGGATTCTGATCGTCTGCCTCCGGGGCGCTCTGGCGAGTGGCCTGCTCTGCGGAGGTCCTCTGATTCGCTACTCCAGTCGGGGTTTCCTGATCGGCTGTTCCGACAGCGGCTTGCTGATCGGTTTTCGTAGTCGGGTTGACCTCGGTGCCTCCCTCATGCGTGGCAGGCTCATCGCCGCCATCTGCGGCGGTGGAGTCTGTCCGCCGCTGGGATGTGCTGTCGGAGTGCGCTTCCGGGACCAGGCCCATGTGGTCGCGGTGGCGGCCGCGTGGGGGTGGGATGGGGAGGTCGCCGTCGCGCCAGAGTAGGCGTTGGGCGACGCTCCAGACGTGTTCGGTGGACCAGTCGGAGGTCGCGGGTTCGGCTGCCAGGACGACCGGGCGGTCGCCGCGGACGGCGTGGCGGTCCACCACCAGCGCGGAGGCGCGGTCCAGGCGTCGCCACAGTTGTGGGTCGAGGGTGAGGACGCCCTGGGTGGACATGATGGTCGCCAGTGTTCCGGCGAAGGTTTCACGACCGGCGCGGGCGGCCTTGGGCACGCCCGCGACGACGGCGTCCGCGGCGTCGGAGGTGCCGCGACCGCCCGTCAGGGTGGCGAGGGAGACCAGGGCCGAGCCGGTGCCGAGTTGCGCGGTGCAGCGCTCGACCGGACCGGGCGGCAAGGGCGCCGGGCGCGACTTCGGCGTGCGGTAGTCGTACACGCCCGGATGGTGGGGTTCGCCGAGCAGGTCTTCCCATTGCCGCCACCGGCTGTATCGCGCGGTGGCCTCGACGAGTCGCACGGTGCGGCCCAGACTGTCGGCGACAAGCCCGGTGACCTGTCCGTCGAGGGCCTGCCCGAGTGCGTTCCCGGCGGCGATGAGCGTATCGGCGCGGCTGCGGCCGAGGCGCTTCTCCAATGCCTCGCGCAATGCCGGTTGACCGTCCACCAGCGCCACGCTCGCGCGCACGAGATGTGCGGGGGTCGAGGTGGGTAGCGCGGATTCGACCACCGCCAGGCCGAGTCCGACAATGTCCCCGGCGAGCTGAATGGCCGAGGTGAGCACCGGTTCGCGGTCCGAGGGATCCTCGAAATGCCTACTCCATTGCTCGCTCTCGGTCCCCGCGAGCCGCTCCGCTCCGCTCAGCAACTCCTCGAGTTGCGCCATCCCGAACCGCGCCGAATCCACCGCGACGGTCACCCGCCCCGTGGCCGCGTTCACCCGATGCCAGCGCACCCCTTTCGCGCGGCCGAGCCGATCGGTGACCGCCTTGGCGACCCCCTCGGCCCCATCCGACCGCAGCCCCTTGACCTCCGCGTGAATCCGATTGCCCCGCACCAGAACCCGCCGCTGCTGCCGCCGAGGCCCCGGATCGAGCAGCGCCTCGACCTCCCTGGCGAGATCATCGGTCAACTCGGCCACGGTATCCGGCACCATCGGCTCCACCAGCGCCCGAGTCTGCCGTGCCACTCCCACCACCGGCTTACCGACGAACGTCACCGCCGCCGCAGCCGTCATCACCGGAATCCGAACTGGCGCGGTCACCAAAGACCGCCACGACCCCATCGCCATCACTCCACCGACCGCCCCGGCTTACGCTGCGCCCCCCGCACCCCCGGCGTCCGCTGCCCCCGCTCACTCCCAGGCCGACTCCCCGCAGCCGCCCTCCGCCGTCTCCGCAAACCGGCCTCAGCATCCTCACCCCCAACAGGCCCAGCCTGCGGGCCATCGCTCACGCCCGCGCCACCTGCCTCGCCGAGCGCGTCGCGCCCTGCACCCCCACCGGCCTTCTGACCCTCACCTTCAACCTGAGGGGCCTTACGGCCCTTGGCTTTCGACGACGCCCCACCCGCAGCTTTTGGTGACATGCCGCTACCGGTATCGCGCTTGTCAGTCCCTTCGAGAACACCCCCCTCCGCAGTGCGCCTCACATCATCAGCCTCAGCCCCCGCCGCCCGGAGAGCCCCACGCTCACCCCCGCCCCTTTTCGCCCGAGCACCCCCACTGGCCTTCCGGTCCTCATCTTCAACCTTCGGTGTCTTGCCGCCCTTGGCCTTCGACGACGAGCCGCCCACCACTGCCGATGCCGCGCTGCCCACGGCTGGTGCCGCGTCGCCCACTGCCGTCGGTGCCGTGCTGCCCACGGCTGTTGGTGCCGCGTTGCCCACGGCCGTTGGTGTCGTGCTGCTGCCCACGGCTGTTGGTGTCGCGTCGCCTACCGCCGTCGGTGTCGCGCTACCCACGGCTGTTGGTGCCGCCTCGCCTACCGCCGTCGGTGTCGTGCTGCCCACGGCTGTTGGTGTCGCGTTGCCCACGGCCGTTGGTGTCGTGCTGCCCGCGGCTGTTGGTGTCGCGTCGCCTACCGCCGTCGGTGTCGTGCTCCCCACCTCTGAAGGTGGCGTGCCGTCTGCTGGCTTCGTTGACCTTCCGGCCCTGGCCTTCGAAATGCCGCTTTCGGTCTTTCGTTTGCGGGTGCTGGCCTTTGGTGGGTCTTCGTTGTTCTTGCGGGTGCGGTTGCTGGGCTTGGATGCGTCGTTGCTGGTCTTGCGTGTGTTGGTGGTTTTCTTCGTTGGGGGATTGGCCGTTTCAGGGGTGCTGATGGCGTCGAGCGCGTGGCCGATGGGGGCGGGCACTTGGGGGGTCTTCTTCGCGGGGGCGTCGCCGCCGTTCGTCGAACCCTCTTGCTGCCGCTTCTTTTTCAACACGTACACGACCCCGGCCAAGGCGCCCGCGCCCAACACCACCGGCCACTCCACCACGCCCGTCAACCCCGCGGCGGTTGCCCCGAGTACCACCGCCGTCGGCTTGTCGATCCTGGATTTCGCCCCGGAGTACGCGCCCGTGACCGCTCCGCGGGCCGCGCCACGCGCTGCGCCGACGGTGGCGCCCACCACCGTCGCGCCGACTGCACCGACCGCGTTGGCCGTCGCGCCGCCGAGCACACCGAAGGTTTTCGTCGTCACCGCGCCTACGCTGCCGACCGCATGCGCTGTCGCGGACGCCGTGTTGCCCAATGCTTTCGCCGTGCCCGATGCAATGCCCATGATCGATCCCCGGGGATAGGAAGTTGCAGACGGTTTGGGCGTGCCCAGCTATAGGGAAGGCAAACCTGTGGGGGAGTGATCAGGACGTGCGGGCGAGACGGAATGGCCCACGGTCCCAACGCCACTCGTGCTTCAGGACGAGGGCGGCGAGATCGAGGAGTTCCATACCGGTTTCGTCGCGGCAGCGGCGTAGTTCGTCCCAGTCGACCGGTCCGTCCGCTAGTCGGTTGCGGAGAATGTTCTCGATGCGCGGATCGACGGCGCGGCGCGCCAGATCGGCGACCCCGGAGTGGCTTCCGGTCCAGACCAGCCACCCCCACCCGTGCGCGTGCGCGTATGCCCGCCCGGCGGCCGCCTTCGCGCGATTGGCGTGCACGGCGGCGTGCCCGAGCGGCATCACGTCGATGAGCACCACCCGCCCGTCGCTGAAGCGCGCGACGGCCGTGGGGTAGTGGACCCGATCGGCCCCGTCGAGCTCGTACTCCACCCCGACCGGCGACTCCTGGAACGCCTCGACGCGTTCACTCCCGTCCAGCATGCGCAGCAGCCGCGCCTGCAACCCGGTATCGAAACTCACTTCGCGGCCCAGCTTCTCGGCGAACATGGACCCGCGCCCGTCGTCGGCGTAGTCGAGCACGCGAGCCGGACCGTCCGGCAGCTCGTCGGGCGTGCCCTCGGCCCACTCCACCCGCCGCAACCACGGATTCCACGCCGCCGCCGGAACCTTCTCGACCTGCGCACTCGGCAGCAGATGCCAGCGCCCCTTCTGCTGCCATCCGGCAATGCGCTGAAACACGAACCCGGCGAGCCGTTTCGAATCCTGCAGATCGTGTCCGGCCAGCCGCAGTTTCAGATACGCCCAGTCCTGCGCGGCGATATCCCCGTCGGTGGCATAGGTTTCCGCCAGCAAGGTCCGCACCAGCCGCTGCTCACCCCACCCCACGGGATAGCGTTCGGCGAATACGGCGGTCTCCGGATACCCGGTCGCCTGCACCCGCCGCACCATCTGCCCCACGGCTCGCGTGTACAACTGCCGCGCCCGATCCCGCGACACCCCGGCCCGCGCCCCCAACAGGGTGAGCGTCTCCGGACTCTCACCGTCGAGCCCCAGCCGACAGGTGACCAACTCCCGGTCCCGGGGCCGCTCCTCGGCCTGCTCGTCGACCATGATGGCAACCACCTCGTTGACGTCCTCGAGTCCGAACGTCACACCGTTGCTCGGGTCGTCGAGCAACCCGCTCGCACTCCGCACCGTTCTCGTCACCCGCGGCCCCTACCGTGTTCGCCAGTCTGTTCGACGAGATTAGCGTCGCCCACCGACAACCACGTCCATCCGCGCCCGTGTTCGGCGAACTCGGCGCGCGGAGCGAGCCGCGTCAGCCGATGGCGGCGTTCATGATGGTGCCCGCGCTGGTGGCGATGATGCCGCCGATCATGGCGCCCGCCACCATCTTCGGCGATTGCAGTCCGCCGCCGGTCCACTTCTCCCAGGCGAACTTGCCGCCCGCGAAGGTGATGCCCAGCACCCCCGACAGCAGGACGAACCACGTGAAGTACCGCACCAGCTTCATGAGCTTGTCCGCCGCGGGCGGCGTCTCGGGAGTCGGGTTCCCGATCTGGGCGAGCACGGTGTCGTGCAGAGCGCTGATGATCGTCACCACCCGAAGGTACCGCGAAATCGCCCCGGGGTGTTCCCGAATGTGCGCGAGATCTACTGTGCCCGAGTACCTTTCACAGGCCAATCACCCCGGTAACCGCCGATCCCCGACAAATATGACAAAAGCCCCACTACAAACCGATTGGTCCGTAGTGGGGCCTTCGAGAGAGCGGATGACGGGATTCGAACCCGCGACCCTCACCTTGGCAAGGTGATGCGCTACCAGCTGCGCTACATCCGCACACACTCACCAGGGCTTTCACCCCGCCTCGTGCGAGAGAAGACATTAGCCGACGACCCACCGATTCACCAAAACGCCCCGCACGGGTGCGAGATTTCACCGGTGAGGCCGGTCAGACGCGGGTTCGCGTCCAGTGGTCGAGGGGTAGGTCGCTCGCCGAGATGAACCGGGTCGCGTGGCTATTGATCGGGAACGATGCAGCGGCCCACCGTCGCGTCGACATCCATCGAGGCGGTGAAAGCACCTCGGTGGTGCCCGGGCAAGGGAGCTATCTGTGGTTCGCGGGGCGGTCAGCGGATGCGCCCGGAATGAGGTAGCCGTGGTGCGCGCGGTCAGCGGATACGGCGGGGGAGGGAGGTATCTGTGGTTCGCGGAGCGCTCAGCGGATGTGCCCGGAGACGGTCGGCGGATGTGCCCGGAGACGGTCGGCGGATGTGCCCGGAGACGGTCAGCGGTTGCGCCCGGAGACGGTCAGCGGTTGCGCCCGGAGACGGCCAGCGGATGTGCCCGGGGAAAGGAAACAGCTGCGGTACGCGCGGTCAGCGGCTGCGGCCGGGAGGGAGCTGGCTGCGGCACGCTCGAGGCAAGTGGACGTGCTTGTAGGGCCAAGTGATTTCGGGTAGATCTTCGGGGGCGGATGTGCCGGGGTGGCCGGGGGCCGTGGAGGTTTGGCCTAGGCGGTCGAAATTCCCACTGAGGACCCGGTTCTCGCTGTCTCGGCTCGATTTGTGACCGCTCAGGCCAAACCCTCCGAACATTCACCGCGGGGCTACATCATCCGCCAACGGCACTATCGCGGTAATCACCGTCCGCTCCCCCCTAGCCGTGGTCATAACGAGCTGCGGACTCCAAATCCGTGTGGTCTTGTCCGGCCGGAACTCGGTGATGATGACCGTGTACTGGCCGGAGAACGCACCGGGAGAAATCTGCACACAATGTGTGGTTCCCTCCGGGACGGTATCGATCCCCGCCTGAATCTCCGGTGCCGACGGAATCGAGGCGTCGAGGTCGACGAGGCTGCGGACGAGAGCGCCGGAGCGCGCCACGTAATAGGCGTGCTGGAGCGCCAGAATCGCTTCCGGCCCGGTCGCGTACCCGCCCGGCCCGTTGCCGCGGACATGCGAACCGTTGGTCTCGGCCGGGCAGTCCCCGCCGGTGGCCGCGGCGGGTGCCGCCGGTTCGGTCGCGGGTTGCAGTTGCGGTGGCGCTTCCGCCGCCGCGGCTGGTGGCGGCGTCGCGTCGGACTTGGTGAGCTGCACCGTCACAGCTGCCCCGATCGCGCAGATCCCCAGAATGCCGAGCAATGGCACCGCCCACCGCTCCCGCGACTCCGCGAGCCATTCCCGAATCGCCCACCCCTCCCAGGACGATCCGCCCCGTCGCCGATGCGACGCGGGCGCGCGATGCAAGCGCGCCGCGGCCGACGCCGCGGGCCGCGCCTCCCCGGGCTCGAACTCCGCTCGCGAGCGCGTGGACGACCGCGTCGCGTATTCGACATACGGTTCCGAGTCGCCGAACGCATGTGTGCGGTACCCGGTTTCGCGCGGTTCGCCGGAGCCCGCCCCGCCCGGCCGAGACGCGGCGGCGCGTGCCCGTGGGTCGACCGGAGCCTGAGCGCGGGCGGCCGCACTCGAGTACGGATGCGGAATCGCACTGGCCGCAGGCGCGTCTGGAATCCAATGCGGATCCGACGACGGAAACGGATGCGGCCGAACCTTGCGCCCCCGCCGCGCCCCAGCGACCTGCCCTCCCCGCTGCCCACCTACAGGCGACCCGCTCCCGCCACTCGCGCCCCTCTTACCCCCAACGCCGGTGCCACCCCCGCTGCCCCTGAACCCCGCCTGCACGTCATCCGCAACAGATTCACCCTCGTCCGCCCCTGATTTCGCCCGGCGCACATCGAACTCGTCTTCTGCAACCTCCGGCTTCACCTGGCGAGCGTCAGATTCGCCTCCTGCACCCTGTGGCTTCTCCTCGCGTGTGCCGGAGACGTGTGCTGCATCCCCCTCCCCGCGTGTATGGGAGACATCTGCTGCATCCCCCGGCTTCTCCCCGCGTATATCGGAGACGTTCGCTGCATCCCCCGGCTTCTCCCCGCGTATATCGGAGACGTCCGCTGCATCCCCCGGCTTCTCCCCGCGTGCATTGGAGACGCCTTCCGCAGCCTCCGGTTTCACCCCGCGCGCGTCGGAGACGCCTTCTGCATACCCCGGCTCATCCCCACCCACATCAGCCTCACCGTCGCCCGCCCCCGGTCTCGCCTCGCGCGCAGCAGACCCAGCAAAATCTGTACTCGCTTCGTCCACACCGGAACCGAACTCCTCGCCACGCCCTCCCGCTTCCATCGCGGCATAGGCGAGCGCTCGCGCACTGGATTCGGCGTCGGCCTCGTCGTAGTCCAAGTCCTCCTCAGAGCCGGTGTCGAGGTCCTCGAAGTCAGGGCCGACTTCATCGACATCGAGTGGCACCTCGGAGTCGTATTCGTCCCCAGCGCCGCTGTATTCAGCCCAGTCGTCCTCCGAACCGTCGTATTCGTCCGGGGTGCGGCCGTACCCGTCGACCTCGTCGTATCTCCCCGCGTAGAACTCCGCCGCCCGTCGACGGCGGGCGGATCGTTCGCTCCCGCCGATGCTTTCGCCGATCCAATCGGCCCAACTTCCGGAGTAGCCGTCCGCTGCCGGGTTGTGGATGTCGGTGTTCATGGTGTCGCCTGCGGGGTGTCGGGTGCGAGCGGGAATCCGCTGTAGCCACTGGGATTCGTGGTGGGAGCGGTGGAGGTGAGGACCGGCGGCTGGCTGGTCGTCGTCGGGGCGGCTCCGAGGTCGCCGAGGGGGAATTGACCATTGGACGTGGTGGTGGGGGCGGTGCCGGTGGTCGAGAAGTCGAATCCCGCACTGGGACGGTCGCTTCCGCCGCGCGGCGTCCCACCGGCCTCGGCCACGCCGGAGAGATCGACGGCGAGCGCCGCGAACCACTGGCCCACGAACATGGCGGGACTCTCCCCGAAACCGCTGCCCTGCGGGTTGGAGTAGTCGTGCTTCTGGGCCGTCTGCCAGTACCGCACCCAGGTGGTCACATCCAGCAGATCCTGGTTGTCGGTCAGATTCTCCTTGACGGCCGAGAACGCCGACGTCACCAGGTTGTCCACCGTCGTGGGCGTCACCAGCTGCGTCACCGCGCCGACGACCTTGGTGCCGAGCACCGCGAGCCCCGCCAGCGGATTGGCGAGGCCCGCGGTGGCGATCTCGGCGATATTTCCCGCCGTGAGCACCGATTTCGCCACGCTCACCACGGTGTTGATGGCGATGGTCCCCAGCTTCAGCAACGCTTGGAACGCCCCGGGAATATCCACGGTCGCCTGCGGATCCGACGCCTCGGCCAGCCGCTGCGAAATCGATTTCTCCGGCGAGTACGTCACATCGCCGATGGTCTTGCCGGAGATATCGTTGTTCACCACATCGGTGAAGGTCTTGATCGACGTGTACGCCAACGCCTGCCCGATCGAGATGAGCGACCCGATCGGGTCCGCCCCCGAAATCTTCACCTGCCCAGAGATATTCGCCACGACCTTGAGCAGCGCGGCATTGTTGGGCACATCGCAGGCGAGATCACCGGAGGTGCAGAAGCTCGCCACCCGCCCGGTGAGCTGCCCGAAATTGGCCGCCTGATCCCGCTCGGGCGCGATCCCGCCGCCGGTGGCAGCCTGCGGCGGCACCGCGGTCACAGCCGCCAACTGCGTGCCGTCGGTGCCGGGCGCGGGATCGGGCGTGGTCTTGCCGGGCGACCCGGGGAACAGCGCCGCGCCGGGATTGCGCGTCGGATCCCCGAACAATGCCACGGCCGCGACCTTGTCGGCCGGAACCGCCCCTCTGCCCGCGCCCACTTCCTGCGCGAACAGCGAAGCCACATGGGCCCCTTGGGAATACCCGGTCACCGCGAGCCGCGTGTTCTCACACCGGTCGAGCACCGATTTCGCCATGGACTTCAATGTGTTGAGCCCATTGCTCACCGAGGTCATGTACGGCGTCGTATCGCTGGACACCGCCCCGCCGAACGAGGATTCGTAGGGCACGTACGCGCGATCGACCAGCCCCTCCTGGGGCGCACCGGCCATCATGGGCCGAAACACCGTGGACAGCATGCCGGTATCGGTGCTGACCGCGGCGTCGGGGGAGGATTCCCCGGTGCCTTGAATGCCCAGCGCGTACAGCGCCGGACATTTGTCGATGGGTGGTTGCGCCTCGTCCGGCGCGGCCGACGCACCGCCGACCGCGACCGTCGCGATGACGCAGACGGTGGCCGTGACAATGGCCGAGTGTCGAATTCTTGCCCCTGACAGCAATGTTCGATCCTCCTCGTGTGGTCGGCGGGACGCGCGGACGGTTCAGCCGGTGTTGCGGTGCACGGTGTGCTGGTCGGTGAGGCGCATGCCCACGGCACGCGCCGCGAGGAAGATCTGTTCGGCCACCTGTCGAACCGGTTGCGGGGGAGTGCGTGTCGCGTCGCCTTCGTCGACCGGGCGGGTGACGGCATCGGGTTCCCACACCGGCAGCCGGTGCGGTTCGAGTTCACGCCACTGTTCGATCCAGGGCAGCCGCCACGGTTCCGCGCCCATGTCGAGGACCCGCGCCTCGACGGCTTCGCGCCGACGCGCGACGGCCGTGGGCAGCGGTCGGGCCGAATCCGCCACTGTCACAACGCCTACCAGCTGACTTCCGGCGGGCGTCGCGTCGTTCTCGTGGGCGAGCACGGCGTGTTCGAGGGCCGCGACACCGCTCATATGCGTGCGCGCCACCAGGACCACCAACGGCGAATCCATATCGCGCACCAGGCCGATCCGTCCCGGCCAGCGCCGCCCGGCGTCGCCCGCCCAACTCATACTGGCCGCGAGGCTGGTGGTGCCCGCGCCGCCGTGCACACCCACCAGCCACAGCAGCGGCGGCCGACCGGACTGATTCGGTACGGCCCTGTGCCACATGGGAACCGGCGGCCAGGCGTTCATCGCAGCACCCCCAGCAGCCGCAGGTAGGCGTCTCGGGTCTCGGCCGCGAGCCGATGCCAGGAGATGATCCCGCCCCCGGCGAGATGTACGTCGAACGGGATGGTCACCACATCGCGTACCCAGCTGCCCAGGTAGGTGCGCACATGGTCGACCGACGCCTTCCCGGAGTCCTTGACCTGCTCGGTCAAGACGATCACCGCGTCGCCGATGAGGAATTCGCTGTACTGCTCATCGAGCCAGCGCAACGCCGGTTGCAGCCGATTGACGGCGTCGGGTCGCGCGGCCACGGTAATCGCCAGCCCCACACGGGGATCGGCGAGCAGCGGTGCGGCGAGGCGGCTGGTGACCGGTGCGCCCGCATCGAAAACCGTGAGCAGCCCGGCGGTTTCGAGATGCCGTGCCACCGAGACGAGGGTTTCGCGGCGCGGCAGCGGGTCCGGGCTGCGCGGGAGCACCCGCACACCCGTGGTGGTGCGTCCGGTGCACGCCTGCACGGTGGACGCGAGTTCGGGATGCGCTGTGTCGAGCCACTCCTGGAGCGTGCTCACCGGTTTGGCCGCATCGCAGCCGCGCAGCGCGACATCGCCGCCGCCGAGCGTGGCATCCACCACTATCGGCCAGATATCGCCGTCGCTGTCGGCGACCGCGGCGGCCGCGAGCCCCAACGCGGTGGTGGAGGCCCCCGACGATCCCGCCGTCCCGAGTACCAGCACCGACGGCAGCGCGGCCCGCACCAGCCGCCCCTGCCCGCCGCGCAAGGGGACCGGATCGGTCGGCGCACCCGGCGTCGCCGTGATCGACAACTCCACCGCCTCGGACATGGCTCACCGTCCTTCCGAGGCGATCGGAGCGGCGAGGATGTCAGGTCGGGCAAAGGTGCTGGGGCAGGCCATCATTCATTGTCCTTCAGCCGCCACGATCGCGGTGACGAATACGCGCCCGTCGCGCTGTGCGGTGGTGATCACCTGTTGCCAGGTGGCCTGCGATCCGTCGGGATGCTTCTCGTCGACCGATACCAGCCAGCGGTCGGCGGGCAGCGGCACGAGGGTGACGCAGTGCTTCGTGCCAGCGGGGACCGCCGCGATCGCCTCGCGCGTAGCGCTTTCCGGGGCGACCTTGGCATCCGGCGCGAGGAGCGCGCGCACGGCGGCCGCGTCGCGCTCGACATACCAGGCGTGTTCGAGCCGCATGATCACGCCGACCGCGGAGGTGGTATCACCCGCGCCCGCCCCGATCACCCGCTCGGGCGTGGCCGAGGCCTGGCACCAGGTGTCGGCCGCCGGAACCACGGCGGCGGGTGCAGAGCTCGTGGATGTCGGTGCGGCCGTGGGGGTCTCGTCGCTGGTGAACATCCACGCACCCGCCGCGACCAGGGTGATGACGGCGATCAGCGCGCCCAGTGCGGCGACCCGGGTGACGAGCTGCTGTCGCCGTCGCATGGCGATGGTGCGCCTGCGCGCCTCCTCGACCAACGGGGCCATCGGATCCTCGGCGTGCAGATCCCGCGAAAGTTCCTCACCCACACCGTCATCCGCGTCCTCGGCGGGCTCGCGTGGGCCGCCATCGGTGGGCGCGAGCCAATCCGACCATTCGGCCGCCGTCTCCGACCCCGCCGCGCGATCGTCCCCCTCTTTGTCGAGGGACAGAGCAGGCATCTTCGCCCCTGGCATCTTGGCGTCGTGCCGCTCAGACACCGATCTCACTCCATTCGGTTGTGCTCGTTCAGCGCGGCGCCTGAATACCGGCCACCACGCCATTGACGAAGTCCGCCGCCGCGCCGAGCTCGGGGCTCAGCGGCGGCATGGTGGCGACCGCATCCTGCAGACTCGTGACCACGGCCTCACCGACCGGCCCGGAGTCGGCGATGGCCTCGACGGTCGTCGAAACCTGCGTTGTCACTTGCGCGATGGGCTCGGCGTACTCGGGCGCCGCCACCGGATACGACGGCTGCGCCGCGACCGGTTCGGCCTCGACCACCGGAGCGTCGTACACCGGCGCTGGCTCGGCAACCGGCGCGGCCGCGGGCTGCACGGCCGGAGCCGCCACCGTGCCGACTCCCGGAATATCGATCCCCGGCGCGTCGGCGACCGGAGCGGCAGGCTGCGCGAGCGGTGAGGTGACCGTGAGGATTCCGGGGATCTCGATCAGCGGTGCGGGAGCCGCGTCGGAGACCGGAGTGGCGGGCTGGGTCAGCGGCGATGTGACCGTGAGGATTCCGGGAATCTGGAACAGCGGCGCGGGAGCCGCATCGGAGACAGGTTCGGCCGCGGGCTGGGCAACCGGCGCGGCCACGGTCAAGATGCCGGGAATATTGATCAACGGCGCGGGAGCCGGGTTCGAAACTTGCGCGGCCACAGGCTGATCCACCAGCGACGGAGCCGGGGGCTGCGGCTTCGTCGAATCGCCGCCACTCAGCGCGCCGCCAGCCAGTGCCGCCAGCGCACCGCCACCGACCACCAGCGGCACACTCACCAGACCACCGATCGAGCCGCCACCGACACAACCCGCGATGCCGCCGACAATCGCGCCCGCCGGTGCGCCGACTCCGGCGGTGGGGATCCCGCCGATCAGGCCACCCGCGACCGCGCCGACCGCCGCTCCGATACCGCAACCCACCGGCACCAGAGCCGCGGGCGCGAGCGCCCCCGCCGTTCCCGCGCCGAGCAAAGCGCCCAACGAACTGGTGGCGGCCATGCGATCGGACTCCTCGCGCGAGAATCCGAAGCTGTCGTAGGCGGCGGCGATCTGCCACTCCGCGTAGTCGGCGTAGGCCTGCGCCTTGTCGCGGGTCTTCACATCGACCCAGTCGGGCAGCGTGACAACCCCTGTGCCGAGCCGCAATTGGTGCGGGTCCGCGGGAATGACGGCGGGCGCGTCCATCGCGGGGGGCTCCTCGACCTCCGGCTCCGACTGATCCTGCTGTGACGGCGGCTGCACCCACGTATCGATATTCGGCTGCGTCTGCTGCTGCGGCCGAGGGCGCGCGGGCGGTGGCGGCGGGTCCGGAATCCAATCCGCCGGGCTCGGCGCATCCGGCACGACGGGCGCCTGCGGCGGCTGGCTCAGCCCCGGCTGCCCTTCGCCGGGGACCGCGAGCCCCGGCTGTCCGGGCGCCGCTCCGGCCACTCCACCCGCTGCGAGCACGACCGGTAAAACGGAGAGTGCGGTGAACTTACGTCTGGCGGTCATTCCGGATCCCCTTATTCGCGGCGCTGTTCGTCCGACCGCACGTCCCAACCTCGGACGCGCCCAATGCGGTCGGCCGCACCACCACGGATGACGTATCTCCGAACCCGCGCCAATACCCCGCGATGAGTCCCCGTCACCTGCGATGATGTTGTTGCCGGGATGATCGTACCCGAAACTGAGGTCCAGCAACTGAATACGGACGAGTCGGTATGAATTCCTCTGAATGGCCGCCCACCTCGTAATCGCACACAATATGATCGACGAGACGGTGCGACAGTCATGCCCCGCAACGGCTTTGAAATACCCGCCGGTCTGCAAGAGGGGAATCCTTTGCGCAAAACAGCAATTCTTCCGCGAACTTTTCTGGCCCTCGCTGTGGCGCTCACCGCGACCGCCTGCGGCCTTTCCGACACGCCGCCCGCCGCGCCGACGTCGGCGCCCCTGGACCCCCACCGCGCCCCCGCCGACATCCGTTGGGAGCCTTGGCAAGGCGTGAATCTGCCCTACGGCCGCACCGACGGACCGTCGAAGGTGAGCGAGGCGGCCCTCGGCTACACCCACACCCCGCAGGGCGCGGCCCTCGCCGCCATCCAACACCGAGTCCGCATCTCGCTGGCACCCGACGCCACCTGGGCCAGACTGGCATCCCAGGCCCTCATGCCCGGCCCCGGCAAGGACGCGTGGGTCATGGCCCGCGCCCAGGTCTCGCTCACCCAACCGGCCTCCCCGGTCATGGCCCCCCGCATCACGGCCTACAAATTCACCACCTACACCGCAGACCGCTCCAACCTGATCGTCTACAGCACCTACTCGGACAACAGCATCACCGCCAACAACGAAACCGTCGTCTGGTCCAGCGGCGACTGGCGACTGCTCCTCCCGGACCCGGCCACCAAAACGAAAGTGGTCGAATCGGTTTCGGAGATCCCCCCGGACGTCGTCCGACTCCCGTCACCGACCTAGGCGGTCCCGCCCCTCGATCGGAGGCGGGCCGCCCGACTCGGGCGCTATCCGGCGCGACCCCCTGCCCGTAGTTCCGCCACCAGCCGCGCCGCCACCGGCGTCGCTATCCCATGCCGCTGCGCCGCCCGCAACAACGCCCCGCCGATCGCATCCAATTCCAGCGGCCGCCCGGCCTCGGCATCCCGCTGCATCGACGACTTGGCCTGTGCGGGAAAGGAATCGTAGCGAGCGAGCGTCGCCGTGGCATCCGCCGGTCCACCACAGGCCCGGCTCACGGCCACGGTCTCCTCGGTCAAAGCCAACAGCTCGTCGCGATGTTCGGTGCGTACGGTGCCGATCGGCACCGCATACCGAGTGGTCAGCAGCGCGAAGGGCGCGAGAAACGACAGCTTGGCCCAGAGCACGGTCGCCTCGTCGTCGAGCACCTTCACGGCGATACCGGCGTCGGCGAACGCCTGCCCGAGCGCGTCGACTCTGTCGCGCGGTACGGAACTCTCGGCCAGATCGATCTCCGTGAACGGACTCCCGTGTTCGACCACTCCCGTCGCGACGCGCGTGGACTCGACCCGAATCACGGCCGGTACCACCAGCTCCGGCCGATACCGCTCGCGCAACAGCTCGAGATGCTCCACCCCGTTCAACAGCGGTACGAGCAACCCGTCGCCGAGCACGGCCACCGGAACCCGTTCGAGACTCTCCGCGAGCCCCGTCTGTTTGACCGCGACCACACACGCGTCCACCGGTTCCCGCAGCACGGTATCCGCCTCGACCCGAGCCGTGAATTCCCCGAACTGCCCACTGCGCACCCGGATTCCCTCGGTGCGCAGCGTCCGCGCCGTCTCCTCCCGGGCCAGACAGATCACCCGATGTCCGGCCCGTGCCACCAGCGCCGCCACCAGCCCGCCCACGCCCCCGGGACCCAGTACCGCCACGCTCATTGCATTGTTCGACATGCGTAGTTCCTTTCGACAGGTCGGCCCCGTCACCCGGTGGCCGCCTCGCTCCGATCATGGCACCCGCCGCCCGGTTCGGCCGAACCCGGCTCATGTCCTGCGCCGCCGCACCACGGCGACCACCTCGTCGGCACAGCGATCCAAATACTCGTAGACGTCCGCGGCGGCGTAGCGCAGCACGAACCACCCGCGCGTTTGCAGCCAGTTCTGCCGACGGCGATCCCGCCGAAAAGGTTCGGCCGCACTGTGGAATTCCCGCCCGTCGATCTCGACGATGGTGCGTGTCCTCTCGTGCACGAAGTCGCACACGTACGGACCGACGGGATGGTTCGCCAACATATCCAGTCGACGGCGCGTCAAGGCGCGGGCGAACAACCGTTCCGGCTCGGACAACGCGCGCGTGGCCGCGCAGCTAACCTGCCGCCGCAGCGCGGGCGATCCCGTCCCGCCGGTGCGGCACAGCTCGCGCACCTCGGCGAAGGGAACCGTCCGCCCGAGATGACCGTCGACGAGCTCGTCCCCGCGCGCCGTGGGCAATACCGCCAGACAGTCCATGAGCGTCCGCGCGGGCGAGGTGACCGGCAGCCCCCACGCGTCGTCGTAGTCCCGCTGCGGCAGATCCCGCCGATAGAGCGTCAACCACTCGGGTGTCTTCCGGTGCGCCCCAGCGGGAATGGTGGCTTCGAACACCGTCGGCTCGGGCAGCATATTGCGCAACCACGCCGCGGTGCGGTGACTCAGGGTGGCTTCCGGTAGCCAGGCAACGATGGCGTGGCACCGGGCGAGGCCGGTGACCGGGCCGAGGCAATAGGTGCGCGGCAGTATGCGCAGGTAAAGCCCTTGCCGACAGCGGTAGTCGATGGTGGACGGCGAGATCCCGGTCGCTATCAGCTCGTCTCGCGTGCGGATGCCATGGGTCACATGCTCAGGGTGAGGGAGGTGGGTGACGGGAAGGGCGGGTGTGGGGGAGGGGCTGTGGATAAGTGGTGGGGTGTGGATGATTGGCCTGAGCGGTCGGAAATCGCGGGCGGAGGGCGGATTTCGGCTCGGCGGGGGGATTTTCGACCGTTCAGGCCAATCACCCCTCCATCCGCACCGGCAGCCGCCGCAACCCCGTATGCCGATTGCTCCTGGTCCACTCCACCTCCCCCGCCAGCTCGAACCCCCGAAACCGTGCGAACAGCTCCTCGAACACCACCCGAATCTCCAAGCGCGCCAAATGCGCCCCCAAGCAGAAGTGCACCCCATGCCCGAAGGACAGATGCGGATTCGGGTCCCGCCCGATGTCGAACACCATGGGCTCGCTGAACTTCCGCGCGTCGCGATTGGCCGACGCCTCCCACACGAGGACCTTCTGCCCCGGCTCCAAACGTTGCCCGTGCAGTGTCGTCGGCCGGGTGACTGTCCGTCGCTTGGACGGCGAGGGCGCGGTCCACCGCAGCATCTCCTCGATCGCCGACCCCAGGAGCCCTGGGTCGCGTTGCAGCGCCTCGAGCTGTCGCGGGTGCTGGATCAGCGAGAGCAACCCTCCCGCAATGGCATTGCGCGTGGTCTCCGACCCGGCCGAGAACAGCAGGTTGAAGAACGACCGCAATTCCTGATCGCTCAGCCGCGACGGCTCCGCCTCCGGCATCTCCGCGTGCGCGACTATCGACAGCATGTCGGTGCCGGGTCGCTCGCGCCGCTGCGCTATGAGCGCGGCCCCATACTCGTACAGCTCACCCATGGCTTCGGCCCGCGCCCCCGAGCTCGACGAATAGTCGTGCGCCCCCGTCAGATCGAAGAGGTGCTCGATGCGCTGGAACAGCCAATGTCGATCGTCCTCCGGCACGCCGAGCAGGAAGCAGATCGCCTGCATGGGCAATTCCGCCGCAACCTCCACCAGGAAGTCGCATTCCGTATCGATGCCGTCGAGGAGCCGTCGGGTGCGCGCCCGCAGATCCTCCGTCAGCGCGCGAACCGTCGTGGGCGTCAACCCCTTCGAGACCAGCCGCCGAATCCGCAGGTGTCGGGGGTCGTCCATCATGTTCAACACCACTCCGGCGACGGGCAGATCCTGCAATACCGTGCCGCCGTAGGCCCGCGTCCCACCCGTTTCCGACGAGTACACCTCCGGTGTGCTCAACACGCGCAAGGTCTCGTCGTAGGTGGCGACCGACCAGAAACCCTCCCCATCGGGCGTATGCGCCGTCGGCTCGTGCCAGAACACCGGTGCCTGTACGCGGTGCCGCTCGAAGACCGCGTGCGGGAAGCCGTGCGCGAAATTGTCCAGGTCCGTCAGGTCCACCGAGGAGAGTGCCACCATACGAGAACACGTTATACATTTGGCCCGAATGTCATGGCAGGATCGATCTTCCATCGACCTAGGAGCGACCGTGTCATCCAGCCGCGCCCAGCCGATTCAGGCGCAGCCCATCGGCCCTGTCGGGGGTGCGTTCTGTTATGCCGTGGCCGTGGCGCTGCTCGGTGCCGGACCGTTGTGCGCGTTGCTGGACAAGTCGTGGTTCGCCGGGGTCATCCCTGGAATCTTCACCTTCCCTATCGGTGTGGCCCTGGTGGCGCATACGGTCATGTGGCGCAGTCAAGCCCGCCAGTTGGCCGGGGGGGCGGAGGCCATCGCCGAAATACTGTCCGTCGACAGGATCCGTCCCACGGGCGAAGGCGATGAGACGGCCGAGCTGACCATCCGCCTGTCCGGCCCGGGCTTCGAACCGTACGACGCCCCTTGCGAACTCCCCGTCCGCAGCCGTCCCTTCGCGGTCGGCGACCGGTTCGACGCGGTGGTCGACCCAGACGACCACACCTTCGCCATTCTCGGTTGACGCCGAGGTGTCGCCGTGCGCCGACCGGGTAGCCCCGGGGTGAATGGGCCGCACCGGGCCGCGGGCAGAGCCGCGGCCGGTGGCGGCCGGAGGATGAGGAACCGAATATGGCTGACACAGAGGGCTTTCGACCGCTCGACGCCGGGCGCGCCGTGGAATTGAGCGGTGCCATCACCGACCAGGTGCGCGATGTGGTGCGCGAACAGATCGAACTCGCGCTCCGCGAAACCTTCGGCAGGATCCCCCGACTCGGAGCCAGTGCGAAGCTGCGGGTGGCGGCGGGCGTGCTCGCGCTGTACGCGGGCGGAACGCTGATCGCCGCGATCGTGCTGCTACTCGCCCTGGTCATTCCGGCCTGGGCCTCGGCGCTGATCATCGCGGCGGTGCTGGCGGCAGCGGCGGCGGTCCTGCGCGCGAAGGCGAAATCGCATACGGGCCACGAGGTGTCGCCGCTACCGGAGCAGGCGCCCAAGGCGCCTGACCTGCCGCGATAACGCCTACGGCACCCAGAGATACCACTCCGCGATCTGGCCTTGCAGCGGCCAGGTGTTCGCGAAGAGTTTGGCGGGCCCCATCCCCACCCACAGGTCCGCGGTGACGGTCCGCCCGGGTGTCGCGCCGGTGTGCACGTAGACCGTGTGCGAGCGCGCACCCGCCGAACCCACCCAGGCCAGCGCGACATGGTTGCCGCACGGCCCGTTCAGGTAGCCCAGCGGCGTCACATGCGCGAGTACGCGCCCGGGTAGCCGCGGCGTGGCCTCCAGCACCACCGCGATGGACCCGGCGCAGAAATTCGCGTCGCCGAAGGTGTAGAGCGTGGTGCCGAACGGAGCCCACTGCGGCAAGGGATCGGCCCGCGCCGGTGTCGCCCCGATGCCACAAACGAATGCACCGACCCCCACGCTCGCCACGATGGTCGCGAGTATCCGACGTACCGTCATCAGCCGATATCCTTCCCGCACAAGGGAATTCGTGGCCGCACTGCCCGGTCCGACCCGAAGGCCGGGAGTGACTCTCGACGACATGACCCCGGGAGCCGCTCCATCAGCCAGCGTATCGAACAGCCTCCGCCGCGGGGCCACATCCGCGCGCCACACCGTTCGCATCCTGCGAATTCGCGATACCGGGCGGGTCGCCGCACCACGCTTCTACGATGGAAGAGCTCGGTGTGGTCCCCATTGGATGCTCGTGATCGACGAGAGGGCAACCTCATGATCCTTCTCCCACTCAGCGCCGTCAGCACCGCCACCCACCTGGAGTTCTCCGCGCCCGGGGCGTCGGGCGACGGCGGCCAGATCGAGAACGCGCTCATCCATGTGTACGCGGGCTGGATCCAAGTGGGTTTCGCGGCGGGCGATATCAACGCCGTCGCACAGGAGAGCTACAAATCCTTTGTGCCCCTTGATGTCAACGGCCGAGTGCTCACCTACGACCCCGGTGCGCCGTTCAATGTCACGGTGTCCGTCGCGCCCGCGAGCTTCGCCTGTAGCTCGGATTTCGAGGACGAGCCCGGCACCACCGCGGTGAACTCGGCGACGGTGGCCCTGGAACCGCAGATCTTCGGCGGCGTCGGAGGCACCCCGAACCTGTTGGTCCTGCGAGCGGAACTCGCCGCCCAGCGGAGCACGATCTTCTCGATCACCTATCAGGTGACAACGGCCGCACCGGCGGCCGCCGTGCTCGACGAACTGAACCTGTCCCTCGGTGCCGCACCGGCATAACCGACTTCACCAATCCTGGTGCGCGATACTGGGATTGAACCAGTGACCTCTTCCGTGTCAGGGAAGCGCTCTCCCGCTGAGCTAATCGCGCGGAAACCCCCAGAGCGGATGACGGGATTCGAACCCGCGACCCTCACCTTGGCAAGGTGATGCGCTACCAGCTGCGCTACATCCGCACGCTCCCGGGGGCTTTCGGCCCTCGGGCTTGCGAGGAGAAACCATAGCCAGCACCTGCCGCATTCTCCAAATCGGCTCCGGCGAGCGGGTGCTCGCGCCGATCGTCGCCGCAACCCCGTTGTGCCGAGATCTGTAGTGCGACAAAGGATCAACCCCCCTCGACGGACTTGGCGCATGTAAACAACCACCCCGGGTAGCACGTGATTAGAAGCAATCACAAGGAGCTACTTTCATGACTACTGCACTACAGCCACGCGGAGGCGGTGGCGGCGCGGGTCGCCCGTCCTCGAGCAGTCTGGCCGAGGTGCTCGATACGATTCTCGACAAGGGACTCGTCATCGACGCGTTCGTGCGAGTGTCGTTGGTGGGTATCGAGATCCTGACCATCGACGCACGCGTCGTCGTCGCCTCGGTCGACACCTATCTGCGATTCGCCCAGGCCGTCAACCGCCTCGATATCGCCGCCGAGAAGCCCGGGCTACCCGATGTCATCAAGGACGCCGCCTCCGGTGGCAAGGCCTCCGCGGCCAAGGAAGCCATCGAGGAACAGGGCCAGAAACTGATGCAGGCCCTGGAAGGCAAGGGCGACAACAAGGACACCATCGAAGCGGTGGGGCAGAAGCTGCTCGGCGCCCTGACCTCCGGCCAGGAGCAGGAACAGGAAGCGGACAAGCCCAAGAGGACCACTAGCCGCCGGAAGACCCAATCATGACCGAACAGAAGGAAACAGACGCCAACACCGCCCTGCTCATCTACGGCATCGTGCCCGCGGGCACCGAACCGAAGGTCGAGGGCATCGGCGAGACGCCCGGCCCGGTCCGCATCGTGAGCCACGGTGATATCGCGGCACTGGTCAGCGAGATCCCCGTCGATCAGCCTCTCGATCGCGCCGAGGACCTCCAGGCATTCGCCCGTGTGGTCGACGGCCTGGTCACCGAAACCTCGGTCATCCCTTTGCGTTTCGGTGCCGCCCTGGAGAACCCGCAGGCCGTCGAGGATGGCCTGCTGGCCCCCAACGAGGGCCGTTTCCGCGCCGCCCTCGAGGAACTGAAGGGCCTCGCCGAATTTCTGGTGAAGGGCACTTACGTCGAGGAGACGGTGCTGCGCGAAGTACTGGAAGAGAATTCGGATGCGGCCGCCTTGCGCGAAACCATCCGTTCCTCCCCGCCCGAGCTGACCCGCGACTCCCAGATCGCCCTCGGCGAGATCATCAATGCGGAGATCGAGGCCAAGCGCGAGGCCGACGGCCAGCTGGTTGCGGACGCGCTGGGTCAGGTCACCCGGGATCTGACCGTGCGCCCGCCCACCCAGGAGCTCGAGGTCGTCGATATCGCCGTCCTGGTCGCGCTGGAGAAGCAGGAAGAGCTGCTAAAGGCCGTGAACGTCCTGGCCGAGCACTGGCAGGGCCGCGTCGAGATGCGCGTCGTAGGCCCGCTCGCCGCATGGGATTTCGTCGCCTTCGAAGGTGTCGAATGATCGGGACGCTGTTCACCCTGCCCTGGCTCCCGGTGCGCGGGGTGATCGCGTTGGCCCGTCTCCTCGCGGAGGAGGTCGACAAGGAGATGTACGGCATGCCCGCCATCCGTCGACAGCTCGACGAGCTGCAGCGGCGGCGGGCCGCCGGGGAACTGGCCGAGGAGGAATACCGGCAGGCGGAGCAGGAGGTACTCGCTCGGCTGATGAGCCGGAAGAAGGGCTGACCCATGACCGAACGGGCACGCAAGCCGTCCGGGGACAACGGACGCGCGGGCGCGATGGAGACCGCGGCCAGCGGCGTCCGGCACATCGCGGCGCTGACCGGACGAGAGGTGTTGAGCGCCACCGCGGTCCGGCCCAGTGACGCGGGCTGGACCGTCGAGGTCGAGGTGCTCGAGGACGCCCATATCCCGTCCTCGGCCGACATTCTCTCCATCTACGAACTCGAGCTGGACGAAGACGGAAACCTGCTGTCCTACCGTCGAATTCGACGCGGACGCCGCGCCACGATCGGAGACTCATGAGTGTGCCCTCCGGCATGTACTCCGGCCGCCAGCTCTCCCGGCCCGGCGGCTCGGAACCCACGAACCTCGGCGACATTCTCGAACGCGTCCTGGACAAGGGCATTGTCATCGCGGGCGATATTCGAGTGAACCTGCTGGATATCGAATTGCTCACCATCAAACTGCGTTTGGTGGTCGCGTCGCTGGAGACGGCGAAGCAGGTGGGCATCGATTGGTGGGAGCGCGACCCGTTCCTGCGCGGCGAACGAGCGCTACAAGGCGATGGCGAGGCCAAGGCGCTCGCGGCCTCCGACGAATTGCGTTCGGAGAACGAACGTTTGCGTGAGCGGATCAAGGAATTGGAGGAGCGCGGTGACAAGTGAGGCGCTGTGGGTCTACGCCGTGCGGCGCGCCGACACCGCGCTGCCGGAGCTGCCCGGAGTCGCGGGCGAGAAGCTCCGAACCGTCGGCGCGGCAGGGCTTTCCGCCGTCGTCGGCGCGGTACCGCTGCCGGATTTCGGGGTGGAATCGCTGGCGCGGCACCTCAATGACCTGGACTGGTTGGCCGCGACGGCCCGCACGCACAATGCCGTCATCGAGGCCGTGGCCTATGACAGCACCGCGATTCCGGTGCGGTTGGCGGTCATCTTCCGCGATGACGAGAGCGTGCGCGCCCTGCTCACCGAGCACCGCGACGAATTCGATGCCGCCCTCGACCTGGTGGAGGGGCGCGCGGAATGGGGCGTCAAAGCCTTCCTGCGCCGCCCGGCCGTCGCCGAACCGGCCGCCGCGCCGAGCTCCGGAGCGGACTATCTGCGTAGACGTCGAGAAGCCTTGCACCGCAATCGCACCGAACGCGAGATCGCCGAGAAGACGGCCGACGAGATCTACCACGCGCTGAGCCCCTTCGCGGTCGGCGCGCGCACACGCCCGGCCGTCGATCCCTCGCTGAGCGGTTTCGCCGAACCGATGCTGCTCAATGCCGCCTACCTCGTCGATGACGCCCGCAGCGGCGAATTCCTCTCCGCCGTAGCGGAACTGACCGCCGCGCACCCGGAGATCACGATCGAGCGCACCGGTCCGTGGCTGCCCTACTCGTTCGTCGGCGGCGTCGGCGATATCGCTGGAGACTTCGCATGACAGTGCACGATCTCGATCCGCTCGCCCGGCCCGCCATCGACCGGCCCACCTACGCCACCCGCGATGTGGCGCTGGTCGACCTCCTCGACCGCGTCTTGGCGGGCGGTGTCGTCATAGTCGGCGACATCACCATCTCCGTGGCGGATATCGACCTGGTCCATATCTCGCTGCGCACCCTCATCTCCTCGGTCGGCAGCCTCCTGAACGATGAGTGAACGCGAAACCCCCACGGGCCGACTGCATCTCGACACCGATACCGTCGAACGCGGTCTGGCGACACTGGTGCTGACCATTATCGAACTGCTGCGCCAGCTCATGGAGCGCCAGGCCATCCGGCGCATGGACGCGGGCGATCTCAGCGACGAGCAGATCGACCGGCTCGGCACCACGCTCATGCGACTGTCCGAGGCCATGGATGAACTGCGCGACCATTTCGGCTTGGACCCCGAGGACCTGAATATCGACCTGGGGCCGCTCGGACCGCTGCTTCCGCGCGATATGTAGTGCTGTTGTCCCGTAGGCGATTCGCCTACGGGACAACACATCAGCGCTCCCGACGCGCGGCCACCGCTTCGCGAGTCTCCTGCGCCACCAGGTCGGCATTGATCTGCGCCCCCGCCATGGCCCCTGCGGCGGCCGCAGCGCCCACCTGCGCGGAGAGATCGGTGAGGTTGCCCGCCGCCCACACCCCCGGCACCTCGGTGCGTCCGGTGGCGTCGGCGGGCAGGTAATCACCCATCCCCGAGGGGTGCTCGATCGGCTGCAAACCAAGTCCCGCAAGGAATTTCGCCCGCACCGTCATCCGCGAACCGACGGTCAGCGCCGAACGCGGTACCACGGTGCCATCGGCCAATCGCACACCGACAATGCGGTCATCGGCGATTTCCACGCCAGCGACCGTGGCTTCCACCACCTCGATGCCGCGCGCCGCCAACTCCTCGGCCTGCTCCGCGGTGGCGGGCGTACCGAAGAACGTCACATCGGAACTCAACTGGCGGAACAACATCGCCTGATGCACCGACATCGGCCCGGTCGCCAGCACGCCGATCGCCTCGTCGCGGATCTCCCAGCCGTGGCAGTAAGGGCAGTGCACCAGATCGCGGCCCCAGCGCTCCCGCAGGCCCGGAATATCGGGCAGCTCATCGACCAGGCCCGTGGTCAGCAACAGGCGACGCGCGCGCACGGACGCACCGTCGGCAAGGGTCACCACGAACCCATCGCCCTCCCGGCCCACCGTGGTCACCTCACCGGACACCACATGCCCGCCGTACCCGCGCACCTCGCCGCGCCCGCGCTCCAGCAACTCGCCCGGCGGCATGCCCTCACGGCCCAGCAGCCCGTGGATGCCGTCCGCCGGGGCATTGCGCGGCGCGCCCGCGTCGATCACCAGCACCGACCGGCGCGAGCGCGCCAACATGAGCGCACCGCTCAGCCCGGCCGCGCCGCCGCCGATCACCACCGCGTCGTACTCGTTCCGAATCTCTTCGGTCACCATGACCACCTCCTGCGCTCGACCATGCGCCCGCGACGGCGGTTCCGGCAATGTTCTTTGCCGAAATGGCAAACTGGAAGCCATGGACGACCTCGATCAGGCGCTCGACGCGGTGGGGCCGCGGCTGCGCGCCCTGCGCAAACAGCGCGACACCACCCTCTCCGAACTGTCCGACACCACGGGCATCTCGGTGAGCACCCTCTCGCGCCTGGAATCCGGGGCCCGCCGCCCCACCCTCGAACTGCTGCTGCCGTTGGCCAAGGCCCATCGCGTCACGCTCGACGAACTGGTCGGCGCGCCGCCCACCGGTGACCCGCGCGTGCACCTGCGGCCGGTGACCCATCACGGCATGACCATGGTTCCGCTCACCCGTCGCCCCGGCGGCGTCCAGGCCTACAAGCTCGTCATCAACCCCGACTCCACGCGCCGCGAACCCGATCCCAAGAGCCATGAGGGTTACGAATGGCTCTATGTCCTCAATGGCCGCCTCCGCATGGTCCTCGGCGAACACGATGTCGTTCTCGTCCCCGGTGAGGCGGCCGAATTCGATACCCGCGTGCCGCACTGGTTCGGCCCCGCCGACGACGAGCCGGTCGAATTTCTCAGCCTGTTCGGAAAACAAGGTGAGCGTGCCCATCTGCGTGCCCGTCCCGCCGCGAAATAGCCGCTGCGACAGGCTGATCGGAGTGTGACGCTGGACAGTCGCGGCAGGCCGGAGGAAGATCGACGGAGGAATCGCCGACGCTGAGGTCGCCCGATTCGAGACAACTCTCGACCCCCGGCACCTGGCCGCGCGATGGTCACCGTCGTCGATGTCGAGGCTCACGGGCCGATCTCGTCGGCCGCTGGATGAAGGCACGGTACTCCGCCTCGGAGGCGGGACATTCCGACCTAACCTAACTATTGCATTCATAGTGATGCATGCATATGGTGTGGAACGGTTCTGACAACGAGGAGGGTGACATGGGTGCCGGACACGATCACGGGCATGCGCACGGGCACGCGCACGGCGCGTCGCCCGAGAGCGACAAACGGTGGCTGAGCGGTGCGCTGGCGGTCATTGTCGTCTTCATGCTCGGCGAGGTCGTGGTCGGCGTGATCGCGGGCTCCCTGGCCCTGCTCTCCGATGCCGCGCACATGCTCACCGACGCGGCTTCGATCGTCTTGGCGCTGTGGGCGATTCGCCTGGCCGCCCGCCCCGCCGCCGGGCGCATGACGTTCGGGTGGAAGCGCGCGGAAATCCTCTCCGCGCAGGTGAACGGCCTGACGCTGCTACTCCTAGCCGGATGGTTGGCGTTCGAGGCGATCCGCCGCCTGTTCGAGCCGCCGGAGGTCGAGGGCACCCTGGTGCTGGTCACCGCGCTCATCGGCATCGTGGTGAATATCGCCGCGAGTTGGATGATCAGCCGCGCCAATCGCACCAGCCTCAATGTCGAGGGCGCGTTCCAGCACATTCTCAATGACCTGTTCGCGTTCATCGCGACCGCGGTCGCCGGTGCCATCATCATGCTCACCGGTTTCGCCCGCGCCGACTCCATCGCCTCGCTCATCGTGGTGGCGCTCATGATCAAGGCCGGTGTCGGGCTGGTGCGCGCCTCCACGCGCATCTTCCTGGAGGCCGCGCCCGCCAACCTCGACCCCACCGAGATCGGTCAGGCCATGGCCGCGGTGGATTCGGTCGTCGAGGTGCACGACCTGCACATCTGGGAGATCACCTCCGGCTCCCCGGCGCTGTCGGCGCACATTCTGGTGCAGCCCGGCCGCGACTGCCACACCGCCCGGACCGCGATCGCCGACATGCTGGCGACCGAGTACCACATCGACCACGCCACGTTGCAGGTCGATCACGCCGAACCCGCGGTGCTGCAAGTCGGTAAGCCGAATTCGGCGGCGCACTGCGAGGATTCGCACGGCCCGGCGCATCACAGTCCGGGTGCGCACTGATCCTGTTGTCACCAGCCGCCGTCGAAGAAAGCGGAGAGCGCGGGGGTCGGGTCCGCGGCGGTGCCCGTATTCGCCACCGCGACAACGATCATGGCGAGTGCGAACAATGCTGAGGCGATACCGAACGATGCGAGAACGCGTCGGGCACGGCTGTCGGACGCCTTCGCGAAGGTGATCCAGGACAGCGCGCTCGCGGCGATGAGAAGCACCGCGACGCAGGCGGCGATCACGGCCATGGCGGCGTGATACCGCGCGAAATCCTCGGTTATCACGTCGAGGACCGGTGTCTCCGCGTGGTCGGCGAGTCGCTGCCTGATCTGGCCGAGGGTGTCGGCGAGTTCCGTATCGGTTGGGCTGTCCACCACCATGGGAAGCAGCGACGAGAAGGGCGCCACCGCGCCTTGGATATTCGCCATCACCAGTAATGACGCGACGACCGCGAGCACCGACACCACCGTGCCGGAGGCCAGCAGCGCAGTGCCTCCCGCTCTCAGGAACGCCCGCCAGAGCACGACGGCGAGCGCGACGAGAGCCACCAGCAAGACCGCGGCGATGACCGCTTTGGCCAGGTGATAGCGCAACCAGAAATCGACTATCCGCTCCAGGCTCGGAGTGAAATCCCTACCCCCGGAACGCCAGTACTCGACGAAGGCCGGGCGCAGCGACGCCCGCAACTCGCTCTCGTCGGTGAAATCGCCACCCGCCAGAATGCGCGGCGCGTAGACGAAGGCGGCCGCCAGGAGAATGCTCAGTACGGCGAGCACGCGGGGGAGTGCGGCGGATCGCGGCGTGGCTGCGGTGCGGGGCAAGAGGGTTTCCTTCGGCTCGATGCGGACTGGCTGCGTGACAGTCGAATTCAACCAGCGCTCCCCATGCCACCGCACCCGTGCGCGCCGCGCTAGACCGTGATGCGCTTGAAGGTCGCGTCCGCCGCCAGTTTCGGTTCCTTGCTGTCCATGAACAAGTGGAAGTTGCGGTGCCGTATGAAGTGACCGGGGAAGTTGGTCGACTCGTAGGAGCGCCACCCCGCCTCGGGATCACCGCTCAGGCCGCGCCTGCGCCGGAAGGTCGAATCCTTGCGGAACAGCGACGACCGGTCGTCGGGTTCGAGGACCATACGGAAGTCCTTGTGGCGCAACAGTCGATCGGGGAAATTCTTCGACCGGAAACGAACGAGGGTGAATCCCTCGGCATCGGTTCCGGCGAATTCCTCTTCCCAGGCGAAGTCTTCGACGAAGCCGGGAGTGTTCAGCTTCATCAATTCGCCTTCGAAGTTCTGATGCCGAACGAAGAATTCGGGGAAATTGAACGATTGGAGTCGAATGGCCATGACGCGACCTCTTCGGTGAGAGCGGATGATCGGTGCGGACATGTCCGCCGTCCAATTCTGCGGCCGCGAGGGCACTCTGACGCGAGTAGTTCAGTACTCGAAAACCCCAGCTCAGAGCGGCAAAATACCTGCTTTCGGCGACGTCCGGTGTTTGTCGGTCCCGATGCTGGGTACAGAGGGAAGTGTGCCTTTTGGCACCGGCCGTGATCACTCCCATGGTTTTTCGGCTGGCCGACTTGTCACGAAGCTAGGAGGAATCACGCATATGTTGATGGTCACCCCCACCGCAATCGAGGCCGTTCGCACCATTACGTCCGCCGAAGGCACGCCGAGCGACGCCGGACTGCGGATATCCAGCAACGACGGAGCCGCCACCCTGTCCTTGGCGATCGTCGAGGGCCCCGCCGACCAGGACCAGGTTCTGGCGGTGGAAGGCACCCGCATCTTCCTCGACGAGCAGGTCGCGGGCTTTCTCGAGGACAAGGTCCTCGACACCGGCCTCGACCCCAACGGCCAGGGCACCTTCATCCTCGGCCAACAGGACGGCGACGCCCCGCTCGTCTGAGCTTCCCGGCGTGCGGTCCTGCGGAAACAGGCCGCAGGGCCGCACGACGTGGGCCCGGCGCTCGAGATAGGCCCCGTCATCGGCGCAGGGGCCGACCAGTACCTACCGTATGGTCGGTGGCGTCATGCTCACCTTCTTACTGGCGCTCGCGGGGTTCGCCCTGCTCGACTCCCTGCACGTGCTGAATATCGGCATCACGGCCGCCGTGGTGGTCGACAGCCGCCTGAGTCGCCGCTCACCCATCCCCGGAGCCGCGAGCTTCATCGCCGGAATCTTCGCCGTCACAACAGCTTTCGGCATCTGCACGGTACTCGGCCTGAGTTTCCTCACCGACCTCGTCGACTTCGACATCACGCCGACCATCCGCTATTGGGCAGAACTCGCGGTAGGCGCGATCCTGCTGCTCCTCGGCGCGATCCGACTCCCGACCACCGCGACGACCTCCATCCCGCCCTGGGCAGTAGAGGCCCGCCGCCGCCCGTTGCTCCTCGGCCTGATCGGAGCCGTCATAGGCCTAGGCCAAGCCCCCACCGCCGTCCCCTACCTGGCGGCCCTCGCGATGCTCACAGTCCGAGACCCCCGCCCACCCCTCTGGCCCCTGATCATCGCCGCCTACTGCCTGATCGCCCTCCTCCCCCCAATCCTGGTCCTCTACACCGCCACCCGAACCACCCCCCGAGCCCGCCACTTCTACCGCCGCTTCACCCAAGCCCTGACCCGCTTCGGCCCCCTCTCCGTCCGAATCCTCTTCCTACTCTTCGGCGCTGCCCTCGTCTTCGACGCCCTCCGCAACTACTCGTCGCTCTAGCGCGCCGACAAGGATCACCGCAAGGGTTCATTGAGGATCTTGAAAGCCCCCAGCGGTTCAATAGATCTCGGTTCGGTTGGAAAGCATTGAGCCCCAGAGGGATTCGCTCCGCTCGTCGGACGCGTCAGGGAGGTAAGAAGATGAAGTCGATCACCACGCGCATGAGCCTGACACTCGTGGGCGTTGCCGCCGCCGCGGTCCTGGCCGCCCCCGCCGCTCAGGCGGATTATCCACGAGGGGCATGTCTGGTGGTGGAGAACAACCGCTCGAAGGCCGTCGAGATCACGGTGAAGAACAGGCCGTACAGCGGGAAGAAATGGACCATCGACAAATTCACGCACTCGGTCCTCACCATGAACGGAAAGAAGATCACGAACCCGGACACCGGCTGGCTGATCAACGCTCCGCAGGGCGAATGGCGTTACGAGAGCGGCAAATACGCCGGACAGGGATGCAACGGCACATGGATCTTCCGACTCGCATGAGGCCCTGCGGCCACGCGTAAGGGGCGGAGATCGAGAAGGCGCACCCGAGCGCACCCGTTGCTCGGTTGAGGTAGATCCGCGACGCGAAGTAGGCTCGGGAAGAAGGGGAGTGCATGGCACCCGGCCACCGCGGCAGCCGCAATCGCGACGATCCGCAACCGCCGAGTTGAGGGCTACGCTCCGTGGTCGCGCCTCGCTCCGCCACTCTGCACCGCGAATCCCCTTATCGCTCTGGTTAACTCACCTGATGGGATGGGTAGAAAGATCGACGCGGATCCTTGCCGGACTCGGCGGAACAGTCGCTATCGGATTGGTCCCCTTACACGGCTTGGCGCTGCTCTTCGGCGTGTTCGGCGGCACACCCGACGAAGATCCTCAGCCCGCCGTTCAGAACGTCCTGCTCCTGATCAAATCGATTGTTGTCGTTGCCGCGGCTATCGCGCTGATAACCGGCGCGATAACAGGACAGACCACGGCGATCATCGGCGGCTGCTCGCTGTTCGTCCTGGATTTCGTTCTGCTGTCCATCTGGTATACGAATTTCCTCGTCGCGCCGGAAGACTTGCCCATCGACCACGGGACTTCTACGCCGACGTCGCCCGGGATCGCGCTGACAGCATGGGTGGTCTGGGTAGCCCTACCTGTCGTGACAACGCTGCTCGCCGCAGCGCGGGGACGTCGCAGTGTGAGTGCCTAACCACCGGATTGGCGCGGGAACCCCCGAAGACCGACGGGCTCATGCGATCTCGATCATCTGCAACGCGCGGAAATGCAGAATGCCATGCGTCCTGTCGGAGTGTCAGAGTTCGGACCATGCGACCCCGGACCACGGTGAGGTTCGTCCAGCTAGCAACTGGAGGTGGAAGTCGGGGCCGTCATGTGTCCGATCCTCCTCGGGATCGGCGAGTTGACTGATGGTGCAGATGTAATCGCCGTTCGGTAGTTCGATACCGGACCCGTATGTGTCCTTGTCGTCGTCCACGGCGGAGTCCGCGAACTGGGCAGCCATGCTGACGGTGTGCAAATTGACGACGACCAGCTCACCGCGCGTCACGGTGATGGGGCCGACGATTTGCCTGAGGATCGGCAGCTGCGGATCCACCGGCGAATCCGAAAGGTCGATCCGCCATCGCTCCTCGCCGCCGGTCCCCCAGAGCAGCATCGTTCGCCGCCGCATCTCTGATGCGACGCGCTCGAACAGCATCTCCAAGGCCCAGTCTTCGCCCACGAAAGACGTGTACGCGTGTGGGTCGACAAGGCCGAGATATCCCGAGTCATCGGTCATTTCGTCAATCCGATGCTGAAGCTGCGCCACGCGGTAGTCCTCCCGGATTGATCACCGAACCCTACCGGCACGACGCTCGGTCGAACACCGAGCTCATCTACCGGCCCCACCCTGCATGTATCAGGTCAGCAAGGCACTCTCGTGATCAGAGGTAGGTCTGCGGAAGGTCAACGGGCAGAGATCATCTCAGTGTCAACACGCCAGATGCTGATGAGCGACTGCTCAGACCGCGCCGGAGGAGCAGGTTGTGACGATCGCACCCGATGCGCGAAGCGCAATCGCTAGAACCTCCATTTCGACCCGGGTTCCACTGAGTCCCCTATTGTCGAGCTCCTCGGCCATCGCCCGGGCTTCGATGAGCGACAGCGCTCTGACCTTTCGAAGAGCATGCATCACGGCCGCTGGCGTGGCACTACCAGCGGCGAGCTGAAGATCGGTCGAGCCGTTGGTGCCCAAGATCGCCGCGCGCATCCCAGGCAGCGGGCTATCGTAGCCCCATTCGTTCCAGCGGAACCCACACGCTGTGCAATCACCCTCGATATCCCACTGATGTACACCGGCTGTGAGCACCTCGACGACCGTGACTTCTATCAGCGACTCGCATTTGAGGCATTCGGCCATATAGGGCGCGGATTCGAGCACGGTATTCACCTGTCGAATCCTAGATTCGACGCTCCCGCCAAGCCGGGCCGACGAACGATCTCACCATCGTCTTCGGGTCGCACATAACCATTCGATCTGCGCGTCAGTCCGGTAGCCAGTGCAGCTCGTGCGCCAGGGTTTTGGCGATAGTGCGGATGCGGCGGTGTGGGGGCGACTGCACGCGGGGGAGGACAAGGTGGATTGTTAGAGGGGGCGCGCCCCGCAGTGGTCGCCAGGCGAGACCGGCAGGTTGCGTCGAGACTGCGGCTTCACTGGTCGGGGCGAGGGTGCGGCCGTCGTGTAGGTCGTGTTGTGACATGTCGAAAGATGCTGGCCGCGTGTGGAATTGAGGGGTCGGCACAGTGTCACGGAACATTGCCGCCAGTTGATCGTGGATTACGGGGTTGGCCGTACGGTGGGGGAGTCGCACAGGGTACGCGGCAGCGGCGGCGATCTCGATCTCCGGGTGGTCGGCCAGTGGATGATGCTGTGCCAGTTGAACTCCGACGCGCAGACGCCGCAACGGGTATCGGCGCACGCCACGACCCGGCTGTTCACCGCGGGTGATACCCGCATCGAGGCGGCCGTCGGCGACAGCGGGGGATATCTCCGGTGTCGCCATCGGGACCGCGCTGACCTCGAGCCCCGGGCTGGCGCGAATGAGCCTGTCCACCAAGGCCGGTGCCGTCTCGGCCCCGGTGCTGATGCTGTACCCGATCCGCAGCGTGCCCAGCTCACCGGCCCCCGCACGCCGAGCGGTATCCCATGCCCGGTCCAGCGCCGCCAGCGCGGGCGGCGCGGACTCCGCCAAAGCCGCTCCAGCCGTGGTCAATTCGACGCTACGCGTGTTGCGAACCAGCAGACTCGTACCGAGTTCCGCCTCCAACCGACGCATTCGGGCGCTGAGCGCGGGCTGCGCGATACCGATCCGTGCGGCCGCGCGGGTGAAGTTCAACTCCTGCGCCAGCACCAGAAAGTACCGCAGGCTCACCGTATCCGGCGCCACATGCCCTCCCGGCCGATTGATAACGATCCGTTCTGAGTCTATCCCGTATCGGTCTTTCCCCCGACCACACATCGACCCCTAACCTGCGCATATGACGATTCAACACACGCCGGGAGGTAAACGTGCATAAGTTGGTAGTCCTTTATCCCAAGCCCGCCGACCCTGACCATTTCCGCGACTACTACGTGACCACCCACCTCCCACTGGCCACCAAAATGCCCGGTCTACTGGCCTGGCGCTACAGTTTCGACATAGCCGCGACCAACGGAGAATCGCCATATTTCGCGGTCTTCGAAGGCGACTTCGCCGACGCCGACGCCCTGGCCGCGGCGCAGGCGTCGCCGGAAGGCCAGCGGGCGGCCGCCGATGTCCCCAACTACGCCACCGGCGGTGTGGTCATCATCGACTACCCGGTGCGGGACGGCACCCGCTGAGGAGGCGTCGCTAGCCCAGAACAGCAGAAAGGCCTATCGCGCTCGAGCCTCGAATGCGTTCCTGCCAGCGAAAATGATTACCTGCCAGTGACTTTCGATGGAAGCGCTTGTAAGAAGCCGATGAGCACCGGACACGGCTACGGCTCGGACGGAATTCCAGGAGCGGTACAGGCACATCCAGACGGACGCTGCGGGCGTGCCCAATGGCCGCTCCGAACCGCGCTCTATGCGGCATGGCAGCGCGTCGGTGGCGGCCGACCGCCGCTATCGAGGAGGGCCGGGACCTGTCCTCGATAGCGGTGTACTGGCCGACGGGTCTATTGGTTTCAACCGGTCCCTCGGCCCGGCCTCACCTCAAATGCCGGGTGAAGAACCGGCCCGCCTCCTCCCCAGCGTGCTGCGGGACGCCGGTGTGCCCGCCCATATTGGCGTGCAACGTCTTCTCCTTGGATCCGAAGGCGTCGAACAGATCCAGGGCCATCTGCCGATCATTTCCTTCGTCGTCCCACTGGAGCAGGACGTGCAGCGGAATGCTGACCTGGCGGGCCTCCTCGAAGATAGCGCGGGGAACGTAACTCCCGGCGAACAGCACGGCGGCCTCGATGCGCGGCTCGACTACCGCCAGCCGGGTGCCGATGGATATCACCCCGCCCGAATACCCGACCGGGCCGCCGATTTCGGGCAGCGTGAGGACGGCGTCCAGAGTGGCCCGCCATTCCGCCACCGCCGGGTCGAGTAGCGGGAGGATGAGCCGATCGACGATGTCGTCGGTGACCGGCTCACCGGCCGCCAGCGCCCGCTGCAGGTCGGCGACGGCCTGTTCGACCACGACGTTTCGGGGTCGGTGACCGCTGCCGGGTAGCTCGATGGTGGCCGCGGAGAAGCCCCCTGCCACGGCGTGCCTGGCCCTGGCCAGCAGTCGCGGGTATGCCCTCCGCAGCCCGACCGGAGGAGGGCCGAGCAGGATCAGTGGAGTCGGCGTGGGGGCGGATGTGGGTGTCCACAGGATGCCGGGGATCTCGCCGAGGGTGAATTCGCGTTCGAGGACACCTTCATCGAAGCGCCGTTCAGAAGTGAATTGCATGGTCGTGCCTTTCGGGAGTGCTGAAAACGGCGCTCCCGGACGACCCCTATCGCCCGACCGTGACCCCGGAGGGGAGCACCCACATCGATACTGCGTTCACGGGTACCACCTCCTCGTTCTCCGGCACAGCCACCCCGAAGGTAGCAGTGGTCCGCGGTCGTCCACCAACGAATTTCTGCGGTGACTGTTTCGCTGGACGCACGCAACTCGGCATGAGCGCGCACCATCGGCGGCGCTGACACGATCACGCGTCCCCGGACCGAGGGTGACAGGCACGCCATCATCGGCTGCTCGCCGCCGCCCTGGAAAACACCTGGGCCGCAATCCGATCCCGCCACCCGACGTGGTGCTGACAATCGGAGCGGGATCAACCGGGGGCAGCAAACTCACGCTCGGGCACTTCGCACCACGAGCGATTCCGCACGCTCGGGACCGAACGGGGCCCACTCTCGCGCACGATCCCAAGCTCGGGTGGACGATTTCCAGCGTGCCGGACCAGACCCGGCAGACATACCGAGAGGATTTGGACGGACTCGCGTTTGCCTTGGTGGCCTACCGTCGACGCGAGCCCGACCGGCGCGGCGGGCGGAAGTCGAACAACAATGGGCTGGCGGCCGAGTGCGACTGTGGCGCAAGGTCCGAGGCGCGCGTAGCACGTTCGAAGCTGGGCCGATCTACTGCGGAACCTGTCGGGGAGCGTTCGAAGCGAGGGCGAACCTGGAACCGGCACCTCAGTTCAGTTCACGTTGAGTTCACGACAGCAGAAAGGCCCGGTGAAAACCGGGCCTGATCTGTATGAAACTTGGTGCGCGATACTGGGATTGAACCAGTGACCTCTTCCGTGTCAGGGAAGCGCTCTCCCGCTGAGCTAATCGCGCTAGCGTTGTTCCTCTTGCTGAACAAGAGGCGGCGACGGGAATCGAACCCGTGTGCACGGCTTTGCAGGCCGTTGCCTCACCACTCGGCCACACCGCCAAGCAAGGCCGGGATGGCCTTCGAGCGGATGACGGGATTCGAACCCGCGACCCTCACCTTGGCAAGGTGATGCGCTACCAGCTGCGCTACATCCGCATTTCGTCCCCGGGGCCTTGTGGCTGGTCCGGCTGACGAGAGAGAACATTAGCCGACTATCCGCGCAAGCAACAAATCGCCTGGTGAGAGGGGGTGAATATGAACTACAGACATGTAGTTCTGCCACTCACCCCGACCTGAACCCAACCAAGCGAGCGCCCGTCCCCAGTGCGCACCTCCCCGGCGACAACCCCATGACCCCCAAGCAACGCCCCGATGAAACCTCCCCCGTCACAACGCACCGTAGAACCCCTGTTTTACGCCGTTGTGCACGCGATTTGGTGTGACGGCCGTGATGCTTGTAATGTTCTCTCTCGTCCGGAGCGGCACAAACACCGACCCGGACCGCCGCTTCCGCGGTAACCCACGGTTCTATAGCTCAGTGGGAGAGCACTCGCCTCACACGCGAGGGGTCGCTGGTTCGAACCCAGCTAGAACCACCATAAGGGGCTTATTCAAAACAGCGTCCGCTCGCTGGCTTGGGTAAGCCCCTTTCGGCTTTCTATGGGATGTGCGGCTTGGGCAGGTGCCGTGGCGGCCTTCTCGTCCGGCAGCGCTTCGGTATAGGCCAGCCGGGAGTATCCGTCGATCGCGGAGTGAAAGTAGACGTATCCAGACTTCGCGCCTCGTATCTTTGTGCGAGCTACAGCTTTGGCGCGTCAGCATCGACGTCGTGTGCAAGCGCCTCGGGCACGCCTCGACCGGGACAACGCAGATTTACACCCTGCTCGCGGACAAGGGGGTCGCCGTAGTATCGGCCGAATTTCGGGCGGATATGGCGTAACCCGCTGGTAGAGGGCAAGTTCCGCGCGCTGGGTGCTGGTCAGGCCGGGGGTTGTCGGTTGAGGCGGTCGCGGTAGATCCGGTATGCCTTGCGGTCGGCGGCAGCGTTGCTGTGGGCGAGGGGTTCGGCGGCGGCCAGCAGTGCCTGGTGGATCTGTGGTGGTGCGGTGACGTGCAGGCTGTAGCCCTGGCCTCGCCGTATCTCCCGGCCGTCGCGTAGGGCGTGGCGTTCGGTATCACCGAGGTCGGCGGTGTGGGCGGTGAGGTGGTGGGCGAGCTTGCCCGGCATCTCGATTCGGATCGAGCGAGGTCGTGATCATGGAATATCGTGCCGGTCATGACCACGAATGACTGGTTGGCCGACACCCGAACCTCCTATGACACGGTCGCGGTCAGCTATGCCGACCAAGTGCGCGGCGCCCTCGCCGGACACCAGTACCTCCGCGCGGCTCTGGCGTTGTTCGCCGACAGCGTGCGGGTCGCTGGCGGCGGGCCGGTCGCGGACGTCGGCTGCGGCCCCGGTGAAGTCACCGCCCACCTGCATGAGCTCGGTGTCGACGCCTTCGGTGTCGACCTCTCCCCGGCGATGATCGACGTGGCCCGGCGCGACCACCCCGGCCTGCGGTTCGAGGTGGGCTCGATGACGGACCTGGACCTCCCCGACGCTTCGGTGGCAGGCCTGCTCGCCTGGCAGTCGTTGATCCACATCCCTGACGACGAGGTGCCAACCGTGTTCGGGCACTTCCACCGAGCATTGCGTCCCGGCGGACCGCTGCAGCTGCTGTTTCACGTCGGCGACGAGTCGTTGTTGAAGACCGACGGCTATGGCGGTCACCCGATGAGGGTCCATGTCCACCGCCGTCAGCCTGACCGGGTGGCATCCTGGCTGCGCGATGCCGGATTCGTGGTCGAGGCTCAGATGCTGCTCGACCCGGACGCGAAAGCTCAGCAAGCGATTCTTTTCGCACGCAGTAAGTCCTGACTTCTGCATATGTCGGGCTCTCCAGTCGGATCCGGAGCCGATGCCCGAGATGGACGCCGACACTGCGCTATACCCTCGGCGCGACCAGCCAGCAAAGCACTAACAACCCAATCCCGCAGCGCGGCAACCCCAAATACCACCACTACCAGCGGGTTACGCCATATCCGCCCGAAATTCGGCCGATACTACGGCGACCCCGGTTTCGCGGGAGCGCGGGTGATCGGCGCGTGCGCCTACTCTGGACCGATCCGGTCCACCCAGGGAGGGATCCGCGAAATGCGAAGCCTGGCAGACAGATACACCGACAACATCGAACGGTCGAAACGGATCGACCGCGGTACCCCGCAGTCGGAAATCGACGAGATCCGCAAGGAAATCGAGATCCTCGACTACGAACTGCGGCACACCACCTTGGAGCCGTCCCAGCGACGGGAGCTGCTCAAACTGAGCGGTGAGGCTACGGCCGTGCTGGCGCGCCAGATCGGAGCCGCACGCCACCCGCTCGTGATCGATCCCGCGCCGCGCACGCACGACAGTTCCCCCACCCGATCGGCAGTATCGCGACCGATGAATGCCTTCGCCGAGCACACACTTCGCGAGCGGGACTATCGCCGGGACTACGGCATGGAACGGTAGCTAGCTTCCTAGCTACATCGACCCGCGTGTCTGGCAGGCGGTCTGGTGGGCGTCGCTGTCGGCGGAGGAATGCGCCGCGGTGCTCGCCCGCCGCAAGGACTGACCACCAGGGCGCGGCATCGCCCGCAAAACCCAAGACGGGTTGGAGGCTGCGGCGAAGCGTGGCCGAAACGGCGGGCGGCCCAGCGTCGTCGACGACGACAAGCGCCCCGCGAGCCTGGCCCGTCACGCCGAGGGCCAGGCGCTGCGCGAGATCCACCGCGGCGTCGGCGTGAGCCTCGCGGTCGTCCACGGCGTGGTAGCCGCCGCCAGGTCGACCGAGACAGCCGAGGAGACAGTTTGATGTGGTAGGTCTCGCCCTTCGGCTCCGTGGTTGTGACTGGAAACCGATCGTGCGGATGGCTACTGGGCGGGCTGGTAGGCGCCGCCGCGCTGCCGGTTGATGACGGCGAAGCGGTTGGTGGCGTTGATGAGAGCGATGAACGCCACCAGGGCGGTGAGTTGGTCCTCGTCGTAGTGCTCGGCGGCGTTCGCCCACGCTTCGTCGGTGACGCCACCGGCACCGTCGGCGATGCGGGTGCCCTGCTCGGTCAGCTCCAGCGCGGCGCGCTCGGCGTCGGTGAACACCGTGGCCTCGCGCCATACGGCGACCAGGTTCAGGCGGTTGGCGGTCTCACCAGCGTGCGCGGCGTTCTTGCCGTGGACGTCGGTGGCGTAGCCGTCGCCGTTGATCTGGCTCGCGCGCAGCATGACCAGGTTCTGCGTGACGGTCGGCAGCGTCGACTCGTTGATGAGCACGGGGGCCGCTGCGCCATAGTGCTGCAAGGCTTTGGCGACGACCGGGCTGCCGAAGAGGTTCAGGCGGGTTTCCATGATTGGGCTCCTTGTTGGTGCGGCTGATCGACCATGAGATGCCGGTGACCCGGTTCCCGTGACACACACGAGTGCGTGATGTGCGCCACACGAGTTAAGGCTGGATCAGGTGAGCGGCGCACCAAGCCAGCGGTGAGGAGCCTCCCGCGCGTATGGCGCGATCCTCTTCGCGGTCCGGCTGGTCGCCGACCACGACTACTGACCCGATGCCGAGCCCGCGCGGCGGCTGATTGCCCAACCGCGATGAGCCGATCAGGATCCCCAGTGATCTGCCGTGGTTACTGATGAAAATCAGTGTCTTTGGGAGGGCGAGCTGATGACCACAGGGGGACTCCCACGCCGTAGCAGCTCGGCATCGGGTCATTGCCGATCGCTGGTTGAGGCGTCGTTCGATGTGGCGAGGCACCCGAGGCTGGGATGCGCGGGGATTCCTTCATCGGCGGGGGAGAACGGTGGTCGTCCAGCGCTGATTTTGGCGCGGGCAGCCTCGAGTTTCTGCAGGTCAGCGCGTTTGGAATAACGTCCAGCCAGGTCCACCATAAGATGGCCGGTCAACGCAGCTTTGCGGAGATCGGCCATTTTTGTGCAACGGGTTTGGGTGCGGTACCGATCCGTCCGCTGCTGGCCGCCCGCGATCATCCGTCCAGCGGGGCAGCGAGTTTCATTCGCACCCCGCGGTCGGCCGAATGACAGGATCGCCCCGTACGGCCGCCGCGAGTGGTTGGCTGACCGTATGGCAAGGATCGACATCGGCGACATGCTGACACCGAGGACATGGCAGGCGATCGACGGGACGGAGATCTCGATACCGGACCCAGAGCGACTGGTGCATCTGCAGTTTCGCCGCTTTGCCGGGTGCCCGATCTGTCATCTGCATCTGCGGACGGTCGCGCGGCGGCACGACGAGATCGCCGCTGTGGGCGTGGCGGAGATCGTCGTCTTCCACTCCGACGCCCCCGCGTTGCGTAGGTACCAGGCGGACCTGCCGTTCGCGGTGATCGCCGATCCCGAGCGTGCGCTCTACACCGAGTTTGGTGTGGATTCGTCGCCCATGGTGGTGGTGGATCCCCGAGCCTGGGCGGCCGCGGCGAAAGGCGTGCTGCACCAGCGATCACTCACCGGCGCATTGGGTTTGGGAGAAGATCACTTCGGAAGGCCCGCGGACTTTCTCGTCGCGCCCGACGGGCGCGTGCTGGCCCGCAAGTACGGCAGCCATGCCGACGATCAGTGGCCGGTCGATGAAATCCTCGCTCTCGCAGCACGATTCCGATCGACATAGCCGATCGACGGCACGAGCCCGCGGCTCAGGCCTTCAGCCCAGGTGGATCGGGCCGGTATGGATGGTGGGTTCCTCGCCTGTGAACCGGTGGATCAGCTGTGTTCCCCTGGCCTGCAGGTCGAAGTAGGTGATACCGGTTTCGGGGTCGTGCAGTGTCAGCCCTGCGAGGTCCCAGTTGTCGGTGGTCTCCGGCCAGGACGGATTGGAGATGGAGGTGATCGCGAAACCGTCGGCCAGTTCCGAGTTCGGGACGCATCCCTCGAACTCGCCGAACCGGGTGTCGACTGTGTTGCCCGGTATTCCGCCATCGACGAGGAAGCTCTTCGTACCCAATGTCACTTGGACGAGAGTGTTGCCGCGCAGGTCGTCACCGGCGATGCGGAAGGTCATATCGACCAGGCATACCGCGTTGGGGGCTGCCGAGGTCGGGCCCGCGGCCTGCGTCGCGGTGACGCCGACTACGAGACATCCGATCAGCGCACGAAGGGTGGTTCGGAGGGAAGGCATGGGAGTTGCTCCTGTCTGTGCGGTCTTCGAATTCGAAAGGCGAACGGCCCGCAGCGGTAGCTGAGGCGGTGCCCCGGGAGTCGTTGTCGCGCAGCGCATGTGGCGGACTGGCACGGTACGCCCCCGCGAGTTCGGGATCGCGCGTGCTGTCGCCGGGAACTATTCGCGGTTGCGTGCCTGCGCGTACTCCAAAGGTAGATTTCGGGCCGCGCCTGACCCATACGAACAATTTCGTATGGCGTTTTCCAGAATCGGCTGGTCCACGGAATCGGTTGGCGCACAATACCGGTGTGAGGCCGGGACCTGACTCGAGCGCCACAAAGATCCGCGACCTGGCACTGGCGATCATCACCGAACGCGATCCCGTGCAGATCTGGCCGCTGCTCATGCTCCGGCTGGTCGCCGATCTTCCCTGTGACCTCGCGGTACTGGTCGATCTCGACTGGCGCGCAGGCACCGGGCACGCCCGCACCGGCGCACCGGACTGGTTGTTCGAAGCGCCATTGGACGCGCTCATCCACGCGCACATGCGGTCTCATCCGCTATTGCGCCACTACGCGCACACCGGGGACACGACGCCACTGACTCTCGACGAGGTCGCTGACGATCGGTGGTGGAAGGGCGAGGCATACCGTGCGGGCAAGGCGGCCATCGGCATCGATCGGCAGCTGGCGATACCACTGTCCGCCCCGGACGGGCGCATCCGCAGCGTCATTCTCAGCCGCGGCGGTCACGGATTCAGCAACGCCGACCTCGAGTACTCGCTACTGGCGCGCTCACTGCTCGACGCGGTGAACTCCCACCACAGCGCGGTGTCTCGATACCGCGGCCCAGGCGATCCCAGCGACTACCGTCTCACGCCCCGTGAACTGGCCGTCCTCGGACTCCTGTGCGAGGGCCTGACCACGCGAGCCATCAGCTCCCGACTCGGTGTCGCGCCAGCGACCGCGACCAAACACATCGAGAACCTCTACCGCAAGCTCGGTATCCACGACCGCGTCGCAGCGGTGCGCGCTGCCCAGGAATTGGGCCTCTACGTCCCTCGCCCGACCGTCCGGGTCCTTGACGGCCCAAGGTGAACTCAGACCATTTCACCGTGTTGAGCTTCCGTAGGGGTCGTCGAGGTTGTTCCGGACCGACGAGGCGATTTTCCGACAGGCTGTGATCTGCTTCACAAGGTGTCAGGTTTTTCGTCGCCACGGTGTCTAGTTCTCGACCCACTCGGATCGAAGGAGACACCATGGACAAGAGCATCAAGGTAGTCGTGGTCGGCGGCGGATACGCCGGAGTGATGGCTGCCAATCGTGTACGGCAGCGCGACGACGTGACCGTGACCGTGATCAATCCGCGGCAGGTCTTCGTCCCGCGGCTGCGTCTGCACCAGCTGGTGGGCGGGACCCACGATGCGGTCGTCGACTACCGGGAGGTACTCGCCGAGGGCGTCGAGTTGGTAGTCGACAATGCGACGCACATCGACGCGACGGGACGCACCGTGACCCTCGCTGAAGGCGGCGCCATCGACTACGACTACCTGATCTACGCGGTCGGTAGCAGCGGCAGTGTTGGCGCGCAGGTGCCGGGTGCGGCCGAGTTCGCTTATCCGGTAGCGACTTTGGAGACGGCGCAGCGGCTGAAGTCGGTGCTTTTCGACACGCCCATGTCGGCTCCGGTGACGGTCGTCGGCGGTGGTCCGACCGGTATAGAGACCGCCGCGGAACTCGCCGAGCAGGGCCGCAGCGTCAGATTGGTCTGCGGCCGGGTCGTCGGCCCGTACCTGCACCCCAAAGCTCGGCGCAAGGCCCGCAAATACCTGACCAGACTGGGCGTCGAAGTGCTGGAAGGCTCGGAGGCGTCGGTTACCGCGGTGACGCGGGAGTCGGTGGAACTCGCTGGCGGTCACCGTCTGGCGAGCCGGGTCACCATCTGGACTGTCGGCTTCGATGTGCCGGACCTGGCCGCCCGCAGCGGATTGCGCACCGACGACATCGGCCGTCTGCTCACCGACGAAACCTTGACCAGCATCGACGACGATCGCATCGTCGCGGCTGGCGACTCGGCGGCACCCTCGGACCTGCCGTTCCGGATGAGCGCCTACACCGCGTACGGCCTGGGCGCTCACGCCGCCGACACGCTGCTGGCTCGGATCGCGGGCGAGCAGCCCGGGCCGATCGACCTCGCTTTCCGCGCTATGTGCCTGAGCTTCGGCCGAGACGCTGGGATCTACCAACTCGGCCACAAGGACGAGACCGGGATGTGGCTGTACTTCAGCGGGTTCGCGGGGCGCAAGCTCAAGGAGTTCGCCTGTGAAGCAGGCATCAAGCACCTGGCGACCGAGGCCAGCAGCCCGGGCTCGCATCACTGGTTCTCCGACGGCAAGTATCGGTCTGGACTGCTGGCCGCACGGCAGGGTAATGCGGCAGCGCCCACGTCCTAGACCGTCGTCGGTGTCGCTGGCCGCCAACCACTCGGAGGAGGCGAATTCATGGACACGACAGGCGAAGTGGGTCCGGGCCACCAGCATGCCGGGACCGCGGGGAGCGGCGACATGGGTCTCAGCGATGGCGACCACGCCACACTCGCTGCGACGGAACTGTTTGTGGCGCACCGCAATCTGCTGTTCACCGTCGCCTACGAGCTGCTCGGATCCGCGGCGGACGCCGATGACGTCCTGCAGGAAACCTGGTTGCGCTGGGTCGGCGTCGACGCGGCACACGTCGACGACCCGCGCGCCTACCTGGTTCGGATCACCACGCGGCAGGCGCTCAATCGGCTGCGTTCGGTGAAGCGCCGCCGAGAGGCGTACGTGGGCTCGTGGCTGCCGGAGCCACTGCTCACCACGCCAGATGTGGCCGCCGATGTCGAACTCGCCGAAAGCGTGTCGATGGGCCTGATGGTCGTGCTCGAAACCTTGACCCCGACCGAACGCGCCGTCTTCGTGCTGCGCGAAGCGTTCGGGCTCGGCTACGACGAGATCGCGGCCGCGGTCGACAAGACCCCCGCCGCCGTGCACCAGATCGCCCACCGCGCCCGCCGCCACGTCGAAGCCGGTCGACCGCGCCGCGCGGCCACCGCGCGCGAGGTGCAAGTGGCTGTCGAAGCGTTCGGGCGTGCACTCGAGACCCGGGACCTACAGAGTCTGCTCGACGTACTCGCCCCCGAAGTGGTGGCGATCGGCGACGGCGGCGGCATCAAGCAGGCCATGCCACGGCCCGTCATCGGCGCGGACAAGGTGGCGCGGTTCATGGTCGGGGGGCTCGCCAAGCACGACGTCGCGCTCACCGTAGAGCCGACCGCGATCAACGGCAGCCCCGCGCTGGCACTGCACGTCGACGGGGAGCTCGACGGCGTCCTCGCGGTGCGGGTCGAGGACGCTCGCATCACCGGCCTCTACTTCGTCCGCAACCCGTACAAGCTGACCCACATCGACGCCGAAACCCCACTCACCCTGCGCTGACACCGAACGACCTCGGCATCGCGACGCCTCGAACCCAGACCATGCAATACCCGTCGCCACATGACCCGTAGCGAGCAGCGCGGGGCTGCTCGGCCTAAGAGCCCAGGCCGATGGGCTCATCTCATCTGCCACCAACGGTGTCGCGGCCGCTTTCGTTGCGGTTGGGCTTGCTACCGCGAGGGCCGGAGCCGTTGGGGCAGGCCGTTTTGTCCGCGTTCTTGCACTTGGTGGGATTGCTCCCGCTACCGCTTCCGCGATCCGGATTCGCGGCGACGAAGGATGTCTGCGCGATATCGGGCGTTGCCGCAGAAGCCTGGCCGACCCCCAACAAGCTGAACGCCGCGACCATGGTGGCGGCGATTGCCGACTTCATCGAATTCTCCTTACGTTGTTCAGTACTCGCTTTGGCTGCCAGCCGGTCGTCGTCCATCACCACTGCTGCGCTCGCCCTCCGTTGCAGGCGTACATCTGGACCTTGCCGGTGAGTGTGCGACCGTCGAGGGTCTGGGCGTCCAGGCACAGGCCCTGATTGAGGCCATTGCGCAGACTGTTGCCGGAACCGCTTATCCACTGCTGCGCCCGTCCTCCGTTGCAGGCGTACATCTGGACCTTGCCGGTGAGTGTGCGACCGTCGAGAGTTTGGGCGTCCAAACACAATCCGCGGTTGAGCCCGTTGGGCAATGTCGTGCTCGCGGCCCAGCTCGACGGGGCGCTGAGCATCAGCGCCGCGGCGGCCAGCGCTGCCCCTTGCCCGAGCAGAGTCGCGAAACGTCGCCGTGCTGTCCGCGATGAGTTTTCCGAGGTGCGATCCACATGGATGGCGGCCGAGTTCGTCATAGTGTTCCCCTCCGAATCGCAACCGTCGAACGGAGCGACTTCCTTTGCGGCTGAAGGCTTTCCAGCCGAGCAACACCACTATGACGGGTGCCGGTTTCAAGATCCTCAACGATCGCTTATCGTCATCTGCTCACTGTGTGTCGACGATCCGGCATGACGCTGTCTGGTTTCCGATCGCTCTCGTAGACCTCGGCGTAGCGCCGCCACCCGTACAGCGTGAGCGCCATGGTGGCAGCTACTCCCAGCGCGGTCGGAAGTTTCCGACGCTGCTGGGCGGCGAGCACGGATCCGCCGAGGAAGATGGTGCCAATCACATTGACGGCGCTCATTGTTCGGTCCAGATCGCGGTGCGCGAGCCATCGCTCCTCGCCGAGTATGGCCCGGGTGGCGAACGAATTCCGTTGCGTCGGTTCAGGAGTCATGATCGGGTTGACCGCTAACCAGACCAGGACTCCAACGGCCACGTCCGCCCTGCGGGTCCAGAATGGCGCGACGACCAATGGGGTGGTGATCAGCCGGGTCGAGGCGCTGACCGGGTGGGAGTGCCGGGCGAAGACCCATTGACGCAGGCGCTGTGAGCGGTTCATTGTCGTTCCTTCCCAGGACAATGATGCGGCAGAGTCAGCGAAGGATGCCCCGGGTTTTCAGTCGCCGACAGTAGAAGACAAATCCTGCGGTCAGCAGCAGCACACCGAGATCGAAGAGGGCCAGGCGTGGTCCGAGCATCTGCCAGCGATCACGGAAACCGAAGGTCAGGATGTTGAGGACGACCTGACCAGCCAACCCGGCGGCAGCGACCGGCAGTGCCCATCGGTTGCGGAGCAGCAGAAGTACCGCGGCGAGCAGGCCACCCCAGACACCGATGGTCCAGAAGACGGTAGGCAGGAGGGGATAGTCGGTGAAGTACTGGACCTGTTCGCTGTCATAGTTCTGCGCTCGGAAATATTCGGCGTTCTCGCTGAGCGCCATCACGTAGTCGTAGACACCGCCGAGAGTGAGCAGGATGAAGACGACGCCGACAACCCACACGTGCCGGGGTGTCGAGCGCCGCGTATCAGGTGCCGCCTCAAGCATTCTCGGCGTTCCCTCCGGTCGCGTCGCCACGTGATGCGTCCAGGATCTGCTGGAGCAACTCGGAGGACCCTTGCAGATTCCGCAGCAGCACTTCGAGTTTCATCAACGCCAACCCTTGTTCGGGATCGCCGAGTACGAGCAGTTTGTCCCCGGGCTCGATGCCGTGATCCCGTCGCGCCTGAGCCGGAATCACGACCTGACCGCGCTCACTGACCGTCACCGCCCCGTAGAACCCACGCCCTCCCGGCCCGTACGAGGCCGCCTGATCCGACTGCTTCTTCGCCATCGCCTACGCCTGTCCTCGCATGAAATACACGTAATACATGATATTGCGGAGAAGCGATCAATACCGCCACACGAAGTCCGGTACGAGTTCGAGCACGTCGTGCAGATAGTCGGCGAAGAACCACACTTCGTCCGGTCGTAGGTTGCCCGCGCGCACCGTGATAGCCCACTGGCCCTCGAGGCGGAATCCGAAGGTGTTCGCGCGGGCGTCGGCGAGTAGCCACTCCATCGTCCGCGGGTTGAGCACGTCGTAGGCGAAACGCTCACTGGCGGTGTCGATTCGGAAGCGTTCGTTGAACTCCTGGCTTTCCAGGAGCAGGCCCTTGCGGCCGGGGCGGGAGAACAATCCGCCGGTGTCCCGTCTGAGGTTCAGCCACGGGCGAGGTACCGGCATCGCCACCGCGACGAACTGCCAAGGGTGGACGATGGTCGACTTGTTGTTCTTGGTGGTGTAGCGGTACTCGCCGAAGACGATGGCCCGTCCTCGGTAGGTGCCGCGGAAGATGTTGTGCCCGACACGGTTATTGCCGACGCCGAACGGCGGGTGGGCCGAGAGCGTCGCGATGCCGCGGTCGTTCGGCGTGTAGTGCAGCCCGTTGTGCTGGGCCCAATGATGCAGGCGAGCCATCTCCAGTCGGCGGCTCTGCTGCTGATGCACCGCGCTTGCCACGGCGATGGCGACGCCCACGACGGCGACCAGCATTGGAAGAGTCGCCAACGCCAGTAAGAACTCCATGCGCTATCCGCTCAGTGCGCAGGCGGGAAAGACTGTGGCGGATAGGGGAATTGAGATGGCTGCTGGTGCGACGGCTGTACCTGATTCCAGGCACCACCGATCTGCGGTGCTTGGCGGGCCTGTTGATCGGTGAGTTCGAAGTATTCGACAGGAGTGAACGAGAACATATCGGCGATTAGGCTGGAGGGCACCGTCTGCAGCCGTGTATTGTATTGGCGCACATTCCCGTTGAAGAACCGCCGCCCCGCGGCGATCCGATCCTCGGTTTCGACGAGTTGCCGCTGCAGATGCAGGAAGTTCTGGTTCGACCGCAACTGCGGATAGCTTTCCGCCAGTCCGAACAAGCCGTGCAACGCGCCGCTCAGCGCCGATTCCAGTTGCGCCCGGCGGCCGTGGCCGACATCCGGCATCTGCCGAGCCCCCATCGCCTCCGCCCGCGCATTCACCACTGCCAGCAGCGTCTGCTGCTCGAATCCCGACGCGAGGCGGACGGTTTCGACGAGATTCGGAATCAGATCGTGCCGCCGTTGCAACTCGACATCGATCTGCCGCCATGACTCCTCGATCGTATGCCGTTGCCGGACAAAGCTGTTGTACGACGAGAACACCGTCACGAGCACCAGCCCGACGATGAGAAGCAACAAGAAGAACGCGACTGCCATGATCTCAGCTTTGCAGGTAGCCGATCCGCTCGCTACGCGGTTTCGGACCACACCGCATTGGCGACGTGGGTGCTTTCACCGCATTCGCGGAGTAGCGGCTCCGACGCCTGGTAAGGACGGCCGAGAGTAAAAGCGTGGCGTCGGCCGTGGCGGATCGTGCGGTAGCGGCCCGAGCGTGTTGCCATTCGTTGACCTAGATCGACTAACACCGTTGTGACAAATCGGTAATATCCGACCCGCTGGAGTATGCGAACATCGTCGGTCAATACCGGCACCACACTGGGAGAACGCGCTTTGACCGAATTGCTGAATACGCTCAACGGCTACATCTGGAGCGACGGGCTGGTTTATCTCTGTCTGGCCGCGGGCGTGTACTTCTCCCTCCGGTCCCGGTTCGTCCAGGTTCGGCAGGTGCGGGAAATGATTCGGGTGATGTTCCAGGGCGAGAAGTCGCCGTCTGGTGTGTCGTCGTTCCAGGCGCTGGCCATGTCGCTGTCGGGCCGGGTCGGCACCGGCAATATCGCCGGTGTCGCGACCGCTATCGCGTTCGGCGGGCCGGGCGCGTTGTTCTGGATGTGGGCGGTGGCGTTCCTCGGGGCGTCGACCTCGTTCGTCGAGTGCACGCTCGGGCAGATCTACAAGACGCGAGATCCGCTCACCGGTGAATACCGCGGCGGACCGGCCTATTACTTCAGCAAAGCGATGGCGCACACCCGCGCGGCGGGCCCGTTCAAGGTCTACGGGTTCGTGTTCGCGGCGGTGACGGTGCTTGCCTGCGGTTTGCTGCTGCCCAGTGTGCAGTCGAACTCCATGGCGTCGGCCATGAACCAGGCGTGGGGTGTCTCGACGTGGGCGGTGGCGATCGGCACCGTCATCGTGCTGGCGTTCGTGATCATCGGCGGCGTCAAGCGGATCGCGGCGTTCGCGGCGGTGGTCGTGCCGTTCATGGCGATCGCCTACATCGCGGTCGCGCTGATCATCGTGTTCGTCAATGCCGCAGAGATTCCGAATGTCGTGAGCATGATCTTCCGCAGCGCCTTCGGCGCGGACTCGGTGTTCGGCGCGATCATCGGTTCGGCGGTCATGTGGGGCGTCAAGCGCGGCGTGTACTCCAATGAGGCGGGGCAGGGGACGGGTCCGCATTCGGCGGCCGCCGCCGAGGTCTCGCACCCGGCCAAGCAGGGTCTCGTGCAGGCCTTCGCGGTCTACATCGACACCCTGTTCATTTGCACCGCAACGGGTTTCCTCATTCTGTCGACCGGCGCGTACCGGGTCTTCGAGGGGGAGAGCGCGAGCGGGGCGGTGCTCGCCGATGGCGGCGCGCTGCCCTCGGACGCGGCCGTGGGACCGACTTTCGCCCAGGTGGGTGTCGACACGCTGTGGAGCGGTGTGGGCTCGACTTTCGTCGCGGTGTCCCTGGCGTTCTTCTGCCTGACCACGATCATCGCCTACTACTACATGGCCGAGACCAACCTGCGGTTCATGCTGGGCAAGTTCTCGCCGGTTCCGGTGCCGCTGATTCGCGGCACGATCGGCTCCAACGCCACCCTGCTGCTCCAGGCGCTGATCCTGGTGTCCTGCGCGGTCGGCGCGGTGTCGACGGCGACCGAGGCGTGGACGCTCGGCGATATCGGCGTGGGATTGATGGCCTGGCTCAATATCATCGGCATCATCATCTTGCAGCAGCCCGCGTACAAGGCCCTGCGGGACTACGAGCGGCAGCGCAAGTCCGGCCTCGACCCGGTCTTCGATCCGCTGGCGCTGAAGATCCCCGGTGCGACGTTCTGGGAGACCTACGAACCGACGGGCGGCAAGGATCCGGTGAAGGTCGGATCCTGACAGCGCTCACCCCTCGGGTCGGTCAGGTGTTCTCTCGAACGCGGTGAAGTCCGGCACGGTGATCGAATCATGAAGGCGCACACCGTTGTTGTTGAGTTTGGCGGCCGCGCGGCTGATCGGCGTCGGCAAGACGTTGATCAGCCGCACGGCATTGACCATCGCCCACAGTTCGAAGCGACGGACCGGGATGAGCGATTTCGCCGCGGCGGCCGCGAACCCTCGGCTGCGGCGAACGTAATCCGCCATATCCGCCTCGTAGGGGGCGAAGGCCCTGGCGTACTCACCCACGTGCTCCGCGAGTCGACCGGCGAGAATGTAAGCCCCCACCACCGCCATACTCGTGCTGCCGCCGACGGCTGGCCCCGGACAGTAGGCGGCGTCGCCGACCAACGTCACCCGGCCGCGTGACCACGTCTCCAACCGCAACTGGGTGATCGAGTCGAAGTAGAAAGTCGGCGTCTGGTCCAGTTCGGACAGCAGCCGCGGCACCTCCCAGCCCATATCGCCGAAGTGATCGCGCAGCAACTGTTTCTGGCGCTCGGTGTCGCGGTGGTGGTAGTCCAGCTGCCGCGGCGGACGCAGGAAGAACCCGGCGCGGGCATCGTCCATGTGGGCGACACCGTAGATGCCTGCGCCCCGCCGCAGGTCCACGGTCAGCTTCATCACGCCGTCGAGATTCAGGTAGTTGGGGACGGACAGTATCGCGAGATATCCGCCGAGCCAGTGGTCCGCGGAGCCTGCGTCGACGGTGCCGAGGAGTGTGACGGCGGCGAATTCGAGCACCACGCCCGCTACAGTCCATGACCGTGGAGCAGACCCAGCAAGTACCGGCATCGCCCGTGATCTTTCGGCCTTCCTGGGTCCGCGGGGTGGAGCTGGTGGCGTTGGGGCTGATAGGAATCGCGTGCGGCTGGTTGCTGCACATGACCACCACCGATTCGGCGCTGATGTTCCCGGTGGTGGCTCCAATGGTCATCGGAGCTCTTGCGCTTTTCCTCGGATTGCACCACCTCATCCGCCCCTCGACCCTGTCGGTCGATGACGAGGGGGTGACGCTCGACCCGTTCGGCCGAATCCCGTGGGCCGCGATAGCTCGGTTCCATCTGATCACAGCCCACGGCACGAGGTACCTGGCCATAGAACTGGTCGAGCCCCGTCCGCGAATCACCGGAGGGCGTTGGAGCAGATGGGTCCACGGCCCGATAGGCAAGATCGCGGTGGGCAACCCACTCGCAGTCTCGGGACGTTGGCTACGTCCGATTCAGCTTGACGACATCACCGCCGAACTTCACCGGCGCAACCGCGGCCTCGTCATCGCGGCGTCCGAGCAGGGAGCTTTTCGGCGAACCGTCTCGTAGGAGACGTAGTGGTCGTCAGGATTCCGAAAAGATTTCGGTGGGGAGCGTCAAAGAGGCGTCGAACTCCTCATCGGGGGCCGCGGATGTGCTAATCGGGCGAACCAGATAATGTGAACGAAAGCGTCATCTCATGGCGTGGGGTGTGCCGGGAAGTCTGGTCGGCGTGTAGGGGCTGCTATGCCCGCGCGTCGACGCCCCGGAGGTTGTGCTGTGCCGTCCACTCCAGAAGAGCGCAAGACTTTCCTCGACCGGCCGTCCTGGCCGGAGCGCACCGCTGTCGCCCGGGCCTTGCGAGCCGAGACCGTCGGCGGGATGGTGTTGTTGGCCGCGGCGGTCGTGGCGTTGGTGTGGGCGAATTCGCCTTGGTCCGATGTTTATACGCGAGTTCGCGATTTCCATGTCGGTATTCCGGTGCTCGGCCTGGACCTGTCGGTCGGACATTGGACCGCGGACGGGTTGCTGACGATTTTCTTCCTGGTCGCGGGCATCGAGCTGAAACGTGAGTTGGTGGTCGGGGAATTGCGGACTCCCGCTACGGCCATCTTGCCCGCGGTCGCGGCTGTCTGCGGCATGGTGGTCCCGGCCTTGGTGTACCTGGCGGTCGTGCGGACCGGGGGCGGTGAACTCGGCGGCTGGGCGGTGCCGATGGCTACCGATATCGCGTTCGCGCTCGCGGTGCTGGCTGTGCTCAACACGCACCTGCCCGCGGCCATGCGCGCGTTCCTCCTCACGTTGGCCGTGGTGGACGATTTGGGCGCGATCGCGATTATCGCGATCTTCTTCTCCGACGACCTGAATCCGCTCGCGCTGGGCGGGGCTGCCGTGGCGCTGATTGTCTTCGGGGTCATGCAACGCCTGCGGGTGCGCGGCTGGTGGTGGTATCTGCCGTTGGGACTGGCCATCTGGGTGCTGATGTACCACGGGGGAGTGCACGCCACTGTCGCCGGTGTCGCTATGGGTTTGTTGCTGCGCGCGACACCGGACGGCGAACGCGGGGAAGGGATTTCACCCGGTGAACGTGCCGCCCACATACTCCGTCCGATCTCCGCGGGCGTAGCCGCGCCACTGTTCGCGCTGTTCGCGGCCGGGGTGAGCGTGTCGGGCGCGGGGCTGGCGGCGGTGTTCACCAAGCCCGAATCATTGGGCGTAATCCTGGGTTTGGTGGTGGGCAAGACGCTGGGAATCTTCGGCGGCACCTATCTGGCGGCCCGATTCACCAGGGCCCAACTGAACAAAGACCTGCGCTGGGCCGATGTGCTCGCGCTCGCGGCGCTCGGTGGCATCGGCTTCACCGTCGCCCTGCTGATCGGCGAACTGGCTTTCCCGCAGCCGGACATGATGGCGGGGGTGAAGACCGGTGTCCTGGTGGGTTCGGTCATCGCCGCGTTGGTCGCGGCGCTGTTGTTGAAGCGGCGCAACGGCATCTACCGGCGGCTGTACGCCGAGGAGAATCTCGACGAGAACGCCGACGGCATCCCCGACATCTACCAACAAGGCGCGGAGGACGAATCGGAGCCTGCTGTAGGCCAGCCCGAAGCGAATTCTCAACCACGCCATACCGACTGATCGCCGATCTGCTTTTCGAGTTGCGCCAGTGGCCGCTGCGGTGATCGGCGGCGGCGGGCTCGGACTGGTGAGTATCGCGCCAAATGACCCGCTGGTGGTCACGCTGGCCGATATCGCTTCGTTCACAGTGCTTTTCGCCGACGGCCAGCGCCAATGTGCGTGCGGTGTGCGAGGGGTGGCGGCTGTCGGGGCGGGCCCTCGGCCTGGGTATGTCGTTGATTCTGCGGATCGAGTCCATGGACGATCTGCCCACCGGCCTCCCGGCGATGCCGACCGCCACCGCTTCGCCGACCATGGTCGAGGGCCACCGCGCTCACCCGTACCGCACGCGAGAACTCCGACCAGACTCGAACATCGCATCATGGAAGCTGAATCACGCACCGGCGCATCGACATTCTCGAAGTGCCGCGGTAGGCCAAGGGCACACCGTAGCGTCGGGACATGATGTCGAATCCCGGCGAAGCCGATACCGGTGTCTCTGTGCGACGTTGGCAGGACATACCCGGGTGGTTCACGTGGCGAGATGCTCAGGAGGAAGCGGTCGCTCATTTTCCCGGCGGCGGTACTTTCGTCGAGGTCGGCAACTATCTCGGTCGCAGTCTGTGCTCGCTGGCCGAGGTTGTCGCGGACAGCGGTAAGTCCTTCACTCTCGTGGGTGTGGACACCTGTCGCGGTAGCGGACCAGAAGGGCCGCGCGGCATCGACGCCCACGGTGCCGCCGTCGCCGACGGTGGTGGGACCTTCGCCGGTCTTCTCCATCGCAATCTCATCGCGTGCGGCTTCGCCGACCAGGTCCTGATCGTGGTCGGCGGTTCGGTTCCGACGGCCGACCTGTTCGCTGACGCCTCCGTCGCCTGGGTCCACATCGATGCCGGTCACGACTACGACAGTGTGGCGGCAGACATCACGGCGTGGCGGCCGAAAGTGATGCCTGGCGGCTGGTTGTCCGGCGATGACTACATCGCCTCGGCGTGGCCCGGTGTCGTTGCCGCGGTGCATGACTTGCTGCCGCGAGCCCAGCCTTGGTCGACGATCCAGTGGCGATGGGTGAACGAGTAGAACTTGTGGGGCGCAGCGGCTTTCCGGGCGAGATCAGCTGGCTCATCCAGCCGGGTCAGTCATATGGTGGGGTCGAGGACGATCTTGATCGCGCCGTCGGATTTCCGTTGGAACAGGTCGTAGGCCTCGGCCGCGGAATCGAGCGGCAGTCGGTGGGTGGCGAAGGTTTCCACACCCAAGGGGTCGTCGTCCCCGAGCAGCGGCAGGATGTCGTCTGCCCAGCGCTTCACATTGGCCTGCCCCATCCGCAGTTGAATCTGCTTGTCGAACAGGACACGCATCGGCAGTGGGTCGAGCATGCCGCCGTATACGCCGATCAGCGAGATCGTGCCGCCGCGGCGCACGATGTCGATCGCGCTGTGCAGCGCGGCCAACCGATCGAGGCCCGCGGCATCGATCACCCTCTGCGCCAGCGCATCCGGCAGATAGGCGGCCGTGCGTTGCGCGATCGAGGCGATCGGCGAACCATGCGCCTCCATACCCACCGCGTCGATGACCGAGTCGGTGCCCCGGCCCTGGGTCATCTCGCGCACCACGTCACCGACGGGCTGATCGATCGCGTTCAGATCGATTGTCTCGATTCCGCGTTCGGCCGCCCGACGCAACCGTTCCGGCACCAGATCGACGCCGATGACGCGGATTCCACGGTGGGCGGCGACGCGGCAGGCCATATCACCGATCGGGCCGAGACCCAGCACCGTCAGCGAGCCGTCCTTCGGCACCGCCGCGTATTCGACCGCCTGCCACGCGGTCGGCAGCACATCCGAGAGATAGAGGAAACGGCTGTCGGGCGGTCCCTCGGGAACCTTGATATGGGTGAAGTCGGCATGCGGGACTCGCAAGTATTCCGCTTGACCGCCAGGAACCTGGCCGTACAGCTTCGAATAGCCGAAAAGCGCTGCGCCGCTGCCCTGTTCGCGCACCTGAGTCGTTTCACACTGGGTACTCAATCCCTGCCCGCACATGAAACAGGAACCACACGCGATCTGGAACGGGATCACCACCCGATCCCCCACCGACAGCTCGCGAACGCCCGGCCCGACCTCCTCGACCACCCCCATGGGCTCGTGCCCGAGGATGTCACCTGGGCTCATGTACGCACCGAGGACCTCGTACAGGTGCAGATCCGACCCGCAGATACCAGAGGAACTCACCCTGATCACCGCATCGGTCGGCACCTCGATCCGCGGATCGGGCACGGTCTCGACGCCGACCTTGCGCTTGCCCTGCCACGTCACTGCCTTCATGTTCGCTCCAAACTGTCAGCTCATTGAGAAGAAGAGGGCCGTCTCAGCCCTTGCGGACGCGGCGCAGTAACCGAATCACCGCCCGCTCCACGATGCGCTGGCTCTCCTGGTCGGAGTCGGCGGCGGCCGCCCGGCGCAGCGCGGACGAAATCGTCGAGCCCTGCTCGAAGGCCTCCAGCACCCGCGGATCGACGTAGGATTCGCGCGCGACGGCGGGCGTATTGCCGAGCGCCGCAGCGACATCCGCGATCACAGCGCGCTCGGCCGCCTGCCGTGCTCGGCTGGAACTCGGCCGGTCGATAGCGGCGAAACCGGCGGCGGCGAGCACGGTGCCGTGCCAGGTTCGCAGGTCCTTGACACTGCAATCGCACCCGGACAGCTCCCGAAATCGGTCGTTGATGTCCTCGGCGTGCAGTTCGCCATAGCGCGAGCCGTGCCGATAGACCAGCAGCCGCTGCGAACCGGATCGGCTGCGACGCAGCGAACGGATAGCGCAGGCCAGATCCGGATCCGATATTCGCACCTGTCGCCGGATGCCGCCCTTGGCCGGGTAGTCGAACCGCATCTCGTCCCCGGAGAGGCGCACCTGCTCGCGCAGCAAGGTCGCCACACCACGGGTGCCGTTCTCCTCGGCATAGGATTCGCCACCGACCCGGAACACGCCCCGGTCCACCAAGCCCAGGGCGACCGCGGCCACCCGTTGCCGGTCCAGGCCGGTTCGGCGCAGATCGGCGTGGATTCGCTCGCGCACCGCGGGTAGTTCGGCCGCCAGCTCGAGGACTCGGTCGAACTTCTCCTCGTCCCGGTCCTGACGCCATTTCTCGTGGTACAGATACTGACGCCGCCCGGCCGCATCGACCCCCACCGCTTGGATGTGGCCATTGGCGTACGGACAGATCCACACCTTGCGCCACGCGGGCGGGATCGCCAGGGCGTGAATCCGGTCGAGCGTCTCCTCGTCCGCCACCGGCTCGCCCGCGTCCGTGACATAGCTGAAGCCGCGACCCCGACCGACGCGCCGAAGCCCAGGTCCGTACGGCGTACTCCGCCGCAACCGCATCGCGACCCTCCTGCCCAACTCGCGCATCCGCCATCCGAGGTGCCGCATACGACATTCCCGGCAGTTGTTCGGCGAAACCGAGCTCCTGGAGAGCGCGCGCCATCGAAGCCCCGGCCAGCAGTGCGCCACCGGCTACGGGGATCCGGCCCCCTGGGCCTACCGGATCCGCTCTGACGTGTTACGACGACCTCGACGCGGACCGACAGCCTCGGCGGTGGTGTCAGCTGGAGCGTGGGAGTTCGTAGTGCGGTAGTGGCGCAGTGGTTTTCGGGGCCATGATGTTGGCGAGTCCGGCGACTGTCTTCAGCAGTGGTAGTCGTGCGATGGTGTTGCGGGTCCAGATGCCTCGGCGGGTTCGGGGGACCATGAAGCGGAGATTCGCGTCTACTCGTTGTTTGCGTTCGACGAGGGGGCGCTGTTGGTGTTGGTAGCGGGCGAAGGCGGTTCGATGGTCTCCCGCTGCGGCGGCGAGTTCACCGGCCAGTACATAGCCGCCGGTCAAGGCTAGTTCGGCGCCTGCGGCCGAGACGGGTGCGGCGCAGTAGGCGGCGTCGCCGACCAGGGCGATTCGTCCGGTGGACCAGGACGGCATGCGGATCTGGCTCATCGCGTCGAAGTAGAGGTCGGGGTCGGCGAGCGCGCTGGCGAGTAGGTCTGGGACGAACCAGGTCGTCACATCCGCGAAAGCCGCTGCGAGAAGCCGCTTTTGGTCAGCGGGATCGCGCGGGTCGTAGGGCAGCGGCTTGGCGCTGTGAAAAGCGAAGTAGCCCTTGACTTGTCCGCTTCCGCGCCCGTGGTAGACACCCACCATCCGTCCCGGGGTGTTGTACAGGGTCATCTGGCCTTCGGGTCCCAGTGCTGGGTCGGCGTCGCCGAACGCGACGTAATGTCGAAGAAATCGGGTGTAGCCGTCCGGTGCCCCGAACGCGAACCGCCGCACGGTGGAATGCAGGCCGTCCGCGCCGATCACGAGATCGAATTCGCGTTCCGGAGCGTGCTCGAAGGACACCGCGACGCCGGTGTCGTGCTGCCGCAACGATCGGATCGAGTCGCCAAAGACACACTCCGCCCTGTTTCGCACCAGCGCGTAGAGGATAGCGATCGCATCGGGGCGGGGAATGTCGATACTGCCGTACTGACTTCGGATACCCCGCATATCGGTCGTTGCGAGACAGCGGTTTTCGGCGTCGACCAATCGCATGCCCTCCACTTTGTCGTTGTGCTTGCGCATTTCGTCTTCGACGCCCATCCGTCGAACCACCTCGAGTGATTGATCGCGCACATCGACGGTCTGCCCGCCAGCCGAAAGCGCGGGTCGCAACTCGACAACGGTCGGTTCGAATCCATACTCGGACAACCAATATGCCGTCGTCAGACCCGCGATCCCCGCCCCGGCAACCAATACCCGCCTATTCGTCAACTCGGTCATACCTCCACGATCCGCCTGGCGGGAAGTTCGCGCACGAGCCCTAGGGTGATGTGTGAATCATGCTGAACTCCAACAAGATCGCGGCGGTTCGTGACGGATCCTCGAGCATGGGGGAGTGTCCGATACCCGGTAGCAGGTCTACGCGAGCACCGGGCACCGCGCGATAGTTCGTGGCGGAGGACGAGCGCCATCTGCGGTCCTCCTCGCCGAAGATCACCAGTAGCGGTTTGTTCAGAGCGGTGAGGCGATCGGGGAGTGCGCGTTGCTCGAGGTAGGCGGTGGACTCCTGGGAGGTGGCGGTGAGAGCGTGGTAGGTCACGCCGCGGAGGTCGTCGACCAGCTGTGGCGGGATCTCGATGTCGCGGGTGACCGCCGAACTCATCGACTTGCGGATCAGGTCATCGGAGCGGAATCGCCAAAGAAGCTGTCCTGCAATGGGAACCGTCAACAGATTGCCGATGACGCCGGAGGAGATGAAGGCGTCGCGGTGCGGTCCGGTGTTGACGAGGGTCAGCGCGGTGACCAGATCGGTGCGCTGCTCGGCGAGGGCGGTGGCGACCGACCCGCCGGTCGAGTGGCCGACCACGAGCGCGCGGGTCACCCCGAGACGGTCCAGCACGGCGCCGACCCGGCGGCCCTGCTCCGGAATCGAATAGCCGCCACCAGCCGGTTTCGCCGACCGGCCGTGGCCGAGCAGGTCGATGCGGATGACGCGATAGGACGTCGATAGTGCCGGAACCACTGGGTTCCACCAGTTGGCCGAGCCGCCCAGTCCGTGGATCAGGACGATTGTGGGGGCGCTGTGAGGACCGTCCTGGTGGACGGCGATATCGTCGCCGTCGACCGAAACGAGGTAGTCCCCGGTGGCGGCAGCGGCCTGTCGATTCACGACCAGCGCGTTCAGTAGCAGACCCGCGATCGTGAAAAAGCCGATAGCGGCGATGATTCCGCGGCGCGCTGTGATTCGGCGGGGCTGTGGATCCGGCGGGGCGGGTGCTGAAGTAGCCATGCGCCCACTGTCACCCTGTCCCTCCATCCGCGTATTGCACGAATGTTCCGAACATGCGGGGTCGGTTAGCTTTTGACGATGCGCTCCGTCGCGGGCGATGCCAGCGACGCGGCAGTGTGGGACGTCCTGCGCCCGCCGCGCCCCAGTCGCGTGCCCGGCGTCCGCGTGGCCGGATTCCGGGGTTCGTGGCCGCGCCCCCGGTGACCATCGTCGACGACTTCGCCAGGGCCGCCGAACAGTCGATGTCGACATCGCGTCATCGACTCCGACGTTTCAGGTAAGGATGGGTCATTCGGGCGCATCCGCGAACGCGAAGGAGCCGTGATGAAGTACGTGATCCTGATTCACTCCAATCCGCAGCCCTGGGGGCATCCGACCAGCGACTATCTGCCGGAGTATCAGGCGATGTCGCAGCAGGAGCGGGATCGGGTGAACTCCGATTTCGAGAAGCTGCTGGGGGAGATGCAGGAGAAGGGTGAGCTGGTGACGGGGGAGGCGCTCGGCGCGCCCGAGTCGGCGCGGCTGTACCGGTGGGGTGACGGCAAACCGCTGGCGACCGATGGGCCGTATTCGGAGGCCAAGGAGCATCTGGCGGGGTTCTTCCTGATCGACGTCGACAACCACGCCCGCGCGGAGGAGATCGCCGCGCAATTCGCCGGACCCGGGGAAACCATCGAATTGCGGCCCGCGATGTGGCCGGGCGGCGACGACCAATGAGCCGGGTGGTGCAGGACGTGTGGCGGCGCGAGTCGCCGCACGTCCTCGCCGCTCTGCTGCGCAGGCACGGTGACCTCGGTGACTGCGAGGACGCCGCGCAGGAAGCGGCCGAGGCGGCGACGGTGCAGTGGGTGCGCGACGGGGTGCCCGCCAATCCTCGGGGGTGGCTCATCACCGTGGCCTCGCGGCGCTTGATCGATCGGGTGCGGGCCGACCGAGCGCGAGCCGGGCGCGAGGAGGCCGTGGGCGTCGCCCAGCCTGGTGACGCGTACCTGGTGCCGCCGGTGGATCAGGCGGACGACGGCGACGACATGCTGCGGATGCTCGTGCTCTGCTGCCACCCGAGTCTGAGCCGCTCCTCACAGGTCGCGTTGACCCTGCATGCCGTGTGCGGGTTGGGAACTCGCGAAATCGCCGCCGCGTACCTCGTTCCCCAACGCGTCATGACCCAACGCCTCACCCGCGCCCGGTCGACCCTGCGAGCGGCCGCTGCGGTGTTCGAACTCCCGAGCCGACCGGACCTGCCCGCGCGCATCGCGTCGGTACTCGACGTGTGCCATCTGCTGTTCACCGAGGGGCACACCCGTTCCGTCGGCGACGCACTGATGGATTGGAGCCTGGCCGAGGAAGCTATCCGGCTCACCCGCCAATTGCATTGCGCGATACCGGATCACGACGAAGTCGCGGGCGCACTGGCCCTCATGCTGCTCACGCACTCGCGAGCGGCCACTCGGACCGAAGGTGGCAATCTGGTGCCGCTGGCCGAGCAGGACCGTTCCCGGTGGGACCGGGAATCGATCGCCGAAGGCGTGGCCATCCTGGAGCGGGTGCTGCCTCGCGGTCATGTCGGACGGTTCCAGTTGCAGGCGGCGATCGCCGCGGTGCACGCGGAGTCGCCCACGTGGGAGCGCACCGACTGGCCGCAGATCAGCATCCTCTACGCCATGCTCGATCGCGTGGCGCCCAGCCCGATCGTGACCCTCAACCGTGCCGTCGCCGTCGGCATGGCCTTCGGCCCACAACAGGGCTTGGACCTGATCGCGCCGCTGCTCGACAACCCCTCGATGCGGCGTCATCACCGGACCCACGCGGTGCGCGCACACCTGTTGGAGATGATCGGCGATCGAGCGGGCGCGATCGACAGCTATTGCCGCGCAGCGCAACTCGCCACGAGCGTCCCGGAACAGCGGTACCTCAACGGTCGTATGCGTCGCCTCGCCGACGCCAGCTAGCCGCGCTCAGCTCTCGCTGTCGAGAGTCAGCACCACCAGAGGCATCGGACGGTCGATCTTGGACTGGAAGTCCGCCAGCAGCGGGTTGTTGACCAGCACCCAAGCCGCGAACTCGTCGTAGTCCGCGCCTTCGAGCACCTTGCCGGTCGCCTGGTACGTCTTCCCCCGAAGTTCCACGGTGACTTGCGGATTCGCCTTGATGTTGTGCCACCAGGCCGGGTTCTTGTCCTCCATGAACGAGCTCACGTACATGATGTCGCCCCGGTACGCGGGCCCCAGCGGAGTCGTGTGCCGCTTACCGCTCTTGGCTCCCGTAGTGGTGAGCAAGATGAGTTCCGCCCCGGCATAAGCCCCACCCACCACGCCGGAATTCTCCCGAAACTCCTTGATCACATCATCATTCCCGTAGGCGTCGCCCTGATCCCACTCCTGGTTCCAGGGCGCGTTCGGATCGTCATACCCGGTGATATCGGCCTGATTCCGCTGTGCCGCAGTCGCTTCGGATTCGCTCATGATTCGAGTATGTCGGCAAGATAGGACAGTTACCGCCCTAAGTCGGTTGCGCGTTGGACCGCTACTGTTGCGGCGTGGGACATGTGATGCAGGTCTATCTGGGCGACAAGGCGCAACTCGAGGGGGTGATCGGCAGCAAGGACGAGGCGTTGTTGAGTCGGCTCCTCGACGCTGCCGCGACCGAGGATGCGGTCGACCCCAAGATATTTCGGGCGATCATCGACGGTGGGCCCTTCGATGAGGACGACGCGGACGAGTACACCGCGGCCATGTATTCCATCTGCTCGATTCTCGGCGGCCAAAGCATCGATTCGGTGGTCTTCCATTTCCGAAGCTGCCCGGACATCGCCGACATCTTCTACGACTGGGCGTTCGAAGACCTGCTGCCCCCGCCCGAAGGATCCGGCTGCGCCATCTGGACCAAGGAGAACAACGCCGAGGAACTCGCGGAGCGCACCGCGGACACGGGCACCGACGTCAATGACGGCGGAGAGGGAGATGAGGTCGACGACGAAATCCACTGGATGAACGAATCCCTGCTCGCGGGTAAGGATCTCATCTTCTTCTGGGGTGTCTAGCCTCCTCGGCCGTTAAGGTAGCCAGCGGTTCACGAGTGTGGAAAGAAGGAATCGACAGTGCGTGTCGACATGGAAGGTGCGGTCCAGATCGCTTGCCTGGCAGCGGGTTTCGATTGGGACTGGACGAAAGCGAACGTCGAACGGTTCTGTCGGCATGCGGGTTGGCAGAGTGCCCGGACAGGACCTACCGGCACCGGCCCCGAATACGCTCGGTTTCGGACCAGCCTGCGGATCGCGACTCCTATCGGAGAAGTGGAGTACGACCCAGAGTTCTTCGAAAGGCGGAGAATACACGGCGCAGAGGTCAGAGAGATCGTCGTGTATCTGACCGACCTCGTTGACGAGTCTTCACCGACGGGGCGTGCGTTCCTCGTCGATACCTTCGCCGAGTTGGCTGAGCGGCTGTCGCTGGCGTTCGGATTGCCATCGCACCGAGTCAACGACATCAACTTGAAGGTCGTTTGGACACTGCCGCGAGCTGTCTTCTTTCTCGCCATCGACCGTCAGGATGGTTCGATCGGGTTGCGGATCGTCAACCCGGTCTACCAAGACCACCTGAACCGTCTTGCCAGGGAGTACCGAGGAGACGACGACTTCGACGACGAGGATTTCGACGACGACGAGGATTCCGAGGACTCGCTAGCGCAAAGCGCCGAGTTCCCCAGTACCTGGCCGGATTTCGTCTCCGCGCTCGCGTTGACGTTGACGCGATTGCCTGTGGACGGGATCCTGGCACTGACTGCTTCTGGCGGCGACACCGGTGTGTGGTTCGAGATGGGCTGGCACGAACTGCAATGCCTCGTCACGTGGGGCGACGGCCACTCGCAGGAGCACCACGCGAAAGCGGTCGACCTGGGTTGGTCGACCGCTGCCCCGATTCATCACGCGAATTGGGAGCGATCGATCAGTTGGCCAGCCCCGTACCGTGCATGCGAAGCGTTGGCCGAAGGCGCGGTCATCATCCTGCGCGAAGTTCTGGAAGTGGCTCAGCCCACCGATCTACAGCTGGTTGCCGGAAACGATTCCGACTCCGACCTCATGCCGGATGTTGCCGCGTTCCTCACGGCATCCGGCCGCTAAAGCTAGCCCCGCGTCGCCACCAGCCCATGCCGCAACCAACTGTCGACGGCGGCCAGCGGTTCGTTCACCTGCGAATGCCGAAGGCTGTGATATCCGGATACGAATATTCCGAGGCGTTGCTCCAGCCGGTCACTGCCAGATCTGTGGGTGAACCCACGCCGATGACCTCGCGTAGGGCGAGACTGACCGCTTCGGCGGCGGCCTCGAACTCTTCGTAGCGAGCAGGCCACCGCAGGGTGCGTTGCCACCAGCCTTCGTCAGGTCCGGTGCCGATCTGCCAGTCGTCGGCGGTCATAGCTGCTCCAACTGTGCCCGGAATAGTGTGGACCACAACATCTTTCATGTCCGCGCGCACGAAGCAGGCTATCTTGAACCAATCCATCTCGAATTGCGCGATTGCGTCCTGTCCGCTGGTCATCACCACTTGATCGTCGGAGTGCAGCCGGTTCAGCGTCAGGGCCAACGCTGAGGAGAACGCGGACCAGCTGCGTGGTTGGTCCGGCAGCGCGTCGCTGTCCTCGTCGTCGCTGTCCGTAGCCCCTTCGTCCCCGTCGTCGCGGGCAGTCCAGCGATCCCACCATTGCTGATAAATCGGATTCACAATCCTCAGCCCGACCGAATCCTTGTCCATACGAACGATCAGCACGGTCGTCGACAGCGTCCAACGGACGTGCGACGGATCCCCAGGCGAGGGTTTCGATGGCTGTCCGAGTTCCGCGACCAACCGGTCGAACAAATCCGCGAAAGTGTTCGTCAACCACCGATGTCGTTGCGGGGTGGCGTCTTTCACCTGACTCGTCACGGTGACGAGGATCTCCGAGATCAGCTGCTCGGGTGAGCCTTCGCGCTCGAAAAATCTGCGGTTGTAGATCGCCCGCCCGACAGGGTCGGGAATGTCGAGTCCGGTTCGGAGGTCTGTGCCGCGTTCGCGTGGGCGCTGTCCGACGACGGTCCAGCCTGCCGCGGCACTGAACCGCTGGACGTCTTCCGCTGCCCAGGTCCAGTCGAAATCTGCCGCGAGGCGGGCGATCCGGACTGCCTCGTCGATATCAGCGTGCATGGTCGGATCGTACGGCTGAGGTCCGCGTCAGCGGTGACGCCAGATCTTGAAGGCCGAGAGCGGTGGCAGGCGGCCAGGGCTGGGATGAGGGTGGTGCTGAGGCCGTTCTCGTCGATGCTTGGCTCCTTGCCCCGTTCCGGCGGCGGTGCCGTTACGGTGAAGGCCGAGGAGGTGGCCAGCATGGTCGATGAGGGAATCGCCGCGGCGCGGCGGGAGCGGCGGCGCGCGATACTGGCCGCGGCGGCGGGGCTCTTCGCGGCCTGCGGGTACCGCGCCGCGAGTATGGATGAGATCGCTTGCCGAGCGGGGATCAGCAAACCCGTGCTGTACAAGTCGTTTTCGAGCAAGTTGGAGCTGTATCTGGCGACGTTGTACGAGGCGTTGGAGGTGTTGGACCAGACGCTCACCGGCACCCTCGAACGCGCCGAAGGGCTGCAATCGATCGTGACCGCGACGGTGACCGCACTGTTCGACTTCGCCGATACCCATCCGCGCAGCGCCGCCCTGCTGGCGGGAGCCGCCGTCACCGACGAGCCCTCAGCCCAGCGTGTGGCACATCAGGCCGCTTCGATCTGCACCGCGACGGTTTCGCGCGCGCTCGCGCCCTACCCGTTGCCGCAGGCCACGCAGGGGTGGCTGATCACCGCCGAATTGGTGGCGATCGCTCAATCCTGCGCGCGTGACTGGGCGGCGACCGGCAAGCAGTTGGCCAAGCGCGATGCCGTCGCCACCACCGCGAGCCTGTGCTGGACAGGCCTGTCCGGGGTGCAGCTGGCTCGCCAAGCCCCGCCGCGATGAATGGCGGAGCGGCGATGAGCTGGCTATCCGCTTCGTGTCGCCGTCGAGTGTGGTCGAGTCGACTGGGTTAGCGTCAGGTGTCGCGGGTACGCGGTGCACATGATCAACTCGGCGACTGTGACACGCTCAGGTAAACGGCTCGGTGCCGATATCAGGTCGGTTACCGACACCGCGCGCATCCTCGCCGCGGTGGGATTTCCGACCCTGGCGCAGGGCGTCATCATTCGACGGCCGGTCGCGGTGGCGCTCGCGCAGCGACTGCGCGTCGACGAACGAGCCGTGCGCCTGCTGAGCCAGCTGCGTGCGCGTCGCGGCCCGGCTCCGCTGCGGCTGTCGATCCCCGGACGCAGCGTCGCGGTCGTCCTCGACGGGGACGACGTGGAGCGCCTCTTGTCCGCGCCGACAACGGAGATCGCGACCACCACCCCGGAAAAACAGGCCGCGCTCGGACACTTCCAGCCGCATGGCGTCCTCGCCAGCACCGGCGAGGACCGCGAGAGGCGCAGGCTGTTCAACGAAACCGCGCTGCAAACGCCGCAGGCGCTGCATTCCGCGGCCCCGGCCCTCCTACAGCGAGTCCAGCGGGAAACCGCGGAGTTGCTGACGGAGATCGATACGGCCGGTGCATTGACCTGGGACCGGTTCGCGACCGCGTGGTGGCGCATTGTTCGCGGCGTGATCTTCGGAGACGCCGCGCGTCTGGATGATCGCCTCACCGACGACCTCGCCGCCCTGCGAAGCCGAGCGAACTGGGCCTTCGCGCGCCGCCGAGACGATCAGCGCCGCAGTAGATTCCACGACGCGGTGCGACGCTACCTCGACGATCCCGCTCCCGGAACACTGGCCGAGGCGATCGCGCGCGCTCATCCCACGCCGGACCTGGCGGCCGCGGATCAGGTGGCGCACTGGCTGTTCGCCTTCGATGCCGCTGGCATCGCCACCTTCCGGGCGCTGGCACTGCTGGCCGCACACCCCGCCGACGAGCGGTGGGTGCGGGAAGAATTCGAGGCCGACGCGTCTGTGCCGCGGGTACTCGACCGCGCCCGTGGCTGCGTACTCGAGGCCGTGCGGCTGTGGCCCACCACGCCGATGATCCTGCGCGAAAGCGCCGTCGACCTGACGTGGCACGGCGAGCGCTATCCGCAGGGCACGACGTTCGTGGTCTACGCCCCGCTGTTCCATCGGGACGCGTCCACCCTCGAATTCGCGGATACGTTCGCCCCGCGCATCTGGTTGGACGGGCAAGCGCGGCGGCATCCGGAGCTCGTTCCGTTCAGTGCCGGTCCCGGTGCGTGCCCGGGGCGAAATATCGTGTTGTTCACCGCGAGCACCACATTGGCCGCGCTGATGCGCACGCACTCCTACCGAGTACAGGCCGGTGCGGACCTTTCCGATCCGGTACCCCCGTCGCTGGACCATTTCCACCTCGTCCTGCGTGCGCGTCCGTTTGCCGAGCATTCGCGCGGGTAGCACAAGATGGTGACCGGCCCCCCGGTGGTCGATCCGCGAAAGGAGGGACGACATGTCGCGGCGCGAATCGACCGATACGATCCGTGTGGCGTCGGTACCGGCCTCACATGTCTACGTCCGCCATCTGTCGCCGGTGCACGGCGCCGACGCGGTGACCCGGTTGGCCGATCCGGCACCCGCCGACGGCCGCACGGTTCCCGGTGGCTGGTGGCCGCCACTGATGCTCGAACCCGACTGGATTCGTGAGCATTACGATGAATTCGAGCTATTCCACATCCATTTCGGATTCGACGCGGTACCGACCGACACCCTCGGCGAGGTCATCGAGCTACTGCGCGCACATGGCAAACCGCTCGTGTACACGGTCCACGACCTGCGTAACCCGCACCAACCGGATCCCACGACCCACGATCGGCTGCTCGACACGCTGATACCCGCGGCCGACGCGTTGATCACCCTCACGCCCGGCGCGGCCGAGACCATCGCGCGACGGTGGAACAGGTCGGCCGATGTCCTGCCCCACCCGCACGTCGTCGAACCGGACCTGGTGCGGGCGCCGCGGCCGCGCGAGGACCGATTCGTGGTAGGTGTGCACGTGAAGAGCCTGCGCGCGAATATGGATCCACTGCCGGTGCTGGAGACCCTGTGCGAGGTGGTCCCCGCTCTGCCGGGCGGTGAGCTGCGGATCGACCTCCATGACGAACTCTTCGAACCCGGTAACCACTGGTACGACCCCGAGACCGGCGACGCGCTGCGCGCCTTGGGTGATCGGCCCGGGGTTCGGGTTCACGTGCACCCCTACTTCACCGATGACGAACTGTGGCAGTACCTTTCGTCGCTCACCGTGTCGGTGCTGCCCTACCGTTTCGGCACCCACTCCGGCTGGCTCGAGGCCTGCCACGACCTGGGAACCGCCGTGGTCGCGCCCGACTGCGGCTTCTATCATCAGCAGCGCCGCTGCGCCGTGTACGAGTTCGACGAGCGGCATTTCGATCCCGACTCGCTGCGGCGGGCGATCACCGCCACCTATGGTGCACGCGTGCCGCGTGCGACCTGGCCGGAGCGTCGTAGCGAGCGCGAGTCGCTCGCGGTCGCGCACCGGCGCCTCTACGAAAACCTGTTGCGATGAGCGGGTCGGCGCGCCGCGGCCTGCGCATCGCGGTGGTGGCCTCGAACCGGCATCCGATAGCGCAGCCGTTCGCGGGTGGTCTCGAGTCCCACGTGTGGCAGTTGACCCGCGCCCTGCACGACGACGGGCATCGGGTCACCTTGTTCGCGGCCGAGGGAAGCGATGCGGCGCTGAGCGCGGAATCGATTCCGGTACAGACGATCCGGGTCAGCGAGGCCGCCGCCGGTGATGTCTCCATGCCACCCGAGGCGTTTCTGGCCGACCACCACGCCTATCTCGAACTGATGATGGAACTCGTCGCCGACGACGGTCGGCGCTTCGACGTGATCCACAATCACAGCCTGCACTATCTGCCGATCGCGATGGCTCCGTCGCTGACGGTGCCGATGCTCACCACGCTGCACACGCCGCCGACACCCTGGCTCGAATCAGCCGTCGCCGTAACCGGTGGCGCCGGTTCGCAATTCGTCGCCGTCAGCCGGTATACGGCGGATTCGTGGTGCCATGTGCTGCCGTCGGTGGATGTTGTCAGCAACGGCATCGATCTGACGGCGTGGCCGCCCGGCCCGGGCGGCAGCGATCTGATCTGGTCCGGCCGAATCGTGCCGGAGAAGGGGACGCACCTGGCGATAGAAGCCGCTCGAATGGCCGGGCGTCGCCTGCACGTGGTCGGGCCGATCGGCGACGCCCATTATTTCCGTGCCGCGGTGGGCCCGCGGTTGGGCTCCCAGGTGCGCTACCACGGCCATCTGTCGTCCAGATCGCTTGCGGCGCTGCTAGGTTCGTGCGCCGCGGCCCTGGTCACGCCCGTGTGGGACGAACCGTACGGACTCGTGGTGGCCGAGGCGCTGGCATGCGGCACCCCCGTACTCGCCTTCGCCCGTGGCGGCATCCCGGAGATCATCGACAGCAGTTGCGGACGACTCGTCGCGCCCGGTGACACCGAGGCGATGGCCGATGCGGTCGGTGAGGCCACCTGCCTGCCCCGGGAGCAGGTGCGCCGACGAGCGGTGCGGGTCTGCGGCCACCGCCGCACCACCGACGCCTACGTACGCCGCTATCTCGCGTTGGCGAGGTCGGCGCGGGTGCGGGGAGCGAAGCCCGCATGATCGGCTACTACATCCATCATCAGGGCAGCGGACACCTGATGCGAGCGCGGGCGATCTGCGCGCGGCTCGACGTGCCGGTCATCGCGCTGACCTCTCTGCCCGACGCGACCGGCCCGTTCCAACACGTGTTGCGGCTGCCGTCCGATGACGGCGCCGAGGATCCACAGGACGTGACCGCCGCGGGCACCTTGCACTGGGTGCCGCGGCACGATCCCGGGCTGCGTGCGCGAATGGCCGCGATCGCGGCGTGGATCGCCGCCGCCCAACCCGAGGCGATGGTCGTGGACGTCTCGGTCGAAGTCGCGCTCTTGGCACGGTTGCACGGCATTCCGGTGATCTCCATGGTCCTACCTGGCACGCGTACCGACCGGCCGCATCGTACGGTGCACGAGCTGGCCGACGCACTGATCGCGGCGTGGCCGCGGCGGCTCTACCAGCCCGACTGGCTACGGCGGTACGACCACAAGACCCACTATGTCGGAGGGATCACGCGCTTCACCGGGACGGGATTCTCGCCCGCGCACCGTGACCGAGCGGAGCGGCCGACGATCATGGTGGTCTCCGGCACCGGAGGCGATGGGTTCACCGCCTCCGCCGTCGCGGCGTGCGCTCGCGACCATCCGCGATATTGCTGGCGCACAGCCGGGTCGGCGCAGTGGGTGGACGATCTGTGGCCACGGCTGTGCGCGGCCGACATCGTGGTCGCCCATGCGGGACAGGGGACTGTCGCCGATATCGCCGCCGCCGAGCGGCCCTCCGTCATCATCCCCCTACCGCGTCCGTTCGGGGAACAGCGCGCGACCGCTGACGCCCTCGAATCCGCCGGTCTGGCAACGGTTTCCCACGCCTGGCCCACCGCGGCGCAGTGGCCCGACATATTCGCGCGGACCGCGAGGCTCGACGGCCGACGATGGCGGGAGTGGGAAACCGAGGGCGCGGCGCGGCGGGCCGCCGAGGCCATCGCGTCTGTCCGCCGCACCGTGATGGTGCCGCGATGAGAACGGCCCTCATCACCATCGCGGCGCGGCGAATCGGCCATCTCCGCAACCAGATCGAGGCCGTGGCGTTGAGCGACCGGGTGCCCGACGAGTACATCGTCGTGGCGATGAACGACGCCGGGGTACTCGACGCGGTCCGCGACGGGCCCGCCCGTGGGATATGGCTGCCGACGCGCCCGCCGTTGCCGTTGGCCGCGGCCCGTAATCTCGGTGCCCGTGCGGCACTGCGCCACGACGCCGAATTGCTGATCTTCCTGGATGTGGATTGCATGCCGGACCACCACACCGTCGAGCGCTACCACGATGTGTGCGCCGCCGATCCCGATGCGGACGCACTGCTGTGCGGCCCGGTCACCTACCTTCCGCCACCCCCGTCCGCGGGGTACGACGTGCGCACGTTGCCACAGCGACGCGACCCGCACCCCGCCCGACCCGCGCCCCAGGACGATCAGGTACTGCCAGGCGGCGACCACAATCTGTTCTGGTCGCTGTCCTTCGCTGTGCCTGCCCGAACCTGGTGCAGGACAGGCGGTTTCGACACCCGGTACCGAGGATACGGTGCCGAGGACACCGACTTCGCCTACCGCGCGGCGCACGCCGGTATCGACCTGCGGTGGGTGGGCGGCGCGCACGCCTACCACCAGCACCACCCCATCTCGGATCCACCGACCGAGCATCTGGCGGATATCGTGTCCAACGCCCGTATCTTCTTCCGCCGCTGGGGTTTCTGGCCCATGCGCGGCTGGCTCGACGAGTTCACTCGGCTCGGGCTGCTCGAATGGGTTGGGGGAGCGCGAGGGTGGATGCCGGTCGGCGAGCGCCAACCGCAGCACGGTTCAGCAGGACGCTGCGTCTGAACCGGCTTCTACCGTGTGCACCGTCACCACGGTGTCAGGGGCGGCATCCTCGCCCGCCGCGGACGCGGGCGCGTTGCCTACGGAGGGCTGCTCGCAATCCTCCGCGCCAACCGGAGAAACGGTGGGTCCCATGCATCCGGCGAACACTGGCAACGAGAATCCGGCGTACGGATCATCGAAGATCGCACACCGAAACGACCCGCTGGGTGATGGGCTACGGCGAGGCTGTCCTCGTAGACGTGGTGGCGGGTGATTTCGCGGTAGTGCTCGGCCGCGTCGGCGCGTGTGGCACGGTGTCGAATCCACGGGGTGGTGGGAATGTGGTCGCACGGCGTCGGAGGGGCCGCCGTTGTTTGTGGTCGCGTGCAAAGCTACGGATCCGGCTCGTTTCGGGGGCGGTCGGCATGTCGTTTCGCACGATTGCCTTCACCTGTCGGCGGCGCATATGTTCGATGCTGAGACTTTGCCGCGAACTTCGATCCGATGGGAAATTGGCACACTTGAGCGAGCCGACGTACTACGCACCCGAGGGCGGTCTGCCGTCCCAGTCCACGCTGCTGACCGACCGGGCGATCGTGAAGGAGGCGTACACGGTCATTCCGCGCGGTGTGCTTCGCGATATCGTGACCAGCAACCTGCCCGGGTGGACCAATACGCGGGCGTGGATTCTCGCCAAGCCCATCGCCGGGTTCGCCACGACGTTCGCGCAGTACATCGTCGAGGTGTCGCCCGGCGGCGGCAGCACCCGGCCCGAGCCCGAGCGCGGCGTCGAGTCGGTGGTCTTCCTGCTGACCGGCACCCTGAACCTCGTCATCGACGGTGACAAGCACACCCTCACGCCGGGCGGGTATGCCTACCTCCCCGCGGGCGTGAGCTGGTCGGTAGCCAATGAGGCCACCGAGGTGGCGACGTTCCAATGGGTCCGCAAGGCCTACGAGCCGCTGGAAGGCCACACCCCGCGAGCATTCGCGGTGCAGGAACAGGACATCGCGCCGACTCCGATGCCCGACACCAACGGCGCCTGGTCCACCACCCGCTTCGTGGACCCCAACGACCTGGCCCACGACATGCACGTCAACATCGTGACCTTCGAGCCGGGCGCGGTCATCCCCTTCGCGGAAACCCACGTCATGGAACACGGCATCTACGTCCTCGAAGGCAAGGCCGTCTACCGCCTCAACGACGACTGGGTAGAGGTCGAGGCAGGCGACTTCATGTGGCTGCGCGCCTTCTGCCCCCAAGCCTGCTACGCGGGCGGCCCCGGCAAATTCCGCTACCTGCTGTACAAGGACGTCAACCGCCAGATCAAACTGACCTGACGAAACCCGCTCGGACCGCCGGGTTTTCGGCGGTCCGAGCATTCAGGCCGTAGCGGATGACCGGGTTAGTGGTCGTACAGCGCTCGGCGCACCGCACGGCCGATCTTCCTCTGCAGACTCCGAAGGATCTGGATCGTCTGCTCATCCGGGTAGCCCGTGGTGATCGACCAGTCCTGCCCGGCCCCGAAAACGTCACTGGCGAAAACGAATTCGGTCGCCACCAGCGTCCGTCGCCAATCGCGTGCGCTCAACGCCTCGTTCGAGATCAGCTGCGCCCGCAACCACTTTCCCTGCTCCCACAGGTCCGCCACACTTTCGAATCCCATTGCGACAGCGAGAGCTTCGGAGCAACGCGCCGGACCGCCCCATTCGCGCAGTCCACAGCGCAGCACCTCACCCTCGTCCTCGGACAATTCGATCGCGATCAGCCCATCCGAATCCACGCACCCAATATGGCCGATGGATCGGTGTCTCGCGCGATCGACTCGACTGGATGGGGGCCCACCCGACAGCCTCCGCGCCTGCTAAAGACGCGCTGTCCTGCTGGATCTAACTCGAGCGACCGACTGGTTTGGTTTTCGTTGCACGCTGGAAGTTTGCTGCTTAACCTCGAAACAGACGATGTTGATGTCGCCGCTCCACTCCGATCAACGATGATCCAGAGAGAGGTGCAGGACATGTCGAAATTCCGGAAGGCCCTTGTCGCTACGGGGGCTGGAACCCTTCTCAGCGCCGCTGTGTTCACCGGCGGGACCGCATCCGCTGAATCGCTCGACAATGGCGGCTGTACGGCGGGAGCGATCACCTGGCAGGCGCATGGTCCTGGCATGACGGGGAGTTCGCAGGCGCCGATGGGCAGCAATGTGGGTGGTCACCTGCTCGGGTGCCGCGGTGGGCCTACCGATATCGGGGTGGGGACCATTTTCGGGTCGGCTTTCGAACCCGCGGCCACCTGCTATGGCAGCCGGGGTGGGCGGGCCGATCTGCTCGTCATCTGGGACAACGGGCAGAACAGTCATCTGATCGGGCCTTGGGAATGGTCGCTCGGGCAGCAGTCGACCAACACGCTGAAGATTGTCGGCGGGTTGGGTTCGGGCCGGGCGGTGCAGATTGTGACCGGGCCTCCGGAGGTGAGCCCCGCGGCCGTCACCGGATGCATTTCGGGCGGTTATCGCGCAGGTAGTTATCAGGTGCTGAGCGCGAAGATCGTCTGACCGACCAGAGCCGGGGCGGCAACGTGGCCCGATCGGTGACTCCGGATCGGGCCACGGCCTGCCGAACCTATTTGAAGTTCTCCTTCGCTGGTCAACGTCGGCGAAGGAGGACGCGGAAGGGCGGCTACTCGCAGCCGATGCCGTTGTTGTCGCGGTCCAGGCCGTACTCGTCGGGGCCGATCACTCGTACGCGGCCGGTGTAGGCGTTGCCGTTGCCGTGGCCGCCTTCGCAGTCGACGTCAGTGGTGATGGGTACGCAGGGGTCGTAGGAGCCGTGGCAGTTGTCCTGGGGTGGTTGTGAGGGTGGCGGATCAAGTCGCGTACGGCAGTGGCGTGGTCGCGGTGCTGTGGGGGTCGACGAGGATTTTGGCGTGCTGGTCGGGGGAGGTGAGGGTGGTGAAGGCGGTGTTCACGCCGTCGAGGCCTACCGTGCCGGTGATCAGTGGCGTGGCGTTCACCTTGCCTTCGGCGAGCATGTGGAGGGTGTCGCGGAATTCGCCGGGGTCGTAGCCGAGGGCGAAGCGGAGTTCGACCTCCTTGTTGATCGCCAGGGCGGGGCGGAGGCGGTCGGGCTGCATGCAGACGCCGACGACGACTATGCGGGATCGAGGTGGGCAGACGGCGATGATGTCGTCGATGACGCCGGGGGCGCCGACGCATTCGAAGACCACGGGGCCGGAGGGGCCAAGGTCGAAGGTGTGCAGGGCGCGAAACATCCACCACCACGGGAGGTTTGGGATGCGGCGCAGGCGCTGCATGATGTCGAAGCCGAGGTTGAGGGTGTCGACGGCGTTGTGTCGCTGGGTGGGGTCGAAGTCCCACGGTGCCGCGACGGCGGGGTCGATGACGATATCCGCGCCGCAGCTGGCGGCGAGTTCTCTGCGCCTCGGGGAGAAGTCGCTCGCGATCACGGTGCGGACACCGGACGTCTTCAGGAGGGCGATCACCGCGAGACCCACTGGGCCACAACCGATCACGAAGGCGGTGCGTCTGGATGTGACTCGGCCTTTGCGCACGGCGTGCCAGGCGACCGCCATCGGTTCGGTCAGGGCGGCGTGGTCGGCGGACAGGCCGTTCCGCACCGGGAAGGTCATGCACTCCTGCACGAGGACCTGTTCGGCGTAGCCGCCCGAGGCTTGTTGCGACAGTCCGGTCGGATAGGGGTCGCGGCCGTGTCGAAGCATCGGCATGGCTACGACAGGGGTGCCGGGTTTCCAGCGGCGGCGGGTAGCTGGACCGTATTCCACTACCTCACCGCAGAATTCGTGACCCATGACCACGCGCTGATTCGAACGCATCATGGTGTCGAAGCCGGTGAGGGCGAACAGATCGGCCAGCTCGTCACAGTGGGTTCTCGCGTGCAGGTCCGAACCGCAGATGCCGCAACGCAATACGTTCAACAGCACCTGGCCCGCGCCGGGACGGAGCGCGGGGAGGGTCTCGACGCTGAGTTCGCCGTTGGCGCAGACAACCGCGCGCATGGAACTCACGCGTCCTTGCTCGCGGAACCTGTTGCCGCAGAGCCGTGTACGAGGTCGATGTACGCCTGGGGCAGCTCGTCGAAGGACAGTTTGGTGATGCTTGCCGGACCGGAGTGATAGGAATCCTCACCCTGGAGTTTGCCGTTCTCGTCCACCGGCCACAGCAGCAGCTGACGGAATACGATGAGGTAGTCGGCGGTCTCGTCGTCCACCGACATGCCCATCTGGGCGGCCACGGCGCCGGGGTAGATCTGCTTGAGGAAGCCCTCGGTCACCACACAGTGGTCGTCCACGACGAGCCGATCCAGTTCGAAGGCCAGGATATTGGTGCGGCTCTCCAGGAACGCCGTGTAGTAGGCGTGCACGGCCTCGGTGCCTTTCGCGCCGACATCCTGGCCGTCGAACCAGAAGTGATAGGCCGGGTTGGGGGAGAGGGTGGCCATGAGGCGGTCCATATCGGGGGCGGCCTCGGCCTTCATATGTTCGAGCACGACATTCAAGACGGTGCGGTGGCGTTCGTTGGTCGTCTCCGCCAGACGCTTCTCGACGAGCTCCCAGGTTCGGGATTGATCGATGACGGCCATGTAATTCTCGCTTCTCTCGTAGGTCACAGCAGTCGGCCGCGGCCGAATCGGTCGAATTCGGCTTCCAGTGCGGCTTTTTCGGCTGAGGACATGGGGTGGTACTCGGGTTCGCCCCGGGCGGCCCAGTGGTAGACCGGGTCATCGGTGCGCCAGAGCTGGTGTTGGAGTTCGCGTTTGAGGACCTTGTTGGATCCGGTGACGGGCAGTCGTTTGGACAGGCGTAGGAAACGCGGTGTGGCTTTCGTGCCGAGATCGGCTTGCGTGGAGAGGAATTCGGTGAAGGCGGCGATATCGAAGCTGGCCGGGTCGGCCACCTCGATCGCGGCCATGACCTGATCGCCCGAACGTGGATCGGGTACGCCGTACACGCCGACGGCGATCACTTCGGGGTGCCTGCGCAGGACGCGTTCGATGACCAGCGCCGAGGTGTTCTCGCCGTCGACGCGAATCCAATCACCGTGGCGGCCAGCGAAATAGATGAACCCGGCCTCGTCGATATAGCCCAGATCGCCGGTCCAGTACCAGCCGTGGCGGATGCGGTCGGCGTCGGCGGCGTCGTTCTTGTAGTAGCCCTCGAAGGCGCGCACCCCGGCTTTGTTGACGATCTCGCCGATGGCCTGATCCGGATTGCGGACCCGGCCGTACTCGTCGAGTCGCGCCCGATCGCATTCGCGCAGCGTCTCCGGGTCGATGATCGCGATGCCCGCGTGCGCGGGGCGGCCCAACGCGCCCTCGGGGGCGTCGGGTGCGAGTTCCACCGCGCCCGCGCCCTCGCTGGATCCGTAGCCCTCGTACAGCACGGCGCCGAAGCGTCGCTCGAATTCGGCTCGATCCTCCGGTGACGCCTCGGTGCCGAATGCGCGTTCCAGGCGGTTGTCGCCGTCGTGCGGCGTCTCCGGCGTGGCCATCAGGTATCCGAGCGCCTTGCCGACATAGGTGAAGAACGTCGCGCCGAAATACCGCACGTCCGAAAGGAATCCGCTGGCCGAGAACTTCGGTGTCAGGCAGATTGTCGCGCCGTTGGCCAAGGCGGGGGCCCAGAGCGCCATGATCGCGTTGCCGTGGAACAGCGGCATACAGCAGTAGTCGACATCGCCGCGGTGGTGGCCGAATTTGGCGCTCGCCGCGTATGCCGTCCAGGCCAGGCGGCCTTGGCTGCACTTGACCGCCTTGGACGCGCCCGTGGTGCCCGAGGTGAACAGCAGCAGGAACAGGCTCTGCTCACCGACGGTCGGCGCGACCGCGGGTTCGACACGGTGCTTGTGGAGCGCCTGGGCGTAGGCGGGATCGTCGATGAGGAGAAAGCGATCCGCTTCCAACCCCAGATCCAGGCCTCGCAAGCGAGCCATTCCCGCCGTATCTGTGACGATGAGTTGGCAATCCACATAACGGATTTCGGCCTCGAGTTCGGCGGCCCCGCGCGTCGGATTGATCCCCGCGACAGTCGCACCCACCAATGCCGCTCCGCCGAGCCAGAACACGAAATCGGGAACATTGTCGAGCAGCACCCCGATATGAAACGGGCCCTCGCGCCGCATCGACTCCGCCAGCGCGCCCCGTGCCGCCGACTCCCGCACCACGGCATCCCAGGTCCAATCCCGGTCCCGGGTGCGCAGACCGAGATGCTCGTCGCCGAGCCGATCCAACAACAACCGCGCGATATCCGCGCGCTGGGGCGCTCCCCGCGATTCGGCGTCGCTGTCCGTACTCATAGAGCCTCCCTCAGCACTCCTGGATATCGCTACGCCGTGCAGCGATATTCAGCACCGTAGACACTCCTCGGCGCTCGAAGTGACATGGTCCCGGTCAGCGGACCTGTCCGTCGAAAATCGGTGCCTGACAGGGGGATCGCTGCGACAATCGCGCCCTCGACCACGGGTATGACGGGCAAATCCGGTTGTCAAGGCGTGGGAGGGCTGGGCAGGATGCGGCGTATGGATACCTCACGGTCCGCCGTCTTGCGCCAGCAGTTCGACTTGGTGTGGTCGCTGCTGGACTACCACCTCGACCGGCTCGTCGCAGAGGACTTCCTCTGGGAGCCTGCCGATTTGATATGGACGATGCGTGAGAGTGAGCAGGGCTCCTGGGTGCCCGACTGGGCGGATTCCGAGCCGGACCCCATTCCGGTGCCGACCATCGCGTGGCTCAGCTGGCATATCGGTTGGTGGTGGAGCGTGACCATGGACCACCTGCGGCAACAGCCTCCGCGAGACCGCGCCGCGATTCACTGGCCCGGCCCCGACGCCACCGTCGACTGGCTGCGTCGGCTGCGCACGGAGTGGGATGGGCTGCTCGGCGGACTCACGGAGGCCGACCTCGAAGCGCCGATCGGCTTCCCGTGGCAGGACGACCCCACCAAGGCCACGGTGCACACCATCGCCTGGGTCAATGCCGAGCTCATGAAAAACGCCGCCGAAATCGGGCAACTACGGCTCCTGCGCGCGGCCGGAAACCGGTAATTGCTGCCTATTCGCTGACATCCTTTCCGGGTATCTCTTCGTGCAAGAGGCTGGCGCTATATCGGGAATAGCGAGCCAAACTCGAGCAGAAGGAGCGAAGAATGGCGATGCGAAGTTGATGATCGCACCCGCGCCTGAGTCAGTGGTCGAGCACCTCGCCGAGACGCGGCAGGAGGCGGCGTTTCCAGGTGCGCTCCATGGCGTTGCGGGCCATCTTCTGCTGACGGTCTTCGAGGTCGAAACCGGTCTGTGTCAACAGAAGTCGGGTACCGAGGCCTTGAGGTCGCAGGGTCCAGTCGATGATCCAAGGGGTGGGATAGGTGGATTGGGGATAGGTCCAGCTGTAGGTCAACCGGTCGCAGTGCCGGGCGATCAGCACCTCGCATTCGACTTCGTCGACCGAGGCGTCCGGGATGGTGAAACCGAAGCGGGTTCCGGCGGTCGCGGAGAAGCCGGTCGGTCGAAGTAGCCATTGCCCCAAGAGATCCGGTTCGGTCAGCGCGCGCCACACGGTGTCGAGCGGGTGTGGGAAGAAGATGCCGAGCTCGATCGCGGCGGGGTTCAACTGAGGGTCGGCGATCATGGCATTACGCTAGGAGCTCCACCGGGGTGGAGGTTCAACAGGTTGTGACGGACGACATACGCGACGGCGCGTTGGTGAGCATCGGGGAATTGGCGCGCAGCACCGGTTTAGCGGTGCGCACGATCCGGTTCTATTGCGACGAAGGTATTGTGGAATCGCGCCGCAGTGCGGGTGGGCATCGCCTGTTCGATGCCGAGAAGGCTCGCGAACGGCTGCTGTTGGTGCGGCGGTTGCGGGCGCTCGGCCTCGGGTTGGGGGCGATCGCCGAGGTTTTGCGTGGAGAGCGTTCCATTGCCGAGGCCGTCGCCGCCGAAAGTGCGCGGCTCGATATCGAATTCAGGGCCATGGCGTGGCGGCGGGCGTCCTTGCGCGCCGTCGAAACCGCCGACCCGGCACAGCGTGCCGAGCGACTCGCGGTGCTGGCCGCCGCGGAGAACAGCGATACCGCGCATGACCGGCTCGTCCAGTTCTGGCGACAGATTCTCGCGCCGATCACCGGCCGTGACGTCACCGCCTGGCTCTGCGGAAACGTCCCCGAACCCCCCACCGACCCGACCGTCGACCAGGTCGTCGCCTACGCCGAACTCACCGCCCTAGCCGCCGATCCCGCCATGACCGCGGCTGTGCGACAACAACTCTGGCGAACCCAACCCCACCTGGTCCACGACCCCCAAGGCCTGTACGACCGAATGAGCGAACTCATGACAGACGTCGCAGCCCTCGTCTCCGAAAACGTTCAACCTCACACAGGCGCCGAACTAGACCGCTTCGTAGCCGCCCACGCCCACGCCCGCGGCGAACGCGACTCCCCAGCCTTCCGCACCCAATTACTCACCAACGCAACAGATTCCGACCCCCGAATCCACCGCTACTGGACCCTCACAGAACAACTCCTCGGCACCCGCCTCATAGTGGGCAACGTCCACCACTGGCTCTACGCCGCCCTGACAGACTCCAGGTCGAAATGATTGAACCAAAAAAGCGTAGTGAAGGGCGGTCGCCAGGGCTGTCCGCGAGGAAGAAGTGGATTTATGAGTCAGTTCGCTGATGTTGAAGGTGCGGCTCGGGTTGCGCGGGTGGGGGCTGGGTTCGAGTGGACGTGGACGCGGGGGGATTTCGCGGGGTTTTGTGCGGCTACTGGGTTTCGGGAGGAGCGGGGGAGCGTGTTGGGGGTTGTGTTGCGGTCGGATCTTGATGTGGGGCGGCGGGAGGTGTACGTGTTCACCGATCGGGGGGACGCGACCGATATCGCTCGGGCGGGGCAGGAGATCGAGGATATTGTCATGTGTGCGGCGGATCTTGCCGAGGTGGCGGCGGGGGATATGAAAGCTGAAGTGGCTCGGCATTATTCGGTGCTGTGTGATCGGCTGGTGGCGGAGTTGGGGTTGCCTACTCGGTCGGGTGCGCGGGAGGTTCTGTGGGATCGGCCGCGGGTTGTGATTTCGCTGGCGCCGCTGGACAACTCGGTGGCGTTGAGTTTCACTAATCCGATTTATCAGGAATGGGATGACGCGCAGGCTATGGCGGAGTATTAGGGGTCAGAAGCTATCGGGGGTGGTGGTTCGGTGGGCTTGGCAGTATTCGACGTGTAGCCATTCGGGGCCGCCGTCTATCGAGATTTCGGCGCAGCAGTGGAGGTCGGGGGTGTGGTGCATTTGTTGGGGGCCGTCTTCGACGAGGGTGCGTAGGAGGTGGCCTTGGAGGTCGAATGCTGTTCTGCTGCCGACCAGGAAGACGGTGTCGGCGGTGATGGTGGGGAGCAGTCGGTCTTTGAAGTCGCGGTGGGATTGGGCCGCGAACGCGTCTTGCAGGTCGTCTGCCGAGGGGAGTCCCCGGCATACCACGGTGTGGGGCCGTCCGGGGCCGAGATTGGCTCGAAGCTGCTTCCATCGCGACACCGGGAAGCGCAGGCTGTGGTGGAGTAGGACGAGGTCCAGGGGGTGGCCGTTGTCGAAGTCGTTGCATTCGACGGTGCTGTGGCGCAGGGGAAGATAGACGATCGAGTGTGGTGATCGAGCCGCCAGCGCCCATGCCATGGCGAGCGTGACCGCGGCCGACTTGTCGACGGTCATCTGTATGCCGGGCAGGCCCTCGTTCAGCGGTGCGTGTTCGATCGGCTTGGCGGGCCGGATCACGCGGTATTCGTCCCGGCCCAAGCGCACCGTACTGATCAGCGTGTGCCACCGCAGTCCCTCTAGCCGCATACATCTATCCGAACAGACCACGAACCGATCCGCTAAACGAATATGCGGATGAGACTGTAGGGCAACGCTTTCCGTGCGAGCCGCACGCCCCCAGATAGATCCGAATCGTCGATGACCAGGGAAAGTTGGGGTTCTCACTTTCATGTGCGGGTGGGGAGTCGGGGGCTCTACCTTCGGGGGCATGACGGAGAAGACGATTCCCAGGTTGATGACGGCCTCCATCGAGGCGGTGGCGGAGTTCTATACGGCTGTGGGGTTCGAGACCACCTTTCGGCAGACCGCGCCGTACCAATTCCTCACTGTGCGGCGCGGGGGGATCGAGCTGAATTTCTATGGGGACAAGAAATTCGATCCGCAGACGTCCACACATGGATGCCTGGTCGACACCGATGACGTGGATTACTTGTACGCGGTGTTCACCGAGGGATTGCGGGAGAGGTTCGGTTCCGTTCCCACGCAAGGTGTTCCGCGAGTGGGCGCGCTGAAGGATATGAGCTACGGCGTGCGGCAATTCCTGGTGGTGGATCCCGGCGGGAATACGCTCCAGATCGCGCAGGCGATCAGCGCGGACCAGCGGCACCGGCCGCTGCCGAAGGCGACCTTCGATCGGGCCATCCATATGGGATCCCTGTTCGCCGACGCGAAGCAGGATATGGCGATGGCCGCGAAGGTGCTGGACCGCGCGTTGAATCGAACCGACGAGGAACCGACGGCGAGCCAGTTGGTGAAGCTGCTCGTGCTGCGCGCCGATGTGGCTGTCCGCCAGGGTGATTCGATGCTGGCCAGGGAACTGCTGGCTCGTGTCGGGACGGTCGAGGCCAGCGGCCCCGAACTGGTCGACGATCTGCGGCGGGCAGCGGAACTCGAAGCGGGGCTGTGACTCTCGACTCTGGTGCACACGGACGTGCTCGAGCACGGTCGCACGCTCCAGCCGGTCGTTGTTCTCGGCCTCGCGCACCGGCAGCGGGCTGCGCCGGTGGCTCAGTTCGCGTCGAGCACGCTCACCGCGACCCCATAGGGCAGGAATCGCACACGACGGCGTTCATCGGTGTTGTCGCGATGGGCCCGCAGCGCCTCGAGCTCGCTGGGGAAGACCTGGTCCACCCGGGCGCTGCCCGTCTCGTCCACGGTGTAGATCGCCCAGACGCCGCTGCCGGACTCACCGGCGGTGGCATCCTCCGGCGGCGCGGGCCGCGTGCGTTCCGGCTGCACGAACTGCCCCAACAGCCCGGCCAACGTGTTCACGCTGGTCCGGTCGACGTACTCGGCCGCCTTCCCCAGCAGGTCGCGGACCTCGATCCCCGCCTCACGCAACGCGCGTTCGAAATCCTCCGGATCAATACCGAACGGTCCATTGTTAGCCATCGCATCTACTTCCTGAAGAGAACTCGGGCGCTACGCCCAGTGTCCTCGCGCAACCCATCGCGCGCCACGTCGATCTCGGGCATCTGATCGGGGAAGACGAATTTGCGCATGGCCCACCAGCGGAAAACCGTGGCGAGCAGGGTGCCGATGATCGAGGCGCTGATGAAATCGGCGATGTTCTCGACGAGCAGCGAGACATTGGGGGTGCGAAGCCCGAACAGATAGCTCGAAATCGCAAGGGGCAGTTGGTTGATCGCCATACCAATCCCGGCGACCAAGAAGAAGAGGGCGGCCTCGTGTCGGCGCTGGCGACCGCCTCGCGCGGTGAAGGCCCATTCACGATTCAGGACGTAGGACACCACGGTCGCCAGGAGCACGGCGATGACATTCGCGGTGACCGGCTTCTCGTGCAGCACCGTCCATTTCAGCCCGAAGAACAGCACCGTGGTCGTGACGAAAGCGATCGCGCCCACGGTGAGGAACTTCAACAGTTCGGCATTGCGGACGAAGAAGGACAGCATTCGATTCGGCACACGCGCGGCGACAGCCTCGACCAAGAACACCCGGCCCACCCTAGCCGAGGGATATCGTCGATGGAGATTTCACCTCCGGGGGCCCCTATGTCGACACCTCGACCGGAACGCGCGGATTCCAGGGAACGCGCTCGTTATCGTGCCCGGTTGCTTTGGCACCAGCGAATATCCGCGCTGGCCCATGTACTCGCGTCCCTGCCTTCGATTGTGTTGGCGGGGATGCTGGTGGCGCGCCTCGGCGGGTTGATGGGGTCGTGGGGGATGGTTGTTCTGCTCGGGGTGTGGCTGTTGTCCGGGGTGCCGGTGCTGCTGTTCTTCCTCGCGGTGGAGTCGGGGCGTCCGGACGTGCGGGAACCGGAGTGGACTCCCGCCCAGGCCAGTCGATTGGTTCCGGCGTGGCGCGATGTGGTGGAGGCGGCGGGGGTCTGCGCCGACGACTATGTGGTGTTGATCGACAAATCCAAGAAGGTCTCGGGGTACGCGCGCGATGGGTGGACCATCGGGGTGACCAGCGGTGCGGTGCGGAACCTGCGGCGGCCGCAGTTGAGTGCGTTGCTCGCTCACGAGCTCGGCCACCTGTTCAGTTCCCACCGTTCGAGCATCAGGATCGCCGCGCTCTGGTACGCGGCGCCGTTGTATCTGCCCGCCCTGCTGGTGAGCCTGATCGTGGCGATGCCGACGGCGGTGCTGGACAGTGGCGTGCTCAGCAAGCTCTGCGAATTCGTCGCGACGGTGGCGCATCTGGCCACCACGGCCGGAGTGCTGATCCTGTTGTTGGGTACGCGGCACGCGCTGGTCGCCGCCGCGCTACTGGCCGCGCAGGTGCTCGCCAAGCAGATGATCCGGCGGCGCAATGAACGAAAGGCCGATCTGGTGGCGGTCGATCTCGGATTCGGTGCCGGACTGGCGGCGCTCCTGCGCGAGGACGGCCGCGAGCCGTGTTTCCACCCTGCCGAACTGCCGTGGGTGGAGCGGCTGTCGCGGTTCGTCTTCGGACCGCTGTCCACCCATCCCTCGACGCGCAGGCGTATTCGCACGATCGAGTCGCGGATGCGCGCCCGGGGTGAACCGACGGTGTGAGCGCTGCCGACCACCGCCGATGCCGAGAATTGTCGCCGCCCGATGCGAGACTCTGGCACATGAGATGGGCGGTCGCGGAGATGAGCGGGGGAGGTGCGCGTCTGTGCCCCCTGGATCAGGATGGCCGACCCGCGGGACCGGTGGTGCGGGAGGCTTCGCTCGCGGACGCCGTGCGCGCACGGCCGGACGTCGAACGGTGGGTGTGGCGCTCGACCTCCGAGATCTACCGCCGCCTGTTGGCCGCCGGGGTGCGCGTCGAACGCTGCTATGACGTGGAGGCCGCCGAAGCGCTGTTGATCGGCCACGAGGAGGGTCAGTCGGGGCAGGCGCACTCCTTGGCAGCCGCGTGGGCGCGACTACACGGTCTGCCCGTCCCGCCCGACGCTCCCGCCCGCGCCGCCGAAACTCAACCCTCACTGTTCGAGTCGGCCCCCGCGCCGCTGCCGCCCGGCACGGACGAGTTCACCGCCCTGCTGGAGGTGTACGCCGACCAGGTGGCCCGCACCGCGAAAACCGAACACCCCGAGCGCATGCGGCTGCTGCTCGCCGCCGAATCGGCGGGCATGCTGGTGGCCGCCGAGATGAACCGCGCCGGGATCCCCTGGCGCGCCGACGTGCACCGCGAGCTCCTCGAAAGCCTGTTGGGAGAACGCATTTCGGGCGGGGAACCGCGCCGCATGGTGGAATTGGCCGAGGAGGTGTCGCGGGCCTTCGGGGTGCGGGTCCGGCCCGACCTGCCCAACGACATCGTCAGAGCCTTCGCGCGGGTGGGAATCTCGTTGTCCTCCACCAGGAAATGGGAACTCCAGGAGATCGACCACCCCGCGGTGGCACCGCTGCTGGCCTACAAATCGCTCTACCGCCTCTACACCGCGCACGGCTGGTCCTGGCTCGACCAATGGGTCCACGACGGCCGCTTCCGCCCCGAATACCAGCCGGGCGGCACCGTCACCGGCCGCTGGACCACCAATGGCGGCGGCGCTCTCCAGATACCCAAGGTCATTCGCGCCGCCATCCGAGCCGATCCGGGATGGCGCTTGGTCGTCGCCGACGCCGATCAGATGGAGCCGCGCATTCTCGCCGCCATCTCCCGCGATCCCGGCCTGATGGAGGTCGCCGGTCGCGGCGACGACCTCTATGCCGATCTGGCGGCCCGCGCCTTCGGCGGCGACCGCGCCCAGGCCAAAATAGCGATGCTGGGCGCGATCTACGGCCAGACCTCCGGCGATGCCCTCACCCATATGGCCGAACTACGCCGCCGCTACCCCGCCGCGGTCGCCTATGTCGACGACGCCGCCAGCGCCGGTGAACAGGGCCGCCTGGTGCGCACATGGCTGGGCCGCACCAGCCCGCCCGGCACCGAAACACCCTATGAGGAGGGCCATTCCGTCGGCTACGGCAGCACCCCCGCCGCCCGCGCCCGCGGTCGCTTCACCCGCAATTTCGTCGTCCAGGGCAGCGCCGCCGACTGGGCGCTGCTGGTCCTGGCGGGCCTGCGCCACACCCTGATCCGTGCCGACCTGCGCGCCGAACTCGTCTTCTTCCAGCACGACGAGGTCATCGTGCACTGTCCGGCGGCCGAAGCGCCCACGGTCGCCGAGGCGATCACCACCGCGGCCGAAGCGGCGGGGCGCATAGCCTTCGACTCGACCCCGGTGCGTTTTCCTTTCACGACCGCGGTGGTGAAGTGCTACGGCGACGCCAAGTGACGCGCGGCGAATACCCCGGAAACCGAGTTCGACGTCGGCGCAGCGGCTTTCGCGACGCCCGGCGCGCCTCGCTCGTGTGAACCTTGGGCAAGTCGATACCCGTCGGGCCGATGATGCTCTCCGACATTGCGTTATGGCCTACGAATCCACGCCCGAGGTAACTGTTTCGCGAGAAATCAAGAACGCCAGCAATTTCTGGGTACATAGCGCGCAAGCCGGGCGGGACCCGGAGGTATCGAGTATTAAGTAGTACGACCATGCGTAGAGCAACGGCGCTCTTCGCCACTTTACTGTTGGCAATTTTCCTTTCCATCACCCACATGGCTGCCCCACAAGCCCAGGCCGACAACTGCGTCGGTGACTGGGCCATCGGAATCGGCGGGCTCGGCGACAACTCCTCGTCGGTGTTCGCCCCGTTCGTGAATCAGCCCGTGGGTTACAACTCCGCCGACCCGATGTCGGGGTTGAACGAACTCGACCGGCTGTTCTGGCAGCACCGCAACCAGTGCCCGGGCGATCATATCCGACTGATCGGGCACAGCGAGGGCGCGGGCATTCTGCACGCCTGGGTCACCGCACATCAGGATGTCGGCAATGCGAACGCCATTCTGCTCGCCGATCCCAAACGCGCCCCCGGCCCCGGCTGGGGCGGATTGTCGTCGACTCCGGGAAGCGGGATCATCGGATATCCGCTTGCGGGCGTGGACGATTGGTTCGGCGGTTTCCCGGTGCTGACGGTCTGCAACCGTGACGACCAGATCTGCGATACCTCCGCTGGTTGGTGGGGTTACCTCTTCGCGGGTGCGCACAGTCGATACGATTTCAACGTATGGAACTACGGCGCTTGGGAATCCGGCGTCTGGTACCGGTAGCTCATGATTCATGGGGATCAGTAGCCGTGCGGCACTGGTCCCCATTGACTGAACCCGTGCCCCATCGACGTGCACACCGCCGCGCCCAGAAAAGTGATTTGGCACGTCGCCCCGGCATGGGTCACCGAGTATCGCGGATCGTGGTAGTTCACCTGTGTGAGGCGCGGTAAGGCCGGATTTCCGCCCGGCAGGGTGTGACGGCCCGCCGAGTTCCATTGCGGGTGCGCGGGCCACATCGCCGAATCGATGATGATGGCGGGCACATTCGGCACGGGAATCTGCATTCCGAGGTACAGCACATTCATCGTGGCCGCCGGGACCGCGAGGTCGCAGCCCACCGCGCCGTCCGCGCGGATCGAACAATTCCAGTCGCCCAGCGCGAAATACGCGGTGCCGTCGACCAGCACCGGACCGGGCGGGGCGTCCGCCCGCGCGGGACTCACGGCGAACAGGCACAGCATTGCCCCGAGAATTGCTCCGCAAACCCGTGCGGCGACTTTCACAGCCCTGGACACGGCATCTCCCTCGATGCGCAGCGAGTTTTCAGGTCCGAACGACCATAGATCGAAATTATCACTTTACGGCGTGAAGGCAAGAAAATCCGTCGAGGGGGCTTACGCGAATTCCGTCCTGAAGGCCGGTCGTGGCGGACCCGAATTCGGCAATAGGGGAGCGGATTTGGTTCGTCCGACGGTATGCGTCGATAATACCGGCATGCGGTCGCAGGCCAAGATCTTGGAAGCCACGCTCGAGGTGATTCGCACCGACGGCTTCGAGGGTGTCAGTATCGCGGCGGTCGCCCAGGCCGCCGGTGTGTCACGCCAGACCGTGTACTCCATCTTCGGTTCCCGCGAGGATGTGGTGTCGCAGGCGATCGCCGGACTGGTCATGCGGGCCATGGCGGGGATTCGCTCGCGCCTCGAATCGGCCGATACCGCCTCGGAGTACGTCGTCGAGCTGATTGTCGCCGCCCGTGCGGTCATGCGCGCCGACCCGGTGCTCACCACCCTGCTGGCGGGTGGGCACGGCAATCCGGTCCACGACCCGGATATGATCTCGCGCGCCAAACCGGTTGCGCACGAACTGCTTTCCCCTGTTCTGGCCTTTGATCCCGGCCTCGAACCGTACCTGGACGATATCGCCCAGATCGCGATCCGCCTGGGTCTGTCGGTCGTCATGTTCGACGATCAGGCCATCGAATCCGACGACGATCTGCGCGGATTCCTCACTCGCTGGCTGGTCCTGCCCACCTCCTGACCGCACGGGAACCCTTGCGTCGCAATATCTTGACACTTCGAGTGAGGAGTGTCTAGTTTTAGCCTCGCCCAGTCACCGCTGGAGCATCCTTCCGCCCGAAATCGGCTCACCGGTCACGACACCGGAGACTGCCCCGGGCTCTACTCCGCTGTGCTCTGGAGGTCCACCATGTCCGCGTTCACCCGTCGCTCGTTCCTGGGCGCGGCAGCGCTCGCGCTGGCGGGTTCCGGTGTGGCGCAAGCCAATACCGGGATCGCCACCGATACCCGTCGGGTGCGGCTGGTTCGTGAGGAGCACCGCGCGATCGTCATCGGCTCGGGTTTCGGCGGCGGCGTCGCCGCACTGCGGTTGGCGCAGGCCGGAGTACCGGTCCTGGTGTTGGAACGCGGGCGGCGCTGGCCGACCGGACCCGACGCCGACACGTTCCCGAACCCCATGGCACCCGACAAACGGGCGCTCTGGTACCGCTCCAGTCCCGAATTGTTCGGCAGGCCGGTGCCTTTCGAGCCCTACACCGGCCTGCTCGAGGCGGTATCGGGCGAGAATATGACCGCCTTGTGCGCGGCGGGCGTCGGCGGCGGATCCCTGGTGTACCAGGGCATGTCGTTGCAGCCCGCCGAGGCGGTGTTCAATACGCACCTGCCCGAGCGGCTCGATTGGGCGACCATGGACCGCGTCCACTACCCGCGCGTGGCGCGCATGCTGCGGCTCGCTGTCGCTCCGGAGGAACTCGTCCAGGCGCCGAACTATCGGGCCGCCAGGGCGTTCGCGCACAATGCCGAGCGCGCGGGCCTGCCGGTGTCGAAGATTCCGATGCCCATCGACTGGAATTTCGCGCTCGACGAACTGCGCGGCCGCATGCGCCCCTCCTACACCGACGGTTCGGGTTCGCTCGGCGTGAACAACGGCGGCAAGTTCTCCGTCGACGTCACCTATATCGCCGAGGCCGAGGCGACCGGCCGGGTAACGGTCGACATCCTGCACCACGTCACCGATATCGAGCGCGCGGCCGATGGGCGCTGGACCGTCTACGTGGATCGCATCGACACCTCGGGCACCGTCGTGGAGAACAAGATCCTCACCACGCCCGCGCTGATCATGGCGGCGGGCAGCCTCAACACCACCAAACTGTTGGTGCGCGCCGCCGCGCAGGGCCGTATCCCGGATATGCCCGAGGGGCTCGGCGGCAACTGGGGCACCAATGCCGACCGCATCTACGTGTGGACGAGCCTGGATCAGGAATTCGGTGCGGCACAGGGCGGCCCGGTCGTCTACGGCAGTCTGAACTGGGACGATCCGGCGTCGGCGGCCACGGTCATCCAGGCCTCCATTCCGCCGTTGAGCGCCGACGCGCACAGCACCATGCTCGTCGGCTACGGCGTGAGCGCCGACCGCGGCCGCTTCGAGTACGACTCGGCCACCGAGGAAGCCGTGCTGCGCTGGCCGAAGGAGGGCGACGCGGCGATCCAACACGGCCGCATCGACCCGACGGTGCGGAAAATCGCCGGACCCGCATCGGTCCTGACCGACACCAATGACCTGTTCCCCTCGACCTGGCATCCGCTCGGCGGCGCGAGTATGGGCTCGGTCTGCGACCTCGACGGCCGAGTCCTCGGCCAACGCGGGCTCTACGTCCTCGACGGCGCGCTGATTCCGGGCAATGCCGCGGCCTGCAACCCCTCCATGACCATCGCGGCCGTCGCCGAACGCGCCCTCGACCACCTGGTCGCCCGAGATGTCGGAACCATTATCTGACGGCTCGAACAGAGCTCAGCCACAAGGAGATTCGATGCAGTATCAGTACCGGTCGCGGTGCGCCGCCGTGCTGGCGACCGCCGTCCTCACGGCCGTGGGTGCCACCCTGGCACCGGCCGCCGTGGCCGAACCGGTGAGCGCCTTCTACGTTCCGCCCGCCGAGCTGCCGACCGAACGCGGCGCGATCGTCAAGACCCAGGCGATGTCGGTGTTCGCCGTGCCCCCGGGCAAGGACGGCGTCTGGCCGGTCGCGGCACAGCAGGTCATGTACACCTCGCGCACCCAGGACGGGCAGCCCGTCGCGGTGTCGGGCACCTATATCGAGCCGACCCAGCCGTGGCAGGGCTCCGGCCCGCGTCCCACCGTCGTCATCGCCCCGGGCACCGCCGGGCAGGGCGATCAGTGCGCCATGTCGGTCGCCTTCTCGACCGGGCTCGCGGTGAGCACCGATCCGCTGTCGGTGTCGGCGAATCAGGAGTCGATGTCGGCGGCCGCGTGGAGTGGCCTCGGCGCGCGCGTGCTGGTCACCGATTACATCGGGCTCGGCACCCCGGGTATCCACACCTACGTGAATCGGATCGAGTCGGCGCACGCCGTCCTCGATGCCGCCCGCGCCGCCCACCATCTCGCGGGCACCGGACCCGAGACGCCGCTGGCCTTCTGGGGGTACTCCCAGGGCGGCGGCGCGGTGGCGGCCGCGGCCGAACTCCAGCCGCAGTACGCGCCGGAGCTGAATCTGAAGGGCACCTGGGCGGGTGGCCCGGTGGCCGATCTGGCGGCGGTGCTGGCGCAGATCGACGGGAATCTCATCGGCGGCGCGATCGGGTTCGCGCTCAATGGCTTCACCGCCCGCTATCCGGACCTGCGAGCCTCGCTGAACGAGCGCACCACCCCCGAAGGCCGCGCGCTGCTGGACCGTCTCAGTACCGCCTGTATCGGCGACGTCATCCTCGAAAAGCCGTTCACCCGAACGGATGCGCTCACCGTCGACGGTCGCCCGCTGCTCGAACATCTGCAATCGGTCCCCGGCGTGGACCGCGTCCTGAGCGATCAGCGCATCGGCACCCTGCGCCCGACCAGTCCGGTGCTGATCACCAGTGGCCGCAACGACGACACGGTGCCCTACTCCCAAGCCCGGCAACTGGCGGTGGACTGGTGCGACAAGGGCGCCGCGGTCACCTTCCGCACCAACGAATTACCGCCCATCGCCCCCGGCACCACCTTCGTCAACCACTTCGGGCCGGAACTCATCGACGGCTTCGGCACCAACAACGCCATCTCGTATCTGGTCGACCGCTTGAACGGCACAGCGATTGAGGGCTGCACGTTCGACTGAGCGCGGTCGGTCGAAGAGGCAGTGGAAGTGGGCCACAACGGGTTTCGAGCTCCGGGTTAGCGTGGAGCCATGATCGATGTACCACTGTCCGTACTCGAACTGTCCATGACCGAGGACGGCCGCGATGCCACGGCGGCGTTCACGGCGACCACGGCGGTGGCCCGCCGCGCCGACGAGCTCGGCTTGCGTCGAGTGTGGACCGCCGAACATCACGGGTCGACCGCCATCGCCAGCGTGGTCCCGCCGGTGCTGATCGCGCACCTGGCCGCCGCGACGGCACGGATTCGGGTGGGATCCGGCGGGGTGCTGGCGCCCAATCACGCGCCGCTCGCGGTGGCGGAGCAGTTCGCCACCCTCGCCGCGCTGCACCCGGATCGTATCGACCTCGGAATCGGGCGCGGGCCGGGGACATTCGACCAGAACATGGTGCGGGCGCTGCGGCGCGGCGCGGCGCCCGCCACTGCCGAGGACTACCGCCGCGATATCACCGAACTGCTCGGGCACCTCTCCGGTGCGAGCGGGTTGCGGCTGCTGCCCGGTCCGGTGCCCACGCCGCTGCCGTGGGTGCTCGCCTCCAGTACGGGTGGTGCGGAGCTTGCCGCCGAGTTCGGGCTGCCGGTGGCCTTCGCGCACCATATCCGCCCGGAGAACACCGTCGCGGCGGCCGAACGCTATCGCGGTGCGTTCCGCCCCGGCCGGTGGAGCGACACGCCCTATGTGATCGTGGCCGTCGAAACACTGTGCGCGCCGACCGATGCCGCCGCCGCGACCCTCGCCCGTCCCGGTGACGTGCTCAAGGCCTACTTGCTCAGCGGTCGCGGCGACACCGGGCTGCGCACCCCCGAGGCGGCGGCCGAGCACGAATTCCCCGTCGAGATAGCGCAGCGCATAGCCGAATTCCGTGCCACCCAGGCCCAGGGCTCCCCGGAAACCGTGCGACGCCAGCTGAACTGGCTCGCCGACAAAACCGGCGCGGACGAATTGATGCTGGTGACAACGGTCTACGACCCCGCCGCCCGGCTGCGATCCCTCGAACTGGTCGTCCACGGCGAGTAGCGGAGTATTCGCTGGTCGGCGGAGTTCACAGTTTCGAGTGGTATGGTCTCGCACCCGGACCAGGATGAGGGAAGGGTGCGGGTGTGTTGCAGGCGCTGAGAGGCCGGATTGTGGTCGCCGCGGTCGCCATGGGTGCGGCGGTGTCGGCGGTACAGGCGGGGACGCAGCAGGCGTCCGCGCACGACGGCGGTGAAAGTGATTCGGCGACAATGGAAGTCGCTGCCATGCCGGTCTCCGACCTGGGCGGCACCGACGCGCACTTCCCGGAGATTCTCGACGCCGGACCCGTGGCCGATCCGGGCGACATCCAGAACATTCTGCACAATGGCGAGCACTTCGCCGCCGATGACGCGCTGCGGGCGGCGGCGGGTTTGCGGCCGCTGTTCACCAAGTTCGCCCAGGGCGTGTTCACCTCCGGATTCGGAGCGCGTTGGGGCGTCGAGCATTTGGGCGTCGATGTGGCCGCGCCGCTTGGTACGCCCATCTACGCGGTGGAGGACGGCCGGGTGATCAGCGCGGGACCGGCCTCCGGCTTCGGTATGTGGGTTCGGCTGCTGCACGACGACGGCACCATCACCGTCTACGGTCACGTCGACACCGCGACGGTCACCGAGGGCCAGTACGTGCTGGCGGGCGACCAGATCGCGACGGTAGGCAATCGGGGCTTCTCGACCGGACCGCACTGCCATTTCGAGGTGTGGGCGAACGGCTCGACCAAGATAGATCCGCTGCCGTGGCTGGCCAGTCGCGGTATCTCGCTGGGTCCCGAACGGGATTGAGTTTGTCGCGCGATTCGATCGTGGTGCATACTCGGCGCATGACGACACGTGGAAAGGGCGTCCCGCGCCCGGGCCGTTGAGCCCCACGCCGGTCCTCGAACCGGCCTCCGTCCTGCTCGATCGCGTGGAATCCCTGCCGTACCCGCAGCGCATGCGGGCGTTGGCGCACCACGCCCGACATCATCGCGATCATCCCGGCTTCGCCGCGTTCCTGACCGAGATGGCCGATCTGGGCCACTACGGTCGCCGCATCGCCGTCCACCAGGCCATGGCGGCGCGAGATCTCACCTACCTCACCCGGGTGCTCGCCGGTCCCGAACCCGAACTGCGCCGGGCGGCACTGCGCGCCGTGCGCACGCTGCCCATTCCCGACGAGGCTGTCCCGCCCGCACTGGTGGAGGCATCGACCGCCTTGCGAATCGCGGTGTACCGCACCATCGTTCACGCGCGCCGCACCGCCTTGGCCGACTCGCTGCTGGTTGAGGTGTACGAGCGTTGGGGTGCGCGCGAGGCCGCGGTTCTGCTGCCGGGGTGTTCCTCGCCGGTGGTCGCGCGGTGGCTGCCCTCGCTCGCGCACGCGGTGACCACGTGGAAGATGCTGGGCCGTCGGCATCCGAGGCACGTAATGTCTTGCCTCGACGCGGAATTCGCGACGTCACGGCGGTACGTGACGTGGCGGGCGGCTTTCCGCGGGGTGGTCGCGCACGAGCCCGCGCGGGCACTGGACCTGTTGGAGCGACACGACCTGGGGTACTGGTCCGATACCGTGTTGACGGGTGCGGTCCTCGGCACACTGTTCCGCACCGATCCGCGCCGCACCGCGCGGCTGCTGGCGCAGCGGCGGCGGTATTCCTACCGGCGGCGAGCATCGTGGCTCGCGTACTGCGGCGAGTTCTCCGACGCGCAACTGCTGTCCATGGTGTCGGCCCAAGGGGCTGCGGCGGTGTTGCGGGCACTGCCGATCGAACGGCGGGGACGGCTGTACCGGCACTGGGACTTCCACGAGCTCCAGGTACTCGATCTGCTGCCGCTGCTGCCGCGCGAGCTGGCGGCCAGTGAGGCACGACGGCTGCGGGAATGGCATTCCTCGGTCTGGCATTCGGCGCGCTCGCATCTCGACGATCCCAGGATCACCTTGCGGATCACCGCCTTCCTGCCCTTCGACGAGGCGGAACCGGAACTGCGCGAGGCGGCGTTCACCGGCGATCCCCGCCGTCGCGATGTCGCGCGAGTGCTATTGCTGGGAGCTGCTCAGCGCCATGGCGATTCGGGCAGAACCTTGGCCGTACTCGGTGATGTCGTGGACCGTATGCGCAATGAACGCGATCCCGCACGCGCCGCCCTGCTGGAGGGGCTCGCCACCCTGCGTCTCGATCCGCGGTGGGTGGACCAGCTCGACCGGCTCGTGGACGACGCGATCCAGGCCCGTGACACCTCCGACAGCACCCGGGAAGCCGTGCGCGCACTGGCCGACCGGGCGTTGAATACCGAACCGGCACTGGCTGATTGGGGGTTGCGCGTCCACGTTCGTCTGATCGACCGGTTCGGTGCCGTCGCGCTGGGGCGGCCCACGCCCGCGCCACGCCGCTACCGGCGGCGGATCGGAGGGACCTCGGCGCGACCGGCCACACTGGGCCGGGTATTGCGGCGAGGTCAGGAACACGACCTGCTCGCCCTCCTGCGACGCCCCCGCGATCACGAACTGACGGTGGCGCTCGCGCGCTCCCTCGGCTCGCGACTGCCCAGGCTCCCCGAACTCCGGGAAGACCTGCGCCGGGCCGTGCTCGAGGGGTCCGAGGAGACGGCACGGGTGGCCGTGGAGCTGATGTTGCGGCGCATCCCGGACAAGGAGGATCAGGTCGTCGCGCTGGTGGCCGACGAACCCGGCACCCTGCGGTTCGCCCCGGTGTGGCGGACGGTGGCCACCCGCCGAACCGATCTGTTACCCGACGACCCGCGGGAAGTGTTGGCCGACAACGACATCGAACCCGGAATGGCGGGCCGGTGGACAGCGCGCCAGCGCGCCACCATCGGCGCGACGCTGAAGACCATCGCCGATGACCGTGCCGCCCCGGTCGACGAGCGTGTCCGAGCGCTGCGCGGCCTCGGCCGGATTCCCTTCCACACTGCCCCGGTGGTCGAACACGCCCTCGCTGGTGAACCCGTCATCGCCGAAGCCGCGATCGAGGCGCTGGCCGCTCAGCCTCGCGCACTGGCTCGGCTCCTGTTGCGCATTCCGGGGCCGGTCGCATTGGCGACCGCCTCGACGTTGTGTCGTGTCGCCCCGCCGTGGCGATTGCGCGAGGTTCTGGCCAAGGCGCTCCTCGAAGGTCGGGTCGGGGCCAGGAAACTGGCTGCGCGACAGCTGGTTTCCCAACGCGTGCCCGAGGCCGTCGACCTGCTGTTGCGAGCCTGGGCCGACCCGGATCTGCACCCCGATGTGCGGATCGCGGTGGCCACGGCGCTGCGGCGTGTGCCCGAAAACGCCCGTGCCCGTGCGGCACTCGCCGAGATACCGCATCGCTACGCCTCCGAGGCGATGATCCGAACGCTGCTCCAGGCGACACCGGGGGAGTACGCACCGGAACACCGGGCCGCCGTCGCCGACCTCGTGCGCGATCTGCTCGCCGCCGCCGAAGGGCCGGGCGTGCGATTCCGCGCCGCCAAAGCCTTCGCGGTCTGGGTGCCCTGGCTGCGCGGCGGCACCGGCGACATCATCGAAGCGGCCGTCAGCGGCGACGACAGCGACCTGACGGTATTCGCCACCCTGGTCAAGAACGGGCTCATTCGCGCGGAAGCGCTCACGGTGTTGCGTCGACTACTCGACCGGGGCAGCCACGAGCGCGCCCGGGAAGTGGCCCGGACACTCGAATGCACCAGCGGTCACGAGCCGTGGCGACAGGACCTCGCGCGCTCGGCCGCGGAGCTGTTGCTCGACCATCCGGCGCATCTGCTCGCGGCCGCCCGCATGCTGATCGCACTACTGCCCACCGAGCGCACGGATGCCGAGCGGTGGGCCGCCCAACTCGACGCGCTCGCCGACCGCTTCACCCCACTGCTGGCCATGCGATTCGTCCCGAGCCTGACGTCATATCTGCACTGGCGCAAGCCGATCGAGCTCATTCGGTCAGCGCTGGAAACACTCGGCGCGCGCGGTGACCTCATCGGAGACATCCTCGCGCTGGGTCTGCTCGAGGCGATCGAAAGCACACCCGAACGCCACGCGGAGACCGAGCGATTGCGGTCCTCGCCGAATCCGGAAGTGCGACAACTGGCCTGGGATATCGCCCTGTGAGGCTCTGTCTGGGACAATCGATCGCGTGTGACGACGCCGTCGAGAGGATTGACCATGGCCGCGCCCCTGCATCCCGGCACCATCCCGCTACCGCCGGACACCCGCTTCGATATCGGGCCCGAACAGTATCCGGCGGTCCACCTCGATCCCACGGTCACCATCCCGCTCTCCGACGGGGCAGTGCTGTGCGCCGATCTCCACCGGCCCGCCTACCGCAGGTCGGAACCGGTCGCGGACGCCCTCCCGGTGGTCGTCAACTTCACCCCGTACAACCGGCTGGCCAATCGCTACGGTGGGCGGATCGCGCGGCTCGCCCGGCGGGCGGGCAGCCGGGTGCGGCCCTCGGACCGGCGTCGCTTCACCGGCCGCGATCTGGCGCACACCCCGGCCGGTGGCGCTATCGATGTCTGGGCCACGAACCGCACACTGGTGTCGCGCGGCTACGTGGACCTGGTAGTGGATGTGCGTGGTACCGGATCCTCCACGGGGACTTGGGATTTCTTCAGCCCGCGCGAACACCTCGACTACCTGGAGGTGCTGGCGTGGGTGCGCGAACAACCGTGGTGCGATGGGCATCTCGCGGTGACCGGCATCTCCTATGGCGGGATCGCCGCGCTCATCGCGGCGGGGCAGCGGCCGGAAGGGCTCGATGCCGTGTTCGCGATCGTGGCCGGTGAGGATCCGGTTCGGGAACTCGGTCTGACCGGAGGCGTGCCCACGCCGGGGATGGCATTGTGGCTGGCAGCCGTCAATGCCGGAAAGTTCCTGCCGTCGCCGCGCGGGCTGGTGCGCAATCGGCTGCTCGGGCAGTATCTACGCGACCGGGGCTCCGAACCGTTCAGTGGGCTGGGACTGGCCGCGCGCATCGCCACCACCGACGGGCATCCCGACGGATTCCTGAACGACCAATGGGCACAGCGGCTTCCGGCCTTCGAGAACATCACCGCCGCCACCTGGATCCACGGCGGCTGGCACGATGTGTACAACCGGTCGAACTTTCGCATGTTCGACCGCATCGACCTGCACGGCGGTGCCAAACAGGTCCTGGTCGACGACGGCTACCACATCAGCATCGGCGGCGGATTCGGTGAACCGGGCAACCCGCCCGCGCTCGACGAATTGCAGTGCGCGTGGTTCGACAAGTGGCTCAAGGGAATCGACAACGGCATCGACGGCTACGGCCCGGTCACCGTGCGCCGCCAGGGCGGTGGAGGCTGGTTCACCCGACCGAGCTTCCCCGACCCCGCCGCGACCGTGCGACGGCTTTACCTCGCCGCCCAACGCAGCGGTTCGGCGGCGCACGCGAATACCGATGCGTCCCTCAGCGATACGCCACCGGCCGACAGCACCCGACTGCCCTTGCCGACCGGGCGCGGCAGCCTCGCCTCCAACAACACCGCGCTCATGTCCACGGGCGCGACCACCCTGCTGGGCCACGGCCGCGACGATCGCCGCGCCGAGGCCGCCGCGGTCACCTTCACCACCGCCGCACTGGAATCCGACCTGGTGCTGTCAGGGCCGCTCAACCTGCATCTGCGGGTGGAAACCGGTGGGACGGACGCCTTCTGGTCGGTCACCGTCACCGATGTCGAACCCGACGGTACGTCGGCCACCCTCACCCGCGGCGCGCTGCTCTCCTCGCTGCGAGCCGTCGACGAGGCGGGCAGCACCTACGTCGACGGAGAACTCGTGTTCCCGCTGCACACCCTGCGCGCCGATGCGGTGCTGCCGGTGGTGCCGGGGGAGCCCTTCGACATGGATATCGAGATCAACCCCACCGAGGCGGTGCTGCGCGCGGGGCATCGGCTGCGCGTCGCCATCGCCCCGGCCAGCTTCCCTCGGCACTGGCTGCCCCCGGCGCTGCGGCGAAAGGTGAACGGGCAGACCATCGTTCTCGATCCGGACCACCCGAGCTACCTCACCTTCCTGACGGTCGACGGGTAGCCGTCAGCGCGGCGTGTTGCCGAGGGCGAGCAGCGCCCCGGCGATCTGGCCGCCGGTATCGAGCAGCAACTGGAACACGTCCAGCGGAACCACGGTTCCGTTGCACCACAACACATTGCAGTTGGTGGAGGCGTACGGTCCGACGCCGAGCAGGACCGAGACGGCGTTCACCGGGTCGGCCAAGGCGGCCAGCGTCTCCACATTGTCGATGTGCAGCGGCTTGCTGGGGTAGCGGTACGGGTCGTCGTAGGGCTCGTCCGGCACATCGCTGACCGCCGTGGTGACGCGGCGGAACAGCTCCGCATTGTCCGGATTGCCGCTGCCGGTGAGCAGGGCGACCGGATTGGCGAGGTTGAGGCGGGTCGGCACGCCGAGGCGGACGATGACCAGATCGCGGCTGGGCACAATGGTCAGGAACTGCCCGAGCGCGCCCTCGAGGGTGTACAGGTCGTGCGGGGAACCGGGGAACAGCCGGTGGTCGTAGGAGTTGGCGACGGGCACCTCGACGCCCTTGTAACTGTCACCGGCATTGAGCCAGAACAGGAATCCGTACCCGCCATTGGAGTCGGCGGGCGTGCGCGCCTGACGGACATAGTCGGCGTCGAGGAGCTGCCGGTCACCCCAGCGGCCCTCGCGCAACAGCAGCTGCCCCAGCCGACCCAGATCATTGGGCCGCATGGCGAGCCCGCCATTGACCGCGGTATTGCCGCTGCGGTCACGCAGCCACACCCAGTTGCCGCGATCGATTCCCAAGGGCCCCATCAGTTCTCGCTGCGCGAAGTCCTGGAAATCGGTGCCGGTGGTGGCCTCGACGATCTTCACCAGCAGCGCGATGACATTCTGCGCGTACTGGAAGGTGGTGCCCGGCTCGTGCTCGATCGGCTGCGCCAGCGACTGCCAGGCCGAATCGGTGTAGAGCCCCGCGATATCGGTCGGCCAGCTGAAATGCATGCCGGTGTTCTGGTTGAGCACCTGGCGCACAGTGAGATTCGCGTGCGCCGCATCGGCCTGCGGGAAGAACTTCCCGAGCGGGTCGTCGACCCCGAAGTAGCCCATCGAGATGGCGCGGCCCACCACGATCGACGCCACCCCCTTGGTGGCGCTGGCCAGAGGCAGCGGCACATTCCCGGTGGGCGTGCGGTCGCCGACCAGACAGCCGTGCCGGTACACCTGCACGGCGTAACCGCCCGCGCGAGTGCCGAAGTCGAGTGCGTCGTTCACCGCGGCGGCATCCATTCCCACCGCGCCCGGATCTCGCCGCTCGAAGAAGGCACCGGCGGCCGGTGCGGCACAGTCCGATTCGTCGCTCGGCTGGGCCGAGACGACGGGAGCGGCGGCGAGGGAGACGGCGGCGACCAGCGCGGCGGCTCCGAGCGGACCGGCCCAGGTGCGGCGGAACTTCATGGATAGCTTCCTCATTCGATGAATCGGGGATCAGTGGAGGCGGTCCGCGAGCGCATTGCGTTCGACGGTGAAATACGTGGGGTCCGAACGCAATCGCCAGTCCGGACCGACGAAGAAGTCCTTGGCGGTTTCGTCACCGAAGGCCAGGTACAGCAGCCAGGCCGTGGCCGTGCCGTTGGACAGCCAGTGCTCGGGAGCGTCGACCGGCGAGAAATGGCTGACCCCACGGGCATTGGCGATCCACGCCGGTGCGTTGGAGGTCAGGTTGTACTGCCACCACCGCACCCACGCGAAATCCGGTACGACCCAGTCGTTGTAGCCGGTGAGGAAGAGTGTGGGGACGGTGAGCAGCGGGCCGAGCGCCAGTGGGCCGGGCTCTATCGCCAGCACGCCCGCGACCGTCAACGCCGGGTCGATCGCCCCGGCGACCCGCGGCAGCACCGAGGTGATCTGCTGCGCGGCCTGGCCACCGGCGGAATGTCCCGCGAAGATGGTCCGCCCGAGGTCGATCCTGTTGTGCAGCGGCGAATTCGGATCCCTGTTCGCGCCGATCGCCACGGCGAGCCCGGCGGCCGGAACGTAGGCGAGGGAGTTGAAGTAGTCGTAGGGGACCGTCACCACGAATCCGTGGCCGACCCACTGCCGGGCCAGTCGGTCGTACATGCCGGGGTTGGAGTGGATGCCCGGCGTCAAGACGATCAGCGGGGCGCTGCCCAGCTCGGCGATATCCGCCGGATAGTAGGTGTTCACCCCGATCGGCGACTCCAGGCCGTTCGGGAACGCCTGCGTACAGGTCAGATCCTCCCGATTGCCGAACGCGTGCACCACGACGTGCTGGATCATCCCGAAGACCGACTCCTGGCACGGATTCGTTCGTACGGCCGTCGCCACCGGATGCGGTCCGGCGGTGGCGAACACGCTCTGCGCGGTCGCCCCGGGCGGGCTCTCCTGCGCTGTCGCGACCGGCCCCCCGACCACACCAGCCAATGCGATCGCCGCCACCATGACGCCGACCCGCGGCCACCTTCTCGACAACTCTGTCCCCTCCCTCGCGGGCCCCACGCCGAACATTGTGAAACCCATTGGTCTCGGACACGGTAGACAGGTGTGGTTCGGAGCACAATAGGCGAGCGCGGGAGACAGCCGTCACCGCCTGGTTTCAGGCCGGAAAATCAGAGCCTGAGCTGCGTGAATGTGTCATCGCACAATAATGCGCCCGACCGGGTGTGCCGGACGCTAACGCAAGGCGCTACCGCCACACCACTGAGCCCACGGAATACCCCAGTCCCCGTTCTGCCAGATGTCGAGGGGTTCGCCGCCGGTATTGCGGACCTCGACCACATCGCCCGGGACGACGAAATCGTAGAACCACGCGGCGTCGGCGGGGGAGAGGTTGAGGCAGCCGTGCGAGACGTTCGTATTGCCCTGGGCCCACATGCTTTCCGCCAATTCGTGGACGAAGATGCCGTCATGGCTGATGCGCACCGCATTGTTGATTTTCGTGCGGTAGCCGAGGCGGGAGTTGACGGGCAGGCCGTAGCTGGAGGAGTCCATGGTCACCGAACTCTGGCGGTCCAGGACGGTGTAGGTGCCGGGGCGGGTCCAGAAGGACAGCACATTCCCGCCCACGACCGCCGTCCCGCCCATGCCCATCGAGGTGGGCATGGACCGCACCAAAATGCCGTTCTCGAAGACGTCGATATGTTTGGTGTTGTCGTCGGCGATGGCGACGTGGGCCGGGCCGATGAGCACCGAGACGCGCTGATCGCGCAGACCGTACCGCCCGTCGCCGAGCGCGACACCGAAAAGTTCTGCGGCAACGGTGATTCGGGTGCCCGGCGCGTAGTAGTGCTCCGGCCGCCAATGCGCGTTGCGGTCGTCGAGCCAATACCAGCTGCCCGGCACCGCGGGCTCGGTCGTGACCTTCAGATGGTCCTCGGCCGCCACTTGGTCGACAGCGTCGTCGAACCGCGCGACCAATACGAAACCCACTCCGTAGGTGTCGTTTTCGGCCAACTCCATCATGGTCGCCGAGCGCAACGACACATCGACGAGCTGATCGGGCAAGACCGTCGCGCAGGTCGTCGTGGCGGTGATCTCGCCGGTTTCGCCGTGCGCCACCGCTTTCGCGGTATAGGTGTGGCCGTAGCCGAGGGGTTCGGTGCTGGTCCAGCTCCGCTGATCGGGTGCGGGCGCGCCCGGTAGCGGTCGACCCGTCTCGTCCAGCCATTCGACCGATCGCAGCGTGCCGTCGGAGACCGTGACGGTGGCGAGCTTGCGCGGATCGACCGCGCGCGAATCCAGCGGGGGATCGAAGCGGAGAACGGCCGGTTCGGGCTGCGGCGCGGGTGGCCGCTCCCGGGCGCATCCCGCCAACACGAGACCACCGGCGCAAGCCATGAGCATGTCGCGACGTCGCAAGGTCACCGCATATCTCCCTTCGACCAGCCGTTCTCAGGGTGTCAGCATGCGGCAGTCGCGTGTTCGGCGACACGCCGACGGGCGGCCGCTCCACCTATCTGTCGCGCAACCGACACCGTTCCTCGATCAGAAGGCAACTGACGAGCGAATGTTGCGGCTCGCTCGCGGAACACGCCCTGCGGTCCCTCGAAATCGGCGCTCAACCGGGGATACTCCCACTATGCAACGGCTTCTGCGTGGCCTGGTCGTCCTCATCGCTGCATTCGCTGTGCTGTTGCCAATTCCGGCAACAGCCGATCCCGGATCGTCGATTCTCGAAGTGCGTCCCCTCGGCGGCCGCCAGTTCGAGGTCGTCGTCTACTCGGCGGCCATGGGCAGAGCGATCCCGGTCTGGGTGTCGCACCCGGGCGGACCCGCGCCCGCGCTGTATCTGCTCAATGCGATCGACGGTGGTGAGACCGGCGGCCCCTGGACCAATCGCACCGACGCCGCACGGTTCTTCGCGGACAAGCCGGTCAACGTGATCCAACCGATCGGCGGACACGCCTCCTACTACACCGATTGGCTCGCCGACGACCCCGTGCTCGGCCGCAACCGCTGGTCCACCTTCCTGATCGACGAACTACCGCCACTGATGGAAGGCCATTTCGGAATGACCGGCCGCAACGCCGTTGCGGGAACATCCATGTCGGCGACCTCGGCCCTCAACCTCGCGATCGAGGCACCCGGCCGATATCAGGCCGTGGGCTCCTTCAGCGGGTGTCCACGCACGAGCGATGCGATGTCGAACCTGTATGTGCACTCGCAGCTTGGGCTGTTCGGCGGGAACGCCGGGAACATGTGGGGAGGATTCGGCAATCCGGCCTGGGCGGCGCACGACCCGGTGCTCAACGCGGAGCGGTTACGCGGTGTGGCACTGTACATTTCGGCGGGCAATGGCGCGCCGGGTGTCCACGACACGCTGACCGACCCATCGATTGCCGGTGACGCCGGTCGGCTGGCGGACCGTATGCTGGTGGGCGGCGGGATGGAATCGGTGGTGCGCGGCTGCACCGCCGCATTGACGGATCGACTTGCCGCCCTGGGGATTCCGGCGACGGTAGTGAACCGCAACGGAACTCACGCTTGGCCGTACTGGCAGGACGACCTGCACGATTCGTGGCCGGTGTTCGCGGCGGCGCTCGGGGTGTAGGGCGTCAGGACCGATCCGGTTCGGGCAGAAAAAGAGTCAGCACGCCCAGGCCGAGCGCGACCGCCGCGATGGCGGCGAACATGGTGACACTTCCGGCAATGGTGTGCGCGCGGAAGAACACCGCACTCAACAGGGCCAGGCCCAAGGCATTGCCGATCTGCTCGATGGTCGGCAACAGCCCCGACGCCGCGTCCATCTGCCGCTGCGCCAAACCGGAGAGCATGATGGGTTGCAGTGGTACACAGAACAATCCGATGCAGAACCCCGCAAGGAAGACCGGGCCGATGACCAACGGTATGGAGACGTCGCCGTCGGTCATATCCAGATACGCGGCACCGACGGCGACGCACAGGCCATAGCCGGTGATGCCGACCGTCATCGTGCGAACTCCCCAGCGTCGCACCGAGAATGGCGCTGCGAGCGCGCCCGCACAGGCTCCGAGGGCGAACGGCGTCATCAGTAGGCCGGTTTTCCAGGGGGAGAAGTGGAGTTCGTCTTGCAAGGTGATGGATATCGCGAAGACGAAAGCCGTGAAGAGGCCGAAGAATACGGTTACCAAGATTGAGCCGATGGCGAAGCGACGATCGGCGAATAGGTCGAATCGCAAGAGTGGGTTGCGGGCTCGACGTGTCTGTCGGCGTTGCTGAACGAAGAACACCGTCGAACATGCCGAAGCCGCTGCCATGAGAGCGAATGGTTCGGACTGCCAACCGTTTTGCTGGATATCTGTGAGGGCGTAGAGCAGTAGGAACAAGCTGGCGGTGGACAGCACTGCCCCGGCGGGGTCGAGGGGCTCGCGGTGTTCGGGACGACCCAGGTGCAGGTATCGGAAGGTCAGGGCGAATGCGAGCAGTCCTAGTGGCAGGTTGATGAAGAACACGGCTTGCCAGCCGAGTCCGAAGAGGTTCGCCGCTACGAGTGCTCCGCCGAGGATGGGGCCGACCATGCCCGCGAATCCGGCTACGGCGCCGAGGATGGCGAAGACCTGGGGGTGGCGGTTGCGCGGGAAGCTGGCTGTGACGATGGCGATGGTTTGTGCTGCCATGCCTCCGGCGGCGCAGCCCTGGAGTACTCGGGCGGCTATGAGTTCGGGTGCGGTGGAGGATATTCCGCACCACATCGATGCGGTTGTGAAGATCAGCAGGGAGGTGAGGAAGGTGGTGCGGCGGCCTAGTCGTTCGCCGAGTCTTGCGGCTGTTAGGAGGGTGCAGGCGAAGGTCAGGGCGTAGGCGGAGATGAACAGGAGTTGTGATTGGGGGGAGGCTTTGAGGTCTTTGGTGATGGTGGGGAGGGCGGTGGTGATGATTGTTCCGTCGACCATTTGCATGAATACGGCGATTAGGCAGCCGGTTAGGGTGGGCCAGGGGGCTGCCTTCTTGGGTGTGGTTTGGGTGCTCTGTGTCTGGTCGATGTGGTTAGGGTAGTGGAAGGTAAGAGATTAAAAGCATGAAGTGTGGTTGCGTCGGGTGCCTTTCCTGACTTGAGCTAACGCGACTTGGGAGCCTCGGCTTCGGCTTCCGGCGTTTGGGACTGCACTAATGCTGTTTTAGAGAATCAAGAAATAAAAGAAAACAGACTTTTGAGAATTCCATAACCGGACAAAAGCCGTTCTGTCGCAACCATTTTCGCGATAGAATTACAGCATGATACGGGGCGGGGTACAACGAGCACACGATGCGGTCGATTCCTTCGTCGCGGTGGTCGACGAATTGGCGGAAGCGTCGCTGATTCCGCTGTCGGATGACGAATACGTCGACGCCATGCTGCGGATCGAAACCGCGATGCGGAAACTCGCCTACTTCGGCCACCGACTGGTCATGGGAGCCTCCGACCGTGGCCTGCCACGCGTGCCGGGACGCTCGGCGCTGCACAAGTATCTCGTCGAGACATTGAACCTGTCGAAGGCCGAGGCATGGCGGCGCATTCAAGCCACGGAGAACCTGGTGCCGTTTCTGGGTGCGAGTGGGGCACGGCGCGAGCCGTTGTTGCCGCACACCGCCGAAGCCCAAGCCGAGGGCGCGATCTCCCCGGATCATGTGCGCACGATTATCGCGACGATGAACAGGGTGCCCGCGAGTGTCGCGGCCGCGGACCGGGAGCTGGCCGAGCAGGAACTCGCCGCGCACGCGCGGGAGGTGACCCCGCATGGGATGCGCAGGCTCGGTGAGGCGATCCTCGCCCATCTCGATCCGGACGGGAAGCTCACCAGCGATGCCGACCGGCAACGTCGCCGCGGTATCACCCTCACCAGCCAAGGCGTGGACGGTATGTCCGACGGCGTGATGACGTTGACCCCGTCGCTGCGGGCGTTGATGGACGTCATGCTCGCGAAGTGGGCGCGTCCGGGCATGTGCAATCCCGCCGATCCTGAAAGCCCTACCGCCACCGCTGGTCCCGTCGACCCGGAGGTGGTGAAGGCCGCCGCCGCGCGCGATACGCGCACGGCCGCGCAGCGCAATCATGATGCGTTCGAGGCGTTTCTGCGCGCGGGTGGCCCGGAGAACCTCGGTGTGCATCGCGGTATCCCGGTGCAGGTGGTGCTGACGATGAGCGTGCAAGACGTCGAACAGGCGAGCGGCTATGCCACCACCGCGACCGGTGGCAGCGTCCCGCTGGGTGAGGCGCTGCGCATGGCTCAAGGCGCGCACCCCGTGTTGATGATCTTCGATCACCGCCGCAGCATGCCCCTGCACCTCGGAGTCGGACCCCGACTCGGCAATCGGTGGCAACGGCTGGCGCGCACGGCGATCGAGCGTGGCTGCACTCGTCCAGGTTGCGACGCTCCGGCGACGATGTGCCAAATGCACCACGTCCTCGGCTACGCGCAACGGGGCCCGACCGATATCGAGAACCTCACCCTGGCCTGTGATCGCTGTCATGGGTTGATCACCGGCACCGAGGCGGGGTGGGAAACCCAAGTCCTCGGCGAGGATTCGGAGTTCCCGGGCCGCGTGGCATGGCGTGCACCCGCGCACATCGACCCCGCGCGTCGGTGGCGAGTGAACCGAGCCCACCACGGCGAAGCCCGCTACGTCGCGAAGCGGCGTGCCCCACACACCGGCCAATGATCCGGGCGAGTGACTCGTTCTTGCTCTTGAATCTTGTTTCTCTAAAACAGCATTAGTGCAGTCCCAAAGGCTGGAAGCCGAGGTCGAGGCTCCCAAGTCGCGTTAGCTCAAGTCAGGAAAGTCACCCGACGCAACCACACTGAATCTTTAACTCTTATACAAGCCACCCAGTAGCCAGCGAAGCGCCTTATTGGCCACGCTCCAAAACCGCACGTACACCAAGCACCGCCCCCAGCCCTCCCCGCAGATCAGCGACGAACTCCCCCGGCACCTCCAACGACGGAAAATGCCCCCCGACCTCAGGCACCCCCCACCACACGATCTCCCGAAACCTCCGCTCCGCCCAACCCCGCGGACACTTCTCGACATCACGCGGATAGACAGTGAGCGCCGAGGGAACCTCAACCCGCAACTCCGGATCGAGCGAATCATGGCTTTCGTAGTAGATGCGAGCCGCCGACGCACCCGTCCCCGTCAACCAGTACAGCGTGACGTCATCGAGAATCCTGTCCCGCGAAACCCTCTCGAACGGAGAGTCCTCGGTATCCGTCCACTCGGCGAACTTGTCGAGTATCCAGGCGAGCAGCCCGACCGGAGAGTCGACGAGCGAATACCCGATGGTCTGCGGCCGTGTCGCCTGCTGTTTCGCGTATGCCGCGCGGTGGCCCCAGAAGTCGCGGGTCTCCTCGGTCCATGCGATCTCGGCCGCCGTCAGCCCGTCGGTCGTCAGTCCGGGCGGGGCCTGCGGGGTCAGTGTGTGGATGCCGAGGACGTGTTCGGGGAATCTGCCGCCGAGGACCGTGGTGATCACGCCGCCCCAGTCGCCGCCGTGGGCGAGGAACTTGTCGTAGCCGAGCCGTCCCATCAGCTCCACCCAGGCGGCGGCGATCTTCTCGATTCCCCATCCCGTCGTGGCCGGTTTGTCGCTGTACCCGAAGCCCGGCAACGACGGCGCGACGACGTGGAAGGCTGGCGCGCCAGCGTCTGAGGGGTCCGCCAACTCCTCCACGATGTCGACGAATTCGGCGACGCTGCCAGGCCAGCCATGCGTCAGGATCAGCGGAACGGCGTCCGGGCGCTCGGAGCGGCGGTGCAGGAAGTGGATTCCGAGGCCATCGATGGTCGTGCGGTACTGGCCGATTCGGTTGAGGCGGGCTTCGAACGACCGCCAGTCGTACTCGGTGCGCCAATAGTCCACGAGGTCGACGAGATCGGCGAGGGGCACGCCCTGATCCCATCGGCGCGGGTCGGGTGCGGCGCGGTGGACCGTCTCGGCCTCCGGCAGTCGCGCCGCGGCCAAGCGCGCTCGCAGATCCTCGAGGTCGGCGTCGGTCGCGTGGGCTTCGAACGGTTGTACGTCGTCGCTGATGCGGGGCATGAGACCTCCTTGGTCACGTGGAACCGGCTAAGACGGTTCTAACACGGCGTTGTGACAGGCGGCAACCAGCTAAGATGGTTCCATGCGCGGTGGGTTTCCTGATTTTCGGCTCGGCAACGTGCTGGCGACCAGCTTCACGGGGACGCTGTCGGAGCGCCATGGCACTCCCGTGGAACGCATCCCCACACCGCAGCGACTCGTGGACTGGCTGGCGGTGAGCGGCCTCGCGGTCGACTCCTGCACCGCCGCACAGCACGAACTCGCCCGGGAGCTGAGAGAAGCGATTCACGCCGCCGCGACCGCAGCCGCGACCCAGGACGCGCTTCCCGCCGCCGCCGTCCGAGTAATCAACGAGCGCAGCATCGAAGGCCGGGCAGCGGCCGTCCTGACACCCGAGGGCCACCGGCAGTGGCGACTCAGCTCGGATTCCCGCGTCGAAGACGCCTTGGGCGTTATCGCAGCCGACGCCGTCAGCATCATCGCGGGCGAACGTGATGGAAAATTGGCCTTGTGCGCCTCGCCGACCTGCCAGGCCGCGTTCTTCGACACCAGCCAAAGTCGCACCAGGAAATGGTGTGACATGAACACCTGCGGGAATCGCTACAAGAAGGCCCGATTCATTGCCAACCAGCGCAAGAGCGGCGTCCGTTAGGGCCGGTAGCGGTCGACGCGGCGTTTCCAGCCGTCAAGGCAGGGAAAGTCGCGAAATGATTAATGTTTCGACGACGTCGGTAGTGGGGTACTCCCCTTGATACGTCGGGTCGGTACAGAAAGATGCCGGTTCGGTGAAGTCGGAGGGAACGAGGAGTTCCGATGACGGAGTCGACCCCTGCACAGACGACCACGTTCGCGTCTCATGCCAGGAACACGGGCGACAGCTACGACAATTTGGAACCGTGGTTCGGCAGGCTCGCGGCTTTGGCCGAAGACGATCCGAAGCGTGCCGAGCTACGCGAGGAGATCGTACGGCGAGGGCTGCCGCTGGCCGAGCATATCGCGCGCCGATTCGCCAGGCGCGGTGAGGAATTCGACGATCTCGTGCAGACCGCACGGGTCGGGCTGATGCATGCCGTGGATCGATTCGATCCCACCCACGGCGCGCAGTTCCTGTCCTTCGCGATCCCGACCATCATGGGTGAGGTGCGGCGGCATTTCCGTGATCGCACCTGGGCGGTACGGGTTTCGCGCGGTATCAAGGAGACCCACGCGCGGCTCGGACCCGCCACCGAGGTGCTGGCGCAGCGGCTGCATCGCATGCCGACCGCGCGGGAACTCGCGGCGGAACTCGAGGTCGAGGTCACCGAGGTCACCCGGGCCATGATCGCCGCCAACTGCCACGACACCGATTCGCTCGACGTCGCCGCGGCCGATGAGGATTCGGGAACCTACCCACTGGTGGAGCGCCTGGGCGCGGACGATCCGTGCTACCACCTGCTCGAGGACTCCATGGCGGTGCGGCCGCTGATCGCGCAGCTGCCGCAACGCGAGCGGCAGATCCTGATCTGGCGCTACTTCGGGTCGATGACCCAGAGCCAGATCGCCGATCGCCTGGGCATTTCGCAGATGCAGGTCTCGCGCATCCTCTCGCGCACCCTGACCATGCTGCGTGACCAGGCCCTCGCCGAACCCGCCGAGCGTGAAGAGGTGACGACCAGCGCGCGCCGTTAGGCCGCGATCCTGCGCAGCCCGGTGACGCAGCCATCGGCATCACCCCGCCAGACACCCGCGCCGCCCGCTACGGCGGCGCGGGTGACCACTGTGCTCGCGTCGAGTGAAAGGCGTTGGGGGAGTGCGCCGCTCAGCGCTCCCTGAATGGCTCCGGTCAACGCGTTGGCCTCGCCCTTCAGGGTGCATGCGTCGACCGCGCCCGTTCCGCGGTCGGCTACCGCGGTGACGAGGGTGTTGCCTTCCCGCAGCCCCTCCATCACGACGGCGGTGAGGATAGTCTCGCTCGCGTCGATAACGGCGATCACCGGCCGCCGGACGCCGTCGACGTAGACCTCGGGAATGAACGACGCGTACACCGTGCCCGCCCGGCCGACCACACTCACGATCCCGGTCCGCCCGTCCTGGACGAGACGGCCGCCGGTGACCGCGACGCGCGCCCGGGCATCACGCTGATTCGCGGCCTCCAGCCGCGGCGACTCACCGCGTGGCGAGGCGTGCGCGGGCGTCGCGACGCCGCAGAGGATCGCTCCTCCGACAAGCAGTGCTCCGAACCCGATCCAGCCCGTCGAGCGCCGCATTCGATCCTCCGAGAGTCGCCACCGTCGCACCGCAGATCACCGAACGGGGAGAACCTACCAGGCGCGACAGCGACTTCCGGGCAACCGGGCTACGACGTAGCGTTCGCCAATTCGACCAGCCGGGCGCGCACCAGTTCGGGTCGCTCGTCGACGATGAAATGCCCACAGCCCGTGACGGGTTCGAACGTGTAGTCGTCGGCGCGGGCCGTCTCGGCGGCCGCCAGGGAATGATGCACGGCGGCGTCGTCGACACCGAAGAGCGCGCGGATCGGAACGGTGACCCGACGGCGCTCGGGATGCCTTGCCAGACGCGGGATCTCGCGCAGCCAGAAGGTGCGATAGGTGTCGGTGGCGGCCCGCGCGCAGACGGGATCGCGGAAGCGGTCGGCGAAAACCCGCACCGTCTCGGCGTCGACCGCACCACGATCGGTGAGCGCGGAGCGCATGAGCAGGTTCAGGAATCCGGTGCGCCGCTGCAACGGCACCCCGAAGGTCGCGATGAGCGGTTGGTAGGCGAGGAATCGCCACATCTGTTTCGCCACCGTGCCCGTCGGCGACCACGGATGCGCCATGTTCAAGGCGAGGAAGCCCGCGAAGCGTTCCGGTTCGCGCAGCACCATGCGGTAGGCGACATACGCGCCCCAGTCGTGTCCGACGAGCAGAGTTCGCCCCACCCCCAACGCATCCAGCAATGCCAGCACATCGGAGGCCACATCTTCCTTGGCCCATCGGTGCGGCGGCGCACCCGACCAACCGTATCCGGGCAGATCCGGCGCGATGATGCGCAAACCTTCCGGCGGATCGGCCAGTAGATCGCGGTAGGCGTAGTGGTGCTGCGGCCACCCGTGCAACAGGAGCACCGGACGCCCTTGTGCCGCACCGGATTCGGTGACATGGAAGCGCACGCCCCGGGCCTCGACGAAAGTTCGCCGCACACCGGGAATCGCGGGCGGCTGGGAAACGACGGCACCATCGACATCGGACATACCGCTCACCATAATTCGCCGCGCCAGCGCGTGAGTGTGGCCAGCGCCATAGGACACCCCGGAACCCTGGTCATGCCCGCGCGCTGACTCTTAGCTAACGTAAACGTCCGTGGGTGAGGAGCGCGTAAAGGAGCTGCCGCGCTCTCGGGGAACCATTTTCCTGCTGGGAGCCCTCGCCGTCCTCTCGGTGACCCTGCTCCTGACCACGGTGGATCCCTGGCTGGACAAGGCCGGATTCCTCGTCGGCGGACTGGACGCGCACGTGTACCGCGACGGCGCGCTGCGGATTCTCGAACATCGCCCGCTCTACACCGAACCGTCGATTCGCGGGCTGCTCTACACCTATACGCCCTTCTCCACGATCGTGTTCCTGCCGATCGTGTTGGTGCCGTGGTCGTATGTCACCAATGTGTGGCTGACGCTGAATGTGCTCGTCCTCATCGCCTGCGTCCGCTTGGCCTTCCGCATGCTCGGATACCGCTCCACCACGCGACTGACCGTGGTGAGCGCGCTACTGGCGCTGGGCTGCGTCTTCCTCGAACCGGTGCGCACCACGCTGTACTACGGGCAGATCAACCTGATGCTGATGCTGCTCGTGCTGTGGGACTTCTCGCGCGACGACGGAGATCGCCTGCGCGGCACAGGCGTTGGCATCGCGGCCGGAATCAAGCTGGTGCCCGGATTCTTCATCTTCCAATTCGCGGTGCTGCGGCAGTGGCGCACCGCGGTGACGGCGGCGGCGGTCTTCCTCGCCACCATCGCGCTGGCCTGGGTGGTGCTGCCCGCGGATTCCCGGCAGTACTGGCTGTCGACCTTCATGAAGTCCGATCGCATCGCCGACGACGGGCACCCGTCCAACCAGTCGCTGCGCGGTGCGCTCGCCCATGTAATGGGCCATCCGCCGCCGGTGTGGTTGTGGCTGCTGGTCGCCGGTGTCTGCGCGGTGGCGGGCGCGCTGCTGGCCAAGCGGCTCTACGACCGCGGCGAGCGGCTGCTCGCAGTGGTCCTCAGCGGCATGACCGCCTGCGCCATCTCCCCGTTCTCCTGGGGACACCACTGGGTGTGGTTCGTCCCGCTGCTGGTGTACATCGTGCACCGGGCGCTGCGGTCGCCGCGGTGGTGGCTGGTGGCGCTCGCGCTGTACGTCTCGGTCGCCGCCTGGACCTATCAGTACACCGAGACCTGGGTGTCGGTCGGCGTCTTCCTGTTGCCGCCCACCTGGCCGTTCGCGCAGATCTTCATGAACGCCTATGTGATCGTCTATGCCGTCACGCTGGGTGCGGCGTGGTGGCTGGTCCGTCGTTCTCGATGAAAATCGTGCCGTGTCGGACGATTCCGGAGAGTCCGGGTAGTTCGCGCGGCGGCGTCCAGGTCGCGAAGTCGTCGTAGCTGTCGCTGTAGTAGTACTTGCCCTCGAGGTAGGCGTCGAGGAATATGCGCCAGCCGCCGTCGGGCAGCCGAGTGACCGACTGTCCTTCGCGCGGACCGCCCCAGCCCGCCCAATCGCCGGTGCCGATGAAGCTGTAGGGCCCGGTCGGCTCGTCGGCCACCGCGAGCTCCACGAACTTCGTGCTCTCCTGTTTGGTGAAGGCGTAGAAGCGGCCGTTGTGCACGATGACGGTGGTGTCGATATAGCCGTCCGATTCGGTGTCGTCGGGCGGCGGCGCCAATCCCGCCAGGCGGGCCAGCGGCGTCCAGGTTCGCAGGCTGGTGTCGGTGGCGGTCATGAGATACGGCGTGAAGCGGTGGTCGTGGTAGAGCGAGACGATCACGCCGACCCGGCCGTCGGGGGCGATGAACCATTCGGGGGCCCAGCAGTTGACGATGTCGGGCATCGGAACGTCGTAGTCGTAGAGATGGGTCCAGGTGAGCCGGTCGGTGCTGCGTGCGAAACCGATGGTGTGGCCTTCCCAGCCGGTCGTGTACGTGAGGTAGTACGAGCCGTCGACATGGCGGAACATGCTGGGGTCGCGCAGCAGTCCGCCCGGCGGGGTGTAGGCCTGTGCGCGCAGCAGTTGGAAGTTGGTGGCGTCGCCGGATTCGTAGACGTACAAATCGGTTTCGCTGTCGTTGGTGAACGAGGTCAGGGTGTAGCGCAGGCCGGAGATGCGCGGATCGGCCGCGGCGCGCCCCGGGATCAGCAGGCTCAGGGACAGTCCGGCGGCCAATCCCAGCGCACTGCGGCGGCTGACTCTCGCGGGTGTCATACGGGTAATTAGAACGGTCGCGCGGGGCTTCGATTCGGCACCGCTCCGCAGTGTCCTAGGTCACAGTTTGGTAGCGGCGACAGTATTTCCGCGCAAAACCTTTTCGCCGTCTTTGCTGACTCTTTACGATTAGGACGGCCTGTGTTGTAGGCCCGCTTCAAAGCTTCGCCCGCCCGCTCTCGATGCCAGTACATGTTTGACCGATGAACCGGATCGACCCAGTCGGTTCGGCGAAGGAGAAATATGTCCACCGACACCGAACAAGCAGCCCGGACGTCGCTTCCTGGTCTCGCTGAGGTGCTTCGCAAAGATCTTCCGGCCTCGCTCGTGGTGTTCCTGGTCGCGCTGCCGCTCTCGCTCGGAATCGCCCTCGCCTCAGGGGCTCCCGTCGCCGCGGGCCTCATCGCCGCCGTGGTGGGCGGCGTGGTCGCGGGACTGCTGGGGGGATCCGTCCTACAGGTCAGCGGTCCCGCCGCCGGTCTGACCGTGGTGGTCGCCGAGACCATCAACCAATTCGGCTGGAAGACAACGTGTTTCATCACCGTTGCGGCCGGTGTGCTGCAAATCCTGTTCGGGCTCAGTCGAATCGCCCGCGCGGCGCTGGCCATCGCGCCGGTGGTGGTGCACGCCATGCTCGCCGGTATCGGCATCACCATCGCGCTGCAGCAGGTGCATGTGCTGCTCGGCGGGTCCTCCGGCAGCACCGCGCTGCAGAACATCACGCAGCTGCCCGGGCAGCTGGTGAACATGCACGGGCCCGCGGTGCTCATCGGCGGGCTGGTCATCGTGATCATGGTCGGGTGGAAGTACCTGCCGCGCCCGCTGCGGGCGGTGCCCGGACCGCTGGTGGCCGTGGTCGCCGCGACCGTACTGTCGCTGGCGCTGCCGGGCCAGGTGGAGCGAATCGTGTTGAACGGCTCGCTGTTCGACGCCATCGGGCTCCCCGAGATTCCACACGGGAACTGGGGTGCGGTCGCCCTCGCGGTGCTGACCATCGCGCTCATCGCGAGCGTGGAGAGCCTGCTCTCGGCGGTGGCCGTCGACAAGATGCACAGTGGTCCGCGCACCAATTTCGACCGCGAACTGGTGGCGCAGGGCACCGCCAATATGACCTCGGGCCTGCTCGGCGGATTGCCGGTCACCGGCGTCATCGTGCGCAGTGCCACCAATGTGCGGGCGGGCGCGCGCTCGCGGGCCTCGGCGGTCATGCACGGGGTGTGGTTGCTCGTGTTCTCGGTGGCCCTCGTGGGCTTGGTGCAGCAGATACCCACCGCCGCCCTCGCGGGTCTGCTCATCGTCGTCGGCATTCAGCTGGTGAAGCTGGCCGATATCCGGCTCGCGCACCGCACGGGCGATCTCGTCGTCTACGCCGCGACCGTGGTGGGCGTGGTGTTCCTCAATCTCCTCGAAGGCGTGCTGATCGGTCTGGGCATCGCCTTCGCGCTGCTGCTGTGGCGGGTGGTGCGGGTGACGGTCACCGCCATGTCGGTGCCCGATACCGGCAAGTGGATGGTGAGTATCGAGGGCACCTGCACCTTCCTCGCGCTGCCCCGGCTCTCCGGTCAGTTCGCGAAGGTGCCCGCCGGGGCGGATGTGCTGGTGGAGTTGAGCGTCGACTTCCTCGACCACGCCGCCTGCGAGGCCATTCAGGATTGGGCGCGTCAGCACGAGAGCACCGGCGGCACAGTCGAATTCGTGGAGATGGGCCCGGTGCGCATGGCTACCGCCGTCATCGGCCCGCCCGCGCGCGCCGATGCCCGGCGCATGCTCGACGAGGTGCTCGGCCCCTGGCGGCGCACCGCGCGGCCCGCCGATCCGATCGTCGTCGGCATTGCCGAATACCACCGCAGCCACGCCCATGTGGTGCGCCCGCACCTCGGCGGGCTGCGTGACGGCCAGGACCCGCACTCGGTCTTTCTCACCTGCGCGGATTCGCGGATCGTCCCGAATGTCATCACCCACAGCGGGCCGGGTGACCTGTTCACCGTGCGCAATGTCGGCAATCTGGTGCCCGCGGACGGCAGCGACGCCTCCATCGAGGCCGCGCTGGTCTACGCCCTCGACAAGCTCGATATCCGCTCGGTGGTGGTGTGCGGGCACTCCGGTTGCGGGGCCATGCAGGCGCTGTTCGCGGAGGCGGTGTCGGGCTCGGACCTGGATGCGTGGTTGGCCAAGGCGCGACCCAGCCTGGACCGCTATCGGCTCGGGCATCCGGTGGCCGCCGCGGCGGCGGCCGCGGGGTTCGGGCCGATCGATCAACTCGCCATGGTGAACGTGGCGGTGCAACTGGAGACGCTGCATCTGCACCCGGTCGTGCGGCGTGGGGTCGAGGAGCGCGGCGTGGTGGTGTCGGGCCTGTTCTTCGATATCGCGACCGCCCGGGTGGTGGAGGTCACTATCGACGGCCTCGCCGAGATAGCAGACCTCGGACGTCGCGTTTCTGCACAACCCGCCTAGAAAACCGGGCGTGGATACGCGAAGTTCACGCATGTTTTTCATTGTGGCGCATGTTTTCTCAGGCTTTGCTTAGTCTTTACTCTTAGTCTTGCCTTCACTTCCCGGCGATCTTGTGGCCAATGCCGTCCACAGCGCCTCCTCGATGCCCTTGTTCGACATCGTCCGGGTCCTCGTCAGACCTGGTGAAGGAGAAGTATGTCCGACACTTCCGTGCAGCCGAGCCCGGGCGAGTCCCGCTGGCAGACGCTGTTTCGCCACGACTTGCCCGCGTCGCTCGTGGTGTTCCTCGTAGCTTTGCCCCTGTCCCTCGGTATCGCCGTCGCCTCCGACGCGCCCATTGCCGCCGGTCTGATCGCCGCGGTGGTCGGCGGCGTGGTGGTCGGCATTCTCGGCGGATCCCCCTTGCAGGTCAGCGGTCCCGCCGCCGGTCTGACCGTGGTGGTCGCCGAGACCATCAACCAATTCGGCTGGAAGACAGCCTGTTTCATCACCGCCGCGGCCGGTGTGCTGCAAATCCTGTTCGGGCTCAGTCGAATCGCCCGCGCCGCGCTGGCCATCGCGCCGGTGGTGGTGCACGCCATGCTCGCCGGTATCGGCATCACCATCGCGCTGCAGCAGGTGCATGTGCTGCTCGGCGGGTCCTCGCACAGCACGGCGCTGAAGAACGTCACCGAACTGCCTTCGCAGCTGCTGAATCTGCACGGTGACGACTTCCTCATCGGCGGCGTGGTGATCGCCATCATGCTGGGCTGGAAGTATCTGCCCGCCAAGATCCGCGTGGTACCCGGACCGCTGGTGGCGGTGCTCGTCGGCACCGTGCTCTCGCTCGTGGTCCCCGGCAATGTGGAGCGCATCGCGCTGAGCGGCTCGCTGTTCGACGCGATCGGCCTGCCGGAGATCCCGTCCGGCAACTGGGGCGCGCTCGTGCTCGCGGTGGTGACCATCGCGCTCATCGCCAGTGTGGAGAGCCTGCTGTGCGCGGTCGCGGTCGACAAGATGCACACCGGGCCGCGCACCAATTTCGACAAGGAGCTGATGGCCCAGGGCGCCGCCAACGTCACCTCGGGTCTGCTGGGTGGTCTGCCGGTCACCGGCGTGATCGTGCGCAGCGCCTCCAATGTGCAGGCCGGAGCGCGCACCAAGAACTCCGCGCTGCTGCACGGCATCTGGATCCTGGTGTTCTCCATCGCGCTCGTCGGTGTGGTGCAACAGATTCCGAAGGCGGCGCTGGCCGGTCTGCTCATCGTGGTCGGCGCGCAGCTGGTGAAGCTCGCCCACATTCGGCTCGCGCACCGCACCGGTGATCTGCTCGTCTACGGCGTCACCGTCGCGGGCGTGGTGTTCCTGAACCTGCTCGAGGGTGTGCTCATCGGTCTGGGGCTGGCCTTCGCGCTGCTGCTGTGGCGCGTGGTGCGGGTGCACGTGACCGCCGAGGAGGTGGACGGTGACCGCTGGCTGGTGAAGGTCGAGGGCACCTGCACCTTCCTCGCACTGCCCAAGCTCTCCGCCGAGCTGGCCAAGGTGCCCGGCGGCACCGTCGTGCTCATGGAGCTGAGCGTCGACTTCCTCGACCACGCCGCCTACGAGGCCATGCACGATTGGGCCAGCCAGCACGAGAGCACCGGCGGCACGGTCGAATTCGTGGAGCTGGGCACCGCGCCCATGGAGCACGCCACCGCCGGACCGCCCAAGCGCGGCCGGGCTCGGGAGCTGCTCGACGAGGTGTTGCGCCCGTGGCGTGACGACTCCGACCGCGATCCGATCACGGCGGGTGTGGCGGCCTACCACCGGCGCAACGCGCATGTGGTGCGCCCGCACCTCGATGAGCTACGCGATGGGCAGGAACCGCATTCGTTCTTCCTGACCTGTGCCGATTCGCGCATCGTGCCCAATGTCATCACCAACAGCGGCCCGGGTGATCTGTTCACCGTCCGCAATGTCGGCAATCTGGTGCCGTCCTACGGGCGCGACACCTCGCTGGAGGCCGGACTGACCTTCGCGCTGCAGGAACTGGGGGTCGACAACCTGGTGGTGTGCGGTCACTCCGGATGCGGCGCCATGAAGGCCTTGCGCGCCGGGGTCCCGGCCGGACCGGGCCTGGGCGATTGGCTCGGCTACGCCCTGCCCAGCCTCGATCGCTTCCGACTCGGACATCCGGTGGCCCGCGCCGCCGCCGAGGCGGGATTCGACGAGACCGACCAGCTGAGCATGGTGAATGTCGCGGTCCAGGTCGAGACGCTGCTCACACACCCGGTGGTGCGCCAGGCCGTCCTCGACCGCGGCGTCAAGGTGTCCGGTCTGTTCTTCGACATCGCCACCGCGCGGGTGCTCGAGGTGACGGCCGACGGCATTGCCGAGATCGACGACCCGGAGCTGGAGCTAGCCACGGTCTAACCCTCGCGGTCTCCACACGGGGCGCGGATTCTCACGAATCCGCGCCCCGTTTCGTGTATTCGGCTGTGTGACAGCAAGTCTGCCCTTGACAGTTACTGTCACAAATGAAGATACTCTCACCATCGAGTGGGAGGAGTGCCGATGTCACTACGTGAGCGGCAGCGCAGGCAGATTCGGGCCGAGATCCAACACGCGGCGTTCGAGCTGTTCGCGCGCGATGGATTCGACGCCGTGACGACCGAGCAGATCGCCGCCGCGGCGGGAGTGTCGCCGAGTACGTACTTCCGGCATGTGCGCAGTAAAGAGGATCTGCTGTTGGATCCGGTGCGGGAGGGCGGTGCGGGAATCGCGACGCTGCTCGAGGAGCGTCCCGGGTCCGAAGCGGCGGATGTGGCGCTGGCACAGGCGATCATGACGCGATCGACCACCCTGGCGGCCGCCGAACTGGAGCAGTGGCGGGCGGCGTTTCGGACCGCGCCGCATCTGCTGGAGCGGGTGGCGCTGATTACGCCCGAGCATCGCGAGCGCTTGGTCGAGCTTGTGGCGCAACGAATGTCGCGCGATCCCGAGACCGACAGCAATCCCGGACTGCTGGTGCATCTGATGCTCGCCGCCGCCGAATACGGCTATCTGCAATGGCTGCGCAGCCCGAACAACCGGGGGGCGACGCTCGCGGTATGTGTGGAGGGCGCGCTCGCGGCGGTGCTCGACGACCGATGGAAAACCGACAACAGAACACAGCGAGCGTGAAATATGCGGTACGACAACGTAATCGACACCGAGGTCGACGTGGTGGTCGTCGGATCGGGTGCGGCGGGCATGGCGGCGGCCATCACGGCGGCACGGCACGGACTGTCCACCGTCATCGTGGAGAAATCGCGGTTTTGGGGCGGCTCGTCGGCGAGATCCGGTGGTGGGGTGTGGATTCCGGGGAATTCGGTGCTGCGACGACAGGCTCCGGCCGATGACCTCGAGGCGGCGCGCACCTATCTCGCCAGCATTGTGGGTGACGAGGTGGACCGGGCGCTGATCGACACCTACATCGACCGGGGGCCCGAGGCTCTGGAATTTCTGATCGCGAATTCGGCGCTGCGGCTGGAATGGGTGGACGGGTACTCGGACTATCTTCCCGAGGCTCCCGGCGGGCGGGCGACGGGGCGGTCCTGTGAACCCTCGCCGTTCGACGCGCGGGCGCTGGGGGAGGACTTCGCCACCCTGCATCCGTCCTACGCCGAGGCGCCGCTAGGTGTGGTGTTGAAGCAAGGTGAATACCGTTGGCTGAGTACCGGTTTCCGGCATTGGCGAGGACCGCACCGAATGCTGCGGATCGGTGCGCGCACCTTCCTCGGCAGGCTGCGGCGGCAGCGGCTGATCGGACTGGGCTCGGCGCTCATGGGTGAACTGATGCTCGGGGTGCGGGCGGCGGGGGTACCGGTTCGGTTGAACACGGCCATGACCGAGCTGATCGTCGAGGGGGAGCGGGTGGTGGGTGTCGTACTCGACAGCGGCGGGGCGACAACGACTCTGCGAACGCGGCGCGGCGTGGTGTTGGCCTGCGGCGGGTTCGACAACAATCAGCGGATGCGCGAGAAGTACCATCGCGCACCGGTTTCCGCCGAATCCACGCTGGGCGCGCCGACCAATACCGGCGATGGGATCACCGCCGCGCAGCGCCTCGGCGCGGCCGTCTCCTTCATGGACGATGCCTGGTGGGCGCCGTCGATCCCGCTGCCGAAGGGGCCGTGGTTCGCGCTGGCCGAACGGTCGCTGCCGCGCAGCCTCATCGTCAACGACCGAGGTGTGCGGTTCATGAACGAATCGCTGCCGTATGTCGAGGCCACGCACCGCATGTTCGGCGGCGAGCACGGTCGCGGTGAGGGCCCGGCCGAGAACCTGCCCGCCTGGCTGATCTTCGACCAGACCTACCGCAATCGGTACATGTTCGCGGGCGTGCCCGCGCGCCAGCCGCTCCCGCGCTCCTGGCTGCGGTCCGGGGCCATCATCACCGCCGACAGCATCTCCGGGCTGGCCGAGGCCCTCGGTATCCCGGCCGACGCACTCACCGCCACCGTTCACCGCTTCAACGGTCATGCCCGCACCGGCGTGGACTTCGACTTCGGACGCGGACAGAGCAAATACGACCACTACTACGGCGACATCACCAACCGGCCCAACCCCAGCCTCGGAGAACTGACCGATCCGCCGTTCTACGCCGCCCGCATGATCCCCGCGGACCTCGGCACCAAGGGCGGCATAGACATCGACACGCACGCGCGCGCCCTGCGCGCCGACGGCTCGGTCATCGAGGGCCTCTACGCCGCGGGCAACACCAGCTCCCCGGTCATGGGCCACACCTACGCCGGACCCGGCGCGACCATCGGCCCCGCCCTGGTCTTCGGCTACTTGGCGGCCTTGGACGCCGCCCGCACCAGCCAGCACGCGGCCGTATAACGGACCTCCCCGTCCCGCACGAAGGGATCGAAGGCGGGCCGCACCGTCTCGATCACCCGGTCCCGGGTCTGCTCGTCGAGCCCCTGCAAGGCGAGCCCCACCGGCCCCATGCGACGCAGATAGCGCAGCAGATCCGGCTCCGGAATGGCACACGGGATATCGACCGGCGAGATATCGATATCCGACCACCCACTCTCCTCGAGAATGCCGCGCACCCGCTCGCGATCAGCGAACCCGAACTGCCCCGGCGCGTCCGGCACCCGCTCCGGCAACTCCAACAGCGGCGCGGCCGCCCGCTCCGCCGTCGTCATGAACGGATTCTCCTCGGCGGCCCGCCACACCACACACGCCAATTCGCCACCATCCCGCACGGCCCCACGCAGATTCGCGAACGCCCGCACCGGATCCTCGAAGAACATCACCCCGAACCGCGAAACAACCATGTCGAACCGCCCCGCCTCGAACCCGTACTCCTGCGCATCGGCCCGCACGAACTCCGCCCGCACCCCTTCCCGCTCCGCCCGCCCCCGAGCGAACTCCACCACCGCCTCGGAAATATCGACCCCCACACACTCCGCCTCCCCACCGATCGCCCGCGCGACCGCCAACGTCGTACCCCCCGTCCCACACCCCACATCCAACACCCGCCGCCCCGAAACCGTTGCCACAAGCACCTTCTCGACCTCAGCGAACATCCCGTCCAACAACCCCTGCATCTCCGCCCACGCCCGCCCGGCATGACTGTTCCACCGCTTCGCTTGTTCGCCCTGCTGTGTGCCATTCACGATGAATTCCTCCGACCGGTCGAGAAGGTGACACGTCGCAGTCTGCAAGATCGGTCGTGGCGCTGTCCGGAAACGTTGCTGAAATCGGGAAACTCCCTCTTCCGTGCTCGACTCAGTACGCTGGCGGTGTGTTGACCGCTCCGACTCGCTGGCGCGCCTTGCGTGACGCCGTGGCCGAACGCCCTACGCTGAACCTCGCTTACCGGATCGCGGTGGGTGTGTTGGGTGTGGCGGTGCTGGCGCTGGGGATATTGGCTATTCCGTATCCGGGGCCGGGGTGGTTGATCGTTTTCGCGGGGCTGGGGATTCTGGCCACCGAATTCGTGTGGGCGCATCGGGCTCTGCACTGGACGCGTGGGCGGTACCGGCGGGTCATGGACTGGTACTCGGCTCGCGGGGTGGTGGTGCGTGGACTGGCCGCGTTCGCCACGGCGGCCATTGTGGTCGCGACGCTGTGGTTGCTCGGCACCTTCGGAATGATCGGCGGCTGGATCGGAGTCGAATGGGAACCGTTGCGCAGTCCAGTGTTCCAGTGACCGCGGGCCTCGTGCCCGCGAGCGAACTGCTGCGGCCCGAGTGGCTCGCCGAACGGATCGCCGATATGGGGATCAGCTGGGGGACTTCGGATTCTCGGGTGGCCGGGACACTGTGGTGGTGTATGGCGGCGTCTTCGCTGGTCACGCCGATCGTCACCGCGTACGCGACCGGTGCGCCCGCGCCCGCCGCCGATCTCGCGCACCTCGCCTGCGAGATCCGGCCGGACGGCGGCGTCGAACGGGTGCTGCCGCTGCGCGACACCGATCTTCCGATTCCGGACGAGGTGACCGAGCCGCTGGTCGGCCTGCCGCTCGACGCGGCCGCGGACACCTCGCACGTCGACTCCGCCGGACACGCGCTGCGCCACACGCTCTCCCAGGTCATTCCCGTGGTCGCCGAGGTCTCCGGCGCGGGCGTCGCCGCGCTGTGGGCCATCGTCGCCGACGCCATCGGCAATCGCGCCCTCGACGCCGGGGCGCAGGAGGCGGGTGCGCGGCTCGCCCGGGATGTCGCGGGCCGTCTGCCGGTGCCGCGTTTCACCGACATCGGACCCCGCACCTTCGTCCGCCGCATCTCCTGCTGCCTGGTCTTCGAGGTGCCCGGCTGCGAGATGTGCACCAGCTGCCCCAAACGGCCTGCCGCGCAACGCGAAGCACTGCTGACAGAGCTGGCCGCGCGCGGCTGAGATATCGGTCACGCCGCGACCGCCCCGGCGGAGGCCGCGGACAATGCCGACAGACCGCCGGGCCGGGTCGGGCGGCGCGGGGGCCATGCCCTCCCGATAGCATGGTCGCGCCGGAGGAATGCGTTCGTGAACCGACACGGGCGCGGCCGGTCATGACCACAGCACGGCGGGGTATACCCGCCGACAACACAGCCAAGGAGTGCACAGCCGTGACCACCTCGAGTCCGCAGACCCCAGCCGCCCTCGTCCGGGTGCCTGCCGGGACTACGGCGGGCGCGGCGGTGCGGGAGGCCGAGCTGCCGAGCAAGGGCCCCAATGCCGTCATCGTGGTGCGCGATGCCGAGGGCAACCTCAAGGATCTGGCGTGGACCCCCGAGACCGATGTCGAGGTCGAGGCCGTCACCGCCGACTCCGAGGACGGCCGCAGCGTGATCCGGCACTCGGCCGCGCACGTGCTGGCACAGGCCGTGCAGCAGGAATTCCCGGAGGCCAAGCTGGGCATCGGCCCGCCCATCAAGGACGGCTTCTACTACGACTTCCAGGTGGACCGCCCGTTCACCCCGGAGGATCTCACCAAGCTCGAATCGCGCATGAAGAAGATCATCAAAGGCGCGCAGCGGTTTTCGCGCCGGGTGGTCGAGGTCGAGGACGCCCGCGTCGAACTGGCCAAGGAGCCGTTCAAGCTGGAGCTCATCTCCGACAAGTCCGGTATCGACGATCCGGAGGTCATGGAGGTCGGCGGCAAAGAGCTGACCATCTACGACAACCTGGACCCCCGCTCGGGCGAGCGGGTGTGGGGCGATCTGTGCCGTGGCCCGCACATCCCCACCACCAAATACATTCCGGCCTTCAAGCTGACCCGCAGCTCCGCCGCCTACTGGCGCGGTGACCAGAGCCGCGAGGACCTGCAGCGCGTGTACGGCACCGCCTGGGAGTCGCAGGAGGCCCAGGACGAGTACCTGCGCCTGCTCGAGGAGGCCGAGAAGCGCGATCACCGCAAGCTGGGCCTGGAACTGGACCTGTTCTCCTTCCCGGACGAGCTGGGCTCGGGCCTGCCGGTGTTCCACCCCAAGGGCGGCATCGTGCGCAAGGAGCTCGAGGACTACTCGCGCCGTCGCCACATCGCCGCGGGCTACGAGTTCGTCAACACCCCGCACATCACCAAGGGCCACCTCTTCGAGGTCTCCGGCCACCTGGACTGGTACCGCGACGGCATGTTCCCGGCCATGCACCTCGACGCCGAACTCAACGAGGACGGCACCGTGCGCAAGCCCGGCCAGGACTACTACGTCAAGCCGATGAACTGCCCGATGCACAACCTGATCTTCCGCTCGCGCGGCCGGTCCTACCGCGAACTGCCGCTGCGCATGTTCGAGTTCGGCTCGGTGTACCGCTACGAGAAGTCGGGCGTCATCCACGGCCTGACCCGGGTGCGCGGTATGACCCAGGACGACGCGCACATCTACTGCACCAAGGAGCAGATGCACGCGGAGCTCACCTCCACGCTGCAATTCGTGCTGAGCCTGCTGCGCGACTACGGCCTCGACGACTTCTACCTGGAACTCTCCACCAAGGACCCGAAGAAGTTCGTCGGCTCCGACGAGCTGTGGGAAGAGGCCACCGAGACCCTGCGCAAGGTGGCCACCGACTCCGGTCTCGAGCTCGTCCCGGATCCGGGCGGCGCGGCCTTCTACGGCCCGAAGATCTCCGTGCAGGCCAAGGACGCGCTGGGCCGCACCTGGCAGATGTCCACCATTCAGCTGGACTTCAACCTGCCCGAGCGCTTCGAGCTGGAGTACACCGGCGCGGACGGCGCCAAGCATCGCCCGGTCATGATCCACCGCGCGCTGTTCGGCTCCATCGAGCGCTTCTTCGGCGTGCTCACCGAGCACTACGCGGGCGCGTTCCCGGCCTGGCTGTCGCCGGTGCAGGTGGTCGGCATCCCGGTCGCCGAGAACTTCGCCGAGCACCTCGCGGGTGTGGTGGAAGAGCTTGCGGCGCAGGGTGTTCGCGCCGAGCTGGACCGTTCCGACGACCGCATGCAGAAGAAGATCTTCAACCACACCGCGCAGAAGGTGCCCTTCATGCTGCTCGCGGGCGCGCGCGATGTGGAGGCGGGCGCGGTGAGCTTCCGCTTCCGCGACGGCACCCAGGTCAACGGCGTGCCGGTGGCCGATGCGGTGGCCACCGTCGTGGACTGGGTCCAGCGCCGCGAGAACAGCTCTCCGACCGCGGAGGGCTTCGAAATCCGATCGGCGGGTGCATGAGCGAACGTACGGCGCCCGATGGTCTCGATGAGACTGTCGGGCAAGAGAATTCGGCACCGCGAGAGACCATTGTCGATCGCGGCGCGGGGGACCCGGACCGGTTGCAGCGGCTGTGGACGCCGTATCGCATGTCCTACATCACCGGCGCGGCCGCCGACCGCGAGGCCCGCGAGGCCGCGCCCGCGAAGTCCGGCCATCCCTTCACCGACATCCCGGAGATGACCGATGAGGACGGCCTGGTCATCGCGCGCGGCACCTGGGTCTACGCGGTGCTGAACCTCTACCCGTACAACCCCGGCCACATGATGGTGGTCCCGTACCGCCGGGTGGCCAACCTGGAGGACCTGACCCCGGAGGAGAGCGCCGAACTGATGGCCTTCACCCAGCAGGCCATTCGGGTCATGAAGCAGGTCTCGCGGCCGGAGGGCTTCAATGTGGGCCTGAATCTCGGTGGCGTGGCGGGCGGTTCGCTCGCCGACCACCTGCATCAGCACATCGTCCCGCGCTGGAGCGGGGACGCGAATTTCATCACCGTCGTCGGCGGGGTGAAGGTCATGCCGCAGCTGCTGCGGGAAACTCGGGCGTTGTTGGCGGAGGCATGGAAGGACACCGACTAGCGTGCTGAGCTTCTTCGGGCGCGAAACGTTCGCCAAAGCGACCGCGCCCCTGGGCAAGGCTTTGGTGAGCACCGGGCTCACACCGGATGCGATGACGCTCATCGGCACGACCGCGTCGATCGCCGCCGCGGTCACCCTCTTCCCGTCCGATCACCTGTTCTGGGGAACCATGGTGATCTGGCTGTTCGTCATGTTCGACATGCTCGACGGGGCCATGGCGCGCGCCCGCGGCGGCGGCACGAAATACGGTGCGGTGCTGGACGCCACCTGTGACCGGGTGGCCGACGGCGCCATCTTCGCCGGGCTCGCGTGGTGGGCGGTCTACACCGAGCACAGCAAGCACCTGTTCGTGGCGACACTGGTGGTGCTGGTGACCTCGCAGGTCATCTCCTACGCCAAGGCGCGCGCGGAGGCCAGCGGACTCTCGGCCGACGGCGGACTCATCGAACGCCCCGACCGGCTCATCATCGTGCTCGTCGGCGCCGGATTCACCGGTATCGGTGGACATTTCGGTATCGAATGGCTGTCCTACGCGGTGTACGCCGCCATGTACATCCTGGCGGTGCTGAGCATCATCACCGTCTTCCAGCGGGTGCTGGCGGTGCGCAATTCGCCTGGTGCGCGCGAGATCATCGCCCCCGCGGCGAAGGCTCCGGAGGAACCACAGCGGTGAACATCCCCGATCTCACCTCCGCGCTGACCGACAAGGCCTACGCGGCCGGGTGGCGGCTGGTGCGCGCGCTGCCCGAGGCGACGGCACGCCGAATGTTCGACGCCGGAGCCGACGCGGCCTCGCGCAAGGCCAACCGCAAGGCGCGCGCGGGACAGCCGAATCAGTTGCGGCGCAACCTGGCTCGCGTCCTCGGCACGACACCCGAGGCGGTGCCCGACGAGCTGGTGCGCGACAGTATGCGCTCCTACGCCCGCTACTGGCGCGAGGCGTTCCGGCTGCCCTCCATGGACCATGCGGAAATGGTCCGCTCGGGTCAGTTGGCGGTCGACGGGCTCGAGCATCTGAACGCCGCCATGGCCGCCGGTCGCGGCGTCGTGCTGGTGCTGCCGCATTCGGGCAACTGGGATATGGCCGGGGTGTGGCTGGTGCAGAACCACGGCCAATTCTCCACGGTCGCCGAACGTTTGAAGCCGGAGTCGCTGTTCGAGCGCTTCGTCGCCTACCGCGAGAGCCTCGGCTTCGAGGTGTTCCCGCTCAGCGGCGGCGAGCAGCCGCCCTTCCCGCAGCTGGCGGATCGCTTGCGGCACAACAAGGTCGTATGCCTGATGGGCGAGCGCGACCTCACCGGAAAGGGCGTGCCGGTGGAGTTCTTCGGGGAACGCACTTGGATGCCCGCCGGTGCGGCCAAGCTAGCCATCGAGACCGGCGCGGCGCTGATTCCCGTGCACTGCTGGTTCAAGGTCGACGAGAACGGCCGGGAGGGTTGGGGTTTCAAGACCGAGGCCCCGATCGACGTCTCGGCCGGTGTGGCCGCGGCGACCCAGGCGCTGGCGGACCGATTCGCCGCCAATATCACCGCCCACCCCGCGGACTGGCACATGTTGCAGCCGCTGTGGGAGAGTGACCTGTCGCCCGAACGGCTGGAGCGGATCGCGCTGGCGCAGCGCGGATTGGGCTACGCCCATGGCCCCGAGGGTGCGCCCGACGCGGCGGCGCGACGAGCCGAGCACGTGGACGCGGTCGGCAACGAGGGGGAAACGGCGCTATGAGAATCGGCATGGTCTGCCCGTATTCGTTCGACGTGCCGGGCGGAGTGCAGTCCCATGTCGTGGAATTGGCGCAGGTACTGATCGAACGCGGGCACAAGGTGAGCGTGCTCGCCCCGGCCGGTGAGGACACGCCGCTGCCCGATTTCGTGGTGTCGGCGGGGCGCGCGGTGGCGATTCCCTACAACGGATCGGTGGCGCGACTGTCCTTCGGCCCCACCGCGTACACGCGCATCCGGCGCTGGATCGCCGAGAACGATTTCGACGTGCTGCACATCCACGAGCCCAACGCGCCCAGCCTGTCCATGCTGGCGCTCAAGATCGCCGAGGGCCCGATCGTCGCGACCTTCCACACCTCGACCACGAAATCCTTGGTGCTCAGTACTTTTCAGGGTGTGTTGCGGCCGTACCACGAGAAGATCAGCGGCCGGATCGCGGTGAGCGAGCTGGCGCGGCGCTGGCAGGTGGAGGCGCTCGGCGGTGACGCCGTGGAGATTCCGAACGGTGTCGACGTGCCGTCCTTCGCGCACGCCCCGCTGCTGGACGGTTACCCGAGATCCGGTGGCACGGTGCTGTTCCTGGGCCGCTACGACGAACCGCGCAAGGGCATGGACGTCCTGCTCGGCGCGCTGCCGGAGCTGGTGCGCCGCCATCCCGGCCTCGAGGTGCTGATCGTGGGCCGCGGCGACGAGGAGCGCCTGCGCCGCGAGGCCGGTGCCAATGCCGGGCATCTGCGCTTCCTCGGCCAGGTCACCGATGCGGAGAAGGCGTCGGCCATGCGCAGCGCCGATGTGTACTGCGCCCCGAATATCGGCGGCGAGAGCTTCGGCATCGTGCTGGTGGAGGCCATGGCCGCCGGAACCGCCGTGGTGGCCAGCGATCTCGACGCCTTCCGCCGGGTACTGCGCGACGGCACCGCCGGAATGCTGGTGCCCGTGGGCGATTCGGCTCGGCTCGCCGCGGCCATCGACACCATGCTCACCGATACCGCCACGCGCGAGGAGCACATCCGCACCGCCAATCAGGTGGTGGGCGAATACGATTGGCCGGTGGTGGCCGAGCAGATCCTGCGCGTCTACGAGACCGTCACCGTCGGCGACCTCAGGGTGCGGACCGCCGGATGATCACCTTCTCCGCGACCACCATTCTGGTCCTCGCGCTCATCGCCGCCCTGGTCATCACCATCGGCGTCTGGGCCTACACCACCGCCAACCGCCTGGACCGGCTGCACGTGCGCAGCGACCAGGCCCGACACGCGCTGGACGCGGCGCTGGCCCGGCGCTCGGTGGTGGCGCGCTCGGTGGCCACGACCATCGGCCGCCCCCACGCGGATTCGGAGGTCGTCGAACAGGCGCGCCGCCTGGCCGCGCTGGCCGACCGCGCCGAACGCACCAGCTGGCGGGACCGCGAGACCGTCGAGAACCAGCTCGCCGCGGCGCTTTCCGCCGTGGACATCGAGACGCTGCCGCCGCAGTTGGTGGCCGAACTCGCCGATGCCGAAGCGCGGGTGCTCATCGCGCGGCGCTTCCACAACGACGCCGTCCGCGACACCCTCGCCCTGCGCACCCGTCGCCTGGTCCGGCTGCTGCACATCGCCGGTACCGCGCCGCTGCCAACGTATTTCGAGATCGCCGAACGCGTCACCCCCGCCGCCTCCACGGGCCTGGAGGTCGATACCGTTCGCACCTCCGCCCGCGTCGTCCTGCTCGACGAGAACGATCGCGTCCTGTTGCTGCGCGGCCATGACCCCAAGGTCCCCGACGTCCCGTTCTGGTTCACCATCGGCGGCGGCGTCGATCCCGGGGAAACGTTGCGCGCCGCCGCGATTCGCGAACTCTACGAGGAGACCGGCTATCCGGGTGACTCCTCCATGCTGCGCGGCCCGCTGTGGCGGCGCGTCGCGGTGTTCCCGTTCAATGGCGAACTCATTCGCTCCGAGGAGCTGTTCTTCGCCCTGCGCGTCCGCAATTTCACCCCGGAACCGGCGAACCTCACCTTCATCGAGCGCCGCTCCATCACCGGCAGCAAGTGGTGCACGCCGGAGGACATCGCCGACCTCGACCATATGGGTGAGACGGTCTACCCATACCACCTGGACCAGCTGCTGCCCGAGGCCATCGCCGCGGTGGCCGCCGACCATGAGCCGGAAGTCCGCTCCATTCGCTGAGTGCCGCCTCAGCCGAAGGAGTTGCTGCGGACGGGGCCGGGGGAGCGAATGGCGAAGCGCGGGCCGGTGAGCCAGGCCTCGTGGGTGGCCGTCACGAACGCCGTGAGCGATTCGTCGGGGTCGGGCGGAGTGTCGCCGTCACCCGGGTCGTCGGTGCCGTCGGCGGCGAGGATGTCGGCGGCGATCTCGGCTGCGGGGCGGTCGTCCGCTGGCAGTTGCTCGACCTCGTGCTCGGGCGTCACCCGCAGGCTGCCATCCCACGGCGTCACCACCGATTGCGCCAGCAGGCCGGTGATATCCGCGCTGATGGCGGGCGGGTCGACCCAGCAGGTGGCGTGCTCGTACACCACCCGGCCGTCGGCGCGCTCGCGCAGCGTCGGCTCCAGGTCCTCGGCCACCTCGTGCAGGTCGTAGGCCACGACCAGGGTGTCGGTCGCGTCGGGAGTGAAGGATTCGGCGGGAATGTCGAGCAGGCGCGCGACCGCCAGGCCCAGAATGTGCGAGTCGCGATCGGGTAGCAGGGAGACGGTGCGTGGCCGCCGTCCGGAGGCGGTCAGGATCAGCGCCAGGCGGTCCAGGGTCCGGCGGCACTGCGGGTAGGTCTCCTGCAGGTAGGCCCAGCGGCCGGTCATCCCGGCGGCGAAACCGAAGGGCGACAGGGTCGCCAGATAGCCGCCGGTCACCACGAAGTGCCAGCCGCGCAGATCGTGATGGTCGAGTGAGGTGACGGAGGCCGCTGTCTCGGTGCGCCGCAGGATGTTTCGCAGTCGGTCGTACGCGGGAGCCCAGTCCTCGTCGTCGGGTTCGGGCAGCCGGGCGAAGTGCTCGCGGGCGAGCGGCAGCATATCGGCCAGTACGGCGTTGAAGACCAGTAGATAGCGTTGCGGCCACGGCACCAGTCGCGAATCGTGTTGTGCGAGAAGTACCGCCGCTTCGGCGTGCCGGTACTGGCGCTCCAGCGCGTAGACCAGTTGGGTCAGCACCGCGGGGGCGTCGGGCGCGTATTCGAGGGCTTGGCGCAGTGCGGGAACACCGAGGAACGCGATACCGCGTTCGGTGCAGTTCAACCCGAAGTGGTAGAGCGCCACCGGATCTCGGGGCTGCGCGAGCACCGCCGCGGCGGCCTCGGCCAGATCGTCGAAGCCGATCGTGACCGACGCCGCGCGCACCACCTCGACTATGTCGTGCAGCGGTGCCGTCTCGGCGACGGGGAGCAGGGCACGTACGGCGGATCCGGCATCGCCGTCCGCCAGCAGGCGGCGCGCTTCGTCTAGTTCATGTGTCATCCCGAACGATCATCTGCGAGAAAGACGGTGGGGGCAATGGACTTTCCGGCTAAGTTCGTCTCCGAGGAGGGCACCATGGATCTGAGCCTGCACTACACGAGTTTCTCGACCCCGGCGGACCCGAAACGGATCGCGCCGACGCTCGGCCGGACGGCACGGCTCGCCGAGGAGGCCGGATTCGCGGAATTCACCGTCATGGACCACTTCTTCCAACTGGAGATTCACGGCACCCATGACGAACCGATGCTGGAGGCGTACACGACGCTCGGGTTCGTGGCGGCGCTGACCGAGCGTATGCGATTGGCAGTCCTGGTCACCGGGGTGATGTACCGGTACCCGGGCCTGCTCGCCAAAACCATCACCACCCTCGATGTGCTCTCCGGCGGACGGGCGCAACTGGGCCTCGGCGCGTCCTGGTACGAACGCGAACAGCGGGCGCTCGGGGTGCCGGTGGTACCGATGGCCGAGCGTTTCGAACGCCTCGAGGAGACCCTCGAGATCTGCTTCCAGATGTGGAGCGCGGACAACGGGCCGTACCGCGGCAAGCACTATCAGCTCGACGAAACGCTCTGTGTGCCAGCGCCATTGACCACACCCCGCCCGCCTGTTCTCATCGGGGGCGGCGGCGAACGCAAGACGCTGCTGCTCGTCGCCCGCCACGGCGACGCCTGCAATCTGTTCGCGGTGAGCCCCGAGGACGTCGCCCACAAACTCGACGTGCTGCGCGCGCACTGCGACGCCGAAGGGCGCGACTACGACACCATCCGCAAGACCGTCCTCTACACCCGGCCGGTGCTCGACAACCCCGACGGCTTCCTCGCCGAGGCGGAACAGTATGCGGCCCTGGGGATCACGCAGTTCGACCTGATTCCCACGGGCGATCCGATCGCCTTCACCGAACAGGTCGCCGAGCGCATCCTGCCGAAGGTCGGCTCCCTCGGCTGACCCGTCCAGTGGGTGGGACGGACACCGCATACCGCCCGAACAGGCGATTCCACGCGATTACCGTGGGCGGGTCACTGCTGGACCCGGACGAGGATGTCGATGATGAAGCTGATGTACGCCCTGTGGGGAGCGGGCCTGGACGACCGGTTGCACGCGGTGGAATTGCGACGGCGGCTGGCCGATATCGGGGCGACCCAGCTTCAGGTGAATGTGCGCGATGCCGACGTCGCGGCGGCACAGATGCGCCACACCACCTACGACGAGCCCATCGCCGCGATCGTCGGGGTGCGCACCCTCGGCCAGCACGAATCCGTCACCGCCACACTGGGTTCGCTGGCCGAGGACGTGCAGGGCTGGATCGTCGACGAACGCACCCCGATCGTTCCGCCCCGCACCGAGGACGGCGTGCGCGCGGACGCCCTGGCCAATATCGCCCTGCTGCGCATCCCCACTGACCTCACCCGCGAGGAGTGGCTGCACCGCTGGCACGACCTGCACACCCCCGTGGCCATCGAAACCCAGGCCACCTTCGGCTACGTCCAGAACACCGTCGTCGAGCCCGTCACGCCGGGCAAGCGCGTAGACGCCGTGGTGGAGGAGCTGTTCCCCATGGCCGCCATGACCAGCCCGCACGCCTTCTACGACACCGGCGGCGACGACGAAGAACTCCAGCGCCGTGTGAAACGCATGATGGACAGCGTCATCAACTTCGGTGCCCATCTCGACCTCGACCTCGTCCCCACCAGCAGATACGTGTACAGCTTGAGCTGACCGGTCTTGATACGCGCGCCGATGTGGAGTCCTCTCGCTCGGGAAGATCGTCAGCGAGGGGAAGGGCAGAGATCTCGGCCTGCACTACTGGAACTTCTCGACCCCGACGGATTCCTCGCCGAGTCGGAAAAGTATGCGGCGCTTGGTATTACGCAACTGAACATCGCGCCTGATCGCGATCCGGTCGAGTTCGCCGAACGGGTCGCCGGACGCATACTCGCGCGCCCGAGGGTGTGACACGAGCCGACTCTTCGCCTAGGGTCGGACCCGGCGTGCCGCGTAGCGGACGCGGGACGCCACGTGTGGAGGTGAATGGTTCTTGTCCTATATCTTGTACGACTTCCTACTGCCCTATATGGGACCGTCGGCCGCCGAATATTGGGCCACCATGTTCGTCATAGGACCGATTGCCGGGTAATTACCGGTAGGCCGTTCCTGGAATTGGGACACGCCGCATCGAGGGAAATTACCGATATTTCCAATAACTAGTGGTTTGCTCTTTCTCGCTCCATCGCTGTGCCCATTCGGCGAGTCGATGCGAAAGGAAGCAGCCACATGCCGCACTCGATCGTGCGGGGGATGCGTTGTCTCGGAACGGCCGCCGCCGCACTGGCCGCGGCGAGTGCCCTGGCGGTCGGCGTCGCACCGGTGGCGAACGCCGACTGCGGGGCGGCCTGCCAGGCCGAACCCGCGCCGGTGGCCGCCGGATCGGCGGCGAATCTGCTCGGCACGGGCCTGAGTCTGGCCACCACGGCGATCACCATGACCCCCAAGGCCATCGCGCTGGTCATCGTGCCGATCGACCAATACGCGGCCTTCGATGCCATCATCACGCGTGAAAGTGGCTGGAATATCTTCGCCGTGAATCCGACCAGCGGAGCCTATGGGCTGCCGCAGGCCCTGCCCGCGCACAAGATGAGTACGCACGGCCCCGATTGGATGTTCAATCCCGTCACCCAGATTCGCTGGGCCTACGACTATATGAACGCGCGCTACGGCAGCCCGAACGCGGCCTGGGCATTCTGGCAGGAACACCACTGGTATTGACGGGCCAGCGCTAACCCAGCGGACCGTTTCCCAACAGGACATGCCCGCTGAAGCGCAACTGCTTGGCGCGGGGGAGCGGATGGAACAGGCAGCCGTGGATGTCGCGATACCACATCTCGAGCGGGCAGCCGCGTGAATAACCCACGCCGCCAACGGTTTCGATGGCCAGCCGCACCGTCTCGACGAGCGCGTCGGCCGCCACGGTCTTGCGGCTGAGGGTGCGCGCGGCGTGGACGTCGGTATTGGCGAATCCCAGATTCTCCGAATCGGTGAACATGGCGGCGATGAGATCGGCCGCCGTGGTGTAGGCATTGGTCATCTCACCCGCCGAGGTCACGAGGTGCGGATCACCGCGCCCGGCGAGGCTCGCGGCCACCAATTCGACCGCGCTGTCGGCGATTCCGAGATAGGCGGCCAACACCAGAGGCAGCGCAGCGCCGATCACCACATTGAGAATCGGCGGCCACACCGCGGCCGGGCGAATCAGGGCGACGGCGGCGTCGGGGACGAAGACCTCCTCGAACACGATGGTGTGCGAGCCGCTCGCGCGCAGGCCCAGAGTGTCCCAGGTCTTTTCGATCCGAACTCCCTGCGCGCTCAGGGGAATCGCGCAGTGGATCACCTGTGGGCCCTCGGGCGCGTCGTCCCAGCGGATGCTCGTCACCGCGACCGTGCCCACCTCGCACCCGCTGGCCGGGCCCTTGCGCGCGCTCACCCGGTAGCCGCCCGCCACCCGCTCGGCGCGGCCATTGGACTCCACCCAGTCCGAGGCCCCGGTACTCACCAGAATGGCTCCCGCCGAGACCTTCTCGAACACCGCGCTGGCATCCATGCCGTGCTTGTGCCGCCACACCTGGGTGGCCACCAGATGCGAATGCATGGCGAAGGCCACCGCGGTGGAGGAATCGTGGCGGCCCAGGGCGCGCAGGATGTCGCCCATCTCGCGATGGCTGGCACCACCGCCGCCGAATTCGGTCGGGACCAGCGCCCGCGAGAGGCCGGAGGAGCGGAGCAGGTCGAAGGCGGCGGTGGATATCGCGCCCTCGCGGTCGCGCTCGGCGACGCCGTCGCGCAGGGTGATGCCCACGGCCGTGGCCGCGGCGATCCAGTCGGTGCTGGCGGATTCGAGAACTTCGGTAGCGGTCATGGAACGGGCTACGGCCGCGCGCGCCCCTCGGTTCACCGAAATCGATGTCGGTATCGGATCGTGGTGCCCGGCCGATCGCTGTGCGATAGCGGACTCGATGTGACGTGCGCAACTGGCTGGCACCGTAGGGTCCAGTCGTGTCGAACTGGCTATCAAGTGGTCTGATGCCAGGGCCTAGAATCGGGGTGTTCGATTCCGAGCGAGATCCGATTGGCCCAGATGACACAGGAGTTTGCCGTGACCACGTCCGACACCACCCCCTCCATCGGCACCGCCCGCGTGAAGCGCGGTATGGCCGAGATGCTGAAGGGCGGTGTGATCATGGATGTCGTCACGCCGGAGCAGGCCAAGATCGCCGAAGACGCCGGTGCCGTCGCCGTCATGGCGCTCGAGCGCGTGCCCGCCGACATCCGCGCGCAGGGCGGCGTATCCCGTATGTCGGATCCGGACATGATCGACGGCATCATCGAGGCCGTCTCCATTCCGGTCATGGCCAAGGCTCGCATCGGCCACTTCGTCGAGGCCCAGGTGCTGCAGTCGCTCGGCGTCGACTACATCGACGAGTCCGAGGTGCTCACCCCGGCCGACTACGCCAACCACATCGACAAGTGGAACTTCACCGTGCCCTTCGTCTGTGGCGCGACCAACCTGGGCGAGGCGCTGCGCCGTATCACCGAGGGCGCGGCCATGATCCGCTCCAAGGGCGAGGCGGGCACCGGTGACGTCTCCAACGCCACCACCCACATGCGCAAGATCCGCGACGAGCTGCGCCGCCTGAGTTCGCTGCCCGAGGACGAGCTCTACGTCGCCGCCAAGGAGCTCCAGGCCCCCTACGAACTGGTCCGCGAAGTCGCCGAGACCGGCAAACTGCCCGTGGTGCTCTTCACCGCCGGTGGTATCGCCACCCCCGCCGACGCCGCCATGATGATGCAGCTCGGCGCCGAGGGCGTCTTCGTCGGCTCCGGCATCTTCAAGTCCGGCAACCCGGCCCAGCGCGCCGCCGCCATCGTCAAGGCCACCACCTTCTACGACGATCCGGATGTGCTCGCCAAGGTCTCGCGCGGCCTGGGCGAGGCCATGGTCGGCATCAATGTCGACGACATCCCGCAGCCGCACCGCCTCGCCGAGCGCGGCTGGTAACGAGCGCGGAGTCCACGACTCGCACCGCCGGGTGGTCCCTGTGACCGCCCGGCGGTTCTCGTTTGCGGGGCGGGTGCCGGATGTCAAGACTGGCATACAGCAAACCTGAACTGCGGTCGGCTCGGTGGTACGCCCGCTACCAGCGCGCATCCCGTCCAGCAAACTCAGCTAATTACGCGGACTGTACTGCGGCAAATTTACTACCTGCTGATTTCTCGCTAGTGTTCGGCGCATCCACCGGTGGAACAGTGGAAGTTTTCTTTCTGGCAAGGAGTCCGCATGCTGGAAATCGACCAGTTCACCTATGGCTGGCTCACTCCGGTTCTGGCTTATCTCATGTCGATCACCGGCTCGTTGCTGGCACTGCGGTGCATGGTGCGGGCTCGAGCTCGGGGCGGGCATGGCGGGTGGGTGGCCATCGGGGCCGTGGCGCTCGGCGGCACCGGCATCTGGGTCATGCATTTCATTGCCATGCTGGGCTTTTCGGTGCGCGACGCCACCATTCGCTACGACGTGCCGGTCACCATCTTCAGTGCGGTGGTGGCCATGGGCGTTGTCTGGCTTGGCCTTTCGATCGTGGTGCATCAGCGCGCGGAGGTGTTCGCGCTGCTCACCGGCGGCGCGATCACCGGACTCGGCGTGGGCGCCATGCACTACTCGGGCATGTACGCCATGAAGACCGACGCCGCGGTGCGCTACGACCCGTGGATCGTGTTGTTGTCCATAGTGATCGCGATCGTCGCGGCCACCGCCGCGCTCTGGTTCACCCTGCACGTGCAGGGCATCTGGGCGACCGTCGGCGCGGCGCTGATCATGGGTGTCGCGGTGTGCGGGATGCACTACACCGGCATGTTCGCCATGCACGCCCATGTGGCCGAACACGTTCGGGCGCCCTCGGGCGCGCAGGCGGGGCAGCTGCTCACGCCGCTCATCGTGGCGGTCAGTATGGTCACGCTGTTGACCTTGCTCCAGGTCGGGATCACCGAGATCGACGAGCCCGACCTCAGCCGCATTCGCGGACAGCATGCCAGCCGGTTCTGGCCCAGCCGCGATACCGGGACGGGTCGTATTCCGCCGGACGACTTTCCGACCGAGACCTTTCCGTCGCGGCACCGCCGGATCTGATTCAGGCCGCGGTGGCGGGCAGTCCGCGCAGCACGTTCGCGGTGAATTCGTCCAGGGGATAGAACAATTCGATGGCGAGTTCGGCCAGGGTGACATCGGCGGGCGCGCCGAAGGTGACCATGGTGCTGAAGATGCGCAGCTCGCCCACGGGGGTGTGTACGCGCAGCGGGACCGTGAACGGGCTCGGCGGCATGGCGGCGGCGTCGGGGTCGGTTCTGGACGGCATCGGGTATGCGGAGACCTCGTCGTAGAGGTCGCGCAGCACCGGGTCGCCGGTCGACTGTGCCTGGCGCATCAGGCGTTCCAGCAGAAACTCCCGTACCTGGGCGTAGTTCACCAGCCAGGTGTCGGAGGTGGGGCTGTCGGGGTAGAGGGCGAGGCGGTAGACGTTCTGCGGCTTGTCCGCCAACGCCTCGGGCAGGTCGTCGCCGAACAGGCCCATGGCGCGATTGGTGGTGATCACATTCCAGTACCGGTCCACCACCACCGCGGGATACGGTTCGTGCGCGGTGAGCATGGTCTCCAAAGCCGCTCGCGCCGAAGCCATCTCGGCGTCGTCGAGACTGCTCTCCCGGTATTCGGGGGAGAAGCCGCCCGCGAGCAGGACGGTATTGCGTTCGCGCAGTGGCACATCCAGGGCCTCGCACAGTTTGAGCACCATGGCGCGGCTGGGCTGGGCCTTGCCGTTCTCGACGCAGGACAGGTGGCGGGCGGAGGTGTCGGCGTGCAGCGCGAGATCGAGTTGGCTCAGCCGTCGTCGCTGTCGCCATTCGCGCAGCAGGGCACCGACCGGGGATTCTCGAACCGAACGCGTCACCGGGCCAGGTTATCCGGCGCGGGTGGGGGCGGCCATGACCTCCGGGGTCATTGAGGCCATGACCCGGGGTTGGCAGGGTCGAGGGCATGACAGCGACGATGCCGCCGGAGCTCGGGACCGGCTCCCTCTTTCTGCGAAACGCCCTGCGTGTGGACGGGTGGAGCACCGCCGCGTTCGGGGTGTTCATGCTCGCCCTCGGGCCGGTGTTGCGCGAACCGCTCGGGGTGCCCAGCCACTGGTCGGTGCCGATCGGCGTCGCCATGCTCGGTGGCGCGGCGGCGTTGCTGCTCATCGCGCGGCTCGCGGTGATCTCGGCGCGGCTGGCGTGGGGCGTGGTGACCGCCAACGCGGTGTCGGTGCTGGCCATGGTGGTCCTCGCGGTCACCGATGTGATGCCGCTGACCGGGTGGGGCCGCGCGTTTCTGTTCCTCGGGGCCGCGGCCGTCGCGGTCTTCGCATCCTTCGAATACGTCGGCCTGCGCCGCACGGAAAGGTGACCTCATGACTGACAACGCGACCGCCGAAGCCGAACTGCGCGCTCTGTTGCGGGCGCAGGCCGACGCCTGGGCGGCGGGCGACGGCGCGGCCTTCGCCGCGACCTTCACCGAGGACGCCGATTTCGTCTCGGTGATCGGTGAATTCATCCAGGGGCGTGCGGCTCTCGCGCCGGTGATGCAGGAGGGCTTCGACGGTTTCATGAAGGGCACCCGCATGGCGGAGCCCAGCACCCTGACCATTCGCTTCCCCACCCCCGACACGGCCGTCATGGTCACCGTGACCGCCCGCCCGAGTCGCCCGGAGGCCCCCGCGCCGCCGGAGGAGAAGTCCGTTCAAACCCGGGTGGCGGTGCGCGGCAACGGATCCTGGCTCTTCACCACCTTCCAGAACACGCGCATCAGCGAGTTCCCGAGCTGATCGGGTAGCGCCCGGAAATCGACGCGACGGGTCCGGGGCCTACCTGGAAACATGGCCCCGTGACCACAGCACAGCCGATGTTCCGCGGCGATTTCGAGGCGCACCTCACCGTCCGCGCCGACGACCCCGACAGCATCGACGCCTTCGAAACCTACGCTGCCGCACAGGGTTTGAAGTTCATCCATATCGTGCTTGCCCGCGGCCGCACCCCTGGCCAACCCATGGTGACCGTTCGTAGCTCCGGAACCTATGCGGCGGTACGGGATTCGGTGGACAAACTCGCCTCCCGATTCGCGGTGGACGGTTTCCCGGTGGTGCGCGTCAAAATCGAAGCAACCCCCTGGACCGAAGGCGTCCCCGACAGCGACGAACGAGCCCGCGCACTGGGGGAGCACTACTACTTCGAACACCACGTAAAACTCCTCCTCCCACAGGACTACGACACGACCGCCCTCGCCACCGTGGCCGAGCCCCACTCCGCCCACGTCTCGGTCAACGCCCGCCGCACCCGCCCCGACGGCCGCGCCGAACGCTTCATCACCCAACGCTGCCGCTTGGTAGGCACCCCCACCGCCCAATCCCGCCTCGACTCGCTCCTGACTGCCCTCCGCGCGGCCGACCTGGACATCGCTTCGGTGGAGCGCGAATTCGTCGTCTACGACAGCGACGAGTCCCTCGACGCGGGCTGGATCGTGGAGGAGCGGCCGTGACCGTGTAATTCGACTGGGGGCGTCGACGGGCGGTACGGCTCGACCGAAGCCCTGCGGGATATGGTGCGGCGGAGCGTATTCGGCTCTACCGGACGCGTGACTGCTACTGCTGCGCGGGTTTGATGAGGACCGCGGTGCCGTAGGCGGCGATGAGCGTACGGTGCGGCCGTTCTCGTGCCGAGCGTGGCTACTCGCGCAGGGCGGGGCGGTCCGGGTGGTCCCAGGCGACGAGGATGTCGGGGCTGATGGTGTGGGTGCGGCCGTGTTCGAGGAGGGCCTCGATGGTGAAGAGGTCGGTGGGCGGCGTGCGGCGGCGGAGGGCGGGTTCGGACATCTGGAGTTGGACGGTGAGGTCGAAGTCGAGGCCGCTGCCCAGGAGCATGGGGCCCGCGACCAGGAGGATGGTGTTCGGGGCGGCCTCGCGGATGGGGGCGCGGGCGGAGCGGTCGGTGTGTTCGTTCCAGAGGGCGGGGAGATAGTGGCCGTTGGAACGAAGGGGCGAGAGCACTTCGCGTTGCAGGGCGGGGTAGTCGAACCAGGCTGTGCGGTAGGTGAATTCGCTGTCGCGGTCGTATTCGAGGCGTAGGGAGGCGGGGCGGATGTAGTCGTGTAGGGAGATGACGTCGCTGGGGCGGCCTGCGGTGCGGAGGCGTTCGGAGACCGCGCGGGCGAAGGAGAGAGGGTTGGCCGCGTCCGCGCCGTCGATGGCGGTTACCGCGTAGCCGGGCAGGTCTTGGGCGCGGGCGGCGACCAGATCGAGTAGGGCTTCGGGGGCGACAGGGCGGAACTCGGGCACAGGTCCATCATGATCGACGGCGCGTGTGCGTCGCGTCGACCGAGCGTGAGGGAGGTGGCGACGATCATCGCGCGATGCCGCGGAGCGCGCGACGAGCCGCCGCACCCCCGGCATCGAACACGCCCGTGCGGTGGCACCGTGTGATTTCCGCACCTCGCCGGTTGTTAGCCTGAGCCCGACAATCCGGGAAAGGGTGAGGCATGGCGACGATCGAAGAGGCCCTCGAGATCGAGCAGATCGAGCGTGACATCTTCCGTGGCGCGTCCACCAAGACGCAGCTGCCGCGCACCTTCGGTGGACAGGTGGCGGGGCAGGCGCTGGTCTCGGCCGTGCGGACCGTGGATCCGCGCTACCAGGTGCATTCGCTGCACGGGTACTTTCTGCGCCCGGGCAATCCGGTCGAGCCGACCGTGTACCTCGTCGACCGGATTCGCGACGGCCGCTCCTTCTGCACCCGCCGCGTGACGGGCGTGCAGAACGGGGAGGCCATCTTCACCATGTCGGCCTCCTTCCACGTCGGCGACGAGGGCCCGGACCATCAGGACGAGATGCCCGCCGTCCCACCGCCGCTCGATCTGCCCGACGCCAAGACCTCCATGAGCCCGGAACGGCTGTGGGCCATGCGCGAATGGGAGCACTGGGATATCCGCACCATTCCGCAGGAGAGCGTGTCGCGCCGCGACGGTCTCGCCGCGCAGCAGCAGGTGTGGTTCCGCTACCGCCATCCGTTGCCCGACGATCCGCTGTTCCACGTCTGCACCCTCGCCTACATGAGCGATATGACGCTGCTCGGCTCCTCCAAGGTCAACCACCCCGACGAGCCCACCCAGAACGCGTCCCTGGACCACGCCATGTGGTTCCTGCGTCCGTTCCGCGCCGACGACTGGCTGCTCTACGACCAGCAGTCGCCGTCCGCGGGTTTCGGTCGCGCGCTCACCGGCGGTCGGATCTGGAACCAGGACGGGCAGCTCGTCGCCGCCGTGGTGCAGGAGGGGCTCATCCGCAATCTCCGTGAGCCGCACGGAGGTTCGCACCCCTCCGGCACCAACTAGGGGCTACGCGGTCTGCACGCGCAGGTGGCACACCACGGTGTCCGGCATCCTGCGCAGCACCCGCTTCAACTCGTCGCTGCGATGGCTGGGCAGCACCCGATGCCATCCGGCGGGCGGCTCGACCTCGGCGATCACCACCACTTTTCGCCGTCCCGCGAAATTGTCGCGCACATAGCGAGCAACCGGCCCGCCCACCGACGCGTCGCTGTCCTCGAGCAGCACCAGCGGCACCTCCGGATGCCACGCCTCCCACTCCTTGGTGAATACGGTCATGTTCTCGCCGGGCAGGCATACGTGTACGGCCTCTACGTCGGTGCCCAGGGACAGCGCGGCCGAGAGCGCCTCGCGGCTCAGCTCCGACACCTCCGACACCGGCACCACGATCGCGGTCCCGCTGGCCGTGGGCGCGGCGGGGACGCAGCCCGCGCCTCGGCAGCCCTCGATTCTGCTGTAGGTCTTGCGAATTCGCTCCATGGCCAGGACGAGCAGCGGCAGCACCACCACGATCAGCCACGCGCCGTCGTGGAACTTCATGACCGTCGTGACAATGGCGGCGACGAAGGTCAGCACCGCACCGAAGCCATTGAGCGCGATCCGCCACCGCCACCCCGCACCGCGCGTCGCCAGCCAGTGCCGCACCATGCCGGTCTGCGCGATAGTGAACCCGACGAACACCCCGATGGCGAACAGCGGCACCAGCGCGTTCATATTGCCGCCCGCCGCCACCAGCAGCACCGCCGCCGACGCGCCGAGGGTCAGCACCCCGAACCGATACACCTGACGCGGCGAGGCCACCGCGAACCGGTGCGGCAGGCAATTGTCGTCGGCGAGAATCTTGGTGAGCGTCGGCAGCCCGCCATAGGAAGTGTTGGCGGCCAGCGCCAGCAGGATCACCGTAGCGAATTGCACCACGTAGTAACCGATTCCGTGCCCGAGCGCCGCCTCGGTGAGCTGCGAGAGCACGGTCGTCCCCTCGATCGGACGCACCTCGAACTTCTCGATGAGCGTCGCCAGGCCGATGAGCATGACACCCAGCAGCACACCCAGGGCCACCTCCGCCCGCTGGGCGCGCCGCACCTTCGGGGCGGCGAAGCTCGGCACGGCGTTGGCGATGGCCTCCACGCCCGTCAATGCCGCGCAGCCGCTGGAGAAGGCCTTGAGCAGCAACAGAACTCCGATGGTGTGCGCGTCGATGGCGACCGGCGCGCCGGTCGCCACACTCGCCGGTTCCGACCGCACCAGACCGCCCACGATCACCGCGAGTATCCCCGCTACGAACACGATGGTCGGGATCATGAAGGCACGGGCGCTCTCCCGAATGCCGTACAAATTCAACGCGGTGACGCCGACCAGGACGACGAGACAGATCTCCACGGTGTAGGGCAGCAGCCCCGGGAAGGCGGAGGTCAGCGCCGCCACCCCCGCGGCGAGGGAGACCGCCACATTGAGCACGTAGTCGACGATGAGCGAGGCGGCCGCGACCAAGCTGGTGCGGTGCCCGAGGCGAGTCTTCGCGACGGCGTACGCCCCGCCGCCGTCGGGAAAAGCGGCGATGACCTGCCGGTAGGAGGCGATCAGCACCGCCAGCAGCACGACGATGGCCAGGGTCACCGGCAGCGTGAAGCCGAGCCCGGCGGCCCCCGCGGCGGCCAGCACCAGCACGATCGCCTCGGGCCCGTAGGACACCGACGCCATCGCGTCGAGCGACAGTCCCGCCAGGCCGGTCGAGACGGTGAGGCCCCGTGTCACACCGGCTCGGCCGGAATCCGTGCCGTCGAGGTGCGCCTGCACGCTCGAGGTCGGCAGGGAGTTCGCGGCATGGGATGTCTTCGGGACGCCCGGGTCGGAACCGGGCATCGGTTGCGGTAGCACCTCAGTCACAGGTCCGAGTGTCGACCGCCGAACCGAAATGGACACTTGTCCTGATGCAATCTTGACGACCTGGGTGAGCAGGGCCACACCACCCGCGAATCGTAGGATCGAGGGGTGAAACCGACCATTGGTGTGCTGGCCCTGCAGGGTGACGTCCGCGAGCACATGCACGCGCTCACCGCGTGCGGCGCGGAGCCGGTGCCGGTGCGCCGGGCATCCGAGCTCGCCGCGGTCGACGGCCTGATCCTGCCCGGCGGCGAATCCACCGCCATCAGCAAGCTGCTCGAGGTCTTCGATCTCCTCGAACCCCTGCGCCAGCGCCTGCGCGACGGCCTGCCCGCCTACGGCTCCTGCGCGGGCATGATCCTGCTCGCCTCCGAGGTGCTCGACACCCGCCCCGATATGCGCCCGCTGTTCGGCATCGATATGACCGTGCGCCGCAATGCCTTCGGCCGCCAGGTGGACTCTTTCGAAACCGATCTGGACTACACCGGCCTCGACGACGGACCGGTGCGTGCGGTGTTCATCCGCGCACCCTGGGTCGAGAAGGTCGGCGACGGCGTGGAGGTTCTGGCGACTGTGCCGAACGGGCCCGCGCGAGGCCGTATCGTGGCGGTACGCCAGGGCAATGTCATGGCGACCTCCTTCCATCCGGAGGTCACCGGCGATCTGCGCGTACACCGCCTGTTCGTGGACACCATGGTGCGGCCCCGTGCCGAAATCGGACGGGGAGTTAGTCTTTAACCAGAAGTGAACACGTCGCCTGAAAAGAGGAAGTAGGGAATGAGCGGCCACTCCAAATGGGCCACCACCAAGCACAAGAAGGCTGCCCTCGACAGCAAGCGCGGCAAGCTCTTCGCGAAGCTGATCAAGAACATCGAGGTGGCGGCACGTACCGGCGGTGGTGACCCGGACGGCAACCCGACGCTCTACGACGCCATCCAGAAGGCCCGCAAGAACTCGGTGCCGCTGGACAATATCGAACGCGCCCGCAAGCGCGGCGGTGGCGAAGAGGCTGGCGGCGCGGACTGGCAGACCATCATGTACGAGGGCTACGGCCCCAACGGCGTGGCGCTGCTGATCGAATGTCTCACCGACAACCGCAACCGCGCCGCGGGCGAGGTGCGCGTGGCCGTCACCCGCAACGGCGGCAATATGGCCGATCCGGGCTCGGTGTCGTACATGTTCTCCCGCAAGGGCGTCGTCACCCTGGAGAAGGGCGGCCAGACCGAGGACGACATCCTCATGGCCGTGCTCGACGCCGGTGCCGAGGAGGTCAACGACCTGGGCGAAGAGTTCGAGATCATCTCCGAGCCGGGCGACCTGGTGGCGGTGCGCTCCGCTCTCCAGGAGGCCGGTATCGACTACAACTCCGCCGAATCGGGCTTCCAGCCGTCGGTGTCGGTGCCCGCCGACGCCGAATTGGCGCGCAAGGTGTTCAAACTCGTCGACGCGCTCGAGGACTGCGACGACGTGCAGAACGTCTACACCAATATCGACGTCTCCGACGAGGTCCTGGCCGAACTCGACGCCTGACCCGACGCGTACGTGATTCGGCCCCGGCAGCTACTGCCGGGGCCGAATCGTGTTGTGGCGCAGTGCGTATCAGCGTGTGACCGTGTTCGGGGCGAACCGCGGCAGCAGCACGCCGAGCGCGATCATGCCGAGACCCAGCGCGAAGTGCAGCCAGTCGTCGGCGGCATTGAGCGGGACGAAGTTGATGTCGTCGGTCTTGTCGATGACCAGTCCGAATATCCAGAGGGCCAGGTAGATGACGCCGCCCCCGATGAGGAACGACCGGGACGCGGCGACGGTGCGGGCCGCGACTATTCCGGCCACGCCGAAGATCAGGTGAACGATATTGTGCAGAATCGACACCTGGAAGATGCCGAGCAGCTCCGCATGGGATTCGTGCCCGGCGAACTGCAGGGCGTCGTAGTCGGTGGTGACGCCCGGAACGAAGCCGAGCACCCCGACCAGCAGGAAGACCGCGCCGACCGCTACCGAGGCCAATTGCACCGGAGTCCATCGTGCGGTGCTGGTATTGAAGGTCGCCATTTCACTCGCCTTTCTCCGATCCGGCGTCGGAATCTCGCGGACACCGCGAACGCCGGTCACCGGCGACGTACCCCCGGCGGGCATGCACAAACGGCGACGCGCCGGTCTGCGCGAGAAAGCTCAGTGGAACAGCTTCAGCCCGACCACACCGGCGATGATCAGCACCAGGCAGACGATGCGCGGCAGATTCGCGGGATCGCCGAGCCAGATCATGCCGATGAGGGCGGTGCCGACCGCGCCGATGCCCACCCACACCGCGTAACCGGTGCCGATGGGGATCTCGCGCAGGGCCAGTCCGAGGCCGATCATGCTCAGGGCCAGCGTGATCGCGAAGAGAACGCTGGGTACCGGCTTGCTGAAGCCCTCGGAGCGCTCCAGTGAGATCGCCCAGGCGGTTTCCATGCATCCGGACAACACCAGTAGTAGCCAGGCCATAGCCGTACCGTATGCGACCGACCGGTCGGACCCCGGTAGGGGCGGTATTTCGGCTGTGTCGGTGGGCGGGCGGACCACCCCGGTCCGTTAGACTCTCGAACAGTTGTTCGTGCATGTCGGCGAGGGAAGGCGGTGTCCGGGTGATCGCGTCGGTACGCGGTGAGGTACTCGAGATCGGACTCGACCACGCGGTCCTGGAGGCCGCGGGTGTCGGGTACCGGCTCAATGCCACCCCCGCCACCCTGGCCACGCTCACCCGCGGTGAGGAGTCGCGCCTCTACACGGCCATGATCGTGCGCGAGGACGCCATGACGCTCTACGGCTTCGCCGATACCGAGGCGCGCGATCTGTTCGGTCTGTTGCAGACCGTCTCCGGGGTCGGGCCGAAACTGGCCATGGCGGTGCTGGCGGTGCTCGAACCCGAGGCGCTGCGCAAGGCCCTCGCGGAATCCAATATCGCCGCCCTGACCCGGGTGCCCGGAGTCGGCAAGCGCGGGGCCGAGCGCATGGTGGTGGAGCTGCGCGACAAGGTGAATCTCGTTCCGGTGCAATCGGGTCCGCCCGGATCGCCGGTGCCGGTGACCACGCCGGTGCGCGATCAGGTGGTCGAGGCGCTCATCGGCCTCGGCTTCGGAGCCAAACAGGCCGAACCCGCCGTGGACGCCATCCTCGCCGAAGAGCCGGACGCCGGAACCTCGCAGACCCTGCGCGCGGCGCTGAGCGTACTGGGCAAGAACCGATAGGGCACCGATGTTCGACGACTTCGACGAGAACGACGAATCCCCGGTCACCGCAAGCTATTTGCAGACCGACGGCGATATCGAGGCCAGCCTGCGGCCGAAATCCCTGGACGACTTCATCGGCCAGCCCCGCGTGCGTGAACAGCTCGCCCTGGTATTGCGCGGCGCCAAACAGCGCGGCGGGACGCCCGACCACGTCTTGCTCTCCGGCCCACCGGGTTTGGGCAAGACCTCGATGGCCATGATCATCGCCGCCGAACTCGGCTCGGCGCTGCGCATCACCTCGGGACCGGCGCTGGAGCGCGCCGGTGACCTGGCGGCCATGCTCAGCAATCTCACCGAGGGCGATGTGCTGTTCATCGACGAGATCCACCGCATGGCCCGCCCGGCCGAGGAGATGCTCTACCTCGCCATGGAGGACTTCCGGGTGGACGTGGTGGTCGGCAAAGGCCCTGGGGCCACGTCGATTCCGCTCGATATCGCCCCCTTCACCCTGGTCGGCGCGACCACCCGCTCCGGATCGCTCACCGGCCCGCTGCGCGACCGCTTCGGCTTCACCGGCCATATGGACTTCTACGAACCCGAAGAGCTGCAACGGATTCTGTTGCGCTCGGCCCGAATTCTGGGCGTGCGCATGGAAGAAGACGCCGCCACCGAGATCGCGGGCCGCTCCCGAGGCACGCCCCGTATCGCCAACCGCCTGCTGCGCCGCGTCCGTGACTACGCCGAGGTGAAGGCCGACGGCCTGGTCACCCTCGATATCGCCCACGCCGCCCTCGCGGTCTACGACGTCGACGCCCTCGGTCTCGACCGCCTCGACCGCGCCGTGCTGGGAGCCCTGGTCCGCAGCTTCAACGGCGGCCCGGTCGGCGTCTCGACCCTCGCCGTGGCGGTGGGGGAGGAGGCCACCACGGTCGAGGAGGTCTGCGAACCGTTCCTCGTCCGCGCCGGTCTGGTCGCCCGCACCCCGCGCGGCCGCGTGGCCACCGCCGGGGCGTGGGAGCACCTCGGCCTCGTCCCGCCCCCGGATCTGGTCTTCGGCTCCATCGAGGTCCGCGCCCGCGAAAACCAGCCCACCCTGGACCTTTTCGACTAGCAGCGCGCTCGACCCCGATCAGTCGAGGTCGGCGAGTTTGCGGCGCAGTACGGCGCGCTCGCGGTCGTTGCCGCAGAGTTCGGCGGCGCGTTCGAGTTCGGCGCGAGCCTCGGCGGTGCGGCCGAGGCGGGTGAGGAGTTCGCCGCGCACCGTCGGGAGCAGGTGGGAGGCGGACAGCGTCGCGGCGGAGGCGAGCTCGTCGACGAGGGGCAGCGCGGCCGCCGGACCGCGTGCCATGGCGATCGCCACCGCGCGATTCAGATCGGTGATCGGGGAGGGGGCCAGGCGGCCCAGCGCTTCGTAGAGCAGGACTATCCGCTCCCAGTCGGTGTCCTCGACAGTCGGTGCGACAGCATGACATTCGGCGATGGCCGCTTGCAGGCCATAGGGGCCCAGACCTCTGCCGACCTGTGCCGCGCGAGCGAGCGCGGCGCGGCCGCGGCGGATGGCGGCGCGATCCCAGCGGCGGCGGTCCTGATGTTCCAGCAGGATCGGTTCGCCGTCGGGTCCCGTGCGGGCCGGGAAGCGCGCCGCGGTGAGTTCGAGCAGGGCCAGCAGGCCGTGCGCCTCGGGTTCGCGGGGCATCAGATGCGCCAGGACGCGGGCGAGGCGCTGTGCCTCACCGGCCAGATCGAACCGAATGAGGGTATTGCCGGAGCTCGCGGTGGAGCCCTCGGTGAAGATCACGTAGAGCACGCTGAGCACCGAGCCGAGCCGTGCGGCCCGCTCCTCGGCGGGCGGGGTCTCGAACCGAACCCGCGCCGCCGCAAGGGTTTTCTTCGCCCGTGTGATGCGCGCCTGCACGGTCGCGGTCGGCACCAGAAAGGCCTTCGCGATCTCGTCGCTGGTGAGGCCGCCGACCACCCGCAGCGTGAGCGCGACGCGCGCCTCCCGCGACAGCACCGGGTGGCAGGCGGTGAACATCAGCGCCAGCACATCGTCGTCGATGCGATCCGGATCCCACAGCACGCCTTCGGATTTCCCGTCGGGGCTCTCGGGATCGCCGCCGCTGGCGATACCGCCCTCGGCCAAGGCGGCACCGAGGGCGGCATACCTGTCGTCGAGCGCCGCGCGGCGGCGGAACATATCGATCGCCCGTCGCCGCGCGACGGTGAGCAGCCACCCCGCCGGATTGCGTGGTGCGCCGTCGCGCGGCCAGGTCACCAGCGCCTCCGCGAGGGCCTCCTGCGCGACATCCTCGGCCAGCGCGAGATCACCCGTGTAGCGGGCCAGCGCGCCGACAATGCGCGCCGACTCGATCCGCCACACGGCGGCCACGGTCTCGCGACTGGCGGGATCGGCCATCACTCAGAGCTGACCGGTGGCCTCGCGCCACTCCCGCTCGATCTGAATCCACTTGTTGTCCTGCGGGAATTCATCGATCGTGGGCACCCGGCGGATTTCGATCTTGAGCCCGGGACCCTTGATCGGCATCCGCTTGGCCCACTCGATGGCCTCCTCCTTGGAGCTCACATTGAGGATGTAGAACCCGCCGAACAACTCCTTGGTCTCGCCGTACGGGCCGTCGGTCACCACCGGCGTCTCCGAGGAATTGTCGACGACCACGCCCTCGGCCGCGTCCTCGAGGCCCTCGGCGGCGACCAGCACCCCGGCCCGGATCAACTCGTCGTTGAAGCGGCCCATGGTCTCGAGCATGTCGTCGAAGTTCGTGTCGGCCATCGCCGCCATGGATTCGTCGGTGCCGCGCATGATCAGCATGTACTTCATGGTTCTGCTCCTAGCTTCGTCCGGGCCCCGGGCGGGCCCTCTCACGCATAGGTCGAACGAGAACGATCGTAGATCGACACCGGCGCGAAAATATTTTCCGAACGCGCGCCGACACCCCGCCAGCAGCGGTTGTTCTCCACGTCAGCGGGTATCCGGGCTGCGATGAAGGAGGTTCACATGTTGGCTATCGCTGCCGCTGTGTCATTCGGTCTGGCGTTGCTGTTCGATCTCACGGACGCGTCGCTGGGCACCGCCGTGTCCACGGGCACGCTCGTCACGCTCGGATTGCTCTTGCTGGCACTACATCTCGCCGGGATCGGAACCGCGCGCAGCGGTGCGGTCGGCGGCGGGCGCTCGTGGAATTGGCGTCGCGCGCGCCGGTGATTCGGTCCCTGACGGGCCGTTGACCGAGTCACGGTGTCTCATTACCCTGAGTGAGACATCGTGTCTCAGTTCTCGTGGGAGAACGTGGCTAGGGAGCCAGGTCTATGGCCGAGCGTGGCGATTCAACCGAGCGTGTCGATTCGACACTGCATCCGCCCACCTGGGCGCCGACCTTCATTCGATGGCATGACACGCCGGTCGGTTGGCGCGAGTCGCTGCGCATGGCTATCGGAATCATTCCGCGGGTACGCGATCACAGTGTGCTCGACTATGTCGCGAACCTGCCGGGGCCCGACGATGTCGTGGTGGCGCGGGTGCCGTTCAAGAAATTCGTGGTGGTGCGCAGTCCGGAGCTGGCGCGACATGTGTTGGTGCACAACCAGAACAACTATATGAAGAGCCCCGAGTACGACATGCTGGCGGTGGCCTTCGGACGCGGACTGGTCACCGATCTCAACGACGAACAGTGGCAACGCAATCGGCGACTGGTACAGCCGATCTTCGGCAAACGCAATGTGGATGGCTTCGCACCGCTGATGGTGGCGGCCGCCCAGGATGCCGTCACGCGAATCCGCGCGCTGTCGACCGAGCACGACACTGTCGATGTCGGGGCCGAAATGAACCGTCTCACACTGGATGTCACCTCACGCACCATGTTCGGCACCGATATCACCGGCCCCATGTCGGAGGTGGTGCTGGCGCGGCTGCTGCGGTTCTTCGGGCGCGGATTCATGACCAATCTCAGCCACCCGCTGCACAATATCGCCGCCTGGGCGCACCGCCGCGTCGGCCGTGACGGCGATGCCGCGAATTCGCGCTGGCCCATGCGAATCATGCGGGCGGGCGGCTGGATCATCGAACCGCGCACCATGCGCGATCTGCGCCATGCCGAACGCGTGGTCGACGGGCTCATCGCCGACCATCGCGCCGGACGCATCGACCGCACGGACAATCTCCTCGCCCTGCTCATGGACGCCTCCGATCCGGAGACCGGCTACCGCTACACCGATCAGGAGATCCACGACGAGCTCATGACCTTCATCGGGGCCGGAATGGAGACCACCGCAACGGCTTTGAGCTGGGTCTGGCAACTGCTCGCGGAGAACCCGAAGGCCCGCGACCGGCTCTACGAGGAGGTCCGCACCGTGCTCGGCGGCCGCCCGGCCACCGCCGCCGACCTGGACGAGCTGCCCTGGACCCATGCCGTCGTCGCCGAGACCATGCGCCTGCTCCCGCCGGTCATCGGCCTCGCCCGCACCGCCAAGGACGCCGATGTGCTCGGCGGCTACCCGATCGCACCCGGCACCACCGTGGCCATCGTCATCCACGGCGTACACCATCACGGCCGGGTCTGGGAACGCCCCGACGAGTTCGATCCGAGCCGCTATCTGCCGGAAAACCTGGAGCGCGAACAGAAACGGGCCTCGCTACCCTTCGGCGCGGGCAAACGCATGTGCGTCGCCTCGGGGTTCGCCAGCATGGAGGCGGCGCTGGTCGTGGCCACCTTCGCCCAGTATCTGCGCTTCGACGCCGTCACCGAACAGCGTGTGCGACGCCAGATCTCGTTCACCGGCGGCCCGGACGGCCCCCTGCCCATGCGACCGGTGTTCCTCGACGATCCGTCCTCGCTGCACCGGGCCGTATAGTCGCGCGATGTGAACCTGCCCCACGATCCGCGACACCGTCGCCGACGCGGCGGCACCCGGCGCTGGCATGAGCACAACTCCGCCCGGCAGACCCTCATCCTCGAATCCGCCGCCGCCCTCATCGAGGAAAGCCCTGCGGGACAGGAGGTTTCGGTGCAGCGGATCGCGCATCGCGCCGGGCTCGCCCGCTCGGTGATCTACCGGCACTTCGACAATCGCGAGGACCTCGACGCCCAACTGCGCGCCTTCATCCTGCGGCGCTACCTCGAACAGTTCGAATCCGTCCTCGTCCTCGACCCGGCGAAATCCGTGGCCGACACGATCCTCGACGTGATGCGCACCGTCGTGCGCTGGGCCGGTGAGCATCCCGCGCTCTACCGCTTCGCTCAGAGCGGCCCGGTGCACGGCCATGCCGCGGGGGAGTCCAGCCTCGCCATCGCCCGCCACAGCGTGTCCGACACACTGTGGCAACGCTTTTCGTCGTGGACCGCCGTACTCGGCATCGACGTCGAACCCTTCCACCCGCTCGTCTACGGTGTGGTCGGCCTGGTGGAAGGCGTTGTCACGCAATGCCTCGAAGCACCGACCGATCCCGCCTTCGCCGATCCGGAGGCCATCGCGCGCATGCTGTCCACCTCGGTCTGGCACCTGTTCGCCGGGCACGCCGCCGACCTCGGCTACCACTTCGACCGCTCGGCCAATGTGGCGGCCGTCCTCGGCGAGCTGTTCTCCCATGCCGCGGGCGGATTACCGCCGCCCGCACCGTGATTCAGCGAATCCGGTCCAACTGCTTGGCCACGAGGTCGAGAAAGGCGTCCACCTCGTCGCGGTGATACGCGGGCGACCCCTGCGCCGCCAGGGTGAACGCGGTGTGCCGCACCTCCTCGGCGGTCAGCCCGATCGGCCCGTCGTGGGCGAGGGTGGCCGCCAGCCGATCCAGGAACGCGCCCACCTCCTCCGCCGCGTACCCGGGCATGCCGTACGGCGGCGCGGAGAACTGGATGCGCAGCACATCGTCGTGGGTGAGCCGATCGGATTCGTTCACGCCCGGAATACGTCGCCGCCCCCGGCGCAGATACTCCAACTCGATACATAGGTGATCGAGAAAATCGTCCACCTGCTCCTGGTCGTATCCGCGATGTCCGAATGGCGGTGCGCCGAAACGGGCTTGGCGGATATCGGCGGCCGTGAGGTGATCGCGGCCGAGCAGCGTCTCGGCGATCCGCTCACGGAAGGCATCCACCTCGGCCGGGTTGTAGCCGTGGTGGCGGGCTTTGCCGAAGCGTTTACGGCGGACTTCCTCTGGAGTCACGCGGGTCATTGTGCAATGCGCCGGGAACACCGGTGTGGCCGAGGTGCTCTCCGGGGGCTCGCGGTTCAGTCCTTGCGCACGCCGTCGACGAGCAGCCGCCGAATCGCTTGCGTCATACCGGACATCGCGGACTCGTCGGGTTCGCGCATACCGTGCAGAATGGCCGCCAGGATCATGCCGGTGACCGCGCGCGCGGTATTGCGGGTGTCCAGATCGGCGCGCAGATAGCCCATGTCCACGCCGTGCTCGAGGTAGCCCGCGGTGAGCATGTCGGCGGTGTCGAGCAGCCCGTACAGCCGCATGGTCAACTCACTGTCGATACCCGTGGCCTGGAACAGCAGCAGCTGCGCCACCCGACGGTCCTCCAGGAAGATGCGGCTCAGCGCCGCGCCGATGCGCTCGGTCTGGCGGCGGTACTCCTCCAGGCTGGTCGCCGCGTCCGGCGCGTTCTCGGTGCCCAGGGATTCGATGATGCGCGCGGCCAGATCGTCGATGACGTGATCGATGATGTCGCGCTTGTTGGTGAAGTACCGGTAGAAGGTGCCGTGCCCGATGCCCAGCTCGGAGGCGATATCGGCGATGCCGGTGGCGTGATAGCCCTTCTCGGCGAAGCACGCGAACGCGGTGTCGATGATCTCCTGGCGGAGTTCGGCCTTGCGGCGCTCGATTCTCGAGGATGGCTTCGTCACGGACCCGATGATACGGTGTTCACAAACGGAATGAGATGTCATTCCGTGATAACTGATTCAGCTTCACAGTGCAGGGAGGTTCGGCGTGGCACCTCAGTACGACGCCATCGTGGTCGGTGCCGGTTTCGGCGGGATGGGTGCGGGCATCGAGTTGGATCGGCTCGGGCTGAGCGATTTCGTGATCCTGGAACGGGAGAACGACCTCGGCGGCACCTGGCATGTGAACCGCTATCCGGGCCTGGCGGTGGATATCGCCTCGGTGACCTACTCGTACTCCTTCGAGCCGAACCCGCACTGGTCGCGGCTGTTCGCGCCGGGCGCGGAGCTCAAGCGCTACGCCGAGCACGTGGCCGACAAGTACGACCTGCGTCGCCGCATGCGCTTCGACACCGTGGTCGGCGGCGCGCGCTGGGACGAGGAGCATCAGCACTGGGTGGTGGCCATCGAGAACGGCGAATCCCTCACCGCGCGGTACCTGCTCGCGGCGACCGGATTCCTGTCCCAGCCCTACACCCCGCCGTTCCCCGGCATCGACAGCTTCCAGGGCAAGATCATCCACACCACGGCGTGGGAGGACGATTACGACCTGACCGGCAAGAAGGCCGCCATCATCGGCACCGGCGCGACCGCGGTGCAGCTCATTCCCGAACTGGCCAAACAGGTTTCGGCGCTCACGGTCTTCCAGCGCACGCCCATCTGGGTGGTGCCCAAGATCGACGCCCCCATTCCGGCCCCGGTGCAGACGCTGTTCGAGCGCTTCCCGGTGACGCAGAAGGGCGCGCGGTTGGTGAACACCTCCATGCTCGAGGCCCTCATGGTGGTCGGCGTACTGCACTTCAAGCAGGCCAAGCCGCTGAACAAGGCCGCCGCGGTGCTCGCCAAGGCGCATCTGCGAGCCTCCGTGCGCGACAAGGAGACTCGCAAGAAGCTGACCCCGGACTACGACTTCGGCTGTAAGCGACCCACCTTCTCCAACCTGTACTTCAAGACCTTCAACGAGCCGCATGTGCGCCTGGAGACCAACTCCATCGACCACATCGAGCCCGACGGCATCGTCACCGCCGACGGCCACAAGACCGAGATCGACACCCTGGTCCTGGCCACCGGCTTCAACCTGTGGGACGTGAACTTCCCCGCCATCGAGATCATCGGCCGCGAGGGCGTGAACCTCGGAAAGTTCTGGCGCGACAACCGCTTCCAGGCCTACGAGGGCATCTCCGTGCCGAAGTTCCCCAACTTCATCTCGCTCAACAGCCCGTACTCCTACAGCGGCCTGTCGTACTTCACCACCATCGAGGCGCAGATGAAGCACATGGGCCGCCTGTTCGGTGAGATGCTGCGCCGCAAAGCCCAGGTCTTCGAGGTCACCGAGGCCGCCAACGCCAAATTCCTGGAGACCGTCACCGACAAGCTCGGCGACTCGGTCTTCTACAGCGGCCAGTGCTCCACCGCGCGCAGCTACTACTTCAACCAGCACGGCGAAGCCGCCCTGCTGCGCCCCAACAGCACTCCCACCACCCACCGCCACGCGGTCACCTTCCCGCTGGACGACTACACCTACGAGCAGGCCAGCGCCTGAGCTTCGGGGCTGGAGCCCCGCGAGGGTCGCGCGGTCAGTGGGTCGGCACTGACCGCGCGTCGCGCCCGTGTCCCCGCAGGTCTGCCGCAGGGCGAGGCCCGCGGCAGAGGCCATGCGAATGCCACCTACTGCCCCGAGGGCCTCGGGGTGGCCTCCGACCTGTCCTCACCTGCTGCCCGAGGGTTTCGGGGCCGGTTTTCCCGCCACGCCACATCCGACCTTCACCCCCTCCCCACGGGGTTTCGGGGGCGCAGCCCCTGAGAGTCCCCCGAGAGTTGGGCCAACCCGATGTGGCACTGGCTCGGACAGCTGGCAGACTGTGTGGGAAAGTACCCATCCGACCATTGACTAGGGGCTGACTTCGAGAATGGACCTTCTGCTTCCGCTGCTGTTGGTTGCCCTGCTCGTCCCGATGTTCCTCGGCATGCGCCGTCAGAAGCGCGAGGCGGCCAAGGTGACCGAAATGCAGGACTCCCTGAAGGTCGGCGATCGGGTCACCACCACCTCGGGTCTCTACGGCACCGTCGTCGATCTGGACGACACCACCGTTGATCTGGAGATCGCCGAGGACGTCGTCACCACGTGGCTGCGGCTGGCGATCCGCGACGTCCGCACCGAGGACGCCGAGGACACCGCCGAGGAGAACTCGACCGGAGCCGTCGAGATCACCGAGCCGCAGCAGGCCGACGAGACCACCCGCCTGACCAAGGACTGACAACACCGAGCCCCATCGGCGCACCCGGACACCGGGTGGGCGGTGGGGCCGCGGTGTGTTCACCTGTCCCCATCCTCGATTCCCGCCTAGGAGATACGAACCGTGCCACCTTCCCAGGGATCGGCGCATCCATGGCGCTTGCTCGGCGTCTGGGCCGCGCTGGTGGCCGTGATCTACGTGCTGATCTTCTTCACCGGAGACAAAGCCCTCACCCCGAAACTGGGCATCGACCTGCAGGGCGGCACCCGGGTCACGCTGACCCCGCGCACCCCCGACGGCGGTAAGCCCAGCCAGGAGAGCCTGCGCAAGGCGCAGAGCATTATCGAGCAGCGCGTGAACGGGCTCGGCGTCGGCGGCTCCGAGGTCGTCATCGACGGCGACAATCTGGTGATCACGGTCCCGGGTGACAGCGGCTCCCAGGCGAAGACCCTCGCCACCACCGCCAAGCTCTACGTGCGGCCGGTGATCGGTCAGCCCATCGCCGCGCAGCAGCAGGGCGGCCAGCAGACGCCACCGCAGACTCCGCCCACGGACGGCACCCAGCCCCCGGCCACCGAGACCCCGGGCGCACCGGAGACCACGGGGGCCCCGGCCCCCGAGACCCCCGCGACCACCGAGGCCCCGCCCGCGCAGAACCGGGTCTTCCCCGCGCAGAACCCCACCGACACACCGACTCCCACGCCGTCGCCGCAGCCGGGTTCCACCACCCAGGCCGAACAGACCAAGCAGGAGATCGACGCCGCCAAGGCGCTGCGCCAGAGCACCGATCCGCAGACCCAGCAGCTGGCCATGCTCACCATGGACTGCGGCAAGCCGGATCCGTTGGCGGGCAACGACGATCCCAATCTGCCCCTGGTCACCTGTAGCCAGGACGGCCAGTCGGTGTACCTGCTCGACAAGGCCCGCCTCGACGGCCAGGAGATCAAGGACGCCTCGCCGTCCATGGATCAGGCGCGCTGGGTGGTCAATATCGAGTTCAAGTCCGGTGGTTCGGAGACCTGGGGCCAGCTGACCAACGAGTACTACCAGAAGCAGTTGGCCTTCGTCCTCGACTCCGAGGTCGTCTCCGCGCCGACCGTGCAGGCCGCCGGACAGTTCAGCGGTTCCACCCAGATCTCGGGGTCGTTCAACAAGCAGACCGCGACCGAACTGGCCAATACCCTGAAGTACGGTTCGCTGCCGCTGTCGTTCACCACCTCCGAGGCCGAAACCGTCTCCGCCACACTGGGTCTGTACTCGCTCAAGGCCAGTCTCATCGCGGGTGCCATCGGCATGATCGCGGTGCTGCTGTACTGCGTGCTGGTGTACCGCCTGCTCGGCGTGCTGGCGGGCTTCTCGCTGCTCATGGCGGGTGTCGCGGTGTACGGCGTGATCGTGCTGCTGGGCCGCTGGATCGACTTCACCCTCGACCTCGCCGGTATCGCGGGTCTGATCATCGGTATCGGTCTGACCGCCGACTCGTTCGTCGTGTTCTTCGAACGAATAAAGGACGAGATGCGCGAGGGCCGCAGTTTCCGCTCGGCCGTGCCGCGCGGTTGGCAGCGCGCACAGCGCACCAACCTCTCCGGTAAGACCGTCTCGCTGATCGCCTCGGTGGTGCTGTACATGCTCGCCGCCGGTCAGGTGAAGGGCTTCGCGTTCACCCTCGGTGTCACCACCGTGCTCGACGTGATCGTGCTGTACCTGGTGACCGCGCCCATGCTGTTGATGGCCTCGCGTTCACCGTTCTGGGCCAAACCGTCGGTCAATGGTTTCGGCGTGGTCTCGCAGATCGCGCGGGAACGCAAGTCCGCCGTTGCCGTCAGCGCTGGCAAGGAGGCGTGAGAATGAGCAATCCGGGTATGGACTCCGAAATCGACTACGTCGAAGCGACCGACGCGCCGCGTCACGGTTTCTTCGAACGGCTCTACACCGGCACCGGCGGCTTCCAGATCGTCGGCCGCCGCAAGCTGTACTACAGCCTGGCCGCGGCCTTCGTACTCATCTCGCTGCTGAGCATCGCGGTGCGCGGATTCACCCTCGGCATCGACTTCGCGGGTGGCACGCGCATTCAGCTGCCGTCCGAGGGCGTCAGCGTCGAGCGGGTGGAGGAGGTCTACAGCCAGGCCCTCGGCCACGATCCGGTCACCGTCCAGAAGGTCGGCTCCGGCGCCTCGGCCACCATTCAGGTGCGCTCGGACACCCTCGATGTGGCGCAGGCCGATCAGCTGCAGACCGCGCTGTTCGACGCCTTCCACCCCAAGGACAGTTCGGGCAATCCGAGCAAAGCGGCCATCTCCATCGCCGAGATCAGCGAGACCTGGGGTGATCAGGTCACCAAGCAGGCCCTGATCGCGCTGCTGGTCTTCGTCGCATTGACCATGCTGTACATCGCGATTCGTTTCGAACGCGATATGTCCATCGCGGCCATCGGCTCGCTGTTCTTCAACCTCATCGTCACCGCGGGCATCTATTCGCTCGTCGGTTTCGAGGTGACCCCGGCCGCGGTCATCGGTCTGCTCACCATTCTGGGTTACGTGCTCTACGACAATGTGGTCGTCTTCGACAAGGTCGAGGAGAACACCCGCGGCGTCCTGCACCTGACCCGGCGCACCTACGGTGAACAGGCCAACCTGGCCGCCAACCAGACGCTCATGCGCTCGATCAGCACCACCGTCATCGGCATCCTGCCGATTATCGGCATGCTCGTCATCGCGGTCTGGATGCTCGGCGTCGGCACCCTGAAGGACCTCGCCCTGGTGCAGCTGGTCGGCATGATCGTCGGCGCGTACTCCTCGATCTTCTTCGCGGTGCCGCTGCTGGTCTCGATCAAGGAGCGGTGGGGTCCGGTGGCCGCGCACACCAAGAAGGTGCTGGCCAAGCGCTCCGGCGCGGCGACCACCCGGGTCGGCACCGCCGCCGCGGCCCGCGCCGGTTCGGCGGCCCGCCCCGTCGGCGTGGGCGCCGGACGGGAAGCCTCGGCCCCGCGATCGCGGGATGTGGAGGGTCCGCGCCCCGGTGCGCGGCCGAGCGGGAAACGACACAAGAGAAGGCACTGACAGTGCGCCGGGGGATGCGTACGTCGGGGCGTCGCGAACATCCAGCGGCGCGGCAGGACAGGGAAGCGCACCGGGCCGAGGGCCCGGTGCGCGCCACCAACTCGGGAGGCAGTGCACAGGTGCGACGGCTCACGCGTGGCAGCGACCGGTCGAGTGGCGCGCGGGCGGGGTCCGACCTCGCCCGGCCGCACAGGGCAACGGCGCGTGGACGTTTCACGCGCGCCGCCGCGGTGGTCGCCGCGGGTGCGGTCGCGGCCGGTGCGCTCGCCGGATGCGCCGGTAAGAACCAGGTGCCCTCCATCGGCTACGGCGTCGACGCGCTCATCTCGAGCTACAACGGCGGCAGCACCCTGGGCGCGAGTTCCGGTGCGGCGGCGGTATTTCCGCGCGTGCTGACCGGGTTCTTCTACACCGGCCCGGACGGGCAGCAGGTGGCCGACACCGATACCGGCACCGCCAAGGAGGTGCCGGGGGAGACCCAGACCATCCAGTACCGGCTCAATCCCGACGGTGTGTGGTCCGACGGCACGCCGACCTCGTGTGACGACCTCTATCTCGCCTGGGCCGCCCGCGGCGGGCGCTTCACCAAACCCGGTCCGGGCGGGCCGATTCCGCTCTTCGACGCCGCCAGCACCGCGGGCTACTCCGATATCGAGCGCGTGGAGTGCCAGCCGGGCTCCAAGGACGCCACCGTCACCTTCCGCCCGGGACGCAAGTACCAGGCGTGGAAGACACTGTTCGCGGCGGGCGAGCTCATGCCCGCGCATGTGGCGGCGCAGGCCGCCGATGTCGCCAATGTCGTCTCGGCCGTGGGCGGTAACGACGCGGGCGCGGCCGAGCGCATCGCCGACTTCTGGAACAACGGGTGGACGCTGACGCCCGGCAAGCTCGACGCCACCCTGCTGCCCTCCTCGGGCCCCTACCGGATCGAATCCTTCACCTCCGACGACGGTCTGGTGCTGGTGAAGAACGAGAAGTGGTGGGGCAATGCCGCCAAGACTCCTCGGATCGTGGTGTGGCCCAAGAACTTCGACCTCAAATCCAAGGTATCGGACAAGGAGGTCGGCGTCGTCGACATCGGCGCGGGCTCACTCGGCGAGGTCGATCTGGGCGGCTTCTCGACGCAGAACCTGCCCAGCCGAGGCGCGGAGCAGCTGGTGCTCGCCACCGGCGGCGTCTTCAGCTCGGCGGAGGCGCGTCGCGCGCTGGCGCTGTGCACCCCGCGCCAGGCCCTCTACGATCAGCTCGGCCACCCGGACTTCGACGCCGAGGGCGGCCTCGGCTCCGGCCCGCTGAATTCGCGCACCCTGCAACAGGATTCGCTGTACTACCCGTCGGTGACCGGTGCCGCCAACCGCTACAAGGGCGGCGACGCGGCGGCGGCGCAGCAGGCGCTCGGCGCGGCCAAGGTGTCGAATCCGACCGTGCGCATCGGCTACCTCGCCCCCGACGACCGACGCGCGCGGACGGTGCAGCTCATCGCCGACGCCTGCAAACCCGCCGGAATCAGCGTGGTGGACGCCGGAGCTCCGGACTTCACCCCGGCCCAGCTGGCCGATGGCCGGGTGGACGCCCTGCTGGGCGGCACCGCCTCGCTGCCCGGCCCCTCCGGTTCGCTGCCGGGCGTGGAGGCCGCCATGGCGCTCTACAGCGGTCAGGGTCTCGATTTCGGCCGGTTCAGCAATCCCCGCTACGATGCCATCGCGGATCAGCTTGCGGCGGAGGAAAATTCGACAACAGTACTGAATCTGCTGACCGAGCAGGAAAACCTGCTGTGGAACGAGATGCCGTCGATTCCGCTGTTCGTCACCCCGCGCACCATTGCCTTCGGTGACGGTATGGAGAACGGAATCGCCAACCCCACCAAGGCCGGTGCGGGCTGGAACATGGACCGCTGGGTTTTGAAGCGGTGAGGCTGCGGCGAGGTGATGAGGAGTGGGTGGAATGAGCAAGCACGAATTGGTGGAGTCACCCGAATTGGCCGGTGAGCGGGCCGCCCGCGCCGAGGACGCGGTGCGGCAGCTGACCCGATGGCACGACGATTTCCCCACGCCGGGTGTGCGTTTCGCGGATCTGACCCCGGTGTTCGCGGATTCCGAGGGTTTCCGCGCGGTGCTGGACTGTCTGGCGGGATGTGCGCCGGAGGCCGATCTGGTGGCGGGTGTGGACGCGCGCGGCTTCCTGTTGGGTGCGGGTGTGGCCGCGGTGCTGGGTACCGGTGTGGTGGCGGTGCGCAAGGCGGGCAAGCTGCCGCCGCCGGTGATCTCGCGGGAGTACACCCTCGAATACGGTTCGGCCGCACTGGAAATCCCGGCCGACGGTATCGATCTGCGGGGGCGCAATGTGCTGCTGCTCGATGATGTGCTCGCCACCGGCGGCACGCTGGCCGCCGCGGCGGAGCTGTTCACCTCGGCCGGGGCACACGTGGTCGCCGCCGCCGTGGTGCTCGAACTCGGCTTCCTCGGCGGCCGCGACCGTCAGGGCGACTACCCGCTGACGTCGATCGTGAAGCTCTGACCCCACTGGCGAGAGCACAGCGGCGTCAGGCGACGATCCGGGCGATGATGCCGGTGACGATCAGCCAGAAGATCGCGGCCAGACCGTAGTTCACGATGATGTCGAGATCGCCGTTGCCGGTGTGGAACAGGCCCGGGAAGAACAGGGCCAGCGGCTCGGCGAGCGACTTGATGAACGTGAAGAAGCGGTTGGTCTGATCGGCGTCGAAGACGAGCAGCAGGATGTAGACGGCTTCGATGAGTGCGAACAGTGCACCGACGCCTCCGATAACCCGGGCGGCGGTGCCCTCGTAATGGGTGCGGTACGTATAAGGCATGTGGTGGGAATGCCCGGATCGCGACACCCGAAACGGTCAGAGCCGGGCCACCATCCGCGCGCAGAAACTGGTTACGACCAGCCAGAAGATGGCCGCCAAACCATAGTTGAGCAAAACATCGAGTTTCACGCTGTCGGTGCGGAACAAGCCCGGGAAGAACAGCGCCAGCGGCTCGGCCCAGGACTGGACGAAGGTGAACAGTTTGTTCGCCGGATCCGCCTCCAGCACGAACAGCAGAATGTAGAAGGCCTCGACGATCGCGAACAGCGTGCCGACGCCTCCGATGATGCGGGCGGTGCCCTCATTGGTGCGATACGAAGCGGTCATGCCGCAGGGTATGCCCACGAGAGCGACTGGTAGAACCGGCTTTCCGCGTGTCGCGACCGATTCGCGGCCGGACCGATGGCATGTCGAGAACACCGCCCGACCAGGACGTTGTTCGTTCGCGCAGGCAGTGAGTGGGCCGCGCCGGTGCGGCGCGCGTCACGGAGATAACCCCTTGCGGGGTCCGGGGTCGGTCGTTAATTTGGACGAGTCTTGTTCCCGTTGATCGGAGTCATGCCGTTGATCTCTTGAGATAGCGCCCTGGGTGGCCCGCGTCCGCGCGCCGCACCGTCTTTCGCCTATCTCGAGGAGTGTGCATGTCCAGTACGTTTGTCGTTTCCTTCTCCGATCTCACCTTCGCCTGGCCCGTGGGCACCCCCGTCGTCGACGGGCTGGATGCCGTCCTCGGCCCCGGCCACGTCGGTCTGGTGGGCGGCAACGGCGCGGGCAAATCCACGCTGCTGCGGCTGATCACCGGTGAGCTGCGCCCGGTGCGCGGGTCGGTGACGACGCCGGAGCGGGTCGGCTATCTGCGCCAGGACCTCGGATTGGCGACCGGGCAGCGCGTCGACGAGGTGCTCGGTATCGCGCGGGTGCGAAAAGCCTTGCACCGCATCGAATCCGGGACCGGCACCGAGGCGGACTTCGATATCGTCGGCACCCGGTGGGATGTCGAGGCTCGCGCGGTGGCGTTGCTCGGTCGGCTCGGATTGCACTACGTGGCCGGTGCTGTCGCACAGTTGGACCGCCGCCTCGACACCCTCTCGGGTGGGGAGACGGTGCTGCTCGGCTTGGTCGCCGAACTACTGCGCGAACCGGAGCTGCTGTTGCTCGATGAGCCCACCAACAACTTGGATCTGGTTGCGCGGCAACGGCTCTACGAGGTGATCGGCCAGTTCCCCGGCACGGTGATCACGGTCAGCCACGACCGTGAACTGCTGGAGCGGGTCACCTCCATCGCGGAACTGCGGCAGGGCGAGATCCGTTCGTTCGGCGGCAATTTCAGCGATTACGAGCGGATCGTCGAGGCCGAGCAGGAGGCCGCGCGCGCCGCGGTTCGCGATGCGCGCGGCGATGTGCGCCGCCAGGCCCGGGAACTCGAGGAGGCGCGCATCAAGCTCGATCGGCGGCTGCGCTACGGCAAGAAAATGGAGGCACAGAAGCGTGAACCCAAGATCATCATGGCCGAGCGCAAGCGCCAGGCGCAGGTGTCGGCGGGCAAACTGCGCAACAACCACCTCGGCAAACTCGACGAGGCCAAGGACCACCTGACCCAGGCGCAGGAGCAGCTGCGCTCCGACAAGGAGATCCGCGTCGACCTGCCCGATACCCGGCTCTACCCCGGGCAGGACGTCGTCGACCTGGAGGAGGTGACCCTCGCCAACGGGCCGATCGTGACGCTGAAAGTCACCGGCCCGGAACGCATCGCCCTCACCGGCCGCAACGGCGCGGGCAAAACCACGCTGCTGCACCGGATCTGCGCGCAACCGCCGAAGGTCCCGTGGCGCATGCTGCCGCAACGCCTCGATATCTTCGACGAGAGCACCTCGGTCTTCGACAACGTCTCCGCCGCCGCACCCCATGTGCGTCCGGAACGGATTCGGGCCCAATTGGCCCGCTTCCTGTTCCGCGGCTCCGACGCCGATGTGCTGGCGGGCGCGCTCTCGGGCGGCGAACGTCTGCGCGCGGCCCTGGCCATGCTCCTGCTGGCCGACCCGGCCCCGCGCCTGCTGCTGCTCGACGAACCCACCAACAACCTGGATCTGCCCAGTCTGAAACACCTCACCGAGGCGCTGGCCAGCTTCCAGGGCGCGCTCGTCGTGGTCAGCCACGACCCGCGCTTCCTGACCGATATCGGCGTCACCCGCCGCGTCGACCTCTCGGCCGACGGGCTCGCCGAAATCCCGTTCGAGTAGCGGGTTTTCGATGAGGGCGGCGCGAATGTCGAATCCCGGAAACCGGTGCGGCGTCGCGGCTGGAGCAATCCGGACGCAACGCCGCGCCGAAACGGGTAGAAATGGTGGTAATCATGCAGCGGCGCGGCCGCCCGGCCGGGCGACACGCACCATCCCGACCCCGGTACGAAACCCGGATTAAAGTTGGTGTTCCGGGTGGTTGCATGGTCCGATACGGTGTTCCGATCGCGACCGGGAGAGGTGGTGTGGCATGACTCAGCATTTGGACAAGGCGAATGCCGGGCAATCGAGCAATGGCTCGTCGGCCACGCCTACGCCCAATGCCATGCCGCAGCGTCAGGGTGGCGCCCCGGCGGCCGTGCCGACCTCCGCGTCGCGGCGGGTGCGGGCCCGGCTCGCGCGGCGCATGACCGGTCAGCGCGGTATCGCGGCGGTCAAGCCGGTGCTGGAGCCCCTCGCCACCGTGCACCGCGAGCTGTATCCCAAGGCGAACCTGCAACTGTTGCAGCGCGCCTTCGACGTGGCCGACGAGAAGCACGCCCACCAGTTCCGAAAATCCGGTGATCCGTACATCACGCATCCCCTGGCGGTGGCCAATATCCTCGCCGAGCTGGGCATGGACACCACCACCCTGGTGGCGGCGCTGTTGCACGACACCGTCGAGGACACCGGCTACTCCCTCGACGAGCTGACCGAGGAGTTCGGTCAGGAGGTGGCGCACCTGGTCGACGGCGTCACCAAGCTGGACAAGGTCAATCTGGGCGCGGCCGCCGAGGCCGAGACCATTCGCAAGATGATCATCGCCATGGCCCGCGACCCGCGCGTGCTGGTGATCAAGGTGGCCGACCGGCTGCACAATATGCGCACCATGCGGTTCCTGCCGCCGGAGAAGCAGGCGAAGAAGGCCCGCGAAACCCTCGAGGTCATCGCGCCGCTCGCCCACCGGCTCGGTATGGCCACCGTCAAATGGGAGCTCGAGGACCTCGCCTTCGCGATCCTGCACCCGAAGAAGTACGACGAGATCGTGCGCCTGGTCGCCGACCGCGCGCCCTCGCGCGACACCTATCTGGCGAAGGTGCGCGCCGAGATCGTCAACACTCTCGCCGCGAGCCGCATCAACGCCATTGTCGAGGGCCGCCCCAAGCACTACTGGTCGATCTATCAGAAGATGATCGTCAAGGGTAAGGACTTCGACGATATCCACGACCTGGTCGGCATCCGCATCCTCTGCGACGAGGTGCGCGACTGCTATGCCGCGGTCGGCGTGGTGCACTCGCTGTGGCAGCCCATGGCCGGGCGCTTCAAGGACTACATCGCCCAGCCCCGCTACGGCGTCTACCAGTCGCTGCACACCACCGTGGTCGGCCCCGACGGCAAGCCCCTGGAGGTGCAGATCCGCACCCAGGACATGCACCGCACCGCCGAGTTCGGTATCGCCGCGCACTGGCGGTACAAGGAGACCAAGGGCAAGCACTCCAACGACTCCACCGAAGTCGACGATATGGCGTGGATGCGGCAGCTGCTCGACTGGCAGCGCGAGGCCGCCGATCCGGCCGAATTCCTGGAGTCGCTGCGCTTCGACCTGAAATCGCCGGAGATCTTCGTCTTCACCCCCAAGGGCGATGTGATCACGCTGCCGCAGAAGTCCACCCCGGTGGATTTCGCGTACGCCGTGCACACCGAGGTCGGCCACCGCTGTATCGGCGCGCGCGTCAACGGCCGCCTGGTCGCCTTGGAACGCCAGCTGGAGAACGGTGAGGTCGTCGAGATCTTCACCTCCAAGGCGCAGAATGCCGGACCCTCGCGGGACTGGTCGAATTTCGTGGTCTCCCCGCGCGCCAAGGCCAAGATTCGGCAGTGGTTCGCCAAGGAACGCCGCGAGGAGGCCCTCGAGGCGGGCAAGGACGCCATCAGCAAGGAGGTCCGCCGCTCCGGACTGCCGCTGCAGCGGTTGATGAGCGCGGACGCCATGTCGGCGCTCGCCCACGAACTGCACTACACCGATATCTCCGCCCTGTACGCGGCGGTCGGCGAGAACCAGGTCTCCGCGCACCATGTCGTGCAGCGGCTCATGGCGCAGCTCGGCGGCGTCGGCGATGTGGAGAACGAGCTGGCCGAGCGGTCCACGCCGTCCACGGTGCCGTCGCGCCAGCGCGGCAGTGGCGATGCGGGCGTGGAGATTCCGGGCGCGCCCGGCACGGTCGCCAAGCTCGCCAAGTGCTGCACCCCGGTGCCCGGCGACGAGATCATGGGCTTCGTGACGCGCGGCGGCGCGGTGAGCGTGCACCGCACCGACTGCACCAATGCCGACTCGCTGCGCACCGAACCGGAACGCATCATCGAGGTGAAGTGGGCCCCGTCCCCGTCCTCGGTCTTCCTGGTCGCCATCCAGATCGAGGCCCTGGACCGCACCCGCCTGCTCTCCGATGTCACCAAGGTGCTGGCCGACGAGAAGGTCAATATCCTCTCGGCCTCGGTCATGACCTCCGGCGACCGTGTGGCAATCTCCAAGTTCACCTTCGAGATGGGCGACCCGAAACACCTCGGCCACCTGCTCAACGTGGTCCGCAATGTGGAGGGCGTCTACGACGTCTACCGGGTGACCTCGGCCGCCTGACCTCCCGGCACACCTCGAGACAGCGCCACGTTAGTGTTGCCTGTCCCGAGGAACCGAGGAGAGTTCATGACCACGTTCGAGAATGTCACCGTCACCAAGCAGGCGAATGTCTACTTCGACGGCAAATGCGTGTCCTACAGCCTGCAATTGCCCGACGGCACAAAGAAATCCGTCGGTGTCATCCTGCCCGCCACGCTGACATTCACCACCGGAGCTCCCGAGGTCATGGAGCTGATCGACGGCGAGTGCAAGGTCACCCTCGCGGGCGCGACCGAGGCGGTCACCTACCGGGGCGGCCAGTCCTTCGACGTTCCCGGCGACAGCTCCTTCCAGATCGAGGTGCTCTCCCCGGTGCACTACGTCTGCCACTACGGCTGACCCGTTCTTCTCGCGGACCCGGTCGGGCAGTACCCGGCCGGGTCCGCGTCGTATTTCCCCGGCTCCCCACGGGCTCGGGTCGCTCCGCAGTACGCTGCGAGAGTGCTGATCGTTGCTGGATATCTGCGGGTCACCGAGCGCGAGCGCTACCTCGACAGCTGCCGCGAAGTCGTCGAACAGGCGCGAAAGGCCAACGGCTGCTTGGACTTCAACCTCGGAGCCGACCTGGTCGAACCCGACCGCGTCAACGTGTACGAGCGGTGGGCGACCCGCGCCGACGCGGAGGCGTTCCGTGGTGCGGGGACATCGGGGGAGCTGGCGGAGCGGATAGTCGGGGCCGACGTCCGAGAGTTCGAGTACGACACCGAGATACGCCTGTAAGGAGGCCGCCGACCCCGCCGCGCTGCGCGACTATCGCGCCGCGGCCGAACGCGGCGATCTCGACTACGTGCCGGTGTGGGCGGGCGAATCGGTGGACCTGATCACCGATCTGGAGCCCGCCGCCGCGCTGACCCGTCGCCTCGGTCGCGAGGCGGCAGCGGCGATCGCCCGCGTGGCGGGCTGAGAACATGGTCACTTCAAGGGAAGTGCCCCCTCCATACCGCCGACGTCGGTCACCTTCCAGTCCGCGCCGCGGTCCACGGTGACGTTGTAGGTGACGGTGGTCTGCGCGCCCTGCGGATTCTGCGCATTGGTGGAGCTCACGTTCACGAAGACGTTGACCTTGTACACGCCCCCGGATTCGGAGACCACCCTCGCGGTGATGGGCAGCGCGGTCGAGGTCCACTTCAGCGGTGTGAGGATCTCCTGGAGGGCGGGTGCGGTGCTGTCGAACTTGGTGGCCAGCGCGGGCGCGGTGTTGTTCTTGAGCCGGGTCACCCAGCCGGTGAAATCGGCGAAGTTCACCGTGGACGCGCCGACGGCGTAATCGGTGGCGATCTGTTCGGCACGGGCATGGTCGGCGGCGACGGCGTCGCGGTGGGCGATATCGTCGCGGGCGGCCACCAGCAGTACCGCGAGGACCACGGCGACAATGGTCGGCACGGCGACGGCGGCGGACCAGAGCAGGGTGGTCAGCGGAATCGAAATCGTGCGCGAACCCGCTGGGGCAGCGGCCTTCTCGGGGTCGGACTCCGGCTTCTTGTCGAGGTCGATGCTCATCGGAACTCCCACGGTGTCGGACTATTTGACGTTGATCTGCAAGCGCAAGGTGCCGTCGGGGGTGGTGGCGTGCAGCGCCTGGGAGATCAGGCTGCCCAGATCCAGACGGCCCAACAGCGGCGGCACCAGCGCGAAGACGGGTTGCAGCAGCGGCGCCAAGGGGGCCACCTCGGGGCCGATCCGCTCGAGCCGCACGGTGATCTCGCGCAGGAACGGCGCGAGCCCGATCGTCTCCGGGGTGTCCTCGAGGAAGGAGTGCGGCACATTGCCCGCGCGAATGATCGCCGCGATGGAGGCGGCCACCTCCACCACCCGAGGCCCGAACTGCGCCCACGGTTCCGCCGCCTGGCGCATGGCCGGACCCGTCCAGTCCATATCGGTCGCATTGGCCTGTAGCGCGATGAGCAGCCGCCGAATGACCTCGGTGCGGGCCAGCAGCGTCGAGGCGAGCAGCGTGGTGGAGCGCGAGAGCTGCGGAATCACCGCGTCGGTTCCGTCCACCGCGGCGCTGAAGGTGTCGACCAGTGAGGCCAGCGCGGGGGGATCCAGCTGCCGCAGCAGTTCGGTGGTGGTGCGCGCGATATCCGGAATCGACACCGGCGCGGCGAGTTCGGTGGCGTGCACCACCTGTCCGTCCCGTAGGTAGGGCCCCTCGCCCGAGGGCGGATCGAACTCCACATACGCCTCGCCGAGTCCCGACAGCCCCTCGATGCGCACCGCGCTCGCGGTGGGAATCCGGTACTTCGCGTCGATGCGGAAGGCCACCGCCACGCCCTCGGCCACATGCTCCACCGAGGTCACCTGCCCGACCTCCACACCGGAGAGCAGAATCTTCGACCGTGGCAGCAGCCCACCGGATTCCGGCACGATCATGCTGGCGCGCACCTGCTCCTGGAACCAGGTCACCCGCACCACGCCGAAGGTCAGATACACACAGCCCACGACGAGAATGACGGCGATACTCGCCAGCGACAGCAGGGTATTCGGCTTCACCGGACCACTCCGATCATGCGCAGGGCCCGCACAATGCCGTCGATCCGCTCGTCCCCGGCGATGGGGGCCCCGCCCTCGATCGTCACCGTCGTGACATTCACCTTGGGCCCGCGTTCGACGAACGGAATTATCTTGTCGCGCAACAGCGCGACCAGTCGATTGAGATTCGACGGCGCGCGCAGATCGAGCGGGTTCGCGGCGAACAGCAGCGGTACGAACGCCTTGGCCGCCGCGTCCCCGGCACGAAACAGCGGTGCGAACGGCTCCACCGAATGCCCGATCGTCCCCAGCGATCCGACAATGCCGAGGGTGTACACCAGCGACTGCACATCGGCCGGAATATCGCGTGCCCCTTGCTCACTCAGCAACGCGGCCACTTCGCGTGGATTGTCGAGCACCGCGTCGAGGTCGCGCTCGAACGCGTCGAGGAAGCCGTCGACGATATCGAGATTGGCGGCGACGTCCTGGACATCGGTGCCGAGCCGGTCGGCGATGCGCGCGGTATCGACCGGTTCGGCGGGCAGCACCGCGTTGGTCTGCTCGATGATCGATTGAATCCGTTGTGGCGCACCGCCTCCGATGAAAGTGGACAGCCCGGCGAGGAGATCCTCCACCTGCAAGGCCGGTTTGGTCTGCGCCAGCGGAATCACCCCGCCCGGCGCGAGGGTGGCCCCGGCATCGCCCGGCGGCGTGGTGAGTCCGATGAACACATCGCCGAGCAGGGTGTTCTGCCGCAATTGCGCCGTCGTGTCGGCCGGTAGCCGCACCGAGGTCGAGATGGCCACCACCGCGTCGATCCGCCCCGGCCCGGCGCTCGACGGATCGACCACGGTGACCGCGCGCAGGCTGCCGATCTTGGCGCCGTTGGCCACCACCTTGGCTTGGGCGGGCAGATTCAGCGCATTGGCGAATTCGATATGGATCTCGTAGGTGTCCCCGCCCACCGTCGCACCGGGCATCGGCACCGAGGCGGGATCGAAGCTACACGCCGCGGGCAGCGCCGCGGCCAGGGCCATCGCCATTGCGGCGACCGCGCGCCGACTTCGCGGACCGTTCATCGCGCACCCGCCAATCCCAGCACCAGGGGCACCAGATCCACCTGCGCCATCCCGTCGGCCGACGACCCGCAGCGCCCCGGCAGCACGGCGTTCACCACCGCGCAGACGTGATCGGCATCCGCTTGCGGCAGCGCCACTTTCGGCGCCGCGTAGGTCACCTTCGTCTCACCGGTCACCGGATCGATGAACTGTTCGAAGGCGGTGACGATGGCCGGAATCATCTCCAACAGCTGGCGCAGCGACCCGATATGGGCCGAGAGCAGCGTGAGTTTCGGGACGAGCGCGTCGAGGCCGCGCAGAATCGGCCGCCCGTACTTGTGCGCGATCCGGTCGAGCCAGGGCAGGATCACCAGCAGCGCGTCGACGATCGCCACCGCATGACCCCACATCGAATTGACGAAGTCGAAGCCCTCCGGTGCCCGGGTGACCGCGAGCTTGATATCGGCCCAGTTCAGCGCGACGCTCTCGGCAATGCCGCTGAAGGCGTCGATGATCTCGCCGAGATGCCCGATGGCGGCGTCGGGTTGGCGCAGCGCCGTGGCGAGATCCTTGATGAGCAGATTGAGCCGCTGCCCGGTGCCTTCGGTGGCCTGGTCGAAGGTGCGCACCCCGATGCGCAGGCGCTCCTGCTCGGCGGGATCGCCGTGCCCGGTCAGCTCGTCGGCGAGATCGGAGAACGCCTCGAGGGTCTGGCTGATGCTCTTGGGCGTGAAGGTCTTGTCGATACAGACGCGTTCGTCCCACGGAACGCGGGATTCGCTCTCGCCCAACACTTCCAGGTCGCGGTCGGCGAGAATCGTATCGGAGACCGTGGTGGCGGTGACGTCGCCGTAGAGCAGATGATCGGCGTCGACGTCGAATGTCACTCGCACCGAGTCGTTTTCGGGCCGCACGCCCGTGACGGTGCCGACCGGCAGCCCGAGCATGGTGACATCGTTGCCCGGATACAGGCCGATGGCATCGGGCATGATCGCGCAGTAGCCCACGGTGCGCTTCAACGGATCGAAGGCGATGAGGTACGCCGCGGCCGCCACGATCGCGACCGCGGTGACGCCGACGAGGGTGATGAACCCCTGGGAGCCGAGAAAGCGCTTCATCTCAACACCCCTGCCCCGGCAAGGGAATACACACCGTCGGCGCGGTCACGGTGAGCGCCGACTGGTCCACGGTGAGCCCGTCCTGCGGCGTGACCGCCGCGACCAGCCGGGTGCGCAGGTCGGCGAGGCCGGTGAGGGCCTGGTCGATGCGCCGACCGAGATCCTCCAGCTGCGGCACCGCCTCGACGAGTTTGTCCGCGAGCGGTTCGAGCACCGACGTCCAGGCGGGTTCGATGGCGGCGATGCGGGAGAGCAGTTCGCTGGTCACCACCAGCGCCTCGGCGATCTCGGCCTTCTTCGCCAGTCCGCGCGTCTCCAGCTCGCCGATCTTGCGCACGAAGGTGCCCAGCAGCGATTTGTTGCGGTCGATGGTGGTGAGGTACTCGTCCATCACGGTGAGCGCCCGGGAGATGTCGGAGTTCTGCCGATTGAGCAGACCGACCAGACTCTCCACGGCATTTCCCATGCGCCGCAGCGCATCCGGACTGCCGCTCAGCGACTGCTGGAGCGCGGTGAAGTTGCGTCGCAGCGTATCCCCGTCCACCTCGGCGGTCGGTGCGGCGGCATCCTGGAGCGTGCGAATCAGGCTGTAGGGCAGGCGAACCCGCTCCGGCGGAATCACCCCGTCGCCGAGCGGCTCGTCACCGGCGGGGAAGACGGCGATGTAGTGCCCGCCGACAACGGTGAGCATGCGCACCTCGAGGGAGGTGAGATCGCCCAGACGCACCTCGTCGTTGACGGTGAAGGTCATGCGCACCCGATCGGGTAGCAGCCGTAGCGATTTCACCGTGCCGACCGGAATGCCCGCGACGCGTACCTCGTCGCCGACATCCACCGCCCGCGCCTCGCTGAGCTCGGCGGTGTAGGTGGCCTTGCCGAGGGGGAGTACGTAGATCACCCCGGTGGCGACCAGTACCGCCGCGAGTACCGCCGCCCCGAACACGCCGAGCCGCAGTTCCCGCCGGGCTATCGCCGTCTCGTGCCGATCCGACGCGGTGAACAGTTCCGCCAGGCGCGCGCGAATACCCTTGGCGCGCAACGGAGTGCGAGGCTTCAGCGCTGACATATCGAAACCCTCTGTCCGGCGATGAGGACCGCGAACGGCGCGGGCACCTCGGCCGCGCCCTTCGAGCAGGTGAGGTCGACCCCGCCCGCACCACCGTCGGCGGGCGGCAGCAGGTTGGCCAGGGTCTGCAACAGGCCGGGCAGCCTACCCAGCACCTCCAGGGCCGCCTGGGGATCCGGGAACAGCAGCCGCAGATCCTCCTCCAACAGCGGATTGTCACGCGGGGTGAATCCGAGGGTCTTGAGCAGACTGTTCAACGGCCCCAACGTCGACGGCGCGACCGACGAGAAGTCCAGCAGCCCATCGAGTTCGACGGTGAAGGCGCTGAACACATCGGCGATACCGCGCAGCAGCGTCACCAGATGCGGGGATTTGCCACCGATCTGGGTGGAGATGTCCTGCAGGTTGGCCACGATCGCCGAGAGCACCGTCTGGCGGTCGGAGACATAGCGACTCAGCTGTTCGAAGGCGTCCAGGGCGGGTCCGATGCCATTGCCATTGCCCTGAATGACGGCGAGCACGCTCTCGGCGAACTGATTCAGCGCACCCGGCGAGAACTCCTCCAGCACCGGCTGCAAACCATTGAACAGCTGCGTGATGTCGAAGGAGGGAATGGTCTTGTCCATTCCGATCAGCGACCCCGGTTGCAAGCGCGCGGCGGGCTCATCCGGTTGCCGCACATCGACATACCGCTGCCCGGTCAGGGTCTGGTACCGGATCGCCAGCCCGCTGGTGACATACATGGGCCGGTCCCGCAGCACCGTGAAGCGCACGATCGCCCGCGTACCGTCGAGGTCGATGGCGCTCACCTTGCCCACCTGCACGCCGTACATGCGCACGTCGTCACCGGTCTTCAACCCGCTCACATCGGTGAATTCCGCACGGTAGTTCAGTGTTTCGCCGCTGACCGGCCGCCGGATGGCGCTGATGACGACCAGCAGCAGGACGACCATGGCGGCGGCGAACAGCCCCAACCGCACGATCACACCGCGTGTCGACGATGTTCTCATCGCACCCCCTCCGGTTGCGTCAGCGCCGTGAAAGCGGGCAGCCCGAGCAGCGGCACCCCGAGCCCCGGCACGCCCCGTAGCGTCACCTCGAGATCGACCATCGGTCCTTCGGGGGTGTCGACGAATACGCGGTCCAGTCGCGCCAGCAACTCCACCAGCTGGGCCTGCGAGGTCGCCGGATCGGGCAGCGTCGCGGCGAGCGCCTCGACGATCGGCGTCAACGGGTCGAGGAATCCACCGAACTGCGTGTGCAGCGTCCGGAAGGTCTCCGCCGCCCCCAACAGCACCCCATTGCGGATCACCGCGACCGAGGCGTTGTAGCGCTCCCGCTCGGTCCGGAAGATCTCGATATCCAACAGCGACGCCGACAGGAGGAAGGTGGAGGAGGTGAACGCGCCGAACCCGTCCAGGAACGACGCGTACTGCGCGATCAGATACGACGACGGGTAGCGCTGGGTATCGGCGACCAACCGGCTCATGGTGACCACCGCGTCCAAGATCGGCGTGAAAGCCCGGATATCGGAATCGAATCGGGTGATCAGCTCGGAGAGCTTCGGGGTGAGCACCTCGGTGGCCGTGGCGGTGAGCTGGCGCAGTAGCGCCCCCATGGTCACGTCCTCGACCCGGCCCGCGAGATCGATCACCTGCCCGTCGCGCAACGGCTCGCCGCCGGGGGCCGCCCGCAGCGCGACCGTGCTGATACCGAACAGATTCTCCGGGGCGTAGTCGACGCTGAACGTGTCGGTGAGACCGGCGGTTTGGGATTCGTCCAACTCCAGGGTGAGCAACTGCCGCCCCTGCCCGACGGCGGCGACCTCGGTGATCTTCCCGACCGCCACCCCGTCGAAGCGCACCGCCGCGCCCGCCACGATGCCCTCACCGATCTGCTCGGTGCGCAGCTGAATCCGCAGCCGATCCGGAATCGCCCTGTCGCGGTAGGCGTTCCACGCCAGCACGGAGATCACCACGAGCAGGATCACCACGACACCGAGACGGCGGGAGGCGCGCCGGTCGATGCGCACACCGGGAATCGCGTAGTTCGGCATGGCGGCTACCCCGGAAATTCGATGGCCGAGTTGACGCCCCACAGCAGCAGCGTCAGCACCATGTCCAAGACGACGATCGCGACGAAGCTCGCCCGCACCGCACGCCCGGACGCGATACCCACGCCCTCCGGGCCACCGGCGGCGAAGAAGCCGTAGTAGCAGTGAATGAGGATCACCGCGATCCCGAACACCAGAATCTTGATCACCGCCGCGAAAACGTCGTAGCCGCTGGTGAATTGGAAGAAGTAGTGGTCGTACACGCCGCCCGCCTGCCCGTGCAGCAGCACGATCACGGTGTCGCAGGCCAGATACGACAGGATCAACGCGATGAGGAAGGTCGGCACGATCGCCACCGCTCCGGCGATGACCCGGGTGGTCACCACGAAGGGGATCGACCGCAGCCCGAAGGATTCGATGGCGTCGATCTCCTCGGAGATGCGCATGGATCCGATCTCCGCGGTCATCCTGCACCCGGCCTGCGCGGCGAACCCCACGGCCGCCGCGATCGGGGCCAGTTCCCGGGTATTCGCGAAGGCCGACACCACGCCGGTCACCGACCCGAGCCCGAGCAGGTCCAGGGCCGCGAAGGATTGGATGCCGACCCCCGCCCCGATGGCGATGCCGAGCACCACCAGCATCGGCACCGTGCCGCCGCCGACAATGAGAGAGCCACGGCCCCAGGTCATATCGGTGATGGTGCGCATGGTCTGGGCGCGATAGCGCCGCAGCGTCAGCGGGATTCCGGCAATGGTCAGCGCCACGAAACCGAAGGCGAATCCGGCATTCTCCAGTGAGGAGAGGACCCGGCCGCGTTTGCGGTACGCCCGCGCCGCCCAGCCGAGGCCCTGGGGTTCATACGGTGCCGCCGTCATCACGCCACCCGAATCGGCAGGAACATCGTAACCACCTGCGTGATAGCGAGATTGACCACGATGATGGCGGCCACCGACAACACCACCGCCGCGTTCACGCCATCGGCGACACCGCGTGGACCACCGCGCGCCTCCAGACCGCGCTGGCAGGCCACGATGACCACGATGAATCCGAACAGCATGGCCTTGGCCAGGGAAATCCACACATCCGCGAGCACGGTGAACGCCCCGAAGGTGGCCCAGTAGCTGCCGGGCGTGACGTTCTGCGCGCCGATGGCGACGCCGTACCCGGCGACAATGCCCACGAAGACGATGAGGATATTGAGCAGCGGCGCGACGAACACCATGGCGACCACGCGGGGAATCACCAAGCGGTGCACCGGACTGATGCCCATCACGCGCAGCGCGTCGATCTCCTCGCGCACGGTGCGCGCCCCCAGGTCCGAGGCGATGGCCGAGGCTCCCGCCCCGCCGAGCAGCAATCCGGTGGCAATGGGCGCGCCCTGTTGAATGACCCCCAAACCACCGGCCGCGCCGATGAGCGAATCCGCCCCGAGCTGATGAATGAGATTGCCGACCTGTACCGATACCACCACACCGAAAGGCACGGCCATGAGAATGGCGGGCAGGGCGGTGACGGTGATCAAATACCAGGCCTGATGCAGCATTTCGCGCCACGGAAAGCGCCGTGCCAGCACATCGGTCACCGCGCCGCGGACCGATTCCACCGCCAGATCGACCGTTCTGCCGAAGGTGCGCAGGCTCGCTGTCGCGGTATCGGTGAAGTTCCGGCGGATGATTCGCACGGCGGAGTTCGGATCGCCCCGCGACGATTCGGGCCGCATGGACACCCCCCTCTCGGGTAGTGCTGCCACTGCCGCGCCCGGGCCGCCGAACTGATCACAGGTCCACGACAGCAGCGTCGATATTCGCGCGGAGACCGTCGGGATCCATTGGCCGGACAGGTGATTCGGACCGACACCGGTGCGGAGCCGGAGGGAATCGACTCGGAGTGCCCGACAGGCGCACTCCTCGAGGCTAACGGACCGGTTCTCGGGTTATCGCCGTATTCGACAGGCCGATTCCGCCATATCGTGGCGGCTTCGGTCGGGCCTGGACACCCCCTCCCGGCGTGCCGCCGTGGCGATAGCGGGTGGGCATGAATTAATTGCGCGCATGTTCGTTCGCTCGATATTCGCTGTCATAGCGGCGGCGGTCGCGGTGGGTTTGGCGCTGTGCACGTTCGTGATCGCGCGCTTCCAGGTACCCGAGCCGCTGCTGCGGTTCTCGCTGGTGGTCAGCAATTACGGCCTGTACCTGATTCCGGCGGCCGCGGTCGCGGTGGGGCTGGCGTTGCTGTCGCGGCTGCGCGGGGGTTGGTTCAGTCGCTGGTTCGGCGTGCTGATCGTGGTGGTCTGCGTCGTCGGCGCGGGTGCGGCCTTCGTACCCATGGTGGCGTCCTGGCGGGAGGCACAGCGCCACGACGCCAGCCTTTCGATCGGCGACTACCTCACGGGCGGCGCCAACACCGGGAAGCCGGATCCGCGACTCGCGGTCGGCTACAACACCATCGACAATCGCGAGTTGTTGATGGACGTGAAGCTGCCGCCCGGCGCCCCGGAGCGGCCGCGCCCGGCGGTGGTGTGGGTGCACGGCGGCGGCTGGGCCGAGGGGGATCGCGGTGAAGGACCGAAATGGCATCGGTGGCTGAACGAGCGCGGGTACGCGGTCTTCGCGATCGACTACCGGCTGTCTCCGCCAGCGCGCTGGGATCAAGCGCCCGCCGATGTGAAGTGCGCTATCGGCTGGGTGAAACAGCATGCGGGGGAGTATCGCGTCGATCCGGCGCGGATCATGGTGGCGGGTGGCTCGGCGGGCGGCAATCTCGCGCTCACGGGCGCGTACTCCGACAGCCGCGTACCGCCCAGCTGCGCGGTGACCGATACCGCCGTCGCCGCGGTGGCCGCCTTCTATCCGCCGACCGACCTGATCACCGGATGGCGAGACCCCGTGCTGCAACCCGAGATTCGGCAGCTGATCGAGGACTACACCGGCGGCACTCCGGCACAGTTCCCGGATCGCTACGCCCTGGCGTCGCCGATCACCTATGTGCGCCCCGGACTTCCGCCGACGCTGCTCATGCACGGCACCCGCGATCACGTGGTGCCCTACGGTCAATCGGTCGAGCTCGCCGAGCGTCTGGACGCCGTCGGCGTCGCCCGCGAACTGCTGCCGATTCCCTACGGTGAGCACGCCTACGACTTCGCCTGGGGCGACTGGGGTTCGCAGATCTCCCGAAAGGTGTTCGGCGACTTCCTGTCCCGCCACTTCCCGGCGGAGTGAGTGTCAGCGCCGCAGGCCGTGCGCCGCGGCGATGAGGCGTTCCATGACGGTGCGCGGCAGCACCCGGCGCACCGCGAACATGAGCGGCGCGTTGCTGCCCACCGCATACAGCGGTTTCGGACGCCGGGCCTCGATCGCCCGCACGATGGTCTCCGCGACCCGTTCGGGCGTGATGCCCTCGGCCTGCTTGCGGTCGAGCGCGGCCATGAACTTGGTGAATTCCGCGGTGTGCGGCGAACCTTCGCGCAGGTATTTGGTGCGGCGCTCGCGCAGCCCCGTATCGATCTGTCCGGGCTCGACGGTGGTGATCCACACGCCGAACGGTGACTCCTCGAACCGCGCCGAGGTCGCGAAGCCGCGCACGGCCGCCTTGGTCGCCACATACGAGGAGCGGTAGGGCATGGGGAAACTGCCCAGCATGGACCCGACCATCACCACCCGCCCGTGCCCGCGCTCGCGCATACCGGGCAGCACCGCCTGCGTAAGGGTCACGGCGCCAAGCACATTGAGCTGGAACAGGCGCGCGATCGCCTCGCGCGGCAGCTCCGCCAGGGGTCCGGCCTGACTCTCCCCGGCATTGTTGACCAGAATGTCGACCTCGCCGAGCCCCGCGGCGAAGGCGTCGATGGAGGCGTCGTCGGTGAGATCGAGGGCGCGGTACTCCACGCCGGGCACTCGATCGTCCGCGCCGAGGGTGTCCGGATTTCGGCTGGTGCCGATGACCCGGTAGCCACGCGCCGCCAAGGCGGCGGCGGTCGCCTTTCCGATTCCCGATGACGCACCGGTGATTACGGCCGTTCCGCTCATCTCCACGACCTTACTCGGCCCGAGGTGTCTGGGTCAGAGTAGATCAAGAGTCTTGGCGACGACCGGGAGCGCCCTCGCTTTCGTCCTGTTCGAGCTGTTTTCGGCCGAAATCGGGCGGGCCTGGTAGAAATTGAGCAGGGGGTGTCTGTGACAGATGCGCGGTTATTGTGTAAGTTCTGTCACACCTACGGCGTGGAGTTGATATATTTCGCCAACCCGAGGACTAGCCGATCGAATGTTTGATGAGGGTACGGGTACATGTTCGACTGGGATTCGCTGAGAAGTATCTCCGGCGTGCACATCGTGACGCGGCTGGCCCAGGAGCGCGGCCTGTCGGCGGCCGCCTGTCTGGCCGGGACCGGATTGCCGCCGGAGGCGGCGCTCGATCCGAAGACCGAGATCACCGCGCGTCAGGAACTGACGGTGGTGCGAAATCTGCTCGCCCACTGCGGCGCCGAGCCCGGCCTCGGGGTGGAGGCGGGCAGCCGCTATCACGTATCGCTCTACGGCCCTTGGGGATTGGCGCTGCTCAGCAGTCGCACCCTGCGTGAGGCCGTCGGGGTGGCGCTGCGCTATATCGAATTGACCTGCGCCTTCGGTGAATTGACCTTCGAGGAGTCCGGTGGCGAGGCGCGGCTCGCCTTCGCCGACGATCAGGTTCCCCACGATGCCCGCCCGTTCCTCACCGAACGCACCCTCTCCGGCATTCAGACCCTGGGCCGCGAGCTGTTCGCCACCGGTGTCCCGGTGCACCGGGTCGGCTTCCGGCACCAGCGTCCCGCCGATACCGCTCGCCATCGCGAAATCTTCGGTGTGGAACCCGAATTCGAGGCCGCGGTCAACGAGGTGGCCTTCGACAGCGCCTATCTGGACGTAGCGCTGCCGCAGGCCAACGAATGGGCCCGCAGCACCTGTGAACAGCTGTGCCGCGAGCTGCTGGCCCGCCGCCACGCTCGCACCGGGGTGGCGGGCGCGGTGCGAGATCTGCTGGTGCGCAATCCCGGTGAGATCCCCGATCAGGCGGCGGTCGCGGCCGAGCTGTTCATGAGCCCGCGCACCCTTTCGCGCCGACTCAACGAGGAGAACACCTCGTTCCGGGCCCTGCTCGACGAGGTGCGTCAGATGCTCTCGGAGGAGCTGCTCGACCACACCGATATGACGACCGAACAGGTCGCCGCCCGCCTCGGCTATGCCGAGGCGGCCTCGTTCATCCGCGCGTTCCGCCGCTGGAACGGCTGCCCGCCACAGGAATTCCGCGCCCGCACCGGTCGCGCGGCGACACGCACACCGGAACTGGTGTAGGGATTCAGCTGCGATCGGGGAAGCGCAGCCGAAAGACCGCTCCCCGGCCCGGCGCGGAGTCCACGGTGAGGTCCGCGCCGTGCGCGGCGGCGACCTGGGCGACAATGGCCAGGCCGAGTCCATGACCGGGGGTCGAGCGGGCGGCGGGGGAGCGGTAGAAGCGGTCGAAGACGTGCGGGAGATCCTCGGTAGCGATCCCGGGACCCTGATCGTGCACCGCGAGAACATGATTCGACAGCCGCACACGGACCACCGCGTGGTCCGGGCTGAATTTGGCGGCATTGTCGAGCAGGTTGGTGACCGCTCGCGACAGACGAGCCGGGACGCCGAAGACGGTCGTCGGCTCCAGGTGGGCGTCGAAAACGATGGCTGGCCAATGCCGTCGGGCGATGTCCACGCAGGTCGTGACCACGGTGTCGAGCCGCAGGTCCTCGCCGGGTTCGGGGAGCGCGGTCGGGTCGTCGGCGCGGGCCAGATCGATGAGATCGGTGACCAGCCCGGACATTTCGGCGGCCTGCGCGTGCAGTGCGCGCAGGGTCTCGTCGCGCTGTTCGGGGGTGAGGCGGGCCGCGCGGCCGAGCAGGTCGATATTGGTGCGCAGCGCGGTGAGCGGCGTGCGCAGCTCGTGCGAGGCATCGGCGATCAAACGCCGCTGTGCCGCACGGGAATCGCGCTCGGCGGCGAGGGCGGCATCGAGCTCGGTCAGCATGGTGTTGAAGCTGGCGGCCAGGCGGGCCAGCTCATCGGCGCCGGTGACCTCGATGTGCTGGCCCGGATCGCGAGTGCGCGCCACCTGCTCGGCGGTCCGGGTCAACGTCGTGACCGGGGCGAGCGCACGGCGGGCCAGGAGCGTTCCCGCGACCGCCGCCACGACGATGCCCGCGGCGGCAGCGGTCAGCAGGGCCAGCCCGACCCGGTGCAGGCTGGTGTCGACGGTGTCCGAGCGCTGCGCGATCTGCACCGCGCTGCCGGGTCGCAGCGGCGCGGTGTACATCCGCATCGGATAGCCCTCCACCGTGATATCGGCGAAGTACGGCCGTGCCGAACCCGCTGCCACGGAACGAGTTTCGCCATCCACCGGCAGGGCCTGGTCGGGGTCGTACTCGGATTCGATCCGCCCGTCGGCGGCCACCACCTGCACGCAGCTCGGCGCGGCGAGATACCGGCACGGTCCGGAGATCGTCGCCACCGACGGCTCCGTGTCGAACTGGCGCGCGATCCGGGTGGCCTCGCGCCGCAGACCGCGATCGAGCGAGGCCTCGAGCTCGTGCCCGAGCACCACGTAGGCGGCCGCCGCCATACCGGCCAGGGCCACGGCCATGGCGAGGACGAAGTAGACGGCGGTGCGGGCGCGCAGGCCGAAGCTCATACCGGTCCCAGCCGGTAGCCGATGCCGCGCACGGTGTGAATCAGCGGTGGTTCCTGCGGCGCTTCGAGTTTGCGGCGCAGGTACCGGATATAGACCTCCAGCGAATTCGACGAGGAGTCACGGCCCCAGACGCGTTCGACGAGCGTTTCGCGCGGCAGTGCCTGGCCCGCATTGCGCAGCAGCACCTCCAGCAGGGCGAATTCGGTGCGGCTCAACTCGATTCGCCGCCGACCGCGACGCACGGTGTGCGCGGCGGTATCGACCACCAGGTCCGCGCAGGACAACACCGCGCCGTCGTCCGGGTAGGTCCGTCGCACCAGGGCCCGCACCCGCGCCAGGAGTTCCTCGAGATCGAAGGGTTTGACGAGGTAGTCGTCGGCCCCGGCATCCAGACCGGCGACTCGATCGGCGACGGCGTCGCGGGCGGTGAGCAGCAGGATCGGGGTGCGGTTGCCCCGGGCGCGCAGGGTGCGGCAGGCGGTGAGCCCGTCCATGAACGGCATCAGCACATCCAGGACCACGACCTCCGGCTGCCAACTGGCAACCTCGGTGAGCGCGGCGGCGCCGTCGGCCACGCCCTTGGTCTCGTAGCCTTCGCTGTCCAGTGCGCGCAGCAGGGCGTCGCGCACCGCGGCTTCGTCGTCGACCACCAGAACGCGCATGCCACGGATCATACGGACGACATGACCTGTGACTTCTCATCGAACTCTCATCTGCGCGCAGCACCGTGGGCGGGCATGAGATATCGCAGACCTCGTCGCACCCGGGCCGCCGTGCTCATTGTCGCCTGCCTGGCAGCCGGAACCACCGCCTGCGGGCGCACCGACTCGACGGCGACGCCACACGTGGATGGCAATCGGGTGGTTATCCCTATGGGCGGGGCGTCGGCCGAGGTGGATACCGCCACATTGGCCGTCACCGCCGACGCGGACGGGCAGCAGGTGGAACTGTCCGACGCCGCCGCGGACCTCGGTACGGCCGGACCGGTCCGCATCGAGGGCGAGACCGCGCGCTGGACGTATCCCGAGCGCGCGCTGACCGTTTCGGTGAGCGCCGAGGACGGCCGGTTGCGCGTCACCGTGCACAGTGACCGGGACGGCACTCTCGCCTGGCCGCGCACGGGCGGCGACGCGACGGCGACGGCGCTGGAGATCCCGCGCGGTGAGGGCCTGTCCCTGCCGGTGCGCGATCCCTTCTGGAACGGCTCCGACGCCGGTCTCGTCGACAGCCCGCTCACACTGACCTCCGGGCTGTCCATGCCGTTCTGGGGCTACCGACTCGGCGGGCGCGGCGTCAGCTATGTGGTGCCCACCGATATCGGCACCTCCCTCACCGTGCGGTCCGAGGACGGCAGCCTGCGCGCCGACGCCGACCACGAATTCGACGCCCGCGCCGCGACCCGCGACTACACCGTCACCTTCGCGCTCACCGACGACTCCCCGGTGGCCTCGGCGCGGGACTATCGCGACTGGCTCATCCACCACGGCGAATTCCGCACGCTCCAGGACAAGATCGCGCGGAATCCGGAGATCGAACGACTGCTGGGAGCCTTCCACGCCTACGTGTGGGATGACGGGCGGACACCGGAAGCCATCGCGCGGATGCGGGAACTGGGGTTGAGCCGCATGTGGCTGGGCTACGACGCCGACGACCACCCGATGTCCGCGCAGGCCATCGCCGCCGCGAAAGCCGCCGGATACCTTGCCGGACCCTACGATTCGTGGGCCAACGCGCAGGACCCCGAGACCGCCGACAATCCGTCCTCCCGCTGGCCCGGCGACACCTGGCCCGACGGCTGCGTCCAGACCGCCGACGGCACACCGGAATCCGGTTTCGGAGGGCGCGGGTGTTACCTGAGTTCCGAAGCGCTCCAGCGGAATCCGAGCCTGTACCAGGTCCGGTACCGGCAGATGACCGCCAATGGGGCCAATACCTACTTCCTCGACGTGGACGCCGCGGGCGACTTCTTCGACGACTACAACCCCGGCCACCCGATGAACCAGGCGAAAGACCGCGACAATCGACTCGACCGCATGCGCTGGCTCGCGCAGGACCGGCGGCAGGTACTCGGCTCCGAATCCGCCGGTGCCTGGGCCGCGCCGGTGCTCGCCTTCGACCACGGCTCGCAGACCGTGGTCTCGGACCGGCTGTGGCAGCTCGAACGCGACCGGCAGGTGTGGGGCGGCTACGCGCCCGCTCGCGCGCCGCAGACCTACTTCAAACCCGTCGACCTGCCCGACTACCTGGTGAAGGCCATGTTCGACCCGGCCTACCGCGTGCCGCTCTACGAGACCGTGCTGCACGACTCGCTGGTCAATGTCGATCGCTGGGAACTCTCGTATTACAAACTGCCGCAACAGCAGTCGATGCGGGCGCTGACCGCCGTGCTCGACAACACACCGCTCAACTTCGTCCTCGACGCCGCCACCCTCGCGGCCCACGGTGACGAGATCGCGCGGCTGCAACAGTATTTCGCGCCCTTGCACCAGGCGGCGGGGACGCGGGCGATGACCGACTTCCGGTGGCTCACCGACGATCGGCTGGTACAGCGCACCGTCTTCGGCGACGACACGCTGACGGTCACCGCGAATTTCGGTACCGAGGACTACGACGGGCTGCCCGGCGGCTGCGTGGACGCGCGGCTCGCTGGCGACAACGCGCCGCGGCGATTGTGTATGACGCCGTGACGGCGAATCCGCGGCACGCCACCCCCTCGATGGCAGGTCTAAACCGTCCGGTCGGTAAGGTTGTCGTGGCACGTCCGAGCGGACGACGCTAACCTCGAGATCGGGACAATTACGGCGCTCGACCCGTGGTGAGCTGTCGCCCACGTCACTCACTGGCGCGTGACTCGTGTTCGAAAGGCATAGGAAAACAACAGTTTTGGAGTTCGACCGGTATGAATTCGCGTCCCGCACCAGCAGCACGACCCCACCCGCGGCCCGATGTGCCGGACCGGCCCGGCGGTGCCCTCGCCAGGCATGAGGGATCGATATGGTGGGACGCGAAGTGCGTACTGGTGACCCGCCCGATCGCCCCCGATCGCATCGCCACCACCCCGCATCTGGTGGTACCGGCCGACTACGGACGGTTCGCGTTCCTGCTCTCCTCCTACGGCGAGGAGGCCCAGCAGTTGGCCTACGACGGCCGGGTGGTGCTCCAGATCGGGGACTGGCGGGGTCGACCCGCCCTGGGCTCGCGCCAGCAGTACGGTACGGCGCGCATCATCGCCGACCGCCACCTGGCCGAGCGGGTGCAACTCGATATGCGCGGTAAGTACGGGGCGCGAACGAAATTGGCGCGGATGGCCCACCGGTTCGCCCACGGCGCGGTGCCCTACGGCGACCTGGTCGCACTGGTGGAGATCCATCCGCACCGGCCGCTCATGATCGCGCGCTGACGGGATGCGCCCGGCCGCCTCCCGGGGGCGGCCGGGCCGGTCACGGCCGATCGTCGAGATGCGCGCGGCGCACGCGCTGGAGGAAGTCCTCGAGCGGCGCCTCGTCGGCGCGCTTGGGCAGCGCCGTGGTCGCGGTATCGAATTTCCGCTCGTACTCCGCGATCAACGCCTTGGCCGCGGTCTCGCCGGATTCGCTCATCATCTGACGGCCGAACTCGAAATACGGCTCCGGATCCGGCAATCGGACCGGCAACACACCCGTGGTGTAGAGCTCGTAGCCCTGGTACAGCAGGCGCTTGAGATGGCGCGCGTGCTTGGCCAGACGCGGATCCTGCCAGCCCTGCGTATCCCGGCGGTGCAGCATGCGGCGGAACTGCGCCATGGCGTACCCGAAGTAGGCGTGCCGCACCCGCTCGGCGGCGAGGAAGTGCGAGCGCAGGCTCACCAGTTCCACACCGAAATCGGTTGTGACGGTGTAGTTCTCGAGCCACAGGATCTCGGTGACCGTGGGATTGCAGGACAGCACCAGGCCCATGGCCTTGCCGACCTCGTGGTAGGTGGCGTCCGCGCCGTCGCGGCCGTGTCGGGTGCCACGATCGCGCGTCGGCGGATGCAGGCCGAGGAAGGTGCGGGTGGGCTCCACGTACACGCCGAGATAGTCGGTATCGCTGTCGGGCGTGTCGAGGCCGTAGGCGTGCGAGCCGACGACGCCCTCCAACAGCAGATCGTTTCGCGTGCCCATCGCCTGTCCTTCCCCCCGGCTGGCCCGTCGGAATCCGGACCCGCACGGCAGGCCAACGGTCGCAGGGTGTGGGCGATCGCCGCAACGCATTTTCACCGGGATTGGGCGAGGACCTCGCGTGCCAGTGCCCGATACTGCTCCGCGCCAGCGGATTTCGGCGCCCAGGTGGTGATGGGCTCACCGGCGATGGTGGCGTCGGGGAAGCGGACCGTGCGCGAGATCACCGTCTCGTAGACGCGGTCGCCGAAGACCTCGCCGACGCGCGCCATGACCTGGCGGGCGTGCAGCAGGCGCGCGTCGAACATGGTGACCACGATGCCGGACAGCTCGAGCCGGGGGTTGAGCCGCTCGCGCACCTTCTCCATGGTGTCGGTGAGCAGGGCGAGCCCGCGCAGCGAGAAGAATTCGCACTCCATCGGAATGATGACGCCGTCGGCGCAGGCGAGCGCGTTGACGGTGAGCAGGCTCAGCGAGGGCTGGCAGTCGATGAGGATGTAGTCGTAGCGCTCGCGCACCGGATCCAGCACCCGCCGCAGCGACTGCTCCCGGCCCACCTCGTTGACCAGTTGAATCTCCGCGGCGGACAGGTCGATATTGCTCGGCAGCAGATCCATATTGTCGACAGTGGTCTTGATCAGCACCTCGTCGATATGCGGCGCGGACTTCCCGAGTAGGTCGTAGACCGTGAGCGTGAGGTCGTTGGGTGGCACGCCCAGGCCCGCCGAGAGCGCGCCCTGCGGATCGAGATCGACCAGCAGCACGCGCTGTCCGCACTCCGCGAGCGCCGCACCCAGATTGATGGTCGAGGTGGTCTTACCCACCCCGCCCTTCTGATTGCACAGCGCGATGGTTCGTGCTTCGCCATGAGGTAGCTCGGAAACTGCCGACTGCTCGGACACACTCACTGCACTCACGATCCGTTGACGCTCCTGCTCGCTTCTCTCCGTGACTGGCCTTCATTGCACGATAGGTCACCGGACCGCAGAAAGTTTGCCGACATGTCGCTAGATTGGTCACGGATCTTCGGTGTTCGTATCAGTCGGTCCACAGGCGAGGGTCGAATCGCCGCACCAGGTCACGAATGCGGGCCACCGCGCGCTCGGCAGGTTGAACGGGCAACCGTCGTCCGTCCCGCAGCCGCACCGCCACATCGCCTTTCGCCATTTCGGCGGGACCGAGCACGAATTGGTAGGGTGCCAGCCGGTTTTCGCGCACCCGGGCCCCGAGGCTCCCGGCGTCGGCATGGCGCACCTCGGCGCGCAGGCCCGCGGCGAGACAGCGGTCGCGCAGTGCGCTCGCCGCGGCCTCCTCCCGCGCCGAAATCGGCAGCACCGCCACCTGGAGCGGAGCCAGCCACGCCGGGAACGCCCCGCCCTGTTCCTCGATCATCTGGGCGACCGCGCGTTCGACGCTGCCGATAATGCTGCGGTGCACCATGACCGGCCGATGCTTCGCGCCGTCGGGGCCGATGTAGTGCAGGTCGAAGCGTTCGGGTTGATGGAAATCGACCTGCACGGTGGACAGGGTCGATTCGCGTCCCGCGTGATCGGTGACCTGCACGTCGATCTTCGGTCCGTAGAACGCGGCCTCACCCGCGACCGCCTCGTACCCGACCCCCGAGCGATCCAACACCTCACTCAGTATCTTGGTGGCCTGCCGCCACATCTCCGGTGCCGCAACGTATTTCCCACCCGGTCCCGGCAGTGACAGTCGATAGCGCGGAGCGGCGATCCCCATCGCCCGATACGCCGAACCGATCGCGGCCAGTGCGCCCGCGGCCTCGTCGGCCACCTGGTCCAGGGTGCAGAAGATGTGCGCGTCATTGAGCTGAATGCACCGCACCCGGGTCAAACCGCCCAATACTCCGGACAATTCGGACCGATACATGGCACCCAGCTCGGCCATTCGCAGCGGCAGTTCGCGATAGCTGTGCGACCGTGACCGAAACATCACCGCGTGGTGCGGGCACAGGCTCGGCCGCAGCACCACCTGCTCGCCGCCGATATCCATGGGCGGGTACATGTCCTCGTCGTAATGCGCCCAGTGCCCGGAGATTTCGTACAGCTCCCGCTTCCCCAGGACGGGCGAGTACACATGCCGGTAGCCCGCTCGTCGCTCCTGGGTCCAAGTGTATTCCTCGAGACCGTGCCGCACGATCGCCCCGTCGGGCAGCCAGTACGGCAATCCCGCACCGATGAGCGGGTCGGTGTCGAACAATCCGAGCTCACGGCCCAGCTTCCGGTGATCGAACATGGTGGTCTCCTCCTCTGGTGACGGACGGATGACCACGCGAAAAAGCCCCGGGCATCCGCCCGGGGCTTGGTGTCGAACAGGGTTCAGCGCGCCGGGACGTCGTCCGGCGTCGTGGTGAACTGAGCGCGCTGCACGAACACAGGGTACATCCGGTGCCGCTGTCGGCGGAGCGGCGGGGGAGTACGCGGTGTGGTTCCGCGGCGAGAGCCGTTGCGGCTCAGCCGGTTACGGTCGTACGTGTATCCCGAACCCGGTCGCGCCCGCCGCTTCCAGCCCCGGTTCGAGCCGCAAGGTGCGATCGTAGTCGCCGGAGTCCTGGGGTCGGTAGCGGATCGGCTCGGTCTTGGGCAGCTCGGTCAGGCGTTGGCGCAGTGCGTCCGCGATCTCGTCGAAGCGCTCCGTGTCGACGCGCAGCGTGCCGTGTACGACGAACGGCGGGAGCACATCCATACCCGGGTAGTACAGAATGCCGTGCTGGATGGGGAAGAGCAGGTCGTCGACCGGGCCGTTGATACCGCGATCGGAGTACGAGGGTTCGCGGCCCCCGATGGACACGACCAGCATGGCGCGACGGCCAGCCAAGCGCCCCGCGCCGTACCGCGGAATGGCGTCGCCGCCCGCGCCGTAGGCGAATCCGCAGGTGAACACCCGATCCACCCACCCCTTCAGAATGGCGGGCATGCTGTACCACCACAGCGGAAAGTGCAGCAGCACCACATCGGCCCACAGCAGTTTCTCCTGCTCGGCCCGAATATCCGCACTCAACGTGCCATTCCGATAAGCCTCCCCCGAGGCCAACATGAAGTTGCCCTCCTCCACCTCCCCGAAATCCCCGGTATCAGCCGCCGCCTTCCACCCCATCGCATACAGATCCGACACCCGAACCTCATGCCCCTCCCCCCGCAACTGCGCCACCGCGACGTCCTTCAACGCCCCGGTCAGTGAATCCGGCTTCGGATGCGCGTACACAACCAGTACTTTCATTCGAGCTGTAGTCACCTCCTGCGCAACACCCCCACCCGCGACCCGAATTCCGCCGACCGCTTCACCCTGGACAACCCCGGTTGGCGGTCCTTCTCGCCCGGCTCGGCTAGCGGGTCGCGAAAGTCCGTGGGTAGGAGGCTGTTGCGTGCATGCGTCCCGCAAGGTGTGCGCAAGGGTGGTGCAATTCGGGGTCGGCAGCGTTGTGGACATGACTTTTTCAGTGACGATCGTTGGTGCCGGGTTGGGTGGGCTCACCTTGGCTCGGGTGTTGCATGTGCATGGGATCGAGGCGGTGGTGTACGAGGCGGAGCCGTCGCCGACGGCTCGGACGCAGGGCGGGATGCTCGATATTCACGATTACAACGGGCAGGTCGCGGTGGCGGCGGCGGGGTTGATGGACGAGTTTCGGGGGCTGGTGCTCGAGGGGCGGCAGGCGATGCGGATTCTCGATACGACGGGGCGTGTGCTGCTGGAGAAGGGCGATGACGGGACCGGTGGGCGTCCCGAGGTGTTGCGGGGGGAGTTGCGGCAGTTGTTGCTCGACTCGTTGCCCGAGGGGACCGTTCGGTGGGGGCACAAGGTCAGCGGGGTGCGCGCTCTCGGTGGGGGTCGCCACGAGGTGCGGTTCGCCGACGGTGGTTCCGTGATCACCGATCTGTTGGTGGGTGCGGACGGCGCGTGGTCTCGGGTTCGGTCGTTGTTGTCCAGCGCCACACCGGAATACACGGGCGAATCGTGTATCGAGGGGTATCTGTTCGACGCCGACACCCGTCATCCGCAGACCGCGAAGACCGTCGGTGGGGGTTCGCTGATGGTGCCCGCACCCGGCAACGAGATCTTCGCCCACCGGGAGAAGGGCGATACGCTGCACTCCTATATCGTGCTCACGAGGCCGCTGGAGTGGTTCGCCGCCATCGATTTCAACGATTCGGGCGCGGCCGCCGCGCGCATCGCCCGCGAATTCGACGGCTGGGCACCGGAACTCACCGCGCTGATCACCGCGTGCGACAGCGCGCTGGTCTGCCGTCCGCAGTACGCGCTGCCGATCGGACACCGTTGGGATCGAGCGCCGGGTGTGACCCTGCTCGGTGACGCCGCCCATCTCGCACCCCCGAACGGCGAGGGCGCCAACCTCGCCATGCTCGACGGCGCCGAATTGGGCGAGGCCCTCGCCGCGCACCCCGGCGATATCGAGGCCGCCCTCGCCGCCTACGAACACGAGATGTTCGCGCGCAGCCGAGCGGTCGCCACCGAAATGGCGGAGTTCTTCACCCACCACTTCGACGGCACCGCCGAAAGCCTGGCCGCCGCCTTCACCGAACCCGACCACATCCCAGGGGTGCAGGCCAGCATCGCGGCCACGACAGCCGAGCCCAGCTGACACGAGACGAGGTGGGCACAAGGCCCACCTCGCGATGGAAGGGATCATGCGTACTCGAAGAGGACCCTGACAGGTGAGCGGGGGACGCCCGCGATGCCACGTCGGTGGCCGTGCGTTCGGCAGCCACTTACCGGCGCTGTCCGTGGAACGCCATGTGCGGGTATGTCTTACAACCCCCGCCACCATAGGTCTGATCGATCCGAATGGTGGCATCACCTCGCTCTCACCGAGAAGCGCGCTCTCGCGCGCGGCGTGTGCTCGGCCTCAACGTCCGGGCGGCGCGCGTTGGGTGGGCGGCACGGGGCGCGGCGGCCGTCCCCGCAGTCGCGGCGGCTCGACTGTTCGTGTGACTGTGCCGCCGCCAGCGGGCCGCGGGGCGTGTGCTCGGCCGCGATGCGGGTGCGTCGACCGCGCCTCGGCCTCACACAAGATGTCGTCGACCTCCGCGAACAACGTCTCGAGGTCGGGGTCCAGCGTGAGCAGCCGGTCGTCGAGCCACACGAGTTCCTGTGGCCGGGTATCGATCGTGGTCATCACCACCTCCGAAGAAGCGCTGGACCGCGGGGTCGGCGTCGATCATTCGACTCAGCTGATCTACGTCAGCTGACATAGTTTTGATATAGCACACTGAAGCGTCGGTCGCAACCCCTGATTTCCGCCTTTCCCTCGCGTCGATCCGGCGCCTATCCGGTTGTCGCACAGCGGGTTCGAATACCGCCGCGCAAGCTAGGTCGGCGCGCGGACAACGGTGGCGGAGTGGACCGGGACGCCGCCGTGTGCGGTCGGCGCGGTAATGGTGAGGATGGCGGTGGCGGTGAGGATGGAGGTGGTCACGAGGACGGGGATCGTCCAGGGGCGCAGGAGCATCGGGTCCGCCTTCCGGGCTGGACGGGGTCAGCGGGCCGCTTCCGTGAGCCAGCGGCGTAGCCAGTCCATTGTGGTGACGCCCGCATCATCCACTACATAGTGCGGGTAGGACTGGTGTACGGCGGATTCGAAGAATTCTCGGAAGCGCGCCTCGTTGTTGGGATCGCTCAGATGCAGCTGCAGCGTCGGCCAGCCGCCGGAGATCATGAGATCGTCCAGGATGGACTGGAATTCGGATTGGTAGCGGCCCATGTGCGCCGGGTCCGGTGCGGAGATCTGCGCGAAGAACCCGGCTATGCGGGTGGCGAAATCCGTTGTGGTGGTGGAGCAGTAGAGGTCGCCGACCGCGCAGAAGGTGCGCACGCGCGGGCTCAGCCAGCCGAACCCGGTGGGCCGGGGCCCGCCCGCACCGGCCCCCGGCACCGGCGGACCCACCAGCGGGTCGAGGGGCGAGCGGCGCGGATCGGCGATCAGACCGACGGCGGCCACCCGGTCGGCGGGCACCACGCCGAGCCCGGTGCCGATCTCGGCGGCCAGATCGCCGACCGCGTCCGCGCCCTGGCTGTAGCCGAGCAGCGCGAAACGCGTTGTGCCGCACTGCTGCGCCATGGATGAGACCAGTCCGCGCGCCCGCGTGAACGCCTCCATCTTGGACCGCCCGTACACCTCGCCCTCCCACGGCAGCGCGGTCGCCGGATAGTTCACGTAGTCGCTGCGCACATTGCTCGGCAGCCCGTCGGTCACCATGGACAACATGCCCTGGCGCGGATCGTCGAGGGAGGTCTCCCAGGTGCCGGGCGCGGCCACCACGTACAGGTCCGGACACCACGCCGGATCGGCCTGCGCGGGCGCGGCGCCGCACAGCACCCCCGCCGAAATCGCCACTGCCGCAGTGAGAACACCACCGTGCATTCGAACAGACATGACCCACACTCCCCGTATCACGCGATCTTGCGGCGGCGGGCGACGGTGCGAGCACGTTCACATCCGCGGGACCGGTCGGAATCACATCGCCCTGCCGGGCCGAAGGTAGCCGGATGACGCACCGCGTGACACACAGTTGAAAGGTCTTGGCCGTAAAGGCCAATCACCCGCACCCATTCTGGACTGATCTATCCAAAACGTGTTAGCGTGTGCCCATGGCCCGACCGAAGCAGTTCGACGAGGAGAAAGCCCTGGATGCCGCCATGCGCGCCTTCTGGCGCGCGGGCTACGACGGCACCTCCACCGAAGCCCTGTGTGAGGCCACGGGATTGGGCCGCAGCAGTATCTACAACACCTTCAGCAGCAAACACGACCTGTTCCAGCGCGCCCTGCGGCGATACATGGCGGACAAGAACTCCGACACCTTCGCCGTCCTCGACGGACCGGGCTCGGCGAAGGACAAGATTCGCGCGCTGCTGTGGCGCATCGTCGACGCGCCGGACGACGATCCCCTGGGCTGCCTGGTGGTGAACGCGACCGTCGAACTCGGCACCCGTGACGGCGAGGTGGCCCGGCTGCTGCGCACCGACCAGGACCGCCGTCGCGCCGCTCTCGTCACGGCCATCACCGCGGGGCAGCGCGCCGGAGATCTCGACACTCGCCGCGATCCCACCGATCTGGCGAACTTCGTGATCGCCACCATCGGCGGTATGCGCGTCGCGGCGCGTGGCGGTGCCACGCGCGACACTCTCGAGGCCATCGCGACCGTCGCCCTCGACTGCCTCTGACCGCCTGACGCCCAGCGCGCGTTGGGTTTTCGTCGCATCTGCCCATGCCCCAGTTTTGAACCGACCAATCCAAAACTATCCGATCCACCTGATGAAGGGACCGTTCGATGCCAGTGGCCGTCTACATCCTGGGCCTGTCCATATTCGCCCAGGGCACCTCCGAACTCATGCTGGCGGGCCTGCTCACCGAAATGGCAGGCGATCTGGGCGTTTCCGTGCCCCAGACCGGACTGCTCATCTCCGCGTTCGCCCTCGGCATGCTCGTCGGCGCGCCGATTCTCGCCATCGTCACCCTGCGCTGGCCCCGCCGCACCGCCCTGCTGGCCTTCCTCGCGGTCTTCGCCGCCGCCCACGTCGTCGGCGCGCTCACCTCGGACTACTGGGTGCTCTTCGCGACTCGCTTCGTCGCGGCCTTCGTCTACGCCGGATTCTGGTCGGTCGCCGCCGCCACCGCGGTCGGCCTGGTCGCCGAGAACGCCCGCGGCCGCGCCATGAGCGTGGTCGCGGGCGGCCTCACCGTCGCCACCATCATCGGTCTGCCCGCGGGCACCGTCATCGGCCAGCACCTGGGCTGGCGCGCCGCGTTCTGGACCGTCGCGCTGCTGTCGCTGCTGGCCATGGTCGGCGTCCTCGCCAAGGTCCCGGAGGGCCGCCCCACCGGCACCCCGCGCGTCCGAAACGAAGTGCGCGCCTTGGCCACCGCGCCGGTATGGCTGCTGTTCGGCACCACCACGCTGGCCACCGCCGCGCTGCTCGTCTCCTTCAGCTACCTCGGCGCCCTGCTCACCGACACCACGCGGCTGGCCGAGGCCGGTGTCCCCCTCGTCCTGGGCATCTACGGTCTCGGCGCACTGCTGGGAATCATGCTGGGCGGCAGGGTCGCCGACGCGCATCCGCTGCGCACCGTCACCGTCGGCATCACCGGCCTGACCGTCACCTCGGCGCTGCTGGCCCTCACCGCCGAACACCTCGTCCCGGTGGTGGCGCTGGTATTCCTGTTGGGCGCGTTCGGCTTCGGCACCAACCCGGTCCTCAACAGCCGCGTCTTCACCCTCGCCCCACAGGCTTCCACGCTCGGCGCGGCGGGCAATGTGGCCGCGTTCAATGTCGGCATCACCGCGGGTCCGTGGCTGGGTGGTCTGGCCATCGGCGCGGGCTGGGGCTACTCGTCGGTCGCCTGGATCGGCGCCGCCCTGGGCATCACCGCCCTCGCGGTGGTCGCCTGGTCGCACACCGTGACCCGACCCGCCGTGGCATCCCCTGAGATTCGCGGCTCCGAGCGTGTCGCGGAGCCCGCACGCCTATCGTGAAAGCACCGAAAGGGGATGCCATGAGCGGCGCGGAGAAGATTCTCGTGGTCGGCGGCGTGTTGACCCTGGTCTACGGTTTCCTACTGGGCTTTCCCATGACCGCGCTGCGCATGCGCGAGGGCAATCCACCCACGCCGCGATACCTCACGGTGGCCCATGTCGGCGCGGTCATGCAGGGCGTGATTCTGCTCGGCCTGGTCTGGGCGGTTCGTATGTCGGAGCTATCCGGCGCGTGGGAGGCCGCCGCGGCGTGGCTGCTGGTCCTGTCCGGAGTCCTGATCGCGGCCAAGGACACGCTCAATTGGCTGCTGGGTGTGAACGACGAGTTCGCCGAGAAGGCGCGCACCGGACCGCTCGGCCTGCTCGGTGTGCTCACCATGACACCCGCGCTCGCCATCCTCACCGTGGGAGTGCTGGCAGCGCTGTAGCATTCGGCGCTGGCCGAGGAATCGCCCTCGGCCAGCGCCGTTCTCGGCTAGCGGGGAGCCATGCGGATCGCGCCGTCGAGGCGGATCGTCTCACCGTTCAGCATCGGGTTCTCCACGATGTGGCGAACCAGGGCGGCGTACTCCTTGGGGTCGCCCAGGCGCGAGGGGTGCGGCACCTGCGCCTCCAGCGAGGCGATGGCCTCGTCGGAGAGCGTGGAGAACAGCGGCGTGCGGAACAGACCCGGCGCAATGGTGTTCACGCGAATCTTGTAACCCGACAGGTCGCGCGCGATCGGCAGGGTCATGCCGACGATGCCGCCCTTGGACGCCGAGTAGGCGGCCTGCCCGATCTGGCCGTCGAAGGCCGCGACCGACGCGGTGTTGACGATGACGCCGCGCTCGCCGTCGGCCTCCTCGGTGGCGGCCATCCGCTCGGCGGCCAGCCGGATCACATTGAAGGATCCGATCAGGTTGACAGTGACGACCTTGGTGAAGGCGTCGAGCGGGAACGCGCCCTTCTTGCTCACCGTGCGCACGGCATTGCCGATACCCGCGCAGTTCACCGCGATTCGCAGGGTGCCGAGTCCGGCGGCGGCATCCAGGGCGGCGGTCACATCCGCTTCGCTGGTCACGTCGCCGGGCGAGAACACCACGCGCTCACCGAGTTCCTCGGCCACTGCCTTGCCGTCGGACGACGGAAGATCGATGATCACGACCGAAGCGCCCGCGCCGTGGAGTTCACGTACGGTGGCCAGGCCGAGTCCGGAAGCGCCGCCGGTAACCACCGCGACGATATCTGCTGTCTTCACACAACCTCCTGTTACTAGGTCTTGTTAATGTAGATTCTCACCTCCTGAACTGGAAGAGCGGCCCCCCGCACCGGCTTTCACCCCGGTGGTTACTGGCGAGTACGCCGCTCGAGGGTGAAGCATGGTACCGGTCGGTCCGAGAGATTCGTTGAATTTCTGAGGGTGATTTCCGGCGCGTCGGCCGGTGCGATTCCCGCTCATGCGAGAGAATTTCCAATCGGGACCGTGTCCGGTTGCGGTGGGGTCCTGCTGTCCAGCACCACGCCCGCTTCACCGACCGCCGAGAGGGTTCGACGATGACGCACGACGCGCCACGCTCTCCGGAAATGTTGAAGTCGTACAAAAAGGTGTCCCGCTGGTACCCCGCGCTCGAACCCGAGCACGGCGACGCCGCCCCCGACGAGGCGCAGGCCGTCGCCGCCTTCGACGACGAGGACCGCGCCGCCGGATTCCCGTACTACATTCGCGACGAGGACGTCGAAGTCGTTCCGCCCGTCGAGGAATCGGTCTTCCGTCGCAGCCAGTTCTCCGGCCGCTGGTCGGACTGGGTGACCGACCGCGCCCCGGAACTGCGCCCCCGTGAGCGCCCCGCCGAGCTGTTGACCTTCCCGCTCGACGCGGATGCCGACGACGAGCCGACGGACCGAGACGACGAATCCGGCCCGCGCAAGCCCAAGTTCGGTAAGCGTGGGTCCAAAGCCGCCGCGGCCGAACGTGACTCCGAGGCCGAGGCGACCGCACCCGCGCCGCGCCCCGCGAAGCGCCCCGGTCGCCGTGAAAGCTCGCGCGGCGCAGAGACTTTCGCCACATCCGACCCCCTGGATGACGCCGAGCGCGCGGCCGAGGCCGCCGCCGCGTCGGCCAAGTTCCGCCGCCGTCGCCTGGTCGCCCTCGCCGCCGTGCTGATTGCCGTCTTGTTGCTGGCTCTGGCGGGCGGCGTTGCCCTGTATGTGCTCCATTCCCATGGCGGCACAGCGCAATCCATGGGCACCATGGTTGTCGACGCACGCACCACCACTGCGGGAATCCCGGCGGGATAAGAGGAGCACGGATATGGACCAGGACTGGAGCCGCTGGCTCGACGAGGCCCCCGAGGAGGGAGAGCCGTCGGGTCGGCCCGCGCGTGCTCCGGTAGTTCGCTTCCGCAAGCGACGCGACGATTCCGACGAAGGACCCATCCCGCGCCCGATTCTCGTGGTCGGCGGCTGTGGCGGGGCCGGAACCACCACCACCGCACTGGGAATCGCGGGAGAGCTGGGCGCGGTCGGCACCCAGACCGTGGCCGTCGACGCCACCTCGGCGGGCAGCGATATCGCCCTGCGCGGCGCCGACGAGCACCTGAGCCCGATCAGCCTGCAATCGTGGCTCTACGGCCGCGGCGACGACGAACCCGCCCCGCTGAAGGAATGCCTGTCCCGCGCCACCTCCGGCATCGGGCTGCTGTGGCGCGACGCCGCCCCGCTGCGCCGCCGCGCCACCTACCTCACGGTGGCCCGCGGCATCCACGACTCCGGCTACACCGGCGTCTACGACGGCGGCAATCCCATCGCCAGCCGCCATCTGCGCCCGCTGCTCGAAGACGCCGATATCGCTCTGGTCCTTGCCATTCCGGCCCGCGCCGACGCCGCGAACCGGCTGCGCATCACCCTGGAGTGGCTCGACGACAATTTCGGCGGCCAGGGCGAGGGGCAGGGCGCGGGCATCGTCGGCGACACCGTGGTGGCCATCTCACATCAGCTGCCCGGCAACGACTCTCGGATCGCTGAACATTTGCGGGAGCATCTGAGCGGTTGGGTTCGCGATATCCGCGAAATCCCCTACGATCCGCACCTCGCCCGGGGAGAATTGGTGCGGCACAGCAACCTCGCCCCGGAGACACGCCGGGCTTATCGCCGCCTGCTTGCTGGAGTGGCATCATGACCGCAGCCATGAAGGAACGCCGATCCGAACCCGCCATGGCGGCCGGTGTCGTCCCGCCGCCCGAAGCCCTGCGCGCACCCATCTGGGATCGCCCCGTCCCGGGCGCGGGCCGCGCCCCACTCGTCTGGCTACTGGGCGTGCACGGCGGGGCGGGCGCGACCACCCTCGCGCATGTGCTTGCGCCAGCGGCTGATTCGCACCGGCGCTGGCCCGGCGGCTTCGACCGGGAATCCCCGTTCGTGGTGCTGGTCGCCCGTGAGACCATCCCGGGTCTGACCCGCGCCCACGACCTGCTCCGTCAGCACCACGCCGATCTCGCCGGTCCCACCGAGGTTTTGGGGCTGGTGACCGTCGCCGCGCGCCCCGGCCGGATTCCGGCCGAGATCCGCCGCTACCGCGATGTGGTCGGCTCGCTCGCCGGACAGGTGTGGCAGGTGCCCTGGCACGAGGAGTGGACGCTGGTCGAGCCCGATCAGCTTCCGGTGTGGTCGCCCGGCGACCCACTGCCACAGCAGCGCAAGCGGAAATCCGATCCGCTGCACGAAGTTCCCTCCGATGTCCGCGAGCTCGGTGCGGGCATTGTCGCGGCCGTCCGGGAGGCGCTTGCCGACCCGGAGCCGTCGCACGACACGTCGGATTACGAAGGCTGAGCCGACATGCCGTGCCCGAATTGCCTGAGGATCGGCGAAATAGTAAGTAGCAGTGGGATTTTGGAGTTAGGACAGAGCAGATGAGCATGCTTCTCGCCGTACACGACGCGTACGGTGCCGTTCTCGCGCAGGTCGGGAATCCGACCCCCGAGGCGCCGCCCGCGTCGGACAAGCTGTTGAAACTGGTGCGCTACTTCACTTGGTTCGTGTTGTTGTCCGGAATCCTCGGAATCACCTACGCGGGTGGCAGGTTCGCGTGGGAGAAGTGGACAGGAGGCGGTTTGGAATCCCCGAAGATGGTCGCCGGTGCCATGATCGGCGGTATCATCGCTACCAGCGCGGGCACGATCATGAACGCTGCGATCGGCTGATGTCCGCGTCCGCGATGGTTACCGTGCTGGCCTACAAGCAGATGCCCGCCGACGTGATCAGGCCGATCATGCAGTTGATCGACTGGTTGCTCTGGTGCGTCCTGCTGTTCTGCATGGCCTGGATGATTCTGGCCGCGGGCAAGCTGTGGTACGCCTTCCGCGACGATATGGCCGCCAACGAGGCGACGCACGGGGTGGTGATGAGTCTGCTGGGCGCCATTATGGCCAGCTCCGCCAGCGGCATCGCCCTCGCGCTGCTGCCGACCTAGGCGCGCAACGGATTCCACTATGAACCCCACCGGCACCCCCACCCGCCTGCGGCGCTCCGCCGCCGGTGTACTCGGCGCGGCCGTACTGGCCACCGCCGCGTGCGACGGCGACGTGGCCGAGTATCCCGCGCCCACCGGGGTGCGCTGGCAGGTGTACCAGGGGGTGGCGCTGCCGGTCACCGACCAGGGGCCGCGCAGCGATACCGACGGCGCCGCAACGGGATTCGAACGCTCACCGGCCGGTGCCGCGGTCGCGGCCATCACCCACTCGGTGCGGCTGCTGGTGGCCGCCGACACCCAGTGGCAGACCGTGCTCGACCGCGAGGCCTTACCTGGGGCCGCGCGCGACGGCTGGGCGGTCTCCCGCATGCAACTGACCATCACCGAGCCCAGCAAACCGGAGTACACCCCCAGACTGCTCGGCTACCGCATCACCGGCTACTCCGAGGACAGATCCACCGTCGATGTGTACATCGAGAACGCCGACAGCTCCCGCGCGGTGAAACACACCACCGTGGAATGGTTCCGTGACGACTGGCGGCTGCGGCTGCCCGATCCGGACTCGACCGTCCCCGCGGTCGAGGCGATCGATGAATTACCCACCGGCATAGTGACTTTGGAGGCACCGAAATGAGCGACAAGGAGTCGCCCGAGCGGGAACGCGTCTCCTTCGGCGCGATCGCCTCGGCAGCTCTGCTGGCGCTCATCCTGGTGGTGGGCGTGGTCATGTGGATCAATCGCGACGAATCCGGTGCGAACGCGAACGGCGCTGCGGCCCAGACGACTTCGGGTGATCCGAATGCCACCGGCTTCGCCGAGCCCGATACCGATATCTTCGGCCGCCGGGTGGACGTGCCCAACAACACGGCCGGACAACCACTTCCGCAGCAGTCCTCCGCGCAGCGCAAGCCCAGCGACCAGGACTGGCTGACGGCCGCGCCGGAGGGCACCACCGAGCCGCACGGCTGGCAGCGGGTGTACGGGGCGTCGGTGCCGTTCTCCACCTCCGACGGCCCCACCCGTATCGAAAACGGTCTGGCGGTGGGGTATTCGCATACCCCGCAGGGTGCGGCGCTGGCGGCCGCGCAGATCACCTACCGGCTCAATGCCCGCCCCGCCGACCGGGAACTGTATGTGCGTCAGGTGCGGGTGTCGGCGCAGCAGGTCGCCGCCTACGACCAGGCGCTGGCGGACTCCCGGCTGCCCAAGCAGCAGCCGGAGAAGGTGACCAAGTACCTGGTGGCGCCGGATGCGTTTCAGGTCGAGAACTACGCCGACGATATGGCGATCGTGCGGCTCGCCGCGCGCGGACCCGTGATCGAGGGCAGACAGTTGTGGGCGGCGGTGCGGTTGATCATGGTCTGGGACGCCGGGGACTGGAGACTCAAGCCCGCGACGTCCAAGTCCTCGCAGACCGAGTACGTGGATTCGCTTGCGGGGTGGACGAAATGGTGAATGACCGGGCAACAGATCAGGAGAGGCGGATCATATGCTGAGGCGCATCCTCACGATCTTCGCGGTCGTGTTCACCGTCATGCTCGCCACCCCGACGGTCGCTTACGCCCAGTACGGTTTCGACGAGGCCTGCAACGAACTGCACGACTCCCTCGACGGTCTCGGCATTCCCGGTATCAGCCTGGGTGACGCCGCCTCGGCAGCGTGCAAGGCGGGCAATGTCGCGACCCATCCCGGTGACGCCGCCGCGGCGGTCCGGGACAAGGCGTGGGACTCCACCTTCGGCAAGGTGGTCGACTCGCTCATGAACGGCCTGGGCGAGGCGTTGATACTCGCGTTGACGTTCTGGATGAAGGTGCCCAATGAACGGGTCAGTGACTCGGGGGCGCTATTCACCAAGATCAACGACTACACGTATCAGGCGCAGATATTGCTCTTGATGGTGTCGGTCATCATCTCCGGTGCGAGATTGGCCGAGGCCAGACGCGGCGCGGCCATGAGCGAGGCCGCGGAATCCTTCCGCATGTTCGCGCGCGTGATCTTCAGCTCCTGGATGCTGGGGGCGGTGATCGTCGCGGGCACCCAGGCCTCGGACAAATTCTCCGAGTGGGTGATCAACGACGCCACCGACGGCAATGCCAAGAACCTGGCGGAACTGATGGTGAAAACCGCCAAGCTCCAGGCGTTCTCACCGGGCCTGGTGTTGATCATCGCGATAGTCGGGCTCCTCGGCGCGCTCGCGCAGATCGTGCTCGCCATCGTGCGACAAGGTCTGCTGATAGTCGCGGCGGGTGTGCTGCCACTGGCGGCCGCGGCGTCCGGGACGAACACCGGAAAACAGTCCTATCCCCGGCTCATAGCCTGGATCATCGCCTTCATGCTCTACAAACCCGTGGCGGCGATCGTCTACATGATCGCCTTCAGCACGGCCGGGCATGTGGACGAATTGACCTCCACGGCAGGGCTTCCCGATGCCGATCAGGCCCAGCGCATGCTGGTCGCCATCGTGCTGCTGTGCAGCGCGGCCTTCGTGCTGCCGGTGCTCATGCGCCTGGTCACCCCGGCGGTGGCCATCGTCGGTAGCGGTGGTTCGGGTCTGACCGCCACCACCGGCACCCTGGTCGGCGTGGCGGCGCTCGGCGCGGTCGGCACCCGAGCCGTCGCCGTGAAGAACACGGCCGCACCGGGTACCGCCGGATACGTGGGCAACGGGCGCGGTGGGCGACCGCCGCGCGGCACCGGCGGCGGTGGGCCGGGCGGCGGAGGCGGCGGTGGGGGCGGACCCCGCCCGACACCGCCACCGCGCGGACCCGCCGCGGCCGGAAGTCCCTCCGGCGGTGGACAACCCAGCGGCGGCGCGGTGCCGTCCGGGGCCTCGCGCGTGGCGGGCCGGGTCGCCTCGGTGCGGTCGGCGACCGCGGGGGCCAGCCGGGCCGAGAACGCCATGGGTGACATGGCCGGTGATCGCTGGACCAACCGTTCACCCGATCTGGGCAGGAGCACGATTCCGCGATGACGATGACCGACACCTACGAGCGTCGCGCCTACGGACTGTGGCAGAAGCCCCGCAGCGCCGGTCTTTTCGGCCTGCGCTGGGGCGAGACCGTCCTGGGCTTCGTCGTCGTCATCACGTCGCTGCTGACCGCGTTGGTCGCCGGGCCCAAACCGGCGTTCGTCGTGGCCGGATTCGGTCTGGTCGTGATGGTTCCACTGGTGTGGCGGACGGGGGGCCGCTCCGGCTACGAGAACGGATTGATGATGTTCCATTGGTTGCGAGGCCGCAGCAAGGGTGAGCACGTGTACCGCGGCGGGCGGTTCTCCCGGATTCCGGGCGGCGTCACCCGACTGCCGGGGCTGATGGCGCCGTCGCGGCTCTACGAGGGCATCGACGCGGGCGGCTACAGCTTCGGCATGATCCACCTACCCCAATTCGGGCAGTACACCGTGGTCTTGCGCGCCTGGCCGCAGGGGCACGAGGCGGTGGACCAACCGGTCATCGACCGCTGGGTGTCGGCGTGGGGCACCTTCCTGGCCTCGCTCGGGCAGACCTCCGACATCGTGGCGGTGGTGCCGGTCATCGACACCGTGCCCGAGACCGGAAACCGTTTGCTCACCGAGGTTTCCGCCATCACCCGGCCCGAAGCGCCGGATCTGGCGCAGCAGGTGATGTACGAGCTGGCGACCGAGCTGCCGCAGGAACGCGTGCAGTTGCTGCCGCGCGTGGCCATCACCTTCAAGGCCACCACCGCCGAGCGTCGCAAGAACCCGGCCGAGGAGGCGGTGGAGATCGGCCGCCGCCTGCCCGGTATCTGCGCGGCGCTGGCGGAGGCCGGGGTGCGCGCCCAGCCCATGTCGGCCGACGAGATCATCTCGTTCATTCGCCGCAGCTACGACCCGGCCTCGCAGGCCGATCTGGAAGTGGCGGCGGGGGAGCCGGGCGGGCACGGTCTGGATTGGGCCGATGCCGGGCCGGTCTCGCACGAGGAGCGGTGGGACCACTTCATTCACGACGGCGGCCGCTCGGTCACCTGGGAGATGGACACCGCCCCCGAGGGCGCGGTCGACGAACGGGTGCTGCAGCGGCTGCTCGCGCCCAATCCCGAGGTGCCGCGCAAGCGCATCACCATCGTGTACCGCCCGCACTCCGCGGGCGATGCCGCGCAGATCGTGGACGACGACTACAAGAACGCCCTCGTCGCCCAGCAGAGCGAACGCGGTGTGGTGTCGGCGGCGGCGACCCTGCGTGTGGGCGCGACCCAGCAGGCCCGCGAGGAACAGGCGCGCGGCCACGGCGTCACCCGCTTCGGCGCGCTGGTCACCATCACCGAACCGCTGCGCGGCGACCTGCCCCGCATCGAAGCCATCACCCGCGACCTGTCCACGCAGGCGCGCCTGAAGATCCGACGCTGCTACCGCTACCAGGCGGCCGCCTTCGCGGCCTCGCTGGGCTGCGGCGTCATCCTCCCCGAACACGCCACCATTCCGAAAGCACTCGCGGGGTGAGTTGATATGGCACGTGACCTCGAACCACCCGTGCGCGAACGGGATACGACCGCGCCCACCCGGCGCGGCCCCCGCCGCGACGTCCCCGGCGACCCCGCCGAGACGCCGCGCGACCCCGCGATCCCGGAGCCGGAGCGCCCCGCCGCCCCCCGCCTCCGCGACCACGAGCGCCCCCGCCGAGGCACGCTGCCCGACCGCCGCCTCCTCCGCCGCGACCCACCCGCGGACCCGGAAGAGCTGGCAGCCCAACGCGAACGAGAAGCCGCCGCGGCCGACACCGCGACCCAGCAAGGCACCGCCGACAAGGCGCAGCGCCGCGGCCGCATGACCCCGCCGGAACTGGAAGCCTCCGAAAGCGGCAGTGGCACAGCCGCTTACCACCGCGAGGTGGATGGCGAACGCACATCCCGCCGCGCACCAGCCGTGGATCCCGCCCAGCGCGAGCGCGATCTCGCGCCGGAGAACGCGGCCGCGAAGGCGCAACGCCGAGGCCGCATGGCACCGCCGGAGTTCGAAGCGGAGAACGGGAGCGTCGCAGCCTCCAACGGTCGCGAGGCGGATGCCGATCAGCCACTGCGGCGCGCGTCGGCCGCAGACCCGGCGGGGGTGGCGGCTGAGCGCGATCTCGCGACCGGTGTGGCGTCGGAAGGCGCTGAGGTCGCGGGTACGAAGGCGCAACGTCGGGGGCGTCTGACGCCGCCGGAGTTGGAGGCGGCGGGGACGGCGAGTGGGGCGGCGTCCACGAAGCAGCGGGGGGCGGGGAATCGGGGACCGGTCGGTCGCCCGACTCTGTGGGATGACGATGAGCCGGACGAGGCCGAAGTTGGTCGTGGCGAAGAGCTTTCGCGGGGGAGCGATCACGCTGCGGCGGCGGGTGGGCGCGCACGGCCTGGGCGTCCGACGCTGTGGGATGACGACGAACCGGGGCAACCCGCGGGCGATGTGATCCATGACGATGCCGTGGCGGGAATCGGAGCGGCCGCATCCACGGGCGGCGTAGGAGTGCGGGGCGAGGTCGCGCAGCGGGAGGTGGCCGGGGTCCGGCGCGATGGTCGCGGCGCGATGGTGCCTACCCGTGAAACGCCTGCGTCGGATTCCCCGGTGCGCGGTCATGAGTCCGTTGATGCCGTTGGGCGAGAAGAGATCTCCTCGGAGCGCGGCTCGCGGGCTGGCGAAGTCGTGCGGGGGCGCACCCGTACCGCGCGGGATTCGCGCCTGGCGGGCGAAGCGGACGAATCGGGCGCGGCGGAGTCGGCCGAGCGGGCGGTCGGTAGCCGCGCAGCGGACGAGTCGCCGGATTCCGGTCGACGGGCGGGGGCCGCAGCCGTCGAACACTCCTCGGATTCCAGTGGTTCCGCCACCGGAACCGTGCGGCGCGACGGCGGGTCCAGCGAGGTTGAGCGGTCTTGGCGTGCGCGCGGTCGGCGGGGCGTGGGGCCCGAATCGTCGGAATCCATGCCGCACACCGGCGAGTACACACGCCGTGGAACATCCGAGCCCGAGCGTCGTGGCCCTTCGGAGCCCGAGCGGCGTGGCTCATCCCAGTCCGAGCGGCCTGGCTCACCAGAGTCCGAGCGGTATGGTTCATCCCAGTCCGAGCGGCGTGGTTCGTCGGAGTCCGAGCGCCGTGGCTCATCCGAGCGGGCGCGGCGTGGTGGCCCGGAATCGACTGAATCCGGCCGAAATTCGGGGCGCGGGCGACGTGCCCGGGATGGGGAGGCCACTGGTCGGGAGCGGCCGAGGTCGGAACAACCGGTGCGCGAACGTGCCCGGGGTACGGATCTGCCGGAAGGTGAGCGGATGCGCAAGGCTGATCCGGGGCGGAAACGGCCACGTGTCGCCGACGAGGCGGGGCGGGGGACCGCGGCCGAGGACGGGCGGCGGGCCAAGGAGAACGGGCGCGGTCGGGCCGTCGAAGGTGATCGCGTGCATCTGGGCGGGCGCACCGGGTCGCCGGGGCGCACCCGTCGGCCGCGCCCGGACGGTGAGCCGTCGGACCGCTCGACGCGCGGCCGCACCTCGCGCGCGGCCGGAAAGGAACGCCCGGACCGGGCCACCGTCGCCGCCGAGCGAGCCGAACGGAAGCGCCGCGAGAAGGCCGCGCAGAAGGCCCGAAAAGCCAAGGCCGCCAAGCAGCGCAAGCAGGCGGGCCCGCGCCTGCTCGACGACTCCACCAGGGCGCGATTGGAGGCCGTGGCCCGGGAGAAGAACGGCCTGGGCGCGGCCTGGGCCGCGTTCCGGCTGCACACCGACGATCTGCGGCGGCGCAATCACGCGGCGCGCGTGGAGCGCATCGAATACGGCAGCTTCGACGAATTCGACCGCACCACCGCACAACTCACCGACCGCGGCTACCTGGGCGAGGGCGGCGGCCGCATGAACGTCGTCGGCCGCCCCGTCGAATACCGCGCCACCACCGCCCAGGTCGCCGGGCTCTGGCCCTGGTCCGTCGGCGCGGGCGCACCGCTCATCGGCACCCCGCTCGGCTCGCACCTGCACACCGGCGCACCGGTCTGCTTCGACCCCATGAACTGGTTCATGCGCGGCAGCTTCATCACCGCGCCGAGCCTGTTCGTGCTGGGCCTCAACGGTTTCGGCAAATCTTCCCTGGTGCGCCGCATCGTCCTGGGCGGCGTCGCCCAGGGCATCACCCCGCTCATCCTGGCCGACGTCAAGCCCGACTACCGCAAACTGGTGGAGTTGGTCGACGGCCAGGTCATCGACCTCGGCTACGGCCACGGCAAACTGAACCCCTTGGCCGCCGGTGTACTCGGGTCCATCATCCCGATGCTCGCCGACCTGCCCGCGCTGCAAACCCAGGTCCTCCAGGAGATGCGCGCCCGCCAGGTCACCCTCATCGCCGGTCTGGTCGAACTGGTCCGCGGCGCGCGCGTGCGCGACTACGAGGAGACCCTCATCTCCACCGCCCTGCGCATCCTCTACCGCGAGGGCAGCGGCTTCACCCCCGACCAGCCGCCCATCATCGAGAATCTGCTCGAGGTGGTGGTGGCGGGCGGCGACGAACTGCAACTCGACGCGGGCGCCGACAATCCCGACGAATACCAGACCGCCATCAAGGGCCTGCGCCGCTCCCTGCGCGCGCTCACCCAGGGCCCCTTCGGCGCGGTGTTCAACGGCCAGACCACCACCCCCATCGACACCACCGCCACCGCCGTCTGCATCGACGTCTCCCACATCCCCAGTGGCGACAAGAAACTCAAGGCCGCCGTCATGCTCGCCTGCTGGGCCGACGGTTTCGCCTCGGTCGAGGCCGCGCACGTGCTCGCCGACGCCGAACTCGGCCCGCAGCGCTACTTCCAGGTGGTCATGGACGAGCTGTGGCAGGTCCTCGGCCTCGGCGACTTCATGGTCGACCGCGTGGACGAGCTGACCCGCCTGCAGCGCGGCATCGCCACCTCGCTGATCATGATCAGCCACACCATCAAGGATTTGCAGTCGCTCGGCTCCGAGGCCGCCATCGCCAAGGCGCTCGGCTTCCTGGAGCGAGCGCGCGCCAAGATCTTCGGAGCCCTTCCGGCGGAGGAGATCTCGCGCCTGGATTCCACCGTGCCGTTCACCGCAGCCGAGGAGGAGATGGTGACCAGTTGGTCCGCGCCGCAGGCACTCACCGGCGAGGCGCTCAAACCGGGCCAACAGCGCCCGCCCGCGCCCGGTACCGGTAAATTCCTGCTCAAGATCGGCGAGGACCGCCGCCCCGGCATCCCCTTCCACATGGAGTTCACGCCCTCGGAGCGGGAGAGCGGAATCCACGACACCAACCAGCGTTTCAGCGAATTCACCGAATCCAATTCCCGGGGCTCCGACGAGGGGAGTGCCGCATGATGCCGCACCGGTCGTACCGAAGAGTCTCGCCCGAGGTGAGACAGGCCGCCGTCGAACAGGTCATTGCCCTCACCGGCAAGCTGCGCAGCGAATCCGAGGCCTGCCGGGTGGTGGCCGATCAGATCGGCGTGCACACCAATTCGGTGCGCAACTGGGTGCGCGCCGCCGAGGGTCCGGGCCTGGAGCGCATGGACGCGATCGCCCTGCGCCGCAAGGTCGCACTGCTGCAACAGCAATTGGCCGCCGCCGCCGAGATGAACCGCACCCTGGTGGACACCCTCAACGACGCCAAGCGCGGCGTATGACCGGACACGAGCTGAATATCGGACACGCCGACCCGGGAAAACCGCTGGTATCGCCCGGGTATCGGCGCGGGCGTCTAGCCTGGAGTGGAAGTCCGAACATACGCGCGAACCTGGCGGTGATACTGGTGGTGAGCGTCGCGATGCTGGTCGCCTCCTGTGGAAGCGACAGTGCCGAACCCGATTCGGGTGCGGGACAGCCACCCACGTCCACCACCCGGCTGCTGAAGAGCGCTCCGGCACCCGATCCCGCCAGTCCGGAGGGCGTCGCGGTCTCGGCACTGCACGAGATCTTCACCTGGTATCCGGCCACCGAAACCGAGGGCGCGGCGCTGTCGCGAGCCCGGGAATGGCTGGGTCCCACCCTGATCCGTACCCTGGACAGCACACCGACGGCCGTGGAGACGCCCAAGGCGACGGTGCGCTGGGCCGATTGGGGTAAGGCCGGGGCCACCGTCGAGGCGTTCACCTTCGCCTCCGGCGAGGCGGCGTCCGGCACCGACCCGAACCGGCAGCAGTACAAGATCGGGATCGAACAGACCGTCGTCTATCCCGACGGGCGGCGCGAACCGCTGCCCCCGTCGACGGTCGTCGCCACCGTCGTCCGCACCGCGGATGGCTGGCGGCTCGACGAATTCCGCTGAGCGGCAACGACTCACAGGTCATCGGAGGAGGCAGAGATGGCGAAGAAGAAGAAGGTGACCGATCCCGCCGTACCCGGGCCGGACGCCACCCTCTACATGATCTACGCGGGGTTCGCGATCTTCGGGACCCTGTGGTTGGCGCTGCAATTGGGCAACCTGTTCTCCTCGCCCAGACAGAACATCCCGATCAATCCGATCGCCATCGGCTTCGATCTGGCCCGCGGCAATCTGACCTGGCCGACGGCGTCGACCGTGATCATCGTGCTACTGCTGGTGGCCATTGTCGGCTGGTTCGTGGTGAACCGAAAGCTCAAGGCGCGCAAGTCGGTCGGCCGACTAGCCGTGGACGACAAAGCCGACTACATGGGCAGCGGCGGCGCCATCAAACCGCTCACCGAGGCCGGGGTGCGGGAGAAGGCCGGACAGCTCGGCATGCGGCTGGGCCGCGACGACGCGCCGGGTGTGCCGATCGGCGTCTCCGTCGCCGACGGCCAGATGGTCTACGGCTCCTACGAGGATCTGCACGTCGACATCTGGGGCCCGCGCCAGGGCAAGACCACCTCGCGCGTCATCCCGGCCATCCTGACGGCCATCGGCCCCGTACTCACCACCTCCAACAAGCGTGACGTCGTCGACGCCACCCGCGATGTGCGCGAAGGAAAAGGCAGCCGCACCTTCGTCTTCGACCCGCAGGGCGTCGCCGACGAGGAGCCCACCTGGTACTGGGATCCGCTGGCCTGGGTCGATGCCCACAGCCCGGGATGTGAGGTGCGCGCGGTCCGCCTCGCCGGTCACTTCGCCGACGGCGACGACAGCTCCGGCCCCGTCGCCACCACCGACTCCTACTTCGACCAGGAGGCCGAGGATCTCCTCGCGGGCCTGTTCCTGGCCGCCGCCGTGGACAACCGGCCCATCATCCAGGTCTGGGAATGGGTCAACAACTGGCGCGACACCGAACCCGTCGAACTGCTGCGCCGCTCCGGCCAGCACTACATGGCCTCGGGCTTGGCCCAGCAGTTCAACGTCGACGACCGCACGCGCAGCGGCATTTTCGGCTCCGCCAAGAAGATGGTGCGCTGCCTGAAGCTGTCGAACGTGCACCCGTGGATCACCCCGGGGGAGACCCGCACCCGAGATCGCGGCGTGGTCAACAGGATTCAGTTCGACGAACTCGAGTTCATCGAGGGCAACGGCACGCTCTACAGCCTCTCCCTCGAGGGTCGCGGCTCGGCCGCCCCCTTGGTCTCCGCGCTCACCGAGGCCGTCATCGACGTGGCCACCCGCAAGGCGTCGCGCTCACCCGGCGGCCGCCTGCCCATCCCGCTGCTCGCGGTCCTCGACGAGGCCGCCAACGTGGTGCGCTGGAAGGATCTGCCGAAGCAGTACTCGCACTTCGGATCTCGCGGCATCGTCGTCATGACCGTGCTGCAATCCTGGGCGCAGGGCGCGCGCTGCTGGGGCCTCGACGGTATGGAAGCGCTGTGGGCCGCCGCCAATATCAAGGTGCTCGGCAGCGGCGTGGACGACAGCAAGTTCCTCCAGGAACGCTCCGAGCAGATCGGCGAATACGACACCATCTCCGGATCGGTCTCGGAATCCAAAGGCGGCAAGAGCTATTCGCGCTCGCTCGGCTCCTCCAAGACCTTCAATGTGCACGCCCTGGCCACCCTGCCGCGCGGGCGCGCCATCGTCTTCTCCTCCGGTACACCGCCGGTCCTGGTTCGCACGGTGCCGTGGTGGGAGAGCGAGTACCGTGCCGATGTAACCAAGTCGATCGAGAACCACAACCCCACCGAACACAAGAAGACCGAGATCGCCGACCTGATCGGCGCTCCCTCGCTGGTCAAAGCGGATCCGGCCCCCGCCGGACGGATTGAGGAGGTCAAGCGGCTGTGAACGAACAGCAGCAACAGCCGATGGTCTACGCGAGCGTGGTGGAGTTCGTGGAGAACTACCTCTCGCTGGTGTACCGGCGGCAGGTGACCGATATCAGCGATACGGTGTGGTGTCCGGAGTGGTGGAAGCACGCGGAGGCGGTCGCGCGCCTCGACGCCATGTGGCGGGCGTGGGAGCACTATCGACTGGACGGCAAAACCGGTCTGTCCGTGTGGTTTCTGGATCACGCCGATCCGCATATGGCCAAGCTGTTCGACCCGAAGGGGCCGTTCAAGTACTGCAGTGTGCGCAATGGGCACAAGGACATGTTGACGCCGCTACCGCTGAAATCACCCCAGCAGGGGCTGTTCAGCGACCCGACGATGGGGGACTTCCGCATCTAGTCGGATCCGAGGGCGCTCGGCTCGCGTCCGAGCGCTTTCGGTGCTGTGCCGGTGTTCGGCACGTAATGCGCTGTGCCAGAAGGAATTCCGGGCCGGAAGAAATTCCGGCGCGTCAGGAGCGAACGCGCTGAAGCCCGCGGGCTTCCTGTTCGCGTGCCCGCCGCTGGACCGCCGCCGCCTCTTCCTGCCGGGTCCGCACCGCCTCCGCCGCCGACTGCGCCTGGCCCACCTCGAGCAGCATCCGCACGGCGGCGAGCTCGGGGGCGATTCCCATGCGAGTCAGGTGCTGCGCCAAGGCCGCACGCCGCTCCACGGAATCATGTCGAACCAGGGTTTTGGCCTGCGCGGCCTGGGTGGCGGCCATGCGAGTGGCCTCGGCCTGCGCGGCGAAGCGGTCCTTCTCCAGCGAAACACCCTTGTCCAGAGGGGGTTTCTCGATCATGCGCGCGAGTTCGAGATTGCGCGGATCTTTGGCCTTGGAATCCGCGGCCTCCCGGAGCTGACGCTCCCGGGCCTCCTTCTGCCGGGACTCGGTCATCTTGACGCGGGCTTCCGCTTCCTTCTGGCCACGTTCCCGGGTTCGCAGCGCGACAAGTGTCGCGAGCTGCAACATTTGCCTCATCATCGCCGCGGTTTCGCGGCCGATGTCGTCGAGTTCCTCGGCCATTGCCTGCTCCCCGATGCTGCAGTAATCACTGTGGATGATTGTGGTGTTTCGTCACGGACATCGCCACTCGAACGGTGGTTCGGGTCGCGGTGTCCCGCCTGCAAACGTGGACACCGGGAGCACTCCGGGCGCGGCACTTGCCCTGTGGGGGTTGCCCGATGGGGGTACTACGCCGCTTCGTACTCCGTTCTATGAGATTACCAGCGAGAACTCGGATACCGCCGTACGCGCGTGCTGCGATCCAGCATATATCGCACAATTCCGACAGACGCCGAAAAACTTCGGATTTTCTTTGGTTAGGGAACCCTTACACCGGAGGTTTCCGGGGTGTTGAGGGTGGTGGACACGAGAAAAAATCAGGCCCGACGCGGGAAGACGTCGGGCCCGAAAGATCGTGCCGGTCAGTCGATTCCGGCAGTACCCGACGGTTGCGGGTGCTAAACCTGGGAACCGGTACCGACTTGGGGGACGGTCGGTCTCGGTCGGCCGACCGGGCGGACACTATTGGTCACCCGATCCGGACCGGTCCGGGACCGACCATGCCGGTCAGTCGATTTGGACCGAATTGATGGTGACCGCGAGGTTCGGCTTACCGCCGCCCGGGTTGGGATCCAGCGAGCCGTCGTCACCGCCCGCGGCGACCTTGTCGAGGGTCTCGAGGCCCTTCTCGTCGATGGTGCCGAAGATGGTGTACTGCGGCGGCAGTTGCGAATCGCCGTAGACGAGGAAGAACTGGCTGCCGTTGGTGCCGGTGCCGTCCTGGTTCGGGCCGCCGTTGGCCATGGCGATCACGCCGCGCTTGTAGTCGACCGGCGTCTGCGCCGCCATATCGCCGGGCTCGTACTGGTCCGTCGGGTACTCGTTGTCGTAGGAGTAGCCGGGACCGCCGGTGCCGGTACCGGTCGGATCACCGCACTGCAGCACCTTGATGCCGCCGGTCACGAGGCGGTGGCAGCTGGTGCCGTCGAAGAACTTCTGCGCCGCCAGGCTCGCGAAACTATTGGTGGTGCACGGGGATTCGGCATTGTTGAGGGTGAGGCCGATGGGACCCTGGCTGGTGTCCATGCTCACGCTGAGGGTGGCGTCGCCGCCGGTGGTCTTGATGCCCTCGGTGCGGGGCTTGTCCACCGGGCGGGAGGCGGGCTGGTCCGGGGTGTCCCGGTAGGTGCAGTTGACCAGCTCGGCCTTGGGCTTGGCCGAGGGGGGAGCCGAGGCGAGCGACGCCTCGGGGGTCTCCGAGGCGGTGGTGGTGCTGCTGTCGTCACCACGGGCCAGGAAGTAGATGCCGACGCCCGCGGCCACGGCGACCACGACACCCAGGGCGGACGCGGCGATCGTGAGCTGCTTGCGCTTGCGGGCACGTTCGGCCCGGTTTGCCAGTTGACGCTCCAGCTTGCGTTTCGCCGCAGCGCGTCGCTGTTCATTGCTCGGCACTAGCTAGTCCCTCCGTGGTCGGTTGTATCCGGCATAAGAGTGTGCCATCAGTTCCTGAGGCAATCCTTTACAACCGCGGATGTATCACATATGAGCGCCGCGGGACAGTGCTGGGTAAACCGGTTGGACTTGTGTGACGGGCGTTTGAAACACTTGGGCCGTGACCAAGACCAGCAGCTTCAAGGCCCCGAAGGGTGTCCCCGATTACCTGCCGCCGACCTCGGCGGAGTTCGTCGCCGCGCGTGACGGGCTGATCCGCGCCGCGCGACTGGCCGGATACGGGCATATCGAGCTGCCGGTCTTCGAGGAGACCGCCCTGTTCGCGCGGGGCGTCGGCGAGTCCACCGATGTGGTCAGCAAGGAGATGTGGACCTTCACCGACCGCAAAGGACAGAGCTTCACGCTGCGGCCCGAAGGCACCGCCGGGGTGATGCGCGCGGCCATCGAACACAACCTCGATCGCGGCGGGCTGCCGGTGAAGCTCTGCTACGCGGGTCCGTTCTTCCGCTACGAGCAACCGCAGGCGGGTCGGTACCGCCAGCTCCAGCAGGTCGGTGTGGAGGCCATCGGCATCGACGATCCGGCGCTGGACGCCGAGGTCATCGCCATTGCCGACGCCGGTTTCCGCACGCTCGGGTTGACCGATTTCCGGTTGGAGATCACCTCGCTCGGCGATGACACCTGCCGTCCGCAGTACCGGGAGCTGTTGCAGGACTTCCTGTTCAAGCTGCCGCTGGACGAGGAGACCCGCCGCCGCGCGGAGATCAATCCGCTGCGCGTGCTCGACGACAAGCGACCCGAGGTCAAGGAGATGGTCGCGGACGCGCCGCTCATGATCGATCACCTGTCGGAGTCGGCCAAGGCGCACTTCGACCAGGTGCTCGGCTACCTCGACGGGATCGGCGTGCCGTATGTGGTGAATCCGCGCATGGTGCGCGGACTGGACTACTACACGAAGACCACCTTCGAATTCGTGCACGACGGGCTCGGCGCGCAGTCCGGTATCGGCGGCGGCGGCCGCTACGACGGGCTGATGGCTCAGCTCGGCGGACCGGAACTGTCCGGCATCGGCTTCGGCCTCGGCGTCGACCGCACCGTGCTCGCCCTGCAGGCCGAGGGCAAGTCCGCCGGTAGCACCGCCACCTGCGAGGTGTACGGCGTGCCGATGGGCGAGACCGCCAAACAGCACCTGGTGACCCTCGCGGCGCGGCTGCGCGCGGCCGGAATCCGCACGGACCTGGCCTACGGTGGGCGCGGGCTCAAGGGCGCGATGAAGGCGGCGGACCGCTCCGGCGCGCGCTTCGCGCTGGTGCTCGGCGACCGCGAGGTGGCCGAGGGGGTCATCGCGCTGAAGGATCTGCGCAACGGCGAGCAGCGCGAGGTGCCGCTGGATCAGGTGGTGGCCCAGGTGGCCGCCGACCTGGCCGAGTAGTTCCCGCCGACCGCGCCCCGGCACGCGCCAGCTGCCGGGGGCAGTCGCGGCCGCCATACCCGCTGTGCCCCACGGGATTCGGTGGGCGAGCCGTCTTTTCGCCCGGTGCCGGTCGTCGCGGGCGGCCTCGTCGCGACCCGAAGTTCGGCGCGCTACCCCCTCCTACTGGTAGCGTCCCCGACGGTGTTCGACCCCGACGGCTGGCACCCTCTCCCACCTGGACGAATGCGTACCCGTGACTGATCAACCGAATTCCGAGCCCCCCGCGCCCGTCGGGCTCGATCTCATCGCTCCCGAAATGTACGCACCGGCCCTGCGCCGCCTGGCGCTCGCCGCCATGGGTGTGGGCATCGGCGTCGGCCTGCTGCTGGCGCTGCTGGTGAACTGGCCGGTCGCGGTGGCGGCGGCGCTCGTCCTCGGCGCGCCCACCGCGCTCTACGCCGTCGCCGCGCAGCGTCGCCGAATGTCGTTGGTGGGCACGGTACTTCACGCGCACACCTGGTCCGGCGAGCATCGGCTCGATATCGCCGACGCCACCGGCGTGGAGCTCCTGGTCTATCCGGGCCGACTCAGCCGAGTGGTCCTGCGCGTCACCACCGTTCCCGACGTACGCGTGATCCCGCTGGCCATGTACACCGACAGCGGCAGCGGGCGTGAACTGCACATTCTGGGTCTGCGCCGCCTGGCCGACGCGCTCGCGCAGTGCCAGCTCGCCGCCGCCTTGGCCGTCTCCAGCCTGCTCGTACAGCAGCTGCGCGCCGAGGCCCGCGACGCCATGGCCGAGGAACGTCCGCTCTACCGCGCCGCCCGGATGGTCCGCGACCGCGATGCGGTGCAGCCCGTGGTCCTCAGCGACCGCGATATCGCCGAACTGACCGGCTAGCACCAGTCACGGCGGTAGGTCGCCCAATCCCGTGGTGTGGCAGCGAAATCCACATACAGGGCTACTCCGAAGGTCTGACGGCCGGGGGAGTGGCGGCCCAGGGCGAGGCGGATACCGCGCAGGGCGGCGGCGACCGTTTCGGCGTCGCCGTGGTGGCCTGGGTCGTCGGCCCAGAACGCGGGAGCACCCATGAGCAGGTCGACCTGTGCGGGGGTGACCTGGAGCGCGAGTTTCGTTTGGTGCGCGACATAGCCGCCGTAGAGGGATTGGGTCGGCATGGCCGTGTCGTAGGACATGAGCGCGACCTGGTCGACCCTGCGGGCGACCTCGGCGAAATACGCTTGGGACCACCACTTTCCATGGTCGAACAGGGCGATGCCGACCGAGTGCGCGCCGGGGAGCGGGTCGAGCTGCGGGGCCGAGACCGACAGGGGCACTTGGCGAGTCGAGGAGAGCGCGCGGGTCCTGTCCAGCAGGGCGAGGTAGCCGGGCGAGCCGGAGCGGATGGGTTCCAGATCGTAATGGATACCGTCGAAGCCGAGATCCAGGGCCTTGGCCGCCGAGGTGACGACGCGGTCGCGGACCGCTGGGTCCTCCACGTTCAATCCGGCGAATTCGGGCTGGACGATATCGCCGAGCCAGGACTGCACACGAACGCCGGGCAGTTGTCGGTGCACCGCCTCGGTGAACCATGATGCGCGCGGCGACAATTCGGCGGGCAGGCCGCCGTCGTGCTCCAACGGGCCGGTGTGGACGAACAGGTCCTTGATGCCGGTGCCGGAGACCAGGGCCGCGAGTCGGTCGATATCGGCGTCGGTCTTGCGTCCGTCCACCCAGGCGTGGCCCAGCCACACCGCGTCACGGCCACGCGTGCGGGCATCCTCGGAGAGCTCCCCGGCGTACTCGAGCCGCAAGGCCACCGCGGCGGCGAGCACCGGGGCGAGCAGCAGGGCGACGACCGTCGAACAGATCACCCCTGCGCGCCGCCATCTCGACCATCCCTGCCACCCACGCCGCGCCGCGGCCAGCATTCTCCCCACGCCGCGGACGCTATCCGGCGATCATGGGGGTTCGATGCGGTCGGTGTGGAGATTCTGTGGCGATTGCCGTGTCGGAGCACGGCGGTGGGCGCGGGCGTCCGTAATCTCGGGCGGGCCACCTGTGCGAAGCGACGAAAGGGGACGCCCGGAATGTTCGAGCGCGCACTGCACAAATCCGTCGAAGCCGTGCTTCGCGCGGGCAGCGGGGTACAGGCCCCGCTGGCGGCGAAGTACGTCGACCACCTGCGGCGGCGGCACCCCTCCCGCTCACCCGAGGACATCGCCAAGGGCTTGGAGACGCGGTATCTCGCCCTGGTGATCACCAGTGGCACGTTGGCGGGGCTCAGCGCGGCCGTACCGGGCGTCGGCACGGTGATCGGGTTGGTGGCCAGCGGCGCGGAGTCGGTGTTCTTTCTGGAGACCTCGGCCCTGTTCGCGGCCTCGATGAGCGCCGTGCACGGGATGGAGTCCATTCCGCCGAAGCAGCGCCGCGCCCTGGTCGCGGGAGTCGTACTCGGCGAGGGCGGCGCGGAGATGCTGGGGAAGAACGCGAGTCAGTCCGCCCGCGATTGGGCCGGGGCGCTGGCCGACCACCTGCCCGTGGTCCGCAATGTCGACAATGCCATGGCACGCCGCTTCATCACCCAATTCATCGTCAAACGCGGCGTGCTCATGTTCGGCCGCACCCTGCCCGCCGGAATCGGCGCGGTGATCGGCGCGGTCGGCAACCGGGCGCTGGGCAAAGCCGTCATCGCCAATGCCGAGCGCACCTTCGGTCCGGCCCCGGCGAGCTGGGACGACGTGCGGCCCGAATTGCGTTCCGCCACTTACTGAACCGTTCGGGCGACAAACCCCGTTCGTGCCCCGTCGCGGAATGTGGCGGGGCACGAACGCGTGTGAGGACGGTTTGCTGAATCGCTTTGCCCGCGGCTAGGTTTCGCGGGTGAGGTTCTTCGACAGGCGAACGTTGTTGGCGTCCAGTGCGATCGCGGCCGGTGGGCTGTTGGCCGCCCGGCCCGCCGCGGCGGACACACCGGTTGCTGGCAAGGCGTTCGACGTGGAATTCCAGGGCGTTTCGCGGCTGGCCGGTGGCCGCTGGCACTGCCTGGTCACCGATCTCAGCTCCGGTACGCGGGTCCCGGTCGTCGACCAGGACGCCGACTTCCTGATGGAGGGCGCGAGCGTGCAGAAGCTGGCCGTCATGACCGCCGTCCTGGCCGAGGTGGACGCGGGCCGGGTGCGGCTCACCGACACCACCACCCTGGACGCGGATATCGTCGCCCAGGGCAGCGGAATCTTCTTGAACCAGGCCGCCTTCGGCGATCGGCTGACCGTCGCGAATCTGCTGACCGCCATGGTGCAGGTCTCCGACAACACCGCCGTGCGACTGCTCTCGCGATTCGTCTCCGGCGAACGGATCAACGAGATCCTCGACGGCCTCGGCTTCGTCCACACCCGGGTCGAGCCGCTCCCCGGCCAACAGCGCTTCTACCTCGGCTTCACCACCCCGCGCGAGAACAACGACCTGCTCTACCGCCTGGCCACCGGCACCCTGCTCTCACCGGAGTCGACCAGGGCGGCGCTGCGCATTCTGACCTGGTCGGCGATCGGCTACACCGACGGCATCCGGCGAAACATGTCCTCCGACGAGCGTTCTCGCTTCGGCGGCAAACACGGCGCGTCGGAGGATCGGCGGCACGAGACCGGCGTCATGTTCGACGAGAACGGCGGACCCCTGGTCGTCTACTCGTTCTTCACCGACCAAGCACCCGAGCCCGGCAACTACGGCGCGACGAATCCGGTGGTGCAGGCGCACGCCGTACTGGGGAGGCTCATGCTCGACACCTACGACGGACTCTCGCCGCTGCGCGGCTTCATCAACCCGAAGGACACCGCGGCGGCGGGGCGCTGATCAGTGCACGGCGATGCGGTCGGCCCACGCCGAGGGCAGCGCCGTGGTCGAGATGTCCGCGATCTCCAACAGCCGGTCGCGGTCGATTCCCATGCGGCTCAACTGAATCAGGCCCTGGGCCACCAGGACGATATTCGCGCTGTGCGCGGAGATCAGGGCCTCGTCGACGGTGCCGTCGTCGCGGCGGGCGGCCTGGCGTAGCCGCTCGGCGACGCCCTCCTCCATGGCCGCCGTGGTCCGCGCGCCCATGGCGACCACCTCGGGGATGCGGCCGCCCAACTGGGCCACGCTGTTGATCATCAGGCAGCCGCGGCGATCCGGATGCGAGGTGCAGTCGTCGATGATCGCCTCGAACAGCGCTCGCACCGCGGCCCGCGCCGAACCGGGCGCTGCGAGCACCACCTCGCGGACGAAACGCCCGCGGCCCGCGCAATAGCGTTCGAACGCCGCGAGGAACAGACCCCGCTTGTTGCCGTACGCGCCGTAGATACTCCCATTGCCGACGCCGGTCACCCGCGACACGTCCTCCACCGACGTGTCGTCGAATCCCCGCGACCAGAACAGCTCAGTGGCGGCGTCCAGCAGGCTCGATTCATCGAACTGTCGTGGCCGTCCCATTCGCTCACCGTACCAATCCGGGTGCGCTGGCCCACACCGCTTGTTTTGGAGGCACGCCTCCAGAATACTGGATGACATGGCCACCAATCTCTCGGAGCAGCCCCGCCGACGCGTGGGCATTCTCGTCTTCGACGGCGTCAAAATGCTCGACTTCGTGGGTCCGGCGGAGGTCTTCGTGGAGGCCAACCAGACGGTGCCCGGCTATGAGGTGGTGCTGGTCTCGCCGGACGGCGCGAACGTGGCGACCTCCATCGGCGCGAAGGTCGAGGTGAGCGCACCGGCGGCCGAGGCCGGACGCTTCGACACGGTGATCGTTCCCGGCAGTGAACTTCCGGCCGCGAAGTTCATGACCCCCGCACTGCTCGCGGCGGCGCGGGAGTTGTCGGCGCGCACCCGGCGACTGGCGTCGATCTGCAGCGGTGCGGTCGTGCTGGCCGAACTCGGGCTTCTCGACGGGCGTCGGGCCACCACGCATTGGAAATTCGCGGCGGATCTGGCGCGGCGCTATCCCTCGGTGGTGGTGGAGCCGGACGCGATCTTCGTGCGGGACGGAAACCTGTACAGCTCGGCCGGAGTCGCGGCGGGCGTGGATCTCGCGCTCGCTCTGGTGGAGGAGGACTACGGTGCCGACGTGGCCCGCCGGGTCGCACAGCTGCTCGTGGTCTACATGCAGCGATCGGGTGGTCAATCGCAGTTCTCCGCGCTGCTCACCGGGCCGGTGCCGCGTAGTCCGCTGGTGCGCAAGGTGATCGACCTGATCTGCGCGGATCCGGCGTTCCCGCATACGGTGCAGACGCTGGCCGCGCACGCCCGGGTGAGTGTGCGGCATTTGACCCGGCTGTTTCGGGCGGAGCTGGAACGTTCGCCCGCCGAATACGTGGCCTTCATTCGCTTCGGGGTGGCACGCGACATGCTGCATGCGGGCCACAGCGTCACCGAGGCCGCCATGGCGGCCGGATACGGCAGCAGTGAGGCGCTGCGCCGCGCTTTCGTCGCGCGGCTCGGCATTTCGCCGCGTAAGTACCAGCAGCGGTTCCGATCCACCGGTTCGGTCGCGGCGGATCCGCCCATGGTGGCGGCCGTGTCCTGATCGGTGGTTTTCACGGCCCGTGGCGAGGGGCGCGGAGGGGGTTGCTCGGCGGAAACTGAGTGCGGCACAACGCCATCCCTATCGATCCGAGCGATCGAGGAAGGAACCTCGTGTCGTCCTCCGCAACAACCATCGTGCTCGTACACGGCGCTTTCGCCGATGCCGCCAGTTGGGCGCCGGTCACCGCGCGGCTGCTCGCTCGCGGTCATCGGGTGCTGGCGCCGCCGGTCTACAACCGCAGCCTGAGCGCGGACGTCGCGTCCATCCGGGCGGTCGTCGAAAGTATCAGCGGCCCTGTGCTTTTGGTCGGGCATTCCTACGGCGGCGCGGTCATCACCGTCGCCGGAGTCGCCGACAATGTCGTCGGACTGGTCTACGTCTCGGGCTACGCCCTGGACGAGGGTGAGAGTCTCGGGCAGCTGCAAGGCGGTTTCCCGGATTCGGACCTGGCCGCCAACCTGGTGTACACGCCGTACCCGACCGAGAGTGGCGAGCCGGGGACCGATGTGTCCGTCGATATAGCCGCCTTCCCGGAAGTCTTCGCGGCGGGGCTGGATTCGGCCACGGCGCGGGTTCTCGCCGTCTCGCAACGGCCGCTGTCGGCCTTCGCTTTCGGCGAGACCGCCTCGGCGGCGGCCTGGAAGACCAAGCCCGGGTGGGGGATCGTGTCCAGCGCCGACCGCACCATCAATCCCGAGGTCGAACGCTTCGGGTACCAGCGCGCCGGATTGCGTTCGGTCGTCGAGATCGACGGGCCGCATCTGGTCATGCGGACCCACCCCGACGAGGTCGTCGGCGTCATCGTCGACGCCCTGGCCGCTCTGGGCTGAACCACACAACACATCTTCGGAAAGGAATCCCCATGTCTGGAAATCCGTTGGGAATCGCCCTCGAGCAGGCTGCTCAGGAGTTCGTCGACGCCACCTCTGAGCCGCCGTTCCTCTACCAACTGCCGCCGGAAGAGGGTCGCAAAGCCGTTGACTCGGTGCAGGATTCGCCGATCTTCAAGCCGGAGGTCGCCGAGGAGTGGATCACCGTGGAAGGCGGGCCGACCGGGTCGGTGCGTGCGCGGATCGTGAAACCGCAAGGTGCGCAGGGGTCTTTGCCGGTGATCGTCTACACGCATGGTGCGGGTTGGGTTTTCGGTGACGCGCACACGCACGATCGCTTGGTGCGCGACCTCGCCGTGGGGGTGGGCGCGGCCGTCGTGTTCCCTGAGTACGACCGTTCGCCGGAGGTGCGGTACCCGGTGGCCAACGAGCAGTCCTACCGTGTGGCGCAATGGGTTTCGACCGAGGGCGCGACAAAGGGTCTGGATTCCTCGCGCATCGCGGTCGCGGGCGATTCGGTCGGCGGCAATATGGCCATCGCGCTGACCCTCATGGCCAAGGAGCGCGGCGACGTATCCTTCACCCAACAGGTGCTGTTCTACCCGGTCACCGACGCGAATTTCGACACCGGTTCGTATAAGGAGTTCGCCACCGGCTACTTCCTGACTCGCGAAGGCATGCAGTGGTTCTGGGACCAGTACACCACCAGCGCCGAGGACCGCGCCCAGATCACCGCCTCGCCGCTGCGCGCCACCACCGAACAGCTCACCGGCCTGCCGCCCGCCCTGGTCATCACCGCCGAAGCCGACGTGCTGCGCGACGAGGGTGAGGCATTTGCCGGAAAGTTGCGTGCCGCCGGTGTTCCGGTGATTCAGACTCGCTACGGCGGCATCATCCACGACTTCGTCATGGTCAACTCCATGCACGACACCTACGCCGCCAAAGCCGCTGTCGCCCAAGCCGTCGCGGTCCTGCGCGCCGCGCTGTACGCCTGACCCCCTCCGCCCGACAAGGAATAGACCCGTGAGCAACAAACCCACCATCGTCCTGGTCCACGGCGCTTTCGCCGACTCCTCCAGCTGGAACGGCGTCATCGACAACCTCCGCGCCCAGAACTATCCCGTCCTCGCCGCCGCCAACCCCCTCCGCGGCCTCAGCAGCGACGCGGCCTACGTCGCCTCGGTGGTCGACAGCGTCGAGGGCCCGGTCGTCCTGGTCGGCCACTCCTATGGCGGCAGCGTCATCAGCGTCGCGTCGGCCGGGAAACAGAACGTCAAAGCCCTCGTTTACATCGCGGCTTTCATTCCCGCCGAAGGGGAGAGCGCCCTCGGACTGACCGACAAGTTCCCCGGATCGACGCTGGGGCCGACCACCCGGGCGGTGGAGTACCCAGGGCCGGAAGGCAAGTCGGAGACGGAACTCTACATTCGCCAGGACGAGTTTCCAGCGCAGTTCGCCGGGGATGTCCCCGCTTCGGTCGCCGCAGCCATGGCCGCGACTCAGCGACCTGTTGCTCTCGCCGCGCTACAGGAGGGTGCCGGTGCTGTCGGTTGGCGAGATATCCCTGTCTTCTCGCTTCTCACCACCGCGGACAAGAATATTCCGATCGAGGCGCAGCGATTTATGGCCGAGAGGGCTGGCGGCTATTCCGTGGAAGTCGATGGGTCGCACGCTGTCAGTGTCTCCCGCCCGAATGTGGTGAGTGATGTGATCGCGTTGGCAGCTAAGTAGGAATGTCCCTGATCGGCTGAGGGTCGTGTGATGGAGCGGAATCCGCGACCTTCAGCCTGGAATGAGACGGATGTTTTGGGAACGCCTGTCTTTAAACGACATTAAGTGTGGTTGCGTCGCCAGCCTTTCCTGACTTTAGCTGACGCGACATTGGGTGCCGTAAGCCCGCGATCCCAGCCTGCGGACTGCACTAATGCTGTTTTAGAGATGATTCACCGACATATACACCCGAGGTTGTAGTGCGGCGGGGCCTCCGCCTGGGATTGTCACTACGGGGGCTCGGGTGCGGCGGGCCCTCCGCTCGGGTGTCATGACGGGGGCTCGGATGTGGTGGGATTTCGTCCCGGTGCGACTTGCCGAGGGCTCGAGCGCGTGGGATTACCTCACGGCGCAACTCCGGGACTCGGCGCGGAGGAGTTGCCTCAAAGGACGACACGCGAGGGCCGCTGGCGCGGCGAGGTTGCTCGGCGAGTCTCACCACGTAGGTTGTGGCGCGGCTTCGCTGCGCTGCGTGGTGCCCAGTGTTGTGCGCGGGGATTGTGGTGCGCTGGGTTCGTTTGCGGTGGCGCGGGTTTCGCGCTGGCGGAGTGCCTGTATTCGGAATGATTCACCTTGAGTAGACCGACCGGGTCTACATGGGCGGGTGCTCGCCACCCGACTCTGCCGGATGGTTCGAATTGTCTTCCAGGACTTCGGGCTCGCCACCCCGACGCGGTGCCGGTGATCCCGGCGTGGCTTCTGGAACTCGAGCGCGGCGGGTTGGGTCCCGGCCTGACTTCTGGGACTTGTGCGCGGTGGGATTGCCTCGCAGGACAACACGCGAGGGTTCTCGCACGGCGGGGTTGCCCGGCAAGTCTTAGAACGGGGGTTGTGGCGCGATCGGCTCGCTGCCCGGGGGGAGTGGCGCGGCGGGGACGCTGTCCGGTGCGGTGCCCGGAGATTGTGCTTCGGTGGATTCATTTGCACTGGTGCGGGTCTCGCGCAGGTGGCGTGCCTCTATTCGGACGTCGGCCTGATACAGGACCTCGTCGGGATGATGCACATGATTGACCTCGAGTAGACCGACCGGGTCCACATGCGCGGGGGCTCGCCACCCGACTCTGCCCGGATGGTCCGAATCGGCGTCGAGGACTTCGGTTTCCCACCCCGACTGTGTGCCGGTGATTCTTGCGTGGCATCGATCGCACGCCAAGGTGAGGTTTTCGATGTGGGTGAGCCCGCCTTGGGCGAAGCCGAGGACGTGGTGCATCTGGCACATCGTCGCCGGTGCCGAACACCCGGGACGGGTGCAGCCGCGATCGGTCGCGATCCTGGCGAGGCGCTGCCACTTGTTCGCCAGTCGCACACCGGGTGCGAGGTGCAGGGGCTTGTTCTGGGTGTGGTCGAACACCATCAGTGTCGGAATCGAGCCTTCGGCCATTTCGAGGGCGGTCTTCATCGGCACCGTCCCGCCGGTGGCGGTCGTGGCGCACCCGGATGCCTTCTCGACGTCCTCGACGGTCATGGTCAGCACGACACTCACGGGGATACCACGGTGCTTGCCAAGCGTTTCCGGGCCGCCGTGCTTGAGGTAGGCCAACAGCGCGTCGTGATTGCGCTGGGCTTGGCTGCGCGTGTCGCGCGCGGCGGCGGCTTCGACGAGGCTGCGGTCGTCCCCATCGGGATCGGCGACCATCGGGCTGTCGGGGTCCTCCGGGTTGCACATCCCCGGGCGCGCCCACTTCGCCAACATGGTGTCGAGGAACGCGGTGGCCTCCGGGTTGAGCAGGCCCTTGAATTCGATCATGCCGTCGACGCGTTGGGTGCTGCGTACCAGCGAGCGCATCCGCGCCCGATCCCGGTCGGAGGTCAGTTTCCCGTCCGGGTCGAGGAAGGCGAGGATCCGCGCGCCGACCTTCTTGAGCCCATCGGGCGTGCACACCCGCGCGGACTCGACCAGCCGCTCCTCGGCCTCGGTCCGCGACTGCTGTTCGACACTGCTGGGGATGCGGTCCATGACCGAGATGATCACGCGCACATGGTCGGCGGAGACTTCGCCCGCGGCCTGCGCGGCCGCGGTAAGGGGCAGCGCGGGTGGCAGGTAGCCGTTGGGGCTGAACCGGCGGTCGTCGAGGTGCTCGGCGGCGTTCGCCCGCGCCGCCGCGTCCCCCTTGGACAGATTCAACGTCTCCACAAGAAAGCTGCGCACCCCGGCGGTCGGACTGAACCCGTACCGCTGGGCGAGGCCGCGGTCGGCGACCGCTTGGGCGAATCGGTGTTGCACGACGGCGACTTTGCGCGCGAAGGCTTCGAATTCACGCATGTGGTCGATAAATTCATCATCCGACAAAGAGGTGCACGAATTGTCGAGCAGAGAATCGAGAAGGACGTCGAGGTTCGCCAAAATGACGACCACGCCCTTCTCGTTGATTTCCCCACCCGAAGTCATGCATCAATTCTATCGCGAAATGTATTGTCCCAGTACAGGAAATATATCTGATATACGGATCTTCAAATTCTGGCGAATATCGTGTGCAACCATCGAGCCGAACTGTCTGGTTGCTCACCACCCCCGCCCCCGCCCCACACTCGTCGTTAGGCTGAAGGACGGAGTCACCTACGACCACTAGGAGCCCGATGTCGACCCCTGCCCGCCCCACCACCGTCACCGTCACCGGAGCCGCCGGACAGATCGCCTACGGGTTGCTGTTTCGTATAGCCTCCGGCGCGATGCTCGGAGCGGACACCCCGATTCGCCTGCGGCTGCTCGAAATCCCCTCCGCCGTAGCGTCTCTGGAGGGCGTGGCCATGGAGCTGGAGGACGGCGCGTTCCCGCTCCTGTCCTCGATCGACATCTCCGACGACCCCTGGACGGGTTTCGATGGGGCCAACATCGCCCTGCTCGTGGGCGCTCGTCCACGTACGGCGGGCATGGAACGCGGCGATCTGCTCGCCGCGAACGGCCCGATCTTCACCGACCAGGGCGCGGCCATCAATGCCAGCGCCGCCGACGACATCAAGGTGCTCGTGGTCGGAAACCCCGCCAACACAAACGCTTTCATCGCGATGAGCAACGCCCCGGACGTCCCGGCCGAGCGGTTCACCGCCCTCACTCGCCTCGACCACAATCGCGCCCTCGCGCAGGTGGCCAAGAAGACCGGCGCGGCGGCCGCCGATATCCACCGCGTCGCCATCTGGGGCAACCACTCCGCGACGCAGTACCCGGACCTGTCGTACGCCACCGTGGCGGGCAAGCCCGCGCTCGACGTCATCGACGATCGGGACTGGGTGGAGAACGACTTCATTCCGACCGTGCAGCAGCGCGGCACCGCGATCATCAAGGCTCGGGGGGCCTCCTCGGCGGCCAGTGCCGCGAGCGCGGCCATCGACCACATTCACGATTGGGCGCGCGGGTCCGCCGCGAACGACTGGGTGTCGATGGCGGTGCCGTCGGATGGCTCCTACGGCGTGCCGGAAGGGCTGATCAGCTCGTTCCCCGTGACCTGCGCGGACGAAAAGTACTCCATCGTCCCGGATCTCGCGATCGACGAGTTCTCGCGGGCGCGCATCGATGCCAGCGTGGCCGAGCTCGTCGGCGAACGGGATGCCGTGATCGAGCTCGGCTTCGCCAAGCGGTCCTGAATCAGGCGAGTTTGGCGATCACGTTGTCGCCGTACCACTTGATCTTGGTGATCTTGTCTTCCAGCGACTCCGTGTCGTGCTCCATGGCGTAGGAGTTGCGGAAGCCGACGATCAGGTCGGTGATGCCCTTCTCCTCGAGGCGCTTCACGCCGTCCGGCGTGTAGCCGTCGCGGGAGACGGCGTGGATCTCGAACGGGGTGGAAAGGTCACGCTCGCTGCGCAATTCGTTGATGCGGGCAAGGTACTTGTCGAGCTCCTCGGCATTGCCGCCCGCGTGCATCCAGCCGTCGGTGAGGCGGACGGCGCGCTTCAGCGCGGCGTCGGAGTGGCCGCCCACGAGAATCGGCAGCGGCTCGGTCGGCGCGGGGGTGAGCTTGATCTTGGGGATGTCGTAGAACTCGCCGTGGTACTCGAAGTACTCGCCGGTCGACAGGCCCTTCACGATCTCGATGCACTCGTCGAGGCGCTTTCCTCGTTTCTCGAACGGCACGCCCATGATCTGGAAGTCCTCCGGCCACGGGCTGATGCCCACGCCCAGGGCGAAGCGGTTGTTGCTCAGGCGCGCAAGGGAACTCGCCTGCTTGGCGACCAGCACCGGCGGGCGGATCGGCAGCTTCAGCACGAACGGCGTCAAGCGCAGGGTGGTGGTGGCCGCCGCGATGGCCGCCGACAGCACGAAGGTCTCGATGAACGGTTTGCCGTCGAGGAATTCGCGGTTGCCGTCCTTGGTGTAGGGGTACTTCGAGTCCGACTCGGCCGGGTAGGCGATGCTGTCGGCGATGGTCATGCTGTGGAACCCGGCTGCCTCCGCGGCCTGCGCCAGCGGGATGTAGTAGTCCGGATTGGTCATCGCCTCCGCATAGGTGAAGCGCATCGGGTCGTCCTCTCGACAATGGGCGGGCGAAAACTAGAACAGATTCTAGTTCTTGTCGTGATGCTAGTCCGGCCCGTCGGGATCGGCGAGCGAACGGGCGAACCGGGGCTCGGGCGCGCCATGGGCCCGGTGGTGCAGGTTCAGTCGTAGCGGCTTCGGCGCGCTCTCGCCGGTGGCGGTCCCGCTGGCCGAGATCGCATTGCCAGCACGTTCTGCATCCTGTTCTAATCGCAGGCATGACGATCGCCATCACCGGCTCCGCCTCGGGTATCGGCGCGGCCACCGCCGCCGCTCTCGCCGCGGCCGGGCACGACATCATCGGCATCGACCTGAAGGACGCCGATATCACCGGCGACCTCACCGATGCGGCCGTGCGCGCGGCGGCGGTCGAGCAGATGCTGGAACGTAGCGGGGGAGTGCTGAACGGACTCGTCCTGTGTGCGGGCGTCGGCCCGCAGGTGCCCGATCCGATGCGCATCGTCGAGATCAACTACCGCAGCACCATCGCGCTGCTGGACGCTCTGCTGCCCGCTCTGCGGAAGGGGGAATCGCCTGCCGCCGTGGTGGTTTCGTCGGTGGCCTCCACCCACCTAGCCTGGGATCAGAACCCGATCGCGTCCGGCAACGAGGCCGAGGCCTTCGCGCAGGCCGGTGAGTACGCGGGCAGCTATGCCTACGCCGCCTCCAAGAACGCCGTCACCGTAGCCGTTCGGCAGCGCGCGGCCGAGTGGGGTGCCGCGGGTGTCCGGCTCAATACCGTCGCACCGGGCAGCGTCGATACTCCGCTGCTGCAAGCCGGTATGGACGACCCCCGCTACGGTGAGGCGATCCGCAACTTCACCTCGCCGGTGGGGCGCAATGGCCGCCCGGACGAAATCGCTTCGCTCATCGCCTATCTGCTCGGTCCACAGGCCGGGTTCATTCACGGCTCGCAGTTCGTGATCGACGGCGGCACCGACGCTCAGGCCCGGCCCACGGCCGTCTGACAGTCGCACCGTCGGAGGTGAATTTGCTTCCCGCCGAGCGGTTGTGGGCCCGGTGGATCGGCCCGCACACCGCACGAAACAGCCCCCGTGGTGGACCGTAGGTCCCTCGCGGGGGCTGTTTCACGATTCAGGCCTGCTCCTCGCTGGCGTCCTCGTCCTGGCTCTCGCCGATGACGCCCGGCCCGGAGGCACCCAGGTTTCCGGTGAGTTCGCTTTCGCCGGAACGGTTTTGGTAATGCTGCACGTTCCGCGTGTACTCCTGGTCCGTGCCCCGCTGCCCGGCACCGGCACCGTGCGGCGCACCCATGAATCCGCCCGGCGCGGCACCGCCCATCGCGGCCGCGCCCGCCCCACCGGAGCCGAACGGATTGCCCGCGTTCGCGGCGATCTTGCCGCCGGGGATCGAGGAGCCGGGGCCGCCCGGCTTGGCCGCGATACCGCCCGCGCCACCGCCGATACCTCCGCCGCCGCCCGCGCCGCCGCCACCACCGCCACCGACTCCGGCGGCCTTGGTATCCAGATCGCCCGGCTTGCCCGGGGTCGGGTCGGTGCCCGCGGCCTTCGTGGCCTGTTCGACGCCGGATTTCAGCAGCTCCTGTGCCTGCGACAGGATCGGCTGTCCGACATTCTGGGCCAAGGATTGCGCGACCTCGGCGGGATTCGGGCCACCGCCCTGACCGAGTAGCTGACCGACCACGCCGCTCAATTGCGCTGTGTAGCCGCCCAATTCACCCCGCGTGGCATTGACGACCGCCACCGCCGCGCCGAGATGTTCGGTGGCGGCGGCGATCAGGGCCGCCTGGCCGGGCGGAGTGAGCGCCACCGGGGCCATAGCGGTGGCCTGCGTGGCGAACGACTGCGCGATCGCCGTCAGTTGCAGATTGCCCCGCTGCACCACCGCGGCCGCCTGCTGTGTCAGCGCCGAGATGTCCACGCCGCGATTGGCCGTCTCCTCCCCGTGCCGCTGCGCGTCCTGTCCCGCCGATTGGGCGGCATTGCCGGACTTGCCCTTCCACACCGTCTCGACGGTCTTGAGCGCGCCACTGCCGACCTGCATCGCCCCCTCGATGACCTTCGACGACTGACTCAGCACGGTCGTCGGATTCACCGCCCCGAGCACGCCGGTGCCGAAACTGTTCATGAGATCGAGGAACGGCTTGAACAGCGCGTCGATACCCGGGATGGCGGGCAAGGCCATGCCGCTCATGAGCGCGGCCACCGGATCCTGCGGCAGCGGCGGCAGCGGCGGCAGCGGACCAGGATGCACCGCACCCTGCGCGAGCGCCGCCTGCGCGGACGCAGCCGCGGCGGGCGCGTTGTTCAGCGCCGACCGCGCCCCATCCAACACGCCCTGAGCCCCATCAAGGGCCTGCTGTGCCGAATCCACAGCGCCCTGCCCGACGTCGAATGCGGCTCGCGCTCCCGGGTTGTCGAGTACGCCCGGCTCAGCAGAACCACCGAGAACACCGGCGGCATAGGTGGAATCCCCGGCCGTGCCATGCGGCATCGCACCCAACCCCGGCGACCCACCGCCCTGCTCGAATTCCTTGCGCGACACCACGAATGCGGGAGCCTCGAACGGCGCGACATCGTCGGGCAGCTGGAGCAACGGCACGTCGGGCAGCCCGGTGCGCGCCGCCTCCGCGGTCTGCGGTGCGGGCACGGCGGGGGAGGCGTCCGGCGCGATGATCCCCGAGACCCTCGGATCGCTCGGAGTCATTCCGCCGCTCCGATCGTCGCGGCGTCCATCCACGCGTTCATGCCTGCTCCCCGATCGTCCCGCCGAGTTGCCCGAGCCCACCCGCGAAGGTCGCGTCGGTCGTCTCGATGGTGGTCGCCGATCCGGTCGCCGTCGCGCCTAGGTGCGCGTATCGCCCCGACAGCGCGTTGATGTCCTTGGCGTGCAATAGCTCCGCGACCGCGTACATGGCCAGGTAATCCGCGCCGATCAAGCCGAAGACGGGCGTCATGGCGGCGACACCGGCTACAGTGTCGAGGTTGCCTGCGGCGGCGATATCGGCCGCGACGCCGTTCTGGGTGGTGGCGAAGGCGCGGACCGCCTCCGGATCGACCGAGATTCCGGTCATGAGTAGTCCCCCGGATCGTCGTGGAGAAATAGCGGTCCTGAATATATAGGACCCCTCCGACCAGCGAAGCGGGGACGTAATCCCAGTTCGTAAACTAGAACTTGTTGCAAATTAGAACAGGTTCTATATTCTCGTCTCATGAAGGTCGCAGTCACCGGCGCTGCCGGGTTCCTTGGCACCAATTTGCTACGCCTGCTTACCGATCGCGGTCACGAGGTGACCGCGATCGATCGTGTTCGGCCCACCGGCGCTACTGAACCCGGTGTCACCTGGGTGACCGGTGACGTGCTCGACCCCGCCTCCATGCGCTCCGCGCTCGAGGGCGCGGAGGTCGTCTACCACCTGGTCGCGGTCATCACCCTGGCGCAGAAGAACGATCTCGCCTGGCGCATCAACACCGAGGGCGTGCGGGTCGTCGCCGAGGCGGCGCTGGCCGTCGGCGCGCGCAGGTTCGTGCACGCCAGCTCCATCCACGCGTTCAACCAGTACCAGTGCGGCGGCAAGATCGACGAGCGCACCGCCCGCTCCATCAGCCCGGACCTGCCCGTCTACGACCGCTCCAAGTGGCAGGGCGAGGTCGAGCTGCGCAAGGTCGTCGACAAGGGCCTCGACGCCGTGCTCTGCAATCCGACCGGCGTGTACGGCCCGGTCGACTACACCCGTTCGCGGATCAACGGCACCCTGCTGGACGCGGCCAAGGGCCGGGTGCCCGCCATGATCGGCGGCAGCTTCGACCTGGTCGACGTGCGCGATGTCGCCCTCGGCCTGATCCTCGCCGGAGAGCGCGGCCGCACCGGTGAGAACTACCTGCTCACCGGACATATGCAGACCATGTGGGACGTCACCCGGCTGGCGGCCGCGGTGAACGGCAAGAAGGGTCCGCGCGTGCTCATTCCGGCGCAGGTCGTCTCGGCGGTGATTCCGGTGCTGGAACCGGTCGGCAAACTCTTCGGCAGCGATGTGCTGTCCAAGGCGGCGCTCGGCGCGCTCATCTCCGCGCCCGTCGTCGACGGCACCAAGGCGCGCACCGAACTGGGCTATCAGCCGCGCAGTACCGAGGAGACGGTGCGCGATCTGGTGGCCTTCGCCAACAACAGCCTGGAGAAGGCCGACACGCGGAAGATCGCTTGACAGCTGCTAGAACAAGTGTTCGACTTGTGGAGTGCGGTGGCAGAACCAGACCCTGGACGCCGATGACGGCGCGCTGCCGGGACTGGAGCGGGCTGGTCTCGTGCGGACGGTACAGACTCCCGAGTTCGAAGGCATCACATTCCACGAAGTGCTCTGCAAGAGCGCGCTGAACCGGGTCCCCGAGGGCGGCAATATGCCGTTCAACTGGACCATCAATCCGATGCGCGGCTGCTCGCACGCGTGCCGCTACTGCTTCGCTCGCGGTTCGCACGAGTACCTCGACCTCAATGCCGGGACGGACTTCGACAATCAGATCGTCGTCAAGACGAATGTCGCGGCCGTCCTGCGCAAGGAGGTACACAAGCGCTCCTGGCGGCGCGAAACCGTTGCGCTGGGGTCGAATACGGACCCATACCAGCGGGCCGAGGGGCGTTACCGGCTCATGCCGGGCATCATCTCCGCGCTCACCGAATCGGGAACGCCCTTCTCGATTCTCACCAAAGGCACCCTGCTGCGCCGGGATCTGCCGCTGCTCACCCAGGCGGCGAGTCAGGTCCCGGTGAGTGTGGCGGTGTCGCTGGCCATTCTGGATCCGGACCTGCACCGCGGGCTGGAATCCGGAACGCCGTCGCCCAAGGCCCGGCTCGAACTCATTCGCGCCCTCGCCGATGCCGGATTCGCCGTGAATGTCATGGTGGCCCCGGTGATTCCGTGCCTCACCGACTCCAAGGCGCATCTCGACGAACTGTTCGCGGCCCTCGCCGACGCCGGTGCCGCCGGGGTCACCGCCTTCCCCATGCACCTGCGCGGCTCCACCCGCGGGTGGTTCCTGGAGTGGCTGGTCACCGAGCACCCCGCGCTCATCCGACGCTACCGACAGCTGTACGGTCGCGGAAGTTCCGTGACACCCGAGTATTCTGCCTGGCTACGCGGTCGCATCGAACCGCTGTTGGAGAAGTACCGTTTCAATCGGGAACGGCAGGCCGAGCCCGAGGTTCGGGCCGCCGCCGCTTTCGACACGCGGCCCGCCGCAGTACCCACGCCCGACCGGCAACTGGCGCTTTTCGCCTGAGCCCGGCGCAGTTTCACCCAGTTCGGCTGAGATTCACCACGTTCTACCGCTCACTTCGCGGGTGTGTCGCGAATACAGCGGAGTAGTTTGGCGTTGATACCTCACAGCGACGAGGAAGTGATGCAGGCGCATGGTTTCGCAGCACGACGATGATTCCGTGGCACACTCCGATGGCTCTGTGGCCGCGCCCGGAAACGGCGGCGCGCCAGAGAAATTGGAAAAGGTCGTAATTCGGTTCGCGGGTGACTCCGGTGACGGTATGCAGCTCACCGGTGACCGATTCACCCACGAGGCCGCCGCATTCGGCAACGACCTCGCCACCCAGCCCAACTTCCCGGCGGAGATCCGCGCGCCCCAGGGCACGCTGCCGGGCGTCTCGTCCTTCCAGATCCAGATCGCCGACTACGACATCCTCACCGCCGGTGACCAGCCCGATGTGCTGGTGGCCATGAATCCGGCCGCGCTCAAGGCGAATCTGGAGGATCTCGCGCGCGGGGCCACGGTCATCGTCAACACCGACGAGTTCACCAAACGCAATCTGGCCAAGGTGGGTTACCAGGGCGATCCGCTCACCGATGACACGCTCTCGGATTTCGTGGTGCATCGGGTGCCCATGACTTCGCTGACGCTGGGCGCGACCGAACCGACCGGTGTTGGTAAAAAAGACGGACAGCGCGCGAAAAACATGTTCGCGCTCGGTTTGCTGTCCTGGATGTACGGTCGACCCATTGATGGAACCGAGCAGTTTGTTCGGGAGAAATTCGCCGCCAAACCCGATGTGGCCGAAGCAAATATTCTCGCAATTCGGGCGGGATGGAATTACGGCGAAACAACCGAGGCATTCGCGAGCACCTACGAGGTCGCTCCCGCGACGCTGCCGCCGGGGACCTACCGGCAGATCACCGGCAACACCGCACTCGCCTACGGCATCGTGGCGGCCGGGCAACTCTCCGGTTTACCGGTGTTCCTGGGGACCTATCCGATCACCCCCGCCTCGGACATCCTGCACGAGCTGAGCAAGCACAAGAACTTCGGCGTCACCACCTTCCAGGCCGAGGACGAGATCGCGGGAATCGGTGCGGCACTGGGGGCTTCGCTGGGCGGGGCGCTCGGCGTGACCAGCACCTCCGGCCCGGGGTTGGCGCTCAAGAGCGAATCCATCGGTCTCGCGGTCATGACCGAACTGCCGCTGCTGATCGTGGACGTGCAGCGCGGCGGTCCCTCCACGGGCCTGCCGACCAAGACCGAACAGGCCGACCTGTTGCAGGCCCTGTACGGGCGCAATGGCGAGTCGCCGGTGGCGGTCCTCGCACCGCGCTCACCCGCCGACTGCTTCGACACCGCGGTGGAGGCGGCGCGCATCGCGCTCACCTACCGCACGCCGGTGCTGCTGCTCTCCGACGGCGCGATCGCGAACGGCTCCGAGCCGTGGGCGATTCCGCGGGTCTCGGACCTGGAGCGCATCGATCCGGCCTTCGAGCCGGAGGCCGAGGACGACAGCGAATTCCTGCCCTACGCCCGCGATCCGGAGACCCTCGCCCGCCCGATCGCGGTGCCCGGCACCAAGGGCCGCGCGCACCGCATCGGCGGACTGGAGAAGGCCGACGGCAGCGGCAATATCTCCTACGATCCGGCCAATCACGAACTCATGGTGCGACTGCGCCAGGCCAAGATCGACGGTATCGCCGTACCCGATCTGGCGGTGGACGATCCGGACGGTCGCGCCGAACTGCTGCTCATCGGCTGGGGGAGTTCCTACGGGCCGATCGGCGAGGCGTGTCGGCGGGCGCGGCGGCGCGGGGTGCCGGTGGCGCAGGCGCATCTGCGGCATCTGAATCCCTTGCCCGCCAATCTCGATGAGGTGCTGGGCCGCTACCGCACGGTGGTCGCGCCGGAGATGAACGGCGGCCAGCTGGCGATGCTGCTGCGCGCGAAGTACCTCGTCGACGTCCAGCCGTGGACGAAGGTCGCCGGAACCGCCTTCTCGGCACAGGAATTGGTCGGCGTCATCGACGCCGCACTGGACGGCTCCATCGCGGATATGGAACAGGACAAGGCCTTCGCCGCGCGGGCGCGGGCCACCTACCGCACCCCAGGGGGAATGTGATGACCATTGTCGAAAACCCGCTCGTCGGCACCGATCTGGGGCTCACCGGACTGTCCGGTGTGCCCAGGGCCGAGGGGCCGCAGAAGGTCAAGGAGTTCACCTCCGATCAGGAGGTGCGCTGGTGCCCCGGCTGTGGTGACTACGTCATCCTGGCGACCGTGCGCGGATTCCTCGCCGAACTGGGCCTCAAGCGCGAAAACCTCATGTTCGTCTCCGGGATCGGCTGCTCGAGCCGGTTCCCGTACTACCTGGAAGCCTATGGGCTGCACTCGATTCACGGTCGCGCCCCGGCCATCGCGACCGGGTTGGCGGTGACCAGGCCCGACCTGTCGGTCTGGGTGGTGACCGGTGACGGCGACGCGCTGTCCATCGGCGGCAATCACCTCATCCACGCGCTGCGCCGCAATGTGAACATGACGATCCTGCTGTTCAACAACCGGATCTACGGGCTCACCAAGGGTCAGTACTCGCCGACCTCGGAGACCGGCAAGGTCACCAAGTCCACGCCGCTGGGATCGGTCGACCATCCGTTCAACACGCTGTCGGTGGCACTCGGCGCCGAAGCCACCTTCGCCGCACGGGCTTTGGACTCCGACCGCGCCGGGCTCACCGAGGTGCTGCGCGCGGCCGCCGAGCACCGCGGCACCGCGTTCGTGGAGATCCTGCAGGACTGCCCGATCTTCAATGACGGGTCGTTCGACATGCTGCGCAAGGACAATGCCGCCGCGCACCTCATCCCACTGCGGCACGGCGAGCCCATTCGCTTCGGCGCGGACGGTGAATTCGCCGTGGTGCGCAGCGGTTTCGGCCTGGAGGTGGCGCGCACCGACCTGGTGGCCGAATCCGACATCGTGGTGCACGACGCGTACACCGACCATCCGGAGTACGCGTACGCGCTGTCTCGGCTGTCGGATCAGGATCTGTCACATGTGGTGACCGGGGTGTTCCGCAGTGTGTCGCGGCCGACCTACGACGACGGCGTGCGCGCGCAGGCCACCATGGCCCAGGAACGCAAACCGGTGGGCGAGGACTCCTTGCAGCAGCTGCTCACCGGCCGCGAAACCTGGACGGTCGGTTAGGTTTTCGGTCCCGGCCTCAGCGATCGGCCACGAAGGCGTCGAGAAGCTTCTTGTACAGGGTGGCGAACCGGCCGCGGTTCGCCTGCTGGTCGGCGTCGAGGCCGTCGCTGAACTCGGGCGCGTAGGCGATCAGGTGCACATCCTGGTCGGCCTGCTGCGGGGTGTAGTCGATAATGAGACTGCCCTGATCGGAGACGGTGGGCATGCCCAGATCGACGGGGGCCAGCGCCTGCGTCTCGGCAATGGCGGCGGTGAGCACATCCCGCGGGATGGAACCGGTCACCTCCTTGGCGGGAGTGTCCGCCTTGCGATTCGGATCCGCGCCGTCCGGTCGCTTGACGGCCCGGCCGTCGGCCTGCACCTCGAGCAGGGGACGCAGATCGGTGCGGCCGATGAGCCACCCGTTCGGCATGGACGTGAGGGTGAAGAGCATCGGGCCGGTGACCGGAGCCGGGGCGGCCGGTTCCGCGGTGGCGATACCGCTGGTCAGCGCCATCGCCGCGATCAGGGCCAGCCCCGCCGCCGCACTCCGCCGCCCGAATTGTCTTGCCGCACCGACACTTCGCATCGATCGATCCCTCCGTTCCGCCGAGCCGACGCTCGCCGCCGGTGATTGTCCAACGCGGACAGGGGCGTACGCCAGAGGCACGCCGAATTCCGGTGGGAGGGGTGCGAGATCACAACGACCGGTCGGAACAGCACGTCCCCGGAGCGCTTGTGACACCCGGATCAGGGGCGTTCGCGGAACGAGTGAGGTGAGCCGCCTACCGGGTCAGCGCGGGCGGGTTGTCCAGATTGCGGGCACTGTAGGTGTCGCACGCCTTGACCTGCCCGCTCTCGTAGCCCGCCAGGAACCACTTCTGGCGCTGCTCCGACGAACCGTGCGTCCAGGCCTCCGGATTGACCCGACCGGTCGCCGCCTCCTGGATGCGGTCGTCGCCGACCGCCGAGGCGGCCGAGAGACCGTCGCGAATATCGGTGTCGGTCAACGCCTTCAGGAAGGGCTGATCACTGCCGGGCGCGGGCAGCTTGTCGGCGTAGTAGGCCCAGACGCCCGCATAGCAGTCGGCCTGGAGTTCGGTGCGCACCGCGCCGGATTCGGGGCCCTGCGGATCGCGTTGCGAGCGACCGAGATCCCCGAGCAGATTCTGAATGTGGTGGCCGAACTCGTGGGCCACCACGTACTCCTCGGCCAGCGGGCCGCCGCTCGAACCGAAGCGATCCTTGAGCTCCTGGAAGAAGGCGGTGTCGAAGTACGCCGTCTGGTCGGCGGGACAGTAGAACGGGCCGACCGCCGAGGTGGCGCGCCCGCACCCGGTGTTCACCGCACCGGAGAACAACACCACCTGCGGTTCGGTGTAGCGGCGGCCGACCTGCTGGGCGAGTTCGCTGCCCCACACCGAGTCGAGGCTCTGCACGGTCAACACCACGCGACAGTCCACATACTTGTTGGCGTCCGCTCCGGTCTTGCAATGCTCCGGCGTGCCCGCGGTGCCCTGTTCGGCCTGACTGTCGGCCCCGGTGAACTGTCCGAGCACCGACCCCGGATCGCCGCCGAGCAACAGCGACACCACCAAGGCGATGAGTCCGAGCGCGCCGCCGCCGAGCACCAGACCGCCACCCATACCGGGACCGCCGCCGGAAGAGACCCGATCCGGATCGATCTGCATACCTTCGTTGAAGGTCATCTGCCTGCTCCCGTCTGCGAACGCCCCGAACGTGCGGTGTGGCATGAGGATCAGCGGGTCCGAGAACCCGCCGTCACACAGCTTGGCACGGGCGAACCGATATCGGTTTCCTCTCCGCGCACGTGTCTCACTACGATGTACCCCGCACCCGCTCGTTTACCGGGTGTGCCAATCCGTCGAAAGGACTCCCGTGCTGCGCACCCACTTGGCTGGTTCGCTGCGAAGCGAGCACGCTGGCCAGACCGTCACCCTCACCGGTTGGGTGGCCCGGCGGCGAGACCACGGTGGCGTGATCTTCATCGATCTGCGCGATGCGTCGGGTGTCTCGCAGGCGGTCTTCCGTGAGGGCGAGCCCGCCGAACAGGCGCACAAGCTGCGCAACGAATACGTCGTCAAGGTGACCGGCATCGTGGAGAACCGACCGGAGGGCAGCGGGAACCCGAACCTGCCGACCGGTCAGATCGAGGTCAATGTCACCGACCTCGAGGTGCTCAACGAGGCCGCGCCGCTGCCGTTCCAGCTGGACGAGACCCCCGGCGAGGAGGCCCGACTCAAGTACCGCTACCTCGACCTGCGTCGCGAGGGCCCGGGCCACGCCATCCGGCTGCGGTCCAAGGTCAACGCCGCCGCCCGCGACGTGCTCGCCAAGCACGCCTTCGTCGAGGTCGAGACGCCGACCATGACCCGCTCCACCCCCGAGGGCGCGCGCGACTTCCTGGTGCCCGCGCGATTGCAGCCCGGCAAGTTCTACGCCCTGCCGCAGAGTCCCCAGCTGTTCAAGCAGCTGCTCATGGTCGCCGGTATCGAGCGCTACTACCAGATTGCGCGCTGCTACCGCGACGAGGACTTCCGCGCCGACCGGCAGCCGGAGTTCACCCAGCTCGACATCGAGATGAGCTTCGTCACCCAGGAGGACGTGATCCTGCTGGCCGAGGACATCCTGGTCGCGCTGTGGAAGCTCATCGGCCACGAGATCCCCACGCCGATTCCGCACATGACCTACGCCGAGGCCATGCGCCGCTACGGCTCCGACAAGCCCGACCTGCGCTTCGGCATCGAGATCACCGAAATGGCGGAGTACTTCAAGGACACGCCGTTCCGGGTGTTCCAGTCGCCCTACGTCGGCGCGGTCGTCATGCCGGGTGGCGCGAGCCAGCCGCGCCGCCAACTCGACGCCTGGCAGGAGTGGGCCAAGCAGCGCGGCGCGAAGGGTCTGGCCTACATCCTCGTCAACGAGGACGGCACCCTCGGCGGCCCCGTCGCCAAGAACCTCACCGACGCCGAGCGGGAGGGCCTGGCCAAGTACGTCGGCGCGAACCCCGGCGACTGTGTGTTCTTCGCCGCCGGTGAGGTCAAGTCCAGCCGCGCGCTGCTCGGCGCCGCGCGTGGTGAGATCGCCCGCAAGTGCGGCCTCATCGACGAGAACGACTGGGCCTTCGTGTGGATCGTGGACGCGCCCATGTTCGAGCCCGCCGCCGACGCCACCGCGAGCGGCGATGTGGCGCTGGGACATTCGGCCTGGACCGCGGTGCACCACGCGTTCACCTCGCCCAAGCCGGAGTTCCTCGACACCTTCGACACCGATCCGGGGTCGGCGCTGGCCTACGCCTACGACATCGTCTGCAACGGCAACGAGATCGGCGGCGGCTCCATCCGTATCCACCGCGGTGACGTGCAGGAGCGGGTGTTCAACGTGATGGGCATCAGCCACGAGGAGGCGCAGGAGAAGTTCGGCTTCCTGCTCGACGCCTTCAAGTACGGCGCGCCCCCGCACGGCGGCATCGCCTTCGGCTGGGACCGCATCACCGCGCTGCTGGCCGGATTGGACTCCATCCGCGAGGTCATCGCCTTCCCGAAGTCCGGCGGCGGTGTCGACCCGCTCACCGACGCGCCGACGCCGATCACCTTGCAGCAGCGCGCCGAGGCCGGGCTCAATGCCAAGCTCGATGCCGACGGCAACCCGATCGTCGAGGGCAAGGACAAGTAGGACGCATCGACTCGACCGCCCATCCCGCGACCGCGCGGGATGGGCGGTCGTCGTTCACAGCGGCGCGACCAGCCCGCCGGTGAGGGTGCGATAGGCGTAGGTCACCGCGATGGCCGACACCGGTCCGGCCACCAGTAGGCCCAGACCGCACAGCAGCAGGCCGATGACGGTGATCACCACGATGGACAGCGCCAACAGCAGTACCTGGAAGGGGTTCGCGATCACCAGGCGCGCACTGGATTTGATCGCCTCGATCGGATTCTGATCCTGGTCGATGACGAAATTCAGCGCGAACATGCACAGCACGCCGACCAGGAACGCCGGGACGACGCAGAAGATCGACGCGATCAGGCAGGCGACGAAGACCATGAGCGCGGTGAGCAGCACATTGCCCGCGTTGACGAAGCCGAAGAAGGTCGGGAAATCGGCTGGGGTGCCGTCGGTTTCGTAGAGCGCGCCGCGAATCATGGCGGCCTGCAGCAGCCACACCATGAGCGAGGCGATGGCGAAGACCAGCAGCACCACCGGTAGTGAGCGCACGTCGGCGATATTGATCAGCAGCGTGACCACCAGATAGGCGATCAGGCCGACCAAGACGATGCCCGCCCACGGAATCGGGTTGAGGCGGAAGCGATCCCAGCCGTAGGCGAGGGCGTGTCCGACATCGAGGGAGTCGTGATCACCCGGTGCCCCGCCGGGCGGGCGTTGACCGGCGGGGGCGGCTCCCGGCAGGCCGCCCGATTGCCGCGGCGTCGACCCACCCTGCGGAAACGATCCCGACTGCGGTGCTTGCCCCGGCGGGGCGGACTGCTCGTAGCCTTGCTGTGGCGCGTGGCCATATCCGGATTGCGGCGCTTGGCCGTACCCCGGTGCCGCGCCCTGTCCGTAACCCTGTTGGGGCGCTTCGCCATAACCCGGTCGCGCGCCCTCGCCGTAACCCTGCTGCGACGCCTGACCGTAATCCTGCTGCGGCGCGCCCGACTGCGGGGGTGGGGCGTAACTTGGCGGCGCGCCCATACCGGACCCGCTCACCGGCGCTTGGCGCGGCATGGGCGGGGGCGGTTCGAGGGGTTCGCTGCCGTATTGCGCCGCACCCGGCCCCTCGAACTGCGGGTATCCGCGCGGACCCGGCATTTCGTGGCGGCCGTGTTCGGGGGTGAGTTCCTGGCTCGCGGAATGTGGTGGCGGCTCGGGATTTTGATGCTGGCCGGGGCGGGTCGGAGGGTGCTCGGCGCCCGCGCGTGCGGGCGTTTCGTCCGATTCGTTCGGTTGCGCGGGCGGTGTGCCGGTCATCGTCACAGACCTTTCACATGTACCGGTTTACGGTGTGGCGCACAGCAGTTGAACATGAGACAACCGGAGCCCGATGGTTGTGTCAAGCAACCAGCGCCGGGTGGGCAAACCCCGGAGCGGGACACGCCGGACGACGCGCGAAAGGTTGCGCAACCGCTCGCTGAAAGTGACCTGGAGCGAGTAACTTGGGACGCGATGACCGCACTATTGGCCGAACGCGCCGCCGAAGTCGTGTCCGCGGCACAACATTTGCTCACAAAGCGAATGGGTGCTCCGGTAAAGCTGAGCGATCCTATCGAACTCAGCGGTAGTGGTAGAACGACGGTGCTACGTGTGCGTGTTGCGGAGAACGCCTTTTCACTTCCTCGCACCCTCATAGTCAAGCAGGTGCGCGGCGCCGCGCAGGATCGACGCACCGGAGGCATGGCACCCGGTGTGGCCAGTATCGATTCGGCCTTCCTCCGCGAGGCGGTGTCGTATCAATTCACCACCGCGCTCGGACGCGACCATCGGCCCGGGGCGTATCTGCTCGCCTACAGCCTGCCCGATCGGTTGCTCGTCCTGAGCGATCTGGGGGAGAACAGCCCACTCACCGCCGTCCTGCAGTCCGGGGCCGAACCCGCGACGCGCAATTCACAGATGGCGTTCGCGCAGGCGCTGGGTCGCATGCACGCCGCGACCGTCGGCCGCGAGGCGGATTTCGTCGCGCTGCTGCGCCGGGTCGACGTGGTGCACCGCGTGGACGGGATCGCCCAGCAGGCCGAGGTCGCCGTCGCCGAGGTGCCGTTGATGCTGCAACGAGAACTCGGTATCGAGGTGCCCGGCGAGATCGCCGAACGCATCGTGCGGGGCAACCGGCTGTTCTCGGCGGGCCGCTATCGCGCCTTCAGCCCCTCGGACCTGTGCCCCGACAATGTCATTCTCAACGAGGAGGGCGCGCGCTTCCTCGACTACGAGTGGGGCGGATTCCGCGACGCCACCCTCGATATCGCCTACGCGCTGGTCTCCTTCCCCGGCTGCCTCTGCGATTTCGAACTCTCCCGCGAGCGCGCCCGGCAGATGGTCGAGGCGTGGCGCTCCGAGGTGGTGGCGGTGTGGCCGTCGCTCGCCGACGACGAGGTGTTGGCCGAACGCATTCTCGAGGCGCGGCTCATCTGGGTGTGGCTGTCGACCTACTGGTTCCTGCCCGCCGATCACACGCGCATCGCGGCGGCGCGCGAACACGGACTGTCGGTGCCGCGCTCGGCGGCGCTCATCAACCGCTGGGCCGCGGTGGCCGAGGACGCGCGATGCATTGGCGACGACACGCTCGGCGATTTCGCGGAGCACGTCTCGGCGACCCTCGAGGAGCACTGGGAGGAGTAGCGCGCCCTCCCAGGCTCTCACCTCGAGGTCAGTCGGCCACGGGGCCGGGGCGCTGTTCGAGGCGTCCGCCCCGCCGCACCGCGAACGAGGTGCCATGGCGCACACCGGTATTCGGGTCTGCCACATCGTTGACGTAGAACCAGTCCATCTGCGTCTGCTCGGCATCCACGTGCAGGACGCCGTAGCCGTGCGAGTCCAGCTCCGCGTAGCGCAGATGGTGATTCACGCCCAGCAACGCGGTCTCCGCGCTGACCGAGGCGGTGCGCGGCGGCGTGTTCATCACATCGCCCATGCTCTGCGAGGTGACCGACGGGACCACGAACTCCACCCCGGCGGTCGGACCGGCCGGATAGTTGGCGGCGTTCAGCGGCAGGTCGGCGGCCCAGGAGGTGTGGATATCGCCGGTCAGGAACACCACATCCGCGACCTGGTTGTCGGCGATGGTGTGCAACAGCTTCGAGCGATCGGCCGCGTAACCATCCCATTGGTCCGGGTTGGCCATAATGCCCTCGTGCGGGAGGCCGAGCAGATCGGTGAGCGCGGTGGTGGTCGCCGGTTCCAGCGGCGGGAACACCAGCGGCGCGATCATGACCGGATTGCCGATGAGCTTCCATGCCACCGGTGAGGAGGTCAAACCCGAAGACAGCCAATCCATTTGGGCCTGACCGGTAATGGTGCGGTTCGGATCGTCCACCTGCCGCCAGCCCGGACCGGCGTGCACCTCCTGGCTGCGGTAGCTGCGCAGATCCAGCATGGACAGCTCGGCCAAGGTGCCGAAGCGCAGCCGTCGGTACAAGCGGCGGTCCGCGCCGGAACGCACCGGCATCCACTCCAGATACGCCTGGAGCGCGGCGGCCTTGCGCGTCTGCCAGTCGCCCTCGGTGGCGGGATCGTGATTGCCCGCGCCGCCCGACCAGGTGTTGTCGGCGGTTTCGTGATCGTCCCAGGTACAGACGAACGGCACCCGGGCGTGCAGTGCGGCGAGGTCCGGGTCGGTCTTGTACTGGGCGTGGCGAATTCGGTAGTCCGACAGGGAGATGATCTCGTGCGCGGGCTCGTGCGGGCGCACCGAACCGGCGCGGCCGCCGTACTCGCCGCGCGGATACTCGTAGAGGTAGTCGCCGAGATGAATGATCGCGTCGAGATCGCCGCGCGCGGCGAGGTGGCGGTAGACGGAGAAGTACCCGGCCTCCCAGTTCGCGCACGAGACGACGCCGAAGCGCAGGCGATCGGGGGTGTCGGCGGTGGCGGGAGCCGTGCGGGTGATGCCGACCGGGGAGGTCTGGCCCAGGGCGCTGAAGCGGTAGCGGTACTCGCGCGCGGGCTCGAGGCCCGAGACGTCGACCTTGACGGTGTGGTCGGAATCCGCTGTGGCCGTGAGAGTTCCGGAGGCGACGATGCGGCCGAAGTCCTCGTCGGACGCGACCTCCCACCGCACGGTCACCGCGTCGCCGACCCCCGAACCGGGCGTGGCGTCGGCGCTCGGCGTGACACGGGTCCAGAGCAGGACACCCGTGGGCAGTGGATCGCCCGAGGCTATGCCGTGCTGGAAGACGGGGTGCTCGGCGTGTGCGAGGGCGTTGGGCAGCAGACTCGCGGCGACGGCGGTGCCGCCCGTGAGCACCACCGCGGTACTGCCCTTGAGGACTGTGCGGCGATCGAGCCGGGCGGAGATGATCTCGCGAAGAGGCACCGGATGATCTCAGCCGATCGGGCACACCCAAGGCAAACTGGACGGGTGAACAGTTCATAACGATCTCCGGCCGGACCTGCGGGGCAATTGTGTCGGGGTGGATCGGTAGGGTCGGGTTCGTGAGCGAAGGGCTGTTCGACGCACCGGGGACCGACACCGGGTCCGAGGAGTTCACGGCGGGTGCGGCGGCCGTGAGCGGCAATGACCGTTTCGCGCCCCTGGCAGTGCGGATGCGTCCCAGAAGCCTCGACGAGGTCGTCGGACAACAGCATCTGCTCGGGCCGGGTTCGCCGCTGCGCCGTCTGATCGAAGGATCCGGGGCCGCGTCGGTGCTGCTGTTCGGTCCGCCCGGTACCGGTAAGACGACCCTGGCCTCGCTCATCTCGCAATCCACCGGCCGTCGGTTCGAGGCGCTGTCGGCGCTGTCGGCGGGGGTGAAGGAGGTGCGCGCGGTCATCGACCTGGCGCGTCGCCGCCTACTGCACGGCGAGCAGACGGTGCTGTTCATCGACGAGGTGCACCGGTTCTCCAAGACCCAGCAGGACGCGTTGCTCGCCGCGGTCGAGAACCGGATCGTGCTCCTGGTCGGCGCGACCACGGAGAACCCGTCGTTCTCGGTGGTGTCGCCGCTGCTGTCGCGGTCGCTCGTGCTGCAGCTGCAATCGCTGTCGGAGAACGACATTCGCACCGTGCTGCGGCGCGCGGCCGAGGATCCGCGCGGCTACGCGGGGGAGTACACCATCACCGACGCGGCCCTCGACCACATCGTGCGCATCGCGGGCGGTGATGCTCGGCGCGCGCTCACGGCCTTGGAGGCCTCGGCCGAATCCTCCCTCGACGGCACCGTGGACGTGGACCTCGTCGAGGCGAGCGTGGACAAGGCGGCCGTTCGCTACGACCGGGCGGGCGATCAGCACTACGACGTCATCAGCGCCTTCATCAAATCGCTGCGCGGCTCCGATGTCGATGCCGCGCTGCACTACCTGGCCCGCATGATCACCGCGGGGGAGGACCCGCGATTCATCGCCCGCCGCTTGATGATTCAAGCCAGCGAGGAAGTCGGCATGGCCGATCCGACGGCCCTGCAAACCGCCGTGGCCGCCGCCCAGGTGGTGCAACTGGTCGGTATGCCGGAGGCGCAACTCGCCCTCGCCCAGGCCACCATCCACATCGCCACCGCCCCCAAATCCGGCGGCGTCGTCAAGGCCATCGGCGCGGCCATGGCCGATATCGGCAAAGGCAAGGCGGGCGCGGTCCCACCCCACCTACGCGACGGCCACTACGCCGGTGCCGCCGCCCTCGGCAACGCCCAGGGCTACAAATACCCCCATGACCACCCCGACGGCGTCCTCGCTCAGCAGTACCCGCCCGACGAACTGATCGGCGTGGACTACTACCAGCCCACCGACCACGGCTACGAACGCGAGGTCGGCCCACGCGTCACGAAACTCCGGAAGATCGTGCGCGGGAAGTAGCCGCGCCGAACATCCGCACAAGGGTGCGAAGACGGCTGCGCGGGTGCGAGTCGGCTTATGTCGTCGCGGGTTTCGGCTCCGGGGTCGGGCGGGTGCGGCGGGTGCGGGTGTTCTGGTCGGGGCGGAACTTGTTCAGCAGGGCGAGTGCCGCCGCGCCGGAGACGGTGAGGGCGAAGGCGGTCCAAGCGGGGGCCGCGGGGTCGGTGGGTGCGAAAGCCAGTGGTTCGGAGTGGGATTCGGCGGGGAGGGCGGTGACGATCGACGGGAGGAACAGGACCGCGGCGGCCAGGATGCGGCCGCGCACCGAGACCGGGCGGGCGGTGCCGCAGCCGTAGCCGACCACGAAAGCCAATGCCGCGCTGGCGAGCGCCGCCACCATATGCCGGTCGGGGTCGATCCACGGCGTCACGGCGGCGAGCGCGGCCACCAGCGTCATGGCCATCCCGATCGAGGCCCGGCGTACTCCGGCGAACAGGCCGAGCCCGGTGATCACGATCAGCAGCGGCACACTCCACCATGGTCGCGGCATCACGCCTTGCGCCGCGCTGACCGCGGTCAGGCTCAGCGCCACCAGGATTCCCGAACCGTCCCGACCGGGCAGCAGGAAAGCCGCCACCGTCGCGGCGATGACCACCGCGGCCACCGCGAACGCGATATCGACCACGTCCAGAGATTCCTGGACGAGTCGTTCCGCGACCACCAATACCACCAAGACCAGTAACACCATCGCATAGATCGGCGAGAGCGGCAGCTCCGTCGGCGCGTTCGGCGTCAACCGCGTGCGATAGGCGCGCACACCGCTGTAGGCCACCAAGGCGAGGGTCAGCGCGATGAACCACAGCGGCGGCGAGGCCACCAGCGGGAAAGGTTCGATGCCATGCCAATTCACTTCGGTGCCGTGCACCGGATCGGCGGAGTTGCCGACCACCAGCACGGCCGCCGCGCCGAGGGCGAACGCCGCCGCGGGCACCGGTCGCCGCAGCACCGCCGCGCCCAGCCCGCCCAGGACGAGACCGGCGCACAGCGCGTCGACGTAGTTCAGCGTCGTCAACAGTCCGGCGGAATTGGCATTGTGTTCGACCGCGTGGTTGACGAACAGCCCGACCATGCCCACTCCGGCCACCATCCAGGCCGTCACCGCGCGATTGTCGGTGACCACCACGGCACCGACCGCGACGGCGGCGATCACCCCGACCGCCGCGCCCTCGGGCACGCCGAGCAACAGCCGATCCACCGCGTACGGCGCGGCCTCGCTCATCCAGGGGAAGCGAATCGGCATGAGCAGGGTGCCTCCGGCCAGCCAGGCCGCGGCGAAGGCCGCCAGGGCCGCCGCGACATCGCCGAAGTGTGGCGTCGACCTACCCCGAACCGGTGTGGACACTGGTCACCTTTCGCCGGAAAGTCCTGGTCCGTCAGGTGTGGAGCCTATAGCCCGGAGTTTGCTGGACTGCGCCGACAGTCGCCGCAATGTTGCAGTGTGTGCACGTCCGCATCGTGTGCCGCGCGAACGTGCCTGTCCGACAGCGCTATTCGCCCAGCAGTCCGTTCTCGACCGCGATCTTCTCGATATCGGCGGGTGTGCCCGCCATGATCGCCCGCACATGCTCGGTGACCAGTTCGACCGGCCAGTCCCACCACGCGGCCCGCAGCAGCCGCGCCACATCCTCCTCGGAGTAGCGCCGCTTGACCGGCTGCGCCGGATTGCCGCCGACGATCGTGTACGGCGCGACGTCGGCCGTGACCACCGCGCCCGTCGCGATGATCGCCCCGTCCCCGATGCGCACGCCCGGCATGACCATGGTGTTGTAGCCGAACCACACGTCGTTGCCCACCACGGTGTCGCCCTTGCTGGGAATCGAGGTGATGATGTCCATGGTCTCGTCGGCCCAGGTGCCGCCGAAGATGGTGAACGGGAAGGTGGACACCCCCTGGGTGGGATGGTTCGCGCCCGCCATGATGAACGTGGTTCCGGTGGCCAGCGCGCAGTATTTGCCGATGATCAGCTTCTCGGGCCCGAAGGCGTAGAGCACGTTGTTGCGCTCGAAGTCGGTGGCCGCGTCCGGATCGTCGAAGTACGTGTAGTCCCCGACCCTGATCTTGTCGGACTCGATATGCGGCTTCAGGAACACCGTCCGATCGGTGTGCGGCAGCGGGAAGGGCGCGGAGGGGTCGGGGATCACAGTCACCCGGCGATGCTAGCTACCGCCCGGTGGTCGGCTAAAACCCGCAGGACCGGCACCGGTAGGCTGGATACCTGTGCAGACCCACGAGATTCGACGGCGCTTCCTGGAGCATTTCGTTCGTGCGGGACACACCGAGGTACCGAGTGCCTCGCTGGTCCTGCCCGACCCCAACCTGCTGTTCGTCAATGCGGGCATGGTCCAGTTCAAGCCCTACTTCCTGGGCCAGGAAGCAGCGCCCTACTCGCGGGCCACGAGCGTGCAGAAGTGTGTGCGGACCGGTGATATCGAAGAGGTCGGCGTCACCACGCGCCACAACACCTTCTTCCAGATGGCGGGCAACTTCTCCTTCGGCGACTACTTCAAGGAGGGTGCCATCACCCTCGCCTGGGAGCTGATCAGCAAGTCCCAGGAAGAGGGCGGGTTCGGCTTCGATCCCGAGCGCATCTGGGTGACCGCCTACGAGTCCGATCCCGAGGCCGCCGAGATCTGGGAGCGCGTCGCCGGAATCCCCAAAGAGCGCATCCAGTTCCGTGACGGCAAGGACAACTACTGGGATATGGGCGTGCCCGGCCCCGGTGGCCCGTGCTCGGAGATCTACTACGATCGCGGCCCGGCCTACGGCAAGGAAGGCGGCCCGGTCGCCGACGAGGACCGCTACCTCGAGATCTGGAACCTGGTGTTCATGCAGGACATCCGCGGCGAGCTGAGCCCCAAGCTGGGCCACCCGCCGATCGGATCGCTGCCCAAGAAGAACATCGACACCGGTATGGGCATCGAGCGTGTCGCCATGCTGCTGCAGGGTGTCGAGAACGTCTACGAGACCGATCTGCTGCGCCCGATCATCGACAAGGCCGAGGAGCTGACCGGCAAGTCCTACGGCGTCGAGCACGCCGCCGATGTGCGCTTCCGCGTCATCGCCGATCACGTGCGCAGCTCCGCCATGCTCATCGCCGACGGCGTGAACCCGGGCAACGACGGCCGCGGCTACGTGCTGCGCCGCCTGCTGCGCCGCATCGTGCGCTCGGCCCGCATCCTGGGTGCGGAGAAGCCGGTCATGGCCGAGTTCATGAAGGTCGTCAGCGATCTCATGGCCCCGTCCTACCCGGAGCTGGCCACCGACTTCCGCCGCATCGAGACCGTCGCGGTGGGCGAGGAGACGGCCTTCCTCAAGACGCTGAACACCGGCTCCAAACTCTTCGATGAGACCGTCGACGAGGTGAAGGCCAAGGGCGGCAAGAAGATCGCCGGTTCGGATGCCTTCACCCTGCACGACACCTACGGCTTCCCGATCGACCTCACCCTCGAAATGGCCGCCGAGGCGGGCCTCGAGGTGGACGAGGACGGCTTCCGCTCGCTCATGGCGCAGCAGCGCCAGCGCGCGAAAGAGGATGCGCAGCAGCGCAAGCACGCCCACGCCGACCTGTCCATCTACAAGGAACTGGTCGACCGTGGCGCCACCGAGTTCACCGGCTTCGACGAACTGACTTCCGAGGCAACGGTTCTCGCGCTGATCAAGGACGGCGTGCGGGTGCCGGTCGCCGACACCGGGACCGATGTCGAGGTCATTCTCGACCGCAGCCCGCTCTACGCCGAGTCCGGCGGTCAGATCGCCGACCGCGGCACCATCACCGCCTCCAACGGCCTGAAGCTGCGCGTCAACGATGTGCAGAAGATCGCCAAGAAGCTGTGGGTGCACAAGGCCACCGTCGAACACGGCCAGATCACCGAGGGCGATGTGGTGCTCGCCCAGGCCGACCCGTCCTGGCGGCACGGCGCGACCCAGGGCCACTCCGGCACCCACATGGTGCACGCCGCGCTGCGACAGGTGTTGGGCCCCAACGCCGTTCAGGCCGGTTCGCTCAACAAGCCCGGCTACCTGCGCTTCGACTTCAACTGGCAGGGCCAGCTCTCCGAGCAGCAGAAGGCCGATATCGAGGCGGTCTCCAACGACGCCGTCGCCGACGACTTCGCGGTGAACACCTTCGTCACCGATCTGCCCTCGGCCAAGAAGATGGGCGCGCTGGCGCTGTTCGGCGAGAACTACGGCGATCAGGTGCGCGTCGTGGAGATCGGCGGACCGTTCTCCATGGAGCTGTGCGGCGGCACGCACGTGCGCCACTCCTCGCAGATCGGCCCGATCACCCTGCTCGGTGAATCCTCGGTCGGCTCGGGCGTGCGCCGCGTGGAGGCCTTCGTGGGCCTGGACTCCTACAAGTACCTCGCCAAGGAGCGCGCGCTGCTGGCCGGTGTCGCCTCCTCGCTGAAGGTGCCCTCGGAAGAGGTTCCCGCGCGCGTCGAACAGCTGGTGGAGCGCCTCAAGGTCGCCGAGAAGGAGCTCGAGCGCACCAAGATGGCCGCCGTGCTCGCCTCGGCGGGCAAGTTCGTCGACGCCGCGCAGCGCGTGGGTGAGGTGCTGCTGGTCGCCGAGGCCGCGCCCGAGGGCGTGGGCGCGGGCGATCTGCGCAATCTGGTCTCCGATATCAAGGGCCGCTTCGGAACTCAGCCCGCCATCGTGGTGCTGCTCGGCAATGCCGATGGCAAGGTGCCGTTCGTGGTGGCCGTGACCAAGGCCGCCCAGGACCTCGGCGTCAAGGCCGGTGACCTGGTCGGCGCGTTCGGTCCGAGCATCGCCGGTCGCGGCGGCGGCAAGCCGGAGATGGCACAGGGCGCGGGTTCGGACCCGTCGGGCATCGCGGCCGGGCTGGCCGCGGTACGGGCGCGGGTGGCCGAGCTCGTCGGCTGATGGACGACTCCGGTACAGCACGGCCGGGCGCCGACAGCGGTGCCCGGCCTCCACGACCGACCATCGAACCCGCCCGACCCGATCCGGCCGATGATCCGGGCCGCGGTCGGCGCATCGGCATCGATGTCGGTACTGTCCGAATCGGTGTCGCGGCATGCGATCCGGACGGCATACTCGCCACGCCCGTCGAGACCGTGCAACGCGCGAAACAGATTCCCAAGGGCGCGATTGCACCCGAGCTGACGCGAATTGCCGATATTGTGCGGGAGTACGAGGCGGTCGAGGTGATCGTTGGTCTGCCGCGCACCCTGCGCGGCGAGAACGGATCCTCCGCGAAGCTCGCCACCGTATTCGCTGAACGTTTGCGGCAGTTGGTGGCCCCGGTGCCGGTGCGACTTTCCGACGAACGTTTGACTACGGTGTCAGCTGCACGCGCGTTGCGGGACAGTGGAGTTCGCGCACGCGGGCAGCGGCGGGTCATCGATCAGGCGGCCGCCGTATCGATCCTGCAAGGATGGTTGGACGAACGGAGTGCGCTTTTGAAGTCGGTCGACCGCGGGGATGATGCATGACGGACCGCTGGACGCGAGCCGAGGAACGATACCGGCAGGACGCCGAACGTCGTTATCGTCGCGATGACCTCGACTGGGATGAGGTGGCGGACGACTACGAGGACGACACCACCGTCATCCCCCGATACACCGATGAGGACGAACCCCCGCAGCGCGAGACCATGCGGCGGGCCGGGGATCGCTCGCGCCGCGAGGCCGCCGAACCCGACGCGCCGCCGCGCATGGTCGGCAGACGCACGCCGAGCGGCGGCACGCGCGGCAAGTCCGGGACCCGCGCGGGCGTGCAGCGCTCCCGCCGCTCCTCGCGCGCCGCGTCGCGCAAGGCCGCCGAGCGCAAGCGCCGTCGCCGCAATCTGTGGATCTTCGGTTTCGTCTTCGCGCTGCTGTTCGCGGGCGCAACGGGATTCGCGGTGCTGAAGGTGATGGACCGCTACACCCCGCCCGAGGATTTCGCCGGTCCGAGCGGTCCGGTGACCGTGGTGCGGGTGCACGCCGGTGACACCGCCAGTCAGATCGCCAAATCCATGTTCGAGAAGGGCGTGGTCGCCAGCAGCGGCGCGTTCTACGAGGCCGCCGTCCAGAACGACGGTATGAATTCGCTGCAACCCGGCTACTACGCCATTCCGACGCACAGCCCGGCCGCCGAGGCGGTGGCGACGTTGGTGGGCAAGCAGTCTCGCGTCGGCAACCTGGTCATCTCCGAGGGCCGCCAGCTGCACGACTCCAGCGATGTGCACACCGGCGCCCGCAAGGAGGGCATCTACCGCAAGATCGCCGAAGCCAGCTGTGTCGCCAGCAAATGCGTGACCTACGAACAGTTGGACGCGGCCGGTGCCGCCGATCCGGTGTCGCTCGGCGTCCCGCAGTGGGCGCTGGACCGGGTCCGTGAGGTGCCCGATCGCAGCCGCCAGCTCGAGGGTCTGATCTCCGCCGGTACCTGGGATTTCGATCCCTCCGGCACGCCGGAACAGATTCTGCGGCAACTGGTTTCGGAGAGCGCCGCCAGTTACGAGGCGACCGGTCTGTTGCAGTCGGGTGCGGCGAACAGCCTGAGCCCCTACGAAACCCTCGTCGCCGCCTCGCTGGTGGAGCGCGAGGCGCTGCCCCAGGACATGGCGAAGGTCGCGCGCGTAATCGTGAACCGGCTGAAGGTGGACCAGCCCTTGCAGTTCGACTCCACGGTCAACTACACCCTGGACAAGACCGAGGTCGCCACCACCGACGCCGACCGCGCCACGAAGACGCCGTGGAACACCTATGCCATGGCCGGTCTGCCCGCCACTCCGATCGCCGCGCCGTCCCTGGATGCCTTGCGCGCCATGGAGAATCCGGCGTCCGGGCCGTGGTTGTACTTCGTGACCATCGACAAGCAGGGCACCACGCTGTTCACCGAGGACTACAACGAGCACCTGCGCAATATCAAGAAGGCCGAGGACAGTGGGATTCTCGACAGTGGACGATGAGGTGCGCCGCGCGGCCGTACTGGGCAGCCCGATCGCGCATTCGCGTTCGCCGCAACTGCATCTCGCGGCCTACCGCGCGCTGGGTCTGAACTGGACCTACGAACGTGTCGAATGCGATGCCGAGCGCTTGCCGGGCTTCGTGGACGGGCTCGGACCGGAATGGGTCGGCCTGTCGGTGACCATGCCCGGCAAGGTCGCCGCGCTCGCCTACGCGGGGGAGCGGACCGATCGGGCCGAACTGGTCGGATCGGCGAACACCCTGCTGCGCACCGAGAATGGTTGGCGCGCCGACTGTACCGATGTGGACGGGGTGCGCGGCGCGCTGGAGGGCGGCTGTGTCACGGAGTTGGCGCGCGCCGTGGTGCTGGGCGCGGGCGGTACCGCGCGCCCGGCGCTGTTGGCTCTCGCCGATCTGGGCGCGCACACCGTCACGATCGTCGCCCGGGACAAGGGCCGCGCCGCCGACACCCTGGAATTGGCCGAGCGCCTGGGCATGTCGGCCGAGATCATCGACTTCGACCCGGAGACCGTGGGTTTCGTGTGCTCCGATGTCGATGCCGTCGTGAGCACGGTCCCGTCCAACGCGGCCGCGCCCGTCGCCGACGCGGTCGCGCAGGCCCCCGTTGTACTGGACGCCATCTACAACCCGTGGCCCACTCCGCTCGCCGAGGCGGTGACACGCGCGGGCCACACCGTCATCAGCGGTCTCGAGATGCTGCTGAATCAGGCCTACGGTCAGGTCGAGCAGTTCACCGGAAAATCGGCCCCGCGCGCCGAGATGGCGGCCGCGCTGCGAGAATGACCGTAATTCTGAAACGAGTTTCAGTTCGGCGGCGGAGCCGGACAGGTTAGGGTGATCGACATGAATGCGTGGGTGTTGCGCGCCGTAGGCCTCGGAGCGCTGACCGTAGTGCTCCGGACCGTGCTCGGCTTCGCCATGGTGGACTGGCCGACCCAAGGCTCCTGGATGCGCCCGTTGGGCCTGCTCGTCCTGGTGGCCGCCGTCGTCGCGTGGGGTGTGCTGGACGGCCGCGCGGACGAGCGTTCCGGCGCGAACGCCGACCTCACCATGCGCTGGCTGAAGGCCGGTCTGGCGGGCGGTATCGGTGCGGGCGCGGTGGCCTGGATCCTCGACTTCCTCCCGAAGTTCGACCTCGGCGACAACGGCTTCCTGTTCGAGATCACCGCGGGCGCGTCGTTCATCGTGCTGCTCATCTTCATTCCGGGCGTTATCGGCGTGACCGTCGGCCGCTTCCTGGTCCGCCGCGAAGCCAAGGGCAAGGACAACGCGGCGCCGAGCCTGAAGAAGGAACCCGCCGCGGCCTGAGCCCGGTCCACGAACACACGGTGCCGCATCCCCGATGGGGATGCGGCACCGTTGTTTTCGCGGGAGGTCAGGCGAGATCGAACCGGTCGTTGTTCACGACCTTGACCCAGGCGGCCACGAAGTCGTTCACGAACCGGGCCTGGGCATCGCGCTGCGCGTACACCTCGGCGATCGCGCGCAACTGCGAGTGCGAGCCGAAGACGAGGTCGTTGGCGGTGGCCGTCCACTTGCGCTGACCGGAGGCCCGGTCGACGCCCTCGAAGACGTTCTCCGCCGACTCCGACGGCTTCCACTCGGTGTTCATATCGAGCAGATTGACGAAGAAGTCGGTGGTCAACGCGCCCGGCCGATCGGTGAAGACACCGTGTTCGCTGCCACCGTAATTCGCGCCGAGCGCACGCAGGCCGCCGATCAGGACCGTCAATTCCGGAGCCGTCACATCGAGCATGTAGGCCCGCTCGAGCAGCAGCCGCTCCAGCGGGGCCTTCTCACCGACGCGCACGTAGTTGCGGAAACCGTCGGCGCGCGGTTCGAGCACCGCGAAGGAGTCCACATCGGTGTTGGCCTGCGTGGCATCGGTGCGGCCGGGGGCGAACGGCACCGTGATGTCGTGGCCCGCGTCCTTGGCCGCCTTCTCGATGGCGGCGGATCCGGCCAGGATGATCAGGTCGGCGAGCGAGACCTTCTTGCCGCCGGATGCCGAGCCGTTGAAGTCCTGCTGGATCTGTTCGAGGACCGGCAGCACCTTGGCCAGTTCGGCGGGTTCGTTGACCTCCCAGTTCTTCTGGGGCTCGAGCCGAATCCGAGCGCCGTTCGCGCCGCCGCGCTTGTCGGTGCTGCGGAAGCTCGCGGCCGACGCCCACGCGGTCTTGACCAGCTGCGCGGTCGACAGGCCGGACTCGAGAATCTTGGCCTTGAGCGCCGCGATGTCCTGGTCGTCGACGAGGGCGTGATCGACCGCGGGCACCGGGTCCTGCCACAGCTGCGGTTCGGGCACCCAGGGTCCCAGGTAGCGGCTGATCGGTCCCATATCGCGGTGCAGCAGCTTGTACCAGGCCTTGGCGAAGGCCTCGGCGAGCTCCTCGGGATGCTCCAGCCAGCGGCTGGTGATCTCCCGGTAGATCGGGTCCTCGCGCAGCGCCAGGTCGGTGGTGAGCATGGTCGGGGTGCGCGCCGGTCCGCCGAACGGGTCGGGGATGGTGCCCTCGCCGCCCTTGGCCTGCCACTGCCACGCCCCGGCGGGGCTCTTGGTCAGCTCCCATTCGAAGCCGTAGAGATTCTGCAGAAAACCGTTGCCCCACTTGGTCGGAGTGGAGGTCCAGACGACCTCGAGACCGCTGGTGATGGCGTCCTTGCCCTTACCGCTGCCGAAGGAGCTCTTCCACCCCAGGCCCTGCTGTTCGATCGGTGCGGCTTCGGGTTCGGGGCCGACCAGATCGGCGTCACCCGCACCGTGGGTCTTGCCGAAGCTGTGGCCGCCGACGATGAGCGCGGCGGTCTCCTCGTCGTTCATCGCCATGCGCGCGAAGGTTTCTCGAATGTCGCGGGCGGCGGCGATCGGGTCCGGACGGCCGTTGGGGCCCTCGGGATTCACGTAGATCAGGCCCATCTGGACCGCGCCGAGCGGATTCGACAGCTCGCGGTCGCCGCTGTAGCGCTCATCGCCGAGCCAGGTGTCCTCCGGACCCCAGAACACCTCCTCCGGCTCCCAGATGTCGGGGCGGCCGAAGCCGAATCCGAAGGTCTTGAAGCCCATCGACTCGAGGGCCACGTTTCCGGCGAACACCAGCAGGTCGGCCCAGGAGATCTTGGTGCCGTACTTCTGCTTCACCGGCCACAGCAGGCGTCGGGCCTTGTCCAGATTGGCATTGTCGGGCCAGCTGTTGAGCGGCGCGAACCGCTGCGCGCCCTGCCCGCCGCCGCCGCGTCCGTCGGCGATGCGGTAGGTGCCCGCCGCATGCCAGCTCATCCGGATGAACAGGCCGCCGTAGTTGCCGTAGTCGGCGGGCCACCAGTCCTGCGAATCGGTCAGCACCGCGGCGACATCGGCCTTGAGCGCCTCGACATCGAGGGACTGGAATTCCTTGGCGTAGTCGAAATTCTCGCCGAGCGGATTGGCCTTGGACGAGTGGGCGTGCAGCACCGAGACGTCGATCTGCTCCGGCCACCAGTCCTTGTTGGTGCGCGGACGGTGGTCGGTCTTGGGTGTCGGCGAGGGGATCGCCGGGTTCTCGCTCTCGCTCTCGCTGCGAGTCTCGGTGTCAGGAGTGGGTGGGCGGCTATCGGAGGTCACGATATTCCTTTCCTGAATGGTGGTGCGGGCTGCGATCAGGTCTGTGGTGCGCTGGCGGCGGCGCAGTCGGGGCACCGTCCCCAGTAGATGACCTCGGCCTCGTCGATCGCGAAGCCGTGGGTGTCGGAGGCGGTGAGGCAGGGCGCTTCGCCGACCGCGCAGTCGACGTCGGCGATGGCCCCGCAGTCGCGGCAGACGACGTGATGGTGGTTGTCGCCGACTCGCGACTCGTACCGCGCCACCGAACCGGAGGGCTGAATACACCGAATGAGTCCCGCGGCGGTGAGGGTGTGCAGTGAGTCGTACACCGCCTGGTGCGAGACCGCCGAGAGTCGGGCTCGGACGGCGCGAATGATCGAATCGGTATCGGCGTGCGGGTTGTCGTGCACCGCGCCCAGCACCGCGACCCGTGGTGCTGTCACGCGCAGCGAAACTCCCCGCAGCATCTGCTGGAATTCCGTGGCCGTAGGCACGTCCGAGAGTCTTGTCCGTTGTCTGGAACGAGTCAAGGGTCAGGGGGTTATCGGCGGGCCCTGGCGAAGCGGCCCGGGGTGGTGCCGGTCCAGCGGGTGAAGGCGTGGGTGAAGCTGGAGGCGTCGGCGTACCCGAGGCGCTGGGCGACGTCTTCCACCGTGGTGCCGATGGTGAGCAGCTCCTCGGCCAGCAGTTGGCGCGTCTCGGTGGCCAGGTCCCGGAAGGAGATGCCCTCGGCGTCGAGGCGGCGGCGCAGGGTGCGCACGCTCATGCGCAGTTGGGCCGCGATCTCCTCCTGACTGGTGGCCACGCCGTGGGTGAGCAGCGCGGCGCGCACCCGGGCCGCAGTGCCCTGGCGTTCGCGGCGGCGCTGCATGATGTCGACGGCCTGCTGCTCGGCCACCGCGGCGGCATGCGGATTCGCCTGGGGCATGGGCAGATTCAGGATCTCGTCGGTCATGGTGATGCGGGTGACCGGTGCGTCGTAGACCGGTTCGACGCCGATCAGCTCGGTGAACATATCGGCGTATGCCGGTGCGGGGCAGGACAGTTCGACCATGCTGGGCGAGACCGGGGCCCCGAACACCTCGCGGTCGACGGTGATCAGTTCGGCGATATCGCGTTCGAGCAGGAAGGTGCGCACATCGTCGGGGAGGCCGGAGTAGTCGACGACGGCGACGGCGGTGTCGCCGTTGTGTTCGTCGAAACGCCAGCGGCCGAACGAGTAGGCGATGTCCATGTACTCCACGCCCACTCGCCAGGCGTGGCGCACCGTCGGGCTGCTGAGCACCGCGAACGCCCAAATCCCATGGGAGTACAGGTGATAGCGCTGGCCCGCCTGGAGTCCGAGGCCCGGGATGTCGCCCAGCGCGGTCACGAGGTTGCGCACCACGTGCAGCTCCTGGCGGGCGCGGATCTCCGCGCGCGGATTCTCCAGGTCGGCGGGCGTGATCCCGGAGCCGCGCAGGCATTGCGCGAGGGTCAGGCCGTGTTCGGTGCCGAGTTCGACCAGAAGGGCCGCGCTCATGGTCGAGCGGGGCAGGTTCAGCCGATCGGTCATGTGCCGATCGTCACGGATTTGGCCGCGATGATCAAGTTTTGGCCGCGGCCCACATGGTCGCCGGGTGGTTGCGTGCCTAGCCTGGTCACACACCACACAGGCAAGGACTCGATGATGAGTAGTGATGTTCACGGCGCGCGGGTGGCGATCACCGGCGGGGCGAGAGGGATCGGCCGGGCGACCGCGGAAGCCTTTCTGGCGGCGGGGGCGAGTGTCGCGATCGGCGATATCGACGCCGAGGAGGTGGTGAGAACCGCTGCGGCGCTGTCGGAGTCGTTCGGCTGCCCGGTGGTCGGAGTACCGCTCGACGTGACCGACGCGCAGTCGTTCGAGACCTTCCTCGACACCGTCGAAGCGCGACTGGGCGGACTCGACACGTTGGTCAACAATGCGGGCATCATGCCGACGGGGCGATTCCTGGACGAGCCGCTGGAGGTGGCCGACCGGACGATCGACATCAATCTGCGGGGTGTGCTCATCGGGTCGAAACTGGCCGGGCGGCGGTTCGCGCTCGAGGGCCGCGGTCACATCGTCAATGTCGCCTCGATATTGGGCGTGGTCGGCACACCCGGTGTGGCGACGTACTGCGCCTCGAAGTTCGCGGTGGTCGGCATGAGCGCGGCGCTGCACCAGGAACTCGCGGAGCACGGGGTCGCGGTGTCCACCATCTGCCCGGCGTTCGTGAATACCGAACTGATCGCGGGATTGACGCCGAATTGGCTGGCCCGGCGCATCGGGTTCGTCGAGCCCGGCGACGTGGCGCGGGCGGTGGTGGCCGCGGTGGCGAGCGGGCGCGGTGGACGACGGGTGATTCCCGCGCTCACCGGGGCGGCGGCGCGGGTGCTGACGCCGCTGCCGGAGAACCTGGCCAATCGCATCGGCCGTCTGCTCGGTACGCACGACACCATCGGCAAGGCCGATACCGCCGTGCGGGCGGCATACCTGAATCGTGTCGAGGGATCGAAGGGGCGGAACATCGCATGAGCGCGACCGAGAAGACCGGCGGCGCGGGGATATCCGTCGCGATCATCGGCGCTGGCTTCGGCGGCTTGGCCGCGGCCATCGAACTGGAGCGCCACGGCATCGGCGAGTACACCGTCTTCGAACGCGGCGACGGCGTGGGCGGCGTGTGGCGGGCCAACCACTATCCGGGCGCGGCCTGCGATGTGCCGTCGCCGACCTACTCGTACTCCTTCGAACTGGAGTCGGAGTGGTCGCAGCGGTTCGGCACGCACGGCGAGATTCGCGCCTACTTGGAGCGGTGCGCGGTCAAATACGGTGTCGCGCCGAAGGTTCGGACCAATACCGAGGTGGTCGCCGCGAGTTTCGACGAGGCCAGCGGGCGCTGGGAGGTGGAGCTGGCCGGTGGTGAGCGGCACTGGTTCGACGCGCTGATCTGCGCGACCGGCCAGCTGTCGCTGCCCAAGATTCCGGCGATCGACGGATTGGATACCTTCGCGGGCAAGAACTTTCACTCCGCGGAGTGGGACGATTCGGTGGATCTCACCGGCAAGCGCGTGGCGGTGGTGGGCAGTGGGGCCAGCGCCATCCAGCTCGTCCCGGCCATTGTCGACCGGGTGGGGGAGCTGCATGTCGTTCAGCGCTCCCCGAACTGGGTGGCCAACAAGTGGAATCACAAGACCAACCCGCGTATGCGCTGGCTGATTCGCACGGTGCCCGGTCTGGCTCGCGCCCAGCACAATCTGGAGTGGCTGTGGTACGAGACGCGTGTTCCGATCATCTTCAACGCCTTCGATCCGTTGCGCGGCGTACTGCACGCCTGGCTGCACTGGAAGATCCGCCGCGAGATCCGCGACCCCGAACTGCGCCGCAAGGTCACCCCGGACTACAAGGTCGGCTGTAACCGGGTGCTGCTGTCCAACGACTGGTATCCGGCCCTGGATCGCGACCACGCCGAGGTGCACACCGAAGGTGTTGCGCGGGTGCGGGAATCGGGCCTGGAACTCACCGACGGCACGGTGGTCGACGCCGATGTGATCATCTGGTGCACCGGCTTCGCGGCCGCCGATTACCTCGCCCCGATCGATATCACCGGGCGCGACGGTCGCACACTGCGCACCGAGTGGAAGTCGGGGCCGGAATCCTATCTGGGCCTGACGGTGTCGGGATATCCGAACCTGTTCATGATGTTCGGGCCCAATACCGGGTCGCTCACCAACACCATCATCTTCCTGTTGGAGAAGCAGGCGCGCTACGCCCGGCTCGCGCTCGAACACAGTGCCCGCACCGGTACCTGGCTCGACGTGCGCCGTGAGATCCAGGACGCCTTCAACCGGAAGCTGCAACGGCGTTTGGCCGCAACGGTATTCACCAGCGGCTGCCCCGGCTGGTACCACACCGAGACCGGCAAAGTGTTCGCGGTCTGGCCCGGCTCGCACATCGCGTATGCCCGAGCCACCGCCCGCGTCGACCTGTCCGAGTACGAAACCGGGCCGCGCACTGGCGAACCGGTGTCCTGACGGGATCGCTAGGTCAGATCGAGAGCGGTGACGGTTTCGGCGGTGAGGTCGATGCGGGCGAACCAGGTCATCGGTTGTGTCGACGTGGGAGAGATTGCCTCGTAGGTGGCTTCGAGGTCGATATGGCGTAGGCCATCGACCTCGGCCGCCACGAAGCGAAACTCGTACCAGCTGAGGGCCGAGCCGGTCGGCGCGTGCAGTTCGGTGCCGTCGCGGCTGCCGTTCGCCTGTCCGGCCACCGAACCGGTGTGCAGGCCCCGGATCAGAATCGCCACCGCGGCATAGACTTCCAGCCCGCTCGCGGTCGTCAGCCGCTCGGCCGGATACCGCCGGTTCCAGGCCGCCGGATCGGCGAGTTCGACTTCGTGCAGCGGCCTCGCGATCAGACGGTGCGGCGCTTCCGGATGAGGTGCGGCCGTGCTGCACCCTGTCCGGCCACGCAGCAGCGGGTGCACCGTCACGAAGACCGACGTGGGGAGCCCGGAACCGGGTGCCGCGCCGGTCGACCAATGCGATTGCCGGTACAGGTCGTTCCCGGTCCGGAGCCCGACGAGCGTGGCGGCCTCCGCGCCGTCGATCGTGACGCACAGCGGCGAGTACCCGCCGCCGCCGAGGCGACGTTGGGTGAGTGGCGTGTCGAGTGGCCATGCGGCGGGGGAGTCGAGTTCCTTGTCTTGTTCCGGCGTCGCCGGGGCGAGGTCGATATCGAGCGCGGTCGGTGTGTACGGTGCGCGGCGTTGAGTGGTGAGGCGTTCGTCGTCGGGCAAGGTCCGCAGCCGGTGGATCACCTCCGACAGTGTGCGCCGTTCGCCGGTGCCGGACGGTTGGCTGGACCTCAGGTCCACGCCGTAGACCGAGACGCCGACCGGTGCGTCGAAGTTCGCGTACACGAAGGTGATGGGCAGGTCGGTCACGTTGAGTTCGGGGTAACTGGCGTCGTTGAACGCGATATCGCTGAACCACGCGCGGACCTGTTCGATACCCTCGCCGGTGAGCTTTGCCGAGTAGACACCGAATTCGCTCTGCTGGGCGGTGGCCTTCACCGTGGTGAAAACCGTGCCGTCGCGCCGCAATTCGAAGAAGGGGACGCGCGATTCACCGGCCCTGTCGCCGTTCAATACGATCGCCGAATCGTCCACCGCCACCAGAATGTCCGAATCACGCGCCGCGGGGGGATCGTTCTCACCCCGTCCGGACGGCTCGTCGCACGCGGCGATCAGGAACGCCGCGAGCAGTGCCGCGACGAGAACGATGGAGCGACAAGCCATATCCGAACCTCACGCGTTCGTTCGATGGCAACCAGGGTAGCGGCGACCGGCGCGGGCCGGTCGCCGAAACCTGTTCACCTCACGCGGCGCTCACGCCCCCGAGGTGCCGGGCGAAGAACCGGGTGTCTACTCCGCCATCCCTCGGCACCTGGTGATGCCCGCCCGGGAAGGCATGCAGCACTTTGTTTTCCGAGGCGAAAGCGCCGAACAGTTCGAGACCGAACTCGCGGGGGATCTCCTGGTCGTCCCACGGGAGCAGGTACTCGATCGGCACGGTGACGCGTTTGGCCGCTTCCAGGAGGTCGTCGTGCGCGGAGGCCCAACCGAACATGGCCGCGGTGATTCTGGGTTCGTTTGCCGTCAGCGGGATTCCGATCGCACTGGACAGCGACATGCCGACGTAGCCGATCGGCGCACCCGCACCGATGTCGGGCAGTGACTGCAAGGCGTCGATGGTGGCCCGCCATTCCGGGACCGCGCGTTCGGCCACGCAGGCGCAGTAGTCGGCGAGGATGCGGCCGAACGACGGATCGCCATCGGCTCGCGCCCGGCGGAATCCGTCGATCAGGTGGTTGTCCCGCGCGGTTCGGGGCCGGTCGCCGTGGCCGGGTATGTCGATGGTGGCGACATGGAAGCCGTCGGTGGTGACCGACGCGTGGGCGCGGGCCACATGGATCGGAGCCTTCTTGTCCATACCGGCGGGATGCCCGGACAGCAGCAGCGGCGCACCGTCGGCGGCGGATTCCGGTGACCACAGCACACCGGTGATGTCGCCCAGGGTGAAAGTGCGTTCGATGACACCGTTCGACGATGTCTCGGAGATGACGTGCATGGCAGTGCCTTTCGGGAGTGCTTCTCAGGCGCTCCCGGCGACACCTACCTCGATCGCCCGACCGTGCACACGAGTGGGAGCACCCACATGGTTGCAGCGTTCATGGGTCTCACCTCCTCGCGTGACGTCACGGTCGGGGACACACTATCGAGTCGGACGCGAGCGCGTCCAACCATTTTCGGAACGGCTCAGAGGAGAATCGCTCCGCCGCCGGGGTTCTCGTTGCGGGCGACCGCCGAGTAGGCGGCCGCGAGCAGGCTCGGATCCGGCCCTTCGAGGCGGCCGGGCTTGGCGAGGCCGTCGAGGACCACGAAACGCAGTACGCCCGACTGAGTCTTCTTGTCGGTCTGCATGGACTTGAGCAGATCGGGGAGCGCCTCGGCGTCATAGCTGATGGGCAGGCCGATGCTGGCGAGAATGGCGGCGTGGCGATCGGCGGTGGCATCGTCGAGGCGGCCCGCGAGACGGCCCAGTTCGGCCGCGAACACGAGACCGACCGAGACGGCCGCGCCGTGCCGCCACCGGTAGCGCTCGCGGCGTTCGATGGCGTGGCCGAGCGTATGCCCGTAGTTGAGGATTTCGCGGAGGTCGGATTCCTTGAGGTCGGCGGCGACCACATCGGCCTTGACCTGGATGGCGCGGCGGATCAGCTCCGGCAGCACCTCGCCGGTGGGGTCGAGGGCGGCCTCCGGATCGCGTTCGATCAGGTCGAGAATGACGGGGTCGGCGATGAAACCGGCCTTGATGATCTCGGCCATGCCCGCGATGATCTCGTTGCGCGGCACGGTCTCCAGGGTCGCCAGATCGACCAGGACGGCGGACGGTTCGTGGAACGATCCGACGAGGTTCTTGCCCGCCTCGGTATTGATGCCGGTCTTGCCGCCCACGGCCGCGTCGACCATGGCCAACAGGGTGGTCGGCACGTGCACGATGCTCACACCGCGCATCCAGGTGGCGGCGACGAAACCCGCGAGGTCGGTGGCCGCGCCACCGCCCAGGCTCACGACGACATCCTTGCGGGTCAGCCCGATTCGCCCGAGCACCTCCCAGCAGAAGCCCGCGACCTGCAGATCCTTACCGGCCTCCGCATCCGGAATCTCCACCCGGTGCGCGTCGATCCCCTTGTCCACCAACGCCTTGCGCACCACCTCTGCCGTCTCGGCCAACGGCGGCTGATAGAAGATGGCGACGGTCCGCACCCCGGACTTCTCGGTGACCTGATCCACCAGATCCCCCAACAGTCCACGCCCGATAATCACCGGATACGGGTCCGCGGTACGAACGTCGATACGGGTCGGCTCGCTCATCAGTGCAGCTCCGATTCTTCTCGTGCGGGTGGTACCGCTGATCGCTGTTCATCCCCCTGCTCACCACGCAACCGACGGGCCCGAGCCCGCCGAGCGCGAGCGCGCCGAGACCGCCCGGGGGAGGGGTTCGCGGCGGACTCCTCGCCCGCCCCGGCCGAGCCCCTCTGTCCGCCGCCAGGATTCGCGTCGCCGCGACCAGCATCCTCACGACTGCTGCCCGCGGCCAGTCCGCCGTGCTCGGAATTTGTCCCGGTGCTGTCCGGACCGAAGCTGTCGCGCTCGGCGTTCGGGTCGCTCTGGGGCGTAACGGCACCAGCGACGGCGGTCTCGTCCGACGCGACGCCTCTCGGCGGAGAGTTACGCGAAACCCGTTCTGCTGCCGTGGAATTCGGGTCGGCCGGACCGGTGGGGCGCGTCGCGCGGCGCGAGCGGCCGCGTCGACCGGCGGATCGACTCGCTGAGCCTGATTTGTCCGGAGCGGCGACGGGAACACCAGCTGTGGTGGAGGGCGACCGCGGTGTGTCGGCCGACGTTGCTCCGTCGGTTGTTTCGGTCGAGACGGGTTGCGTGTCGGTGTTTCCCACTGCGGCTTGCGACGCCGACTCGCCACCACGGCGGCGGCGCGAGCGGCGGCTGCGGCGTTTGCGTTTGGGCGGATCGCCACCGGCGTTGTCGGTGTCTTGGCGTGCTGCGCTTCCACGCTGTGGGGTGTCCGTCGTGCTCGTGGTGACCGTGACGGCGGCGGGGGCGGCATTCGACGAATCCGTCTCTGTGGCAGTGGGATTCGTGTCGCTTCGCGTTTGCGCGTCGCCGCGACCACGTCCGCGGCGACGGCGGCGGGAGCGGGATTTGCCGCTGGCGGCCGGGGTTTCGGATGTGCTGGGGGTCGAGTCCTCGGGGCGCTCGGTCGGTTCGATGCCGAGTTTGGCGAGGATCATGCGGACGACGCGGCCGGGGGAGCGGCCGTCGGTGCGTACCCGGATGGTCGCCACCTCGCGGTAGAGGGGGCGGCGGATCTTCATGAGTTCGCGGTACTTCTTGGCGGGGTCGTCACCCGCCAGCAGCGGGCGGTTGGTGCTCGCGCCGGTGCGGCGGAGCCCTTCGCCCACACTGATTTCCAGGTAGATGACGGTGTGGCCGCGCAGCACCTCGCGGGTGGCGGCGGACAGCACGGAGCCACCGCCCAAGGAGATGACGCCGCGGTGGGTGCGCACGGCGTCGCGCACCACCTGTTCCTCGATGCGGCGGAACTCCGGTTCGCCGTGCTCGGCGAAGATCTCCGGAATGGTGCGTCCGGTCTGCTCCTCGATTCCGGCATCGGTGTCGTAGAGGTCGACGCCGAGTTCACGCGCGAGTTTGCGGCCGATGGTCGATTTGCCCGCACCGGGCGGCCCGACCAGTACTACCGAGACCGCCCGCTCGTCGTTCTCGACTGTCGCGTCCGCATCCGCCGGGGTCGGTGACTCCACCCCCGACGGACCGGTCTCATCGGTCACCGCGGCGTGGCGCCCGGAATATGCGGCCGGGCATTGATGCGCTTCAGGTAGCTGTTGAGATTGTCGACGGTCTCGGTCAGCGAGTCGCCGCCGAACTTCTCCAGCGCCGCCTGCGCCACCACCAGCGCGACCATGGCCTCGGCCACCACACCGGCGGCGGGCACGGCGCACACATCCGAACGCTGATGAATGGCGACCGCCTCGTCACCGGTGGACATATCGACGGTGGACAGCGCCCTCGGCACGGTGGAGATCGGCTTCATGGCGGCGCGCACCCGCAGCGGCTCGCCATTGGTCATACCGCCCTCGAGTCCGCCCGCGCGATTGGTGGAGCGCAGCACGCCGTCGGGGCCGGGCTTCATCTCGTCGTGGGCCTGGCTGCCGCGGCGGCGCGCGGTCTCGAACCCGTCACCGACCTCGACACCCTTGATGGCCTGAATGCCCATGAGCGCGGCGGCGAGTCGCGAATCCAACCGGTCGGCACCGCTGATGAACGATCCCAGGCCGACGGGCAGCCCCTCGATCACGACCTCGACCACGCCACCGAGGGTGTCGCCATCCTTCTTCGCCGCCTCGATCTCGGCGATCATGGCCGCCTCGGCGTCCTTGTCGAAGGCCCGCACCGGGCTCTCGTCGATCGCCGCCAGATCCGACGCCGACGGCACCACACCCGTGGTGTTGGCGGCCCCGCCGATGGAGATCACATGCGAGATCACCTCGACGCCGAGCGCCTGGCGCAGGAACTGCTTGGCCACGGTGCCCGCCGCCACGCGCGCGGCGGTCTCACGCGCACTCGCGCGCTCGAGCACCGGACGCGCGTCGTCGAAGCCGTACTTGAGCATGCCCGAGTAGTCGGCGTGGCCGGGCCGCGGCCGGGTGAGCGGCGCGTTGCGCGCCAACTCGGCCAGCTCGGCCTCGTCGACCGGATCGGCCGACATGACCTGGGTCCACTTGGGCCATTCGGAGTTGCCCACCTCGATGGCGACCGGTCCGCCCATGGTCTTGCCGTGGCGCACACCGCCGATCATGGTGACCGCGTCGGCCTCGAACTTCATGCGCGCGCCGCGGCCGTAGCCGAGTCGGCGGCGCGCCAGCTGCGCGGCAATGTCGGCGGAGGTCACCTCGACACCGGCCACCATTCCCTCGAGAATGGTGACAAGAGCGGGACCATGGGATTCTCCGGCAGTTATCCAGCGCAACACGGCTCCTATCTTTCCATGCGAATACGGTCGCTCCGACACGCAGGTCCGGCGCAGCCCGACGCCAGCGTGTCCGCGTCAGCGCCAGCACACTGTGAAGGTCAGGGCCAGCACACTGGCCAGGCACATCGCCGGACCGTGCGCGACGGTCCGGCCCGCGTCCGGTCGCGTCGGCGAATCCCGAGGTCGCGGCGTTTGCGCGAGTATTGCCGCCACACCCGCGAGGGCCGTCGCGACGGGTGCCAGCACCGCCGCCCACACCCACGCCTGCGCCCCGCCGAGGGCGGTCGCCGCACCCAGCCCGATGGCGAGTTTCACATCCCCGGCCCCGAGCGCCGCCGGTGCGATCAGATGAATCACCAGATACGGCAGCACAAGTAGGAGCGCCCCGACCAGCGCCACCGTCAACCGCCCCGACAGCGCGCCGTAACCCAGCACCAGCCCGGCGCCGGGCAGCGTCAAGGCGTTCGGTAACCGTCGGCGGCGCAGGTCGATTCCGCTGAGCACCGCACACCAGATCGTGAGCAGAAGCAGGGGCAGCGGGTCCATGCCTCGACCCTGCCGCACCGAACCGCCTTGCGGACCACCGATTCTCGATTTGTGGACAACTCCGGCACATGTGAACAACCACCGCTCCGACCGGGCGTTTCCACGTGTTGCGTGTCGGTGTCCCGACACGTCGGCTGTAGCTTGGACGCATGGCTGATCACGACCCGGGCCCACGTCCGAACTTCGCACTACGGCGAGCCGCGCTGCGCGACCTGCTGGTGGAGAACCGTGTCGACGCCCTGTTGGTGACGGATCTGATCAATATCCGCTACCTCACCGGATTCACCGGATCCAATGCGGCGCTGCTGGTCTACGCCTGGGACACCACCGAGGACCGCACCGTCATCTGCACCGACGGCCGCTACCGCACCCAGGTCGGCGAACAGGTGCCGGATCTGCGCGCCGAGATCAATCGCGCCAGCGCCCGACGGGTGGTGGAGATCGCGGGCGAATGGCAAACCGGCCGAGTCGGATTCGAGAGCCACGTCCTCACCGTCGAGCAGCACCGCGGCTTCCAGGCCCTCGGCACCGGCCTCGAGTTCGTGCCCACCCCGGGCCTGGTCGAGCAATTGCGCATGGTCAAGGACGAATTCGAGGTGGGCCGCCTGCGCGCCGCCTGCGACGCCGCCGATGCCGCGCTGGCCACCCTGCTCGAGCGCGGCGGCCTGCGCCCCGGCCGCACCGAACGCCAGGTGGCGCGCGAACTCGAATGGCTCATGTTCGAACACGGCGCGGACGGCATCGCCTTCGAGACCATTGTCGCCGCGGGCGTGAATTCGGCTGTCCCGCACCACCGTCCCACCGAGGCGGTGCTGGCCACCGGCGACTTCGTGAAAATGGACTTCGGGGCCATGATCGGCGGCTACCACTCGGATATGACCCGCACCTTCGTCCTCGGCAAGGCCTCGGACTGGCAGCGCGAGATCTACGACCTGGTCCACGCCTCCCAGCGGGCCGGTCGCGAAGCCCTGAAGCCAGGCGTTTCGACCAAATCGGTGGACGCGGCCTCCCGCTCGGTCATCGAGGCGGCGGGCTACGGCGAGCTGTTCGTGCACGGCCTCGGCCACGGTGTCGGACTACAGATCCACGAAGCGCCCGGAATCGCCAAAACGGGCACGGGTACACTGCTCAATGGCGTGGCGGTGACCGTCGAGCCAGGCGTGTATTTCCCCGGCCGCGGTGGCGTCCGGATCGAGGATACGCTCGTGGTTCGCAAGGGGGGCCCGGAACTGCTCACCCGCACCAGCAAAGACCTGACCGTCGTCGACTGACGCGGTTGCCCGACTAGAGGAGATCCGAGGACAGTGGCGGACACCAGCGACTTCAAGAACGGCCTCGTGCTGAAGATCGACAATCAGCTTCAGCAGATTGTCGAGTTCCAGCATGTCAAGCCGGGTAAGGGTCCCGCCTTCGTGCGCACCAAGCTGAAGAACGTCATGTCCGGCAAGGTCGTCGACAAGACCTTCAACGCGGGCGTCAAGGTCGAGACCGCGACCGTCGACCGTCGCGATATGACCTACCTGTACCACGACGGCTCGGACTACATCTTCATGGACGGCGAGACCTACGACCAGATTCACCTGGGCGAGTCCACCGTCGGCAAGGCGGGTGGCTTCCTGCTGGAGAACATGGGCGTGCAGATCGCCATGCACGAGGGCGAGGCGCTGTTCATCGAGCTCCCGGTCGCCATCGAGGTCGAGGTCACCCACACCGAGCCGGGCCTGCAGGGCGACCGCTCGAGCGCCGGTACCAAGCCCGCCACCATCGAGACCGGCGCCGAGGTGCAGGTGCCGCTGTTCATCAATGTCGGCGACAAGCTCAAGATCGACACCCGCGACGGCAGCTACATCAGCCGCGTCAACTCCTGACCGGATAATGGTGACCGTGGCCGATCAGCCGGTGGACAAGAAGTCGAACTACAAGAAGCTCGGTGCGCGGCACAAGGCGCGCCGACGCGCGGTGGACCTGCTGTTCGAAGCCGAGGCGCGTGATATCGATCCGGCGGAACTGCTCGCCGAACGCGTGACATTGGCGCTGCGCGACGATGCCGTCGCGCCGGTGAACCCCTACACCCGGGTCCTGGTCGAGGGCGTCGCCGACGACCTGGACCGGGTCGACGGCACCATCGAGTCGTACCTGCAGGATTGGGCGCTGTCGCGGCTGCCCGCCGTGGACCGCGCCATTCTGCGGGTGGCGGTGTGGGAGTTGTTCCACGCCAACGACGTTCCGCCCGTGGTGGCGGTGGACGAGGCGGTGGAGCTGGCCAAGGAGCTCTCCACCGACGACTCCCCGTCCTTCGTCAACGGCGTGCTCGGCCGCGTGGTGGAGGTGGCCCCGCAGGTGCGCGCCGCCGCCGCGGCCACCCGCGCCACCGTCGCCCCGGTCGACGCCGACGACGAGGCGTAAGTGCGCAAATATCTCGTGCTGGCGATGCGCACCGAGCGCTTCGACCAGACCGTCGTCGAACCGCATCGAGCCTGGCTCGATGCGGTTCGTTCGCGTGGGCAGCTGGTGGAGACCGGCAAATTCACCGACGGCAGCGGCGGAGCCTATGTCATTCGCGCCGAAAACCTCGCCGCTGCCCGCGAACTCGTCTACACCGACCCGATCCACACCACCGGTGCCTCGGAGCTGACCGTGTACGAGTGGGAAATCACGGGCTGAGCCCCATTATTCGCAGGTGGCGTCGAGGCTGACCCCTCGACCGTCATCGCCACCAGCGGTGCCTACTCGGCGATTCCGTCGGGGCGCAGCACGACGGTGCCCATGGTGAGGCGCTCGCCGATCACCCGGTGTGCCTCGCTCGCCTGCGCGAGCGGTAGGACCCGATCGGTCAGTACGGTCACCGAACCCGTTGCGGCACGGTCGAGAACGGCCCCGCGCGCCCGCGCCACCCCGGCAAGCCACTCCGGCCCGGCGCAGCCGATGAGCGTGAGGCCGCGGCCGATGAGGTCCATGGCGGTCACCTGGGCGGGTGCGCCGGAGAGCCAGCCGTAACTGAGCATGCGGCCGCGCAGCGGGGTCATGAGATCCAGCAGCGCGCTGGCGGATTCGCCGCCGAGGGAGTCGAACACCACGTCGACCGTTGTGCCGCCGAGGATCTCGCGCAGACGTTGCGGCCAGGCCGCATCGCTGTGGTCGACGACCTCGTCCGCACCGAGCTCCCGCGCCCGCCGCATTTTGGCCGTACCGCCCGCCGTGGCGATCACCCGCGCCGCCCCGAACTCCTTCGCGAGCTGGGTGAGATACCCACCGACACCCGTTGCGCCGACCTCGATTACGACCGTTTCGGTCCCGGTGAGCCGAGCGGTCTCCAGCAGCGGCAGTGCGACCGAACCACTCATGGCGACCGCCGCCGCCTCCACCGACGACAGTCCCTCCGGAACGGCCACGGCGGACTCGGCTGGGGCGCAGACGAATTCGGCATAGGTGCCGAAACTGTCGCTGGCCACCAACACCCGCTGCCCGATCAGCCCGGCGTCGACCCCGTCGCCGACCTCGACCACCACACCCACCGCTTGGGTGCCGAAGACGAGCGGCCCTTCCACAGGCAACGGAAACGCTCCCGACCGCAGCAGTGTCTCCGGAAACAACACCGGAACAGCCGCACTGCGAATCAGCACCTCACCGACCCGCGGCCGCGGCTCGGGCACCTCCCGCGCCACCAGTACCTCGGGCCCGCCGGTCCCGGTCATTACGATTGCCTGCATCGAGAACTCCATAACTTGACTGCCGGTCCAATTCGCCGCAACGATATGGACCGCCGGTCAAGTTTGTCAATGAAAGCGGAGGAAATGGCTGGTCACGAGCGCAAAGAACGGGCCGATGCCGCGCGTAATCGGAGCGCGATCCTGGAGGCGACCCGGGCGCTGCTGACCGAGCACGGCGCCGAGGCGCTCACCATGGACCGCGTCGCCGCGGCCGCCGGAGTCGGCAAGGGCACCATCTTCCACCGCTTCGGCAGCCGCGCCGGATTGCTCTACGCACTGGTCGCCGAACCGGCCGAAACGCTCATGGCCCAAATCTCCGACGGCCCACCGCCATTGGGGCCGGGCGCACCCGCGGCGGAGCGACTCGTGGCCTTCTTCGATGCCATGACCCTCATGATGGCCGACAATGTCGAACTCATGGCCGCCTATCGCGGCGCACCCATGGACCCACATCCGCGCACCGCCGAATTCCACGGCACCTGGGATCGCCACATCACCACCCTGCTCCACGAGGTCCGCCCCGACCTCGACGCGGCGGTCGTCGGCCGCCTACTGCTGAGCACCGTCGGCAGTGAACTTGCCTCCGCCATGGTCCGCGCGGGCCAGACCGACGCGTTGCGCGCGAGCGTGCGCGCGGTCGTGGAATCAGTCCTGCGCCAGCGGTAGGCGAATGTGCGGCAGGTGATCCACGTGGCTGGTGTCATTCGGGACGCGATCCCGCTCAGCTGCGTAGGGGTGTAGTCCCCGAGGCGGGCGGCGACCCGTGCGGGTCATGCCGATGGTTCGAAGGCCCACACCGCGGCAGGACGACCGGTGGCTTTGACCCGCATTCTTTCTCCGGTGCGGGTCAGCCCGGGGAGCGTGGCGAGGGTGCGGTTGAGATTGCCGGGGTCCGGCCGCGCGCCCTCGAGTGCGGTGGTGAGCTCCACCGCGCGGGTGGCGGGGAACTCCTCACCCACCAGTGGCCGGGTGAAGCGCAGGTTCTTCCACAGCATTCCGGCCAGCAGCCCGCGCGCGGTCTCCACGATCCGGTTGTGGTCGAAGGCCAGTGTCGGCACCTTGTCGAAGGGCACCCAGGTGGCGTGGTCGGTGTCGTGCTCGGTGACCACGGCCCACATGGCGATGGACAGGGTCGGCCCGCGCGGGTCGCGGGTGGGCTCGTCGAAGGTGGCGAGCTGCCCGACCGCCGCGATGGCCGCTTCGGGCACACCGAGTTTGGTGTGCACCGCGCGGCGCGCGGCGGCGTCGAGGCGCTCACCGCGGCCGAGTAGGACGCCGGGTAGCGCGAGTTCACCGGCGAACGGCTCCCACGCCCGGGCCGCGATACCGAGGGTGACGGTGGGGTCGTCGCGCCCGTAGCGCAGCGCGACGACATCGAGTGATACGGCCGATTGCTGCTCCACGGCGAACCATCATGCCGCAGCGGCGACCCGGACCGTGCGAGCGGACCGGTCGGGACCGTCGGCGGTGAGTACCACCGGCACGCCGAGCGTCTCCTCGAGGTAGCGGGGGATATCGCGCGGCAGGTCCGCGAGCACCGGCGTGGCCCCGGCCAACAGCTCGGTGAGGCGCCGCTGATGGTCGAGATCGCGCCACGGCCCACACTCGATGCTGTCGAGGAAGCCGTCGGCGGTCATGTATCCGGTGGTGGTGCGCACGTCGGCGAGCGCGTCGAGATGGTTCACCGCGAGCCCGTCGATGCCGCCGCAGGCCGCGATGGCATAGCGCAGCAGGATCGGGTCGAGATGACCGAGCCGGAAAGCGCCCTGATAGCGGCCGGTGTCATTGTGCGGCTCGGGAATCGACAGCGCCGGGTCTTCACTGGGAAACGGTCCCGCGCCGTGCCGCGTGAGATAGCCGCGCGTCACGCCCAGTACCGACGCCGGTTCTCCGATGCGCGACAACATGTTCCGCGCATGGCGCGGTTCCACCGTCGACCATGTGGTGTGCGGGTGCAGGCCGCGCCATTCGTCCAAGAGCACCCCCTGCGCGCCCTCGAACACCAGTCGCCCCGCCGCCGCGAATCCGGCGAGCCGATCATCGGGCAGAATCGCTACGGCACCGGCGAATTCGCGGTACATGTCCACGAGATCGTCGATGGCGTCGTACTCGTGCGACCCCTGCGCGAGCAGCGCGCCGTAGTGCTCCTCCAGTGCTATCAGCTTGCGCCGCAACACCTCCGGCCGACGGCAATCCGCTACCCTCGGCGCATCGTGGGTGAGCGCGTACGCCGCGGTCTCCCCGATGCCGATGCCGCACGAACCGTGCCGGGAGGTACCCCTCGCATCCTCCCGGCAGCGGTTGGCCGCCCCGTGAATCGGGGTGGTGAGCAGGGCCCGCTCGTCCACCGACAGCAGCGAGAGCGGTTCGGCGACACCGAGTTCGGACAACGCCCTGGCCTCGGCGGCCAGCGCGAGCGGTTCCACCAGCATGTGTCGAGACAGCAGCGTCGGAACACCGGAGAGCGTCCCGGACCCGAACTGCCGGAAGGTGTGGTGTCTGCCCCGCGCGACCACATTGTGCGCGGCCTGCGCCCCGCCGTTGAACCGCACCACGGCCGAGACGTCGAGCGCGGCCTCGGCCGAGCACAGCCAATCCACGGTCGCGCCCTTACCCGCGTCGCCGAAGCCCAGGTCCACCACGATGAGGTGGCGGTCGCCGAACATCCTCGCCCCCTTCAGTTCCCGAAGACGACGTCGTCGTCGCCGGTCGCGGCGGGCAGCGAGCCGACGCTGCGGCCGCGCGCCAGTCCGCCCAGCGGAGCCAGGGCCTTGCCCACCGCCTCGGCCTCGCTGACCGATCCGATATCGCGCAGATCCGCCAGCCCGGCCCCGAGATCGACACGGTCCTCGATGATTCCGATGGTCAACGCGATGAGTTCGCACACCGCCGCCGGATCGTCCAGTCGCAACAACCGCTCACCGAGCAGGCCCCGCCAATGCTCGGCGATCTCGGGATCGTCGTAGTAGCTGGACTGATTCGGCAGGATGTAGTGCACATGCCAGCGATCGGCCAATTCCCGGTAGATCGACTCCACCGAAATATCCGACGGCACATCGTCTCCGATGACCTCGCGCACATGCCGCGCCGCCAACCGCTTCTTGTTGAGCTCGTCGCCGACGATGAACAGGTAACCCTTGCGTCCCCGCTTGTCCCACGCGTCGGTCGCGGTGTGCCGGGCCATGAAATACGCGGCCAGCTCATAGCTTTCGGACTTCTGGCCGCCGCCACCGCCTTCCAGCAGGATCAGCCGCAGCTGCTCGTCCATCCGGTTGTCGGATTCGAACTGTCCGACCTGCAAGGGAACTCGATCGCAGTCGGCGTCCCCGATACCGCCGAACAGAATCTGCGGGTCCTCGGCGTACCCCTTGCGCCGCAACAGTCCGTGCAGCTTCCCGAGCTTCTCCTGCATGATGCGCGGCACCACACCCATCGACCCGGTCACGTCGAACAGCACCGCGATGGGCAGCGACCGGCCGTGCTCCTCGGAGTCCCGCGATTCGCGCACCGCGACATGTTTCGGATCGAGCGACGGATGCGCGGTCCACTCGTTCCACGGTTTGGCCCGCATCTCGGCGGTGTAACCGAAATCGTCGAGGCCGCGGGCGGCCCGGAAGGTGCGGGCGGCATCGTAGGCGCGGTCGTCCCAATTGCCGTAACCCATTGTGATCACTGTCCTTTCGGCAGCGCGAACGGCCGGAAGCGGCGCTTCCCGTAGAGCCGATCGAGCAGGTCGTCGAATTCCTGGAGGAGTCCGGCCGCGTCCGGGCGCAGCCGGGGGTCGGATTGCAGGCAGCCCTCGGCGAAGGCCCGCAGGGGAGCGGTGGCACGCTCACCGAGCATGGTGAGCAGGAGCCGGTGCGCGAGAAAGACATCCGTCTCCGGGGCCACGGCCTTGTGAATCTCCGGCGGATAGTCGAGGGAGCCGATCGTGGCGGCGGCGGGCCTACCCGCACGCGTCGCGAACGACCACCCGACCAGCACCACACCGTGCAGCCGGGGATGAATCAGCACATTGGCGGGCGCGATCGCGGTGTGCACCCACCCGGCCAGCGCCGCACCCGCGAGGCAGCGCAGCAGACGGCGGTGCATCCAGGCGTAGTCGCGCGGATCGAGACCGTGCGGATAGGCCGCGCGCACCTCCTCGAGGCTGACGAACTCGTCGGTGGGCGCGCCGAGCACATTGACGGTGCGCGTCTCACCGGAGACGGTGTCAACGTGGTCGACCGTATCGACCAGTTCGGGAAAGTACGGGCGCAGCCAGGCGTGGTCCTCGGTGAGCTCCGCGAGGTCGCGCAGGGCGTTTCGCTCGGCGGCGAGCAGTCGATTGGCACTCGCGCGCCGCGGAATCTTCACCACCCGATCGCCGCCGCTGCGGTGCACGTCGGCGACCGAACCGCGCGCGTGCACCGCGCCGACGGAGTAGGTCCGACCGCTCGCGCCCGTCGCCTCGAACGCGGTGTCTCCCAGCGACTGCCACTGCCGATACAGCCCGGCGAGCCGTGCGAAGGCCGCCACTGTCGTCGCGTCGCCGCGATCGGGATGTACCAGCGCGGCCAACTGGTGATAGCGCCGCCGCGCGGCCCGCCGAGTGGCGGAATCGGTTGCGGCAGTGCCGAAGAGCTCTTCGGGATGACGGGCCGCGGCAATGGCCTCGGTCGCGTCGCGCACTGTCGACATGCGTTTTAGGTTAGGTGACTAAAACGAGGAGCGCCAGCTGTTTCCGAAAGTTTTTGCCGAAATGACGAAAAGGCCCCGGCCGGGGGTGTACGAAACCGGCCGGGGCCTGCCGGGGCCGTTACTCGGCCCGCGGGATCAGGGTGTTCTGCCGCGCCACGATCCACCAGCGGCCGTTCTCCTTGGCCAGCACGTACAGGGCGACCATGGCGGGCTCGGCATCGATCAGCTCACCATCGGCGGTGGTGGCCCGGGCGGTCTTGTGTGCCAGTGCGATATCCGGGCGCGGGAACACGATGTCGCGCACGTCGTAGCGCACGTACTCGTTCTTCAGGAATCCGGCCAACCCCACGCGACTCGCCTCGAGTACGACCTCGCGGCCCTCCTGGAGCATGCCGACCGCATTGCCCACCACCGCGTTTCGCGCCAGATCCGACACCATGAGGTCCGCGTCATTGGTGTTGTACGCGGTCTCCACGGTGGCGATGATCCGCGTGATGGCTTCCCGGTCCGCCGCGTGATCGACGGTGTCGTCCTCGATGACCGGCGCTTCGACGTTCACTGTGCTCATGCGTTCGAGCATCGGTCCTCAACCTTGGTTCAGGTCAATGCTCCCGGGTGAGGCGGTGGTCACAGCGGTACTGCGAGAGTGCTGAGATATTGTGAGATGAAGTATTTCATCCACTCGGGCAAGGAGGCTGGGGATGGTCGCCGGACAATCGACGGTGGACGGGGCGGCGCGGCTGCGCGAACTGCGCTCCGGGGGCTGCACCCCCGAGCAGGCGTGGCAGCTGTTCGACACCCTGCCGACGGTGAGCGTCGCGGAGATCACCACCGGCCGCTGGCGCGGCGACGAACTCGACACCGGCCATCCGTGGAAGGGCGTGCTGGTCGAATCCGGTTGGTACGGCAAGCAGTTCGACGGTGCCGACGCCGTGCAGCCACTGCTGTTCGCGGCGCCCGACGGCGATATCTTCCCGGTGGACCCGCGCCGGGTGCCGCTGTTCCTCGCCGGACGCGTCCCCGTCGCCGCCCTGCGCCCGGTCCGCCGCTCGCTCGGCGCGCTGCGCCCGATGTTGCGCGCGACCACCCCGCGTGCCCGGCTGCGTGATCTGGAATTTCGTGGAAAGTCCAGTGCCGCAATGATCTACGACCATCTGCCGATCGTCGACATCTTTCGCCGGGTGGACGCCGACACCCTGCTCGGCGTCATGGATATGCGCGGCCTGGCCGACCCCTATTTCTTCCTGCTGTTCCGCGACTGAGCCGTGCGGTGCCCGACTACCATCGAAATCAGCGGTGGTAGTCGATTCGGGAGGGATGCCCGATGGAACGCACGACCTGTCTGATCGCCGGTGGCGGCCCGGCCGGAATGGTCTTGGGGCTCTTGCTCGCTCGTGGCGGAGTCGAGGTCACGGTGCTGGAGAAGCACGGTGACTTCCTGCGAGATTTCCGCGGGGATACCGTACATCCGACCACCCTCGACCTGCTCGATGAACTCGGCCTGATGGACGAATTCACGAAACTGCCGCAGCGGCGGTTGAATTCGGTGCAGGTGCCGATCGGTGGGCAGATGCAGACCGTCGCCACCTTCGAGCACATACCGGGGCGGCGGCGGTATATCGCCATGGTGCCGCAGTGGGATCTGCTCGATCTGCTGGCGCGCGCCGCGGATGCCGAGCCGACCTTCCGGCTGCGGATGAACACCGAGGCCACCGACGTGCTGTGCGAGGACGGCCGGGTGGTCGGGGTGCGCTATCGCGGGAAAGACGGTGCGGCGGGCGAGATTCGCGCGGACCTGACGGTCGCCTGCGACGGTCGCTCGTCGACGTTGCGGCAGGCACTCGGGCTCGGTGCGCACCGGTGGTCCACACCGTTCGACGTGTGGTGGTTCCGGCTGCCGCGCAACTCGACCGATCCGGCGGGCGCGGTGCCGGTGCTCACCTCCAACCGCGCCGCCATCATGCTTGACCGAGGCGACTACTGGCAGGTGGCCACCCTCATCGCCAAGGGCTCCGATCCGGCGCTGCGGCAACGGCCCGTGGGCGAGATCGTGGGCAGTATGGCCGAGGTCGTACCGTGGCTGGCCGACCGCGTGGACGCCGTGAATGGTTGGGACGAGGTGAAACTCCTCGATGTGAAGCTCGACCGCCTCGACCGTTGGTACGCCGACGGCCTGCTGTGTATCGGGGATGCGGCGCACGCCATGTCGCCGGTCGGCGGCGTCGGCATCAACCTGGCGGTACAGGACGCGGTGGCCGCCGCGCGCATTCTCGCCCCGAAACTGTTGACGCACACCGTCACCACGAAGGATCTGGCGAAGGTGCAGCGCCGCCGCACGGTGCCGACCGTCGTCACCCAGACCATTCAGCGGGCCGCGCACGCCAACTTCATCGGACCGGCGGTGTCGGGCAAGGTCAATGTGTCGAATATGTCGCGAACGCCGCTGCCGCTGAGGGTATTTCGCCGAATACCGATCCTCCGCAGCCTGCCGCCGTTCCTGATCGCCCGAGGCGTGCTCCCCGAACACGCCCCGGACTTCGCCCGACGGCCCTGAACGCCGATCTCGGCGGCCACCTGCGCGACCGGACCCCCGGTCAGCGTGTGCGCGCCACCGCCGCGCCACGCGAACCGCTAGCGCACGCCGCGCGGCCGGAACTGGATGCTGATTCGCGGCCCCACCGCGCGGCGGGTTTTCAGCACCGCGTGCTCCCATGTCCGCTGGCACGAGCCGCCCATCACGATCAGATCCCCGTGGCCGAGTGGATACCGAATGCTCGCCCCACCCGCCCGCGGCCGCAGCGACAGCGCTCGCGCCGCGCCCACCGACACGATCGCCACCATGGTGTCATGCTTCGCGCCGCGCCCGATGCGGTCCCCGTGCCAGGCGACACTGTCGTCGCCGTCGCGGTAGTAGCAGAGTCCGGCGGTCCGGAACGGTTCCCCGAGTTCGGCGCGATAGTGCTCGCTCAGCGCGTCGCGCGCCACGTCCAGGACCGGATCCGGCAGTGGCTGCCCCTCGTCGTAGAAGCATTGCAGCCGAGGCACGTCCACCATCCGGTCGTACATCTGCCGCCGATCCGCCCGCCACGGCACGTCGCTCGCCAAGCGCTCGAACATCTCGTCGGCTCCCCGCAGCCAGCCAGGCAGCACATCCACCCAGGCTCCGGAGCCGAGCACGGTCCGCCGCAGCTCGGTCAGCGGCCCTACCTCGACGGATCCGAATCCATCGAGCAGCGATCCCTGTAGTGGTGTGGACATGTCGCCGAATCTACGACGGTTCGAACATATGTTCAAGTGGCCCGGTTCGCGGGAATCAGACCTCGTAATCGACCAGGTGGGGATGCACCGCGATGCCGTAGACCTCCTGGCCGTAGCACCGTGCCATATCCGCGGCGAAAGCGGCCGTGCGCGACAGGGTCTCGCTCAGACCGGGCAGCGCGGCGGTCGCGCCCCGCAGGAATTCGCGCGGACCGGGCTCGAGTTCGGAGGTCTCCAGCAGTGTCGAACGCAACGCGCGCAGCGCCTGCCCGAGGCGGTGCGCGCGGACCGGCGCGCAGCGCTCCAAGCGGGTCTGGAGGTAGGCGCGCCGGTCGTGGACCGACCGGTCGTCGGCGTAGATCAGGGCGTCGACATAGGTGTCGAAGGTGACGGGCTGTCCGCGCCCATCGGCGGCGACCACGCCGATACGCGGAGCGGCGGCCACGGCCTCGGCGCGCGTGGGCAGTCCGAGTTCGGTGTGCAACGCACTACCCAGCTGACGCAGTTGCTGGTGCACGGTGTCGAGAATCGTCTCCTGGGTGCGCAGCGCGTGTTTGATGGCGACCTGATTGTCCAGCGCGGCCAGCATGCACACATCGTCGAGTGCCTCGCGAAATCGGTACAGCGCCAATCCGATTCCGGACAGGCTCGACTCGACGGGAGCGGGTACGGCGACGGGCGTGCGGGCGATGCGGGCATTCGCGGCATCGAGCGCCGCGCCTATTCCGCGCACGCCGAGGTCGACGATCCGGTCGGGGGAGTTGTACGCCGCCAGCCGCCAACCGGTCGGATGGCCGGGGCGGGTGTCGAGCCACAGCAACCACACGCCGTCGGCGCCGATGCCCCGATAGACGAAGGGCCCTCGGTTGTGCGGATCTTTCACCGGCATCCAGTGCACGGCCGCCGACGCGGCGCAGATATGCGGGGTGTTCACGAACCACCACCTCGACTTCGCTTGGAAGAGAGTGCGATTGGTACACCCCCTGCTTCCAGGGTGCCATGCCGGACCGTCGGCGGGCGGTCACTCCCAGGTGGCCGAGTCCGGATCGATGCCGTTGGCCTGCGCGTTCGCGAAGATCACATCTCGGAACCAGACGGTGAGGCCGGGTTCGAGGGCGTCGTAGTACTCGGCGTAGCCGGGTTCCTCGATGAAGCGGCGGGCCAGGCACACCTGCATCGAATGGGTGCAGTCGAAATAGTGGGACATCAGGGCGCGGTGCCGTTCGGCGAGGGCGTTGGCGGCGGGGGAGTCGGCAGCGCGGCCGCTGCGCTTGGCGGCGGCCAGATCCGCGTGGAAAGCGTCTGTCGCCGTGGCGATTTCGGTCCACTCGTCCGCTGTCCGGTCCATCGCGCGTTCGGCGTACTGGGCCCATTGCGGGCTGTTGCCCCACCGCTCCTCCGCCTCGCTCACCCACGCCGGATTCCAGTCGTCGCCGAAGATCGCGACCTGCTCCTCGGGGGTGAGCCGCATACCGGCGCGAGTGGCGGCCAGCATGCGATCCACCGCGCCGACCATGTCCTGTAGTCGGGAGATGCGCTCGACCAGTTCCGCGCGTTGCCGCCGCAGCTGCCGCTGGGCGTCGACCTCGGGATCATCGAGCAGTCGTGCGATCTCGGCGAGCGGAAAACCCAGCTCCCGATAGACGAGTACGCGATGGATGCGGGCGATGTCGTCGGCCGAGTACAGGCGATAACCCGACCAGGTGCGCCCGCTCGGCCGCACCACGCCGATGACATCCCAGTGATGCAGGGTTCGCACGCTGATGCCGACGAGCGCGGCCGCCCGCCCGACGGTGAGCTCCTCGGGTCGCGAGGTCTCGTCGTCGTGTCCGGTGTCGGCCGCGCTCGTCATCACCTCAGTATCGATCATGCGGGATCGGGCACCGGGAACCCCGCCGCCCGCAGGTAGTCGGCCTGCTCACTGTTCGGATCGAGCGGGCGCGCGGCGGTCATGACGACCCGGGTGTTCTCCGGCGTCACGACGGTGACCTCGGTGCAGTTCCACGGCATCTCCTCCGGGCCGCTCACGCATCCCGGCACGAGTTCGGTACAGCGGCTGACGATTTCGTCGTTCTGACTCAGCACACAGGAGAAGTTGACCCGCAGCGCGGACGGTTCGGCGGCCGGTTCCCCGGCGACCAGCAAGACGTCCTGGAAGGCCCAGCGCCGCAGGTGGACCAGGACACCGGGAATGGAGAAGATGTCGATGAACCCGAGCCCGCGCATCCAGAAGTCCCGGGACTCGTCGATATCGGCGGTCGGGACGGTGACGAATTGCGGCATGCCGTAGTAGTTCCGGTAGACCTCGGGGGCCACCGCGTCCAGCGCGGGGATGGGGACGGGGCTGATGTAGTCGTTCATGCCCCCGAGGTTCGACCCTCACGTCGCGTGAGGGTCAAATCCGCTCGGCCGCGGCGTCAGCGCGCGTGCACGTGGGCCCGCACGAAATCGACCACCGCATCGGTGAATTCGTCATTGGCGTCACTGGCGGCGGTATGCGCGGCCGCGCCGATCTCGGCGTAGTCGGCGTGGGGGACCAGTTCCCGGAAGGCGGCGACGCCCTCCTCGCTCACCACATCCGAGAGCGCGCCGCGCACCAACAGCACCGGAATGGTGAGCTCGCGCGCCGCCGCCTCCAGGACCTCGGTGTGCAGTTCGATGTCCTCGCCCGCGCCGCGCCGCGACATCATGGCCGGATCCCAGTGCCAGTACCAGCGGCCGTCGTCGCGCTGGCGCAGATTGCGCAGCAGCCCTTCGGGATTGCGCGGCCGTCGCCGATGCGGCAGATATTCGGCCACGGCATCGGCGGCCTCCTCCAGCGAGGCGAAGCCGTCCTGATGGCCGCCGAGGAAATTCAGCACCCGCTCCACGCCCGCCTTCTCCGGCCGGGGCACCACATCGACCAACACCAGACCGGTGATGCGCTCACGCTGAGGATGTGCGGTGGCGAGCAGCCCGGTGAGCCCGCCCATACTCGCGCCCACCACGAAGGCCGGTTTGTCGAGCTGTGCTAGCACGCCCATGAGGTCTTCCACCATGGCGTCGCGCCGGTAGTCGCCGTCGGCCGCCCAGTCGCTGTCGCCGTGTCCGCGGGCATCGAGCAGCACCGCGTGCAGCCCGGCCTTGGCCAGCGCCAGCCCGGAATCCTTCCAGGAGTGCCGGGTCTGCCCGCCGCCGTGTAGGAACACCACGAGCGGGCCGTCGGTGGGGCCCCAACCGTCACCGGCCAGGTCGATACCGCCGTGGCCGCGGAAGGTGAGGCGGGTGGGTTCGGTGAAGTCAGCTTCATTGCTCACCCCACGAGCATCGCACATAGCGATATACAGCGTATGAATCCAGTTCGCCAACCGGGATTCACGCTGGTCGCTCCCTCCGCAGGGGAGATGGAACATACCTACACGTAAATATGCGCATCTAAACATGTGAGCCGTGCGATTCTCGGTGTCGCTCCGGTCGAACCGTGAACCTCACCACAGCCTCAATCGGCCCGTAACTGCGCGATTGCCGCTGGAACCGGCGGTTTTCGAATTCACGCAGGTGAAAACGGGGGAGGAGGCTCGCCGCGGTGGCGGTTGCCGAGGGGGTGCGGCGGTTTCGACCTGCGACGGCGCTGTTAGGCTCTCTCCCCGGAAAGACATCCTTTAACGGACCGTCCAGTGAGGCGGGGAAGGAGGTCGACATGGTCGTGCCCGAAGACCGGGCCGCCAAGTCGAGCGCTGGCGAGCACTCGCAGCGGCATGACCCCGAGCGGGTGCAGGTCGGGCGCGAATTGCTGTCGGATTCGGATGTCGGCCGCACCATCGCGCGCATGGCGCATCAGATTATCGAGAAGACCGCCCTCGATTCCAACGATCCGGCCGCGCCCCGCGTAGTGCTGATCGGAATCCCCACGCGCGGAACGACTCTCGCCAATCGACTGGCGCTCAAGATCGAGGAGTTCGCCGGGGTGCGCCCCGCCGTCGGCTCCCTCGACATCACCCTCTACCGCGATGATCTGCGCAGCCGCCCGCACCGTCCCCTGGAGCGCACCTCGGTGCCCGAGGGCGGTATCGAGGACGCGCTGGTCGTGCTCGTCGACGATGTGCTCTTCTCCGGCCGGACCGTGCGCTCCGCCCTCGACGGGCTGCGCGATCTGGGCCGTCCCCGCGCCGTGCAGCTGGCGGTGCTCATCGATCGCGGGCACCGCGAACTCCCCATTCGCGCCGACTACGTCGGCAAGAACGTGCCCACCGCGCGCTCCGAGGACATCGGGGTGCTGCTGCGCGAGCACGACGGACGTGACGGTGTCTACCTGGGCCAGGAGGGGGAGAAGTGAAGCATCTGCTGTCGGTCACCGACCTGGACCGCGACGCCGCCAGCGGTTTGCTGGACGAGGCCGAGCGCTTCGAACAGGCCCTGCTGGGCCGCGAGGTCAAGAAGCTGCCGACGCTGCGCGGGCGCACCGTCATGACGGTGTTCTTCGAGAACTCCACCCGCACCCGCGTCTCCTTCGAGGTCGCCGGTAAGTGGATGAGCGCTGACGTCATCAATGTGAGCGCGTCGAGTTCTTCTGTCTCCAAGGGTGAATCGCTGCGCGATACCGCGCTGACCCTGCACGCGGCGGGCGCGGACGCGCTCATCGTGCGCCACCCGGCCTCCGGCGCGGCCCATCAGATCGCGCGCTGGTTCGCCGAGATGCAGGAGGGCGCAAGCGGTTACGACGGCCCCGGCCCGGCCATCATCAACGCCGGTGACGGTATGCACGAGCACCCCACCCAGGCGCTGCTGGACGCGCTGACGCTGCGTCAGCGCCTCGGTGACCTGGACGGCAAGCGCGTCGTACTGGTCGGCGACATTCTGCACAGCCGGGTCGCGCGCTCGAATGCCTTCCTGCTCAGCACCCTTGGGGCCGAGGTGGTGCTGGTCGCGCCGCGCACGCTGCTGCCGGTGGGCGTGGAGTCCTGGCCGGTGCGGGTCTCGCACTCCCTGGACGCGGAGCTGCCCGGTGCGGACGCGGTGATGATGCTGCGGGTGCAGGCCGAGCGCATGAACGGCGGATTCTTCCCCTCGGCGCGGGAGTACTCGATCAACTACGGCCTCAACCAGCGTCGGTTGAACATGCTCGACGAGCACGCGGTGGTGCTGCACCCGGGCCCGATGCTGCGCGGTATGGAGATCGCCGCCTCGGTCGCGGATTCCCCGAAAGCGGCTGTGCTGCAACAGGTCAACAACGGAGTTCATATGCGCATGGCGGTGCTGTTCCGCCTGCTGGTCGGAACGGATGAGGTGGTGGCGTGAGCGAGGCGACCGGAAACCCGGGCAATGTGCTGATCAAGAACGCCCGCCTGTACGGCGAGGGCGAGCCGGTGGACGTGCTGCTCGCCGACGGCGAGATCCGGGCCATCGCCACGGATCTGGGCCAGCCGTCCGATGCCGAGATCGTGGACGGCACCGGCCAGTACCTGCTGCCCGGCTTCGTGGACCTGCACACGCATCTGCGCGAGCCGGGCCGCGAGGACACCGAGACCATCGAAACGGGTTCCGCCGCAGCCGCTCTCGGCGGCTACACGGCGGTGTTCGCCATGGCCAACACCAGCCCGGTCGCCGACTCGCAGGTCATCACCGACCATGTGTGGCGGCGCGGCCAGGAGGTCGGCCTGGTGGATGTGCACCCGGTGGGCGCGGTCACGGTCGGTCTGCAGGGCAAGCAGCTCGCCGAGATGGGCACCATGGCCGCCGGTGAGGCCAAGGTGCGCATGTTCTCCGACGACGGGCACTGCGTCTACGACCCGCTGATCATGCGTCGCGCGCTGGAGTACGCGAACTCCCTGGGCGTGCTCATCGCCCAGCACGCCGAGGAGCCGCGGCTCACCAATGGCGCTGTGGCGCACGAGGGTCCGAACGCCGCCCGCCTGGGTCTGGCCGGGTGGCCGCGCGCCGCCGAGGAGTCCATCGTGGCCCGTGACGCGCTGCTGGCCCGCGATGCCGGTGCGCGCGTGCACATCTGCCACGCCTCCACCGCGGGCACCGTGGAACTGCTGAAATGGGCCAAGGCGCAAGGGATCTCGATCACCGCCGAGGTGACCCCGCACCACCTGTACCTGGACGACTCCCGCCTCGAGACCTATGACGCGGTGAACCGGGTGAACCCGCCGCTGCGCGAGGTCTCCGATGTGCGGGCGCTGCGCGAGGCGCTGGCCGACGGCATCATCGACTGCGTCGCCACCGATCACGCCCCGCATGCCGAACAGGACAAGTGCTGCGAGTTCGCCGCCGCGCGTCCGGGCATGCTCGGCTTGGAGACGGCGCTGTCGATCGTGGTCGCGACCATGGTGCGCGGTGGCCTGCTGGACTGGCGCGGCGTCGCCCGGGTGATGAGCGAGAACCCGGCGCGGATCGCGGGACTCGACGATCAGGGTCGGCCGATCGAGGTGGGCGAACCGGCCAACCTGGTGCTGATCGACCCGGATACCGCGTGGACGGTGCGGTCCAAGGATCTCGCCAGTATCGCGGAGAACACCCCGTACGAGGCGTTGACGCTGCCCGGTTTGGTGATGGCCACCTTCCTGCGCGGGCGCAACACCGCACGCGAGGCGGCGAAGATCGCCGGGGGAGCCCGGCGGGCGGGGAATCGAGGAGGACCGTAAATGGAGCGCACGCTGTGGGTGGTCGGAATGTTCGCCCTGTTCGTACTGGCCGTGTGGCTGATGTACCGGGCATGGACGGGCAGGGCGCGCAAGCAGGCGTCGTCCATCGGTGACCTCCCGACCGTGCCCGCCGACTGCGGCGCGCAGGTGTTGGAGCCGACCACGGGCCTGTACTTGGGCAGCACGCTCGCCCCGAGCTGGATTCAGCGAATCACGGTGGGCGATCTGGGTTTCCGGGCCACGGCGGAGATGACTCGCTTCGAGCGCGGCATTCTGCTCGAGCGCGACGGCACCGCGCCGATCTGGATTCCCAACGAATCCATCACCGCGGTGCGCACCGAGCGCGGACATGCGGGGAAAGTAATGACGGAAGATGGTGTGCTGGTAATTCGCTGGACGCTGCCGACCGGAACCGAGGTGGATACCGGATTCCGGGGTGACGACAAAACGGTGTACCCGTCCTGGACGGGTGCTATGAACGGAGACGAGGCATGAGCGGCGATACCGCGGTAATGGTGCTGGAGGACGGCCGGGTATTCCGGGGCTCGACCTTCGGCGCCGTCGGACAGACTTTGGGCGAGGCGGTGTTCTGCACCGCGATGACGGGGTACCAGGAGACGCTCACCGACCCCTCCTACGACCGCCAGATCGTGGTGGCCACCGCGCCCCAGATCGGCAATACGGGCTGGAACGACGAGGACGACGAGTCGCAGCGCATCTGGGTGGCCGGATACGCCGTGCGCGACCCCTCGCGCCGCGCCTCCAACTGGCGCGCCAACCGCACCCTGCAGAGCGAGCTGGAGAACCAGAACGTGGTGGGCATCGCGGGCATCGACACCCGAGCCCTGGTGCGGCACTTGCGCACTCGCGGTTCCATGAAGGCGGGCATCTTCTCCGGCGCGGCCCTGGCCGACTACGAGGAGCTGCTCGACCGCGTCAACGGCCAGCCCTCCATGCTGGGCGCGGATCTGGCCGGTGAGGTCTCCACCGACGAGATGTACACGGTGGAGCCCGAGGGCGAGCACCGGTTCACGGTGGTCGCGGTGGACCTGGGCATCAAGTCCAATACCCCGCGCATGTTCGCCCAGCGCGGGATGCGGGTGCACGTGGTGCCCTCGAACGTGACCATCGACCAGATCAAGGAACTGAACCCGAACGGTGTGTTCCTGTCCAACGGCCCGGGCGACCCGGCCACCCAGGACGACGCGGTCGCGCTCACCCAGGGTGTGCTGAGCGAGGGGCTGCCGCTGTTCGGCATCTGCTTCGGCAACCAGATCCTGGGTCGGGCGCTGGGCCGCAAGACCTACAAGATGAAGTTCGGCCACCGCGGCATCAACATCCCGGTCGTCGAACACCACAGCGGGCGCATCTCGATCACCGCGCAGAACCACGGCTTCGCCCTGGAGGGCGAGCGCGGCGAGGTGTTCGACACCCCGTTCGGCAAGGCCGAGGTCAGCCACGTGTGCGCCAACGACGGCACCGTCGAGGGCCTGAACCTCATCGACGGCAAAGCCTTCTCCGTCCAGTACCACCCGGAAGCGGCCGCCGGTCCCCATGACGCCGCGTACCTGTTCGACCGCTTCGCAATGCTGATGGAAGGAGCCTGATGCCTCGCCGCACCGATCTCAACCACATCCTGGTGATCGGCTCGGGCCCGATCGTCATCGGCCAGGCATGCGAGTTCGACTACTCGGGTACGCAGGCGTGCCGGGTGCTGCGCTCCGAGGGCCTGCGGGTGTCGCTGGTGAACTCCAACCCGGCGACCATCATGACCGACCCGGAATTCGCCGACTCCACCTACGTGGAGCCGATCACCTGGGAATTCGTCGAGAAGGTCATCGCCAAGGAGCGTCCGGACGCGATCCTGGCGACCCTGGGCGGTCAGACGGCGCTCAATTGCGCTGTGGCGCTGCATGAGAACGGCATTCTGGAGAAGTACAACGTCGAGCTCATCGGCGCGGACTTCGAGGCCATTCAGCGCGGTGAGGACCGGCAGAAGTTCAAGGACATCGTCGCCAAGGTCGGCGGCGAATCCGCGCGCTCCAAGGTCTGCTACACCATGGACGAAGTCCGCGAAACCGTTGCGGAGCTTGGTTATCCGGTGGTCGTGCGCCCGTCGTTCACCATGGGCGGCCTGGGTTCGGGTATGGCCTACAACGAAGAGGATCTCGATCGCATTGCCGGTGGCGGCCTGGCCGCCTCGCCGACCGCGAACGTGCTCATCGAGGAATCCATCCTGGGCTGGAAGGAATTCGAGCTCGAGCTCATGCGTGACCGCAACGACAATGTGGTCATCGTCTGCTCGATCGAGAATGTCGACCCGATGGGCGTGCACACCGGCGACTCGATGACGGTCGCCCCGGCCATGACCCTCACCGACCGCGAATACCAGAAGATGCGCGATCTCGGCATCGCCATTCTGCGCGAGGTCGGAGTCGACACCGGCGGCTGCAATATCCAGTTCGCGGTGAACCCGGTGGACGGCCGCCTGATCGTCATCGAGATGAACCCGCGCGTCTCGCGGTCGTCGGCGTTGGCTTCCAAGGCAACGGGTTTCCCGATCGCCAAGATCGCCGCCAAGCTGGCCATCGGCTACACCCTCGACGAGATCGTCAACGACATCACCAAGGAGACCCCGGCCTGTTTCGAGCCCACGCTCGACTACGTGGTCGTCAAGGCTCCGCGCTTCGCCTTCGAGAAGTTCCCCGGTGCCGACCCGACGCTGACCACCACCATGAAGTCGGTGGGTGAGGCGATGTCGTTGGGCCGCAACTTCTCCGAGGCTCTGGGCAAGGTGCTGCGCTCGCTGGAGACCAAGGCCGTGGGCTTCTGGACCCAGTCCGATGGCGACTGGACCGATGTGGAGCGGATTCTCGAGGATCTGCGCACTCCGGTCGAGGGCCGCATCTACCAGGTGGAGCGCGCGCTGCGCCTGGGCGCGAGCGTCGAAACCGTCGCCGCCGCTTCGGGAATCGACCCGTGGTTCGTCGACGAGGTCGCCGGACTGGTGGAGCTGCGTCAGGAGATCATCGACGCGCCCGTGCTCGACGAGCCGCTGCTGCGCCGGGCCAAGCACCATGGCCTCTCCGATCGCCAGATCGCCGCGCTGCGACCGGAACTCGCGGGTGAGGACGGGGTGCGCGAGCTGCGCCACCGCTTGAACATCCGCCCGGTGTTCAAGACCGTCGACACCTGTGCCGCCGAATTCGAGGCCAAGACCCCGTACCACTACTCGGCCTACGAACTCGATCCGGCCGCGGAGTCCGAGGTCGCGCCGCAGCGCGAGCGCGACAAGGTCATCATCCTGGGTTCGGGCCCCAACCGCATCGGTCAGGGCATCGAATTCGACTACAGCTGTGTGCATGCCGCGCAGACGCTGTCGGAGGCCGGGTACGAGACGGTCATGGTCAACTGCAACCCGGAGACCGTGTCGACCGACTACGACACCGCCGACCGCCTCTACTTCGAGCCGCTGACCTTCGAGGACGTGCTCGAGGTGTATCACGCGGAGACCGAGTCGGGCACCGTCGCGGGTGTGATCTGCCAGCTCGGCGGCCAGACGCCGCTGGGTCTGGCGCAGCGCCTCACCGATGCGGGCGTCCCGGTGGTCGGCACCTCCGCCGCCGCCATCGACCTCGCCGAGGATCGCGCCGAATTCGGCGATGTGCTTGTCGCGGCGGGACTTCCGGCTCCCAAGTACGGCACCGCCACCACCTTCACCCAGGCCAAGAAGATCGCCGCCGAGATCGGCTACCCGGTGCTGGTGCGCCCGTCCTACGTGCTCGGCGGCCGCGGTATGGAGATCGTGTACGACGAGCCGACACTCGAGGGCTACATCTCCCGCGCCACCGATATCTCCCCGAACCGCCCGGTGCTCATCGACCGGTTCCTGGAGGACGCCATCGAGATCGACGTCGACGCGCTGTGCGACGGCGACGAGGTCTACCTGGGCGGGGTCATGGAGCACATCGAGGAGGCCGGTATCCACTCCGGTGACTCGGCGTGCGCGCTGCCCCCGATCACCTTGGGCCGCAGCGATATCGAGGCCGTGCGGCGCTCCACCGCGGCGCTGGCCAAGGGTATCGGCGTCAAGGGTCTGCTGAATGTGCAGTACGCGCTCAAGGACGATGTGCTCTACGTCCTCGAGGCCAACCCGCGCGCCAGCCGCACCGTGCCGTTCGTCTCCAAGGCCACCGCGGTGTCGCTGGCCAAGGCCGCGGCGCGAATCGCGTTGGGGGCCACCATCGCCGACCTGCGCAAGGAAGGCATCCTGCCCGCCGAGGGCGATGGCGGTCACGCGCCGTTCGACGCCCCCGTGGCGGTGAAGGAGGCCGTGCTGCAGTTCCACCGCTTCCGCCGCAAGGACGGCACCGGTATCGATTCGCTGCTCTCGCCGGAGATGAAGTCCACCGGTGAGGTCATGGGCATCGACGCCGATTTCGGTACCGCCTTCGCCAAATCGCAGACCGCCGCCTACGGTTCGCTGCCGACCGAGGGCACCGCGTTCGTGTCGATCGCCAACCGCGACAAGCGCGCCATGGTGTTCCCGGTCAAGCGCCTGCACGATCTCGGATTCCGCATCATCGCCACCGAGGGCACCGCGGAGATGCTGCGCCGCAACGGCATTCCCTGCGATCCGGTGCGCAAGCACTCCGATGAGGCCACCGATCAGCCCAGCATCGTGGACATGATCAAGGACGGGGACGTCGACATCGTCTTCAACACCCCGTACGGCAACAACGGTCCGCGCGTGGACGGCTACGAGATCCGCACCGCGGCAGTGGGTGCGAACATCCCGTGCATCACCACCGTGCAGGGCGCGGCCGCGGCGGTGCAGGGCATCGAAGCCACCATCAACGGCGGTATCGGTGTGCGATCGTTGCAGGAACTCCACGCCACCCTGCGAGGCTGACCAGATGACGAGTTTCGGTGTGCGGCTGCGGGATGCGATGCGCGAGCACGGACCGCTGTGCGTGGGTATCGACCCGCATCCGCCGCTGTTGCGGGCCTGGGGCCTGACCGAGGATGTGACCGGGCTGAAGTCCTTCACCAATGCGTGTGTGGAGGCCTTCGCCGGTCGGGTCGCCCTGGTCAAACCCCAGGTGGCGTTCTTCGAAACCTATGGTTCGGCCGGAATCATGGTGCTGGAGGAGGCCATCGACGAACTGCGTGACGCGGGCACCCTGGTGCTCGCCGACGCCAAGCGCGGCGATATCGGCTCCACCATGGACGCCTACGCGCACGCCTGGCTCGGCGACGGTCCGCTGGCCAGCGACGCGCTGACGGTCTCGCCGTATCTCGGATTCGGTTCGCTGACACCGGCTCTGGAGCTGGCGCAGGCCAATGGGCGCGGCGTGTTCGTGTTGGCGGCCACCTCCAATCCGGAAGCGGCCGAGCTGCAACGCATCACCGGCACCGACGGTCGGTCCATCGCCCAGCGCATGGTCGACGACGCGGCCGCGCAGAACGCGGGCGCGGAATTCGGTTCGGTCGGCGTCGTCATCGGGGCCACCCTCACCGAGGCCCCGGACCTGAGCTCGCTCAACGGCCCCATCCTCATGCCCGGCGTGGGCGCGCAGGGCGGGGGAGCGGAGTCCATCCGAAACCTGGTGTCGGACAGCGATCTGCGCGCGGTGGTGCCCAATGTGTCACGCGAGGTGTTGAAGGCGGGTCCGTCGGTCGCCGCCCTCCAGGCCTCGGTGGGCGCGCTCAGCGACGAATTCGCTTTCCTGCAAGGCTGATAGCGGCGTTCGCGCCCGCTCCGGCAGGATTGTGGCCGGGATTCCCGCTCGTCGACGTATGGATGCGCGGGGCTCCCGGCCACAAGCACGCCGGGGGCCGGTGTGAAGGTCTGGATACCGAGGCCGTAGGGCGGCCGGGTCTCGTAATCTGGTCGAATGTTGTCCACCGCACAAGTGCTCGCACTCGCCGGGGTCATGCTGCTCGGATCCATCTCTCCCGGACCGGATTTCGTCATAGTCGTCCGCAATGCGGCGGTCTCCGGACGCCGCGCGGGGATCGCCACCGCCGCCGGAATCGCCGTCGGCGTGCTGGTGTGGTCGCTGATCACCGCCGTCGGCATCGCCGGACTGCTCGCCGCGTCGGCCATGGCCTACACGGTGGTGAAGCTGGTCGGCGCGGTCTACCTGGCCTACCTCGGTATTCGCGCCCTGCTGGCGGCGCGGCGCGGCGACTACGAGATCGAGGCCGATCTCGGTCCCAAGCGCCACGGCATCGCCGCCTCGTTTCGCCAGGGCGTGCTGACGAACCTGCTGAACCCCAAGTGCGCGGTGTTCTTCATCGCCCTCATCCCGCAGTTCCTGCCCGCCGACCCGTCCCCGCTGAGCGCGCTGGAACTGGCCGTGGTCTGCTGCGTGGTGAATCTCGCGTGGTTCACCACCCTCGCCGTCGCCATCGGCGCGCTGCGCCACGTCTTCACCCGCCAGCGGGTGCGCCGCGCCATCGACGCCGCCATGGGCACCCTCATGGTCGCCCTCGGCATTCGAATCGCCGTGCAGAGCAACTGATTCCCGTTCGACGGTCGCGGCGCTCGCCCCGCCCGGCCCGCGGCCCGGGCGGTCTCGGGTTGCCCGCGGTGTGATCGAAAAGCGCTCAGTGCGCTTCTGCGCGCTGTGAGGCCAGATCCGGCACTGGGAACTACACCGCTGTGGTTTAAAGCGCGTACGGCCGCTCAGGAGGCTGTTTCACACCCTTCAGGGCCTTCCTCACCAGGCCCGCTGTGATTTCGACGGACCGACTGTGAGCCGCGACACGCGGTACGCTTTTTAGGCGACACGCCGAGAAATCCGAGAAACTTCCAGGTCGGCTGATTACAGCTCGGTCACGGTTTGTACAGGTCCCAACTCACGCCGTTCACGCGGTCGCAAGAAAACCGAAAAAGCCCTGGCAGCAAGGTAGTTCGAGATTTCGCCAGGACGATGGCCGGAGCCGCCCGACGCGGCCCCGCGAAGACGGCCGTTCCACCTACCCGTGCCCGGAATCACGCGCTGACCTGGGGGGTGGGTTCGCAATCGCCAGGCGTCGTGGGTACGGTCGCTGAGACCGCCGGGTTCACCCGGCGGGAGTAGATGCAATGAACGATGAGACGGAGGAACCGTGGCCCTTCCCCAGCTGACTGACGAGCAGCGCGCCGCTGCTTTGGAGAAGGCGGCTGCCGCTCGCCGCGCTCGGGCGGAGCTCAAGGAGCGCTTGAAGCGTGGCGGTACCGATCTGAAGACGGTCCTTGCCGATGCCGAGAAGGACGAAGTTCTCGGCAAGATGAAGGTGTCGGCTCTGCTGGAGGCGCTGCCGAAGGTGGGCAAGGTCAAGGCGGCCGAGATCATGAGCGAACTGGAGATCGCTCCTACCCGCCGCCTGCGCGGACTGGGCGACCGGCAGCGTAAGGCGCTGCTGGCCCGGTTCGACTTCAGCGCCGAATAATCCGAGGGTGGTCGAACACACTCGGAAGGGTCGACTGGTAGTCCTGGTCGGCCCCTCGGCCGTAGGAAAGTCAACCGTCGTGCGCTGTGTGCGCGAACGGTTGCCGGAATTGGTATTCAGTGTTTCGGCCACCACCCGGGCTCCCCGGCCCGGCGAGGTCGACGGTCGTGACTACCGGTTCGTCACCAGGGAAGAGTTCGACGCCATGATCGCGGCGGGCGACCTCCTGGAATGGGCCGATATCCACGGCGGACTACAGCGGTCGGGCACCCCGGCCGCACCCGTGCGGGAGGCCCTCGCGGCCGGTCGTTCGGTGTTGGTCGAAGTCGACCTCGAAGGGGCGCGCTCGGTACGCCGGGCGATGCCCGAGGCCACCCTGGTCTTTCTGGCCCCGCCCAGCTGGGACGAGTTGGTGTCCCGGCTCACCTCCCGGGGTACCGAATCGCCCGAGGTCATCGAGCGGCGACTGCAGACCGCGAAGACCGAATTGGCGGCCTGTGACGAGTTCGACATCGTCATAGTGAACGACGAGGTGACAGCCGCCTGTGAGCGGTTGGTATCGTTGTTCGTTAGCACAAATTCGAGGTCTGCCTCGAATCCCGGCACTTCCTAGCCGGACGCCCACCCGAACGACAACCCCGCAGGAGCCTCCCTAGTGAGTACGGACATGAAGACCGCGCCCGCCTACGACACTCCGGTCGGCCTCACCAACCCGCCGATCGACGAGCTGCTGGAGCGCACCTCGTCCAAGTACGCGCTGGTTATCTACGCGGCCAAGCGGGCGCGGCAGATCAACGACTACTACAACCAGCTCGGCGACGGCATTCTCGAATACGTCGGCCCGCTGGTCGAGCCGGGTCTGCAGGAGAAGCCGCTGTCGGTGGCCATGCGCGAGATCCACGCCGATCTGCTCGAGCACTCCGAAGGCGAGTAAGACCGAGTCATTCGGATAACCCGTTATTCGGACAGCTCAGAGAACAACGACGGCGCTGGAGGCCACACAGTGACCACTCCCTTCGCGCGATGCGGCGCGACCAACCTCCGGGGCGTGCGGTGACCCGGATCGTCGTCGGAGTCGGCGGCGGCATCGCCGCCTACAAGAGTTGCGCCCTCGTGCGCCGGTTCACCGAGACCGGCCACGAGGTTCGCGTCATTCCCACCGAGGCCGCGCTGCGGTTCATCGGTAAGGCCACCTTCGAGGCGCTCTCGGGCAACCCGGTCAACACCGGTGTGTTCGCCGATGTGCCCGAGGTGCCGCACGTGCGGCTCGGCCAGGAGGCCGAACTGGTCGTCATCGCGCCCGCCACCGCCGACCTCATGGCGCGGGCCGCGCAGGGACGCGCCGACGACCTGCTCACCGCCACCCTGCTCACCGCACGATGTCCCGTGCTCTTCGCCCCGGCCATGCACACCGAGATGTGGGAGCATCCGGCCACCCAGGCGAATGTCGCGACCCTGCGCGCGCACGGCGCGATCGTCATGGAACCCGCGCACGGCCGGTTGACCGGCGCGGATACCGGCGCCGGTCGACTGCCCGAGCCGGAGGAGATCTTCGCGCTCGCCTCACTGCTGCTCGAACGCGCCGACGCCATTCCTCGGGATCTGGAAGGCCGACGCCTGGTGATCTCGGCGGGCGGCACCCGTGAACCCCTGGATCCGGTGCGCTTCCTGGGCAATCGCAGCTCCGGCAAACAGGGCTACGCCTTGGCCCGGGTGGCCGCGCAACGCGGTGCGCAGGTGACGCTCATCGCGGGCAACACCATCGGCATGCCCGCCCCGGCGGCGGTCGAGGTCGTGAACATCACCACCGCCGAACAGCTCAAGACCGCGGTCGACAAGCACGCGCTGGGCGCGGACGCGGTGATCATGGCGGCGGCGGTGGCCGATTTCCGGCCGGTGAACGTGGCGGCGGCGAAAATCAAAAAAGGTGCGGGCGAACCGAATTCGATCGAACTCGCCAAGACCACCGATATTCTCGCCGGTCTGGTGCAGGCCCGAAGAGACGGGCAGCTGCCCGGCACCGCGATCGTCGGCTTCGCCGCCGAGACCGGGGACGAACACGGCGACGTGCTCACCCACGCGCGCTCCAAACTGGCTCGCAAGGGCTGTGACCTGCTGGTGGTGAACGCCGTCGGCGAGGGCAAGGCCTTCGAGGTGGACCACAACGACGGCTGGCTGCTCGGGGCCGACGGCACCGAGATCGCGTTGGACCACGGGTCCAAGGCGCTGCTGGCCAGTCGGGTGTTGGACGCGCTCGGGCCGCTGTTGCGTTGAGAAGGAACACAGCCGCGGTGACGGGAATACCGTCGCGTTGACCAGCGCTGACGAATGTCGTACCGCTCAGGGCGCAGACTGTCTGAGTCGGTATGGATTCGTCACCTGGACGCGGCGTGCCGGGCACCCCGTCGTGGCCCCCGTGGCCGATGCTTTGGAATAGTCTGAGACAAAGGGTTGTGCAGTCGGGGGAGCCCGCTACTGTCGCAAGCCGTTACGAGAAACCCGTTGAGGGAGAGGGAAGAACTGTGCGCACGTCTGGCAGCCGCCTATTCACCAGTGAGTCCGTGACCGAGGGTCATCCGGACAAGATCTGTGACGCCATCAGCGATTCCATCCTCGACGCGTTGCTCGCGGCCGATCCGCGCAGCCGTGTCGCCGTGGAGACCCTGGTGACCACCGGTCAGGTGCACGTGGCCGGTGAGGTCACCACCACCGCCTACGCCGATATCCCGACCATCGTGCGGGAGAAGGTCCTCGAGATCGGATACGACTCCTCCGCAAAGGGATTCGACGGCGCCTCCTGCGGCGTGAACGTCGCCATCGGCGCGCAGTCGCCCGATATCGCCCAGGGCGTGGACACCTCGCACGAGGCCCGCGTGGGCGGCGAGGACGACGCCATCGCGCGCCAGGGCGCGGGCGACCAGGGCCTGATGTTCGGCTACGCCACCATCGAGACCCCCGAGCTCATGCCGCTGCCGATCTCGCTGGCGCACAAGCTTTCCCGTCGCCTCACCGAGGTGCGCAAGTCCGGCGTGCTGCCGTACCTGCGGCCCGACGGCAAGACCCAGGTCACCATCGAATACGACGGCGCGGTGCCCAAGCGCCTCGACACCGTGGTCATCTCGACCCAGCACGCCGCCGATATCGACCTCGACAACCTGCTCGCGCCCGATATCCGCGAGAAGGTCGTCGACGCGGTGCTGGCCGACCTGGAGCTGCCCACGCCGCTGGACACCTCCGATGTGCGGCTGCTGGTCAACCCGACCGGCAAGTTCGTGCTGGGCGGCCCGATGGGTGACGCGGGCCTGACCGGTCGCAAGATCATCGTCGACACCTACGGCGGCATGGCCCGTCACGGTGGCGGCGCCTTCTCCGGCAAGGATCCGTCGAAGGTGGACCGCTCGGCCGCCTACGCCATGCGCTGGGTCGCCAAGAACGTCGTCGCCGCCGGACTCTCCGAGCGCGTCGAGGTCCAGGTCGCCTACGCCATCGGCAAGGCCGCGCCCGTGGGCCTGTTCGTGGAGACCTTCGGCACCGAGCAGATCGACCCGACCAAGATCTCCGCGGCCATCGGCGAGGTCTTCGACCTGCGTCCCGGCGCGATCATTCGCGATCTGGACCTGCTGCGCCCCATCTACGCGCCGACCGCCGCGTACGGCCACTTCGGCCGCACCGACGTCGATCTGCCGTGGGAGCGCACCGACCGCGCCGAGAAGCTGCGCGCCGCCGCCGGACTCTAATTGGCCGACACCGACATGGCGGCGGGAGCGCCGGGCCCGGAGGACGTATCGCACGTCGCCACACCGGGTGCCGCTCCCGCCGCCGTCGTCGTTCCCGGGTCGCGCCCCATCGCCCGGGTCCTGCCCTTGCTCGAACCCGCCCATCTGGACCGGGATTTCGACTACCTGGTCCCGCCCGAGATGGACGGACTCGCCCAGCCCGGCGTGCGGGTGCGAGTCCGCTTCTCCGGCCGTCTCGTCGACGGGTTCGTGCTCGAGCGCCTCGAAAAGACCGAGCACACCGGCAAACTCGTGAAGCTGGACCGCGTCGTCTCCGGCGAGCGGGTACTGACCCCCGAGATCCTGCGACTGGTGGAAGCCGTCGCCGCCCGCTATGCGGGCACCCGAGCCGACGTCCTCCGCCTGGCCATCCCGCCCCGGCATGCCCGCACCGAAGCCGAGCAGGCGAAACCGGCGAAACCGGCGCGCGGTACTGGTGGTAAGGCGAAGGCCGTGCTCATGGCAGGCAACACCGGCCCCGTGTCAGGAGTGGCCGAGGCTGAGAAATATTCGGGCTCGAGCGATTCCGACCCCTCGGACGAATCAGCGAAGCCGGTGACGACGGCAGCCGCGGGCTCGACCGCATCGGCTGCCGTGGCCGCTGACCCCGCCTGCGCTCACGACGGCGGAGCAGTAGAAACCACTGCGCCCTCCCGCGCGGACGAATCGGGACTGGCGGAAACACCCATCGTCGCCTCAGGTGCCGAGCGTGGCGAGGCCGAAGCGGCGAATCCGGCTGCGGCGGACATCGATTCGGGTGGGAACGCCCGTCGTGGCTCGGGCCCGGCGGGGAATGCCGAGGAGGCAGCGCCGGTCGATCGCACGGCGGGTGTGGATGTGGATCCTGCGGTGGTCGGCGACTGCGACGCCGCCGATCCGGCGGTTGTTGTTGCGCCCGCCGAGGACCGTGGACAGTCGGCGGCGTCCGCGGTGGGGGTGACGGACGCTACCGCCGATAGTGCGAGTGCCGAGACGGAAGGCGTCGAGTCAGCGGATTCGGACGCACCGGCGGACGATCGCACGGCCGTTGCGGCGGGCGGGCCGCCGAGTGTCGGCGTCGCGGACCCTGTTGCGGCGATTGTCGATTCGGACGAGTTCGAGGAGTGGTCGCGGTATGTGCACGCGCGGTCGTTCCTGACGGCGGTGGCGGCGGGGCGGGGGCCGCGGGCGGCGTGGCAGGCGGTGCCGGGGGAGGACTGGGCGCGGCGGCTGGCGGAGTTGGCGGCCGTGACGGTGCGCAGTGGGCGGTCGGCGATCCTCATGGTGCCCGATCAGCGGGATTTGGATCGCGTGCTCACGGAATGTGTCGCGTTGGTGGGGGAGTCGGCGGTCGGGCTGTCGGCCGGATTGGGGCCGTCGGCGCGGTACCGGCGGTGGCTGGCGGCCCTGCGGGGGACCGCGCGGGTCGTGGTCGGTACCCGCAGCGCGGTGTTCACGCCGGTGCACGACCTGGGGCTGATCGCCCTCTGGGATGACGGCGACGATACCTACGCCGAGCCGCGCTCGCCGTACCCGCACGCGCGCGAGGTCGCGATGCTGCGCGCGCACGAGACCGGGGCGGCCTTCGTCGCGGCCGGGTTCGCCCGGACCGCCGAGGTGCAGGCCATTGTCGAATCCGGTTGGGCGCACGACCTTCTCGCCGAGCGGAGCGTGCTGCGCGCGCGGATGCCGCGTATCTACGCCCCCGGTGACAACGATGCCGCCATGGAGCGCGATCCGATCGCGCGCGCGGTGCGCATTCCGGGCCAGGCGTTCCTCGCGGCCCGCCGGGCGCTCGCGGCGGGTGACCCGGTGCTGGTGCAGGTTCCGCGCCGGGGTTACATCCCGGCGCTGGCCTGCGCCAAATGCCGCACCCCCGCGCGCTGTCGGCACTGCAACGGCCCACTTGCCCTGCCGGACACCGGCTCCGCGGCCGGAGCGACGCCGCGCTCGGGGTCACGAGAACTCGGCGTCGCGGCGGTGCGCACACCCACCGGTGAGGCCGCGCACAGCCCGAGTTGCCGGTGGTGCGGTATCACCGAGGCCGCGTTCCGTTGTGGCGCTTGCGGTTCGCGGGCGCTGCGCGCGGTGGTGATCGGTGCGGTGCGGACCGCCGAGGAGTTGGGGCGGGCGTTTCCCGGTGTGCCCATTCGCGGTTCGGGTGGCAAAGAGGTGTTGAGCTCGGTGCCGGAGGGCCCGCAGGTGGTGGTCTCCACCATCGGAGCCGAACCGCCGGTGCCGGGCGGCTACGGCGTCGCGCTGCTGCTCGACGGCTGGGCGCTGCTCGGCCGCGCCGACCTGCGCGCCGCCGAGGACGCCCTGCGCCGCTGGATGTCCGCCGCCGCGCTGGTCCGCGCGAACGGCCAGGTCATCGTCATGGCCGAACCCACCATCCCCACCGTCCAAGCCCTGGTCCGCTGGGATCCGGTGGGCCACGCCCACTTCGAGCTCTCCGGCCGCACCGAGGTCCGCTTCCCGCCCGCCGTGCGCCTGGCCGCCATCGACGGCACCACCGACACCATCGCCGAATTGCTCGGCGAGGCACAGCTTCCCGGCGACGTCGAAGTCCTCGGCCCGGTTCCGCTTCCGTTCGGCGCCCGCAAACCCTTCTCCGGCGACGCCACCCCCGCCGAGGTCGAGCGGATGATCCTGCGGACCGACCGCGCGCACGGCGCGACCCTGGCCCGAGCCCTCGCCGCCGCCTTGGCCGTCCGCAGCAGTCACCGCTCCGACGGCCCTTTGCGCGTCCAGATCGACCCCATCGACATCGGCTGACTTTCACCGATCCCGCTGCGGCCGAACGTCTTTCAGCGGAACGCGTCGATATTGCGTCGCGCCCACGCGGCGAACGGGCGAGCGGGCCGACCCAGCACGGTGTCGATATCGGGACTGATCCGCAGTTCGTCCTCGGTGGGCGCACCGAGAATCGCCAGCGTCGTCTCCACCGCGTCGGCTGGCATGAACGTCAGCATCTGCGCCCGCGCTTGCTCCGCCGTCACCTCTTCGAATCGCACACTCTCACCGAGGATTTCACCCAGTACCCGGGTGCGCTCCCGCGGCGTCTCCGCCACCGGACCGGTCAACACATACGTCCGCCCGGCATGACCGCTCTCGCGGAGCGCGGCCGCGGCCATCGCCGCGATATCCTCCGGATCCACGAACGGCACCCCGACATCACCGAACGGCGCGCTGACGGTTCGCGCGCCCCGCACCTGCTCGGCCCACGCCAGGACATTGGACTGGAAACCACTGGGCCGCAATATCGTCCACTCCATCCCGGACGCCCGCACCGCCTCCTCGATCGCCGCGCCGAGCTGCCCATGTGACGCGCTCTCCGGCCGGGTCGCGACACCCTGCGACGACAACAACACGACCTGACGCACTCCCGCCGCCCGCGCCGCCGCGAGCACGCCCGGCACATCGGCCGCGAACGATCCGGGCGCGAACAGCAGAAACAGCTTCTCGGCCCCCTCCAGCACGCCCGCGAACCCCTCGGCATCGGTGAGGTCACCCGCCACCGCCCGAACCCCCTCCGGCAGCGCCTCCGGTGCTCGCCGCGCCACCGCCGTCACCTTCTCGCCCGCCTCCGCGAGCATCCGCACCAAGGGCCGCCCGACATTGCCGGTCGCTCCGGTCACCACGATCATCTTCACTCCTGAGTTAGTGGACTGACTAACACCGAACCGTAGCCGGTGGGACGGCGGTTGTCTATAGTCAGTTGGGTGACTAACTCAGTCGAGTCCAAGCGCGCGACGCCGGGCAAACGCGAGCGTCTCGCCGCGGCGGCCGCCCAGGTCTTCCACCGGCAGGGCGTCGAGAAGACCACCATCGCCGATATCGCGCGCGCGGCCGATGTGCCGGTGGGGAATGTGTACTACTACTTCAAGACCAAGGATCAGCTCGTCCAGGCGGCGATCGGGGCGCATGCCTCCGAACTCGACGCGATCATCGCGCATCTGGAGGAGCTCGACGCTCCCGCCGAGCGGTTGAAGTCGCTGGTCCGCGGCTGGGTCGAACAACGTGACCTGGCAGCGCGATTCGGGTGTCCGTCGGGCACCCTCGCCACCGAACTCGACAAGCGCGACGATGGTTTGGAGGAGGAGCTCGCGGCTGTCATGCGCCGCCTCGTCGACTGGGCCGAACGCCAATTCGCCGCCATGGGACGCGCCGACGCTCGGGAGCTGGCCGTCGCCCTGATCGCCGCGTATCAGGGAATCTCGTTGCTCACCAATACTTTCCGGGATCCGGAACTGATGGAGATCGAGGGCCGCCGCCTGGAACGGTGGATCGACTCACTGGCCTGAGACCCTGCGGGGTCAGCCGAGCGGCGACGGCTGGGCCGGGCGCACGCTCCACCGCCGCTCGCTGCGGGTGATCCGCACCGGGTAGTCGAAGCACTCCGACACCAGCTCGGTGGTGAGGACGTCGTCGACCGGACCGGCGGCCAGGGTTCGCCCGCCGCGCAACAACATCGCGTGCGTGGTGCCCGGGGGAAGTTCTTCCAGGTGGTGCGTCACCAGGACCGATGCCAGGTCCGGATGGGTGTGCTGGAGGCGGTCGATGCGCTCGAGCAGGTGTTCGCGGCCCGACAGGTCCAGGCCGGTGGCGGGTTCGTCCAACAGGAGCAGGCGCGGGCTGGGCATGAGGGCGCGGGCGATGAGCATGCGACCGCGCTCGCCCTGGGACAGGATGGGCCACTGCGCGTTTCGCCGATGCGCCAGGCCCATCAGATCGATCAGGCGATCGGCCTCGGCGACCTGCTCGGCCGATGGCGTCCACCGAGGCAGCAGATCCGCGGAATTGGTGAGCCCGGTCAGCACGATCTCGTGCACGGTCAGCGGCACGCCCGGATTGTGGCGGGGGTCCACATGGCCGATGGCGGTGCGCAGCGCCCGCATGTCGACCCGACCCAGGCGATGGCCCAGCACCTCGACCGAACCTCGGGTGGGGTGCTCGAACGCGCCGAGCATCTTGAGCAGGGTCGTCTTGCCCGCGCCGTTGGGCCCCAGCAGTGCCCAGTGCTCACCCGCGCGGACGGTGAGGTTCACCGAGCGCAGAATCGCGTTCCCGCTGCGCACGAAGTCGACGTCTCGGACCTGGAGCAAGGCACTGTCGGACATGTCCACACGGTAGCAAACTCCTCAGACAAGCTGTGGGGTGCGGGGTGATTCCGACCGGTCGCGACGGGTGCGTTGGTAGTCTGGCCGCATGGCGATCGAGGCTGTGCTCTTCGACTTCTCCGGCACGCTGTTCCGGCTCGAGGAGTCCGAATTCCGCGCGCTGGAGCTGGCCGACGGTGACGGCCGCGCCTTCGACGCGCACGAGGTCACCGAGATCATGCAGCGCATGACCGCTCCGGTCGGGCAGGTCGTGCGCTTCGACCCCGAGGGCCAATACGCCTGGGACAACCGCGATCTCGACCCGGCGCTGCACCGGCGCGCCTATCTTCAGGTGCTCGACGCCTCCGGTGTGCCCGAGAAATCGGCCGTGCGCCTCTACGAGCGGCTCGTCGACCCCGACGCGTGGACCCCGTACCCGGATACCGGCAGCGTTCTGAAGTCCTTGCACGCCAATGGCATTCCGGTCTCGGTGGTCAGCAATATCGCCTTCGACATCCGCCCGGCCTTCGTCCATCGCGGCTGGGACCGCTACGTCGCCGACTTCACGCTCTCCTTCGAAGTCGGTGCCATGAAACCGAATCCGCTCATCTTCCGCGCGGCCCTGGACGGTCTCGGCGTCGCGCCCGATCGCGCGCTGATGATCGGCGATTCCCTGGAGGCCGACGGCGGCGCGATGGCGTTGGGCTGTGCCTTCGATCGGGTCGAGCCGGTCCCGACGGCCGAGCGTCCCGATGCGCTGACCGAGGTCATTCGACACCGCTTCCAGTAGCGACCGGACGGTTCGTGTCCCCTCTCACACTTGTCGTAGATGCATTGCCGATATATCGTCGATAGCGGAAAGAGTAACGACAAGCCTTGAAGGAGGCACACCATGGAATACATGGACAACACTCAGGGGGCCCGCGGGCCCTGGCGTCGCATGCGGCGCGAACAGCAACGCGGTCCCGAACATCCCCGGATGCGTCGCGGCCCGCACGGTGGCGAGCGCGAGCACGGCCCGCATCGCCACGGCCACGGTCGCGGTTTCGGTCCGGAATTCGGGCCCGGCGGCTTCGGTCCGGGTGGCTTCGGCCCCGGTTTCGGCGGTCCGCACTTCGGTCGCGGTCGCGGCCGCGGCGGGCGTGGTCGGCGCGGCGATGTGCGCGCGGCCATCCTGCTGCTGTTGCAGGAGCGTCCGATGCACGGCTACGAGCTGATCCAGCAGATCCGCGAGCGCAGCCAGGATGTCTGGCGGCCCAGCCCGGGCTCCATCTACCCCGCGCTCGCACAGCTCGAGGACGAGGGGCTGGTGCTCATCGAGAAGGTGTCGGGTCGCAAGACCGCCAAGCTCACCGAATCCGGTACCGCTTACGTCACTGAGCATCGCGACGAATTGGGCGATCCCTGGCAGGAAGTGAAGGACGGCGTCGGCGATCAGACGCTGGATCTGCGCGGCCATGTCGGCCAGCTCATGGGTGCTGCCGCCCAGGTCGCGGCGGTCGGAACCCCGGCGCAGGCGGCCAAGGCGGTCGAGGTGCTCACGGAGGCGCGCAAGGCGCTCTACCGCATCCTCGCCGAGGACGACACACCCGAAAAGTAATGGCGGCGAAACACACCCAACCAATGCCCGAATCGGCGGCATACCAGGGAAAATCGTGGCATGTCACAACTGGGGCCCGTGTGTCGTTGGGACGCGGGACAAACGAGGAGCCGCTGGCGCAGCATCGCCACGGCGGGGGTATTGGTGTGGGCGGTCGTCGCGAGCGCGGCCCTGACACCGCACGGCGCGACCGCCACGGCACAGCCCGTGGTCGACGGGATCTCCATACCCGTCGACCACGGACCGCCGCAGACCGATCATCTGGGCGCGGCCCGCTATCTGAAGACGCATCCGAACGCCGCACCCGCGGGCACCAACGACTTCGACTGCGAACCCGACGCCGCCCATCCGCGCCCGGTGGTGCTGGCGCACGGCACCGACTCCTCGGCCTACTCCGATTGGGCCGCCATCGGCCCGGTGTTGGCGCGGGCCGGATTCTGCGTCTTCGCGCTGAACTACGGCGGTAAGCCCGGCGAGGAATCCTTCGGCACCGAGGACATCTGGGCCAGCTCCGCGCAGATCGGCGCTTTCGTGGACGCCGTGCTGGCCGCGACCGGAGCGCGGCAGGTCGACCTGGTGGGATTCTCCCAGGGGGCCAACGTCACTCGGTACTGGATCAATAAGCTCGGCGGTGCGTCCAAGGTCGGACACTGGGTCGGGCTGGCCTCGCCCACCTACGGCGGCATCATGTACGGCATCGTGCCGGTCGCCAATTACGTGCCGGGACTGTTCACCGTCTTCGAACTCGCCACCTCGACCGCGGCCGTGCAGCAGGCGGCGGGATCGCCGTTCATCGAGGCGCTCAACGCGGGCGGCGATACCGTGCCCGGTGTGCGATACACCACCATCGGCAGCCGGGTGGATGAGATGATCCAGCCCTTCGACAACATCGCGGTGCGCGGTGCGGGCGCGACCAACCTGGCCATCCAGGATCTGTGCCCGGCCAATCTGACCGGCCATTTCCACACCGTCTACGAACCTTTCGTGCACCAGCTGTTGGTGAACACGCTCGATCCGGAACACGCGACCGCGCCGGTGTGCGCGCCGGTCGCGCTCGGCACCGGCATCGCCGAGGTCGTGTTGGCGGCGCATTCCTGATCGGGGCGCTCCCGGGCATCCGTAAAATGAGACGACCGTATTTGTCCTCGACCGGGAGCCGCCCGTGACCATCCAGCCCGTCCGCCTGTTCGGCGACCCGATCCTGCGCGCCCGCGCGGTAGAGGTGGAGACGTTCGACCAGCAGGTGCGCCAGCTGGTCACCGATCTGACCGACACCATGTACGAAAGCGGCGGGGTCGGTATCGCCGCACCGCAGATCGGGGTGGGGTTGCGCGTGTTCGTCTACGACACCGGGGACGCGCAGGGGCACTTGATCAATCCGACCTACGAGGTCATCGGTGACCAGACCCAGACCGGGCCGGAGGGCTGCCTGTCGATTCCGGGCGTGCGCGAGGATGTCACGCGGTCGTTGACCGTGCACGCGCGCGGGTTCGATATGGACGGTGCGCCAGTGGAATTCCGCGCCGAGGGGCTGCTGGCGCGGTGCGTGCAGCACGAGACCGACCATTTGGACGGGGTGCTGTTCCTGCAGCGCCTGGATCCGGCCACCCGCAAGGAGGCGATGCGCGTGATTCGCGAATCCGCGTGGTTCTCGGCGGGTGTCACGGTGTTGCGCGCCTCCGAGATCGGTGCGCGCAAGCGGGCCGCGGCACAGGGGCGGGGTCGCTGATGCGCTTGGTCTTCGCGGGGACGCCCGAACCCGCCGTGCCGTCGCTGCGGCGGCTCATCGACTCGGCGCGCCACGAGGTGGTGGCGGTGGTGACGCGGCCGGACGCGGTGGCGGGGCGCGGTCGCAAGGTGACCCGGTCGCCGATCGGTCGGCTCGCCGACGAACACGGTATTCCGGTGCTCACGCCGCGGCGGCCGTCGGAGCCCGAATTCATCGAGCAGTTGCGGGAATTGGAGCCGGATTGCTGTCCGGTGGTGGCCTATGGCGCGCTGCTGCCGCAGCCGGTGCTCGATATCCCGCGGCACGGTTGGATCAACCTGCACTTCTCGCTGCTGCCCGCCTGGCGCGGCGCGGCCCCCGTACAGTCGGCCATCCTCGCCGGTGACGAGATCACCGGCGCGTCGACCTTCCAGATCGAGGCCGGACTCGATACCGGCCCCGTCTTCGGCATGGTGACCGAGAAGATCCGCGTCACCGACACCGCCGGTGTCCTGTTGGAGCGGCTCGCCGACAGCGGCGCGCACCTGCTGGAGACCACCCTCGACGGCGTCGAGGACGGCACCGTGCACGCCGTCCCGCAATCCCTCGACGGCATCTCGTATGCCCCCAAGGTGGAGCCCGAGGCCGGTCACATCCGTTGGGACCAGCCAGCTCTCGCCATCAACCGCCGCATCCGCGCGGTCACCCCCGCCCCCGGCGCGTGGACCGTGGTGGACGGCAAACGCCTGAAAGTGGGCCCCGTGGACATGGTCGAGGAAGTCCTCCCCGAGAAAGCCATCGAAGTCCGCAAAACGGGCGTCTTCGTCGGCACCGCCACCACCGCGGTCCGCCTGGACCAGGTCCAGCCACAAGGCAAGAAGATGATGAACGCCCTCGATTGGGCCCGCGGCGCACGCCTGACCCCGGGCGCGGTGGTCGAGTGACGCGCCCGGAGCGGGGGCGAGAGGACAACAACGGCGGCAAGTCCGCCCCGCGCGGTGCCCGCAGCGGCGAAAACCGTGGCGGCGCGCCCGGTTCCGCACGCGGCGTGAGTTCCCAGCGCGGCAGCGCCAGCCGCACGGGCGGCGCGAGTCGCGGACGCGGCGAGGGTTCGGATCGACGTGACGGCTGGTCGCGCGACGCCGGTGCCGGTGGCCGCGGCGGCAACCCACTCCGCAGTGGTAGCGGTGAAAGCCGTGGCGGCGATCGGGGGCGCGGTGCGGGTGGCGAAAGCCGCAGGGGCACAAGTGGCTCCCTACGCGGCGGAGATTCAACGCGTGGAGATGGCAACCGATCTGGCGGTGCGGGTCGTGGCCGCGACGCGGGCGCGGATCGGCGCGGCGCATGGGCGGCGCGCGACGATAGTGCTAGTGGCCGAAGCCCTGGGGGGCGCGGTACGGGTGGCGAAAGCCGCAGTGGCGCAAGCAGTTCCGCGCGTGCTGGGGATTCGAGGCGCGGAGATGGCAAGCGCTCGGGTGGGGCGACTCGTGGTCGCGACGTGAGTACGGATCGACGCGGGGACTGGTCGCGTGACGACACAGTGAGCCGGGCTGAGCGGAGATCCGAGGGAGGCGGTGACCGACGTCAGGGCACGGAATCCTCGGGGTCGGCCGGGCCGCGGGGGCGCACCGGTCCGCGTAATGACAACACCGGGCGGGCATCCGGTTCGCGCAAGGGTGATATGCAAGGGCGGGACGGGGGATCGACGCGGGGTAAGGGTCAGACAGGGCGTGGGGGTGGCCAGGGTGGCGATCCCGTGCGGGCCGTCGCGCGGGATGTGTTGCGGGCCGTGCGGGAGCGGGATGCTTATGCGAACCTCGTGCTGCCGGGGATGTTGCGGGATCGGAAGATCTCCGGGCGGGATGCGGCGTTGGCTACAGAGCTCACCTATGGGGCCTGTCGGTCGCAGGGGCTTCTCGACGCGGTGATCGCCTCGTGTGCGGGGCGGCCGGTGGAGGAGATCGACGGGCCGCTGTTGGATGTTTTGCGGCTGGGCGTGTATCAGCTGTTGCGGACCCGGATCGGGGCGCATGCGGCGGTGGACACGTCGGTCGATTTGGCGCGCGCCGAATTCGGGCAGGGTAAGGCCGGGTTCGTGAATGCCGTGCTGCGGCGGGCGGCGGAGAAGAGTACCGAGGAGTGGGTGGCGGCGCTCGCGCCCAAGGATCCGTTGGGGCACTTGGCTTTCGAGTTCGCGCATCCCGCGTGGATCGCGCAGGCCTTCGCGGACGCCCTCGGGGCGCGGGCAGGGGAGCTGCGCGACGTGCTCGCGGCCGACGACGCACGGCCGCTGGTGCATCTGGTGGCGCGGCCGGGTGAGATCTCCGCCGAGGAACTGGCTTTGGTGACCGGCGGCGAGGAAGGGCGCTGGTCGCCCTATGCCGTGTATCTCGACGGCGGCGATCCGGGCAAGCTGGAGCCGGTGCGCGACCGCATGGCCGCCGTACAGGACGAGGGCAGCCAGCTGGTGGCCCTGGCCGTGACTCGCGCACCGCTCGACGGCCCGGACGGCGGCCGCTGGCTGGATCTGTGCGCCGGACCCGGCGGCAAGACCGCGCTGCTGGGCGCGCTCGCGGAGATCGACGGCTTCCACGTGGACGCCGTCGAACCGGCCGAACATCGCGCCGAACTGGTACGCCAGGCCACCAGCGATATGCCGGTCACCATTCACGTCACCGACGGCCGCGACACCGGCCTCGAACCCGGCTACGACCGCATTCTGGTCGACGCGCCCTGCACCGGCTTGGGCGCGCTGCGCCGCCGCCCGGAGGCCCGCTGGCGGCGCAAACCCTCCGACGTTCGCGAGCTGGTCACCCTGCAACGCGAATTGCTCACCGCCGCATGGGATCTGCTGCGGCCGGGCGGTGTGGTCGTGTACTCGACCTGCTCGCCGCATCTGCCGGAGACCGTGTCGGTCGTCGCCGATGTGGCCCGCCGGACCGGTGCCATCGCACTGGACACCCGTGAGCTGCTCCCGGGCGTCCCCGACACCGGCGACGGCCCCGGCGCGCAGCTGTGGCCGCACCGCCACGGCACCGACGCCATGTTCCTGGCGGCGCTGCGCAAACCGCTGTAACCCCGAAGGGGCCCGGCCGAATCGTCGGCCGGGCCTTTTCGTGTCAGCCCGATTTCGTTTCACCGAACGGCCCGCCATCGGCAATGATGGCGGAATGATCGTCGCCGCAGCACAGTTCACCGCCCGGCCGCTGGACATTCCAGCCAATGCCGACACCATGGCCACCCTCATCCGCGAGGCGGGTGCGCGCGGCGCGCGCGTCGTGATCTTCCCGGAACTCTCGCTCACCGGCTACGAACTCGACGCCATCCTGCGCGACCCGAGCCAGTACGTCCTCACGGCCGGTGACCCGCGCCTGACCGTCCTTCGCACCGCCTGCCGCGAGGCCGAGGTCGCCGCCCTCATCGGCTGCCCCGGCCGCGCCGCGCACGATACGGCCACCATCAGCGCCTTCGTCATCGGCCCCGAGGGCACTGTCCTCACCCGCTACGACAAACTCCACGTCACCGACACCGAGCGCGCCGCGGGTTTCGTCCCCGGCTTCTCCGACGGCCGATTCACCGTGGACGACACCCGATTCGGCATCGCCGTCTGCGCCGACGCCCACGCCCCGGAGCTGGCAGCCCGCGCCGCCGCCGACGGCTGCCGCGTCCTCGTCGCGAGCTCGCTCTACGGCAAAACCACCGGCGCACACGAGCGTTCGACCCTGTTCCCCACCCTCGCCAAGGAACACGACATGCACGTCGTACTGGCCAACCACAACGGCCGCGCGGGCACCTACGACGCCTGCGGCGGCAGCGCCATCTGGGCTCCGGACGGAACCTGCACGGCGGAAGCGTCTTTCGACGCCCCGGACCTGGTCCTCGCCGAACTCTGACGGTCGGCGCGACTACTCCGGATGATACGGCCGCCAGTTCACCCACACGCCCGTGCGCGGCGGCCGCACGGCGCGCAACACGATCCACCGCGCCCGTGCGGCGCCACCGCTCTCGGCCGTCTCGTAGCGCACATAGGCGCTGATGCCGTCGCCGTCGGGGGCGAGTTCGATATCCTCGCCGTTGACCGCCACCCGCGCGGGCGAGGGCACCTCGCCCTCGACTTCGATCGCCAAATCGTGGGCGTGGAAACAGCACCACCACTGTGGCCTCGGACCGCGGCGCGTCCGCCGCGTCCTCGGTACCGGAGCGCGAAATTCGCCCTCGAACGCCGATCCGGGACAGAGCACCACCGAATCGTCGGCGTGGTACCGGTACCCGGGATCCAGGGCTCCGTGCCAGCGCATCTCGGCCATGCGCGCGGTGATCGGCAGCCCGTGCCACTCCTCCCCGCACCACGGATTGGGGCACATGGGAAATCCCGGATCGCCGTAGTCGTATCCGCCGCACGGCTCACCGTCGGCCAACTGCTCATCCACCAGCCGGTCGATTGCGTCCACGATGTGTCGGTCGGGGCGATTGCTCACGGTCATACCTGTGCTGAGACGACAGCCCTACGGTAACCGATTCGGCGCCCTCGCCGCGCCGGGATTCACTCCCGAGCCGATTGCTCCCGCAGGCGCGCAAGGGTTTTCGCCAGGATGCGGGAGACGTGCATCTGCGAAATACCCATCTGCTGCGCGATCTGGGTCTGCGTCATGGATTCGAAGAAGCGCATGGTGAGAATGCGGCGCTCGCGTTCGGGCAGCCCGGCCAGCAGCGGGCGAATGGCGACGTACTCCTCGACCCGGTCGAACTGGGATTCCTCTTCGCCCAGGGTGTCCAGCAGCGATGCCTCGGTGTCGCGGCCCACCGATACGGCGTCGATGGAGCTGGGCTGGTAGGCGTTTCCGGCGATGACGGCCTGGGTCACCTCGTCCGGATCGATACCGAGTTCGGCGGCGATCTCCTTGGCGGTGGGGGAGCGGCCCAACTGTTGGGAGAGCGCGTCGATGGCCGAACCGATCCGCAGATGGGTTTCCTTGACGCGCCGGGGAACCCGCATCGCCCAGGTGTTGTCGCGGAAGTAGCGGCGCACCTCGCCCATGATGGTCGGCACCGCGAAGGACAGGAAGTTGGAGCCGCGGGTGATGTCGAAGCGATCCACCGCGTGCACCAGCCCGACGCGCGCCACCTGGGTGAGGTCGTCGAACGGCTCACCGCGCCCGCTGAATTTGCGAGCGATGTGATCGGCCAACGGAATACAGCGATTGATCAGCTCCGCGCGCACCACCGGGCGGCGCGGCGAACTCTCCGAGGTGGCGGCCAACTCCTCGAACAGCGCCGTCACATCGTCGTAGCCGGAGACGGCGCGGGTGACCTCTTCGACCTCCTCGGCCTCGAGATCCTCTGCCGCGTCGGCGGTCTCGGCCTCGGCGGCGGCATCGGCGTCGGTGGGCTCGGCATCGGCCCCCCGATCCTCGGGCGGCTCGGGGTGCGGCGATTCCTGAGATTCGAACACGGTGTCCTCGCCGATCACTACGCCTTCCCCCGGACCCGCCGGAACTCCACCGTGGTCGGGAAGCCGGAGATGGCCGGATCGAATTCGCCCTGGGTCGCCGTCACGTCATCGGAGAGGGTGCGCAGCACATGCCATCCGAAGCTGCGCTGATCCGGCATCCCCTGTGTCGCGGCCACACCGTTCACCTGCACCAGCAACTCGGAGTCGCCGACGGTGAAGCGGCATTGCAGCGTCGAATCCGGCTTCGCCAGGGCGATGAGCGTCGAGGCCGCCTCGTCCACGGCCAGCCGGATGTCGGCGACCTCGTCGAGCGTGAAATCGCTGAGCAGCACCAGTGTTTCGGCCAGTCCGCGCACGATGGGCAACTGTGAGACCGAGGCGGCGACACCTATCTCGACCGGGGTCGCGCGCAAACCTTGTTCCGCCGAAATGTTGATCACCTGTAAGAGGCTACCCATTCGCAGCCATCGCAATCAGCCCAATCGCCGTGTTCGGCCTCCGCGAGTCGACTGATACCCTGCCGCTACACTGCGCCCTGTGTGCACCTCCACCACTTCCTTCCATCGGCCCGCCCCGATGATCGCCCCGTCCATCCTCTCCGCCGACTTCGCGAACCTCGCCGCGGAGCTGAAGGCCATCGAAGGCTCCGACTGGGTGCACGTCGATGTGATGGACAACCACTTCGTGCCCAATCTCACGCTGGGATTGCCGGTGGTACAGAGCATTTTGAAGGTCACCGACATCCCGGTGGACTGCCATCTCATGATCGAGAACCCGGAACGGTGGGCCCCGGGCTACGCGGAGGCGGGCGCGTACAACGTCACCTTCCACGCCGAGACAACCGACAATCCGATCGCGGTGGCGCGGGACATCCGCGCGGCGGGGGCCAAGGCCGGGCTCTCCGTCAAGCCCAATACGCCGATCGAGCCCTACCTCGAGATCCTGAAGGAGTTCGACACGCTGCTCGTCATGAGTGTCGAGCCCGGTTTCGGCGGGCAGTCCTTCATTCCGCACGTGCTCGAAAAAGCCCGTGTGGTACGCAATCTCGTGGACGCCGGGGAATTGCGCCTGGTGGTGGAGATCGACGGCGGCATCAATATGGACACCATCGAACAGGCCGCCGAGGCGGGCGTGGATTGTTTCGTCGCCGGATCCGCGGTGTACGGAACGTCGGACCCGGCGGCGACCGTGGAGACCCTGCGTCAGAAGGTCGTCGCGGTGGAGACCGCGGCCGAGTAGCGCACGGCCTCGACCACCGCCTCCAGCGGCGGCACCGTCTTGGCGGTTCCCGGCGCGTGGACCCAGGTGCGATATCCCGTCCGTTCGTCATCGGCGGACGGGAGCACGACCTGCGCGCCCGCGCCCGCGACGGTGGCGTACAGCCGGAACAGCGCCGCCGAGACGGAGGTGGTGAGGGTGTCGGGGCGGGCGGGGCCGGTGATGAAGGTCCAGCGCCGCGCCCGGGGGTGGTCGACGACCGGCCCGGCGAGATCGGCCTGCGCCAGCCGTCGCTGGACGCGTTCGCCGAGTTCGGTGGGCATCGTGATCGCACCGTAACGGTTGCCGATTTCGAGCAGGATATGTTGCGACGTCGGGTCGATCGATGACGGCAGATGAAATTCGCGGCGGTAACGGACGCAACGAGCTTCGAGTGTCGAATCGAGGAACGTAGTCACGCCGCACTCCCAATTGTGTTGTTGTCCACCTGGATCCGGCCCGCGCGGGGCCCAACCTTTCTGAGGTTCGTCGTGCTGTGCTGATCACCGGCGGCCGTGGCGGCCGGAGGTGGTGGAAACGATTCATAACAATCTTGCGTCCATTTTCGCCGCCGCGCAACATTTTGGTGTAAGTGAGTCGCGATCGGGGTAACAACGCGCTTCTGCCGTGGGGTGGACAATTCGACCAGACGAGAAATCCTCGTATTTCAATTGAAATCCTTGGGCAATTTTGTCCAATTCCTTGCTATTGGTCCGCTTCGTCCGTTACTCGGCTACCTCCGGTCTCGAACGCTCCCGTGAACAAGGCCGCGTGTCGCCTACGACCGGCCGTCGTTACGCTGGAGGGCGACACCGCCCGCCGTTGGGAATCAGTCGGCGGCCTGGGCTGTTGGCGCAAGCGGACGGCCCGGTTCGCGGGCGACGGGTAACAGGAGAGGGAACGGCATGTTCACAGGGATCGTCGAGGAGCTCGGCGAGATCGTGGCCATCGACAAGTTGGCGGACGCGGCCCGAATCACGGTGCGCGGCCCGACGGTGACCTCCGATGCCGGGCACGGCGACTCCATCGCGGTGAACGGCGTCTGCCTGACCGTCGTGGACAAGGTCGTCGAGGGCGACACCTTCACGGTGGACGTCATGGGCGAGACGCTCGAACGTTCCAGCATCGGCGGGCTCGGCCTCGGATCCCGGGTGAACCTGGAACGCGCCGCCGCCGTCAACAGCCGCCTCGGCGGACATATCGTGCAGGGCCACGTCGACGGGACCGGCACCATCCTCTCCCGCGATCCCCAGGAGAACTGGGAGGTCGTGCGAATCTCGTTGCCCGACAGCCTCGCCCGCTACGTCGTCGAGAAGGGCTCCATCACCGTCGACGGCATCTCGCTGACCGTCTCGGCCATCGGGGTCGCGGAGACCGCCGCGGCCGATGGCAGTACCGACTGGTTCGAGGTTTCCCTCATTCCGACCACCCGCGAACTCACCACCCTCGGCACCGCCCCGGCCGGGACGACCGTGAATCTCGAGGTGGACATCATCGCCAAGTACGTCGAACGACTGGTCCAGCGCGGCTGAGCGCGACGCCGCCGAACCAGAGGCGACGCAAATCGGACACCACGGCTGCCTTACTGTTATGAGGCACCTAATCGAGATGGAGCACAGCAGACGTGACCAGGTTCGACACCATCGAGCGCGCAGTCGCCGACATCGCCGCGGGTAAGGCGGTCGTCGTCGTCGACGACGAGGGCCGGGAGAACGAGGGCGACCTCATCTTCGCGGCGGAGAAAGCCACACCGGAACTCGTGGCCTTCATGATCCGCTACACCTCCGGTTACATCTGCGTCCCGCTCACCGGCGAGGATTGCGACCGCTTGGGCCTGCCGCCCATGTACGCGGTCAACCAGGACAAGCACGGCACCGCCTACACCGTGTCCGTGGACGCCCGCGAGGGCATCAGCACCGGTATCTCGGCCGCCGACCGCGCCACCACCATGCGGGTGCTCGCCGATCCGCAGGCCACCGCCAACGACCTCACCCGCCCCGGGCACGTGGTTCCGTTGCGCGCCAAGGACGGTGGCGTGCTGCGCCGCCCCGGCCACACCGAGGCCGCGGTCGATCTGTCGCGCATGGCCGGTCTCAGCCCGGCGGGCGTCATCTGCGAGATCGTGTCGCAGAAGAACGAGGGCGATATGGCGCGCACCGAGGAGCTGCGCATCTTCGCCGACGAACACGATCTGGCGCTCATCTCCATCGCCGACATGATCGCCTGGCGGCGGCGGCACGAGAAGCATGTGGAACGCGTGGCCGAGGCCCGCATCCCCACCGAGTACGGCGACTTCCGCGCCATCGGCTACAAGAGCGAGTACGACGACACCGAACATGTGGCGCTGGTGCTCGGCGATATTCCGGGTGCCAATGGCAAGGGCGAGGACGTGCTGGTGCGCGTGCACTCCGAATGCCTCACCGGCGATGTGTTCGGTTCGCTGCGCTGCGATTGCGGACCGCAGCTGGATGCCGCCATCAAGATCGTGGCCGAGGAGGGCCGCGGCGTGGTGCTGTACATGCGCGGACACGAGGGCCGCGGCATCGGACTCATGCACAAGTTGCAGGCGTATCAGATCCAGGACGAGAAGCAGCTCGACACCGTCGACGCCAATCTCGACCAAGGCCTGCCCGCCGATGCCCGCGACTACGGCACCGGCGCGCAGATTCTCGCCGATCTCGGCATCACCTCGATGCGGCTGCTCACCAACAATCCGACCAAGCGGGCCGGGCTCGAGGGCTACGGTCTGACCATCGCCGAGCGCGTGGCCATGCCGGTGCGCCCGAATCAGCACAATCTGCGGTACCTGCGCACCAAGCGCGACCGCATGGGCCACGATCTGGTCGGCCTGGACGATCTGGATCTGGGCGAGACCGCGCAGTAGCCGTCGAAGTTCGCGATACCGAGAGGTGGAGAACCGTTGAGTGGAGCCGGGGTTCCGACATTCGAGCTGTCGGATGCCAAGGATCTGAAGCTGGCCATTGTCGCCTCGCGCTGGCACACCGAGATCTGCGACGCGTTGGTCGCGCACGCGGAGCGGACCGCGCGCGAGGCCGGGGTCGCCGAGATCACCGTGGTGCGCTGCGCGGGTGCGATGGAGCTGCCCGTGGTGGCCCAGGCGCTGGCTCGCGGACATGACGCGGTGGTCGCGCTCGGTGTCGTGATCCGTGGCGAGACACCGCATTTCGAGTACGTGTGCGATGCGGTGACCGCCGGGCTGACCCGGGTGTCGCTCGACGAGAGCACCCCGGTGACCAATGGCGTGCTCACGGTGAACACCGAACAGCAGGCCCTCGACCGTTCCGGGCTGCCGGGCTCGTCGGAGAACAAGGGCGAGCAGGCCTCGGCCGCCGCCCTGGACGCCGCGCTCACCCTGCGCGCCCTGCGTCAGACCGTCTGAGCGATGCCGGTCGTACGGATCTGGCGGCGCGGCGAGGAGTCGCCGCGCCAACAGCACAGTGCCGCTTGGGATCTCGAGGTCCGCCCCCGCCGCTCGGTGCTCATCGCCCGCGTGGTCGCCGCCGGGCTGGCCGTATTCTTCATCGTCGGCGGCATTCTCATGCGCACCGGCTCCACCGGCGTCAATTTCCGTCTCGCGGATCAGATCGCCGTGATCGGCATCGGCCTGGTCCTCGCGGGCGGCGTCCTGCTGTTGACTCGCCCCCGGGTGCGCGTCGGCCCGAATGGTGTCGTCGTCCGAAATATCTTCGGCGACAACGAATTCCAGTGGAAGGACATTCGCGGTGTGTCCTTCCTCGACAAGAAGTCCTGGGCCCGCCTGGAACTCGTCGGCGACGAATACGTCCCCATGCTCGCCTTCCGGGCCAATGACGGCCTCTACGCCGCCGAGGCCATGGACCGCTTCCGCGAACTCGGCGCGAAGTACACCGCCGCGCAGGGCGACTGACTCACTCCGGCCCGCCGTGGGCTGAATCGCGCCCGCCGTGGGCTGAATCGTCACGGCCGTAGGCGGAATCGTCGCGGCGGGCCAGCACTCGGGTGCCCGGCCCGGAGGCCGCCCCGGGGCCGCGCAGTGCCGTCACGGTGGTCGCGTCGACCGGTTTCCCGCATTCCGAACAGCAGACACGTGGGGTGAAGCTCTCCCCACACTCGTTGTGCACCAAGCGAACCGGCGGCCCGCCCGGCGGCGTCGCCCACTTGTCTCCCCACGCCATCAGCGCCATGAGCACGGGCACCAACTCCCGCCCGGCCTCGGTGAGGTGATACTCGTACCGCGGCGGCCGCTCCTGGTAGACGCGGCGCTCCACGATTCCGTCGCCGATCAGCGTCTCGAACCGGCGCGTCAGCAGATTACGGGAGATGCCGAGGTTCTCCGCGATGTCGTCGAACCGGTGCAGGCCGAGGTAGATATCCCGCACGATCAGCGGCGACCACCACTCCCCGACGCGTTCCAGGGACTGCCCGATCGAGCAGTGCATCTCCGCGAAGCTGGTCCTGTGCATGGCTCTCAGTGTAGAGGGTTGATTGATTGAACCCACCGGGCGTACGGTTCCAGAGGGAAGAGTTCAATGAAAGGACTAACCAATGCCGTTCGTAGAGTTGTTCGTCCCCAAGGGTTCGCTGAACGAGGAGGCCCGCGAGGAGATCGGTGGCCGACTGGTCTCGGAGGTCATGCTCGCCGAAGGCGCGCCGGATACCGAGATGGCCCGGTCGATCTCCTGGCTGGTGGTGAACGAGGTCGACGCCTGGTTCGTCGGCGGCCGTCGGCTACCGGTCGGTGAGAAGCCGAAATACGTTGTGCGAGTTGGCGTCCCCGCCGGGTCGATGAACGACGACAAACGTGCCGACATCGTCCGGCGGGTGACGAAGGTGCTCGCCGACGCCGACGAGGAACCGGCACGTTTCACCGACGCGGCCGCCGCGTGGGTGCACATCAATGAAGTGCCCGAGGGTAATTGGGGAGCGCGGGGGCAGGTGGTGCGGACCGAGGATATCGTGGCTCTGGTGGCTGGGGGTTGAGGATTAGGCCTGAGCGGTCGAACATCGGCCTACGACGGCGAAATCCGCCGTGAACGCGCGATTTTCGACCGCTCAGGCCAACCCGTCACCGGTTGTCACCCATCACCGCCCCTTCACGCCGGGGGTCCGCCCCTCCGATCCACCCCGTACCGTCGCGGGTGAGCGCCGACAGTCCGCTGGATTGCGGCGTCACCGACACCTGATGGCCCAACTCCTGTAGGCGTTTCACCAGGGGGTCGGTGTCGCCGCTGATGGCGGGGTGTTCGTCGCCGACATTGGTGGTGGGGTTGTTGCCCGCGCCGAAATCCACCGCGGAGACCGCTTGTTGCGGGTCCAAGCCCCAATCGAGCATGCCGACAAGGGTTTTGACGACGAACTGGATGATGAGCGAGCCGCCGGGGGAGCCGGTGACATGGGTGAGTTGGCCCAGGCTGCCATCGGGATTGCGGTCGAAGACCAGGGTGGGGCTCATCGAACTGCGGGGGCGCTTGCCGGGGTCGATGCGGTTGGCGACGGGGAGGCCGTCCTTGCCGATGGGGTTCGCGGCGAAGTCGGTGAGCTGATTGTTGAGCAGGAACCCGTCCACCAGATTGAAAGAGCCGAAAGCGGATTCGACCGTGGTGGTCATGGCCGCGGCATTGCCGTACTGATCGATGATGGAGATGTGGCTGGTGCCGTGCTCCGGCGGCTGGGGGCCGGTGCCGAGGGGCACGGGGCCGAAGTCGCCGGGTTGGGCGGTGCCCATGCTGCGGTTGGGATCGATCAGGGCCGCGCGCTGTTTGAGGTAATCGGGGTTCACCAGGGTCTGCGGTGAATTGCCGGGCAGCGGGATGAAGTCGGAGTCGGCGATGTACTTGTCGCGGTCGGCGTACGCCAGCCGCTCCGCCTCGGAGATCAGGTGTACCGCTTCGGCTTTCGGCTTGCCGCCGTCGAGGGCCGCGTCGCCCCCGCCGCCCAGATTGTCGGGCTTCATAGCGGCGAGATCGAAATTCGCGAGGATCCCCAAGGTAGCGGCGACCGTGATGCCGCCCGAGGAGGGATTGGGGAAACCGCAGATGGTGTGCTCGCGGTAGGGCGTGCACAGCACGGTCCGCTTCTTCGGCTGATAGCCCGCCAGATCGGCGAGGGACATGAGCCCGGGCGTGCGCCCGCCGGTGGTGTCGGCGGTGGCGTCGACGATATCGGCGGCGATGGCCCCGGTGTAGAAGGCGTTCGCGCCATCGGTGGCAATGGCGTTGAGCGTCTTGGACATCGCCGGGTTGGTGAGGTTCGTGCCCTCGGGTTTCGGGCTGCCGTCGGGCTGCAGGAAGTACGCCTTGGCGGCCTCGTCACGCGCGAGATCCTTGGCGGATTCCGCGATCTGGCCCGCCAGCCGCGGGCTGATGGAGAAGCCCTGGTCGGCCAGGCTGATCGCCGGACCGAACAGATCACGCCAGCCCTGCTTACCGTGTTCACGGTGCGCGAGCTCGAGCATGCGCACCACCCCGGGCGTGCCGATGGAGCGACCGCTGGCGCGCGCGTTCGGCTGCGGTTCGGTGCGGTCGGTATCGCTGACCCACTGCAGATAGTTCTGTGTCGCCGCCGCGGGTGCGGTCTCGCGGCCGTCGTAGGCGTCGACGGCCTTGGTGGCGGCGTCGTAATAGAGCAGGAACGCACCGCCGCCGATGCCCGAGGCCTGCGGCTCCACCAGACCCAACACCGTCTGCGCCACGATGAGCGCGTCGGCCGCGGTGCCGCCGTCGCGCAACACCTCGCACGCCGCGTCGGTGGCGAGCGGATTGGCGGTGGAGACGGCGAAAGTCTTGGTGCGCACCGGCGTCATACCGGTGCGGTAGCCGCTGGCGATCTCCGGACGCAGGCTCAGATTGGTGGTGGTCGGGCCGCCGCCCGGCGTGGTCGCGGCCGTGAGCGGCGTGCCGTTGTCGGCCGTCACACAGGTGCCGCCCGCCTCGTCGGAACTCGACGTACAGGCGGTGACCAATCCGAGCAGGAGCAGTGCGGCGGCGGTAGCGCCGCTCCAGGTACGCGTGCGCCTCATGATCGGACAATAGCGGCCGAGGCGGGCGGCGGGCGGGACTTTCGCGGCCCCGCGTGATCGCTTCGAGTGTGCTGTCCTCGACGCGGTCGTCGCGCGGTCGTCGCGCAGGAGATCGAACCTGTTCAGGCTTCTTTATGGCTACCTGATCGCGGGCCGTCGAACAGGCCCCTCAAATCGCCGTTCGAACGAGACATTCCCCCGGTCGGAGCGGCGATGTGTTTCTCAGCAATCTGCAAGGTATCGTCACAACGCCTCACTACACGATTGCGGAGGGTTAACCGGCGTATGACCGAGATCCGGACAAAAGCCTTGAACCTTACGGCTGAGGACTCCGGCTACCACAAGAGTCTCAAGCCACGGCAGTTGCAGATGATCGCCATCGGCGGAGCCATCGGCACCGGCCTGTTTCTCGGCGCGGGCGGTCGCCTGCACAGCGCCGGACCGTCGCTGTTCCTGGTCTACCTGGTCTGCGGCATTTTCGTCTTCTTCATTCTGCGCGCCCTCGGCGAACTGGTGCTGCACCGGCCGTCCTCCGGCTCGTTCGTCTCCTACGCTCGCGAATTCTTCGGGGAGAAGGCGGCTTTCGTCGCGGGGTGGATGTACTTCCTGAACTGGTCCATGACCGGCATCGTCGACACCACCGCCATCGCGACCTACCTGCACTACTGGGGGCCGTTCCAACCCATCGCGCAGTGGATCCTGGCGCTGGGCGCGCTGGTGATCGTGCTCGGCATCAACCTGGCCTCGGTGAAGTGGTTCGGCGAGATGGAGTTCTGGGCCGCCATGATCAAGGTGGCCGCACTGCTCACCTTCCTCATCGTGGGCACCATCTTCTTCGCGGGTCGCTTCGACGTCGCGGGCCAGGACACCGGTTTCGGCATGGTGAGCGAGGCGGGCGGCTGGTTCCCCACCGGGGTGCTGCCGTTGGTCACTGTCACCTCCGGTGTCGTATTCGCCTATGCCGCCGTGGAAATGGTCGGTATCGCCGCGGGCGAGACCGAGAATCCGGCCAAGATCATGCCGCGCGCCATCAATTCGGTGATCCTGCGCATCGCGGTGTTCTACTGCGGTTCGGTCATTCTGCTGGCGCTGCTGCTGCCCTACACCGAGTACAAGGCGGGGGAGAGCCCGTTCGTCACCTTCTTCGGCAAACTCGGTGTGGCGCATATGGGTTCGGTCATGAACTTCGTGGTGCTGACCGCCGCGCTGTCGTCGTTGAACGCCGGTCTGTACTCCACCGGACGCATTCTGCGGTCGATGGCCATGAACGGAAGTGCGCCCACCTTCACCGCGCGAATGTCGAAAGCCGGTGTGCCCTATGGCGGAATTCTGCTCACCAGCTTCATCGCGCTCTTCGGTATCTGGCTGAATTACGTGGTGCCGTCCAAGGCGTTCGAAATCGTCTTGAATGTGGCATCGCTGGGAATTCTGGCCTCCTGGGCCACCATCGTGTTGTGCCAGTTGAAATTGTGGAGCTGGTCGAAGGACGGCCGCGCCAAGCGCCCGGCCTTCCGAATGTTCGGCGCGCCCTACACCGGCGTCGTCACCCTGGTCTTCCTGGCGGGCGTGCTGGTGCTCATGGCCTTCGACTATCCGGTCGGCACCTGGACCGTCGCGAGCCTCGCGATCATCGTTCCGGCGCTTGCCATCGGGTGGTTCTTCGCCAAGAAACGCGTGCTCGCGATTGCCGAGGAGCGGGCGGGATATACCGGTGAGTTTCCGGTGATTCCGCCGATTCCGGATAAGTAATCCCCACGGCCGCACTGTGTTTCAGGCCACAGACGAGGGGATCTGTGGCCATGGTCATAACTTCGCTGTCTCGATTGTCTGGAATCCAACCATTTGGTTAGCGTCAGGTTGCGCGTTCGCAGGGGGCGCGCACCGGTTGGATACTCGACGAGGAGTAGCTGTGACTACGGTGCTGGGCTTGCTCCGTGATCGTCCCGAGATCGGCGACGCGCTGCGCGCTTCGGTGCCCGCGAAAGTGCGCGAGGCACGCTATGCGGCTTGGGCGACAGCGGGATTCGCGTTCTGTCATTTCTTGCTGGCGCTGCCCGACGGCGTGCATTCGGCCGTCGCCAGCGGCGGCCACTTCTTCGCCGCCTGGGTGACCGGCGCGGTGGCCGTGCTGTTCGGACTGCGGTCGCGGTGGGTGTGGATCGGCGCGCTGGCGGTGGCCAGCATGCAGACCTTCCTGGGTGTGTTCACGCTGTACTCGGCCGAAATGCCCACCGGGGTGGGGCCTTTCATCGTGCTGGCGGGCATCATGGCCGCGGGAACCGTCCTCGCGCTGCTGTTGCGGCGCGAGGTCTACGCCTGGTTCAACGGGAACTGAGGTCTCAGGACAGCGTGCGCCCCAGCGCGCGACCGGCGGCGCGGCCGGAGAAGATGCAGCCGCCGAGGAAGGTGCCCTCCAGCGCGTTGTAGCCGTGCACGCCGCCACCGCCGAATCCGGCTACCTCACCGGCCGCGTACAGACCCGGGAACGGGGTGCCGTCGGCGCGGACGACCTGTGAATCCAGGTTGGTCTGCAAGCCGCCCAAGGTCTTTCGGGTGAGGATGTTCAAGCGCACGGCGATGAGTGGACCGGCCTTCGGGTCGAGGATGCGGTGCGGTTTCGCCACCCGGCCCAATTTGTCGCCGAGGTAGTGGCGGGCATTGCCGATGGCCATCAGCTGCGCGTCCTTGCTGAAATTGTGCTCGACATCCCGGTCGCGGGCGACGATTTGGCGCTCCAGGTCGGCGAGATCCAGCTGCGGGCCGCGCGCGATCTTGTTCATGCCCTGGACGAGTTCGGCGAGCGTATCGGCGACCACGAAGTCCACGCCGTGCCGCTTGAACGCCTCCACCGGGCCCGGTGCGCCCTTGGCGACGCGGCTGCGGAGCGTGAGTTTCATGTCCTTGCCGGTGATATCGGGGTTCTGCTCCGAGCCCGAGAGCGCGAACTCCTTCTCGATGATCGACTGGGTGAGCACGAACCACGAGTAGTCGTAGCCCGTCGCCAGGATCTCCTTCATGGTGGAGTTGGTGTCGAAACCCGGGAAAGCCGGTGCGGGCAGGCGCTTTCCGTTCGCGTCGAACCACAGCGAGGACGGTCCGGGAATGATGCGGATGGCATGGTCGGGCCAGATCGGATCCCAGTTGTGAATGCCTTCGGTGTAGTGCCACATGCGATCTCGGTTCACGATGCGCCCGCCCGCGGCCTCGGTGATGGCGAGCATGCGCCCGTCCACATGGGCGGGGACGCCCGAGATCATGTGCTGGGGGCAGGGTCCCAGGCGCTCGGTGGGCCAATTGCGCCGAATGAGTTCGTGATTGTGGCCGATGCCGCCGGAGGTGACGATCACCGCCTTGGCGTGAAGTTCGAACTCGCCCAACACTTCCCGGGACGAGGCGACACCGCGCTCGGCGGTACTGGGTTCCAGGACGCTACCGCGCGCGCCGGTGACGGCATCGTTGTCGACCACGAGTTCGTCGACGCGATGGCGGAAGGCGAAACCCACCTGCCCGCGCTTCTCGGCCTCGAGGACCGGTTCGAGGAAGACCCGCACCACCTCGGGGCCGGTGCCCCAGGTGAGGTGGAAGCGCGGCACCGAATTGCCGTGGCCGTCGGCGGTCATGCCGCCGCGCTCGGCCCAGCCGACGAGCGGAGTCACCCGCAGCCCGAGATCGTAGAGGTATTGCCGCTTCTCCCCGGCGGCGAATTCGACATAGGCGCGCGCCCACTGTCGCGCCCAGTGATCCTCGTCCTCGCGGTCGAATCCGGCCGAGCCCTGCCAGTCCTGCCAGGCCAGCTCGAAGGAGTCCTTGACGCCCAGTCGTCGCTGCTCGGGGCTGTCCACGAAGAACAGCCCGCCCAGTGACCAGAACGCCTGACCGCCCAGATTCGCGCGGTTCTCCTGATCCAGCACCAGCACCCGGCGGCCCGCCCGCACCAGCTCATGGGTGGCGACGAGACCGGCCAGTCCGGCACCGATGACGATCACATCCGGGTTCTCGATCATGCCCAATCCTCGGGTCGTAGGAAGTTCGATACACAACTGTATCGGACGAGGTCCCGATGCGTCGGCAGGTCGATCGTGGCCGAGATTGTCGGTGGGTCGTGGCAAGGTGGGGATTTGTGCCTGCGAAGACCCCCGAGACCAGCGGATCCACCCGTCCCCGTGCCGCGGCCAGCGCGCGAGGCAACGCGTCATCAACTCCCGCCACGGCAGCGGGCACAAGCAGAGCGCCGCGAGACGCGGCCGCTACGCGGACGGGCTCGGGTGGTTCCGGGCGGCCGATGAGTATCGCCGCGGCTCGGCGAATCGCCTTGGCGGCACAGGGTTTCGCGGGGGAGCGGAGCGCGGGACCGGCCACGCGCCGAACGGTGATGCGGGTGCTCGACCGCACGCGGCTGCTGCAATTGGATTCGGTGTCGGCGGTGGTGCGGGCCCATTACGCGCCGGTTTTCAGCAGGATCGGGGCCTACGACCGGACCATGTTGGACGAGGCCGCGTGGGGGCACACCGCGCGTAAACCTCGTCGTCTGGTGGAGTTCTGGGCGCACGAGGCGGCGCTGATTCCGGTCGAGGACTGGTCGCTCATGCGGTGGCGCATGGAGCAGTTTCGGCACGGGCGCTGGTCGGGGATGAAGCAGGTGCTCGAGCGCAATCCCACGCTCGGCGACGAAGTGCTCGACGTGCTGCGCGAGTTCGGGCCCTCGACTGCCGGGGAGGTGGAGAAGCACCTCGAGCTGGATCGTCCACGCGACAAGGACCATTGGGGCTGGAACTACAGCGATACCAAGGTGGTCTGTGAGGCGCTGTTCGCGGCGGGGGAGGTGTCGGTGCCCAAACGCGTTGGCTTCCAACGCTATTACGACCTCACCGAACGCGTCGTCCCCGCCGATGTGCTGGCCCAGCGCATCGACGAAGCCGATGCCGTCCGTGAACTCGTGCGTCGCGCGGCGACCGCGCACGGTATCGGCACCGAGACCGACCTGCGCGACTACTACCGCCTCAATCGTCGCCAAACCGAGCCCGCCATAGCGGATCTCCTGGACTCGGGTGAGCTGGAGCAGGTGACCGTCGCGGGCTGGGACAAACCCGCCTACCTGCACACCAGCGCGCGCATCCCGCGCCGCGTCACCGGTGCGGCGCTGCTGTGCCCGTTCGACCCGCTCATCTTCTTCCGGCCCCGCACCGAGCGCCTCTTCGACTTCCACTACCGCATCGAGATCTACACGCCGGAACACAAACGCGTGCACGGGTATTACGTCTTCCCGTTCCTGCTCGACGGCGAACTCGTCGGCCGCGTCGACCTACGCGCCGAACGCGCCACCGGCCGCCTCCTGGTGCCGGGCGCGTTCACCGAACACGGCCGCGACAGCGGCCGTGTCGCGGCCGAGCTGGCGAAGTCCTTGCGCGACATGGCCGAGTGGCTCGAACTCGACACGATCGAGGTGGGTGAGCGCGGCGACCTCGCCCCGGCGTTGGCCGCGTCGCTGCGCTGACGTCGCATGGGTTGAACCGCTGTGGCCCGAACGCATCCGGGCGCGAGCGCGCTATCGCAGCAAAGCGCGCGAGGGCACGCGGCTTGAACGCGCGCAGGCCTCAACGCGCGACGGCCTGAAACCGCAGTGCGGCCCGAAACGCGGGGCGGCCCGAGACGCGGTGCGGCCCGAGACGCGGTACGGCCCGAGACGCGGTGCGGCCCGAGACGCGGTACGGCCCGAGACGCGGTACGGCCGGAAACGCGGTGCGGCCCGAACGAGCGGGTCCGAAGAGCTACCGCGCGAACCCGCGTGCGGTGACGTCTCAGAACGGCCCGTCGGTCCAGGTGTCGAGGGCGATGCCCTTCTTGTTGTCGCCGGTGCAGGTCAGGCTCATGGGGATGAGCGGGCGGGGCGAATCGCTGACATTGAAGGTCGGGGACTGGACGCCGCGGCCCACATTCCGGTAGCCCAGGCAGCGGACGATGCCGACGTACCAGCCGTTCTCCGGGCAGATGAAGGTGACGGTGTCCGGGGCGGGCCGCTCCACCGCGCAGCCCGCGGGGGCGGCGGAGGCGGGCGCGGCGACCGCGACCAGGGCGGCTCCGGAGAGGCAGAGGGCGGAGCCGACGGACAGCATCCGGCGGCGCAGGCGAAGACCGATCAGCATGAGCGTGTTCTCCTCGGGTAAGGACCTTCTCGAGTTGTCGCTACGTGCACAGCGTTGTGTCCGCGTTCAATAGTGACGTCGGTCGGTACTTCGGAGTGGGAGCCGCCCCGGATGGATTCCGGCGTGGCGCGCGATCGGGCGGACGCGCCCGCCGAGCCTGTCGGACCCGATCAGTAACCTGGATCCGTGGCAGATCCCGCGACGTACCGGCCCGCGCCGGGCACCATTCCCGTCGAACCCGGTGTGTACAAGTTCCGGGACGCGCACAAGCGGGTCATCTACGTCGGCAAGGCCAAGAGCCTGCGCAGCCGCCTCAACTCCTACTTCGCCGATGTGGCGTCGCTGCATCCGCGCACCCGCCAGATGGTCACCACCGCCGCCAGCGTGGAGTGGACCGTGGTCTCCACCGAGGTGGAAGCCCTTCAGCTGGAATACAACTGGATCAAGGAATTCGATCCGCGCTTCAATGTGCGCTACCGCGACGACAAGTCGTATCCGGTGCTGGCGGTCAGCCTCGACGAGGAGTACCCGCGCGTGTTCGTCTACCGAGGCGCGCGCAAGAAGGGGGTGCGCTACTTCGGCCCCTACGCGCACGCCTGGGCCATCCGCGAGACCCTGGATCTGCTGCTGCGCGTCTTCCCGGTACGCACCTGCTCCAACGGAGTCTTCAAGCGGCACAACCAGATCGGGCGTCCCTGCCTGCTCGGCTACATCGACAAATGCTCCGCGCCGTGTATCGGCCGGGTGAGCGCCGCCGAGCACCGGCAGATCGTGGAGGACTTCTGCGACTTCCTCTCCGGCAAGACCGATCGGCTGGTCCGCGACACCGAGAAGCGCATGCACGCCGCCGCCGAGGAGCTCGACTTCGAGACCGCCGCCCGGCTGCGCGACGACGTCCAGGCGCTGCGCCGGGCGCTGGAGAAGCAGGCCGTGGTGCTGGGCAGCGGCACCGACGCCGACGTCATCAACTTCGCCATCGACGAACTCGAGGTCGCCGTCCAGATCTTCCATGTCCGCGACGGCCGGGTACGCGGTCAGCGCGGCTGGGTGGTGGACAAGTCCGGCGATGCCATCGACGCGGTCGAATCCGGCGGCGAGCTGGCCGCGCTGGTCGAACAGTTCCTCACCCAGTTCTACGGTGAGCAGTCCGCCGTCGCCGCCCAGGCCGGAGACGAACAGCCCGGGGCCGTGGTCCCGCGCGAGGTCCTGGTGCCCGCCCTGCCCAACGACGCCGACGAGGTGCAGAAATGGCTGTCGAACCTGCGCGGTTCGGCCGTCCAGCTGCGCATTCCGCAGCGCGGTGACAAGAAGGCGCTCGCGGAGACCGTGCAGCGCAATGCCATGGAGGCCCTGCAACAGCACAAGCTCAAGCGCGCGGGCGACCTCACCGCCCGCTCGGCGGCGCTACAGGGCATCCAAGACGCCCTCGATCTCGACAGCGCGCCGCTGCGCATCGAGTGCGTGGACATCTCGCACGTCCAGGGCACCGATGTGGTGGCCTCGCTGGTGGTCTTCGAGGACGGCCTACCCCGCAAATCCGAGTACCGGCACTACGCCATCAAGGAGGCGGCGGGCGAGGGCCGCTCCGACGATGTGGCCAGCATCGCCGAGGTGACCCGGCGGCGCTTCCAGAAGCTGCGCCGCGACCTCGACGCCATGGCGGCCGAGGCGCTCGAATCCGACGGGGAGGCAACGGAATCCGCGCTCCCCGGCATCGACCCCAAGACCGGTAAGCCGCGCCGCTTCTCGTATCCGCCCAATCTCTACGTGGTCGACGGCGGCGCACCCCAGGTCGCGGCGGCCGCCGAGGTGCTCGACGAATTGGGCATCACCGATGTGGCGGTCATCGGCTTGGCCAAACGTCTCGAAGAGGTCTGGGTCCCCAATGAGCCCGATCCGGTCATCATGCCGCGCACCAGCGAATCGCTGTATCTGCTGCAGCGCGTGCGCGACGAGGCGCACCGCTTCGCCATCACCTTCCACCGCAGCAAGCGCTCGCGCCGTATGACCGAATCCGCCCTGGACGCGGTGCCCGGTCTGGGTTCGGCGCGGAAAACCGCGCTGGTCACGCACTTCGGGTCGGTCGCCAAGCTCAAGGAGGCTACGGTGGACGAGATCACCGAGGTCCCGGGTATCGGCGTGGCGACCGCCAAGGCGGTGCTGGCCGCGCTACGCGTCGATGCGAAGAGCGGCGGCGGCGAGTAGAACGCCGGAATCGGATACCCTTCGCGTATGGGACACGCCCGGCGAAGCAGTATCCGTCTATGGGCGTGTCGCGCCCGATTTCCGGGCATCGGTGCAGCATGATCGAAGGACACCCAGACACGAACCGGTAGGACATGACGCGCGTCGAATCCAGTAACAATGCGGCCAGTACCCGATCCACAGCCACCCCCACAGCAGCTGATACCGCACCGGTAGAGGTCGTCATCGTCACCGGACTCTCGGGTGCGGGTCGCGGCACCGCCGCCCGCGTCCTCGAGGATCTGGGTTGGTACGTCGCCGACAACCTGCCGCCCGAACTCATCGGCCGCATGGTCGAACTCGGCGCCGAGACCGAGCCGCCGATTCGCAAATGGGCCCTGGTCATGGATGTGCGCAGCCGGTTCTTCACCGGCGATCTCTCCGCCGTCACCGACCAACTGCGCGCCGCGGGCGTGCGCACCCGAATCCTGTTCCTGGAAGCCTCCGACGATGTGCTGATCCGACGTTTCGGGTTCGCCCGCAGGCGGCATCCACTACAAAGTGAAAGCGCCGACGGCACCCTCTCCGAGGGCATCGCCGCCGAACGCCGACGCCTGTCATCGGTGAAAACGGCCGCTGATGTGGTCATCGACACCACCGCCCTATCGGTGCACCAGCTGCACCGCAAACTCGAGGAGGTCTACGGCGGCGGCGCACCCACCGCGCTGCAGCTGACCGTGCAGTCGTTCGGTTTCAAGTACGGAGTGCCCATCGACGCCGACATGGTGTTGGATGTGCGATTCCTGCCCAATCCGCATTGGGTGCCGGAACTCCGCGAACAGACCGGACAGGATGCCGAGGTGAGTGAGTACGTGTTGTCGCAGACCGGCGCGAGGGACTACCTGAGCACCTGTCGGCACCTCATCGACCTCACCACCGACGGCTACCGTCAAGAGGGGAAGCGATACATGACCGTGGCAGTGGGCTGCACCGGTGGCAAGCACCGCAGCGTGGCGATAGCGGAGGCGCTGGGCGGATTACTCGGCGACGACGTCGAGAGCGGATCGGTGGACGTGGTCCGCGTGGTCCACCGGGACCTGGGGCGAGAATGAGCGGGCGCGAGACCAACCCGGCGATCGTCGCGCTGGGTGGAGGACACGGGCTGTACGCGACGCTCACGGCGGTCCGGCGGCTGACACGCAAGATCACCGCCGTGGTCACCGTCGCCGACGACGGCGGCTCCTCGGGCCGACTGCGTTCGGAACTGGGCATGCTGCCCCCGGGTGATCTGCGAATGGCGTTGGCCGCCTTGGCCGATGAGACCGACGGCATCTGGGCGCGCACCCTCCAGCATCGCTTCGGCGGTACCGGAGCACTGGCCGGGCACTCGGTCGGCAACCTCATGTTGGCCGGGCTCACCGAGGAGCTGGGCGATCCCATCGCGGCGCTCGACGAACTCGGCAAGGCCCTGCGCATCACCGGCCGGGTGTTGCCCATGTCGCCCATCGCCTTGACCATCGAGGCGGATGTGGCGGGGCTGGAGGCCGATCCTCGGGTGAGCCGGTGCATTCGCGGTCAGGTGGCGGTCGCCACCACACCGGGGAAAGTACGGCGCGTGCGGTTGATCCCATCCGATCCCCCCGCCTGCTCCGAAGCAACCTCGGCCATCGAGCACGCCGACGTCGTGGTGCTGGGCCCCGGAAGTTGGTTCACCAGCGTGATTCCGCATGTGCTGGTGCCGGAACTACACGATGCCCTGGTACATACGAGAGGCCGGAAAGTGCTGGTGCTCAACCTCGCCGCCGAACCGGGCGAAACGGCCGGATTCTCCGCGGAACGGCACCTACATGTATTGTCCCAGCACGCACCGGATTTCACAGTCGACGATGTTGTGGTCGATTCCGGATCCGTACCGGAGGGTAGGGAACGCGAACATGTGGCAAGAGCTGCCGAACAGCTGCGAGCACGAGTAACCTTCGCTGATGTCGCCGAGGCGGGCACGGACCGGCACCACCCTGGAAAGCTTGCCGCCGCACTGGATCAGGTGATCCGGCAACCTCGGCCGGAATTGGCAGGGCTTCGAGTCGAAGGACGGCATATGGGCCAGCACGTGCGGTCCGGGTTGGGCGGAAAGGAGCGCGTCTCGTGGCGATGACAGCGGAAGTGAAGGACGAGCTGAGCCGACTCTCTGTGTCACAGGTGAGTTCACGCAAGGCTGAGCTGTCCGCACTACTCCGGTTCGCCGGTGGACTGCACATAGTGGGCGGACGAGTGATCGTCGAGGCCGAGGTGGACATGGGTTCCATCGCGCGACGGCTCCGCCGGGAGATCTTCGAGCTGTACGGCTACGGCTCGGATGTGCACGTCCTCGGCGCGGGCGGACTCCGGAAAACCTCCCGGTACGTGGTACGCGTTTCCAAGGAGGGCGAGGCGCTCGCCCGGCAGACCGGATTGCTCGATGTGCGCGGTCGCCCGGTGCGCGGTTTGCCCGCGCAGGTGGTCGGCGGCAGCATCGCCGACGCCGAAGCCGCTTGGCGCGGAGCGTTTCTCGCGCACGGGTCGCTCACCGAACCGGGTCGCTCCTCGGCCCTCGAGGTGAGCTGCCCGGGACCGGAGGCGGCGCTCGCCCTGGTCGGCGCGGCCCGACGCATGGGCATCTCCGCCAAGGCCCGCGAGGTGCGCGGCACCGACCGCGTTGTGGTGCGCGACGGCGAGGCCATCGGCGCGCTGCTCACCCGCATGGGCGCGCAGGACACCCGGCTCACCTGGGAAGAACGGCGCATGCGCCGCGAGGTCCGCGCCACCGCGAATCGGCTCGCCAACTTCGACGACGCCAATCTGCGCCGCTCGGCCCGCGCGGCCGTCGCGGCGGCGGCCCGGGTGGAACGCGCGCTGGAGATCCTGGCCGACGATGTGCCCGACCATTTGGCCGCCGCGGGCAAGCTGCGCGTGCTGCACCGGCAGGCGTCGCTCGAGGAGCTCGGTCAACTGGCCGATCCGCCCATGACGAAAGACGCTGTGGCAGGGCGTATTCGACGCCTGCTGTCGATGGCGGACCGGCGCGCCAAGGAACTCGGCGTGCCCGATACCGAATCCGCCGTCACCGCCGAGCTGCTCGAAGACGCGTGATACGAACCCTTCGGTAGCGACACCGGAACACCCCCGGCGAGGATGGGAGCTCACATCCGCGGGGGTGTTTCTGTGATGGTCCCCGGCGGGTTTAGGGTTAGAAGGCAACGGAAAAGATCCGCGACACAACTGAGGAGCGATAACGTGACTGTCCGGGTAGGCATCAACGGCTTCGGCCGCATCGGACGTAACTTCTTCAGGGCGGTCGAAGCGCAGAAGGCGCTCGGCACCACCGATATCGAAATTGTCGCGGTCAACGACCTCACCGACAACGCGACGCTCGCCACCCTCCTGAAGTACGACTCGATCCTCGGCCGTCTGCCGCAGGACGTCTCCCTCGACGGCGACGACACCATCGTGGTCGGCGATCAGCGCATCAAGGCGCTGGCCATCAAGGAGGGCCCGTCCGCGCTGCCGTGGGGCGATCTGGGTGTCGACGTGGTCGTGGAGTCCACCGGTATCTTCACCGACGCCACCAAGGCCAAGGGCCACCTGGCCGCCGGTGCCAAGAAGGTCATCATCTCCGCGCCCGCCAAGGGCGAGGACATCACCATCGTCATGGGCGTCAACGACGACAAGTACGACGGTTCGCAGAACATCATCTCCAACGCGTCGTGCACCACCAACTGCCTCGGCCCGATCGCCAAGGTGCTCAACGACTCCTTCGGCATCGAGCGTGGTCTGATGACCACCGTGCACGCCTACACCCAGGACCAGAACCTGCAGGACGGTCCGCACAGCGACCTGCGTCGCGCCCGCGCCGCCGCGCTGAACATCGTGCCCACCGGCACCGGCGCCGCCAAGGCCATCGGCCTGGTGCTGCCCGAACTGCTCGGCAAGCTGAACGGCTACGCGCTGCGCGTGCCGGTCCCGACCGGGTCGCTCACCGACCTGACCGTGGACCTGGCCAAGGCCGCCTCCGTCGACGAGGTCAACGCCGCCATGAAGGCCGCCGCCGAGGGCCCGATGAAGGGCATCCTGAAGTACAACACCGATCCGATCGTCTCCTCCGACATCGTGACCGACCCGCACTCCTCCATCTACGACGCGCCGCTGACCCAGGTCATCGACAACCAGGTCAAGGTCGCCTCGTGGTACGACAACGAGTGGGGCTACTCCAACCGTCTGGCCGACCTCATCGGTCTCGTCGGCAAGTCCCTGTAAGCGATATGGCGATCAAGACACTCCAGGATCTGCTGAGCGAGGGTGTCGAGGGTCGGGGCGTGCTGGTGCGCTCCGACCTGAACGTTCCCCTCGACGACGGCGTCATCACCGATCCGGGCCGCATCATCGCGTCCGCGCCCACCATCAAGGCCCTGGCCGAGGCCGGTGCCAAGGTGGTCGTGACCGCGCATCTGGGCCGCCCCAAGGGCGAGCCCGATCCGAAGCTCTCGCTCGCCCCGGTCGCCGCGCGACTGGCCGAGGAGCTGGGCCGCAATGTCCAGCTCGCCGGTGACGTGGTGGGTCAGGACGCGCTGGCGCGCTCGGAGGGCCTCACCGACGGCGACGTCATGCTGTGCGAGAACATTCGCTTCGACGCGCGCGAGACCAGCAAGGACGATGCGCAGCGGGCCAAGCTCGCGGCCGCGCTCGTCGAGCTGGTCGGCGACGACGGCGCGTTCGTCTCCGACGGTTTCGGTGTGGTGCACCGCAAGCAGGCGTCGGTCTACGACGTCGCGAAGGTCTTGCCGCACTACGCCGGTGGGCTCGTGGCCGCCGAGACCGAGGTGCTGAAGAAGCTCACCGAGGATCCGGAGCGGCCGTACGCGGTCGTGCTGGGCGGCTCCAAGGTCTCCGACAAGCTCGCGGTCATCGAGGCGCTCGCCCCCAAGGTCGACACCCTGGTGATCGGCGGCGGCATGTGCTTCACCTTCCTTGCGGCACAGGGCCTTTCGGTGGGCTCGTCGCTGCTGCAGGAGGAGATGATCGACACCTGCAAGCAGCTGCTCGAGACCTTCGGCGATGTCATCCACCTGCCCGTCGACATTGTCGCGGCCGACAAGTTCGCCGCCGATGCCGATTCGAAGGTGGTGCCCGCCAACGAGATTCCCGAGGGCTGGATGGGCCTGGACATCGGTCCGGAGTCGGTGAGCCGCTTCGCGGCGCTGCTCACCGAGGCCAAGACCGTGTTCTGGAACGGCCCCATGGGCGTATTCGAGTTCGAGAAGTTCGCCGACGGTACGCGCGGGGTTGCCGAGGCCATTGCCACGGCCACCGGCAAGGGCGCGTTCACCGTGGTCGGCGGCGGCGATTCGGCCGCGGCCGTGCGCACCCTGGGCCTGCCCGACGACGGCTTCTCGCACATCTCCACCGGCGGCGGCGCGTCGTTGGAATACCTGGAGGGCAAGGAACTTCCGGGCCTCTCCGTCCTGGAGGACTGATTCATGGCGCGTAAACCGCTCATCGCGGGCAACTGGAAGATGAACCTCAATCACCTCGAGGCCATCGCCCTGGTGCAGAAGATCGCCTTCGCGCTGCCGGAGAAGTACTTCGCCAAGGTCGATGTGACGGTGATTCCGCCGTTCACCGACCTGCGCAGCGTGCAGACCCTGGTGGAGGGCGACAAACTGCTCATCACCTACGGTGCGCAGGACGTCTCCACCCACGATTCGGGTGCCTACACCGGCGAGATCAGCGCTCCCATGCTGGCCAAGCTGGGCTGCACCTACGTGGTGGTCGGGCACTCCGAGCGTCGCCAGTACCACCTCGAGGACGATGCGACGGTGGCCGCCAAGGCCAAGAAGGCCCTGGAGCACGGCATCACCCCGATCGTCTGCATCGGCGAGGGGCTCGGTATTCGTGAGGCCCGCACCCATGTCGAGTACAACCTCGAACAGCTGCGCGGCTCGCTGAAGGGCCTGTCGGCCGAGGACATCGCCAAGGTCGTCATCGCCTACGAGCCGGTCTGGGCCATCGGTACCGGCAAGGTCGCCAGCGCGGCGGACGCCCAGGAAGTCTGCGGCGCCATCCGCGGCGAACTGGCCGAACTCGCCGACCCGGAGGTCGCCGCGGGTGTGCGCGTCCTCTACGGCGGCTCGGTCAACGCCAAGAACGTCGGCGAGTTGGTCGGTCAGACCGATATCGACGGCGCGCTGGTCGGCGGCGCCTCGCTCAAGGGTGACGAATTCGCCACCCTCTCCGCCATCGCCGCGGGCGGTCCGCTGCCGTAACGGTTGCACCGCAACGGTTTTCACCGAAAAGGGCCGGACATCGCGATGATGTCCGGCCCTTTTCGCGGTCGAGCTAGAGGCTGAAGGCGATCGACTGCAGCACCAGCGCCGCGATGAACACGATCGTGAAGGCCAGGTCGATGCCGATATTGCCCGCCCGGATCGGGGGCAGCACGCGGCGGACCGGAGCGATCACCGGCTCGGTCAGTTTGTGCGTGACATCGCGGGCCTTGTACACCCAGTCGGCGGGGCTGGACGACAGCGTGATGATCCAGTCCACGATCAGGCGGGCGATCAGGAACAGAAGAAACACCGACAGGGCGTACCCGATCAGGGTTCCGATGAGGCTCATGACGAACTCCTTTGATGGCCGTGTGGCCCTTCTACCACGATCAACGTGGGGGTCCCGGTCGAGAGTGCCGCTTTTGCCGCAGATTCAGGGGATTCTCAGGTCGGCGTGTCGGAGTGGCGCGGCCCGCGACCGGCTCGACGCGCCGTCGCGATTGCTCGGACGCGAGGTGATCATCCGTGCGAAGCTCGTGCCGAGACACCGGAACGACATGCGGGAAGGTAGCTGATGGCAGGCAGGGGAGCACGGTCGGATTCGGTCGGTACCGCCGTTCGGTCAACGGCGGGTGAGGTGGTCACGGTGGGCCTCGGTCCGGTCGCCGTCGACGAGGTGGTGCGGGTCGCTCGACAGGGCGCGGGCGTGGTGCTGTCGGAGGAGGCGTTTGCGGCGATCGCGCACAGCCGCACACGGATTCAGGAGCTCGCCGACGATCCGAAGCCGGTGTACGGGGTCTCGACCGGGTTCGGGGCGCTGGCGAGCCGCCATATTCCGCAGGAGCTGCGCACCCAGTTGCAGCGCAGCCTGATTCGATCGCATGCCGCCGGGTCGGGGGCGGAGGTCGAGGCGGAGGTCGTGCGGGCGATGATGTTGCTGCGGCTGTCCACCGTGGCGACCGGGCGCACCGGGGTGCGGCCCGAGGTCGCGGCGGCCTACGCGAGCATGCTCTCGGCCGGGTTGACGCCGATCGTCTACGAATACGGCAGCCTCGGCTGTTCCGGTGATCTCGCGCCGCTGGCGCACGTGGCGCTGGCGGTCATGGGCGAGGGGCAAGTGCGCACGGCCGACGGTGAATTGCTGGATGCCGCCGAGGGATTGGCGCGGGCCGGGCTGGAGCCGGTCGTGCTGGCCGAGAAGGAGGGGCTGGCGCTGATCAATGGCACCGACGGCATGTTGGGCCAGTTGGTGCTCGCCCTCGACGATCTCGATCGCCTGTTGCGGTTGGCCGATATCGCGGCGGCCATGAGTGTGGAGGGGTTGCTCGGCACCGACCGAGTGTTCGCGGCGGATCTGCAGGCACTGCGCCCGCATCCGGGGCAGGCGGTGGCCGCCGCGAATATGACGCGGGTGCTCGCCGACTCCGCCATTGTCGCCAGTCATCGCGGGCCGGACTGTGCTCGGGTGCAGGACGCGTATTCGCTGCGCTGCGCACCGCAGGTCGCGGGTGCGGCGCGCGATACCGTCGCGCACGCCCGCACCGTGGCGACGCGCGAATTGGCCAGTGCCATCGACAATCCCGTCGTCACCCTCGACGGCCGCGTCGAGTCGAACGGCAATTTCCACGGTGCGCCCATCGCGTACGTGCTGGACTTCCTCGCCATCGTGGTCGCCGATGTCGCGAGCATCAGCGAGCGCCGCACCGACCGCTTCCTCGATGTCGCCCGCAATCACGGCCTCAACGCGTTCCTCGCCGACGACCCGGGCGTGGACAGCGGCCACATGATCGCCCAATACACCCAGGCGGCGATCGTCTCCGAGCTCAAGCGGCTGGCGAATCCGGCGAGCACCGACTCCATTCCCTCCTCGGCCATGCAGGAGGATCACGTCTCCATGGGCTGGTCGGCGGCGCGCAAACTGCGCCGGTCCATCGACGGCCTCACCCGGGTGCTGGCCATCGAAATCCTCACCGCCGCACGCGGAATCGACCTGCGCGCACCGCTGACCCCGTCACCCGCCACCGCCGCGGTCATCGCCGCGCTGCGCGAGCAAGTGCCCGGGCCGGGTACCGACCGCCATCTCGCCCCGGAGATCGACGCCGCGGTACGGCTGTGCGCCTCCGGCGAACTGGTCGCCGCCGCGGAATCGGTGACCGGCCCGCTGTCCTGACCGATACGGCTTGAGTCTCCACCAAGGGGAGACAGCAAGGTGGAGTTCATGGACGACGAGACGCTCTTCACGATCGGAGCGCTGGCCGAACGGACCGGGCTGACGGTCAAGACCATTCGGTTCTACGCCGACAAGGGGATCGTCCCGCCGACCACGCACAGCCCCGGCGGCTACCGGCTCTACGACACGCACGCGGTGGCGCGGCTGGAAATGGTGCGCACTCTGCGCGATCTGGGGGTCGATCTGGCCACGGTCAAACAGGTGCTGGCCCGCGACACCACGGTGGCCGAGGTCGCCGCCGCCCACGCCGACGCGCTCGACGTGCAGATTCGTGTGCTGCGGCTGCGGCGCGCCGTGCTGCGCGCGGTGGCCAAGCGGGGCTCCAACCACGAGGAGATGAGACTCATGCACGGACTGGTCAAACTGTCGGAGGCCGAGCGGCAGCGGCTGATTCACGATTTCGTCGACGACACCTTCGGCGCGGTGGACGGCAATCCGGCCATGGTCGAGCTGCTGCGCTCCACCATGCCGGAGCTGCCCGACGACCCGCGTCCGGAGCAGGTCGAGGCGTGGATGGAGCTGGCGGAACTGGTGCAGGACAGCGACTTTCGCGCGGCGGTGCGGCGCATGGCCGAATATCAGGCGCAGGAGCGCGCCGCCGGGGACACCACCGGCCTGCACCAGGAGCTGACCGAGACCGTCGTGGCGACCGTGCGGGAAGCCGAATCCGCCGGTGTCGCACCGGATTCACTGGCGGCGCGGCTGATCGTCGGCGTGCTCACCGCGCGCTATGCCGAGACCTTCGGCAAGGCCGACGACGAGCGGCTGCGCCGATGGATTCTGGAACGGCTGGAAGTGTCGAACGACCAACGGGTACAGCGCTATTGGCAGCTGGTGTCGACCATCAACGATTGGCCCGAAGCGCCCGATGTGACCGGGGTGTTCGCGTGGCTGACGGCGGCCCTGCGCGCCCATCCCTGACAGGTCATGGATTGCCGGGCTGTTCCGGGCCCGCCAAGGCGGTGGTGTCGGGTGCCGTCGGTGCTTCGCGTCGCCCGTCCTCCACGACGCCGGGCACCCCGTCACGCACCACGAAGGTCGCCCGGGTGTGAATGGGCGCGCCGGGTCGCCGAATGTAGGGCACGACCCGAAAGTCTGTACGCCACAACCCATGATTCAATTCGACCCGGACGTACCCGCGCTGCGAATTGGTGAATTTCAGATCCGGGTTGGCGTCGAGGAGTCGGCGTCCGCTCGGACTGAGGTCGGTGCCATTGCCACCGCTGCTGATGGAGGTGCCGATGAATTCCCCCGCCACCACCGGTGATTCGAGGTCGCCGTGGTCGCGGCGCAGGTCGGAGGCGCAGTGCTCGTGCCGGTCGCCGGTGATGACCACCAGATTGCGCCCGCCGCGTTCTGCGGCGGCGCCCAGCACGGCGCCGCGGTCGGCGAGGTAACCGTCCCAGGAGTCGGTGCCCATGACTGTCTCGGGTCCCGGGTCGGAGTCGGTGCGCGCCATGGAGACCTGATTGCCGAGCACCTGCCAGCGCGCGGGGGAGGAGGCCAGCCCGTCGATGAGCCAATTACGTTGCCGCTCACCCAATATGGTGCGATCAGCGGAGTAGCGGTCGTCGCAGTCCGCCACCGGGCTGCCGTCGCCGCACGCCTGTTTGCTGCGGTAGGAGCGGGTGTCGAGCATGGTGATCTCGGCCAGGTCGCCGAACCGGTAGCGGCGGTGCAGCAACATGTTCGGGCCCGACGGCATCTGCGCGATCCGCAGCGGCTGATGCTCGTACATGGCCTGGAACGCGGCGGCCTTGCGTCGCCGGAACAGCGCCGGAATCCGATGGACGTCGAAGCCGAGCCCTGGGGCGTCACCGGCCCAGTTGTTGTCGATCTCGTGATCGTCCATGGTGGTCAGCCACGGGAAGGCCGCATGCGCCGCGCGCAGTGGCGCTTCGGCTTTCACCTGCGCGTACCGCTGCCGGTAATCGGACAGGTCCACGGCCTCGGTGGAGAAATCGGCATTGGGAGCCATCCCGTCGCGCCCGTGTATCCAGGTCCGCTCGTAGATGTAGTCACCCAGGTGCACGACCAGATCGAGATCCTCGCGACTCATATGGTCGTAGGCGGTGAAGTACCCCGAACTCCACGACTGGCACGACGCGTACGCGAACCGCATGCGCGCGACCGACTGCCCGAGGGCCGGAGCCGTGCGCGTGCGCCCGACCGGTGAGATCGCCGCCCCGGCCCGAAACCGGTAGAAGTACCAGCGATCCGGTGCCAACCCCCGCACCTCCGGGTGCACACTGTGCGCGAGTTCGCGCGTCGCGACCGCCGAGCCGCGCGCCACCACCTGCCGAAACGCCTCGTCGTGCGCGACCTCGTACTCCACGGTCACCGGAGCCAACGGCATGCCGCCGAGCCCATCGGGGGCCAGGGGATCCGGGGCCAACCGCGTCCACAACACCACCCCGTCGGGCAGCGGCTCTCCCGACGCCACCCCCAAGGTGAACGGATCACTGCCCACCCAGCGAGGCGCCCGGAACCGCGCACTGCTCACCGCGGAGCTCCCCACGAGCACCGCCGCGGACCCAGCTGCCCCGAATCGCAACAACTGCCGACGCGATATGGCCATAAACCACAGTAATCAGCTCCATGGTGGCCCCTCGTGAACACCGGGCGTGACCTGGTGAAACATCCGATGACAGAATGCGGCCTACGATGTCGCCATGACCGGCAGCCAGCGTTTGAGGGTCGTGCCCTCGCAGTTCGTGGTCGAGCATTTGCCGAACTCCACGTTCCCGGAGGACGACGAGTGGATCGCTTTGGTGCGCGCCCCGGAGGGTCTCACCGCTGTTCGGGAAGCGCCGTCGTGGGCGGAGGGCGAGGTGTGGAAGGGGTTCTACGGCGACGGGGCGCACGGTCTCGATACGCCGGGGATGCTCGCCGCGTTGGTGGGGCCGTTGGCGGACGCGGGGGTTCCGGTATTCGTGGCGTCCACGTATCACGCCGATCTGGTGTTGGTTCCCGCGCATCGATTGCCGGACGCGTCGGCGGCCTTGCGGGACGCGGGGCACCGGGTCGCCGAATAGCCCTGCGGGGGTAGCCGGGTGGGCTGTGGCAGGATCGCCGACATGTCCGCAGCCATGACGCCCGAACAGATCGCCGAACGAACCTCCCGCGCGCTCGACGCGGCGGTCGGAGCGGGACGCGAGCTGGGGCTCACGGTGACGGACGCGGCGGTCCTGCACGACGTGTTCTCGGTGGTCGTGCATCTCGCGCCGTCGCCTGTCGTGGTGCGGGTGCCGGTGGTGGTGCCGCCCTATCTCGATGTGGACGCGCAGGCCGCGCGGCAGCGCATGGAGCTCGCGGTGGTGGGCTGGCTGGCGGACCAGGGGCATCCGGTGATCGCGCCGAGTCCGCTGGTGCCGCGAGAGCCGGTGCGGCGCAACGGATTCTCGATGACGTTCTGGGAGTTCGTCGACCAGGACCACGACGCGGAGCCCGATTACGCGCGCAACTGCGGCCTGGTCGCCGACCTGCATGCGGCACTGCGCGACTACCCCGGCGAGCTGCCGTTCCTGTCGGCGGCCGAACCGGTGATGGTCGAGGACGCCTTCGCCTTCCTCGGAACACGGCCCGATCTGTTGGATCCGGCCGACCTCGACCGCGCCCGGCGGGAGTGGGAGGTCGTGGCGCCACTTGTCCGGTCGCGCACGGCTTTCGAAGCGGAATTCCCCGGCATCGACGTGCAGCCGATCCACGGGGACGCGCCCGCCGCAAATATCATCACGACGGTCACCGGCCCGGTGTACTCCGATTTCGAGCTCGTCACCCTCGGTCCGGCCGAATGGGATGTGGCGTTCTTCGGGCCCGACTGCGAGGCCGCGTACGACGCCGCGGCGCGGCGACACGGCTTGCGCCCACTGGACGAGCGCGTGCTGCGGTTCGTCAGCGCCGTCGGCATGTCCCGCGTGGTCGCGTGCCTCGCGCTGGTGCCGAGCCTGCCCATGCTCGAGGAGGCGCTGAAACCGTCCTTGGAGCACTGGCGGACCATGCCGCCGTTCACCGCGACCGCGCGCGACTGACGGGCTCGGGCAGTCGAAGTCGCTTCAGCGCCACCGCGTTCAATGCCACGATGATGCTCGACCCCGACATGGACATGGCCGCGATCTCGGGCCGCAGCGTGAAGCCCCACGGCTCGAACACCCCGGCCGCGATGGGCAGCGCGATGGTGTTGTAGCCGACCGCCCACGCCAGATTCTGACGCATCTTGCGCACGGTGCCGCGCCCGATGCGCAGCGCGGTGGGCACATCCAGGGGATCGGAGCGCATGAGCACCACTTCGGCGGTGTCGATGGCGACATCGGTGCCCGCGCCGATGGCGATGCCGAGGTCGGCGCGCGCCAGCGCGGGCGCGTCGTTGACGCCGTCACCGACCATGGCGACCTTGCGGCCATCGCGCTGCAGGGCCGCGATCCGGTCGGCCTTGTCGCCGGGCAGCACGTCGGCGATGACGGTGTCGATGCCGAGCGCGGCGGCGATGCGCTCGGCGGTGGCGCGATTGTCGCCGGTGAGCATGACGACTTCCACTCCGAGAGCGTGCAATTCGCGCACGGCGTCGGCGGAGGTGGGTCGCGGGGCGTCGGCGATGCCCACCACGGCGGCGGGCTTGCCGTCGACCGCCGCGAGCACCGCCGTCTGCCCGCCTTCGGCAATGCGCTCGCGCGCCTCGGCGAGTTCGCCCAGGTCGATGCCCTCGCGTTCGAGCAGTCGCCGATTGCCGACAACTACGCGATGTCCGTCGACGGTGGCGATCGCGCCGTGCCCCGGGACGTTCTCGAACTTCTCGGCGGAAACCGCCAGTGCCCCTTGGCCTTCGGCGTATCGGACGATCGCGGCGGCCAGGGGATGTTCGGATTCGCGCTCCACCGCCGCCAACAGCGGCAGCACCTCGTCCGTGGAAGCGCCCGCGCCCGCCCGGATTTCGGTGACCTCCGGCTTGCCCATGGTCAATGTGCCGGTCTTGTCCATGACCACCACCTGAATCCCGGCGGCGGACTCCAGGGCCATCGCGTTCTTGAACAGCACACCGCGTTTCGCGCCCAGCCCGGTGCCCACCATGATGGCGGTCGGTGTCGCCAACCCCAGCGCGTCCGGGCAGGTGATCACCACGACCGTGATGGCGAAGAGCATGGCCTTGGCGAACGAGGCACCCAGCAGTAGCCACACCAGTAGCGTCAGCCCGCCGCCGATCAAGGCCACCAGCACCAGCCAGAACGCCGCCCGATCCGCCAGTCGCTGCCCGGGGGCCTTGGAATTCTGGGCCTGCTGCACGAGATCCACGATCTGCGCCAACGCCGTGTCGGAACCGACCTTGGTGGCCCGAACCCGCAGTGTCCCATTGGCATTGATGGTCGCGCCCACCACGGCCGAACCCGGCTCCTTGTGCACCGGCAGGCTCTCACCGGTGACCATGGACTCGTCGACCTCGCTCGCACCGTCCTCGACCACGCCGTCCACGGCGATCTTGGCACCCGGCCGCACCAACAGGATGTCGTCGACACGCACCTCGGCCGTGGGGATTTCGACCTCTCGGCCGTCGCGGAGCACCACCGCGTGCGGCGGCGCGAGATCCATCAGCGTGCGAATGGCGTCATTGGCCCCGCCGCGCGCCCGCATCTCGAACCAGTGCCCGAGCAGTACGAAGGTGGCCAACATGGTGGACGCCTCGTAGAAGACCTCACCGCCGCCGGTGAGCGTAATGGCAAGGGAGTACAGCCATCCCGCGCCGATGCCGACCGCGACCAGCACCATCATGTCGAGGGTGCGGGCCCGCAGCGCGTGGACCGCGCCGGTGAAGAAGATGCTCGACGAGTAGAAGATCACCGGCAGGCTCAGCAGCAGCGCCCACACGTCCTGGCGCAGTCCGAACGGCGTCGGCAGATGCAGTCCGAACATCTCGGTCGCCATCGGCGAATAGAGCATCACCAGCAGGGAGAAGACCAAGGCCACCAGGAACCGATTGCGCATATCGGCGGCCATGGCGTCCATGGACATTCCCGCGTGCCCGGCATGCCCCATGGCCGCGTGGTCGGCCGGTTCGTGCTCGGCCACCGGTTCGGCCATCGGATCGCACAGATGCCTCGGCACCGACCGCCCGTCGCAATGGAATCCGCAGTCGCGCACCCACTCGCGCAATTCGGCGACCGAGGTGCGCGCGGGGTCGTACTCCACCGTCGCTGTCTGCCCCACCGGATTGGGCGTCACCGCCAGCACGCCGGGCCGCCGCCCGAGCACCGCGCTCACCCGGTGCTGCTGACTGGCCCAGCGCAGCCCGCTCACGTCCAGGACCGCCGTGCGGGGTCCGGATTCTTCGGCCATGCCATCGCTCCTCGGACTCGCGGCCCCCGATCGTCCACAGTACGACGTACGTACGTAGGGCGTATGACGTGTCTGTTTCGTGTCGCCGTTCCGGTTGAGCGGTGGCCACGCTACCCCTACCATCTACGCAACAGAGCAGTAGATTCCTGGAGAGGAGATGTCGGCGGTGGCACGAGGCTTCGGCGACCTGGAAGCGGTCGTCATGGACCGCGTCTGGGCGCGCACCGAGCGGACCACCGTCCGCGAGGTGTTCGAGGAGCTCGCCGCCGAACGCGATATCGCCTACACCACCGTCATGTCCACCATGGACAACCTGCACCGCAAAGGCTGGCTGGAGCGCGAGCGGGTCGGCAAGGCGTACCACTACTGGCCCCAGCTCAGTCGCGAGGAGTACAGCGCCCGGCTCATGCGCGAGGCGCTGGGGGCGGGCGGGAGTTCGGAGCTGGTGCTCGCGCATTTCGTGGAACAGATGAGCCCCGAGGAGTCCGCCGGGCTGCGCGCCGCTCTGCGCAAATTGACGCGGGGCAAGCGCGGCTGAGGCCGAGACCGCCCCCTCCCACTATCTACGTACGGAGATAGTAGATTGGTCCGCGTGGGCATTGCGGATCTGCTGCGTGACCGGGGGCTGCTGGCGATATTCGCCGCCATCCTGCTGGTGATCCCCGTGGCCGACTGCGCCTTGGTCGAACCGGCCGGGCACGCCCACGTCTCGGCCGATTCGATGGCCGCGATCGCGCCTCTCGCCGAGGACACGCCGCCGGGTGACTTCGAGGGCGCGGCGCACTGCGAGCCGCATGCGCAGCACTACGTGAAAGCCGTTCCGCCCGTGGTGTCCGCGGGCGTGCCGCATCTCCCCGCCATGCCCATGATGGTCGCGGTGATTCTGACCGCCCTCGCCGTGTTGTGGGCGGCCTCCGGAGGTGTGCGCGGCCCGCCTCTGATTCGCGTGCGCACCGGCCGAATGCTCTTGGCCCACTTCTGTATCGACCGTCGCTGACCGGTCAGCGTCAGGCCGTCGCTCGTCGTCGGCCGGTGTCCGCTGCCCGCACGCAGGTCGCCGCCCTCGGGTGGCGTCGATACAGAAAGCGACAGTCATGGACAAGGTTGTGCTCGACAGCTTCGCATCGGTGGGTTCCGCGCCCGGCGCGGCACGCCAGCCCCGCGCCCTGGTGGGCAATACGCCGGTGCTGTGGGTCGGTCCGCCGCTCGCACCCGAGGGGACGGGGTTCTGGGCGAAACTGGAAGGTTTCAATCCTGGCGGTATGAAGGACCGTCCCGCGCTGCACATGGTGCGCCGCGCCCAGGAGCGCGGTGATCTCGCACCGGGTGCGCGCATCATCGAATCGAGCAGTGGCACTTTGGGTTTGGGTTTGGCGCTGGCGGGGATGGTGTACCGGCACCCGGTGACGGTGGTGACCGACCCGGGTCTGGAGCCGATTGTGGCGAATATGCTCGCGGCCTACGGGGCGCGCGTGGAGATGGTGACCGAGCCGCATCCGGTCGGCGGCTGGCAGCAGGCCCGCCGTGACCGGGTGACCGAGTTGCTGGCGCGCGAGCCCGGCGCGTGGTGCCCCGACCAGTACAGCAATCCCGACAATGTCGACGGATACCGTTCGCTGGCACTGGAACTCGTCGACCAGCTCGGCCGGGTGGATGTCCTGGTGTGTGCGGTGGGCACCGGCGGGCATTCGGCCGGGGTGGCGCGGGTGCTGCGGCGGTTCAATCCCGCACTGAAGCTCATCGGCGTGGATACGGTGGCGTCCACCATTTTCGGGCAACCGGCCGGGTCGCGCCTCATGCGCGGGCTCGGCTCCAGCATTCACCCGAGCAATGTGGACTATGCCGCCTTCGACGAAATCCATTGGGTGGCACCGGCGGAGGCGGTGTGGGCGTGCCGGGCGCTGGCCGCGAGCCATCACGCCAGCGGCGGCTGGAGCGTGGGCGCGGTGGCCCTGGTGGCCGGGTGGGCGGCACGCACCCATCCGGCGCGCACGCGCATAGCCGCGGTCTTTCCCGATGGTCCGCACCGCTACTTCGACACCGTCTACAACGACACCTACTGCGAGGACAACGATTTGCTCGGCACACCACCCACCGATCCGGCGACCATCACCCATCCGAGTGCGCGGGTCGTGAGCTCGTGGACGCGCTGCGCGACCGTGGTCGATCCCCGGGGGCTGATCGCGTGAGCGCGCTGACGACCTTCCGGGGCTTCGACCGGCCCGCCCAGCTGTTGATGGTGAACCAGTTCGGCATCAATCTGGGCTTCTACATGTTGATGCCGTATCTGGCCGGATACCTCGCGGGCCCACTGGGTTTGGCGGTGTGGGCGGTCGGCTTGGTGCTGGGTGTGCGCAATTTCTCGCAGCAGGGCATGTTCCTGGTCGGCGGTACCCTCGCCGACCGTTTGGGCTACAAGCCGCTCATCGTGGCCGGATGTCTGCTGCGCACCGGCGGTTTCGCGTTGCTCGTCTTCGCGACGTCACTGCCGGGCTTGCTGATCGCGTCCGCGGCAACGGGTTTCGCGGGAGCGCTGTTCAACCCGGCGGTTCGCGCGTATCTCGCGGCCGATGCCGGTGAGCGGCGCGTGGAAGCGTTCGCGGTGTTCAACATCTTCTATCAGGCGGGCATTCTCGCCGGACCCTTGGTCGGATTGGCGTTGTTGACGCTGGATTTCCGTGTGGTCGCGGGTGTTTCGGCGGTGGTGTTCGCGCTGTTGACGGTGGCGCAGCTGCTCGCGCTTCCGCCCAGGCGCGCCGCCGACCGCGTGCAACCGTCCTCGGTGCTCGATGATTGGCGCACGGTGGTTCGCAATCGCCGGTTCGTATCCTTCGCGGTGGCGATGATCGGCTCGTATGTGCTGTCGTTCCAGGTCTATCTGGCGCTGCCGTTGCAGGCGGAGTTCATCGCGCCCGAGAATGCGCAACTGCTGACCTCGGCCGTCTTCGTCATCTCGGGGGTCGTCGCGGTCGCGGGACAGCTGCGCATTACGGCGTGGTGCCGGGCGCGGTGGGGGAGCGGGCGCAGTCTGGTGGCGGGAATGGCGCTGTTGACGGTGGCCTTTCTGCCGTTGGCGGTGATTCCGGGCCCGCGCTGGTTCGGGCCGGTCGCGGCGGGCGCCGCGCTGCTCGTCGCGGCGGCGCTACTGGCGGTCGGGACGGCGGCGGTCTTTCCGTTCGAGATGGATACGGTCGTCGCGCTGTCCGGGGACCGACTGGTCGCCACGCACTACGGTTTCTACAACACCGTGGTCGGCGTCGGAATCCTCATCGGCAATCTCGCGACCGGCGCGATTGTCGGTGCCGCCCGCGCGGCTGGAGCGGAATGGTCGGTGTGGGTCGGCCTCATGGTCATCGGCGCGATCGCGGCGTACGCGCTGCACCGACTCGCCGAACCAGCGCCCGCGAAGGTGCTGGCCGCGTAACCGCAGCGCTGACGGCCGGGGGTCCGGCCGTCAGCGGCGCGGCTTGGCGAGCTGGGCCAGGAACTCGGCATTCGTCGGGGCCTGGCGCAGCCCCTCGAGCAGGAGTTCGGTGGCATTGCCGTCGACCGCGGCGAGGGTACGGCGCAGGACATCGGTGGACGCGAGTTCGGCTGGGGTGAGCAGAAGTTCGTCCTTGCGGGTGCTCGACTGGCCGATATCGATGGCAGGGAAGACGCGGCGATTGGCGAGGGCGCGATCGAGCTTGAGTTCGGCATTGCCGGTGCCCTTGTACTCCTCGAAGATCACCGTATCCGCGGTGGAGCCGGTCTCGACCAGGGCGGTCGCAATAATGGTGAGCGAGCCGCCGCCGTCGAAATTGCGGGCCGCGCCGAGGAATCGCTTGGGCAGCGTGAGCGAGGCGGCGTCCACGCCACCGGAGAGGATACGGCCGGAGGCCGGGGCCGCGAGATTGTAGGCGCGGGCAAGGCGGGTCAGCGAATCCAGCAGAACCACCACGTCACGGCCGGTTTCGGCGAGGCGCTTGGCATGTTCGATGGCCAGTTCGGCCAGCGCCACATGCTCGCGCGGGGAGCGGTCGAAGGTGGCGGCCGCGACATCGGCGGGGACCGAGCGGGCGAGGTCGGTGACCTCCTCGGGGCGCTCGCCGACCAGCACCAGCATGAGTTCGCATTCGGGATGGTTCTTGGCGATACCGTGTGCGATGGATTGCAGCACAGAGGTTTTGCCCGCCTTGGGCGGTGCGACGATGAGCGCGCGCTGGCCCTTGCCGATCGGCATGACGAGATCGGTGATGCGCGTGGTCATTTCGTGCGGTTCGGTCTCGAGCCGCAGGCGCTGATTGGGATAGACGGGGACCAGCTCGGCGAATTTCGGCCGGTGCGCGGCGCGCGATGGGTCTTGCCCATTCACCGCCGTGACCTCGGTGAGCTGATCGTGCTTGGCGTTGCCGGTCGGCGGATTCGCGGTGCCGTTGACGAAATCGCCACGGCGCAGGTGGTTTTCGCGAACCAGTCGATTCGAGACGTGGATGTCGTCGGGATCGGGGAGATAACCGTGCACCCGCAGGAATGCGTGGTTGTCGATGATGTCCAGGATCCCGGATACTGTGCGTCCGGCAACTGGCGCCCGGTGAGATGTGTTGTCGTTCATGGTGTTTCCTTGAATGTGCTGGGCACGGCGAGACGGCCGTGGGCGCTGGAGATCCGAGCGCGACGAGAAAGGATGTCGCGGAGGTGAAAATCGCCGAATCTCCGGAGAGAAATCTGACTGCTCGTGGGAGGAGAACCTACGACCACAAGAATGAGACAGCAGTGACGATACGCGACAGCAGGGCGGTCACGCAACCGTGAGCCCGGTCACCGGGCAGCGGTCAGCTCGATATCGGCAGGCAGACGGCGGTTTCGGCGGCCGCCAACAAGAGTGCGGCGACGGCGGTCAGGGCGGCGGTGGCGGTGGCCGCGCCGAGCGTCAGCCGCGAGCGGCGGCGTGCGGTGCGATCGGTCGGTGCGGCGAGGCGCGCCACCCGTCCGGTGAGGCCGATTCCGGTGGCCCCCATGGCCTCTGCCGGTCCCTCGGACATATCGGAGACGGTGAGCAGGGCGCGCAGCACGGTCGCGCGACCGTGGACGCGGACCGCGGCGTCGTCGGCGAGTATCTCCAGCAATCGCGCCACCTCGGCCGCGCCGACGGCGAACAGTCGAATGCGGGGCAGTGCCGTGGCGAGTCCGCGGGTCAGCGCGAGCAGGAGGTGGTGGCGGCCGTCGAGATGGGCGCGCTCGTGGGCCAGCACCGCGTCGATGTGGCGGTCATCGAGCGCGGTCAGCACCCCTCGGGTGACGACGATCGTATGGGGTTTGCCCGCAACGCAATACGCCGCCGGATGGTCCACATCCAGTACTACCGCGCCGAGTTCGCTGTTGTGTCGCCCGGCGATGCGGGCCATGCGCGCATGGCTGAAGGTGGTGCGGCGGGCCTGCCACAGCGAGTGGCCGATGCGGACGAACCAGAAGGCGCTGGCGAGAGCGGCCAATCCGGTCAGGATGAACAATCCCACCTGCGTCGCGCCGCCGTACTGGCCGACCGCGGCGTCGTGCAGCTGGGTGACGCAGTCGTCCATGACCGCCTGCGACATGTGGTGCACCCGGTGCCGCACCACATCCACGGTGAGTGTCGTCAATGCGCCGACCCAGGCGAGCACGGTGGAGCCGAGGGCGGTGAGCCAGGCCGTGAGTGCGAAACGCGGGGCCGCGCCGCCGCGCGCGAGCCGGGGCAGCGCCGAGGGAGCGAGGACGGCGATGATGAAGCCGTACACCAGGAGGCAGACCGCGACGCTCACCGCACCGAGTGTACGTGCCGATCTTGATAGTCCTCGGCGGCCTCGTGACCAGTGCCGTTGCGCCACCGCCACATTTCCGCTACTACTATCTACGTACCTACTTAGTAGATAAGAGCTTGTGCCGTACCCCTCAGCGGCACGAGGGACGCCGAGCGGAACGGCGTTGCGCGACCGGCGGTGGTGGGCTCCCTCATCACCCGCCCCCGCCGGTCGCTCTTTCCCGCTCGCGCTGCTGCGAAGGCCCGCTCACGACCTCGCGAGGAGTTTGTCGGCGGCCTCCTCGATCCGGGGCTCGTCGAGCAGGACGAGATTCGTCGCGGGGCCGAGGGGAATGAAGCTGTCCTCGCTGGTGACCCGAGCGAGCGCGCCGTCGTATCCCGCGTCGAGCAGCGCCGCGCACACCGACTCGGAAACGCCTCCGCTGCGGCGGGTTTCGTCGACCACGAGTACGCGCCCGCTGGCCCGCGCGTGGTCGAGGAGATCGTCCACGGGCAGCGGAGCCAACCAGCGCAGATCCACCACACGCGCGTGCACACCGCGTTCGGCCAGGCGACGCGCCACGCGCAGGCTCATCGGCACCCCATTGGCGAAGGTGACGATGGTGAGGTGGGTGCCGGTGCCATGGGCGCGGGCCCGACCGATGTCGGCATGGCGCACACCGGCGATGGGGGCCAGCCAGGCGGCGTCGCCGGGACGGTACAGATCCCGGGTGTGGTACAGCGCGATGGGTTCGAGGAAGACGCACACCCGCCCGTCCACGCGCGCGGCGGAGACGCAGGTGCGCAGCAGGGCGGCGGCATCGTCGGCGCGGGCGGGGGAGGCGATTACCAAGCCTGGGATATCCCGCAGTGCCGCAAGGGAATTGTCGTTGTGGAAGTGGCCGCCGAAACCCTTCTGGTAGCCGTATCCGGCGATGCGCACCACCATCGGGTTGCGGTAGCGACCCTCGGAGAAGAACGACAGCGTGGCCGCCTCGCCGCGCAGCTGGTCCGCGGCATTGTGGACGTAGGCGAGGTACTGGATCTCCGGGATGGGAACGAAACCCGCCAGGCCCGCGCCCAGCGCGGTGCCGAGCACGCTCTGCTCGTCGAGCAGCGTATCGAAAACCCTGCGCGCCCCGAAGCTCTGCTGCAATCCCTTGGTGACGCCGTAGACGCCGCCCTTGCGGCCGACATCCTCGCCGAAGACCAGCACATCGCGGTCGTGGGCGAGCAGGCTCGACAGCGTGTGATTGACCGCCTGCGCCAAGGTCATCGGCTCGCCCGGCTCCGCGGCATCGGCTTCCCGCGAATCCGTTGTGTGCGACGCGGATCCGTTCGAGGTGGCCGCGCGCAGCGCGTCCGTGCGCACCATGGTCGGCCGAGTCGGGGCGAGGGGTTCCATGACCATGGCCGCGGAACTCAATTTCGGCTCCCGCCTGACCTTTTCGGCGGCCTCCGCCACCCGCGCGCCGATCTCGTCGTAACGCCGAAGCACCGCGTTCGCCGTCGCCACCCCGGACGCTACGAGCAGCCGCCCCGTCGCGGTCACCGGATCGCGGCGCAGATCGGCCGCCAAGTCACCCGGCCGCCGGTAGGCCGCCTCCACATCCGAGCCCGCGTGTCCGAGCAGCCGCACCGTCCGCAGCCGCAGGAAGGCGGGCCGCCGATGCTCCCGCACCCACTCCGCCGCCGCGGTAGCGGTCTCCACCGCCGCCACGGTATCCGTGCCGTCCGCCTCGAAATACCGCAGCCCGGGCCGAGATCCGTACGCGTTCTCGATCCATTGCCGAGGTGTCGGCACGCTGATGCCGATGCCATTGTCCTCGCAGACGAACAGAATCGGCATGGCGATGCCCTGGTAGGCGGTGTGGACGGCGGTATTGATCGCCCCCGCCGCCGTGGAGTGATTGGCCGAGGCGTCGCCGAAGGTGCACAGCACCACCGCGTTCGCGGGCCATTCGCACGCCAGCCCCGCCTTGGCCGCCCGCTCCAGTGCGAAGGCCAGCCCGACCGCGCGCGGCAGGTGCGAGGCGATGGTGGAGGTCTGTGGAATCACCCCGGCGGCCTTACTGCCGAAAACCTTGTGCCGCCCACCGGAAATCGGGTCCGAGGCCGCCGCCACGACCCCGAGCAGGACATCGCGAATCGGATCGCTTCCGGAAACCCGCCCGACCCGATGGACGAAGAACGCGCCGGACCGATAGTGCAGCAGCGCCGGATCGTCCACCCGGGTGGCCGCCGAGAGCGCCACATTGCTCTCGTGCCCGGAGGATCCGATGCTGTAGTAGCCGTTGCCTTCTCGGGTGAGCTGGCGTGCCATCAGATCGAGATGTCGGCTGGCGGCCTGCGCGTCGAAGAGTTCCAGCAGTCGGTCGCCGGTGAGTGCCGCACTCAGCGGTTGGTCGCGGGCTCGGGTCGGTCCCGGCGTCGTCGCGGTGACCTCCGCGCGAAACCACTGATCCAATTCCGATTCCCGCTCGCCGATGACGGTCACCGCCCCTCGATTCCGGTTTGCCGCTTATGTCCTGTATTGCGGTGTTTCAGATTAATCGGGTGTCCGGTTTCTCGTGGGCAATCTCGGTCGCGGCCCGCGAGTCACACCGACCAAGCATCCCGCTTCATCAGGTCCACAATCAATGCCGCGACATTCCAGGCATCGTCGTCCCCGCGATGATGGGTGCCCGCCAAGGGAATTCCGGCCAGCCGCAGCGCCCCGGCCATCCCGTATCGACGAGTGGTGCCCTGGGCCGCGGAGAAGGCGCGTTTGGCATTGGTGTGCCGGGTGCCGAAGGGGTAGCGCACCCCGGTGGCCGCGCACTGCGTCTCGAACTGCCTGCGGTCGTAATCGCCCCAGCTCGCCCACGGCCGCGAATCGGTGTGGAATCGTTCGCGCAGCAGGGCGCAGGCCTGCTCGAAGAGGATGCCGCCCGCGACCTGCTCGGGTGTGAGAGTGGTCAGCCGGGTACAGAACTCGCTGACCTCGGAGCGCTCCGGGCGCACCAGAATGCTGTGCTTCCCGACCCGCTCGAGGGTGCGGGTATCGAGGACGCAGAGGCCGATTTCGATGATCTCGTTGGGTTGGCCGGGCGGGTTCGGGCCTTCCCAACAGGTGGCCTCGACATCCACGACGTTGAGGAAGTGGTCGTTCATGCGCCGGACGGTACCGGCCCGGATATGGCGGGCGACAACAATTTTCGCCCGTCGCGCTACTCCGCGCGCAGTTTCAGCCCGGTGCCGTTGCCGGTATTGCGCAGGGTGAGGGTATCCGAATCGATGGTGGCCGTGGTCTTTCCGTCCAGCGCCGTGAGCACCTGCTGCTCCACCTCCATGACCTGGGGATCGCAGGCCATTCGGGTGGTGCCGATCTGGAAGGTGACCTCCTCGCCCGCGATCTGGGCGCTGCCCATCATGCGATTGCAGCCCGCGCTGCCGGAGACCGCGCCGTCGGAGCCGATGAGCAGGGTCGGCTTCACCTCGTCGAGGGTGCGCGAGCGCACCTCGGCGTCCTGGGTGAGCGTGGCGGTGACGATCCAGGTGGTGCCGACCAGGGGTTTGTCCGGATGGGCGACCTTGCGGTCGAGCAGGGTGACGGTGCTGCCATTGCCGCTGACGGTCAGGGTGTCGCCGTCCATCTTCCAGGTGGGCCGGGATTTCAGCAGGCCCTCCTGCCAGCCGTCGGACTCCCCGCGCTCGTCCGGGCAGCCCATGAGGGTGGAGGCGAGTTGATCGACGGTGAGGACATGGCCGTCGAGATTCACCGGGCCGGTGGCGGTATTGCATCCGGCATTGGAGGTGACGCGGTCCTCGGCGAAGGAGAGCGTCAATGGGCCGCCGCCGGGAATCGGCAGGCCCTCGACCTTCGTGGAGACGAAGGAGCGGCCCATCGGCGTGGGCCCCGGCTTGTCGTCGGTGTCGTCGCCGGAGGAACATCCGGCGACGACGACCGCGGTCAGGGCTAGGAGAAATCCACCCCGAACTCGAGTTGCTCGCATATTGCCGATCGTACGGAGGTCATACCGGCATGCCCAGTGCCGACGCGAGCGTTTGTCCAATGGTGTTGGCGAAAGTGCCGATCGCGCCCGGATCCAGAATTTGGCTCCATACGTCGCGATTCGAACATCCGGCCGGAGCGGGCACGCCATTGAGCCGGTCACTGAGCCACATAGCGGCGCTCGCGGTGCCGGAGACCGCCGCTATGCCGTGCTCGCTGAGCAGGTCGCGGGTGTAGTAGACCTGCGCGTTCGGGTCCGTGCAGTAGGTGTCGTAGAGCCGATTGACGGAATTGATCGGCATCACCTCGTCGAAGGGCGATTCGTAGATGAACAGCGGCGAGGGCGGGGTGCCGCGGCGGCCCAGGCTCAATTCGTCGAGGACCGGTTGCATTTCGGGCGCGCGCATGGGATCGCCCGGGTAATCGAACAGGCCCTTGATATTCACGAAGGGGAAGGCCGCGAATTGCAATGTCACGCACTGGCCTTCGTGGACCACCCGCACGGCCTTGCCGAGAGGGTTCATATAGCGGTCGATGAATTGATTCACCTGCGGGTATTCCCGGGCGACACCGAACAGCCCGCCGAGCACCGCGCCGCCGAAGGTCGAGGTGCCGTTGTTGTAGTCGATGGCGTCGCGGATATCGGCCATGAGTCCGCCCGCGGCCGTTCCCACCATATTCAGTTCCGGGGCGTACTCGGGCTGCAATTCCGCGGCGTGCGCGGTCGGAATCGCGCCGCCGGAGTAGCCCCACAACCCGACCTTGGTCTCGCTGCCCGGCAGTTCGGCGGGCGCGAAATTCTCGGCGGCGCGAATACCGTCGAGGGTGATACGACCGCCCAGCGGCCCGACCGCGTAGGCCGCGTTCGGTCCCTGATGATCGGGCACCACGACGGCGTGACCGAGTTGCAGCATGGCCTGCACCTCGATGAATTCCGCGCCGATGACCGGGTTCAGCGGATTGGGCAGCGAACCCATCTGCAAGGTGTACGAGGGCGCGCAATTGACCGACAGCGAATCCTCGGCCATTTGGAACGACAGCAGCGCGCGCTGACCCGTGGGGGCGGGGCGGTGCGGCACGATGACCGTCGCCACGGCCGGAATCGCCTCACCTCGGGTATTGGTGCTGCGGTAGGACAGCTGCCAGGCCTTCACATTCAGCGGGATCAGCCAGAAATTGGCGAGATTCACCTGTCGAGCGGAGAGGATTTCGCCGGGCTGGGCGGCGGCGACCTTGGCTGGGTCGGGGTTGTAGAAATCCGGATCCAGGTACGGCGGGGCGGGCGGAATCGGGAAGGGGAGTGGCGGCTCCACCGAAACAGGTTCCGCCGCAGCGGGATTCACCACCGCCGGGCATACCGCCACCGTCAATCCCGCCGCTACCGCGAGACAGGTTCGGGCGATGGTCGCCCGGGTCCGCGCTGTCATATCGATTCCTCCACACCCCGCGTCCCCGACGCGCGCCCGCCCACTAAGATAGAGAGCGTTTGTTTTCTAAGTTGGGTGCCGACTCTATGGCTCCGAGCGGGACTGTGTCAACGGTCACGTTCGAGCGGGCGTTGGCCTCGCCCCGACGACCAGGCAGGATGATCCACCGTGACCGAAGCTCCCCGCCCGCGCCGCACCCAGCAGGAACGCCGCGCCGCCACGGTCGCCAAACTGGTCGACGCGACCATCGCGGCCATTGGCGAGGTCGGCTACCAGCGCGCCACGGTGCAGGAGATCTGCACGCGGGCCGGGCTGTCGGCCGGGGCCATGTTCCGGCAGTTCGACACACGCCTGGATCTGATCGTGCGCACCGCGCGGGAGGCGTTCGCGCAGCAGTTGAACGGGTTCGGCGCGGCCATGGAACACCTTGGGGCGCAAGAGAACGCGCTCGATGTGGCCCTGCGGTTCCTGCGCCAGGCGCAGTCCTCGAATCTCATACACGCGCTGCGGGAGATCTATCTGGCGGCGCGGTCGGACAGCGAACTGCGCGAGCGGATCGCGTCCATCGCCGACGAGTACTACCGCGAGATCGTGGCCACGCTGAACCGCACCGGGCTGCTCGACGACTTCCCGGAGCAGGTGCGCGAACCGCTGTTCTTCATGATGCTGCACCTGTTCTCGGGTGAGGCCGTGGTGCGCGGGGTGTATCAGCGGCCGGATCTCGACGAGTCGGTGCTCGCGCTGGTGGAGGACATGTTGGCCGTCTACGCCGCGCGGTTAAGTTCGCGCGAGTCCTAGCGTGGCATCCGCACGGCCTCGATGGCTGGGAATACGCTGCGTTCGGTGAGTGCCGTTCGATCCGAAGCCCGCGACTCGGCGTGGGCCCCGCTGGCGGCCCCGGTGTTTCGCGCGCTGTGGATCGCGCAGTTGGTCTCCAATCTGGGTACCTGGATGCAGACCGTCGGCGCGCAGTGGACCCTGGTGGGCGAACCCAACGCCGCGACGCTGGTCTCGCTGGTGCAGACCGCCACCACCCTGCCGGTCATGTTGTTGGCCATTCCCTCCGGTGTGCTGGCGGATCTGGTGGATCGGCGGCGGCTGCTCATCACCGCCCAATCGGTCATGGCGGCGCTGGCCGCGGCGCTCGCGGTGCTCACCGCGACCGGGCACACCACGCCGTTGCTGTTGTTGACGCTGCTGTTCCTGCTGGGCTGTGGGCAGGCGCTGACCGGTCCGGCCTGGCAGGCGATTCAACCGGATCTGGTGCCGCGCAACCAGATTCCGGCGGCGGCCGCGCTGGGCAGTATGGGCATGAATGTCGGGCGGGCGGTGGGTCCGGCGCTGGCGGGCATGCTGGTGGCGCTGTCGGGACCGACCCTGGTGTTCGCGCTGAACGCGGTGTCGTTCGCGGGCATTCTGGTGGTGCTGGTGCGGTGGCGGCGGCCCGAGAGCGACCGAGGGTTGCCGACCGAACGGCCCATCGCCGCGCTACAGGCCGGGCTGCGGTTCATCTCGGCCTCGCCCGCGGTGCGGCGAGTGTTGTTGCGCTGCTTGCTGTTCGTGGCTCCCGGCAGTGCGCTGTGGGCGCTGCTGCCGGTGGTGGCGCACGATCGGCTCGGGCTGTCGTCGTCGGGGTACGGACTGCTGCTCGGGGCCTTGGGGCTCGGCGCGGTCATCGGCGCGACCCAGGTGGCGCGATTGCGGCACACGCTGCGACCGACTCGGCTGCTCGCCGTGGCGGCCGTGGCGTTCGGCATCGCGACCGTGGGCGCGGGCGCGATCCACAACGAGGTGGTCGTGCTGCTGCTGTTGGTGGTCGGCGGCTTCGGCTGGATAACCGGTATGTCCACCATGAACTCGACCATGCAGCTGCTGCTGCCGGGCTGGGTGCGGGCGCGCGGACTTTCGGTGTATCAGCTGGTGTTCATGGGTGGGCAGGCGCTCGGCTCACTGCTGTGGGGTCTGGCGGCGGGGTGGGTCGGCAGCGAGACCGCGCTGCTCGCGGCGGCGGCGCTGCTCGGTCTGTGTGCCGTGAGCACGCTGTGGCTGCCCGTGAAGGTCTCCTCGGTCGACACCACTCCGTCGGCGCACTGGCCCGAGCCGGTGCTGGTCTTCGAACCCGCTCCGACCGATGGTCCCGTGCTGGTGTTGGAGACCTATCGCGTCCCCGACGAGATGGCCGCCGACTTCGTCCATGCCATGGCTCGCGTCGGCCGCTCCCGGCAGCGCACCGGAGCCATGGAATGGCGGCTGTTTCGCGATGTCGGCGCGGCGGACCGGTATGTCGAGGCGTTCGTGGTTCGGTCGTGGGCCGAGCACATGATCCAACACCAGGTCCGCCTCACCGCTCAGGACCAAGCGGCGGAAGCGCGGGTGGCTCAGTACACCGTCGGTGAGACGCACACGTTGCACCTGGTCGCGGTGCCGCCCCCGCATCCCTCCGGGGGCCTGATGCGTCCGTGATCGTCAGGCGGCGAAGACGGTACGGACGATGGATTCGTCGCCCTCGACCTCGATCAGTCCGAAGGTGCGGGCGTCGCCGAGGGTGAAGGCACCCGCGGCGAGGCCGAGGATGTAGGCGGGGTCGGCGCGCAGGGTCGCGTCGAGGTCGCGACCGTCGTGTGGGGTGACCTCGAAGCCGGAGCGGGTCGCGCGCAGTTGTAAAGGGGGACCGCCGATTTCGAGGCCGACGGTGGCTACGCGGCGGACCTTGGCTCGGGTGGCGAGCAGGGCGGGGAGGGCCAGGGCGAGCCACTCGGGGCGGAAGACGTCGCCCTCGGGGCCGCGCGCCATCAGCGGGGTCGACCAGCGGATCAGGCTCTCGATGGGCTGGCGCAGTGCGGAACCCCATGGGGTGAGCGCGTATTCGACCGCACCGCCCGGGCCCAGTCGGCGCTCGAGGACTCCCGAGGACTCGAGGTCGCGGAGTCGATCGGCGAGCAGGTTGGTGGCGATGCCGGGGAGGCCGTCCATCAGGTCGCGGTAGCGGGCGGGGCCGATGAGGAGCTGGCGGACGATGAGCAGATTCCATCGATCGCCGACGACCTCGAGGGATCGGGCGAGCCCACAGTACTGACCATAGCTACGCATGCTTGACCTTCTCCAGTGCGCTTGAGAAAATCAAGTATACCGCCGCCTTCGAGTCGAGAGGGTCGTCATGACCGGCACCACCGAGAGCGTGCGACCCGCCTGGGTCGATGACAGTCTGTTCCCCTTCCAGAGCCGTTTCGTCGAGATCGACGGGCACACAGTGCATTACGTGGACGAGGGTTCGGGTCCCACACTGCTGTTCCTGCACGGCAACCCGACCTGGTCGTTTCTGTTTCGCGACGTGATCCGCGCACTGCGCGACGACTTCCGGTGTGTCGCCCTCGACTACCCAGGGTTCGGGTTGTCCACGCCGAAGCCGGGTTATCGCTTCCGGCCCGAGGATCACGCCGAGGTCGTCACCGCTTTCGTCGACAAGATCGGATTCGTGGGCGTCACGCTGGTCGGCCAGGATTGGGGCGGTCTCATCGGCTTGGCGGTCGCGCAGCGGCGGCCCGGCCTGTTCGACCGGCTGGTGCTGGCCAACACCTGGGCGTGGCCGGTCAACGGCGTCCTGCATTTCGAAGCCTTCTCCCGCCTCGTCGGCGGTCTCGCGGGCCGCTTCCTGGCCCGGCGGTTCAACCTGGTCGTCAACACGTTCATCCCCACCGGCCACCGCCGCCGCAAGCCCACCCCGGCCGAGATGACCCACTACCGCGAAGCCCTGAACACCCCCCAGCGCCGCCAGGCCTCCGCCATCTTCCCCGCCCGGGTCCTCGCCAGCCGAGCCTTCTTCGCCGACCTCGAAGCGGGCCTCCCCACCCTCGCCCACCTGCCGACACTGATCGTCTGGGGCGACGCCGACATCGCCTTCCGCCCGCAGGAGCGCGAGCGCCTGGAAGCGACCTTCCCCGACCACGAGACGGTGATCGTCGAGGGCGCTGGAACCTACGTGGAATCCGATGCACCCGAAGAGTTCGTCGCCGCCATCCGCGAGTGGACAGCGGCGCACCCCGGCGCGCTAGGCCAGTAGGAAGCTGGCGAGGGCGGGGCCTACCGCTTGACCGAGTTGGTAGGCCAGGAGGTAGAGGCCGAGGGCGCTGTGGCGGTGGTGGAGGGGGAGTGCTGTGGTGGCATGGGTTGTGTACCAGGCCATTCCGGCGCTGGATGCGAAGACCGCCAGCGCCGTCGAGCAGGTGAGGATGGTCGGGGGAGGAGCGGCGAGTGGGAGGGTCGCCGCGGCGATGGCGAAGGCGGGCAGTCCGAGATCCACGGCCCTGGCGGGCAGTCGGTGGGCCCAGCGGGTGAACAGCAGTGCCGCGGTGGCTCCTGCGGCGAGACCGATGAGAGTGGCCAGACCGATCTGATTCGGGGACCACTCGGCACGCAGTAGCTGCGGAATCGTGTACAGCACAGCGAAATACACCGTCGACAGGGCGCAGGCGGCCGCGGTGCCGACCAGCCACGGGCGTGATCTCAGTACCGCCCGTGGCACGAATCCCTCAGGGGTACTGGCGATATGAGCCGCCAGGGCCGCCGCCAGAATCGCGAGCGCGGCGATCGCGACACCGGGTACGCGGGGCATGACCACGACCGCGGTGAGGATGCCGATCACCAGCGCCGCACCGCGATGATCCCGGGTTTGCGCACTGCCGATCGGGACCGTCCGCAGTCGTCGCAGCAGTGCGGGTGCCGCCAGTGTCGCTAGGGCGGCCAACAGCAATGGCAGCCGCCACGACACCGCCGACAGCGCGGAACCGGCCAGCGGGCCGAAAGCGCCGACGAGCCCGACGCTGGCGGTGATCACGCCGGTGCGGCGGGTCGTACCCGCCAGGCTGATCGCGAGCGTGACCAGACCTCCGCTGCCGATCGCGCCGACCGCGCGCCCGGCGAGCAGCACCGCAAGCGTGGGCGCGGCGGCGGTGACGGCCGCTCCGAACAGGACGAGCGCCGTGTTCACGCCGAGAGTTCTACGCGGGCCGTGGATTTGGAGAAGGGCCGTCGTCAGCGGAGTGCCCACGAGCACACCCCATCCGAACGCCGTGGCCACCCACGTCGCGGTGGACACGGTTACGCCCAAATCGGTTGCGAGGGAGGCGATCGCCGTCGTGGCGCTATTGGCGCTGAGCGCGGTCGGCGTCGCCAGCAGGACAAGTAGGAGGAGCGGAACATGCGCGGTCCGCGTCGTGTCGGTGACCATGAATCCAAAGTAAACCAAGTAGTGCAATAAATGCACTACTTGGTTTACATTGGTGGCACTCGCGAAAGCGAGACCACCATGACGAAGCGCGCTGGCCCGGAAGGCGCCGTGGTGCACTTATAAGCTGCTCGGGGAACACAGAAGGGAAGTGGATGAGCGAGCGGTCGGAATTCCGCGGTAGGCCCGACAAGCGGCGAGCCATCACCGGTGCGGCCCGCAAGGTATTCGGCCAGGTCGGATATACGCGGGCCAGCGTGGAGGCGATCGCGGCCGAGGCGGCGGTATCCAAACGCACCATCTACAACCATTTCGCCGACAAGGAACAGCTTTTCCTCGATGTCGCGCTCGAGGGCGCGAACGAGGTCACCGCGACGATCGCGCAGATCATGGACCGTCATCTGCGCAAGATCGTCGACCTCGAACAGGATCTGATCGATTTCTCGCTCGACCGCATCGCGGCCGTCACCGAATTCCCCGATCACTTCGCGCTGGTTCGCGTCATCGAAGCCGAAGCCAATCGGATTCCACCGGCCATTCTGTCGGCCTGGATCGACGCTGGCCCGCAGACCGCCCACCTGCGCCTCGCCCCGTACCTCCGCCGGATCGCCGACCGCGGTCTCCTGCGCATCGACGACGCCGATACCGCCGCAGCGCATTTGACGTTGTTGACCATCACCGACATCAACAATCAAACCTTCTACGGCGCACGGCCATTGCCCGAGGACGTCATCGAGAAGACCGTGGTCGCCGGAGTCCACGCATTCTTGCGCGCGTATCGCACCCAGGGACAATGAATCCCACGCTGTGGCTGTGGCCAGGTCACTGCGTCTATCTCGGGCCGTCGCTTCGGCTCGACGCGCATCGCGGGTCGGTGCATTGTCTGGCGGTCGGGGTGGACGCGCCGTTCACCGTGCACGTCGGGGACTCGGGGTGCACCGCTCGAAGCGCGTTGATACCGCCGCGGATGACGCATCGACTCGTGGCCGAGGGGGAGCGGATGCTGTTCTGCTATATCGACCCCGGTTCGGCGCGTGCCGCAGCCTGTGGGGATCGAATGACGGCTCAGGTGCAGGGAATTGGCGTCGGTCACCGCGATGAACAGTCCTTGCTGACGCTCGCCGCCCGGCCGGAATTCGATCCCACTGCGGCGCTCGACCTCGCCTGCGGATACCGACCACTCCCCATCGACCCTCGAATCGCGACCGCGGCGGCAATGATCCGCGCACACCCCGCGCACCCGAACTCCGCCGCCGAGCTGTCCGCCGCGGTACACCTGTCGACCTCGCGCTTCCTGCGCCTGTTCAGCGCGCACGCGGGAACGAGCCTGCGCCGCTACCGCCTCTGGGCGCGCATGCTCACCGTCGGCCGCGCCGTAGCCGACGGCGCGGACCTCACCACGGCGGCCGCGACCGCCGGTTTCGCCAGCCCCTCCCACTTCAGCGACACCTTCCACGCCATGTTCGGCCTCACCGCCAGCACCCTCCTCACCTCGGGCACCCGCGTCGTGATCCTCGACTGACCGGTAGCGCCGGTCCTAAATCTAGCGACGCTAGACAAGTTAGCAAGGGGGTGTTACCGTTGCTCCAGCTTCTAGCGCTGCTAGATTTCGTGAGAGGGAATCGAAATGCTCAGCACCACAGGCCAACTCGTCGCCGTCATAGCCGTCCTGGCCAATGCCGTCGTCTACGGCACCGACGTCTGCGCGGCCGTCATCATGCGCTCGGTCTACCGCAAACTCGACGACGCGACCGTCACCGTGAGCGCCGGGTGGGGCCATTACTACGGCGACAAACGCATGCCGATCGTCGGCGCGGGCGGCGTGGTCACGGCCGTCCTCACCCTCGTGATCGCGGTAGCGGCCGGAAGCCCCGGCGCCGCCCTGGCAGCCGGAATCACAGTGGCCGCCCTACTCACCTGGCTGGGCCTCTACGTCCGCATCGCCAAGCCGATCAACACCCAACAAACCGCCGCCGCCCAGACCGGCATAATCCCGCCCAACGCCCGTGCGCTACAAGACAAGTGGGACAGCATCCTCAAATACCGAGTCACCCTGCAACTCACCGCCCTCGCCGGACTGTCCGCCGCCCTGATCCTGTTCTGACCCCCGATAAATCAATTGCACCCGTCCTGGGCATCTGCGAACGTTGGTGTCCCACAGGTTGTTCGGGCCGGTGGGAAACCAGGAAGACAAACCGGCCAGGGGCCGGAAGCCGTTGCTAGCGGTATTGAGCCTTCGGGCTTGGGATTCGAGTTCTCTGTCTCCGCGACCGCTTGGCAGCAAGCGGATCCGAATGGGCGTAGCTCAGTGGTAGAGCAGCGGTCTCCAAAACCGTGTGTCGGAGGTTCGACCCCTCCCGCCCGTGCAGCGGTGTGGCGCAGTTCGGTAGCGCGACGGGTTCATACCCCGTAGGTCGTCGGTTCGAATCCGACCACCGCCACCACGACCCCACCGGGGTCAAGCCTCTGTAGCTCAGTTGGTAGCAGCAGCCGCCTCTTAAGCGGCGGGTCCCAGGTTCGATCCCTGGCGGGGGCACGCGTCGAGAGCGCTGTCATCGCAGGCGGAACCGAACGCCGTGGCGACCGGCGGGTGCGAAGTTGAGTGCTCCTACTGCACCGCGACCTTCACTCCGCGAGAGAACATCGAATCGTGAAACTCGATGGAGGCGGGGACTGTTCCCACGGGTAAGTCGAAGGCCAGGACCACGGAGATCTTGTGGCCCGGGTTGAGTTCGTCATGAAATCCGTAGTTGTTCAAAGCGGCGTTGGCGTCGAAGTTGCTGGCGAATTCACGCTCCTGATCATCGATCAGTCTCTGGTTGTCGCCGAAGTAGGTTTGCGGTCTGTCTCCGGTATTGGTGACATCGACATAGACCAGAACGAACACCCCCTTGGCGTCGGCCTGCCAGAATCCGTCTCCGACAGACGTTGCGCCTTGCTCGATTCGTGTCACGACGAACTCGAATTTGCCGTCCCGCACCGCTGAACCCACCGCTGCGACCTCGTCCTTGGGAGGTGTGACAGGCATGGTCGGCGCGGGCGTGGCGGGCCGGTTATTCGCCGAGGGGTTCGCGGCGACCGTGCTGGTTCGGTTGGGTTTCGTCTTCGAGGTCTCGTTGCTGGCCAGTCCGACCAGTCCGGCGCACCCGCCGCAGGAGAGGACGAACGCGCCGATCAAGATCCATACCCAGATCGGCACGGTGGACTTCGGCGGTGTCGGCGGTCGCATGGGGTACTGCGGATACGAATAGGGCGGTTGCGGCCCGTGTGGTGGCTGCGGCGGATAGGTCACGGGATCCCCGTGGGTTGGGAAGAATGTCGTGTTGTGGATCGGCCGCGGCACGGTGTGCTGGCAGGTGTCCATCAGCTCGGTCTGGTCGACTGTCCGCATCGTAGGAGACCAATTGAGGCCGTTGCGGTGACAATGTGTGCCACCCTCGCGGGTAGCTCGGAATTGGCCATTGTGCGGGCACCGAGAATATGCGCGGGTGCGTCGGATTCGATCGATTGACAGAGCTGGTGGCCCCCGCTCGTGGGCCCGGGTTAGCTGTCGGTGGCTTGTGTGAGACTCCGGGTTCGGGCGCGGGCACTACAGCGAGGAGTCTGTGATGGCGGAGATTGGCCGGGACGCCGCGAGGGATATCGACAGCATCAACAGGCTCACTGGTAATGGAGTGCGGCGCAACGAGATTCCTGACAGTCGTGCCGATCTGCTCGGTAAGAAGTGCTTCGCGCATTTGTCGTCGCTCGGGCCCGACGGTGAGCCGCAGTCGCATCCGGTGTGGTTCGACGCCGCGGGCGGGCGGCTACTCATCTCCACTGGCACCGATCGGCAGAAGTACCGCAATATTCGGCGGGATCCGCGGGTGTCGGTGTCGATCCTCGATCCCGACGACCCGTACCGCTATCTCGAAGTGCGCGGCCGTGTGGTCGAGATCGAGGCTGATCCGCAGAAGATCTTCCTCGACCAGCTGGCTCGCAAGTACCTGGGGCAGGACCGTTATCCATACGAGGAGCGGCGGGGAGTGGAACGGGTCATCCTGCACATCGAGCCCGACCACGTCGTTGGCGGCTGAACCTCCCCCACCAGGGTGGATGCTGCCGCAAGTGTTTGTTGAGGATCTTGAAAGTGTGTCCGCCTTCCATAGAGCAATACAGCGAGGCGGGAAATGGTTCCGCTTCGGACAATGGGAGGCACACCATGAAGAAGTTTACGACCGCCGCGCTAGTCGGCGGCGCTGTCGCGGCGGCCCTCATCGGCTTTGCGGGTCCTGCGGCGGCGTCGACTCCGGTGGCTCACACGCCCTGCACCCGCAGCGAGATGATGAAGCCGGATTGGGATGTCAACACCGGCCTTCCGGTCATCTGCGTCAGCACCGGTGCCAGCGGCTTGCAGTGGGTGCCCGACGCCACCCGATGACGGCTAGTTCGGAACGACGCAGATGGTGAGTTCGATACGCGGGTAGACGATTGCCTCTGTCGTGCAGAGGTTTTCGTCGGCGACGTCGAACACCTCGGTGATCCGCTCACTTCCGGGCTGGTGGGCGGCGCAGTCGACGCGAGTAGGTTCGTTGACGTCGGCCAGATCCCAACAACTGTCGGCCGTCATGTTGTACGTGAAGCAGTACAGAGCCAGCCGATACCCATCATCGGCCCGATGGTGGTAGCTCAGCGTAGCCTTCGGCCCACACCGCTGCTCCTGGTTCTCCGGCGTCAACGAATACTGCTCGATCAGCCGGTACTTCGCCTCCACCGCCCCACAATCGGCCGGTCCCGCAGTCCCGTTCACCTCATCCCGCGAAGCACACCCCCCGACCTGCAACCCCTCATACTGGTTCGGGTACGCCTGGGCGACCGCGAAACCCGAGAAAGCCAAAACCGCCGCCCCCACGAAACCCACTGCGCCACTTGCCAATTTCACGACATCCCCCAGAGAACTCGAAGCTGTGTAGTGATCTTGCCAGACGCCGGGCTATCGATCGCCGCAATGTCGATTTCGCGACTCTCGCGGAGTGGCTCGAGTCCACGGCGTCGGCATCAGCTGCCAGGTCCAGGCGCTTGCTTGCTCGAAGAGGGCCGCCCCTGAGCGGAGTATCCGCGGTCGGCTCGGTGCCAGGCCAGGGAGGATGCGGGTGGGTTGGTGGGGGTTGCATACACTGTGGGGCATGCGCATGTTCCTTGACATCCTTCTCATCATCACCAGCGTGTTGCTGGTGCTGCTGGTGCTGCTGCATCGGGCCAAGGGCGGTGGTTTGTCCAGCTTGTTTGGTGGTGGGGTGCAGTCCAGCCTTTCGGGGTCGACGGTTGTCGAGAAGAACCTTGACCGGATCACGGTGTTCACGGGCACCATTTGGTTGATCGCCATCCTGGGGATTGGGTTGGAGATCAAGTTCGCCTGACGTAGGCGTGGGTTGGGAGTCACCCGGGTGTCTTGGATGCCTGGGTGATTTGTTGTAGGCGGTCGCAGATCGGGGTGGAGGGGCGGATTTCGCCGGGTGGGGGTGAAGTTCGACCGTTCAGGCCTAACCGAGGCTGGGCTCGACGTATCCCTGGGCGTCGGCAAAGGCGGCCAGGTCCACCTGGCGGCGGGCGTTCGAGATCGCGGTGGCGACGCAGGTACCCAAGGGGCCGCTGCGGTCGTACATGAGGGCCGTCGCTACCACCAGGCCGTTGGCGGCTATGTGATCGTGGGCTTGGAGGCCGACCTCGGGGCCTTCGGGGAGGCGGGCGAGGGTGAGGGTCATATCGCTGTTGATGTAGCCGACGCCTTCGGTGCCCCAGTTGCAGACCAGGTTGGTCGCGTCGCCGACGAAGGCGGCGCGCTGGAAGGGGGTGATGGGCTCTCCCTCGACCAGGGGTGGCACGTTGTGCCAGATGGCTTTTCGTTCACTGTTGCGGCCGGAGGCGAAATCGCCCGTCCAGTCCATCGCACCGGATTTGAACAGGGGCGGGTGGCCCTCGGGGTTGTCCAGGCGTCGCTCGGGTACCGGCAGGTGGTGGCCAGGCTGCCAGACCTCGCCCGGCGGCTGCTGAGCGTTCGCGAGGTACATTACCGTCGCGCGGGCCCGCACCTCGCCGTCCTGCACGATCGACGCGTCGACCACGCGAATGCGCCGACCGTCGCGCACCACCTCGCTTCGCAGCGCGATCGGCTCGTTGAGCACCGGCCGGAACAGGTCCACGGTGAACCGGGCGGGGGTGAAGCCCGCGTCGGGGCGGTGGGTCTCGAGCTCGCGGGCGAGCAGCCCGCAGACCGCGGTCCCGGCCAATTGCGTCGCCGACCATGCGCTGACCGCCATCGCGGTAGCGACGAAACGCCCGTCGACCTCGGTGAAGAATGCGACCACCGTGCCCTGCCTTCCCATTTCAAGATTTCTTGAATTAGAACACGTTTCAGAATTGAACTGAAGCGTGGAGAAGTTGTGTGGAAACTGTGAGGCCTCGAAAAGGAGAGGTGGAATTCGCCGCGACCCGGGCATGATGGCGATCATGCACGTGATGGATGCGGTGGGGCCGAACCTGGCGGGGGTCCTGCATCGAAATTTGTTCTGGATGGTGTGGAACACCATATTGGCTTGGGTGCCGGTGGTCTTCGCGCTGCTGGTGTTCCGGATGAAGCGCCCGGGGGAGGGGCGGCTGCCGAAATCGCCGGTGTGGTGGGCTGGGGCCGTCCTACTGCTGCTGTTTCTGCCGAACGCACCCTACGTCGTGACCGATCTCGTGCATTTGCGCGACGATATCCGCTGGGCGGGTGAGGGTCCGGTGGTCACCGCCGTACTGCCGGTATACGCGGCATTCATCGCCTCGGGCTTCCTGGCCTACTACCTGGTACTGCGCGAGATGGGCCGATTCCTGGAACGGTCCGGATTGGGATCCTGGCGGACACCGGTCACCCTCGCGGTCCATTTCCTCTGCGCGATAGGCGTTTTCCTGGGCCGCTGGGTGCGGCTGAACTCCTGGGAACCGGTGGTCGAGCCGCGCGGCACCCTGGAGCGCATGGTGCTGGCCTTGACCTGGGAGTGGGCTCCGATTCTCATCGCGGCCGTCTTCGTGGCCACGGCGGTGGGGCATTTCGTGACCCGGGCGGTGGTGGAAACGGCCCTGAGCAGTGCGCGCAGCGGAATGGAATTCGTACGCGCACTGCGGGTTCCGGGTCCTACCACCGATCAGGCGTAGTCCCGGTGCGGGTCGATCAGGCGATACCCAGCTGCTCCTGGGCGATCACCCGCACCGCCTTCTTGTCGGGCTTGCCGAGCCCGGTCAGCGGCAGCTTCTCGATGACCACGAAATGCTTGGGCACCTGCACCGAACCCTTGCGCTGCTTGACCGTCTGCTGAATCTCGGCGGTCACCTTCTCGATCGCGGCGCTGTCGGCGGCCGTGGCGGCATCCAGGACCACGACGGCGGTGACGGCCTCGCCCCACTGCGGATCGGGCACGCCGACGACCGCCACGTCCAGCACGCTGGGGTGTTCGGCGACAACGTCTTCCACCTCGCGCGGGAACACATTGAACCCGCCGGTGACCACCATGTCCTTGCTGCGGCCGACAATGTGCAGGAAACCGTCCTCGTCCTCCCGGGCGAGGTCACCGGTGTGCAGCCAGCCGTCCTTGAAGGTCTCGGCGGTGACCTCCGGCAGATTCAGATACCCCGCCGCCAAAAGCGGCCCGGACACACAGATTTCGCCGACCTCACCGGGCGCGACAACCTTGTTGTCGGCATCGATCAACGCCACCCGCAGCGCCGTCGACGGCCGCCCGCAGGAGCTGAGCCGCTCCTTGTCGTGCTCGTCCTTGGCGAGATAGCTGATGGCCATCGGCGCCTCGGACTGCCCGAAGTACTGCGCGAACACCGGCCCGAACTTCTCGATGGCCTGCGTCAACCGCGTCGGATCGATGGCGGAGGCGCCGTAGTACACCGTCTCCAGCGACGACAGATCACGCGTGGCCGCGTCCGGATGATCGAGTAGCGCGTAGATCATGGACGGCACCAGCATGGTGGCGGTGATCTTGTGCTCCTCGATGGCCTTCAGCACCTCCCCGGCATCGAAGCGCGGCAGCACGATGCATTCACCGCCGAGCAGCACCACGGGCACGAAGAACGCCGCGCCCGCATGCGAAAGCGGCGTGCAGATAAGGAATTTCGGCCGCTTCGGCCACTCCCACTCCGAGAGCTGGATCTGCGTCATGGTCGACATGGCCAGCGCCGTGCCCACCACGCCCTTCGGCTTGCCGGTGGTGCCGCCGGTATAGCTCACCGAGATCACATCGTCGGGCCGCAACTCGGTCGCCTCGATGGGCTGGGCCTGGAACTTCTCCACCTCCGCGAGGAAATCCACACCCACATCGGCCAATTCGTCCGGCACCGGCCCGAGCACGAGCACTCGGTTCAGCCCCTCCACCCGGTCGACGAGGTCCCGCGCGCGCTGTACGAACGCCGGGACCGGATCGAGGATGAGTGTCGAAATGCCCGCGTCGGCAAGCACATACGCGTGATCGTCGAGTCCGCCGATGGGGTGCAGCGCGGTGCGCCGATGCCCGCGCACCTGTCCCGCCGCGATGGTGAACAGCACCTCGGGCCGGTTCAGCGCGAGAACGCCCACGGGCGTACCGGTTTCGACGCCGTTGGCGGAGAACGCCTGCACGTACCGGCTGATGGCATCGAGTACATCCGCGCCGGTCAGCACCGTGTCGCCGAGCGTCACCACGGGATTCTTCTTGTGCCGCCGCAGTCCAGCCAGCAGGCTGTGCCCGTTGTGCACGGGCATCCGCAGTCGGGTATCGGGATCGATGGTGGTCATTGGTGTGTCAACTCCCGTTCGTTCCGGTCAGCGTGCGTTCGGTCCGGCATAGAGGGTCACGGCGGTCGCGCCGCCGAGCCCGAGATTGTGGGCGAGGGCGATCTTCGCGTCGGGCACCTGCCGCTCACCGGCGAGTCCGCGCAGATGCCAGGACAATTCGGTGGCCTGCGCCAGCCCGGTCGCGCCGAGCGGGTGCCCCTTGGAGATGAGCCCGCCGGAGGGGTTCACCACCCAGTCGCCGCCGTAGGTGGTGGCACCGGACTCCACGAGCGCACCGGATTCGCCCCCGCCGCACAGTCCGAGGGCCTCGTAGGTGATGAGCTCGTTGATGGAGAAGCAGTCGTGCAGCTCGATCACATCGACATCGGCGATGCCGATGCCCGCGGTCTCGAAGACCTTCGCCGCCGCGCGCCGAGTCATACCCGATCCGACCACATCGATCATGGATCCGGTCGAGAACGCGGAGGAATCGTCGGTCGCGATCTCCTGAGCGAGGATCTCCACCGCCTGTGCTTCGAGCCCGTGCGCCTTGACGAACTCCTCGCTCACCACGACCGCCGCGGCGGCACCGTCGGACATGGGCGAGCACTGCGACCGCGTGAGCGGCCCGTGCACCGGCTTGTCGGTCAGCACCTGCTCCAGCGTGTAGGCATCCTGGAACTGCGCCAACGGATTTCGCGTCGAGTGCTGATGGTTCTTCACCGCCACCGCCGCCAACTGCTCGGGCGTGGTGCCGTAGAGCTTCATGTGCTCGATGGCGGCATTGCCGAAGAACTGCGTGGTGATGGGCGCGTTCGAGAAGTCGAACTGCCCGCGCATGACCCCGAGGTGATGGTCGACGGTGGTGGCCTTGGGTTTGGTGGCCGGTCCGGCCATGGCCTCCTTGGTCATCTGCTCGAACCCGACGGCCAGCGCGACGTCGGCGATCCCGCTGCCGACCCACTCGCGCGCCAGCATGAGCGCGGTGGACCCGGTGGCGCAGTTGTTGTTCACATTCACCATCGGAATACCGGTCAGCCCCACGTCGTAGAGCGCGCGCTGCCCGGCCGCGGAGGGCTGGAACACGTAGCCGACGGCGGCGCGCTGGACCCGGTCGTAGCCGACGCCCGCATCCCCCAGCGCACCGCGCACCGCCTCGCCGACCATCTCGGGATAGGTCCACTCGCGGGAGCCGATCTTCACGAACGGCGTCATGGCGACACCCACGATGAAAACGCGTCGCATGGTTGCACTCCTTCTTTCGTTGTCTGCCAGAGGGTTTCGCAGCGTCAGTCGGCGCGGGGGATCCGGCCGTCGAGGTCGGTGAAGCCGTACTCCTCCGCCAGATCCGCCACCCGCCAAGCCTTTCCGGTGCGGGCGCGGCGCTTGGCATCGGCGGCCAGCGCCACCACGGCGCGGCCCGGAAAGCGCGGGGTCTCGGCGGCGGCCAGGTCGAAAGTGCCCTCACCGGGCAGCGTCACCAGGCGGCGGCCCTGATCGTCGGCTGGAACCAGTTGCAGCAGTTCGGTATCCACTATCCCGGGCCAGATCGACACCGCCGTCACCTCGGTCTCGGCGAGGTCGTGCGCCAGATCGGCGGTGAGCCGGTCCAGGGCGGTCTTGCCGACGCCGTAGACGGCATTGTGCATGTACCGCACCGCGCCCGGCGACGACACGTTCACGATCAGCCCGCCCGCCTCGATGAGCAGCGGCGCGGCGAAAACGCTTGCCACGTAATGAGATCGGACCCCGATATCGAAGGTCTCGTCCCACGCTTTGGGCGGCACCTCCCAGAACTTTCGACCGAGCCAGCGCGCCGCCGAGGGCGAGTTGTAGACATTGTTCACCAACACATCCAGGCGCCCGTGTTCCTCGCGGACCCGCGCGAACAGCGCCTGCACCGCCGCGTCGTCGTGGTGATCGCACACCACGGCCACCCCGGTGCCGCCCAGGTCGGTGATCTCGGCGGCGGTGGCGTGCACGGTCCCCGGCAGGTGTCCCGTCGTGGTGCTGCGGCCGGTCACGTACACCGTCGCACCCGCCGCGCCCAGCTCCAGGGCGATGCCCTTGCCGATACCGCGACTCGCGCCGGTGACCACCGCGACCCGGCCGTCGAGAATCTTGGGTATTTCGCTCACGACCGCTGGACACTACCTTGAAATAAGAACGTGTTCTAGAACTTGGAGGCGGTAGTGGAGTTGACGCACCGAATGGTGGAGACCAGCGGCATTCGGATGCATGTCACCGAACAGGGGCAGGGCTATCCGGTGGTGTTCTGCCACGGGTTCCCGCATACCGGCTTCGTGTGGCATCACCAAGTCGAGGCCCTCGCCGGGGCCGGGTACCGCGCCCTCGCCCCCGACCTGCGCGGATACGGCCGCACCGACGCTCCGGGAGATGTGGCGGCCTACACCAACGAGGCCGTGGCAGGTGACCTGCTCGCCCTGCTCGACGACATCGGCGCGGAGCAGGCGGTGTTCGTCGGCCTCGATTTCGGCGCGCAGCTCGTGTGGGAGCTGTCGCTGCGCGCCCCCGAACGCGTGGCCGCGGTCATGGTGCTGAACAATCCGTTCGCCCCGCGTCCGCCGCGTCCCCCGTCGGCCTTCTGGACCAAGGCCGCCGAGCGCCACTTCCTGCACCTGTCCTACTTCCAGGAACCCGGTGTCGCCGACGCCGAACTCGCCGCACGCCCCCGCGAATTCCTGGCCCGGGTCTACTACTCGCTCAGCGGCGCGTACCACTACCTCGACACTTGGAAGAACCCGCCCGGCCTCGGCTACCTCGACGTCCTCCCGCAGGCGCCCGAGCTGCCCTGGCCGTGGCTCTCACAAGCCGAATTCGACACCCTCGCCGAGGATTTCGAGCGCACCGGCTTCACCGGCGGCCTCAACTGGTACCGCAATCTGGACCGCAACTGGGAACTCACCGCCGCCTACGCCGACGCCAAGGTCGAGGTGCCCGCCTTCTTCCTCTACGGCGAACACGATCCCGATATGGAGGGCTTCAGCGGCCGCGACCCCCTCGCCACCATGCGCGCCGCCGTCCCGGATCTGCGTGCGGTGGTGCAGGTCCCACGCGCGGGCCACCTGGTGCAGCTGGAGAACCCCCAAGCCGTCAACGACTTCCTGCTCACCAGCCTGGACAGTCTGAAGCTCGACAAGGCCGCGACGGTCTCCTAGTCGCCCGAGCGGCGGTCGGCGATATCGCGTGTGTCACCGCCCGGGTTCCGCGGTCGCGGCCGGTGGCGTCGATACCGTGAGAGGCATGCCGATCACGCCTGCGTCTACCGTGCGGTTCCCGGGTGGACCCGTCCCGTTGGTCCTGTTGGCCGCCGGGGCGGGAGGTATGGACGCGCTGGTGTTCACCGCCTTGGGCAAGGTGTTCGCCAGCGTTCTCACCGGAAATCTGGTGCTGCTGGGCGTGGCCGTCGTGACCGCTGGGATCGAGGTGTCCGCGCCGGTCACGGTCATCGCGGGCTATCTCGTCGGTGTGGTCGGGGCGGCGCGTTGGTGTCGTGGCGCGCGGGTTCGGCGAATCCCGGAATGTCTCGCCGCGGCGACGGTATTGGCGGGTGTGCTCGCGGTGCTCGTCGGGCTGGGAGCCGGTGGCGTGCTGCTGCCCCTCCTGGTGGCGTCGTTGGCGATGGGTATTCAGTCCGCCACCGTCATGGTGGCCGACAATGCCTCGCCGACAACGTATTTGACCTCCACCGTCACACGATTCTTCAGCGATCTCGCCGCGAACGGCAGCGTCGATTCCTGGGCGGTGGCTCGCATCGCCGGACTCGTGACTGGAGCGGGGGCCGCCGTAGCGCTGGGTAAAGCGCTGCCGGAGTGGGGTTTCGCGCTGCCCGCCGTATTCATCGCGATGGCGGCGGTGCTGGTGATACGGGCCGGTCGCGCCGCGCTGTCGGAGTGATCCGGCGAATATTAGCTTGCCTGACTAGAACTCGTGCGCGATGGTGGTCGCGTGCGAACATATGAAATCCGGGCCGACTACGACCGCGACACCATCGTGGTCTATCAGGCGTACAACCCGGAGATCGGCAACGCCGCCCTCGCGCACGGGCGCTTCGTGGAACCGTTCTCCCGCAACCGTATGACCTGGATCAAGCCGTCGTTCCTGTGGATGATGGCGCGCTGTGGCTGGGCGCGGAAGCCGGGGCAGGAAATGGTGCTGGCCGTGCGGATTTCCCGTTCCGGCTGGGAAGAAGCGCTGTCGCTGGCCGAACACACCAGCGCCGATCGCCGGATCTACGCGGATTCCGCCGAATGGCGGGAGCGGTCGAAGCACGCGCGGGTGCGCGTCCAATGGGATCCCGAACGCACGCTGCGAGGTGCGACTCTGGATGCGCGCAGTATTCAGATCGGCTTGAGCCGCAGCATTATCGACCGCTATGTGGACGAGTGGATCGTCGCCATCGACGACTACACCCCACTGGTGCGCAAAATGCACGCGCACCTGCGCGACGGTCATATCGACCGTGCGAAGCAGCTGCTGCCCTCGGAGCGGGTCTATCCGGTAGCGCCGGAACTCGCTCTACGGCTCGGTATCGACTAGCGGATCGTATCGAGACGGTCGGCGACGCGAGTCAGCAAGTCCTGCAAAGTCTCTCGCTCGTCGGCCGTGAACTCCTGGGCCAGGGTGCGCTCGACGTGAATGGCGCGGGCGTCGGCATCCTTCATCACCGTCTCGCCCTGTTCGGTGAGCCGGGTTTCGAGAATGTTCTTGTGCCAGGCATGGGGCGTGCGCTCGATGAGCCCGCGGTCCTGCAGATTGGTCAGGATCGTATTCATGGTCGGCGGCGTCACGCCGCACAGCCGGGCCAGGGCCGCCGCCGAAATGCCGGGATTCTCGGTGAGGAAGAGCAGCGCCGCGTACTGCGACACCGTCACCCCGGCCGGTTTCAGCGCGGCGTTCTTGGCGGCATTGAGGGCCTGCTCGGCGCGCTTGACGTACGAACCGATGCGCTCGGCGGCAGGCATGGAGGTCATGAGGGCATGGTAACCGGTCATCCTATGATTAGCGTCTTGACGAGTATTAGAACTCTAATCTACATTCGTGCTCACTCAAAGATGAGTCTTCACGCATTGGCTCGATCAGGAAGAGACGTCCATGCCTTCCGCGTTTGTCCGCACCTCGATCACCGCCGTGACCTCGGCCGTATCCGTTCTCGCCGTGACGGCGTGCGGGACGGCTGACGAACCGGCCGCGAATACGCCTGAAACCCGCATATCCACCGCCTACGTACTGCCCGACGAGCGCGCGTACCCCGAGGGCATTGCCCTCGATGCGCGCACCGGCGATACCTACGTCGGCTCCTACACGAATGGGGCGGTCTACCGCGCCGCCAAGGACGCGACTACCGCGGAGGTCTTCCTCCCCGCGGGCACCGACGGCCGTGCTACCGCCAACGGTCTGAAAGTCGATGCCCTCGGTCGGCTCTGGGTCACGGATTCGACGAGCGGGGTCACCGTGTACGACACCGCCACCCGCGCGCGCCTCGCGCGCTTCGAAGTACCCGGTACCGCACCGCGATTCGTCAACGATGTGGCGATCACCCCGGACGGCACGGCCTATCTCACCGATACGATCCGCTCGGTCGTCTACCGCGTCACACCGGACCAGGTTGCCGCCGCCCGCGGCGAAAAGGCAGAACTGGCAACCGCATTCGACCTGAAGGCCAGCCTCGAACCGCATGCCGCGGACGCGTTCACGCTCAATGGCATCGTCGCCGACCCCACCGGCCGCTATCTGCTCACCGTCGATATGACCGGCGGCGACCTGTATCGCATTGCCACCGCGCCGAATTCGCCCGACGCCATACGGAAGGTCACCCTAGCGGGTGGCGACCTGGCGCACGGTGACGGCCTCGAGCTGACCGGTACCACCCTGCGGGCGGTACAGAACGTCACCCACACGCTGACCCGCTGGACACTCTCCGAGGATTACTCCACCGCGACCCTGGCGCAGCACCTCACCGACGAATCCTTGGGTCTGCCAACCACTCTGGTGCGCGCCGACAATCGCACCCTGGTGGTCTCATCGCAATTCGACAAGGGCGGGCCCATGAGGCCCGGCACCCCGGCGACGCCGTTCCAGGTCGTCGCCGTCGACGGTTTCTAGCCCAGTCGACCTCAGCGCTGCTCGGCGAGCGCGGCGAGACGATCGACCGAGGCCAGCAGTTTGTCGGAGGTCGTCGCGCGGGCGCGGACGAGGCGGTTCTCGTCGGTCAGTTTCGTCCAATCGTAGGTGTGGGTCACCCGGGTGCGGCCTTCGCCCACCGGTTCGAGTTCCCAACGCCACAGGTGACCCGGCGGGCGCTGCCCGGGTTCGGCGGGCAGCCAGGCGATGCGGCGGCCCTCGTCGAATTCGACAATGTGGTTCTCCCGGACCAGGCCCTTGGTGAGGGTCATGGTGAAGACCTCGCCGACCGACCGGACCCGCTGTCCCGCAGGGGCTTCCGAGAGATTGTCGTTGCCGTCCCAGCGCGGCTGCTGGGCGGGGTCGGCGATCAGTTCGAAGATCTCGGCCGCGTCGGCGGCGATCTCGCGGCTGGCGGTCACGATCTGGGGAACGTCGGTGCTATCGGTCATGGCTCGATCGAAACATATGCCCGCCGCACCGCCAATGCCGCCGCGGCGGCACCGAGCAGGAGCACCGTCGCGATCCCGAATGCGGCCGTATACCCGGTGCCGAGCACCGGAGCGACGACCAGCGGACCGAGCATTTGGCCCGAGCCGTAGCCCGCGGTGAGCGTCGCGGCGGCGCGGCCGCCGATGAGATCGGCGCCGATTTCCATGGCGAGCATGACGATGCCCATGAATGTCGCTCCGAAGAGGACAGCGGCGATGACAACCGGGACGATGCTCGTGGACAACGCCGGGAGGGCGGCGGAAATCGTTTGCAGGAGTAGGGCGATGACGAGCGCGGTAGCCGCGCTCCAGCGGCGGGCCAGCGCACCCCAGAGCACCGTGGCCGGTACGGCGGCCACGCCGACCACGATCCAGAGGGCGGTGCCCTCGGCCTCATGGCCGGGCGTGGCGACGGCCGCCACCAGGAAAGTGCCGATGACGATATAGCCGACACCGTCGAGGAAATAAGACACGCGCAGCGACCTCCAGCCCGGGGTGGGGCGGGATTCGGTTGTGGCCGAACGGCTTCCGGGGCGGATATCGAGCCGCCAGGTCGGCAGCAGCAGGACGGCGGTCAGCGCGGCCGAGAGGAGCCACAGCGCCTGCCACGACGCGATCGGGCGGGCCGCCAGCACCAGCAGGCCCGCGAGCGCGATACCCGCGCCCACGCCGGAGAACGCGATACCCGCGGCACGCGTACGGTTCTCGTGCCGCGCGGCCATCGACGCGCAGCCGATGAAGAGCACCGCGCTGGCCACCCCGGCGAGCAAGCGCAATGCGGCGGGGACGGCCGGGGGAGCGGGGACCGCCATCAGCGCCTCGCTGAGCACCAGTACAACGGCGGAAGCCTGAAAAACAGTGCGCCCGTTCCACTCCGGGCGTCGCGCCAGCACGATCGCGCCGAGCAGATAGCCCGCGTAGTTCACGGCGGCGATGAACGCTCCGGAGTGCGCGTCGAGGCGGTGGGCATCGGTCATCACCGGCAGCAGCGGGGTGTAGACGAACCGGCCGACACCCGTACTGGCCGCCAATCCCGAGGCGGCGGCGAAGGCGGGAGCGAGACCGAGCTGTCGAGGCGGGGCAATGGTCACGTCCTCCGACGCTAGGGCCGGGATCGCAGCCTGTGAAATGCTTCTTGTGCGGCATGTATACGCTGAACGCATGGATCTGGAGCTGCGCCATCTGCGCGCCTATCTCGCACTCTGCGACGAGGGCAACTACACCCGGGCCGCCCAGCGCCTGCACGTCACCCAGCCCTCGCTCACCCGCACCATCCAGCAGTTGGAGCGCATACTCGACACCCGCCTCGTCGAACGCACCTCGCGCCGCTTCGACCTCACCGATGACGGCGTCGAATTCCGCGTGCACGCCCGCCGCATCCTCGCCGATCTCGATACCGTCTGCGCCGAGCTGCAATTGCGGGCCGCCGTCGCCGTCGGGTTCTCCTGGCTGCTGCCCGACACCTGGTTCGCCGACGTCCGCACCCGGTTCGAAGCGGTCGGCGGGCATGTGGAGATCCACCGCGTGGACGATCCGATCGCCGCGCTCACCGCCCGCACCATCGATATCGCCCTGTACCGCAAGCAGATCCGGCTCCCGCGTACCCTCGCCGCCCGGGAGATCGCCACCGAACGGCGGGTACTGGCGGTGTCGGCGGAGTCGCCGCTGGCGCACGCCGGGAATCTGCGCTGGGACGATCTCGCCACCTACCCGCTGGTGGTCAACACCATATCCGGCACCACCGACGAAACATCCTGGCCCACTCGGCTTCCCGGCCGTCAGGTCATCGAATGCACCAATTTCGACGAGTGGATCGAACTCGTGGCCGCCGATCGGGGCATCGGCGCGGTGCCCGAATTGGCGCGCACGCGGGCACCGCATCCCGGCGTGGTCTACCGCGATATTCCCGACGCCCCACCGTCGCACCTGTACCTGATCTGGCGCACCGACCCCGCGCCCTCGCGTTCGGTGCGCCGCTTTCTCGACACCGCGTGAGCTCAACGGCTCACGGTGGTCTCCTGCTCGATGCGCGAGAGCTTCTCCGGATTGCGCACCGCGTAGAGCCCGGTGATGAGGCCGTCGTCGATGCGCGCCGCCACCACGCTGTCGAGCTGGCCGTCGATCCGAACGATGAGCGCCGGATGGCCGTTGAGCTGCGCGGGATACAGCGATCCAGGCGGGATGCGCCCGAGCACCCCGGCCACGAGTTCGGGGCCGACGAGAGGCGCCAGCGCGGCCTGTCGGATACCGCCGCCATCGGTGAGCAGGACGACATCGGGGGCGAGGATATCGAGCAGTCCTTGGAGGTCGCCGGTGTCGAGCGCGCGCTGGAACGCCGCGAGCGCGTCGCGGGTCTCGGCCGGGGTGACCTCTCCTCTCGGCCTGCGCGCGGCGACGTGCGACCGGGCACGGTGGGCGATCTGACGGACCGCGGCGGGCGACTTGTCGACGGCCTCGGCGATCTCGCCGTACTCCAGATCGAAGACCTCGCGCAGCACGAACACCGCCCGTTCGGTGGGCGTCAGCGTCTCCAGCACCAGCAGCATCGCCATGGAGACGCTGTCGGCCAGTTCGACGTCCTCGGCCACATCGGGGGTGATGAGCAGCGGTTCGGGCAGCCAGGGCCCGACATAGGACTCCTTGCGGCGGCCCAGCGTGCGCAGCCGGGCCAGGGCCTGCCGGGTGGCGATGCGCACCAGGTACGCCCGGTGCTCGCGCACCTCGTCGAGGTCCACGCCCACCCATTTCAGCCACGTCTCCTGGAGCACGTCCTCGGCGTCGGCGGCCGAGCCGAGCATTTCGTAGGCGACGGTGAACAGCAGATTCCGGTGCGCGACGAAGGTTTCGGTGGCGCGGTCCACGGGCTCGGTCATGGGCGGTTCCTGTCTGTTGACTCTCGACTGTCAACAAGATGCCGCCCACGACCGTCCTGTGACAGCGGCCGACGGTGGCCTACATCACACGATCAGCGCGGCAGATCCGCCGCGGCGGATTCGTCCAGCAGCCAGGTGGTGGATTCCGCCCCGATCGCGCCCGCGGCCGGAATGTCCAGGGGGGACGCGCCATTGAGGGCGGCGGCCACCGCCGCGGCCTTCGCCTCGCCGGAGACCACCAGCACCACATTGCGGGAACGCTGAATCGCCGGAAGGGTCAGGGTCACCCGCACCGCCGGGGGTTTCGGCGAATCCGTCACCGCCACAACGAGTTCGTGATTCTCGCGGACCGCGTCGGTGTGCGGGAACAGCGAATTGATGTGCCCCTCACCGCCCATGCCGAGCAGGTGCAGATCGAAGGCTCCGTGTTCGGCGAGGTGGGCGTGCACGGCGGCGGAGTACATACCCGCCGCCTCGACGGGGTCCACGTACTCGCCGTCCGAGGTCTCCACGGTGTGCACCCGCGACGGATCGACGGGGACGTGGTCCAGGAGCGCCTGGCGGGCCTGGAGCTCATTGCGCTCGGGATCGCCCGCGGGCAGGAACCTTTCGTCGCCCCAGAAGATGTCGAGCTGGCCCCAGTCGATGTCGCCGGGCGCGCGGCGCACCCATTCGAGCAGCCCGATGCCGGTGCCGCCGCCGGTCAGTACCACCGATGCCGAACCGCGCAGCCGCTGCGCCTCCACCACGTCGGCGACGAAGCGCGCCGCGGCCGCCTGCACCAATTGGTCTGTGTCGGTGAAGGTTTCGACGGCGGGCTTACTCATAGCTGACCCTTTCGATTCCGGTGAGCGCCTCGGCGTAGATATCGTCGGCGTCGAGGTGGCGCAGCTCTTCGGCGAGGCAGTCGCGAGTTTCGCGGCGGGCCAGGGCGAAACGCTGCGCGGGCTCGCCCGTGCGGGTCAGCGTCGCCGTCCGGCCCTCCTGGGGGCGGGAGATGGCGATGGAGACCGTGGGGCGGTGGATCTCCACCTTGAGGTCACCAGCTAGGCGCACCACCGGGCACGACAGCCGGGCGGCCAGCCATCCGGCGAGCATATCCAGGGCCGGTTCGTCGCGCAGACCCGAAACCGTCACGGACTCAACGGCTTCGAACGGCTGCTCATCCAGCGCCGCTGCGAGCAGCGCACGCCAATAGGTCACCCGGCTCCAAGCCAGATCCGTATCACCGGGAGCGTACGAATTGCGCCGCTTCTTGATGGTCGCCTGCGGATCGGGCGCGAAGGTGGCATCGGTGATGCGCCGAGTCGCCAAGCGCCCCACCGAATCCTTGGACGGGAACTCCGGGGCCCCGCGCGGCCACCACGCCACCACGGGGGTGTCGGGCAGCAGGAAGGGGATCACCACACTGCTCTCGTGGCTCACCAGCTCGCCCTGCAACCGAAGCACTATCACCTCGGCCGCGCCCGCGTCACCGCCCACTCGGATCTGGGCGTCGAGCCGCGTCGCGCTGTTGCGGTCGCCGCGGGCGAGAACTATTACCCGACAAGGATGTTCGCGGCTGGCGTCATTGGCCGCGTCGATGGCGTCCTCGGCCTCGGAGCTGTCCAGGGTGCACACCACGAGCGTCAGCACGCGGCCCACGGTCACCACGCCATTGGCCTCGCGCAGCTGCACCAGGCGCTTGGACACCTCGCGGGTATCCGTATCCGGCATATCGATGATCACGGTCGCCGCCATTCCCGCCCGCTGCGTGCGAGCATCTCGTCGGCGGACTGCGGACCCCAGGTGCCCGCCTCGTACGGCTCCGGGCGGCCGTTGGCGGCCCAGTGGTCGAGTGCGGGATCGAGGATGCGCCAGGACAATTCGACCTCCTCGTTGACCGGGAACAGCGACGGCACACCGAGCAGCACATCGAGGATGAGCCGCTCGTATGCCTCGGGGGAGTCCTCGGTGAAGGCCTCGCCGTAGCTGAAATCCATATTGACGTCGCGCACTTCCATGCTGGACCCGGGCACCTTGGAGCCGAATCGCATGGTGATGCCCTCGTCCGGCTGTACCCGAATGACCAGGGCGTTCTGGCCGAGCTCCTCGGTCATGGTCTGGTCGAAGGGCAGATGCGGGGCGCGTTTGAACACCACCGCGATCTCGGTCACCCTGCGGCCCAACCGCTTTCCGGTGCGCAGATAGAACGGCACCCCGGCCCAGCGCCGCGTCTCCACGGCGAGGGTGATTGCGGCGTAGGTCTCGGTCTTGGAGTTGGGGTCGAAACCCTCCTCCTCGAGCAGACCGACGACGGGCTCACTGCCCTGCCATCCCGCGGTGTACTGCCCGCGTGCGGTCGTTTCATCAAGGGGCTCCACGATTTTCGTCGCCGAGAGCACCTTGATCTTCTCGATCTGCAGCTGCTTGGGCTGGAAGCTCACGGGCTCTTCCATGGCCGTCAGCGCCAGCAGCTGGAGCAGATGGTTCTGGATCACGTCCCGGGCCGCGCCGATGCCGTCGTAGTACCCCGCGCGACCGCCGAGGCCGATGTCCTCGGCCATGGTGATCTGCACGTGGTCGACGTAATTCGCGTTCCAGATCGGATCGAACAACTGGTTCGCGAAACGCAGCGCCAGAATGTTCTGCACCGTCTCCTTGCCGAGATAGTGGTCGATGCGGAACACCGTCTGCTCCGGGAACACCCGGTTCACCAGGGCATTGAGCTCCTGGGCGCTGCGCAGATCGTGTCCGAACGGCTTCTCGATGACCACCCGCCGCCACGAGGTGCCGTCGGGGCTGTCCTCGGAGCGCGCCAAACCGTTCTTGGAGAGCTGGTCCAGCACCACCGGGAACTCGGTGGGCGGAATCGCGAGATAGAAGGCGTGATTGCCGCCCGTCCCGCGATCGCGGTCCAGACCCTTCAAGGTGGTGGCCAGCCGATGGAAGGCCGCGTCGTCCTCGAAAGTGCCTTGGACGAACCGCAATCCCTCGCGCAGCTGCTGCCACACCTCCTCGCGGAAGGGTGTGCGCGCGGAGCTCGTCACCGATTCGTGGACGAGATCGGCGAACTCGTCGTCGCTCATATCCCGTCGGGCGAACCCGACCAGGGCGAAACCGGGCGGCAGCAGCCCCCGGTTCGCGAGGTCGTAGATGGCCGGAAGCAACTTGCGCCGCGACAGGTCACCGGTCACCCCGAAGATCACCATGCTGCACGGTCCAGCGATACGGGGAACCCGGCTGTCGCGCCCATCGCGCAGCGGATTCCCCGTCGTGACCGTCGTCGCCGCGCCGGTCGCCACCGTCAGTTGCCTCCGGCCGCCGCGAGCTGTTCGGTTGTGGCCGTGAGCAATTCGCCCCACGACCCCACGAACTTGTCCACACCCTCGGTCTCCAGGACCCGGAAGACGTCGTCGAGGTCGATGCCGACCGCGGTCAGCTGCTCGAAGACCTTCGCGGCCTCGTCGGCGGTGCCCGAGACGGTGTCGCCCCGGATCTCGGCGTGATCGGCCACGGCCTCGAGGGTCTTCTCCGGCAGCGTGTTCACCGTGTTCGGGGCCACCAGTTCGGTGACGTACATGGTGTCGGAGTACTCCGGGTTCTTCACACCGGTCGACGCCCACAGCGGACGCTGCTTGGTCGCGCCGGAGGAGGCCAAGTGGTTGTAGGTGGAGCCGTGCCTGCCACCCTCGAACACATCCTGGTACGCGGCATAGGCCAAGCGCGCGTTGGCGATTCCGGCCTTGCCGCGCAGCGCGAGGGCCTCCTCGGAGCCGATGGCCTCGAGCCGCTTGTCGATCTCGGTGTCCACGCGGGAGACGAAGAACGAGGCGACGGACTCGATGCGCGCCGGATCGTGGCCGTTGATCTTGGCGTTGCGCGCGCCGTCCAGGTACGCGCCCATGACGGACTTGTACCGCGCGACCGAGAAGATCAGGGTCACGTTCACGCTGATGCCCTCGGCGATCACCCGGGTGATGGCGGGCAGACCCTCCTCGGTGGCCGGAATCTTGATGAACAGGTTGGGCCGGTCCACGATCTTCCACAGCTCGATGGCCTGGGCCACGGTGCCGTCGGTGTCGAAGGCCAGCCGCGGGTCGACCTCGATGGAGACGCGGCCGTCGACGCCGTTGGACTGCTCGAAGACGTCGGCGAGCACGTCGCAGGCGGCGCGCACATCGTCGGTGGTGATGGTGCGCACGGCCTGATCGGCGTCGGCGCCCTGGGCGGCGAGCTCGCGGACCTGCGCGTCGTAGGAGTGGCCCTTGCTGAGCGCGCCCTGGAAGATGGTCGGGTTGGTGGTGACGCCGACGACGTTCCACGTGGCGATCAAGTCGGCGAGATTGCCGGACTGGATGCGGTCACGGGAGAGATCGTCGAGCCATACCGAAACCCCGGCGGCGGACAGTGCCGCGGTATTCGGGTTCTGGGTCATGATGGCTATCCCTTCACCTTGTCGAGAGAACGCTGCGCGGCCGCGACGACGGCGTCGGTGGTGATGCCGAACTCGCGGAACAATGTCTTGTAGTCGGCCGACGCGCCGAAATGCTCGATGGACACGATCTCACCGGCCTCGCCGACGAAGCGGTACCACGGCATCGCGATCCCGGCCTCCACGGTCACCCGCGCGCGCACCGACGGTGGCAGCACGGAGTCGCGGTAGTCCTGATCCTGCGCGTCGAACCACTCCACACACGGCATGGACACCACGCGGGTGCCGATGCCCTGCGCCTCCAGCGTAGTGCGCGCCTCGGTCGCGAGGTGGAGTTCCGAACCGGTGGCGATCAGGATCACCTGCGGTGTGGCGGTGGAGGATTCGGCCAGAACGTAGCCGCCCTTGCGCACGCCCTCGTAGGAGGTGCCCTCCAGAATCGGCAGGTCCTGACGGGTCAGGGCCAGCGCGGACGGGCCGTCCTGGTGCGCGGGCTCGGAGACCAGGAAGTGCGAATGCCGTTCGGAGGAATCGCGTTCCAGGATGGTGCGCCACGCGTAGGTGGTCTCGTTCGCGTCACCCGGGCGCACCACGTTCAGGCCCGGAATGGCGCGCAGCGCGGCCAGGTGCTCGATCGGCTGGTGGGTCGGGCCGTCCTCGCCGAGGCCGATGGAGTCGTGGGTCCACACGTAGGTGACCGGGGTGCGCATGAGCGCGCCCAGGCGCACGGCGGGGCGCATGTAGTCGGAGAACACCAGGAAGGTGCCACCGTACGGACGGGTCGGTCCGTGCAGCGCGATGCCGTTGAGGATGGAGCCCATGGCGTGCTCGCGCACACCGAAGTGCAAGGTGCGGCCGTACGGGTTGGCCTTCCACATACCGGTGGAGATGTCCTCCGGGCCGAAGGACGGCACGTTCGGCATGGTGGTGTTGTTGGATTCCGCGAGGTCGGCCGAGCCGCCCCACAGCTCCGGCAGCACCGGCGCGAGCGCGGCGAGGACCTTGCCCGACGCCTTGCGGGTGGCCATGCCCTTCGGGTCCGGCTCGTGCACGGGCAGCGCGTCGGCCCAACCCTCGGGGAGGCGGCGCTCCTGGAGGCGGTCGAACAGCGCCTTGTTCTCCGGGTTGGCGGCGGCCCACGCGTCGAACTGGGTCTGCCAGGCGTCCTTGGCGGCCTTGGCGCGCGCGGCGGCATTGCCCCGGGTGTGCGCGATGACGGCGGCGTCCACGTCGAAGCTCTTCTCGGGGTCGAAACCGAGGGCCTTCTTGGTGGCGGCGACCTCGTCGGCGCCCAGAGCGGCACCGTGCGAGGCTCCGGTGTTCATCTTGTTGGGGGCCGGGTAGCCGATGATGGTGCGCAGCAGGATGATCGACGGCTTGTCGGTCACCGCCTGGGCGTGCGCGATGGCCTCCTCGATGGCGACCACGTTCTCGCCGCCCTCGACCACCTGGACGTCCCAGCCGTAGGCGCGGTAGCGCGCGGCGGTGTCCTCGGTGAAGGCGATGCGGGTGTCGTCCTCGATGGAGATCTTGTTGTCGTCGTAGAACAGGATCAGGTTGCCCAGCTGCTGGGTGCCCGCCAGCGAGGACGCCTCGGAGGTGACGCCCTCCTCCATGTCACCGTCGGAGGCGATGACGTAGACGAAGTGGTCGAACGCGCTTTTGCCCTGTGCCGCTTCGGGATCGAACAGACCGCGCTCGCGGCGCGCCGCCATGGCCATGCCGACCGCGGAGGCCAGGCCCTGGCCCAGCGGGCCGGTGGTGATCTCGACGCCGTCGGTGTGGCGGTACTCCGGGTGGCCCGGGGTGAGCGAACCCCACTTGCGCAGGTTCACCAGATCGTCCAGCTCCAGGCCGAAACCGGCCAGGTAGAGCTGCACGTACAGGGTCAGGCTGGAGTGGCCGCAGGACAGCACGAATCGGTCGCGGCCCACCCACTCCGGATCGCTCGGATCGTGCCGCATCACACGCTGGAACAGCGTGTACGCCAGCGGCGCGAGGCTCATCGCGGTGCCGGGATGACCGTTGCCCGCGTTCTGCACGGCGTCGGCGGCGAGGACGCGGGCCGTGTCGACGGCCCTGGTGTCGACGTCGGTCCAGTCGGCGGGGTGGTGGGGCTGGGTGAGGGCGCGGATGTCGTCTGTGACTGACACGACCGAGGTTCTCCTGACCTTTTCGTCAACGATGCGATTGTCGGCGGGCTTGTTCGCTGCGGGGTGTGCCGGTGCGCTCACCGCACCGATATACCCACCACCCTAAAGGTGACCGTTTCGCGGCCATACGGGAACCCGCGTTCACCGGCCGTCGTGTCGTGCGTTCGTGTCCGCGCGCGGACCAGTTCGTGACCACGCACCGCGCGCACCGCGCGGCGGTATCGCACGACCCACGGCCGGACCGTGGCGAGAGCGCCATTCGGCACGGTCTACCATGCTCTGTAGTAGTGGCCGCGCCGCACTGAACTGTTTTCTCTGGACGTGAGAGCGCGCTGCTGGTTCCACGACCGGATCAACATGCACGTTGTGCGAGGAGAAACAGTGCGGATTGGGCAACAACCCGGCGGGGGTCACGGCTCCTCCGGAACGGTGCTGGCCGACCGCGTGACGGGCTCCGGCCCGCTGTCGGCGGCCACGCGGCGCGTGCTCGCCTACATCGCGCTCACCAAACCCCGCGTGATCGAGCTGCTGCTCGTCGCCACGATTCCCACCATGCTGCTGGCCGACCGCGGCCACGCCGACCTGGGCCTGATTCTGGCCACGCTGTTCGGCGGCTGGATGGGCGCGGCCTCGGCGAACACCCTCAACTGTGTCGCCGACGCCGATATCGACAAGGTGATGAAGCGGACCTCCAAGCGGCCGTTGGCGCGCGAGGCGGTGCCCACCCGCAATGCCGCGATCTTCGGTATCGCGTTGGGGTTGGCGTCGTTCGCGTGGCTGTGGTGGCAGGCGAATCTGCTCGCCGGTGCGCTGGTGGTGGCGACGATTCTGTTCTACGTGTTCGTCTACACGCTGGGGTTGAAGCGGCGGACCTCGCAGAACGTGGTGTGGGGCGGTGCGGCCGGATGTATGCCCGCACTGGTCGGTTGGTCCGCGGTGACCGGCACCATCGGGTGGCCCGCCATCGTGTTGTTCCTGGTGATCTTCTTCTGGACGCCGCCGCACACCTGGGCGCTGGCCATGCGCTACAAGGAGGACTACCGCGCGGCGGGCGTCCCCATGCTGCCCGTGGTTGCGACCGAACAGGCCGTCACCAAGCAGATCGTCATCTACACCTGGTTGACCGTGCTGGCGACGCTGGCGCTCGTCCCGGCCGCCGGAGTGATCTACGCCGCAACGGCTTTGGCGGCGGGAGCCTGGTTCCTGCTCATGGCGCACCAGCTGTACTCCGGTGTGCGCCGCGGGGAATCGGTGAAGCCGCTGCGACTGTTCCTGCAGTCCAACAACTATCTGGCCGTGGTGTTCTGCGGTCTGGCGGTGGACTCGGTGCTGGGGTGGAACACCATCGGCGGGTTCCTGTCCTGAGGTTTGCGGACAGCGCGGTGCACGGATCGTTCGTGCACCGCGTTTTTCGTCGGTGGACAGTCCGGCGGTAGTCGTCCTACGATGGCTGCGCGATCTTGTCGCCGTAAGCGTTAACGCCAATCAACGCATGCCCCGCCGGTGCGGGGTGATTGTTGTTGGCCTGTCCACGCTTTCGGAGGAATCGATGAACAATTCCGTCTCGCGCACGAGTTTTCGCAAACTTCCCACCCGGTACGCGGCCTTCGTGCTGCCGCTGTTGCTGTCGGTGCTGATGACCTTCGTGGTGTCGTTCATCAGCACCGTGAACAGCCAAGGGTTCGACAGCGGGTTTCTCGGCGTCTGGTTGCGGGCCTGGGGTGTGTCCTGGGTGATCGCCTTTCCCACCCTGCTGCTCGTACTGCCGCTGGTGCGGCGGGTGACGGCAGCAGTGGTGGATATGCGGTAGGTCAGCAGTCCGGCTGGAACGGGAAACAGGCCGGGGCGAAGGTGGTCGACGGCAGTGTCGGATCCGTGGACACGCTCGTGGTCGTCGGGCGCACCGTCGTGGTGATCCCGGGGGAGCGCTCGCTGTCGCCGCCGCCACGGCCCGTGCACATGGCCGCTATCGCGAGAATCACGAACACCAGCAGCAAGGCGGCCACCACGGGAAGGTCGCGGCGGCGACGCCGCGGCACCGCCTGCTGCGAGTTGTCCCACAGCGGGAATCCGGGCCCAGCCGTCGGGGGAGCACCGGCATCGCCACCCGGCCCGGAACCGGCACCCCGGTCCCGACCGCCCGCGCCCCCGCTCGGCCGCCCCGGGTCGTACTGCCCAGGACGCTGCAACACCGACCCGGCCCCCGCTCCCGCGGCAGCCCCCGCCGCGGCATAGGGCGCGCCGGACGCCGAACCCTGTTGCCCCGCAGCCGGACCACCCGGCCCCTGTTGGCCACGACCGAACCCAGCCGCACCACCGATGGCACTCTGCCCCGAACCACCGCGGCCAGGCCCACTTTGGCCGAAGCCGCCAGGCCCGGGACGCCCCTGTCCAGGATCAGCCTGGCCAACACCGCCTTGTCCAGGACCGCCGTGCCCGGGAGCGCCTTGCCCGAAACCGGCTTGGCCAGCACGCCCTTGGCCAGGATCAGCCTGTCCAGACACACCTTGCCCGGCGCTGCCCTGCCCGGAACCGACCGGCCAAAGGCCGCCGCCCCCGCTGCCCTGACCAGGGCCGCTTTGCGCAGGGCCACTTTGCACAGGACCGCTTTGCCCCCGGCCGCCCTGCTCGGCGCTCCCTTGCTGTGATCGTCCTAGCCAAAGGCCGCCGCTCTGCGCGGAGTCCCCTTGGCCGCGCCCGGATTGTCCGGAACCGCTGTGCCCGGCATCATCTGGCCGCGGGCGACCTTGTCCGAGTCCGCCCGGCCAAAGACCGCCGCCCCCACCGCTCTCCGAACCCGCACGGCCCCTCTCGTCCCCCTGCGCGCCCTTCCCTTCGTCCCCCGCCTCGGTCCGCTTCGACTTGCGCCGGAAAAGCGCACCTACCGCCGCAGCGGCAGCAGCCCCCGCCGCTGCGGCCCCAGCGATCTTGCCCTTCCCGGAAGATTCCCCCTCGCCCCGCCCCGGAACCTGTTCTCCAGCACCACGACCGGACTCGACCCCCGCACCGCTCCGCGCAGCCCCGTCGCCCTGGCCGCCAGCCGTTCCGGATGCGCCGCCCTGGGAACCGGCTACTCCGCCCGCCCCATAGGCAGCACCCTGCCGCGCCGTGCCACTTTGCTCGCCTCGCGGTCCAGCCGAACCGCCTTGCCCCATCGGGGCATTCGGCCCGGAACCACCTGGGTAGCCGCCCTGGCCTGTCCCAGAGCCTTGACCGGGGCCGCCAGACGGATAGGCGGCACCTTGTCCAGACTGCCCGGCTGCCGCTCTCTGTTCGCCCGGCCCTCCTCGGAGGTCGCCCGGCCCCGTATCGCCGGTCGAACCACCGTGCCCGGCCGCGCCGCTCTGTTCGTGCGGGCCGCCTCGACTGCTGCCCGGTCCCGCCGAACCACCTTGGACCATCGGAGGATTCGTCTCGGCCGAACCGCTCGGGTGGCCGCCCTGGCTTTGCGGGGCTGCCTGAGTGCCTGACCCGCTTTGGCCCATCGGCGCGTTCGCCTGGGCCGTACCACCCGGGTAGCCGCCCTGGGCTGCCGCCGCACCTTGCCTCGGGTCACCTGGCCCGTAGGCCGGACCTTGCCCTGGGTCACCTTGTCCGCCGCCTGTTCCCGGCGCGTCAGCTTGGCCTGGCGAAACCGGTTGTCCGCCACCGGGACCGTGTTCCTCGCCGGACGGCTGGCGTCCACGGAAGGCCGCTCCGGCCGCGGCTCCTGCTGCGGCCGCACCGGCCGCTGCGCCTGCTGTGCTCGATCGGCCGCGTTCGCCGTGTGGCGGAAGCGGTTGTGCCGCACCGCTCGGTCCGGGCGTGGGGTTGGGCACTGGGACAGCGGCTGGGCCGGGGACGACTCCGCCGGGCGTGCCGGAGGGTTCCGGTGCGGGGGGAGGGGCTACGGGGACGGAGGGGACTTTGCGGGTGGGGGGTGTCGAGGGGGGTGGCGGTGTGCGGTTGGGGGCGGGGGGTTCGAAGCCTTCGAGGACGAGATCGGAATGGGTTGCGGCGGCGGCGAATCCGAGGGCGCCGAGGGCTTGGCCGACCTGGGCGGCGTCCCAAGCGGGGGCCGCGCCTTCGGCGAGTTTGGTGAAGTAGGCGCGCAGGGAGGAGGGGCCGTCGCCGAGGAGGACGTCGATCCCGGGCGGCATCGCGCCCTTGGCGAGTTTCAGGCGACTGCCCAGTTGGGGGACAACGAGGACGAGACCGCTGACCGGGACGTGTTCGCGTCCCGGCGCGGCCCGCAATTGCCGCGCCATCTCGGTGGTCTGCCGCCGCACCCTTTCCAGGGGATTCGCGTCGCCGTCGATGGGCGCGGGCGCGTCATCCACCGTCCAGGGTTCGTCTTCGGCGCAGTGCAGTGTCCCGTTCACCCGCTCGGTGAATCCGTGCACCGCGATCACCACGCAGGTCTGCGGCGTCCACACCACCACATCGGCGTCCTGACACTGCACGATCGCGATTCCGGGCACCGCGTGCGGCCCGCTCCACGATTTGAGCCAGTTCACGACGGTCCGTTCGGTGCTCGACAGCCGCGACGGGTCGTCGTTCCGGACCTTCACCAGCATGTAGACCCACCTCTGACCGAATGCCTCATCCACTGTCGGCCGCCCGAACGGTCGCCGCGACCCACCTTACGGGTTATCCCGAACGGGTCGCGGCGAATCGTCTTGTGCGGCAGCAAGATCATCCAGCATGGTCATGGGCTCGCGACGCCCGGGCGGCACGTCATGGGCGAAGCGGGACAATTGCCCGATTCCATGCTGACCAGTCGGGCCAGCGACAAGCACTCGAACCGGATTCTTCGGGCGCGGGATGCAGGACGGTCACCACGGTGGCGGCATGGGAGTGGTCACCGCACGGCCGTCGCCGTGCACGGTCAGCCGACGCGTTCGGCGATGTAACCGTCGGGGCGAATCAGCACTCGCGTGCCCTCGACAGCGTCATACGCACGGAAGGCGTCGCCGGTCGAGTCGACCAACGCCTGATCGGATTGCCCCTCGCGCGCGATCGTGACGACGCGTGGGCCTGGCGACACGGGTGCGTCGGAGCCGAAGACGACGAGCGTCTCGTGCGGCCCCCGCAGCAGATCGAAGAGCCGCACCGTCCGATCGACGCCATCCCGCAGCGTTGCGTCCGGCGCGCGGTCGCCGGATCGCAACGCCGGTTCGGATTCCCCGGACATCTTCTGCGGCATCAGATTTCGATACGTGATATCGAGCTGATGGGTGTTCTCGCCGCGCTCCATGGCATCCGGCGCGCCCGCGACGGTCTTCGCCAAGATCTCGGTGCTCAATCCGAGCACCGAGGCGGCGACCGCACGTCGCTCGGTCTCGTAGGTGTCGAGCAGCGCATCGCTCTCGACGCCCGGATCACGCAGCGCCGCACCGAGTTTCCAGCCGAGGTTGTACGCGTCCTGGATCCCGGTGTTCATGCCCTGGCCGCCGGTGGGCGGGTGGACGTGTGCGGCATCGCCCGCGAGGAACACGCGGCCTTCGCGAAAGCGTTGCGCCAGGCGAATGTTCGGCCGCCACACGGTGGACCACGTCAGATCGGTGAGTACGACCTCGGGGCGGTGGGCGAGGCGATCGATGTAGCCCTGCAAGAGTTCCAGGGAGGGTTCGACGTCCGCGTCCAGGGGCGCGGCGAATTGGAATGCACGCCCACCAGGCAAGGGGGACAGCGCGATTCCGTTCATCGGGGCGTCCGCCTCGGCGAACCAGTAGCCGTACTCGTGGTCCAGCGCGTCGGCGCGCACATCGCCGAGCAGCATGCGGATGGCGTCGTCGGTGCTGCCCTCGAAGGCGATGCCGAGGCGTTTGCGCACGGTACTGCGGCCGCCGTCGGCCCCGACCAGATAGTCCACGCGCACGGTCTCGTCCCCGGCGGGACCGGACAGTCGCACGCTCACTCCGTCGTCGGATTGGGCGAAATCCACCAGCGCCGTGGACAATTCGACCCGCACCCCGAATTCCGCCAATCGCTCCCGCAGGATCTCCTCTGTCCGTGACTGCCCCAGCACCCACGGATTCGGGTACGGCACCGCCGAGCTCGGCTCCCGCCATTCGCTCATCCGCCGCTCGCCGACCAGTGTCCCGCCGATACAGGCGCGCATGAGCGGCTGCGGCGACCCGGCCGCCAGGACCGCGTCGAGGACGCCGAGGTCGTCGAAGACCTCGAGGGTGCGCGGCTGAATCCCGTCACCGCGCGAGCCGACGAAGAACTCCGCGGCCTGTTCCACCACCCGCACGGCGACGCCGCGCCGCGCCAGATCGATGGCGAGAGTGAGGCCGGTGGGACCGGCTCCGGCGACGAGGACCTGCGCAGACATACTGCCTCCATATACTGAATACTGATTCACTGAATACAAATTCAGTATCGAGACTGGTACGTTCCGCTGTCAAGGAGGTGGTGTGTGGTGGCAGGTAAACGCCAGGAACAAGCGGCCGAGACCGAGCAGGCGCTCAAGTCCGCGGCGCGGCGGCTCTTCGCCGAGCGCGGCTACCTGAATACGAAGATCACCGATATCACCGCGGCCGCCGGACGCGCGGCGGGCTCGTTCTACAACCACTTCGCCAGCAAAGAGGAGCTGCTCCAGGCGCTGCTGCAGGACCTCTCCGACGCCGGGGACGCGCGCGCCGAGGACCCGGAGCACAATCCGGACTTCACCGATCCCGAGGCGGTGCGCTACCACCTCGCCGCGTACTGGCAGGCCGCCCGCGAGCACTGGCCGGTCTTCCGTGCCATGGGTCAAGCCGCCCTGGTGAACGACGAATTCGCCCGCATCATGGGCGATTTCACCGCCGCGCAGCGCGCCGACGTCGCCGACCACCTCGACGGATTCGAGGCCGCGGGCCTCACCCTGCCCAGCACCCCCGACGCCAGCCTCGCCATGATGTTCCTGATGGCCAGCGCACTGCTCCAAGCCGTCGAGGAGGGCTCGGTCGAGCTCACCGACGAACAGGCCGTCGACGGCCTCACCCGTTTCGTCTATCGGGGTCTAACCGGCCGCGATCTGTGACGCTCGGTCCTACACTCGGCGCATGACCGCCGATTCGGCGCACACCGAACTCACCGCGACAGCCCGCGATTGGGCACGCGCCATCGTGTCCAACGATCCCGCCCGCATCGCGCACTTCATGGCCGAGGACTGGGTGATCGTCTCCGACTCCGGCATCGGCACGCGCGCGGACTTCCTCGCCCACATCGCCGCGGGGCGACTCACCCACTCGGCGATGGACATGGTGAGCGAACCCCGTATCCGCGTCTACGGCGACGCGGCCGTGATCACGGTGCGCGCCACCAATACCGCCCACTTCGAAGACGAACGCTTCGACGCCGACGAGTGGACCACGGATGTGTTCCACCGCCGCGACGGCGAGTGGCGATGCGTCCTCAGCCACATCACCACCGCCACCCGCTAATGCGGCAACAGCACGATGGAGCCGGTTGTCTTGCGCCCCTCCAGATCTCGGTGCGCCTGCTCCGCCTCGGCGAGCGGATAGGTCGCGCCGACGCGCAGACGCAGACTGCCGTCGGCGATCGCGTTCATGACATCGCGTGAGCGCCACAGCAATTCGGCCCGGTCGCGGGTGTAGTGCGCGAGCGTCGGCCGGGTGACGAACAGCGAGCCCAGACCATTGAGCCGCTGTAGGTCGAACGGCGGCACCGGCCCGCTGGCGGCGCCGAAGAGCGCGCAGGTGCCGCGAATCCGCAGGGCCGCGAGACTGGACTCGAAGGTCGCCGCGCCGACCCCGTCGTATACGGCCGCCACACCGACCCCGCCGGTGAGGTCCCGGACCTGCGTGGCGAGTTCGTCGCCGTAGCGCAGCACCTCGGCCGCCCCGGCCTCGCGCGAGAGCTTCTCCTTCTCGTCGGAGGAGACCGTGGTGAACACCCGAACCCCGCGCGCCGCGAGCAACTGGGTGAGAATCAGCCCCACGCCGCCCGCGCCCGCGTGCACCAGCACCGCTTCGCCCGGTTCGGGCCGGTAGACGGACTCGATGAGATAGTGCGCGGTCATTCCCTGCAACAGCGCCGACGCCGCCACGGGCGAATCGATACCCGTCGGCACCGGCACGGCCACGGCCTCGTCCACCGCGACCCGCTCGGCGTAACTGCCCGGCGCGGCGGCCCACGCCACCCGGTCGCCGACCTGGAACTCGGTCACCTCGACACCCACCGCGGCTATGCGCCCGGTCCCTTCCGCGCCCGGAACATACGGCACGGTCTGCGGATAGCGCCCGGTGCGGATATAGGTGTCGATGAAATTCACGCCGATGGCATCGGTATCGACCAATACCTGCTTCGGCCCGATCGTCGGGTCGGGCACCTCCGTGTACCGCAGGACCTCGGGACCACCGTGTTCGGAAACCTGGATCGCACGCATCTACAAGTTGTACACCCGTCCCGGTGTCTTGTGGGCGGCGGCACATGGACTCGGTTCTACCCGTGGGTAAACTCCTCCGCATGAGCGCTACCACCGCCCCGGCTCCCGTCGAACTGTCGCCGTCCATCGTCGATTCGGTGAAGGGTTTCGTCGCCGATCACGGTGGGTCCGCCACCGCGGTACCGCAGCCCGTGGGCCGTCTCGGCGTGCGCGTCACCCTGGTGGCCGCGGACGGCACCCTCGGTGACCGCATGGTGCCCGATATGGAGTCCGCCAAGGCGTTGGTCGCCGCGGTGAACGGCCTCTCGGAGAGCGAGGAGTGGGACCGCGAGCTGGTCTCGAAGGTGAACCCGGCCAAGGGCCACTGGGCGAAGATGGCCGGGTGGGTGGCCAAGCAGAAGCGATTCCCCAAGGCCCGCAACGAGAACTGAGTGAGCGAGCGATGAGCCCGCTGGGCTGCCCGAGGTCCGTGTGGCCGGGCGCGTAACCAAACAGGCGCAACTGCGGTCGGCGCTGACCACCCTGTGCGCCACGCTGCGCCCGGGTGAGATGCTGCCCAGCGAGCGCCAGCTGTGCGACGACTACCGCGTGAGCCGTATGACGGTGCGCGAGGTCTTGAGCCAGCTCGAATCCGAGGGCGTCATCACCCGGGTGCCGGGTAAGGGCACCTTCGTCGCGGAACGGGTGGCGCGGTCGCGACTGCACATGGCGTCGTTCAGTGACGATATGCGCCGCCTCGGGCGCACCCCGAGCACCGTTGTGCTGCACAGTGATTACGCGGTGCCGCCGCCCGCCTCCCAGGCGGCGCTGGGGGTCGGCCCGACGGTGAAGGCGTTCCATCTGGTGCGGCTGCGCTTGGCCGACGGGCTGCCGATGTCCATCGATGACGGGTGGTACCGGGCGGATCTCCTGCCGGGGCTGCTCGAGCACGATCTCACCCAATCGCTGTACGCGTTGTTCGCGGGGGAGTACGACTGCCCGATCGACCGGGCCGAGCAGAGCGTGCGCGCGGTGGCGGCCGATGAGCGCCACGCGGGCTGGCTCGGCACCGAAACCGGTTCTCCGCTACTGGCTTTCGATCGCATGTCCTTCTCGCGCGATCGCTGTATCGAACACGCCGAATCCTGGTACCGCGCCGACCGATACCAGGTCTACATGACGGTCTCCGCCGACGACGGCAACCAGAACTCTTGACGCCGAGGGGCTTTCGGCGATCTCCACCGAAAACCCCTCGGCGAGTGCTCAGATCGAGAAGAGAACCGCGCCCGCGGTGACCGACCCGGAGGCTACATCGTGCGCCGCTCCCGGCGCGGTGTCCATCACGACGACCGGCACCGCGGCGCTCAGGCCGAGTGCTCGAATGGCGTTGGGGGAGAAGGTGATCAGCGGATCGCCCGCCCGCACCTCGTCACCCTCTTCGACCTTCACCGTGAACAGGTCGGGTTTGCCGACGGTGTCGATGCCGACGTGCAGCAGCACGCCCACACCGGTGTCGGAGACGATCACCGCGGCGTGCGGGTGCAGCTTCACCAGCGTGCCGGAGATCGGCGCGATCACGGTGGTCGGCTCAGCGGTGTCGAGGGGCTCCACCGCGGCACCGGCGCCCACCATCTCGGCGGAGAAGACCGGATCGGGGACCTCGGAGATGGGCAGGGCGCGGCCGTCGAGCGGCGCGAGAATCTGGGTGCTCATCGCCGCCGCTCAGAGCAGATCGTTGATGTCTTCGGCCAGGGCGTCGGCGGTCGGTCCGACCACGACCTGCACCGCGTCACCCATCTTCACCACACCGTGCGCACCGGCGGACTTGAGGGCCTTCTCGTCGACCTTGCCGGAATCCTTGACCTCGACGCGCAGTCGAGTGATGCAGCCTTCGACCTCGACGATATTGTCGGTGCCGCCTAGTCCGGCGACGATCTGGTCGACCTTGGACATTCTTTCCTCCGTGCGTGTCGTGTGGACGAATCCTGCGTGTCGAGTAGACAAAGCTGGTTATAACCAGTATATGTCTGGTTATAACCAGTCGCTGTCACCCTACACCGGTGTGACCCGATTCACGGACTGAGGACCTCGCTATGGCCGATGCCACGCAGAGCGTGCGCAAGAAGCTGGATCTATCCGGCCTGCAAAAGCTCGGACGCAGCCTGATGCTGCCGATCGCCACCCTTCCCGCCGCTGGCCTGCTGCTACGACTAGGTCAGGACGATATGCTCGGCCGCTGGTCGGCGACGAGTGGCGTGGCCGACGTCCTCGCCGGTGCGGGCGGCGCACTGCTCGACAATCTGCCGCTGCTGTTCGCGGTCGGCGTGGCCATCGGCTGGGCCAAGAAGTCCGACGGGTCCACCGCGCTCGCGGCGGTGGTCGGCTACCTGACCTTCAACGGCGTCGCCAAGGCCATGTCACCGGTGGTCCTCGAGGGCAAGGTCGACACCAAGGGCGCACAGGAGTTGGTGAACTTCGGTGTGCTCGGCGGTCTCGTCATGGGTCTGACCGCGGCCATTCTCTGGCAGCGCTACCACCGCACCACGCTGCCGGACTATCTCGGCTTCTTCTCCGGTCGCCGCCTGGTGCCGATTCTCGCCGCCATCGCGGCCGTGGTCATCGGTGTCATCGCCTCGTTCGTCTACCCGGTCTTCGATGCCGGACTGACCTGGCTCGGAAACGCGGTGGCGGACAACGCCGTCGCCGGTGGCGGCATCTTCGGTTTCGTGAACCGGCTGCTGCTGCCGCTGGGCCTGCACCACATTCTCAACTCGGTGGTGTGGTTCGTGATCGGCGACTACAACGGCGCGCACGGCGACATTCCGCGCTTCCTGGCCGGTGACCCTTCCGCCGGAACCTTCATGACCGGCTTCTTCCCGATCATGATGTTCGGTCTGCCCGCCGCGGCGCTGGCCATCTGGCGCACCGCCAAGCCGGAGAACAAGAAGATGGTGGGCGGCATCATGCTGTCGGCCGGTCTGACCGCCTTCGTCACCGGTATCACCGAGCCCCTCGAATTCGCCTTCATCTTCGTGGCATGGCCGCTGCTGCTCATCCACGCGCTGTTCACCGGTTCGGCGCTGGCACTGACCAATCTGCTCGGCATCCACGACGGCTTCATGTTCTCCGCGGGCGCCATCGACTTCCTGCTGAACTTCGGCAAGGCGCAGCATCCGCTCTTGTTGATCCCCATCGGGCTCGGTTACGCCGCCCTGTACTACTTCACTTTCAGCTTCGTGATCCGACGCTGGAACCTCCCCACCCCAGGCCGCGAACCCGAAGCGGACGAGCTCGAGAAGGAGAACACCGCCCAATGATCACTCGCACCGCCGTCGTCGCGTCCAAGACCGGCCTGCATGCCCGGCCCGCCGCGCTTTTCGCCAAGGCCGCCGCGGAATCGCCGGTGCCGGTGATGATCTCGGTGGACGACAAGGCTCCGGTCGCCGCGGGCAGCCTCCTGCAGGTGATGACCCTCGGCGTGAAACAGGGCGATACCGTCACGCTGAGCGCCGAGGACGGGGCCGAGGCGGCCCTGGACAAGCTGGTCGGACTGCTGGAGACCGATCTTGACGCGTGAGGTGCGCGGTATCGCGGCCGCGCCGGGCATTGCCGTCGGGGTGGTGAAGTGGCTGGCGTCCGCGCCGGTCACCAGCCCCACCGACGCGCCCGGCGCGAACGTCGATGCCGAAATCGCGCGCGTCGAAACGGCTTTCGAGGTCGTCTCCGGGCGCTATCTGGCTCAGGCGCAGACCGCCGCGGGTCCGGCGGCCGACATCCTCACCATGACGGCCGCGCTCGCGGGTGATCCCGCCCTGCTGGATCAGGTGCGGGCCGGTATTCGCGGCGGCGGCCCGACCGCGCATTCGGTGACCGAGGCGGTGAACCACTTCGCGGAGCAGTTGGCCGCGCTCGGCGGCATGATGGCCGAGCGGGCCTCGGATCTGCGCGATGTGGGGCAGCGCGTCGTCGCCGAGCTGCTGGGTGTCGATCCGCCCGGAATCCCGGACAGCGCGGAGCCTTTCGTGCTCGCGGCCCAGGATCTCGCACCCGCCGATACGGCGACGCTGGACCCGGCGAAGGTGGTCGGACTCCTCACCGTCGCGGGCGGGCCGACCTCGCATACCGCGATTCTGGCCAAGGCCCTGGGCATTCCGGCCGTGGTCGCCTGCCCCGACGCGGTGGAGATCGCCGAGGGCAGCGCGGTCGTCCTCGACGGCACCGCCGGTGTGGTCGAGATCGAACCGGACGCCCAGCGGCGTGCGGCGGTGGCCATCGAGAACTCGCGCCACCAGGCGGTTCCAATGGGACCCGGGCGCACCGCCGACGGCCACGCGGTGCCGCTCCTGGCGAATGTGGGCAGCGCGGCCGACGCCACCCTGGCCGTGCAGCTCGGGGCCGAGGGCGTCGGGTTGCTGCGGACCGAATTCCTGTTCCTCGGACGGCAATCCGCGCCGACCATCGACGAGCAGACGGCGCACTACACCGAGATCTTCCAGATCATGGGGGAGCGGCCGGTCACGGTGCGCACCCTGGACGCGGGCTCGGACAAGCCGCTGCCGTTCCTGAACCTGCCCGTGGAGGAGAATCCGGCGCTCGGTGTGCGCGGTATTCGATTGGCCAATGTCGATGAGGGGACATTGGACGATCAGCTCACCGCCATCGAGGCGGCGCGGGCGGCCACGGGGACACCGGTCAAGGTGATGGCCCCCATGGTCGCGACCGTCGAGGAGGCGCGCTCCTTTGCGACGCGGGCGCGCGGTCTGGGCGTGACCACCTCCGGCATCATGATCGAGGTGCCCTCGGCCGCCCTGCGCGCCGAATACCTCGGCGCGGAGGTGGATTTCTTCTCCATCGGTACCAATGACCTGTCGCAGTATCTGTTCGGTGCGGACCGCATGTCGTCGTCGCTGGCGGCACTGCACGATCCGTGGCAGCCCGCGCTGGCCTCGACCATCGCGGCCGTCGTCGCGGGTGCGTCCCAGCGCGAGGTGGCCGTCGGCGTATGCGGCGAATCCGCCTCCAACCCCGAATTCGCCTGTGTGCTGGTGGGTTTGGGTGTGTCGACCTTGTCCATGGCGCCGCGCTCGCTTGCCGGAGTGCGCGCGGCGCTGGCCGAGGTTACCCTCGCGCAGTGTCAGGCGGCCGCCACCGCGGTGCTGGCCGCCGCGACCGCCGAGGAGGCCGCGCGCGCCGCGCGTATCGAACTCGGCCGAGGACGCGCATGACGCCGGAGCGCGCCTGGTGAGAACCACGCTACGCGGGCGAGTCGTCACCCTCACGGAGGCGGGCGAACTCGCCGACGGTGTGCTGTCGTTCGACGGCCCGCTGCTCGACTTCGTCGGTCCGGCAGCGGAATTCGACGGTGACCTGCCCGAGCTGGCGGCGAACCCGCCGATCCTGCTGCCCGGTCTGATCGACGTGCACTGCCACGGCGGCGGCGGATTCGGTTTCCCGGAAACCGATTACGACGGTGTGGTGGCGGCCGCGGGCTTCCACCGGGCGCGCGGCACCACCACCCTGGTGGCCTCGCTCGTCTCCGGCACCGAGGCCGAGTTGACGGAGAAGATCGCGCTGCTCGGCAAGGCCGTCGACGCCGGACTCGTGGCGGGCATCCACCTCGAGGGCCCGTTCATCAGCGAACACCGGCCCGGTGCGCACGATCCCGCGCGGATCGTCCCCGGCGATCCGGCCATGCTGGCGCGGCTGCTGCAACACGGTGGCGGACGAATCGTCTCGGTGACCATCGCGCCGGAGACCGCGCACTTCGCCGAACTCGCCGACCTGGTGAACCGGGCCGATGTGCTGCTCTCGCTCGGGCACACAGTGGCCGACTACGAGCGCACCGTCGAGGCGATTCGATCGGGCCGCCGCGTCTCCATCACCCACCTGTTCAACGCCATGCCCGGCCTGGCGCATCGTGACGCGAATTTCCTCACCGCGGCCATGGCGGCGGCCGGGCGCGGCGATGTGGTGGCCGAAGTCATCGCCGACGGCGTGCATTTGGCCGACGGCACCGTGCGCATGGTGTTCGACACCCTCGGCGCGCACAACCTGGCGCTCATCACCGACGCCATGGCGGCGGCCGGAATGCCGGACGGGCGCTACCACCTCGGCATCATGGATGTCGTGGTGGCCGACGGTGTTTCGCGCCTGTACGACCCCTGCGGGCAGGGCGCGATCGCCGGTGGCACCGCCACCGCCGCGGATGTGCTGCGCCGCACCGTATTCCAGGCCGGAGTCGATCTGACGACGGCGGCCACCGCGGCGTGCGCCACCCCCGCGCGCCTGCTCGGCCTCGACGATCGGGTCGGCGCGCTGCGTACCGGTATGCGCGCCGATGTGCTCGTCACCGATGCCCGATTGAACCCACTGACCGTGTACAAGGACGGACTCGAATGGAACTCGTGATCACCGACAACGCGGCCGAAGCCGGAGTACTGGCTGGCCGCATCATGGCCGACCATGTGCGCCGCGGGGCGCGCGCCATCGGCTTGGCCACCGGCTCCTCGCCGCTCGGCGCGTACCGCGAACTGATTCGCCAGTACCGCGAGGAAGACCTGAGTTTCCAAGGCGTGCAGGCGTTTCTGCTCGACGAGTACATCGGGCTCCCCGAGGGGCATCCGCAGTCCTACGCGCGGTTCATTCGCGACGAGTTCACCTCGCACGTCGACTTCACCGACACCGACGTGCACAGCCCCGACGGCCGCGCCGACGACATTCCCGCCGCCGCGGCCGATTACGAGCGCAAGATCGCGGGCACCGGGCGCATCTCGGTGCAGATTCTCGGCATCGGCGCGAACGGGCACCTCGGGTTCAACGAGCCCGGCTCCTCGCTGCGCTCGCGCACCCGAGTCAAGACCCTCACACCCAAGACCCGGGAGGACAATGCCCGGTTCTTCGACGGTGACCTGAGCCAGGTGCCCACCCACGTGCTGACCCAGGGCCTCGGAACCATCGGCGACGCCGACCATCTCGTCATGATCGCCACCGGCGAGGGCAAGGCCGACGCGGTGGCCGCCGCCGTGGAGGGGCCGGTCTCGGCCTTCTGCCCCGCGTCGATCCTGCAAATGCATCCGCACGTGACCGTCATCGTCGACCCGGCAGCCGCGGCGAATCTGAAGGCCATCGACTACTACCGGTTCGCGGTGCGGAACAAGCCCGCGTGGCAGAGCTTCTGAGTCAGCCGTGCGCGGCGAGGTACTCGGCGTAGAACAGCATCAGGCCAACGGCCGCCGCGATACCGCTCAAGAGCCAGAATCGGATGGTCACCGTGGTCTCCGCCCAGCCCGCGAGCTCGAAATGGTGATGGAACGGCGCCATTTTGAACAGGCGCTGGCGGGTGGTCTTGAACACCGCGATCTGGAGCAGCACCGACAGGATCTCGGCGAAGAACAGCGCGCCCACGACCACCATGAGCAGTTCGGTGCGGGTGGTGATGGACAGTCCGGCGAGCATGCCGCCCAAGGCCATCGACCCGGTATCGCCCATGATGATCTTCGCGGGTGCGGCATTCCACCACAGGAATCCGATACACGCCGCCGCACCCGAGGCGCACACCAGCGCCAGATCCAAGGGGTCGCGCACGTGATAGCAGCCCATACTGGGCCTGCTGGCGCACGAATTCGAGTACTGCCAGAAGGTGATGAGCACATACGCGCCCAGCGCCCAACTCATCGACCCCGCCGCCAGGCCGTCGAGGCCGTCGGTGAAATTCACCGCGTTCGACCAGGACACCACCAGGAAACACACCCAGAGCAGGAAGAACACGGTGCCCAGCGAAATTATCGAGGAATCGCGGACGTAGGACAGATCGCGGCTGCCGGGCGTCAGGCCCGAATCATTCCGAAAGCCCAGCGCCAGGACGCCGAAAATCACCGCGGCGGACAGTTGCCCGATGTATTTGCCGGTCGCGGTCAGCCCGAGGTTGCGTCGTTGTCGCAGCTTGATGGAATCGTCGAGAAAGCCGACGAAGCCGAGGGCGGTGGCCAATCCGAGCACCAGCAGCGCGGAGGCGGAGATTCCGTCCGCGCCGTAGCGCAGCCCGATCAGATGTGAGCCGAGATATCCGGCCCACATGGCGACGATGATCGCGATTCCGCCCATGGTGGGCGTACCGCGTTTGGAGTGGTGCGTCGGCGGGCCGTCGACGCGAATCTCCTGCCCGAGTTCGCGCTTCGCGAATATCTTGATCAGCAACGGCGTCAGGCAAATCGATACCGCGAGTCCGATCATCGCCGCGAACAGAATCTGTCTCACGCGCCCCCTTTCATCGACAAACACTGTCAGCGCGGCGTATCAGCCGCCGGTCAGATGCTAGCCAACCTCTCCGCGCGGCGCTGCGTTCGCTGCGCGGATCGTCAACTCGCGGGTGCGGTTCCGAAATCGAAGTGGATACCGGCGCGCAGTACCGCGCTGGCGGACAATCCGAATATCTGATGGAAGGTTTCGCTGAAATGTGACGGGGTGGCGAACCCGGCGTCGACCGCGCTGCTGGTGAGATCGCGGCCCGCGGTGGCGGAGCGCACGGCGTGGATGACGCGCGCCCAGCGCTGGTAGCCGCGGAAGGTGGTGCCGCACTGCTGGCTGAACAGGCGCAGGAAGTGCGGGGTGGACAGGCCCATGGCCGCCGCGACCGTCTCGGCGCGGAAGGTGCGGGTCGGGTCACGGGCGATATCGGCGGTCAGGGCGGCGATGCGCGGGTCGGCGGCTCGGGGTCGAACGGCATTGGCCTGGGCGAAGATTCGGTCCGGGTCCACGGGGTGGGCGCGGCAGTGCTCGATGATGTCGCGTTCGCGCCGGTGGTGCAGGCCGTAGGGCCCGGCGGTGGCGGTCATCTCCGCCGCGATGGCGGTCGCCGAGGAACTCGTGCGGTCCACGAACAGCAGCAGGATCCAGCCCTCGGCGCTGACCCGGTGCACCGCGCGGGCCGGGGCGAAGGAGCTGCCGGTGCGGATCTGCCCGTGGGTGGCGGTGTCGAGGACGAGCGGGCCGTCCAGGCCGACGCTGAGCACCGCGACCGAGGGGGAGTGCGGGTCGACGCCGAGATCGGGGCCGATGTAGCCGACATGTCCCGGGCGCACCCAGACGACCGGCGAGTTCGCCGGACCGCATATTTCCGAAAGTGCGCCCACGGTCACAGCTGTCAGGGTAGCGCTACGCCGCTGGTGGAGACAGCGGCCCGGCCGCTGGTCGCAGTCAGCGGCCGGACCATCACGACGAGCTCGGAGGGCACATCATGCGAGGCAAAGCCGCACGCGGAGTTCGGATTCCGACCGTGGTCTCGAGGGCGACGCGATGAGCGCCGTCGACCTCGCCGATGCGAGGGATCAGTCGCCGCCGGTCGTCGCGGAACCCGCTGGGGAAGAACGTCTTTCGACGCTGTTGCGGCCGTTCGTCGGCGGTTTCGCCGCGGTGGTGATCACGCAGGTCATCGGTGCTCTGGCGGGCCTGGCACCACTGTTGGCGGTGGTCGAGCTGGGACGAACCCTGTTGTCGCCCGGTCCGATCGACCACGGGCACGTCTGGCTCGTGGTGGTCGCGGGCGCGCTCGGGCTGCTGGTCCGGCTGGTGTTCACGGCCGCCTCGTCGGGTATCGGCCACCTGCTCGACGATCGGGTGCAGCTGTCGTTGCGGCGGCAGCTGGCCGCGCGCTTGGGACGTGTGCCGATCGGGTGGTTGTCGCGGCGGCGCACCGGTGAGCTGTCGCAGCTGGTGGGCGATGACGTGGGCGCGGTGCATCCGTTCATCGCGCACACCCCGGGGGAGCTCGTCTCCGCGTTCGTGGTGCCCCTGGTGTCGCTGATCTATCTGTTCACCATCGACTGGCGGCTCACGCTCATCACCCTGATTCCGGTGGTGCTGGCCATTGCCCTGGTCCCGCTCATGATGACGCCGACGCGGCTGCGCGAGCAGGAGGAGTTCGATGCGGGCATGGGACGGGTGGCCAATTCCGTGGTCGAATTCGTGCAGGGCATCGCGGTGGTCAAGGCGTTCGGCGGCTCCGGGCGCGCGCATCGTGAATTCCGCACGGCCGTGGACGATTTCGTCGGCACCTTCTTCCGATGGGTGCGCGGGCTCGCACCCATCGCGGCGGGTATGCAGCTCGCGCTGTCACCGCCGTTCGTACTGCTGGTCGTGCTCGTCGGCGGGGCGGTGTTGATCACCGACGGGTCACTGGCTCCGGCCGATCTGCTGCCGTTCCTGCTGCTGGGTCTGGGGCTGACCGCGCCGGTGGCGGCGCTCGGGCACGGTTTCGACGATATGCAGGCCGCCCGGCGTGCCGTCGGTCGCATTCGGGATGTGCTCGCGGTGCCACCGCTTCCCGAACCCGCGCGGCCGACCGCGCCGCGCGGACACCGGGTGGAGTTGCGGGACATCCGATTCGGCTACGACGCCGACCGTGAGGTGCTGCGCGGCATCGACCTCGTGCTCGAACCGGGGACGGTCACCGCGCTGGTCGGACCGTCGGGCAGCGGGAAATCCACACTGGTGCAGCTGCTTCCGCGCTTCTTCGATCCCACGCACGGCGCGATCACCCTCGGCGGCGTCGATCTGCGCGAGATCGGCAGTCGTGAGCTCTACCGGAAGGTGTCGTTCGTCTTCCAGGACGTACGGCTGCTGCGCGCGTCCATCGCGGACAATATCGCGCTCGCGGTACCGCACGCCGACCTCGAGGATGTGGTACGCGCCGCCCGGCTGGCGAATATCCACGATCGGATTCTGCGCTTGCCGCGCGGCTACGAATCGGTGGTCGGGGAGGACGCCGGACTGTCCGGCGGTGAGGCGCAACGCATCTCACTCGCGCGCGCCCTGCTCGCCGACACACCCGTGCTGGTGCTCGACGAGGCGACCGCCTTCGCCGACCCGCAGACCGAACAGGCGGTGCGGCGGTCGCTGGCGACGCTGGCGGGGGAGCGGACCATCCTCGTCATCGCGCACCGCCTCGAGACGGTCACCGATGCCGACACCGTCGTGGTGCTCGACGACGGTGTCATCGCCGAGAGCGGCCCGCCCGCCGAACTGCTGGCGCGCGACGGCAAGTTCGCCGCGTTCTGGCGCTCCCACCGCTCGGCGCTCGCCGACGAGATCGAAACAGCCACTGGCGCGATGCGAGGAGACGATCACCGATGATTCGAATGCTGCTGCGGGTACTGGGACCCGAGTACGCGCCGCCGGTGCGGCGCACCGTGGCCCTCATGGTGGCGACGGCCGTGGTGGAGGGATTGTCCTACGCGCTGCTGGTCCCGGTGCTGCGGGCGTTGTTCGGCGACACTCCCGGCGACGCCCGGCCCTGGCTGCTGGCGTTCGGGGCCGCGATCGCGGTCTACGCGGTGCTGCGCTACCTCAGCGATCTCTCCGGATTCCGCGCCGGGACAACGCTTTTGCGGGGCATGTACCACCGGCTCGGTGATCACTTGGCCCGGTTGCCCCTCGGCTGGTACAGCACCGACCGGGTCGGGGAGGTGTCGGTGCTCGCGAGTCGCGGTGTGCTGGAGGCGATGAGCGTGATCGCGCATCTGCTGTCGCCGTTCATCTCCGCCGCCGTGACGCCGCTGACGATCGTGGTCGTCATGCTCGGCTTCCACTGGCAGTTGGGGTTGGCCGCGCTGCTCGCCGCGCCCGTCGTCGCCGTCGTCCAGGTGTGGACGGCCCGGTCGACGGCGGCCAGCGACGCGGAGACCACCGAACGCGGACATGTGGCGACCAGTCGTGTCATCGAATACCTTCAGGCGCAACCGGTTCTGCGCGCGGGCGGGCGCACCGTCGAACGCTTCGGACTGCTCGACGATTCGCTGCGGGAACTCCAGCGCGCGTCACGCCGGTCGACGCTGGCCGCGCTGCCCGGAGTCGTCGGGCTGACCCTCACGGTGCAGGCCATGTTCACCGTGCTGCTGACCCTCGGTGCCTACCTCGCGCTCGGCGGAAGTATCGGCGCGGCAGAGGTTCTGGCCATTCTGGTTCTGGCCGCCCGCTGCGCGGATCCGCTGCTGTCGCTCACCGATATCGGCGGCCAACTGCGGGGCGCGCGTGGCGTATTGGCCCGGCTCGACGCGGTCCTGAACACCGAACCACTACCGGAGGCTCCCAATACGATTCGGCCCGACCGATACGACCTGGAATTCGACTCCGTCACCTTCCGCCGCGACGACCACACCGTCATCGACGATGTGTCGTTGACCGTGCCCGAGGGGCAGCGCCTGGCCATAGTCGGGCCGTCCGGGGCGGGCAAAACCACGGTACTGCAACTGCTTTCACGCTTCTACGACGTCGACTCGGGCGCGATCCGCATCGGCGGCGTCGATGTCCGGGCGATCGGCGTGGACGCGCTGACCGAGCACTTCGCCATCGTCTTCCAAGACGTCTACCTCTTCGACGGCACCATCGAGGACAATATTCGCCTCGGCCGCGCCGACGCCACGGATGCCGACGTGCGAGCGGCCGCCACCGCCGCCCGCCTCGACGAGGTGATCGAACGCCTCCCCGGCGGCTGGTCGGCCAAGGTCGGCGAGGGCGGGGCGCTGCTGTCCGGCGGTGAGCGCCAACGCGTTTCGATCGCGCGAGCCCTGTTGAAGGACGCCCCCATCGTGCTGCTCGACGAGGTGACCTCCGCACTCGATCCCGTCAACGAAGCCGCCGTGCACGAAGGTATCGCCCGCCTCATGGCGGGCCGCACGGTCGTCATGATCGCCCACCGCCTGCGCACCGTCCGCACCGCCGACCACGTCGTCTTCCTCGACAACGGCCGCATCGCGGAGCAGGGCACCCACGACGACCTGCTCCGCGCGGGCGGACGCTACGCCGAATTCTGGAATGTGACCGCGGCGCCGGTGCGCTGATCAGTCGTTCCAGCCGTTGGCGGCCAGGATCTGCTCCCACGACGGCACCAGATGCGGATGCCGTTGGCGCACAACCTCGGCCGCCAACGAACCCGGCACGGCCTTCTGCGGTTTGGCGACGGTCTGCGCCTCGAGGGCATCGCTCAGCGCCCGGCTGCCACCCAGTCGCGGGTACGCGGCGAGCACCAGATCGGCGTAGCCCGCCGGGAGGGCGTCCGGGCCCGCGCCGATGTCGATGCCGATGCCGTCCACCGAGAGCCAGATCTCGGCCGGACGCCGTCGCCGGTACACGGGGGAACCGCTGAGGCTGGTCGTATGCGCGGCAATGGCATCCCAGACGATATCGACTCGAGCATCGCGCACGCCGTTGTTCTCCAGGAACTGCGCCGCGTAGTCCGCGCCGTCCACCTCGAATCGCTGGTCGCCATTGGCGCTCTCGGTCAACCCCATATCGTGCAGCGCGCAGATGAGGAACATGGTCTCGTCGTCGAAATCGTCGCCGGGGCGCAGGCCCTGCGCGCGGGCGATCGCCGAGGCGAACAGATACGAGCGGATGCTGTGATTGCGCAGATACGGCTCCTGTTCGGCGGTGATCAGCCGAAGTGCCTCGGCGGCAAGGGATGTCGCGGGCAGCGCGAGCGGGTCGGCCTCGGCCCCGGCCGGGAATCCGGTCAGCGCCACCGCGCCCACGGCCAGTCCGGCGCCGACGAATATGCGGCGGGATACAGACATTCGAGTCTCCTAGCGAGCGTGGAACTCCTCTGACTTTCAGGATGACTGAAGCTTAATCCCGACCTTCAATGAAGTTGAAGGTTGTGCGAAAGGTCACCCGGCCTTGATTTCTCGGCCGACCTTCAGTGTGTAGGCGAGAGTTCCCGCGGCGGTGAGCGCCAGGAGCAGATACCCGATGGTGTAGTCGTGCTGGGAGCTGTAGACCAGACCCATGACCAGCGGGGGGAAATAGCCGCCGAGACCACCGGCCGCGCCGACCAGACCCGTCACCGTGCCGACCCGCGAGGGGTCCACGAGTTTGGCGATGAGCGCGAAGACGCCGCCCGTGCCGAGGCCGAGGAAGAACGCCATGAGCACCAGGCTGAGTCCGGCGGGGAATTCGGCGGGCGGCTCGAAGGACAGGACCACCGCCATGACCGCCGTGCCCGCGAACGAGATCGCCAAGACCTTGACCGGGCCGAGCTTGTCGGACAGGGTGCCGCCGATCGGGCGGGCCAGCACACCCGCGATGGAGAATCCGGCGGTGCGCAGACCGGCATCGGATTGGGCGAATTCGTAGACATTGCGCAGGACCGTCGGCAGGTAGGTGGAGAAGGCGACGAAACCGCCGAAGGCGACCGCGTAGAGCAGCGAACCCTGCCAGGTCGCTTTGAGTTTCAGGGCTTCCTTGATGCGGGGCAGGGCGGGGTCGGTGGCCGGTGTCCAGCCGGGAGCATTGCGGCTGAACAGGTACATGATCGCGCCCATCGCGGCCAGTGCGACGGCCATGAACACGTGGGTCTCCGCGCGGCCGAAGTGGTCGACCAGGCGCGGGGTGAGCAGGGCCGACAGGGCGGTGCCGCCCATGCCCGCGCCGAAGACGCCGGTGGCGAAGCCGCGGCGCGACGGTTCGAACCAGCCGTTCACGAACGGGATGCCGACCGCGAATGAGGTACCGGCGATACCCAGGAAGAAACCCCAGAAGATCAGCGCGCCATAGGAATTCGACCAGCCCACGAACAGCGTCGGAATGATCGAGACGAAGCAGATGATGGCGAACATGAGCCGCCCGCCGTACTTGTCGGCGAGTACACCGGCGGGAATGCGGCCGAGCGAGCCGACCAGTACCGGAGTCGCGACGAGCAGGGAGGTCTGGCCGGGGGAGAGGTTCAGATCATCGGTGTAGCTGCCCGATAGCGGGCCGATCAGATTCCACGCCCAGAAGGTGAGCGCGAAGGCCAGGGTAGCGAGCGTCAGATTTCTCGCATTCATCCCTTGTGTCTAACAGACACGCAGGTGGAAGCCTTCGATTGCGGATACGGCGCGCCGCGCTGGGCGCGGCTCCGCCGATTCCGAAACCAGGGTTTGCTAGGCGGACTTCCCGATCGGTTCGCGCGTCTCGGCGGGCACCGGTTCGCGCGTGCGCATGGCCGCCCACAGTGCCGCGGTCGCCGCCACACAGGCCGCCGCGCCGCCGACGTGAATCGCCACCAGAGCGGCCGGTACATCGGTGAAGTACTGCACGACACCGACGAGAGCCTGACTGCACACCAGCGCGATCAACACGATGTACCGCGTCCGAATCGCGCGGTTCATGCCGATGGTCACCAGGCCGAAACCCAACCCGACGAGCAGCGCCAGATACGCGACGAGCAGTTCGGAGTGCAGGTGCACGAGCGGGGTGATCTCGACTTCGAGCCGCTGCACCGGCCGTTCCAGGCTCTTGTCGCCCGCGTGCGGCCCAGCGCCCGTGACGAGCGTGCCCGCCACCAAGGTCGCCGACAGCGCCACGGCGCTCACGGCCGTCAGCCAGCGCAGCGGCCGTGGCACCTGCGCGGCCTCCACCCCGTCATCGGGTTCGCCGATCTTGGCGTAGAGCAGCACCGCCAGCCAGACCATGACCATCGAGGCGAGCAGATGCACCGCGACCGTCCACCACAGCAGACCGGTGCGCACGGTGATACCGCCGATGATCGCCTGCACCACGGTGCCGCCGGGCATGAGCCACGCGTAGACGAGCACCTCGCGCCGCCGCCGCGCCCGCGTCACCGCGAGCACCACGGCACCGGCGAACAGGCACACCACGAAGGTGAGCATGCGATTGCCGAATTCGACGGCTTGATGCACCACCGGTACTTCGGCCACCGTCACGGGGACGAAGCTGCCGGGGAAGCACTGCGGCCAGGTAGGGCAGCCGAGCCCGGAGGCGGTGACGCGGACGATGGCCCCCGTCACCGAAATGCCCGCCTGCGTGAGGATCACCGCGAAGGCGAGAATGCGCTGCACCCGCAGGGAGGGCAGCGGGAACAGGTCGGCGAGTCGCTGGAATGCGCGTGACAGCACGCAACGATGGTAGCGGGGACCGATATCGGCGAATCACCCGGTCTACTACATGTTGTCGTTAAGATCGTCTCGCCCGTAGCCCGCGCGGAGTTCGGCCCCGATGCGCGCCAGCTCCGCGCGCACCGAGGGCGGTTCGAGCACCTGCACCAGCGCACCCCATCCGGCCAGGTGACGGGCGATATCCAGGGCGGTGGGCGCGCCGACCCGCACGCGGCTGCGGCCGTCGTCGAGATCGGCCTCGGTCTCGCAATGCCGACCGTACTGATCGCGCAGCACGCGCACGTACCGGGTTTCGATGAGCAGGGTGGCCCAGGTGCGCGAGCGCTTGCGCTCCATCTCGCCGACGACCTCCTCCCAGGCGGCGGCAAGGGTGAAATCGTCGGGTCGGTGCGCGGGTTCCTCGGTCGGCTCGGCCTCGACTATGCGGTCCACGCGAAAAGTGCGCTGCCCCTTGTCCGTTCCGGCGATGAGATACCAGTCGTCGTCCTTGTCGACCAAGCCCCACGGATCGATGAGGCGCTCGGAGCGCTGATGCCGCACGTTCTCGTAGGTGAGGCGCACTTTGCGACGCCGGACCACGGCGGCCTGGAGCAGTTCGACCATGGCGGGACGCCGCTTCTCGGGCTCGCCCCATCGCGTCGGATCGATATGGGTGGCGTGCGCCGCCGCCTCGGCTTCCTCCCGAAAGGTCTGCGGCAGGGCCCGAACCAGTTTGCGCAGTGCGGTTTTCGCCTCGCCGGAGACCGCCGCGGCCGGTCCGACGAGCAGGAACAGGGCTTGTGCCTCGGTGGCGGAGAGTCCGCTGAGATCGGTGCGCGCACCGCCGATCAGCGACCAGCCGCCCCCGCGTCCCATCTGCGGATATACGGGAATGCCTGCGGCGGAGAGCGCTTCGAGGTCGCGGCGCGCCGTGGCCACCGAGATCTCGAGCTCCTCGGCGAGCTGGGCGGCGGTCACCCGCCCCCGCGATTGCAGCAGGAGCAGAGCGGCTACGAGTCGGTCGGCGCGCATGAATTCAGATTCCCAGAAAAAGTGCTCAGTTGGTGAGCACTTTACGGCGGATCATTGAAGACATCACCAACCGAGAGAGGGACATCCCGATGTTGCGAGGACTCACCACCGTCAATCACTTCGCCACCGACGTGCAGGCCGCCGTGCGCTGGTACGCCGAAGTGTTCGGCGTCGAGCCGTATTTCGAGAAGGAGTTCGGCGGCCAGGTCGCCTACGTCGAGTTCCGGATCGGGGATTTCCAGCACGAATTCGGCATTCTGGATGCGCGGTACGCGCCGCACCCGGTGGGCGAGAAGCCGTCGGGCACCATGACCTACTGGGCGGTCGACGATGTGAACGCGGCCTTCGAGCGGCTGCTGGCCTTGGGCGCGACCGAGCACGCCAAGCCCACCGAACACGGCCCCGGATTCGTCACCGCCTCGGTGATCGACCCGTTCGGCAATGTGCTCGGCGTCATGTTCAACCAGCACTACCTCGACATCGTCGAATCCGTGAAGCCCTGATCGACTCTCACCGTGCCCCGGTCGTTCGGCCGGGGCACACGCGCGAAAGCGCTCAGTCGAACCGGAAGAACTTGCTGGCCAACCATCCGCTGGCCCCGCCCCAGACCGCCAGCATGGCGACCCCGTACCAGTCGATGGAGCCGCGCAGCGCGCGTTCCAGGGCCTCGGCCAGCGCGCCCGACGGCACCGCCCGCGCGATCAGCCCCACCGCCGACGGCAGATCCTCCGACAGGAACACCAGGCTCGCGATCCCGAGCATGACGAACCAGAGGATATTCGCCAGCGCCAGCACGATCTCGGCCTTGAGGGTGCCGCCCAGCAGCAGCCCGAGCGCCGCGAAGGTGGCGGTGCCCAGGGCGATGACCACCGCGCCGAGCAGCAGCCCCAGCGGCGACGGCCGCCAGCCCAACGCGAATCCGATGGCCCCCAACAGAATCGACTGCAACACCACCACGATCAGAACCGCCGCGCACTTGCCCGCGACTATGCCCCACCGCGGAAGCGGTGTCGCCCCAAGACGTTTCAACGCCCCGTACCGCCGATCGAACCCGACCGCGATGGCCTGCCCCGTGAACGCCGTCGACATGACCGCCACCATCATGACGGTGGGCACCACCCGATCCACCCGGTGATCGCCGAGCCCGCTCAGCGGCAGCAACGTCAACCCGATCAACAGCGTGATCGGAATGAACATGGTCAGCAGCAACTGTTCCCCGTTGCGCAGCAACAGAACCAGCTCGAGCCGCGTCTGCGCCGCCAACATGGCCCCACGCGTCGTCGGCTTCGGGGCGGGCGTGAAGGTTCCGGGTGCGAACCGATTGGCCGTGTCGATCATCCGTGCCTCCTTCCGGAGCGGTCCGCACTCAGGCGGGACAGTCGTGATAATCCGCGAATCAAAGATGCGACTCGAACGGATGTGCTAATTTGCTCGGCATGTGTTCCGCTGTGGCGAGGCGGGCTTTCAAATACCGCTTCTATCCGACCGATTCGCAAGCAGCTCAGCTGTCGCGAACCTTCGGGGCTGTGCGAAAGGTCTACAACCTGGCTTTGGAAGTTCGAGCGGACTCGTGGCGGCATCGTCGGCAGCGAATCACCTACGGGGAGACGTCGGCGCTGCTGACGCTCTGGAAGCAGGCCGACGAGCTGTCCTACCTCAACGAGGTTTCGTCGGTCCCGCTGCAACAGGCGCTGCGGCACTTGCACAACGGATTTGTTGCGTTCTGGGAGAAACGTGCCGGACATCCAAGATTCAAGTCTCGCAAGCGATCTCGCGCGAGTGCGGAGTACACGAGGAGTGGTTTTCGTTATCGCAACGGTCAACTGACCATTGCGAAAATGACAGGACCGCTGAATATCGTGTGGTCTCGGCCCCTTCCAGACGGGGCGGAGCCGTCCACGGTGACCGTGTCGTGCGACAGTGCAGGGCGCTGGTTCGTGTCGCTGCTCTGTGAGGACCGAAACGTGCAGCATCTTCCGCCGGTGCAGGGTGCGGTCGGCATCGACGCCGGTGTGGCGAACCTCGTTACGCTCTCGACCGGAGAGAAGGTTGCTAACCCCAGGCATGAATTGGTCGACCGCGCTCGGCTCGCGAAAGCGCAGCGTGCGGTAGCCCGGAAGGCTCCCGGCTCGCGTAATCGGGACAAGGCACGGCGAAAGGCGGCGCGTGTTCATGCGCGCATTACCGATCGACGGCGAGACTATCTGCATCAGTTGACGACTCGGCTCGTGCGTGAGAACCAAACGCTCGTGCTCGAAGACATCACGGTTCGAAACATGGTCAAGAACCACGTTCTGGCCCGCGCCATTTCGGATGCGGCGTGGCGAGAGTTCAGGACGATGCTCGTGTACAAAGCCGCGTGGTACGGGAGGGAGGTGGTCGTCATCGACCGGTGGTTTCCCTCGACGAAGCTGTGTTCGGTGTGCGGCGACCTGGCCGACCGAATGCCGCTGGATGTCCGAGCATGGACGTGCGCTTCCTGTGGCGTGCTCCATGATCGAGATATCAATGCCGCGAAGAACATTTTGGCCGCCGGGCTGGCGGTGACAGTCTGTGGAGACGATGTAAGACCTCAACGGATGCGTCCGAGCGGGCTGTCGTCGACGAAGCAGAAATTCCGAGCCCGTGAGGGTTAGGAGTCTCTTTCGTTCCGAGAGAGGCGAAGTCAACCGCGCAGGTCCCGTCCGGTGAGTTCGAGGAAGACGTCTTCGAGGCGGCGCTGGTCGATGCGAATGTCGGTGGGCAGCACGTCGATTCGCGCGCACCAGGCGGTGAGGGTGGCCAGGACCTGGGGGGTGATGTCGCCCTGGAGCAGGTAGGAGCCGGGGCCGGTTTCTCGGGGTGTGAAGCCTTCGGGCAGGGCCGATTCCAGCAGGGTGAGGTCGAGATTCGGTGGGGCGGTGAAGCAGAGGCGACCCTCCGCGCCGTGCGAGGTCACCTCCGACGGCGTGCCCTGGGCGACGATGCGGCCGTGGTCGATGATGACGAGTTGGTCGGCGAGCTGTTCGGCCTCGTCCATGAGGTGGGTGGTGAGCAGGACGCTGACGCCGTCGCGGCGCAGGGCGTCGATGAGCTCCCACACCAGGTGCCGGGCTTGGGCGTCGAGTCCGGCGGTCGGCTCGTCGAGGAAGACGATCTCGGGTCGTCCGACCAGCGCGCAGGCTAGGGCGAGGCGCTGCTGCTGTCCGCCCGAGAGCCGCCGGTACGGGGTGCGGCGCGCGTCCTGTAAGCCGAGGGTGCTCAGCAGCCATTCGGGGTCGAGGGGGTCGGCGGAGTACGAGGCGACCAGGTCGAGCATCTCTCCGGCGCGCGATCCGGGGTACGCGCCGCCGCCCTGCAACATGACGCCGATGCGCGGGCGCAGGCGGTCGGAGTCGGCGATGGGATCCAGGCCGAGGACGCGCACGTTTCCGGCGTCGGGGGTGACGAAGCCCTCGCACATCTCGGTGGTGGTCGTCTTGCCCGCGCCATTGGGTCCGAGCAGCGCCAGCACCTGTGCGCGTTCGAGTTCGAAGCTGATGTCGTCGACCGCGGTGGTGTCGCCGTAGCGTTTCACGACGCCGTCGACGCGAACGGCTGGTCCAGAGGCGGTCACGATCTGACACCGTAGGCCGTGGGCTCCTGTGACGGAGCCGACACCCCCGGCTGATTGCGCCACGGCAGCACGTTTCGGGTCAGGAAGATGAACGCCAGGCCCACCACCACGGTGGCGATGGCCGACTGCACGATCTGGAAGACGTAGAAGTCGGCTCCGCGCGGCATGACGAGCAGACTCACCACCACCGAGAGCACGATGGCCGGGACCCGGAAGATCGGCCGGTTGGCCCACGCCGCCAAGGGCACGATGGCCCACAGCAGATACCAGGGTTGCACCACGGGGAACAGCAGCACCGTCGCGCCGAGGGAGACGCCGAGCGCACCGGCCGCGTGCAGTCGCCCGGTCCAGGTGGCGACCAGCATGCGCACGATGACGGAGGCGATGATGGCGTAGCCGATGGGCCGGGTGATGCTGAGCAGTGACGTGGTGTGGTCGCCGAGCCCGAGCAGAACGCCGCCGAATCCGGTGGCGATACCGATGGCGGTGGGCAGCGACAGATAGCTGCGGACCGCGCTGGCGGTATTGAGGGTGTAGATCCACCCGAATCCGAGACCGCTGGCCGAGGTGATGAACAGCGTGGTCACGAGCGCCACCGCGCCGAGCAGCGCGCCGATTACGAGAATCGTCTTGATGCCGCCGCCGAGTCTTCGCGCCAGCGCCATGGTCACGAAGCCCAGCGCCACAATCGACACGATCTTGATGGATGACGACAGCGTGATCACCACCGTGCCGAACAGCAGTATCGCCCAGGCGCGTCTGCCGAACGGTTGGGTGTCCTCGATGGCGCGCAGGCAGATCTCCAGACCGGCCAGCATGAGCCCGAGCATGAGCGCGTCGTTGTGCACGCCGCCGACCAGGTGCAGCAGGACCAGGGGATTGGCCGCGCCCAGCCACAGCGCGCTCACCGGCGCGACACCGCAGCGGCGCGAGAGCCTCGGCAGCGCCCACACGATGAGCGCCACACCGCCCAGCGCCAGCAGTCGGTGTAGCCATACCCCGGCAATGATGTTGTCGCCGGTGATGATCGCTATGCCTTTGCCCATCCACACGAACAGCGGCCCATAGGGCGCGGGTGTCTCACGCCAGATGTTCGGCACATTGTTGGTGAGCACATTGTTGAGCCCGAGCCCGTCGGCCGGGCCCACCACATACGGGTCGAGTCCTCTCGCCGCGATCTCGCTCTGCGCCAGATACGAGTACACGTCATTGCTGAACATGGGCGGCGCGACGCTGAGCGGAATGATCCACAGCAGCAGCGTGCGGTCCATCTGCGAACGAGACAGCCGATGCCTGGGGTTGCCGCCCCAGCCGCCGACGGCGAAGCGGCCCAGCAGCAGCCACGCCATGACCACCAGCACCGTGCCGATCATGCACATGGCCAGGGTGGAAGTGTGTGCCCGCGCGAAGAATCCGAAGATCCGCATACCGGAGGTCGGGTTCTGGCGCACCGGTTGGGCGCCGACGCCGAGCGCGGAGATGGCCATGATGACCACACCGGTCGCGCCGAGCAGCCGGATCCGGGCCAGTTGCAGGGTTTCGCGCCGGTCCAGACCAGGCACTTCGGATTCGACGGAGTGCAGCGCGGCGGCGGTGTGATCGGAGGGCGGGACGTCCAGGCCCAGTGCCCGGCGTCCCCACTCGATGATTCTGCGCCGCGCGCTCTCCGATACCGCCACGGCGGCTAGCCTAATTCGCCGCGCTGCCGAGTACCGCCACGGGCACAGTCGCGGCGCGGGTTCGGGCGGTCACGGCCGGGTCCCGCCCTGCGGGAAAGGCGGATCGAACCCTTCCGGAGGCCGGGGACGCCATGCCACTCTCGAGGGGACCGTCGAATGCAGACGGCACCGCCGTGGGCGGGCCGTCGGGTGCTGGAAAGGACCGCGACATATGGGAACTCTCGATGGCAAAGTCGCCATTGTCTCCGGCTCCGGCCGTGGGATCGGCCGGGAGATCGCGTTGAAGCTCGCGTCGGAGGGGGCGAAGGTCGTGGTCAACGACCTGGACGCCGATCCGGCCAAGGAGACCGTCGCCGCCGTGGAAGCGGCCGGGGGACAGGCGCTTTCGTGTATCGGCAGCGTCACCGACGAGGATTTCGCGGAACGGTTCGTTCAGACGGCCGTGGAAGGCTTCGGCGGGCTCGACATCATCATCAACAACGCTGGCTACACCTGGGATTCGGTGATCCAGAAGATGACCGATGAGCAGTGGGACGCCATTCTCGACGTACATCTCAAGGCTCCCTTTCGAATTCTGCGCGCCGCCCAGCCGGTGATCGCCGCCGCGGTGAAGCAGGCCAAGGCCGCCGGTGAGCCGATTCCCTGCCGCAAGGTCGTGAACATCTCCTCGCTCGCGGGCACGGGAGGCAATGCGGGACAAGCGAACTACTCCTCGGGCAAGGCGGGCGTCATCGGCCTGACCAAGGCCATCTCCAAGGAGTGGGGCCGCTACAACGTCACCGTCAATGCCGTCGCCTTCGGCATGATCAAGACCCGCCTCACCGCGGCCCCCGCCGACAGCGGCGGCACCATCGACGTCCAGGGCAAGGAGATCAAGGTGGGCGTCAACCCCCAACTCCTCGCCGCCATGGAACAAATGGTCCCCCTCGGCCGCGCCGGAACCCCCAGTGAAGCCGCCGGTGCGGTCTACCTGTTCTGCATCCCTGAAAGTGACTACATCAGCGGCCAAACCCTGGTCTGCGGCGGAGGATTCAATATTTAGCCCTCCGCCGCGACCGTGGAACTCTTCCGGGGCAGGAGGAACATCAAGGCCCACATCGCAATCAGTGTGCCGCCGACCCACCACAGCACGCCGGTGAACGCCTCGCGATTGAGCGCCCCATCGGCGGAGCCGTCGGTGACGGCGAAGAACACGAGGCCGTTCAGGGCGACACCGAGCGCGTAGCCCAGCTGGAGGGCGGTGTTGAACAGGCCGGAGGCCGAACCGGCGCTGTCGTGTGGAACCTTCGCCAGCGTCAGGTCGGCGATCGGTCCGCTGATCATGCCGAGCCCGAATCCGAGCAGCACGACCGGGACGGTCATCGCGAGCAAGGTCGGATCCTCGTGCCCGCTGCCGATCTGGACCCCGTATGCCGTCATCGACGCGAGGGCGATGAGGGCTCCGGTCTGGGGGAGTCGACGCGCGAACCGTCCGGCGGTCCTCGTCGCGAGCATCGCACCGGCCACTTCGCCGACGGCGAGCAGCACGAACGCCAGTCCCGCCAGCAGCGGGGTCATGCCCAGACCGCGCTGCAAGTACAGCGTCCAGGTCATGAAGAACAGCCCGACCAGCAGTCCCATCATCAGCTGCGCGGACAGACCGCCGCGGAACTGTTCGATTCTGAACAGCGACAGCTCCACCAGCGCGGCGTTATCGGCGCGGCGTTGCTGGTGGCGCACGAAGATACCGAGCACGAGCAGACCACCGGCGAGCATGGCGAAACACCACAGCGCCCAGTCATGGGCATTGCCCTCGGTGAGCGGGAAAACGATCAACACCATCGCGGTCGCGGACAGACCCACGCCGACGAGGTCGAGCCGGTCCGCCTTCGCCGCGGTCGACTCGGTGATGAACTCGCGTCCGAGGATGATCACGGCGAGCCCGATGGGAACGTTGATCAAAAAGATCGGCCGCCAAGACAATCCGAACAGATCGGCCTCGGTGAGTACGCCGCCCAGCACCGGACCCACGACGCTGCCCATCGCCAGAACCGCTCCGAAGAGACCGAAAGCCCTGCTGCGGTTCTCGCCCGCGAAAGTGACATGGAGGGTCGCCAGAACCTGCGGCATCATCACCGCGGCGGCACCTCCCTGGAGCACTCTGGCGGCGATCAGCATGCCCGGACCGGCCGCGAGCCCACACATCAGCGAAGCAAGGGTGAATCCGACGGTGCCCAGCAGGAACACCTTGCGTCGGCCGTAGAGATCGCCGAGCCTGCCGCCGGTGATCAACGCGAGAGCGAACGCCAGCGCGTAGCCCGCGGTCACCCATTGCACGGCGGCGGCTCCGGCGCCGAGGGACTGTTGCAGCGTTGGGATGGCGGTGAGAACGACCGCATCATCGACGATGTTCATGAGTTCGCCGGTCAGCAGGACCACGAGAGCGATCCTGGCGGCCGTCGTCATCGTCGAGGACGCACGTGACGAGGTACGGGCAAAGGACTCTGGGGTGTGCTCGGGTTCGTTGTCGAGCGCGGGGGATTTCACGGTGGGACTCCCATGTCAGGAATCGGGGAGCTCGCCGTCAACCACACCGGGGCCGAACAACACGAAGCCCGGGGCAGTCGGCAGAGCTGCACCCGGGCAATGATTTGCGGATAGGTGACACAACTCAGACCAGCGCGACGTCCGCCCCGGACACGTCCCAACAATCAGGACATGCGGGTACACGGACGGCTACCTGGCCTGGGATATAGGTCACCACCTCGATTCCACCGCGGAAAGTCTGTGCCGCGCCGCGGGACGGCGGTGCGGGATCTCGTCCAGGGTACGCGGTCCGCAAATCCACCGGGCAGCGGCCTTGGCGGCCCGCACCGTGGTTGGGTAGCAGAGTGAGTCTGCTCGTCCACACTTTCCTGCCCAGCACCGACGGCCGTAGCGATGTCGTCGGCGAGGTGCTCGACACCCCGGACGGAGTCAGCGACTCCGCAGGCCCGGAACGGTGGCGCACCGACGTGTGGGGCTCACCAGGCATGCGTTCGCTCGATGCGCAGTTCTTCCCAACCCTGGCCGATCGGTCCAGACCCCGCGCCGATCTCATCGTCATGCCCGACGACATTCCCGGACTACTCAGGGAATGCCGCCTCGTGCGCGAACACCTCTCCACGCTCATCCCAGCGGAGCTGGACCCAGCCGCCGCCGAACGCCTGAAATGGGGAATCCTGGAGCGCCTGGCCAACATCGAGATCGCAGCCGGACGAGCCCTGGGCGTAGGCGGCGGCGTGCTGATCTGGTAGCCGCCAGAACGCATTACATCGCCGCGACGCGACAGCCCATCACGGAAGACGAACGGCCCCAAGGTGAATCGTCCCGCACCAGCGCGCGCTCATGTAACGACCCGCCCGCGTCCGCAACCGCTCCCGCCGCCGACCCCTCGCCGCATGCGACGCGCTCAACGGGCTACTCCCTGAATGACTCAGGAGGTCATCATGCAAGCTTTGAACAAACTACTGGGTGCGGTTTTAGGCATCCTCGGAGCCGTACTCGGCGCAGTACTAGGCATCGTGGCAGGACTGGTCTGGCTGATCGGAATCATCCTGTCCGCCACCGTTATCCTCGCCCCCGTAGGCATCCCCGTCGTAAGGCTCGGCAAGAGCCTAATGTCCACCTCCCGCAACCTGATGCACCTGTCGTAAGCGCATCTTGCACGCCGAATGGTGGACGACGCGGGTAGACGCGATGGTTGATCGTCCATTGCAGAAGTCGATCGTGGTTGGCAGTATTTGCCCGGTATGCCGCATATACCCGACATTGCTCGTGACAGCCTCGACGGCCTGTCGGTGGGCGACGCACTCGGCGCCCAATTCTTCGTACCCGGAAGCTCGGTTCCCGACCTGCTCGCGGGACACCCGCCCGCCCCGCCCTGGCCATGGACCGATGACACCGAAATGGCCTGCTCGGTGCATACCGAGATCCGCACCCGAGGCGACATCGACCGCGACGCGCTCGCGACCGCTTTCGCCGATCGCTGCGAGCCCTACCGTGGCTATGGTCCCGGCACAGTCGTTGTGCTGCACCAGATCCGCGACGGCCGCCCGTGGGCCGAAGCGGCCGCGGAGGTATTCGACGGACATGGCTCTTGGGGCAACGGCGCGGCCATGCGCGTCGCCCCTCTCGGAGCTCATTTCGCCGGAGATCCGGACCGGGCCGCCGCGCAGGCCGCTCTTTCGGCCGAAATCACCCACCGCCATCCCGAGGCGATCGTTGGTGCCATGGCCGTGGCGGTCGCGGCCAGCCGCGCTGCGGCTGCCCGCGAAACAGGTTGCACACCAGCAGAACTACTTGCCTCAGTCGATCCCTATCTGATCGACGGACACACCGCGGCGGGTATTCGCCGAGCCCGGGAACTGCTGGGGCACACGGTCGCCGAGGCCGCGTACGAACTCGGAAACGGTGCCCGAGTCAGCGCCCAGGACACCGTTCCCTTCACCCTCTGGGCTGCGGCCACCTACCTGCACGACTACCCGGCCGCTATCACCGCCTGCATCGAAGCGGGCGGGGACGTGGACACCACTGCCGCCATCGTCGGTGGCATCGTGGCCGCGCACACCGGTATCGGGAACCGCGCCGACGTCAAAGGGATACCGCGAGAATGGCTGTGCGCCAGGGAGCCTCTCCCATCATGGATGATCCGCTGACGAGATTACGGTTGTGCCTCCGGATGCCGAATTGTGCTTCCGGCCGCCGCTGGGATGGATCCGGTACTGGCGAATCGCGCTGATACGATGTCGACATGATGTTCTTCCACCTGCGTTGAGGATCCGCTGGCGAGGCGAGGATTTCCCGTTGCCAGCGAGGCGGAGCGACCAGGGGTTGTTCCGAACCTCGATGTGGGAGAAGAACGTTCATCATGTCTGTCCGCCTTGTGGCGCGGTGTTTGCGTGGGTTGGAGTCTGCCGTTGCGGCGGAAATACTCGGTCTCGGACTTGGCACCATTACCGAAATGGGCCATCGCGAAGTGCACTTTCAGACGTCGCGGCCGCACCCGATGATCACTCGGTTGCGGACTGCCGACGATGTGTTCCTGTTGGCTTTCCGCGGGCCCGATATCGGGTCTGCCAAGACGTCGGTTGCTGCTCTGGGTGAGCGTGTGTCCGATATCGATACACCGGCATTGCTGGAATCCAGACGGCTGTGTGGAGGGCCGGGGGGACTCGGCGGCGGTGTCGAGGTATCGGCGTCGTTCTTGGGGAGGCGCAATTTCAACCGCTATGACATCGAAGATGTCGTCGGGGGTGCGCTGGGTGCGCGTCTCGGACTCGACTATCACTCGCGGCGAAACGGCAACCGTCCGAAGCTCTCGTGCAGCGGATGGCGGTTGAGCCTCAACGGGAAACAGGCGCTTCTCATGCTGCGAATCACCGAGCGGCCGCTTCATCGACGAATGTACAAACAGCAGACGATCCCCGGCAGCGTGCATCCACCGCTCGCATCGGTCATGGCGGAGATTGCCGCCATCCGAGCTAGCGACCGGGTGCTCGACCCTTGTTGTGGTGCCGGAACATTGCTCATCGAAGCGGCGGATCGGCAACCAGACGCCTCCTACATTGGCTACGACCTGAATCCGACCGCACTTCGGGCCGCCCGCTCGAACTCCGTGCCTGACATGACGATCGAGCGGGCGGATGCGGGCGATCTGCCGCTGGCGTCGAACAGTGTGGACCGAGTCCTGTGTAATCCCCCCTGGGACGGTCAAGTTCCGGCGCGCGGACTCCTCGCTGGTGGTCTCAACCGGTTGTGGGTTGAGCTGCGACGGGTGCTCGAACCGGATGGTTCGGCAGTCGTATTGCTCTCCGACACCAGCGAACTCGCCATCGCGACCAGTGCCGGATTCACTCCGACACACCTACAACAGGTGCGACTGTCGGGCAGACACACGTTCATCGTTCACCTCCGACCACGGCATGGAAGTTCACGTGGTAAACAGGGGCAATGACGAGTCACGGAATCGCAGAGACGCGGCACCGCACACTTCGCGGGCGGCGCGAGGACCGATCGTGAATTCCGGGGAAGTCTTGTTCGGCCTCGGCCTCGAAAGCGATGCCACCCAGGTCGATGAGATCCTCGCGCACGCCCGCACCGCCGACAACGCGGGCCTCGACCTGGTCACACTCTCCGATCACCCCTACTTCGCGCAACGTCTCGACGCCTACTCCGTGCTGGCGTTCGTGCTGGGCGCGACCCGCAACATCACCGCCGCGACGGTCATGACCCACCTCCCCAATCGGCCCGCACCCCAGCTGGCCCGCACCGTCACCGGCCTGTCCACGATCTCGGGTGGCCGATTCGCGCTCGGCATCGGCGCGGGCGGCGGACTACCCGAGGAAAGCCGCGCCTTCGGTTCCCCGCAGCTCGCACCGGCGGCCCGGGTCCGCGCACTGGAAGAGGCGGTCATCCTCATCAGGGCACTGTCCGGCGGCGGCGAGCCGGTCACCTTCGACGGCGAGTTCTACCAAGTCACCGACCTGGCCCCGGCCGCAGCGCAGACACCGCCGATCTGGATCGGCGCGCTGGGCCCGAAGATGCTCGCGCTCACCGGCCGACACGCGGACGGATGGATCCCCGGGCACCTCGCCGACTGGCGCAGCCCCGAAGTCGCCCAGGGCCGACCGATCATCGACGAGGCCGCCACGGCCGCGGGCCGCAACCCCGCCGACATCACCACCATCTACAACGTCGCGGGAACCATCTCCCGAGACCCGTTGGCCCGCACACGCACCGAGGAAGGCCGCTGGATAGGAGGTTCCGTCGCCCAGTGGGTGGAGGAACTAACCTACGCCGTAGTCGAACACCGCGCCGGTGCGTTCATCTACCTGGCCCGCCCCGGCGACATCATCAGCGACGACACGGTCGACCGGTGGGCCCACGAAGTGGTGCCCGCCGTCCGCGAGGCAATAGCCCAGCACTGACCGGCGATCGAAAGCTCGCACCGAACACGTGGATATGCGGCGCATAGCACGCTCAGATCAGCTGGATCACTTGGCAATATCGTCGGGCGGGAAGCCGATGGGGTTGGCGAATTCGCTGCCCCGGAGATCAACTGGGCTTCGGAACTGTGCGCCGGAAAAGTTCGCGACATCGGTCATGGACGCGCACTGGAAATTGACCGTGCCGGAAAACCTCGCGCGTCCGAAATCGACCGGTCCGCTGAACTGTGCCTCGCTGAAGTCGGTGATGACACCGAACTTCGCTGCCGTGAAGTCGGCCGCGCCGGAGAAGCGGGCGTGCTGGAAGCTGACCCAATCGAAGGTCGCGCCACTGAAGTCGACGTTTCCATCGAACTGTGCGAGCACGAAACTGGGTGTCTGGTAGAAGGATGTGCAGGCGAAATCGGTTGTGCCGCAGAACTTCACACCCTCGAAGTCGGCACTACCGAAGACCGCACCGCGGAAGTCGGCGTCCTCGAGAGTTGCTCCACGGAACTCGAGGACGTGCGCAGACCAGTCGACTGCGCTGTCCGCCTGCAGATGGGTAGAGATCACCCGGGTGATGGTGCGGCGGACTGTCTGATCGTCCTGACGGTCGACGCGTAGGTACCCACACAAGCTGTCGATGCAGTCCTGGCGGCCTCGCCAATCCCATTCAGCTGCTAGGTCGGCCAGCACATGGACGGCCGCGACGCGGTCGCCAATGTCGTCAGCGCCGAGGTGAGCGGTAGCGGTGTCGAAGCGGTCGAGACGATGACGCTCGGCACGACCACGTCGACGGCGAAGATCGAAGCCGAACATTTCGGCCACGATACCGGTGAGGACCTACTGCGGCTTCGACTGCGAGTTCCTCGGCTCAGCTGGTGGAATATCAACCGGCCGTGGTGATCTGGGCCAGCCGAACGTCCGCGACTGCCGAAGAAGGGACGTGTCCGATGGTCGTCTGAGGACCGGTAATTCGGAATAAGCGCGAGAAGTGCGCGTTCAGATGTCTGGTGGGCGCGAATGAACCCGCGAAGTCAGCTATCGAGGAGTACTTATGAGGATTGTTGTGATCGGCGCGACCGGAACCATCGGTGCCCCACTCGCCGATGCTCTGGCGGCGGACCACGACATCGTGCGCGCATCCAGGCGCGGCGCGGTCCGTGTCGATCTGGCCGATCCAGGATCGATCGAGGCCATGTTCACGACAGTCGGCAACATCGATGGGGTGATCGCGGTCGCGGGCAGCGGTCGACTCGCCGGAATCTCCGACTCCTCCGACGAGGAGTACTTCACCGGCCTCGACAGCAAGTATCTCGGTCAGATGCGCCTGGTTCGCCAGGCCGCGCGGCGTGTCAACGATGGCGGATTCGTCACGATCACAAGCGGTGTCGTGCCGTCCACCGAAGCGGGGTTGTCCTTCGCCGCTGCGGTCAACGCCGGGCTCGACGGGTTCGTACCCGCAGCGGCAGCCGAGATGCCGCGCGGAATTCGGGTGAATTCGGTGAGCCCGGGTTGGATTTCGGAGACGCTCGAGTCCATCGGCCGCGACGGCACCGCGGGCACCCCGGTGGCCGAGGTGGTCGCCGCCTATCTCCAACTGATCGACGGGACGACCAATGGCCAGGTGCTACACCCTTGAGTGGGCGAAGGCTGTTAGTGCGAGTCGACCGGTTGCACGAGTATCCGCCCACGTCCCATCGCGCGCGGACCGCGGCGATTGGGGAAGGCTCCCGAAGATCAACGGGCTCAGTGCGTCTCGACCATCCGAACGCACACAAATGCCGATATGCGCGCATTCGGCTAGCGCCAAAGGCCCTCGGCTCGTTGATCTTTCACAAGCCCGCGCTGCCCGGTTCGACGCGGCATTGTCAGAGTCGATTGGCAAGATCGCGGCCATGACCAGCACCCCGACCACCCCGCCGCGGCCGTTCGACGTCACCACCGTCTTCCCTCAACTGGCTCCGCTGGCACGCACGGCGACACGGTTGCACCCTCGTCCCGGGTCGCCGTCACCGCAGGACAGTTCCATCGGCGGACCGCTGCTCTGGCCCGCCGACGAGCCCTGGCCGCACTGCGACGAGCCTCATGAAGTGGACGGAATCAATCCGGCCTTGTCCCCAGCGGAGGTGAGGCTGGAGCGACGGATCCGTGTCGCCTCGCGCGGCAGGACCCTGACCTCGCAGGAACGAGAGACCCTCGAGCGAATCCGCCCCCCGCAGGAGTATCCGGTCACGCTGGCGATCGCCCGCTATGAGGGTTCCATAGCGATGCTTCCGGTCGCGCAGCTGTATGCGCGCGACGTGCCCGATCTGCACACACCTGAAGGCGCGGACTTGCTCCAAGTCTTGTGGTGCCCCTTCGACCACTCGGCGGGTATGGCCAAGACCGCGCTGTTCTGGCGGGAGGCCGCCACAGTCACCGACATCCTCGCCGCGCCCCCCGAACCGCCCGCGGTGCAGTTCGACGGCTACCTGCCCGAGCCGTGCCTTCTCAACCCAGAGCAGGTCACCGAATACCCCGACTTCAGGGATCTGAGCAAGGAACTCCGGGAGCAGATCGGAGACTGGAGCGTGTGGCAGGCAGCCGACACGGGTGTGGACAGTGCCTACGAGATCGCCCCCGAGGAGTTCTATGCCAATGAGTTGGCCATCGCTCCCGGCTGGAAAGTCGGCGGCTGGCCTGGCTGGGGAGCCGCCGACCCCAGCCCTCTGCTCTGCCCCACCTGCGACAGCGACATGGATGCCCTGCTGACAATCGCTACGTTCGAGGCCGCCACCAGCAGCAGCTGGCTCCCACACGAAGAACCGGCACATGAACCACTCATCGGCTTCAACCACACTGCGGTCCAGATAGGTAGCGGCTACGACCAGCATCTCTACGTCTGCCGGGCGGCGCCGGAGCATGCCCATATCGAGCTGATGGCCTAGCCAACCGCAGCGGGGAAACGACTTGGACTGGTGCCGCGCCCGGATGCGCCCCCGAAGATCGACGGGCTCGAGCGATCTCGATCATCTACAACGCACGGAAATGCCGATGAGCGTGTTGCGCCCACCACAACCGATCCTGGCGAAACCGCTTGCCTGCGACGGATATAGGGTCGTCTACAGGTGCCGGATACGCTGCGACCGTGGCAATTGTTGCGATAGAGGCCCTGAGTGCCGGTGACACGATCAGCTTCGAGAGCAGCCCGGCACTGGTCCAGAGCTTGCTCCGCAATAACACGCAGAAGGACGAGCGGATCTACGATCTCAAGCTCAAGGTCTTGAGTTCAGGAGTAACCGTGGGACGTTCTTACCGTGCAGGTACAGAGGTCGAGCTGGTTCCCGTGGAGATCAGACCGGTGACGCTGGCATCGGCCATCGAAAGAACCTGCACGTTCGTGGATTCCGGTGGGTCGCTGTACGAATTGGATGTCGCGGACTTCCAGCCAGCTCTCCAGTGCATGTACGAAGGCACCACCGAGGTCTTCGCTTTGAACCTGCTGAACGGTGAAGCCGTCACCATCCGGCTAGTGCGGCGGTAGCGGTCGAAGACACCGCCATCTCCACCGCAAGGCACCACCTCGAATATCCGCTCCTGCCGCATACCGTGCGGGCTTTGAATCCTGCCGGTTCGGGGAGGGTTCACTCGTCCCAGTCCCAGTCCCACTGCAGATAGGTCTTCTCGGTGAGGTCCGACTTCCACACGCCGGGGGTCTGGTCACGAAAGGGGGTGCGGGTGTCGAGGGAGTGGGCGAGGGTTGCGAAGAATTCGAGCAGCGTGTTGGCCCAGAGGGTGCCTTCGAAAGCGCCTGAGCCGATACCCAATTCGATGACGTGACCGTAGGTTGGTCCGGGGCGGTGCTCGACGAACAGGATACCGGCGCTGATGGAGTGAGCGATCGGAACCCATTGGTGGGCATGGCCGTAGAGGGTCTCCTCGTCGAAGCCCAATGCGCGATTCTCGGCGCTGAAGGTGGTTCGCCACTCGTGGTCGGCGACGATCCGGTCGATCGGGTCGAGCATGTACCCCAACGGGAGGAATTCGCTGCCTTCGACGGCATTCCCGTTGACATGCACGGTGCCGTTGTGATTTTCGAGCAGTGCCCGGACGTCGGGGTGCAGCGCGAAACCGTGGACCGCTTCCAGGTGTGCGATCTGTTCGGCGATAGCGCCAGGTTGCAGGGTCGCGGCCGAGGCGGGCGAGTACCTGCAGAGGTGGCGGTGGAAACGGGCCCATACCTGGTCGAAGGTGTCTGGAGCGGGGTCAGGCATGGGGGTGACCATAGCGACCGGTACTGACACCGCCCCCGTGGGCAATATCCCCAACTGGCGATGAGCGTGTCGTTTACCCGAGGTGTGCTGCCAGGATTATGGTTCTCGACCTCGAGGCAGTGAGGGCACCGCGCAGTCCAGCCGCCTCATTGTTATACGTATACGTGACCACATTGGGAGGCGGCATGGGGCTGGATCTGTACCACTTCAAAGCGGTGCTTGATCCCGCGCTCAGCTTGGGTAGCCAGCATCCCTGGTTCTTCGTCGAGGAGCTTGCGCCCGAAGCCTTCACGGAGTTCGGGTTCGATCGCTACGTCCAAGACGTCCCCGATTCCGAGACGCTCCACACCGTGCAGTTCTTCGCGAACGAGGATGCGCGCCGATATGCGCAAGCCCGTGCGGAGAAAGAGGGCACCGATCCTGGAAGTGTCACCTACCTTATTGGGACGCCGGAGTCTCGCGCCGCCGACCTGAGCGACCTCGAACGCAGACTCGACCTCGATCGGGACCAGTCGTGCCGCTTCGATACACAGACACGCGCCCAAGGTTTCGCATACAGCGCAACCCTGGTGACCTACAGCAAACCCATTCTCCGGGACGGAATCTACACCGCGGAGGTCGGCTACCAGCGCAAGGGAATGACGCACGGCTTCTATGAGTACTTCAGCGCACGGCCCGCCTATGTGTACGTCCGCCCTGAGGATTTTCAGGTGGTCGAGCAAAACATGGCTCCTGATCTGTCGGAGCCGGTGCAACTGGCCATACGCGAAAAATTCACTCGAAGCTACGAGCCAGGCCGCAGCCTTTTGTACTACTCGTGGTGATAACGCCAAGCCGCGACCTCCATGGACGCGAGGGAGCGATTTCCCTGCTCGCACAAATCTTCCGCCTCGGAAGAGATCCGCTCATGCCGCGTGCCGCGCTGACCGAAACGGCCAACGCGGCACGCCGAAAGATCAATCAGCCGATCAGGTTCGAGGCCATCGGAGCGTCCGCAACTGCCGCTTTGTGCGCAATAGCGCACGCGGAGCGTCGGGCTGCCGTGCGGGGCCCGACCAGATGGACATCTCGCCGGGCCGACGCCGCGTTCAGTCCTGGGTGGTGTAGGCGTTGGATTCCCAGACGACGCCGTACTTGTCGCGCACGATGCCGTAGACCGCTCCCCAGAACTTCGCCTCCAAGGCCTCGAGCACCTCACCGTCCTCGGCGAGCTTGTCGAACGCCGTCTTCTGGGCTGTGGTGTCGGTGTACATCAGTCCGATATGAATGTTGTTGCCGACCGTGGTGGTGCCCTCGGACTTCGACTCCGCCACATTCAGGGCGCTGCCGTCGTTGAATTGGAGTTTGGAGTAGACGGCCTGCTGGTCGGCACCGGGAGTGTTCTCCATGCCGGGCACCTGGCTCAGGAGCATGGTGCGCTCTTTGATTTCCTCCACGCCGAATACGTCGCTGTAGAACGCGATCGCTTCGACGGAATTCTTCACGTACAGCATGGGGGTGAAAAGTTGCAGGGTTTCCTTGACGGCCATTTGTTCCTCCTCGTCCTGATTGCGGGTACGAAAACCACGGTAGGAATTCAATAGGTCAGTCAAAGTCCTATTGGGAGGCGTCACGCCAGTTGCGGTGTGAGACCACAGTTACGGTCGACGCGTGCTCAGCTCCCGACGGTGTCGGTTATGAATCGGTTGCGACGCTGCCGTGCAGCCCCCATCTGTCGAGGCCTGAGTAAACCAGCGCGACACGGGCTTTGGGGAAGGCGAGCGCCTTGGCTTCTCCGGTGTACAGCGCCACCAGCGAGTCCGAACCTCGCCACCAAGTGTCCGCGAGGCCCATTACCTCGCGTACTGGTTCGTAGTCGCTCACGTCGATGCCGTCGACCTCGTCACCGACGAGTCTGGTGATTCGGCGTGCCCACGTCGATGCGTGGTCGGCCAGAGCGAGTGATTCCACCCAGCCCTCGATGGTCGAGTGCAAGGGCACCCACCCTGCCTGGTCGCCGTGGATTCCGAACTCGTTGGACGGGCCGATCATGAACATGAAGGGCACGGCGGCCCGCTGCGCCCCGGCTTCGAACCACCATCCCGCAGCATCGGATTCGGGGGAGTCTGGATAGAAGTAGCGCGGGCCGCCCTCGTACTGCGGTGCGGGTGGCAAATGCAGGCCGCCCCATGTCTTCTCGTAGGCCGTCATGCGGTCGATCAATCCTGCGGGAATGCCGCGCTCGAGCCACCACTGCCGGTGGTCCTCCACGGGCCGAACCTCGACTTTGACGCCGTGTCTGCTGACAAACGATTGCGCTCGCGAGGTCAGGCCCTCGGGTATGCCTTCGACGGGACGGAGGATCACCCGGATGAGGTTATCCGGTTACTACGTCAGGAATTCGACGACGGTGGGGAGTACATCGCCGCAGCGGTCCCAGCCGCCTTGGTGGTCGGCGTCGATGATGGAGAAGAACGTCGCCGACGGTGTGTGGTCGGCGAATTCGCGCATCGGCTCATGCCACGGGTCGGCCGTGCCCGCGTACATCAGGACCGGTATTCCGGATGCGGCCACACCGGCGGACAAGCCGGGTTCGCGGGCGAAAGCGGAGTAGTTCGCTCGGAACGCGGCGCGGTTTCCGGCCGCGATCACCGCCGCTTGGTAGGGCGCGGCGGCTGCCGCCTGTTCCATCACGGGGTAGGCATCGGTGTCGGCCGGGAGTCCGAGCGCGGCAAGCGTGGGTTCCACCGCCGAGCGGAATCCTCGAATCGGGTCGAACCCTCCGGCTACCAGGCAGGAAAGTCGTTGCGGCGCAAGGGCTCCCACCGCGTACCCGGTCATGGCACCCAACGAGTATCCCCAGAACGCGGCTTGCGCGACGCCCACGTCGTCGAGCACCGCGGTCACCGACGCCACTCTGCGCTCTAGCGAGTAGTCCGCCTCTGCGGTCGGCGCATCGCTGGCACCCAGCCCCAGCGGATCCATCGCGATCACGGTGAAATCACCGACGAGTGCCTCGGTGTATCCGCTGTGAGCCCAGTGCCGACCATCCTGGAACATCCCGGGATGCAGGAGCAGTGCGGGCCCCGTGCCCGCGATTTCGTAGGCGATCTTGACACCATTGGTCCGGGCGAAGGGCACCGCTAACCTCTTTCCGCTACTTCCCACGCATACGCAGGAACGTTACGACTTGTAACGGAGGTAATCGTCACGCATGATCAAACCCGTTGGGAAGGAGGCACTTTCTTGTCGCCACGGAACCCCGGGGTAACGAACCAGGTCAACGATCAGGACTCGATCATCGACGTCTGTCCGCTCCCGGAAGTGCTGGCCTTGATCGGCGGCAAATGGAGCGCTCAAGTACTGGTGGAACTCGGCGACGGCCCGCGCCGCTTCAGCCAACTCGAACGCGCCATCACCGGAATCAGTCGCCGGATGCTGACCGTGACGCTGCGCGACCTGGAACGCAACGGACTCATCACCCGCACCGTCTATCCGGACTCCCCGCCCCGCGTCGAATACGCCACCACCGATCTGGTCGAAGAGATTCGAGCGCCCTTGGAAGCGCTCACCGCATGGGCGAAGGTCGCCGCACCGGCGATCACCGCGGCACGTGACCACTTCGACAACCGAGAACTCTCCAGCACAACACCCCTGCCGAATATCTAGGTCAGCGCTGCCAGCCGATTCAGCGCGGGCACGCACGATTGATGCAGGGTGGCGTAGGCCGACTCCTCTCCGGATGTAGCCTTCGCGCATGCAAGCCGATATCGATGGAGCTCTCCGAATCGTCAGGGCCGCTGGCGCATTCGATTGGACGTGGACCGAGGGCGACCTGACCAGGTTCTGCGACCGGGTGGGTTGGAGAGTCACTGCCTCAGGGGCAGACCACGCCTCCATTCAAACCGATCTCCAGGTATCGGCTCCCCGCGCACACGCATTTCTCGACCGCGGAACTATCCAGCGCATGGCCCTCGCGGGGAAAGCGATCAAGTGGATAGACGTCTGGGTGTCCGACCTGGCCGACGATGAGGAAGAGGACGGATCGGACGAGCACAGAGCCGATTTGGCTCGAACCTTCGCACAGCTCCACGACCGTCTGGGCATCGAGATGGGCTCCGCCGACGAGAAAGAGTTCGACGAAGACCTCGGCTACGAAGTCCGTTGGACCGAGAGACCGGCCGTGATCACACTCGCTCTCAATGCCCAGGCAGTCAGCCTTAGCATCACAAATCCGCTCTACCGTGAATGGGCAAACGAGGGAGACGAGTAGTCATGGCCTCCGCTACCGCCACACCGTTGTAGGGGCGGTCAGGCTTTGAACTCGCTGCGCCGCAACAACGGCCGGAAATCGAGCTGCGCCTGCTGATTTCGAGAGCTAGCCTGAGCGCTCGATAGTGGAGGGGGAGGGGATTAGCGCATATCTGGGTGACCGTGTGCTTGCCGCCGGATGCGATCGATGATGTGCAAACCGCGCTTGCTCACGCCCTCGCTCCGTTCGAGATGTACGAACAGCCCGCCGACCGATCCATGTGGGACACATGGCGGATTCGCGGCGGTGGCGAAGGCGCTGGGTTCTATGTACGACCCGGCTTCGAGGACGACCCCCGGTTGATCCACGACACCCCCAACTACTGGGGTGAGGTATCCGCCACCAACCGAGGCGAGTGCGCGGGCGGCCCAAAGGCCTTGCTGGACCTCGCAAGGAACACCAACCAATACTGCGATTTGCTCACCCTCGATGGTTGGTGGGTCGAGGACAGTGGTGTCTGGGCACATAAGAGCTGGGACGAAAACACTTGCTACGCAGACGAGCCCGACTGCCCAGTACCACCAGGAGGCAACGAGGACTACCTGGCGGCACTGCCCGAAGACACAGTGCTCGTCCGGGTCTATTGCCACGGCTGACGCGGCGCGCGTGCCAGACAAATCGTGACGCTTCAAACAATGATCGTCATGGCAGTGACTCTACAAATTGCCAAGTGATCGGAGACGGCACCCTCGATTCTGCCGTGGTCCGCGCTTCGTCGACCGAACGGTGCGGCCCGGAATCAGGCCAGAATGCCGCGTCGTCGCGGAGGACTTTGAACGACACGTAGTAGGCATGCCCGGCCGAATCGAGGAACGGCTCCTCGCCCGCCGCGAGTGTGCCCTCTTCTCGGGCCATCTCGTACCAGAAGTCGTAGTCGAGACGGACCAGGAGCACCGGCATGAGGACGCCGTCTGCATAAACCCACGAACCCATAGCTACGATCTCCCGGCCGTTCATGATGACCAGATGCTACGCAGGGGTGAGGGAGACTCGCGTCGGGGTCCGGCCAGCGACCTACATTGCGCGACCCGGGCGATGGTCGGCCGTACAAACCTGCTGGCCGACAGTAGATCCGAATCGTGAAGAGCCGCAGAAGGGTTCGTATGCTGCGGATTCACGGGCTGTGGCGGCTGACGACACACCATCTGCCGCATGGCGCGCTGACCGAAACGGCCAACGCGGCACGCTGAAAGATCAACCAGGCGAGCAGATCTGAGGCCTCGGAACGTCCGCTCATGCCGAATTCAGTGCGATTCGAAATGGCATCTGCACACGGTGCGGTCTACTCCGAAGGCGCAGATCAGTTGTCGCACCATCGCTTCCGGTGTTCAGCATGCCTTGTCGTCGACGGGTGTTACGTTGCAGCGAGGATCTCGTTTCAACCGCTGGAGAGGGGCGCATGTTCGACGCACGGCTCGCTGAGTTTTCCCGCGAGCGATTGGATGGCCGACCGGTACCCGACGATCTTCGAGTGCTGCTGGTGGCTCAGTGGGAAGGCCGTACCGATTTCGCGCACCTTCTCGACCTGAACTTCTTCGAGGCGGGTGAGGTCAACCCGCTTCTGGATACCAGCTATCAACGCGAAGAGGATCTCGCGCACCCGGAGACGCAGGCTGACAATGCCGGAGCCGCGGAGTTGGCCCGGTATCTCAAGCTCGTGGCGAAGGGCGGAAAGGGGTGGGTCGGTTACTGGCTGCACCCCGACGAGCCCGTAAGCCGTGGCTGGCGCGTCATCATGCTGGACACCGAATTCACTTTCTGGGGATTGGCCGGATCCAGCCTGGCCGAGGGGGTCGCTGCCGTGCAGGCGCGTTACCAGGACGAGCCCGACGAACGAATCGCGTTCACGCGGCTGGCCGCTGAACTCGCCGAGCTCGGACTGCCGCTGAGCACCTGTGACTACGACGCCCTGGCCGACAGCTTGTTCACGGTGGATCCGGAGGAAGTCCTAGAGGCACTGGTCGAAGCTGAACGCGAGAAGCGCGGTCTGCTCTAACCAGATGCCTCGATGCTGTGGCTGCGGGCATGAGCGTGATCGGGCACCTCTATCCGCAGACGTACTGACATTCCGCTGGGCGCGTGGCCGGCGTTTGAGATCCGTTGCGGCTCAAGACATCCGCACATGCCGATGAGCTGCTACAGATCCGGTGGAAGGAATCGGTCCGCGGCATCGAACGTGCCGAGATGCCTGTTGGCATCGAGCGTCACCGGAATGAGGTCGGCGGCCGAAGTCACTAGCCACGCCAAGACCAGTTCGACGTCGGAGTCCTGGTCGTCTGGTCCATGCCCGTATTCATAGGCGCGCCAGCCGCCGCCCGGGAGTACGCTGGCCACTTGTCTTGCCTTCTCCAAATGCGAGAAATCCGAGTAGTCCGTGACCGGCCGACGCGTCCCCTTCTCCGGATCGACGATCAGCGCGGTTCCTGTGGGATCCCAACCGTCGACTTCTCGTGTCCGTCCGATCTGGGAGTCGGTGCCGGTGGGTCGGCCGAACGCACCATCATGCCGAGTTCGGTGTGGTGGCCCGCCCTGTGAGGTGGGTGTCGGTCGACGGGACTTCAGGACGGCTGTGTCGAGAACTGTTCTCATGTCCCGCCGGTTTCTTCGCGCCTCGATCCGATCAGGTTTGCGAATCATCGATGGGCGGGTTCGACTCGTGCCTGGTGCGTTCGGGCCGTTCGACCTCTTGTCCGGTCCCCGAGCCGCGCCAGCTCTCGATGATTCGCTCGGCTGCCTCGGCGGAGATCTCCTCGTGAGGCTCGTCCACTCCGGGGTCGTAGCGTCGCAGATATTCGGTGGGACCCCACTGGAAGTCCCTGCCGAGTGCTTCGTCGGTAGGCAGTGGCCGGGTGTCGGTCCGGCGTACAAGCCCGGTGATCCGCCGCGCACGCGTGCCGTCGGGGTAACCTCTCTCGTCGTCGATCAGAACGAAGTAGCGCACTGCGGGTTCATTACTGTCAGGCATGGTGTTGTCTTTCAATGGGATCGGGCCGCGCATCCCTTTCCCAGCTCTGATACCCGTGTCCGCGCCCGGGATTGTTCCTGCCGGGGAGATTCGGTCCGGCACAACCACCCGAATCGCTTCCTCATGGGCGGTCTGAGGTGGGCCGGGCCATGCGGCACAGCACGATTCCGGCAATAGCGAGGGCGACCACGGTGCCGAATCCGCCGATCAGGATCGGGGAACTGATTTCGGAGTTGAGGATTACGTTGATCAGCCCGCCGCCGAAGACGACCAGGATGAGGATGTAGCGCCCAGCCAGGCTATCGGCGGCACCGGGTTCGCCGCGCAACAGCCGGAGCGCGGACCGCGCCATCGCCACCCCGTAGAGCAAGGCGAACAAGCAGAACGCGCACGCGAGAATGCCACCGAAGATTCGATTCTCACCGGGCACCGAGTCGACCATCCACAGGATGGACGCGATGACACCGACAAGCCCGACACCGAGCACGATCACGCCCATGAGCAGACCGAAGCCTCCGGCCGCCGTGGCCACACCCGACCGCGACCGAGCAGGCGCACCAGGTCGCTGACCGTAGGGGTCACCTGGGAACTGGTGCGGTGGGTGCGTAGGCATGTGGGACACAAGCAACTCCAATCGGTAGCACAAAAGCCCGCCGAGGCTACCGCAGCCCATGTGTTCCATCAATCGGGATGCGCCATGCTCCGGCCGCAGGCAGGATGCGACCGTATCGGCAAGTTCGGCGAACTCAGCCAGGCGGAAAATTATTACCGTAGAACCTTGAAAGCCCCTCACTCACAGGCGTTTTCGCGCGACGGGTTTTGGCCGCCGACGCCACCTTCCAGATCCCGACATTCGTCGACCCGACCGAAAGGATCGGATCCCGATCGGCTCCGATGAGGCAGAACGGAACGCACCGGAACCCCTTTGGCGGCCCGGCGCAGTAGCTCCGAAGATGAACGGCCCGAGGTGAACTCGGCCCGTTGCAGTGCGCGCTTATGCCGATGAGCGTGGCAGCCGACCGACGATCAGCTGTCGCCGATGTCTCACGCGGATGAACGTGCGGGCAACGAGCGCGATGTGATTCGCGCACCCCTGCACCAGGATGCTCGCAGCGAATATATTGTCTGCCAGCACTTTTCGTTCACCCGGTGGTTGACGCGCACTGGCGTGGATGGTTGAGTCGGTTCGTGTGTCGTAGCGACCTTGTCGGTCAGTGGAGCGTCGAGGTCGGCTACTACTCGTCCATGGAGGACGAGGCAGTCGTGTTCTGGCCCGATGGCACCGGGGCAGCGGAGTACGCGCGACCTGGCTTCTCCGACTGGGTGTTGTTCCATTGGTCGCGAACTTGCCCGAATCGGGTGCGGTTCCAGCCGTATTGGGCTTTTCTGGAAGAAGACGGCGAGGTCGTGGAGGTCAATGAGATCCCGCAAGCCGTCGAGGTGCCATACCGAATCGAACGGGAACCGCGTCCATTGTTGGAAGCACCGGTGCCTGTCCTCTATCTGGAGGATGTGGGACTGTTCGCGACCGATTCCGGCTTCGGGCTTGTAACCGCGGAACCACCCGACGATCTGCGGTGGCACGAACCCTCGCCGCGACAGGGGTCGGGAAGCGGACCAATGCCCGACTGAGGTCGTTGCAGTCAACCGTCCCCTGCATCTTTTCGGGCTCGTGAACGGTAGAGGGACACGGATAGGCTGGCGGCGTGTCCGGGCGGGAGAAGCCCGGGGCGCACATCGCATGAATGGATAGATCGTTGGCCGAGAAGACATTCGAGGGCAAGGTGCCTACATCCCCTGTGCGCGTGAGTGAGGTGGATCGGGTGCGGAGGGGAGTACGGCTCGGCGGGTTGCTCGCCGTCCCGGCGCTATTTGCCGCAGCGATCGCAGGGTGGTTCATTGCCGCGCCCGGAGACGGTTTGGCGGTCCGCTTCTACCGGTTCGACGTCATTCCCTTCGTCGCTGCCCCGATGCTCTGGACGGCTGCCGTGGTGCTCTGTTTCGTGTGCGCGCCTAGGCTGAGTGGGTACCGAAAGTGGGTGTGGAGAACGTTTGTTGCCGTCGTGACGCTGGCGGTGATACCGCTATGGATTTTGACGTCGTTCATAACAGCGTTGTTCTCGGAGGACGGCGATGTCGAGGACGTTGTGGTCAGCCCGGACGGTCGTCATGAAGTGGTCTCGGTGCCCTACTACAACTTCGACCACGGCTGCCGCGTGTGGCTGCGGGAGCGCGATGGGCTGTTCAGCAGACAAGCGATGGTATGGGTCGAGTACGAAGGACCTTGCCCTGCACAGATGTCCTTCCTGACTGACAACACGATCCGCGTCACCGAATTGCATAGCGGAAAGACCCTGACGGCGACCTTCGACCCCGATCGAATGTCCGTGGCTCCTGTCTCGTAACCGCAGCAAGCTGCTCCCTCTCGATCCGCAATCGCAGCTCCTCCGCCCCGCCGCAGGACCCGGCCGGACTCGACTCCGGTCGGTGGGCTGATCCAGCACTGAGCCGCGGCGAATCGAACTCGAGCGTGATGACGAAATGCCCCCGTCCCGAGAGTGGGACGAGGGCAGATTCCGGTCAGTGCCTGCGCGGTTCAGTTCACCGTGTAGTTCCAGGTGCCGTTGCAGGCACCTTGGAGCATTTTGTCGTCGAACCACCAGTGGCCGCCCGGGCCGCTGATGTCCCAGTTTCCGTCAGGAGACAGGAGGTTGTTTCCTCCCGCGTCTATGAGGGTCTGACGGGCGCGGCCCGGGATGGTGTAGGACCAGCCGGGCTCGTTGCCGATCGGGGTGGTGTTCATCGTGATGCGAATCGCGTGGGGAGTGTTGTTCACAACGGTCAGGCAAGCGCCTCGCCGCGCGGTGTCGGCCTCGGCTACGGGAGCGACCACGGCCAGTGTGGCGGCGAAGGTCGCGAATGCGAGCCCGGCACGGGCGACGGTTGTCTTCCTCACGATGTTCCTCTCGTAGGCCCCCAGAGGAGCGTTATCTGTTGGACCGCAATCACTTTCGGTCCATATGCAGGAAGGCTATCCGGCCGTACTTTCAAGATTCTTAACGATGTCTGGGGATCGTCCGTAGCGCCGAAAGGTTCGGGGCTGCATAGGAAATTCCTATGGCATCTACTGAATTTTCGTCTTTGCCTGGCGTTCTTTCGCCGACATACCGTGAAACAGCTCGGCCAGGTGCCCAATATCGCGCTCTATTCCGTCGAGCCTTCAAACACGCAATCGAGAGGACAGTCGGCATGAGTACGGTCGAGAACGGTTCGGGCGCAGGGGAACTCGCGGGCAAGCGGGCCCTGGTGACCGGGGGTACTCGCGGGATCGGTGCCGCCGTTGTGCGCCAACTCCTGGACGCGGGCGCCGAGGTGCTCGCGACCGCCCGATCGGAAACGAGCACGGTACCGGAGGGAGCCGCCTTCGTGGCGGCCGACGTGCGAACTCGGGCCGGTGCGCAGACGCTCGCCGCGGCCGCGCAGGAGATGTTCGGCGGTGTGGACATCCTGGTTCACAACGCGGGCGGGGCAGGTCCCTACCAAGGCGCACTGGCGATCCCGGATCAGGCGTGGCAGGACGCGCTGGACTTGAACTTCCTGGCATCGGTGCGGCTGGACTCGCTGCTGGCACCAGGCATGCGGGACCGGCGTTCGGGGATGATCGTGCACATCTCCTCGGCCGCGGTGCCCACGGTGGCACCGCCATTCCTGCACTACACGACAGCGAAGGCGGCACTGGAGAATTACAGCCGCGGATTGGCCGCGGAGTTGGCTCCGTTCGGAATTCGGGTCAACACCGTATCTCCCGGCAGAACCGCCACCCCTGGCGGCGAGGCGACACGCGAGCAGTGGGCACGCCTGAATGCGGGGCCGGGGCAGGACAACACCACCCCGCCGCTGGGGCGCGATGGTCGGCCCGCCGACATCGCCGACGCGGTGCTTTTCCTCGTCTCGCCGCGGGCAAGCTGGCTGACCGGCAGCAGCATCGTCGTCGACGGCGGCGAATTCCCCAGGGGCTGAACGAATTCGGAAACAACAACGGAGGAATCACGCATGGGTGCATACAACGACAAGAATGTGGTGATCACGGGTGGCGGCAGCGGCTTGGGATTCGCGCTGGCGAAGCTGCTGGTGGAAGGTGGAGCCCGCGTGGTGATCACCGGCCGCTCGCAGGCAGGCCTCGACAGCGCGCGAGAACGTCTGGGCGAGAACGCGATTGCCGTTCGAGGCGATGTAGCCGAACTATCCGACCTCGATGCGCTGGCGGAGCGGGTAACGGCCGAACTCGGTACGATCGATGCCCTGTTCGTCAACGCCGGTATCGCCGCCCTCACGCCCTTCGAGTCGACAACGGAGCAGATGTACGACGAGCTGTTCGCGATCAATGTCAAAGGCGCGTTCTTCACAGTGCAGAAGCTCGCACCGCTGCTCAGCCCGGGCGCGGGCGTTGTCCTCACGACCTCGAATGCGAACGTGCTGGGTTTGCCGGACACCAGCGTCTACGCGGCGGGCAAAGCGGCGTTGCGTTCGATGGCGCGCACCCTGTCCCGCGAGCTGCTTCCGCGCGGCATTCGGGTCAACGCGCTCAGCCCCGGGCTCATCGACACCGGAATTCTGGAAAATACGATGACCGCGGCGGCCGCCGCGCAATTCAAAGCCGAACGGGCCGCGGACAATCCCATGCGGCGCTTCGGCACACCGGACGAGATCGCTAGGGCGGCAGCATTTCTCGCCTTCGACGCCACCTACGCGGTAGGCACGGAGTTCGTCGCCGACGGAGGTGTCACCCAGCTCTGAGGCGCTGGGGCCCAGCTCTGCGCACGCAGGAGTTCGAGCAGCGCCGCCTCCGCCGGTCCCGCCTCGTGGCGGACCACGGCCACGACGGGCTGGACCACGGCCGGGAACACCGGCCGTGCGAGGTGCTCGTCGCCGCGGGGCACCGCCGAGGCGGGGACGAGGGTCGCTCCCAATCCATGGGCGGCCCAACGCACGGCCGTCGCCGTCTGGGAGGCGCGGGCGGCCGTGGTCGGGGTCAGCTGGTTATCGCGCAGCACGCCGGTCAGTACACCGTCGAGCGCGCTGTCGCGGTCGAACCGCACCCACGATTCCCCCTCCAGCTCGCACAGCTCGACCCGCTCCGAGGCGAGCAGCCGATGCCCGGCGCTCAGCACCACGACGAACTCTTCGTAGCCGAGGTGCTGGGCGTCGGCGGGGCCACGCTCGCAGGCCGCCATCAACGCGAGGTCCAGCACGCCCTGGCGACACAGCCGCTCGAGCTCGGCGGAACTCGGCTCCTCGAAGACGGTGACCTCCAGCCTCGGAAAGCGGCGGCGCAGCGCGCTCAGCACGACCGGCAGCTGCCGAGTCCCGAAGCCCATCTGCGCCGCGACCACCAGTTCTCCCACCAGTTCGTCGGCACCGTCTCGCGCCGTCGCCCGCGCCCGCCGCGCCGCACTCACCGCCACCTGCGCCTCCCGCAGAAACGCACGACCCACCACGGTGGGCACCAGTCCGGCTGGCGTCCGCGCGAACAGCGTCACCCCCAATTCCCGCTCCAGGTTGCGGATCTGCTGCGACATCGACGGTTGAGCGACATGCAGCAACTCCGCCGCGGCCGTCACCGACCCCGCTTCGGCCACGGCCAGCGCGTACTCGAACTGACGAAGGCTCACCGGCTCAATCCCTTCCCGGGCGGACCAGCCCGCCGTGATCGCTGCGACAACAGGTGCTACAACACCGGCGGCAGCACGTTTACTCCACGCCCGCGTACCGCCTCGTAGCAACCACTAGGGTGGACACGTGTCTGTACAGCGTTCCGATACCCGTCTAGCCTTGCCTTCATGACGAGGAAAACGCAGGCGCTCGCTGTCGAGGTAGGTGAGTATCGCTTCGACGTGTTCGCCGAAAGCGTGCCCCGCGGCACTGCCGACCGGACCGCTGCCATACTGCTGCACGGGTTTCCGCAGAGCGCGGCATCATGGGCCGGGGTCGCGCACCGGCTGAGCGCCGTCGGGATAGCCAGTTACGCGCCGAACCAGCGCGGCTATTCGCCGGGTGCGCGCCCTGTTGCGACCGAGGCCTACCGGTTGGCCGAGTTGACCGGCGACATCCTCGGATTGTGCGACGCGCTTCAGCTCGAACGCGTGCACCTGGTCGGCCATGATTGGGGCGCCATCGTCGCGTGGAACGTCGCCGCCACGTCTCCCACCCGGGTAGCCTCCCTGACCGCGGTGTCGGTGCCGCACCCCGCGGCGTTCGCGCAGGCGATTCGCACCGATCCCGAGCAGATCGAGAAGTCGCAGTACATGGCGCTGCTGGAAACGGCGGAGGCCGGGCCGCTACTACTCGCCGACGACGCCGCGGCCCTGCGCCTCGGCTTCGGTGACGCGGTGCCCGCCGAGGTCGCGCAAACCCACATCGACGTGCTCTCCCACCCGGGCGCGATGGCCGCGGCGCTGGCGTGGTATCGCGCCAAAGGTCAAGATTGGCACAATGTTTCGACCGTGCGAGTGCCCACGACCCTGGTCTGGGGCACCGAGGACATCGCAGTGGCGCGCGTGGCGGTCGAACGCTGTGCGCGGCACGTGGAGGCACCCTACGAATTTCTCGTGCTGCCCGGCGTGGGGCATTGGATACCCGAGCAGGCCCCCGAGTGGTTGAGCGCAGCGATCGCGCGCCGAATCGTCGGCACGCACGACTTGCCCGCTGGTTGCGAAGGCTCACGAATCGGTCGTGACGGGGATGTGTCGGCTGACGAAGTGTTGTTGTCCGAGGGTCCACAGGGCATTGGTGGCGAAGTACACGAGGATTGCGACCGGCATGATCGCGGCCGCGGCGATCGCGCCTAGGGGAAATACCCACAGGGACAACGTGTTCAGCAGTTTGGTCTGTTGTGATGTCGAGGCGGGCTGGCGGCGGATCGCGGCGCGTGCGGTCAGATGGGTTACTGCGGCGGTGCACAGCACCAGCGGGATGACGACCAAGGCTACGGAGCCGAACGTGTCGCCAGCGGTGGACAGGCTTTCCGACAGCGGTGCGGTGAACAGGTTCGCGGCCAGGAACGAGCCGACCTGCTCGGCGGTGAAGACGTAGTTGCCGATGGCGGCGTTCGCGTCGGTGAAGCAGCGCAGGACGTGGAACAGGCCGAGAAAGACCAAGCCCTGCATGACGATTGGCAGGAACGCGGACATCCAGTTCACGCCGTGGTCGCGTTGCAGTCGGCGCCATTCCTCGGCTTGGCGCACCTGGTCACCGGCGTGTTCGTCGCGAATGCGCTGGAGCTCCGGGGCCATTCGGCCCAATGCGCGTTGAAAACGGGCCTGTGCCAGGAAGGGTCGCAAGAGCAGTGCGCGCAGGGTGACGACCAGGAAGATCACCGCCAGCGTCCAGGCGACGCCGCCGCCGAGGACGGACGCGAAGGCGGTGTGCCACAACCACAGCACTCCGGACACGGGGTAGTACACGAAATCGAGCATGGGAGAAGACCTCACAAAGAGACGCGCCGATTGGGCGCGGGGGGTTCAAGACAGCCGTAGCCGACCGTGCCGTGCGCACGGTCGAATCAGAACGGCAGTCCCGGAGCCCTCGGACGCGGCCGTCCGGGTGTGTGAGGATTGCTCTGACGTTGGAAAGCGCCGCGACGTCGGCGCGCGGCCTCGGGTGGGCCGCCGCTCACCGTGACCAGGGCCACCGGCCGCGAGGCGGGCAGCACCGCCAGTACGGCCAGCGCCACCACGGTGGCCGCGCCCATGGCGACAAGAGATTTCGGATCGACCTGCGCGAGCAGCAGCACCGACCACGTGGCGAGGACGAGCGCGACCGCTGTCAGCGCCGTCGACCGCATCCACGTGAACACGAGACGAGACTACCGTGCCCGGGGCAGGTAGCGTCGGCAGGCAGTAGTGTTCACCAGTTCCGAGGGGGTCGCGCAATGACCAGCTATGACGGTTTACCGCTCGACATGGGCTACACGCAGTCCTCGTTCTCCGAGTATCTGCGACGGCATGCGCCGGAACTGTTGCCCGGCAACACCTTCGGCGGTGCGCGGCGAACCTCGAAGGAGGACATCGCGCCGCACGGCACCACCATCGTGGCGGTCTCCTATCGGGGCGGGGTGCTGTTGGCCGGTGATCGGCGCGGCACCATGGGCAATCTGCTGGCCAGCCGGGATATGGAGAAGGTCTTCATCACCGATTTCTACTCGGCGGCCGGATTCGCGGGCACCGTCGGCGTCGCGGTCGAGATGATTCGCCTGTTCGCGGTGGAACTTCAGCACTACGAGAAGCTGGAGGGTATTTCGCTCACCTTCGACGGCAAGGCCAACAAACTGTCGAAGATGGTGCGCGACAATCTCCCCGCCGCCCTGCAGGATCTGGCGGTGGTGCCGGTCCTCGTCGGCTACGACCCCGACGTCACCGATCCCGACAAGGTCGGCCGCATCGTCTCCTACGACGTGGTCGGCGGCCGCAGTGAGGAGCGCTTCGGCTACGCCGCCGTCGGCTCCGGATCGCTGTTCGCGAAATCCTCGCTGAAGAAGACCTACACCACCGGCATCGACGAGGACCGCGCGCTGCGCATCGCCGTGGAGGCGCTGTTCGACGCCGCCGACGACGACACCGCGACCGGCGGCCCGGACGCCATGCGCGGTATCTATCCGACTGCGATCATCGTCGATGCCGACGGGGCCGCGGAGGTTCCCGAGGCCCGCCTGTCCAATATCACCCGCCAGCTCATCGCCGATCGCCTCGCCGAGAATGGCGGGTAGCGCCTACCAGGTGACCGGCAGCGCGTGCACGCCGTAGATGTTCATATCCGTCCGCAACTTCACCTCCTCGGCGGGAACGGCCAGCGCGAGGGTCGGGAACCGCCGCAGCAGCCCGTCGAAACCCGCGCGCATCTCGATGCGCGCCAGCTGCTGGCCGAGGCATTGGTGCACGCCGTGTCCGAAGGACGTGTGCCCGCGCGCCTTGCGGTAGACGTCCAGGGTGTCCGGATCGTCGAAACGCTGCGGATCGCGGTTGGCGGCCAATAGCGACACCACCACCGTCGACCCCGCGGTGATCGTCTCGCCGCCCAGCTCGATGTCCTCGGTGGCATAGCGGTAGAAGATGTCGGCGACCGAGAGATAGCGCATGAGCTCCTCGACGGCATCGGGCATCAGATCCGGGTTGGCGCGCAGCTCCGCCAGCTGATCAGGGTGCTCCAGGAGCGCGAAAGTGCCCAGCCCCAACATGTTCGCGGTGGTCTCGTGCCCCGCGAGCAGCAGAAGGAACGCGATCCCGATCAGCTCCTCGATGGTCAGATCCTCGTCGCGGGCGAGATCGGACAGGATGTCCTCCCCGGGAGCGGCGCGCTTGTCGGTGACCAGTTGCGCCAGATACATGTTCAGCGCGCCGAGCGCGGCCATCTTCTCGTCGAGGGTCTGGTCCTTGACCAGGAACTGCGCGGAATTGACCTGGAAGGTCGCCCGATCCTCGTACGGCACGCCGAGCAACTCGCAGATCACCAGTGAGGGCACCGGCAGCGCGAACTCCTTGACCAGATCCACCGGCGGCGTCAACCGCGACATCTCGTCCAGTTGCCGTTCGGTGATATCGATGATGTGCGCCTCCAACTGCTTCATGCGCTTGACGGTGAACGCGCCGATCAGCTTGCGCCGCAACCGCGTGTGATCCGGCGGATCCATGGCGATGAAGACGCCCGGCATCGGCGGGGACGGTTCGGTGGCGGCGGGCATACCGGGTGTCTCGTACGGCACGTGCACGATGCCGATGTCCTGGCGTGAGCTGAACCGGGTGTCGGCCATGAGCTGGCGAACCTCTTCATAGCCGGTGACCAGCCAGCCCTCGTGGCCGTCCGGAAACAGCAGCGGGCTGACCGGGCGCGCCTCGCGCAAGGCCGTGATCTCGCGGGGCGGGTCGAAGGGGCTCACATTGCGCTCCATGGGCAGCCCCTGCGGGACGGGAACGGTGCGGGTCATCGGTCTTTCCTTTCGTCGCGATTACTGGACGACGCTGATCGCGCCGGAGGGGCACATCTGAGCGGCTTCGCGGGCCGCGGACTCCCGGTCCGGGCCGGGGGAGAGGCGCAGGGCGAGCACGCGGCCGTCCGCGTCGTCCTGGTCGAACAGTTCGGGGGCGGTCAGTACGCACATGCCCGCGCCGATACAGCGCTCGCGGTCCACCCTGAGTTCCATCGGTCATCCCTTCCTGCGGGGGAATCGTGTGTCCCCGTGCGCTTTCCGCGTCCTGCGGGTTCGCGCTTAACTGTTCGTGGGATTACTGTCGCCAGCCCCGCTGATACGGACCTGACATCGACCTGATACGCCCGCCGACGCACGCGAATCGCCTGTCCGGCACCGTGTTCGGCGCATCCCCCGATGCGGTCCGTCGACCGTCGACGCCCTGCGGCACAATGGGCCGGGTGCAGATCGGGATGCTTGGGCCGCTCGACATCCGAGCAGACGACGGTGAACCCATCGCGATACCGGGTGTTCGATTGCGGGCGCTGTTGATCGCCCTCGCGCTCGAACCCGGCCGCGCGGTTCCCAAAACGACGCTGGTCGACTGGATTTGGGGTGAACAGCCGCCCGCCGACGCCGCGAACGCGCTCCAGGCCCTGGTATCCCGGCTGCGGCGCGTGCTGCCGGACGGCTCACTCGACGTGCAGGCGGGCGGATACCGACTGACGGTGCCCGCCGACGCGGTCGATGCCGTGCGCTTCGAACAGCTCCTCGACCAGGCACGCGGCGCTGACGACCTGCGCCGGGCCGAACTGCTGCGCGAGGCCGCCGACCTCTGGCGCGGTGCGCTCATGCAGGACGTCGGCGTACAGGACAGTGAAGCCGTCGACGCGGTGATCACCCGCCTCGAGGGGCTGCGGCTGTCGGCCCTGGAAGATCTGTACGAGGTCGAGATCCGACTGGGCCGCGGACCGGATCTGATCACCGAGCTGACCGAACTGGTGGCCCAGCATCCGGTGCGGGAACGGCTTGTAGGCTCCCTCATGCGCGCACTCGCAGCGGCGGGACGCGGCACAGAAGCCCTGGGCGTCTATCAGCGGGCCCGCGAGGCACTCGCCGACGAACTCGGCGTGGACCCCGCCCCCGAACTCTCCGCCCTGCACGTCGCGCTGCTGCGCGGTGAAGTGGGCGGGCGCGAGGACGACCGCCGCACCAACCTGCGGGCCGAACTCACCACCTTCGTCGGCAAATACGCCGATGTCGCCGTCGTGCGCGAACTCATTGCGGCACACCGGCTCACGACCCTCACTGGCCCCGGCGGCTCCGGTAAGACCAGGCTCGCCCTGGAAACCGCGCGAACCATGCTCGAGGACCTGCCCGACGGGGCCTGGCTGGTGGAACTCTCACCGCTCGGCCCGAACCCCGATGTGGCGCAGTCCGCGCTCGCCGCACTCGGCCTGCGCGACGCACTGCTCGGCGGCGCACCGAACGCCGGACCCATGGACCGGCTCGTCGCCGCCCTGCGCGACCGCGAAACGCTGCTCATCCTGGACAATTGCGAACACGTGATCGACGCCGCGGCGAGCTTCGCGCACCAATTGCTCGGCGAATGCCCGCGCTTGCGCATCCTGGCCACCAGTCGCGAACCCCTCGGCATCACCGGGGAAGCGCTCTGGCAGGTCGTGCCGCTGGCCGTGCCGATCGAGAACGCCGACCCCGGCGAGATCGAATCCGCCCCGGCGGTACAGCTGCTGCTCGACCGAGCCCGGGCGGTCCGCAAAGACCTCACCGCCGACGCCGACACCCTGGCCACCATGGCACGCGTGTGTCGCGCGCTCGACGGCATACCGCTCGCCATCGAACTGGCGGCCGCGCGGCTGCGCACCATGACCCTCGACCAGCTCGCCTACCGGCTCGACGACCGGTTCCGCCTGCTCACCGGCGGCAGCCGCACCGCCATCCCGCAGCATCGGACGCTGCGCGCGGTGGTCGACTGGAGTTGGGAGCTGCTCACCGACGCCGAACGCATCGTGCTGCGCAGGGTCGCGGTGTTCTCCGGCGGCGCGAATCTGGAAGCGGCCGAACAGGTCTGCGCGGGGATCGAGGAGCCCGGTGACGGCAAGGACGCGACGGTCGAGCAGTGGGAAGTGCTCGAACTGCTCACCGCCCTGACCGAGAAGTCGCTGCTGGTCACCGTGGGTAGCAGCGTGCCGCGCTACCGCATGCTCGAGACCATCAAGCAGTACGCCCTGGACCGGCTCGTCGAATCCGGGGAAGCGGAATCCATACGCCGCGAACATCTTTCGTACTTCACCCGGCTCGCCGACACCGCGGAGCCGCACCTGCGCCGCGCCGAACAGCTGGAATGGCTCGCGACCCTCGAGGCCGAGCACGACAATATCGCGGCCGCCATGCGCGGCGCGCTCGCCGCGGGCGACGCCCCCGGGGCCATGGGCCTCGCGGCGGCCGCGGGCTGGTACTGGTGGCTGAGCGGGCACAAGGCCGAGGGCCTCGAGTTGATCACCGCGGCCGCCGATCTGCCCGGCGAGGTCGACGACGGCACCCGGGCCATGGTCTACGGGCTCATCGCGCACTTCCTGAGCTCCGGCCCGAACGACGAACGCCAAGTGGAGGAATGGATCCACAAGGCGCACGAATTCAATCAGCGCGGCCGATCCCGCTCCCCGCTGCTGGGATTCATCGCCGCCCTCGAGCGCCTACTGCGCGGACCCGACGAATATCTCTACGCGTTCGAACCGCTGATCACCGACGACGACCCCTGGGTGCGCGCGCTGGCCCGACTACAGCTGGGCAAAATGCGCATCGGACTCGGCCAGGGCGGCCGCGAGGCCGACGAGTACCTCGAGACCGCCCTCGCCGAATTCCAGGCCATCGGCGAACGCTGGGGAATCTCCTTCGCGCTCACCGAACTCGCCGATCGCCTCGCGGTGCGCGGCGAATTCGCCTCCGCCTGCGCGTATCTCGACCAGGCGATCGCGGTGGTCACCGAGGTCGGCGCGATCGAGGACGCGGTCCGCATGCGGTCGCGCCAAGCGCAGCTGTACTGGCTGCTCGGCGATACCGAGGCGAGCGCGGCCGCCATGGCCGAAGCACAGCGGTGCGCCGACCAATCCGCCTGGCCGAACGCGGTCGCGGTACTGGCCCTGGACCAGGCCACCCTCGCGCGGTGGAGCGGTGACAGCGAGCACGCCTACCGGCAGATCGAGCTCGCCACAACGGTTTTGGGCGCCGACGCCGACCAGATCCACTTCGCCGCGGCGGTGCACGACCTGCTCGGCTACCTCGCCGAGGATCTCGACAAGGCCCGTGAACACCGCCGCGCGGCCTGGGCGGCGGCATCCACCACCGGCCACGCGTCGGTGATCGCCCAAATACTCGTCGGCACAGCGGATCTGGCGCTGCGCGCGGGCGACGACGCGCGGGCCGCCCAGCTGCTCGCCGCCAGTGCCGCGGTGCGCGGCCTGCCCGACCGCTCCCACCCCGACGAGGCTCGGATCGAGCTGAGCGCACGACAGCGCCTCGGCGAAGCGGACTTCACCGAGGCGCTGCGGGCGGGTGCGGAGGCGAACTGGCAGGAACTGGTCGAGGCCACGCTCGCGGGCTGAAAGAGGGTGTGGCTCACTGCGCCTGGCGGCGCAAAAGCCACTTCGACCAGCCGTAGCCGATCCCGGCCAGCACCGCGCACCACACCAGCGCGCCGACGGCATTGCCGCCGATGGGCTCGTTCATGAGCAGTCCGCGCAGCGTCTCGGTCATCGGCGTGAACGGCTGGTACTCGGCGAACTGGCGCACCCCGGCGGGCATGGTGTCGGTCGGCACCAGCCCGCTGCCGAAGAACGGCAGCAACAGGATCGGCATGGGCATATTGCCCGCGCTCTCCGGATTCTGCGCGGCCAGCCCGAAGGCCACACCCAGCCAGGCCAGCGCCACGACCACCAGCGCGACCAGGCCGAAAGCGGCCAGCCACTCCAGCGCGTTCGCCTGCGGACGGAAACCGATCAGCAGCGCCGCACCGGTCATGGCGAACACCCCGAGCATCGACTGCACCAGCGTGCCGAACACCTGCCCGGTCAGCATGGCGGTCTGCCCGATCGACATCGACCGGAACCGCTTCACGATGCCCTTGGTCATATCGGTGCAGACCGACACCGCCACTCCGGCGATGGAGTACGCGGGAATCATGAGCATCATGCCCGGCGCGAGGTAGTTGATGTAGGTGGTGCCGTCGGTCGATGCGCCCAGCGCGCCGCCGAAGATATAGCGGAACATCAGCAGCAGCACGATCGGCATCACGATCAGGCTGACGGTCATGGCGGGATAGCGCTTGGCGCGCAACAGGTTTCGGCGCACCATGGTCACCGAGTCGGTGACGGTGTAGGTGAGGGTGCTCATCGCGTGGTCTCCAGGTCGGCGGGCTGTCCGGTGAGGGTGAGGAATACGTCGTCGAGGTCGGGGGTCTGTACGGCGAGGGCATCGGGTTCGATACCGGCCGTGTCGAGGCGGTCCAGGACCGTGCGCAGCGAGGCGACGGCTCCGTCGCTGGGCACCGCGAGGGTCAGATCCTCGACCTGTGCGACGCCGCCGAGCACCCGGGTGGCGGTGTCGAGATCGGCGCGGTCGGTGAACGTCAATCGGATATGTCCGCCCGGCACAAGGCGTTTCAGCTCGTCCGGGGTGCCCTCGGCGACAATGCGGCCGTGGTCGAGCACCGCGATGCGATTCGCCAGCTGATCGGCCTCCTCCAGATATTGGGTGGTGAGGAAGATGGTGACGCCCTCGGCGACCAGTCCGCGGATGGTGTCCCACACCGCGCGGCGGCTACGCGGATCGAGTCCGGTGGTCGGCTCGTCGAGGAAGATGATGCGCGGGTCACCGACCAGCGTCATGGCGATATCCAGCCGACGGGTCATACCGCCGGAGTAGCTGCTGGCCACCTTGTCGGCGGCCTCGACGAGATCGAAGCGCGTCAGCAGCTCCTCGGCCAGCCGCCGCGACTCGCGGCGCGGCAGATGCCGCAGATCACCCATGAGCAACAGGTTTTCGCGCCCGGTGAGCAGTTCGTCGACGGCGGCGAACTGTCCGGTGAGCCCGATCGCGTCCCGGACGGCCCCGGGTTCGCTGACCAGATCGTGGCCGTTCACCCGGACCTCGCCGCCATCGGGACGCAGCAGGGTCGACAGGATTTCGACGGTGGTGGTCTTGCCCGCGCCATTGGGGCCGAGCAGGGAGAAGATGGTGCCCTGGGCGACCGTGAGGTCGATACCGTCGAGCACGGTGTGCTCGCCGAAGGATTTCCGCAGGCCGCTGACCGAAATGGCCGCGGTGCTTCCGTAATTCATGATGGTCCTTTCCGGTCAGACGGCGGCGGCGTGGCGGATGACGATGTCGCCGAACGAATTACGTGCCCGGACCCGCACGGTCTCCTGCTGTGCGCGGTCGACCGGGCCCATGAGGTGGCGCACCGAGCCGTACTGGGTATTGGTGTCGAGCTGCGCGGCGCTGCCCGGGTTGATGCCGACCTCGATCTCGCCCATGGCGACCTCGAGGCGCAGCTCGCCGCGCGCCGCCTCGCCGATACGGATATCGCCCTTGGAGGTCTTCGCGGTCACCGAACCGCCCGCACGCTCGACGACGATGTCGCCCGCGGCGATCTCCAACTCGCACTCGCCGAGTTCGCCGGTGCCGAGCAGGCGGCCGACGGCGGCGGTGCCGTGCACGCGGGAGCCGGTGGGCACCTCGATGGTGACCTCGATCGACGGGTTCCCGCCGAACGCGGTGTAGGTGCGCCAGTTCTTCGACGACCGCACGGTCAGAGTGCCGCCGCTGAAATCGACCCGGGTCTGCTCGGCGGCGCGCACATCGGCCTTCTTGGCCGCGTCGGCGGGCCGGACATCGACCACGGTGTCGGCGCGGTCGGCGGCGATCACGGTGACGGTCGCGGAGAGTACGTCGACGGTGACGGAGATCGGTTCGGGTGTCGGAAAGGTAGGCATGGCGGTATTCCTTCAGCGGGGGAACTGGGTTGCTGGGAATACTGTCGCCAGCCCCGCTGATACCGACCTGACGCCGACCTGACACGGCCGCCGTCACCACATCAGGACCGCCGCGCCTCCGTAGCTTGCGCGGTCAGGCCGTCGAGAACGTCGCTGCGTTCGGGCGGCACGACGACGTCCATATGGAGCCCGTCGGGGGCTGGGGTGAAGGTGAACGAGAAGAACGAACAGCAGCTGGACTCGCGGGCGGCCAGATCCCGGGCGGTGGTTTCGGCGGCGGGATCCACGGTCAGCCGCAGATGGGTCGCGGAGCGTCGATCGATATCGCGCAGCGCGGTCGCGAAGAGGTCGTGGAACTCCGCGAGGCGCAGCGGCTGTTGCGCGGTGGGCAGGGTGCAGGCGTCGACGGAGACCCAGGGGGAGAGGTCGAGCTGGCTTGGTACGGGCGCGTTTTCGGCGGTCATGAGGTACCTCCACTAGGTCCCTCGATGCTAGACCGCCCCCGCCGCGAACGGCGGGGGCGGAGAGTGGCGGCCGCTGATCAGCGCGGCAGCGCGGGGTGCACCTGGATCTGCGCACCCGGCAAGCCCGGCAGGGGCAGCGCGGGGACGCCGACCACATCCGGAGCGCCCTCGCGGTGGATGATCACGCGCTCGCCATCACGCTCGATGGTCACCCGACCGTCCTCGACCACCTGACCGTCCCGATAGGTGACAATCGCCCGGTCCGGCCCCTCGGGATGAATGATCGTCCGATCCGGCCCGTCGGTTCCGACGACGATCCCGCCCGGCCCGGGCGGCAGCGCGGGGGCCGCCGAGGCCACCGCCATACTCCCCAATCCGGCGGCGAGCACGGCGGCCGCGCCCACCGCCACGGCGGCGGTGCGGGTGGAAAGCTTGGAACGCATATCGTCTCCCTTCGACGCTCCGGACCATCCGGAACGTTCCCGACTCTGACCGGGGGCGGCTGAAGGGTTCCTGAACGAAGCTGAAGATGTCTTCAGGTTGACCTGCCAGGATCGCGGCGTGCGAGTACTGGTGGTGGAGGACGAAACCCGACTGGCCGGAGCGCTGCGCTCGGGTCTGGAGGCCGAGGGCTGGGCGGTGGATGTCGCGGGCGACGGTCGGCTCGGCCTGGAGCTGGCCCAGACCACCCGCTACGACGTGATCGTGCTCGACATCATGCTGCCCGGGCTCAACGGCTACCGCGTGTGTTCACTGCTGCGCGCGGCGGGGGACTGGACCCCGATTCTCATGCTCACGGCCAAGGACGGCGAACACGACGAAGCCGAAGCCCTCGACTCCGGCGCGGACGACTACGTGACGAAACCGTTCTCCTTCGTCGTTCTGCTGGCTCGGCTGCGAAACCTGGTGCGGCGCAGACCGTCTCCCCGCCCGACGCTGCTGCGGGTCGGTGATCTGTCGCTCGACCCGGCCACCCGGCTCTGTACGCGCGGCGAGACCCCCATCGCGCTCACCAGCAAGGAGTTCTCGGTGCTGGAAATCCTGGCTCGCCGCCCCGGGCAGTTGGTGTCCAAACGCGAACTGCTCAGCAGCGGCTGGGATTTCGCCTTCGACGGCGACGTGAACGTCGTCGAGGTCCATATCAGCGCGCTGCGCCGCAAGATCGACGCGCCGTTCGGACGCAACAGTATTCGCACCGTGCGCGGCCACGGCTACCGATTGATGCCGGAAGGCGGCGACCATGAGTGAACGACGGCACTGGCGTCCGGCCTCGGTGCGCGCGCGGACCACCGCCGCCGCGACCCTGGTGGTGGCATTGGCCCTGATCGCCGCGGGCTGGGCCATGATCCACTACGTCGAAAGCAGTCTGTCTCGCGAAGTCGACAATGTGCTGCACCGCCAACTCGGCGTCGCCGCCATGGCCCTGCGCGACGGTGAACCGCTGCCGCTGGTGGACCGCACGGTCACCATTCGCATTGCTGCCCCCGATGGGGAAACCGTTGAGCCACCGACCATTCCGGCCATACCGGATCCCGCCGCGCCGTCGGGGCTGCGCAAGGTGATCGCCATCGCCCCGGCGCAACTGACCACCCGTGAAGCCTCGACCACCGTCCCCGTTCCCGGCGAGGGCACCGTCCTGGTCACCGCCGACGCCTCCACCCAGTCCATTCGCGATGCCACCGGCGCGACCACCCGCATCCTGCTGCTGGCGGGCCCGCCGCTGGTGCTGCTGGTGGCCGCCCTCACCTGGTTCGCCACCGGTCGCGCGCTGCGCCCGGTGGAATCCATCCGAGGCGAATTCGCCCGGCTCACCGCCCAGAACCTCGGCCGCCGCGTCCCCGTCCCCAGTACCCGCGACGAAATCGCCAGTCTCGCGACCACACTCAACGACACCCTGGCTCGTCTCGAACAGTCCACGCGCCGCGAACGCCAATTCATCGCCGACGCCTCCCACGAACTACGCAGCCCCCTGGCCAATGTGCGCACCCCCTTGGAGGTCGCCGCCCGCTACCCCGACCGCGCCGACTGGCCCGCCGTGGCCTCCGGCGCCCTCGAGGACCTCGACCGCCTGGAAGCACTGATCACCGACCTGCTCACCCTCGCCCGTCTCGACACGCGACCCGAATTACCGCTCAACGCACTGGATTTGGGCGACCTGGTACGCGAAGTCCTCGACCGCCGACCCGCCAACGCCATCACCTGGACGACCGACATTGCCGACGGCATCACCGTGGCCGGTCACCGCACACACCTGTCCCGCCTCATCACCAACCTCCTGGACAATGCCGACGCCTACGCGGAATCCCAAGCCACCGTGCGCCTTTCGACAGCGGACGACAGCGCCGTCCTGGGGATAACCGACGACGGCCCCGGCATCCCCGCCGCCGACCGCGACCGCGTCTTCGAACGCTTCGCCCGCCTCGACACCGCCCGCACCCGCGCCGCGGGCGGCACCGGCCTCGGCCTGGCCCTCGCCCGCGACATCGCCGTCCTACACCACGGCACTCTGACCGTCACGGACTCCACCACCGGCGCACACCTGACCGCGCGCTTTCCACTACAGGTACCCGTTGAGAGAATCGAACTCCCGACATCCTCTTTGTAAGAGAGGCACTCTTTCCACTGAGTTAAACGGGCTTGGCGTTTTGTGAACGGTAACACCGACTTTCGGGGAGCGGTACCGATTATCTCGCGGCTGCGGGCTGCCGATTCCGGCGCACATTTCCGGGTATCCCTCGACCAGATGGTTCGCGTTCCTCTCCGGCCAGCGAGGTGCGGCATGTTCGACGGATTCTCGAATTTCGACATCGTGGTCTCCGGCACCACGATTCACGGCCGCTGTGGGGGAGAGGGGCCGCCGGTGTTGCTGCTGCACGGCATACCGCAGACCCACATCATGTGGCGCGAGGTGGCACCGGCGCTGGCACGCACCCACACCGTGGTCGTCACCGATCTGCGCGGCTTCGGCGACAGCGGCAAACCCGCCAGCACCGACGACCACGCGCCCTACGCCATGCGCACCCTCGCCCGCGATCAGCTGGAAGTGATGGCGGCGCTCGGGTATTCACGCTTCGCCGTGGTGGGCCACGACCGCGGCGCACGCTGCGCCTACCGCCTCGCCCTCGACCATCCCGCGGCCGTCACGGCGCTCGCCGTCCTCGACATCGTGCCGACCAGCGAGATCTACGACCGCGCCGGACGCGATCTGACCCTCGCCTACTGGGTGTGGTCGTTCCTGTCCGCACCGCACCCGATTCCGGAAATCCTCATCGGCGGCTCCCCGGCGGTTCTCGTCAACCACATGCTCGACACCTGGTCGGCCGATCCGAAGAATTTCACCGATGAGATTCGCGCCGAATACATCGTGAAGTTCTCCGACCCCAAAACCATTCACGCCATCTGCGAGGAATACCGCGCGGCCGCCACCCTCGACTACGAGCACGACCGCCGCGACAAAGGCCGTCGCCGCATCGAATGCCCGGTCCTCGCGCTGTGGGATGAATCCGGCGGCGTGGCCGAATGGTTCGATCCATTGCGAACCTGGCGGGAATGGGCTTCGGATGTGCGCGGCAAAGCCATATCCGGCGGACATTTCCTCGCCGAGGAAAATCCGGAAACCGTCATTGCCGAACTCCGAGAATTCCTGTCCTGACGGCGCGTTGTTTGATCACCGTCGGTGCGGGTATCCGCGATGTCGCATGCAGTTCTGAGCAAGATCTTTTCTCCAAAAATGCCCGATCTCCGCGCTACCGTCGATCCGCGGTAGCGGCTGAGTTCCACCGAATGCGAGGAGAGGATCATGTCGAAGACCACGCTCGAATCCCTGATCGGCTGCACCGCCTACGACAAGTCCGGCAGCGCGATCGGCCAAGTCGAACAGTTCTATGTCGACAATGCCACCGGCCAACCGACCTGGGCCGTGGTGTCCACCGGATCCGCTGGTGACCACTCCCTGGTGCCGCTCACCGGAGCCCAGTACCAACCCGCCGACCGCACCCTCCAGATTCCGGTCGACAGCGAACGCGTGCGCTCCGCACCGCATATGGAGCACTACGGCCGCATCGACCCCGACGACGAACAGGCGCTGCTCGACTACTACCGCCTCGACCGTCGCCCCACCGGCGGCCGTACCGGCCTGGCCCAGCAGATCCAGCCCGGACCCGACGAGCCGATGACCGCCGGATACACCGACGACACCATGCTGCGCTCGGAAGAACGGCTGGTCGTGGGCACCGACCGCGAGGAAGTCGGCACCGCGCGCATGCACAAGTACGTCGAGACCGAACAGCAGGACATCACCGTGCCGATCACGCACGAGGAAGCCCGACTCGTGCGCGAACCCATCACCGACCGCACCGAAGCGGCCGGGGATATCGGCGAACAGGACCGCGAGGTCATCCTGCACGCCGACCACGTCCGCGTGGACAAGGAAACCGTTCCGGTCGAACGCGTCCGGCTGGTGGTCGACGAAGTCGAGGAACAGCAGACCGTCTCCGGCACCGTGCGCAAGGAACGCATCGAAACCGAGGGAATCGACCCCGAGGAACGCGCCTAGCGTTTCGCCGCGGGCACTGTCCAGCACTGCTCCAGGAGGAATCATGGAATGGTTATTGGGTTTGCTCGGCGGAGTGATCGGCGGCGGGGTCGGCGGCGCGCGAAGTCCGCTCGGCCCGGTCGCGTCCGGTGGTGTCGGCGCGATCGGCGGCGGCATTACCGGCGGCGTGATTCAGGCGGCCACCGCCAGCGGCCTGGATTTCGGTCAAATACTCGCGCAGGTCGCCGGTGGCGGCGTGGTGGGCGCGATTCTCTCCGCGCTCATGGGTTTCGCGACCAAACCGCGAACAGGCGATATCCGTTGACTCCGGCCGACTGTGTGAGGAGCCCACGATGACAAGCTGGAAGAAAGCTCTGACGGCGTTGTTCGGTGTATTCGCGGCGGCGTCCGCGAGTGTGCTGCTGGTATCCCCGGTCGCCGCACAGCCACCGGGCGCCGACGCCGCGATCGACGCGCACTACAACGAGAAGGGCGGCATTTCGTCGCCACTGGGCGAAAAGGTCGGCGCGGTATACGTATTCGGCCCCAATGGCGCGGCGCAGGATTACGCCGGAGGCCGGATCGTCTACTCGCCCGATACCGGCGCGAAAATCATGTACGGCGCGATTCTCGACAAATATCTCGCGCTCGGCGGAGCCGACTCCGATATCGGCTATCCCGTCAACGACGAGTCGGACGCGCCCGTAGCGGGCACCGCCCGGTTCAGCGAGTTCTCCGCCGGTGACGGCGCGACCATCCACTGGAACCCGCCCAATGGCGCGTGGCTGGTACGCGGTCCGATCCGCACGGCCTGGACGCACCTGAACGCCACCGACGGTGTCCTCGGCACGCCCGCGAGCGACACCACGGTCGCCGATGGCACCTACAGCCAGACCTTCCGAGGTCAGGACGGCAACCCGATCGACATCCGCTGGAGCAGCGCGGAGGGCTTCGTGACGAACCCGCCGGAGATCGCGTCCCAGCTGAGCGGTCTGGACGTCTCGGTGCCGGGCGCCCCGCCGGAATCGGCGCTCGGACCCGGTGGCCCGCCGCCGGAGGCGAATGCCGGTGCCGCGCCCGGTACGACGACGACCGACGACTCCGGCACCAAGTGGTGGGCGCTGCCGCTGGGCATCGTCATCGCCGCCGCCGCGGGTGGCTTGGCCGCGCTCGTCACGGGACGTCGGTCGAGCGGCACCACCCCTCGGGACACCACCGGAACGACGGCCGCGGGCGGTCGGACCGGTACCCGAGCAACCGCCGGGTCGCACCTGGCCACGGCGGCCGAACGCGCACGCCATCTCGGTCTGCGCGGCAGCGGAGCCTGAGGTCCAGTGTCACGGTGGGGCCACCCTCGCGGGTGCGCCCCACCGAGGCGTGCTCCTACGCCTGCGACCGGCACCGATGCAAGTGTGCAAAGGTTCACACGCCGCACCCCCGCGAAGTCAGGTGACCCTTACTAGAACCGGGGAAGGAATTCCGTCACACTGGTGTTGTGAAAACCGTGGGTTTGCGGAATGCGGAAGCAGATACCGGGCGCGCCAGGATGGCCGCCCGGACTGCTGCTGTGCCCGAACTCGCGGGCGAGGGCCACACCCGCGAGGCCGTCATCAAACTGCTGCTCGAAGAAGGCCCGATCACCGCGACCGCCATCGGCAAGCGGCTCGGGCTCACCCCGGCGGGGGTGCGCAGACATCTCGACGCGCTCATCGAATCGGGGGAGGCGCGCGCCGCGCGGTCGGCTCCGTGGCAGCAGAAGGGTCGGGGACGTCCGGCCAAACAGTTCCAGCTGACGGCCCAGGGCCGCGGCAAATTGGGACACGCCTACGATGACCTCGCCGGTGCCGCCATGCGACAGCTGCGCGAGATCGGCGGCGACAAGGCGATCGTCGACTTCGCCCGCAAGCGGGTCGGCACCATTGTCGCCGGAATCGACCGCCTCGCTCGGCACACGCCGGAGGAGACGGCCGCCAAGGCCGAGGAGATCGCGGACGCCTTCTCCGAAGCCGGGTTCGCGGCATCCACGCGGAAAGTCGGTGCGGGCGTACAGATCTGCCAACACCACTGCCCGGTGTCGCATGTGGCCGAGGAGTTTCCGGAGCTGTGTGCCGCCGAGCTGGAGGCCTTCAAGGAAATACTCGGCACGCATGTGCAGCGCCTGGCGACCATCGCCAACGGTGACTGCGCCTGCACCACCCACGTGCCACTGCTGATGCCAGCGGTGAAACCGAATAAAACTGAAAACCCCGTTGCACAGCCCGCAACGACAGCGACGAACGACTCCGGAAGGAGTGCCGAATGACGACGACCACCGACCAGGTGCAGCCGCTGACCCAGGAAGAGACCATCGCTTCCCTGGGCAACTACGGCTACGGCTGGGCTGACAAGGATGTCGCCGGTGCCAGCGCCAAGCGCGGCTTGTCCGAGGAGGTCGTGCGCGACATCTCGGCGAAGAAGAACGAGCCCGAGTGGATGCTCGACTTCCGCCTCAAGGCCCTGCGCATCTTCGACAAGAAGCCCATGCCGAACTGGGGTTCCAACCTCGAGGGCATCGACTTCGACAACATCAAGTACTTCGTGCGCTCCAGCGAGAAGCAGGCTGCGAGCTGGGAAGACCTGCCCGAGGACATCAAGAACACCTACGACAAGCTCGGCATCCCGGAGGCGGAGAAGCAGCGCCTCGTCGCCGGTGTCGCCGCGCAGTACGAGTCCGAGGTCGTCTACCACTCCATCCGCGAGGATCTGGAGAAGCAGGGCGTCATCTTCCTCGACACCGACACCGGTCTCAAGGAGCACCCCGAGCTGTTCCAGAAGTACTTCGGCTCGGTCATCCCGTCGGGTGACAACAAGTTCTCCGCGCTGAACTCGGCCGTGTGGTCGGGCGGTTCGTTCATCTACGTGCCGCCGGGCGTGCACGTCGACATTCCGCTGCAGGCCTACTTCCGGATCAACACCGAGAACATGGGCCAGTTCGAGCGCACGCTCATCATCGTCGACGAGGATGCCTACGTGCACTACGTCGAGGGCTGCACCGCGCCGATCTACAGCTCGGACTCGCTGCACTCCGCGGTCGTGGAGATCATCGTGAAGAAGGGTGGCCGCTGCCGGTACACCACCATTCAGAACTGGTCGAACAACGTCTACAACCTGGTCACCAAGCGGGCCAAGGCCGAGGCGGGCGCGACCATGGAATGGGTCGACGGCAATATCGGCTCCAAGGTCACCATGAAGTACCCGGCCGTGTGGATGACCGGTGAGCACGCCAAGGGCGAGGTGCTCTCCATCGCGTTCGCCGGTGCGGGCCAGCACCAGGACACCGGCGCGAAGATGCTGCACCTGGCGCCGCACACCTCCTCGACCATCATCTCCAAGTCGGTGGCTCGTGGCGGCGGCCGCGCCTCCTACCGAGGTCTGGTGCAGGTCAACAAGGGCGCCAACGGCTCCAAGTCGACGGTGAAGTGTGACGCGCTGCTGGTGGACAACATCAGCCGCTCCGACACCTACCCCTACGTCGACATCCGCGAGGACGACGTGACCATGGGCCACGAGGCGACCGTCTCGAAGGTCTCCGAGGACCAGCTGTTCTACCTCATGAGCCGCGGTCTGACCGAGGACGAGGCCATGGCGATGGTGGTGCGCGGATTCGTGGAGCCGATCGCGAAGGAGCTCCCCATGGAGTACGCGCTCGAGCTGAACCGCCTGATCGAACTGCAGATGGAAGGAGCCGTCGGCTGATGGCCGTCGAGAACGTTGCCGAAGCCGCTGAGGCTCGTACCCCGGCGATCAACAAGGGCGAGGTGTTCGCCTCGTTCGACGTGGACGCTTTCGAGGTGCCGTCGGCGCACGACGAGGCGTGGCGGTTCACCCCGCTGCGCCGCCTGCGTGGGCTGCACGACGGCTCCGCCGTTCGCGACGGTCAGGCCGTCGTCGAGGTGAGCGCAGGTGAGGGCGTCACGGTGGAAACCGTGGACCGCACCGACGCCCGCCTCGGCCAGGGCGGTGTGCCCACCGATCGTGTCGCCGCACAGGCGTACTCGGGTTTCGAACAGGCCACTGTCATCTCGGTTGGCGCGGAAACCGAAGTGGCCGAACCGGTTACGGTCGTCGTCACCGGTCCCGGTGAGGGCAAGACCGCCTACGGTCACCTCCAGATCCGGCTCGCCAATTTCGCCGTCGCCACCGTGGTCGTCGACTACCGGGGCAGCGGAACCTACGCCGACAACGTGGAATTCGTCCTCGGCGACAGCGCCAAGCTGAGCGTCATCGTGGTCCACGACTGGGCCGACGACGCCGTGCACGCCACCGCGCACCACCCGCGCCTGGGCCGCGACGCCACCCTGCGCCACACCGATGTCACCCTCGGCGGCGATCTGGTGCGCCTCACCGCGAACGTGCGCTACGAGGGTCCCGGCGGTGACGCCGAACTGCTCGGCCTGTACTTCGCTGACGACGGCCAGCACTTCGAACAGCGCCTGCTGGTCGATCACTCGCAGCCCAACTGCAAGTCGAACGTGCAGTACAAGGGTGCGCTGCAAGGCGATCCGAAGTCGGCCAAGCCGGACGCGCGGACCGTGTGGGTGGGCGATGTGCTCATTCGCGCCGCCGCCGAGGGCACCGACACCTACGAGGTGAACCGCAACCTGGTGCTCACCGATGGCGCGCGCGCCGACTCGGTGCCGAACCTGGAGATCGAGACCGGCGAGATCGTCGGCGCCGGACATGCCTCGGCCACCGGGCGTTTCGACGACGAGCAGCTGTTCTACCTGCGCGCTCGCGGAATTCCGGAAGAGGTGGCGCGACGGCTGGTCGTGCGCGGCTTCTTCCACGAGATCATTCAGAAGATCGCGGTCCCCGAGGTCCGGGAGCGGCTCGAGGCGGCCATCGAGGCCGAACTCGCCGCTGTCGGAGTCTGAGCAAACTTCCACCCCCACAAAGGAATTCGAATTCGATGACCACCCTGGAAATCAAGGACCTGCACGTCGAGGTCGCCAACCCGGACGAGTCCGGTGAGCCCATCAAGATCCTCAAGGGCGTCAACCTGACCGTGCGCTCGGGTGAGACCCACGCGATCATGGGCCCCAACGGCTCCGGCAAGTCGACCCTGTCCTACGCCATCGCCGGGCATCCCAAGTACACCGTCACCCAGGGCACCATCACCCTCGACGGTGAGGATGTGCTGGAGATGTCGGTGGACGAGCGCGCCCGCGCGGGCCTGTTCCTGGCCATGCAGTACCCGGTCGAGGTGCCGGGCGTCTCGGTCTCGAACTTCCTGCGCACCGCCGCCACCGCCGTCCGCGGCGAGGCCCCCAAGCTGCGCACCTGGGTGAAGGAAGTCAAGGAGAACATGGCGGAGCTGGAGATCGATCCGGCCTTCGTCGAGCGCTCGGTGAACGAGGGCTTCTCCGGCGGTGAGAAGAAGCGCCAGGAGATCCTGCAGCTGGGTCTGCTCAAGCCGAAGATCGCCATCCTCGACGAGACCGACTCCGGTCTGGACGTCGACGCGCTGCGCATCGTCTCGCAGGGCGTCAACAACTACAAGGAGCGCGAGCAGGGCGGCGTGCTGCTGATCACGCACTACACCCGCATCCTGCGCTACATCCAGCCCGATTTCGTGCACGTGTTCGTCGGCGGCCGCATCGTCGCCGAGGGCGGCCCGGAGCTCGCCGAGGAACTCGACGCGAATGGATACGTGCGCTTCACCTCTGCCGCTGTAGGAGCCTGAGAATGACTGTCACGGTGCCCGCCTTGGACGTCGCCCGCATCCGGGCCGACTTCCCGATCCTGAGCCGCACGGTGCGCGACGGCAAACCCCTGGTCTATCTGGACTCGGGCGCCACCGCGCAGCGGCCCACGGAGGTGCTCGACGCTGAACGCGATTTCCTGGTTCAGCGCAATGCGGCGGTGCATCGTGGCGCTCATCAGCTCGCCGAAGAGGCCACCGACGCCTACGAGGACGCGCGCGCCGATATCGCCCGGTTCGTGGGTGTCGCCGCCAACGAGATCGTCTTCACCAAGAACGCGACCGAATCGCTGAACCTGGTGACCTACTCGTTCGCCGACAACCGCTTCCCGTACCACGTGGGCCCGGGCGACGAGATCGTCGTCACCGAACTCGAGCATCACGCGAATCTCGTTCCGTGGCAGGAGCTCGCGCGCCGCACCGGCGCCACGCTCAAGTGGTACGGCATCACCGACGACGGTCGCATCGATCTCGATTCGCTCGAATTGTCGCCCGCGACAAAGGTTGTGGCGTTCACCCACCAGTCCAATGTGACCGGCGCGATCTCCGATGTGCCCGAAATGGTGCGTCGCGCGAAGGAAGTCGGCGCGCTGACGGTGCTCGACGCCTGCCAGTCGGTGCCGCACATGCCGGTGAACTTCCGCGAGCTCGGCGTCGACTTCGCCGCCTTCTCCGGCCACAAGATGCTCGGCCCCTCCGGTGTCGGCGTGCTCTACGGCCGCTACGCGCTGCTCGAGGAGACCCCGCCGTTCATCACCGGCGGCTCCATGATCGAGACCGTCACCATGGAGGCCACCACCTTCGCCGCGCCGCCGCAGCGCTTCGAGGCCGGTGTGCCGATGACCTCGCAGGTCGTCGGATTGGGCGCGGCCGTGCGGTATCTGGAAGCCGTCGGCATGGAAGCCGTTGCGGCACACGAACATCAGCTCGTCGATCGGGCCCTCGCGGGTCTCGGCGCGATCGAGGGCGTGCGCATTGTCGGCCCCACCGAGAATGTGGACCGCGGTGGCGCGATCTCGTTCGTGGTCGAGGGCATCCACGCTCACGATGTCGGCCAGATCCTCGACGACGAGGGCGTCGCCATTCGCGTCGGCCACCACTGCGCGTGGCCGCTCATGCGGCGCTTGGGAATTCCCGCCACCGCCCGCGCCTCCTTCGCCGTCTACAACACCCTCGACGAGGTGGACGCGCTGGTCGCCGCGGTGCGGAAGGCTCAGAGCTTCTTCGGAGTTGCATAAACCATGCGCATGGAGCAGATGTACCAGGAAGTCATCCTGGACCACTACAAGCACCCGCACCACCGCGGCCTTCGCGAGCCGTACGGTGCGGAGGTGCACCACGTCAACCCCACCTGTGGCGACGAGGTGACGCTGCGCGTGCACATCGACGACAACGGTGATGTGGTGGACGTGTCCTACGACGGCCAGGGCTGCTCGATCAGCCAGGCCTCCACCTCCGTCCTCACCGACCAGGTCATCGGCCTGCCGGTGCAGCAGGCGCTCAAGGTGGTGGAATCCTTCGACGAGATGATCACCAGCCGCGGCACCGTCGAGGGCGACGAGGACATGATCGGCGACGGCATCGCCTTCGCGGGTGTGGCCAAGTACCCGGCGCGCGTGAAGTGCGCATTGCTGGGCTGGATGGCGTTCAAAGACGCGGTCGTGCGGATATCCTCCGCACAAGAGGCCAAGAAGACGATGGGCAACGGGGAGTAGACATGAGCGAGACCGAACAGCAGGCTCCGGCGGCGGACGCACCGCTCTCCGAGGCCGAGGCGCAGTTGTCGCCCGAGGACGCGGCGTTCCTCGAGGATCTCGAGGAGGCGATGCGTGACGTCGTCGACCCCGAACTCGGCATCAATGTGGTCGATCTGGGCCTGGTCTACGGCCTGAAGGTCGAGGAGTCCGTCGCCAAGATCGATATGACCCTCACCTCGCCCGCCTGCCCGTTGACCGATGTCATCGAGGACCAGGCGCGCAACGCGCTGGTGCGCAGCGGGCTCGTGGAGGATCTCCAGATCAACTGGGTCTGGATGCCGCCGTGGGGCCCGGACAAGATCACCGAGGACGGCCGGGAACAGCTGCGCGCCTTGGGCTTCACCGTCTGACCTCGGTCGCTCGCACGCGAAATTCGTGCTGCGCCTGCGGTAGTCGGGTGCTACGGTGCCCCGGTGAACCGAAAGATCCTGCAAGGGATCGGATCTCTGCTGACCTATGCGGGTGTTGTCGGGGTAATCGTCGGTGGGGCCATTTTCCTCATCGCCCTGTTCTCCAACCCGGACGGCGATCCGAAGTGCGACGGCACGGTCATGAAGCCCGGTGATATCTGTGAATCCGGCGCCGAAGGGGTCGTCCTCGGCCGCACCTACGACGAGGTCAGGGCTGAGAACGCCGAGAAGAAGGACGGGCTGTACCTCGGACCGTCGGTGCTGATCGCGAGTATCGGCCTGGCCGTCGTGGGATCGCGCATCGACGAAAACCAGACGGCTACCGTCTGAGCATCCGTACCGGCCCGGGCCGTGCGGACCCGGGCGTGCGCCGACCACCTGTGCACCCCGCGAACACAAGTGGCCCGCCACTCGCACCGTGAGTCTCCCGTCCCAGCGGTGCTGTCGTGCCGGGAAGTCACTCTGCCAGTCGCCGATAAAAAGCGAATAGTTGTTCGCTATTGGGTGGGGCCGAAGAGGTTGCCCAGGGTGGGCGGGGTGAGTCCGGCGCGACGGAAGATCTCGGCCGCTTCGTGCGCCTCGCGTCGCGCGGCCGAGGTATCGCCGAGGGCCGCCTGAGCGGTGGCGTGCAGGGCCATGGCCCGGGCGCGGTCGATGGGATCGGCGGCCTTGGCGAGCAGCCGCAGCGCCTCGGCGGACTGCTCCTGTGCGGCGGCGAGATGTCCGGCGCGCAAGTGGATCTGGGCCAGTCGGGTGCGCGCCCAGCCCTCCCACAGTCGCACCCCGTTGCGCCGCGCCACCTGGACGGCCTGTTCGGCGAGTTCGATGGCGCGCGGATGATCGCCGAGCATGGAGCGCGTGGCCGCCAATTCGTGAGTGGCCCAGCCCAGCGCGACCGGATTCGAGGATTCCCGGGCCAGGGCGATGGCGCGCTCGGCCACCTCGACAGCCGAATCGTAGTGTCCCGCTTCGCAATAGGTGCGGGTGACCAGCGCCAGGCACCACGCCTCCATGGATCGGTCGCCGAGTGCGCGCGCCAAATCGGTGGCGGCGTCGAAATGCCGCGACGAGATGTCGGGATGGTCGAGGCGGCGTTCGGCCACCCCGAGCAGCACTTCGGTGAGCACCTGGAGGCGGCGGTCGGCGTCGGTGACCGGGTCGGCGACGGCGCGCAGATAGCGCAGGCTGGCGTTCACCTCGCCGAGACCGACCTGGAGCAGTGCGCCGAGCGCGACCCGGATACGGCGCGCGCTGTCGGCATCCTGTTGCTCGATCGCGGTGCGCAGCAAGGCCTTCAGGGCCTCGGCGAGTTCCCGGGCGCGGGTTCCGGCATCCATGAGCTCGGCCATCACCCAGGCGAGATCCGCGGCGACGGCGACGGCCGGACCGCCCAGGCGCGCGGCCTGGCGGTGCAGAGCGATGACGACCGGGCGTTCGGTGTCGTTCCACGTCTGGCCGTCCGCGCCGCCGGTGAAGGCGCGACCGGGAACCTTGGTGGGCACCAGCAGCCGGGCGGTATTGCTGTAGTCGATGGCGCTCAGCAGGTTCTTCGCGCTGGCCAGGTAGTGGTCGAGCAGACGCACGAGCACGGCCGATTCGTCCTCGTCGGACATGCGGCACGCGAAAAGTCGCAGCAGATCGTGGAATCGGTAGCGGCCGGGCGCGGTGGTCTCCATCAGGCTCACGTCGACCAGCGATTCGCAGACCGATTCCGCATGCGGCACAGGCAGTTCCAGTACGGCAGCGGCGCCGTCGAGCGACAGGTCCGGGACATCGGCGCGGGCCAGGGTGCGAAATGCCCTGGCCTGCTCCGCCGTCAGCTGCGCGTAGCCGATCTGGAAGGCCGCGGCCACCGCGAGATCACCGGTGCGCAGCTGCTCCAGCCGCTGGGTCTCGTCGGCCAGCCGCGCGGCCAGCGAGGCGATGGTCCACTGCGGCCGCACCGCCAACCGCGCGCCCACGATGCGCACCGCCAGGGGCAGGTGGGCGCAGTGCTCGACGACCTCGCGCGCGGCCGCCGGTTCCGCTGCGACACGGTCGGTTCCGAGTATGCGGGTGAGCAGGTCCATGGCCTCCTCGGCCTCGAGCACATCGAGCCGGGTGCGGCGCACGGCGGGCAGTTCGGTGAGCGCCGAGCGGCTGGTGATGAGTACCGCCGTGCCGGGCGCGCCCGCCAACAGCGGGCGCACGTGCGCGGTATCGCGGGCATTGTCGAGAACCATGAGAACGCGTTTGTCGCACAGCAGGGTTCGCAGCTGGGCGGCGCGGTCGTCGACGGTGGAGGGGATATCGCCCTCGGCCACTCCGAGGGCGCGCAGGAAGCCGCCGAGCGCGTCGCCGGGCGGCACCGGATCGGTGTCCACGCCGCGCAGATTCACATACAGCTGTCCATCCGGGAACCGGTCGCGCACGGTGTGCGCGACATGCAGTGCGAGCGTGGTCTTTCCGACGCCGCCCATTCCGCCCACCGCGGAGATGGCGACGGTGTTCTCTCCATCGCACACCTGCTCGGCCAATGCGCGCACCAGCCGGTCGCGGCCGGTGAAATCGGCTATGTCGGGCGGCAATTGGGCCGGGGGAGTGTGGCGGTGCGGTCGCGCGACGGGTGCGATATCGGCGCGCAGGATGCGGTCGTGCACCGCCCGCAATTCGGGGCCGGGCTCCACGCCGATACCCTCCACCAGCGCCCGGCGGGCCCGGCCGTATTCGTCGAGGGCCTCGGCCTGGCGGCCGCAGTGATACAGCGCGGTCATCAGCAGCGCCCGAAAGCGTTCCCGCAGTGGATGTTCCGCGATGAGCGGTCCCAATTCCGCGATAGCGTCGGCGCTGCGGCCGGTATGGATGTCCAGGTCCAAGCGGTCCTCGACGAGACCGAGCCGCCACTGCTCGAGCCGAACGCGTTGACGCTGCGCGAACGGGCCGGGCAGACCGCTCAGTGCCGCACCCCGCCACTGCGCCAGTGCCGCGACCAGCGCGTCGCGCGCGGCCACCGGGTCGCCGTCGCGTCGATCGGCGGCGGTGGCGACGAGGCGCTCGACCTCGGCGAGATCGGTGGCGTCCGGTCCCAGGCGCAGCGCGTAGCCGTCACCGATGGACACCAAGACCCTGGATGGCGTGCGCGGCGTGCGTTCCGGCTCGAGGGTGCGACGCAGGTGGGCCACATGGGTGCGCAATGCCGCGACAGCGCGCGGCACCGGCTCTTCGCCCCAGATGTCCTCCACCAGATCGGCGGCCGTCACCGCCTGCCCGTCGCGCAACAGCAACGCCGCCAGCACCGCGCGGCGCTGCGGCGGACCCAGCTCGAGCCGCTCCGGCCCGCGCCACCCGCACAGCTCACCCAGAACCGTGAACCTCAACACCCCGACCTCCCCCCGGAACCACTGGGGAACCCATGAGCCATCGCATTCGGGAGCGTATACCGCGAGCTGGAAGGAGAGCAGGGCGGTATCGATTCCGCGAAGAGTCCGGACGCGCCCGCGCAACAACCGGACTCGCCGCCCTCGGCCATTACGATGCCTCGGTGACCGGATACGACTACTCCGATGCGTTCGAGCATCTCGACACCTCGACGCTCCCGCCGCGCCAGCACCATATTCTCGCCGTGATTCGCGATCACGTGGTGCGGTACGGGTATCCGCCCAACACGCGGCAGATCGGCGAAGAGGTCGGACTGAAATCCTCCTCGACGGTGTCCAAGCATTTGAACGCCCTGGAGGAGAAGGGTTTTCTGCGGCGCAGCGACACCATGTCACGCCCCATCGACGTGCGGATGTTCCTGCAGACCGCCGCGCCCGCGCGGACCGAGTCCGAGGAGCAGGTCCCGGTGCCGGTGGTCGGCGATATCGCGGCGGGCACGCCGATCCTGGCCGAGGAACACACCGACGACGTGCTGTCGCTGCCCCGGGAACTGGTCGGTCGCGGGACGGTCTTCGGCCTGCGGGTGCGCGGCGACTCCATGGTGGACGCGGCCATCTGCGACGGTGACATCGTGGTGGTGCGCAAGGAGCACGAGGCGCACACCGGGGAGATCGTGGCCGCCATGATCGACGGGGAGGCGACTGTCAAGGTGTATCGACGCAGTGGCGGGCACGTATACCTGGAGCCGCGCAACCCGGCTTACCAGGTGATCGACGGCGACGAAGCGGTGATCTTGGGCAAGGTCGTGTCGGTGATGCGGCGGGTCTGACCTGCGGCAGCGCCACCGGCCAACTGGACATAATGGTTGGTCTCGACAAAGATTCGACCCGTTATTGCTTGCCTTTCTTCACGGGAGAAACGAATGTCGTTGCTGCGCAAGGCCTGTCTCGGCCTCGCTGTCTCGTCGATGGCGGCCGTCGGTGTCGTCGCCGCGGGTCCCGCGTCGGCGGCCGATGGCGGATTCACCGCCACGGCCGGTGACCTGTACGGCGCCCTGGCGCTGTCCAAGAGCACCGGGAACGTCGCCTACGCGGTGAACTATGGAAGTTACGGTGCCGCCGACAACGCCGCCATCGCCGAGTGCGGTGGCGGCGACTGCGCCGTCGTCGTGCACTTCGCCAACGCCTGTGGTGCGGTGGCGCAGGGTGCGGACACCCGCTTCGGGTGGGCGTGGGCGGCCACCAAGGTGGAGGCCGAGAAGGCCGCCACCGACGTGCTCGGAAACAGTGCGCCGTCGTTCCCCGACGTGGGTTCGGCGTCGCCCCGGCAGGCGAAGGTGATTCTCTCCGCCTGCACCGACAACGCCAGCTGAGACAGCGATAACGGCGAACGCCGCGGTCTCCGGGTCACCGGAGGGCGCGGCGTTTCGCTGTCAATGGGTCGCCAGCCGCTCCATCGACCCCTCGGCGAGCGCGGTCTCGACATGCGAGATCCCATCCCGCACACCCTGCCCGTAGGCGTCGTCCGCCAGCGCGTCGAGCCGCCGCCGCGCGGCGTCGAGATGCGCCCGCGCACTGTCGAACGCCCCTAGTCGGCGGAAGTTGTCCGCCAGGTTCAAATGCAGCGACGGATAGAATCCGCGCACACTCAGCGCCGAATCCTGCTGCCGCGCACGTTCGTCGGTGAGCGACTCGGCGGCGTCGAGCGCCCGCAGGTCCCACGTCAACGAATCCGCCGCATGGTCGTACAAGTCGGCCAGATAGTGCGCAATCGTGCAGCGGTGCAGCGCATCCCCGGTGACGCCCACCGAATCCCACAGCGCCACCAGCGCTTCCCGAGCGGCGGGAATATCACCCTGACGCCCGAGCACGACGGCGTCATTGATCGCGAGCATGGTCTGGTCGGCATCGGTCATGCGCGACACCATAGACAAGGGGGCCGACACGTTTCCCCGTCGATTCAGCCCTTCGGTCGACCGTGCCTGCCGTCGCCGGTGATTCGCCCGCGGCGGATCAGATCCCGCTTGGTGCCCGGACCGAGGGCGATCTGATCGTCGGCTGCGCTGCCCGCCTCATCGGGATTCGGCCGCACGAACAGGGTGACCGTGGTGCCCTCGCTGAATCCGTTCTTGCGCATCATCGACGCCGAGGCGGCGTTGTGCACCTCCACATCGGTGACGATGCGGCGCGCGCCGTGCTCGAAAAGCGTGTCGCAGCACGCGGTCATCAGACGGCCCGCGACGCCGCGGCCCTGCATATCGGGCGCGACCGCGATCCACTCCAGATAGGCCCAGTCGTCGCGCAATTCGAATTCCATGGAGGCCAGCACGAATCCGACGACCCGATCGGAATCCACCGCCACCCAGCACGACCGGCCGGGGCTGTCCAGGTGCTCGGCCACCGAGGTGAGCGACCAGGAGGTGTACGGCTTGGTGCGGGTGTCGAACACCTGATAACCCAGGTCGATGACCTGGCGCAGATGTCCGAGCCCCATCGGGACGACGGCAACCTCGGATTCCATGCCGTCAGTTTGCCAGGTGGATGCCAGTTGCCCGGCTCACGCACCCTTGCGTGCCTGCTTGGTCGGAGCCTTCTTCGCCGCCTTCTTGGCGGGCTTCTTCGCCGCGGCCTTGGTCGTCGATTTCGCGGTCTTCTTCGCGGCCGGTTCGGCGGGAGCCTTGCGGCCCGACGCCTCCAGGCTGCGTTGCAGCGCCGCCACCAGATCCACGACCTCGGCATCCATCTCCGGTGCGGCCGGTTCCGGGGCGCGCGTCACCTTGCCGCTGCCGCTGGCAATGGCCTCGTCGAGCAGGCGCTTGAGTTCGATCTGGTACTCGTCGGTGTAGAGGTCCGGATCGAAATCGTCGGACATGGTGTCCACCAGCGTCTCCGCCATGGACATCTCCTGCTTCTTGGGCGCGGCGACCCCGTCGAGGGATTCGAATTCCACCGCCCGCACCTCGTCGGGCCACAGCAGGGTTTGCAGCAGCAGGACGCCGTCACGCACTCGCAGGGCCGCCAGCCGGGTCTTCTGGCGCAGCGTGAAGTGCACCAGCGCGACCCGATTCACCTCTTCGAGGGTCTTGGCGAGCAGGACGTACGCCTTCGGCGTGCTCGAATCCGGTTCGAGGTAGTAGCTCTTCTCGTAGAGAATCGGGTCGATCTGCTCGGCCGGGACGAATTGCAGCACGGGTATTTCGTGCTTCTCGGCGGCGGGCAGCTTCGCGAAATCCTCGTCGGTGAGAATCACCCGGTCGCCGTCGGGCGATTCGTAGGCCTTGTCGATATCCGCGAACTGCACCGATTTCCCGCAGATGGTGCAGACCCGGTCGTACCGAATGCGGCCGCCATCGGCCGCGTGCACCTGATGGAACCGGATGTCGTGGTCCTCGGTCGCGGTGTAGACCTTCACTGGAACATTGACCAGTCCGAACGCGATCGAGCCCTTCCAGATAGACCGCATATCCTCCACTGTACGTTTCGCCGCATTCCCCGTCGGGATGAATCGCCGGGTTATCCGAGGCCGAGGGTGGCCGCGGCGAGGTCGCGGCGCAGCCGCCACGGCAGGGCCGCGAAGAGGGCGGACATGGCGGCGGCGGTGCCCCGCAGATCGTCGCGGCCGGACAGGTACGCGCGCTGGCTGGCCACCGGCAGGGCGAAGAAGGCGTCGAAGAAGCCGGGCAGATCCGCGGGCGGCAACCCGAGCAGCGCCCGCAGCCCGGCGCGGCGCAGGGCGTGCACGGCCCGGGCGGTCGGCGGCCACAGTGAGTGTCCGGCGACGAAGGCATCGGCGGTGCGCAGCGCGGTCGCGACGCTGTAGCCGGTGGCGGGATGGGTGAAAGCGCCTGCCGCGCCGAAGGTTCGGCGTCCCGGGGTGCCGCCTTCGACGGGGAAGCGGACGCGTTCGACCGGATCGGAATCGGTGAATTCGATTCCACGGGAACGCAATCGGTGGTGCAGGCGGGTGCGCAGTTCGGTCAAGTCGAGGGCTGGGCGGCCCGCCAGGCAGGTTTCCTCGAAGAGTGTCGTGCCATCGGGCAGCGGTACCACGTACAGGAAGGAACGGGGCGCGTCGGGAGCCGCGCCATTGTCGAGACGCCAGTCCATGAACAGTGTTTCGGTGTCCGGGCGGCGAACCATGACGCCGTAGGCGGTTTGTTCGGCCCGGTCGGGGGAGCGGGGGATACCGCGCGCGTCGACGACGCGGGTCGCGGTGAGCACCTGGCCGGTTAACAGCCGCGCCGATTCGGGGCGATTACGGGATGGGCGCGGGATATCGGCTACCCGGGCCGAGATGATGCGGGCGCCGGGGAGATCGAGGGAGTCTTGCAGGGCCGGGGTATCGAGCACGACGTAGCGGCGGCGCAGGTCGATACGGCGTCGTGTCCACGCCACGGGATTGTCGACGGACGACGCGATGACGGTGGGCGGCAACCAGTTCGGCAGCTCGTCGGCCCACGCCGCGTAGGTCGCCGACCAGCGGCGGTCCGGGTTCGGGTCCACCACGGTGACCGACAGGCCGTGGGCGAGGGCGCGGTGGGCCAGCGCTCGTCCGGCCGGGCCGAGGCCGCAGACGAGGAGATCGGAGCTCACCGGGTGATTGGATCACGAGGTGTGCCGACCGTTCGGTTGGGGCGCGTTTCGCCCGGTTCGGTAGGGTCAGGCGCACAGGTGCGAGAGGGGAGTAAGCAATGAGTTATCCACCCGGGCCGGGGTTCGGTGGGGATCCCCACGGGCAAGGGCAGCAGCAGCCGGGCGGATGGGGGCAACAGCCCGACTCCTCGGGATGGCAGCAGCCTGGTCCGGGAGGGTGGCAGCCGCAGGATCAGGGATGGGGTCAGCAGCCGCAGGACTCGGGCGGCTGGGGGCAACAGGATCCGTCGTGGGGTCAGCCGCCGCCCGCGCCCGCTCCCGCCTACGGCGCGCAGCCGGGCTGGGATCAGCAGGGCTACCAGCCGCCGCCCAACAAGCCGAACACCGGGCTGATCATCGGCCTGGTGGTCGCCGTGGTCGCGGCGTTGGTGCTGGTGGTCGGCGCGGTGGTGGTCGTGAACCGCGATGACGAATCCGTCGTCGCCACCTCCTCCTCGACGACCACGACCACCACGACCTCGACGACGACCACCTCGACCTCCGCGCGCCCCACGACGACCACCGGGTCCACCGGCGCGAAACTCGGCTACAACGAGTACAGCGGCGACTGGAACTTCCGGCTCGGCGATGTCGCGCTGCAGGCGCAGTGGGTGCAGGGCAAGGACCACAGCAGCTGCGCGCCCATCGAGGAGGCGGGCAAGCTCACCGATCTGGGCTGCAAGTACGCCGCCGAACTGACCTGGAGCGCCGAGGGCGGCGCGCTCATCCTCACCCAGTTCATCGTGGGTATGGGCGGTGCGTCGACCGCGTCGGCGGCCGTGGACGGATTCGACGACGGCGACGTGAAACTCGCCCCCGGCACCTATGTCGACCATTGGGAAACGGGTAAGTGGCGCAATGGAAGTGAGAAGGAGTTCCTGGTGATCACCTTCGCCACCGCGACCGCCGCCGTGCCCGCCGAGACGGTCGAGAAGTACCTCAAGTACCGGCACAACGACACCACGGGAGCGCTGCTCTTCCGCTAGTTCTCCAAACGTCGTTTCAATCAATGATTGAAACGACGCCAGGAACGTGTTTCACTTCTCGCATGGCCGAGAAGACCTCCGCGCGTGCGGGCACCCGGGAGCGGTTGCTCGCCGCCGCCGAACGACTGCTGCTCACCGAGCGCTACGACGATGTCTCGGTGCGCGGCATCTGCACCGCCGCGGGCACGAATCCCGCTGCGGTGCATTACCATTTCGGCTCCAAGGAAGCCTTGGTGGCCGCGCTCATCGAGGATCGGCTCGGACCGGTCTGGGCGGATCGGTTGGCGGCGGTCGACACCTCGGTGCCCGCAGTGGTGGATGCCGTGATCGCGCCGTTCGTCGAACTGTCCGCCGATCCGATCGGGCGGCTGCATCTGCGGCTGCTCGCACAATTGGTGCTCGGGCGCTACCCGATGACCTGGAATCGCCATTGGTTCCATATCGATTCGTGGGTGGGGCTGCTGCCCGATCTCAGCGAGGCCGACAGTCGTCGCCGTTGGCGGCTGGCGTTCCATCTCATCATCGGCAGCTTCGGTGCGGGCGAGGACCTGTCACCGGCATCGGTTGCCGCCCTCCGCGATTTCGTGATCGCCGGACTCACCGCGCCGAAAGTGTAGCCATGCCAGACGTTTTCGCACCCGCCCAACTCGGCCCGCTCACCTTGCGCAATCGGGTGATCAAGGCCGCGACGTTCGAGGGGCGCACCCCCGACGCCCTGGTCACCGAGGAGCTCATCGACTTCCATCGCGAAATCGCCGCCGGGGGAGTGGGACTCACGACGGTCGCCTACTGTGCCGTCGCGCCTGGCGGCCGCACCGACCGCCATCAGATCTGGATGCGGCCCGAGGCGGTGCCCGGGCTGCGGCGGCTGACCGAGGCCGTGCACGCGGCCGGGGCTGCGGTGAGCGCTCAGATCGGGCATGCGGGTCCGGTCGCCAACGCGGCGTCGAATCGTGCTCCGGCGTTGGCCCCGAGCCCACTGTTCAGCCCATTGAGTATGCGCCGCATGCATGTTCCGGACGAGGCCGCCTTGCGCGATATCGTCGCCGACTACGCCACCGCGGCGCGATTGGCCGAGGACGCCGGGTTCGATGCGCTCGAAATCCATTTCGGCCACAACTATCTGGTGAGCGCGTTCCTGAGTCCGCTACTCAATCGCCGCTCCGACGGCTACGGCGGATCGCCCGCCAACCGTGCTCGTTTGGCTCGCGAAATCGCTTGTGCGGTAAGGGAAGCGGTCGGTAATCGGCTCGCCGTGACCGCCAAACTGAATATGGAGGACGGTATCCGCGGCGGGCTCGGCCTCACCGAGTCCCTGCGGGTCGCCGCCTGGCTGGAGGAGGACGGGGCCCTCGACGCTCTCGAATTGACCGCGGGCAGTTCGCTGCTCAACCCCATGCTGCTCTTCCACGGCGCCGCGCCTCGTCGCGAATTCGCCAGAGTGCTTCCCGGCCCGGCTCGTTGGGGTTTCCGCCTGGTCGGCCGCTCGTTCCTGAAGGAGTACCCCTACACCGAGGCGTATCTGCTCGACCGCGCCCGCCAGTTCCGTCGCGAGCTGTCCATGCCGCTGATCCTGTTGGGCGGCATCACCAATCACGACACCATGCGGCGCGCCATGGCCGAGGGCTTCGACTTCGTCGCCATGGGCCGCGCCCTCCTGCGTGAACCGGACCTGTTGCGCCGCATCCAATCCGACCACGGCACCCGCTCGGCCTGCATCCACTGCAACGAGTGCATGCCCACCATCTACACCGGCACGCGGTGCGTCCTGCGTCTCGACAGCCCAGGGCACGCCACCGCGTCGACCTAGCGCCCACGAGCCGACCGGGCCCGCCGCTCCGGCGGGCCCGCACGTCGCTCAGATACCTCCGGTGGACAGCAACCCGCCGTCCACGCGCACGGTCTCACCGGTGATCCACGCGGCGGCATCCGACACCAGGAAGGCGACCAGCCCCGCCACATCCTCCGGCTTCCCCAACCGCTTCATCGGATACACATTCGCCGCGGCCTCCTCATCGGCCGAGTACAGCGCATCCGCGAACTTGGTCTTCACCACCCCCGGAGCGACCGCGTTGACGCGAATCTTCGGCCCGAGCTGCCACGCCAACTCCTCGGTCAACCGAATCAGCGCCGCCTTGGACGCCCCGTAAGCCGCGATCACGCCCGTGGACCGAATCCCGGCGACGCTGGCCAAATTCACCACCGCGCCCCCGTTCTCGCCCATCCACGCCTTGTACGCCTCCTGCACATACCCCAGCGCCGCAACGACATTCACATCGAAGATCTTCCGCACAGCATCCAGATCCGCCTCCATCAGCGACCCGTACACCGGATTGATCCCCGTGTTGTTGATCAAGATATCCAACGACCCGAACTCGCCCACCGCGGTAGCCACCTGCTCCGCCCGAGCCCCCGCATCCCCCGAGTTCCCCGCCACCGCGACAACCTTCCCCGCATACCCCAGCCCCCGCAGCTGCTCCGCGGCCTCCTCGAGCGGCCCCTGCTTCCGCGCCGTAATCAGCACATCAGCCCCCCGCCCCAACAACTCGGCCGCCACCGCGAACCCAATACCCCGGCTAGCCCCACTGACCAGCGCACCCTTGCCCTTCAGATCATCACTCATGTGACGGCACGTTACTTCAGTCGCCTGAGCTGGGCGAATCCGCCCCGGTTGCGGCGGTCCGGGAATGCCTGATCGTGGTGTGGCGGCAGCGTCATGGGTGGCCTGATGGAATGCTCCCACCATCTGGCCGCTGTCGTGACGCCCCGCCTGTGAGAGATCCCGGCGTCATGCCGTGGTTCGCGCCCGCAGCTCTTTGCGCAGGATCTTGCCGGACGATGAATCGCGGGTCGGGTCGGTCAGTGTCGCGGGAGGCGCACCAGAGGACGATGAGCATCGTTGGCGGGCTGCGGCAGTCGTTGCTGCGCAACCGAATTACGGCGAATCTCGCTTTCATCGACCAGATCGCGCCGTCGCCGCTCGGTGCCGATATTTCGGCACCCCGCTCCTTCGCGACATCTCCCAGTCGGAGACCAAGGGTTCGTGCGCGCAATGCCGTCGATTGCCAGGAGGGCACCTAGACGTCCGACCGGCGAGTTCCCAAGTTGCCTGTGCAGGTCAAAGGGCTGATTCACGCAGCCCAGCGACTCACACCGCCGAATGTCAAGCGAAACAGTGTGGGCTGCAGTCGATTTCAGCGGTCTGGCACGTGTGGGTCGGTGTTCATCGCGCGTTCGGGCCAGATGACTTGGGCGCACACCCGTGCGTGCAGGGTAGTGCCCGCACGAACCTGGCGCAGGAGTGCCGCCGCCCTGCGCACCGGACTGATCAGTATGTGCTGAAGCTCGTACAGACACGAAGTCCCGCGCGCCGAACCGACCAACTCGGTGGCCACCGAGATCGCATACGCCCCCCGCCGTAGCAGGTGGCCGGGGTGGGACTTACTTGCACTCTCGGGGGTCGAGTGCTAAATATATCTGTGCCAGATGGCATAGATTATCTGATTCCTTCGATCGAGAATGGAGTGAGTTGGAGGTGGTGACCATGCTGATGCGTACCGATCCCTTCCGTGATCTGGATCGTCTGACCCAGCAGGTCTACGGCACCCCGGCGCGCCCGGCGGCCGTACCGATGGACGCCTGGCGCGAAGGCGATGAGTTCGTCGTCGAGTTCGATCTGCCCGGCGTCGACCCGGACTCTCTCGGCCTCGATGTCGAACGCAATGTGGTAACCGTGAAAGCCGCACGCCCGCAACTGGATCAGAGTCGGTCGATGATCGCGGCCGAACGCACTCGCGGTGTGTTCTCCCGGCGGCTGTTCCTGGGGGAGAACCTCGACATCGACGCCATCCGCGCCGACTACCACGACGGTGTGCTGCGCTTGACCGTGCCGATCGCGGAGAAGGCCAAACCCCGCAGGATCGAGGTCACCCGCGAACGCGAGCGCCAGGCCATCAACGCCTGACTCGGCCTCGGCTCGCACGCCGGTGCCGCCCCTGCGGTTCCGCGCCCCTCGGCTCGTGACAGGCGGTGACGCCCGTCGACCGTTGCGTGCCAACGAGATTCGGGATGGGGTCGAGAGCTATTGGCCTCGGACCTGCACGCGCGCGCCCTGCGCCGAGGCCGCAGTGTCCGGCACGGTGGCCAGTCACCGCGTATGGCAGCAGCAGGTATCGCGATCCCCTCGCCCCCGTGACCGGAACGACATGCGTCACCGTCGAATTCTCGTCCCTGCGACGGGTGGGCCCGTTCAGCATCAGGCTTGCGGGCCCACTCGACCATTGCGCGCTCCACCGGAAACCGAACCCGGCACCCAGTGCCCTTGTGCGAGAAAGGAGTTCAATGACCACTCTCGTTCCATCCGGCAGTGACCTCGACCGCGCCGAGCAACATACCCCTGTCGACGAGGGCGACCGTGAGCTCGGCCTGGACACCGCGGCATTGCATCCCGTCGCCGAACGTTCCCGGCCCGTCTTCGACACCGCGGAGTTGGCCGACCGCATCGACCAGAACTGGATCACCCCTGTCCCCTGCGATGACGACGATGACTACTCCTGCCTCGCCTATTGACCCCGTCCACACCGGCCACGAGCACGGTCAGCTGCCGTGCTGGCATCGTGGCCGGGTGGCCTGGTTCGACACCGCGAAAGGTTTCGGGTTCCTCACCCCCACCGGCGGGCCCGCGGTATTCGTCGACTTCAAGGTGATCGACATGCCCGGCTACAAATGCCTCACCGCCGGGCAATCGGTCATCTACACCGCCACCGACACCCCACGCGGCCCCGAAGCCACTCGTGTCATCCCATATCCGCACTCCGCACACGGCCACAGCGAGCACCACGAGGTCGGCCGACGCATCGGCCGACGACAACAGCGAGGCCTAGCCCCCGCCGCCTGATCTCGCCAAGCAGAAATCACTTCCGACAACACCCGAGCATCACGGCCTCCCTGCCGCAGCAGCGTAACGATATCGGGCCTGTCGAGCGGTCAACGCCCATCACCGTGCGCGCCTGGCAAGCTCACCCCTCGGACGCACGCGTACGAGCGCGGGTGGGGCGTGGTTGAGTCCGAACATCGTCGGCCCCAGGCGCGCGTAGCCGTTGAACCGTCGACGGTCGGCCGCGGTGAGCTCGTGCACGGTCGCGCTCGCGCGCATCCAGCGAAACCGCTGGCGCACACGAACATTCGGATCGGCTTCGATATTGCGCACCCAGGCCGCGCGTCGGCCGTGCACGGCGAGGAACAGCATCGCTCCGTCCTCGACAGGCCCGGCCGCCAGGGGTGTACGTCGGGGCAGGCCGGTTCGTCGGCCTGTCGTCTCCAGCAACGCCCAGTACGGGTTGAGCCAGGTCAGCTTCCGCACGACCCAGTTGTTGACACGCCAAAAGCGCAGCAAGACAAGAGGTCTGGGCGGCGGGGCGGTGCGGTCGGACATGAGAAACCTCCAACGGGCAGACGCCCGCGCGGGAGCGGGGTCGGCTACGTTCGCCACGCTACCAATCAACGACGCCGTGTAGTAGTAGCAAGGCCCGTGGTCGCACACGGATCCGGCACGGATGGTCACGCCATGGCACCCATGGTCAGACCAATCAACCTTGCTGTTCGGGACGATCAATCTGGTGAGCACCCGAATCCGGCGCGCGGACAGCAGGTTCCGGCAGGGCGACGTGTTCGACAACCCGAAAGTGTGACTAGGGAGTCGGTGTCGGTGTGGAGCCGTTCGTCGCGTGGATTGTGATCCCGGGGGCAGGTGCTCCAGCCACCGGAGGCGTGTGGATGCCGTCGACGCACTATGAACTGGGACAGGCTTGGTTTCGTGGACCTGGCAGTCACCTGATCTGTGCGAATGCGCCCCAGATAGGGGTCCGCGACGGCGTATCACAGCAATGCCGCGGTCACATGGACGCCCGAGCGCGACGTGCCGCCGCTCGGAACCGTCAGGGCAGCGGTTCGAAGCAACGCTGGCAGTCGGACCTACGAATCGACCATGGGGTTGACGGCCGCGGCTCGGGTGATTCTGTTGGCCGTCTCGCGGATCGGGCCTATCAAGCCGCGACCTATCCAGCGGAGCGGCCCACAGATGGAGATCGCCGCAGTCGTGGTGTAGCCAGCACTCGTGCTGGCGTGGCCCGCGCTGACCGTCGTCGCGATACATCCGATGTCGAACAGTGCTTCACCGCGGTCGTAGGCGATTCCGTCACTACGGACGCGGGCTACTTCCCGGGCGAGCTCGTCCCGGTTCGTGATCGTCGCGGCGGTGCTGGGTTTCATCGCGTCGAATGCGGGATGGTCGAGGCATTTGTCGGACTCGGCGGCCAGCAGGGCCTTTCCCAAGGCGGTGCGGTGGGCCGGTTGGTGCGCACCGATCCGCGTCGGGACACGAACACCGAACGTGCCGGGCAACTTTTCCCAGTACACGACATCACCGCCGTCCAGGTACGCGAGGTGAACCACGAAACGCGTGCGCTCCTGCAACTCCACAAGGTGCGGATAGGCGATGCGATGGAACCAATGGTTGCGGATCGCCTCCGAGCCCAGATCGAACATCCGGGTACCCAGCTCGTAGCAGTCGCCGACCCGGAGTAGCCACCGGAGTTTGACCATGCGGTCGAGCAGACGCAGTGCCGAGGAGCGCGGAATTCCCGTCGCGACCGATATTTGAGTGAGGGTCAGGAACCCTTCGCGCTGCAGTGCTTCCAGTATCAGATCGACACGCTCGAGCTGAGTGACAGGTGGTTCGGGGCGATTCGGAATCACGTCGAACCTCCGATCAACCCGGATCCCATTGCCTTGATCCTCCCCAGCATCGTACGACTATCGCGTTGGTCATGGTCGGCTCTTGATCGTTGTCGCCCTTCGGTTTCCGCTGAGCGGGAGCCTCCCTCTGAGCGGGAGCGTCCGTAGGCAGCAGCACCGCGCACCACCACTATGACCTCACGGCCGGTGCGACGGGTGTTCGCTCCCCGTCCCGGGGAAAGGGAAAACACATGCCGGAGATAAAAAGTCTCGGATACGTCAGCATTCAGACCACCGATATGGACCGGTGGCGTGCCCTCGCGTTCGACGTGTTGGGCCTCGCCGAAGGCACCGGGTCGGACCGGGAGGCGATGTACTTGCGTATGGACGAGCGCTCCGCTCGACTCATCGTCGCACCGGGCGACTCCGATCGGGTCACTACCATCGGCTGGGAGGTCCGTGACCACAAAGCGCTCGAGTCGGTGCGCGCCGCCGTGCGGGGTGTGGGTGTCGAAGGTCAGCTCCTTTCGGTCGCCGAAGCCGATCGGCGACGAGTGGAGGAGGTTTTCGCCTTCACCGATCCGGTCGGAAACACGGTGGAGATCTTTCACGGACCGTCGCTGGATCACAGCCCGGTCGTGACCCCGTTCGGCAACCGCTTCGTCACCGGCGCGATGGGGCTCGGACACGTGGTGGTTCCCGCTGCCGATGTGAACGCGGCCTTCGATTTCTACGTCGACACCTTGGGGTTCTATTCGCGTGGCGCGTACCGCATCCCGACGCCACCCGAGTCGCCACCGGTACGGTTGCGGTTCCTCGGCGTCAACGAACGTCATCACAGCCTCGCGCTGATTCCCGCACCCAAGACCGGACCGGGCCTGATTCACATCATGGTGGAGGTCGAGACCCTCGACGATGTCGGCAGAGCGCTGGATCGCTCGATGAAGGACAAGTTCTCGATCTCCTCGACCCTCGGCCGCCATACCAACGACAAGATGGTCTCGTTCTACGTGCGCGCCCCGGGCGGCTGGGATATCGAATACGGCTGCGCCGGAACACGAGTCGACGAAACGTATTACACCGCCGAGGAAATCACCGCCGACAGCTATTGGGGGCACGACTGGTCGGGCTCCGAACCGCTTGCCGCGATGTCGTAACGCCACAAGCAAATTCGATAGTCAGTGCCATACCTCGAACATCGGAGTAAACGATGACCGAAACGGTCCTCGACCGGATCATGGAACGTCGAGACGACCTGAGCAAAGGCGGGCCCGAGGCGGATCGCCTGGGTCGCCTGACGGATTCGACCGTCGCGGCGATGAAGTCCGCGGGATCGATCAAGATGCTGCAGCCGAGAACATACGGCGGCTTGGAGGTCGGCGTGCGGGAGTTCGCCGAGACCGTCATGGCGACAGCGGCATTGTGCCCGCCCGCGGGGTGGGTGCACGGTGTGGTCGGTGTGCACCCGTGGCAGCTGGCGATGGCGGATCCGCTTGTCCAGCAGGAGGTGTGGGGTGCGGACGACGACACCTGGGTCGCGTCGCCCTATATGCCGATGGGTAGGGCGATTCCGGTGAACGGCGGCTACCGGATGAGCGGCCACTGGAGCTTCTCCTCCGGAACCGACCACTGCCAGTGGGCCTTCCTGGGCGCGATGAAGTGCGACGAAGACGGAAATATCGTCATGCCACCGACCATGTTGCACGTCGTGATTCCGCGGTCCGAGTACACCATCATCGATGATTCGTGGGACGTGGTGGGCCTCAAAGGCACCGGATCCAAGGATCTGGTCATCGAGGACACCTTCGTTCCGGGACATCGGGTGATGGAGTACGACCGGCTGCTCGACGGCAGCCAGGTGCGCGAGGCCGGGCTCTCCCAGACCCTGTACCGCATGCCGTGGTCGTGCATGTTCCCGCTCGGTATCACCGCCGCGACCATCGGAATCTGCGAGGGGATGCTGGCCGAGGCCATGAACTATCAGCGCGAGCGCATCAATGCGCAGGGAACGGCCATCAGGGACGACCCGTATGTGATGTACGCGATGGGAGATGCCGCAGCACAACTGCGTTCGGCCCGGGAAGCGCTGATCACCAATGCGGAGGAGATCTGGGACTTGGTCGACAAGGGCAGGGAGGTGACATTCGAACGTCGCGCCGCTGGGCGGCGGAATCAAGTGGAGGCCGCGTGGCGGGCGGTGAACGCGATCGATGCCGTCTACCCGAGATGTGGCGGTGCGGCCCTGCGCATGGACAAACCGCTACAGCGCTACTGGCGCGACGCACACGCGGGGCTGCACCACGCCATTCACGTCCCGGGCACGGTGTACCACGCCGCATCGCTCAGCGCGATCGGCGTCGATCCGCAGGGACCGCTGCGCGCCATGATCTGACCGACTCGCACGCACCTCGATTCGTCGACTTGTCGATGCCGCATGCGGAAATTCCGCTGGTGCGGCATCGACGTATTCACCGGAGCTGGCGATCGCCCAATACGCCGAATTTTCGACAGCCACACGTCGATTTCCCGCTGTGCCCTACGCGCTTTGCATTCCGCTCCCTCCCACCGGAAACCATGGTGGCACAGCAGATCTCGAAGCATTAGCGTGGTCCTCGCGCCGAATGGGTTGATCACTACATTCGGGACCTTGGTTTGGGGAGTGAATACCAATGAGCGAACGAAACACGGCACGGCTGGGCGATAGAGCCGAAACGAAGTGGGGCGCATCCGATACTGTAGTATCGGAAGTGATTTCGATCCCGCTGCATCGTCTGCGAACATCAGAATCGGTGCGCATCGCTGGTGCGAATACACCGCATATTCGGACGCTTTCCGAATCGACGGCGGCGCTACCGCCGATCGTCGTGCACCGTCAGACCATGACCGTGATCGACGGGGTTCATCGCTTGCACGTGGCGCGAGAGCGGGGTGCGACCGCCATCGACGCCGTGTACTTCGAAGGCGATCATCGCGCGGCCTTCGTTTTCGCCGTGCGTGCGAACAGCACCCACGGCCTACCGCTGACCCTCGCCGATCGCAAGGCGGCCGCGCGGCGGGTCATGGCGTACTACCCGGAATGGTCGAACCGACGGCTCGCCGAGGTTACGGGCTTGTCCGACAAGACGATTGCGGTGATCCGACAACGGTCGGGTGCGGAAAATCCGCACTCGCCCGATCATCGGGTCGGGCGCAACGGTGTCGCGTACCCCATCGACCCGGCCGTCGGTCGGACGTGCGCCGAACGCTTCCTGCGAGACAACCCGGACGCATCTGCGAAAGAGACCGCACTAGCCGCGGGAATTTCCATTACGACCGCGAAGGAGATCCGGCGCGCGATACGAGACCGGAGCTCGGAGACTTCAGAAGCCCCCGTACCGCCCGCGGAACCGCCCGAGGACAACACGCCGGTCCCGGACCGGCTGCGGGCGATCCGCACCTTGCAATCCGATCCTTCGGTTCGATTCACCGATCACGGCCGGAAACTGTTGCGAATGTTGGAGTTGTCGCCCTGGACAGCCGACGACTGGCAGGCAATGGCAGCCGCATTGCCCGCGCATTGTGGCCCCCTTCTCGCGCGACTGGCGGAGCACTATTCGAAGAATTGGGCCGATTTCGCCGCATCGATGGAGCGGACAATATGAAGCGCCTTGTGACACAAAAGAATTCGGAATACCGTCACGAATATGAGCACCGAATTTCTGACCGACCTGATGACGCCGATGGCAGTGCGTGTGGCGGCGACTTTGCGAATCGCCGATCATATCGACGCTGGAATAGACGACCCTGAACGACTGGCCACGGCGACAGGAGCCGATGCGCGGGCACTCGTTCGTCTCATGCGATTCCTCGTCGTCCGCAACGTATTCGAAGAGCCCAAACCGGGACATTATGCGCTGACACCGGTATCGCGGCGGCTCCGCACCGGGACGCCGCTACAGGCCTGGCTCGATCTCGAAGGGGCCGGTGCGCGAATGGAGCTGTCCTACACGGATCTGCTGTACAGCATCCGGACCGGGACCGCGGCGTGGGAACACTTCTACGGCAAACCGATGTGGGAAGACCTCGCCGGTCAGCCCGAACTGGATGCCTCGTTCAACCAGTTGATGGCTCAGCACTGCGCTTGGTTGGCACCCTCGCTGATCGACGGATACGACTGGAGCGACGTCGACCATCTGGTCGACGTCGGTGGCGGCGACGGTACCTTGCTGACCGAAATTCTGTGCTCGCGAACAGGATTGCGCGGAACTCTGGTCGAGCAACCGCACCTCGAAAGTCAAGCCAAGGAGCGCATCCGCCAAGCCGGGGTCGAAGACCGCTGTACCTATGTGGGCGGCTCCTTCTTCGACCCGTTGCCGACCGCCGATGTCTATCTGCTGGCCAATGTCATCCACAACTGGCCCGACCAGCAGGCCGCGCAGATTCTGACCCGGTGCGCCGAGGCGGCGCCCGCGCCGAAGGTCCTGATCGTCGAATGGGCGATCAGCGGTACCAACGCACTGCGGGAAACCGAGATGGATTTGCGAAATCTGGTACTGCTGAACGGTGAGGAACGAACCCTGCCCGAGCTCGAGAACCTCGGTGCCCGAGCGGGTTTGACGGTCCTGGACTTCGTCACGCTGAAGAGCGGATTGTCGCTGATCGTGATGGGTCGCGACGCGACGCGACCGGCGAGCTGAACCGGGGCGCACGATGGACAGCGGTAACGCACTGGCGAGTTCGATGAAATGGGCCATCCGCCACGGTATGGCCCTGCTCTACCTACGGCCGCTCGCAGGCCGCGGCGACGCGCACGCGCAACTCTGGTTCGGCGAGCCGACGACGCAGCGATTGCCTGATTTACAGGACGAGATCCGATCCCGCGGTGAGGTCGTCCGTGGCAAGGGCGGAACCGTTGTCACATCGCATCGGATTGCTCGGGGCATCCTCGCTCGACCCCGTGAGTTCCGCAATCTCGAGGCCGCGCTGGCGATGCCGCGCTGGCTGGGACGCATGTACTCCGCCGTTGGCAAGCGCGCCTTCTCCGACCCGTTCGAGTCCCCTTCGCTGGTCGGGCTCGAGGGCCGGGAACTGGCGCGAGCGCGGGCGCTGTTCAAACACCGGCTGTCGCGAGCGGCGGTCGACCGATTGCGACCCGACATCACGGACCGGGCGAAGATGCTGAGCCTCGATCTGCCCACTCGATCCGAGGACGGTCGGGTCGACGTGGTCGGTGACTACGCGCGACGGCTGTCCCAGGAGATCCTGGCGTTGCTGTTCGACATAGACGTCGCCGAAGTGGCCGACATCAGCGCGGATGTCGACCGGGTGTCACGCCTGATCGACCTGGGTGTGCCCTTCCGGGAATTTCTGCGGTCGGGCCGGTCGGCAGCCCGACTCGATCGTTGGACCGACGCGCAGATCGCGAGAACCACAGCGGGTTCCACTTCGATCATCGGGCCGTCGGTCGCCGCGATGCGTGCGGGTGAACTCGATCCCGAACAGCTGCGTCGGTCGGTCAACCTCCTGGTGGTCGCCGGGTACACCACTACGATCTCCGCTGTCGCCTCGGGGATCAAACTGCTCATCGAGAACCCGGACGCTCTGTATGTGCTGCGCGCGAACCCGCATCTGTGGCCGCTCGCGGTCGATGAGGTGCTGCGGATCGCGGGACCGGTCATGATGATGCCGCGCTACTCGGTGCGCAGCGCGACACTGGGCGGATTTCGAACCAAGCCCGAACGACCCGTATACGTCACCGGAGTCAATACCGACCCGGCGCAATACGAATGCCCCCACCGCTTCGACGTTTCACGCCCCAACGCCGGTACCCATCTGGCGTTCGGCGGCGGCGCACACCGCTGCCTGGGAGCCGTGCTGGCTGAGGCGGAAATCGAAATCGGCCTGCGCGAATTCTTCGCGGTGTGGAGCGATGTCGACCTGATCGAGGCCGAACGCAGTTCCGCGATCCTGGTCCGCAGCTGGGAGCGAATGGTCGTGCAGTTGCCCACCCCGCAGCAACGCCCGGTGCATTCGACAGGAGTTGTGCGATGAACCAGCCGTCCGAAACCGCATGCCGGATCTATCGGTCGAATACCGCCACCGGCGACTGCGCGTGGATTGTGTCCGAGTACGGACTGGTCCGCGCCCTCTTCTCCGATCCCAGGCTCGGTCGGTCGCATCCCCGGCCGACATCCGCTGCGCGTACGTCCCATTCGATTGTGGGCGGGCCCTCCGGCTCCTTCGACAACGAACCGCAAGAGCACGACCGAATGCGGGCACTCCTCCGAAAATACTTCTCGCCGAGACACATCAAGCAGACCACTCCGCACGTGGAGATGCTCGTGACCCGGCTACTGGACGATTTCGAGCGATCCGCGCCACCGGCCGACCTGTACCGTCTGGTCGCATATCCGTTGCCCACCATGGTCATCGGTGACCTACTCGGGGTGCCCGCCCGGGACCGTGCGCAGTTGCTGGCATCCATGAACGCGCTGGCCGATGGCGCGGATGCCGAGCGGTCGATGCGCGGTGCGACCGAGCTGTTCTCCTACTTCCTCACGTCGGCCACGCGCTGCGAATCCGGAGAGAACATGCTGTCGGATTTGCGGGCACAGGACGGTGTCGATGACCTGTATGTCGCCAAACTGGCGTCCTACCTGCTGTTCGCCGGTCAGTGGGCGACGGCGATGGAGATCGCCGCGGGCGTATCGACGCTGCTGGCGAATCCACGGCTGTGGCAGGCGCTGGTCGATGATCCGGCCGTCGCGCCTCGGGTCGTCGAGGAGACACTGCGCGCGCCGGAGGGCATTACGAACGTGCTCACGCTGCCGCGCTACGCCCGTGCGGATATGGCCGTCGACGGCACCGATATCGCCACTGGAGATCTGGTGTTGTTCGACCTGGGCGCGGCCAACCGTGACCCCGCGGTATTCCCAGCCGACCACGTCGACCTCACTCGCGCGAGCATTCCGCCGCATCTACGATTCGGTGCTGGGAAGTATTACTGCGTCGGCGCGCCGATAGCGCGAGTGGTATTGCAGTCCTTATACATTCAGCTGGCGACTCGGTTTCCCCGCCTACGCCTGGTCGAGGCCGTCGATCACGCGACATTGGCACGCGGCGACGCGGTCACCCTGTCGGTGGCCTGGTGACCCGGCGTGAGCCTGCTGGATTCACAACTGGCACAAGTGCAGTGGAGCCAGGTGCGAAGAGTGTTCACGCGAGAATATCCGGCGCGGTTTCCCACGATCGCCGAGGCCAACTCGCTGCCGTGGCCGGAATTCGTCGACCGGTTGACCGTCCTGTCCACGGTGCCATTACCCGGTGATCTGACGGCTGTTCTTTCGGCGAAATCACTGACCTGGAGCGATCGTGACGTCAATGTCTACCTCGGCGCGTTCGGGCGGCGCGTGAGATATTTTCTGGACCTGTCGGCGGAGGAGTTCGAGTGCACCTTCGGCTGGCATCTGCGGCTGGCGCGCATGATCTCCGACCAGCTGGGCGAGCCGGTGTACATCACTCATGGCTTCAACCCCGACGATTCCATGCCCGGACTGCATTCCGTTCGCGAGAAGTTTCACACCCACATTCACATACCGCAGCGGTGGCCGTGCGCGCCCATCGTGCCCGGCGAGCTGTCACGGTATGAGCTGCTGGAGTTGGTCGAGCCGTTCAGTCGGGCATTCTTCGACCGCGCGGTGTTCTACCGCGCACGAAATCCCGGCGACTGGCGGCTCGAGCATCACTCGGGGTTCATCCGCCTCATCGGACCGGCGACCGAAATCGGCTGGCTCTATGGGCTGCTCGATGATCTGTACCGGACGTGCGCGGATGCCGAGTCGGCACTCGCGGACATCCGGACCGAATCCTGTACCGGGCATCGACGGTATGTGCCACGGCCGCGGCCCGAGCGGCTGGCCTCGATCGCGGCATTCATGGATCGGCACTCGCCGTGGCTGTCCGCCGAATCCCGCTGTCTGCTGGAGTATTTGGCGCACCGACTGCTGGAAGCGACGCCGCGGGCGGCCCCGGAATCAGCGGACTGTCGTGCTCGCGGGCAAACCTGGCTGGCGAAAGGGCCGTGCGGTGCGTTCAACTTCGTCGTGGACGGCGCGTCGCCGTGGGTGCGGTTCGACTTCGCACCGAGGGTGCTCACCACCTCGGGTGCGATAAAGATTCTCGCGGACCGCCCGACGCTGGTATCGAAAGGCCGCGGCGCGGCGACGGCGGCCGAGCGGGCGCGGATGTGTGAATTCCAGCGTTTGGTTGTCACTGCCGCTCGTCGAGCACACCAGGTCACCGGTGACTCCGCCCTGCGGCCCTAACCCCCGATGGTCAAGCCAAGGCTCGCCCCGTAGGTTCGTACCTCGTTGCGTGCCCGCGCGAGGTCATCGAGGGTGAGACCGGGCATCACCGAGGCCACGTAGTCGGCCATCGCTTCCTCTCGATCGATAACGTCGCTGCCGCGCCACTTTTCGGCCCGCATCGCGTGCTCGGTGGCCGAAGGCAGAGCGAGGCCGAGTTCGGCGGCTCTGGCCCGCGCCTTGTCCGGATCGAGCAGGAGCGTGAAGTCGAGCGACCCGGGCTCGGGTGACAACACTTCGACGTCCAGAGACGCGATGCTTCCCGCACCGGAGTTCAGCAGCGCCTTCATCGACTCCACGTTCTCGTACAGCAAGTCCGCGTTCATCCCCACGTGGCCGATCACGAAACCGACCTTCAAGAGCAGCCCGGTGTTTCTCGCCGATTTCAGGGCTCGCAGGTTGTGGTCGAACATCTTCTCGGCACGAAACGACGATCGCGTATCCCGAGCCGGTGCCAGCGGTTTGTTCATCGCGCGCAGTGACACCGGGGTCCCGGCATCGAGGCCTACCATCACCTGTCGGACGCCGAGGGCCCGGAGCATGCTGGCATGGCGTTCGTCCGAAAGGCCGTCGGCGCGTGCGTATCCCACCATTACGGGCCGTTCATCCTCCGGCAGTGCACGCCACCAGCGCGGGGGATCGTCCAGCATCTCGCGCAACAGTCGCCCGAATGTCAGCGGCAGCTCGTCGGCGGTGAGATACAGAAAGTCGTAGTCGGCGGAGTGCGCGGCGTGCAGGACATGCCATGCGGCCGCGGCATCCGGTACCGAGTTCCGCCACATGCCGCCGAATTGGATCGAGCAGAACGAACATGCGTCGTTGCGGGCGAACTTGATACATCCTCGAGCGATTTCGACCGGCACGCCCGCCCGCACGAGTCGGCCTGTGAGCCTTTCGAAGGTGGGAACGATACGTTGCCGAAAGTTGTGCTCGTAGAGTGCGGAATGATCGAACACCTTATCGATCAATGAATAGTCGAGTGTGGTGAAGATCGGCTCGGAGCACTGCGGTTGAATCACGACGCTGTGTCCGTCGAAGGCTGCGAGGCCCGGGTACTTCGACAGCGTAATGCTCCGCTCGGCGTGAAGATCGCCGATCAATCGCACGAAGCTGCCGACCACTTCGTTGCCGACGAAACCGTAGTCGATCGTCCCCACGCGGCGTGACAAGCACTCTCGGGTCAGCGCGGTCAGGTGATCGTTGCCCACTATCGTGACGATCCTGCGGTTGATACTCTTCGCTGCGGCGCACAGTTGTATACCCGCTTCATAGGTGGCGGTGAGCGCACTGATGCACAGTGCGAGAATGTCGCCCGCATTGTTCTCGACGTATTCGTGCACCTGCGGCCACGGCATGACCGTTCCGTCGATGTAGACGGGTTCGATGCCGGGAACCGCCCGCAACGCCGAAACGAGGGTCAAGAGCCCGAGATTGGGAAAATCCGACCAATCCGTATTCTCCTCTGGTCTGGTGATCGTGCAGGAAGCGCCATCGATGACGGTATTGGAATTCGGCGGACTAACCAGGAGAACCTGCATCGGTGTTCCATCCTCTAGGAAATCAAGACGCCGCTATGCGAATATACTCGGCACCAGGACGCCTGCGGAATTTCCGCACCCGGCCACATGTACTGTGCGGCACGCATACGAGTAGGATTCACAATGAAGACTATTTCACTACCCAGCGCAGGTGAACGATCGCTGGATATAGACCCAGCGTTCGTTCACCTGATCCGAGGCCCAGGGATCGCGAAAGCATCCTTCCCGTTCGGCGATGAATGCTGGATTGTCACCGATTATCGCGCGGTCCGGCAAATTTATTCGGATGACGCCTTCACGCGCGTGATCGAACCACCCGCGGCAGCGCCCAGAACGACGAGGTTGGTTATCGCCGGTCCGGAAACCATCGGAGGTACGGACCGCGGTGGCGACAATGCGGCGCGCCGTGTCATGCGAAAACTGCTGTGCAAGGAGTCAGTCGACGCCCTGTATCCCATGGTCCTGCGGCGAACAGAAGAACTCCTCGACAGCATCGAGAGCTCGGCCGATCCCACATTCGATATGGTCGCTGATTTCACCGACCGACTCCCCATGGACGTCCTCTGCCACATGCTCGGCGTACCAGCTACCGACGGTGACTACTTGCGTGCCACGATTGCGGCTGTCTTCGCGGATGACAATGCGGTCGACGAGACGGCGGCCGAGGGATCACTGATCGAGCTGGTGGGATATGTCGCGGAGCTGATCCGGAGGCCACCCGTGGTGCCAGCAACCGACTCGATGTCACAACTAGCGCTCATCGCGGACGCGGAAAGACTGTCGAAGGCAGAACAACTTCACGTAGGTATGGGACTCATTCTCGCGGGGTACGAGACCACGGCGGTAGCACTCCCGAAACTCGTCTATTACCTACTCAGCAGATATGGTCGACTGAACGAGGCTCCACTGGAGGACGGAAGCCGATACGTCGATGAGCTGCTGCGGGTGGTGGCCCTGGGCGGCGGCGAGACCTTGCCTTGGATGGTGCGTAAACCCGTTGACATCTGTGGTCAACGGTTGGGTCCTGGCGAATTCGTCGTTCCTATTATCGGTGCAGCGAATCTTGATCCCTCTGTATTCGCGGAACCGAATACATTCGACCCTTGTAGGAAACGTTTTCCACATATGTCCTTCGGGTCCGGGGATCGCTACTGTCTGGGTTCGGCAATCGCTCGAAGCGAGATATCCGCCGCTGTTTCCGGTCTGTTGAACAGATTTCCGAATTTGCACCTGGAACATTCCGATGCATCCGCGACGTGGCGCTTCGGGCACGCCCTGTGGGCGCTGGAATCCTTGATCGTTGTGAAGGGCTGAACATGCGATTCGACAAGTGCGTCTGGATAGCCGGGGCGGCCGTGTGGATTCCGCCCGGTCGCGATACGGCGGCCGCCGCGGTGGCCCGTGGTCGAATCGACGCCGAAACAGCAGCCGCGAAGGCAGCCGACACCATCGCGGTCGCCGCCGATGTCTCGGCCCCTGAGATGGCCGTTCGAGCGGCGAACCTGGCCGTGGACATCGCGGGCCGTGAGACGGCCGAAATCGACCTCTTGATTCATTCGTGGATCTACTACCAAGGTCACGACCTGTGGTCGCCCGCGCACTACATCGCCAACGAGATCGGTGCGGTCAATTGTCTGCCGATGACGATCCATCAAGGATGCGATGGCGGCGTGCTCGCAGTACAAGATGCGGCGATGCGCCTGAGCTCGGATCCGGGAGTCCACGTCGCGCTGGTGACAGCGGCCGACCGGTTCGTAATGCCGGGTGTGGACCGATGGAACAATCAGCCCGCATATGTGTTGGGTGACGGTGGTTCGGCCATCGTCTTGTCGGAAGAACATCCGGGCGGGTACGGGCTGCGAATTGCCAGCGTTTGCACGCGGACGCACTCCAACTTCGACGCGCTCTGCCGAGGCGGTAGAGAATTCGCCACCGTGCCGATGGAGCACGGAATCCCAACTCAGTTGTCGGAAGCGGAATGGACTGCGGCCTTCGATGCCGTCGGTGGCCGCCGCGTAATGAACAAGATCAGCCGAGAAATGGTGTACGAAGTACTCCACGAGGCGATGGTCGAGGCGAACGTCGATGACGATGATTTGCGACTGATAGTGCTACCTCGTTCGAGCGAGAGAGCGAACGAGAAGATGTATCGGCCCGTGCTGGAGGCCTTTCGAAACGTCGATACAAGGAGTTTCTACCGCGATACAGGTCATCTCGGGCCAGCGGATTGCGGTGCGGACATTGCCCGGATCGCTGATGATCGGCTCCTGGAGCCGGGCCGCTTCGCAGCTCTGTTGTGTGTCGGTGGTGGGTTCACCTGGACATGCGTGATCGTGCAGGCCGTCGCCGAATCAGGAGACAGAAGAGCATGAACAGGTCACCGAATCCTGCCGTGGCCGTACTCGCGACAGGCTCCTACCTGCCCGAGCGGGTCGTCACCAACGAGGAGATCGCGCAGCGCGTCCCGGGGGCGTCGGCCGAATGGATCGAGCGAAAGACCGGCATCCGCTCTCGGCGTTACGCGGCCCCCGGCGAAGCCGCGTCGGACTTGGCCGTCCACGCGGCGCTGGCCGCACTGGACCAGGCGAACGTCCCAGCGGACCGGCTCGACTACATCATCGTCGCGACGACTACCGGCGATCAGCCGGTACCGGCGACCGCCGTGCTGGTTCAGCGTGCCCTGAGTGCCTACCGGGCCGCGTGCCTCGACATCAACAGCGCCTGTTCGGGTTTCGTGACGGCGCTATCGGTCGCGCAGGCCTACGCGGTCCTTCGGCCAGGGGCTACGAGTTTGGTGATCGGGGCCGACGTCTGGTCCCGTTTCGTCGACTTCGGTGACCGCGCGACCAGTGTGCTCTTCGGAGATGGTGCCGGGGCGGTGGTGATCGGCGCGGCCAGCGATGGCACGGACGAGGGAAGCCTGATCGACATCGACATCACCTGCCGCGGTGACGTTCACGAGCTGATCAGTCTGCCCGCTGGCGGCAGTCGACAGCCGCCCTCGGCGCGGACGCTCGCCGAGGGCGGCCATTCGCTGCACATGCAGGGCCGGGCGGTTCGTGAATTCGTGCTGGGAAATGTTCCGGCGCACCTGGTTTCACTGCTGAAGCGGTGCGGCTACGAGCCTTCCGACGTGCACCATTTCGTGCCGCACCAAGCAAATGCCCGACTCGTGACCGAACTCGCCGAGGTCACCGGATTGGCAGCGGCGACGACCCATCTGCCGGTGCGCTACTGCGGCAATATCGGCGCTGCTTCGGTGCCGGTAGCCCTCGACATTGCCCATCGAGCCGAAGCGCTCCGCGACGGTGATCTGGTGCTGCTGGCTGGTTTCGGTGCCGGGATGGCTTCTGCTGCCGCGCTGTTGCGATGGGCGGCTCCGGTCCTTCAGGACCGGCCCTCCTGAAATCGGATACTGCGGACCTCGTCGAAACGCTCGGTGAGGGTGATGTCCAGCAGTGCGGCGAAGCGCCCGAGGACGGGCCCGATGCGACGGGGGCGATCGATGATGGCGTCACAGATCGCCCCGGCGCCCTCCTCCGGGCTGAGCGCGGCGGAATTCCGATGGCGCGGATTCGGGGCTGCCATGGCGGTGCGCACCAGTGGCATGTAGATCGAGGTGAACCGCACGTTCTCGGAGCGGGTTTCGATGTGCAGGCTCGACGTCAACGAGTCGAGCGCGGCCTTGGAGGCGACATACGCACTGTAGTTCGCACCGCCGAACAGATTGGCCAGCGACAAGACGGATACGACGTGACCGTCACGGCGCTCACGCATGCCTGGTAGCACCGCGAGAATGAGGCGGGTCGACGCGAAGTAGTTGAGCCGCATGGTGCGCTCGTAATCGTGGAATCGGTCATAGGATTCGGCTACCGGGCGGCGAATCGAGCGGCCAGCGTTGTTGACGAGGACGTCTACTCCACCGTGCTTGGCGAGCACCTGCGCGACCATCGAATCGAGTGCGTCGAAGTCGGTGAGATCGCAGGGGTAGGCCACTGCCGTACCGCCCTGCGCGGCAATCTCTTCCGACACCTGACGCAGCTCCTCCTCCCGCCGTGCGACCAAGGCAACCGTTGCTCCGGCCGCGGCTATCCGCAACGCGGCGGCGCGCCCGATCCCCGACGACGCACCCGTGATCAGCACGGTCCGTCGCGCCACCCGGTCTTCCAGGGTGTGCCGCCGCCGCAGTCGCGCGAGGCTGACCTGCGTATCCAAACTGTGCTTGACCAGATGCGTCAATTCCCCGATTCCAAACATGCTTATGGATGCTAGGCGGAACGCAGGGATTCGTCGCTCGGTCCGGTGACAACCCACAGCTCGGGTCGGCCGCCAGGATGGCGGTGTGCTTGTGCGCCGCTATTCGAATGAGCATTATTGGGGTGCAACACTTTTCGTAACGGCGTCGGGGACCGGATCGGTCGGCTCGAGCTATTCGTAATTGAACGGAGAGACGATGCGATACCGTTCCGTATTCGCCCCGAACCTGTTCGAGGATCGGACCATTATCGTCACGGGTGCCGGATCGGGCATAGGGCGCTGCATTGCGCACGAGCTGGCTTCGCTTGGCGCGCATGTGGTTCTGACGGGCCGTAAGCCGGAGAAACTGTCAAAGGTGGCGGCCGAGATCCGCGAGGATGGCGGTGAGTGCTCCTCTCAGGCCTTCGACATTCGTGACGAATCCGCGGTCCAGCAAGCGGTGAAAACCGTTGTCGCGGAACGCGGCGTCATTCATGGTCTGGTCAACAACGCGGGCGGCCAATACCTGGCACCGTTGACGGCGATCAGCCGAGTCGGCTGGGAGGCGGTCGTCAACAACAATCTCACCGGGGGGTTCCTGATGGCGCGTGAGGTGTTCAACCAATCTATGTGCACCGGTGGCGGATCCATCGTCAATATGCTCGCCGACATGTGGGGTGGAATGCCTGGCATGGGTCACTCGGGTGCGGCGCGAGCGGGCATGCTGAACTTCAGCGAAACCGCTGCGGTCGAGTGGGCCCACGCCGGTGTACGAGTGAACGCGGTCGCACCCGGCTGGGTGGCCTCCAGCGGATTGGACAATTACCTGCAGAGCGAAGTTGTGCGCACACTCCGCGGGCACGTGCCATTGCAGCGGCTGGCGAGTGAGGCGGAAATCTCCGCGCCCATTGTGTTCCTGCTCAGCCCGGCCGCCGCATTCATTACAGGCCAGTGCATCGCCGTCGATGGTGGCGCCTCGCGCAACACGAAAATGTACCCGTTGCAAGGCGCAGAGAACTCCGCGCCCTACGAGGGCTTCCATCGCGCGATCGCGCCCCAAGTCCTGCGAAACGCCTGAACGCAATGCGAATTCTGATCACCGTCTCGGACTACAACTCCCATCTCTACCCCATGGTGCCGCTGGCCCGGGCCGTGCGCGATCGCGGACATGATGTCGTGGTCGCCTGTGCCACAGGACTTGTCACGTCGATCCAGCGGGCAGGTCTGCGGTCCCTTGTGCTGTTCGAGGGCAATAGCATTGTCGAGCGGGCCCGCCTGTTCAATGTTCTGCAGGCCCTCGAGTCGAGGACGATGCCGGACCACGGGCTCACCGATCCCGAAACCGGTGCCCCGCTCGAGTCTCCGACGGACTTCGACCGCGGCGGCTACCTCCGCGATCGGCTACCGACTCTCATCGCGCAACAGCGCGGCAACTTCGATCGAGCTATGCGGTTCGCAACCGAGTGGAAACCCGACCTCGTGCTGAGCGATCCGCTCAGCGAGGAAGGTCTCTGGGTCGCCGCGAATTCGGGGCTTCCATCGGTATGCCATCTCTGGGGTCCGATCGGAAATCGAGAGAACGAGACGGGGGTGGTATTCAAGCCGGTCGACCTGACCGGCTACTTCGCCACGCTCGGTTCCCCGCCTGCCGACGGAATTCCGTCACACGACCTGGTTGTCGACCCGACCCCAACGGCCGTCACAACCATGAACGACGCTCGCGCGGTAAAGGTTCGCTACATTCCATACAACGGCGGCCAAGCCGATCTGCCGCTCCCACCTTGCACTGTGCCAACTGTTTGCATCCTGTGGTCACGCTTCGTGGACATCATGTTCGGTTCTCGCTCTTTCCTTGTCGATGACCTGATGGCTGTGGTGGCGAAGCTTCCGGTCCGCGCGTTCCTGCTGCTGCCCGCGGAGCAGGTGTCTCGGCTGCGTTCGGTGCCAGCGAATATCACCGTCCTCGCGGATGCTCCGTTCGATCACGTTCTGCGGCATTCGGATTGCGTCGTCAGTACGGGCGCGGCCGGTGCGGTGATGACTCCGGCATCCATGGGAGTGCCGCAGTTGGCCATACCGTTCACCGCGGAGCATCGCATGATCTGCGACCGTGTCATCACAGGATTCGGCTGCGGGATGGTTCTGCCTCAGGCCGAGTTCACTCGCGAGCTGTTTCGTGACTACCTGATTCGAATACTCGGCGATGCCGTCTTTTCTTCGAGTGCCCAACAACTGTCGGCGGAGATCGCCGGACAGACCACCCCAGACCAGTTCCTGGATCGGCATCTGTCGGTACTGGTCGAGCGCGGAAACTTCGCGTCCAGCCGCGCACTGCGCGGCGATGTGTGAGGAGTGCCATGGAGTCCGAGAGCAACCGAGGCGTATGCCCGATACGGCATGTGGTCACCGAGGTAGGCGACGATGCGTGGCTGGTGACGGGTCACACCGCGGTGCGACAAATGTTCGCCGACTTGCGGCTGGGTCGTTCACATCCGACGCCCGACACTGCACCCCGCAGGTCCTCGTCGGTCCTTTTCGGAGGTCCGCTCGGGAATTTCGAGACCGAGCTGGAAGACATGGCGTGGCGGCGCTCGTTGCTGACACCGTTGTTCTCGCCGACGAGAATTCGCGCGCTCCGTCCTCGTCTGGAGGCGCTCGCGAGTCGATTGGTGGACGACATGGTGGAACATGGAGCGCCCGTGGACTTCCAGACCGTCTTCGCGAATCAGTTTCCGGTACTGGCAATCTGCGAGCTGATGGGTGTACCGGGCGATGAACGCGAACGCTTCTGCGAGTGGAGCGACGCCGTGCTCGACGAACGCGACGGAACTCGCTCACGGCAGGCGCGCTCCGACCTTTTCACGTACAGCCAGGGGTTGATCCAGCGCAAGCGTCGAAATCCCGGCGACGACGTGTTCTCGCGGTTGAGCGAGGTGGAAGGCATCGACGACGCCACAGTTGCCGGGCTGGGCATGGTTCTACTCGTGGCCGGTCAGGAGACAACGATCAAGGCGATCGGAAGTGGACTGCTGACGCTCCTCCAGCACCCTGCGCAATGGCAGAAGCTGGTCGACGGTCCCGAGTTGATCCCCGGTGCGGTCGAAGAACTTCTGCGCGTGCTGAACGACATCGAGTTCGTTCGCTATCCACGGTCGGATCTGGATATCGGTGGCATCACCGTGCGGGCGGGTGACCTCGTCTTGCTCGACATGGGCTCGGCGAACCGCGATCCGGAGGTATTTCCGGAAGCGGATCGGTTCGACGTGTCCCGGGCGAACGGCGCCCACCTGTCCTTCGGTTTCGGCCATCGCTACTGCACCGGCGCGCCCCTCGCGCGCCTCGAATTGCAGGTTGCCCTGCGTCAGCTGGTGACTCGTCTGCCAACGCTGCGGCTGGCGGTCGACCCCGATTCGCTGACTACGCGCGGCGAGCTCGTGACGAAGCGGCTGACCTCGCTTCCCGTCGCGTGGTCATGAAACAGTCGACGCCAAACGAGAACGTGTTCTAGTCTCAATGGCACCGAATAGATGCCGAATGGCCTAGACGTCGGCCCATCGGCGGGCAGGAGCAACGGGCGAGATGACGCAAGAAGTAGTCGAACGGGTTGAGGCGCTGCTGCCGACCTTTCGCGAGCGAGCACAGGACACTGAAGACCTACGTCGACTTCCCGAACAGACGGTGAAGGACCTCCAGGCGACCGGATTCTTCAAGCTCGTCCAACCGCGACAGTGGGGCGGCTACGCCTGCGATCCGGTGATCTTCTACGACACCGTTCGAAAGATCGCCGCCGCCTGCGGCTCCACCGGCTGGTGCGCGGGCATCCTCGGCATCCACAACTGGCATCTGGCGCTGTTCGACCAGCGCGCCCAGGAGGAGGTCTGGGGCCGGGATCCTGAGGTCCGGATCTCGTCCTCGTACGCCCCGATGGGTGCTGGTGTGGTGACCGACGACGGTTCCGGCTACATCGTGAACGGCTCCTGGGCCTGGTCCTCCGGCAGCGACCACGCCGACTGGGTTTTCGTCGGTGGCCCGGTGATCAAGAACGGGAAGCCGGTCGACTTCGGCTCGTTCCTGATCCCTCGTTCCGAGTACCGAATCGACGATGTGTGGCACGTGGTCGGCCTGCGCGGCACCGGCTCCAATACCGTTGTGGTCGAGAACGTCTTCGTGCCACGGCACCGATTTCTGAGCATGCCAGCGATGACCGCGCTGAAGGCACCCGGCCTGCAGCAGAACACCGAACCGCTCTACCGGATGCCGTGGGGCACCATCCATCCCGCGACCATCACCGCGCCGATCATCGGAATGGGCTTCGGCGCCTACGAGGCACATGTCGAGCAGCAGGGGGAGCGGGTGCGTGCCGCATACGTCGGTGAGCAGGCCAAGGACGACCCGTTCGCCAAGGTGCGGATCGCCGAGGCGGCCAGTGATATCGACGCCGCATGGCGGCAGCTGTCCGGCCACGTGGCCGAGGAATACGCGCACCTGGAAGCTGGTCGCGAGGTGCCGTTCGAGTTGCGTGCCGCCGCCCGCCGAGACCAAGTTCGCGCCACCGGCCGGGTCATCGCCTCGATCAATCGGTTGTTCGAAGCGTCCGGTGCGGGCGCGCTGGGCGACAACACTCCGCTACAGCGGTTTTGGCGTGATGCCCACGCAGGTCGCGTGCACGCGTCACAGGACCCGGAGCGCGCCTACGCCATGTTCGGCACCCATGCCTTCGGCCTGCCGATCACCGACACGATGGTGTAGTCCACTTGCCGCCGAAAGCCGCTGCAATGCAGCGGCTTTCGGCGCTTTCCGATGGAGGATGACGGAGGCGCTAGCGCGGGCGCGCCGGGCCGTCAAGGAGATTCGGTGTGGAGCTCCGGCGAATGCCCCACGTTTCGACGGGTTTCTCGAACCCGTCAGCCGACGTACGGTCTGGGCATACGCGGCAGCCGAGGCCTGGGGACGCGGCCGCAGCGAGTTGATGGAACCACCTTCCAAAGGAAAGCCATGAGTACCTTCAGAGTGTCCGCCACTGTCGCCGCCATCGCCCTCGTCGGCGGAGTTGCACTGGCGGGCTGCTCATCCGACGCCGATGTGGTGTCGGAGAACATCAGCAAGGCCGCCGACCAGTTCGAGATCGCGCGCCGCGTCGTCTTCGTCAACGGCATCACCGACAAGTACCTCCTCTCCATCGAGGGGCGATGCAATATCAGTGACGACGGCAACCAGCTCGAGGTCGTCTGTAAGACCGCGGGCGGCGAGTACAAGAAGCACTTTCTCGGCCTGAGTGACAACGTGACCTATTTCGTGGAACAGCTCGAGCCCGCCAATGTGAGCGCGGATCACTACCGGGTCATCTTCAAGCCCGAAGTGATCGTGCCGGACGTCGACCGACCGTGACCGCACGGGTTCGCGGCGAATAGGGGACCGATTACGCTGAACTCATGCCGGACTTCGATCAGCGAACCGAGCAGCGGGTCCGCGAGTACTTCGAGGGAAAACCGCACTCCTTCGAAATCTTCACCGTGCTCCGGGAATTGATCGACCAGCGGGGCGCATGCGAGATGAGCGTCGGTTCGCAGATCACCTTCGGGGTGCGACGGAAATTCGCGTGGATCTGGCTCTACAACGTTACGAAGACCCACCCCGAGGGCACAGTGCAGATCATGCTCGCGATGGCCGAGAGGCTCGACGGGCCACCGGTGTATCGAGTCACCCAGATCGGCGCGTCGCGCTGGAACCATCTGGTCGTTGTGCACTCCTTGGATGAAGCGCGCGATCCAGCACTGGCCGAATTGGTCGCGGCCGCTTACCGATTCGGCAGCGTATGACGCGACGGCCCCGACCAGCACGAGATCGCTTGCGCGAGTTCACTGCTGCCCACCGCACGAATCGCGCTCTGAGGATCAGGCATCCGTGCTGAATGTCGTCGCGTAACGTACGAATCGGATTCGATGTCGATGCGTGGGGGGTCCGTGGTGAGCGAGTTCGAGCCTTACGAACCGGGCTCGATGAACGATCTCGGGGCGCGACTCCAGAAGCGGGGAGACGACGCAGGTGCCGAAACCTGGTACCGCAGAGCTGCCGTGATGGGCCACGTGGCCGCGATGTTCAATCTGGGATCGCTTCTCGCAGAAGACGATCGGGTCGATGAAGCCGAGCTGTGGTACCGCAAGGCAGCCGTCGCCGGACATGCCGACGCGATGCGTGGGCTGTCGGCATTGCTGCGAGAGCGTGTGGGTGATTCAGCCGAAGCGGACTACTGGTCACACGAAGCCACCCAGCAGTCGCCGACCGAACCTTCGGATATACGGGACGAGGTATCGACCGCGCGACGCGTGGCTACGCGAGCCGGTTTGGTGGCGCTCACACTGCTGATGCTGGCGGCGTTCGGCGCGATCCTTTGTGGCGTCATCGCGGTCGTCATCGGCACCGCCAACTGGGCGCGAGAGGACACCGAAGCCCCCGCGGCGACCACCGCCACCTGTGATGGCAAACCCATGAAGCCCGACGAGTCGTGCATAACGTTTCAGAACGGCAAGGCATTCAGGGAGACCTACCAGGACAGGGTCGAGGCTCTCGAACGCGAGAACGAGGACGGTGGCGGGCTCGGCTTGGTGTTCGGGGGCGGCGCGATGATCGTCGGCGGCCTCGCCGCAATAGTGGTCTGTAGATCCCTCGGCCCGAGGATCGATGCGGATACGCCCTCACCCGCCACCGAGGCACCCCGGCCCGCACCAACAGCCCCGCCGAGACCGGCACCGCCCGCGCCACACGACTACCGCGCGCTGCTCGCTTTGGTGGCGGGCAACAGCAGTACGGCAGAACGACTCATCGACTACGAGCGCCGCGCCCATCCGAACGCCGATCGTGCGACATTGATCGCGAGAGCAATCGACCGGTTGGCCTGGGAACGCCAGCGTCATAGCTGACGCGGCCACCACGGCATCCCGAGTACCAGGCTGAGTGTGTCGCTCCGCTTTCCGGCCAACTTCTTCACAGATCTTCCACACCGCCGTGCTGAAGTCATCTCATGAGATCGGCACCGATATGGGCAAGGGTTCATGCGGGACTCGGCGGTTCGACCGGCGCGGGGCTCGTCTTCGTCTACGGTTTCGCATGGTTGGTGGACGGGGCACCCGACGAAGGGCTCGTGCCCGGCGTGAACGAGCTTCTGATCGTCAAGGCGATCATCGTCGGTATCGGGGCCATCGCGCTGGCGGTTGGCGCGATGATCGGGCGTCCGGCGGTGATCGTCGGTGGATGTTGGCTGTTCATAGCGGATTTCGCTTTGTTTCTCGTCTTGTGCGGCATTACCGCCGATCGACCACACGAGCCTCTCGCTGACACCGGGTCACCGTCGATTCCAGCCGAGATCATCTTGACCGCCCTGGTGATCGGGGTTGTGTTTCCTTCCCTGACCATGTGGCTGGCAAACAGGACGCCGCGCTAGCACGATTGAACCGGCCGAGTTCACCCGAATCAGGTGAGCATCGGACGCGGCCCGGCCCGTACGGTGACGCGATGGGCAGTGTCCTCGGAGATCTACTTCCACTCGCGGTGGGTGTGGCGCTCTCGCCGATCCCCATTGTCGCCGCCATTCTGATGATCCTCTCCCGCAATACCTCCGGAGCGGGCACCGGTTTCGCCATCGGCTGGGTGGCCGGTATCGCCGTCGCGACCACGGTGGTGGTACTGCTGTCCGGAATCGTCGGCGGCAGCGACGATCGCGCGGCATCGACGGCGGGTTCCTGGGTGAAGATCGCGCTGGGCGTGGTGCTCGTGGTCCTGGCGGCAGCCCAATGGCGACAGCGCGCCGACAGCGCACCACCGGGCTGGATGCGGGCCATCGACGACTTCACCGTCGCCAAGGCCGTGGGGCTGGGTGCCGCGCTGGCGGCGGTGAATCCCAAGAACCTGCTGCTGTGCGCCTCGGCGGGCGTGACGATCGGCGGCGGCGATCTGAACTCGGGTGAAAAGGCGCTCGCCACAGCGGTGTTCACCGTACTCGCCGCAGCGAGCGTCGTCGCGGTGGTAGGCGGCCACGCACTCGCGGCAGATCGGCTGCGCGGCACCCTCGATACGACGCGGCAGTGGCTGCAAGCCAACAATCACGCGGTCATGGCGGTCGTGCTGCTGGTGATGGGTGCGACCGTGGTCGGCAAAGGCATCGGCGGACTGTAGGTCCCCGCGCACGGGAACGGAGGGCAGCCATGGCATGGCCGGTGTTTCAATCCTTGCAGGGGTATCGACCGCAGTGGTTGCGCGCCGATGTGATCGCGGGCCTGACCGTGTGGGCGGTCTTGGTGCCCGAGGCCCTGGCCTACGCGTCGATCGCGGGTATCCCCCCGGTAGTGGGGCTGTACGCGGCGCTACCCGCACTCGTGCTCTACGCCTTGGCGGGCAGTTCCCGACATCTGGTGGTCGGGCCGATGTCGGCGACGGCGGCACTCTCCGCGGCGATCATCACGCCGCTGGCAGGGGCCGACAGCGACCGCTATGTGGCGCTGTCGGCCGCCCTGGCGGTAGCCACCGGTATAGCCGGGCTGCTCGCGGGACTCGTCCGTCTCGGTTTCGTGGCCAACTTCATCTCCGAACCTGTCCTCAAAGGATTCATCGTCGGTCTGGCGCTGACCATCATCATCGGGCAGGTGCCGAAACTGCTCGGCCTCGACAAGCATGAGGGCAACTTCTTCGAACAAGCGTGGGGCGTCCTCACTCATCTCGGTGAAACGAATTGGCGCACAGCGCTTGTCGGCACGCTGAGCCTCGCCGTGGTACTCGGATCACGGCGCTGGCTCCCTGTGGTGCCCGGATCACTGCTGGCAGTGGTGCTCGGCATTCTCGCCGTGGCCACACTGCGTCTGGACGAGCGCGGCGTCGACATCGTCGGGCACATCGACGCGGGTCTGCCCAGTATCGGACTGCCCGAGAACGTGAGCTTCCATGACTACCTGGACCTGCTCGGCCCCGCCGTCGGCGTGGTGCTGATCGGATTCGCCGAGGGTCTGGGCGCGGCGAAAACCTATGCGGCCAAAGCGGGTTACACCGTGGAGCCCAATCGGGAACTCCTCGGACTCGGCGCGGCCAATCTGGGGTCGGGTCTGACTTCGGGCATGGTGGTCAACGGCAGTCTGTCCAAAACCGCCGTCAACGGCTCCGCCGGTGCCAAGACGCAGATGAGCGGCTTGATCGTCGCCGCATTGACCGCGCTGACGCTGCTGTTCCTGACCGGCATGTTCGAGAAGTTGCCCGAGGCCACCCTCGCCGGTGTGGTGATCGCCGCGGTGATCGAACTGGTCGATATCGCGGCGCTGCGCAGGCTCTACCGCGTCTGGACCGAGCGCCTGGGCAGCATCTACGGCCGCGCCGCCCGCGCCGACTTCACCGCGGCCATGGCGGCCATGGCCGGAGTTCTGCTGTTCGACACCCTGCCCGGCTTGCTGATCGGGATCGGCATCTCCATGGTGCTGCTGATCTATCGGGCCTCACAACCGCATGTGGCGGCGCTGGCCCAGCAGGGTTCCCTGTGGCTGGACGCCGACCGTCACCCGGACCTGCCACGGCGGCCGGATCTATTGGTGGTGCGGGTGGAATCCGGGCTGTTCTTCGCCAACGCCGACTACGTCCGCGAACGGATCGAGCACCTGTGTACCGACCGCACCCGGCTGGTCGTGCTCGACGCCGAAACCTCGCCGACCATCGATGTCAGCGCCGCCGCCATGCTCACCGAACTGCGCGAGAGCCTGGCCCGCCGTCGCATCGACTTCCGTATCGCGCGATCCATCGGTCAGTTCGGCGACGAACTGGGCTCCGCCGCACCGGGAAACGCGTCTGTGCCGGTGTATCCGACTGTCCGCGCCGCTGTGGCCGATCTTCCCGAGAACGCCGAATCCTGAGGCTGCTGTAGGGATTTCGAGACGAGGAGCCGAGTATGGGTGAGCTGCTGGTGCGACTTCTACCCGAACTGGTAGGGCTGCTGATCACGCCCGGCGCGGTGATCGGATGCGTCCTGCTACTGCATTCACGGCGACCGATACCCAATGCCGCCGCACTCGGCGGCGGATTCCTCGCGGTGTACGCCATGGTCGCGATATCGGCTTTGCTGGGCGGCGCGTCCGAACCGGAATCGACTCCCTCGGAGGTCACGCACGGTACCGGTCTCGTGGTCGGGCTGCTGTTCCTGGCGATCGGATGCTGGATGGCCGTGCGCAGGCCCGGGCCGGTCGCCGAACGGCCACGTCTGCTGCGCGAGCTCGAAACAGCCGGTCCGCGTAAGGCTTTCGTCATCGGCATCGCACTCGGTGTGATCAACCCGAATCTGTTCATCATGATGGCGGGAATGAGCGCGATCTCGAGTTCCGACGTCGGTGTCGCCGCCGCACTGTTCGCGACGTTGCTGCTGCTGATCGCCGCGTCGCTGGACTTCCTCATCCCCATGGGGATCTACGCCGCGCTCGGTGAACGCGCCCGCACCGGCCTCGACACCGCCCAGGACTGGATGCTGCGCCACAGCCGAGCGCTGTCACTGGGTGTGTTGTTCGGATTCGGGGCCCTGTTCACCGTGCGCGGCCTCGTGGACCTGAGCTGAAAGCGGTCACTCGGGGGTGACGATGGCGAAGTCCTTGTCGCCGGGGTCGAGGACCGCGACGAGTCGGCGCAGCACCGAACTGTCACCAACCAGTTCGCTGCCCGAATCCGCTATCCGCTCCGCGGACAGACCGCCGAGTACGAGCAGCGGAAGGGCTCGGCTGGTGGTGGTCAATGTGGCGTCGGCGGCGTCCTGTTGTGGGCGACCGCTATAGGTCAACACACCGTTGGCGAGGGTGAGCCGGTAGCGCTGGTCGGTGTCGGTGAGCACGACATCGATCGCGATGCGCTCGTCCCAGGCCTTCGGCCCGTTCACCTGGATGGCGATGGCGTCGAACAGCATGGTCGGCGAGAGCTGGTTGATGACATCGGGCGCGGTCGTCTCGGTCGGGGTGCCGAACTGGCCCTCGCGCAGTTCGGTCGTACCGGAGAGGTAGAAGCTGCGCCACGGGCCGTTCTCCGCCCCGTAGCCCAGCTGCTCGTAGGTGTCGGCGAGCAACTCCCGTGCGTTTGCATGGTCGGGTTGGGCGAAGACGACATGGTTGAGAACCTGTGCGACCCAACGGAAATCACCCGCCTCGAAGGAGTCGCGAGCCTTGGCGACCACCGCGTCCGCCCCGCCCATGAACTCCACATAGCGCTTGGACTGCTCGACCGGGGTATGTTCCCACAGGCTAGCCGGATTGCCGTCGAACCAGCCGAGGTAGCGCTGGTAGATCGCCTTGACATTGTGGCTGACCGAACCGTAGTACCCGTGTGCGCTCCAGGCGTTTTCGAGCGACGGCGGCAATTGGATCTCTTCGGCGATCTCCGGCCCGGTAAGTCCCTTGTTCATCAATCGCAGCGTCTGGTCGTGCACGTAGGCGTACAGATCACGCTGAGTGGACAGGAAGCCCCGCACGCGCGCGTTGTCCCAGGTCGGCCAGTGATGGGACGCGAACACGACCTCGGCGTCGGCGCCGAACAGATCGATGGTCTCGGTGATGTAGTTGGCCCAGCCGTGCGGGTCACGCACCACCGCGCCGCGCAGAGTCAGCAGATTGTGGAACGTATGGGTCGCGTCCTCCGCGGCGCAGAGCGCCTTGAAATCCGGGAAGTACACCAGCATTTCCGAGGGTGCCTCCGTATCGGGGGCCATCTGGAACACCATCCGCACACCATCGATGGTCTCTTCGTGGCCGGTCGTGGTGATGATGTCGGTGGGTGCGATGAGCGAGACGGTGCCGGTCGAGATCGTCTGCCCCAATCCCGCTCCGACATGGCCGCGTGGGCCGCGTGCGAGCGCCGCGCCGTACATGTACGCGGCACGACGGTTCATCGCGGTTCCCGCGTAGACGTTCTCCGACACGGCGTGCTCGACGAATCCCTCCGGCGCGAATATCTTCACCCGCCCGTCGTCGACTTCCTCTTGGGTGACAAAGCCTTTCACGCCACCGAAGTGGTCGGCGTGCGAGTGGGTGTAGATGATCGCCTTGATCGGGCGGTCGCCGCGATGCTGCCGATACAGCTCCAGCGCCGCCCGGCCGGTCTCGACCGACAGCAGCGTGTCGACCACGACGACGCCCTCGTCGCCCTCGATGAAGGAAGTGTTCGACAAGTCCAGTCCGCGCACCTGGTAGATCCCCGGCACCACCTCGAACAGTCCGTCGATCGACGCGAGCCGGGACTGCCGCCACAGGCTGGGGTTGACGGTGTCGGGCGCGTCGCCGTCGAGAAAGGCGTAGGTGTCGTTGTCCCACACCACTGTTCCGTCCGCCGCGGTGACCGCGTTCGGTGTCCGTCGCGCGATCAGACCTCGCGTGGCGTCCTCGAAATCCTGGGTGTCGGAGAAGGGCAGCCGCTCGAGCAGCGCCTGATGCTGGCGGACAACGGATTCGGATGCCGGTTTCGGTGTCGCAGTCATGCCGGAAGTCTGCGATCTCCCGCTCCCGTTCGGCCTCACCCGAACGGGGTGAAGTGGACAATTGCGTACGGTCGTTCCTTCCGGCCCGGCCGAGGCCCGTCATCGAAAGTCATGACGGGCCTCGGCCGTCTCGGTCACGCCAGTGCCTTGGCCTTCAGTTGGTCGAATTCCTGTTGGGTGATCGTGCCGTCGGCGAGCAGCCGCTTGGCATCGGCGATCTGCGCGGCCGGATTGGTCCCAGCGGTCTCGCGGATGTAGTCGGCCTGCGCCGCCTGCATCTGCTTCACCTCGGCGGCCGAGCGCTGCTGCATTCCGCTGCCCCGCACGATCAGGTACACGAGCGAGGTGATGAGCGGCAGGAAGATGAGAAACACGATCCAGATCGCCTTCACCCAGCCCGAGGTTTCCCGATCTCGGAACAGGTCGCCGATGATGTAGAACAGCAGCAGCAAGTAGGCGATGAACGCGAAGCTCACCAGGATGAGCCACAACACTTCCCAGAACGACATGGTGCACCTCGATTGCCTCGGACGGACTGCCGCCGCGGGACGTGGCGACTGCCGCGACGGTAGTTCGGTGCGTTACCGCGCGGGATCACCTGATTCGGGTGAAGGAGACCGTGGGCCCCTGACCCGAGGGATTGCGTTGCGTTAGCGGTAAAAGGCAAGCAAGAACCTGAACCATCCGAAGCGTCGGTTGTGCGAACACTTTCGTATCGAATTGGAAAGAAGTCGAGTCGTGCCGCGAGCGCACCCTAGGGTTGGGATTCGAAACGTCGTTCACCTGTTTCGGGTGAAGTCCGAAAACAGCGACGTTCACTGCACGAAGCAAGCAGTCGGTTCCGGTAACGTCCGCAGTCAGAGCAGTTGGCACGCTATCGCATAGCCGCAGGAGCCATGATGACTGTTTCGCCCCGCCTCGATCCGCCAGGGCATCAGGGCGATGCATCGTGGACCCTGAACGAAATTCCACGCTTGGCGTTCACCCCGCTTCCGCGTAACCGCCTCGTCGTGGCGTTGGACGACGCTGTAGGCGGTAATCACGGTGGTGTGCTGCTGATTTGCTCTCCTGTGGGTACCGGTAAGACGGTGCTTGTGGCGGAATGGGCCGCACAGCAGGGTGCGGACGCTTTTCCTGGTGGACTGGTGTGGCAGACGATGGAGGACGATCCGCAGCGTCTCACGGATTTCTGGCAGCGCTTGCGCATCTCGCTAGGGCTGCCGCCCGCCCGTCGCGGTCCGCTCGCCGTAGCGCAGACCGAGGCCGCCGAGATCGCGCGGGAACTGGCCGAACGCGCGCAGCGCACACTGGTGGTGATCGACGACGCTCATCTGGCCACGGACCCGGCATTGCTGACCAGCCTGGAACACTTCCTCCTGCACGCGCCCGCCTGCCTGACCACCATCATTGCCGCGAGGTTCGAACCACCACTGCGCTGGCATCTGCTCGACATGAGCTCACAACTGCGGCGGTGGAACGCGGACGACCTGGCGTTCTCCGCCACCGAAATCGACCAGGTCTGTCGCGAACAAGGCTGTTCCCTCGCAGAATCCGAGGTAATCCAGCTGATGAACCTCACGCAGGGCTGGGCGGCACTGGTGCGCATGGCCGCCATCTATCTCTCCGCCAGCAGGGAGGAACCGGCCGCGGCGCTGACGGCGCTCGCGCGACCGCCGAGTTCGATATCGGATCTGTTGGCCGGGGAGCTCATCGAGACCCTCCCGCCAGGAATCCGACTGTTCCTGACCTACACCAGCGTTCCCGCGGAGTTCACCGACAAGCTCGCCGACGGCCTGATCGGGGGCGGTGCGACGCACTGGCTGCACGAGCTCACCCGGATGAACTATCCGCTCACCAGTATGGTGCGTGACGGGGAGATCTGGTTCACCTATCACCCGATGCTGCGTGCCTACTTCCTCGCCGAACTCAACCGCGTCGGCCCCGACGCCACCGAAGAACTGCACCTGCGTACCTCGCTGTACCTGCAATCGATCGGCCGACCAGCCGCAGCGCTGCCCCATGTCCTGACGGTGCGGCACCGACCGGCCTTGGTGGACTTCCTCGCCGAACACGCACTGGGCATGACGCTCGACGGCCACCTCACGGTGTTGCTCGAGGGCCTGGCAACGCTGGAGGACAGCGTGCCGACCGACCCGTTCTCGCGATTGCTCCATATCGTGGACGCGCTGAGCCGCATCGATCTGGACGCCGCTCGGGCCGCCTACGACACCATGAACACGGGCGGAGAGCCATCCAGCGAATTGGTACCCGCCCACGTGCTCACCGCACTGACGATGGCCGTGGACAGCGAAATGCACACCGCCACCGGCATTGTCACCGGTGCCGACCCCATCGAGCTTCCCCCGACGACCGGGCAGCCCGACCTCGATTGCTACGTGGCAGTCGAATCCGCCACGGCGCTGCTCGCCCGCGGTGACCTGTCCGAGGGCGAACGACGTTTGCACACGGGCTTGGCCGTCGCCGGAACGCGGGCCCACCCGCGTCTGCGTCTGCGGGCGCTGGCCAGGCTGGCCATGGCGGCGGGTATCAGCGGAGCCCTCACCGTTATGCGTCAACGTGCCCGCGCCGCAATGGAATTCGCGTACGACCACGATCTGAGCGTTACGGCCGAAGCCTTGCACGCGACCGCGATGGCGGCACTCGGCGCGTACATTCAAGGTGATCGCTACGAAATCGACTCCGGCACAGAGATTCTCGGGGAGAGCCAGCTACTCGACGGTTCGCTCGCGCCGAAGGGTGGCTTGCCGACGCACATCATCGCGATCATGACCGCATTCGACACCACCGCGGACAAGAGCACGGCCGCGGGCATGCTGAAACAGGGGTTCTCCCGACTTCTCGACACTCATCCGGCGGTCCTCAACGGTGGACTGCTGCCACTCGTCGTCTGGGACCTGCTGTGGGTACGCGACAGTTACGAGGCGCAGTTGCTCGTCGAGCAGGCCCGATCGGTATTGGGTGAGCCCCCCGAAATCGTTATCGCCCAGGCCGCACTCGCGGCCGACGTCGGCAGATGGCGGACGGTGCTCGATCTCGTCGACCCGCTGCTCGCCGCTACACCCGCACCGCATCCCACCCATGTGGTCACCGCCTGGCTGCTGCACGCGCATGCCCACCATGAACTGGGCAGCGACGCCAGGGCCCGCCAAGGCATGGAGTCCGCGCTGCGATACGCCGCCACCGAGCGGATCGTCCGGCCTTTTCTCGACGTGCCCGGTGCGTTGACGCTGCTGGACGCTTTCACCGGCAGTTTCGGCCGACACGACGCGTTCGCCTCGACCTTGCGCCGACATCCATTGGTGCGCAGGCATTCTCGACATCCCACTCTCACCGGAACCGAACTGAAGGTGCTGCGGAACCTGCCGTCCGGGCGGACCACCCAGCAGATCGCCGATGACCTCGGAGTGTCGGTCAACACGATCAAGACTCACCTTCGAGGAATCTATTCGAAGCTCGGAACGAACTCGCGTATGGACGTGGTGGCCGAGGCTCGTCGCTGCGGGTTGCTCTGACCTTCGCCGGATCTGTTTCACCCGTACTGGATGAAGCCGATCACCGCGACCTGGCAAACAATCGATCTGCGGCGTAACCCGTGCACAGCCCACACCCCCGAGGCGAGCACAGAAGGAGGCCGGTGGCCGATGTCGACGAGATACCAATTCGTTGTCGACGGTGAGCTGTCCGAGCGCGCCCTGGCCGCGTTTCCCGAACTCTCCGCTGCACCTCGACGCCACGGCATGACGGTGTTGTTCGGCGCGGTGGCCAGTCCCACCGCCATGCGCGGAATCCTCGCCCGCCTCGACAATCTCGGGCTCACTCTCCTGGAAATGCGCCAACTACCGGATTGAGGTGGGAACGATGCACCTATTGGCACCTCCGAACCAACGCCGAACTCTGGATGAACTGGCTGACCGGCTCGATTTTCGCGTGGGCGACACCGGTTCGAAACAGTCGGCGTTCTGGATCATGCTCACCCTGTCCGGTGTCATCGCCATCTCCGGAATCATCGCCGACTCCACCGCGACGGTGATCGGCGCCATGATCGTCGCGCCGCTGTCGGTCCCGATTCTGGGGGTCGGTCTCGGCATCGTCACCGGCAAAGCGGCTCTTGTCGGACGCAGTCTGCTGCTGGTGGCGACAGGGGTCGTTCTGGTCATCACCGTCGGCTACCTGTTCGCGCAGTTCCTTCCCAACCCGACCAATGTGCTGTCCAACTCCCAAGTGCTCGGCCGTACTTCGCCGAAGCTCATGGATCTCACCGCCGCTCTGGCCACCGGGCTCGTCGGTGTCATCGCGATGATTCGCCGTGACGTCGGCGACGTGCTGCCGGGCGTCGCCATCGCCATCTCGCTGGTACCACCGCTCGCCGTCGTCGGCGTCTGCCTCGGTTCGAACGCACCGGAACTGGCGTTGGGCGCGTTCGTTCTCTTCGCCTCCAACATGGTCGCCATGATCATCACCGCCACGGTCGTACTCGTCGCGACCGGATACGGCCACGAAGCGGGCACCGGGGCTCGGCGTGTTCGCGCCTACTCCGTGCTCGTGTTCGCGCTGATCCTGGTCGCCGTGCCCATGGTGGTCAACTCGCTGTCCTCGCTCTGGGCTGGCCGCATCACCGACGCCGCCCGTGCGTGGCTGACCGACATGCCCGGTGCCCAGGTCACCGAAGTGACAGTGCAGAGCGACACCGCGACCGTCCGCGTACTGGCTCCCGATCAGCTACCCCCGGTGGAGGATTTGCAACGACAGGTCGACGCGGTGGTGCCCTGGCACCCGCGCGTCGTCATCGTGCACACCGTCGGCGGCCGCGTGGACCACTGACCGGGGCCGCGCGGCCTTCGAGCGGAACACAGTCGCCCTTCCGGTGTTTCGAGCCGTGCGCAGGCTCCTACGTAATGCAGGGGAGCTACAGCGCACGGCTACCGGTGTGAGGGCATCAGGCAGCGCTCAGGGCCTCGGTGATCTTGTGGGCCATGGCGGTGACGGCCGGGCTGGGCTTGCCGGAGTGGGCAGTGGCTTCGGCCGCGACCAGGACGGTGGAGCGGAAGTTGTCGGCTTCGGCGGGATTCTGCTCGTTGAGGACGGCCATGGCGGTGGTCAGGGCGGGCAGCACCTGTTCGGCGAGTTCGGCGGCGTTCTTGCCCTTCAGCTTGATGTCCTTGGCCTTGGCGGAAAGGACGTGGCCGACCAGTCCGGTGGCGGAGGTCAGGGCGATGGAGCCCTGGGTGATGCCCTTGTGCGGGGCACCGGCGGCGGCGAGCAGGGAGACGGCGCCGTAGGCGGCGACGCGGATGGTGGACTTGTCCTGGTCGGTGAGGGTGATGGTGGCGGACATGTTGTGCTCCTTCGGTTTTCGCTGTTTCGCCCGGAACCGGGTCGGTCCCGGTTGCTTCGTTCGATGTACACACATTCGCCGGTCGCGCTGACACCGCACTGACTGCGCGCTGACACGACCACTGACACTGCATGTGGCCTAATCCGGGCACCGGGCATTCCACCGGACTCGGCGGCTCGTCCTCGCTCCCGAAGCGGTTAGTGTGAGGACTCATGGAGTCGGACAGCAAGCTCGAGGACTTACGGTCAGCGCTCTCATGTGTTTTCGAGAAGCTCGGTGCCGAGAGCCTCACCGAGCCCGATCGGGTCGAACTGATCGCGCGCGCCGAGGTGCTCGAGGACGAGATCGACACGCTCCAGGTCGTCGTCGGCGACGAGGACGACGTAGACATGCGGTCGCCGGGGACCGTGTAGACGTGTGGCACCGTGGGCTCCCGGCCACCGAGCTCAGTCCTGGCAGATCGAGGTGATGATTTGCGGCTTGTAGCCGGGGCCTGCGTTGATCGCGTTGAAGTCCGCCTCATAGCGGGTAGCGCCGACACCGGTCGTGTATTGGGTTATTCCTACGGTGCCGTCCTTCGGGTCATAGGTGGATGAGCTCACCAGCGACGCGCAGTGGCCGCTGGATATCCAGGCGCGCCAGGAGCAGTCTCCGCCCTTGCTGTATCCGCTTTGCGCGCCGGAGGAACCGGTGGCGGGAACATGAATGAGCGGAGCCTGCTCGCTACAACCAGCGACCGCTTGGTTCTGGGCGTCCTCAGGTGATGCGGCATCGACGACGGTGGTGCCGACGGCATAAGAGTCCGACCAGGCGATGGCTCCGTACCGGATGGGCGCGGCCGCGGCGGACGTCTGGGGGACTGTCAGAGCGACGCCGATAGTGGCGGTAAGAATGCCCGACCGGACCAGGGACTTACGGGATGCGAAGATCATCATGGGCAAGAGTTTCGATGGCGACGTTGCAGATGTCTTAAGGCATGCTTGGCAATTCTATTGCGCCGCAAGGGCGTCGATCGAGTATCCCCGGACATATGTCCTGGCGTCCCGACGGAAACCCCTGTCGGTCATGGCCTTCACCGTCGCCGAGGGCAGAATCACCACCATCCGCATCGTCGTCGACCCGGCCAAACTCGCCACGATCCACCTGCCCGACCCGGCCTGAGGTGCTCTCGCCACCGGCCGCTCGGACCAGAAGCGACCGTGGCGAGTTCGACGTCGGTCAGCGCGGGGCCGGGCGATCAGACGCCATTCACGGCCCGCTCACCACTGCACGGGCAGCGCGCTGACCCCGTACACGATCGCGTCGAACTTGAACGACTCGACGGGGGCCGCCAGACGCAGACCGGGTACGCGCCGGAACAGGGTTTGCAGCGTGATGCCCAGCTCGATACGGGTCAGCTGCAAACCGATGCACTGGTGGCGGCCCGCGCCGAAAGCCACATGGCTGCTGGCGTTTTCGCGGCCGATATCGAGTCGGTCCGGGTCGGCGAACACGCGCGGATCGCGGTTGGCGTGAGCCAGGTCGAACACGATGCCGTCGCCCGCGCGGATCACGGTGTCGCCGATCTCGATGTCCTCGAGTGCGATGCGCCGCAATCCGGTGTCCACGACGGACATGTAGCGGATCAGCTCGTCGACGGCGCGCTCGAGCACCGCCGGATCGTCGGTGTCACGGATGACCGCGAGATCCTCGGGGCGCTCCAACAGCGCGATGACGCTGAGGCCGATCATGTTCGCGGTCGTCTCGTGCCCGGCGGCGAGGAATCCGACAGCTTGGAACGCCGCCTCCCACACCTGGAGCTCGCCCGCGTTGACGTACCCGGCCAGGTCCGACAGCAGCCCCTCACCCGGCTCGACAGCGAATGCCTCGATGAGCTTGGTCAGGAACATGAGCACCTCCAGGGTGCTCTGCTGCTGCTCCTCGGCGGTGGCGTGGCCGCCGAATCCCACCTCGGTGTGGTGCTGGAAGAATTCGTGGTCGCCGTACGGGACGCCGAGCAGCTCGCAGATCAGCAGCGACGGTACCGGCAGCGCCAGCGCGGTCACCAGGTCGGCCGAATTGCCTTGTGCCAGCATCGCGTCCAGGGTCGCATCGACGTGCTTCTGGATCAGCGGCCGGATCGCGTCGAGGCGTTTGGGCGTGAACGGTTTGGCCCACATCCGCCGGAACCGGGCATGCTCGGTGCCGTCGGTGTTGAACATCGTGTACGGCGATGCTTCCATCACCGCCTTCATGCCCTCGGTGATCTGCGGGTATTCGGGCCGGTGATTGTCGCAGCTGACGCGCTCGTCGGCCAGCAGCGCGCGGACCTCGGCGTGCCCGGTGACCAGCCACGGCGTCTTGTCGTCCCAGATCCGCACGGTGGAAATCGGTGCGGCCGCGGCGAGTTCGCCGATCTCGGCGGCAGGCGCGAACGGGCAGCCCGCCGACCTGCGGCCCGGGTACAGGGGCAGATCAGCGGCGGTCGTGGTGTCGGGCATGTGTAGTCCTTGCTCGAAATCGCGTCGAACACAGGACGTGAAATCGCCTGTCGGCCAACGCAATGGGTAGGGCTCGGTCATTCTGACCTATGGCGGGGCCGGGGGCTAGACGAGAACCCTCGTGGGGCCCTGCGATTTTGGGTGGGAACCAGAAAACCGCTTCCGTCAGGTTGTGGTAGATCATGAGCACTACTTCTGTGCAACTAGGGGACCAGGTGCCGCATCAGCCCACTCCAACCGATATCGACTCCATGCCTCGGGGAGGGCCGGACGCACCGTGGCTGGACCGCCAGTTGCGGACCGATCAACTCGAATACACCGACCGCGACGACGTGCCGGACTCGATCAAAGAGCACGTCATCGGCGCGCTCGTACAGATCGGCACCCACTACGGCACCCACGAAGCCAACGCGGTGCTCGTGGCGAGCATGGTCGAGCACCTCCCGCAGCCTCGTGTTCTGGAGCTCGGCGCGGGGCACGGCCTGCTGTCCCAACGCCTGCTGGAACTGCATCCGGGTGCGCGGGTCACCGTCTCCGATATCGACCCCGCCCTCGTGGCCGGGATCGCGGCCGGACCGCTCGGACGCCATCCGCGTGCCAGCGTGCGCCGGATCGACGCGACCGATATCGCGGATCTCGACAACAGCTACGACCTGGTCGTCTTCGCGGCGGCGTTCCACCATCTGCCGCCGGGACCAGCGGCGCGCGCTATCGCCGAAGCGACCCGGGTGGGCGCGAAATTCCTTGTCGTGGACGGTGTCCGGCCGCCGACAGCGGCCGGGGTGTTGATGCGCTACCTCACCCTCCCCACCGTCGTGGGCGTGGTGATGGCGCTCAAAATGCGTTCACCGCTGGTCGCGATCCTGCCGACCGTGCACGACTTGTTCATCACCTGCCTGCGGCACTACGGCCCGAGCGCATTCGCAGCGCTCGCCGCCGCCGCGGACCCGAGTATCACCGTGGAGTTCCCCGTGACCGAGAGAATCGAGGCCGACGACAAACCCATCATCTTCGCCAGATCCTGAACCTGCCGTGGTCATTTCATATGTGCTCGTGCGAGTTCGGGTGACGTCGGAAGCCGTCGAGTAGCGCATCGGTGGCGTGCGACAGCAGGTCCGGTCGGCCGGATGACAGCAGGCCGACGGTGGTGGCCAATAGAATTCGTGCCGTGTCTTCGGGGCGGTCGAAGTGTTGGGCGGCAAGGGCTTCGGTGAGCAGGGTGTGTAGTTCGTCGGTGAATACTCGGCAGATGTCACCGCAGAGCCGGGCCTGCTCGTCGAAAAGCTCGGTGGCGTGCGGTGATTCGGCGAAGGGGCCGGTGGCCAGCGCCACCTTCGCCGACAGGATGCCCTCGACGCGCGTCGCGAGCGGGGCGTCCGCGGTGGCGGCCGCGCGGGCATCCGCGAGCGCCTCGGCATGGAGCCGGTCGGCGACCCGGCGGACCGCGTCGTCCTTGCCGCGGACGTACTGGTAGACCGCCGACCTGGAGACGCCCACCTCGGTGGCGATATCGTCCACCGTCGTCCGGCGAACGCCATAGCGCAGCAGGCAGCGCAGGGTGGCATCCAGGACGTCGGCGTTCCGGTCGGCGGCCATGGCGATCAGAGCGCCTTCAGCATCTCCGCGGCCAGCGGTGCGGAGGAGGCCGGATTCTGGCCGGTGTACAGATTGCGGTCGACCTCCACCTTCGGGGCCCACGGTTCGCCCTCGCGGTAGTCGACGCCGAGCGTGACCAGGCGGTCTTGCAGCAGCCACTTGGCCTTGTCGGCGAGACCGGCCTGGGTCTCCTCGGCATTGGAGAACGCCGCGACACGGTAGCCCGCGAAGGGGGACTTGCCGTCCGCGTCGGCGGTGGCCAGCAAGGCGGCGGGGGCGTGGCACACCACGCCGAGCGGCTTGCCGGAGGCGAGCGTGTCGGTGAGTAGTTTGCCGGAGACCGCGTCGACGGCGAGATCCTCCATCGGACCGTGACCGCCGGGGTAGTACACCGCGTCGTAGTCGGCGGGATCGGCGTCCTCCAACGTGATCGGCTGGGTCAATTCGGTTGCCGCGCGCAAGGTTTCGGTGATCTTCTCGGCTCCCTCGGGGCCGCCGTTCACCTCGGCCGCGAGGCTGCCGCGGTCCACCGACGGGACGACGCCGCCCGGCGTGGCGACCGTGATGGTGTGCCCGGCGGCTTTGAATGCCTCGTAGGGCGCGGCGAATTCCTCGGCCCAGTAGCCGGTGGGGTGCTTGGTGCCGTCGGCCAGTGTCCAGTAGTCGACGCCGGTCATGACGAACAGGACTTTTGCCATGTCTAGGGCTCCTCGCTCAGTGGGTTCAGGAGCGACGAGCTGACACTCCGCATGTATTTCGTCAGATCGTCGCGAAGACCACGCTAGGACGAAATACCATCGGCTGACCAATAGGATCCGCAATATGGGGCATCAGAAATCCAATAGCTCGACGGAGTTGGCGCAGCTGCGCACGTTTCTGGCCGTCTACCGGGCCGGATCGTTGACCGCGGGTGCGGGCCAGGTCGGTCTGTCCCAGCCGACGGTGACGACACAATTGCAGGCGCTGGAACGGCATGTCGGGCGACCGCTGTTCGAACGTCTCCCTCGGGGCGTGGCGCCCACGGCCGCAGCCCATGATTTGGCCGCACGCGTAGCCGATGCGTTGGACACCCTCGAAACCGTCATAAGCGGTTCGTCGAGCCCGAACGCATTCTTGCCGGAGCCGCCGGTGCTGTTGGGCGGCCCGGCCGAATTCCTCGCGACGCTGGCTCTGCCCGCCCTGGCACCGTCGGTCGCCGAGGGAGTCCGCCTGACCGTGGTCACCGGACTCACCGACGACCTACTGGCCGACCTGCGCGCGGGCAAACTCGACCTGGTCATCGCCACCACTCGCCCCCGCGGCCGCTCGGTGCTCGCCGAACCTCTCGTGGACGAAGAGTTCGTCCTCGTCGCCGCACCCACGGTCGCCGACGGCATCGACCTCGCACGCCTGGCCGCCAACGACCTCACAGCGCTTGCCGACACCCCGCTCATCAGCTACGCCCCGGATCTCCCCATCCTCCGTCGCTACTGGCGTCATGTGTTCGGCACCCGCTTGGAGGCCGAACCCGCCCTCACCGTCGCCGACCTCCGCGCGGTCCTGGCCGCGGTCGCGGCCGGTGCGGGAATCAGCGTCCTCCCGCGCTACCTCTGCGCACGGGACCTCGCCGCCGGAACCATTGTGGCGCTGCTGGATCCCGCCGACGCACCGATCAACACCGGATTCCTGGCACGCCGCGTCGGCGGCCCGATCCGCCCCCACGTCGACCGTGTCCGCGCCGAGCTGTTGAACGCGGCAGTGAACTGGTGATGAAAGGTACGGATCGGCGATGGCGTGGGCCGTCAGATCGGCAGCGGATCGGCCCCCAGCGTTTGCGTCGCATTCGCCGCCGACATGCGCACCATGCGGAAGCCTTCGTCGATCATCGCCTGCTCGTAGTCGCGCAGCGCGTCATGGAGCGGGCGGCCGGTGGTCACCTCGGTCAGCGCCGTGGTGAGGGCCGCGGCGTCACGTAACGCGATATTCGCGCCCGCGCCCGCGGCCGGGCTCATGGTGTGGATCGCGTCGCCGAGCAAGGTCACGTTCGATGTCGGCCAGGGTGGGAGGGGAACGCTGGAGTGCACAGCGATCGGGTGGATGCTGGCGGGCGTCCATCCCTCGACGATCCGGGTCACCAGTGGATGCCAACCCGAGAGGTTGTCGAGCACCATCTCGCGAAGTCGTTGCCCGGGTGCGGCGCGCAGTTCCGCGTCGGAGAGTTCGAGTTGGTCGAGGCGGCGGCCGAACATGACGGCAAGGGTGTCCTCGGCGGGCTCGAAGGCGACCTCGGGTGCCAGCTGGGACGCGGCCGCTACAGGTGGTTGGCGGTACTGGACCGGGGCGACGCCGACGAACCGATTGTCCGGCCCCACAACCGAATTGAAGACCGCGACCATCGCGTCCGGCAATGCGCGTCGCAGGTCTGGTGTCAGTGGCACTCGACTGTAGATCAGGCGGACCCGGGTGTCCACGACACGCGCGTGCGGCAGGTACTGGGTGCGAATCACCGAACCGACACCGTCGGCGGCGACCAGGACCGAACCCCGTGCGGAACCGCCATCGGCGAATTGTGCTGTGACAGTGTCCGTGTCGCTGTCGTACCCGATGCATCGGCGGCCGAAATGAACGATGTCGTCGAGTCCGGTGAGCAGGATCCGACGCAGCACCGGACGATCGACGACGGTGTGCGTGGGCATCAGGTCACCGGCGCACTCACGGTCGTCCAAGAAGAAGGCCCCGGCCGGACGGAGCTGGTGGTCGAACCCGTTGACTTTCGCCGCGGGCCGCCCGGCGATAGCCGCGATCAGCCCGAAGAGGCGTGGCGGCAGGGTCGCCGCGAGCGCCTGCCGACCCTGCCCGTCGATATGCAGCCGGTGCCCCTGGGCCCGTGTGTTCGCGGACGAATCTTGCTCGTAGACAGCAACACTGATCCCGGCACGCCGCAGACCCTGCGCGAGGCAGAGCCCACCGAGCCCCGCGCCGATGACGATCACGTGTGGACGCCGCGTCGAATTCCTGATCAAGACACACCTCACCGGAGTCGGAAACGACTCCCACCTTCTCGATGCCACCAGGCACCGAGAAACCAGTCGGTGAGGCCGAAGCCTGCGAAAGTCCAAGGCTTTCCGGTGAGAAGACGCACTCAGCATACCCGAGAACAACGCCGCGTTCTTGCGGTGGTCGGCTACTGCCAGCGATCGAGGCCCGCGGTTGCCTCGTCCTTCTCGTGGAGGAAATGCTGCCGCACGATGCCGGTCGTGTCGTGCCACGAGGCCTCGCTCACCGGCCAACGCTGCCATTCGTTGCGCAGCAGCTTGACCAGGAACTCGACCATGCCGCACGGGTACACCGCCCACTCGGAGTCCATGCGTGTGTGCACCGCGACCGGCCATCGGTTCGGGTCCGGGTCCGTCGTCACCCAGCACAGGGTGTCGGCCGCGGTGGTTTCTCCCCAGATGAGCAGGTCCTCCATCCGATACCGGCCCCGGCTGGCCTGAACCCACTCGTCCTCCACGTGGGTCCCGCGCACAGCCTCCGAGATCCGTGACACCGTGTGTATCGGTCGCGGCAATGACACAGCGGGGATATGCACGACAACGAGATCCGCGATCGTGCCACTGCCGAAGGCCGCGACGAACGCCCGGTAGTCGGCCGGGAACGCGGCCCCGTAGATCCCTTGCGCCGCAGGCCAATCGATGGTGTCTCCACACGTTGGCCCGGTGCACGACAGCACTTCTCGAAGGCCCGCCAGCAGGGCGGGCTGATCTTCACTCACATACGCACTGTATTTCCGCCCCTCGCGCGTTGGTCGAATCGATAGATCAGAACTATTTCCGTCGCGACGTCGCAGCCGCCAGGGGCGGCTCGGTCGCGAAATCGGTGACACGCTTGGCCCCGACTTCCACGAACGTGACTGTGCCGCCGGTGCTTTCGTGGTAGCGAGCCCAGTCGTGGAGGTTGTCGGAGGCGGCGTGGTCGGCGAAATCGACCGCTATCCCGACGATGACGGTGGCACCGGGCGGCACCTTGGCCAGGGTCGCGGTCAGCCGGGGTAGCGCGAGGAACGTCAGGGGGCCGTCGATGGTGACCACCCAGCGGGGGCCGATCGGCTGTGCCGCGATGGACACCTTCGCCACCCTCCACAGCAGCAGCGCGAGCGCCAGCGCCAGACCGGCGACCATGCCCAGGAGCAGATTCGCGAAGACCACCACCAGCACCGTCGTCACGTACACGGTCAGGTCGCCGGTACGGCGAGCCAGCCGGATGTGTGCGAGCTTCACCAATCCGATGCCGATCACGATGAGTAGTCCGGCCAGTGCCGCCTTCGGGATCTGCCGCACCACGCCCACCAGCGCTACCGAGAACAGCAACACCCACAGCCCGGTGAGCATTGTCGACGCCTTGGTGCGCGCACCGGCTTTGACGTTGGTGATGCTGCGGACGATCACCGCGGCGATCGGTAGGCCACCCAGCGCCCCCGAGGTCATATTCGCCACGCCCTGGCCGACCAGCTCACGGTCGAGATCGGTACGGCGGCCCGGGCGCAACCGGTCCACGGCCAGCGCCGACAACAGCGTCTCCACACTGGCGATCAGTGCGACCGTGAACATCGTCAGGCCGATCGCACCCCATCCACCGTCTGGTATCCGAGGCAGCCCGATGCCCTCGAACAGCGAGCCGGACAGGGTGATTCGCTCAACCGACGTCGGCACCATCATGGCCAGCAGCGTCGCCACCACCACGGCAGCCAGCGGCGCCGGGACCGACCTCACCGGCTTCGGGAGATACCGCCAGCCCAGCAGAATCGCGATGACGACAACGCCGACCAGGGCGTCCCCACCGCGAATCGACGCCAGTTGCTGCGGCAACTCGACGATGCTCTGCCACGACGAGCTCAGTGACTGTCCGCCGAGCAGCACATGCAATTGCTGCAACGCGATGACAATGCCGATCCCCGCGAGCATGCCGTGCACGACGACCGGCGCTATGGCCAAGGCCCCGCGCGCGAGCCGGGTGAATCCGAACACGACCTGCAACACACCCGCTCCGACAGTGATGAAGCAGGTAGCGGCCCAACCGAATTGCTGAATGCTCTGCGCGATCACCACGGTCAGACTCGCCGTCGGCCCGCTGACTTGCAGCGAGGAAGAACCCCCCAAAGCCCCGGCGACGAGCCCGCCCACCACGGCGGCCAGCAGTCCAGCCGAGACGGGCGCGCCGGTGGCGACGGCAACTCCGATGGACAAGGGCAAAGCGACGAGAAAAACGACCACGGAGGCGGGTAAATCGTGGCGAAGCATATCGGGCAGCACGCCGGAAAACCCGGCAAGCGTCGTCCGTCGAGCTGGATCGGTGTCGGTAGACATATCTCTCCTTCGCCGAGCCGGGCTACCGGATCGGTTCATCGGTCAACATGCACTGGCATCGAAAGAACAGGCGGGCGAATTTATATGCGCCGCTATTCAACTGGGAAGATTCCGAGCTGACGATCCCGTTACGCAGGATCGTGCCAATAGTAAAGACTGGGCAAAGCCAAGGAAAGGCACTAGCAAGGAATTTGCGCATACGCTACCGAATTGTGATCAACAGCAACTCGGTCATGAGTCCGCCGGTGAGGACGGCGGGGGATGCGTATGGTCGAGGCCGTCATCCGTGCCGCCCCGCAGAACGCCACTCCACCAGCCGAGCAGGCACCGACGCCTGGGACATACGGCCTAGAGAGGTAGCGTGGCACCGGGAGGGTGTAAATGAATTCCGCGCCAACACAATTGCCGCCCGATGGCTGTGCGGTGTTCACCCGCGCGACCGGCGGATGGATCAGGGTGATCCATGCAAGTTGATCCCGCGTTCCTCCGAGCGGACGACCTGTCCAACCAGGCGCTGTCGCTGCTCGACCTCGGTAGAGCCGACGAGGCCGAGGACCTGTGGCGACGCGCGCTCGAGATCGACCCGCGTCACCCGCACGCCTTCTACAACTACGGATTGCACCGCTGGCGCACCGGGCAGCACACCGATATGGACTTCGTCCACCAATTGGCCGAGTTGGCAGGGGAATTCCCGACCGACGCGCGGTTGGCGCGGCTGACAGGTCTGGTGTACCTGGAATCCGGCGATGTCGGCACGGCGCGACGGTGGCTGACGCACGGCGCGCGGCTTGACGGGGAGAGGTCGGGCAGCGACGACCCCGACGATATCGACCTCACGGCCGCGGCGGCGGTGTTGGAGCGCCGACACGATCACGAGCCCCGCACGCTGGAAGGCCAATCCGGCGTGTGTCGCGTGGCGGTCAGCGCCGACGGTCGAAGCGGGGCGTCCGGTAGCTACCGCCGCACCGTGTACCTGTGGGATCTCACGACCGGACGCCGCATGCACGTCCTGACCTCGCACGCCAACCATCTGGCAGAGGGGTCCAGCGCGGACCCGCTCGTGCTCAGTGCCGACGGGTCACGCGTCCTCACGATATTGGATGGCGCGCTACACGTTTGGGATGTGGCGACCGGACGATTGCTGCATTGCCTCGAAGGCGAGTTCGGGGCGGTCGGCGCGGCGCTGGCCGTCAGCGCGGACGGCACGATCGCCGTATCCGCGGCATTCGGAACGGTGGCGGTGTGGGACATCGTCGAGGGTCGGCCCGTGCGCACCCTCCAGACCGGAACCGACCGCTCGGTGCGGATGTACAGCACCGTATCGCTCAGTGCCGACGGCCGCATCGCGATGAGCCATGACAGCCGCGGCAACCGTGCCCGAGTGTGGGAAGTCGACACCGGACGCCTGCTCCATGAGCGCCACGACTGCTACGCCACGGCAGTCGATTCCACGGGCACATGGGCGCTGACCCAGACCACCAGGTACCCGCTCGGTAATCCGAGGACCTACGTGCTCTGGCGGATCGATTCGGGCCGAATCGTGCGCCGGTTGAAGTTCCACGGCGATGTTCGAGTCCAGGGCTGCCTCAGCGACGATGCCTCGGTACTGGTCTGCGGCGGACAATTCCAGGGGCGCTATGTCATTCGCGTATGGGAACTGGATTCGGGCCGCTGTCTTCGCACCGTTTTCGCCGACGCCCGCGACATGCTCGGGGCATTGGCGGCCAACGCGGACTGTTCGGTCATCCTGGGGTACGAGACAGCCGCGCCGCTGTTGCGGGTATGGCGGACCGAGCGCGGTGGACCGGCAGCGCCCTGGAGCTATAGTCCACCGCGCGACGCGACCGAGCTGGCCGCGCAGGCGGATTCCGTATCCGAGGCGCGCGCCGAGGTCGATCGGTTGCTCGCCCGCCGCGAGTGGGCGCAGGCGGCGCGAGCGTTGCGCGTCGCACGCAGTACCCCTGGCTTCGAACGCGATTCACAGCTCTTGGATCGCTGGTGGCAGGCTGCGTCCGCCGGGGAGCGCGACAGCCTGATCGGCGCGTGGGAAGACAGGCGCATCAGATACGGCGAAGCGATCGCGGTGAGCGTGAACGGGATCGTATTCCTCGGTGATGGGCGAACATTGCGGGTTCTCGATGCGACGACCGGGCGGGAGCTGCAGACTCTGGAGGCCCACGCCGGTCACATCAGGCATATCTCCTGCACGCCCGACGCTCGCTTCGCGGCCACAGCCGACAAACGCACGCTGCGGATCTGGGAAATCGAAACCGGCCGATGCCTACGCACACTCGACGATCACCGCAGCATGGTGCGATCGAGCATCATCACCCACGATGGCCGCACCGTGCTATCCGTAGGCCGAGGCATCGGTTGCGTACTGGACGTGGAAACCGGTCAGTGCACCCACACCGCCGCCCCGGACACCACAGGCGGGGGCTCCACTGAAATAGCCGTCGGGGCTGCCGGTCAGTGGGCCTTCACCGCATACGACGATCATTCGATCAACTTGTGGGACATGGCATCCGGACGTCATATTCGTCGATTCGATGGCCATACCGACCGAGTGACCGCGCTCGCGGCCAATGTCGATGGCAGCGTGCTGGTTTCGGCCAGTTGGGACCGCACAGTACGCGTCTGGCACCGGGACAACCCCGCCCCGCAGCTGACCTTGACGGGCCACACGCACTGGGTCAGCGCGGTCACCCTCACCGACGACGGTCATTTCGCGGCCTCCGGCAGCCGCGACCACATCATCAAGATCTGGGATCTGCGCCGCGGGCGGTGCGTGCGGACCGTCACCGGCCACCCGGACGGCATCACTTTTCTCCATTTCACCAACAACGGCCGGTACCTGCTGGTCGGCGACTTCACCCGCAATCTGCGAGTGTGGGAATTGGACTGGGACTTCACTTTTGGCCGCTAGACAGCGGAACTTCGAGAAACCGCCGACGCCGTCAGAGTGGTGCCGACGGCAGCCACCGATCGAATAGCTCTCGGCCGGTCATCGTCGCGAAAACCTGGACGGCGCAGAACTTTCGCCCGTCGTCGTCGAAACGCAGATCCAGTTGGCCGGGGGCGTGGGTGAGGGGAGAGGGGCCCCACCAGGCTTGACCGCTTCCGGACGGTCGCGTCCAGGACTCCGTGCCCTCCGCTGTCTGCGGGTTGGCACCGCGCGTGCGATCGGCATTGCACAGGATCAGCATCTGCGTCACCGGGTTGTTGTCGCCGTTGCACACCAGCATGTATCTGTCCGCCACGGTGTCGAGCGGTGCGGTGCTCGTCTGCGGGTTGCCCGGCGCGCAGTTCAGGTTCTGATGGCCGACGCCGCCTGGCGTGGCGGGAAGCAGCGCGGGGAATGCGTCGATGATGAATTGATAGGTGCCCCAGGGCGATACCGGTGTCGTCGAAGTGAGTGGAGTCGACGTTTCCTCGACGATCGGGGGTGGCATTTCCCGGTCGGGCATGAGGAACAACGCCGACCCGATCGCGGCCAGCACCCCGCCGACCGCGATCGACACCCGTGCCCGGCGTCGGCGGACCGCCGCGGCGGGTCGCGCCAGTGCGGGATGGGCGGCCGCCGCCAGTTCCCCGCAGGTGGGGAAGCGGCGCGCCGGGTCCTTGTCCATCGCCCGCGCGATCACCGCGTCCATCTGTTTCGACAGTGTCGTGGCGATCCGGCTGGGTCGCGGCGGCCGATCCATCAGGTGCGCGCGCATCACCGCGGCCGCGGTCTCGCGAGGGAATGGCACAGTGCCGGTGAGCAACTGGTAAAGGGTGGCGCCCAGCGCGTACACATCGACCCGGTGGTCCAGCGCCGCGCCGCTGAGTTGTTCGGGCGCCGCGTAGGCCAGTGTCGCCAAGACCGACCCGGCCGCGGTCAGCCCGGTGTCCGCGCCCGATACGCGGGCGATGCCGAAATCGGTGACCATCACGTGTCCGTCGGCGGCGATGAGAATGTTCGCTGGCTTCACATCCCGATGCAGCAGCCCGGCCTCGTGGACCGCGTCCAAACCCTGTGCGGCGGCGGCGATTATGGCGACCGCTTGCTCGGGGGCCAGCCTGCCGGACCGCCGGATCAGATCGGCCGCACTGTATCCGTCCACGAAGCGCATGGCCATCCACAACAGGCCGTTATCGGTGCCGTAGTCGTAGACAGGGACGAGATTCGGGTGGTCCAGCCGCCCGGCCACCTCGGCCTCACGAACGAATCGTGTCCGGTACTCCTGGTCCCGGCTCTGTTGTGCGCCGAGAACTTTGAGTGCGTCTCGGCGCGGCAGGCGCGGATGGTGGGCCAGAAACACCTGGCCCATACCGCCGGACCCCAACCGCCGTTCGATGCGGTATCCACCCACGAACGCGCCGGGTGCGAGTACCTCGGCCACTACCGGTTCCGTACCAGGAGCGCGTACTGGGCGGCTGCCATCTGCCGCACCGTCGCTTCGTCGGGGTCCACGACCGCGGCCACGTAGCGGCCGTCGAGTACATGGCACTGAAAATAGCTGATCGCTCCGCTGGGGTGGTCCAGACGAAAACACTGCGCGTCCGGAACACCCGTGGGCGCTGTGATGGATCGACCGACTTCGGTGCGGTCCTGGGGCTCGGTCTCGAAGTATCGCCGGGCCGAGGGAGCATCTGCTGCGCGAAGGACCGAGTTGTAGCCATTCGTCGCGATGCGGTCGATACCGGCGGGGTCGGGCTTGCTCCTGTCCCGCGCATTCATCCTGAGCAGATGATCGGCGCCGCCCGGCCCCCACACCACCCCGTTGGCTTCGTGCATGCCACCGAAACCGGCTGTCTCGCCGCGCTCGACACGGGTGGTGGTCGGATACATCCACTGGCCGGGCGGGTCGGGTAGCAGTCGGCGCAACATGCCATCGGTGTCGAGGGGAAGCTCGGTCAAAGCGTCGACCGGAGTGGGGGTGAAGCTGTCCAATCGGGGGAGTTGCCGGTCCAGAACCTGTGTGGCCAGGGTGGTCATGGCTGCCAGATCGGTGCTCGGATGAATGATGAACAGCGCCACGAGATAGTCCCCGTGCGCCACGATTACCCCGAGTGTCGGAACCGTCGGCCGCCAATGGCTATGTGCTTCAGGGTATTTCGGAATCTCCACGCGTGCGTTGTCTGGGTTGACCGCGAAATCGGCAGCCTCCGCCTCGGCTGCGGCGCGTTCGGCAGCCGCGGCATCGCGCATGCGCAACACCGTGATTCGCAGAGCCTTGGACCTCCCGATCTCGGGGCAGCCCCTCACATCGGTCCGGCAGTCGATACCGCCCGCGCTGAACCCGGCGACCATGCCGTGTTTGTCGACGACCGGCCGGACGACCTCGGCGAGAATTCCGGTGGTGCCACCGGGGGAGGCGACGACGGCGGGAAAGCTTTCGTGGAACGCCGTATCGAGATCGAGGGGGTTGACGACGGCCTCGGCCATGCGCACCGATTCCATGATCCGCCCGTACTTCTCGGTGCTCTCGGCGGGCTGCTCGAGTGGTCGTCCGTCGAATACGCCTACATCGAGGGCTGCGAGATCCGGCGTCTCCGGACGCGGGATCCCCTCTGGCGCAGCACATCCCACGAGCGCGCCGCAGATCATCACGAAGGCGGCTATGGCTTTCGCCGCGGCGGGCGTTGCTCTCTCACAAAGGAACACCCGGCCACCAACTTTCGTAGAACTCCCGGGGCTCGACGGTGTAGCTGTAGGCCAACAGCAGGCAGAAATTTCGATCAGGGTGACTGAACTGTATTTGCAACACCGATCGTGTCCCGGTCGGTGAGTCGGCTCCGGCACCCCACTTGGCTTGTCCGGTTTCGCTACCGCGCGTCCAGCGCTCCTGCCCGGTCTCGGTCGCATCCAACAGTAGTGGGGCATTCACCATGAGACTTCGGTCGGTATTGCACATGACCGCGAATTCGACGACGGGGTCGCTGTCGCCGCTGCAATAGATGAATTGGACGGACTGCCTACTGGTGTCGGACTCCGGTATACACAGCGTCCCGCCGTAGCCGCGGGCGAGTGGAGTGCGCGGCAGCAGCCGCGGAAAGGCCGCCACGATGTAGGCCATTGAACCCCAGGTTTCGTACACGTCGGGCGTCGGTGTGGTGGTCGGCGCCGCGGAGGTCGTGACCTCTGGCGGATCGTTGGGTCCGTCCACCGGCCGCGCCGCCAGCACGACGGCGGTGAGCGCCATCGCCAACGCCAGCAGCGCCGCGCCGACGATCACAACTCGTCTACGCCTTGTGTCGGGTCGCATCGGCCCGCTCGGCAACGGTTCTCCCCGCAAGGCGGCGTACGCGTCCTCGGCCAGCGCCCCACAACTCTGGTAGCGCTGCTGGGGATCCTTTGCCATGGCCCGCGCCACGACCTGGTCGAACAGCGGCGACAGCGCGGGGTCGACCGAGGTGGGTCGCGGCGGCGGGTCGTGCATATGCGCGAAGATCACGGCGGCCGGTACCGGCCGCGGGAACGGCTGAGAGCCGGTGAGCAGGTGGTACAGGGTCGCACCGAGCGCGTACACGTCCACGCGGTGGTCGATCTTTCCGCCCTCGAGCTGTTCGGGCGCGGCATAGGCCACCGTGGCGAGAACATCCCCCGCCGCGGTGAGGACCGTCGATTCCGTAGCGGCCCTGGCGATTCCGAAGTCCGCGATGAGCACCCGGTCCGGTCTGCCGGGGTGCGGTGCCAGCAGGATATTGGCTGGCTTCACATCCCGGTGCAGCAGTCCGGCGGCATGCGCGGCATCCAGCCCCCGCGCCGCCTCGCCCACGATGTACACGGCTCGCTCCGCCGGAAGCTCGCGCGGACCCCGTCGAACCAGTTGCGCCGCATCGAATCCCGGCACGTACTGCATGGCGATCCAGAGGCTGCCGTCGAAGACCCCACGGTCGTACACGGCCACGATATTGGGATGCACCACCCGCGACGCGAATTCGGCTTCACGCAGAAACCGCGCCCGAAACTCCTCGTCGCCGCACAATTCCGCGGGCAACACCTTCAGCGCGTCCTGCCTGGGCAGCCGCGGATGCTGTGCCAGATACACAGCACCCATACCGCCCACCCCGAGCACGCGAATCACCCGGTAGTCGGCGAATATCTCACCCGGCCGCATGGGAATTCACAGTCATGATCCACCCCGCACTTTCGCAGCGCCATTCTCGCAGAAACCGCCGCCGCCCCACCCCGAAACCGACCGATCGCTCAGCGGAACAGGTGGACGTTCGCCGCGGCCCAGTCGGAGAACTTGGTGGTATGACCTGTCAGATCCGCAACTGTGGTGGTCGCGGCCTGTGGGCGGGGCACTCTGGCCTCGAGGGCTGTGATGTACCACTGCACGAAATCGCCCATCGTCGGCTCGAGCATCGCGGTGTACTCCTCGGGTGACACCGTCACGAACGACAGCTTGCGGCCAAGGGCGTCGCCCAGGAGTTGGAGATACTCTGCCCTGGTGAGGGTTTCGGGGCCTGTGAGGTTGTAGGTCCGGCCGAGATGCCCGTCGCCGAACAGGACTGTCGCTGCGACACGCGCGATATCGTCCATGGCGATGCGGGCGTCCGCGGAATCCGGATAGGGTTCACGCACTTCGCCTGTCGCGCGGATCTGGTCCGCCCAGCCGGTGGTGTTCTCCATGAACTCGCCCGTATACAGGTGAGTCCAAGCGACACCTGACTTCTCGACCGCCTGCGCGATGGGCTGCCAGGATGTGGTGTCGTCGCCGGACAGATCGACAATCTGCTCAACCCCCGCTCGATGTGCCAGATCGACTACCTCAGTGACGGTTTCGAGCACCGGCGCGAGATACATCCGCTCGACGCCCTCGAACGCGGCGGGCAACGATGACGGCCGCTTCAGGTAACCCCGCACCACCTCGACCTCAGGCGGGAACGCCGTGCGCTCGGGGTGGTTCGAGAGCGCGCGAATATCGTCGGCCCCCAGCCGCACAAGGTGCTCGACGACCATGCGTCCGATATTTCCGGTGGCTCCGGTGACGAGAATCTTCAAAATTCCTACTTCTGCATGGGGTTCGACTGACAGTCGGCCCGGTGATCGACGGCCGAGCGTGCGAAATTCCGCGGCGCTCGCTACCCGAGCGAAGGTATTGCGGATCGAAGCACCCGCGCACATGACTGTCAGACTTCCCACAGACATTTGCGCGCGACGATTTTTCGCTGTCTCGAACCGCCGTGACGGCCTCGGGCATTGACTGATACGGCAAGTAACACTTACCTTGGGGTGGGCTGGGGTATCGGCCCGCGCGAAAGGAGGACAACGGTGTCCACAATCACCGATGCAGACCGGGATCCGGTGACGGCACAGGCCGCGGAGTATGCCCGCAGGCTGTTGTTGCTGTCCGAGGGGTCGGTGGACAAGCATTTCGATCCGTTCGATGACATCGATTGGGACAACCCGGATTTCGATGCCGAGGCTGGACCGGAGCGCTGGATTCTTCCGGAGTCGGGGGATACGGTCGCTCGCCACCCGTGGTACAAGGCGCTGCCGGTCGAGCGGCGCATCGCCATCGGCAAGTACCGGCAGGCCAACATCGCCAAGGTCGGTCTGCAGTTCGAGTCGTTGCTGATCAGTGGGATGGTGCAGCACACCTTCGGGTTGCCCAATGGGTCGCCGGAGTTCCGGTACTGCTCGCACGAGATGATCGAGGAACACAACCACACGTTGATGTTCCAGGAGATGGTGAACCGGATCGGCATCGACGTGCCCGGTATGGGGCCACTGGTGCGCCAGGTCCGCCATATCGTGGTGCCGATGGCGGTGTTCTTCCCGAACCTGTTCTTCATGGCGGTGCTGGCGGGCGAGGAGCCCATCGACCACATTCAGAAGGCGGTGCTGCGATCGGGTGAGCAGGTGCATCCGATCATGCGCGGCGTCATGGCCATTCATGTGGCCGAGGAGGCCAGGCATATCTCGTTCGCGCACAACTTCCTGGAACAGCATGTGCCGGAAGCGAATCCGGTGAACCGCATGGTGCTGTCGGTGGCCATGCCGATCGTCATGTGGATCGGCGGACGCGCGATCGTGACGCCGCCGCGATCGTTCTTCCGCGAGTTCGACATCCCGGATCAGGTGCGCAAGGACCTGTTCTACCGCTCGGAGGAGGCCAAGCAGGTCTTCGCGGACTACTTCGTGGACGTGCGGGCGCTGGCCGAGCGCATCGGCCTGATGAATCCGATCTCCAAGCGGGTGTGGAAGCTGCTGCGCATCGACGGTCCGACGAGCCGGTATCGCTCGGAGCCGATCCGCACGGGCGTCAGCAAGGTCGCCTGAGACCGGGCTACCACAGCCGAATCCGCCGCGCGGCCGACGCCGCGCGGCGGATCCTCGTCTGCGATCCACCAGGCCGAGTAAAGTCAGTCACCTGTATGACTCTCTGTCGCGCGGTGGCGTGCCATGCGACAGTTGTGGCGAAGTTGGGCTGGCTGGCGGAGTGAGGAGAGGTCGTGGTCTACGTCAAAGCGCCTGCGCGCGAGGATCAGGTCATCGCGGCCGCGGTTTCCGTGCTCAGTGACGTGGGTGTGCCGGGGATGACGATTCGGGCGGTCGCGGCTGCGGCTGGGGTTCCGCTGGGGACGCTGCAATACGTGTTTCCGACGAAGGATCAGCTGCTTCGGGCGGTGATCACCAAGGTCATCCATGACGTTTCCGAGGTGCTGCGGACGGAAGTGGAGATCGACAAGGGGGTTGAGCACGCCTTGCGTCAAGGGGTCACCAGTTTTTGGGAGAAGCTGGTCGACAATCACGTTGGGCTGCAGATCATGCAGTACGAATTGCTGACATACTCCCTGCGCAACGAGGCCGGGGGCTTGGCGCGGGCGCAGTACGAGAGCTACAGCGCGGTGGTCACCGAGTTCTGTGAGCAGGCCGCCCGGGTCGCCGGTGAGCGATGTGCTGTCGGCTTCGACACGCTGGGCCGCCTCGCGCTCGCGCAGATCGACGGACTGATTCTGCAGTACATCGCCAAGCCCGACGCCGCGCGTGCCCGCCGTGACCTGCGGCAGGCGTTGGACATGTTGGTCATCTTCGCTGACCCCAAGCCGGTCGCGCGCAGACCGAGAAGGCGGACGGCAAGCGCCGAGTAGCCCTTTTCGCGACTGCTCGTGCCGTTGTCTCTTGCGCTTCGGACGATCTCGCTCGTATCGTGATTCATACACGCGACCGACTTTTGCGGTCCTGCGGTTCACGTTCGGAGTGTGACGAGATGCCCCAGCAGCAACCCGGTGACGGTGCCGATTGCCGCGACGTGCCGGTCGTTGTGATCGGTGCTGGAATGGCAGGGCTCATCGCGGCCCGGGAACTGCGTCGACGGGGCGTCGAGGTGGTGGTGCTCGAGTCCGCCGCGCGGCCGGGCGGGCGGATGCTGGCGGAAACGACGGCGCTCGGGTCGCGGGTGGATCTCGGCGGCCAATGGATCGGCCACGGGCATCACCGATTCGAAGCGTTGGCCGCTGAATTCGACGCCACCGCCTTTCCCATGCGCACCCCGAAATGGCCAGCGATTGTCGAAGGTACCCGCACCGTCAGGAATTTCGGCCTGACGTCCGCGGTCGCCATCGCATCGCTGCTGTGCTGGGAGGTCGTATCCCGGGTCGGGGTGCCTCGATCCTGGAAGAACCACAGCGTCCACTCGTGGCTTCGGCGCGTGCCGAACCGCCGCGCCCGGCGACTGCTGGAAGTCCTTGTCTCCGTGTCGACTACGGCCGATCTCGACCGCTGTTCGATGCATGCCTTCCTGACGATGGTCCGCTATCAGGGCGGACTGTCGACCATGCTCGCCAGCACGGGCGGCGCACAGGAACGCCTCCTCGCCGAGGCCGCGGGGACCCTCACCGAACGGCTCGCCGCCGACCTGCGCGGGCGGGTCGTCTTCGACAGCGCGGTCACCGCCCTGCACCGCGACGAGGCCGGTGTCACGATTCACTCCGCCTCCGGCGAGTATCGCGCCGCCAAGGTGATCGTGACGGTACCGCCGCCCATGGCCGCCGCCATCGAACATCACCCGCCGCTCCCGGACCAGCGAATCCGATTGCAGCGCAACACCTATATGGGATCGGTGTACAAGGCGATCGCGGTCTACACCCACCCGTTCTGGCGCGAGCACCGTGATGCCGAACTGACGACCCTCACCGAGCCCGGCATGGCGATTTTCGATACTTCACCACCGGCTGGCCCAGGTCACCTGTGCATTCTCATCGCCGGACCGGAAGCACGAAACCTCGAAACCCTCAGTACCGACGCCCGCCGCACGAAAATCTTGAGCGCGCTGGTCGATCACCTCGGCGCGGGCATCCTCGAGACTCGCGGCTGGCACGAGAAGGCATGGCATCAAGACCGCCATGTCGGCGGCGGCTACTCGGCGCTGCCCAGCCTGGGACACGAGGACGGCTACTACCCGGCTCCCGCCGAACCGACGGGCCATATCCATTGGGCGGGAACCGAAACCGCGCACGAGCACGCAGGGTACATCGAAGGCGCGATCGAATCCGGCGAACGCGCGGCCCGCGAAGTCCTCGACGCCCTCAGCTCAGCGGCCACGCTCCAGTAGTACGACCGGGATCTGCCGACCGGCGATGGATTCGAACTCGGCGAACTTCGGCATCACGGCAATCTGTTTCGCCCAAATCTGTTCCCGCTCAGCGCCAATGGCGATCCGCGCGTTCACAGGGATGACCTCGCGGCCGAACTCGACGGTGGCGTCGGGGTGGGCGAGCAGATTGTGGAACCAGGCGGGGGAGCGGGGGCTACCTCCGAAGGTGGCGAAGACCGCGAAATCCGAGCCGACGGGCTGATACATCAGCGGGCTGACGCGCTCGCGACCGGTTTTGGCACCGATGGTGTGCAGCAAGATGATCGGCGGTTCGGCGAGCCCTTCGAACTCCGGCAGCTTCGGCGGAATCGGGCGTCCCGCGGCGAGATCCTCGGCGTCGCTCCAGCGGATATGGCCGCTGTTGCTGCGGAATTCGGCCGCGATCCGCTCGTTCCATTCGTTCAGATCGATCACGCCTCGATGCTAGCCACCGGCCGGTTGAGCCAGGCCGCGATGGCGTCGAAGGTGAAGGGGCGGCCGAGGAAGTCGGTGACCAGGTCGGCGGCGTCCCGGGAGCCGCCGGGGGCGAGAACGGTGTCGCGATAGCGTTGGGCGACAGCGGGATCGAACAGGTCGGCCGTGTCGAAGGCGGAGAAGAGGTCTTTCGCGATGACCAGGCTCCACAGGTAGGTGTAGTAGGCGGAGCTGTAGCCCGCGAGGTGGCCGAAGGACGCCTGGAAGTGGGTGTCGGGTAGCGGAGCGATCAGGCCGTAGCGGTGGATGGCCGAGGAGACCGCGGCGGTGTGGTCGGCGGGGCGGTCGCGGTGCAGGAGGTAGGACACCGCGGCGTAGCCGACCTGGGTGCGCAGCGAGATTCCCTGGCCGAAGCCGCGGGCGGCGCGCATGCGCTCGACCAGTTCGGTGGGGATGGGAGTGCCGTTCTCGTCGCGGGCGAAGGTGCGCAGAATCGTTGCGTCCCAAGCCCATTCCTCGAGCATCTGGGAGGGGGCCTCGACGAAGTCCCATTCGGTGGCGACGCCGGAGAAGCGGGCCCAGGTGTGACGTCCGCCGAGTACGTGGTGCAGGAGGTGCCCGAACTCGTGGAACAGCGTGACGACGTCGCGGTGCTCCATCAGTCCTCGGGAGAAGTTGCACACCAGGACGCCTTCGGGGAGCAGACGGTCGGTGATGCCGCCGACCAGTTCGAACTGTGCGGCGTGTTTGTATTTGCCGTCGCGCGGATGCAGATCGAGGTAGATCCGGCCGAGGTGGTCGTCCGCGTCGTACACGTCGTAGACGGCGACGTCGTCATGCCAGCGTGCGACCTCGACCGGGCGGTACTCCAGGCCGAACAGTTTGCCGGTGACCTCCAGCAGTCCGGCGCGCACCCGCGTGAAATCGAAGTAGCGGCGGACTTCTCGGGCGTCCACGTCGTACTGTTCGGCGCGCACCAGCTCGGTGTAGTAGCCGACCTCGGAGCGGTCGATGGTGGTGGCGGCGGGCTCGTCTTCGCGTCGGCGTGCGAGCAGCGTTTCGAGGTCTCGCCGCGCCGCCGATTCGGCGGCGGTCGCGATCTGCTCGATGAATCGCGCGATGGCGCTACCGCTTCCGATCATCTTGACGGCGGCGTCATAGTCGGGCCAGCTGTCGTAGCCCAGCAGCCGGGCCTTCTCTTCCCGCAGCGTGAACATCTCGTGCAGCACGGCGTCATTGGTCGGCCAGCCGCGGCTCTCGAACGCTGCGGTGAGGTCCCGTCGCGCCGAGGCGTCGCGCGCGTAGGTCCGGAACGGGAGATAGTCCGGGTAGTCGGTGGTGATCGTGACCGACCCATCCGCCTCGGGTGGGTGCGCGGCGACGAAATCCGCTGGCATCCCCTCGAGCCCTTCGGGCGGAATCCGCACCGCCCGAACATCATCGCGAATAGCCCGCCCGAATTCCTGACCCAAGACGACGAGCCGCTCGGAGATCTCCCGCAGCCTCGCCCGCGTCGCCTCATCGCGGTCCACGCCGCTACGCCGAAAATCGCGCAGCACATGTTCCCGCATCCGCAGAGCCGCCGCGTCCAACCCGGTCGTCGAGCTGGCCGCGAGAATGTCGTACAGCCCACGATCGAGATCACGATCGTTCCTTGCCTCCGCAACCCGTTGCCGCAGGTCGTCGGCGAGCTTGCGCACCTCGGGATCCGGGTGAACCACGGCGAACAACTCAGCCGCCGCATCCGCGCCACGCAACGCGATATCAGCGTCGTTCCACAGCCCGAGCAGACCGAGCGAATCGCCCCCACCCCGAGCCTTCAGCCGCTCCAATATCTCACCCGCACAACGCAACCCATCGAGCACATGGCTCGACAGCCATTCGGACCAATCATCGGACGGCAGAACAAGCGGCTGAATGCTCATCCCTCGACCCTAGCGGGGATCGGGGCTACCGAACGCGCCGTTCGCAACGCCGACAATGAAGGCATCCCACGCTGTCCCGTCGAAGACCAGCACAGGCCCGCGGCCACCTCTCTTCGAATCGCGCACGCCGACTCTGCCCTCGCTCAGATGCGCGGCTTCGACGCACTCGCCACTGGCATGGCTTCGACTCGACTTGAACCATTCGGCTCCGGATAGCTCGCTCGTCACGGGCCGCACTCCTTGGCTATCGACAGGATCAGCTGTCGTGTGGTGTCCGGATTCAACGCTACCCGGCTGATCTCGACGAACGCACGGCGATAACGCTCGACCTCCGCCTCCTGCTCCAGGTACAGATCACCGGCGTACTCCTCCACATACACCACGGGCGGCTCGACCATTCCCGTCGCCTTCAGCTTCGGAAACTCCAGTAGCACAAACGATCCCGTCAGCGAGCCCAGATGGCCGGGTGCGCGGAACGGCACCGCGCGAATCGAGATGTTCGGCAGCTGTCCCATGTCCGCGAGTCGGTACAGCTGATCGGCCATGACCGTGCCGCCGCCGATCTGGTCACGTAGCACCGCCTCCCACAAGACCACATCGAGTTCGAATGCCGTGTCCCGCAGTCGTCCTTGCCGATGGACCGCGACCTCGACCTGCTTTTCGACCTGCTCCGTCGGCGAGCCGGGTGATTCGATCCATGCGATCGCCCGCCGATACTCCGGCGTTTGGAGCAGCCCCGGCACGATGGCCGCCTTCCACGTGGTCATCTTCCGTGCCGCCTCCTCCAGGCCCATGTAGTGGTCGAACCCGGACCGCAACCCGTCGGAGTAGGGCCGCCACCAACTCTTCTGCGCCGCCGCCAGTTCCTGTGCGAGCCCGATGAGCACCCGACGCTCGTCGTCGGTGAGGTGGTACGCATCTGCCAGGGCGTTGATCCACAGTTGAGGCACTTTGGATTTCAAGCCGTCCTCCATACGCCCGATCGTCTGCTGCGAGGTCTCCAACAGCCGGGCAACGGCGTAGGCGGTCATGCCCGCACGACGCCGATGCTGGGCCAGCAGTCGTCCCAGTGCCCTATTGGCAAGGGTGGATCCAGCCATTTACTTCGCCTCGCTAGTCGTAGGGCTGAATTCTGGAAGTACCCCGTTCGGAAGTTTGGAACTCACGGCCTGGTTCTCACGAAATGGAACTTCCAACAGTGCTGCGACCAGGGTAGATCTGAAGACATCGCGACGTCCGGAGATTCATGGCCGTCGGAGGAAACATTTCCGGCAATTCGTTCGGCTGACTAGGAGATGTCGAAATGTCTTGGGATGTATGGCTGCTCGTCGCGCTGATTGCCGTTTTCACCGGCATTACGGTTTGGGGTTTCGCGGGCGACTATCTGAACTTGCGGGCGGGTGGTGGGATTCGGTCGCTTCGGCTCACGCTCGTCGGCGGTGGGCACCTCGATGTTCGCGCGGGTGGGGGAGAGGGGCGGTGGCATCGGGGGCGGCATCGAATTGCGGGGGCCGCCGTTTCGCGGGGCGGTGCGCTGGGTTTCGGTGGTCGTCATGGGCGGTGACGAACGGGAGCAGCTCGAGCTGCAGGTCATCGTGGATGTGCTGAACGTCGTCGAGGCCCGGCTGTGTGAGCACGAGCGGCGCGGATGGCGGCTGACCGTGCCGCGCACCCGCATTTACGCGGCCGTGTTGCACGCCGTCATCCTCAGCGCCCGCGCGACCCGGGTCTTCCCCGCCACGCTGGATCGTGCCGACATTCTCGACGCGATTCTCGACGGCGCTGAACCTCCGGAGGACAGCGGTCAACCGGTCGAGGACGCGATCTGCGCTCACCTTGTGAATCTGAATTGAACCGGGGGCGTAGGCGGGCGTTTCGCGGGTCAGCTCGGTTGATTGACGTCGGCCGACCCGGGTGGCGGCGGGATCGGGTCGGCCGTCACACCGGCGATTGCAGGTCGCCGGAGATGTGGGGATGTTCGGCTGAATGGTGGTTCAGGCGGGTAGGTGGCAGGTGTAGCCGTCGGGTGTTCGTTCGATGCGGGAGAAGAAGTCCCAGGCGGCGGCCGAGGCGTTGGGGCCGCAGCGGCGGACCCGGTAGCGGTGGCGGCTCCAGCGGCAGCTGACATTTCAGCGCCCTGCGCGATCGTCGTGGTCGCGCGGGGTTCGTCAGCGACCGACTGGAGACTTCCCGGCCTTCGCGGACCCGATCTCGGTCCCGCCGATGAATTTCCGGCGGATTCGCCGTCGATACCTCTGGGTCCACCGATAGCGGTGGGTCAGCACGGACAATCGATCCCGACGGTGATTCGGCGGGTTGGTGGGAGGCGCAGTGAGCAGTACCAGAGTGTTGGTGACAGGGGCGAGTATCGCGGGGCCCGCGCTGGCCCACTGGTTGCGTCGGCGGGGAGCCGAGGTGACCGTGGTGGAGCGCGCCGCGGAACTGCGGCCCGGCGGCCAGGCTGTGGACGCGCGCGGGATCACCAAGGAAGTCATTCGGCGGATGGGCCTGGACCCAGCGGTGCGCGCGGCCTGCACCCAAACCATCGGCGCGCACACCGTGGATGCGGACGGCAATGTGTTGGAGACCTTCCGTGTGGACGATGATGGCGGCGACGGATTCATCGCGGAAATCGAGATCCTGCGCGGGGACCTGTCGCGGGTGCTCTACGACGACACTCGAGACGGGGTCGAGTACATCTTCGGCGACCGAATCGCCGAACTCGCCCAGGACGCGGACGGTGTCGACGTGGTCTTCGACAGCGGAACGCGGCGGCGTTTCGAGCTCGTGATCGGCGCGGACGGCCTGCATTCCGCCTTGCGCGCAATGGTTTTCGGTCCTCACGAGCAGTTCGTCCGCCACCTCGGGCACGTGCTGGCCTTCTTCAGCGTGCCCAATGAGTTCGGGCTCGACAAATGGCTGATCGAGTACCAGGAATCCGGCCGCTCCGCCGGGTTGCGCCCGATCCAGGACGCCACCCGCGCGATGGCCATGTTCTCCTTCCCGGCGGCCGCGGTCGACATCGACTACCGCGATATCGAGGCTCAGAAGCGGTTGCTGCGTGAGCGGATGGACGGCCACGGTTGGCTGACTCCCCGCATCCTCGCGCACCTCGACGACACCCCGGACTTCTACCTCGATCAGGTCGCCCAGGTCGTGATGGATCGCTGGTGGAGTGGGCGCGTGGGTCTGCTCGGCGACGCGGGGTTCAGTTCCTCCCCCATGTCGGGGCAGGGCACCGGGCTGGCTCTGGTAGGCGCTTACGTGCTGGCCAGCGAACTGGCTGCCGCCGACTGGAACCCAGAAGCGGGGTTCGCCCGATATGAGGCGCTCATGCGTCCGTTTGTCGAGGCCAATCAGGAAATTGCTCAACTGAACGCTCGCAGTCGCGACATCCCCGGTCCCGACAGCGAACCGGGCCCCGATTTCACGGGGGAATGGTTCGCCGACCTGGTCGAGCGCGCGATCAACGGCGTCGAACTGCCCGACTACGCGGACCTGCCGGACCTGTTGGCCGACAACACTTCCCAACGAGGTTCGTAGCTCGGCCAGCATTCTCGAAGGGTCTGTCGGCGCGTCGGCTGTTTCGGACAGGGGGCTCGAACGTTGGTGGGGTGTACGCGTCGGGGGTGCTGGACTGTGCCAGGGTGAGGGTATGGGTGCTGGTTCGTCAAGTCGGCCGACGGCCGAGGATCTTGCCGCGGCGCAGGACAAGACTGTTCCCGACGTGATCGGGCCGGGGTTGCGGGTGCTGTTCTGTGGGATCAATCCTGGGCTGTGGTCCGGAGCCACGGGGTATCACTTCGCTCGGCCGGGCAATCGGTTCTGGCCCGCGTTGCATCGGTCCGGGTTCACGCCGCGGGTGCTGCGGCCGGACGAGCAGCGGGAGATGCTCGCGCTGGGGTTGGGGATCACGAATGTGGCCGCGCGGACGACCGCGAAAGCGGAGCAGTTGAGCGCCGAGGAGTTGCGTGTCGGCGGACGCGCTCTGGTGGAGCGGGTCGAGAAGTACCGGCCCCGGGTGCTGGCCGTACTCGGAATCGGCGCTTACCGCACGGCCTTCGGTCGCCCGCGCACCACCGTCGGTCCGCAATCGGAGCGGATCGGCGATACCGCGATATGGGTGCTGCCCAACCCCAGCGGGCTCAACGCGCACTACACGCTCGACGCGCTCGCCTCGGAGTTTCGCGCGCTTCGGGAGGCAGTCGAGAACGGTTGATCTGCTGGGGGCGCGCTCGCTGTGCGAGTGAGGTTGGGCCGCTGGCGGATTCGCCGTCGCTCGATGTACCAGCCCCCGCTTCTGGTGGGTGTGGTTGTGGCGTGGTGCGGCGTATGGTTCTGCCGTACCACTCCTAGGGGGATGAATTGGCGGTTGAGGGGCGCTCGTCGCGTCTGGTTCTGATGGTCGGAATCGCTTTCACCGCTGTGCTTTTCGGTCTGGGCGGGTGGGATCGCCGGTGGATCGCCGACGACGGGTTGACGGTGTTGCGGACGGTGCGGAACCTGTTGGCGGGCAATGGGCCGGTCTTCAACGTGGGGGAGCGGGTCGAGGTCAACACCAGTACGGGGTGGACCTATCTGATCTGGTTCTTCAGCTGGCTGACCGGGGTGCGGCTGGAGTATGTGGTGTTGAGTCTCGCGCTGGCGCTGTCGATTACGGCTGTCGTGTTCGCCATGCTCGGCGCGGCTCGGTTGTGGGGGCGGGAGAGTTTGATGGTTCCGGCCGGTGTGCTGGTCTATATCGCTCTGCCGCCCGCGCGCGACTACGCGACATCGGGGCTCGAGTCCGGGCTTGTGATCTGTTGGTTGGCGGTGTTGTGGTGGTTGATGGTCGGGTGGGGTTCGGTCGAAAAGCCGCGAACCGCAGGTGTTTACGGTGTGGCATTCGTCGCCGGTCTGGCCCCGTTGATCCGCCCCGAGCTGACCGTGCTCGGAGCGCTCGCGCTGCTGATGATCTTCTGTGCGCCGGTTTCCGGGAACGACGTGCGTCCGTGGCTGTTTCGTGCGCGGCTGCTGCTGGCGGCGGGGTTGATCCCGGTCGGCTATCAGGTGTGGCGGATGGGCTATTACGGTCTGCCGTACCCGAATACGGCCGTCGCCAAGGACGCGGGTGAGGCGAAGTGGCGGCAGGGGCTGGTCTACTTCTGGAATCTGGTCGGGCCGTACTGGCTGTGGGTGCCGCTGGTCGCGCTCGCGGTGGCGGCGCTGGTGACGGTGCGGGCCCGCTGGGGTGTCGGCAGCGATACGAATCTCTTTGCAGGCCAGCGGGTTCGCCGTTGGCGGTCGGCGCTGCGGTCTCCGGCCGCTGTGGTGGCGCTGATGCTCGTCAGCGCCGCTCTGCTCACCGGCTATGAAATCCGGGTCGGCGGCGATTTCATGCACGGTCGCATGCTGCTGCCCCCGCTGTTCTGCGCCCTACTGCCCGTCATGGTGATTCCGCTGAAACCCATTGGGGTCCAGTCGAATAATCGCCGCAATCCGGGTCGTATCGTTGTGGCCGCAGCGCTGGCCGTCACCGCGGTCTGGGCGTTGTGTGCCGCGCAGACGACCGCGATCACGACGGGCAACCGGATCACCGCCTCCGGCATCGCCGACGAACGGGGCTACTACATCCAGACCACCGGCCGCCAGCACCCGATTCGGGCCGAGGACTACCTGGACTACCCGCGCCTGCGCCCCATGCTGCGATTGGTGACCCGAAATCCCTCCGGCGGCTTGGTCATCAACACCCCCTCCTTCACCGACTGGTACCTCGTCCCACCCCCCGACGGCGGCGCGGGCCACACCGTCTACTACGTGAACCTCGGCATGATGGGCATGAACACCCCACTCGACGTCCGCGTCCTGGACCCCATGGGCCTGGCCTACCCTCTAGCCGCCCACACCCTCCGTTTCCCCAACGCCCGCATCGGCCACGACAAAAACCTCGACTCCGACTGGGTAGTAGTCGACTCCGGCATGCTCGACCAATTCCCCTGGCTGCCGTGGTTCCTAGGCCAAGACTGGGGCAACCGAATCCACACCGCCCTAACCTGCCCCCAAACTCAAGACCTCCTGGCCTCCACCCGAGCCCCCCTCACAACCGCCCGCTTCCTCCGCAACCTCCAACACTCCCCGAACTACGCCCGCTACCGCATAGACCGAGTCCCAGAAAACGAGATCGCCCGCTGCCAACTAACCGAACCAGCCTGACGCCCCCCGCCACCGCTGGCCCGAAAGCCACCGGCCGTCAACACATCTGGTCGACGGAACCTCGTGCCTACTTCTTGTCGCAGGCCGTCCCATCACCGTCGGCGTCCAACTCGGAGCGATAACCAGGCTCCCCGCGATGCAGCGGTGCGGCCCCTGCCGCGCGAGCCGCCGCACAGTTCTTGTAGTAAACCGACGCTGGCTTCTCGACCGTCGGCACAACAACCGGCGGAGCGGGCGGTTGCACGGCCACGGTCGATGTGGGAACCGAGGTCGTAGCAGGTGCCGCCTGAGTCGTCGTAGGAGCCGCGGCTATGGTCGTCGGCGGCGCAGCGACCGACGTAGTAGCCCGAGCAGTCGTGGTAGCGGTCCGGGAACTGGTGCTCGAACCGCAACCGGTGAGCAGCGTGCTCCCAACGGCCAAGACCGCGAAGAAGAGCACGACATATCGGGATTTACGCAACGGTTTCCTTCAACAAGTAGTGACATCACCGCCCACCCGAGGATTGCGAGTGATTTCCCAGGCGGCCGAGGCACACGACCCTGTCACGGACCCGTTGCGGCTGTACAGATCTCGACCGCAACATGGCACTCGAGGTCATAGTCGAGCCGGTTATGTCATGCGGCGATCGGGCGGGGGTAGGGGCTTTGCATCGATAGGTAGCGGATTTCGAGGTCGCGGGTGAGGTAGTCCATGCGGTGGTTCCAGAAGTCCTGCATGTGGGGTTGTTCGAGGTGGCGGTCGAGGTCGGCTTTGGAGCGCCAGACTTCGTAGAAGACGAAGGTGGTGGGGTTGGTGGCGTCTTCGTGGAAGTGGTATTCGAGGGCGCCGGGCTCTTCGCGGGTTGGCGCTACGAAGGACAGGAGGAGGTGTTTGAGTTCGGCGGCGCGTTCGGGTTTGGGGTGGGCTAGGCCCATCAGGGCGAAGGGGGCGGTGTCGGCAGGTACGAAATCTGTCATACCTAGGGACCGTAGTGGGGGGTGAGGTACGATGCAAGTCGTACCTAAGGAGGGTGGCGTGAGCGACGACGGGCAGCCGGATTTGGAGGAGATCGAACTCGGGGCTGTTTTGGCGGCGTTGGCCGACCGGAATCGGCTGGAGGTGGTGCTCGCCTTGCTGGCCGATGTCGATGGCGCTGAACGGCATTGCAGTTCGTTCGGGCTTCCGGTGTCGAAAGCTACTCGTACGCACCATTTTCGGGTGTTGCGGCAGGCGGGACTGATACGGCAGGTCGACCGCGGGAACAGCAATATGGCGCAGCTTCGCAAAGCGGAGCTCGCGCAACGGTTTCCGGGATTGATCGAGATGCTCGACGCTGAGAACGAGCGTCGAGCAGTCTGATGTGAGTGGGGGTCAGTCGGCCAGGTAGCGGAGCAGGACTGCGGTGTTGAAGTGTTTGGTTTCGACGAGGCGGAGGCGGAGGCGCTTGTCGAGCAGGGGGAACATGGGGGTGCCGCCGCCGAGGATTGTGGGGGAGATGAAGAGTTGGTATTCGTCGATGAGGTTGTGGGGAATCAGGGAGGCGGCTAGGTTCGCGCCGCCTACTTCCATGGTGCCGTCGCCTTCGGCTTTCAGTTTGCGGACTTCCTCGACCACGTTGTCGCTCACCAGTCGGCTGTTCCAGGCGACTTCGGTGAGGGTGCGGGAGAAGACGACCTTCGGCTTTTCGGTCCAGAGGGCGCCGAACTCGCGCTCGATGGGGGAGGCGTCGTCGGGGACGTATGGCCAGTAGGCGGCCATCAGTTCGTAGAGGTGGCGGCCGTTGAGGGAGACTTCGAGTTGGCGGAAGCGGTCGTTGTGGAATTGGTGCAGCTCTTCGTCGGGGTCGGCCCAGTCGATGGTGCCGTCGGAGTCCTTGATGTAGCCGTCCACGGACACGGTGAAGTCGTAGATCAGTTTTCTCATGATGGGTAGACCTCCTGGGCGGTCGAAATTCATCGGTCTTCAATAGGCCATGGCCGATTGGGTGCGGGTCCAGTCGCGGGGGGATTGGCCGGTCCAGTTCTTGAAGGCGGCGGCGAAGGCGGAAGGGGTGGAGTAGCCGAGGCGGCGGGCCACCTCGTTGACCGGCATGCCGGTGCTGAGGAGGTCTTCGGCGAGCATGCCGTAGGTTTCGTCCTTCAGCTCGCGGAAGGTGACGCCCTCGTCGGCCAAGCGGCGGCGCAGAGTGCGTTGGCTGATGTGGAGGCGTCGGGCCATATCGCCGAGGGTGAGGGCGACGCCGTGGCGGAGCAGTTGTTCGCGGACATCACCGGAGACGGCGCGGCGGCGGCGTCGGGCCTGGATGGTGTCGAGACACTGCTGGGTGTAGCGCGCCGAGCATTCCGGATCGGCTTGGGGCATAGGCTTTTTCAAGGTGGGGTTGTCCACGAACCAGCGGGTTTCGGGGCACCCGAAGTGGACGGGGCCCGCGCCGCTGCCATGCAGATCGAGGAACAGGTCGTAGGTCGGATCCGGTGGGAGTGCGACCTCGACCCGGGTCCGGGGGCCCAGCTCGGGCAGGTGGGAGCCGATGAACTTCAGGCTGCACGTGATATCGCGCTCGATCATGAATCTGCGCACGTCCTCGGGCATATCCCGGTAGTCGAGGACGGTGTCCATGCCGTCACTGACGCGCTCCTGGCGGATGCGAGCGTAGGCGAAACCATTGGCGAAAGCGGCGAACAAGCGCACGAAGTCGTGGACATCCGGGCAGGTGAGCAGGGCCAGCCCCCACACGCCGACCGCCACCCGGTCGATGAACAGTCCCGCGCGCGCACCCGTGCCGGGCGTATCGCCGGTGGCGCGCAAGAGGTTTCGAACGAGGGTGATCTCCTGCCGCAGGGTCACCTCGCCGTCGATGCGCCGAATATCGACAGGCTCGAGCCCGGTATCGCGCAGCAGGTCGGGCAACTCCACCCCGGCCTTCTCCACCGCGAAGGCTGCCAGCAGTTTGCTCGAGTCGTTCGGACGGACTCGCCCCCACTCAGTCGCCATCGCATCAGCTTTTCATGTCGAGCCATTCGCGTGGAGCGGATCGCTGCGATACACAGCCCTTCTCAGACGAGCGGACGACCGGTTCGCAAGCGGCGGCGCAGATCCCACAGGTAGATATTGACCGGGAACCTCCGGACCGCACCGGGCATGCACTCGAGAACGCGTCCGACGGCGCGCAGGAGCCGATCGAAACGGCGCTGCTGCCGATCACTCCAGGTCATCCCCAGCTGCTCGCGAATGGGCGGCGGCAGCATTCCGGTCACGATGAACCGGTGGACGCGAGCGAAGAGCAAGCGCACGGAAATCGGCAGCATCGTCAGATCGATGAGCCCGTCGAGGAATTGCTGAATAGTCGCGTCGACCTTCACAGTGGCCAGTTCCGTCTGCCAGTACACCTCGAACGCCGCACGGTCGACGGGCCACATCTCCGGCCGCACCTGCAACGAGGTGGCCAGGCGCGCCGCATGCCGGTACACGGCGTCGGCGGTCGCCGCGTCGAGTGGACCGTGCATGCGCTGCCAGGTATCGGTCCACCCGATGTAAAGGCATGCGGCCACCCACAATTGGAGTCGCGGGTTCATGGCGTGATAGCTGACCGGGCTCTCCTGGGTGGACCGCACTTGACGGTGCACCTGATCGACCGCCACCCGATAGGCGTCCCGCTCGGCCTCGGTGCCCAGAGTCGCCACACCGAGGTAGGTCAGGGTGGTGCGCAACCGCTTCAGTGGGTGCCGGTCGATGCGGCCCGTGTCGACCGGGCTCTCGTACACGCCGTAGGCGACCTCCGGGCGGCTCAACTGCATGACGACATTCGCCATCCCGCCGAGGAAGGCGGCGGGGCCCTCGATGTAGTCCTTCAGGTCGAAGGCCGCGGGGTCGCCGGTGACCTCTCGCCGTGGGGGCGTGGGGTCTGGGTGGGGCATCGGGACCTCGTTCGGGGTGGGAGAGGGGGTGATTGGCCTGAGCGGTCATTATTCGCTCTGAGGTAGCAGATTTCGGCGCTTCGGCTCGAATTTCGACCGCTGAGGCCAATGGGTTTGCCCCATGAGTGCCGGGTACTTCGAACCAAGACCCCATCGCTCGAAGAAACCCCTGCCCCCTCGACCAAAACCCCGCTCGAAGAAAGGTGGTCACCAATGCACACACAGCGACACACCCCGGTGACGATGCCCTCCCAGGTCGGCTCTCATCTCTCCGTCTTCGACCGCTTCGCCAGCAGGGTCGCCCGGGTCACGTCGAAGGCGTGGTTCTTCGCCTTCTGTGTGCTGCTCGTCCTCGTCTGGGTGCCGAGCATTCTGGTGCTGCCGAGCATCGACACCTGGCAACTGGTGATCAACACCGCGACCACGATCATCACCTTCCTGCTGGTGGCGCTGCTGCAGAACACCCAGGACCGCTCCGACGAAGCCACTCAGCACAAGTTGAACGCGGTCGCCGACGGACTGGCGGACCTGATGCGTGAACTGGGCCGCGACTACCCGGAATTGCAGGGACACCGGCGCGAGCTGATCGACGCGGTGGGGTTGGAAGAGCGGGAAAGCAGCGACGAGTAGGAAACGGCGCAGGCCAGGTCTCGCGCAGCAAGTCGGGCCGCTCGGGCCGTAGCCCGAGCGGCCCGAGTTCTGTTCAGGCGCACACCTCTACCGCGTCGGTCTGGTTGTCCACGCTCGCGGAGAGATTTCCCCGGGTGTCGTTCGGAATGGAGGCGAGCAGCTGCCAGGACCGCCCATTCCAGTTGTAGACGCTCACCGGCTTGCCGGTGCGGTTCCAGTACGAGCTCAGACGGTCGCCGACACCGCCGGAGCCGATGTCGTGCAGTGTGCAGGTGGCGTCGGCGCGCACGATCATGGCGCCGACACCGTCGCGGCCGTCCCAACCACAGAAGGCGCCGCCCGAACAGCTGTAGGGCGGTACCGCCGAGGCCGAGGTGGGGGAGGCGAGGGCGGCGGCTCCGGCCGCGCTGAAGGCCAGGACCGCCGCGGCGGCGCGGGCGAGGTTGCGCTGGGTGATGTTCATCGGTGGGTCCTCATCTGTGTGATTGCTCGAGCCAACTGCTGGCTTGCCACCAACGTTCGACGCGCTCACCAATCGTCGACCAATGATCGACCAATCACCTCGATGCGATGCCGGACCTATTGCGTTGTGCGAGTAGCGGATTCATTGCCGAAGTGCTGCACCAGGCGCGTGTAGCTGTCCTTCGCGTGGCCGTTGTCGATCGCCTCGGCGACGAGTTTCCGTGTGTAGCTGGGCAAGTCGACGTCGATGCCGCGCGCACGGCTTTCGGCGACCAGATCGTCGAGGGACGGTAGGTGATGCTGGAGGGCACCGAAGAGGATGGCGAATTCGGCGCGGTCGATCTCGCTGGCGAGCATGGGGAGCATCGACGGCAGCGCAGATAGGGACGGCTCGGCGTGGTCGGTGAACTCGCCGACCGGGATACCGGCGTTGCCGAGAAGTGCTGCGGCATGGAGGAATCCATTGAGCAGGCCCCACATGATGTCGTGGATGGCCATGCCGTACAGCACGGACGCGCTGGGTGTCGGTGCGACGTAGGTGGGGCGGCCGCCGAGGGTTCGCAGGGTCGCTTCGTGCCGGTCGAACACCTCGCGCGGACCGCTGTAGAACACCACGGCATCGGGCGAGCCGATAGCGGGAGCGATCGTCATGATCTGACCGTGTAGATACTCCGCACCGTGCCCCGCCACCAGTTGAGCGGTGGCCTCGACCTGCTCCGACAATCCGTCACTGACGTCGATTACGGTGCGGCCCCGCAACTTCGGCCCCGCCGCGTCCAGTATCTCGGCCGCCACGTCCCCACCTTTGACATTGACGATCACCACCTCACCCGAGGCCACCGCCGCCGCGGGGCTCTCGGCCAACCGCGCGCCCTTCTCCACGATCGGTTGCGCCTTCGCGGCCGACCGATTCCACACGGTCACCTCGTGCCCCGCGCCCAACAGCGCGGAAGCCAGCGCCGATCCCATTTCGCCCAAACCCAGCACCGTGATCGCCACAGTCTCTCCATTCGCAGGTGGAACAACGAAATGGACTGTAAAAGCTCAACTTGTGTTCAGGTCAAGACATTGATCGGCGGCACGGATCGATGAACTGTGACAGACTGTCTGCGGGACCGCGAGCCGATCGCTCGCCCTTCGATCCCACTCGCTGGACATATCGTCCGCTCCCCGCAATACCTCTCGGTCGCGCTGTATGCCGCCGACCATGCGGATGACCCACGCCCTGAACCAACGCAGAGAATCGAGTGAAAACCCATGAGTACCAACAGGATTACCAACGGAACAGAACGAACCGTCATCGAGAACACCCTCGACCGCAACCGCGAAGCACTGATCGCCACCCTGCGTGGCCTGTCCGAGGCGGATGCCCGTCGGCGACTCGTCGCCTCCCTGACAACGCCGATCTCGCTCGTCAAACACGCCGCCGCCGCGGAAAGGATCTGGTTCCAACGGTTTTGGGCAGGATTGGACGAGTCGGACTGTGACGGCTACTCGAAGCGCGACGAAGGCACATTCGATGTCTCCGATGACGAGACGGTGGAGCAGGTGATCGCCGAGTATGAACGCGCCAGCCAACGGTCGCGCGAGATCGCCGCCCGCTTCGAACTCGACGACACCCTCGACATCCCCGGCGAAGGCACGGTCAGCATGCGGTGGACCCTGCTCGCCATGATCGAGGAATTCGCCCGCCACGCAGGTCACGGCGACATCCTCCGCGAACAGATCGACAAGCCCGTACCGCACGATGTCGGTCGGTATCGGTAGCGTCTGGTCCGTGGACACTGGGGAACATATCCAACAGCTCGCCGACCGCATCACGACGCTGCGCGACGCCTACTACCAGGGCGCGCCGCTGGTCGCGGACGCCGAGTACGACGCGATCGAGGACGAGCTGCGCGGACTGATCGAGGCGCATCCCGACCTCGCGCCGGACCCGAACCCGCTGGAGCAGGTCGGCGCGCCCGCGGTGTTGCACGCACCGGTGCGGCACTCACGCCCGATGCTGTCGCTGGAGAAGGCGACCACGCCCGAGCAGGTCACGGCCTTCTTCAACCGGTTCCCCAGCCAGTCGGTGGTCGTGATGCCGAAGCTCGACGGCCTGTCGCTGGCCGTGATCTACGAGGACGGGCGGCTGGTGCGGGCGGTGACGCGAGGCGACGGCACCACCGGCGACGACGTCACCATGCTGGTCCGCGCCCTCGTGGATGGCATTCCCGAGCGCATCGACGCCCCGGGACGAGTGGAGGTGCGTGGCGAGGCGGTCATGCTGCGATCCACCTTCAGCGCCTACAACGCGGCACACCCCGACAAGCCGCTGATCAACCCCCGCAACGCCGCCGCGGGCACGCTGCGCGCCAAGGATCCGGCCACGGTCGCCGAACGCCGCCTGCGATTCTTCGGCTTCGACCTCGACACCCCCGACGACGGCGCCGCCGCCGACCTCGAGGAGGGCCTGAAGGCGCTCGGAATCACGGGCGCGCGAATGCGCCACTGCGACGACGCCGAGCAGGCCCAAGCGGCGATCACCGAGATCGAACAGGGCCGCAACGACCTGGACTACGACCTCGACGGCGCGGTGCTACGCCTCGCCGACCGTGACGCCTACGCGGCAGCGGGCACCAGGTCCAATTCCCCGCGCGGCGCGCTGGCATTCAAATTCGCCGCCGAGGAGAAAACCACCCTGCTCCGCGAAGTGGTCTGGGATGTCGGCAAGACGGGCAAGATCGTCCCCGTCGCGTGGCTCGAGCCGGTATTCGTCGGCGGCACCACGGTCACCAAGGCCACGTTGGCCAATCAAGAGGTGATCCGAGCCCGGGACATCAAGATCGGTGACACCGTACTGGTGCGCCGCGCGGGCGACGTGATCCCGTTCGTAGCAGGCGTTCTCGACGCCGCCAAACGCACCGGCGAGGAACGCGAGATCATCCCGCCGACCGCCTGCCCATCCTGCGGCCAGCCGGTGACGGAACAGGGAAACAGCCGAGAACTGTTCTGCACCAACGTTTCCTGCCCCGCCCAGACCGTACGCAGGCTCATCCACTGGGCATCGCGCGCGGCCGCGGACATCGACGCGATCGGACAGGTGTGGATCGAACGATTGGCCGAAGCGGGCATCCTCGAGCGCCCCTCGGACTTCTACACCCTGACGAAGGAACGCCTACTCGAATTCGACCGCATAGGTGAGGTTTCCGCCGCCCGCATGATCGAGTCGATCGACGCCAGCCGCCAAGTCGGCCTGCGCCGCGCACTGATCGGATTGGCGATCCCCATGGCCTCCGACGGCACCGCCGCGCGCCTGGCCCGAGCCGGATTCGGCTCCCTGGAGGAAGTCGCCGACGCGGGCGAGGAACGCCTTGTGGCAGTGGAGGATATCGGCCCGAAGGTCGCCGCCTCGCTCGCCGCACACCTCACCCGCCTCCGCCCCGAACTAGAGCGACTGCGAGAGGTCGGCGTCTCCTTGGACGTGAGCGAAGAAGACCTCCCCCCGGTCGTCGCCGCCGGAGCGCCCCTAGAGGGCAAAACAGTCGTCATCACCGGCGCGATCAGCGACCCACGCTCCGGCGAGAAGGTCGCCCGTCCAACATTCCAACGCCTCTGCGAACGAGCAGGCGCGACTGCTGCCTCCTCGGTATCGGCGAACACCGACATGCTCATCGCCGGTGCCGGAGTCGGCGAGAGCAAACTGGCCAAGGCGGAGAAACTAGGCGTCGAAGTGGTCGACCAGGGCGAGATCTGGAACCTCCTGATCGCCGCCAAGGTCGTCTAGCCCGGCGGCCGTAGGGTGGCCTCGTGACCGCCGAACTACGCAACCTCGCCGTCCATATCGACACCGGACGCTGGCGCGAAACCGTGCTCACGGCAGTGGATTTGGTTGTGCCCCCAGGACAGATCACCGCTGTCCTGGGCGCGCCCGGCGCTGGAAAAACGATGCTCGCTGCGGCTCTCACCGGCCGATTGCCCGCGACAGCGCGGTATGAGGGGCAGGTGCTGATCAATGGCGAGGTCGTGCACGGTCAGGGGTGGCGGCAACTGCAAGGAGCCGTTGTCGGATACATGCCTCAGGAAGGCGTGACCGCGTTCGTGCCCGATAAATCGGTAGGGGAGCAGTTGCGAGCGCTGGAGGCGAGTCACGGCAAGTGGAGTGTCGAGCGGGCTTGTGTCGCAGCGCAATACCCGAGCAGCGGATTGGATCTGCTGCCGCATCAGAACTCCGGAGGGCAGATACAACGCGCCGCGCTAGCGGCGGCGTTGTTGCCCGAGCCGTCCGTTCTGGTCGCGGACGGGCCTGCCAATTCCCTCGACATGTGGACAGCGTGGGAAGTGTGGAAATCTTTGCGTGAGTACGCAAATTACGGTGCGGCTGTGCTCGTGGTCAGCAATGACGTGCAGACTTTGATCGGCGACGGGGTGGCCGATCGGATTGTAATTCTGCGTGAAGGCCGTGTTGTCGCCGCCGGTTCAGCTGATCTGAGCGATTCCGATCTGAGGGCTGCGCTAACGCTGTTCTAGAGGCAATCAATCGCGGGATTCGCGTTGATGGCGTGCTTCTATGCGGACGTCGGCCTGGTACAGGACCTCGTCGGGATGATGCACGTGGTTGACTTCGAGTAGACCGGTCGGGTCCACATGGGCGGGGGCTCGCCACCCGACTCTGCCCGGATGGTCCGAATTGCCGTCGAGGACTTCGGTTTCCCACCCCGACTGTGTGCCGGTGATTCTTGCGTGGCATTGATCGCAGGCGAGCGTCAGGTTCTCGATGTGGGTCAACCCGCCTTGGGCGAAGCCGAGGACATGATGCATCTGGCACATCGTCGCCGGGGCCGAACATCCCGGACGTGTGCAGCCACGATCGGTCGCGATCCGGGCGAGGCGCTGCCACTTGTTGGCCAACCGAACGCCGGGGGCGAGATGGAGAGGCTTGTTCTGGGTGTGGTCGAACACCATCAGCGTCGGAATCGCGCCTTCGGCCATTTCGAGCGCGGTCTGCATCGGCACCGTGCCACCGGTGGCGGTGGTCGCGCAACCCGACGCCTTCTCCACATCCTCGACAGTCATGGTCAACACGACACTGACCGGGATGCCGCGGTGATCGCCGAGTTTCTGTGGGCCACCGTGCTTGAGGTAGGCGAGCAGCGCGTCGTGATTGCGCTGCGCCTGGCTGCGCGTGTCGCGCGCGGCGGCGGCTTCGACGAGGCTGCGATCGTCCCCGTCGGGGTCAGCGACCATCGGGCTCTCGGGGTCCTCGGGATTGCACATCCCTGGACGCGCCCACTTGGCGAGCATGGTGTCGAGGAACGCCGTCGCTTCGGGGTTGAACAGGCCCTTGAATTCGATCATCCCGTCGATGCGTTGGGTGCTGCGCACCAGCGACCGCATCCGCGCGCGGTCGCGGTCGGAGGTCAGTTTCCCGTCCGGGTCGAGGAAGGCGAGGATGCGCGCGCCGACCTTCTTGAGCCCGTCGGGTGTGCACACGCGCGCGGACTCGACCAGCCGCTCCTCGGCCTCGGTCCGCGACTGCTGTTCGACACTGCTGGGGATGCGGTCCATGACCGAGATGATCACGCGCACATGGTCGGCGGAGACCTCGCCCGCGGCTTGCGCGGCCGCGGTGAGCGCCAGCGCGGGCGGCAGGTAGCCGTTGGGGCTGAACCGGCGATCATCGAGATGCTCGGCCGCGTTGGCGCGCGCGGCCGCGTCCCCCTTGGACAGGTTGAGGGTTTCGACGAGGAAGCTGCGCACCCCGGCGGCCGGGCTGAATCCGTATCGCTGGGCGAGGCCGCGGTCGGCGACGGATTGTGCGAAGCGGTGTTGTACGACGGCGACTTTGCGGGCGAAGGCTTCGAATTCGCGCATGTGGTCGATGAACTCGTCATCGGACAAAGAGGTGCATGAATTGTCGAGCAGGGAATCGAGGAGGGCGTCGAGGTTCGCCAGTGTGGCGACCACGCCGTTCTCGTTGATTTCCCCGCCCGATGTCATGCATCGATTCTATCGCGAAATGCGTTGTGCCAGTGCAGGAATTATTTCTGATATCGGTATCTTCAAATTCTTCTAATCTCTAAAACGGCATTAGTGCAGTCCGCAGGCCGGAATCGCAGCCCAACGGCACCCAATGTCGCGTCAGCTAAAGTCAGGAAAGGCAGGCGAAGCAACCACACTTCATGCTTTTAATCTCGTCCCCCTTAAAACGCGAACCTCAATCCTCCGACGAAACAAGCTTCCCCTCCAACCCAGCAAGAATCCCAGCCAACACCCTCCGCTCCTCACCCCCCAACACCCCCACAACCTCCGCCTCATGCTCCAACAACTCCCGCACCACCCCCTCAATCAACTCATGCCCCCGATCAGTAAGCCGCACCCCCACCGCCCGCCGAGAAACCCCCGACGCCACCCGCTCGACAAGCCCCTCCCGCTCAGCCCGAGCCACCCGCTGCGAAACCGCCCCCGCCGTAACCAACGTCCGACGACTGATCTCCCGAGTCGTCAACTCGTAAGGAGCCCCCGCCCGCCTGATCACACTGAGCAGATCCAACGTCGACGGATCGATCCCCAGCTTGGCCAACGTCCGCCGCCGATCATCCGCCAACACCTTCGCGATCCGCCAGATCGGCGTGATTATCTCGATGGATTCGGTCCGCACACCCGGCAGCTCGCGCTCCCATGACCTGGCGATATCCGCCGCAGGCCAGCTGGCCGCCTGGTCGATCGGATAGTTGTCCGCCTCGAAGTCGTTCGACAAGATCCACCTTCCTCACTACGTTTAGAGCTAAACATATCAAGGAAGGGAGTCGTAATGAAGCGCATCGTGCTGGTCACCGGTGGTGGAAGCGGGTTGGGCAAGGCTGTGGCCGCCCGGTTCCGCGCGGACGGTGACAGTGTGGTGATCACCGGAAGGAATGCCGAGCGGCTCGCCAAGGCGGCCGCGGAGATCGACGCGCGGGCGATCACCTGTGATGCCACTGATCCGGAGCAAGTTGCGAGGATGTCGGAGGAACTCGGGCCAGACCTCGATGTCGTGGTCAATATGGCTGGCGGCAATACCGATTTCGACCGAACCGACACGGAGACAAAGGATCTCGGCGAGGTGATGGCCGCGTGGCGGGCGAACCTGGATGCCAATCTGCTCAGTGCCGTGCTCACCACCACGGCCGTTCTCGAGAAGCTGCGGCCCGGTGGCTCGATCATCAATGTCGGTTCGATCGGTGCCGAGTACGCCGGAAACTCCTACGGTGCGGCGAAGGCGGCTGTTGCCGCGTGGACCGCCGGGCTGTCGGCGCAAGTGGGTGCGGCGGGTGTAACCGCGAACCTCATAGCGCCGGGGTACATCGCCGAAACCGATTTCTTCCATGGGAATCTCAGCGATGAGCGGCGCAAGGAGCTCGTCGGGGCGACCCACAACGGTAGGGCGGGTCACCCCGACGACATCGCTGAAACCAGCTACTTCCTGGCCTCCCCGGGCGCGCGGCACATCACCGGGCAGACCCTGCACGTGAATGGCGGTGCGTACACCACCCGGTGAGGCTCCGGCGCATCAGGTGATGATGCGCAAGGGATGTTCGAGGAGTTCGGTCAGCTGCTGGAGGAAGCGCGCCGCGACCGCTCCGTCGATCGAACGGTGATCGGCGGAGAGGGTGACGCGCAGGATCTTGCGGCTGACCACCTCCGAATTGTTCAGGCGCAGTTCGTCTTTGGCCGCTCCGATAGCGAGGATGGCCGATTCGGGCGGGTTGATGACCGCCGTGAACTGCTCGATGCCGAACATGCCGAGGTTGGAGAGAGTGAAAGTTCCACCGGACATTTCGTCGACGCGGAGTTTCCGGTCGCGGGCCCGTTCGGCCTTGTCCCGGGTCTCGGCGGCGATTTCGGAGACGCTCTTGCGGTCGGCGTCGCGGATGACCGGCACGAGGAGCCCGGCCGGAGTGGCGACGGCGACGCCGAGGTGGATTCCGTGGTGGCGCAGGAGCTTTCCGTCGGCAAAGGAGACGTTGACGGACGGATCGGCACGCAGAGCGGTGGCCACCGCCTTGACAAGAAGGTCGTTGACGCTGACTTTGGTCTTGCCCGCCTCCTCCAGCGTGCGGTTGATGTCCGCACGGAACGCCAGTAGATCGGTGACATCGATCGCGCTGGTCAAATAGATATGCGGCGCTTGCTGTTTGCTCTCGGTGAGGCGTTTGGCCGACACCCGCTGGATATTGCTGAGCGGGACCTCGTCGTAGTCGACCGCTGCGGGTGCAGATGGCGCAGACATGGGCACAACAGGTGCGGAGTCGGGCGTAGTGGGCGTAGATGCGGACATAACGGGCGCGGATTCCGCTGTCCGATGGGCAGCTTCGACGTCCTGACGGGTAACCCGCCCGCCCGGCCCGGTCCCGACAACGGTCGCGATATCGACCCCGAGCTCACGCGCGATCTTGCGCGCCAACGGCGACGACTTCATCCGCTCTCCGGATTCCGTTGCACCGTTACGGGATTCGACCGCCCCGCGTGTGTCGCCAGCGTGGGCGGGGTGGGCTGTGGGCTCACTGGATACCGCATGCGCCGGTTCCGCCACGTCCCCGCGTGCAGGTGTTGCCGCCCCGGTCGCTCCACTCGCGTCCCCGAAGCCCGGTGTTGCTGCCGTGGTCGCTCCGCTGGTGTCCCCGAAGCCTGGTGCCACCGCCGAGGCTGCTCCGCTCCCGACCCCGCGCGTCACTCCCGCCGAGGTCGCTCCGCTGGCGTCCCCACCCGCCAGTGCCGCCGTGGTCGCCCCGCTCGCGCCCCCGCGGGCCGATGCCCCCGAGGTTGCTCCGCTGGCATCCCCACCCGCCGGTGCCGCCGTCGTCGCCCCGGGCACGCCCCCGCTCGCCGAAGTCACCCCACTGGCGTCCCCGCCCGCGGCGTTCGCCGAGCTCCCCCCACCCGTGTCCCCACGCCCCGACGCAGCCGCTCCACTCCCGTCCCCCACAATCGCGATCGGCTCCCCGATAGGCACCCGCGCCCCCGGTTCCACCAGAATCCGCTCGAGCACCCCATCCTCATAAGCCTCGAGCTCCATCAGCGCCTTGTCGGTTTCGATCTCGGCGAGGATCTCGCCGCGGGTGATCTTGTCGCCGACCTGTTTCAGCCAGGCGGAGACGACGCCGTCCTCCATGGTGTCGGAGAGCCGGGGCATGGTGATTTCAGGCAATTCGCTTTTCTCCTGTTTCCCGGGCTCAGCGACGACGGCCCACGGCCGCGAGGGTTTCCACGGCGGCGGTGTATAGCGATTCGGCGGAGGGCAGGGCGAGTTTCTCGAGTGGTTTGGCGTAGGGGAGTGGTACCTCGGCCATGGCGACGCGGCGGACCGGGGCGTCGAGGTAGTCGAAGGCGCCGTCGGAGATGGAGGCGGCGACCTCCGCGCCGATGCCGTAGGTGAGCCAGTCGTCCTCGCCGATGACGGCGCAGCCGGTCTTGCGGACCGAGGCGATCAGGGTGTCGCGGTCGAGCGGGCGCAGGCTGCGCAGGTCGATCACCTCGGCCGAGATGCCTTCGGTCGCAAGGCGTTCGGCGACCTGGGTGGCTACCGTGGCCATACGCGAGTAGCCGATCAGCGTGATATCGGCGCCCTCGCGGGTGACCGCCGCCTTGCCGATCTGTGCCACCGGAAGGTCCTCGGGCACTTCGCCTTTGGTGTTGTACAGCGACAGGTTCTCCAGGAACAGCACCGGATCGTCGTCCTCGATGGCGGCCTTGAGCAGCGCCCGCGCATCGGCGGGGGTACTGGGAGCCACCACCTTCAACCCGGGCACGAACGCGTAGTACAGCTCGATGTTCTGCGAATGCGTCGCGCCCAGCTGCTGTCCGCCGCCGCCCGGCGTGCGAATCACCATGGGCACGCTGGTCTGTCCGCCGAACATGCCGTAGATCTTCGCGGCGTGGTTGACGATCTGGTCCAGCGCCAGCAGCGAGAAGTTGATCGTCATGATCTCGACGACCGGGCGCAGGCCGAGCATGGCCGCGCCGATGGCGGCACCGACGAATCCCTCTTCGGCGATCGGTGTGTCGCGCACCCGCTTCTCGCCGAATTCGGCCAGCAGTCCGGCGGTGATCTTGTAGGAGCCTTCGAAGACGCCGATCTCTTCCCCGATGAGGAAGACGTCGTCGTCGCGCCGCATCTCCTCGCGCAGTGTTTCGCGCAGCGCTTCGCGATAGGTCATGACAGGCACGGTGATTCCTCAGACGGTGAAGAGCGGATCGGCGGGCAGGCGGCGGGAGTCGCTGGGCACCGGGGTGGCGTAGTTGTAGTCGAACAGGCTCGACGGCTCCGGATGCGGACTCGAATCCGCGAATTCGACAGCCGCGGCGACCTTTTCGGTGACCTCGCGCTCGATGTCGGCGGCCGATTCCTCGGTCAGCACCCCCGCGTCGAGAAGTCGCCTGTGCCACAGCGCGATCGGATCCTGTTCGCGGGCGATCGCGACCGCGTCGGTGGTGCGGTACTTGGCCGGATCGACCACCGAATGCCCCTTGAGCCGGTGGCTGGTGGCCTCCAGCAGCGCCGGTTTCCCTTCCCGCCGAGCGGTTTCGATGAGCTCGCTCGCCATATCACGCACGGCCAGCACATCGGTGCCGTCGACGCGCTCACCGCGCATACGGTACGACGCCGCCCGCTTCCACAGATCCGGTTCGGCGGAGGACTTCTCGACGGTGGTGCCCATGCCGGTCTGGTTGTTGATCACCAGGAACACCACCGGCAGCCGCCACAGCGCCGCGATGTTCAGCGATTCGTGGAACGCCCCGATATTCGTGGTGCCCTCGCCCATCTGGCACACCACCACGTCGTCACCGCCGCGATAGTCGATGGCGAGCGCCGCCCCGATGGCCAGCGGAACTTGCCCACCCACAATGGCGTACCCGCCCAGCAGCCGAGTCGCGGTGTCGTACATGTGCATCGACCCGCCCCAGCCCTTGGAGGTGCCGGTGGAGCGGCCGTACAGCTCGGCCATGACCCGGCCGGGTTCGATGCCCTTGGCCAGGGCGTACCCGTGCTCGCGGTAGTTGGTGAACAGATAGTCGGTGGGGCGCATGGCCGCGCCCAACCCCACGACGGTCGCCTCCTCGCCGAGATTGAGGTGGCAGTAGCCGCCGATCTTGGCCTGCTGATAGCTCTGCGCGGTGCGCTCCTCGAAGCGTCGCACGAACAGCATGTCGCGGTACAGTCCGCGCAGGGTCTCGGAATCCTCTGCCGCGTAAGGGTTTTTGGCGGGCTTGGCCGAGCGGGTGGATTTGCGCGGTGCGGTGGTGGTGGTCATGGATGGACTCCTCAACGCTTGCGCGGCGCGATGTGTACCGGCAACCCGAGTCCGGCCAGCGCCGTCTCCATGCCGATCTCGCCGAGGGTGGGGTGGGCGTGAATGGTGTCGGCGAGCTCGTCGAGGGTCGCCTCGAGCGAGATCGCCAGTGCGCCTTCGGTGATCAGGTCGCTGGCCGACGGGCCGATGATGTGCACGCCGAGCACTTCGCCGTGGCGCGCACCGGCGACGATCTTCACGAAACCCTCGGTCTCACCGAAGGTTTTGGCCCGCCCCAACGCGGCGAAGGGGAATTTGGCGGCGATGACCTCGTATCCGGCCGCGCGCGCGGTGTCCTCGGTGAGGCCGACGCTGGCGATCTCGGGATGGGTGAAGGTCGCGGCCGGGATGACCGTGTAATCGATATGTGCCTCGTGCCCGGCGATCACGTCGGCGGCGGTCAAGCCTTGGTGTGAGGCGACATGGGCGAGCAGCGCGCGACCGGTCACGTCGCCGATGGCGTACACGTGCTCGACATCGGTGCGCAGCTGCTCGTCGACCGCGATGAAACCCCGTGCGTCCGTCGAGATTCCGGCCGCGTCGAGCCCGAGGTCGGCGGTGTTGGGGCGACGGCCGACGCCGACCAGCACCACATCCGCCTCGAGTTCCCGTGCCTGCGCCCCGCCGACCGTCACGCGCAAACCGTCGCCCTCGGCGATGCCGGTGACCGTCGCGCCGGTGAGCACGGTGATGCCGCGCTTGCGGAACGAACGCCCCAGCGCGTCACCGATCTCCTTGTCCTCCAACGGAACCAGGCGATCCTGCATCTCCACCACGGTGACCTGGCTGCCGAAGGTGGCGAACAGGCTCGCCCATTCGGCCCCGACCGCACTGCCGCCGATCACGACCAGTCGCTTGGGCACCTCGGTCAGGCCGAACGCGCCGTCGGAGGTGACCACACCCGGTAAGTCCGCGCCCGGGATCGGCAGCCGCGCGGGCACCGACCCGGTCGCGACGATGACGTCGCGCGCACTGATCTCGCGCACGGCGGCGGCGGGCGCCGCGGCGTAGCGCGGGCCGCCGGGGAAGATCGGCGACGGTCCGGTCTCGTACACCCGCACCGTGGTCGCCCCGGTGAACCGCGCGTGCCCCTCGATGACCGTCACGCCATTGGCCTTCAACAGCCCCGCGACGCCGTCGGTGAGTTCCTTGACGATGCCGTCCTTGCGCTGGCGCACCGCGGCGAAGTCGAACCGCACATTGTCGGCGTGCACGCCGAATTCCGCTGCGGCGCTGACCGTCTGGAATACCTCTGCGGAGCGCAGCATGGCCTTGGTCGGAATACAGCCCCAGTTCAGGCAGACCCCGCCCGGCCGCTCCTTCTCCACCAAACCGACCGACAAACCGCGCTGGGCCGCGCGGATGGCGGCCACGTAGCCGCCGGGCCCGCCGCCCACCACCAATAGATCGAAGTCCGGCACTCGTGGTGCTCCTCGTCTCGAGAATTACGACCGCGCCTCCCGGTACGGAGGTGGTCATTGGAGACGAGTCTTGTCAGCGCGCCAGGTGTGAACAATCGCTTCCCAGCCCAGGAAACGAGGCCCGCGACTGGGCGCTGCGCCCAATTCCCGGACAGCGGGACACGGTGTTGTCTAGGATGCCGCGTCGCCGAGGCGCAGGGCCGCGAGCGCCAGGGAGAGCTCCACATAGGAGCGCTGTCCTTCGAGGGGCCGACCCAGCAGCGTCGAAATCCGTTGCAGCCGATTGATCACCGTATTGCGATGGCAGTGCAGCCTCGGCGCGGCATTGGCCGCCGAGCAGTTCTCCATGAGCCATACGGCCAGGGTGTGCAGCAGCGAATCGCGTTCTTTGGCGGGCAGTTCCAGCACCGGTCCGAGCGTCCGTGTGACCAGCAGTTCGGCCAGGTCGGGGGAGCGGACCAGCAGCGCTTCGGGATAGCGCTGATCCAGCGTCACGAGTTCGGTCGCGTCCCAGGGAACTGTGCGCATGGCCGTGAGCGCGAGGGCGTGCGCGGCGTCGACCTCCGCCAATCCAGCGACCGCCGGAGAGACTCCGCCCGGCCCGCGCACCTGGGGCCGCAGCTTGGCCAGCACCGTGGCACTGTCGTGGCGCGCCAGCGACACCAGCCCGATGGTGGCGTCCACCCGGTCGTGCCAGACGGACCGAATTCCCAACGCCCCCAACGCGGCTTCGGTACCGGCGTGCAGCGGTCGCCCGTCGCCGCCGCGCACCGCCACCACCAAGTACTCGCCCTCGATGGGAAGATTCAGCTCCCGCGCCGCCCGCGCGGCGAAGCTGGCGTCGTGGGCCCGTCCCGCGAGCAGATCCTCGATGAGCGCGTGCCTGCGACGCTCGACGCGGCGCACCTGTTCGAGCTCGGCATTGCGGTACGAGGTGACCAGCGCCGAGGACAACCCGTCGATCACCGTCCAGACCGCGGTCCCGGCCGCGCGCAGCTCGCGCGCCTGGATGCCCTCCGCCTTGTCGAGCAGCGCCTCCCACACGATCGCGCCGCCGAGTCGGAAGGTCCGTGACATCGCCTCCAGGGGGACGCCCTGCGCCGCGCGCTGTCTGCCGATGGTGGCGGCCACATCGTCGCGTTCGGGATCGGTCGCGGCGCCCTCGAGCAGGTCCAGAATCCGGGTCAGATACTGCCGACAGCCCTCCCGCAGCTCTTCGCGCGGGACCGAGGTGTAGTCGGTCCACTCCGGGTTGTCGGTGAAGATGGCCGACAGCAACTGCCGCGTCAGCGCGGGGATCTCCGCGCGGCAGGCGGCCGCCAGCGCGCGTGTGCTCGCGGTGGAGACCGGTTGATGGGGTGTTGCCATAAGGCTCGACGCTATGGCATGGCGTCGCCGCGCTCGCGGGAGAGTCCTGTTCGAGAACCCCCGAGCGCGAAGACCGGTCACGTACCATGACCGCGTTTTTTCTCTCCGCGTGACAGGAAATCCATGACCGAACAAGCGACACCCCCGACAGTGGCGGCCGAGCCCGCGGTCGATGGCCGCAGGATCGCTACCGCGAGCTTCATCGGCACCGCGATCGAGTTCTACGACTACTACATCTACGGCACGGCCGCCGCGCTGGTGTTGAACGCGCAATTCTTCCCGGACCTCTCACCGGTCGCGGGCACGCTGGCCTCGCTGTCGACCTTCGCCATCGGCTTCGTCGCCCGACCGCTGGGCGCGGTCATCTTCGGCCACTTCGGCGACCGCATCGGCCGCAAGACCACGCTGGTGATATCGCTGCTGCTCATGGGCCTGTCCACAGCCTTCGTCGGACTGCTGCCCGGCTACGCCACCCTGGGCGTACTCGCGCCGATTCTGCTGGTGGCGCTGCGCGTGCTCCAAGGCATCGGCCTCGGCGGCGAATGGGGCGGCGCCGCACTGCTTTCCACCGAACACGCGCCCAAGAACAAGCGCGGGCTGTTCGCGGCCGCGGCGCAAATGGGTTCGCCCGTGGGGTATTTCATCGCCACCGCCATTTTCTGGGCGCTGTCGGTGTGGCTGCCCAAGGACGCGTTCGATTCGTGGGGCTGGCGTATCCCGTTCCTGCTGTCGTTCGTGCTCGTCGCCGTCGGGCTGCGAATCCGCTTGAAGGTAGCCGAAACCCCCGCCTTCGCCGAATTGGTCGCCAAGAAGGAGGCCAACCGGGTGCCGCTGGCGAGCGTGGTGCGTCGCTACCCGAGAGAGCTGCTGCTCGGCGCGGGGTCGATCGTCGTGGTGTACGTGATGTTCTACACCGCCGCCACCTACTGTCTGACCTACACCACCAAGACGCTCGGCATTCCACGCAACACCATGCTGGCGCTGACCCTCATCGCTGTGGTGGTGCTGGGCGTGACCACCTTCGTGGTGGCGCGGCAATCCGATCTGACCGGGCGGCGCACGCTCATGCTCGGCGGCGCGGCCTTCGGCGTGGTGTGGGGAATGGTGCTGTTCCCGCTGCTCAATACCGAGAACCTGGTATTGGTCGTGGTCGGCCTGTCGGGCGCGCTGCTGTGCATGGGCATCGTCTACGGCCCGCTCGGCGCGTTCCTGCCGGAGCTCTTCGGCACCGACGTGCGGTATTCCGGCGCGGGTATCGCCTACAACCTCGGCGGTGTGCTCGGCGGCGGTATCGCTCCGCTGATAGTCGCCCAGCTCGCCGAGACCGCCGGGACCACCGCGGTCGGGTGGTTCCTCAGCGCCATGGCCCTGCTCTCGCTGCTGTGCATTCTCGCGCTACCGGAGACTAGGCACCGCGACCTCGAAAAGGTCTGAGACAGCACCTGATTCAGGGCAGCATCGGTGATCCGGGGCGGTCAGTCGTTGCGGAACTGCTCGGTGCGGTGCGAGAGCCGCTCGGTGAAGGTCTCCGCCCACGCCACCGCCTCCGGCTCGTCCACTTCCCGGGCCCCGCGCCGTGCCCTCGGCAGTTCCAACCCCTCGGGCCGCAGCGCCCGTCCCGGCCGAGACCGCAGCGCGACCAGTCGCACACTCCAGCGGAGATACGCCTCCACACTCATCCCCGCGCACTCGGCCGCATCCCGCAGAATGTCCCACTCGTCGCCGTCCACGGACACGGTCACCGTGATTTCCCTGGTCGCCATACCTACCCACGGTAGTCCTACGAGCGCGTGGCCAACACTTTTCGGTCGATTGAACGAATTTCACGTCGTCGCGGTCGCCCCCCGACAGCTTTCCACGAAGGCGCGAATCGCCGGTTCGCCACGTCGCCGCGTCGGATACGCGACACCCACTTCGCTGGGGCCGAGCCCGTCCACCGGCCGATACACGACACCCGGCCGCTGATAGAACCGTTCGGCGGCGGCCTGCATGATGGCGAGGCCCTGACCACTGGCGATGGCGCTGAGGCACTCCTCCGGATTGTGCGCGATCGCCCCGATGCGCACCGGATGTCCGCCCCGCTCGTCGACGCCGAGCCAATAGTCGCGCCACGCACCGGCTTCGACGGGTATGGCCACGAACGGCTCGTCCAGCAGCTCGCCGAAATCGAGGCGCTCGCGCTCGGCCAGGTGGTGCGTGCACGGCAGCGCGATGACGCGGGGTTCGCTGAAGAGCACCTCGGTATCGAACCCGTCGAGGCCGGGCGCGGGCAGGCGCAGCAGCGCCACATCGGAGTCGCCGGTGGCCAAACCCGCTGTGGGATCGGACCATTCGAACTGGCGCAGCACGATCCGCCAGTCCGGAATCCGCCCGGTGAAATCGGTCAGGATCCGTCGGGTGAGCTCATTGGCGGCCATCGGCACGAACCCCAGCCGCAGCGTGCGCACGCCGTGCCGGTCGGCCGTGTGCGCCGCCGCCAGCGCGAGATCCCAACTGCCGAGCACGGTTTCGGCGTGCTGGGCCAGCGCCGCACCCGCCTCCGTCAACGCCATTCCCGAGCGCGAGCGCGTGAACAGCGTCAGCCCCAATTGGTTCTCCAGGTGCTGGATCTGTTTGGTGAGCGAGGGCTGCGCGATGAACAGCCGCCGCGCCGCGCGCGTCAGATTGCCCTCCTCGGCGACCACGGCGAAGTACCGCAGCAGCCGAGTGTTGATATCCATTCCGATCAGGCTATGGAACCAGGTATTGGACGGTATCGGCGGGGTCCGGCGAGGGTTGGGGAGTAAGCCCGATTCGAGCAGTAGGAGGGCGCTGTGCGCGCAGCCGTCATCGAAGAACTCAACAAGCCGCTCGTGGTGCGCGAGGTGCCGGATCCGCAGTGCCCGCCGGATAGCGCGATCATCCGGGTCGGCGCGAACGGTATCTGCCGCACCGACTGGGCCCTGTGGTCCGGAAACTTCTGGACCGGCGGCCCGACGGTGGCCGCGCCGTTCGTGCTGGGCCACGAATTCGCTGGCACCGTCATGGAAGTCGGCAGCGAGGTGCGTGGCTGGCGGCCCGGCGCGCGCGTCACCTTCCCCATGAACCCCGGTGAGGGGTCGTGCGAACAGTGCCGCGGCGGGAACCAGCATGTGTGCGACCACGTCGCCGAACTCGTTCCCGGGGTCTCGTACTGGGGCGCGTTCGCCGAGTACGTGCTGGTGCGCTACGCCGATGTGAACCTCGTGGCCGTGCCGGACTCGATTGATTTCGTCGCCGCCGCCGGGCTGGCCTGCCGATACATGACCGCCTTCCACGGCGTCGTCGACCAGGCGCGAGTGCGCGGCGGCGAGTGGGTGGCGGTACACGGCGCGGGCGGCGGCATGGGGTTGTCGGCGGTACAGATCGCCGCCGCCACCGGCGCGAATGTCATCGCGGTCGATATCGGCGAACACAAGCTCGCCGCGGCACGCGAACTCGGGGCCGTGCACACCGTCGATGCCGCGAAAACCGATCCCGCGGAGGCGATTCGAACGCTCACCCGCGGCGGGGCACACGTCTCCGTCGACGCCGTCGGCACCGCCGACGCCTGCCGCGCCTCGGTGCTGTCGCTGCGCACCCGCGGCAGGCATCTGCAACTCGGGCACACCACCGCGGCCGAACGCGGCGAGATCGCGCTCCCCATCGACGTCATGATGATCAAGGAATTGGAGTTTCTCAGCGCCTTCGGCATGCAGGGGCAGCGCTTCGGCACCATGCTCGCCATGATCGAGGCCGGTCGCCTGGATCCCGGCCGGATCGTCTCCCGCACCGTCGCCCTCGACGAGGCCAGCGGCGTGCTCGAGGCCATGGAGTCGTTCGACACCATGGGCCTGGTGGTTATCGACGAATTCTGAAGCACATCGATTTCGATCGACCCCGATTAGCCATGCGGTTCCGGGATAATCCGTGATCATGTTGCTGTTTCGCGCCCCCGGCGTCTACCGGCCGCAGGAGGACACCTGGCTGCTGGCCCGTGCGATGGCCGAGGTCGCGGTGCCCGCAGATGCGCGCGTGCTCGACATCTGTACGGGCACAGGAGCCTTGGCCATCCAGGCGGCGCGACTGGGCACGGCCACGGTGACCGCCGTGGACATCTCCCGGGCCGCACTGGCCTCGGCCTGGCTGAATTCCCGCTGGCACCGCGTGAATGTCGAACTGCTGCACGGAGATTTCGCGCGCACGGTCGCCGGTCGCCAGTTCGACCTGGTTCTGGCCAACCCGCCGTATGTGCCGTGCGCGGACGCGCGGCCACCGCACGGCCGGGCCCGCAGCTGGGACGCCGGTCGTGACGGCCGCGCGGTATTGGACTCCCTGTGCCGTCTCGCGCCCGAAATGCTCAGTGCGAGAGGAACATTGCTGATAGTCCACTCGGCGCTGTGCGGCCCGGACTCGACCCTGAACCAGCTGCGGGACAACGGCCTGAAGGCCGCCGTGGTCGCCCGCGAGACCATCCCGTTCGGGGAGGTGCTGCGCGCTCGTCGCCAGTGGCTGGCCACCGTCGGACTCATCGAACCCGACCAATCCGGCGAGGAGCTGGTGGTGATCCGTGCCGACCAGCCCCGGCGATGAGAATGTGCCGTTTGGTAGCGGGAAAGGGAGGTATCCGGTGCGCGTGACCCTCTCGACCGATGTGCGTCCCGGGGCGCTGCCGCGACCCCGAGGCGAGCTGTCCGCGCGGGTCCTCGACGTACTGCGCGGCGCGCCCGGCAGCGCCCTGCCGTCGCCACCGGACCTCGACCCCTACGGCGAGGATCTGCACCTGACCCTGCACACCTGCTACGAACTGCACTATCACGGCTACGACGCCGTCGATCCCGGCTGGGAATGGGACCCCGGCCTGCTGACCCTGCGCGCCAGCCTGGAACGCACCTTCCTCGACGCCCTGCGCCGCGATACCGAGGGCGGCGCCGATCTGACCGCCGAACTCGACCAGCTCCTGGTGACGCCGACCGAACCGACCGGGCTCAGCGCCTACCTGCGCGACAAGGGCGAATGGTGGCAGGTGCTGGAGTACTTCATCCACCGGTCGATCTACCACCACAAGGAGGCCGACCCCTACGCCTGGGTCATCCCACGCCTGCGCGGTCAGGCCAAAGCCTCGTTGGTGGCGGTGGAGTTCGACGAGTACGGCGGCGGCCGCGGCGAGCGCGTGCACGCCCGCCTCTACGCCGACCTGATGGCGGCCGCCGGACTCGACGCCACCTACCTGCACTACCTCGACGCCGTACCCGCGCCCATGCTGGCGCTCATGGACATGATGTCGCTGTTCGGTCTGCACCGGCGGTGGCGCGGCGCGCTGGTCGGACACTTCGCGACGGTGGAGATCACCTCCCCGCCGGGCGCCGCGCGCATGGTGGAGACCCTCGAGCGCTTCGACGCCGACCCGGCGTGTGTGCTGTTCTACCGCGAGCACGTCGAGGCCGACGCGGTGCACGAACAGGTCATGCGCCGCGACGTGATCGGCGATCTACTCGCCCGCGAGCCCGAACTCACCGAATCGGTGGTGTTCGGTATCCAGGTGACGAATCTGCTCGAGGATCGCTTCGCCGATCACGTCCTGTCCCGCTGGCACCACGATCAGAGTTCGCTGCGCACCTGAGCGCCGCTCACTGGGCGAAGTCGGGCATATTGGGGCGCACCGCCGTGCTGCGGCCCTTGGGCTCCTCCCATTCCTCCTGACGGCCCAGAGCGGTCAGATCGAGGAAATAGTAAGAGCCACCGGTGGATTCGAGGCCGCGCTCGTACTGCGAATAGGTGTGGAACACCCGACCGTCGACCTGGAGGAAGCAGCTGCGGCCGGGCATCTCGAAGGGCTGGTCGTAGTCGAAGAAGTCCGAGCCGCGCGCCTCGTGCTCGGCCTTGGTGCGGTAGTTGTGCTCGCCCGGCCGCACCGACTCGTCGATGGTCACGCCGAAGTCGTAGTTGAAGTCGCTGCCGTAGGACGAGTACCACGGCACCGTCCAGCCCTTCTTCTCCTTCCAGCGCTGGAGTTTCGCCAATGGCGCGCGCGACACCATGGCGTAGCTGGTGTCGCGAATGTGCAGATGCTCGAAGAAGCCGGGGGAGAGCTCGTCGGTGCCCGCCGTACAGCTCGGGCAGCCGTCCTCCCACGCCGGATCGAACATGAAATGCTGAATGATGAGCTGGGCGCGACCGTCGAACATGTCGAGCAGCCGCACCCGGCCGTCGGGCCCGTCGAAGACGTAGTCCTTCTCGACCTCGACCATCGGCAGGTTCCGGCGCTCGGTATTGATCGAATCCCGCAGTCTGGTGAGCTGTTTCTCCTTCTCCAGCAGCTCTTTTCGGGCAGCGAGCCATTCGTCTCGGGTGGTGATCCTGGGTAGCGTCATCGTCGCCTCCATGACAGAGCGATCGGCGATGCCGCCGCATACGGCATCGCCGCTTGCGTATCACTCCAGGGTGCCACCTGGTGGCCGTGCGCGTCAGGAATCGACTGCGGCGCGATTGCTGGACTCGTCGAACGCCCGCAGGCTCACCACCGACTCCCGCTGCGCGGCACCGGCATTGGGGTCGCGGCGCGGCCATTCGCGGCCGCTGTTGACCGGTTCGGCCTCCAGATCCGGCAGCGAGGTCGCGCGCTGGGAGGAGCTGTCGATCTCGGCGAGTCCGACCACCACGATCAGCGTCATGGTCACCACCGTCACCACCAGCATGAGCGGGGTGATCAGCTCGATCGGATCGGCCCCGGAGGTGCTCATCTCATGGTCGACGGCGTGCGCCCGCATGGCGGCCATACCGGTGTAGTGCATGCCGCACACCGCGATTCCCATGACCAGCGCGGAACCGAGGGTGTTGAGGAAGCCGCGCACGTGCAGCATGAACCACAGGGCGGCGGTCGCCGCGACCACCGCGATCACCACCGACAGCACCACCAGCGCGGTGTTGTACTGGATATGCGCGCCCGGATGCATGGCGTACATGCCGAGGTAGTGCATGGCGGCCACGCCGAGACCGGTGATCGCGCCGCCGATCGGCAGACCCACCGCCTCGCGCGGCACGCGCACCACGATCGAGAGCCCGATCCACACCACCACGATCGCGATGGCCGCGCTGAGCAGGGTCATCGGCATGTCGTATTGAATGCGCGCGCCCTCGATGGAGAAGCCGAGCATGGCGATGAAGTGCATGACCCAGATGCCGCAGCCGCCCAAGGCGACGGCGGCGGTGAACAGCCAGCCGCCGGGGTGGCGCGAACCGCGCGCGTGTACCGCGGCGCGCAGGCCCAGGGCCGATCCGATGACGGACATGGCGTAGGCCAGGACGGGATTCACCCAGCCGGAGCTGAAGTGGTCGAGTTCCAACATGTCTACCTCATTGCTGAAGGCCCGGGTTGCGGGCGAATGGCGTTCTCGTGCCGCGGGTTACGCGTTCGTCAGGCCAGCAGATGCGCCGGGGTCGCCTGCGGGCATACCTTGTGCACGAAATTGCGCCGAAGCTGGTGGTACGGCTCGTCGGCCCCGAAGAAATTCTGGCGCATCTGTGCCAATTCCTCGGCGCGGTAGGCGGATAGCGGCTTGTTCGCCTCGTCCTCCGCACGCCGCTGCTTCTTCTGCACCAGGCGCTCGGTGAGTTCGGGTGCGGCGGCCAGCTCCTCGGCCGCGCCGCGCACCGAGGCCCAGAACTCGGCGGGGCTACCGGATACCACCCGGTCGACCAGGCCGATCGCACCGGCGGCGCGCGCACCGACCGGCAGTGTTTCGCGGGTCAGGCGGTCGGCCGTGTCCTGTCCGACGCGTTTGGGCAGCGTGTAGGTCCAGTACTCCGAGCCGTAGAGGCCCATCAGCCGGTAGTGCGGGTTCAGGATGGCCGACTCGCGGCACCACACCTCGTCGGCGGCGAGGGCCAGCATGACACCGCCCGCGGCGGCGTTCCCGGCCAGCGCGGAGATGACCACCTTGTCGGTGGTGGTCAGAATCGCCTCCACCAGGTCGTCCATGGCGGTGATATTGCGCCACGACTCCTCGGCCGCGTCGTCGGCCGCCTCGATCACATTGAGATGGATGCCATTGGAGAAGAAGTCGCGCGCCGGGCCGAGGACCAACACGTCGACCGGCCGCTCACAGGCCTGCCGGTACGCGGCGAGCAGGCGGCGGCACTGGTCGGTGCTCATCGCGCCGCTGGCGAAGGCGAATTCGAGGTAGCCGACCCCGTTCTCCTCGCGGTAGCGCAGTTCGGACCAGGTGTCGCGGGTGGCGGCAGCGGTCGGGCTGACGGGAACCTCCGGCACACCGGCCAGCAGGTCGGGGCCGAGCACGTCGGTCGCGGGCCGCTTGAAGACCACCGGGCCGCCCGGGGTGCGGGCGGGACGCAGCTGCGGCAGCCAGACCGCGCCGTCGGTGGTGGCTCGGCAGACCGCGCCGTCGCGGGTGGCGATGAGGGTGCCGGGCGCGCCGCGCAATTCGTCCTCGCGGTGGCCGCCGTGCAGGAAGTACCGCTTCCCGAACAGCTCGTCGAGGACACCCGGCTGGGAGTCGGCGGCGCGGAGTTTGCGCAGCACGGTCTCGGTGCTGTCGGCGGCCCAGTCGATGCGACGGAACTCCTGCGCGTGATACGGCCGCAGCTGTCCGCGCACGTCCTCGCGGTCGTAGTCGAGCGGTTCCGGGGTGAAATCACCGGATTCGAACCGTTCCACGGCCAGCAGCACCGCGCGCACGGCCGCGTCCGCGACCTCGTTGCGGTACAGCTCGCTCTTGCCGCACGTCCGCACCGGGAACGGTTCCGACGCCCAGATCGGTCCGGCGTCCATCTCGGCGACCGCCTGGAGCACGGTCACGCCCCACTCGGGCGCGTCCTCGTGGATCGCCCAGTCCAGCGACGACGGTCCGCGGTCACCCTTGGGGCCGGGGTGCACGATCAGCACGGTGTGCGCGGTCCAGATGTCCTCGGGAATCGCGGTGGTGAGCATCGGCGCGAGAATCAGGTCCGGCTCGAACTGCGCGACCCGCGCCCGGAGCAGGTCGTTGCCGAGGGCCAACTCCACGCCGAGGCGGTGCCCGCGCTCGCGTAGTTCGGCGTGGACTCGTTGCGTCAGGCTGTTGAACGCACTGGCAACCAGCAGGATTCGCACGTGCTTCTCTCCATCAGTTGTACCGCTTCGCGGATTTCATTCCGGGGCTTCGAAAATGAAATCTCGGAACAAAGCTAGCGATACGAAGCATGCATCGCATCTTTGGAGAGGCTGAAATGTGTTCTGCGCCACTGTTTTTCGCGACGCGCGGCATCGATGTGCGGGCATGACAAAGAGACCTGTCGCCCGACAGGTCAGTAGTCGCAGGGTTAGATACCCGCCGCCGTGAGCGGGAAACCTTTGGTTCTCATTTGCGCCACGGTCGCTGCCGCACGGGTCTTGGTCCGGCGCCGCGCCGGGATACGGGAAGATCGAAGGTGCGGACCGAAGGGAGGTGGGTTGCCGATGCCGACGGATCATCCGGCGACGGTGGATCGAATCGAGATGCGCTCCGGAGCCGACCATCCGGCCTCGGAGGTCTTCGACCGGTGGGAAGCCAGCCTGAGCGACTTCTATGTACCGCTCGCGGTGACACCGGGCGGATCCGGCAGCTTCCGCGGCTGGATCAGTCGCGGCCGCTACGCCGACGTGGAGTTGTCCACGCTGGGTGCGGCGCCCCAGCATGTGCGGCGCACTCGCTCGTTGATAGCGCGCACCGACGACGAGTTCCTCACCGCGACCATTCAGACGCGCGGTCGCGGCCGGATGTACCAGGACGACCGCGTCGCCGATGTCGGGCCGGGCACGATGGTGTTCTACGACAGCACCCGGCCCTACCGCTTCGATCTGGAGACGGAATGGTCGATGGCCGTGGTGCAGGTGCCATTGCGTCGACTGCGCGAGCACGGCATCGGCACCGACGATCTGCCCACGGCCATCGCGCTGCCCGGCACCAGCCCGGCCGGACTGGTCTCGCGCTACTTCCGCCAGGTCGCCGACCTGCAGGACGCGGGATCCGAGGAGGCCGCGCGATTGGCCGGTCCCGCACTCGATCTGCTCGCCGCCGCCGTCTCGTTCGCCAGCGGTATCGCGGTCTCGCAGCGTTCGGCCGCCGCACTGGGCCGCGAACAGGTGCTGGCCTTCATGCGGGCGCACTGCGCCGATCCGGCGCTGACCGTCGACCGCATCGCCGACGGCTGCGTCATGTCGCGGCGAACGCTGTACCGGATCTTCGACGATCTCGAGGAGGGACCGGCCGCCGCGCTGCGCCGCATGCGCGTCGAACGCGCCTGCCAACTCCTGCTGCGCGAGCCGCCGCTGTCGATCGCCGCGGTGGCCAACTACTCCGGGTTCCTGACCGAGCGCCACTTCTATCGCGCCTTCCGGCACGAGAAGGGCATGACGCCAGCGGTATTCAGAATGTCCGAGCCGACCGAAACGAGCCGACGTGACCGGTGATCTGTGTTTGACGCTCGCCGATGTGACCGTGCGGATCGCGCCCGAGGCGGGTGGGCGGATCAGCGGGCTGGCCGTCGACGGCACCGAATTGTTGCGCCAGGGCGAGCATTACGGGTGCTTCCCGATGGCTCCGTGGTGCGGGCGCATGCGGGAGGGCCGGTTCAGCGTCGAGGGGGTGGAGTATCAGCTGCCGCTCAACGCGCCCCCGCACGCCATCCACGGTACGGCGCGAGATGGCGTGTGGGACATCGTGGAGGCCTCCGAGACCCAGGCGGTGCTGACTCGACCACTGTCCGCGCCTTGGCCTTTCGTGGGGCGAGTGACGCAGGAAGTCCGATTGTCCGAGCACGCCTTGGCACTCGAGATGGAGATCGTCTCGGACGCGGAGCGGTTCCCGGCGCAGGCGGGCTGGCATCCGTGGTTCCTGCGTCGGCCACGGCCCGATACCCCCTCGGCCACCATCGATTTCGCGCCGACCTGGCAGGAGGTGCGCGGCGCGGACTACCTGCCGACGGGGGAGCGCATCGCACCTGTGCCGGGGCCGTGGGACGACTGCTTCGGCATGCCGGACGGCGTGGACGTCACCCTGGAATGGCCGGAGCTGCTGCGTCTTCGGGTGCGCAGCCCGCAGCGGTGGGTCGTCGTCTACGACCTGGAGGATGCCGCTATCTGCGTGGAGCCGCAGTCCGGGCCGCCGAACGGGCTGAACACCATGCCCACCTTCGTGGAGCCGGGGCGGCCACTGCGGGTCCAGACCGAGTGGAGTTGGGAACGCCTGACGCGGTGAACGCGGTCAGGATATGCGGCGGGCACCGGGGGAGGGGACGGCGACGAACCAGCGCGGTGCGGCGAAACCCGATGCGTGGAAGCGCTTCTCGACCGCGTCGGCGATGCGTTCGGTGCTGTCGCGCTCGGTGAGGGCGACAATGCTGCCGCCGAAGCCGCCGCCGACCATGCGCGCACCGTGCGCGCCCTCCTCCAGCGCGGTCGTCACGGCCGTGTCGAGTTGCGCCGTCGACACCTCGAAGTCGTCACGCAGCGAGGCGTGCGCCACGGTGAGCACGGGTCCGATGGTGCGCGGATCCGCGCCGGTGCGCAGGGCGTCGGCGATGGCGAGCACCCGCGCGTTCTCGCTCACCACGTGGCGGGCGCGGCGGCGCAGCACCGGATCGACGAGGGTGTCGACGGCGCGGATATCGGTGATCTCGCGCAGACTCCGCACACCCAGGGCGGTCGCGGCACTCTCGCACTGCTCGCGGCGCTGCGCGTATTCACCGTCCACCAGGGCATGCGGGGTGTTGGTGTCGATGATCAGCAGTTCCAATCCGGCGGCGGCGAGGTCGAAAGCGACTTGGTCGTGGCCGTTTTCGCCGAAGTCCAGCAGCAGCGCGTGGTCGGCGGTGCAGAGGATGGACGCGGACTGGTCGAGGCTGCCGGTGGGCGCGCCCACGTAGTCGTTCTCGGCGGCGCGGGAGATATCGATGAGTTCGGCGTCGGAGACCGGGAATTCGAACAGATCGCGCAGCGCGACCGCCACCGAGCACTCGATCGCCGCCGAGGACGACAGGCCCGCGCCGATCGGCACATTGCCGTCGAGATCCAGTGTGGCGCCGGTGATCCGATGGCCGCGCCGATGGAATTCGTGCACCACGCCGAGCGGATAGCGCACCCACCCGGAGACCGGGGCGTCGGCCAGTTCGTCGACCGCCACCTCGAACCGCTCGCCCTCGTGCTGGCGCGAGGTCACCCGCACCCGCCCGTCGGTGGTCGTACTGCCCGCGCACCGCACCACGTGCGGCAGCGCGATCGGCAGGGCATAGCCGCCGTTGTAATCGGTGTGCTCGCCGATGATGTTCACGCGGCCGGGTGCGGCCCATACGCCGTCGCTCACGACACCTCCCGTAGCTCGGCCGCCACCGCTTCGGGGGTGGTGTCGGTAATGAACACATTCATCCCCGACTCCGAACCGGCCAGGTACTTCAGCTTGTCGGCGGTGCGCCGAATGGAGAACAGTTGCAGATGCAGCCACCAATCCTCCCGGGGCACAGTCGAACCCGGGGTCGGGGCCTGATTCCAGGCGGCCACGTACGGCATCGGGGCGTCGAAGCGGTGGGCGAAGCGGCGCAGTACATCCGGGTAGATCCGGGCGAAGGCGTCGCGCTGGGCGTCGTCGAGTTCGGGAATGTCGGCGACGCGGCGATGTGGGTAGAGCTGTACCTCGTAGGGCCAGCGGGCGAAGGGCGGTACGAAGGCCGTCCATTCGTCATTGGCCACCACCACCCGCAGCCCGGAGGCCCGCTCCGCGTCGAGAATATCGCCGAAGAGATTGCCGCCGTGGTCTTTTCGATAGGCCGCCACATTCCCGGCGATCTTGGCGACCCGAGGCGCGACGAAGGGGTAGGCGTAGATCTGTCCGTGTGGATGCGACAGCGTCACGCCGATCTCCGCGCCGGAGTTCTCGAAACAGAACACCTGCTCGACGCCGTCGAGCGCGGCGAGTTCCTCGGTGCGCGCGGCCCACACGTCGACGACCATACGCACACGATCGGTGTCCAGTCGCGCGAACGAGGAATTGTGGTCGCTGGTGAAGCACACCACCTCACACCGCCCGAAGCCATTGCGCAACAGGGTTTGTGGGGCGTCGCGGACGGTCTCGGGTAGATCCTCGCGGTTGGTCGACAGCGAGGGAAAGCGGTTCTCGAAAACCGCCACCTGGTAGTCGGATTCGGGTATCTCGGTGGCCCGGTCGGGCGTCGAGGGGCACAGCGGGCACAGATCGGCGGGCGGCAGGAAGGTGCGCGTCTGACGATGTGAGGCCACCACCACCCACTCGCCGAGCAGCGGATCGAACCGAGCCTGCGAGGAGGTGTGCGCCGGTGGCAGATCGCGGGTGTCGACGGCGGTGCGCGGTACCGGCGCGGCATCGAAGTAGATGATCTCGCGCCCGTCCGCCAATACCCGTCGTGTCTCGATCACCGCGGCCATCCCTCCGGTAGGTCCGTCGCCGGACATTCGCTTACGGGTGGTACCGCACCATTCCTATCATTCGACACAGGTGCGGCGGGTGACGCCCTCGGCGGGTGTCTTCACGCGGGCCGATTCGCGGCCGGAAAGGGAGCCCGCGCCGAGGCGGGCCCGTGTGCGTCCTGCGCGATTCACACCCCGCCGCGCGATGGGTTCAAGCGGCCGAGCCGGAGCTGACCGTGGCCTCGGCCCACTCGGCGAAGCCGGGGCCGCCCAGCACCGCGTGGGAGTTGGGCAGCAGGCCGCCGTTCTCGTTGAGCGGGGTGTCCAGATTGGCCGGATCGCTGACCTCCTCGACGCGGATATCGAGGCCGAGGCGCTCGGCGAGCAGCGCGGCGGCCTCGGCGAGGCGTTCCTCGCGCGGTCCCGCCACCTCCGGGAACGGTTCGGTCGCAGTGGCATTCGGGTCCAAGGCCAGGCGGACCAGTTCCTCGGCCACGGTGCGCGCGGCCACCAACTGCGTGCGCATCTTCGGGAGGTAGGCGACCTCGCCGCGAATGCCCCACCGCAGCAACAGTTCGACGAACTCGTGGAACTGCGCGGCGCGCAGGATGACCGTGGGCACCGGGCCTGCGAGCAGCTGCTCCTCGTGGACCTTCTTCGCGAGGTTGTATCCGGCCCTGGCGGACTGGATTCCGATGATCGACGCCGCCACCAGCCGTCGCACGCCCGCGGCGTGGGCCGCCGCTTGCAGGTTGCGCGCGGAGGCGGTGAAGAATTCGATGGCCTCCCGCTCGTCCGGGGACGGGGTGCTGGCCGCGTCGATGACGATATCCACTCCCGTGAGAGCCTGCTCCAGGCCCGCGCCGGTCACGATGTCGACGCCCTGCGAGCGGGACATCTCGACCACCTCGTGCCCTTGCTCGCGCAGCACCTCGACCACATGGCGGCCGAGACGTCCGGTGGCACCGGCGACGGCGATTGTCTTGTGCGAGGCGGTATTCGTGGCGTTCATGGTTCCTGCTTTCTCGGTGGGCTTGTACCGGGACGACGACACAGGCCGCCCGGGTGTGACACGTGCCGGTGCGGGAACGCGAATCAGCCCCGGCGCGAAGCCGGGGCTGATCGCTGTCGGTGCGGATGTGCCCTCTATCCATGCCTGTCAGAGGGTGTGGCCCGCGCCGAAGTCACTTGGCGGGCGCGGGAGCGTTGAACGGCTGGTTCACCGTGGTGAAGTACTGTGCCGCGGCCAGAATGGCGACCGGGGCGGTGATGAAGATCTGGCCCGCCAGGGTGCCGATGAAACCGAAGGCGGCAGCGCCCGCGAGGCAGCCCGCGATCGGGCCGGTACCGAAGATGGTCAGCAGCGGAGCGGTCAGCGCCGCGCCCGCGATGGCACCGGCGATGCAGCCGACGCCCGCGCCGCCGATACCGCCGACCAGGGTGGCGATGGACGCGCCCAGGCTGATGGTGCCGGTCATGCGGCTCCACGCGGCGACCTCACGGTCGTACTCGGACTTCCAGGGGGCCTTGTCCTCGAACGGCAGCGCGACGGGCTTGTACTGGGCGTGCGCGATATCGAACAGCGGGGTCAGCGTGGCGGTGCGGCCGGAAATCTCGGCGGCGATGGGGAATTCGAATTCGTCGACGCGGAACTTCAGTTCGGTGCCCGCGACGGTGGTGCCATTGGCGGCCTTGACCTTGAACACGCCGTCCTCGACCACCATGGAACCGGCGTCGGTCGAGATGATGGTTTCGGTCTCGCTGGCGGTAGCTGTGTAGTTGATAGCCCCCTGGTCCGGGGCGTCGGCCTGCGGCTGCGCGTGGCTCGTGCCGGTGGCAACGGTCAAGGCGGTGCCTACCGTGGCGGCGAGCAGTGCGGCCCTGGTGAATCTCACGTGGGGTGAACCTTTCTCTGTTCCCTCATCTGAATACGCGCCGTCGGCCCCGGCCGATGGCATAGCTGAATTGCCATGGGGGACACGTGGTTACGGCTTCATCCGGTCGCGGTCGGGGACGATCCCGCGGCCTCCGCGCAGTGCGGCGAGGGCGACGAACCGGACACGCGACACAGTAGGGTAGGTAAGCCTAAGCTTTCAAGACCTTCGATTTTCCGACTGGAGTGAACGACACGATGGATGGACCGCATGCGCCGCCCCGGCGCTGGTCAGGGTGGGTGCTGACGGCCGTCGTGCTGTTGGCCGCCTGTTTGCTCAGTCTTCTCGTCGGAACGAAAACCGTTCCGATCGGTGAGGTCTGGGCGGCGCTGTGGCACGACGACGGCTCGCCGGATCACCTCATCGTGACCGGATACCGCGTGCCCCGCACCCTGCTCGGGCTGCTCGCCGGACTCGCCCTCGGCGTGGCGGGCTGCCTCATGCAGGGGCTGACCCGCAACCCGCTCGCCGATCCGGGGCTGCTCGGCATCAATGCCGGAGCCGCCTTCGCGATCACACTCTCGGTCGCGTTCCTCGGGGTCACCGACATCACCTCGTACGTGTGGTTCGGATTCGCCGGTGCGGCGGTGGTATCGCTGGTGGTCTACCGGGTGGGCACGGCGGGCAGACAGGGCTCCGACCCGGTGCGCCTGACCCTGGCCGGGGTGGCGGTCACCGCGGTGCTCACGGGTTTGACCAAGGGCTTGATCCTGCTGAACGCCAAGGCCTTCGACGAATGGCGGCAATGGGATTCGGGCTCGCTGACCGGGCGCGGTTACGACGTCATCGCCGGAGCCACCCCGTTCATCGCCGTCGGACTGGTCGCCGCCGTGATCGCGTCGCGCTCGCTCAATGCCGTGGCGCTGGGCGAGGATCTGGCCCGCGCATTGGGCGTCCACGTCACGCGCACCCGGGTGCTGAGTGTCGTCGCGCTGACCCTGTTGTGTGGCACCGCGACGGCCGCGGTGGGGCCGATCACCTTCGTCGGGCTGGCGGTGCCGCATGTGGCGCGCTGGCTGGTCGGCCCGGATCAGCGCTGGATCATCGCGTACTCGATGCTGCTCGCGCCGATTCTGGTGATCGGCTCGGATGTCATCGGCCGCATACTCATTCCGGGAGACGAGGTACCCGCCGGGCTGGTGACGGCGTTCCTGGGCGCGCCGGTGCTGATCTGGCTGGCCCGTCGCGCGCGAGTGGGTGCCGCATGACGACGCGGATCGATTTCGGCCGCTCGGTGCTGGTGGTCCGGTCGCGTGGCCTGACCGCCCGAGTGGGTGTGCGCAGTGTCGTGGTGTGCGTGATCCTGCTGGTCGCCGCGCTGGCGGTGGCGGTACTGGCGCTCGGGACAGGCGATTACGCGATTCCGCCCGACCGGGTGCTGCGGGCGCTGGTGATCGGCGATCACCGGTTCGATCGACTCGTGGTGTGGGAGTGGCGTTTTCCGCGTGTGGTGCTGGCCTTGGCGTTGGGCGCGGCGCTCGGGGTGGGCGGCGCGATACTGCAATCGGTCACCCGAAACCCCTTGGGTAGCCCGGATATCGTCGGTTTCAACACCGGCGCGTACACCGGTGCGCTCATTGTGATGCTGGTCCTCGGCGGCGGCAGCTTCCAGACCTCGGCCGGTGCGCTGATCGGCGGTTTGGGCGCGGCACTCGCCATCCAGCTCTTGGCCTTCCGCCACAATGTGACCGGCTTCCGGCTGATCATCGTGGGAATCGGTGTGAGCGCCATGCTGGCCTCGGTCAATACCTGGCTGGTGCTGCGCGCGGACCTCAATGCCGCCATGTCGGCCGCCGCCTGGGGCGCGGGCTCGCTCAATGGCGTGAGCTGGTCTCAGGTCGCCCCGGCCCTGGTGCTGCTGGCCGGATTGGTCGCCGTGCTGATACCGGTCGCGAAGTGGCTGCCGATCCTGGAATTGGGCGACGACCAGGCGCGGGCCTTCGGCATTCAGGTGGGGCGCGCGCGGCTGCTGCTGATCGTGCTGAGCGTCGCGCTCACCGCCACGGCCACGGCGGTCGCCGGACCCATCGCCTTCATCGCCTTGGCCGCACCGCAATTGGGCCGCCGCCTGGCCCGCACCCCCTCCATCGCCCTGGCCCCGGCCGCCGCCATGGGCGCGCTGCTGCTGGTGGCATGCGACTGGATCGCCCAGCGCGCCTTCGCGCCCACCACCCTGCCGGTCGGCGTGGTCACGGTATCGATCGGCGGGCTGTATCTGGCATATCTGCTGGTGGCCGAGGCTCGACGGAACTAGAGGAAGCGACAAATGCGCGAAAACCACAACGGCCCGGTCGAATCGAAAGCCGACGAGCCGAAATCCGCACGGCTGCGGGCGGATCGGGTGCGTCTGGGCTATCACGGCCGCACCATCAGCGACCAGCTGTCGGTGGACATCCCCGATGGGGAGTTCACCGTCATCATCGGCCCCAATGCCTGCGGCAAATCCACCCTGCTGCGCGCCCTGGCCCGTCTGCTCGCACCCGAGTCGGGCGCGGTGTTGTTGGACGGCAAGGCCATTGCCGACTACCCGGCCAAGGAGGTGGCGCGCCGGGTCGGCCTGCTGCCACAGACCTCCACGGCGCCCGACGGTATCCGCGTCGCCGACCTGGTGGCGCGCGGCCGGTATCCGCATCAATCGCTGCTGCGGCAGTGGTCGCAGGCCGATGCCGACGCGGTCGCCGCCGCCATGGCCGCCACCGGTGTCACCGAACTCTCGGCGCGACCGGTGGACGAGCTCTCCGGCGGCCAGCGCCAACGGGTCTGGATCGCCATGGTGCTGGCCCAGGACACCCCGATCGTGCTGCTCGACGAGCCCACCACCTACCTGGATATCGCCCATCAGATCCAGCTGCTGGATCTGTGCCGGTCGCTGAACCGGGACTCCGGGCGCACGGTGGTCGCCGTCCTGCACGACCTCAACCACGCTTTTCGCTACGCCGATCACCTCATCGCCATGCGCGATGGCCGGGTGGTCGCCGCCGGAGCGCCGCGCGAGATCGTGACGGCCGAACTGGTCCGCGAGGTCTTCACGCTCGGCTGCCGGATCATCGACGATCCCGAAACCGGTGCGCCGCTGGTCATTCCACTGGCCGAGAACGCGGCCCCGGTGACCGACGAGGGGCTCTCACCAGCGCGAAACGTAGCTTCCCCACTCGAGGTAAAGTTAGGCTAACCTTTCCATCTGGCACCTTTCTGGCGAACTGTCGCCGGAGGGGTGCGAGTCGGCCGCGCGGTCGAATGTCGTTGATGGTGAAGGGAGTTGCGGTGATGCCGGAGGTACGGGACGAGTCGGCGGCCGACCGGAACGGTTTGCTGTTGACCGGACCGCAGCTGGGAATTTGGAACGCGCAGCGCTTCGATCCCGAATCCGGCCGCTATCTGGTCGGCGAGGTGCTGGAGATCACCGGTCCGACGCCCATCGACGTCGACCTGCTCGCGGAGGCGATCACCCGCACCGTGGCCGAGGCCGAGAACATGCGGCTGCGCTTCCGCGACACACCGGAGGGGCCACGGCAATTCGTCACCGACGCGGCGGCGCGGCTGCGGCCGACCATCGACTTGCGGGCCGCCGCCGAGCCCCTGGCCTTGGCCTACGAGGCGGTGGCGCTGGAACGCCATCGGGCCGCCGAGTATTGCCGAGGCATGGTGGATCGGCAGCTGTACAACTACACGCTGATTCGCGTCTCCGACACGCAGGTGTGGTGTGTGCAGCTCTACCACCACCTGATCGTGGACGGTTACAGCGCGGCGCTGCTGTCGCGCCGGGTCGCGGCCCACTACACGGCGCTGCGGCGCGGAAAGCCCGCTCCCAAGCCGACTTTCGGCACGATCGCCGCGCTGATCGCCGAGGAGCAGGAGTATCGCGCCGGGGAGCAGTTCGAAGCCGATCGGCTGTTCTGGCGCGAACAGTTGACGCCCTGGCCCGATCTGGACGGTCGTGGCCGCCACGTCGGCGGTGCGGTGGAACGCACGATTCGCGCCGAGGCGGTCCTGTCGGCCGAGGCGCTCGCGACCCTGAAGGAGTGCGCCGAGCGCTACGGCGTCACCTGGGCCGATGTGCTCGTGGCCTGCTATGCCGCCTTCCTGAACCGGCAGTTGGGCACCTCCGATGTGGTGATGTCCATGCTGCTCATGGGCCGGGTCGGCCGGGCGGCGCTGAGCACTCCCGCCATGGCGGTGAATGTGCTGCCGCTGCGCGTGACCGTGCGCGCCGACGACCGGCTCGGTGAACTGGCCCCGAGGGTGGCGGCGACACTGCGCGAGGTGCGGGCGCATCAGCGCTACAGCGGTGACGATCTGGCGCGGGAATTCCACGGGTACGGCGCGGGTGAACTGCTGCACGGCGTGGGCATCAATCTCAAGGTCTTCGACTTCTCCCTGGATTTCGACGGTGCGCGCGGTGTGCTGCGCAATGTGGCCGGTGGACCGCCCGAGGATCTCGGGCTGACCGTCACGCCGCTGCCCGACGGCACGGTGCTGCTGGGCTTCGAATCCGATGCGCGCAGCAATGATTCGGCGACGGTGCATCGGCGCATCGCGGGGTTGGCGCGGGTGATCGACGCGTTCACCGGAGCGGACAAGCCGCCGGTGGGTGCGTTGGAATTGCTGGAGCGGGCCGAGCGGGAGCGGTTGTCGGCTGCCCGATCCGGTGCTGCGGCGAGCGTTTCGGTGGAGTTGGTCCCGGATGCCCTGGCTCGATTGGTGGCCCAGCGGCCCGATGCCGTCGTGCTGGCGGCGGAGGACGAGCGCTGCACGGCAGCGGAATTCGGCCGACGAGTCGACCGGCTGGCCCACTGGCTGCGAGCCAGGGGAGTGCGGCGGGGCTCGATTGTCGGTGTCGCACTGCCGCGTTCGATCGAGTTCGTCGTATCGGTGTTCGCCGTGTGGCGGGCCGGTGGCGTGTATGTACCACTGGATCCCGAACATCCGGCGGCGCGGCTGCGGGACGTGATCGCCGATGCCGCACCGACGGTGGTGCTGAGCGCCGGTGCGCTGGCGGGCGAGCTCGGACCCGGCGTCGTCGCGGTCGACCGTCCGGAGCATCAGGCCGAGCGGACCGAGTTCGCCTCGACCGCACACGGATTCGGTCAGCTCCACCCACGCGATAGCGCGTACCTGATCTACACCTCGGGTTCGACAGGCCGCCCCAAGGGCGTACTCGTCGAACACGGGGCGCTGGCGCACCTGCTGGCCGCGCACCGCGCCGGAATGTACGCCGAGGCGGCGGCGCGGGTCGGTGACCGGCCGTTGCGTATCGCACATACGACCTCGTTCGCCTTCGACGCCGCCGTGGACCCGCTGCTGTGGCTGCTCGATGGCCATCGGATCCACCTCTACGACAGCGCGATTCGCCGCGATCCCGCCGCGCTGGTGGCGGCCTTCGCGCGCGACCGGATCGATGTCGTGGACGGCACACCCGGTTTCGCCGCCGCACTGCTCGACCATGGTTTGACGGATATCGCCCTGCTCGCGCTCGGTGGTGATGCCTGCCCGCCCGATCTGTGGCAGCGCGTCGAGCGCGCCGGAATCCCGGCGGTCAACCTGTACGGCCCGACCGAATCGACGGTCGACGCCATCACCGCACCGGTGCGGGGAGAGCTGCCGTGTATCGGCCGCCCGGTCACCGGAACTCGGGTCCACCTGCTCGACAATGGTTTACAGGTGGTTCCCGACGGCCAGGTCGGTGAACTCTATCTGGCGGGGCCGCAACTCGCGCGCGGCTATCTGGGCCGCCCCGACGCGACCGCGGACCGGTTCGTCGCCGACCCCTTCGGCCCGCCCGGTGACCGCATGTACCGCACCGGTGACCGTGCCCGCTGGATTCCCGAGCACGGCTACGAGTACGTCGGCCGGGTCGACAATCAGGTGAAGATTCGCGGACACCGCGTGGAACTGGGCGAAGTCGAGGCCGCGCTCGGTGGGCTCGCCCAAGTGCGGGCAGCCGCTGCCGATATTCGCGAGATCGCCGGGCGAGCCACCTTGATCGGGTACGTGGTGCCCGGCGACGATGCGGTGAATTCGCTCGAATTGCGTTCGCGGCTGGCGGATCTGGTGCCCGATCACATGGTTCCGTCGCGCATAGTCGTGCTGGAACGGCTGCCACAGACGGTGAATGGCAAATTGGATCGTGCCGCGCTGCCGCAGCCGCCGTCGGATGCCGGTGGGCGGGAACCCTCCACACCCGCCGAGCGCGCCGTCTGCGAGGTGGTGGCGACCGCTCTCGGCCATGACGCCGTGAGCGTGGACGACGACTTCTTCGGCGTCGGCGGCGACAGCATCACCGCCATCAGCGTGAGCAGTCGGCTGCGGGAGCAGGGGCTGATCGTCTCGCCGCAGGAGCTGCTGACGCGTCGCGGTCTGGGTGAGCTCGCCGCGAGCGCCGCATCGGTCGCCGAGACCGCGCCGCCGCAGCGAAATACGTTGCGCCGAAACTTGATCGAGCTGCCTCGCCAAGCCATGGACGAGCTCGCGGTGCGCTATGGCGAGATCCTCGACGTGCTCCCGCTGTCGCCGCTGCAAGAGGGCCTGCTGTTCCACGCGCTGCGTGACGGCGACAACGACATCTACACGATGACGGCCCGCTTCGAACTGGACGGCGCGGTGGAGCCGCGGCGGCTGGCGGCCGCCTTCGAACGCATGCTCACTCGGCACCCGAACCTGAGCGCGGCCTTCAGCTACGAAGACTTCGATCAGCCGGTGCAGGTCGTGCCTCGTGCTCCCCAATTGTCGTGGCGCACCGAGGATCTGCGGGCCTTGGCCGACCCCGAAGCGGCTGCGGCGGAACTCGAAGCGCGGGCGAGCGCCGAACCTTTCGATATCGCGAACCCTCCGCTGGTGCGGGTCCTGTTGATTCGCCTGACCGATACGTCGCAGCGCCTCGTCCTCACCGCACACCATCTGCTCGCCGACGGCTGGTCGGTGCCGATCATGCTGCGGGAAACGCTCGGGCTCTATCACGGCGATGACGACAAGCTCTCGGCACCGGGCTATTACGGCGACTACCTGGCTTGGCTGAGTAGCCGTGATACCGACGCGGCCCTGGGCCGGTGGCGCGAGTATCTCGACGGTCTGGCCGCGACCACCTTGGTCGGAGCGGCCGGTCAGCGCGCACCCGCCCGCGCGATGCGGGTCCCGCTGCCGGACACGGCAGCCGCCGCGTTGGAGACGGTCAGCCGTCGGCACGGGCTCACCATGAACACCCTGCTGCAAGGCGCGTGGTCGATGGTGCTCGCCGAGCATCTCGGCCGCACCGATGTGGTGTTCGGCGCGGTGGTCTCGGGGCGTCCGGCGGATCTGCCGGATGTCGAGACGACGGTGGGGTTGTTCAGCAATACGGTTCCGGTGCGATTGACCCTCGATCCGGGGCGTCCGTTGCTCGACCAGCTCGACGATTTCCAGCGCGCCACTTTCGAGATGCAGTCCTGTGGATATCTGGGGTTGGCGACCGTGGAACGCGCGGTCGGGCTCGGTCGGCTCTTCGACACGCTGGTGGTCTACGAGAACTTCCCGAAAACTGGTCTGCGCCAGCCGGATTCGCATGAACTGCGGGTGGCGGACGTGGCGGTGCACAGCCTCACCCACTATCCGGTGACCGTGACCGCGCGGCCCGGCGACAGGTTCGAACTGATACTGCACCACGACTCGGCGGCGGTACCGGAAAGCTCCGCCACCCGTCTGGCGGGACATCTCGGCGCGGTGCTCACGGCTCTCACGGCCGACGCCGAGACCACGGTCTCATCGGTCATCGACACGACCCGTGTGTCGCGGACCCGGGGCGACACCCTCGCCAGCTGGCAGGCCGTCGACGCGGTCGATCCGTCCGCCCCCGCGATCACCCTCGACGACACCACCATCACCTACGGCGAATTCCACGCCCGTGCGCACCGCCTCGCCCGATGGCTCATCGCGCAGGGCATCGCACCGGAATCGGTGGTCGTGGTGGCCATGTGGCGCGGCATCGACTCGGTCATCGCGGCGCACGCGATCGCTCGGGCCGGTGGCGTTTACCTGCCGATCGACCTCGAACAGCCGGTGCAGCGGCTCGACCGCATACTCGAAACCGCCGCTCCCGCATTGATTCTCACCACGACGACCGACAGCTTCGAATCGGCGCACGCACGCGTCGTCGCCGTCGACGAGCTGGACACCACCGCATTCGCCGACGCACCCATCGCCGACGCCGAACGCAATGCGCCACTGCGGCCGGGTAATTCGGCGTATCTGCTGTTCACCTCCGGCTCCACGGGCGTGCCCAAGGGCGTGACGGTGCCGCACGCGGCGATCGTGAACACCTTCGAATGGTTGCAGCGCCAGCACGAATTCGGCCTCGGCGACACCGTGCTCTACCGCACGCCGCCGACCTTCGACGCCTCCATTCTCGAACTGTTCCATCCGCTGCTGGTCGGCGCGCGCATCGTCCTGACTCGGCCGAACGGTCACCGGGACCCGTACTACCAAGCACAACTCATGCGCGCCGAGGGCGTGACCGCGCTGCAGATGACCACCTCCATGCTGACCGTGCTCGGGGAGGAAGCGGATCTGTCTGGCTGCACCAGCCTGCGCTGCGTCTACACCGGCGGGGAGGCGCTGCCACCGGCCACCGCGCACCGCATTCGGGCGCTCACCGGTGCGCGGGTGAACAACCTGTACGGGCCCACCGAGGCCGCGGTGTGCATCACCCACCACGAGACCACCGAGGCGGACACCGGATCGGTGCCCATCGGCAGACCGGCACGACGGGCCGGAGTGCGGGTGCTCGACGAGCGCTTGCGGCCCGTGGCGATCGGCACCATCGGCGAGTTGTACCTCACCGGAGTGCAATTGGCGCGCGGCTACGTCGCGCGACCCGACCTGACCGCCGCGGCGTTCGTGGCCGATCCCAGTGCCTCCGGCGAACGCATGTACCGCACCGGTGACCTCGTGAAGTGGGGGCCGGAGGGCGAACTCGACTATGTGGGTCGCGTCGACAGCCAGGTGAAACTGCGCGGGCAGCGCATCGAACTCGGCGATATCGAGGCGGCGCTGCTGGGCTGCGACGGCATCGCGCAGGCGGTGGTGCTGCTGCGCGAGGACACTCCGGGCGATCAGCGTCTCGTCGCGTATCTGATCGCGCGATCCGGGATCGAACTCGACACCGCGACGGTGGCGGCGGCGCTGCGCACCATGGTGCCCGCGTACATGGTGCCCTCCGCTTTCGTGGTGCTGGAGGAGATTCCGAGAACGACCAGCGAGAAGATCGACCGGAAAGCGCTGCCGGTACCGGGCGGCACGTCGTCTCCCCGTGCCGAGGAGACCGTTGCGCCGATCTCGGCGGGCGAGGGCCTCGACAGTGTCCGCGCCGCCATGGCCGCGGTCCTGGCGATCGCCGATATCGGCGCGGACGAGGACTTCTTCGCGGCGGGCGGACACTCGCTCACCGCGGTGCGGCTGGTCGGCAGATTGCGGCGCGCGGGCCTGGCGGTCGTTCTCGACGATATCTTCGCCGCGCCCACCGCGCGTACGCTCGCTGCCCGGCTCACGGCCAATCCTGTTCCGGTGGAAGACAATTCCGACGGTCTCGCCATGCTCGGCCGTCGCCTCGATCATGTGCTCGAGCTACGCGCCGCCGGAGCGGGCGCGCCGCTGTTCTGCATCCACCCGGTCGGCGGAACCGCTTGGCAGTTCGGGCCGCTCGCGCAGCTGTTGCGCGCCGACCGCCCGCTCATCGGAGTGCAGCTGCCGTCCTTGAGCGGCAGCGAGTTTCGAGCCGCGACCATCGACGAGGTCGCCCGTCACTACGTGGCCACCATCCGCCGCATCCAACCGCACGGGCCCTACCGTCTGCTGGGCTACTCCCTCGGCGGCACGATCGCGCATGCGATGGCCGCGCTGCTGGAGTCGAATGGCGAACAGCTCGCCTACGTCGGCCTCGTCGATTCGCATCCGCTGGCGAACCTCACCGAGCAGGCCAGCCGGGCACTGGCCGATCCGGGCGAACTCGATCGACTGCTGCCCGAACTCCCCGAGGACGCACCGGAACTCGCGGCCGCCGTCCGTGCCGCCGCCACCGAACTCCTCGGCATGGTCACCGCGTCGACGAGCCCGCGCTACAGCGGACCCATGGCCCTCTACGCCGCCGATACCGGCACCGACACCGGGCGCACCGAGGCCCAACTCTCGGGCTGGTTGGCGGCCGGTGCGCGGCTGGTGGTGCGCCGACTGCCCTACTCGCACTTCGACATCGTGTCCCCGGCCGGATGGGCCGAGGTCGCCGCGCTGCTCGACGCCGACCCGGCGATTCGCGAATGAGCTTCCCCCACAACAAGAGAAGAAAGAACAACCCCTCCATGACGCTGTACCGAATGACGGCCCGCGTGCGCGCCGCCGTCGCCCTGCTGATTCTCGCGCTGGTCGCGGTCGCGGGCTGTAGCAGTTCCACCACCGACGAGGCGAACAAGTCCGGCACCCGCGAGGTGCAGACCGAGCGCGGCGCTATCGCGGTGCCCGCCGACCCGCAGCGCATTGTCGTCGTCAACGGCTCACTCGCCGGATACCTCTACGACCTCGGGGCCAAGGTGCAGGCCGCCGACCCGCGCGTACTCGGCGTCACCCTGAAGCCCGGCGAATTCCCCACCGCCTGGGCCGAGGACGCGAAAAAGCAAGGCACCCAGGTGCTTCCCTCCGGTGACGACATCAACCTGGAGTTCATCGCCGCCCAGCAGCCCGACCTCATCATCGGCGGCGGACAAGGCTACCCGGGACAGCAGTCCATCGACGCCTACGACAAACTCGCCGCGATCGCCCCGACCGTGCTGGTGCCGTCGAACCTGACCGACTGGCAGGAACAGCTGAAGGTCGTCGCGAACGTGGTCGATCGGTCCGACAAGGTGGACGGCCTGATCAGCGCGTACAACGACAAGGTCGCGCAGGTCAAGGCCGGGATCAAGCCGCCGCAGGGCGCGGTGTCGGTGTTCCAGTCGCGCAAGGATCTCAAGCCGTCGGTGATCGCGCCCGGCACCCCGCTGGCCTCGCTGCTGACCGCTGTCGGCTTCACCATCGACGACAAGGTGGAGGCCAAGGCCGGTAACCCGACTCGCGCCGCTGCCGCCGACTGGGTGTCGTTCAGCCCGGAGCTGACCACCACCGTCGTCGACGCCCCGGCGCTGTTCGTCGTCCAGCTCGACGGCGGCCGCTCCATCGCCCAGCTGAAGGAAGACCCGATGCTGGCCAAGCTCCCGGCCTTCCAGGCCAACAAGGTCTACGAGCTGCCCGCCACCAGCCAGCGCCCCGACTACCGCAATGCCATGATCACCCTCGACCTGCTGGCGGAGCGCTTCCGGTGACAGCCGTCGGCGGCCTGCTCATCGACACCTCGCCGCTGCGCGCGAGCCGGGAGTTCCGGTGCGCCTTCGCGGCCCGGCTGGTATCGGTGCTCGGGATCGGACTGCTCATGGTGGCCCTGCCCGTGCAGGTCTACCAGCTCACCGGATCCTCCCTGCACGTCGCTGGCGTCACCACGGTCACCGCGGTCGCCCTGTTCGCCGGAAGTCTGGCGGGCGGGGTGATCGCGGACCGGTACGACCGCCGCGACGTCATCCAATTCTCGCGCAGCGCGGCGGGTCTCGGCTTTCTGGCGCTCGGCGTCAACGCGCTGCTACCGGACCCGTTCCTGGCCGTCATCTACGGCGCGGGCGTCGTGGACGGTCTGGCGGGCGGGGTCAGCGGATCGGCGCTCATGGCGCTGGTGCCCATGCTCGTGGGGCGCGAGAAGGTGGCCGCCGCCGGTGCGCTGACGGCCCTCACCTCGGATCTGGGCACCATGATCACACCGGCGGTGGCCGGTCTGCTCATCGCGAAAACCGGTGTGGGCCTGGCATTCTTCCTGGCGGCGGGTGCGACCGTCGCCACCGTCGGCTTCATTCGCGCCATCGGGCCACAACCGCCACCGGCGCGCGATGTCCAGCATCCTGTGCGGGAGCTGACCATCGGCATTCGTTTCGCCATGCAGCACAAGGCTATTCGCGCCGCGCTGCTGACGGGTTTGATCGCCATGCTGGTGAGCGGGCCACTCGTGCTGCTGCCCGCTCTCGTCGAACGCGAACTGGCCGCTGGCACAACGACACTCGGCGTGCTCTACGCCGCACCCGGTGCGGGTGCGGTGATCGGCTCGCTGACCAGCGGGTGGATCGGTCGCAGCCGCCGACCCGGGCGTGCGCTGCTCGTGTCGCTGGCGCTCATGCCGCTCGGCGTGATCGTCGCCGGACTCGCGCCGCACGCCGCGTGGGTGTCCCTGGGTCTGGCCGGATTCGGCATGGCCCGCGCCGTGAACATGGTGCTGCGCTACACGGTGCTCCAGCAGCAGGCCCCCGAGGAACTGCGTGGACGCATCTCGGGGCTGCTCATGGTGCAGGCCGTCACCGGGACCGCCGTCGGCTCGATGGTGGCCGGACTGGTGGGCCAATTCTTCGACCCCGCGACCGCACTCGTGGTCTACGGGCTGTCCGTACTGGTACTCGGCGCGGTGACGGCGCTCGCCGCCGCGCCGCTGTTGGGAAAGGAGACGCACTGATGGATCGAGCCGCCTATGCCGAACGCATCACCGAGGTGCTGTCGGGTTCGCATGGAGCCAAGGTCGGCTATCCGATCGGACTGTGCGCGGTGGAGGTCGTCCGCACGGTCACGGTTGGCGCGGGACTGGTGCGCATCACCTTTGGTGGGGAAGACTTGGCCGGTTTCCACAGCTATGTGCCGGATGAGCATGTGCGCCTGGTCTTTCCGGACGACGACGGCGTGCTGCGGCTGCCGCGCAAGGACGGGCTGTCGCTGGAATGGGGCAAGCCGCGACCGGTGTCGCGGGAATACACCGTGCGGCGGTTCAGCGCCGAAGATCGGGAACTGGATATCGACTTCGCCATCCATCCCGGTGGCCTGGCCTCGGACTGGGCGCTCGCCGCGACGCCGGGTACCAAGATGCACATCGCGGGACCGCCTGGGGGAGTGGTGGTTCCGACGACCTATGACAAGTATCTGTTCGCGGGGGATATCACCGCGCTGCCCGCCATCGCCCGGTGGCTGGAATGGTTGCCGAGAGCGTCGTCGGGGTGGGCGTTCATCGAGGTGGTCGGGCCCGATGAGGAGATCGTTATCGACGCGCCGCCCGGGTTCACGGTGCAGTGGGTGCATCGCGGCGACGCCGAACCGGGGACCGGTGACGCACTGGAGAAGGCCATGCGCGCGGTGGAAGTACCTGCCGGGGAACGGGTTTACGTGTGGCTGGCCGGTGAGTCGGGGGTGTTGAAGCCGCTCCGCCGGTGGGTGCGCCAGGACCTGGGCGTCAGCCCCAAGGACTATCTGATCGCCGGGTACTGGAAGCGCGGTGTGGCCGACTACGACCGAGACGAGTGAGGAAGACCATGAGCAACGAGAACACCGCCGTATCGGAGCGGCAGCGCGTAATCGACGACGTGGCAGCGGCTTTGGGCGTCAGCGCGGACGAGTTGACCGACGAGACCAATCTGCTCGACGCCGGACTGGATTCGGTGCGCATCATGTCGCTGGTGGAGAAGTGGCGGGCGGCCGGGTACGAGCACGTCGACTTCCCCAGCCTGGCAGCCGATCCGGTGCTCGGATCGTGGATCGACGTGTTGTCTTGACGGGTGGCGCGGCGCTCTCCGCGCCACCCCTCGGGGCGTCAGTTGCGGTAGGACCCGTCGGCGAGCACCTGTCGCAGATCCTTGCGGCTGATCTTGCCGACGCCGGTCTCCGGGAACTTCTCGACGATCACCACCGCATCGGGCATCTTCCACGCCGCGACGCCGCGTTCGCGGACGAAGGTGCGCACCGTGGTCAGGGTGAGCTTCGCCGTCGCGTCGACCGGTTGCACGAAAGCGCAGATGCGTTGCCCCAGTATCGGATCCGGCGTTCCCACGATCACCGCGTCGCGGATGTCGGGGTGCGCCAGCAGATGTCCTTCGAGCTCCTCCGCCGACACCTTCTCGCCACCGCGATTGACCCAGTCGCCCGCGCGGCCGCGCACCTCGAGATTGCCGTCCGGGCGCAGGCACACGATGTCACCGGTGCGGTACCAGCCGTCGGCGGTGAAGCTGCGGGCATTGGCGTCGGGATTGTCGTAGTAGCCGCGAATCGTGTACGGGCCCTGGGTGATCAGGTTACCGTCGGTGCCCGGCGGCACCTCGACACCATTGTCGTCGACCACCTTGACCTGGTCGTACTCGGACATCGGACGGCCCTGGGTGCCGATCACCACATCGGTGGGGTCGTCGAGTCGCGTGTAGCAGACGAGGCCCTCGGCCATACCGAACACCTGCTGCAATGTCACGCCCAGCGCCGGTCCGACGCGTTCGGCGAGCTCCTCCGGGCAGCGTGCGCCACCCACGAGAACCACTCGCAGGCTGGACAGATCCGGGGTGTTGCCTGCCTCGGCGCGCTCGACCCACAATCGTGCCAGCGGCGGCACCAGGCCGGTAATGGTCACGCCGAACCTCTCGATGAGCGCGAACGCGGTCGCCGGGGTGGGATCCGGCGTCATGGCCACGGTCCCGCCCGCCCACAGCGCGCCCAGAATGCCCGGCGAACTCATCGGAAAGTTGTGCGCCACCGGCAGTGTCGCCAAATACACGGTGTCGCTGTCGAGTTCACAGATCTCGGCGCTGCGCCGGACGCTGTAGAGGTAGTCGTCGTGCGTGCGGGGGATGAGCTTCGGAATGCCGGTGCTGCCGCCGGACAGTTGCAGGAACGCCACCTCACCGGCGTCCACGGCGGGCAGCTCGGCGGGTTCGTCGCGGAACTCGGCGATATCGCGGGCACCCTCGGGCAGCGCGGCCCCACCGTCGGCGACCACCAGAATGTGCCGCAGCGTATCCACCTGTCCGCGAATCGAATCCGCCAATGCCGCGTAGTCGAAACGCTGATGGACACCGCAGGTGATCATGGCCTTCGCGCCGCTGGCCGTGGCGATGGGCACCAGCTCGGCCTGTCGGTGCGCGGGCAGGCAGAACACCGGCAGCGCGCCCAGGCGGAACAGCGCGAAGATCACCTCCACGAATTCGGCGCGATTGGGCAGCTGCACCAGGACCCGGTCCTGGCGGCCGATACCGAGCCGGGCCAGACCCGTGGCCAGGGAGCGGGAACGGTGGTCGAGTTCGGCGTAGGTCCAGGTATTCGCCTCGTCCAGTACCGCGGTGGCGTCGGGCGTGGCCGCCGCGCGGGCGGTGAGCACATCTCCGAAGGTCTCTCCGGTCCAGCATTTCAGGTCTCGGTACCGCTGGGCATCGGCCGACGGCCACGGCGTGAAGCCGGGGAGAACGGTCGAAGGCATTGTGGGCCACCTCATTTCGGAGATTCGACGATTGACGCGTCCGGTGTCGGTCGGGCCGACGAACGAACGTCACACATTCTTATCAGGTTAGGCTAACCTTATGTTCATGATCGATTCGGAGGCGCGGGTGGTCGTGGTCACCGGGGCCGCCTCGGGGATCGGGGCGGCGGTCGCCGCCGCGCTCGCGCCGGGTGCGAAGGCCGTATCGCTGTGGGACCGTGATGTGCGGGTGCACGGGACGGCGGGTGAAATCAAAAGTGGCACACAGGGAGTCGTGGCGGCGGTCGAGATCGATGTGACCGATCGGGAGGCCGTCGCGGCGGCGTTCGATCGAGTTGTCGTCGAGCACGGGACGCCGGATGTCGTGGTGCACGCGGCCGGTGTGATGCACGCCGGGACCGCGTTGGACACCTCGGTCGAGGACTGGGAGCGCTCCATGGCGGTCAATGCCACCGGCACCATGCATGTCACCCAGTGCGCGGCGCGTGCGATGGTCGCCGCCGGGCGTGGGTCCATCGTGGTCGTATCGTCCAATGCCGCAAGCACTCCGCGCGTCGGAATGGCCGCCTACTGCGCCTCCAAAGCCGCGGCCACCGCGTACACCCGCGCCCTCGCCCTACAGGTCGCCCCGCACGGTGTGCGCGTGAATCTGGTGTCGCCCGGCTCCACCGATACCGCCATGCTGCGCGGCCTCTATGGCGACGACACCCTCGACGATGCCGCGCGAGCGAGTCTGCTCGACGGCGAACCCGAGGCCTACCGCCTCGGAATTCCCTTGCGGCGCATTGCCGCTCCCGCCGATATCGCCGCGGCGGTCCGCTTTCTGGTATCCGACGACGCACGCCATATCACCCTGCACGATCTGCGGGTGGACGGCGGCGCGACGCTCGATATGTGATTCGAGAGGACAATCCCATTCCTTCCCACAGCGCTGCCACCGCAGCAGACACTTCGGAGCCCGCTTTCGTCCTGGCCCGGCCACACCGGACCGTGGTCGGCAGGGGCGTCGGCCGGATATTCCACTCGGCCCGGGAGGCGGTCGACGCACTGCACTCGGGGCAGGTGAGCCACATTGTCGGTGCGCTGCCGTTCGCGCCGGACGCACCGGCCGCGCTCTTCGCGCCCGAGTCGGTGTCGGTGACGGCCGGTGCGTATCGGCCCGAGGCGCCGAAGAACCTGCCGCGCTTCGATATCGACGCCGCGTTGCCGTCGCCGGACACGCATATGCAGCGGGTGGCCGCCGCGGTGCGACTACTGGGCGATGAGAGTCATCCGCTGCGAAAGGTGGTGCTCGCGAGGGGGATTCGCGCCCGCGCCTCTCGGCCGCTGAAGCCCGTCGAGTTCTTGGATCTGTTGGTGTCGACCGATCCGGTGGGGAACGGCTTCCTCGTCGATCTCTCCGCCGCCGGAAACGACTATCGCGGTAGGCATTTCGTCGGCTCCAGCCCGGAGGTCCTGGTGCGGCGCGATGGCGGCGACGTGCTCAGCCACCCGTTGGCCGGATCGGCCCGCCGCGCGCCCGATGCCGACGCCGACCGCGCGGCCGCCGACAATCTGCTCGCGTCCTCGAAGGACCAGCACGAGCACCGGTACGTGGTCGATCAGGTCAGCGGTGTACTGCGTGACCGCTGCGCCACCGTCCACGCACCGGGCGGCCCGGAGCTCACGGGGACGCCGGAGATGTGGCATCTCGGAACGCCGATCACGGCGACCGTTCCGGCCGACGGGCCGTCGGCCTTGGAACTGGCCGCCGCACTGCATCCGACGCCCGCCATCTGCGGCACCCCGACCGCGGACGCCGCCCGGCTGATCGCGGAACTCGAGGGTGATCGCGGCTTCTACGCGGGCGCGGTTGGCTGGTGCGACGCCGACGGCAATGGTGAGTGGATGGTGAGCATCCGGTGCGCGGAGCTGGCCGCCGACGGCCTGAGTCTGCTCGCCCACGCGGGCGGCGGCATTGTCGCCGAATCCGATCCGGCCGCCGAATTGGCCGAAACCATCGGCAAATTCCAGCGCGTCCTCGGTCCGCTCGGTATCGCGGACCTGCCGGTCACGGTCGCCTGATCGGCGCACGAGACCACTGCCTTTCCGGCCATCGGCCGACGTCACCCACGCATACGACGAACCGGAGACCAGCTATGCCCATTCCCCCTATCGCGCCCTATGCCATGCCGACCGACGACGAGGTCATCGCGAACCAAGTGTCCTGGACGCTCGAACCGGGACGCACCGCGCTGCTGATCCACGACATGCAGCGGTACTTCCTCTCCGCGTACGACACCGCGCAGGAACCGGCGAGCACGCTGATTCGGAACATCGCGGCACTCCGAAATCGCTGCCACGAGTTGGGAATTCCCGTCATCTACACGATGCAGCCGGGCAACCAGCATCCGTCGCGACGCGGCATCCTCGCGGATTTCTGGGGTACCGGGATGTCGCAGGGGGCCGATACCGAGGTGGTCGCCGAACTGCGGCCGGACGCGCGGGACATCCAGGTCACCAAATGGCGCTACTCCGCCTTCCAGCGCACGGATCTCCGTGAACTGCTCGGCTACTACAACCGCGACCACCTCATGATCACCGGCGTCTACACCCATATGGGCTGCATGCTCAGTGCCGCAGAGGCTTTCATGAGCGATGTGCGGCCGTTCCTGGCCTCGGACGCCACTGCCGACTTCTCGCGCGACGAGCATGTCATGGCGCTCAACTATGTCGCCCGGCGTTGCGGCTCGGTGCTGTCGACCGCCGCGCTACTGGATCAATTGACCGATCCCCGATCGGTCCACGGAGGCATTTCGGGGATCGTGGCATAGCGAGGTCAGGAGTTCTTGCGAGTGCGGGAGCGGTGGCGTTCCCGTGCTACGCCAACCAAGCCGGTGAGTAGGGCCAAGGCTGTGATGATCATTCCCGCGAGCATCCAGCCTCGGTCTTCCACGCCGGTGGCGTTGAGCGTCCAGGTAGATCCGAGGACGCCGAAGAGTAAGAGGGTCAGGCCGGTCCCGTTGACGTTGTCGATCAGCGCGAGATTGTCTGTGTGCGAGCGGGTTTTGGTCATCGGGGACATCCGGACTGCTCCTCTAGGCGTACTGCTGGGGAAGGAACTATATGGTCAGCGATTCCCCGTTCGGTGAACCTCAAACGCATCATCTGTCCCATGGTCGTCACGGGGCACAGGGGTGGAGGCTCTCGAGGGTGGATTAATTGTGGGAGTGTGTGCGTCCGTCAGCCAGGAACGGGCGGATGTCTTGGGCGACATCTGTTTGAACGACATTAAGCGCGGTTGCGTCGTGTGCCTTTCCTGACTTTGGCTGACGCGACATTGGGTGCCGTTGGCCTGCGATTCCAGCCTGCGGACTGCACTAATGCTGTTTTAGAGATTTTTCACTGACAGATGCACCCGGGGGTTGTGGCGCGGCGGGGCCTTCGCCCGGGGTTGTCACCACGGGGGTTCGGGTGCGGCGGGTCTTGCTGTGTCGGGCCGTGATTGGCGTCGGCGGCGTGCCTCTATGCGGACGTCGGCCTGATACAGGACCTCGTCAAGATGATGCACATGATTGACCTCGAGTAGACCGGTCGGGTCCACGTGGGCGGGGGCTCGCCACCCGACGCTCACCACGGGGGTTGGGGGGCGGCGGGTTCGCTGCTCGGCGTTGTGCCCGATGGTGGTTCTGGTGAGGTGGGCGCGCTCGTCTGGGCGGTGCCTGGAGGGGCGGGCGCGGTGGAACCATGTGCGTTGGCGCGGGTTTCGCGGAGGTGGCGCGCCTCTATCCGGACGTCGGCCTGGTACAGGACCTCGCCGGGATGATGTACGTGGTTGACCTCGAGTAGACCGGTCGGGTCCACTTGCGCGGGGCTCGCCACCCGACTCTGCCCGGATGGTCCGAATTCGCGTCAAGGACTTCGGTTTCCCACCCCGACTGCGTGCCGGTGATTCTGGCATGGCACTGATCGCACGCCAACGTGAGGTTCTCGGTGTGGGTCAACCCGTCTTGGGCGAAGCCGAGGACATGATGCATCTGGCACATCGTGGCGGGCCGAACACCTGGGACGGGTGCAGCCGCGGTCGGTCGCGATGCGGGCGAGGCGCTGCCACTTGTTGGCCAACCGGACGCCGGGCGCGAGATGCAAGGGCTTGTTCTGGGTGTGGTCGAACACCATGAGTGTCGGGATCGCGCCTTCGGCCATTTCGAGCGCGGTCTTCATCGGCACCGTGCCGCCGGTCACCGTGGTGGCACGCCGGACGCCTTCCGACACATCCCACGGGGGCCTGGGGCGATGGGATTACCCCAGGACGATTCCGGGGGGTCTGGCGCGGGGTTGTCCCTCTTTGGGGACGCTCACCACGGGGGTTGGGACGCGGCGGGTTCGCTGCTCGACGTTGTGCCCGGTGGCGGTTCTGGTGCGGTGGGTGCGCTCGTCTGGGCTATGCCTGGAGAGGCTGGTGCGGTGGAACCATGTGCGGTGGCGCGGGTTTCGCGCAGGTGGCGTGCTTCTATACGGACGTCGGCCTGATACAAGACCTCGTCGGGATGATGCACATGATTGACCTCGAGTAGACCGTCTGGGTCTACATGCGCGGGCGCTCGCCAGCCCACTCTGCCGGGATGGTCCGAATTCTGGTCGAGGACTTCGGTTTCCCACCCCGAGGCGGTGCCGGTGATCCGTCCATGGCATTGATCGCACGCCAAGGTCAGGTTCTCGATGTGGGTCAAGCCGCCCTGGGCGAAGCCAAGGACATGATGCATCTGGCACATCGTCGCCGGAGCCGAACATCCCGGGCGCGTGCAGCCACGATCGGTCGCGATGCGCGCGAGGCGCTGCCACTTATTGGCCAGGCGCACACCAGGAGCGAGATGCAGCGGCTTGTTCTGGGTGTGGTCGAACACCATCAGCGTCGGGATGCTGCTTTCGGCCATCTCCAAAGCGGTCTTCATCGGCACCGTGCCACCGGTCGCGGTGGTCGCACAGCCCGACGCCTTCTCCACATCCTCGACAGTCATGGTCAGCACAACACTGACGGGGATGCCGCGATGGTCGCCGAGGTTCTGGGGACCGCCGTGCTTGAGGTAGGCGAGCAGCGCGTCGTGATTGCGCTGCGCCTGACTGCGCGTGTCACGCGCGGCAGCCGCCTCGACGATGCTGCGATCGTCCCCATCGGGATCGGCCACCATGGGGCTCTCGGGATCGTCCGGGTTGCACATCCCTGGGCGTGCCCACTTCGCCAACATGGTGTCGAGAAACGCGGTGGCCTCGGGGTTGAACAGCCCCTTGAATTCGATCATGCCGTCGATGCGTTGCGTGCTGCGCACCAACGACCGCATCCGCGCCCGATCACGGTCGGAGGTCAACTTCCCATCGGGATCGAGGAAGGCGAGGATCCGCTCCCCGACCTTCTTGAGCCCGTCGGGCGTGCACACCCGCGCGGACTCGACCAGCCGTTCTTCCGCCTCGGTCCGCGACTGCTGTTCGACACTGGCGGGGATACGGTCCATCACCGAAATGATCACCCGCACATGGTCGGCGGAGACTTCGCCCGCGGCTTGCGCGGCCGCGGTCAACGGCAGTGCGGGCGGCAGGTAGCCGTTCGGGCTGAAGCGGCGATCGTCGAGGTGCTCGGCCGCGTTCGTCCGCGCGGCCGCGTCGCCCTTGGACAGATTGAGGGTTTCGACGAGGAAGCTGCGCACCCCGGCGGTCGGGCTGAATCCGTACCGCTGGGCGAGGCCGCGGTCGCGACCGCTTGCGCGAAGCGGTGTTGCACGACGGCGACTTTGCGGGCGAAGGCTTCGAATTCACGCATGTGGTCGATGAACTCGTCATCCGGCAAAGTGGTGCATGAATTGTCGAGCAGGGAATCGAGGAGGACGTCGAGGTTCGCCAGTGTGGCGACCACGCCTTTCTCGTTGATTTCCCCGCCCGAAGTCATGCATCGATTCTATCGCGAAATGCGTTGCCCCAGTGCAGGAATTATTTCTGATATAAGGATCTTCAAATTCTGCTATCTGTCGGATGATGCAAGGATTTTCGCGCTCCGAACGTCTGCCCGATAAGCGAGATTGAGCCGAGCGGCTCCCCAACTCAGTGCCCATATCAACGCCAGTGAACATACGAGCACGATCAAGCACGCCGCTGTGTACAACCACGCTGGATGATCGAATGATCGCTCTCGCTGCAGCACAGTGATCTCGGAGACGAACGGCCGTGTGAAGTCTCCGACCGCTGGAACGCCTTGCGCGCCGATCGCCGGGTCGTCCGGCAGATACACCGGGAGCGATGTGAGGACGGTTCCGTCGTGCAGGCGTAGCACCGTCTTCCATTCCCCGTGTGCGGGAACGGATCTGGTGCTCACGTAATGGCCGCGGCCGACTTCGCGCAGCTCGTCGACGACCAATCCTCGGCCCGGTGTCGCGGCCCCGGTGCCGCCTTGCCAGCTCAGGATCTGTACCCATTCGGCATCTGAGCTGACTACATCGCTGGGGGAGACGGTTACGTCGGCGGTCACCATTCGGCCGCCGTCCACGGCTGGGGCGTCGCTCAATCGTACTGTGGCAGTGGCGTTTTCCGGTACTTCGGTGCGCAAGCCGTTGGCTGTGGCAGCGGCGGCGATCAGGACCGCCGCGACGACTACGCCGCGCCTGATCGCGGGTCGGGGGAGCTGTTCACCGCGCAGCACGAATCCCAGCATGACTCCGAGTGCGCCGCCCGCGATTCCGACGGGCACCGCCATGGCGAGCGCCTCTGGCCACATCCCCATCGGCCACGAGTCGACGAACATTTCGCCCACCCACAGGGATTCGAGCCAGAGGCCCACGGTCGCGACCGCGAGACCGGTCGCCGCGCCCCACCACAGTGGTTTGCGTGCCAGGGGTAGCAGGCCCATCAGTTCGACCACTACCGCCATTCCGAGATACAGCGGGAACGCATTGTTCGGAGCGCCGAGTACCGGGCCGACGAAGACCGCGATCACGCCGCGCACGATCATCGCGAAGATGACCGCGACCAGCGCTGCCCCGCGCCCGAGCGTGTAGCGCGCCGCGATCAACGCGACCGCCGCGGCTGCCACCATCAACATCGGCTGGAACACCAGCCGGAACTGCGGGACGCCGAAGTCGAATTCCACTTGGTACACCGACAGTCCGATGAGTAGACCGCCGAAGGCGAAGGTGCGGACCAGCCACATCCACCGCCCATCGGCGCGCTCCGGGTCGGGCTTGTCCAGGCGTCCCTCGAACTCCAGCAGCAACACCGCGACGAGCGACAAACCGGCGCCGCCGATGAGCATGAGATGCGTTGGCCCCCAGAGTGTTACATCCTGGCCGAACAGGCGATGCCAAATGTCGTCGAGGGGAAAGCCGATGAGCGCGTACAGTCCTGCGGCCGCCATCAGCACCCCGCCGACCGGCGCGTACCAATTCCGGGTGATGCGAATGGCCGCGGGGCCGGGCTTCTCGTCCAGGGGCAGCAGGATGGCGAGCATCCCGGCTACCAGCAGGAAGAACAGTCCGACCATGATGAAGTAGTGCGCCGGGTTCGCCAGCGGGCCTTCGTCGCGGCCGCGGCCGATGTGCAGGCTCACGTCCCAGATGAATCCGAGCATGGCCGTGAGAATGGTGGTGATGAAGACCGCCAGGGGTAGCGCCACCCATCCGGGGCGGTTGGACCACGCGCCGAGTCGGTCGGCGGCGGCGCCCAGCCAGGTGATGCGCCGAGTGCGGTGTAGGTACCCGACGACTAGTAATGCCGCCGTTATGACAAACGCGCTTCCGGTCAGTATCGCGACCTGATCCAATGCGGCGCCGCCGCCCTCCGGACCTTCCGCCCTCACCGTGATATCCGTGCCCATGGGTCAAGCTCCGTGCTATTCGAGTTGTCTGTCACCGCGAGTTCCCATAAAACCGAGAGGTATGCCTGCTAACCGTTTCCTCGGGTAACCGATGGGTAACCGATCAGGAGTGGGGGACAGGGAGGCGTTCGCGATGGTGACGGTGGTGTTGGTCGACGATCACGAGGTCGTCCGGGTTGGGCTTCGAGACCTCATCGAGAGCACCGACGATCTGGTGGTGGTCGGTGAGGCGGGTACTTACGCCGAGGCCAAACGGCGGCTACCGCCGCTGCGACCGGACGTGGCGGTGCTCGATGTGCGCTTGCCCGACGGTAGCGGCGTCGAACTGTGCCGCGAGCTGTTGGCTGCCTCGCCTCGCACGCGGTGTTTGATGCTGACATCCTTCGTGGACGAATCCTCGATGATCGGCGCTGTCCTGGCGGGGGCGAGTGGATTCCTGGTGAAGGATGTGCGCGGGACCGAACTCATCGAAGCCATTCGTGCGGTGGCGGCGGGGCGGTCGCTGCTCGACGAGCGCGCTACGGCGGCGCTCATGGCGAAGCTGCGCGAGCAGCATGCCCCGGGGCCGCTGTCGAATCTGACCGATCGGGAGCGCACGGTGCTCGAATATCTCGGCCAGGGGCTCACCAATCGGCAGATCGCGCGGCGAATGTTCTTGTCCGAGAAGACGGTCAAGAACTACGTGTCGCAGCTGTTGAACAAGCTCGAGGTGGAGGGCCGCACTCAGGCGGCGGTGTTGGCGGCCAAACTCGGGCTGCCCGGATCGCCCGAGAACTAGCGCTCCACCACTTCCTCCAACGGTCGGCGCGGGGTGTGCGGCAGCGGTGCGGCGCTGGTCGGCACCCATCCGATGCGCACCATCGCCTGCGGGTGGGCGCAATTCTGCAAGACCTGCGCGCGGATATCGTCGCGCAGCTCCGGCACGCCGAGCGGTTCGGTTTGCAGGCAGGTCGACAGGCCCAGCTCCGTCGCGCTCAACAGCATGGCGCTGATGGCCTCACCGGCACGCAGTCGAGACAATCGGTCGTCGGCGGGCGTGCAGACCACCAGCCACTCGGCGGCATCCGGATGTTCGGTACGGTCGGCCAGTCCGGGTTCGTTGAACACCCGCACCGGAATCTCGTCGTCGGCACCGGGGCACGGAGTGTTGGCGGCGGGTACGCCGTCGGTGGTGCCGCGCCGACCGCTCCAGGCGGCGAGTTCGCGCTGATACGCCGGATCGGCGGCGTGTCGGCGGGCCGCTTCCCGGGCCGGACGCGCCAACCTCGATCGCAACCCGTCCGGCACATGTCGCGCTGTGGCACCGAATCGCGTTGCCTGGCTGGAGATTCGGCGTACATACGGGGAGGGCACCTGCCACCAGCTGTAGCGTCTGCGGTCGGAGCGGCGGTGCATGAGGGCGGCGGCGAGGGCGAAATCGGCCGGGCGCGGTTCCCGGGGGCGGAATTCGACGGTGGCGAGATGCTCGGTGTCCGCGGGGTTCGGCAAGTGTCGTACATCGGCGGACCACCCGAGGACCGCCATGGCCACCCGCAGATGATGCAGTGCCGCACCGCAACTCAACACCAGTCCCCGCCGTTGCGGGTCGGTGGCGACGAGGTGGCGACCGGGGTCGGCGTACAGGTCGACGGTGCGTCCGTCAATGCGCCAGCGCCACGGCTGGGAATTGTGCACGGACGGCGCGCGCACGGCCATATCGAGCGCGGCTTCCAGGGTGTCGAGGCTCGGCTGGGCGAGGCTCATGGGTGCGGTTCCATCCTTCCGATCAGCGTCGAGTGCCGCGGGTCAGAGGTGTCCGCGTGCTGCGCCGTAATCGAGTGTGGTTATAACCGCGACCGTTCACACCGGTCCGAAGGTCCCGAATCTCCGGTCCGAAAGTCCGGGCGGGCTCGTGCGAAACCCGCCCGGACGGCCGTCAGACGCGGACGCGTCGCAGCGATTCGGGGGTGAGGTCCTTCACGGTCGGATATCCGTCCACCGCCATGATCAGATCCGCCTCCGCGAGCAGCGCGCGCAGCACGTGTACGACTCCCTCGACGCCGCCGAGCGCGAGTCCGTACGCGTAGGGGCGGCCGACGCCGACCGCGCTCGCACCCAGCGCCAGCGCCTTGACGATATCCGCGCCGGTGCGCACCCCGGAGTCGAACAGCACCGGCACGCCCTGGGACGCGGCGACCACCTCGGGCAGTACATCCACCGCGGGCAGTCCGCCATTGGCTTGGCGGCCACCGTGATTGGAGCAGTAGATGCCATCGGCCCCGGCATCCACCGCGCGTCGCGCGTCATCGGGATGGCAGATGCCCTTCACGATCAGCGGCAGCGTGGTGAGCGAGCGAAGCCACGGCAGATCGTCCCAGGTGAGCGGATTGCCGAAGAGCTGCACCCAGCGCAGGATCGCCGACTGCGGATCCTCTTCCGGTGTGCGTGCCAGCCCGGCGCGGAAGACCGGATCGGTGAAGTAGTTGGCCAGGCAGTGGCCCCGCAGCTGCGGAAAGTTTCCGGTCGCCAGGTCGCGCGGTCGCCAGCCGGTCACCCAGGTGTCGAGGGTGACGACAATGCCCTGGTACCCGGCCCGTTCGGCGCGCTGGACCAGGCTCGCGGCCAGTTCGCGATCGGTCGGGGTGTAGAGCTGGAAGAACCCGGGGGTGTCCCCGAACTCGGCCGCGACCTCCTCCATCGGATCGACCATGAGGGTCGAGGCCACCATCGGCACACCCGTGCGCGCCGCCGCGCGAGCGGTCGCCACATCGCCGTGCCCGTCCTGCGCGCAGAGGCCGATCACCCCGATCGGCGCCAGGAAGACCGGTGCGGGCCAGGTCGTTCCGAACAGCTCGACCGACAGATCGCGCTCCTTCGCGCCGACGAACATGCGCGGGATCAGGCCCCAGCCGTCGAAGGCGGTCACATTGGCGTCCTGGGTGCGCTCGTTGCCCGCGCCGCCCGCGACGTACGACCACACCGAGGGCGGCATGGCGGCCCGGGCGCGATCGCGTAACTCGTCGAACGTCATGGGCAGGGTGGGCACCACCCCGCGTAGCCCATTGAAGTAGATCTCGTTCTGGTAGTCGCCGAACGCCATCTCACGCCCTCTCTGTTGCTCGCCGCATGTTCCCACTACTGTGCGATATCGAGTCGGTCACTCGACTCCAGTGCAGGAAACACACCAAACAAGGAATGCAGATGCAGGAAAACGATGAGCTGTTGAGCGAGGACGACCTCGCGCTCATCCATGCCCTGCAATTGCGACCCCGCGCCGCCTGGGTCGAGCTCGGCCGGGCGTTGGGCGTGGATCCCGTCACCGTCGCGCGGCGCTGGCAGCGGCTCGAGCGCCGCGGCGCGGCCTGGGTCGCCATGTCGCCCGGCCCGCGACTGCTCGAGCGAATCTGCGTCGCCTACCTCGATATCGCCTGTGCGGCAGGGGAATCCGCGAGCGTGGTGGCCGAGTTGGCGCGGCATCCGCATATGCTCACCCTCGAACGCGCGGGCAGCCACCAGATTCTGGCCACCGTCGCCACCGGTGATCTGGCCGCCATGTCGCGCTACACCCTCGATGTCCTGCCCGCCGTCCCGCATCTCGCGGGGGTCCGCGCGCACCTGGTGACGCACATGTTCACCGAGGGCGGCGACTGGCGCATCGACGCGCTCGCCCCCGATCAGCGTGTCCAGCTCACCACCCCGGCCGCCCGACCACCCTCGTCGCGCGATCGCGGTCGGGTCACCGACGGCGACCGCGCCCTGATCGCCGCGCTGGCCCGCGACGGTCGCGCCTCCTATGCCGCGCTCGCCACCGTGCTGGGCACGGGCACCGCCTCCGTCAAACGCCGCATCCACGAATTGACCGGTCTCGGCCTCCTGCGCTTCCGCTGCGATTTCGCGCGCCCGCTCGGCGGCTGGCCCGTCGCCGTCACCTTCTGGGCCAATGCTCCCGCCGCCGAGCTGCGCCGTATCGGCCACGCCCTCGTCGCGCTGCCGCAGACCCGCAATTGCGCCGCCATCAGCGGTCCACGCAATCTGGTAGTGCAGGCCAGTCTGCATTCGGTGCACGATGTGCTGCGCTTCGAATCCCAGCTCGCCGCCGACCATCCGGAGCTGCGCATCGCCGAGCGGGTCGTCACCCTGCGCCACGAGAAGCTGCTCGGCCGCCTGCTCGATCCGCTGGGCCGCTCGGTAGCCGTTGTGGCCCCGGATATCTGGCAAGACCCTGGCAATCCCGACTGAGTGCGAACCGTCGGAGGCCGCTGGGCGGTATTCGATCATGAGCAGCGCCGCCGCCGCTACGGTGGGATGCACCCGCGAGGGACGAGAAGAGGTAGATCGTGAATTCCCCGGTTGTTTCGGTGGCGCTGCCACTGGCCCTGGCTGTGATCATGTTCGGACTGGGTCTGGCGTTGACCGTGGACGATTTCACCCGGGTGGCGCGCAATCCCAAGGCGGTGGCGGTCGCGCTCGGCTGTCAGATGGTGGTGCTGCCGCTGGTGGCCTTCGGGCTGGTGCTGCTGTTCGGGCTGCCGCCGCTGCTCGCGGTCGGGATGATGCTGCTGGCGGCCTCACCGGGCGGGGCGACGGCGAATCTGTTCAGCCACCTGTTCGGTGGCGATGTGGCGCTGAATGTCTCACTGACGGCGGTGAATTCGCTCCTCGCCGTGGTGACGGTGCCGCTCATCACCAATCTCGCCATCGCGCACTTCGATCCGGTCGGCGAGGCGGGTACGGTGGGCCTGCAATTCGGCAAGGTCGTGCAGGTCTTCGCGCTCGTATTGGTGCCGGTGCTCGTCGGTATGGCGCTGCGGCGCACGGCGACCCGCTTCGCCGAGGCCATGGATCGCCCGGTCCGCATCGCCTCGGCGCTGCTGCTCATGGCGGTCGTGCTGTCGGCCATGGTGACCGAGCGCGGCAATGTCACCGACTACCTGCTCGATGTCGGCGCGATCACCACCATCTTCTGTCTGATCAGCCTGACGGTGGGCTATCAGGTGCCGCGCCTGTTCGGCGTGCGCGCCCGGCAGGCCATCGCCTGCTCCATGGAGGTCGGCGTGCACAACAGCGCCATCTCCATCACCATTGCCATCAGCGTGCTGGACAGCACCGAAATGGCCATCCCCGCGGCGGTGTACGGCGTGAGCATGGTTCCGTTGGCCGCACTGGTCGGCTGGTTGATCAGTCGCCGCGTCCGGTCCTCGGCCGACGCCGCTACCGGGCGAGGGCCTCGAACAGCCAGCGCTGCGCCGCACCCGCCGTCGTGAGCGTGCCCAGGAGTTCGCCGGTGCGCCGCCAATAGCGCTGGGCGCGAGCGTCGTCGGTGTGGCCGCAGCCGCGCAGGCGCTCGCGGAATCCCGCGGTGTCCCGGGTGCCGCGGGCACTGGCGTGGGCGTCGACGAAACGATCCAGGGCCGTGCCCGCGAACGGTTCGCGGCCCGCGTGGATATCGGACTCGGCCATGCCGCAGGCCGCACCCACTCCGGCGATCAGCCCGGTCCTGTCGCCGAGGCCGGGTACCTCCGGGCACCAGAGCTGTTGTGACACCACGGCAGCGAAGTGCCGGTCGGTCACGAGCGCGACGAGTTCGGCGTAGCCGACGACCGCTTCGGGGGTCGGATCACGCGGGGGCGCTGGCACGTTCATATCGAGGAAGCCGTCGAACACGGCCGAGGGAGGTCGAGCCAGCGTCCGTCGCCAGAACGCGACGAGCGTGTCGTGCGCGCGGTGGCCGTCGTGGACGGCGGACACCAACTCGAGCCGTGCTGCCCGCTCATTCGGATCGGCATTCTCGATGGCGCACAACGAGGCTCGTCGCCACGCCAATGCCCCCAACTCGACATCCACGGCGGCGCGCTCGGCGGCCACCGCCTCCGCCATCGACCGTTCCCCACGCAGTACCGCCCCGATCGACACCAGCCCGAGCCCCACCGCGCGCAGCCGACGAATCAGCAACAACCGCGCCACCGCCGACTCCCGCTCGAACATGCGGTGTCCGCCGCCGCTGCGTGTCGACTCCAGTACGCCGTTGTCGCAATAGAACCGAATCTTGCGCACCGAAACACCGGTGAGCTCCGACAGCACACCGATGCACACCAATTCCCGTCGCACTGTGTCGCTCGTCACAATCCCTTGTACCTCCACCCGGGTGGAGTTTCTACGGTACTTCCCTCCACACGGAAGGAAGCCACCATGACCACGACCCCCGACGACATCTGGACGGGGGTCGCCGCGGAACGCACCACCCTCGTCGAACTCCTCGACTCCCTCGCCGCGCCGGACTGGGACCATCCGTCGCTCTGCGCGGGCTGGCGCGTCCGCGATGTCGTCGCCCACGTGATCCTGTCGAGCAACCCGACAGTGGCGACGCTGCTGCCCGCTCTCGTTCGCGCCCGCGGCAATATCGATCGGCTCAACCGCGACACCGCCATCCGGCACGCCGACCGCACCTCCCCGCGTCAACTCTCGGACGAGCTACGCGCCGTCATACCCGCGCGCGTCGCCGCTATCGGGACCAACCCCACCGACCGGTTGATGGATGTCCTGGTCCACATCCAAGACATCACGCTGCCCCTGGGGCTGACTCGCGAAATGTCCACGGACTCAGCGCGTCTGGCCATCGACCGGGTATTGACCTCCCGCTGGTTCCGCCAGGTCCAGCGTCGATTCTCCGAATACCGGCTGGTGGCCACGGACATCGAGTGGGCGGTCGGTACCGGCCCGGTCATCGAGGGACGTATCGCCGATCTGCTGCTGCTCACCACCGGCCGCACCGCGCGGCTCTCCGCGCTCTCCGGGGCGGGCGCGGCGCTCCTGGACGCACGCTGAATCACGTGGTGGCGAGAATATTCGCCGCCGGTGCCGCCGGGACCACGAGGCGGTCGGCCGCCGGGTAGAGCTCGGGAGTGATTGTGCCCGTGAGGAAGTCGTGGGTCCAGCCGAGGGTGAGGGTGTGCAGCATGGCGGTGCTGGCCGGGTCGGGGCCGCCACACAGGGTGCCGCCGAGCAGATCGGTGCTCGCGCCCTCGGCGTCGGTGTGCGTGCCCTGCGGCAGGCGCACCCCGATGAACGGGCGATGCAGCAGGGCCTGGACCGCGAGGGTGCCGACGCCGAAGGTATTGCACGGCGCGGGCGGTGCGGCGATGGTCAGCACCGGCAGGCCGGTGGGGTCGATACCGCGCAGCGCTCGGTCGATATTGTCGCCCAGGAAGGAACGCACCGGATCGAGCAGCACCAGGCCGCGCAGCCGACTCCAGGTCTCGGGGTAGGCGGTGCGAATCCGGTCGGCGACGAAGGCCACCGCCTCGGCCCCTGCCGAGTGGCCGATGAAAACCGTCTCACGCGGTATCGCGGGAGCCGCGACCCCGGCCCGCGCGGCGGCGGCCTCCAAGCTGGCGGCGAGCGGTCCGCCCGGACTGTCCGCGGTACCGAAAAGCGTTGCGACGCTGTACAGGAACGCGCTGTTGTCGCCCAGATTCTGCAGCGTGCACCCTTCGAAGTTCATGAAGGGCAGACTCGGCGCGAACACCAGGTAGCCCGCCTCGGAGAAGAGGGTCGCCAGCGCCGAGACATTGGCATTGGCACGCGCGAACCCGTGCTGGATCCACACCAGCCCGAGCGGCTCCCCGGCGGGCAGGTACCAGTCCGCGCTCTGCTCCAGAACGCGGGTGGCGCAGGGTATTTCGATCGAACCCGGTAGCGCCGTCTGGGCACGAGCGGGAGTTTCCACCGCACTGACGGTGAGGGCGAGCAGTACCGCGGCGGCGGCGGAAAATGAACCACGAAGGATCATCGGGGACTCCCACGACGAGCGCCTGTTTCCTCTAGCGGAATGGCGTTTCAATGTTTGATTTGATCATTAGGCGGTATCCAATGCCGTCTGTCAAGCGGAAACAGCCCGTGCTGGACAGTTTTTCGGGTGCGCGATAAGTTTCCAACAGGGAAACTGCGTTTCGAAGAAATTAAGCGGGAGGTTCAGCCGGTGAGATCGGCGCTGTATGTACCCGGAAATCGGCCCGACTTGTTCGATAAGGCCCTCGCCGGTCCGGCCGATGTGATATTGCTCGATTTGGAGGACGCTGTTCCCGTGCGGGACAAGGATTCCGCGCGCGCCGAAGTGGTCGCCTGGTTGCGGTCGGTACCCGCCACGCGGCGAATCTGGGTTCGGGTGAATCCGGGCGAGACGGGCGCGGCGGATCTGCGCGCCGTGGCGGCCACGGCCGTGGAGGCGGTCTGCCTGGCGAAAACCGAATCCGCCCAACAGGTGCGGGCGGCGAGTGCCCTGCTCGCCGAGGGGGAGGCGCGCCCCGGCACGATTCGTATCTGCCCGCTCTTGGAGAGCGCCGCCGCCCTCTACGCGGCCCGGGAAATAGCCTCGGCGCCACGGGTGCTGCGCTTGCAGCTGGGTGAAGCGGATCTGCGGGCCGAACTCGGCATCACGCCCAGCCCCGACGATCGGGAGCTGCTCGCCCTGCGCGGTCAGGTGGTGCTCGCCAGCGCCGCCGCCGGTATCGCGCCGCCTCTGGGGCCCGCCAGCACCGACTTCCGCGACCTCGACGCGCTGCGCGAATCGACTCGCGCACTACAGCGTTCGGGATTCCGCGGGCGTTCCTGCGTACATCCGGCGCAGGTGCCGGTGGTCAACGAGGTGTGCACCCCCAGCGCGAACGAGGTCGCTCGCGCGCGTGCGCTGGTGGCGCGGTTCGAGGCCGCCGCCGGTGGCGTGCTCCTCGATGAGGCGGGTCGTATGGTCGACCTCGCGGTGGTGCGTCAGGCGCGTCGTCTGCTCGACGAATGATCGCTGCCGGGGACGGGGCCCCGGCAGCGAAACCATTGCCGCGCGCGGCTATTGGTAGGACGGATCGGCCCACGCGCCGATGGAGCGGGACCGCACCGGCTCCACGAAGCGCGGCGCGAGGCTGTGCGGGTACTCCGGCCCCCAGTTGGTGGCCTTCCCGGTCATCTCGACCTTGGCGTCATCGGTGTACCAGTCCACGAGATCGGCGTCGGAGCGCACCAACCAGGTGCAGCCCTGCTCGGCGTCGGCGGTGAAATCGCCGTGCCGAATGAGCGGCGGCCGCCAGAAGTACGTGCCCGGCCACATCTTGCCGAAGTTGTAGTCGAAGCCGCCGTCGAGGCAGTACGCCTCCTCCGAACACGGGTGATGCGCCAGCGGCTCCTCACGCCAGCCCGGCTTGGCTTTGATCAGTCGGGTGTAGAACCCGGTCTTCTCATCGCGGTGCAGCAGCTTGATGTACAGCCCCGGCACCGGCGTGCCGCCGAGGTCGAAACGCATGGGGCTGCCGTCCTTCACGTCGATCCACGGCATCTCGGCGGAGTTGAGCACCACGAGCTTCTGATCGGGGCGCACGAAGTCGCGATCGGCGTCGGCCGGATCGAAACGCCAGTCGCCGCCCTCGCGGAAGAGCAGGATCTCGGTGCCCTCGGTCACCGAGATCGGCGGTGTCCAGACGCCCGTGGGTGCCATCCAGAAGCCCTCGGGGCCGAGGATGGTGTCGCCGATGGTGACCTGCCCCGACAGCACGTACCACTCCGTCTCGGCGTGGTGCACGCCCGCCGGACGGGACCAGTCGCTGGTGAACCGGACCTTGAGCGAGGCCGAGCCGTCTTCCTCGTCGTAGCTCAGATTGCGTTGCTCCGCAGTGCCTTCGGCGTGCTGGAACTCGGCGATGTGGGTGATCAGATCGCGGTCGTCGATGAGTTCTACATGTGGACGCATGGGTCCTCCTCGTAGGAACGATATTTCCACTACAGAACGTACTGGTTATTAATAATCAGTACAAGGTGTACAGTAAATTTTCATGACCAGACCGGGACGCCCGGCGGGACCCTCCGCCGACACCGAAACGGTGGTGTTGACCGCCGCCTTGGAGCTGCTGCTCAGCGAGGGCGCCGCGGCGCTGACTCCGCAACGCCTGCATACGGTTACGGGCGTCTCGCGCAGCACCATCTACCGCCACTGGCCGACGCCGCGCGAGTTCCTCGCGGCCCTCATCGCGGTGGCCCCGCACCCGCCGTCGCGGCCCGCTGGCGATCTGGCGGCGGACCTGCACGCCGAAGTCGACCTGCTCTGTGATCGCCTGCGCGACAAGCCCGTCGCGGCCTTTCTGCGCGCGCTGGTGACCGCCTCGGCGGCGGACCCGTCCTGCACCCCGCTGCGCCACCGCTATGTCATGGACCTGCTCGAACCCTTCCGCGCCGCACTGCGCGCCGCGGGGACGACCGACGCCGACTACATCGAGGAGGCGGTGACGGCCGTGGTCGCGCCACTGCTGGTCGACGCCCTGCTCCTCGACCGCCCGATCCACCGCGAGCGCGCGCACCGCGCCGTCGACGACGTCCTCGCCCGCGTCGCCGCCTCCTGAACCCGTATCAAGCACCGAAACACCAGCAGCACAGGGGATTTGCCAGATGACCAACGCCGTGGGAACCCGAGCCGTCTTCGGGGTCATTGTTCCCAGTACGAATACCGTTGTCGAACACGACTACTGGCGCGCGGGACTGCCCGGTATCGCCTATCGCGCGGGTTCGATGTACATCCCGAGCCCGGTCATGGGCGACGACGAGGACTTCCAGGCCCTGCTCGGCCAGATCCGCGCCTCCATCGACACCGCCGTGCGCGATGTCCTCACCGCCGAGCCGGACCGCATGGTCATGGGTATGTCCGCCGAAACCTTCTGGGGCGGAGTCGAAGGCAATGCCGCGTTCGAACAGCGGCTGCGCGACCGGACGGGACTGCCGGTGACCACGGGCGCGAGTTCCTGTCGCGCCGCCCTGCACGAGCTGGGTTGCCGCCGGATTTCGGTCTTCTCCCCGTATCAGCCGATCGCCGATCGCGAGGTGGGGCGCTTCTTCACCGAGGCGGGCTTCGATGTCGCGGCCATCACCGGTCTGCGCTGCCCGACCGCCATGGATATCGCCCGCGTCGAATCGGATCGGCTGCGCAAGGTCGTCGCGGAACTCGACGGGCCGGATGTGGAGGCGATCGTCCAGGTCGGCACGAATCTGTCGTTCGTGGCCTTGGCCGATGAGCTGGAGCGCGAACTCGACAAGCCCGTTATCGCCATCAATGCCGCCACACTGTGGCACGCACTGCGCGATCACGGGCTCGACGATCGGGTGGAGGGTGCGGGTCAGCTGTTGCGGGAGCACTGACCCGCACCGGTCAGTGGTCGCGCAACAGCGACCCGGCTCCTTCGACGCGGTCGGTGATGCCGTTGTCACGCAAGGCCATCCACCAGGTGGCGGCGTTGATGGCGATCACCGGCTTGCCCAGCCACCGTTCGGCCTCGTCGGCCAGGCGCACCATGGACAGGTTGGTGCCGCACTGGATGAGCGCGTCGACGCCGTCGTTCACCTCGAGCAGCGCGGCCCGCAACTCGTCCTCGGTGACATGTGCGATGGAGACCGCGGTGGGGCATTTGAGCCCCTTGATGGCGGCGACCTCGAAGCCGAGCTCGCCGAAGAAGCGCACCACATTCTGGTCGCCGATCGGCTGATAGGGCGTCACCACGCCGATCCGCTTGGCCCCGAACAATTCCAGGGCGCGGCGGCACGCCTCCGCGCCGGTGGCCACCTCTAGTCCGGTCACGTCGTGAATCTGTTTCACGAACTGTCGATTGCCTTCGACGCCGCCCCAGAACGTCTCGGCGGACATACCCATGACCATGTATTCGGGTTCGCAGGTCAGTACCCGTTCACAGGCGGAGACGATTTCGGCGCGAATCTGCTCCAGGAGCCGATCCATTCCGTCGTCGTCGCTCATATTCTGATCGCGAATATGGATGCGGCTGAAATGCGATGTCACTCCCGGCACGCCCATCCGGTAGAAATCCGGTTCCACAATGGTATTCGTGGAGGGCGCGATCACGCCGAATTTGCGTCGCCAGCCCAGTGCGTCGGTCATCGAATCATCTCCTCGCGGGCCGCCCGCACGGGGACGGCCGATAGTCGCCACGCGGCGATCAGGAACGCGCCCTGGGCCGCGGTATTGCAGAGTTGTTCGGCCCATTGCAAGGCCACCGTCTGATCGGGGCGTGAGGCGAGCGGGCCGAGAATGAAGAACACCAGCAGTTGGGTGCCGAACAGCGCGGCGGCGGTGGTGTCACCGCGCCTGCGGGCGATCTCGATGAGGTATACGCCGGTGATGGTGGCGAAGACGGTGGTGCTGACCAACATGGGCAGCGGATCGGCGGCCAGCGCCGCACCCGCCGCGCACAGCACCGTCAGGATCGGCACCAGCAGTGCCAGCCAGCGCGGTATCCGGCCGCTGACGGTATGCGCCACCTCCAGGCACAGCAGCGCGAATCCGAGGGTCAGCAGCGGAAAGAGCATGCCGCGCAACCACACCAGATCGGGGCCGTCGGCCGCCGCGACGAGTTTCGCGGTGGCCTTGGCGAATCCGCCGGTGCCGATGAGCGCCGCCGCCCCCAGCGCCGCCCAGCGCCGCGACACCATCCGGCTGAGCAGCAGCACCCCGGCGGTGGTGAACAGAACGGGTACGTAGTCCTCGACGGCCAGGGAGACGGGATAGTCGACCGCGCTCATTCGCCGAAGGGGTTTCGTCGACGGAAGGGGGCGGTGGCGAAGCGGCCGATGATCCTGGGTGTGGTCAGCCAGCGCACATGCGCGCCATTGCGGGTGTGGTGCACGGCGCGCTCGGCGAGCCACGGCGCGACGGTGTCCACCGGGTCGGCCAGAATGTCGAACACCTTGCGCGCCTTGGCCAATGCGGCGGGATCGGCGTATCCGTGGGTGAGCAGATCGGTGGTGACCATGCCGGGGCTGAGCAGTCCGACCGACACCCCGGCGGGCATCTCCTTGGCCAGCGCCTTGGTCAGATAGGTGACCGCGCGCTTGCTGGCCCCGTAGGTGGCGAGGCCGGGCACGGTGCGGCCGTCGCTGCCGAGCCCTTCCATATTCCACACGTGCCCGCCGGACGCGCCCGCCATCCCCGCGATGGCGACCGCGGAACCGTTCAGCACGCCCATGAAATTGATGTCGATCACGGCGCGCGCGGCATCGACGGGCAACTCCCACAAGGGTTTCCGGTCGTGCGAGATCCCCGCGTTGTTGATCCAGATATCGACGGTGCCGAAACTGGCGACGGCCTCGTTCCACAGGTATTGCAGCTGGGCCCGGTCGGTGACGTCGGCGACCACGACGACGGCATTGTCGCCCAGATCGGCGCGCACCTTCGCGACGCGCTCGGCATCGGTGCCGCACAGCGCGACCCGGTGTCCGCCCGCGAGCAGGGCGCGCACCATCCCCAAACCGATGCCGCGCGTCCCGCCGGTCACCGCAACGGTGCTCATGTTCGCTCCAGTACGCCGTGCATGACCGCGGCCAGCGCGTTGTGCTCGAACATCTGGTACACGACAGCGAGTTTCGAGCCCGCGCCCATTCCGGGTTCGGCGTCGATCATGAACTCGCGGCCGACGAGCCTGCGTCCGTCCTGGGTGTGCAGTCGCACGAAATTCGCTCGGCCGTAGGCGTTTCCATTGCCGTACACGTCCGGCCCCTCGTGGAAGGACCGCACCCCGTCGCGGCGGACGGTGATGGTGAGATCGGATTCCACCGGACCGGACATGATCAGATGCTGTTCGGCGACGAGCAGGCTCACCGGGTTGATGGCGAGCTCCATGCGCAGACCGCCCAGCGGCTGCTGGTTCGCGCCCCACAGTTCGAGGTCACCGGCGTAGCTGCTCTTCTCCTTGGTCGGCACGGTGAAAGGTACCGGCCCACAGCGCGTCTCGGTCTCGAGGCGCTCGTCGACGAGCTTCGGGTCGCGGGTGTAGACGCCGTTGAACACCCCGACGAGCGCGGGCCCCTGGTACAGCACCGACGAATACACCTGGGTGTCGCCGAGCGTCTGATTCCAGGTGTTCAGCGACACCTGCCAGCCCGGCCCGTAGTAGTTGGCGTCCACGAAACCGCCGTAGGGCTGGCCGGATCCGAAGAAGTCCGGCCCGGTGTAGAGCCGGTCGGTATCGGAGTCACGCACACCGAAGGCGAACGGCGCGCCGAGCGCGAAGCGCCCCGCCAGGTCGCCGCCGCCGGTGAGGCCGCCGTCCATGTAGTAGGTGGTGACGCCGTTGTCGAACACCGACGACCGGCGAATGTCCTCGTACCCGCGCCACGTGCCCTGGGGATCGAAAAGGGAAGGGCGGCCGACCCATTCGCCGTCGATGCGCTTCTGGAATTCGCTCGGGGCGCTCATGCGACCAACTCCCCGCGAACCCGCTCGGACTGTTCCGCGCCCAGCAGCCGGGTGACCTGCGCCCACACCGGGTCCACTTCGGGGCTGAACAGATTGGCGCGATTGGCCCGGTCGCGGGCGGCGAGCTCGGCGTCGACGGCCGGAACTCCCTTGTCCACCAGGGTGAGCCAGTGCGCCAGGTAGCTGTCGACGGTGCTGTCCAAGGCCCGGAACGCGGGTTCGGTGGCGCGGCACACCACCATCCACGGCGACATCATGGCGCGCTGACGCGGCCCGATGGCGGCCGGGGCGATGCCCTCGAGCTGCCACGCCTCCTCCAGTAGCGGAGTGAGCGGCAGGAAGGCGGCGTCGAGGTACTCCAGATTGATCGCGAGGTCCGCGCGCGGAATCAGATCCAGGTGCATGGCGTGGTATTCGCCAGCGTGTACCGAATCGAGCGTGAAATGCGGTATGGCCGAATCACTTCCGGTGAACGCGAAGATCATGTGGCTGTCCAGGCCGATGGGCGGCACCACCAGATCGACGGTGACGACCTTGTCGATCGGTCCGCCGCGCAGTACCCGCAGCCGACCTACCGGGTCGGGCCCCATGGCGCTGGTGAGCGCCACATCCTCGGCGGTCTCCAGGTGCAGCGCGGTGGTCAAGGTGGACAGGGTGCGCTCGCTGAGCGCGGTGGGCAGACTCACTGGGCGGTACCTCCGGTGCGGGCCTTGTGCACCCAGGCACTGGCCAATTCGGGATTGTCACGGCGGGCGGGGGAGGGGATCACGGTGGCGGTGCGGCGCGGTGAATCACCGGTGATGATGTCGTCGCCGCCGACCCACCAGCCCTGCTTCATGAGTTCGAGTCGCCGCCGCCGGTAGGCGACCTGCAGGCCGTCGCTGCGCACGTGCAGTTCGTCGGAGAGGTCGAACGGAAGCAGTTCGGGCCGTTGCGATTCCACCACCGGCACGTCCTGGAGCAGGATCTTCTCGATGCGCTTGCGGGTATTGCCGTCGGCCCAGTCGCCGGTGAAGAAGTTGCGATACCCGATGATCTTGATGAGGGTGCGCTCCTGCGAGAGCGGGATATTGAAGTCGTAGAGCACGAGATCCCCGATGGGCAGCCGCACGTGCAGTTTCACGATATTCGGCAGGTACCAGGCATTGGTGACCGTCACGTACTCCGGTCGCGGCCGCCGCTTGGACAGCAGCCCCCACACGCCGCTGGGCGGGGGCGGACACAGCTGGATATCGGCCTCGGCCGACCAATCCGTCTGGCGGATGCGGAAATCCGGGATCTGCGGCTTGTCCGGATTGCCGAAGGCGGTGCCGTGCACGAACGGGGTGTGCGCGGCGTCCACCACGTTCTCGAAGGTGCGCTCGTAGTTGGCGTTCACCTCCATCTCGTAGTGCACGGCCTTGAACGTGGGATCGTCGTGTTCGGGCAGCACCGGGATGGGCGGGCGCTCCTCCTCCGGCAGATCGCCGAGGAAGGCCCAGACCATGCCGTAGCGCTCGACGGTGGGGTAGGCGTCGACGCGGGCCTTGCGGGGAATCTTGCGCTCCTCGGCATTGGCCGGGATCTTCACGCAGACACCGTCGGCGTCGTACTGCCAGCCGTGGTACGGGCAGGCGATGCAGTCTCCGGTGACGGTTCCCATCGACAGCGCCCCGCCGCGGTGCACGCACAGATCCGACAGGCAGGTCACGCCGCCGGATACGGTGCGGTACAACACGAAATCCTGTCCGAGGCAGGTCACCTTGCGCGGTTTTCGGGTGACTCGGTCCGCGAATTCCACCGCGTACCAGAAGTTCTTCAGCATCGTGTCCTGCTCCTATCGTCGAGTCAGCCGCACCGCGGCATCGTCGAATTCGGCCAGCTCGGCCTTGGCCGCCGCCTCGTCGCGCAGCTGTGCGCGAAGGAAAAGCGAGGTGAGGCGGGAGAATGGGGCCAGGGCGTCGGTCTCGCCCGGGCCGTCGAGAAAGGCGCGCGCGGCGGTGGGGTCGGCGTCGGCGATGCCGAAGTGATTGGCCCCGGGCACCACCGCCAGCAGATGGTCGCCGTCCGGCAGCGCCTCGGCGAAGGTGCGCCGCACCGGATCGGGCCGGTCGGCCCCGTCCTCGCCGTAGCGGTCCGCGCTGCCCTGGATGACGCCGTCGTGGGTGCCGACTCCCAACAGCACCGGGCAGGTGACCTGCGCGGGCAGGACCGTGCCGGGTTCCCAGCCCAGCATGGTGGCCACCATGGTGTGCGCGCCCCAGGCGAAAACCGCTGCCACGGAAGGGAAGAAACGCGCCGACTGCAAGACCACGGTGCCGCCCGCGGAGTGCCCGCCCAGCGCGACGCGGTCGAGGTCGAGCGCGCCGCGCAGCGGCTCGACCTCGTTGAGTTCGGCGACCGCGGCGAGGACGGCCCCGATGGTCGGACAGGTCGGGCGGCTGCCGTAGGCGTCGGGTCGGGCGGCGTCGAGGTCCACGCCCGGGGTGAGACCGCGCTGCCCGCCGAACAATTCGGCGACCCGGTCCATGGTGACCACCACGAATCCGCTGGCGGCGATCTCGGTGGCGAAGCGGCGGTAGGAGTCCTGGCCGACATTGACGCCCGAGAGGAACACCACCACCGGATACGGCGCGTGTACCGGGTCGGGGCCGAAAAACCCGGTCAGTCGTTCGGCGTCGGTGCCCGCGGCGACGGCCGGGTAGTAGACCTTCAGATGGGCGGTGTCGAACGGGGCCTCGCCCGCGGTGCGGGCCGACCACCACAGGGAACGAACGAGACTCATGCGGTCGGCCTCGGCAGTTCTCGGTCGCCGCCCCACAGGGCGCGCACCAGTCGCTGGGTGAGTTCGGGTCCGAAGAGGCGCTCGCCCATGACATTCGCCGGATCGCGCTCGGCGATATTGCGCCGAATCGCCAGATCCCGCGCGGCCAGGTCGGCGCGTTCCGCCTCGGGCACCGGCTGCGCGGCATCCACCCAGCCCAGCCACTGCTCGACGCGCGCGGTCAGCAGGTCGGCCACGGTATCGAGATTGGGCCGCGTCGGCGGGAAGGAGTAGCAGTAGGCGGTGGGGGACAGGCTGCCGCGAATGAATCCGGTGCGACTGGTGAACCAGGTGAAGTCCTTGTGCTCCTCCTTGAACGCCAGCCACGGTTCGTCGTTCTGGGCGTAGTAGCTGTCGAAGTAGTCGCCGTCGCCGACGAGGTCGCCGCGCGGAATCGCGTCCACGTAGAACCAGCCGTCCGGCCACAGCAGCAGCGCCGACCCCAGGTGCGGCACTCGAATGTGCGGTCCCAGCCACGCGGTCAGGTGCAGGTTCACGAAACCCGTTCGCGGGTCACCGATCCAGGAGTGCACCAGCCAATCGATCTCCGGGCCGGTGTAGGCGGCCAGACTGCCCGACGGGCCGGTGGCTGCGTCGCCGTAGCTCTCCAGATCGACGGTGGACGGGTCACGGGTGAGTTCGAAGCGCTCGGCGATGCGATCGCGCAACCCGCTCAACAGGTTTCGCCACTCCTCGAAGGTTTCGGTCACGTCGGTGCGCGGGGTGTCGTCCACCATTTGCTCGACGTGGCGCAGGGTTTCGCTCATAGCTGCTCCGATGTTGTTGTCATGGCGTCGATCGGACGGCGAGGGCGTCCGTCGACGAGGTCGGTGCCCCGCGAGACCGTGCGGTTCACGGCCTGTGCGGGACGGATGGTGGCGCGGGCACTGCTCGCGCGGGGTGGCACGGTGGTGACGAGGGGATGGCTGATCACGCCGGTGAACGGACCGCTCCACGCGGTCCAGAGGGTGAAATCCGGGCTCAGACCGTAGATTCCGCCGGTGAGCCCGCTCGCGCCGCGACCCGCGGCGACCACATTGAGCCGGTTCTCGGCCGCGCGTTCGGGCAGGCCGAGACGCAGCTCCCAGGGTTCGGTGGGGGTGCACGGCACCGCCACCACATCGGCGTCCTGGATGGCGGCCAGGCGGAAGGTCTCCGGAAACAGCGCGTCGTCGCCGACCACGAGAGCCAGTCGGCCCCACGGCAATTCGACCACGGTGAGCTCGTCGCCGAGCGCGGTGCACCAGGGGTGGCGGGCGGTCGCGTGCAGTTGCGGCTGCCGCGCGACGACACCGTCGGCGTTGATCAGCACACCGTGGTGCGCGTCGCCGTCCAGAACGGTCGAGACCACATGGGCGGTCGTACCGTGCACGGCCCGCGCGATATCCGCGACCGGCAGCGCCGCCAGTTCGGGCAGCACGATCAGGTCGACGCCGTCGAAGGCCAGAGCGCTGATGGTGTCGGCGCTCGGGTCGGCGATCGCGGCGGCCATGGTCTCCGCACCGGCCCGCGCCCGTCGCCCCGTGAACGAGGAGCCCAAGGGCGCGTACAGCTCCGGCCGTCGGGCCGCGAGAATATCGGTGCCGTCCGCGCGTTGTTTGTCGTCGGCGCGCGCGATGTCGATATCGGCGACGACGATCGCCTCGCCGGTGGCCGGGGCCATGGCCACACACGTGCCGTCCGGTGCGACGATCTGGCTTTCCCCCGCCCCGTGCAGGCGGTCCGCGGGTACGCCGAGGCGCTCGGCGATGGCGGGCAGCTGATCCTCCGGCAGCAGCGGGCCGACCTTGTTGGCGGCCACCACCCACACCCTGTTCTCCGCGGCCCGCACCGGAATGTGCAGGCTCGCTTCATCGGTCGCGAACGAGTTGAGGCTGTTGAGCAGCAACTGCGCACCGCGCACCGTCAGGGAGCGGGTGACCTCGTTGATCACGCCCTCCATGCACGCGTACATCCCGATGCGGCCCAGCGGGGTGTCGATGACCGGTGAATCGTCTTGGCCGATATCGAGGTAGTCGTTCTCCGCGCCCATGAGGATCTGCTTGTCGGATTCGCCGAGCAGTTCACCGTCCGGCCCGTACAGGAGGCTGGTGCCGGTGGTGCGACCGTCCGAACGCGCCAACGTCACGCCGATCTTGACGAAAAGCCCGTGCCGTTCCGCGCGTTGCGCGATGGTGGAGAGAAAGGCGTCTCCCAGCGTGCAGGCCATTCGCCGAGCGTGCGCGCGGTCGGCGTACCAGGATAGGTGGTTACAGAACTCCGGCAGCACCACGAGTTCGGCCCTCGCCTCGGCGGCGGCGTCGATCATGCGCAGGCAGGCGGCGAGGTTCGCCTCGACATCCGTCCCCGCGGCGAGCTGTGCGGCCGCGACACGTGTCATGTGCTCGCCCCTTCCCTAGCGTGTTTCCTACATCGAAACACTGTTTCCAATAGAGCTGATTCTGTACCGGGTCGGGTGATCTGTCCAGGGCTGGCCCGGGATTTCACGTCGCGGTAATGCCGGATGCGCGAAACGCCTTGTTTCCCTGGGGTTACGCGGTCGTCCGCCTTGACACCCGTGGGTACCGCAGGTTCAATATGGCAATTCCGAAACCGCGTTTCCTACAGAGAAACGCTTGCAGGAGGGTGGCTATGACGACCTCCGATTCCCCCGCCGGTGGTAAGACGGCCCTGATATTGGCCGGAACCCTGGCGGGTCCGGTGGCTGCCGGTGGATTGGCGCTGTTGTCCAAACCGTTCGGCGGGATACTCGGTATCCCCGGCGCGGCGGTCGGGTACATCGTGATGACCTGCCTCGTAATAGGTTGTGTCACCGCGCTTCTCACCCTGCGGTGGCCGGTCTCCCGACGGGTCGCGGGCGGCTGCGCCGTGCTGGCGGGTGCGGGTTTCGCGGTGGCGGGCCTGGTCTCCACACTGTGGGTGTTCGTCGCGGCCGTGCTGGTCGCCAGCGCAGCCGCCGGGCCGCTCATCGTGGCGGCGCGCATGGTCGCCTTCGAGAGCCGGGCGACGCTCACCGGATGGCAGGTGGCCACCGCCGTCGGTGCGGCCGGGGCGGGCGGCATGGCCTCGCTGTATGTCGCGGATCCGGGGACCGGCCTCGTCGTCGCTGGGGCGCTGACCGCCGTACTCGGCGCGCTCGTCGTCGCGGTGGAATCGATAGCGCCGCGACGGGATACGCCCGCCGGATACGACGTCGGCCCCGGCGCGCTGCCGCGCGGCCTGCTGATCGGCTATGCCGTGGTCGGCGCGCTGGTCGGCGGCACCATTCTGCCCGCGCTGCATCTACTCCTGTTCCGCTGGAACACCTTCGGAGCCGAACAGACGAATCTCCTGCTGCTGGCGGTGCTCTCGGCGGCGCTCGTGTTGGCGCTGCCCGGTCCGGATACCAGTGCCGTCCCGCCGCTGCTGGTGCTGGGAGCCGGAGGGCCGCTGCTCGTCGCGACCGCACCCGGGGAGTCCACGCTCGCGATCGGTCTGGCCGTCACCTTGATCGCCTGCGCCCGCGCGGCCCGCGGACTGGATTTCGAGCTGGTCCAACTGTCCTACGGCACCGGACGATCCGCCGCGGTGACACCGCGCAGCGCCGCGATCACCGCGCTGGTGGTGGCCGTGGCGGGGGCCGCCGGACTGGGACTCGTGGCCGGAGTCGAACAGTTCTCCGGCACCGGAACCGGTCTGACCCTGCTCTCGGTGCCGACGCTCATCGGCGCGGTGCTGTGCGGGCGCGCCGCGCTCGCGCCGCGATCCGCCGCCGCCCCGCTTCTCCAAGGAGGCATCTCGTGATCCGTTCCGCCGCCGCACGTCTGGCCGCCGCCGTGGCCATCGCCGCGCTACCCATGGTCGCCACGCTGCCCGCCGCGCACGCCGAATCGCAGGCCAGCATCCAGGTCAGTGCCAGCTCCGATCTCACCGAGGGGCAGCGAATCACAGTGGACGGCAGTGGATTTCGGCCCGGCCTGTCGGCCGTCGCGGTGGGCCTGTGCAAGCAGGGGTTCACCAATGGTTTGAAGGACTGCGACCTGGAGGGCGGCGCCACCTTCGTCAATATCTCCGACGACGGCGGTTTCCCGACCGTCACGATCACCGCGCGCCGCAGTTTCAACGCCATCGACTGCACCAAACAGCAGTGCGTGATCGCCGCCGCGCCGCTGCCCGGTACCGAACCCGACGCCGTGATCGCCGCCAATTCCGCCGAGATACCAGTCACTTTCGCCGGTGCGAATCTGCCCGTCGCCACCGCCCCGGCGACCACCGCGGCGGTGCGCTCGGACTCCGATATCGAGGGTCCATCCACTGTCCTCTGGGCGGCGACCGCCGCCCTGCTGAGCATTGTCGCCGTCATCGCCCTCGCCGACCGGCGGCGGCTGTGAAATCCCCTGAGGAGGAAATATGAGAAAGACCGGACTGCGCTTCGGGCTGCTGCTGGCCGCCCTGGTCGGCACGCTCGTCGCCACCGCCCCGACAGCCGTGGCCGCACCCACGCTCACCCTGGACGAAAGTTCCGGTCTCACACCGGGACAGACGGTGACGGTGGCCCTGGAGGGACTGCCGCCGAATCTGCCGACCGTCGCCGTCGGCCAGTGCAAGCCGCAGATCACCCTGCCCACCGACTGCAACCTCGGCGGCTCGATCATGGGCAAGGCCGACGCACAGGGCAAGTGGCAGCCCAACGACGGCAAATACGTGGTGACGCTGGCGGCGTCGATCGGCGGCGTGGACTGTACCTCCGCGCCCGGGGCGTGCACGATCGCCGTCACCAGCCTGACCGACGCGTCGAACATTCTCGCCTCGGTGCCGCTGAGCTTCGGCCCGAAGCAGACGACGACCACCGCCGCCGCACCCGACACCGACACGGTGGCCGAGGAGGACGAGGACAGCGGCACCGCGATCTGGATCGCCGTCGGCGCGGCGGTCGTGATCATCGCGGCGGTGGTCGTGTTGCTGGTGCTCCGGCGGCGCGGCGGAGGCACTCGATGACCGAAGCCCTCACCCATATCGTGCTCATGAAATTCCACGACCGCGCCGATGCCGAGCACGCGGCGAAGCTGCTCGCCGAACTCGACAGCGCGGTCCCGCAGATCCGTTCCATGACGGTCGCGCTGGACGAACTCGCCACCTCGGTCTCCTATGACCTGTACCTGGCGACCACGCACGCGTCGGAGGCGGAACTGCTGGAGTATCAACAACATCCGGCCCACCGTGAGGTCGGGGCCTGGTTGGTGCCGAGGTTGGCCGCGCGGGCGGTGGTGGACTACCGTCGGCCGAGGACGACCACCGAGACACTGCCCGGCAGCGGATAGCTCCCGGGGGAAACGGCAGGGACTATGCGGGACTTCACGGTTCACCACGACGGCGTCACCCTGGCGGTGTCTCGCGGTGGCCGGGGGCGACCGCTGGTCCTGTGTCCGGGGCTGCTCTCGACCCAGGCCGACCAGCGTGAGCTGGTCGACCTGCTGCGCGCCGACCACGACGTGATCACCTTCGATCTGCGTGGCCACGGCCGCAGCTCGACCGCCGACCGGTACGACTTCGCGGCATTCCTCAGCGATCTGACCGCCGTCATGGCGGAGGTGGGTCGGCTGGACCTGCCGTCGCCGCCGGTGCTGGCGGGCTACTCGCTGGGTGCGGACCTGGCCGTGTACTACGCCAGCGAGCACCCGGACACCGTCTCCGGGCTCGTCCTCGTCGATGGCGCGAATCCCCTGCCCGAACCGTTCATCACCGACGCCGACGCGGCGCAGTTTCAGGCCATGCGCGAGGACCCGGAGATGTGGGAGGAGTTCGAGCGCGCCAAGGGGACCGCGCATCAGATGCTGCTCGGCGTGGCGGATCTGATCGCACTGGATCGCGAGATCGATGTGGTGCGGGCGGCCATTCTGGAACGGTTCCGGGAGCTCGACCTACCGATCACCATGATCATGTCGCTGGCCATCGCGGGCGACAGCGACGAGGGGCGCGTACCCCGGCACAACGCGAACTGGCGCGCGGGTATCGAACGGCTCGTGCGCGCGAAACCCGAGATCGCCGCCTCCTGGCTCGACGGCCCGCATCCGCTGGTGTTCACGCACGCCCGCGAGATCGCCGAGGCGATCCGGAAGTTTCAGCGCGCACCGGAATTCGGGTAGGCGCGCGCGGGCATCCCGGCGCCGCCCTTGCGGAATGCGGCGGGGGCGTGAATGACGGTGGACTGCACGTACTCCCGCAAGCCCTCGTCGGCGTACTCACGGCCGAAACCACTGTTCTTGGTACCGCCGAACGGGGCGCGCAGCGACATCCCGGTGCGGTTGTGGGTATTGATGAAGGTGAATCCGGCTTCCAGCCGGGCCGCGAACGCGAGGGCGCGGTCCTCGTCGGCGGACCATACCGAAGCGGCCAGACCGAGATCGGAGTCGTTGGCGCGCGCGATCGCCTCGCTTTCGGCCTCGTAGGTGAGGACGGGGACCAGCGGACCGAACTGCTCCTGGCGCACCAGATCCGATTCGTCGGGGAGGTCCAGCGCCAGCGAGGGGGCCACGTAATAGCCGTCGTTGTCGGGGATATCGGCGAGCGGGATCATCCAGCCGCCCCGGTTCCACGCATCGGCGATGAGGTCGTTCATGCGCGCCACCGCGGCCGCGTTGACCACCGGGCCCATGGTGACCTGTTCGTCCAGAGGGTCGCCGACGCGCAGAATGCGGTGTGCGGCACCGAGATACGACTCCAGGAATTCGTCGAAGCGCCGCTTGGGCACATAGAGGCGCTTGGCGGCCATACAGACCTGGCCCGCGGTGGCGAACGAGGCCAGCACCAGCCGGTCGTAATCGTCGGCGGTGAGCGCGAAGTCGTCGAGGAAGATCGCCGGATCATTGCCGCCCAATTCCAGGACCACCGGCTTGAGGGCGTGTCCGGCGGCCGCCGCGATGGCCCGGCCCGCCTGCTCGCCGCCGGTGAAGGCGGCCTTGCGGACGAGCCGATGGGTGACCAGCGCCCGCACGGTCTCCGGGCCGCCGTGGATCACGTGGGTGCCCGGCAGCAGCGCCGCCACCTCGGCCACCGTCAAGGGTGCGAGCGGAGAAGGCTTGAGCACCACGGTATTTCCGGCGGCCAGCGCCGGACCGAGCTTGAGCACGGCGAGAATGATCGGCGCGTTCCACGGGGTGATGGCGGCGACCACGCCGAAAGGCTCCGGCGTGCACACGGTTCGGCCCTGCGCGTCGTCGGTGACCGACGGCACCAGCACGCGCGGCGCGTTCTCGCGCACCCAGCGCAGATAGGTGGCGGCGAAACCGATCTCACCGCGACAGTCGGCCACCGGCTTACCGGTCTCGCGCGCCAACAGCACGGCGAGGTCGTCGGCCTTGGCCGCCAACGCGTCCGCGGCGGCGGCCAAGGCGTCGAGCCGCCGCGGCAGGGGTTGGGTCGACCAGTCGCGGTAATCGCGGTGTGCCGCTTGGACGACGGCGTCGACCTCGGTCGGCTCGGTGACCGGTACCGAGCCGACGATCTCCGTGGGGTGGGCCGGATTCTCTCGGGTGATCATCGCTGCGGCTCCAGGGAATCGAGTAGGCAGGCGCGGCGCAGATAGGTGCGGGCGGCGACCGGGTCGGCGGCCAATTCCTCGACATGCGAGCGGAATCCGTCGTCCTGGCCGCGCAGGCGCTGCCAATTGGCGTGACTGGCGCGCTGGACGTGTTCGACGGCCACGGTGCGCCGCCATCGCGCCGCGGTGTCGAGCCCGAACTCCGAACCGCCCGCCAGCACGTCGGCGAGCGCGCCACCGAGTTGGACGGCATCGTGGATACCGCTGTTCATACCCATGCCGCCGAGCGGATTGTTCACGTGCGCGGCGTCGCCGAGCAGCAGCACCCGGCCGCGCCGGAAGGATTCGGTCACCCGCTGGTGGACGCGGTAGAGCGAGGCGTGCAACAGCCGCCACGGTCGCCCCAGCTCGGCCACGGCGGTCAAACGCTGTGGCAGACGGGACAATTCGAGATCGTCCGGGGTGTCGGCGGGCGTGGGGAGCAGCACCCGCCAGTGCTGCGGCGTGCGCAGCAGCACCAGCCATTCCTCGGGATCGAAGACATAGTTGATCGGCGCGATCCCGGGCAGCGCCGCCTCGAGATCCTCGTCGACCGAGGCCACCAGGAAGCGTTCCGGATAGGTGCTGCCCTCGAATCCCGCGCCGAGACCGCGTCGCACCGCCGAATGCGCGCCGTCCGCGCCGATCACCCAGTCCGCGCGCACCGGGCCGCGCGAGGTGTGCAGGATGACGCCGTCGTCACCGCCGGACAGGCCGAGCACTTCGTGCCCGAAACGCACCCGCGCGTGTGCGGGCAAGGCGTCGAGCAGGATCGGGGTGAGCCTGCTCTGCTCGCACTGCACCCGGAAGGGATAGGCGGTGTCCTCGGCGAGCACACCGAGATCCAGGGTGGCGATCGCGCCGCCGCCGCGCTCGCGGTACTGGAAGGTGGAGGCGATGATCCCCTGTGCCAGCAGCGGTTTCAGTACGCCGAGCCCGTCGAGCATCTCGAGGGTGGGCGGATGGAAGGTGGAGGCCCGCGATTCGGTGGCGAGTGCGCCGCCCTGTTCCAGGACGGTGACCGGAATACCGCGACGGGCGAGGGTGAGCGCGGCGGTGAGCCCCACCGGTCCCGCGCCCACCACGACGACGCCGCTCATGAGGTGTGCAGGGCGAAGCGGCCCTCGACACCCACGACCCGCGCTCCGGTGAAGAAGCGCAGGGTCTCCGCGGTGCCCTCCTCGCCGAGTCCGGACCACCCCCACGCCGGGCGCGGGGTCATCAGGTGCAGGCTCATGATCGAGGACCCGTTCACCTTGACCTCACCGGCCCGGATCTGTTGCGCCACGGTCAAAGCCAGCTGCTCGTCGGTACCGCACACATAGCCTTCGAGGCCGTAGGGCACCGCGTTCGCCAGCCGGACCGCCTCTTCGACGGAGTCGTAGGTGACGGTTCCGGCGACCGGGCCGAACACCTCGTCGGCCAGGTCCTCACCGAGAAGCGTTGGCGCGACATAGTTTCCGACATCGGGCGTTTTGCCGTACGAACGGAATTCGCGCCCCGCCAGCGCATCGCGCACGGTACGGGCGTGCCGCGAGTGCACCAGCGGACCGAACTCGGTCCCCGGATCGAGCGGAGGCCCGAATCGCAAGGCGTCCAAGCGTTCACCGATCGCCTCGAGCAGTTCCGCGGAGCGATCGGCGGGCACGATCAACCGGCCCAGTGCGCGGCACCATTGGCCATTGAGGGTGGTCAGCAGTTCGGCGGCCATGCGCGCGGCGGTATCGAGATCCGCGTCGGGCAGCACCACGAGTGGGTTGTTACCGCCCAATTCGAGTTGGCACGGGCGCAGCAGTGGGGCCGACGCGGTGGCGACCGAACGTCCGCCCGCCAGGCCGCCGGTGAACGACACCGCCTTGATGCGCGGGTCGGCCACCAACTGCGCACCGGTGGCGACGCCGCCGTGCACGAGCTGGAACATGCCCGGCGGGACGTGCTCGGCAATGTCCTCGGCGAGCAGGACGACGCTGTAGGGCGTCAGCTCACTGACTTTCAGAATGACCGGGCAGCCCGCGGCGAGCGCGTTGGCGACCTTGTGCGCGGCCATGGGCGCGGGCGCGTTCCAAGGCACCAGGCACAGCGCCGGACCCAGCGGCAGGCGATGCACCCGCACGCCGTCGCGGTCCTCGCGCAGCAGGCCCCCGCGCACTTGATCGGCGGCGAGTCGGAACGATCCGGCGACGATCGCGCCGAGCGGCGTGACCTGGCCGATCGGCACGCCCGTTGCGAACGCGTCGAGTTCGGCGATGCGCGCCAGCCGGGGCTCGAGGGCATCCGCTATGGCGTCCAGCATTTCCGGTGTGCTGGCCCCGGACGCGCGCTCCGCCACGGCGAGGGCGAGTTCGACGCGTTCGGGGGCGGTGGCCACGGCGCGCGCCACCTCGGCTCCGGTCGCCGGATCCTCCAGCGCCACACCGAGATCCACCGATGGCGTACCCCAGTCACCGTCGACCAGGTCGACGATCGCGGGCAGTTCGGCCGTCATCGCGCGGCCCCTTCCGGTGCGGCGGTGTTCGGGGCCGAATCCGGTGCGGTGGTGAACAATTCATTGGCCTTGGCGTCGGTCACGATCCGCGCCACCTCCAACATGCCCCGCTCGGCGGGGAAGGTCATGACCAGACCCATGGCCAGATCGCGCAGCGCCCGGCCCGCCACGCCGCTCATGGACGCCGCGGAGGTGCCGCCCGCCTTGAGTCCGCCCAAGGCCACCTGGAAGCACGCCTCGGTGACCGCGCCCTTGCCGAGCCGCCACTGGGTGAACACCTCCTGCTTCGGTTTGATCGGCGGTTCGACCGTCTCGATGGCGAGCTGGTAGCGCAGCCACAGGTAGGCGGTGCGCAACTGCCGGGTCATCTCGCCGATCAGCACCTGGTGCACGGGGGAGGAGGCGATGGGCTCGCCGGTGTCGGCGAAGGTCTTGCGCGTGGTGGTCGCCAGCGTCTCGTCGTAGACGTGCTGCGCGCACCCGGTGTACACCGCCGCGATGGCGAGCTGGTTGCCGACGAAACTGCCTCTGCTCATGGTGAGCATCTTGGTGAACGCGCCTGGGACCGCCAAGGCCTCGTCGGCCGGAATGAACACGTCGTCGAGGCGAATGCCATTGTTGGCGGTGGCGCGCATGCCCAGGCCGTCCCACGGCGCGCGCACACTGACACCCGGTGCGTCGCGCGGGACGAAGAAGGTCGCCAAACCCTCGGCGGTGTCGTAGCCCTCCAGTTTGGCGGAGGTGAGGTAGTAGTCGGCGACCCCGGTCGCGCAGCCGAAGGACTTCTCGCCCTTCAGAATCCAGCCGCCGTCGACCTTGCGGGCGGTGGTGGCGATGGTGATGTTCGCGGCGGCGGTCTTCACCGACTCGGAGGCGAAATTGGCCAGCCACACCCCGTCGGCCATGCGGGTGAGCACCTTCTCCGCGAAGGCGCGCACCTCGGGGATCTCCTCCTCGGCGAACAGGCCCGCGTCGATGGCCTCCAGCGGCAACAGTCCGCGCGAGGCGCTGGTGTTGTGGAAGAAGAACGCCAAAGCCGTTGAGGGGCAGGCGGTTCCCATGGCGAAGGTGGCGGCGGCGAGATCGCGCAGGGTACCGCCCAGGCCGCCGAACTTCTCCGGCACCACCAGGCCCAGCAGTCCGGCCTCGCGCAACAGCGCGATGTGCGAGGCCGGGAAGGTGGCCGTCTGGTCGGCCGCCTCGGCGGCGGCGCGCAGGGTCGGCAGGACCGATTCGACCCGTCGCGCGCGGTCGCGTTCGGCCTCGGTCATATCTTCGACGAGCCGTTCGCCGGTCAATTGATCGCCGTTCATCGGGCAATCCCCTCGTAGTAGGTGCGGTCGTGATAGATGAGCGGGGGTGCGGGCCGCGGCGCGGCGGCGTCCTGGACCAGGCCGAGCACGATGGTGTGGTCACCGGCCGGGTGGCAGGCGGCCACCACGCAGTCCAGCCAGGCCACCGCGTCGGTGAGCACGGCCGCGCCGCTGGCCGAGCGCCGCCACTCACCCACCCCGAAGCGGTCGCCGACCTCGCTGCTCGAGGTGGCGAAGCGGCGGCTGATGTCCTCGTGGTCGTGGCCGAGCACATTGATGGCGAAAACGCCGCTGTGCCTGATCAATCGGCAGGTCGTGCTGGCCGAAGCCAGACATATGGAGACGAGTGGCGGATCGAGGGCCACACTGGTGAACGAGCTCGCGGTCATACCGTGTCGCTCACCGTCGGCGCGGGTCGTGGTCACCACGACCACGCCGGTCGCCCATTGCGCCAATACCGCACGGAGATTTGTCGGATCCACCGTGGCCTCCGTTTCGATAGCGGAAACGCTGTTACGCACACGGTAACGCTACGGGTAGCGCTGTGCAAGCCGTGGACCGGGAGATTGTTGGCGTAACCGGGAATTCGGCGAGCCGTTTCCCATTGGGAAATCATGTGGCCTAAGCTGTATCCCGTGCCGGACACCGAAGCCGAGAGTCAGAGCCGCTCCATCGCCGCCGTCGAACGCGCCATGGACGTATTGTTGCTGTTCGGCCGTACCGGCCGTCCCGATCTCGGGGTCACCGAGATCGCCAATGAACTGGGCCTCACCAAGGCCGCCGTGCATCGCATTCTCACCGCGCTGCGCAATCGGGAACTGATCACCCTGGAGCCGACCACGCGCCGCTACGCGCTCGGTCACGCCGCCATCGCCCTGGGGCGGGCCTATCTGGCGCGCACCGATCTGCGGGTGATGGCCGGACCGGAGCTGCGGCGGCTGGCGGTGGCCACCGGTGACACCGCGACCCTGTCGATCCGCCGCGGCGATACCCGCATGTACGTGGATCAGATTGTGCCGGACCAGGAATTGCGGATGGAGGTCGCGCTCGGGGTGCCCTACCCGCTGCACGCGGGCAGCTCCTCCAAGGTGATCCTGGCCTTCCTGCGCACGGAGGAGATCGACGAGTACCTCGACCGGCACGAGCTGACGCCGTTCACCGACGCCACCATCACCACGCCGCGCAAACTGCGCACCGAACTCACCGAGATCCGCAAGCGCGGATACGCGGTGTCGTTGGGGGAGCGCCAGATCGGCGCGGCGTCGATCGCCGCGCCGGTGCTGGACCACGATGGCGGCGTGGTCGCCGCCATCAGCGTGTGCGGCCCGCTGTCGCGCTTCGAGCCGAGGATGAAGGAGTGCCTGCCGCTGCTGCAGAAGGCGGCGGGGGCGGTCTCGGCGCAATTGGGTTACGCGGGCTAGCGTCACAGGTTCGCGGCGGGTTTGAGCACCCCCAGCAACGCCGCCACCAGCACGCTGCCCCAGATCGCCCAGACATAGGGCAGACAGCCGTCGACGCTGCGGCGCAGCGTGGTGTTCACCTCGTCGGTCGGCCCCGTCGACATCAGTGTCGCGAAGGCGGGGCCGAAGGGGCGCAAGGTCATTCGAATGCCGAGCCCGGCCGCGATGGCGGTGGCGTAGAGCAGGATCTTGCCGCCCAGCCACTTCGGATTCGTGGTGACGCCGAACGGCTCCGCCGCGACGAAGGTGTAGACCCCCGACACCACCATGGCGGCGATGACCGCGAAGCGGATGGCGAGGTCGGCGCGCTTCACACTGGCGATACTCCCGTGCGTGCGATGCGCGATCACGGTGAGCGCCAACCAGATCGCCGCGAAGATCCAGACCCCGACCACCGACCACCATGGGAACAGCGCGATCCCGAACAGTGACGCGCCGTGCGGTTCCAGGGCCATCAGCGTGATGCCGCTGGGCAGGAACAACACCAGGCAGATCTTCGGCCCCAGGTCCAGGCCGCTCATGATGGCCAGCGCCGTCGCCCGCGCGGGTGGTGTGAGATTCGGGTTGATCACGAACCGGCTGGAGTAGAAGACGCCGAGGTCGCCACCCAGCCAGAACACGAACAACACCAGGTGCAGCAGAATCCACCAACCATTGGGGTGTGCGCCCATCCATCTCTCCCTGTTCTCTTCTGCGAAACGCTGTTTCGTTGTAGGCTCCGCCGATAGTTTCACATCGAAACGGTGTTTCCACAATCGAAACGGGGTCTCATGCGCAGCTTGTTGGCGGCCACCCTGTCCCTGCTCCTACTCACCGCGGTGCCCTCCGCCACCGCCGATGACGGTGTGCGCCAAGAGGAAACGCGCGTCGCCTCGGACGCGGCCACCGTCTGGTATCCCGAACACTCCGACCACCGGATGCCGGTGGCACTGCTGCTGCCCGGCGCGAATGTGCGCCGCGGCCACTACGCCCGCTTCGCCGCCGAGGTCGCGTCCTACGGCTTCGTCGTGGTGGTGCCCGAGCGCTATCCGATTCCCTTCTACAGCCTGCCCAGCGAATTCTCGCTCACCGAGGTGATGGAGTGGGCGCGCCAACGCGCGGCCGATCCGACCTCCGAGGTGGGGCGACTGGTCGACACGAACACGCTCGTGGTGGCCGGGCACTCCTACGGCGGGGCGGCGGCGCTGTACGCCGCGGCCGACCGGTGCCAGGTGCCGTTCTGTTTCGGCCTGAGCTACCGGCATCCGCCGGAGCTGAAGGCGATCGTCGGTCACGGCACCAACACCACCGTCGGCGGCACGGTGGATCCTGTTGACGTCCAAGGGATTCCGGTGATGTACATCAACGGCACCGAGGACGGGGTCAGCGAACCGGCCGAGGCGCACGAGAGCTTCCGGACCATGGCGGGCCTGCCGACGGGAGTCTTCGTGAATCTGGTGGGCGCGAACCACTTCGGGCTCGCCGATATCGACAACCCGCCGGGGGCCGCGCCCGACAGCCGGGTCGGGACCGCGCCGCGCGAGGAGACCATCACGACCGCCGCCCGGTGGACGGCCATGTGGTTCCTCGCGCAGCTCGGCGATGCCTCGGCACGGGATTTCGTCTACGACAGCGGGCCGCGTGCCGCGGCGGGTGTCGAGGTCGAAATCCGCTGAGCCACCCCGCTACCGGTCCTCGATCACGCGCAGCGCCGCGTCGAGATCGAGGACATCGGCGTATTTGGCATTGAGGTCGTAGAGATTCGCCTCGTGCAGCCGGGGGTCGCGGTCCCCGCAGGCGTCGGCGACCACCAGCGGACGAAAGCCGTGCTGGAGCGCGTCGGTAGCGGTGGCGCGCACACAGCCGCTGGTGGTCAGGCCGACGATGAGCAGGGTGTCGATGCCCTCGGCGGTGAGATTCGCGGCCAGCGCCGTGCCGTGGAAGGCGCTGGGATACTGCTTGGTCACCACGGTCTCACCCGGCAACGGTGCGGGGTCGTCGAGGAATTCGCCGAGGGGGTTGCCCTCTTCGAAGACCGACAGGGTGGGCACCTTGCGCCGGAACAGGCCGCCGTCGGTGCTGCCGGGCCGGTAGGAGACGCGGGTGAACAGTACCGGAACCTTGCTTGTCCGTGCGCTTTTCACCATGGTCGCCGCCGCGCGCACCGCCTCTTCGACGGGTGCGCGCAACGGGGAGCCGTCGGTGACATACGCCGCGCAGATATCGATGACCAGCACGGCTGGCCGGGTACCCGCGCCCAGCGGCGTGTTGTAACCGGCCGCGCGGGCGTCCTCGACGAGATCCTTCACGTGCCGTCCCCTTCAGATGACGCCAGTCTGGGCGAGTTTCGCGATCTGGTCGGCGTCCAAGCCGAGCACCTGGCCGTAGACCTCGGCATTGTGCTCGCCCAGGTCCGGCCCGGCATGCCGGACGGAACCGGGGGTGGCGCTGAGCTTGGGCACCACGTTCTGCATGGGAAGCTCGCCCAGTTCCGGGTGGGTGACACGGACGATGGCCTGTCGGGCCGCGAAATGCGGGTCGTTGAACATATCCCGCGCGGTGTAGATGCGGCCCGCGGGCACTCCGGCCTTGTGCAGGGTTTCGAGGAGTTCCTCGGCGTCGGCGTCGGCGGTCCACGCGGCGATGAGCTCGTCGAGTTCGTCCATGCGCGCGCCACGGGCGGTGTGGGTGGAATACCGCTCGTCGGAGGCCAATTCGGGCCTGCCCATGAGTTCGGTGAGCCGGGTGAACACGGTGTCCTGGTTGGCCGCGATGAGGACCATCTCACCGCCCGCGGTGGGGTAGACATTGCTGGGGGCGACATTCGGCAGGACCGAGCCGGTGCGCTCGCGCTGGTAGCCGGTGACCGCGTACTCGGGCAGCAGCGATTCCATCATGGCCAGGACCGCTTCGTAGATGGCCGAGTCGACCAGCTGTCCCTGCCCGGTGCGCTCCTTGTGGTGCACGGCCGCGAGGGTGCCGATGGTGGCGAAGACCGCGGCGAGGGAGTCGCCGAGTGAGATGCCGGTGCGCGCCGGTGCGTGGTCGGGATCGCCGGTGGTGTAGCGGATTCCGCCCATGGCCTCGCCGATGGAGCCGTACCCGGCGCGCGGCGCGTACGGGCCGGTTTGGCCATAACCGGTGACGCGCACCATGATCAGGCCCGGATTGATCTCGCGCAGCTGTTCGTAGCCCAGGCCCCAACGCTCCATGGTGCCGGGGCGGAAGTTCTCGATCACGATATCGGCGGTCGCGATGAGTTCCCGGGCCAGGCGCTGGCCTTCGGGATTGCGCAGATCGCAGGTGACCGACTTCTTGTTGCGGGCCACGACCGGCCACCACAGCGATTTGCCCTGGGACTGCTCGCGGCCCCACTGGCGCATGGGATCGCCGACGCCGGGCGCCTCGAGTTTGATGACCTCGGCCCCGAAATCGCCCAGCAGCTGTCCGCAGAACGGCCCGGCCAACAGCTGGCCCATTTCGATCACGCGCAGATCGGCCAGGGGCCCGGCGGTCGTTTCGGCTGTCATTCGGCCTCTCCATTCCTGTGGTGCAACCGATTCCGCGCGGTTCGGCGGTCCGGTAGGGTGAGTTTGAAAGTGGTAACACTGTATCCCTCAGTGAAACAGTGCTGCAAGACAAGCGCATGGGAGGCCGGAGTGGACGTCACCGTAGTGGAAGTCGCGCCCAGGGACGGATTGCAGAACGAAGCGGAGATCATCGCCACCGCCGACAAGGTCCGGCTCGTGGAGCGCTCGATCGAGGCCGGGCTGCGGCGCATCGAGGCGGTGAGTTTCGTGAATCCGCAACGGGTTCCGCAGATGGCCGATGCCGAGGCTGTGATGGCGGGGGTGCCGCGCGTGGACGGTGTGTCCTATGCGGGGCTGGTGTTCAACGACCGCGGTCTGGACCGGGCGCTGGCGGCGGGCGTCGACGAGATCAATGTCGTTGTGGTGGCGACGGATACGTTCAGCCGCCGCAACCAGGGCTGCGATACGGCCGAGGGCGTCGAGCGCTGGACGGCGCTGGCCAAACGCGCCGCCGATGCCGGACTGTTCCGCACCGTCACCATCGCCGCCGCGTTCGGGTGCCCCTTCGAGGGTGAGGTGGCGCCCGGCGCGGTACTCGATCTGGTGCGTCGGGTCGCGGAGGCGGGTCCCGACGAGATCGCGCTCGCCGACACCATCGGCGTCGGCACGCCGGATCGGGTGCGCACCTTGGTGAGCGGTACCGCGGCGGCGGCTCCGGAGGCGGCGGTGCGGTGTCACTTTCACAACACGCGAAATACCGGTTACGCCAATGCCATTGCCGCCCTCGATGCGGGTGCGCGGGTCCTCGACGCCAGTACCGGCGGCGTCGGGGGCTGCCCGTTCGCGCCCAATGCCACCGGCAATATCGCCACCGAGGACCTGCTGTACATGCTCGATCGGATGGCGGTGTCCACCGGCGTTCGGATGGACCGCGTCAGCGAAACCGGGACGTGGCTGGGGGAGTTGCTCGGCAAACCCGTACCCGCGCTGCTCGGTCGGGCGGGGCCGTTTCCGACGCCCGCCCGCTGACGCGGCCATCTGTCGTCATCCCTGTCGTTCGTCCGGACCGCTGTGGCGTAGGAGCCGCAGCAGGGGGTCGAGATCAGTCAGATCGGCCAGGCCGTAGACGGTTTCGCTGATGTCGTCGGCGGTGGCCGGGGACAGGATGTCGGCGGTGTTGAGACGGAATTTGGCCGCCAGCTCCTCGGCCGACAGCGGATTGCCGGGGCCGCCGCGATTGACGTCGACGCGTTCGGTCAGGGTGCTCCCGTCGCGGAGCTCGGCGGTGAGGACGGCCGGGAACTGGTGCGGGAAGATCTCGTCGCAGTGCGAGTCGGGACGGCACTCGACCTTCGCGGCCAGCGCGAGTCGCACCGGATTCCGGGCGGCCTCGTCGGTGAAGTCCTCGTGGAAGACGCCGAGGCCGCCGCCGCCCAGCAGCGCCGCCGCCACCGTGTACGGGCCGGAAAACGCGGCGTGGTAACCGGATTCGGGATTGCGCTTCGCGGCGACGGGTTCGCCGATCGTGCGCAGCACCGGTGTCGGCGCGCCCAGGACGAGACGGGTGATGTCGTCGGCGACCACGCCGCGAGCGCGCAGCCGCAGCGCCGCGTCGATACCGGCGTGGGTGAAGTGGTTGCACGGGTACGGCTTGAAGAACACCCCCGGCAGCTCCCAGTGCTCCCCGAGCCCGTCGGTGATCGCCGCGGGCACCGCGTGCTCGCCGCAGAAGGCTTGCAGCAGACCGAATCTGCCCTCGATGACCGTCGGCGGTCCGGTGATGCCGTGCCGTGCCAGACTCGCGGCGGTGACCGCCGCGTGCGCCGCCCACCCGCAATGCACCCGTTTGACGGTGCCGCCCGTGCGGTTCGCCTCCAACAGGCCCGACCCCATGCTCGCGGCAATGCCGATCGCGTGCGCGATCCCGGGGCCGTCGAGGCCCCACAGCATCGCCGCCGCCGCGGCCCCGCCGAGCGTCCCGCAGATCGCGGTCGCGTGCAGGCCGCGTTCGAAATACACGGAGTTGCCGAGCTTCTCGTCATATCCCGCCATACCGAGCCGCACCGTGAGCTCCACGCCGACCGCGACCGCGTCGAGCAGCGCGGCCCCCGAGGCATGCACCGATTCCGCCACCGCCAGGGCCGCGGGGACCACGCTGGCCGACGGGTGCAGCACCGAGGGCAGGTGCGTGTCGTCGAAATCCAAGGCGTGCGCGAGGGTGCCGTTGAGGAGCGCGGCACTGGGCTCCGGATAGCGGCCGGGCATGCCCAGGGCGGTCGCGCGGGGGTGCCCGGACCACTCCTCGATCAGCGCGTGGACCGCCGTCGCGGCCGGAGTGCGTTGTGCGGCAAGGCTGTTGCCGAGCACATCGAGTACCCGTCGCGCGGCGTCGTCCCGCAGCCGCGCGCCGACGCCGTGGTCGCGCGCGGTCACCGCGAAATCCGCCAGGGCCCGCACCACGGTGCGGGGATCGGGCTGCGCGACACCGCTCGTGGCCGCACCGCTGGCGGTATCGGCCGAAGCGGGTCCGCTGTTCGCGTATCTGCTGGAGGTGGCGCTCACCGGGTCACCGCCGCGAGCGGGCGGACGGGGGATCCGGTGCCGCCGACGATCCGCAGGGGCGCGAGCACGAAGACGAATTCGTGGATCCCCTCGGCCGCGAGGTCTTCCAGCGCCAGGTGTTCGAGAATGAAGATGCCGGACTCCACCAGCAGGACCCGGTGTACGGGCAGGACACTGTGGCCCGCGCCCGGGGCGATGCGCTCGTAGGCGGTGGTGTCCGCCCCGGTGGCGGTGACGTCGCGGGCGGCGAGCCAGCGGGCGGCGTCCACACCGACACCGGGGACGCCGGACTGGCCGCCCAGGTAGGCCGCCGGTTCGTCGAACAGCCGCGACCAGCCGGTGCGGACGAGCACCACATCGCCGGGCTCGGGATCGACATCGGCGTGCTTGGCGGCCTGTTCGAGGTCGTCGACGGTCACCTCGTAGCCGCCGGGGAGGTGGTCGGTGTCGTGCAGGCCCGCGATGTCCAGGAGCAGGCCGCGTCGCAGCAGGCCCGGAAGATGTTCGGCCCCATGGGTATCGAACGCGCCACCGCGCTGGGCGGCCATGGCGTCGACGCCGCCGTGCAGCAGACCGTCGTGGCTGACATGGCTGAGCGCGTCGATATGCGTGCCGACATGGCCGCCGGTCACGATCACCTCGTTCGCGGCCGAACCGCCGTCGGGGCGCACCATGTCACCGTGCCTGCGCGCGAGGGTCATGCGGAAGCCGGGATGGTTCGGCGAGCACGGCATACCGGTGAAGAACGGCTGTCCGAGTTCGATGAGGCGCACGCCGCCGCGCACCAGACTCACCAGGGGGTCGCGGTCACTCATCGGACGACCCCCGCCGCGCGCAGCCGCGCCAACTGGTCGGCGTCGACGCCGTACGCGCCGAGCACCTCCGCGGTGTGCGCGCCCAGTGGCGGTCCGGTCCAGCGGATGCGGCCGGGTGTCTCGGAGAGCCGGAAGAGAATGTTCTGCATACGGACGGAACCCAATTCGTCGTCGGGCAGTTCGGCGATGGTGCCCAGCGCCTGGAACTGCGGATCGGCCAGGACATCGGCGGCGTTGTAGATGGGGGCGACGGCCGCCTCGGCCTTCTCGAACGCCGCGACCACCTCGTCGGCGTCGCGCGCGGCGATCCAATCGCCGACCGCCGTGTCGAGTTCGTCGGCGTGGCGGGCGCGTTCGGCCCCGGAGGCGAACCAGGGCTGCTCGATCAGATCGGGCCGTCCGACCAGGCGCATGACGCGTTCGGCCACCGACTGCGCGCTGGTGGAGACCGCTACCCAGCGGTCGTCGGCGGTGCGATAGGTATTGCGGGGGGCGTTGTTCGAGGAACGGTTGCCCATGCGCGTCTGCAACTCGCCGAGCTGATCGTAGGCGATGAGCTGCGGGCCGAGCAGGGTGAGGATGGGTTCGATGATGGCCATGTCGATCTGCTGGCCGCGGCCACTGCTCTCGCGCGCCCGCAGGGCGGTCATGATGGCGAAAGAGGTTGTCAGCGCGGCGATTCCGTCGGCCAATCCGAACGGCGGCAGGGTGGGCGGCCCGTCGGGTTCGCCGGTGATGGCGGCAAAACCGCTCATGGCCTCGGCGAGCGTCCCGAAGCCGGGGCGGTGCGCGTAGGGGCCGATCTGACCGAATCCGGTGACCCGCGCCAGCACCAGGCCCGGATTGATGCGACGCAGTTCGGAGTATCCGAGACCCCAGCGCTCCAGAGTGCCGGGCCGGAAGTTCTCGATCACCACATCCGTGTCGGCGACCATGCGCCGGAAGATCTCCTGCCCCTCCGGTGCGCCCAGATACAGCGTCACCGATTTCTTGCCGCGCCCCAACATCTTCCACCACAGGCCCACGCCGTCGCGCTGTGCGCCGTGGCTGCGCACCGGATCGCCCTTCGGGTGTTCGATCTTCACGACCTCGGCCCCGTAATCGGCCAGCAGCGTGGCCGCCAGTGGCCCGGCGAACAGCGTCGCCACATCCAGCACCCGGATTCCCGACAGCGGACCGTCCATCGTTCGACTCCTCACCTTGCCGCCAGAATGTTTCCCACAACGAAACATGAGAGTGGGTGAACGGCATTGACTATCAGCGCATACTACTGCGATGATCGCCAAATTGATAAAGTTGTTTCGCACAGAGAAACTGGAGTGAATCGTGGCGGCGACCGACCTGCTCATCCGGAACGCCCGTGTCGTGCGCCCGGGGGATCCGTCCACCGACCAACCGGAGCCCGTGGATATCGCCGTCTCCGGCGGTGTGATCAGTCGAGTCGGGCCCGACCTGTCGGGGGCGGGCTTCGATCGGGTGGTGGATGCCCAAGGGCTGCTGGCGTTTCCGGGTGTGGTGGACGCGCATCAGCATTGGGGCATCTATCAGGAACTGTCCGCCGATACCGAGAGCGAGAGCCGCGCCTGCGCGCAAGGCGGGGTCACCACCGCGATCACCTACATGCGCACGGGGCGCTACTACCTGAATCGCGGTGGGGCCTACCGTGATTTCGTGCCCGAGGTGCTCGACCGCATGTCCGGGCGGGCCTTCGTGGACCACGCGCTGCATCTCGCGCCCATGACGGCCGAGCACATCGCCGAGATCCCCTCGCTGATCGAGGATTTCGGGGTGACCTCGTTCAAGATCTTCATGTTCTACGGTGGTCACGGCCTGCACGGGCGCTCCGCCGACCAGGCCGATTTCCTCATGATTCCGCCGACCGAACGCTACGACCTCGCGCACTTCGAATTCGTCATGCGCGGAATCCAGAGTGCGCGTGCGCGTTTCGGCAATCGGGTGTCGCTGTCGCTGCACTGTGAGACGGCCGAGATCATGACCGCCTACACCGAGATGGTGGAGCGGGAGGGCGCGCTCACCGGCCTGCGGGCCTACAGTGCCTCGCGCCCGCCGCACTCCGAGGGCCTGGCCATCTCCATGGCGTCCTATCTCGCGCACGAGACGGGTTTGGCCAATATCAATCTGCTGCACCTGTCCTCGGCGAAGGCGGTCGAGGCGGCGCTCATCATGGCGGGGGCGTTCCCGCATGTGGACTTCCGGCGGGAGGTGACCATCGGGCATCTGCTCGCCGATGTCGACACCGCGCACGGTCTGGGCGGCAAGGTGAATCCGCCGCTGCGGGAGCGCGCCGATGTGGAGGCGCTGTGGCGGCATCTGCTCGCGGGTGAGATCGACTGGGTGGTCAGCGATCACGCGTGTTGCCGCGATGAGCAGAAGTTCGGTGTGGACCGCGACGATATCTTCGCGGCCAAATCCGGTTTCGGGGGAGCGGAGTACCTGCTGCCGGGTCTGGTGGGGGAGGGTATGAAACGGGGTGTGCCGCTCTCGCGTATCGCCGAGCTGACGTCCTGGAATCCCGCGCAGCGCTACGGGCTCACCGGGAAGGGCAGCATCGCGCCCGGTTTCGACGCCGATATAGTTCTCGTCGACCCGACTGCCGAATGGACCGTCCGTGCCGCTGACAGCGAATCCGCCCAGGAGTACACGCCTTTCGAGGGGTTCTCGATGAACGCCCGGGTCACCGAGGTGTTCCTGCGCGGTCAGCACATCTACCGCGATGGCAAGGTGCAGGGCGATCCGCACGGGCGCTACCTGCGCCGGACTCCGGCCTGAGAGTGGTTTCCCTGGTCTTGGCCCTGGTGGCCGTCGTCGAGCTCGCGTGCGTGGCCCGATTGTGTACGCGTGCGGCGGGGCCGGGCCGGTGGATACTCGTGGTGGTCGGCGTCGGACTGGCCTACGACTCGACGGCTTTCGCCGTGGGCGCCCTGCTCGGCGAGGGAGCGGTCCTGCATGGGCTGAGCGTCGGTCGGTTCGTCGGGCATGCCGTGTTGACGCCACTGCTGGTGATCTGGGTCGGGCAGCGGGTGTTCCCGGCCTTGCGGCGGTGGTCCTATGCGCTCGCGGCGGTCCTGATCCTGTGGGGCGCTACCGAACTCGTTCACCTGGAGCTGACGCCGCGTACCTACGCGGACACCCTGCGCTACGTTCCGGCGACGCCCTCCGGTCCGCCGCTGCCCGCGTTGGCGGTCACCGTGGTCCTGCTGATCGCCGGAACGGCGTTGTGGCGCAGGCGCGAAACGCCGTGGCCGCTGGTGGCGGCGGTGGCGCTGACCGTCTGCTCGGGGGCGGCGTTCGCGGTCCCGCCATTGGGCAATATCGGGGAAGCTCTGCTCCTCGCGGGGCTGGTCACGGTGCCTTTCCAGGCCCACGCCCCCCGGATAGGGGTCTCGACATCGGCGATCGAGTAACTACGCTCGGCACCGGACGGAGGTGTCGCAGTCGGGCACCTCACTGCGATACGAAAGGATCCACCATGCTCCGATCACGCAGGACCGCCGCCGCCGCGGCAACGACCTTCGGCGCGATCACCGCTCTCGTGCTGACCGCCCCCAGCGCTCCCGCCGCCATCACCGATTTCACCGTCGCCCCCGGCCTCGGCTCCAGCACCTCCTACGGCACCGGCTGCTCCTACACCGCCACCGCCACCGCGACCCCCGGCGACTACGTCAGCTTCTACGACAGCCAGAACGGCTCCTTCGACCCGCCCGGCGCCATCCAGGTCCCCAGCTCCGGCAAGGTCACCGCCCAGTGGACCCCCGCCAGCACCGGCGTGCACAACCTCCACGCCGTCCAGATCGGCGGCCAACGAGACCTTCAGGTCACCGTCGGTACGGGCGTCAAGCTCGGCCCCATCTGCCTGGTGACCTAGTCCGGAAACCGTTCAGGCCTTGCCGCGCAACGTATTCAACACGGCTTCGGCCTGTACCGCCGCTCCGCGGGCGTTGGGGTGCATCGGGAAGGCCACTCCCGGTTTGTTGTGGACCGAGGAGACGCTGATGCCCTCCACGTAGCGCAGCGGCTCGGGTTGGCAGACGTCGTGACCGGTACTGGGCGTGTAGGTGTCGACGAACTCCACGCCGGTATCGGTCGCGACGGTCGCCAGCATGGCGTTCATCTGAATGAATTTGGCACGCAGATAGGCGACGTCGACATCGAGGGCCGGGAGCAGCGGCCAACACGATTTGGCGTCGGCGGGAAATGCGTTGAGGTAGTCGACGAGCAGGATGCGCGCCCGCGGTGACCGCTCCCGTATCTGCGCGATGACCTCTTCGATCGCGGGTGCCGTCGCCGCGATGTTCTTCGCCAAGCGATCGACGCCCTTGGCGGTAAGTTTTGCGGCACAAGAATTCTCGGCCGACCCGGTACCTTCCGGCAGCGGCCGCACACAGTCTCGCGCCGCCACCGTGAAGCCGATATCGTTCCCGCCGATACCCAAGGTCACGAGATCGGTCGTCGCCGTGAGCCGATCGAACTGCGGCGGATTCACGCCACCGAGCGGAAGCGCTTGGGGCGCGGTCATTTCCACCGTCGTGGCACTCCCACAACTGGCATCGCGAAACACGGCGACCTCGAGCACCTTCGCCACCCGGTGCGGATAGTTCAGCGCCGACTGCGCACAATCCGCCGGAGTATGTTCCGTCGCCGGTGGCAAACGCGTGAACACCCCAGCGGTCCACGAATCCCCCAGGGCGACATACTCCGAGAAGGCGGGCGCAGCGGCCTGCGCGGGCGCGTGCGTACAGACCAACCCGGCGAATCCCAGCGCAATCAGCGTATTGCGAAGAATAGGAGCACAATTCGACACGACGAACCTCCGAGCCGGTCACCGGACACGAAACAAGGAAGTGGTGCGATCAACTGTGGCGCACACTCAGTCTCGCACAATCGAGAACCGGCCATCGGGAACGAAACGCCCATAGCGCCTGATCGAGGGCCGCGGCGCTTACGCGGTGAGTGGGGCGGGGACCTCGGCGCGGAGGGCGTCGACGGCGGTGCGGGCGGCGCGGGACATGGCTAGGTCTACGGCGATATTGCGGCTGCCCAGGTCTTCGGTGCGGGCGAAGAGGGCCAGGGCGTAGCGGGCGCCGTCGGGGTATTCGACTACGCCCGCTTCCATGTGGAGGCCGGGGAGGGTGCCGGTTTTGGAGGCTACGCGGACCTCGTCGGGGAAACCGGCCGCTATGCGGGTCCAGAACATCTGGTGGCGCATGAGGTTGCGGGCGGCGGCGCAGGCGGCGGGGGAACCGGCGGCGTCGCGCCAGATGAGGGAGAGCAGGTGGGTGATGTCGCGGGCGGTGCTGGAGGTGGTGTGTTCGGGGCGGAAGACCCGCATGCGCGACACCTGCTCGCGGGTCAGGGTGGGGAAGATGGCCGCGAATTCGGAGGCGTCGCGTGCGCCGACATCGGCAAACATCGATTCGAGGAGGTGGCGTGGGCCGCCGATGACGCGGGTGCGGTCGAGGCCGAGCTCCGCGGCGAGGAGCGCGGGTGTGTCGCGGCCCACGCGGTGCAGCAGGAGGTCGGCGGCGGTGTTGTCGCTGACCGACATGGCGAACAGTGCGAGGTCGCGCAGGGACAGCTCGATATCGTCGGCGCATCCGGCGGTGCCCCAACCGCCGAGGCGGTCGGCGGCGCGCACCAGCACGCGTTCGGTGGGGTCGATCTGACCGGCCTCCACCTGACGGCTGAACTCCAGGACCAGCAGGATCTTGAAGATCGACGCGATCACCACCTGCTCGTCCGCCCCGACCGCGATCTCCCGGCCGTCGGCGATATCGACGGCGTGCAGCGTGCCGCGCACGGGCAGCTCGGCGAAGATCTCCTGGATACGTTGCTCTGGTGCCACCCTGACACGGTAGACACCCGGTCGGCGTGCTGCCATATCCGATCGCATATCGTCGAGGTCGTGGACCTGGCCCGGCATTTGCGCTACTTCCTGACGGTGGCGGGCGAAATGCATTTCGGCCGGGCGGCCGAGGTGCTCGGTATCGCACAGCCGCCCCTGAGCCAGTCGATCCAGCGCCTGGAACGCGAACTCGGGGTGGCGCTGTTCGACCGATCCCGCCGCGCCGTCCAGCTCACCGCGGCGGGCGAACTCCTCGTCGACGAGGCCCGCGCGTTGCTCGCCGCCGAACAGCGGTTGCGCACCGTCATGCGCAAGGCGAGTGACGGTGACCTCGGGACGTTGCGCGTGGGCGTCCCGGCGGAAACCCCTGCGGCCGTACTGCATACGCTGCTGCGGCGCTTCGCCGACGAGGCCCCGGCCCTGACCCTCGACCTCCAGGAACTCGACACCGCCGATCAGCTTCGCCTGCTCGCGACGGCGGAACTCGACGTGGGACTGGTGGATCAACCGGTCGACGCGCCCGATCTGGTGCGCGGGCCCACCGCGAGCGTGCCGCTCGGCGTGGTGCTGCCGCGCACCTCACCGCTTGCGCGCCTGCCCGAGGTCCGATTGGCCGATCTCGCTGGCCACGACCTCGTGCTCTTCCCGCGCGCCACGGCCCCCGGCTGGCACGATCGTCTCCTGAACAGCTGTCGCGCACAGGGATTCGAACCCGCCCGCATCCGCCACGCCCGCAATCCCGAATTCAGCCTCGGCCTAGTGCTGGCGGGCAAGGGCGTGGCGTTCATGCAGGAGGCCATGGCGCGGCGCGAACCCCGGGTGGCGTGGCGGCCACTGGTCGACCGCCCGCTGGTCCGCCGTCTCGCCGCAGTCTGGACCGACACCGCCGTCCACCCGGCGGTCCCGCGTTTCGCCCATACCGCCGCGGTGGTGCTCGCCGAAGAGGAGATGCCGACGCCGCTGACGTCCTCCGCTCCGGGGCAACCCTGGTCGATCTTCTACGCTCGGCCGGGCAACGAGACGCGGGACCCCTGAACCGGTCAGCGCACCTGTGTCACAACGACTTTCGTCGCCTCGGCGACCAGCGCGCTGTCCGGCTTCGCCTCCGCCGCCGCATGCGTGGTCAGCACCGCGATGACGATCGGCGCGGCGGCACCGGCGGGCCAGGTGACCGCCACGTCATTGGCCGACCCGTAATCCCCGGTCCCGGTCTTGTCGCCGGTCCGCCACTCCGACGGCAACCCGGCGCGAATGCGCTCGCCGCCGGTGGTGTTGGCGAGCAACCAGTCGGTCAGCTGCTGTCGCTCCGGCGCCGGGAGGGCATCCCCGACGACCAGTGCCTGATAGTCGCGCGCGATGGCCGCGGGCGTCGTGGTGTCGCGCTCATCGCCCGGAATCGCGGTATTGAGCTCGGGCTCCCAGCGGTCGAGTCGACTCACCTGATCGCCGATCCCGCGCAGGAACTCCGTCACCGCCTGCGGTCCGCCCAGCAGCTTCAGAATCTCGTTCGCGGCCGCGTTGTCACTGTAAGTGATTGCCGCGTCACACAATTCGCGGACCGTCATACCGCTCTCGACATGCTTGCCGGACACCGCCGACCCCTGCGCCTTGGCGACATCCGCCTCGGTGAAGCGAATGACCTGATCCCAGTAGCCGGTGCTGAGTGGATGCGCCTTCAGCAGCGCGCCGCAGGCGAGAGCCTTGAAGGTCGACATCATGGCGAACCGCTCGTCCTGGCGGTAGCCGGTGGTCTTGCCGGAAGCGGTATCGATCGCGAAGACCCCGAGGCGCGCGTCGTGCTGCTGTTCGAGACCGGCGTACTGGATATCGGCGACGGGCGTGGTCGACGTGGGTGCCGTCTCACTCGACGCGCCTGCGCACGCGCCGACCAGGGGAACGAGCGCGGTCAGCAATACGGCGATTCTCGTGCGGGCCGAGAGGGCCCCTCTCCTGCTCTGTGTCATGGCGACACGAGAACACGGCCGCCACGCGCCTGTCCAAGACCAACACTCGTACGAACCGATATTCCAGTGGATATCATCGCAGGTCCGGAGGCCCGGCGCGGAGGCAAGGTAGCCGCCGGTTTCCCCGCTCGGTGGCCGGGTATGTCCCGAGGCAGCAGAGGAGGTTGTCCATGACCGACGACTACCGCCGCGTGGTCCTCACCCGCGACGGGCCCGCCCTCATTCAGGGCCCGGTCGAGCTGGTGACCGATGACGGCACCGTGGTGCGCTCCGATCGCTTCGTCGTCGCCCTCTGCCAGTGCCGCCGCTCCAAGACGTTCCCGCTCTGCGACACCAGCCACCGCAAACGCCGCCGCGAGGCGTGAGCCGCCTCAGCGGGCGGGCCAGGACCAGTCGGCGACGGCGGGAATATCGGCTCCGTGCGACCGCGTCCAGGCGCGCGCGGTCCAGCGGGCGTCCACCATCTCCTGCCGCAGCCCCGCCGCGCGCTCACGCAGCTCCGGCACCCGGTCGATCACATCCATGACCAGGTGGTAGCGGTCCAGATCGTTGAGCATGACCATGTCGAAAGGCGTTGTGGTGGTGCCCTTCTCCTTGTATCCGCGCACATGCAGCTGGTCGTGGTTGGTGCGGCGGTAAGCGAGCCGGTGCACCAGCCACGGATAGCCGTGGAAGGCGAAGATGACCGGCCGATCACGGGTGAACAAGGTGTCGAATTCGCTGTCGGGCAGGCCGTGCGGATGTTCGGTCTCGGGCAGCAGACGCATGAGATCGACGACATTGACCACGCGAACCTTCAACTCCGGCAGGCGATCCCGCAGAATCGCCGCCGCAGCGAGGGTCTCCAGGGTGGGCACGTCACCGGCGCAGGCGAGCACCACATCCGGTGTGTCACCGAGGGTGTCGCGATTGCCCGCCCATTCCCAGATCCCCGCGCCACGCGCGCAGTGCACGGCCGCTTCGTCCACCGACAGCCACGATTCCTGCGGTTGTTTGCCCGCCACAACGACATTCACGTAATGGCGTGAGCGCAGGCAGTGATCGTAGGTCGAGAGCAGGGTATTGGCGTCCGGCGGCAGATAGACCCGCACCACCTCCGGACTCTTGTTCAGCACCACATCCAGGAAACCCGGATCCTGATGGGTGAAACCATTGTGGTCCTGCCGCCAAACATGCGACGACAGCAGGTAATTCAGGCTCGGAATGGGCCGCCGCCACGGCACTTTCGCGCTGGCGTCGAGCCATTTGGCGTGCTGGTTGAACATGGCGTCGACAATGTGGATGAACGCCTCGTAGCAGGTGAACACGCCGTGTCTGCCGGTGAGCAGATAGCCCTCCAGCAGGCCCTGGCACATATGCTCCGAGAGCACCTCGATCACGCGTCCGGTGCGGTCGAGTTTCACATCGAATTCGCCGACTTCGGCCTGCCAGTCGCGGCCGGTCACCTCCAAAATGTCCTGGAGTCGGTTACTGGCCAATTCGTCCGGGGCGAAGGTGAGGAAATTATCCGGATTGAGCCGCGTGACCTCGCGCAGCCAGCCGCCGAGAACGCGCGTCGCCTCGTGTTTGACCTGTCCCGGCGCGGGGACGTCGACCCCGTAGTCGCGCCAGTCCGGCAGGAACAGATCGCGAATTCTGCTGCCGCCATTGGCGATCGGATTCGCGCTCATGCGCCGTGTCCCGGTGGGCATCTGCTCGAGCAGCGCGGGCACCGGGCTGCCGGTCGCGTCGAACAGCTCCTCGGGGCGATAGGACTTCAGCCACTGCGCCAGCACCGCGCGATGGTTCTCGTCGGTGCGCGCGGCGGGCAAGGGCACCTGATGCGCGCGGAAGGTGCCCTCCACCGGCGCGCCGTCCACCATCGGCGGGCAGGTCCAGCCCTTCGGGGTGCGCAGGACGATCATCGGCCAGCTCGGGCGCGCGCCGTCGCCACCACCGCGCGCCGCCCGCTGAATCTGGGCGATGCGGTCCAGGCATTCGTCGGTGGCGGCCGCCATCGCCTGATGCACGGTCGCCGGATCACTGCCCGACACGATGGTCGGCTCGTAGCCGCAGCCGCGCAGCAGCGAGACGAGCTCCGACTCCGGGATGCGCGCGAGAATGGTCGGGTTGGCGATCTTGTACTCGTTGAGCGCCACAATCGGCACCACCGCGCCGTCTCGCGCCGGGTTCAGGAATTTGTTGGCATGCCAGCTGCCCGCCAGCGGGCCGGTCTCCGCCTCGCCGTCGCCGATCACACAGAACACCGTGAGTTCGGGATGGTCGAGCGCCGCGCCGTAGGCGTGCAGCAGCGAATAGCCCAGCTCGCCGCCCTCGTGGAAGGAGCCGGGCGTCTCCGGTGCACAGTGGCTCGGCACGCCGCCCGGGAAGGAGAACTGCGCGAACAGCGCCGCCATCCCGGATTCGTCGCGCGGAATATGGCTGTACAGCTCGGAATAGGTGCCCTCCAACCAGCCGCACGCATTCGGTCCGGGGCCGCCGTGGCCCGGGCCCGCCACGAAGACCGCGTCCAGATCCCGATGCCGAATGGCGCGATTGGCGTGCGCCCAGACCAGATTCAGGCCCGGCACGGTGCCGAAATGCCCGAGCAGGCGAGGTTTGATGTGCTCGGGACGCAAGGGTTCGCGCAGCAGCGGATTGCTCATCAGATAGATCTGCCCGACGGCCAGATAGTTCGCCGCCCGCCACCACGCGTCCAGGGCCGCGAGCTCCTCGGGCGAGAGCGGTCCGGGTGCGTCGCCGAGACGATACGGCTTCGGGGCGACGGTTTTGCCGCCGCCGCTATCGAGATTGTCGGCCGAGGTGTCGTCCTGGGCACCGACCTGCTGCGTCATTCGCGGACTCTCCTCACGCTGGGACGTCGCCAGCGGCACCGGATCGATACCGCTGGTGCTCGGGTTCCGGATGGAGATGCTTCGCCCACTCTACCTACGATCGGACCATGAAGGTTCTCGGCGCGTGCCCGCTCGATTGCCCCGACGCGTGCTCGTGGGAGGTGACCGTGCGCGATGGCGTCGCGGAGCGATTGCGCGGCAACAAGGAGCATCCGGTCACCCGCGGGGCGCTGTGCGTGAAGGTGAATCGCTATCTGGAGCAGGTGAATTCGCCGGAGCGCATCCAGTATCCGATGCGCCGCGTGGGTGCGAAGGGCGAGGGCAGGTTCGAGCGCATCAGCTGGGACGAGGCGCTCGACGAGATCGCCGGGCGGCTCACCGGAATCGTCGACGAGTACGGCGGTGAGGCCATCTGGCCGTTCCACGGCACCGGGACCCTCGGGTTCATCCAGGGCGTGGAGGGCTCGGCCGGGCGGCGGTTCTTCAATGTGCTCGGGGCGAGCCTGCACAAGATGACCATCTGCTCCATCGCGGGCGCGACGGGGCTGGAGTACACCCTCGGGACCTCGGGCGGCATGGATCCGGAGGATCTGGCCAAGTCCGAACTGATCCTGCTGTGGGGGACCAATCCGTTGACCTCCGGGCATCATCTGTGGAAGTTCATACAGGACAGCGGTGCGTACACGGTCGCGATCGATCCCGTGCGCACGCGGACGGCGGAGCGATGCGATGAGCATCTGGCACCGCTGCCGGGGACGGATGCGGCGTTGGCGTTGGGGTTGCTCCACGTCATCGTGTCGATGGGAGCCGAGGATCGCGAGTTCATCGCCGAACAGACGGTGGGATGGCCCGAATTCCGTGAGCGCATCATGGAATATCCGCCGGAGCGGGTCGCCGAGATCACCGGGTTGCCGGTGGAACGGATCGTCGCGCTGGGGGAGCGCATCGCCACCACCCGGCCGACCGCCATTCGCGCCTCGCAGGGCATGCAGCGGCACGCGGGAGGCGGGATGGCGCTACGTGTACTCGCGTGCCTGCCGGGCGTGACCGGCGACTGGGCGATTCCCGGTGGGGGACTGCACTATTCGACCAGTGCGCATTTTCAGCTGGATCTGCCGGAGCTGCTTCGACTGGATATGTTGCCGCATCCGGTGCGCACGCTGTCCATGACCCGGCTGGGCGAGGGGCTGCTCGAGACCGATGATCCGCCGGTCAAGGCGCTGTTCGTTATTGCCGCCAATCCGGTCGGGTCCAATCCCGATCAGAAGAAGGTGATCGAGGGGCTGTCGCGGGAAGATCTGTTCACCGTTGTGCTGGAACACTTTCCGACCGATACCGTGGACTACGCCGATATTGTGCTGCCCGCGACCATGCAGCCGGAACATCTCGATGTGCTCGCCGCGTACGGGAATTTGTATCTGGTGTGGAACGATCCGGCTGTCGCACCGCCGGGCGAATGCCTGTCCACCACAGAGACTTTCCGTCGGCTCGCGCATCGGATGGGGTTCGAGGATCCCGCGCTGTACGACTCCGACGAGGAGCTCGCGAGCCAGCTGCTGAAGCAGTACGACATCGACCGGTTGCGGGCCGAGGGGTTCCTGAAGATCGAACCTGGGCCGGTGCCCGCGGGGAAACTGCAATTCGTCTCCGAGCGGGCGGCGCGGGACGGGCACGACCCGTTGCCGTCCTACACGCCGCCCGCCGACTCGGGTGACGGGCTGGTGCTCATCTCGGCGGCCTCGCACTACTTCCTCAACAGTACTTTCGGGGCCAATCCCGAATTGCGCCGCCGGGCCGGGGATTCCCGCGTCACCCTGCATCCCGAGGATGCGGCGCGACTCGGAATCGAGGACGGCGCAGCGGTTCTGGTGTCCAATGCGCGCGGTGCGTTCGAGGCGGTCGCCGAGGTCTCCGATATGGTCCGCCCGGGTGTGGCGGCAACCACCAAGGGGCGGTGGGCGAAGTTCAACAAGGGGGCGACCGTCAACGCGACCGTCGCCGAACGTGACTCCGACTACGGCGGGGGAGCGGTCTTCCACGACAATCGGGTGCGGATCACGCCGCGAGGGTGAGCAGCGTCATCGCGGCCGGTCGGGTGCACGCGGCATAAATCGGGCACCCGTGCGCCTTGTACTGAGGAGTGTGTTCTCCGATATCGAAAGGCGGCCCCCGCATGCCCATCGCGGTTTCCATCCTCGACCTGGCGTCGATCGCGCGCGGCCAGACGGCGCGGCAGAGCTTCGACAACAGCGTCGCGTTGGCGCGGGCGGCGGAACGCAGCGGGTACCGGCGGGTCTGGTACGCGGAGCACCACAATATGAAGTCGATCGCCTCGAGCGCGACCAGTGTGTTGATCGGGCACGTCGCGGCCCACACTGACAGCATCCGGCTAGGGGCGGGCGGCATCATGCTGCCCAACCATTCGCCGCTGGTGATCGCCGAACAGTTCGGGACGTTGGAGACGCTGTACCCGGGTCGCATCGACCTCGGATTGGGGCGCGCGCCCGGCAGTGACCAGAAGACCATGTACGCGCTGCGCCGCGACCCCGCCTCGGCGGACTCGTTCCCGCGCGACGTGCTGGAACTTCAGGGCTACCTGACCGGGAACACTCGGGTACCGGGCGTCCACGCGGTGCCGCGCGCGGAAGGCATTGTCCCGCTGTACATCCTGGGGTCCTCGCTGTTCGGCGCGCAGCTTGCGGCGCACCTGGGCCTGCCCTACGCCTTCGCCTCGCACTTCGCCCCCGACGCCCTGCACGAGGCGGTCGCCGTCTATCGCGACACCTTCCAGCCGTCGGAGCAACTGGCCGAGCCGTACGTCATGGCAGGAGTCAACGTCTTCGCCGCCGAAGACCACGACGCCGCCCTCGAGCAGAAAACCGTCGCCTACCGCGCCCGCGCCCGCATGATGATCGCCCGAGGCCCGGCCGCCGGAGACTTCTCCGACGCCGAGATCGACGCTTTCCTCGCCTCCCCGAACGGTTACCAACTCACCAACATGACCAAATACACGGCCGTCGGCACCGCCACCGAAGTCCGCGCCTACCTGGAAGACTTCGCCTCCTCCATCCAGGCCGACGAACTCATCACCACCCACCACGCCTCCGACATCACCGACCGCGTCCGCTCGGTCGAACTCACCGGTGAGATCATGGCGACCCGCGAACCGGTCGTCCAGTAACCGGCAGTGGACGCACGCTATCGCGAGATCCTGCGCCGATTCGGCGACGAGCGCTCCGAAGTAGAGGAGCGCTCGGGCCAATTCCACGACATCCTGTTGACCCCGACCCGCGCGTACCGCATCCCGCGCACACCGAGCGCGGTTGCCCAACTCCGTGAGACGGCACAGGCACTGGACAACCTGTCCTCGTTGGGGCTGGTGGTCCGGATGCCCGTGGTGAAAGCTCTGCTCGAGGATTCGGCACCAGCCTGCATGGTGACAAGTCGAATCCCCGGCCACTCGTTGCCAACCGACGCCCTCACCTCCGCCACAGCTCTGGACAGCGTGGCCACCCAACTGCTGGCCCTCCTGAACGATCTGCAATCGGCACCTGTGCTGACCCGTGCACGCGAAATCCTTCCCACCACCAGCGCGGACCGATGGCAATCGTTCGCGCACGACGTCCAAGTCCACCTCTACCCACTCATGTCAGCAGCAGGCGAACAGCGAGCAACAGCCGAATTATCCGCAGCGACAACCCTTCCCGTGATCACTACCGCACTCGTCCACGGCGACCTCGGCGGCGAAAACCTCCTGTGGGAGAGCGGCCCCCTCCTCAGCGGAGTCGTCGACTGGGACTCCGCCGCCATAGGTGACCCCGCCGAAGACCTCGCAGCACTCATGGCTGGCTACGGAGTTGTGTTGGGAGAGCGCATTGTTCAGCTAGCGGGATGGCCCGAAGCACTGCTCGCTCGCGCCCACATAATCCGCGGGACGTTCGCGTTGCAGCAGGCGCTTGCGGGTGTCTTCGACGGAGATGCCGACGAAGTAGCCGATGGCCTGAGCGAATACGGTTACCGCCGCAGCAATGAAGTCCTGGAAAAGATCAAAGACTAAAGCATGAAGTGTGGTCGCCTCGCCTGCCTTTCCTGACTTGAGCTAACGCGACTTGGGAGCCTCGCCTTCGGCTTCCAGCCTTTGGGACTGCACTAATGCTGTTTTAGAGAAACAAGATAAAGAACAAAACAAGACTCGAACGTTAGGCGTCGGACAACGAGCGTCATCGAGTACGAGTGTCCACGGGTACTGGCGTCATCGGCGACCGGTGTCATCGGCGACCGGTGTCATCGGCGACTGGCGTCATCGAGCACGAGCGTCACCGGCGACCGGCGTCATCGAGCACAAGCGTCAACGGCGACCGCCGTCAACAAGCACGGGGAATCAATGTACGGGGGAAACAACGTGCGGACGTCGACGAACACAAGCGTCGACGACTGGTGGCGAGAAACGGTGTGATCAATCGGCGTCGAGGAACGCGCCGCGATCACTGCCCGCTGTGTGGGGCACGCCGCCTCGCCACATAGCGGGCTTCGCCGTGGTGGGCTCGGTTCACTCGCCACCGCCGCGCGGGGTCGATGTGCGCGGGTGCACGCCACGCCACGCGGCCCGGGAACTCCGAATCCTCGCCGAGGACTTGGGTTTCCCACCCCGCCTCGGTACCGGTGATCAACCCATGACAGCGATCACAGGCCAGGGTGAGGTTCTCGATATCGGTCGGGCCGCGCTGCGCGTAGCCGAGAACGTGGTGCATCTGGCACATCGTCGCGGGAGCGTCGCAGCCTGGACGGGTGCAGCCACGCTCGATCGCCGTACGTGCCAGCCGTTGCCACCTATTGCCGAGACGGGGACCGACGCCCAGGTGCAGCGGCATGCTGCGGCGGTGATCGAAGATCATCAGGACCGGGTGTGCGCGCTCGGCCATGCGCAGCGCCTCACCCAGCGGGACGCTGCCACCGGTGGCGGTCGTTGCGAACCCGGCAGCCTGTTCGACATCCTGCACGCTCATCGTCAGCACCACCTGGACCGGAATACCGCGATGCACGCCGAGATTCTCCGGGCCACCCGCGCGCAGAAACGCCTCGAACGCATCGTGATTGCGCTGCGCAGCCGTCCGGGTGTCACGCGCGGCAGCCGCCTTCACCGCCTCCGGATCGACCGGACCCGCAGTGGCGGACGGACTTTCGGGATCGGCCGGGTTGCACATGCCCGGACGCGCCCACTTGGCAAGCATGACGTCCATCAACGCCCGCAGTGCCGGTGTGAGGGTCATGGTGCCTTCGGACATGCCATCGACGCCTTGGCTGGTGAGGGTGATGGCGCGGCGACGCTGGCGGTCGACGTCGTTGGTGAGTTTTCCGTCCGGGTCGAGGTGGGCGAGGATCGCCTCACCGAGCTTGCGCATCCCGTGCGGGGTGACCTCGCGGGCGTGGTTGGCGAGTTCCTGCTCGGCCAACTCTCGATCCACAGCCGCGACGCTGGCGGGTACGCGGTTCATCGTCGCGATGATCGTGCGCACATGATCTGGGGAGATCGCGCCCTCGGCCTGCGCTTCGGCGGTGTGCGGCAACAACGGCTCATGGCGTGCACCGCTCGCACCCAGGAACGGCACCAAGTTCTCGGTGGCTTGAATACGCCGCCACGCCTCGGCCTTCGACAGATTCAGGGTCTCAACAAGATATTTGTGCAGCGCCGAGCGTCCGGGTACGCGCGGCAGGCCACGGTCGGAGGCTCCCATGACCAGGCGGTGGCCGAAGTAGGCGAGTTTCCGCATCGCCGTTTCGATCCGCAACATCGATTCGACGTATTCGTCGTCCGACAGCGGAATCAACGAGGATTCCGCCAATTCGTCGACCACGGCGACGAAGGAATCGACCGCGTCGTGTGCTCGTTGTACCCCACCCCGTATCATGCTGTAATTCTATCGCGAAAATGGTTGTGGCAGAACGGCTTTTGTCCGGTTATGGAATTCTCAGGAGTCTGTTTTCTTTCCTATTGCGGGGAGAATTGCTTGGTCGACGATTGCTGTGATTGTTTCGTCGCTTGGTAATTCGCCGCTGTCGAAAGTTTTCTTCATTACGAGCGCTTCGCCGATGTCGGTGACGACCGGGGTGAGGAAGTTGGGGTCGAGTTTTCCGGCGTCGGCGTAGGTGTGTAGGACGGTGCTGGTGAAGCGGCCGCCTTTGGCGTCGAAGACGTGGGTGTAGATTGCTTCGGCGAGTTCGGGGTGGCGTTGGCGTTCCATCAGGATGGTGACGACTGCTTGGGCGGTGGGGGTCGCCATCCATCGGACCATGAGTTTCAGTGCGTCTATGAGGTCTTGGCGCAGGTTGTCGGTGGAGGGGGTGGGGTGTTCTTGGGGGAATTCGGCTTGTAGGGCGTCTAGTAGGACTGCTTGGGGGGTGGACCAGCGCCGGTACAGCGAGGTTTTCGCGGTACCGGCGCGGAGCGCGATGTTCTCCATCGTTAGTTTGCCGAGTCCGACTTCGTTGAGTTCGGTGATGACGGCGGAGCGGATGGCCGCCACCAACTCGGCGTCGGTGCGACGGGTGCGGGTACCGGCCATGTCCCTCCAATCGGCGTTTCTGTCGTGCTGGAGACTAACCTTCCTGGTGCCGCAGCGTGACAACCACCGTCGCGAACGGCCCGAGCTCGACGGTGTTATCGGGTACCGGCTGGGAGACGGGCCCGACGGTTCGCGTGTCGATCACGGTGGCGGTTTCGGCGTCGGCCAGGTGGATTTCGATGGGTTCGGCGAACTTGTTGATCAGCAATACTTTTCGCTGTCCGGAGGCCGTCGCGAACCCGCGGGCGTGGATTCGCGGCTGCGGCGAGACCGTCCCGCCAACCGAGGTCTCGTGCAGCGTGTCGCCGGGTGCGAAGTTGTCCAGCAGGAGTTTCAGCACGTGGTAGCGCGCATTCGGTTCACCGGTGTCCCAGTCCAGTAGCGACACTCCCGGAATCATGCCGGGATAGTCGATGAATTCGGCGATCCCCACCAAGTCGATGCCCAATGCCGTGAGTTCCGACCACAGATACGCCACGACCGCGCCGCCGAGCGCCCAGTACTCCTCGGGAACTTCCGGCGCGGGATTCATCAAGTCGGGGGTGAAGGTGCCGATTTCGTTGATGAAGGTCTTCGTCTGCGGCGATAGGCGTCGGCGAATCGAGTCGATCAGCTGCACCTGTCGGAGAAAGCCGTCGGCTTGGGCGAAGAACGAGGCTCGCCACCGGTCGAACGGCTGATTTCCCTCGGGGCCGAACGGGTTCAGGAGTTCCGGTGTGGCGTAGAAGTGGTAGGAGATCGCGTCGAGCGGAATGCCGTCGGCGTGGTTGGCCGGGTCGAGGAAATGCCAGAAGTACTCGGGGTCGAGCTTCGACATGGACAGCGACAGGCCGATGAATTTCATCTCCGGGTCCAGGCCGCGCAGCCGTCCGACGACTTCGTCGTAGAGCCGGGTGTAGGTCTCGGGGGAGAGTTCGTGCCCGAAATCGGGCTCGCACAACACTTCCCAATACTCGAAGCGGTGCCGCCGTCCCGACTCATGCCGCACACCGAACTGATCGGAGAAGCCGCCGTCGAGATACCAGCGCCCGATCCGCTCGAAATGCTCCGCCACCTCGGTCAGGCTGGGATCGCGAAACGTGTTGCCCTGCTCGTAATTCCAGTGAATGACATCCAGGTCATCGGCGTAGGGCACCGGTTCGGGCGTATCGAACATCCAGGTCGGGATCGTGGCGAAGTTCATCACCACCGGACGGCCTTCGACGGCGTCCAGGAAATCGTCGACGAACGCGTCGAGATTGCTGAAATCCCACGAGGTTCGGCCATCGGCGGGCGGATCGAGTTCGGGCACAGACAGTTTCGGCGACGACCACCACGGCAGGAACCGCGCGTGGTCGACCTTCAACGCGCGCAGGGCGTCGAACGCCTTGTCATGGATCGCTGAGCCGCGGCGCAGCGGCGGCGCGGTCCACAGGTGGGTGGTGAGCTCGGTGCTCGACGTGGCGACCGGCGTGGTCCAGTTGACGGCGACCGGCAAGGAATACGACATGGGGAACTCCCAAACAGAGCGAGTAGGGCAACCCCCACGCTAGCTACAAATCTGTAGCTACGCAATTGTAGCTATCTGGTGCGGTGAGGGTTCACTCTTTTCGGGCATGGCGTCCCTCGCCGTCGGAGGGGATCGGTCGAATCGGCCAGGCGGACGGATCGGACCACGACACGCCCACCCGGGGTAGCTCCTCCGTCGGCGCGTCGAGTTCGCGCTGCACTTGGGCGAGGAATTCGTCGAGGCTGCCGTACCGCGTCAGGATCTCCGTCAACAATCGCTGCGCATCGCTGTTCGCTGCGCTCACTTCCGTCATTCCTGCACTCCTGTTCGAGTGAGTGGCTCGGCTGCTGGGGCCGTGGCGACGGACCGCCACCGGCGGGAGTGGAGGAGCTCCGGGTTGGGTGCTCCCGCCGGTGGCGGCTCCTTCGTGTACAGCGAGGCCCCGCTGCGGGGCGGGGCCGGGGGGCGCTTGGGCGAGCGTCCCCCGAACATCCCGAGCACGGAGACTGCCAGAGATTTGCGGTACGGCGGCCGGGAGTCCGCGCACCGCGCTCCGTGATCGGAATGCCCGTGGCAACCGTAGTGGTGACCTATTGGTGGGCAAGGGTTCGCGCGCGCCGTTGGCACGAGATGTCAGCGATATCTGGCACGGGAGGTCAGGATTTCCGAATATTCGCTCACCGGACATTCCGTCAACATCGCATGCGAGATAGCCGCGATCTTCCACAATCTGAGCCATGCCCAAACCATGTCTGCTCTTGCAGCTGCGGCCCGAGCGAGCCGCCGCGGACGACGAGTACCAGGCCATTCTGCGCGCTGCCGAGCTGGATGCGGATCGAATGAAGCGGATCCAGATGGACCAGGAGTTCCCGGATGTGGAACTCGACGACTTCTCCGCCGTCATCGTGGGCGGCGGACCCAGCAATGTCAGCAAGCCCGAGGAACAGAAATACGAGTACCAGCGCAAGTTCGAACCGAAGCTGCGCACGCTGGTCGCCGAGATCGCCCGACGGGACTTCCCCTATCTCGGGGCCTGCTACGGGCTGAGCATTCTGGCCGATGTGCTCGGCGGGAAGGTGAGCGAGGAGCGCTACGGCGAGACGGCCGGTGCGCAGACCATCGAATTGACCGACGCGGCCCGCGAAGACCCACTGCTGCACGACATTCCACAGACCTTCCGGGCCTTCGTCGGACACAAGGAGGCCTGTCAGGAGGTGCCGCCCGGCGCGGTCCTACTGGCCGGATCCTCCGGCTGCCCGGTGCAGATGGTGCGCGTCGGGCAGCACGTGTACGCCACCCAATTCCATCCGGAACTCGACGGCGACGGGCTCGCGCTGCGCATCGAAACCTACCGGCATGCGGGCTATTTCGATCCGGCCGAGGCCGACATCCTGATCGCGCTGGGCCATCGGGAGTCGGTGCCGGTACCGGGAGAACTGCTGCGCCGGTTCATCACTCGCTATTGCGAGACCGAACGCGAGACCGAACTCCAGGTACCGGAAGCGAATTAGCGGCGGCCCGACCGCGGGGCGGCCACGCCCTGCTCACGGGTGCGCTGCGGGTGCGAGGTGCGCCCGCGCGAGGCTCCGGCGGTCGAACGGGTGCCGGTGCCTCGGGTGGCGGTTCCGGTGCGCTCGTGGCCGCCCGTCTGACGGGTGCCACCGGCGTGGGCGGTCGCGCCGCCGCGGCGTCCATTGGCACCGCCGCGCGCCTCTCGGCTCTCGCCGTCGAAGCCGCGCGCACCACGCGAGCGATTGCCGCGCTCGTCGCCGCCCCCGCGGGCGGGGTTCGCGCCGCGAGACCGGTTGCCGCGCCCGTTCTGTCCGCCGCCAGCGCCCCGGCGACCACGCTCGGCATCCGAGCCCGCCGCGACCGGGCGGGGTGCGACCAGCGGTGCGGTCTCGCCGACCAGCGCGGTCACCGACGGCGACTGCGCGGTGACGCGCTCCGGCGCCACGGTGATACCGGCCTTGCGCAGCAGCACGGCCACATCTCTGCGCTGCTCGGGCAGCACCACGGTCACCACGTCGCCCGAGCTGCCCGCGCGGGCGGTGCGGCCCGAACGGTGCAGGTACGCCTTGTGTTCCGCGGGCGGATCGACGTGCACGACCAGTTCGACATCGTCGACGTGGACGCCGCGCGCGGCGATATCGGTGGCCACCAGTACGCGGGCGGTGCCGTCGGTGAAGGCGGCCAGATTGCGGTCACGGGCGGCCTGCGACAGATTGCCGTGCAGATCGGTGGCCGGGATTCCGGCGGTGGTGAGCTGCTTGGCGAGGCGACGCGCGTGATGTTTCGTGCGCATGAACAGGATTCGGCGACCGGTGCCGGAGGCCAGCGCGTACACCAGGTCGCGCTTGGCGTCGGCCCCGCCGATCTCGAACACGTGGTGGGTCATGGCGGGCACGGGGGAGTGCGCCTCGTCCACGCTGTGCGACAAGGGATTGCGCATGAACCGCTGCACCAGCTTGTTCACGCCGTTGTCCAGGGTGGCCGAGAACAGCAGGCGCTGACCGTCGTTCGGGGTCGCCGCCAGGATCCGGGTGACGCCGGGCAGGAAGCCGAGGTCGGCCATGTGATCGGCCTCGTCGAGCACCGTGATCCGCACCGCGTCGAGGGAGACCAGGCGCTGCTTCATGAGGTCTTCCAGCCGCCCGGGGCAGGCCACCACGATATCGGCGGTCTTCAGCGCGCGGGCCTGGCGATTCTGCGGCACGCCACCGAAGACGGTGGTCACCTGGAGTCGGCAGGCGGCGGCGAGGGGTTCGAGGGTGGCGGCGATCTGCGTCGCCAGCTCACGGGTGGGCGCCAGCACCAGGCCGACGGGCTGGCCGGGCTTGCGCGTCACCCCGGCGGCGAGCCGGTCGACCATGGGGATGGAGAACGCGAGGGTCTTGCCGCTGCCCGTCTTGCCGCGCGCCAGCACATCGCGCCCGGCGAGGGTGTCGGGCAGGGTGGCCGCCTGGATCGGGAAGGGCGCGGTGACGCCGTCCGCCGCGAGGCGGTCGGCGATCTGCGCGCGCACGCCGAGGTCGGCGAAGGTGGGGGCAGGGCTCGATGAACGAGTCGTCATAGGGGTCTGGGTGCCTTTCGAGCATCAGGGGGATCCACAGCGGTGCGCAGGTACATCGCCCGCAATTGCCGTAACCGCTGGGTGGCCGACGCGAAGAGAAGACATCCACGACGGAGAGGAGTAAGCAAGATCGCTACTCGACGTCGACAACCATAACCCAGGTGGGCCGATTCCCGCGCATCGTGTGGTCGTGATCTCCCGGTCGACCGCCCGGATATGCCCCCGATGTGCCCCGATTCAGTGCCGCTCGGCCGCCGCGAGGGCGCGTTCGCCGAGGGCGCGCAGCAGCGGGGCCAGCTCGGGCGGGTCGAGCAGGGTGTAGGCGACGGGCAGCGCCGCGAGGTTGTAGGCGACGTACCGGGCCGCGTCCGGATAGGTGGTGAGCAGGCAGGTGTGCTCGTCGACGGCTTCGAGCACGCCCTGCCGTGCGCCCACATGGCGCTGCGCCGCGTCGAGAGGCTCGTGCAGCAGTACCCGCGCCTGCACGGTGCCGGTGCGTCGAAGTGAGCGCGTCAACCAGGTCGCGGCATCCATCCCCTCGGGCAGTTCCCGCGGCGGCACACGGACCCCCGTGCGGTGCACGCCCTCGATCCGGTCCAGTCGAAATGTGCGCCAATCCCCGCGGTCCCCGTCGAAAGCGATGAGGTACCAACGGGTTCCGGCGGCGATGAGCCGATGCGGTTCGACGAAGCGCCGGTCGCTCGCGCCCGCCGCCTTGGTGTAGCCGAAGCGGACCTTCTCGTGCGCGCGGCACGCGGCGGCCAGGGCCGCGAGGGTCTCCGGTTCCACCTGCGGTCCTCCGGTCGCGGGCAGCACCTCGGCTTCGGACAGGTCGGCGACGCGGCGGCGCAACCGGCCGGGCAGCACCTGCTCGAGTTTGGCCAGCGCGCGCAGCGAGGCGTCCTCGATTCCGGTCACCGCGGATGTCGCGCCGGTGCGCAGTCCGATGGCGATGGCGACGGCCTCCTCGTCGTCGAGCAGCAGCGGCGGCATGGCCGTCCCGGCGGCGAGCCGGTATCCACCGACATTGCCCTGCGTCGCGTGCACCGGATACCCGAGTTCACGCAGCCGGTCGATATCCCGGCGAATGGTGCGCGGCGTGACCCGCAACCGCTCGGCCAACTCCACGCCCGTCCATTCCCGAGGCGACTGGAGCAGTGACAGCAGTTGCAGCAATCGGCCCGATGGATCTCGCATAGCCCCCATCTTGGCAGCGCAACAGGACTTTGGGTGTCCTATTGGCCTCCTACCGTCGGTAAAGCCAGAGCGACAGAGCAGATCAGCAAGCTGAAAGGACCACGCACCAATGAAGATCGCATTGCTCGGAACCGGTTTCGGTCGTGCGCACGCCGCGGTGTTCGCGGCCCGCGACGATGTCGAGGTGATCGTCTTCGGTCGCACCCCGGCGGCGCTCGCGGAGCTGGAAGCGACATACGGGTTTCCCACGACCACCGACCTGGACAGCCTCTACGCCGATCCGTCCATCGATCTGATCGATATCTGCCTGCCGACCGCGCTGCACCCCGAGCATGTGCTGCGCGGGCTGGCGGCGGGCAAGCATGTGCTCTCGGAGCTGCCACTGGGGTTGGATATGGCCGCCGCGGCCCGGGTGGTCGACGCGGCCGCCGCCAGCGACCGGCAGGTGTTCGTCGACATGTACGACCGGTTCAGCGCGGCCAACCGAATCCTCCTGGACGCCAACGCATCCGGAACCTACGGCCCGCTGCGCGAGCTCGAACTCGACAACCACACCGCGCGCCTGTGGCCCGGCTACGACCTCGGACTCGACACCATCCTCCCCGACATGCTGCACGGCGATATCGACCTCGTGATCGAGCTGCTGGGTCGCCCGGCGGCGACCAGCGTGGCGGCCACGGCTGGCCCGGACGCGGGTTCGGCCGTGCACGCGCTCTTCTCGTACCCGGACGCGGTCGCCCGCTGCTCGGGCTCCTCGCTCATGCCCCACCCCTACGGCAGCCACGGCGGCTACCGCGCCACCTTCGCCGAGGGCGTCCTCGAGTACGCCTACCGCCCCGGCGACACGGAATCGATTGTCGTGGAACACACCGCGGCCGGTCGCCGCGACATCCCCGCGACCGGACCCGACAACTACACCGCCATGATCGAGCACGTCCTGGCCTGCCTGCGCGGCGAGGCGGAGAACCGGATCACCCCGGCCAGCGTCATGGACGCGCTGGAGCTGACGCTCGACGTGCACGCACAGGTGTCCCGGCGGCCGTAACCGTGCCACCTAGGTGGTGATTCGCTCCACCCTGTTGCGGCGATCTTCAGCACCCGGGTGGCTCCTCCCGGCGGCCGGGCTGCCGGAGAGTAGGGGCTACGCACACGAACCGGAGCCTCTGATGACGATCGCCACCACACTCGCCACCTCGGGGGAGCGTCGTGCCACGGTCCAGACCGCGGACGGCGTAGCCCTCGCGGTGCGCGAATACGGCCCCCGCGACGCCGCGCTGACCGTCGTTCTGCTGCACGGGCATTGCCTGCGCGGCGAGTCCTGGACCTTCGTCCGCGACGAACTCACGCGGCGACACCCGACGGCCCGGATCGTCAGTTACGACCATCGCGGCCATGGTGATTCGGCCGCCGCCTCGCGGCGCACGTACCACCTCGAACAGCTCGGTCACGATCTGCGCGATGTCCTCGACGCCGTCGCGCCGACCGGGCCGGTGGTCCTCGTCGGCCACTCCATGGGCGGCATGACCGTACTCACCTACATCAGCCAGCGCCCGCACGAGATCGGTACGCGCGTCGTCGGTGTCGGCCTCGTCGCCACCGCCGCGAGCGGTCTCGCCGACGCGGGTTTCGGCCGCCTGCTGCGCAATCCGTTCATCGGGCTGTTCCAGGCCGCCGTCCGCCGCGCGCCGCGCACCATGCAGCGTGCGAAACTCCTGGCCTGCAAGGTCTTCGCGCCCATCGTCCGCGCGGCCGAATTCGGCGATCGCAAGGTCAGCCCGACGGTCCTCGCCCTGGCCAAGGCGATGCACAATCAAACGCCCATCGTCACCATGGCCAGCTTCCTGAGCGCGTTCATGACCTACGACCAGACCGATGCCCTGCCCGCGCTGTCGCGAATCCCCACCCTGGTCCTGTGCGGGTCCGCCGACCTGATGACCCCGCCCTCCCACGCGGTCGCCATCGCGAGGGCCGTCGACTACTCCGATCTCGTCATGATCGACGGCGCCGGTCATTCGGTGATTCTCGAACAGCCCCATCGCGTCGCCGACGCGCTCGCCCGCCTGCTGACCCGATCCGGCGAGCCGTCGACGCTGCGACTCGCCCTCGCCGCGTAGTTCCTCAGCCGAGGAAGCGCTGTAGCTCCGCGGTGACGAATTCGGGGTTCTCCTCGACGAGCCAATGCCCGGCGCGGGGAACATCGACTGCCGCGACGATATTGGTCAGGCGCGGGGAGACGGTGGCGCGGACCGCGTCGAGCTGACCCTGCGCGGTCATGAGGAGGGTGGGGACGGCGGTGGCCGGAGCCGCGAGAGTGTCCTGGACGTCCTTGTCGAGGGATCGGTAGAGCTCGAAGCCAGCGGACAACGTCTCGGGGCGGCCGTAGGTGCGCGCGAATTCGGTGATGTCGGCCTCGGTGAACGGGGACCGGTCCGAGGTACCGCCGAAAGCCGTGCCGCCGAAGGAAACCTGCGGATAGAACAGGGCCAGGTATTCGCGAACGTCGTCGCCGACGACCTCTTCGGGCACGCGCCGCTGGGAGTGGAAGGCGATATGCCAACTCAGCGTGCGGTAGGTGGCAGCGTCGAGGGCGGGTCCGGGCAGCGGCAGGTCCAAATAGCCGAGGCGGGCGGTGTCCGCGGGGAACTGCGCGGCGTACTGGAAGGCGACGGCCGCGCCGAAATCGTGGCCGATCACGCGGGCGTCGCGAATCCCGAGCTGCTCGGCGATCAGGGTGTGTATGTAGCGCGCGAGAGTCGCCTTGTCGTAACCGGTGGGCGTGCCGGTGTTGTCGCCCAATCCGGGCAGGTCGATGGCGTAGACGGTGTGGTGCTCGGCGAGGGCGGGCATGATCGGCCACCAGCCGTACCAGGTTTGCGGCCAGCCGTGGATCAGGACCACGGGCGTACCGCTGCCTCCGGTGACGTAATGCATACGGACGCCATCGATCTCGGCGAATTCGTGCCGAAATGTGTTGTCGAACCGCGGGTCGCCCTGGGTGGCGGCGGCATAGGGCGCGAGGGCGGTGGTCGTGGAACAGGCGGCGGCGCTCATGGTGAGTACGAGGCCGAACAGGAGGGTGGCCATCGTGCGTGCCGACCGGAGCGCGCGGGATGCGGTGATCATGAGTACGCCTTTGCTGGAGAGATCGGCGGCCGGTGGTGCCGTCGATGAGTTCGCGGAGGATGTCGGCGTGGCCCGCGTGGCGACCGGTCTCCTCGATCAGGTGGGTGAGCGCCCAGCGGACACTGGGGGCGGGACGATCCGCGCGGGGCAGTGGTGCGCCGAGATCGCAACAGCCGTCGAGGATTTCGTTGACCCGCTCGACCGTGGCGCGGTAGCGGGCGACGACCTCGGCCACGCTGTCGTCCGTCGAGACCCGGAATGTCGCGCGCCAGTCGGTGACGGTGTCGCCGAGGAACATCGCGCGCTCAACCCAGGTCAGATGGTTCACCAGGCCGAGCAGCGTGGTGCCGGACGGCACGACGGCCGTGCGCACCTGTGGTTCGGGCGCACCGTCGACCTTCGCGGCGATCGCGGCGCGCAAATAGTCGAGAAACCCGCGCAGCACCTCGGTTTCGCTGTTTCCGGTCCTAGGCGGCGTGGTGTCGCGGCGCTTGCGACGCCGAGCGGGAGCGGCGGTGGCACTCATCGAGACTCCTTCTGTCGGAATACGGCCAGTCTCGGCCGCTGCCGTGCGTGCTGGCACGCGATCTTGCGGTTTCGGCAAGATGGACCCATGGATCGCGAAACAGATGACGTTCTCGACGCGGTGGGGCCGCGGCTGCGGGCGCTGCGGCGCGAGCGCGGCCTCACCCTCGCCGATCTCGCCGCGACGACCGGTGTCTCGGAGAGCACCCTCTCCCGGTTGGAGAGCGGGCAACGCCGGGCCACCCTGGAACTGCTGCTGCCGCTGTCGCGCACCTACGGCGTCCCGTTGGACGATCTCGTCGGCGCGCCCCGCACCGGCGACCCCCGCATACATCTGAAACCCATCAAGAAGTTCGGCATGGTCTTCATCCCGCTGTCGCGGCGACCGGGCGGGGTGCACGCGTTCAAAATGATCATTCCCGCGACTCCCGAGCCCTTGGAACCGACTCCCAAGACCCACGACGGCTTCGAATGGCTCTACGTCCTCAACGGTCGGCTGCGTCTCGTACTCGGTGACCGCGATCTGATCCTGCCGCCCGGCGAGGCGGCCGAATTCGATACGTCGCTGCCGCACTGGCTGGGCAGCGCGGACGGCGGCGCGGTCGAACTGCTCATCCTGTTCGGTGTCCAAGGTGTGCGCTCGCACGTGCACGCCGATCGCGGCGATTCGCAGCATTAGCCGAATGCTTTGGGGCAGTGTCGGTTTAGAGTGAGGACGGATCCAGGGGAGAGGAGAACGCGATGACAGCGCAGGCGGGGCTCGCCGGACGAACCTATGTCGTCACCGGATCGGCCTCCGGTATCGGGGCGGCGACCGCCGCGCTGCTGCGGGAGCGGGGAGCCGAGGTCATCGGCTGTGATCTCGACAAGGCCGATGTCGAAGCCGACCTGTCCACACCCGAGGGGCGGCGGTCACTGATCGATCAGGTGACCGCGTACGGGTCGGTCGACGCGGTGCTCGCGATCGCGGGCGGCGGCAAGACCGGCCTGTTGGAGACGAACTACTTCGGGGCGGTCGCGACCCTGGAAGGGCTGCGGCCGCTGTTGGCGCGCAGCCCCGCACCGCGCGCCGTGGCGGTGTCGTCGACGTCGTCGCTGGCCTCGGCGGACGACCGCATCGTGCAAGCCTGCCTCGACGGTGACGAGGCCGCCGCCGTCGCGTATCTGGCGGACGACTCGACCGCCGGTGGTCCGACCGGCGGATACGGAATCGCCAAGCGCGCGTTGAATCGCTGGGTGCGCAGGACCGCGCCGACCGACGCATGGGCCGGTACGGGAATCGCCCTGAACGTCGTCGCGCCCGGGGTTGTCGACACTCCCGCGGCCGCATGGATTTTCGCCGATGACGAGGTACGCCGCACCGTCGAATCCGCTGCGCCGCAACCGTTCGGCGGATTCCCGGGACGCCCCGAATGGGTCGCCGAACTCATCTGCTGGCTCGCCAGCGTGGAGAACCGATTCGTCACGGGGCAGATCATTTTCGCCGACGGCGGCTCGGAAGCCGTGGCCGTCGGCGATCACCACTGGCGGTAGCCGGTCGGCGAAAGGTGTTCCAGCCCAAGACGGATGGCTTCTTCGACGGGTGAGCGGCCATCGATTCCCAGGGGCTCGGCCGATTCCACCGTGGGCGTGGCCATGAAGCGTGGTGTCGTGCCCCGATGCGCCTGTGCCGCGTGGATCAGGAACGGGTGGCACAGGTAGATATCGCCCGCACAGCCGGTGGCCCGCGTGACCGGTAGTTCGGCGGTGGCCTCCAGCACGCCGGTCTCGTCGATGCGGGTGGCGTCGAGGCCCTCCTCGCCATAGCGGCGCAGGCGTGCGGGTACCGCGAGATGGGAGCCGACGCGCAGGCGGGTGGGTGCGTCGACCTCGGTGACATCGGTGAACAGCACGAACATGAACAGGGCGCGCCCACGCGACCGGTAGTTCGTGAAGGAGTGACCGGTCCAGCCTTCGGGCAGATAGCTGCCCTCGAAGTGCCAGTAGTCGTCGTCGGGTGGGTCCGCGTGCGGGAAGCGAACCGGGATGGCCTCGATCCCCGACTTGCGCACCCACCGGCCGGGACCGACGAGTTGGTCGAAAGCCCTTTCCAGCGCGGGCATTCGGGCCACTGTGCGGAATGGTTCGGCGTCGTATCCGCGCAATCGCACCATCGGTCGGGTCCAGGTCGCCGGATCGCCTGGCGCACAACCGGTATCGGGCCACATGAGCTCCACGCACCGCCGTGCCGTCGCCCGGGAGAAGACCGACTCCAGGCGGACGAACCCGTCCTCGACGAATCTGGTGATCTGCTCTCGATCGAGCATCACCGCGCACCTTTCGCTCTCGCCTACATCGGAGGCGTACCCGGACCTCGGCGCGGTATGCGGCAGGAATCCCCGGGGGACAACGACTATCCGAGATCGAAACGAATTCCGGCGCGCAGCATGGTCGTCGCCGACAGTCCGATCATGTCGCGGAAGGTTTCGCTGAAGTGCGAGGGCGTGGCGAAGCCCGCGTCCAGCGCGGCGCGGGTGAGGTCGTGGCCGGAGACAGCGCCACTGACGGTCCGGATCAAGCGATTCCAGCGTTGGTACCCGCGAAAGGTGGTGCCGTACTGCTGGGCGAACAGCCGCAGGAAGTGGGAGGTGGACAGGCCCATATTCGCGGCGATCCGGTCGGCGCGGAAGGTGCGCGAGGAATCGCCGCGAATCTCGGCGGCCACTCGTTCGATGCGCGGATCGGCGGGCGGGGCGGTGCCGGAGATGGCGCTGGCGTAGACGCGGTCGGGGTCCACCCGCGCGCCGCGGCACAGCTCGACCAACTCGCGCTCTCGACGGTGGTGCAGCCCGAAAGGCCCTGTCGCGGCGGTCATCTCGTCGGCGATCGCGGTAGCGGGAGCGCCCGCGGGTTCGACGAAGAGGGCCAGGATCCACCCGTCGGTGGCGACCAGGCGTTGGGTCGTGCGGGCGGGGGAGAAGAAGCTTCGGGTGTGTATCTCCCCGTGCGCCTCGGTGTGCAGGACGAGTGGCGCGTCCAGTCCGATGCCGAGCATCGCGACGGAGGGGGAGTGGGGTTCGACGCCGAGGTCGGGGCCGATGTAGCCGATGTGGCCGGGGCGCATCCAGGCCAGTGGTGTGGGGGCATCGGCGGGGGTCATGGGGTTAGGTTAGCGGGTGGGGAGGTTGGCCTGAACGGTCGCAAATCGCACCTGGACCACGATTTTCGTGTGCCCAGATCGATTTTCGACCGCTCAGGCCAACCCTGTCTACTACAATCCGTAATAGACCCGAGAATGCGGGGAGACCCCATGACCCACTCACCAACACACCCCAACTCCACCTCGGCGAACGCCGTCCTACGCTGGACCACAATCGTCTTCGCCATCGCCCTGGCCGTCCACGGAGCCGACCACTTCCGCCGCGGCATGGACACCATCTCGATGCTGGTCATGACCCTCGGCACGATTCAGACGGTCCTCGCGCTCGCCACCATCGCCCTGGTGTTCACGCACCACCGATGGGCCCCGCTGGCGGCCATCGGCATCGGGTTCGCGAGCGCCATCGGCTTCACCGTCGTGCACCTGCTCCCGGACTGGTTCGGTCCGCTCAGTGACAGCTTCTTCAATCCCCCGGCCTCGGCGCGCGTCACCGGATTCTCCTGGTTCGCCGCGCTGTTCGAGATCGCGGCCGACCTCGCCATCGGCATCGCCGGACTACGTGCTCGCACCTCGTGGCGTTGATGTCACGGCAGGTCGGAGAAGTGCACGTCGTGGGCCATGGCGGTGACCTGTAGGCCGTCCGCGGTCGGCTCGATGGCGGTCAGCCGGGCACCCAGAGGCAGGCGCTGCAATGGCACGGTGAAGGTGAGGTTCTGGCGCAGCAGCGCCAGGGAGATCGTCGGGCCGCCCGTGGCGGGTTGGGCCGAGACCGGGGTGACCTCGATGCCGTTCTCGGTCGGGGCCACCGTCACCACGACTATGGCCGGTATCGAGAGACCATCGACGGGGAACGTCCCGGTGACGCGCAGACCCTCCGGGCTGTAGGAGATCGATTCCACCTCCGAGGGCGCGTACTTTCGCACGACGTCGTAGGGGACCACGGCGGTGGCCGTCGCGGTGGCGGCGACGAGATTCGAGGTGCGCTCGTTGATCAGATCGCCCAGCGACGCCGACACGTCGGTCAGCGTGACATCCAGATTCTGGACGGAGATGTCCTGGTCGGTCCAGTCACCGACCTGGATGTCGATCTCGCGGTAGGTGCCGTCGACCGCCTGCGTCAGAAACGGGAAGCCACCGATCTCGACCTTCGGTTGTCGGGGCAGGTTGTACTCGGCGGCGATCTTGCGACCGATCTCGTTCTGCGCCACCGTGACCGCGACCCGATCGCCGACGACCAGCGCGATCGCCAGCACGACGACCAGTATCAACAATCCGCGCATGCGCTACTCCGTTCGACCATCCCACCATCATGCTGTGCATCGCTGGCGACCGCCGCCGGGCGCGAACCGCCGCCTCCGCGTGTCGAAACCACCTGGCCGGGTATCGACCAGTCGTGACTTTCGATTTGACACCCACGGCGGCACAACACGACCTGGCCAAGCGGGCGCACGAATTCGCGCAGGACTACATCAGACCCGTGGCCTCCCACTACGACCGAGCCCAGGAATTCCCTTGGCCGGTCCTGGAGGAGGCCGCCGAGCGCGGGTTCTACAGTCCGCTGTTCTACCGCGACCTCATCGGCGACCCCACCGGACTGTCACTGCCGATGTTCATGGAAGAGGTGTTCTGGGGTTGCGCCGGTATCGGTTTGGCGATCGTCATGCCCGCGCTGGCGCTCTCGGCAATCGGCCAGGCCGCCACACCGGAGCAAATGCTGCGCTGGGCCCCCGAATGTTTCGGCACACCGGGTGATCTGAAGCTCGCGGCGCTCGCCATCTCCGAACCCGAGGGCGGCAGCGACGTCCGCAATCTGCGCACCCGCGCCGTGCGCGACGGCAGCGACTGGATCATCGACGGCCACAAGATGTGGATCGGCAATGGCGGTATCGCCGACGTCCACGTCGTCAATGCCGTCGTCGACGAACAGCTCGGGCACCGCGGCCAGGCGCTGTTCGTCGTACCGGGCGGCACGCCGGGCCTGGAACTGGTGCGCAAGCTCGACAAGCTGGGCTGCCGCGCCTCGCACACCGCGGAATTGAAGTTCGACGGCGTCCGCGTGCCGTCGGAGAACCTGCTCGGCGGGGAGGAGAAGCTGGAACACACCTTGGCCAAGCGGCGTGAAGCGGCCCGCGGCAACGGCCGATCCCGGTCGGTCACCCTGGGCACCTTCGAGCAGACGCGACCCATGGTCGCCGCGCAGGCGCTCGGAATCGCCAGGGCCGCCTTGGAGTACATGACCGGCTACGCCAAGCGGCGCGAGGCCTTCGGTGCGCCGATCATCGACAATCAGGGCATCGCGTTCCCCATCGCGGATCTGGCCACCCGCATCGACGCCGCCCGACTGCTGACGTGGCGGGCGTCCTGGATGGCCGCGCGCGGCGTGCCCTTCGAACGCGGTGAAGGATCCATGGCGAAACTGGTGGCCAGCGAAATCGCGGTCCAAGCCACCGAACGCGCGATCCAGACCCTCGGCGGCTGGGGCTACATCAGCGACCACCCGGTGGAGAAGTGGTACCGAGATGCCAAGCTCTACACCATTTTCGAGGGCACCAGCGAGATCCAGCGCATGATCGTCTCGCACGCTCTGGGCGCGGCCGAAGGTCGACCGCCCCTGCATATCGACCTCGCGCCCTCGGGCGGACCGCTGAACAAGGTCTTCGGTCGCGGCACCGAACTGCGTGGGCGTACCGCGGCCGCGGCGCTGAACATGCGTGATCGCGTGCCGGGTCCGATCGTCAAGGCCGCGTTGAAATACCTCCGCCCGCCCCGGTAGCCGTGATGACCGCTAGGTGGCTAATCGGTATCGGACGGCTTCCGGACATCGAAATGCGCCATCGCGCCGGACAATTCGAGCCGCTCGATGCGCAGCCCGGCGTCGGTGAACCACCGCTCCACGTCGTCGACGGTGCCGCCGGGGCCGAAGATCCCACCCCATCGCATGACGGTGACAGCGGTGGTGCCGATCTGATTCGCGCCCTGTACGAGGCAATTACCCACCAGCCGCCCGCCGGGTGTGAGACAGCGCGCCAGCTCGCGCACCGCCGACGCCGGACCCGGCAGGCAGTGCAAACCGTTGACGCACAGGCACAGATCGAATTCGCCCGCCGGGAACGGCAGCGCTTGTATATCGGCCTCGACGAATTCGATTCCGGTCAGCCCCAAGTGTCGCGCCTTGCGTTCGGCGCGTTCCAGCATGGTCGGCGAGATATCGGCGGCGATATAGCGCAGCCGCTGCTCCGGGCTCAACGCGCCCAGCGCGAGACCTCCGCCGCACGGCACGTCCAGCACCGCGCTGCCATCCGGAAGTTCCCGCAGCACTTCGAGATTGCGATAGATCAGCGCGGCGTCGGTGCCGAAGACGAGCCGCGCGAACGGCCGCGCGAAGCGCTCGTTCTCCACGCCCGCGTTGTAGAGCGCGCCCCAAATCGCCTCGAACGCACGGTTCTTCCACAGATCGGTGGCATTCCAGCCCGGGATGACACTGCTCACGGCCCACCTCCCGCTCGTGCCGTCCGCCACCACCGCGTGCGGACTCCGTTGCGCGCTGGGCGATTCGGCTCTGCCCAGGACGGTACGCCACTCGCGGCCGACCCGACATGGTTCGACCGGCCACAACCCGCCCACTGTGCCATAGTAGTGTCTGAGACACCGTAGCCGACGGAGAGGCAGCAATGACCGCCGCAGCGACCCGACCGCTCAATCGCCTCGTCCACGCGGGCTGGGGGCAACTCGCCCGCGTCTACGATTTCGCACCCGTCCAGCGGGTCATGTACCGACCACCGCAGGACGAGATCATCGCGCGCCTAGCGGTGCACGGGGCCCGCCGCGTCGCCGATGTGGGTTGCGGCACCGGCATTCTCGCCACCCGTATTCGCAACGACCTGCGGGTGGACGAGGTGTACGGCTTCGATGCCGCGGCCGGAATGCTGCGCAAGGCGCGGGCCCGCACCGATCGGGTGCTGTGGCGGCAGCGGCCCGCCGAGGACCTCGGCCTGCCCGACGGCGCCCTCGACGCGGTGGTGTCCACGCACGCGTTCCCGTTCTTCAACCACGAACCCGCGGTGGCGGAGTTCCGTCGCGTCCTGCGCCCCGGCGGGCTGCTCGCGATGGTGGTGTTCAACCCGGACGGACCGCTCACGACACCGATGCAGCCCGCCCTGGTGCGTGGCGCGGCCTACTGGCCGACGCCGGAGGAGATGCGAACCCTGCTGGAGGGCAATGGTTTCGAGGTCATCGAGCAGCGTCGGGTGCGGCGGCCGCTGTTCGGGGCCGCGCTCGTCCGCGATGTCGTGACCGTGGCGCGGCGGCGCTGACGCCACCGGTGTAGCGGTAGTCGTCCAGGGGGAAATGGCGGTTCTCCCAGTACATCTCGAGCTGCGTCGAGGGCCGGAAGGCCGCGCCGTCGCCCTGGTAGTTGATGTAGTAGGTGTTCGAGGTGACGCAGCCCTGGGTGAACAGGTGGGTGCGCTTGGCGCGCTTGTCCATACGCGCGAAGTAGCGGTCGTGCGGTTCCTGGCGCACCTCCGCTCGCGTCGCGCCGCGGCGACGGGTCTCGGTGATCACGCGGGCGGCATGGGCGGCGGTCGATTCGATGAGCGGAATGTAGGAGCCCGGTGCGTACCCGTAGGGACCGGTGATGAGGAAGGAATTCGGGAATCCGGGGACCGAGACGCCCTGGTAGGCCTGGAAGCGGTTCTCGTCCCAGAACGCGCCGAGTTCGATGCCGTCGCGCCCGTAGATCGGATACGGCGGCGTATAGCCCTTCTCCATGACCTTGAATCCGGTGGCGCACACCGCCATATCGAATTCGCGTTCGACGCCGTCGGCGGAGACGATGCCGGTGCGGGTGAACCGCTCGATGCGCTCGGTGACGAGATCGACGTGCGGCCGCGTGAAGGTCTTGAAGTAGTCGTTGGAGATCGAGGGGCGCTTGCAGCCCAGTCGGTAGTCGGGGGTGAGTTTGCGGCGTAGTTCCGGGTCGCGCACCTGCGTGAACAGGAAACCCTTGAGCGCGGTTTCGCCGAGGGTGAGCCCGACCGAGGTCAGGCGCGGATAGTTCGACACCGCCAGTCCCGCACCCAATCCGGCGTTCACGCCGATATTGCCGACCAGGCGCACGGTCTTCTGCAAGGGCGCGAAAGCGAGTACGCCATTGAGCACCGGTCCCATCGCGAAATCGGGTTTCGGGCCGATCCAGATGGCGCGCCGCTGGTAGACGCACAGCCGCGCCACGTCTTTGGCCAGTTCCGGAATCGCCTGTAGCGCGGTCGCGCCGGTGCCGATCACCGCCACTCGCTGGCCTCGGTAGTCGTAGTCGTGATCCCAGCGCGAGCTGTGCATGATCGTGCCGGTGTACTCGTCGATCCCCGGAATCGGCGGGGTGTTCGGCTGCTCCAGGCCGCCCACGGCCCCGATGACGAAACGGGCCGTGACCTCCGAACCGTCGTCGAGGGTGAGTCGCCACAGATCGTCGGCTTCATCGAAAGCGCCGCGCACGGTGCCCTTCCCGAGCCGCAGTTTGGCGCGCAAGCCCTGTCGGTCGACGACCTCCTCCGCGTAGCGCTGAATCTCGTTGCCCGGGGCGAAGAACCGCGACCACCGTGATCGCGGCTGGAACGAGAAGTTGTAGACCGGCGACGGAACATCCACGGCGACACCGGGATAGGTGTTCGCCAGCCAGGTGCCGCCGACCTTCGGCCATTTGTCGATGATCACGAAGTTCTCGATTCCGGCCCGGCGCAGCGCCACGCCCGCGCCGATACCGCCGAAACCGGCCCCGATGACGGCGACCTCGTACCTCGGATGGACGCGGGAACCATTGGTGGAGTTCATGATCGGGACCTCACATCCTCGCGCAGGGACGCGGCTATGGTGTCGGGCACCTGCTGCCTGCGCAGTTTGCCCGCGGTCGTGCGCGGCAATGCGGGCACGAAGACGATGTCACGCGGCACCTTGTAGGTGGCCAGGGTGGCCTTCACGTGTGCTTTGAGTTCGTCGGTGCTGGCCGCCGCACCCGGTTTCAGCACCACGGCCGCCGCCAACCGCTGTCCGAAATCGTCATCGGGCACCCCGACCACGCCCGCGTCCGCGACCGCCGGATGCGCGAGCAGCGCGTCCTCCACCTCCTGCGGAAAGACGTTCTCACCGCCGGAGACGATCATGTCGTCGGATCGGCCGTCGATGAACAGCCGCCCCTCGGCATCGAAATGTCCGATATCGCCGGAGTCCATGTATTCGCCGACCATGGCTTTGCGCTTACCGTCGCTGTAGCCGCGGAACAGCAGCGGGTTCTTGTTGATGATTCGGCCGGTGGTGCCGGTCGGCAGGTCGCGGCCCTGATCGTCGACTATGCGGATATCCACCATCCCGGTCGGTGGTCGGCCCACCGTGCCCGGTGCGGCGCGCAGATCGGCCGGGGAGGCCAGTGCGCCGATTCCGGTCTCGGTGGACGCGTAGCCGTTGTAGAGCACATCGCCGAATTCGTCCATGAAGGCCAGGGCGAGCCACGGCGGTAGTGGAGCCGCACCGCACGGCACCATCTGGAGGCTGGTGGTGTCGTAGCGCGCCCGCGCCTCGGGCGGCAGGTCCATGATCCGCTTCACCATGGTCGGCACCAGGCAGGCGATGCGCACACCGTGCTGCTCGATGTCGGCCAGCACCTGTGCGGGATCGAACTTCTCGTGCACGATCGCCGTCGAACCCAGGGCGAAGGCGGCCAGCAGGGCGAAGAAGCCGTACGTGTGGTGCAGTGGGGGAGCGATGACCATGGGCTCGCCCAGGCGTGGCATCGGCTGGAGATCGGCCACCTGCCCGACGGCGCGCAGCATGCGCGGATGCAGGGCGGCGACCATGGGTAGGACCGCACGGATACCGAGGTGGCGTGGCGCGCCCTTGGGCACGCCGGTGGTGCCGCCGGTGAGGATGATGATGGCGCTTCCGTACGCGGGCGCGCGCACGGGAGCACAACCCTCGGCGATCAGCTCCGCCACCGTCGGCAGCCCACCGGCCGCCCCGCGCACCAGCAGGCGCGCTCCCAGGTATCCGGATTGCTCTATCTCGGTATGGAATTCGGCGTCGTAGCAGAGCAGATCGACGCGCTCGCGGCGCAGCACCTCACCGATCTGCGGTCCCGCGAACCCGTAGTTCAACGGCACCACATCCGCCGACAGCCGCGCGGCCGCGTAGGTGGCCTCGACGAACCCGCGATGGTTGCGGCACAGCACCCCGACGCGGTTGCCCCGACCGATATCCCAGCGTTCCCGTGCGGCCGCCGCCAAACGTTCCACGCGCCGGTGCAGTTCGGCGGCGGTGATCGCGCCCTCGTCGTCGATCATGGCGGGACGTTCCGGGAATCGCGCCGCGAAGGTCGCCAGGACGGTGGAGAGGCCGACGCCGCCGCGCAGTGACAGCATCGTCGGCGCGATCCTGGTGGGCGGCAACAACTTCAGCGCGCCGCTGTCGGGCAACCGGCTCGCCACTGTCACCAGTCCGTCGAGGAGCTTGGTGGCGGATTCGACGGCGGCCGAGCGGTCTGCCCAGTCGACGGGCCGGGCGTTCGGGTTGCTCGCCTGGGCGTACAGGGTCATGGCGCGCTGCGCGGTGCGGGAGCTGTCCAGGGCGTACAGCACTGGGGCACCGGCTCTTTCGAACCACGGGCGGATGGCGAGCGGGCGATCCACGATGGCCCGGCACACCACGCTGGCCGCCTCTTCCGGCGTATTGCCCGGCATGTACCGGTAGATCCGCCAGGGGCCGAGCATGTCCGTGCGCACCAATTGCAGGTGGATGGCGGTCGAGGTGATGCCGTCGGCGCGCAATTCGGGTGCGGCACCACGCATCCAGGCGTGGAACGCCGCTTTCGTGGCGACATAATTGGTCCACCCGACACCCGGTACATGAACCCCGGCGGTGCTGACATTGACGATATGGCCGCACTGCCTGGCCCGCATGGACGGCAGCAGGCTCATGACCAGGCGCACCGGGCCGAGATAGTTGACCCGGGTGGTCTCGTCGACATTGTCCCAGCGGTCGACGGAGTCCGAGAGCCACCGGCGAATCGAGCGTCCCGCGTTGTTGACGAACACATCCACCCGCCCGTGGTCGGCGAGCACCCGCCGCACCAGGTCGGCACAGGCGTCGATATCGGTCAGATCGGTGGGGTAGGGGTGGATCGAGCCCGGGCCATCCACCTCATCGCGCAAGCGCGCCAACAGTTCTCGGCGGCGCGCCACGGCGATCACCGTCGCGCCGTTGGCGGCCAGACGCTTGGCGGTGGCGCGACCGACACCGGAGGAGGCCCCCGTCACCAGGATCACCTTCCCGGCGACGGCGGGTGCGAGCCGCCGATCGCTGATGCCGTAACTCGTTGCGCCGAGCGCGATCCGCAGGGATTTCGGCAGTTCCATCGGAGACTCAACTTCCTTGTCGAGCGGCGGAGATCAGCGGCGGGCCCGCGAACTCGTAGTCGGAGAACGGGAATCGGCGATGGCCACGTCGCGCCTGAAAGAATCCGGTGGGCCGGATGTAGGTGCTGTCGCCCTGCGAATTGCGGTAGTAGGTCGGCACATGCGCGTTGAGTTCGGCCAGGTACCAGCGGATGGCCGCGCCGTGCTCGTAGATCCTGCGGTGGAAGGCATCGTGTGCGTCCTGGCGTACGGCCACGAAAGTCGCACCGCGCCTGCGGGCTTCACCGATGGCGCGCACGGCATGGTCGGCGGTCATCTCCACGAAGGCGTGCCAGCCGCTGCCCGACCACGAATAGGGGCCGACGAGAGTCCAGCGATTGGGCAGGCTCGGCAGTGCGACGCTCTCGTACATCTGCAGGCCGTGTTCGGCGAAGTACTTGCCCAGATCGAGTCCGTCGCGGCCGACCACCATGCCCGGCGTATAGGTCTCCGGATCGGAGAACACGTGATAGCCGGTCGCGAGGACGATCATGTCGAAGACGCGTTCTCGACCGTCGGCGGTGCGGATGCCCTGTGCGGTGAAGCATTCGATGGGGCTGGTGACGAGTTCGACATTGTCGCGGTTGAAACTGAGCAGATAGCCGGTATTCGCGGTGGGGCGCTTGGCGATCGGGCCGTAGTTCGGGGTGAGCGCGGCCCGGGTTTCGGGGTCCTCGACCATCAGGCGCAGCAGTCCCCGGTAACCGAGAATGGCGGCGGCGTCGAGGGTGCGCATGGTCGGCCGCACCAGGCCCAGCGGCGCGTTCGACAGCGTCCGCAGCACCCCGTCGACGGCCACGAGCACCGCACCGTGCACGGCCGCCTGCAATCCGGGTGTCCGCAACAGCGCCTGGACCGCGTCGGGAATCTTGGGATTGGGCTTGGGAATACACCACACGGGCGTGCGCTGGAACACCGACAGACTGTCCACCCGTGCGGCGATGGACGGCGTGATCTGTACCGAACTGGCTCCGGTGCCGATGATCCCGACCCGCTTACCGGTCAGGTCGTAATCGTCATCCCACTCCGAGGGCCGTTGGATCTTGCCCCGATACTCCGCCAACCCCGGTATTCCGGGATCCTGTCGCGGACTGATGAAGGCACCCACCGCACTGACGACGAACCGCGCGGTCAGCACGCCACCGCCCGCGAGGTGCAGGTTCCAGCGATGGTTCGCCTCGTCCCACTCCTCGCTGACCACGGTGGTGTTGAACCGGATATGCGGATACAGCCCGAACCGCCGAGCCACCTCGATGTGATACCGCTTCACCTCCGCGCCCGGCGCGAACAACCGGCTCCACCGCGAATTACGGGCGAACGAGTACTGATACGCGATCGACGGAATATCGACTTCGAGCCCCGGGTAATGATTCTCGTGCCAACTGCCCCCGACCTCGTCGGCCCGTTCGAGGATCACGAAATCGGCCACCCCGGCCTTCGTCAACTTGACCCCGGCGGCGATGCCCCCGGGCCCCGCACCGATCACAGCCACCTCGACATCCGCCCCAGCAATGTCCGCCGGTCTTTTACCGTTCGCCGCAGTGCCCACGATCCCAAGGCCTTTCGAGTGAGGAATCCCCACTCGCCGGTGGGTACCACCAGGGTATGTGTGTCTGGGACAGTGATCAAGAGCGTTCGGTGCGGTGACCGCCTCATCTGAGGGCAATCGTGGTTGGTCCGCCGATACGGGGGTACGGCCTCAGACATGTGTGCGCGAAATTCATGGGTGCCATGAGATTTCGGTGCGCGTTCACGAATGTGCTCGGCGGAAGGATGAAAGGCGATGTCGGATACGTTGATCGACGTTCCGGCCGCGCGACTACAGACCGCCAAGCCCGACCCTCGCGTGGGGGTTCGGGCCGGTCGGTCGGAGTTCGACGCGGCGGATATGTGGCGGGATGCGCAGGCCGTGCTGGTGAGTCGTGTCATCGGGCCTCGACAGGTGAAGACCGTTCCGCGGCTGGTGGTTCCGGTCGGACCGACCCAGATCGCGTATCGGGTGTCGACGTATTCGGCCGAGGCGGCGCAGTTGGCGGCGGATGGGCGGGTGCTCGTTCAGCCCGGTGACTGGCGCGGGAACCCGGTGCTCGGATCGCATCAGCGGCAGGGTCGGGCGCAGCTGGTCACGGCGGGCACGCTGCTGCCGTACGTGCAGTCGGAGCTGGCGGCGAAGTACCGGTGGCGCATGCCGCTCGCGCGGTTGGCGCATCGACTGATGCACGGGGTGGCCCCGTACGGCGACGTGGTGGTGTTGGTGACGGTGTTCGAGCCGAGCCCGATTCCGCTTCCCGCCGCGGACCGTCCGGATCAGTGCGAGTGATCGACCGCCGCCGCGTCGGGGTGGGCCAGTAGCCATCGCATGCGCTGGCGGCTCTCGTCGTCGGCCGGGGTCCATACGGTCAGGAAGGTCTCGGGTACGGCGGCGAGGTCGAGTCGGGTGAGAGCGAAGGAGAGTTCGCCGATCGCGGCATGGCGGTAGGTCATGGTCTGGCTGGGCGGCGGGGCCACGTCGTGGGCGGCCCACATGCGCGCGAATTCGGGGCTGGCCGAGGAGAGTTCGCCGATCAGGCGGATCCACGCCGGGTCGTCGAGGTGCTGGCCGAAGGCCGCCCGGAACGACGCCACCATGGGCGGCAGGCCGGTGTCGCGGTTGACGAAGCAGCGGCAGCACGCGGGGGTGGCGAACATCTCCCACAACACGTTTCGGCTGCTGTCGGGTCCGGTGAGACCGGGCCAGAGCGCGGCGCAGGCGGTGTTCCAGCCGAGCAGATCCCAGCGGCTGTTGAGCGCGGCCGCGGGCAGCCCGGCCATGCTGTCGAGAATCTCCTGCACGGCGGGTGTGATGTCGACGGCGGTGGCGGCCGCGGGGATCAGCGGTACCTCCGCCAAGTGGTAGAGGTGCTCGCGCTCGGCGGCGTCGAGTCGCAGCGTCCGGGCGATGGCGTCGAGAATCTGCGCGCTCACATTGATGGGCCGTCCCTGCTCCAGCCACGTGTACCAGGTCACGCTCACCCCGGACAGCTGCGCGACCTCCTCGCGCCGCAATCCCGGGGTGCGCCGCCGCAGCCCCGGCGGCATACCCACGTCACCGGGCGTGATGCGGTCCCTGCGGCTGCGCAGGAAGGACGCGAGCTCGGTGCGGCGGGCGGAGAGGGTGGCGGTCACGCTCCCATGATCGACAAAGTCGGGTCCTGGTGCCAGGTGCTGCCGGTACCAGTGTCGAGAGTCTCTTGGTACCCGGCGCACGCCCTCCGCACAGTGGTGATCCGGAAGTCGTCGATCAACCGCTACGAGGAGATATCCGCATGCACCCCGTCACCGAGCGAACCGCCTTGACGCCGTTCACCATTCGCTTCGCCGTCCGCAGCTACGAGCTGGACACCAACCACCATGTGGCCAGCACCGTCTACCTGCAATACGCCGAACACTCCCGCTTCGCCTGCGGTCAGGCGGCCGGACTGTCGCCCGACCGCTTGCTCGCCGACGGCCTGGGTCCCGTCAACCTCGAGACCACCCTGCGCCACCACGCCGAACTGCGCGGCGACGACGAGGTGGATGTGTCGTGCGCCTTCGTGTGGGGTCCGGGCAAGACCCATCGCGTCGAACACGTGCTGCGCAAGCCGGACGGCACGCTGGTGGCCGAAGTGAGCAGCGTCAGTGGGCTTTTGGGCCTGCGCACCCGGCGCATGGTCAGCGATCCGGCGCAGCGCCTGCGCGAGCGTGCCAGCAAGCCCGAACTCCTCGGTCTGGCCTGAACGGAGGCTGCGATGAGACAGCGATTGGGAACGATCGATCACGGCTTCGTGCCGCGAAAACTCACCGTCTGCTACGCGGCCATCTGCGTCGGCGAGGTGGATACGGCGCTGCTGCGGCGGGCATTCGAGCTGCTCTGCCGGAAGTATCCGATGCTCGGTGGCACTCTCGAACTCGCCGACGGCGCGTGCTATGTGCGCATCCGCGAGGATTCCAGCGCCGCTGTGGAGATCGTCGACCGCGCGATCGCCGATTGGCTCGCGAACGCGACGACACCTCTGGACCCCGAACGTATCCTGGCCAAGCTCGAGATCGTCCGCGATGGGGGAGTGACCGCCGTCGCGCTCCGGGTGAGCCACGCCATCAATGACGCCACCATGGGTTTCGCTCTGCTCCAGGACTTCTGGCGCATAGCCGCGGCGCTGAGTGCGGCATCCGCACTGCCCGATCTGAACCCGGTATTTCCGGGCAGCCTCGAAAACCTGTACGCCGAGCGCGGATTGGCGCTGCCGCGGCTCACCCACGCGGACCCGGGGCTGCCGCTGCGCAGCATTCCCTCTTCGGACATCGGCACGGGCACGCATTTCAAGCCCTCGGTCGCCGAGCGCATCATGCTGTCCGCCGAGCAGACCGCAGACCTGCTGCGCTACGCCAGGGAGTCGGGGACGACGCTGCATGCCCTGCTGAGCGCTGCGATAATCCGCGCCGAACGGGCGATGATCCCGGATGCGCCGGGCAGTGCGACCGAACTGCCCATGATCCTGTACCACCTGGTCGATATGCGCCCGCACCTACAGCCTCCGGCGCACCCGGCCGATGTCACCAACGGTTTGGGCTTCGCACCCACCCGCACTGCCTGCGCACCCGACTCCGACCTCGATGTGCTGGCCAAGGACGTCAAAGATCAGATCAGCACCGGTATCGAGAACGGTTCCGCCGTGGCGGTCATGCTCGCCGCGTCCGCGCACGCCAGCACCGGCCACACCCGTGACTCCGTCGGCAGCTTTCTCACCAACTGGGGCGTGGTCCCCGCTCTCGACCAACCGGTCGGCGTGGAGATCATCGACTTTCGCGGCTTCGCCACCTCCGACCCGGTCACCATGGCCGGGTACTTCGCCTACACGTTCCACGGCCGACTCACTGTCGAGCTGGCCTACTCCGACCGCTTCTACCGGCCCGCGCGGATCACGGAGCTGCGCGAGCACCTCCTCGGTAATCTGCGGGCTCACACGCCCTTGACGGCGGCGCGGTCCATGAACCCGAACAGGTATCCGGCGACGCGGCGCATCTGAATCTCCTCCGCGCCCTCGGTGATGCGGTAGCGGCGGTGGTGGCGGTAGATGTGCTCGAAGGGTTTGTGCCGGGAGTAGCCGAGGCCGCCGTGGACCTGCATGGCACGGTCGGCGGCCTCACAGCACAGGCGATTGGCCCAGTAGTTGCACATCGAAACCTGTTCGGAGACCGCGAAAGTGCCGTAGGTATCCATCGACCAGGCGGTCTTGTGAATGAGGGCACGCAGCATCTCGCACTGGGTGTGCAGCTCCACCAGCGGGAACTGGATGGCCTGGTTGGCCGCGAGGGGTGTGCCGAAAGGCTTGCGCTCCTTGGCGTACGCGACGGCTTGGTCGATGCAGTATTGCGCCGCACCGAGACTGGAGGCGGCTTGGCGAATCCGGTTCTCGTTGAAGAAATGCTGCACCACGCCGAGCCCGCGACCCTCCTGACCGAAGATCGCCGAATTCGGTACGCGCACATCGGTCAGCGAGATGCGGGCGTGGTCGGTGGGCATGTTGAACGTCCACAGATACTCCTCGACGCGGAAGCCGGGGGCGTCGGTGGGCACCAGGAACGCGGTGATGCCGCGCCCGTCACCGGCCGCGCCGGAGGTGCGGGCGAAGATGAGGTCGGCCTCGGCGATGTGGACGCCGGTGTTCCAGGTTTTGGCCCCGTTGATGATCCAGTCGTCGCCGTCGCGGACGGCGGTGGTCTCCATATGGGTGGCATCGGAGCCGTGCTCGGGCTCGGTGATGCCGAAGGCGAAGAACTTGGTCCCGTCGGCCAATCCGTCCACCCAGGCCGCGCGCTGCTCCTCGGAGCCGTATTCGAGCATGAGCAGCAGGCCCACGTTGTTGGCGACGATGGCGTGTTCGTTCTGCAGGTCGCAGTGCAGGCCCAGCCCACGCTTGGCGAGGCGCTCGCGGATGACGGCCATGCCGAGGTTGGTGCCGTCACGCCCGCCGAACTCCTTGGGGAAGGCGTAGCGGTAGTGCCCCGCCGCGTCGGCGAGGCGACGCGATTCGGCAAGCAGCGCTTCCCATTCCGCGCTGGGCAGGCCGCCGCGCTCCCAGTCGGTGCGGGCGTCCTCGCGGCGGTGATCGAAGAATCGTGCGTTGTCGCCGCGCTGTTCGAGGGGGATGATCTCGGCCTCGATGAAGGCGTCGAGTTCCGCCAGATACGCGGTCAGCTCCTCGGGTAGGTCGAAATCCACGCGTTCTCCTAGCTTGTCGTCTCGGGGCTTGTCGTCTCGGGGCGGATCAGCATGAGCAGATCCCACTCGATCTCCGACACCCGGCGACCGCTGGCCGCCATGACGATGTCGCGGACGGTGCCGTCCACGTGCGCGGCCGCCTGCGACGCCAAACCGACACCCCACGCCAGCGTGCCCATGACCTTCCACCAGCGGAACCGGTCGAGGTCGAAGACGCCGCCCGCCGACTCGTAGCCGCGCACGAAGCTCGCGCGATCGGCGAACCCGCCGAATTCCTGGGCGTCCTCGCGGAAGCGCCACATGCGCAGCGCGGGCCAGGCCAGATCGCGCATCGGGTCACCGCCGCGCTGCGCGCCCTCCCAGTCCAGGACGGCCTGTAGTCCGTCCGCGTCGACCACGAGGTTCCCGTTGCGCAGATCGGTGTGCAGCAGGGCGGTACGTGGCGGCGGTCCGGGTTGTCGATGTTCGAGCCAGCGCAGCGCCATCGCGAAGACCGGTCGGTCGGCCAGCAGCGCCCGCACGCCCTTCTCGGCATCGGCCAGCGCGTCGGCGGCCGGGTCGGGCCCTGCGGCGGGTACCGCTTCCGGTGCCGACGTCGGGTCGATGGCGTGCAAGCGGCCCATGGCCGCACCCCACTGGTGGGCCACCGTCTCGGCATTGCCCACGGCGGCGAGGAGCCGTAACACCTTGCGCGGCACGGTCTCTCCCGCGACATGCGCGGAGATCAGGAACGGTTCGCCGACACGGGTCGGATCGCCGCACACCGCCACCACCTCGGGCACCGGAACATCGTGCGCGCGAGCCAGTTCGCGCACCGCCGCCTCCGCTTCGACCGACATCAGCTCCACCGCGGGCGGCACGAGGGTGGCGACCAACCTCCGCGCCGTCCCGCCGTCGACTTCCGCGGTGAAGGCGATATTGCGCCTGCGCGCCCCAGCCGAGAGCGGCACCACCTCCCGCACCCGAACCGGCCGCCCGAACGTCTCCGTGAGGAACTCCGCCAGCCCGGCGGCTGGATCCGCGCTCACTCGCCCTCCCAGCTGTCGCAACCCGGCGTGGCGGTGCCCGGTTGGGCGACGTGCAGCGTGGCGACGCCTGGCTCGGCGAGGATTGGGTCGGCGCTCATTCGCCCTCCCAGCTGTCGCAACCCGGCGTGGCCGTGCCCGGCATGGCGGTGCCCGGCGCGGTGATGACTGGGTCGGCGGTGTCCGGCTCGACGAGGGTTGGGTCGGCGCTCACTCGCCCTCCCAGCTGTCGTAGCCCGGTTTCGCGATGGCCAGGTCGGCGCGCACCACCTCGGTCAGCGCCTCCCAGAGGGCCCGCTCGTCGCCGTCGCGCACCGCCGCCAGGAGTTCGGACTCGCGCTGGGCTGCGGCTGGCCCCAACGTCCACTCACGTCCCAGGATTCGGGCCAGATTCGCGCCGACGCGCGCCCGATGTTGCAATTCGGGCGGCAGCGCGGGCAGCAAGGTGTCCTCCAGCAGTTCGGCCAGGGACTCCAGCAGGTCGGCTGCCGACGGTCGATTCTGCACGGGCGACTCCCTCATCGGATAACCGCGCCCAGCATGACACGAGGCTCCTGCTCGGCGCAGCCGCTTGGGTCAGGCGCTCGCGCAAGGGGTTTCGCTAACCGCATGTCGCTCGGAGGGCGGGGGCGACGGGCGCACCTCGAGTCGGGGGCGCGTGGTCGGCGAGGGAGCGTGGACGACGCCGACACCGCGCGTGGCGGTTCTTCCCGAGGGTCTGCGCAAAGACGAACCGCACCGCACGGACTGGGCGGTCGAAAACATCAGAACATGCGGCAAAGACGGCGTCCGCGCAGGTGGCGGTGTGATGTGACGCCCCTGACCTTGGTGTCTGCGGGGCAGCACGTAAAATCGGTGGTTCGTGTGTGTCGAGTGGACGCACAATCGAAGCGTTTGCCACCGCCCCACGTTCTGAGGAGACCTTTGTGATCACCGCGACCGACCTGGAGGTCCGGGCCGGAGTCCGCACACTGCTCACCGCGCCCGGTTCGGCGCTGCGGGTGCAGGCCGGTGATCGGATCGGCCTCGTGGGTCGCAATGGCGCTGGCAAGACCACGACGCTGCGCATTCTCGCCGGTGAGGGTGAACCTTACGCGGGCAAGGTGATTCGTTCGGGCGATATCGGCTATTTGCCCCAGGATCCCAAGGAAGGCGACCTCGATGTGCTCGCCCGCGACCGGGTGCTCTCGGCGCGCGGCCTGGACAAGCTGATCCGCGATATGGAGAAGCAGCAGGCCCTCATGGCCGAGGTGGTCGACGAGAACGAGCGCGACAAGGCTGTGCGCAAGTACGGCCGTCTGGAGGAGCGGTTCTCGGCGCTGGGCGGCTATGTCGCCGAGAGCGAGGCCGCCCGCATCTGCAACAGCCTGGGCCTGCCCGATCGCGTGCTCGGCCAAGCGCTGCGCACCCTCTCCGGCGGTCAGCGTCGCCGAATCGAATTGGCGCGCATCCTCTTCGCCGCCTCCGACGGCTCCGGCGGCAAATCCGATACCGTCCTGCTGCTCGACGAGCCCACCAACCACCTCGACGCCGACTCCATCACCTGGTTGCGCGGCTTCCTGCAGAACCACGACGGCGGCCTCATCGTCATCTCCCACGATGTCGAACTGCTCGCCGACGTGGTGAACAAGGTCTGGTTCCTCGACGCCGTGCGCGCTGAGGCCGATATCTACAACATGACCTGGAAGAAGTACCTCGACGCCCGCGCCACCGACGAACAGCGTCGCCGCCGCGAGCGCGCCAATGCCGAGAAGAAGGCGTCGGCCCTCAAGCAGCAGGCCGCCAAGATGGGCGCCAAGGCCACGAAAGCCGTTGCGGCACAGAACATGCTCAAGCGCGCCGAGCGCATGCTCAACGAGGTGGACGAGATCCGCGTGGCCGACAAGGTGGCGCGCATCAAGTTCCCCGAACCCGCGCCCTGCGGCAAGACCCCGCTCATGGCGAAGAACCTCACCAAGCTCTACGGCTCGCTGGAGATCTTCACCGGCGTCGACCTCGCCATCGACCGCGGCAGCCGGGTGGTCATCCTGGGCCTCAACGGTGCGGGCAAGACCACCCTGTTGCGCCTGCTCGCGGGCGTGGAGACGCTCACCGCGGGCGAGATCGAGCCCGGCCACGGTTTGAAGATCGGGTACTTCGCCCAGGAGCACGACACCCTCGACGACCGTGCCTCGGTGTGGGAGAACATCCGCCACGCCGCCCCCGACGCGGGGGAACAGGACCTGCGCGGCCTGCTGGGCGCGTTCATGTTCTCCGGCCCGCAGCTGGAACAGCCCGCGGGCACGCTCTCCGGCGGTGAGAAGACCCGTCTGGCCCTGGCCGGTCTGGTCTCCTCGGCGGCGAATGTGCTGCTGCTCGACGAGCCGACCAACAACCTCGATCCGGTCTCGCGCGAACAGGTCCTCGACGCGCTGCGCAGCTATGCCGGTGCGGTGGTCCTGGTGACCCACGATCCGGGCGCGGCGGAGGCCCTGAACCCCGAGCGCGTGATCATGCTGCCGGACGGCACCGAGGACCATTGGTCACAGGATTATCTGGAACTCATTCAGCTGGCGTGATTCTCGTCACAAGAATCCGTTGATCACGGCACTCTGAGTGTCTAGCCTGGAAAGAGGCTGCAGGGCGACTCGGAGGATGGCCATGAGTGACAGGCCCGCACAGGGTAAAGCCGCATTGGGTAAAGGCACACGCGTCACCGGAAAGTCGCGAGACCGCCTGCAAACCCAGCTCAAGAAGCAGTACGAGGCGGGGGCGAGCATTCGGTCCCTAGCCCGCGAGACGGGGCGCTCGTACGGTTTCATTCACAACGTGCTGGTGGAGTCGCATGTGCAACTCCGCAGTCGGGGTGGCGCGAACCGGCGCAAGTCCAGCGCGAAATCGTCGGGCAAATAGGCGATTTCGGGCGAATCGCGACACCCTCGGTGTCGTGAGTGGGATTCGTGCGGGCCGACCAGGTTTCAGCGGTCGGCCACCGAACCATCGCCCAGGACAAGGAGATTGGCCAGGCTCTCGAAAAGCGGGAGACCGGTCTTGATCTCCAGGTACGCGAACTGCCCCTGCGGGTTGACCTCGAGGAAGTAGAACTCGCCGTCGAGGCCCACCCGCAGATCCAGCACGCCGAAAGTGAGTCCCAGCGCGCCCATGAGCGTGGTGAGGGATTTACTCACCGAGGCGGGCAGTCGGTCCGGGGTGAAGGCGACCGCGGTGTCCAGGCGCGAATCCACCCAGCCCACACCGGATTGCGAATCGATGCGCACCGCCCACTCGATGCCGTCCACCCACACCACGCGCAGGTCGTACTCGGCCGGAATGAAATCCTGAAATGTGGTGGGGGAGTGGCGAATCGTGGGCAGCCGATCCAGATCGGCGGCGGAGGCGATGCGGGTCTCGGTGAACGGGCCGCGTCCGGTGCCGGTGCGCTTGTAGATGACCGGACCGTGCCGCGAGGCCAGGAAGTCGCGCGCCTCGTCGACATCGTTGGTGATGAGGGTTTCCGGAATCGCGAAGCCCGCGCGATACGCGGTCTCCAATTGCACGATCTTGCGGGTCGCGGTGCGGTCGGCGCCCGGATCGTTCACCCACAGGGCGGGAATCGACCACAGCATGCCCTGGAGGAAGCCGTCGCATTCGGCTTGCCGGAAATCGTCGTCGGCGCGATCGGCGCCGCCGGGCACCAGACATGGCTGCGGGCGACGCCACCACACCGAGGCCACGTCGTCGAGTCCGAGCACATGGGACAGACTGCGGCCGGTTCCGTCGCTGGCGAGGCGGAAAGTCCCGTTCTCGCGCGGGAAGTCGCGCATATCCAGCCGAATCGGGGTGAGCCCGTGGTGGTTTCGCAGTGTCGCGGCGAGGGCGTCGCCGTGGAGGTCGTCGGCTTCGGTAACCATGAGCACCGAACCCGTTGCGCGGGTGGTCATATCGTTGGCGACGTCGGAGCGCGGGCGCTCGTCAGTCGAGGCTGTCGCAGGCGGTGCCGTCGTCGCTGCCGGAGTGCGAACGGGTCTGGCAACAGGTCATGGTCGCGCCGCCGACGCCGGGGCGAGTGGTGAGATCCATTCGGCGGGCCCAGGTTTCGGTGAGCCGCGCCAGTTGGTCGTCGCCGCGGGTGGGGGTGTGGTCCTGCGGCAGTGTCATGGGCCGGTCGGTGAGGGTGATGCGCCGCCGCTGGGTGAAGTCGGCGGTCGTGCCCTCCCGCACCTGCACCAGCACTGGCCGGTCGTCACCGAGGCGCGGATCGCGCGCTTCGAGATCGCAATCGGTCAGCGCCACGACATCGGCCCACCGGAAGGTCCAGGTGCCGTCGGTGACGCGCACCACGACATGCCTTTCGGTGGCGTCGACCAAATAGCCGGGTAGCGGTGGCGCGGTGATAGCGGCGGGCGGTGCCGCGGTGCCCGGGGGCGCTGAAATACTGGGACGAAGAGCGCCGGTCATGCTGAACTCCGATCTGCTCGGGATTTGCTGTAGAGCCGAGCGTGATCTGGATCATATCCCGCGACGCGGCTTGTTCGGTTCGCAACGAAAGATTTCAGGCCTACCGGCAAACCCTTGTCGACCGTTCGGAAACCGCTATGGCCGAAAGATTTTCGGTGCCCCGCAGGGAGTTCAGAGGGCGAGCGCCTCCGGGAATTCCGCGACGTCCCGCAGTGCGGCTGCGGGATCCGCTATCAGCTTGCGGGCGGCGAGATCCATGATGCCCGCGACCACGTCGACGGTGGCCGAGACGGTGCCGTCGAGTTTGCGAATCTCCTGGTGCATGCGGAAGGCCTTGCCTTCGCCCCAGACGAATTCGCAGCTCACGGTGACTTCGTCGCCGAGGTGCAGTTCGCGCTGGTACTTCAGCGTCTGTTCCAGGACCACCGGGCCGATACCGGAGCCGATCATCTTCTCGCCGGGAATTCCGGCCGCCTTCATGAGCTCCCATCGGGCGTGCTCGGCGTACTGCAGGTACACGGCCTGGTTGACGTGGCCGTTGATATCGAGTTCGTAGCCTCGGACGGTGATGGGCACAGTGAAAGCCATAACTGCGGAAACTGGGGCCCGACCCGTTGGTATTCCTGGATTTCCGGTGGTCTGAGCCACATTCGGCGACCGCTCCGCAATTACGGGTCGCTCTGTGGTCGCTGCCACTCGCCCGGTTGTTCAGCGGCGGTTGGCGGTGCGCTCGGCCCACCATGCGGGAGCGTCGACGAAGTGGTTGTCGAATTCCTCTTGCGCGGCCGCGAGATCAGCGAACGTGGACTCACCCTTGGCAATCCGGTCCAGCAGCCGGAAGTACTCGAACCGCTCCACGCCCGGCATGAGCGCGATCATGATCTTGGCTCCGCTGTCCGGGCTCGCGCCGAAGGCGTGCGGCATGAGCTTGGGCACGATGAGCGAGCCGCCCGCCCCGACCGTCGTGATGCGATCGCCCGCCAGCACCTGCAATTCACCCTCGGCCACATAGAACAGTTCGGCGGAGCGCGTGTGGTAGTGCGGTGCCGCGCCGTCCGCGCCCTGGGCCATGGTGACCTCCAGGGTGCTGGCCGCCCCGCCCGCCTCGTTCGAGTCGATGAGCAGTCGCACCGTGACAGAGTCGGTGGTGAGGGTTTCGGCGTCGGCGGGGTAGCGGATGGCGGCCTGTGTGGTGTTCATATCCAGCTCCATGTGATTCGGTCATTGATAATTCGCTACCGAACTATATCCCAGCGAATAGAATCTCGTCCATGGGTGAACCGAACTCCGATCCGATCGACGCGATCGCGAACCAGTGGCGGCGCGAACGCCCCGACCTCGACCTCGAGGCCATGGGCATACTCGGCCGCCTCGGACGGCTCATGGTGCGCGGCGAACAGCTGATCAACGCGGTCTTCGCCGAACACGGCCTGCAGCGCGGCGAGTTCGATGTGCTTGCCGCCCTGCGCCGTTCGGGCGACCCCTACGAACTCAACCCCTCGGTCCTGGCGGACACCCTGATGCTGTCGCGCGCCGGAATGACCGGCCGCCTGGACCGCCTGGAATCGGCCGGACTGGTCCGCCGGGTTGCGGACGCCGGTGATCGGCGCGCCATCCGCGTGGCCCTCACCGAGCCGGGCCGCGACCTGGTCGACAAGGTCGTCACCGCCCACACCGAGAACGAAACCGCCATGCTGTCGGTGTTGTCTCCCGCTGACCGACGCGATCTGGACCGGATCGGGCGAATCCTGTTGGGCAGCTGGGAATCACGGCTCTGACGCTGATTGCCCTCTGGGAGGACGCAAATCGGCCTCGCGTGCGCAATGAAGCCGCTGACCTGGCCCGGGCCGAGGAGTTGGCCGCCCTACAGGCCACCGCCGACGCGGAAGGGCGCGGGCACGGGCACGTCGCGTGAACCGAGGCGATATCTACACCCTCGACCGAGACCGCCCCAGCCGCGAGAATGACGAGCGCACTCCGTATCGGGCCATCGTCACCGCTGGCTACCTGCTCGCTCCAGGCGAGAACTGGGTTGTGGTCGCGCCCATAGAAGGCCTCGACCCCGATCGTCTCGTCGCGGTTCCACTCGCCGATGACGACCCTGTCCAGGGTTGGATCCGTCCCGATCGGGTCACGACCGTCTATCGACCATGGTTGTCGGGTCCGGTAGGTCGACTCACAGCCGACACCATGACGGTGTTCGACCAGCGGCTCACAGTGGCGCAAGGCCTCGAATGACGGAGTGACTCAGCGCTATCGGGCGGTGAATACTCAGTTCTTGCGGCGGACCGAGGCTTCCACGAGGTCGAGGACGGCCGAGAGATTGTCGCCCGCGTGGCCGGAGGCGATCCGGGCGATGAGGCCGTCGAGGACCAGATCGAGGTAGCCGAGCAGCACCTCGGTGGGTACGTCGTCGCGCAGCGCGCCCTCGGATTTGCGGCGCTCCAGGCGGGCCACGGTGGCGGCGGTGAGCTCCTCGGAGCGCTGTTCCCAGTTCGCGCGGAATTCGGGGTCGTTGCGGAGGCGACGCGCGATCTCCAAACGCGTTCCGAGCCAGTCGAAGTCCTCCGGATGGGCGAGCATATCGCGCATCACCTGGACGAGGCCCTGATTCGCGGCGACCTCGGCCATGCGGACGGTGTCCTCCTGGGCGAGGGCCAGGAAGAGGGCGTCCTTGTCGCGGAAGTGGTGGAAGATCGCGCCCCGAGACAGACCGGTCGCCTCTTCGAGTCGGCGCACCGTCGCGCCCTCGTAACCGAATTCGGCGAAGCAGCTGCGCGCTCCGTCGAGAATCTGGCCGCGGCGGGCGGCGAGGTGGTCGTCACTGACCTTGGGCATGGACTCCTCCGAAACCATCTGTGCGGGGTGCGTGCGCCGGATGTGGCGTACGCACCCCGCACGAGCGACGAGCGAAGCGACCCGGACGGGTCGCGCGGTGTGACGGTGACGAAGCCGTCCACCACCGGAATCGAGTGCGGTTCCCCCGACCCGGCCGTCGCCGACCGGGCGGGGAGCGCTGTTCGATTCTCTGACAACGGTTTTCAACCGCGCCTCATGACGATCATCCCCGCTGGCGCGGGGCGGCGGCGAATCAGCCGCGGATCATGTTGCGCAGCACGTACTGCAGGATGCCGCCGTTGCGGTAGTAGTCCGCCTCACCGGGGGTGTCGATGCGGACGACCGCGTCGAAGACGACCTTCTCGCCGTTCTCCTTGGTGGCGGTCACCTTCATGGTCTTCGGAGTCACACCCTCGTTCAGCTTGGTGATGCCCTCGATATCGAAGGTCTCCGTGCCGTCCAGGCCGAGCGACTTGGCGCTCTCACCGGCCGGGAACTGCAGCGGAACGACGCCCATACCGATGAGGTTGGAGCGGTGGATGCGCTCGAACGACTCGGTGATGACGGCCTTCACGCCCAGCAGGCGGGTGCCCTTGGCCGCCCAGTCGCGCGAGGAACCGGAGCCGTACTCCTTGCCGCCCAGCACGACCAGCGGGATACCGGCCTTCTGGTAGTTCTGCGAGGCGTCGTAGATGAACGCCTGCGGGCCGCCCTCCTGGGTGAAGTCGCGGGTGTAACCACCCGAGACGTCGTCGAGGAGCTGGTTGCGCAGCCGGATGTTGGCGAAGGTGCCGCGGATCATGACCTCGTGGTTACCGCGACGCGAGCCCAGGGAGTTGTAGTCCTTGCGCGCCACGCCGTGCTCGTCGAGGTACTGCGCCGCCGGGGTGCCCGGCTTGATCGGACCGGCCGGGGAGATGTGGTCGGTGGTGACCGAATCGCCCAGCAGCGCCAGCACGCGAGCGCCCTTGATGTCCTCGACCGGAGCCGGTTCCATCTCCATACCGTCGAAGTACGGAGCCTTGCGGACGTAGGTCGAGTTCTCGTCCCACGCGAAGGTGTCGCCCTCCGGGGTGTTCAGGTTCTGCCAGCGCTCGTCGCCCTTGAAGACGTCGGCGTAGGACTTGCTGAACATCTCGCGGTTGATCGCCGACTTGATGGTGTCGTCGATCTCCTGCGGGGACGGCCAGATGTCGCGCAGGAAGACGTCGTTGCCGTCCTTGTCCTGGCCCAGCGCGTCGTGCTCGAAGTCGAAGTCCATGGTGCCCGCGAGCGCGTAGGCGATGACCAGCGGCGGCGAGGCCAGGTAGTTCATCTTCACGTCGGGGGAGATGCGGCCCTCGAAGTTGCGGTTGCCCGAGAGCACCGCGGTGACCGAGAGGTCGTTGTCGTTGATCGCCTTGGAGATCTCCTCCGGCAGCGGACCGGTGTTGCCGATGCAGGTGGTGCAGCCGTAGCCGCCCACGTAGAAGCCCAGCTTCTCCAGGTACGGCCAGAGACCGGCCTTCTCGTAGTAGTCGGAGACGACCTGCGAGCCCGGGGCCATATTGGTCTTCACCCACGGCTTGGAGGACAGGCCCTTCTCGACCGCGTTGCGGGCCAGCAGGGCCGCGCCCAGCATGACCGACGGGTTCGAGGTGTTGGTGCAGGAGGTGATACCCGCGACCACGACCGCGCCGTGGTCGAGCACGAAGTCGCCGCGCTCGGGATCGGAGACCTTGATCGGCTTGGTCGGGCGGCCCTCGGAGCCGTTGGCGGCGGTCGGGATGACCGCGTCGTCCTCGGCAAAGGAGAGCACGGCCGGATCGCTGGCCGGGAAGGACTCCTCGACGGCCTCGTCCAGCTGCGTGTGCGGGGTGGTGTCACCCTCGGTCACGTAGTTGTAGATGTCCTTGCGGAAGGCGATCTTGCTCTCCGACAGCAGGATTCGGTCCTGCGGGCGCTTCGGACCGGCGATGGACGGCACCACGGTGCTCAGGTCCAGCTCCAGGTACTCCGAGTACTGCGGCTCGTGGTCGGCGTCGTGCCACATGCCCTGCTCCTTGGCGTACGCCTCGACGAGCGCGAGCTGCTCGTCGCTGCGGCCGGTGAGGCGCAGGTAGTTGATGGTCTCCTCGTCGATCGGGAAGATCGCCGCGGTGGAGCCGAACTCGGGGCTCATGTTGCCCAGGGTGGCGCGGTTGGCCAGGGGCACCTCGGCGACGCCCTTGCCGTAGAACTCGACGAACTTGCCGACCACGCCGTGCTTGCGCAGCATGTCGGTGACGGTGAGCACCACGTCGGTGGCGGTGACGCCCGGCTTGATCTCACCGGTCAGCTTGAAGCCGACGACGCGCGGGATCAGCATGGAGACCGGCTGGCCCAGCATGGCGGCCTCGGCCTCGATGCCGCCGACGCCCCAGCCCAGCACGCCCAGGCCGTTGACCATGGTGGTGTGCGAGTCGGTGCCGACGCAGGTGTCGGGGTAGGCCTGGCCGTTGCGGACCATGACGGTCGGGGCCAGGTATTCGATGTTGACCTGGTGCACGATGCCCATGCCCGGCGGGACGACGCGGAAGTCGTCGAAGGCGCCCTGGCCCCAGCGCAGGAACTGGTAGCGCTCGGAGTTGCGCTCGTACTCGAGGTCGACGTTGCGCTCGAGGGCGTCGGCGCGGCCGAACACGTCGAGGATGACCGAGTGGTCGATGACCATGTCGGCGGGGGAGAGCGGGTTGACCTTGTTCGGGTCGCCACCGAGGGTGGTCACGGCCTCACGCATGGTCGCCAGGTCCACCACACAGGGGACGCCGGTGAAGTCCTGCATGATCACGCGGGCGGGGGTGAACTGGATCTCGGTGTCGGGCTGGGCATTCGGATCCCAGTTCGCGATGGCACGGATGTGGTCGGCGGTGATGTTCGCGCCGTCCTCGGTACGGAGCAGGTTCTCCGCGAGGACCTTGAGGGCGTAGGGCAGCTTCTCGGTGCCGGGCACGGCCGAGAGGCGGAAGATCTCGTAAGAGTTGCTTCCGACCTCGAGAGTGCCTTTGGCGCCGAAAGTATCGATACTCGTCACGTTTCAGCTCCACTCGTCTGTGAATGGGGGCCACCGGCGGGGCTGTGCCGATGGCTCTCGTCGAGGCGCAGGCCTCGTCCGGATTCAACCCTAACAGTACGCTTGTCCTGTGAACGCACGGGGAGGGTCCCCTGCGCCTCGCGACCGGTGCGGAGCGGACATTCGGCGCGCCGCGGTGAGGTGATGTGACAACCGGTCCCGTACTCTGCACCCGTGACCGTCTCGCACACCCAGGCCTTCACTCCCGCACTTGCCGAGCTACCGCCGGATACCGATCTGAAGGCCATTCTCCTCGACCTCGCAGACAATCATGTCGCGGCACCCAAGGGGAAGAAACAGGACGGACTCGCCGAGATCGCCGCCGACGCCCGTGACCACGGCATCGACCTGAATATCGTGGTGATTCAGGGCAATCCGGGCATCGAGGCGAAGTTGCGCGACCTGGCAACCGAGGTTGGCAAGCAGGAGCAGGGCACCGTGGTGGTGTTCAGCGACGACTGGGTGGGCACCTGGAGCGACTCCTACACCCGGGCTCGGCTGGAATGGGCCGAGGACAAGTCGAAGTATCGCGGGCCCGATCACACCGTCGATGCCGCGCGGACTTTCGTGGATCGGCTCGAATCGCACGATCCGGTGTCGTGGACGCTCATCGCCGCGGTGCTGACCGCGGGTCTGGTGGCGCTCATCGCCGGGCTGTATGTCGTGAAGTCGCGTCGCGCCGGGCGGGAGGCCGTCGAGTCCGCGCCGGAGCCCGATCGCGAGCACGAGACGGTCTAGTTCTCTGAATCTTTGCTGGCGGCCGGATTTTTTCCGGCCGCCGATGCTGTGTGCCTGTATAGCGGCATGCCGCCGAAGCGGGCTAACGCACGGCTACGAGTGAACTGATCGCGGGTCATTCTGGCGTGCCTCCCAAATGTGCACCCGCATGTGTCGTACCGTTTCGCAACGGCATTGTTGGGGAAGAAGTGTCATGCGGGCCTCGGGAGTTCCATGTTTCGAATGGTGCTGATGAGGCTCATGAGGCAGTAGTCGTGTATTCCCCCGGGGCCAGACAGGATCCAGGGAGGTGCGATGCGATTACCGGCGAAGCGGCGGGGACGCCCGGTACGGGTCGCCGTGGGGTTGCTGGTCGTGGTGACGGCGTTGCTCGTGGGGGTGAGCGCGCAGGCGGTGCCGCCGCCACCGCCCAATCCCAGCGACAGTGAACTCGGCGAGGCGGGAGCGCAGGTCGACGCCGGGGTCGGCGAGGTCTCCGCCCTCATCAACCAGGTCGCCTCGGCCGAACAGCAATTGCGGCAACTCGACAATGCGGTGGCCGCGCGCCGCGAGGCCGTCAACAAGGCGCTCGTCGATCTGCAGTTGGCGCGCGAGGCCGCCGATACCGCCGCGGCCGCCGTCGCCGCCAGCAAGCAAGAGCTCACCGATGCGGGCGGGCGCGTGGACGCCGCACACCGCGAATTCAACAAGTACGTGGCGCAGATCTACATGCGTCCCGCCTCCACCTCGCTCATCACCTACATGTCCGCGCCGGATCCGGAGACGGCGCTGGCGCGGGCGCAGGTGCTGACCATCGCGTCGAAGAATCAGAAGCAGGTCGTCGAGGCGCTGCGGGTCGCCCAGGTGGATCAGGCGAACAAGAATTCCGCCGCGCGCCTGGCGCAACAGCAGGCCGATGCCGCCGCCGCCGACGCGGAGGTGAAGAAGACCGAGGCCCAGAACGCCGTCGCCGCCGCGCAGGCGGAGTTCAACCAGCAGGCTGCGGTGCGCAACAACCTTGTCGCGCAACGCGTTAGCGCCAACCAGCGCTTGGAGGAGGCCCGTGCTCGGGTGGGCGGCCTGCAAAGCCAGCGCGACGCCTTCCTCGCCTGGGATCAGCAGCGCCAAGCCGAAGAGGCCGCCGCCCGTGCCGCCGCCGCGGCGGCCGCCGCCCGCGTGGCCGCGAACCGCGAGGCCAACGACCGCGCCGCCGAAGCCGCCGCCACCCACCGCCCGCACACTCAGCTCGGCGGTTCCCCCATCCCGCCCCGCTACGGCCAATCCCCAAGCCGCCCAACGGGAGACCGCGCCACCCTCATCGAAACGGTCGTCGACCGCGCCATGTCCCAGATCGGCGTCGATTACGCCTGGGGCGGCGGCGACGAAGACGGCCCCACCCTCGGCATCCGCGACGGCGGCGTAGCCGACAGCTACGGCGACTACGAAAAAGTAGGCTTCGACTGCTCCGGCCTGATGATCTACGCCTTCGCCGGAATAGGAATCTCGCTCCCGCACTACAGCGGCTACCAATACAACATGGGCACCCGAGTAGACGTCTCCGCCCGAGAACGCGGCGACATGCTCTTCTGGGGCCCCGGCGGCAGCCAACACGTAGCTCTCTACCTCGGCAACGGCAAAATGGTAGAAGCCCCCCAATCAGGCGACGTAGTAAGCGTTTCCCCCGTCCGCGAAGACGGCATCATGCCCTACGCGGTCCGCCTGATCTAATCCGCCTGCGGCCAAGCCACATTCGCCAATCGCTCTGCCAGCGAGTCCGCCTGGCGTACGCCTTGGCGGAACGCGTCCGGCCAACTCGCCAAAGGGTTGGCGGCGTAGGTCTTGAAAACGTCGATCATGGCTGCGTCGGGGGCGAAATGCACGACGGTGTCGGCCGAGGTGTAGGCGAGTTCGGCTTGGAGGAGTGCGCGCGGAACCTGGTGTGCCAGTGGCTCGATGACCACGAGGACGTCGGATTCCTCGGCGGCATCCGCATTGGTCGCCGACCACACGCCGCCATCGATGTAGTAGCGGCCGTCGACGACCACCGGCGGGAATGCGCCCGGCAAGGCGCGGCTGGCGGACACCGCCGTCGGCAGCGGCACTCCGCTGTCACTGCTCCATACGCGGCGTTCGCCGGTCTCGGCCTCGACAACGATGACCCGCAACCGATTCGGCCATTCCTTGCCGCCGACCAGCCACTCCATCGGTGCGAGATGGCCCGGCTGCGCCGGTTCCTCCGCCATCGCCAATTGCCCGATCTTGCGCCGCGCCACATCCCGATCGACCCTCGGATCGAACAGTAGGGAGAAAACCGCCCCCAGCAATTCGGGCTTCAAGGCAGGGCGTGACTCCGCGTCTGGATGCCCGTGGTGCTCTGCGAACTCCTCCAAATCCCGCCCGGTCGCGATCGCCGCGGCCACCATCGCGCCAGCAGAGGTTCCTACCACCGAGTTGGCTGCCCCCAGATCGATTCCCCGGCGGCGCAATTCGGCAGCCAATCCGGTCATCCACGCGGCTCCGGGAATCCCGCCGCCACCCAATACCACCGATCGTCGAACAGTCCCCCCGGACGTCCGATCATGCCCACTGTCCATGCGGGGCAGCCTATCCGCCGTCGTTGGCCTCCGCAGATCGACGCGGGTTAGCGTTTGTCCATGAGCGGGCCGACCTCACCCTCGTACACCCTTTCCAACGCATGGGATTTCGCTGAGGAGAGGCTCGCGCTGCTGGGTGCGGCATACGACGCGGACAGCATCGCACTCGCGCAGCGGCTGGGTGTCGGTGCGGGTTGGCGGTGTTTGGAGGCTGGGGCGGGGGGTGGCTCCTTTGCGCGGTGGCTGTGTGGAGCGACTGCGCCGGGTGGACGAGTTCTCGCGGTCGACGCCGATGCTCGCCATCTGAGGGATCTTCCTGGCCTCGGTGGGGAAGTCGCTCAGATCGACCTTGTCGCGGAGGAACTTCCCTCGGGCGCATTCGATTTCGTCCATACGCGGTTCGTGTTGTTGCACATCGCCCAGAGGGAGACCGTACTGGAGAAGCTTGTCGGAGCACTCGCTCCCGGCGGCATTCTTCTACTCGAGGAAGGCGATGGTCTCGGTGTCCGTGAGGAGATGCCGGGTGCGTTCGGGGAGGTCTGGCGAGCCTTCGCCCAGTCGACCGAGGCCGCGGGCGCGAACCAATCCTGGGCCAGAAGCCTCCCCTCGGCTCTCGGTGCGCACGGGCTCATCGACGTTGAAGCCGACGCGCAGATCCCCATGTTCCGCGGCGGCTCGCCGATGGCCCACATGTGGAGCCTCACCTGGGTGCAGGTCGCCGAAACCTTGGTGGCGCAGGGGATCTCGCGTGAGGTCATCGCCGCCGCCCGGGCCGAACTCGACGACGATCAGCGATGGTTCTACGCGCCGCCCACGGTCCGCGTGTGGGCGCGAGCCCGCTCATGAGATGGTGGCTGGGTTTCGGGCGCTGATGTTGAACATCCAGATGATCCCGACTCGACCGATCGGCGGGTCCGATCGGTCGTCGAATCAGGCTGTCACCGAATCACGACATCCTCTGTCAGGGTTTCTGGAAATCCATGCGGCGCTCGCCATTACGGATCGGCGGGCTCTTTCGTGCTGATCTCCGCCGTGGATGCCGTGGCCGCTTCCTTTCGCGACGCGATGAGGCTGGTGATCGTGGTGACGATGAGGACGCCGCAGATCACGCTCAAGGAGAAGGGGGTGGAGATTTCGGGGGTGTCGACGCCGGATTCGTGGAGGGCGTGTAGGACGAGTTTGATGCCGATGAAGCCGAGGATCACCGAGAGGCCGTAGCTGAGGTGGACGAGTTTCTTCAGGAGGCCGCCGAGGAGGAAGTAGAGCTGGCGTAGGCCCATGAGGGCGAAGGCGTTGGCGGTGAAGACGATGTAGGGGTCCTGGGTGAGGCCGAAGATGGCGGGGATGGAGTCCAGGGCGAAGAGGATGTCGGTGGTGCCGATGGCGAGCATGACCACCATCAGCGGGGTCATGATGCGCTTGCCGTTCTTCTCGATGAACAGTTTGGTGCCGTGGTAGCGGTCGGCGACGCCGAATTTGTGCTCGATGGACTTGAGAAGGCGGTTCTCCTCGAACTCCTCCTCCTCGGCTCGGGCCTCGCGAATGAGCTTCCAGGCGGTGTAGATCAAGAACGCGCCGAAGATGTAGAAGACCCAGGAGAAATTGGCGATGACCGCCGCGCCCGCGCCGATGAAGACCGCGCGCAGCGCCAAGGCGATCAGCACGCCGAACAGCAGGACGCGCTGTTGCAGATGCGAGGGCACCGAGAACTTCGCCATGATCAGCACGAAGACGAAGAGGTTGTCCACACTCAGCGACTTCTCGGTAATGAAGCCCGCGAAGAACTCGGTGGAGGCCTGCGCATTGCCCAGGACGAGCAGCCCGAGACCGAAGGCGACGGCCAAGGCGATCCAGACCACCGTCCAGATACCGGCTTCCTTCATCGACACGTCATGCGGCTTGCGGCCGATGAAGAAGTCGGCGGTGATGAGCACACCCAACCCGACAACGGTCAGCACCCACAGGGTCAACGACACATCCACTACGCACGCCTCCGGGGCAGCTCTCTACAACACGATCAACGAAACTGCCGCCAGACGCCGCAGCGAGGAATGCGCGGGAACACGGCCCGCGCCGCCCACGAGGCTACCCGGGAAACCAGCAAAGGTAAAGAAATCCCCAAGGCTTGGTCGGATCAAGGTCAATCGACTCGCCCCCGTGTTGTCGGCACACGCGGCCGGTTTGCCCGTTATCGTCGGATAGGTGGCCAGTAAGTCCGCGTCGTCGGCGGTGGAGTTGACGGTTGGCGAGCACACGGTGCGGGTGTCGAATCCGGACCGGGTGTACTTCCCCGAGACCGGCGCGACGAAGCTCGACCTGGTGCAGTACTACCTGAGCGTCGGCGACGGCATCGTCAACGCGCTGCGGGACCGACCGTGCATGCTGCACCGGTTTCCGAAGGGCCTGCCCGGCGGCAAGGTACATCAGAAGCGAGTGCCGGGCGGAGCTCCGGACTGGATACCCACCGTGGAACTGTATTTCCCGCGCTACGGCCGCACCGCCGACGAACTGTGCGTGGAGAAGCTCGCCGACGTGATCTGGGCGGTGCAGATGTCCACCGTCGAGTTCCACCCCTGGAACTCACGCCGCTTCGACACCGAGCGGCCCGACGAATGGCGCATCGACCTGGACCCGATGCCGGACTGTCCGTGGTCGCGAGTGCAGCGCGTCGCGGGCGTCGTGCATGAGCTGCTCGATGAACTCGGAGCGGTCGGCTGGCCGAAAACGTCCGGCGGCAACGGATTACACGTCTACGTACGGATCGCGCCGAACTACGGCTTCCAGGAGGTGCGTCGGGCCGCACTGGCCTTCGCGCGCGAGGTCGAACGCCGCGCCGCCGAGGATGTGACCACGGCCTGGTGGCGGCGCGACCGCGACCCGCGCATGCTGTTCGTGGACTACAACCAGAACGCGCGCGACCACACCATCGCCGCGGCGTACTCGGTGCGTGGCGTCCCGGAGGCGACGGTCTCCACGCCCGTGCGCTGGGCGGAGATTCCGGACCTGCATCCGCGCGATTTCACCATGGCCACGGTGCCCGCCCGCTACGCCGAACTCGGCGACCTGCACGCCGGAATGGACGAGGCGGTCTTCGATATCGAACCGCTGCTCGAGTGGGCCGAGCGCGACAAGGTCGACGTGGATCTCGACGAGGACACCGAGGACTGAGCGGGCTACCGCGTAACGAGTCCTCGTATTCTGCCGCTGTGCAGACTCTTTCGCTGCTGTGACCGACGGCACACAAGCGACGGCTAATAACTAGCAACACTTTGGTGTGGCGGGCCGATACCTCCTTCGAGCACCTGGTGCTCGTGTCCGTTCCGGTGTGGGGGCCGGTCTTCTTGTCTGCCTTGCGGTCTCGCGACCGCACGAGCGAAAGGGTCCGCATCGATGCGATCGACTCGCACAGTGTCGAATTCACTGAGACGCTTCGGCTTCCAGTGCCGGAGTGTGGCATTGGCGCTGGTAGCGCTACTGGCCGCGGCCATCGCCGTGGTGGGCGCGGGAGCGACCGCGCAGGCGGCGTTCACCCCCGCCGCCTTCGACTTCTGGGTCGACTCCCCGACCATGGGACCGATCAAGAGCCGGGTCCTGCGCGCGGCCGACGGCAACACCAATCGGGTGGTCTACGCCCTCGACGGCATGCGCGCACCGGAGACCTTGAACGGCTGGGAAATCGAAACCAATGTCGCCGAGGTGCTGGCCAGTTGGAACATCAATGTGGTCATGCCCGTCGGCGGCCAGTCCAGCTTCTACGCCGACTGGAACGCGCCGAGCGAATTCTTCGGCATCCCCGCTGGCACCGGCTCGGCGAACACCGGTTCCGGTGCGACGGACGCGCTCTCGGGCGGCCCGGGCAAGAGCTACCGCTACGAGTGGGAAACGTTCATCACCCGTGACCTGCGCTGGGCGCTGCGGGATCGGCTGGGCTTCAACCCGAATCGCAATGGCGTCTTCGGCTTGTCCATGGGCGGCAGCGCCGCGCTCACCCTCGCGGCCTACCATCCGGACCAATTCAGCTACGCCGGTGCCTATTCGGGCTACCTGAACATCTCCGCGCCCGGTATGCGCGAGGCCATCCGCCTGGCCATGCTCGACGCGGGCGGCTACAACGTCGACGCCATGGCCCCGCCGTGGGGTCCGCAGTGGCTGCGCATGGACCCGTTCGTCTTCGCGCCCAACCTGATCGCCAATGGCACCCGCCTGTGGATCGCCGCCGCCAGCGGCCGCCCCTCCGCCACCGATGGACCCAGTGTCGCCACCGTGAACGGTATGGCCCTGGAAGCCTTGGCACTGGCCAATACCCGCGCCTTCCAGGTGCGCATGGCGACCCTCGGCGGCGGCAATGTCACCTACTCGTTCCCGGCCTTCGGTATTCACGCCTGGAACACCTGGCAGGACGAGGCGTATCGGATGATTCCGGACCTCTCCGCCAATATCGGCTAGGGCGCGCGGTGGTCGTCGGTATCGTTGCGCGGCACAAGGCGGTAATGCGGTGCTGATAGCGGAAATCGATGTGGTGCGCGCGGTGGATTGGCTGCTGCGCGACCTGCCCGCCGCCGCCCTGCGCGGGATCGCCCGCCGGGCGGAAGCCACACGGCTGCAACGGCAGCGGCCGGTGACCGCCCGAGCGCTCACCGGCCGCGACGGCCTGGCGCGCTACCGTCGACCACTCCAGCGGACCGCCGTCGAACTCACCGAGATCCTGACGGTGCTGGAACCGCCGACCCCGCAACACGATTGGGAACGGGAGGCGCGGACCTACGCCGAAATCGGTTCGGCCTGCCTGGATCTGGCCTACCACATCGAGCACCGGCTGCTCTCGGCCGGTGACGACACCGGGAGTTGGGCGGTGCGGCTCGTCCACAGCGCCCATCACCTCGATACCTTTCTCCGCCCCGGAACGGTCGCCGACCAGGTGCAGCGCAGTTACTGCGCGCTGTTCGACGCCGCGGTCCTGGACGGGCGGGGGAGGTTGCGTCCGGGCATCCTCGAAACCGGTGCGCTGCCCTAGCTTTCGTCGCGGTCGGGACTATTCGTCGACACTGGCTGTGGCCGGTCGGCCGTGGCTCGCGGTCATCTCCGCGTGATGCTGGTGCAGCGCGCCGATCACGGCCGTGAGCACGCGATGGGCGGCGGCCAGATCCGCATCGGGCAGATCGGCCATGGCCGCTCTGGTGCGGATACCGAGCGGAATGAAGAACTCCTCGGCGGCGGTGCGGCCGGGCGTGTCGTGGTAGAGGATGACCCGTCGCCGGTCCGCGGGATCGGTACCGCGCCGCAGGTGCCCGGAGGCGGTGAGGCGCTCCACCATGTAGGTGACCGCCGCCGAGGACACACCCATCAGCTTGCCCAGCTGCCCCGGCGTCAGCGGCCGTCCCGCGTACTCGGCGGAGGCGATGTGCAGCATGGCTCGGAAATCATTGGGGCGCACGTTGTTCCATCGGGCGAAAACATGCCCCAATTGCTCCGAGATGGCGGTCAGGGCGCGCAGATCCGCGCCGATCTCGGTCTCCAACACCGCGCGCTCATCGCCCGGTGGCGTCCCGCGCGAGGCCGTTGCGTCGCTGTTGCTCACCCGCTCAGCCTAGTCCGCCCGGCCATTCATTCAGTTGCTTAACAATTAAGTTTCTGAGATATTCGAGTGGTGGGACTTTGGGATCGCTACGCCACGTTCGTCACCGCCCGGCGCTCACCACTGCTGCTGTTGGCGCTGCTCGCCGCCGCCGCAGCGCTGATCGCGGGCATCGGCAGCAACGATTCCGCCACGTCCGCGCCGCGATCACTGCCCGACCACGCGGAGTCGGCGCGCGTCGAACAACTGCTGAGGCAATTCCCCGATGGCGCGAATTCATCCGCGCTCGCGGTGATCACCCGTGCCGACGGCGCGCCGCTCGACGAGCGCGACCGCGCCGCGGCGACCTCCGCGATCGGCCGGGCCGTCGTCGCCGCGACCGGCGAAACCGGTTCCGGCCCACTGATTCCCGCGCCGGACGGCACGGCCGTGATCGGACCGATTCCGGTCCCGGCGGACCTGAGCGGCCTGGAACTGTCCGACCGCGTCGACGCGGTGCGCGAGGCCGCGCGCACCGACCTGCCCGACACGCTGCGACTCGAGGTGACCGGCGGCCCGGCCTTCGCCGCCGATATCGCCGATTCGTTCTCCGGGGCCAATACCACCCTGTTGGCCGTGACCGCCCTGGTCGCCGCGGTGCTGCTGATGATCACCTACCGCTCCCCGGTGCTGTGGCTGGTGCCGCTGCTCGTCATCGGCCTCGCGGACCGGGTGGCCACCAGTCTGGGCACGGCGCTGGGCCGCTTCACCGATCTCAGCTTCGACGGCTCCACCGCGGGCATCACCAGTGTGCTGGTGTTCGGCGCGGGCACCAATTACGCGCTGCTGCTGGTCTCGCGCTACCGCGATGAACTGTGGCGGGAGCCGAATCACCGGGTCGCCCTGCGACATGCGGTGCGCCGGGCCGGACCGGCGATTCTGGCCAGCAATCTCACCGTCGTCATGGCGTTGTTGATCCTGTTGGCGGCGTCGGTGCCCAGCACCAGGAGCCTGGGCGCTCCGGCGGCGATCGGACTGGTGCTCGCGCTGGTCTTCGTCCTGTTCGGCCTGCCTCCGGCATTGGTGCTGTGTCGGCGACAGATCTTCTGGCCGTTCGTGCCGCGCCCGGATGGCCGGGACAACGCCGAACGCGGTATGTGGCATGCCGTGGCGACCCGCGTGGTCGCCCGTCCCGCCCTGGTCGCGATCACCGCGACGGGCCTGTTGGGCGTCTGCGCGCTCGGTGTCCTCGCCGTCGACATCGGTCTGTCGCGCACCGAACAGTTCCGGGTGCGCGCGGAATCGGTCGATGGATTCGACACGCTGGCAACACATTTCCCGGGCGGGTCCGTTGATCCGACGGTGGTGGTGGCCAAGGCCGCGGCGGCGCCGGAGGTGGATCGGGCGCTCGCGGGGGTGCCGGGAGTGTTGGACGTCAAGCGCACCGGAGACACCCAGACCGGACTGGCGCGCTGGTCGGTGGTTCTCGATGCCACACCGACCTCCGACAGGTCCGCGAGCATCCTCGAGGACATGCGCTCGGCGCTGTCCGACATACCCCAGGCCGACGCCCTGGTCGGCGGTAACGACGCGCAGGCCCTGGACGGTCGCGATGCCGCGGCCCGGGATCGCGTGCTCATCGTCCCGCTCATCCTCGCCGCGGTCTCACTCGTGTTGCTGGTCCTGCTGCGCGCCCCGCCCGCCGCGTTGCTGCTGGTGGCGGTGACGGTCCTCAGCGCCCTCGCCGCGCTGGGCTTGGGCGGCTGGGTCGGCACGGTGTTCTTCGGTTTCCCCGCCTGGGACACCAATGTGCCGCTGCTCGCCTTCCTGTTCCTGGTCGCCCTCGGCGTCGACTACACCATCTTCCTGGTCACCCGAGCCCGCGAGGAGACCCCGGAACACGGCACCCGCGGCGGCATCGTGCGCGCGGTCTCGGCCACCGGCGCGGTGATAACCAGCGCGGGCGCGGTACTCGCGGCGGTGTTCTGTGTGCTCGGCGTGCTGCCGCTGATCACCATGGCGCAACTCGGGCTCGTGGTCGGTTTGGGCGTGGTGCTGGACACCCTCGTGGTGCGGACGGTGATCGTTCCGGCGTGGTTCGCCGTTCTCGGGCCGTGGGTCTGGTGGCCTGGGCGGGTGGATCGTGAGACCGCGTCGCAGGCGCGGCGACAACCGGTGACAACAGAGAGGACGGGGTAGTGATGAGTGGTACTGCGGCACAGCGGAATTCGTCGACCGACCGGTTCGAGGGCTACTCGACGCGCACCCAGGCGATCGGCGGGGCTGTCATCGTCGCGCTCGTGATAGCCGCCGCCGCGATCGGCAATATCGCGGCGGTGAACACGGCCGACAAATACGAGCGCTTGACCCAGCCCTCGTGGGCACCGCCCTCCTGGGTGTTCGGCCCGGTGTGGACGGTCCTGTACGCGCTGATGGCGCTGTCGGCCTGGTGGGTCTGGCGCGGCGGGCCGTGGCCGCTGGTGCGCACCGCGCTGGCCGCCTTCGGGGTGCAGTTGGCGCTGAACGCCGCGTGGACGCCGTTGTTCTTCGCCGCCGAGTGGCGGGGCGTGGCGCTGGTGGAGATCGTCGTCCTGACGGCGGCGATCATCGCGACGATCGTGTTGTTCGCCGGGCGCAGTCGGTTCGCTGCCGGGTTGCTCGTACCGTATCTGGTGTGGACCGTGTTCGCGACGGCCCTGAACTTCTCGGTATGGCAGTTGAACAACTGAGCCGGAAGAGGTGATGGCGTGCGCTGTGTGGTGGCCGGTGCGACCGGATATATCGGCGGCAGGCTGGTTCCCGAACTGCTTCGGCAGGGCCATTCCGTGCGGATCCTGGCACGCAGCCCCGAGAAACTGCGCGAGGTGTCGTGGCGCGACGAGGTGGAGGTGGTGACCGGCGACATCACCTCCGCCGAGGCCGTCGACGCGGCGCTGACCGATCAGGAGGTCCTCTACTACCTGGTCCACTCGCTCAATCGCGCCGATTACGAGGAGGTGGACCGGGCGGCCGCGCGCTTGGTCGCCGACAGCGCGGCCCGCGCCGGGCTGCGGCGCATCGTCTACCTCGGCGGTATCACGCCCGCGGGACAGGAGCTGTCACGTCACCTCCGGTCGCGAGCGGAGGTCGGCGATATTCTGCTCGCCGGTCCGACCCCCACCCTGGTGCTGCGGGCGGCGGTGATCATCGGCTCGGGATCGGCCAGTTTCGAGATGCTGCGGTATCTGACCGAGCGGCTGCCGGTCATGGTCACCCCGCGCTGGGTGCGCAATCGCATCCAGCCCATCGCGGTGCGGGATGTGCTGCACTATCTGGTCGCCGCCGCGAAGGTGCCCGAATCGGTGTCCGGGGCCTTCGATATCGGCGGGCCGGATGTGCTGACCTACGTGGACATGATGCGCGGGTACGCGGAGGTCGCCGAATTGCCGCGCCGCGTGATCGTGCCGGTGCCGGTGCTCACGCCGTGGCTGTCGGCGCAGTGGGTGAATCTGGTGACGCCCGTACCGCGTTCGATCGCGGTGCCGTTGATGGAATCGCTCATCAACGACGTGGTCTGCGCCGACGACGCCATCTCCGAACACATCGCGCCGCCGCCCGAGGGTCGCACCGGCTATCGGCGCGCGGTGGCCTTGGCGCTGGCGCGCATCAAGGATCTGGATGTGCCGACGCGCTGGTCCGATGCCGACGCGCCGGGTGCTCCGTCGGACCCGATTCCAACGGATCCGGACTGGTCGGGAGGAACGTTCTACACCGATGTCCGGGAATGCGCCACCGACGTCAGTCCGGAGCGGCTGTGGACGGTCATCGAGGCCATCGGCGGCGAAAACGGTTGGTATTCCTTCCCTTTGGCGTGGTCGCTGCGCGGCTGGATCGACCGTATCGCCGGTGGCGTCGGCCTGCGCCGGGGTCGCCGCGACCCGCATCGCCTGCGCACCGGCGAAGCCCTCGACTGGTGGCGCGTCGAGTACATCGACCGCCCACGGCTGCTGCGGCTGCGCGCCGAGATGCGGGTCCCCGGTCGGGCTTGGCTGGAACTGTCCGTCGTCCCCGGCGACGGCTCCGGAGCCGTCTATCAGCAGCGCGCGCTGTTCGAACCGCACGGCTTCGCCGGTCACCTGTACTGGAAGTCCATCGCACCGTTCCACGCGGTGATATTCGGCGGCATGGCACGCAATATCACCGCCGCGGCACAGCGAACGAAGTAACCCCCGACCTCGCAGGGGAGAGGTTTTCGGGGCTACGACCGCCCCCGCGCGTGCGGACATAATGCGGCATGGGGATTTTCAGGCCGACGTGCCCGGTGGGGGAGACCGAACGAGTATGGGTCGAGGAGATGTTGGGTTGGTGCGCGGCGCAATTCGGCACCGCACCGCTGCGCGCACCCGTGATACTCCCGACCGGCGAGTTCTTCCCCGGCCCGTACTCCGGCGCCGAAGCCGAGGCTCGCGCGGTGGTGGACCGGGTGCGTCGGTACATGGGCGTCGAGCCGAATCGCATTCTGGTGGAGGTCCGTTCGGACGTGGACGACCTGCCGGATGTGGCTTTCCTGGAGGGCACCTCGCACGGTGAGGCCGGGCACTACCGGGTGGAGCGCGGCCGCGCCGTGGTGTCGCTCGACCTGACGCGCAGCCGTTCCCCGATCCAGTTGGTGGCGACCGCCGCGCACGAACTGGCACACGAACGCCTCCTCGGCGAGCGCCGCATCGACCCGGACCGCCACGACGGCGAACAACTCACCGACCTCACCACGGTCTACCTCGGCCTCGGCGTCTTCAACGCCAACTCCGCCTTCCAATTCACCCAGGGCACCCACGGCTGGCGCTCCCAACGCCTCGGCTACCTCTCACCCCCGATGTTCGGCTACGCCCTGGCCTGCTGGTCCGTCATGCGCGGCGACCCCAAACCCACCTGGTCCAAACACCTCGACACCAACCCCCGCGTCTACATGAAACAAAGCCTCAAATACCTCCGCGCCACCCCCGAAGCCTTCCCCGCCTGGCGCGCCCCGCTGAACACGTGATCACCAGGTAATGGTGGCGGCAATGGCCGATGTCCAGCGCTCAGTCGCAGCAGGCGCAGGCGTCTGTGGGGGAGGGGGCTCGGGTGGACGGTGTCGGGCAGCAGGTGTCGCCGTGCCAGGCGTTGATGCCCTCCTTGATCGCGATCGCGGCGATGACCAGGGCGGAGATCGGGTCGGCCCAGGACCAGCCGAAGAGGCTGTTGAGCAGGAGTCCGACCAGCAGTACCGCGGAGAGGTAGGTGCACAGCAGCGTCTGTTTGGAATCGGCTACCGCGGAGGCGGAGCCGAGTTCGCGCCCGGCGCGGCGCTGTGCCCGCGACAGCACCGGCATGACCGCCAAACTCACTGCGGCCAAGGCGATTCCGATCGGCGAATGCTTCGCCTCGCCGATTCCGAGCAGCCCGCGAATCGCATCGACGCTGACGTAGAGCGCGAGCGCGAAGAACGAGAAGGCGATGATCCGCAGCGCGACGCGCTCGCGCCGCTCCGGATCCCGTCCGGCGAACTGCCAGGCCACCGCCGCCGCGGACGACACCTCGATCACCGAATCCAGGCCGAATCCGATCAGCGCGGTCGAGGACACTCGCGCGCCTTCGCCGAGCGCGATGACCGCCTCGACCACGTTGTAGGAGATGGTCGCCGCGACGAACCATCGAATTCGCCGTGCCAGTACGGCTTTGCGCTCCGGCGTCGGCCCGGCGACCGACCCTAGCGCGGGCATGCCCAAAGGTGCCGACATCAGCAGCAGTCCTCCGAGTCGGCGGCCGGGCAGCAGGCCGGATCGACCGCCAACACCAATCCCAGCAGATCCCCCAACGCGGCCCCGATGCGCGCGTCCGCGAGCTCATATCGACTGCGCCGCCCCTCCGGCACCGCCACCACCAGCCCGCACCCCCGCAAACAGGCCAAATGATTGGACAAGATCTGCCGGGTCACCCCGATCTGCTCGGCTAGTTCCGACGGATACCCGGGCGCTTCGCGCAACCGCAACAAGATCTGAGTCCGCGTCGGATCGGACAGGGCATGCCCGAATCGCGCCAACGCATCCCGATGAACCAGCGTCTCCATACCCGGGACTGTACATCAGAATCTGTATTCAGAAAACACTGAACTCAGGTGTCAGTGCAAGCGCAGCCATTGGCCGGTGGAGGGGATGCCGTTGCCGTCCACCACGAACAGGAGGTACCAGCCGGGTGGGGCCAGGGCTGGGTTGGCGGGCATGGTCAGGGTGAGGGAATTCGGTGGGGCGGAGGTGAATTCGACGTCGATGAGGCGTTGTTCGTTGTCGCTGGAGTGGGTGCAGGCGGACGGGCGGAGGAGGTTGGCTTCACGGACGGGCGTGTCGGTGGTGGCGATGATGGTGCCGCCGTAGGTGGCGGTGTCGGTGGAGAGGGTGAGAGCGGGACGCGGCCCCTGGAACAGGTAAGGGGGCCAATAGATTTCGATGCGGAGTTCTTCGGTCTTGCGCGCGGGGTTGGAGCCCGCGGTGACCACCTTGGCGTCGGGGGTGAGCAGGGCCACCGAATGGTAGAGGCGAGGGATGCGGGAGGGGGCGGTGTGCATCCAGGTATTGGTGGCGGGGGTGAAGATCTCGGCGTGGGGCGGAGCCGCGTGGGCCATTTCCTCCATGCCGGAGCCGCCGGTGGCGAGAACGGTGCGATCGGGGAGCAGGACCGCACTCAGATGCATACGCGCGTGGTCCATGGGCTGAACGGGTTCGTAGGTGGGCTGCGCCGTGGTGGTGTCGACGACGCGCGCGTCGGCCAAAGCCGGTGCGGGACTGTGCATATCGAAGCCGCCGCCACCGAGAATGAGCACCTTCTGGTCTTGTGCGGGCGGCAGTAGGACGCTGGCGGCCTGATTGCGGGAGCCGGGATCGGTGAGGCCCGCGACCTCGGTGACGGCCCCGGTGGCCGGATCCCAGAGGCACGGGCGCATACCGTTGTTGCCGCCGTACTGGCCGCCGGTGTAGAGCAGTCGGCCGTCGGCGAGCAGGACCAGGTGGCCGTACATGGGAATCGGCCCGGGCACCGGCAGCTGCGACCACGTCTCGGTGGCGGTGTCGAAGAGTTCCGGGACCACCGAGAGGAAATTGTCAGCGCCAAGCCCCGAGACCGCGACCACATTGCCGTTCGGCAGCGTGACGAGCGAGGGATACCAGCGCCCGAAAGTCATGTCCGGCAACCGATTCCAGGTCAGCGCCGCCGGATCGAAGACGAGCGCGTCACGCAGGCCGTAGAACGGGTCGTAGCGTTCGGTGCCGCCCGCGGCGAGCAACCGCCCATCGGGCAGAAAAGCCTGTCCGACGCAGAACAGGTCGATCGGCGTCTCCGGCGCGGCCATACCCGGATTCGGGTAATGCCAGACGCGCGTGCGGAATTCGCGCGCGGCATGGCGATCGGCGTCATTGCCGGATCCGGCGAAGAACAGCACATCCCCGGTGTGCAACAGCGCGGCATGCACCGGGTTGATCTCGGTACCGAAATCGAGAACGCGCCACAGCCCCATATGCGCGGCGTGCAGCAGGTCGGTCTCCAGCTCGAGCACCTGAAGGTACCCGGCATTGACCCCCTCGGGGGCGTCGATCACGCACACCACGAGTTCCGGTGCCGCACCGCCGAAGTCGACCAGAGCCGTTGCGGCACCCTGGTTCTCGGTGAACCCCCACGGCAGCACGGTCCATCCGCTCCACCCGTCGAGCGCGTGCCCGGTCCCGTCCAGGCCCCAGCCGATCGTATACACCCCCGCGTTCGCCCCACCCGGATTGTCGACGGCGAACACCACCAGCTCCGGCTTGCCGTCCCCATCCAGATCGGCCGCCGTGATCCCGGCGCCTTGGTTCTCCCACCCGTACCAGTCGGGCACCGCGACCCACGGCGTCCATTCGGCTACCGCTCCCTCGGCGCTGAATCCCTTGGCCAGCCGGAACTGTCCGGAGTTCGCGCCGGGCGGATTGTCGACCGTCAGCACCACGAGCACGTCCTGCCCGTCGATGCGCGTCAAACAGATATCGGCCCCTTGGTTCTCCCACCCGAACCAGTCCGGCACCGGCACCCACGGCGTCCAGCCGCCGGTCACCGTCCCATCGGTCGCCAGATCCCGCCCCACCCGGAAATACCCTTGGTTCTGTCCGGGCGGATTGTCCACCACGAACACCACCAGATCGAGCTGTCCACTGCCGGTCAGATCCGCGACCGCGATGCCCGCGCCCTGGTTCGCCCACCCGAACCACTCCGGCACGGTCTGCCACGGCCCCCATTCCCGCACCGACCCGTCGGTCGCGAATCCCAGCCCTACCCGGTACAGCCCGGCATTCTGCCCCTGCGGATCGTCGACCATGAGCACCACGACATCGGGCGCGCCATCGCCGTCGATATCGCCCACGGCGACACCGCAGTCCTGATTCTCCGCCGCGAACCAATCCGGTACCGGAACGAATTCACCTGCCACGCCTCGATACTCGTCCACCGGACACGATCGCGCCCGGTGATCGACAAGGTTGTCCGCCGATGTCCGCGTTCAGCGCGTCTGCGAGACCGAGACGGTATCCGAATCGTCGTAATCCACGGTGGACTGCGCGGCGGTCTGCCCGATACTGCCGAGAATGCCCAGAATCAGTATGGCGATGAGCAGAATCCGGCCGGACTTGGCGACCACCAGCGGCCGGGTGGGGGACTGGGCGGGCGGCTGGTTCGGGTAGGCCAACGGCGCGCTGTCACCGAACACGCCCTTCAGGTACGTGGGCGTGACGAGATAGGTGTAGGCGTTCGTGCGCAATTCGATCCGCACGACCGCGGCGGTGGCCTCGAATACCGCGCGCGGCATCCGGCCGGTGACGAGCACGATCACCCAGAGGAAGAACGCGAGGATCGCCCATCCCGTCGCGAACCAGCTCGACAACACCACGATCGGGAAGGCCAGCACGATGCGGAACAGCACCGCCAACCGATTCAACGGTGTCGCAGGCGAATAGAGCACGCGGACCGGGTAATCCACCGGATTCCAGGCGAAGGGCGGGTACGCGTCCACGAGCAGCATGCCGTAGGCGGTGACCCGCGTCGTGTACGTGAGGTAGCCACGCAGAAACTCGTCACACCACTGTGGCAGCCGACCCAGCACCAGCGCCCCGAACCACCCGCACACCAACACCACGAACGCCGCCAGCCCGAGGAACCACAGTACGATCACCTGGGGAATGACGAGCAGCAGGCGAAACAGCACGGTCAAGCGCGAATGCTGTTCCGGTGGAAAGATATCCAGATCCACCGAGGGCTCGACGCCCACCGGCTCGGGACCGGTGGTCGGGTAGTGTTCGGGGCCAGTCATCGCGGGACCTCCCGGGTCGTCTGCGTCGGACATCGTCAACCCAGGGAATGTAACCCAGAAGTTGCCGATTCGGACGCAGCCGACCCGGGTCGATCGCGGGTCAGTCGCAGACGGCACCGTAAGATGCCGACCCCACCAACTTCGAGTACTTGGCCAGCACGCCACGGGTGTAGCGGGGCGGCAAGGGCTTCCACCCCTGCGCCCGGCGGTCGAGCTCCTCCTTGTCGACCAGCAGTTCGAGGGTTCCCGCGCCCACGTCGAGACGGATCTGGTCACCGTCGCGAACGAAGGCGATCGGGCCGCCGTCGACGGCCTCGGGGGCGACGTGGCCCACGCACAGTCCCGTGGTGCCGCCGGAGAACCGGCCGTCGGTGAGCAGCAGGACGTCCTTACCCAGCCCCGCGCCCTTGATCGCCGCGGTGATGGCCAGCATCTCGCGCATGCCCGGACCGCCCTTGGGGCCCTCGTAGCGAATGACCACCACGTCACCCGCCGCGATGGTGCCGTCCTCCAGCGCGTCCATGGCCGCGCGTTCCCGATCGAAAACCCGTGCGGTACCGGTGAACACGTCGGAATCGAACCCCGCCGACTTGACCACCGCGCCGCCGGGCGCGAGCGAACCGTGCAGAATCGTGATGCCGCCGGTCGGATGAATCGGTGAATTCATGGCCCGCACCACCTTGCCGTCGGGATCCGGCGGCGCGATCTCGGCCAGATTCTCCGCCACGGTGCGCCCGGTCACGGTGAGGCAATCCCCGTGCAGCAGACCGGCATCCAGCAGCGCCTTCATCATGACCGGCACGCCGCCGATGCGGTCCACATCGGTCATGACATGGCTGCCGAAGGGCTTCACATCGGCCAGATGCGGCACCCGGCGGCCGATGCGGGCGAAATCGTCGAGGGTGAGATCGACATTCGCGTCGTGCGCGATGGCCAGCAGATGCAGGACGGCATTGGTGGAGCCGCCGAAGGCCATCACCACCGAGATCGCGTTCTCGAACGCCTCTTTGGTGAGAATGTCGGCGGTGGTGATACCGCGCCGCAGCAACTCCACGACCGCCTCGCCGCTGCGCCGGGCATAGCCGTCGCGCCGACGGTCGGTCGCCGGTGGCGCGGCGCTGCCCGGCAGCGACATGCCCATCGCCTCGGCCGCGCTGGCCATGGTGTTGGCGGTGTACATACCGCCGCAGGCACCCTCGCCCGGGCAGATGGCGCGCTCGATGGCATCCACGTCCTCCCGGCTCATCAGGCCGCGCGAGCACGCCCCGACCGCCTCGAACGCGTCGATGATGGTCACTTCGCGCTCACTGCCATCGGACATCTTGGCGATACCGGGCAGGATCGAGCCCGCGTAGAGGAATACGCTCGCCAGATTCAACCGCGCCGCCGCCATGAGCATGCCGGGCAGGGATTTATCGCATCCGGCGAGCAGTACGGAGCCGTCGAGGCGTTCGGCCTGCATGACCGTCTCCACGCTGTCGGCGATCACCTCGCGCGACACCAGCGAGAAGTGCATGCCCTCGTGGCCCATGGAGATGCCGTCGGAGACCGAGATGGTTCCGAATTGCATGGGGTAGCCGCCCGCGGCGAACACGCCTTCCTTACTGGCGGTGGCGAGCCGGTCCAGCGAGAGATTGCACGGCGTGATCTCGTTCCACGAGGACGCCACGCCGATCTGCGATTTCCCCCAGTCGGCATCGCCCATGCCGACCGCGCGCAGCATGCCGCGCGCGGCGGTTTTCTCGAGTCCGTCGGTGACGTCGCGACTGCGTGGCTTGATATCGGGGCTGTTCGGATCATTGCGCACGATGCCGATCATCCCTCACGCGGAGCCGATACCCGTCCATATCCCCTGTCGCGCGTCAACACCACGAGGCTTGCGGACGGCAGACGGCCCACCCCGTTCCGTCGGCCGAGGGCGTCGGGGTCCAGGTGGCCGTGCCGCCCCGCCCCGAGGTGTCGGGCCGCGACTGCGGCGCGGGGCGCGCGTGATAGTCGCGCAGCGCATTGCGATGGTCGTTCTGCCGCAACGCATTCCAGTCGCGATGTTGATATCCGAACGGGTCGATGGCATGTGCGCCGGTCGTATCGCCCTGGTAGGAGCTCGGCCGTGACGGCGACCGATCATCCCGGGACGTCGGCTCGGCCAGTGCCGGACCCGCCGCGACGGCCGCCGCCGCGGCCACGCCGAGAACTTGGCCGACGACTAGGGCGGTTCCGCGAATTCTGCTGCTGGAGCGGTGTTTACGCATGGGGGCTCCGTTGCCTCTCTGCAGGATGAACGAGTGCTATCTACGTAGTTGCATAGTAGGAAACCTACTGAGTTGGACCGTAGGTGGTGGCGCTGAGAGGGGGCTGAGAATTCGTGAGCGAGTCACGGAACGTCAACTAGCGGTTGACGTTCTTGAGATCGTCAACCTAAGGTTGTCGCATGATGAACAGGGAAGCGCCGCGGGGAGTGATCGTCGGAGCCGGAATCGCGGGTCTGGCCACCGCGCTGCGCCTGCGCCGCGCGGGCTGGGACGCACTGGTGATCGAACGTGCCCCGGCCCGGCGCAGCAGCGGGTACATGGTCAATCTCGTGGGGCAGGGCTACGACGCCGCGGCGCGCCTCGGAGTGCTCGAGGCGCTGCGGCCGCACGATATCGGCTGGTTCACCTCGATCCTGACCAGGAGCGACGGCACCGAGAAGTTCACGGTGCCCTCGGCCGTCGCACAGGCCGCCGTCGGCGACCGGGCACTGACCGTCTTCCGGGGCGACCTCGAATCCGTGCTCTACGACGCGGTGAGTCGCGACGCCGACATCCGTTTCGGAACCACGGTCCACGACATCGCCCAAGACGCCGACGGTGTCGATATCACACTGAGCGACGGCACCCGCGAACGCGCCGACCTGCTGGTCGGGGCCGACGGATTGCACTCGGCCGTCCGCGATCTCGTCTTCGACGCCGATTCCGACTGCCGAGTCGACCTGCGCCACATGGTTGCCGCGTTCCCGCTGTTCCGATTGCCCGAGGAGGTGCCGAACGGCGCCGGAACGACCTTCATCGGCGTACGGCGCACCGCGGCGGTGGTCAATCTGGGGCCGGGGCGCTCCTCCGCGTTCTTCACCTACCGCACCGACGACCCGGAGGCCGCACTGCGGGACGGACCGGTGCGCGCCCTCACGACCACCTTCGGTGATCTGAGCGGCGGCGTCCCCGATGTCCTGGACCAGCTCGAAACCGACCCGACCACAGCCTATTTCGATTCCGTCAGCCAAATCGTGCTGGACCGCTGGAGCAGCGGGCGCGTGGTGCTGATGGGCGACGCCGCCTGGTGCGTCACGCCGTTCGCCGGATACGGTGCGGCACTGGCCCTGGACGGCGCCGACCGCCTCGGTATCGCTCTTTCCGGCGATACCGACATTTCGGAAGCGTTGCGCCGGTGGGAGATACAGCTGCGCCCCGAGGTCCGCAAGCGCCAGGCCCTGGCGCGCCGGGGCGCGATGCAGTTCGCACCGCCCACCAAGGCGCATATCTGGATATCCGACCTGATGCTGCGCGCCATACAGATTCCGGGCATACGCGGCATGGTCGAGCGCTCGATTCGACGCGCGAACCACTGACGGTCGACACGCGCACCTTGCGGTGACAGGCATTTCGCGCCGCGCACTGGCACGGTGCCCGGCATGACGGGTTATCCGACCGACACGCAATCGCTTTCGCTGACCACCGAGGTGGCCGATGCCATCTCCACCGCGGTGAACGCCCGGGCGACCGCTGAGACCGGCGTGAATCTTCCACCCCTGGTGTGGATTTGGCAGCGCGGCGTCTACGCGCTGCCCAACTCCGACCAACAGGATGTGGAGTTCCGCGGCCGCGTCACCCCGGGCGAACCCGAGGAATCGGCCGCCCGCCAGCTCGCCGTGTGGGCCGAAGCGCTGCGACTCACCGAATGCACCACCGGCACCGAACGGGAATACGGCCGCCGCACCTACACGGGCCTGCTGGCCGGATCACGCATAAGGATTACCGGCCGGTCGGGTTCAGGCGTCGACCGCCGCGGGTGATTCCGGAGGTTCGGCGATGGTGCGCTTGGGTCCGGTGAACCAGCGGCGCGCGGAGGCGAACCACCAGATGGCGATCGCGCCGACCACGGCGATCAAGGTGAGCGGAGCGTAATTGACCGCGGTCCAGGTGAATTCGTCGTTCCACGGGTAGCCGCGATCGTCCATCGGAAGGATGAACAGCAGGCTGATCAGGACGATCCACAGCAGGGCGACAATGCCGACGGGTCGGTACCAGCGGCCGAGTTGCCATGGGCCGGTCTGGAATCGAGCGCCGTGCAGCTGTCGGAGCAGCACCGGAATGCCGTAAGCGATGTACAGGCCGATGGTGGCCACCGACGTCGCCGCGGCATACGCGGTGGGCGCGTTCTCGGCGGGCACCAGCATGGACGGGATGAGCAGCAGGAAGGCGAAGAAGGAGATGAACAGCACGGCGTTGACCGGAACCTTGCGCGCCGAGAGCTTCGACCACAGCGCCGAACCGGGCACCGCGCCGTCGCGGGAGAAGGCGAACAGCATGCGCGAGGCGGAGGTGACCGAGGCGTAGCCGCAGAACAATTGGGCGATGGCGGCGATGATGAGCAGCAGCCCGGACCAGAAGGAGTTCAGCGAGTTCTCCAGAATGTAGATGACCGGATAACCGCTGTTCTTCGTCGGATCGAGGGCGTCGTCGAGATCGGGTATCGCGAAGGTCACCGCCATGATCAGCAGGTAGCCCGCGATGGCCGACACGATGATCGTATTGATGATCCCCTTGGCCGCCATCCGCGAAGCATCGTGGGTCTCCTCCGACATGTGCGCCGACGCGTCGTACCCGGTGAATGTGTACTGCGCGTGCAGCAAACCCAACAGGAACGCGAAGGCCACACCGCCGAACCCGACCGCGCTGTTGTCGACGGTCTCGGTGAAGACCCAGCCGACGCTCTGATGGTTCTCCGCGCCGATGCCGAGCACCAGCACGAAGATCAGCACGCCGCCGACATGCCACCACGCGGAAATATTGTTGATCACCGCGGACAGGTGCGGGCCGATGGCATTGAGCACCGCGTGCAGCACCAGGATGACCGCGAACACGGAAAAGATTGCGGTGCGGTCGGTTCCGATATCGAGGCCGATGACATTGAGGACCACGGTGGTGAAGATCGCCGCCCCGTAGTCGATGGCCGCGGTCACCGCGATCTGGCCGATGAGATTGAACCAGCCGGTGAACCAGCCCCAGATCGGCCCGCCCAATTCCGAGGCCCACCAATAGAGTCCGCCGGAAGTCGGGTAGGCCGAGGCCAGTTCGGCCATGGCCAGCCCGACGAACAACACCATGATCGAGACCAGCGGCCACCCCCACGCCATGGTGACGGGCCCGCCGTTCGCCAATCCGATGCCGTAGCTGGCCAACCCGCCGGTCAGGATGGAGACGATGGTGAAGCTGATGGCGAAGTTGGAGAATCCGGACCAGGACCGCGCCAGATCCTGTCGGTAGCCGAGTTCGGCGAGACGGCGTTCATCGTCGGATTGGGGCTGGGTCTGGGTCATAGCGTGCTCCCGGGTGAAAACGCTGCCCTCACACAGCGTTTGCCAGGAGATCAGTCTGAAGTAAACCCGGGTCAACCGCAGCGCATTGTGGGAACTCGCGAGCTGAGTCGAATCTGAGAGAGCTCGCAGGAGTCTCACAGGCTACGGCCAGCATCGCGGGGCACTCTCGAAGAGAGGAACGGCGAGAGTGAGGTGCGAGATGGTCCAGTTGGAGGTCGAGGGAACGACCGTGACGGTGCATGTGACGGGTGCGCATCGCGTACTCGCGCTGCGTGAGCACGTGACATTCGATCTGGCGCAGATCAGCCGGATCGGCAAGGCCTCGGTGGATCTGCGCCCGCCGTGGGTGCGGGCACCGGGTGCGTTCTTCCCCGGCGTGATCGCCGCCGGAACCTTTCGGGGCAAGGGCCGCAAGGAATTCTGGGACACCCTGTTCGTCGGCCAAGCCGTGCGGATAGACCTCGTCGGCGCCGACTTCACCCGACTCGTCGTCGATGTGGAGGACCCGGAGGCGACCGTCCGCATGCTCGCCACCGCCGTCGCGGCCTGACCCGAACTCCGCGTTGGTAGCGTCGGGAACGACGTGCCGACAGAGAGGAGTTCGACCGTGAAGGTGTTCCAGATCGGTGCGGCCGGAGGCGTCGGCCGCCGACTCGCCCGGCTGTTGACCGACCGCGGTGACGAGGTCACCGGCATGTACCGCAACCCGGATCAGGCCGACACCGTGCGCGAGTCGGGAGCCACCCCGCTGTCCGGCGATCTGATCGCCGACTCGGTCGACGAGCTGGCCGCCAAACTCTCCGGCCACGACGTGGTCGTCTTCTCCGCCGGAGCGCACGGCACCGGAATGGACAAGACGACCGCCATCGACGGCAAGGGCCTGGAGAAAGCGGCCGAGGCCGCCGCCCGCGCGGGGGTCCGCCGGTTCGTCCTCGTCTCCGTCTTCCCCGAGGCCGGACGCGACCGCGACACCTCGGAGGGCTTCGAGCACTACATGCGGGTCAAGAAGACCGCGGACGTCTACCTCACCCGCACCGACCTCGACTGGCAGATCATTCGCCCCGGGACCCTGCTGAACGATCCGGGCACCGGCCGCGTCACCGCCGGGCTCGCCATCGAATACGGCTCGGTCACCCGCGACGACGTGGCCGCCTTCCTCGCCGCGGCGCTGCGCGAACCGGCCCTCGACCGCGGCATCATCGAACTCACCGGCGGCGACACACCGATTCCGAAGGCCGTCGCGCACTTGGCGGCCACACTGCATCCCACCCGCGCGCACTGAACCGCGACGCCCGTCGGTCGGAGTACCGCTGCGGGGCCGCACCGCGGCGTGGCACGATCATGCAGGTGACCAATAAGTCCGCTTCGGAGCAGAATCTGCGTGATCTCGCCCGGCTGCGGCGTGTGCGCGATCGCATCGACCGGGAGTACGCGCAGCCACTGGACGTCGAGCGGCTCGCCCGCGACGCGCACATGTCGGCCGGGCATCTGAGCCGTCAGTTCAAACTCGCCTACGGCGAATCGCCCTACTCCTATCTCATGACCCGACGCATCGAGCGCGCCATGGCGCTGCTACGACGTGGCGATCTCAGCGTTACCGAAATCTGCTTCGCCGTCGGCTGCTCGTCACTGGGCACCTTCAGCACCCGCTTCACCGAACTCGTCGGTGTGCCGCCCAGTGTCTACAAGCGCGAGGCGGCGCAGGAGGCCGCGGGGCTGCCCTCGTGTGTGGCCAAACAGGTCACCAGACCGATCAGGAATCGAGAAGCGCCGCCGACCGCGTCGCAATTAGCCTGATCAGCATGAACATCACCATTCAAGCCAGCTTCCTCCCGCAGAACGACCCGGACGCCGCCCTGGCCTTCTACCGCGACACCCTCGGCTTCGAGGTGCGCAAGGACGTCGGCTACAACGGCATGCGGTGGATCACCGTCGGCCCCGCCGGACAGCCCGACACCTCCATCGTGCTCTACCCACCGGCCGCCACCCCCGGCCTCACCGACGACGAACGCCGCAGCATCGACGAGATGATGGCCAAGGGCACCTTCGGCAGCATCGTGCTGGCAACCAAGGATGTCGACGGTGAATTCGACCGCATCCAGGCCCGCGACGCCGAGGTGGTCCAGGAACCGACCGACCAGCCCTACGGCGTGCGCGACTGCGCCTTCCGCGATCCCGCCGGGAACATGGTCCGGCTACAGCAGGCCGACTGAATCGGTCTAACTCACCGACCGCAACCGCCGCAGGGTGGACGGATCCAGATCCAGGGTCAGCTCGGTCGGCCCGAGTTCGGTCGCGATGCGCGCGAACTCCGTCCCCCAGCGGCCGATGTCGGGCCGGTGCACGAGACCCCAACGCAGCGTGGGGTTCTCGTCGATCGGGAGGTACACCGCCTCGCCGCGGTCGTAGTACTTGATGCCCTGCCCGCACGCGAAAGCGACCGCGTCACCGGACGTTACGGCCCACAGCACCTCTTCGCGGGTGGGGATCGGCGCACCCGGCTCGCGCGGGTCCGAGGGCAGCGGCGAGAAGGACTCCTCCCAGTACTCCGGAATGGGGAGTCCGGAGGGCATTATCGGGTAGTCGGCGAGATCGGCGAGCGACACCGAGTTCCGTTGCGCCAGTGCGTGATCACGCCCGACGACCAGCACGATCGGCTCGGAGAACGCGACCGGACCGGTCACCAGGTCGGGCTCGCGCACGGGCAGCGCCACCAGCGCCACATCGACCTCGCCGCCGCGGATCAATGCGAACGGCTCGTCGATGCGCACCTCGCGCATACGGAACTCGACCTGCGGGAAGCGGCTGCGGAACAGCGCCGTCATGGGCGCCAGGTCCTGCCACATCGGACCCAGCACACCCAGGGTCAAGGTGTCCGGCCCGCCGCGCGCGGCATTGGCGGCCGATTCCATACCGTCGAGAATGCGGCGGTAACCGGCTTGCAGGTCGTCGCGCAGCTGTTCGCCGAGCGGGGTGAGCACGACCTTGCGGCTGGTCCGCTCGAACAGCGGCGCGCCGATCCTGCGCTCCTGCTTGGCGATGGTCTGACTCACCCGAGGGGTCGAAATGTGCAACCGCTCCGCGGTGCGGCCGAAGTGCAACTCCTCGGCGAGGGTCAGGAAGATCTCGATATCGCGCAACTCCACCCCGTCATCGTTGGCCATCGTTAACCCCCGACGCAACCGGCGTTTCACGATTGCTCATTGTTCGCGGCTTCCCTCGGCGGAAAACTGAGAGCCAGCAGGACATCCACTACGAGAAAAGAGGTCGCGACCATGGCGTTCGTTCGCACCCACCGCTACACCGTCGTGACCGGCAAGCTGGCGCAACTGCTCGAACAGCGCGCCCTGCTGCTGCGCGGTATTCGGTCGGCGCACGCGGCCTTCACCACCGCCACCCTCATCCGCCAGGACGACGGGTCCTACCTCGACATCTGGCGCTGGGAATCGGCCGAGGCCATGCGCGGCGCGACCGAGGCGGTACGCGGCTTCCCACTGGGCGCGGCCACCTCGGCCTTCACCACCGAACACTCCGTCATCGACGGCAAGGTCCTCGACGAGCGATAGCCGATCGATAACCCACAACACCACTTCCGCACGCGCCGACGCCGTGCCCGAACAAGGAGAACCATCATGGCCTGGAGCAAGCGCAACCGTCAGCTGCACCGCGCGATGTCCATCACCTTCACCGCGACCGTCGTGGTCGCCTTCATCGCCGCCGCCCTCGGCTTGACCGAGACCGCGGTCTGGATCTTCTACCTGCCGCTGCCCCCGCTGTTCTTGCTGATGGGCACCGGTCTGTACATGTTCGCCCAGCCCTACCGGGCCAAGCGACGCGCCACCGGCTCGAACCTCGCCTCGCAGCACTGATCAGGTTGAATGGAGACACCATGACCACCGCAACGAAGAAGGCCGCCAAGGCGCGGACCGCGAAGACGCCGACGCCGCCCGCCGCCGACAGCCACGATCTGATCCGCGTGCACGGCGCCCGGGTGAACAATCTCAAGGACGTCAGCATCGAGCTGCCCAAGCGCCGCCTCACGGTGTTCACCGGTGTCTCCGGCTCGGGGAAGAGCTCGCTGGTGTTCAGCACCATCGCCGCCGAATCGCAGCGGCTCATCAACGAGACCTACAGCACCTTCGTGCAGGGCTTCATGCCGACGCAGGCGCGTCCCGAGGTCGATGTGCTCGAGGGCCTGACCACGGCCATCATCGTCGACCAGCAGCGGATGGGGTCCGACCCGCGCTCCACGGTCGGCACCGCCACCGACGCCAATGCCATGCTGCGGATTCTGTTCAGCCGCATCGGCAAACCGCATATCGGTTCGCCGCAGGCCTTCTCGTTCAATGTGGCCTCCATCAGCGGGGCGGGCGCGGTCAAGATCGAACGCGCGGGGAAGTCGGTGCGCGAGCGCCGCAGCTTCAGCATCACCGGCGGTATGTGCCCGCGGTGCGAGGGCCGCGGTTCGGTCTCCGATATCGACCTCACCCAGCTCTACGACGACTCCAAATCCCTTGCCGAGGGCGCGTTCACGATTCCCGGCTGGAAGTCCGACAGCTTCTGGACGGTGCGGGTCTACGCCGAATCGGGCTTCGTGGATCCGAACAAGCCGATTCGCAAGTACACCAAGAAGGAGATGAACGACTTCCTTTACAAGGAGCCGGTCAAGGTCAAGGTCGACGGCGTCAACCTGACCTACGAGGGCCTGATCCCGAAGATCCAGAAGTCGTTCCTGTCCAAGGACCGCGAGGCCATGCAGCCCCACATTCGGGCCTTCGTGGACCGCGCCGTCACCTTCACCACCTGCCCCGACTGCGAGGGCACCCGGCTCACCGAGGCGGCGCGCTCCTCGAAGATCAAGAAGCTGAGCATCGCCGACGCCTGCGCCATGCAGATCAGCGATCTCGCCGAATGGGTGCGCGGGCTGAAGGAGCCGTCGGTGCAGCCGCTGCTCGACGCGCTCGGCCACACTCTGGACTCCTTCGTGGAGATCGGGCTCGGCTATCTGTCGCTGGAGCGGCCCTCGGGCACGCTGTCGGGCGGAGAAGCCCAGCGCGTCAAGATGATTCGCCATCTCGGTTCGGCGCTCACCGATGTCACCTACGTGTTCGACGAACCCACCATCGGCCTGCACCCGCACGATATCCAGCGCATGAACGACCTGCTGCTGCAGCTGCGCGACAAGGGCAACACGGTGCTGGTCGTGGAGCACAAGCCCGAGACCATCGCCATCGCCGACCATGTCGTGGACCTGGGCCCCGGCGCGGGTTCGGCGGGCGGCATGATCTGCTTCGAGGGCAGTGTCGAGGAGTTGCGCACCAGCGGCACCGTCACCGGCCGCCACTTCGACGACCGTGCCCAGCTCAAGGATGAGGTCCGTAAAGCCAAGGGCACGTTGGCGATTCGCGGGGCGAACAAGCACAATCTGCGCGACGTCGATGTCGATATTCCGCTCGGGGTGCTGTGCGTGGTCACCGGCGTCGCCGGATCGGGCAAGAGCTCGCTCATCCACGGCTCCATTCCCGCCGACGAGGGTGTGATCTCGGTGGACCAGACGCCCATCCGCGGCTCGCGGCGCAGCAACCCGGCCACCTACACCGGCCTGCTCGAGCCCATCCGCAAGGCGTTCGCGAAGGCCAACGGCGTGAAACCCGCGCTGTTCAGCTCCAATTCCGAAGGCGCGTGCCCGAACTGCAACGGCGCGGGGGTCATCTACACCGACCTCGGCATCATGGCCGGGATGGAGACCACCTGCGAGGTGTGCGAGGGCAAGCGGTTCCTGGCCGAGGTGCTCGACTACAAACTCGGCGGTCGCGATATCAGCGAGGTGCTCGCCATGTCGGTGACCGAGGCCGAGGAGTTCCTGGGCACCGGCGAGGCGCGCATTCCGGCGGCGCACGCCATTCTGGAGCGCCTCGTGGACGTCGGGCTCGGCTACCTCACCATCGGGCAGCCGCTCACCACGCTCTCCGGCGGCGAGCGGCAGCGGCTCAAGCTGGCCACCCACATGGCCGACAAGGGCGGCGTCTACGTCCTCGACGAGCCGACCACCGGCCTGCACCTGGCCGATGTCGAGAACCTGCTCGGCCTGCTCGACCGCCTCGTCGAATCCGGCAAATCGGTGATCGTCATCGAGCATCACCAAGCGGTCATGGCGCACGCCGACTGGATCATCGACCTCGGTCCCGGCGCGGGCCACGACGGCGGCACCATCGTCTTCGAGGGCACGCCCGCCGAGCTGGTCGCCGACCGCTCGACCCTCACCGGGCAGCACCTCGCGGAGTACGTGGGGGCCTGACGCCTACGGCGGTCCGCACCTGGCCGACCCTCGCGGTACGGCGCAGGTGCGGACCGTCAGGCTTTGCGCTGCGCGGAGCTGCGGGCCGGATTGGCCTGCTGCGCCGCCTTGGGATCCTTTTCGTCGGCCTTGGCGCGCACGCCCGCCTCCACGCGGTCGCCGAGATCCTTGTCGACATTGCGCCAGTACTCGAAGGCGCGCTGCAGCACCGGCTCGGTGACGCCGTTCAACAGGTGCCCGACGATGTTGGAGACGAGGCGTTCGCGGGCCGCGTCGTCGAGCACGTCGCGGACCATGGTCCCGGCCTGGCCCCAATCGTCGTCGTCGCGGCGACGCGTATAGGCCGCGTGCACCATTTCGCCGTCGGTGTGCCAGACCGCCAGCGGCCCCGCCTTGACGAAATCGGCGTGCGGGCCGCCCTTGGAATTGGGCACGTACACCGGATCGCCCGGATTGTGGTGCCGCATATGGCCGTCCTTGGTGTAGGACCGAACCTGCGCCGCATGCGGTGAATTGACCGGCAGCTCCTTGTAATTCGAGCCGATGCGGTAGCGGTGCGCGTCCGGATAGGAGAACCAGCGGCCCAACAGCATCTTGTCCGGACTCGGGCCGGTGCCGGGCACCGCATTGCTCGGTTCGAAGGCGGCCTGCTCGATTTCGGTGTGGTAATCGGCCGGATTGCGATTCAACGTCATCTTGCCCACCGGAATCAGCGGGTAATCGCCGTGCGGCCACACCTTGGTGAGGTCGAAGGGATTGAAGCGGTAGGTCTTCGCCTCTTCGAACGGCATGATCTGCACATGCAGCGTCCAGCTGGGGAACTGGCCGTCGTCGATGTGTTCCCACAGGTCGCGGGTGTGGTAGTCGGTGTCGATCGCGGCCATCTGGTCGCCCTCGTCCTGGGTGAAGAACTCGATCCCCTGATCGGTCTTGAAGTGGTATTTCACCCAGAACTTCTCACCCGCGCGGTTCACCCACATATACGTGTGGCTCGAATACCCGTTCATATGCCGCCACGTGCGCGGAATACCGCGGTCACCCATCAGCCAGGTCACCATATGGGCCGATTCCGGGGACAGCGTCCAGAAATCCCACTGCATATCGTGATCGCGCAAGTTGTTGTCGGCGCGGCGTTTCTGGGAGCGGATGAAGTCCTGGAACTTCATCGGATCCCGTACGAAGAAGATCGGCGTGTTGTTGGCGACCATGTCGAAGTTGCCCTGCTGGGTGTAGAACTTCAGCGCGAAACCGCGCGGATCGCGCCAGGTGTCCGGGCTGCCGCGCTCCCCGGCCACGGTGGAGAAGCGCGCCAGCATCTCGGTCTTGCGTCCGGGCTGGAACACATCCGCGAAGGTGTAGGCGCTGACATCCTCGGTGACCTCGAATTCACCGAACGCGCCACCGCCCTTGGCATGCGGCTGGCGCTCGGGCACGCGCTCGCGATTGAACGCCGCCATTTTCTCGATCAGGTACGCGTCGTTGAGCAGAATGGGCCCGTCCGGGCCGACCGTCAGTGAATGTTCGTCGCTGGGTACCGGGATCCCGGCGTCGTCGGTGGTGTAGTTGTCGGGCATCGTGCTCCTTTCCTGCCGATATCCGCCGGTTACCCAACCTCACGAAACACACGCGGTCGGATCGATTCGGGTGTCCGGACCCACCTCCCGGACCTGCGTCGCCGCCCTCGTGAACGCCCCCGGGCACACCGTCGTAGCACCGGTGGACACGCCCCGGAATCCGGTGTCCGATCGGGGAAATTGACGACTCTTGCCCAACCGGATGCGGCGTGATCGGCGGATACCTGGAATAGTTGGGGCCAGCACGCACAAGACCGAGGCGAAAGCGGGGATTTTGGTGACTTCGAACGACGGTGTGAGCGCGGTCAGCACGGTGAAGGAGACGCCCTCACCGGCACCGAGCACCCTCGAGCGCGATGTCCAGACCCTGGAGAAAGCGATCTACGAAGTCAAACGCGTGATCGTCGGGCAGGACCGGCTCGTCGAGCGTTTGCTGGTCGGTGTGCTGGCGCGCGGACACGTCCTGCTCGAAGGCGTGCCCGGTATCGCCAAGACGCTGGCCGTGGAGACCTTCGCGAAAGTGGTGGGCGGCAGCTTCTCTCGCGTGCAGTTCACCCCCGACCTGGTGCCCACCGACCTCATCGGTACTCGCATCTACCGTCAGGGCAAGGAGGAGTTCGACACCGAACTCGGTCCGGTCGTCGCGAATTTCGTCCTCGCCGACGAGATCAACCGCGCGCCCGCCAAGGTGCAGTCGGCGCTGCTCGAGGTGATGGCCGAGCGGCACGTCTCCATCGGCGGCAAGACCTACCCGATGCCGAATCCGTTCCTGGTCATGGCGACCCAGAACCCCATCGAGAGCGAGGGCGTGTACCCGCTGCCCGAGGCGCAGCGCGACCGCTTCCTGTTCAAGGTGGTCGTGGACTACCCGTCGGTGGAGGAAGAGCGCGAGATCATCTACCGGATGGGCGTCACCCCGCCGGAGCCCAAGCGCATTCTCGAACCCGGTGAAGTGGTGCGCCTGCAGCAGCTGGCCGCCAACACCTTCGTGCACCACGCGCTCGTCGACTACGTCGTGCGCGTGATCGCCGCGACCCGCACGCCCGCCGAATTCGGCATGAACGATGTCGCGGGCTGGATCGCCTACGGCGCCTCGCCGCGCGCCTCGCTCGGCATCATCGCCGCCGCCCGTGCCGTGGCGCTCATTCGCGGCCGCGACTACGTGGTGCCGCAGGATGTGGTCGAGGTGATCCCGGATGTGCTGCGCCACCGCCTGGTGCTGTCCTACGACGCGCTCGCCGACGAGATCAGCCCCGACGATGTGATCCGCCGTGTGCTGCAGACCGTCGGCCTGCCGCAGGTGGCCCCGCAGGCCGTCGCGCCGGGCAGCCCGCAGACCCCGATGCCCGCGCCCGCGCAGCAGCCGGTCATGGGTCCGCACGGTGCGCCGCAAGCCATTCCGCAGCCGCCGCAGCAGCAGAGCGTGCCGCAGCCCCCCAACGGTCAGGCGGCGGTGCCCGGACAGCCCCAGCCCAAGTGAGGCGAGGCCCGGATTCGGTTGCGCCCGTGACGATCTCACATTCCAGCCAGACTCAGCACGCCCCGCCGTCGTTTCGGTCGGGGAATCTGTCCGACCCGAAACTGTCGGCGGCGCTGAAGACCCTCGAACTCACGGTGCGCCGCCGCCTCGACGGCGTCCTGCACGGTGACCACCTGGGCCTGATCCCGGGCCCGGGCTCCGATCCCGGCGACGCCCGCATGTATCAGCCGGGTGACGATGTGCGCCAGATGGATTGGTCGGTCACCGCCCGCACCACCCATCCGCACGTGCGGCAGATGATCGCCGACCGCGAGCTGGAGACCTGGCTGGTGGTCGACCTGTCGGCCAGCCTGGATTTCGGCACCGCGCTGTGTCAGAAGCGGGATCTGGTGGTCGCGGCCGCGGCCGCGGTCACGCATCTGACCAGCGGCGGCGGCAACCGGATCGGCGCGGTGGTCGCCAATGGCGAGCAGCTGATCCGAATTCCCGCGCGTACCGGGCGGATTCACGCCCAGACCATGCTGCGCAAGATCGCCACCACCCCGCACGCCGCCGACGGTGTGCGCGGGGATCTGCACGGCGCCATCGAGTCGCTGCGGCGGCCGCAGCGCAAACGCGGTCTGGCCGTGGTGATCTCGGACTTCCTCGGCGAGATCGACTGGCAGCGTTCGTTGCGCGCCATCTCCGGCCGCCACGATCTGCTCGGGGTCGAGGTGCTCGACCCCCGTGATCTCGAACTGCCCGATATGGGCGATGTGGTGCTGCACGATCCGGAGACCGGGCGCACCCGCGAATTCAGCGTGACCCCCACGCTGCGCGCCGATTACGCGCGCGCAGCGCAACGTCACCGGGAACAGGTCGAGCAGGCGCTGCGCGGATGCGGCGCGCCGGTGATGGAGTTGCGCACCGACCGGGACTGGATCGCCGACGTGGTCCGGTTCGTGTCCACCCGGCGTCATACCTTTGGCGCCCCGAATGCCGGACGGGTGCCGCGCCAGTGACCTTCTCGATTTCGAACTTCACCCATACCGCCTGGCTGGGCTTCCTGGTCGTGGTCGCGCTCATGGCGCTGGGCTACGTCCTGGTGCAGCAGCGGCGCAGGCGGCATCTCATCACGTTCTCCAATATGGAGATGCTGGAGAAGGTCGCGCCCAAGCGGCCCAGCCTGATGCGGCATGTGCCCATCGCGCTCATGCTGGTCGGGTTGATCGGCCTCACCATCGCCGCCGCGGGACCGACTGCCGCGCAGAAGGTTCCGCGCAACCGCGCCACCGTGGTGCTGGTCATGGACGTCTCGCTGTCCATGGAGGCCACCGATGTGCCGCCGAGCCGCCTGCAGGTGGCGCAGAAGGCGGCCAAGGACTTCGCCGACGGGCTCACGCCCGGCATCAACCTGGGCCTGGTCACCTTCGCGGGTACCGCCTCGGTGCAGATGCAGCCGACCACCAAGCGCGAAGCGGTCAAGGCGGCCATCGACAACATCAAACTGGCCGAACGCACCGCCACCGGTGAGGGCATTCTGACCGGTCTGCAATCCATCGAGACCCTCGCCGCGGTACTGGGCGGGGCCGAGACGCCGCCGCCCGCGCGCATCGTGCTCATGACCGACGGCAAGCAGACCGTGCCCGACGACAAGGATGTCGACAATCCCCGCCACGCGTTCACCGCGGCGCGCCTGGCGAAGGAGAAAGGCATTCCGGTCTCGACGATCTCGTTCGGCACCACCTGGGGCACGGTCGAGATTCCGGATCAGGAGGGCAAGGGCTCGCAGCGCGTGCGCGTACCCGTCGACGACGAGTCGCTACAGGAGATCGCGCGGCTCTCGGGCGGCGAGTTCTATTCGGCCTCCAGCCTCGAACAGCTCACCGAGGTCTACGACACCTTGGAACAGCAGATCGGCTACGAGATGACCATGGGTGACGCCAGCCGTCCCTGGTTGATCCTCGGCATGCTGGTGACCGCCACGGGCGTGGTGACCGCCTTGGTCTATCGTCAGCGCCTGCCGTAAAACTGTGCATCGATCGGTAAGTCGGTACCGCGCGCCGAGCCATGACTACGAACAGATAGGTTGACTCATATGTCGAACATCACATCCCGGTCGGTCCTGGTGACCGGTGGCAATCGCGGCATCGGGCTCGCGGTAGCCCAGCGCCTGCTCGCCGATGGCCACAAGGTCGCCGTGACCCATCGTGGCTCGGGGGTGCCGGAGGGTCTCTTCGGCGTGAAATGCGATGTGACGGACAGTGAATCGGTGGACGCGGCCTTCACCGAGGTGGAGGCGCACCAGGGGCCGGTCGAGGTGCTGGTGGCCAATGCCGGTATCACCGACGACACGCTGCTCATGCGGATGACCGAGGACCAGTTCACCCGCGTCATCGACGCCAACCTCACCGGCGCGTTCCGCTGCGCCAAGCGCGCGAATCGCGCCATGCTGCGGGCGAAGTGGGGCCGGATGATCTTCCTGGGCTCGGTCGTCGGCATGATGGGTCAGGGCGGGCAGATCAACTACGCCTCCTCCAAGGCCGGTGTCATCGGCTTGGCCCGCTCGGTCACCCGCGAACTCGGCTCGCGAAACATCACCGCGAATGTCGTCGCGCCCGGCTTCATCGAGACCGATATGACCGCCGATCTGCCGGACGATATGAAGGAAATGGTCGAGAAGTACATCCCGCTGCGGCGCGTCGGCCAGCCCGAGGATGTCGCGGCCGTGGTCAGCTTCCTGGCCTCCGAGGACTCGCGCTACGTCGCCGGTGCCGTCATCCCGGTCGACGGCGGCATGGGCATGGGCCACTGAGCCTGCCCCGCTCGAACCCCCTAGCCCGCAAGAACTTTCAACAAGGAGAACCGACCAACCCATGAGTGGATTGCTCGCAGGCAAGACCGTGCTCATCACCGGCATCATCACCGACTCCTCCATCGCCTTCCACGCGGCCGCGGTCGCGCAGGAACAGGGCGCGAAGGTGATCATCACCGGTATTCCGGAGCGGCTGCGGCTGATCGACCGGATCGCCAAGCGCCTGCCGCAGGAGGTTCCCCCGGCCATCGGCCTCGATGTCACCAATGAGCAGAACCTGGCCGAACTCGCCGACAAGGTGCGCGAACTCGCGCCCGAGGGCATCGACGGCGTGCTGCACTCCATCGCCTTCGCGCCGCGCACCCTGATGGGTCCCGAGGCCATGCCGTTCCTCGACGGCCCGGGCCCGGACGCCGCCAAGGCCTTCGAGATCTCCGCGTGGTCCTACGCCTCACTCGCGCGCGCCGTGCTCCCCGTCATGAACGAGGGCGGCTCCATCGTGGGCATGGACTTCGATCCGCGCACCGCCATGCCGTACTACAACTGGATGGGCGTCGCCAAGGCCGCGCTGGAATCGGTGAACCGCTACGTCGCGCGCGAGGTGGGCGAGGCCAAGAAGGTGCGCTCCAACCTCATTGCCGCGGGCCCGATCAAGACCCTCGCCGCCAAGGCCATCGCGGGCACCGCCACCGATGACGCCAAGCAGCTGAACATGCTCAATACCTACTGGGACGGCGCGTCGCCGATCGGCTGGGATGTCGACGACCCGAGCGTGGTCGCGAAATCCATTGTCGCGCTGCTGTCGGACTGGCTGCCCGCCACCACCGGCTCCATCATCTACGTCGACGGCGGCGCCAGCCACAACACCTGGCTGCCCACGGACGGTTTCGGCCAGAACTGAGCTGAAGGAGAGGCCGTGGCCGCCGACGCCTTGCTACTGCTGTCCTTCGGCGGTCCGGAACGCCCCGAGGACGTGATGCCGTTCCTGGAGAACGTCACTCGGGGCCGGGGAGTCCCGCCGGAGCGTCTCGCCGAGGTGGCGCAGCATTATCTGCACTTCGGCGGGGTGTCGCCGATCAATGCCCTCAATCGCGACATCATCAAGGCGATCGAGGCCGAATTCGCCGCGCGCGGTATCGATCTGCCTGTCTACTTCGGCAATCGGAACTGGTATCCGATGGTCGAGGAGACGGTGGAGCGGATGCGCGCGGACGGTATTCGGTCCGCGCTGGTGTTCCCCACCTCCGCGTGGGGTGGGTATTCGGGGTGTCGCCAGTACCACGAGGACATCGAACGCGCCCGCGCGGCGCTGGATTCGGATGCGCCGCAGCTGGAGAAGCTGCGGCAGTACTTCGACCACCCGCTGCTCATCGAATCCTTCGCCGACGCGATTCGCGCGGCGGTGGCCGAATTGCCCGCCGACCGTAGGGATTCCGCGCGCCTGGTCTTCACCGCGCACTCCATTCCAGTGCGCGCCGACACCGTCGACGGCCCACCCGCCGAGGGCGGCGGCCTCTACCGTCGCCAGGTGTTCGAAGCCGCTCGACTCTGCGCCGCCGCAACGGGTTTCGACGACTACGACGTGGTCTGGCAGTCCCGTTCCGGACCGCCGCAGGTGCCGTGGCTGGAACCCGATATCGTCGACCACCTCGATGTCCTCGCCGAGGCGGGGGAGCGGGCGGTCGTGGTGTGCCCCGTCGGCTTCGTCTCCGACCACCTCGAGGTGATCTGGGATCTCGACAACGAGGCGAAAGCCCGTGCGGCCGAACTGGGTATGGCCTTCGCCCGCGCCGCCACCCCGGGCACCGACCCGCGCTTCGCCCGCATGGTCGCCGAACTCGTCGAGGAACACCTCACCGACGCCGAACCGCGACGCCTCGGCGCGGTCCCCGGCTTCGGCTGCACCCGCAACGGCCTACCCTGCACGCCCGGCTGCTGCGGCGCGCCGATCCCCGAGGGACACTGAGCCCGCGCTGTACATCCAGATCATCCGCGAGCACTACGATGTCGCGGCGGGCCCCCGACCGCCCGCCGCCCGAGATTCCCGGAAGGTAACCACCAGTGGAGAAACGAGCCATCGGCAGACCGGACATGTTCGTCTGGATCCCGGTCATCGCGCTACTGGAGGCAGCGGGCGTCTGCCTGGTCATCCTCCAGTCCACGGCGGTCGCCCTGGTCCTGATCGTGGTCGCGGTTCTCCTGGTCGGCCTCGACGCCTGGATCAACCGCTGAATTCCCCGGTCGGTCGCGCCACCGCACCGTGACGCTCGCTCGGCCGTGGCCAACGCCCTGTTTGATGGTGAATCTCCTGGGCCTTCCCGCGACGCAGGTCCCATTGGGCCGCAGCGTCTCCGGTCTTCCCTTGGGTGTTCAGGTGGTCGCGGGGCGCGATCGTGACCACCTCTCGATCGCGGTGGCGATGGCGCTCGAATCCGGTTTCGGCGGTTGGCAGCCGCCTGGGGGAGGCATAGCGTGACGAAATGACCTATTGGACGGAATTCGATGCTGCCGCGCCGCGTACTTCGACTGTTTTCCGCCGTCGTCACGCCGCCACCGGCAATCTCTGTATGCTCGCGACCCTGCGGTCGGATGGGTTTCCGAGGATCAGTCCCATGGAGCCGAGATTCTTCGAGGATCGGCTCTGGATCGCGGGGATGCCGGACACCACGAAGTTCAAGGACCTCGCGCGCGACCCTCGGTTTTGTCTGCACACCGCCACCGTCGACACCATGGTCGGAGATGGGGACGCCAAGCTGTGGGGTGTCGTGCGGGATGTGCAGGACGAAGAGCTGCATCAGCGGTTCGCCGAGGACCTGTTCGAGCAGACGGGGTTCGACCTGCGGGGGAGGGTGTTCAAGCCGTTCTACATGGCGGAGCTGACGGGGGCTTCCGCGGTGGAGAGCGTGAACGACCGGCTGGAAGTGACCGTGTGGAAGCCGGGGCAGCCGGAGCGGGTCGTCATCAAGGACTGACCTTCGAAAAGGCATGGCGCGCAGGATTGCACGGAGTGCAAACAGGCGCGGCGTGCGGAAATGCGCTGTGCGCCAGAACGAATGCGTTCTGACGCACGGAAACGCGTTGTGGGGCGGCTCAAGCGGGAACTGGGGCGGGCGGCCGCAGCAGTCCGCCGTGCCGCACTCCGCTGAGCGTACGGGCGGCGACCAGCACCCAGAAGCCGACCAGCATCAGATACAGGGCGACGGCGGCGATGGCGAACAGGTCCGCGCCGGTGTGGGCGAAGAGCACGCTGCTGCCGGTCACGCAGGTGCCGACGGGGAAGGTGAAGCCCCACCAGGTCAGGTTGAAGGGCATCACGGTGCGGTGGCGCAGGGTGACGGCCATGGCCAAACCCAGCCACAGCATGGCGAAACCCCAGGTGGCCACGCCGAAGACGACCGAGAACGCCAGTAGCCCCTTGGCGTAGAGCTCGGGCAGCGCACTGGGCGCGGCATTGGCGAGCATTCCGGCGGCGGTCACCGCCTGGCCGAGCGGGCCGAGCACGATCCACACGGTGGCGACGGCTTCCTTGGCGGGCGGCCCGAAGTGCAGCAGCCGCGACCAGATGAGGGTGATGGTGAGGACGGCGGCGATGAGGCTCAGCCCGAACATGGCCAGGCAGCCGAGCATCATGGTCAGCCGAGCCTGCCCGGCGGGCAGATGCGGGACCAGCAGCGCACCGGTGGCGGCCGAAACCATGGGCGGCACAACGGGCATGAGCCAACCGCCGAAGGCCGCATCGGCCTGTGGGCGCTGACCGGTGATCATCCGGTACGGAATCGCCACGGCGGTGAGCAGACCGAGCACGGTGCCCGACGACCACAGCACCCAGTCGACGGCCACGGCGGCGGACATACCGATCACGTCCGAACCGAGCAGCAGCGTGCCCGCGCCGACGGTCATCAACGCCATCGGGGGAGCGCCGTAGAAATGCGACATGACCGGATGACGGCCATGCGCGCGGGCCGCCTCGGGGTGCCGGACCCAATGCGCCGCGAACGCTCCGGTGATCACCACCAACAACGCGGCGGCCAGCACCCACACGACGGTGGCCGCACCGCGCAGCCCGTGAGGCTGGACGGGCAGGGTGGCGGCGGCGGTGGCGATGATTCCGGTGCCCATCACCACGGCGAACCAATTGGGTCCGATATGCCGGAAGGCATCGACCGGTCGCTCCACCCGCACCGGCGCGCGCCGCGGCGACCGGGTCACGGTGCGAGGCGAACGGGCTACGGAGCGATGGAGTGTGGTGGTCATGTCTCCACCCTGCGCCCGCCACGCGGTCAGCGGTACCGGCCGCGTATCGATGCATCCATAGAATCGTTCTATGCCCCTGTCGCCCCGTGTGCCCGATCTCGCCGCCCTCGATCTGCTGCTCTCGGTGATCGAACTCGGCAGTCTGGGCCGCGCGGCGCAGGCGCACGGTATCAGCCAGCCGTCGGCCAGCTCCCGCATGCGCCACCTGGAACAGCTGGTCGGCGTGCCGGTGCTGGAACGCACCTCCCTCGGCTCGCGCCCCACGGCGGCGGGCGCGCTCATCGCCGCCTGGGCCCGCGACGTGGTCGACGCGGCCGCCCGCCTCGACGCCGGTATCGACACCCTGCGCGAGCAGCGCGACTCCCGCCTCCAGGTCGCCGCCAGCCAGACCGTCGCCGAATACCTGTTCCCCACCTGGCTCATGGCCCTGCGCTCGCGCGCCCCCGCCACCACCATCGCCCTGGAATCCGGCAATTCCGCCGAGGTCGCCCGCCTGGTCCTCGACGGCCGCGCGGGTATCGGCTTCGTGGAGAGCCCGACCGTCCCGCGCGATCTCGAAGCCCACGTGGTCGCCCACGACCGCCTCGTCGTGGTCGTCCCACCCGGCCACCGCTGGGCCCGCCGCACCGCCCTCACCGTCGCCGACCTGGTCGACACCCCGCTCATCCACCGCGAATCCGGTTCCGGCACCCGCATTTCCTTCGAGCGCGCCATGCGCCGCGTGCACCCCGACTGGCAGCCGAGCGTACTGCTGGAACTGTCCTCCACCACCGCCATCAAAACCGCGGTGGCCACGGGACTCGGCCCCGCCGTCCTGAGCTCCCTGGCCGTCGCGACCGAGCTCGCGGAGGGAATCCTGGTGTCGCCGCCCATCACCGATCTCGACCTGGATCGCCCGCTGCGCGCCGTATGGCCCCGCGGCCAACATCCCACCGGCCCCGCCCGCGACCTCTACGCCATCGCCCGGGCGCGGCGCTGACCCCGCCGATCAGCGGGTGAGGTGCTCGTCGAAGAACCCGAAGATCCGGCCCCAAGCGTCCTCGCAAGCCTCCGGATTGTGGCGCAGCCCCATGACTTTGAACAGGCGACCGGTCGCCCCGGCATTCTCCTGGAAGAACGAGTGCGTGGTGTCCGGATAGATCTTGATGTCGTGCGGAACGTCGAGATCGGTGAGCCGCTTGTCCAGGGCTTGCACCTGGCGCACCGGGATCGACCAGTCCGAACCGCCGTAACTGCCGACCATCGGGCAGCAGCCCTCGCGCACGAAATCGTTCACTTCCAGCCAAGGTGTGGGCATACCGTAATTCGGTGCGGCGGCATCGAATCCGTACCCGGTCGACAACATGATGGCGAACATGCCGCCCATACAGAATCCGATGACACCGGTCTTGCCGGTGCAATCCGGCCGCGCCACGAGATATTCGCGCGCTGCCGCCAGATGCGCGAGCGCCGGACCCTTACCGCGCGCCATCGTCCGCACCGTCGCGGCGATACAGCCGATCTTGTTGCCCGCCGAGTACAGATCCGGCGCGACCACCAGATAGCCGTGCGCGGCCATATGGTCGGCCAACCGCCGCAGATCGGCATTGAGCCCCACCGCGTCCTGGATCATGACGACGCCCGGCCACGGCCCCGCCCCCTCGGGAACGGCCAAATACCCGGATACCGCGTGTGTGCCCGAGGCGAAGATGATGTCCGGCACGCCAACCCCTTCCGTCGGGGGCGCGGCGGTAACCCCGAGCGCCGTCGCCCTTCGGCCATTGTGCTCGAGAAACCATCCGACCGGCAGGTCATGACTCGCCAAATTCGATATCGACAAACGCGTAACCTATCGGTTACGCTTTCCGGGTGGACGAGGTGGCCGCGGCGATATCCGATCCGGTGCGCCGGGAGATTCTGACCCTGCTGCACGCCCGGCAGCGCACCGCCGGAGATATCGCGGCCCACTTCCCGATCAGTCGTCCCGCGATCAGTCGACATCTGCGCGTGCTGCGCGAAAGCGGTTTGGTGCGTGACGAACTCGTCGGCCGACAGCGCTTCTACACCCTCGATGCCGCGCCCCTGCGCGAAATCGTGGACTGGATAGCGCGATTCGAGCGGACCGATCCGTGGGAAGGACGCCTCGACGCACTGGAAACCGAGGTCTACCGGACCCGACGCGAACGGCGCGCCCGCCCGGCCGACCCCGAAACCGCAAGGGAGACAACGGCATGACACCCCAACCCACCGGACGCCTGCTGCGCACCGACACCGGCCGCGACCTCGTCCTCACCCGCACCTTCCGCGCCCCCATCCAGGACGTCTGGGCGAGCGTCACCGAACCCGAGCGCTCCGCCCGCTGGTTCGGCCCCTGGGAGGGCGAGGCCGGACCGGGCCGAAACATCAAGGTGCAGATGGTGTTCGAGGAGGGCAAGCCCTGGTTCGAGATGCATATCGACGCCTGCGAACCGCCCCGTCGGCTGGCACTGCGCACCACCGACGACGCGGGGGAGTGGATCCTCGACGCCGTGCTGACCGAGTACGCGGGCGGCACCGAACTGACCTTCACCCAACATCTCGCACCGACCTCGAATGTCGCGGATGTCGGTCCGGGCTGGGAGTACTACCTCGACGCCTGGGTGGCCGCCGAACACGAGGCTCCGCACCCGGAGTTCGCGGACTACTACCCGTCCATGAAGGCGTACTACGAGCGGCTCGCCGCGCAATCGTGAGGGCCGGTCAGGGGACGGCATGCACCGCGGCGAGTCGCGCGGCGCGAATGGCGTTCCACAGCGGGCGCAACAGCGTCTCCTGCGCGGCCGCCGCGCTCGCCGAGATCGGCGCGGAGGCCGGTTCACGTTCGGCGACGGTCAGGATGGCGGCCACCTGATCGGCCGTATCGAGAATGCGCCGCGCCCGCAGCGGCAGCGCATCGGGATACCGGTGCTTGGAGTGGCTGGCGAGTTCGGCCTCGATGAGCTCGCGCGGTCCGGCGGGGCCGGAGTCCATGCGCGTGGTGTGTAATCGCTGCAAGGCGTCGGCGGCATCTCGAACCGCCTGGCGCATGGTGTATTCCGCCTCACCGAGCGGCATATCCGGTTCGGTGAGCGGTGGGACAGGCGTCGAGTACACCGTCCACTGCAAGGTGTCGTCGTCGGACCAGAACGGCACCAGCCCGGTGCCCGTGCTCCCCGGCGCGCCCAGCAGCAGCCCCTCGCCGACTTCCATTGCGGCGGTGGCGAATTCGGTGCCCGCGGGCAGCCCGCGCACATCGCCGGGCACCGGCAGCACCAACCGCACCCGTCCGCCGGGCGCGGCGACCGATTCTCGAATGAGCTTGAGCAGCACCATGATCCCCGCGCCCTGTCCGGCGTCGAGGGCGTCGTCGGCCGCCCACGGCAGCCCGGTGTGACCGCCGGTGACGGGATCTCCGGCGGCCACGGTCTGGCGGGGCGCCCAGACGCGCAGCGCGTCCAGCACATCGTCCGGGGCGCTGCCACCGGCCAGCCAGGAGCTGGCCCACACCGTCAGCGTGGCGCTCGGGGTACTCATGACAACGAGGATAACTGGCGGGCTACTGCGGCTCGGTGACGAAGTCGATCAATCGTTCGACGGCGCCGATGAGCGGACTCTCCAGGTCGCGGAAGCTGGAGACGGCGTTGTAGACCCGCCGCCAGCCCTCTTGCGGTGTGCCCCAACCGAGTCGGGCGCACACGCCGGTCTTCCAGTCCTCGCCGCGCGGCACCGTCGGCCACTCGCGGATGCCCACCGCGGCCGGGCGCACCGCCTGCCACACGTCCACGTACGGATGCCCGGTGACGAGCACGTGCGGCCCCAGTCCCGTGGTGAGCCCGGTCTCCTTGGAGCCGGTCACGAGGTGGTCGACCAGGACGCCGACCCGATGCCCGGGTCGCGGCCCGAATTCGGCGAGCCGCTGCGCGAGATTGTCGAGACCCTCCAGATGCTCGACGACCACGCCCTCGACCCGCAGATCGTGCCCCCACACCCGCTCCACGAGCGCGGCGTCGTGCACGCCCTCCACCCAGATCCGGCTGGGCAGCGCCACCCGAGCCCGCAGGCCCTCCACCCGCGTCGAGCCCGACGCCGACCGGGTGGGCTGGCGCGGCGCGGTGGCGGCGGGCTTCACCAGGGTCACGGGTTGCCCGTCGATCAGAAAGGCGGCCTCGCGGAGCGCGAACAGCCGCACCCGCCCCTGCCGGTCCTCGAGTTTCACGAACTCGCCGTCGTAGCTGCGGTCGAAACCCACTACGGCGCCGCAGAATCCGGTGGCGGCGTCCTCGGCCACGAGGTCGCGTTCGGCGACCACCTCGGGCACCGCGCGCTTCCGCGTCCTGGCATGTCCGGAAAAGATGTCACCGCCGTAGATGTCACGCCCACTCACCGCATCGAAGGTACCGGCCGCGCGCCGATTCCCCGCGCAGCGACCCGCGCGGGGCGGCGACGCGTCCCGGTCCGATTCGATCTCCCTCGCGGCCGGGAAACGACTAGTGTTGGAGCGTGGCCGCAATCATTTGGCTGATCGCGGGGATTCTCCTCGCGGCGGCGGAGATGCTCACCGGTGATCTGACCCTGCTCATGCTGGGCAGTGCCGCGCTCGTCACGGCGGGGGTGAGCGGACTCACCGGCGCCGGATTGATCGTGGACGCGGTGGTTTTCGGTGTCACCTCCATCGCGCTCATGCTGTTGGTTCGCCCGATGCTGTTGCGCCGCTACGCGATTCCGCCGCCGACCCCGACCGGTATCGAAGCGCTCAAGGGGAAGACGGCCAAGGTGGTCACGCCGATCGACGAGCACGGCGGACGAGTGAAACTGGACGGCCAGGAATGGAGCGCGCGGCCATTCGACGCCCGAGACAGCTACGAGCCCGGCGAGACCGTCTATGTCATGGAGATCGACGGCGCGACCGCCGTCGTATGGAAGGAACCCTAGATGCCCGTAGTGATCGTCGCCGCCGTACTGATCTTGTTGGTGGTGATAGTGGTCTTCAAGTCGGTGGCGCTGGTGCCGCAGGCGGAGGCCGCGGTCATCGAGCGCCTCGGCCGCTACTCGCGCACGGTCTCCGGGCAGCTGACGTTCCTGGTGCCGTTCGCGGACCGGATTCGCGCCAAGGTGGATCTGCGCGAGCGAGTGGTGTCCTTCCCGCCGCAGCCGGTGATCACCCAGGACAACCTGACCGTGCAGATCGACTCGGTGGTCTACTTCCAGGTCACCAGTCCGCAGGCCGCGGTCTACGAGATCTCGAATTACATTGCCGCCGTGGAACAGTTGACCATCACCACGCTGCGCAACGTGGTGGGCGGCATGACCCTGGAGGAGACGCTCACCTCCCGCGACCAGATCAACAGCCAGCTGCGCGGCGTCCTCGACGAGGCCACCGGCCGCTGGGGTCTGCGCGTCTCCCGAGTCGAGCTCAAGGCCATCGATCCGCCGCCCTCGATTCAGGAGTCGATGGAGAAGCAGATGAAGGCCGACCGCGAGAAGCGGGCCATCATTCTCACCGCGGAGGGCCAGCGCGAGGCCTCCATCAAGACCGCCGAGGGCCAGAAGCAGGCGCAGATCCTGGCCGCCGAGGGCGCCAAGCAGTCGGCCATTCTCTCCGCCGAAGGTGAACGCCAGAGCCGTATCCTGCGCGCGCAGGGTGAGCGCGCCGCCGCCTACCTCCAGGCGCAGGGACAGGCCAAGGCGATCGAAAAGGTCTTCGCCGCAATCAAATCCGGTAAGCCGACCCCGGAACTGCTGGCCTACCAGTACATGCAGACCCTGCCGCTGGTGGCGAAGGGCGATGCCAACAAGGTGTGGCTGGTGCCCAGCGATTTCGGCAAGGCCCTCGAAGGATTCGCCCGCAATTTCGCCGAGAAGGGCGAGGACGGCGTCTTCCGCTACGAGCCCCAGCCCGACGGTGACGGCAGCGAACGCCCCGAGGACGATTCGGCCGAGGTCGCCGACTGGTTCGATACGGCGACCGACCCGGCCGCGGAACGCGCGGTGCGCGCCGCCGAGGCCGATGCCCGCCAGCCGGTCGAACAGCCCGGCCTGCCGCCCGTCGGCCCGACCACCGGCGAAACCGAGGGGCAGCGGCAGCTGCCCTGACCGCGGCGGCGTGCTGCGCGGACCGGCCGGTCCACCTGCCGGTACCGGCGGTATCGCATAGTATTGCTCCATGTCGGCCGCCGAGAAGAAGGTCACCCGCGGCGCCAAGCGCGCCGCGGCGGCCGCACCCAAGCCCGACGCGCGGACCGAACGCTGGCGCGCCCACCGCGAACAGGTCCGCGCCGATTTCGTGGACGCCGCCCTGCGGGCCCTGGCCGAGCACGGCTCGGATGTCAGCATGGACGATATCGCCCGGGCGGCGGGCTGCGCGAAACCCAAGCTGTACCGGCATTTCGACGACAAGACCGACCTCTATCTCGCGATTCTCGACCGAGTGCAGGACATGCTGTGGGATCGGATCATGAGCCGGGTGAACCTCATGGTCGATTCGGTCGCCGATCTGCTGCGCGTCGGTATCGAGGAGTATGTGGCGGTGGTGGAGGAGCGGCCGGAGGTCTTCCGTTTCCTGGTGCACGGCCGGATGGCGCAGCAGACCGAACAACCCGAACGGGCCCTCGAGGTGGCCATGCGGTCGGCCGTGCGGGTGGCGCGCGTCGTGGAGACGCAGCTCGATGGCCAGAATGTGGATACCGGGAGCCTGGAGTTGACGACCTACGCGATCTTCGGCGCGGTCGGCTCCGCCACCGAGTGGTACCTCGGAGCCAACCGCACGCGGGCGGAGCTCATGACCGCGGAGCGGTTCGCCGAACACGTCAACACCATCGCGACCGCCATGCTCGATGCGGTCTCCCAGCTCAACAATGTGGTCGTGGATGTCCGCAAGCCCGCTCACCTGGCCTTCGCCACGGTGTGAACGGGCTTGCGCGACAGCGTCACTGATCGAAGACGATGTGCACGTCCGGCGATTCGGGCAGGGTCTGACAGGCCAGGGTCAGCCCTTGCGCGAGCTCGTCGTCGATGAGCGCCTCATTGCGGATCATGCGCGTGCGGCCGTCCTTGACCGAGCACACGCAGGTGCCGCAGGCCGACTCCCGGCAGACATAGGGTGCGTCGATGCCGTTGTCCAGCAAGACATCCAGCAGCGGCGTGGTGCGTGGCCAGCCGAAGTGATGGGTCGCGCCGTCGATCTCGACTTCGAGCGTGGTCGTCGTGCCGGTTCGGTCCACCGGCGGGTCGACAACAGCGGTTTCGGCCGAGGCGGTGGGCTGTTCGAAGGGATTGGCGGTCAGTGACCGGTACTCCTCCAGATGGACCCGCGAGGACGGCACCCGCAGTGCCGCCGCCGCCGACCGCAGGACGGTGGTGAACCCGAGCGGCCCACAGATATACCATTCCCGACTCCGATGCCGCCGCAGCATTTCGGCCACCCGGCGGGAATTCGGCAGTCCGCGTTCGGATTCCAGCCAGTGCAGCACCCGCAACCGGCGCTTGTAGCGGCGTTCCAGCTCGGCCAGTCGGGCCGCGAATATCACCGACCGCCGGTCCCGGTTCGCGTACAGCAGCACAATGCTGCCGCGCCCGGCGACGAGCACCGATTTGATGATCGACATGATCGGGGTGATCCCGCTGCCGCCCGCCGCCAACAACAGGTCACCGTCGAGCCCGCGCGGGCCGAAGGTGCCCAGTGGCTCCGTCACGGTGATCAGATCACCGGGAATGGTGATGTCGCACAGCAGATTCGACGCGTAACCGCCCGCCGTGCGTTTGACCGTCACCGCCAGCCGGTCGTCGCAGTGCGGGCTGCTGCACAGCGAATAGCAGCGCGCCACCGATCCGGTGCGCTCACTCGGAATCCGGAGGGTCAGAAACTGTCCCGGCCGATACCGGAAGCGGTCGGCGAGATCGTCCGGAATGTCGAAGACGAGGGTGCGCGCGGCGGTGGTCTCGCGCACCACCTCGGCGACCTCGAGGTCATGCGAACGCGCCGTCATCGCCCGACCCCCACCGGATCCGGGACTCTGTCGGCGGCGTCCGCTCGCTGATCGAATCGCTCCAGCGCCCATCCGGCCCACCGGGTCAGCCGCTCGGTCGAGAAGGGCTGTGTCATACGCCGATTCAGGCCCGGGGCGACGCGCATGAGCACATAGCCGAGCCAGGCCTCCGGTCGCACCGGCACCACGGCCAGGTCGTAGCGCACCGCGCGCTGCACGGCCCGCGCGACCAGATCCGGGCTCATGGGGGAGTACGGCAGGCTCTCGCCGAGTTCGCGCAGCCGCCGCGCGAACTCCCTGCCCCGCTCCATGACGGCGTCGTCGACGCCGACCGTCACGGCATGCTCGCCGATACTGGTGTTGATGAAGCCGGGGCATACGGCACTGACCCCGATTCCCTTGGGCCCCAATTCGAGTCGCAGGCATTCGGTGAGCATCTTCACCCCGGCCTTGGACACCGAGTACGCCGACATGACCGGGGTCGGGGTGAACGCCGCCGCCGACGCGATGTTCACGATGTGCCCGCGCCGCCCGTTGTCGACCATCTGCTGTCCGAACACCCGGCACCCGTGTACGACGCCGAGCAGATTGACCCCGAGTTGGCGATCCCAGTCGGCGGGCCGCATATCCAGGAACGCTCCGCCGACCACGATCCCGGCATTGTTCACCACCACATCGGCCACGCCGTGATCGGCGAGTACGGTGCGGGCGAAGGTTTCCCACGCCTCGGGGTCGGTGACGTCCAGGCGCAGCGCGGTCGCGCGCTGGCCTCGCGCGTGGATCATGGCCTCGGTGGCGCGGGCGGCGTCGAGGTCGATATCGGAGACCACCACGTGCGCGCCGCCGCGGGCGAAGCGCAGGGCGCAGGCGCGACCGATACCGCTGCCCGCGCCCGTCACCACGACCAGTTCGGGTCGAACATCAGTGAGTTTCATGCCGACTCCTCGAGTACGGTCGTGCGATGCGGGGTCCGGTCCGGTGTGCCGTACCGGTAGTCGTCGAGGTTGTAATGCCGGTTCTGCCAATACATCTCGCCGTGCGTGGAGGGCCGGAAAGGCGAATCGCCGTGGCTGTTGATGTAATACGTATTCGAGCCGTGGCAGACCGGTGTGAAGAGGAAATTGCGCTCCTGTCGACGTAGGCATTTCGCGAAATAGTCGTCGTGTGCGGATCGGCTGATCTCGCACACGATTTCCCCGCGCCGCTTGGTTTCGGCGATGGCGCGGCTCAGATGTGCGGCGGTCGCCTCGATCATCCAGAAATACGAGCCGAGGACGAATCCGTAGGGCCCGGTAATGGTGAACATATTCGGGAACCCGGGCACTGATACCCCGTGGTACGCCTGGAACCGGTGCGTGTCCCAGAAGTCGCCGAGGCTCAGGCCCTCTCGACCGTGCACCGGGAACGGCGGCACCGCGTCCTTCTCCCAGAGCTTGAATCCCGTGGCGCAGATGAGCACATCCACGTCGTGGCGCGCGCCGTCGGCGGTGCGCACGCCGTGCGCGTCGATCCGCTCGATGGGGTCGGTCACCAGGCTCACATCGGCGCGGTTGAAGGTGGACAGGTAGTCGTTGGACATGGACGGCCGCTTGCAGCCGAGCCCATAGCGCGGAATCAGCTTCTCCCGCAGCACCGGATCGTGCACCTGCGACCGCATCCACCGCCGGACCGGGATCTCGGCCAACCGCCGTCCGGTATCGGTGAGCCACGACGGCCCCGCGACCATACCGCCCATGCCGATCTCGGTGGCCACCGTCCCGACCGTGCGAATGCCCGAGCGCAGCCACGGTGTACTCATCACCGTCCGCCCCCAACCCCGCACGGCCGCATCGCGTTTCGGGAACACCCAGATGGGCGTGCGCTGGAAGACGGTGAGGTGCGCGACCTGTTCGACAATGGCGGGCACCAATTGCAGCGCGGTCGCGCCGGTGCCGATCACCGCCACCCGCTTACCCTCGAGGGCCACGTCGTGATCCCACAGCGCGGTGTGGACGAGCGCCCCGCCGAACTCGTCGAGCCCCGGAATCTCGGGCATCTTCGGCCGTTCCAGTCCACCCACGGCCATGACCACGAAGCGGGCGGTCAGGGTGCGCTCCCCGTCGGTGCGCAGCAGCCACAGCGCGGCATCCTCGTCGTACTCCGCACCGGTGATCGTGGTGTTCAACAACAACTTTCGCCGCAGGCCGTACTTGTCGACCATGCTCTCGGCGTAGTCGCGCAGCTCGTCCCCGGGCGCGAAGATCCGCGACCAGTCGCCCCGCTGCTCATAGGAGAAGCTGTAAATGAACGACGGAATATCCACGGCCACACCGGGATAGGTGTTGGCATGCCAGGTGCCGCCCACCCGATCCCATTTGTCGACGATCAGGAAGTCGTGAATCCCTTTGCGCTGGAGAGCGATACCGGCACCGATACCGCCGAATCCGGCCCCTACGACAACGACCTCGTGGTCGGGGCGGCGTTCTGGACTGGTCATGGTGCTCACCGCACCCGGTCGAGGAGTTCGCCGTCGGAGCCGAACAGCTCCTCCTGCCACCGCCGAACCAGTGGTTCGGTGTCGATGTCGTCGGGATGGAAGCCCGGCCTCAGGTATTCGCGAATCTCGGCCTGCAACCCCTTGACCAGCGGCCCGCGCAGCACGCCCACCGCCTGCCGCGTCACCCGCACCGGCCGCCACGCGGTCGGATCGGTGAGAATCGACAGCCCCACCGCCGCCGCTATGAACGGAATCGCCCCGACATACGGGATGGTCATGACGCCGATGCGCACGAGCTCCCCGCCGCCGCTGGCGCGATACACGTCGAAGGCCACCGACTTGTGCTCGAGTTCCTCGAGCGCATGCCAATTCAGCAGATCGCGCACCTCGGGGCTGGTCGACGCGATGGACTGCAACTCCGGACTGGTCAGCACCCGCCGCGCCAGCATGGTGGTGAAATGCTCCGCCGCCGCGGTCGCGGCCAGATGCACCCGCGCGGGCAGCAGGTTCTCGGCGCGAATCAGCGCCTTCTCGCGTCGGCTGCCCGGCGCGAAGTGCGGCACCCGCACCAGCGGGTACCCCATGGCGACCAGTTGGTCGTTGAGCAGCCGATGCTGCTGCCCGTGCATCGCCTCCTGGCCGATGAACCCGGCCGCGCGCTTCTTGAGCACCGGATCGTCGATCTCCCCCGACACCCGCCGCACCGAGCGCACGAACGAATCCTCGCCGGGCGGGAACGCCGCCGACAGCAGCGCGGTGAGATGACTCAGCACGATGTCGCCATCGGCGAAATGCCGGTTCAGGGGCTCCGGTTCACCGAAGCGGAAGCGCATGCGACGCACCTGCGGCGCGCCGGTGGTGCGAGTGCTGGGCAGGGTTTTGCTCATGGTGAATCTCCATTGATTCGGGCTGCCGCGATTACTTCATATGCTCGGCGAGGACGCCGTCCGCGCCGAAAAGCTCTGTCTTCCACTGCTCGAGCAGTGCGGTGGTGTCGTTGTCGTCGGGATGGAATCCGGGCCGCAGGTACTGCGCCAACTCCCCGGCGAGGCCCTTGAACAGCGGACCGCGGAACAGCGTGTACGCCTCGCGCGCCAGCCGCGCCGGATGCTGGCGGGCATACGGGTCGCGGCGCAGCGACAGCGCGAGCGCGACCAAGGTGAGCGGGAAGGTCAGGCCCAACAGCACCGCCATGGTGGCGATGCGCACCTGCTCGCTGCCGCCGACGGATCGGAAGACGTCGAAGGCCACCGATTTGTGCTCGATCTCTTCGAAGGCGTGCCAGTTCAACAGGTTTCGGACCTCGGGATCGCCCGCGAGGGCCTGCACCTCGGGGCGGGTCAGCACCCGCTGCGCCAGCACGGTGGTGTAGTGCTCGGCCGCCGCGGTGCTGGCCAGATGGACCAGCGCGGGCAGCCGCTGCTCGATGCGGCGCATGCGCTCGACGGCGGCGGGGGAGTCGTACCACTCGACGGGATACCCCATCGCGGCGAGCTGATCGTTGAGTCGCCGGTGCTCCTGGCCGTGCATCGCCTCTTGGCCGATGAACCCGGCGACCCGCTTCCGCAGTGTCGGATCGGTGATCTGGTCGGAGAATTTGCGGACCGAGCGGATGAAGGACTCCTCACCCGGCGGGAATCCGGCGGACAGTCCCGCGATGAAGTGGCTGAAGACGATATCGCCGCCCGCGTAGTACTTGGACATCGGTTCGGGGTCGCCGAAGCGGAATCTGATCCGCCTGGCCTTGGGATAGGTGCTGGTCATGGCACACCTCGTCGATCTCGTACCAGGAGTATGCGGTACTGCTAGTACGATACCGTCTCAGACGGTGCTCCGGAAGCCCCGAACGCGTATCGAGACGGTCACTGGGCCGGTTCGCCGCCCTACGGGAGTGACTTCTGAGGTTGCTGTGGCGGTCGGAATCACGCTTTAGGAGTGACCTCGCGCACATTTTGTTTGGTAACTACGCATATGTCATTATCGCGCGACTCGCGTTATGCGCAGCGAAAACGATTGATACTTCAGGATTTATGCGAGTCAAATCGCCAGTTATCGGAACGTGATCCGCCGTGATTGTTCCGTTATGGTCGTTCACGGCTCGGAACGAGAGCCGGACTCGAATCGCCGTACACCGGCAACCCCATCCCGTGGTTCGAAGTCCCACAAGTCATCCCTGGGGATGGGGCCCCGGCTGAGTATTCGCCGGGCGGTTGGGCGCAGGCAGGAATCTCACATGCTTCGGAACAGCAAGTTCACCCGTATCGCCGGTACCACCGCCGCGCTGGGAGCTCTCGTCGCTATCCCGTTCGGTGTCTCCACTGCCACCGCCTCGGCCGCCGGTCACGACTGGGACGCGGTCGCCGCCTGCGAGAGCGGCGGTAACTGGAGTATCAACACCGGTAACGGCTACTACGGCGGCCTCCAGTTCTCGCAGAGCACCTGGGAGGCCAACGGCGGCAGCGGCAATGCGGCCAATGCCAGCCGTGAAGAGCAGATCCGCGTGGCCGAGAACGTGCTCGCCACCCAGGGCCCCGGCGCCTGGCCGGTGTGCGGCGCGCACCTCTGAGCTGATTCGGCTCGCGCGTAGCGCTGAAAATCTCGGGAAGGCCCCGTCCTCGGACGGGGCCTTCGCCGTATCAGCGGTGTGCGCCGTAGATCGCCTGGGCGAGTTCGGTTCTCAGCGCTTGGAATTCCGGCGTGGCGGTGACCGCGAGGTCGCGGACGCGCTCGGTGTCGTCGCCGGGCAGTGCGATGCGGCGATCGAGCAGTATGCGGCCGGGTCGGGCGCTCATGACCAGCACCCGGGTGGAGAGGAATACGGCCTCCTCGACCGAGTGCGTCACGAAGACGACGGTCTTGCCCGCCTGCCGCCACAGGCGCAGCAGTTCGACCTGGAGCCGTTCGCGGGTGAGCTGGTCCAGCGCCCCGAACGGCTCGTCCATGAGAATGATGCGCGGATCGTTGATGAGCACGCGCGCGATCTGGGCGCGCTGTTGCATTCCGCCGGAGAGTTCGTACGGGCGTTTGTCGCCCGCGCCGTCGAGCCCGACCAGGCGCAACAGTCGATCGGCCTCGGCCCGGCGGGTCGCGCGGTCCACGCCTCGGCAGGCGGGACCGAATTCGATATTGCCGCGCACCGACAGCCAGGGAAACAGCGTCGGAGCCTGGAAGACGACGCCGCGCTCCGGGCTCGGCCCGGCCACGCGATCCGGCCCGACCAGCAGCGTTCCGGTGGTGGGCTCCAGGAATCCGCCGAGCAGTTGCAGCAGGGTGGTCTTCCCGCAGCCGGACGGTCCGACGACGCTGACGAATTCGCCGGGCTCGATGACGAGGTCGGTGGATGCCAGTGCGACCGTGCTGCCGCTCGGTGTGTCATAGGTCTTCGAGACCTCGGTCAGGACGACGCGATCGCGCGTGTCGAGGGTCGTGGTCATTGCGCGGCCACGCTCTTCGCGCCCTGGGCGTAGACGGCGTTCGAGTACGCCTCGGTCGCCGCCAAACCCTGGATTTCGCCCTGGCTCAACAGGAATTCGGCCGAGGAGCGCAGTTCCGCGCCGAGCTGGCGACCCAGATAGGCCTCGCCCGACTGGGTGGCCGCGTCGAGGAAGGTGTAGCCCTTCAACTGCTCCGCGACGGCCGTGACGGGAATGCCCAATTGCGCGGCGATGCGGATGGCGGCAGCCTCGGGATCGCTCTGGATCTGCCGCACGGCCCAGTTCTGCGCGGCCGTCCACACCTCCAGGACCTTCGGATTGGCCTCGACGAAAGCGCCACGCGCGCCTTCGACGTCGAAGGTGGGCTTACCGGCGGCGGCGGTCTCGGCCGCGGTGGTGACGAGGTGCCCGTCGCGGGTGAGCTCCGACAGCGTCGGCTCCCATACGAACGCGGCGTCGATCTGTGCCCCGCGCCAAGCGCCGAGAATGGCGTCGGGGGCCAGGTTCACCAGCGTGACATCCTTGTCTATCCCCGCGGTGCGCAGCGCGCCGAGCAGGCTGTAGTGCGCGGTGGAGGCGAACGGCACGCCGATGCGCTTGCCGCGCAGCCCGGCCACCGTCGTAATGGCGGGATCGCGCACCGCGAGCGATTCGGCCGCGCCGATCACGTCGTGAATCCACACCACCTTCATATCCAGGTGCAGCGGAGCCGAGATCGCCCGCGCCGCAACGGCACTGCCCAGCAGCCCGAGATCCAGGGAACCCGCTCCGAAGGCTTGGATCACCGCGCCGCCGGAGGCGAATTTGCTCCAGGTGACGGTCGCCTTCGGCAGGCAGGTCTCGATCAGTCCCGTGTCCTTGACGACCAGCGCGCCGTTGGGAATGTCCTGGTAGCCGAGTCGCACTGTGCCCGTGAAGGTTTCGTCCACGGCCACCGGGCAGGCGATCCGCTCGCCGGAGTCGCGCGAGCGATCCGTTCGCCCCGACTCCACACACGCGGTCAGGGCGGCGACCAGTGTCCCCGCGAGTGCGAGTACGGCGAATGTCCTTCTCATGCTTTGCCTTTCCAGGGAACGAGTACCGCGCCCAGCCATTTGATGGCGGAGTCGAGGGCCAGGGCGGTCACGCCGATCACGATGATGCAGGCCACCGTCAGCGCCGTATTCAGCTGCTGACCGGCCAGATAGGCCAACCCGCCGATGCCGGGGATGCCATTGTTGAGCTCGGCCGCCACCACCGTGGTCCACGCGAACCCGACCGCCACGCGGATGCCCGCGATCACCTCCGGCAGCGTCGCGGGCAGCAGCACCCGTGTCGCCACCTGAACACGGTTGGCCCCCAAGGACCGCGCGGCATTGATGCGATCGGCGGAAACCCCTTGTACCCCAGTAATGGTCGCGATGACGATCGGCGGAAACGCCGCGAGAAACAGCAGCCAGATCTTCGAGGTATCACCGATCCCGAACCAGACGATCAGCAATCCGATGTAACCCAGTGGCGGCAAGGCCCGCAGGAAGTTGAGATACGGCTCCACGAGCGCCCCCACGGTCCGCGAGGCCCCCAGCGCGAAACCCACTGGCGGCCCGATGATCACAGCCGCGCCCGCCCCGATCGCGATGCGCTGCAAGCTCGCGACCAGGTGTTCCCACAGGAAATAGTTCTGCGCCCCGGGCACCTCCCGTGGTACGCCGGGCGCGATCTCGTGCCAGCTGTTGGCGCGAACGAACGCCTCCCACACCGCGTTCGGCGTCGGCAGGAACTGCGGATCGACCAAGGCCGCCGCGGTCACCGCCCACCACACGCCCAGTGCCGCCAGAGCGGCGAGCACTCGGATGGCCACCCCGCGCACGCGGGCGGACCCCGCCCCGATGCCGCGTATCGGTCGGATCCCGGCCCCCGCGCGCACCGCCCCGACGCTGATCATGCTGTGTCCCAGACCTTCCCACTCGAACCGCGGTCCTCGGTCCGATGCCCGGCCAAGACCATTCGGTCAGATCCTGGTGGTCAGGGGTGCGACACAACACCTCCACGATCAGCGTGATTCGAAATCCGCGCTACGCGCTCTGCAAGACGGCGATCGGCAGCGTCACCGCCCACTCGCGCGCCATATCCTTGGCCCGCACCTCGGTCGAGGCGTCATGGCGACCGTGCTCCCCGACCTGCGTCGCCCCGCACGCGCTGAGCTTCTCGGCCGCGATCTCCCCGCCGCGATTGAAGGTGTCCCCGTAGACGCTGTCGCCGAGACCGAAGACGGCGAACCGCAGCCCCGAGAGGTCGGGTCGAGTCGCATCGAGCTGTTCGAAGAACGGTTCCGCTCCCGTGGGCAGATCACCGTCGCCGTAGGTGGAACAGACGACGATATGGAAATCACTCACGTCGAGGTCGGCGGGATCGAAGTCGGCCATATCGAAGACCGAGACATCGAAGCTCGACAGCTCCTCCGCCACAGCCTCGGCGACCACCTCCGAGGTGCCGATCTCGGTTCCGAACAGAATGACGACGCGCACGCGCAACTCCCTTCGATGTAAGTAAGGCTAACCTAATTTACATCACGGGAGTTGTGTAGAGCGCCTGTCGTGTCGTCAGAGCGCGATCGCGTACACATAGCCGTCGCCGTAGACGAACGCCGTATCGTCATTCGCCGCGACGGCACTGGTGGCCATACCGATATCGCATTCCCAGCGTTGAGATCCGGTGGCGGCATCGAGAGCGCTCACCTTGCGGCCCTCCGCCGTGAACACTGTCGCGTTCACCACCACCGGAGGTGCTCCGGTCTTGCCCTTGCTCCAGCGCAGCCTGCCGGTGCGCGTATCGAACGCCTGCACCGTGGTCGTTTCGTAGCTGCCCACCCAATAACCACCGCCCGCGTACGTCAGATCGCCAGCCACCGCGGCGTAATCGGCCAAGTGCGCCCGAGCCGTCCACAGGGGTGCGCCCGAGGCGAGATCGAACACCTCGAGACCCGTCGACGCCCCCGCGACCACCACGGTGTTCGCGCCGACGGTCGGTTTTGCCATGAAGCCCTGAATCTCCGTGCGCCATCGGAGCGCACCCGTCGCCGCATCCAGTGCTACCAGCGCTTCGCCGTCGACGGCGGCGACGATGCCCGCACCCGCGGACAGATCCAGCGGACCGCTGGCACCGCCGGTCGGGGTCATCCACAGGATGCGGCCGGTTCGCGAGTCGATCGCGGACACGCCGCGGACATAGGGCCTGCCACTGGCCATCGCGTACACCACACCGCCGTCGGCACTGGCACACAGCTGTCCGGTCGTTGTCGCATCTTCGGTCCGCCAGCGGCGCTCGCCGGTCGAGGCGTCGAAGGCCACCAGCGGCAGCTCCGTAGCCACGATCACGACGCCCGCGACGGCAAGCGGGCCGTAGTCGATATTCGCGCCCGCGACGGCGGTCCACCGCGTCTTCCCGGTCGCGGTGTCGAGGGCGTGGAGGATGCCGTTCTCGGCGGTGGCGAACACCGTGCCCGCCACCACCGCCGGTGGTGTCCAATCCATGTCGGTCCGCACGGGAACCGCTGCCCGCCAACGGATCTGCCCTGCGGTCACGGTCGGGTCGGCCACCGGCGTCCCCGGTACGGTCTCGCGGTCGAAGAGCTTCGGCAGCGTGAGCGCGCCCGCGCCGCAGACGGCACCACCGACCGCCGCGAGTCCCGCGATGAGGGCCGTCCGCCTGCGCACCGGGGGCGTGGGCCGTGGGGCGGTGGGTGGATCGCCCTTCGTCAGCCGGACCGGAACCGGTGCGGCCGAGTGGAAGTCGCGAGGATCGTCGGAGGTCACGGCGGCATTGTGTCCGATGCGGACCACACGGTCCACTCGAATCCTCAGCCCGACAAGACCGGTCGTCGCTCGGCGATGGGATAGGCCGCGCCCGCGAGGATCGGCAGTGGGTCGAGGCGGTCCGGCCCCGGCGGCGCCCAGACCGAGCGGTGCCACTCGAGGTGCAGATGCGGAGCGACATTGCCATTGGTGCGCGGGTCCGGATCGATGCTGGCAATCCGTTCGCCCGCTTCGACGCGGCGGCCGACGGGGACCTCGGGGATGACGTGGCCGTAGACGGTGGTGCCGCCGCCGTCGGCGGCGGGGTGGTCGACGACCACCCAGCGCCCGAATCCGCTGGCGGGGCCGGAGCGGGTGACGTAACCGCCTTGGGTTGCGAAGACTGGTCGGTTGGATGAGCCGCCCGGCCAGCCGAAGTCGACGCCCCAGTGGAAGCCGCCGGAGCGCGGGCCGAACGGGGAGGTGACGATGTGGCCGCGTTCGAGCGGCCAGATCTTCGGAGCCATCCGAATCTCCTGAAATATCGAACCTTGCCGAATATCCTGCCGGGCAAGGGAAATCGAACGGGTGCGAATCAGCTGCGGGGGACGTCGATGCCATGGTGACACGCCGGACGGTCTTGCGGGCGGCGGTCGCCGCACCGCTGCTGGCGGGGTGCGCACCGGATGTCCTGCTCGGCGAGCGCGACAAAGTGCGTATCGCGGTGCCGTGGAGCGGATTCGAACGGCAGGCCTTCGACGCGGTGGTGGACGGAGTGCGCGAGCGGGGGCAGGCGCTGCGGGACGTGCAGGTGATTCCGCTGGGCGACGATATCGATACGGCGTTCTCGGCGCGCGGGCCATCCGCGCCGGAGATCGTGATGTTGCCACAGGTGGGGCGGATACGGGAACTGCTCGACGCGAACTATCGGCTGCGCCGCGTCGACGACAGGCAGTGGCCGGGCGGTGCGCGGCCGCGCTATTCGCCGCAGTGGCGCGAGCTGCTCGGTCGCGGGGAGGCGGTGTACGCGGTGCCGTTCAAATACAGTCTGAAATCACTCATCTGGTACGACAAGCAGACCTTCGCCGAACGTGGACTGCCCGATCCGAACAGCTGGACCGTCTCGCAGTGGCCTGCCGCGATGAGCAAGCTGGCCGCGACGCCGGTGCGCCTGTTGGCCTTCGGGGCCGCCGACGGGTTCGTGGTCACCGACTTCTTCGAGAACGTGCTGCTGGCCCAAGCGCCGGAGGTCTACGCCGACCTCGAGACCACCGGCGGCGGACGGCGCTGGGACCGTCCGTCGATGTGGGCGGCGCTGGAGCGCCTGGGGGAGCTGTGGGGGCATCCGGCGGCGTTTCCGGGAGGGGCCGCGGTGGCCATGACCCGGCAGTTCCCCGATGCCGTGCGCGAGGTGTTCGAACATCGCCGGGCGGCCATGGTCGTGGCGCCGGATTTCGCGGAACCGGTTGTGCGGCGCAGCCTTTCCAGCGCGAAGCGCGACGAGAGCGTCGTGGGCCTCGCGCGGTTCCCGGCGGTGGCCCCGGGCGGACACCGCCCCATGATCGCGGGCGGCGATGTCATGGTGCTGACCGAACGGGCGAGCGGCGCCGCCTGGGAGTGGCTGGCCGGGCTCGCGGCCCCCGAGGCGGTGCGGCCCTGGATCGACCGCCACGGCGGCTTCCTCTCCCCGCATCCGGAGACCGAGGGCCGGTATCCGCCCTTGCTGGAATCCATTGCCTCCGACCTGGATTCGTGGGAACGCTTCGATCTGTCGGACCGCATCAGCTGGGGCGTCGGCCGACTCGGGCTGCAGCGCACCCTGGCCGACTTCCTCGCCGATGTCGCCGACCGCGACCCCGAGGCCGTCGCGCGCGCCATCGGCAGACTCACCGAACTCGAGGGCAGGCGGCCCGCGTGAGCCGACCCCCGTTCGACGTCGGCGCCCTGCGCGCCCACGGGCTGACCCTGGAACTCACCCCGCGCCGGCTGTCCGGGCCCCTGGTCCCCGGTCGCCCGCCGCAGCGCTGGTTCTGGTTCGCCATTCGAGTACCCGCGCTGCTGCTCATCGCCGTCGTGCTGATCGCCCCGACGCTGTGGACGATTCGTCAAGCCGCCCTCGCGCGTCCGCTGCTGGTTCTCGCCTGCGCCCTGGCCGTTGTCTGCGCGGTGATATCGACACTGCTCACCCGCGAGCGTGACCGCGACCGGCTGCGCACCCCGTGGCGGTGGATCTACGACCATCGCGGCCGATTGCTGCCGGTGTCGCTCGGCGGCCTGGCCGTCGCCGTGGCGTTGGTGGTCGCGGAATTCGACCGCGACGGCCTGCGCGCCTATCTGCTGACCTTCGGATGGGTGGTCTTCGGCGAACTGCTCGTGGCGCTGGCGCTGGTGATCGCCTGGCGCAGTAAGAACGCCCGCTGGCTGTGGTGGCCGTTCATCATTCCGTTCGGCATCTCGGCCTTCGTCTCCGGTATCGCGTTCCGGCTCATCTTCGAATGGCTCGCCGACCGCATCCACCTGGGCAGCGTGGTCGAGTACCGGATCTGGTTCCTGATCATGATGGGTTCGGCCTTCCTGTGGACCTGGCTCGGCGTGCTGATCTGCCTGTGCCGCGCCGCCATTCGCGGTATCGACGCCGATCAGGTGCGCAGCGCCCGGCTCTACACCGACGAGCACCGCGCGCCCTCCTTCGACCGTGCCACCTTCGGTCATCTGGTGGTACTGCTGCGCCCACCGCTGCTGTTGCTGGGCCTGGTGGTGGGTATCGCCGCCGCGCGCGTCTTCGACGTGGTCCTGATCGCCGTACCCGCCACCATGCAGGTCTCGGTGGACAGCGCCACGGTGCACTGGTGGAATCTGGCCACCAGCAGTCGATTCGACAGCGGTGAGGCCGCCGCCTACGCGCTGCCGCTGGCCGTGCTCATCGGCCTGGTCGCCTGGATTCTGCAACCGGATATGCGGCGCTACCGCCGTCGCTGGGTGGAAGACCGTGCGCCGCTGCCGGATTCGGCGCGCACCGGCTGGTGGCCGCTGGCACTGCTGGCCTTCGTCACCGTGGCGACACTCTTCCCGCTCGGCGTGCTGATTCGCCGAGCGCTGCGGCAGGGCAATGGATTCGGATGGGACGCCTGGCGCTGGGCCTGGGGCGACGACGCGCTGTGGCGCTCGCTCGAGACCACCGCCTGGGTGGCCGTGCTGGCCACCTTCGTGGTGGTGGCCGCCGCGCTGCCGGTGGCGTACTGGCTTGCCGCGCTGGCCACCGAGGGCGTGAAATCCGGTGTGGCGCTGCCCCTTCTGGTGGTCCTGACGGTCATGCCCGCGCAGATCTACGCGGGCCCCATCCGCAGCCTCATGGATACCGCCGGACTCTCCGGCACTCGCATCCCGCTCATCTTCGTGCACGCGGCCGCGGGCCTGCCCATGGCCATTCTCATTCTGCGCGGCGCGCTGCTGGCCCCGCCCGACAGCCCCGCCGCCGACGCGCTGCACGGATTGACCAGTCCCGCAACGGCATTGCGGCGCATTCTGCGCACCGCCGGACCGGCACTGGGCGCGGTGGTGGTCCTCGAGATCATCCAGATCTGGAACGACTTCTTCATCGGCCTGCTCGTCACCGGCGCGAGCGGCAGCCCGTGGTCGCTGCTGCTGTGGGGCGAGGCCCGCCAATTCCACGAGAACGCGGCACATCTGGCGACGGGCGCGCTGGTGGCGGCGGTGGTGCCGGTGACACTGCTGCTGGCGACCTGGCGGCGCTGGCTGGTGCCGGGGCTCACCGGGGGAGTGGCGCGATGACCGAACCCGCCCGCGACGACCCGGCCCTGGTCGCCACCCCGCGATCGGCGCTGTTGCGCGCGCTGCTCGGCACCGCGTCGGCGGCGGCCACCGCGCTGATCTACGAACTCGTCCGCACCCTGGTGGTCGATTCGGTCGGCGACGACCCTCGGGTGAAATCGGCCATCGAGACCATCTTCTGGGTGCCGGTGGTGCTGGTCGCCGCAGCGGCGGCCGCCTATGTCGGCTACCGGGTCACCCGGGATCTGCGCCAACGCCTGGCCGCCGCGCGCACCTCCGACCTGGTCGCCGACCTGGTGCCCCCGGGCCCGACCGTCGCCGTCGGCGCGACCGCCGGTGTCGATCTCACGGGGGAGGTCGACACGCTCGGCGACGACTACGGCTGGGCGGACGAAGCGATCCGGGTGCTGCACGCGCTTCCCGTGCGCACCTTCCGAACCTCCGCGCTGCTCGCCATGCTGACTGCCATGCTGGAGGCCCCGGCCCGCGACCCCGACGAGCCGAAACCGCCCACGGTGAAAGCGTTCTCGCTACTCGGCGCGCTGTCCCCGACCTATCTGTCGCTGTCCTCGGGAGACCAGTGGGAATGGCGGGGCCGCGCGGATTCGCTCGTCGGCCCCAACGCGCCCGGCCAGCGTGATCCGCGCTGGCGCGGCCCCATGTGGCGGGCCGCGCTCCCCGCTCTCCTGCGCTACCACGCCGATTTGGCGCAGCGGTGGGCGATCGCGTTGAACCGCCCCGAGACGGCGGTCGGGGCCGCGCGCTGGTTCGCCGCCGAGGCGGATGAACTCAGAACGCTGATCACCTCCTGCGCCACCGGCGAGGTCGCCACCCGGCTCGAACCGATGCTGGAGGTGATCGTGCCGGAACTCGCGCGCATCGCGGACGCACTGGACAGCTGGTACGCGACACTCGGCCTGCCCGAGAACGTGTCGCGGCACGACGGCGGCTCGAGTTCGGCACAGGCGATGCGCGATCTCACCACCGGCGCACAGCGCCAGCCCCGCCCCGAATTCGCGCTGTGGTGGCAGTTGGCTCGCATTCGAACCGGCGAGACGGCCTACGGCGCACGCCGCCTCGGTCGCCGTCGCGCGCTGCGTCGGCTGATGATTCGCCGACACCGGTACCGGCCGCGCGAATACGCGTCGAGCCTGCTCGCCCGAGGCGAACACCGGGCCGCGCTGGCGCGCCTGTCGACCCCGGGACTCGAAGCGCCGCAACCGTATCCACCCTCCGAGCCGGTCGATCGCCGGACCGCCCTCGACGAGATCGAGGCCCAACTCGAACACGCCTGGTGGCGGCTCCCGCGCGCCGATGTCGCGGGCGAGGTGGCGGCGCTGGTGAACCTCGCCATCGTCCACCTGCACCAGTCCCGCCTCGAAGCCGCCGCCGACCGCCTCGAATTGGCGCAGTCGCTGTCGCGCGCCGGACGCGATCCACGCGGCCACGCCCACGTGCGCGAGACCATGGGCGCGCTGTGGTGGGCGCGCGGCGAACCGGTCCGGGCCCTGGGGTGCTGGCAGTCGGGGCTGCGCGCCTATCGCGCGCTCGAGGACGATCTCGGTATCGCCCGCTGTCTGCAACACCTCGGCGGCGCGGCCGTGGTCGCCCCCGAACTGTGCGGCGAACTCGTCGGCGGCACGGCGGATTCGAGTACGACCGAGGTGCTACGCCAGGCGACCGGTTGGCTGGGCACGGCACAGCGCCTGGGCGAATCCGGCGGCCGCCCACCGCGCTACGCCGGGCACTACCGCGACAGGGCCGTGGCGGCCCTCGCCGCCGCACCGACTCCGGTCACGCCGTTGGCTGAAGTCGAGCACTGGCCGCTCGCCGACGAGGAATGACTCACGGCCGCACCGGTTCCGGCTCCGCCGCGACCTCGGGCACCAGATCCTCCTCCGGCGTCGCGAGCCGGGTGTCGAGCACCAACCCCAGAATCCCGATGGCGATACACGCGCCGGAGACCAGAATCTGCGCCGGAGAGGTGTGGTTGGTCAGCGCGTCGGCGAGCAGCACCGTGCCGATGGTGCCCGGAATGATGCCGAGGAACGTGGCGATCACGTACGGCACCGTGCGCACTGAGGAGAGTCCCGCGCAGTAGTTCACGACCGCGAAGGGCGCGAACGCGATGAGTCGCAGCGAGCCGACCGCGAGCCACCCGCGCCGGGCCAGCCGGGTGTCGATCGCGCGCACCGTCGGATGGGTGAGCCGGGCCCGCACCCGATCCTTGTCCAGCGCCCGCACGAGCAGCAGAGCCAACACCGCGCTAACCGTCGTCGCCGCGATCGCGAGGCTCAATCCGAGGGCCGGACCGAACAGCATGCCCGCGCTCACCGTGAACACCGTGCGCGGAAACGGCGTCACACAGACCAGCGTGTGCACGAGGAAGAACACCAGCGGCAGCAGCGGTCCACAGCTATCGGCCCAGTCCCGGACCTGTTGCGCGCTCGGCACCGGCATCATGACGGCCAGCACGAACAGCGCCGCGACAGCGACGATCACAGCGACGGTTCGGTATCCACCGAGACGGCGGAATCGGGTCCGCGGGCTTGTTGGCACCGCGCCAGGTTACCGGCTGGTAGTGAACACCGGGCGACGGGAATCACAACGCTCCCGCTAGCATCAGAGAAAGGACGAGGAATGCTCGTTAACCGAAGTGCCGTCTGAGCTGGGCGAACAATGCGTTCGGCACATTGCGGGCGGTTCCTTCGGGGGCACGTGTGGGAGAAGGAAACAGCAGCTATGCCGATTGCTTCAGACCCGGGCACCGAGCCGGTGCCCGAGTATGCCGCCTGGCGTAAGGGAGTCGCCGGGGTGCTGGCCAAGGCCCGCCGGGTGGACGTCTCGGAATTGCCGGACGAGCCGGAGCAGCTGCTCGCGGTGAAGACCTACGACGGCCTGACCGTCAATCCCCTCTATACGCGGCGCGACGAACTGCCCGAGCAGCCGCTGCCGGGGGCCTTCCCGTTCGTGCGCGGCGGTGACGCCACCCGCGACGTCCATCGCGGCTGGTTCGTCAATCAGCGCTTCGGCGGCTCGCAGGGCGCCGCCGTGAATCAGGAGATCCTCGCGGCGCTGGAGAACGGCGTCAGCGCGGTCTCGGTCGGCGTGGGCGAGGGTGGCGTGCCGGTGGCGGAGCTGCCCGCCGCGCTGTCGGGCCTGCTGTTCGAACTCGCACCGCTCACCCTCGAGGCCGGTCCCGCCGTGGCCGAGGCGGCCGCGCAGGTGTACTCGGTGCTCGACGACTATCAGGTCGCCGACCGCGCGGGTATTCGGGTACAGCTCGGCGCGACCCCGCTGACGAGCCTGTTCGCGGGCGGTTCGGCCATCGATCTGGACGGCGCCGTCGCGCTCGCCAAGGAGGCCGCCGCCCGGCCGGAGACCGTCCGCGCCCTGCTGGTGTGCGGCGTGGCCTTCCACAACGCGGGCGCATCCGACGCGCAGGAGCTGGGTGCGGCCGTCGCCGCCGGGCTCGAGTACCTGCGGGCGCTCACCGAGGCCGGGGTCGATATCGCGGATGCGTTGGGGCAACTGGAATTCCGCTTCGCGGCCACCGACGACCAGTTCGAGACCATCGCCAAATTCCGTGCCGCGCGGCGACTCTGGGCGCGCGTGGCCCAGGTGTGCGGTGCGCCGGAGTTCGGCAACGCCCCGCAGCAGGCGTTGACCTCGCCCGCCATGATGACCCAGCGCGACCCCTGGGTGAATATGCTGCGCACCACGCTCGCCGCCTTCGGCGCGGGTGTCGGCGGCGCGGATATCGTCACCGTGCTGCCCTTCGACGACGCGCTGCCCGCCGGGGAACTCGGTGTGTCCCAGGCGTTCTCGCAGCGCATGGCGCGCAATACGCAGTTGCTGCTGCTGGAGGAGTCGCATCTGGGCTTCGTGCAGGATCCGAGCGCGGGCTCCTGGTACGTCGAATCGCTCACCGACCAGCTCGCCGCCAAGGCGTGGGAATTCATGCAGCAGCTGGAGTCCGCGGGCGGCTACCTGGCCGCGCTGCAGTCCGGTGTGCTCGCCGAGGCCATCGCCGCTACGAAGGCTCAGCGCGATTCCGATGTGGCGCACCGCAAGACGGCCATCACCGGTGTCAACGAATTCCCGAACCTGGGGGAGAAGCCGCTCTCCGAGGCGGCCCGCGCGCAGGACCGGATCGCCCGCTACGGCGCGGCCTTCGAGACGCTGCGCGACCGCTCCGACGCCTACCTCGCCGCGCACGGCGCGCGCCCCAAGGCGCTGCTGGTGCCGCTGGGCCCGGTGGCGGAGAACAATGTGCGGGTCACCTTCGCCGCCAACCTGCTCGCCTCCGGCGGTATCGAAACGGAGAATCCGGGAACCCTGGATCTCGCCGGAATCGCCACGGCCGTGCGGGAATCCGGCGCCACCGTCGCGGTGCTGTGTGGTTCCGACAACCGCTACGGCGCGGAGGCCGGGCCCGCGGTCCAGGCGCTGCGCGAGGCCGGAATCGGCACGGTGCTGCTGGCCGGACCGGAGAAGGCGGTCGCCGACACCACCGGGGCGCAACGGCCCGATGGATTCGTGACGGCGCGGATGGACGCGGTCGCCGCGCTGTCCGGTCTGCTCGACAAGCTGGGAGCTTAGGGATGAGTGATATCAACCATCTGATCGGCAATTTCGCCGAGGTCCCCCTCGAGGGCACCGCCGACGCCGCCGTCACGAGTGACCAGGTGAAGGCGTTCGTCGCCGAGGCGGCCACCGCCAATCACTATGCGCCCGAACAGCTCGAGTGGGCCACCCCCGAAGGTATCGACGTGCCACCGGTCTTCACCAAGGCCGACCGCGATGCCATTGTGGCGCAGGGCTATCCACTCGACAGCGTGCCCGGTGTGGCCCCGTTCGTGCGCGGACCGTACCCGACCATGTACGTGAACCAGCCGTGGACGATTCGCCAGTACGCGGGCTTCTCCACCGCGGCCGACTCGAACGCCTTCTACCGCCGCAACCTGGCCGCCGGTCAGAAGGGCCTCTCGGTCGCCTTCGACCTGGCCACCCACCGCGGCTACGACTCCGATCACCCGCGCGTCACCGGTGACGTCGGCATGGCCGGTGTCGCCATCGACTCCATCCTGGACATGCGGGAGCTGTTCGATCACATTCCGCTGGACCAGGTGTCGGTCTCCATGACCATGAACGGCGCGGTGCTGCCGATTCTGGCGCTGTACGTGGTGGCCGCCGAGGAGCAGGGCGTCAAGCCCGAACAGCTGGCCGGAACCATTCAGAACGACATTCTGAAGGAGTTCATGGTCCGCAACACCTACATCTATCCGCCCAAGCCCTCCATGCGGATCATCTCCGATATCTTCGCCTACACCTCGGCGAAGATGCCGAAGTTCAACTCCATCTCCATCTCCGGGTACCACATCCAGGAGGCCGGAGCCACCGCGGATCTGGAGCTGGCCTACACCCTCGCCGACGGCGTGGAGTACCTGCGCGCCGGACTCGACGCGGGTATGGAGATCGACCAGTTCGCGCCGCGGCTGTCGTTCTTCTGGGCCATCGGCATGAACTTCTTCATGGAGGTCGCCAAGCTGCGCGCGGGCCGCCTGCTGTGGAGCGAGCTGGTCGCCAAGTTCGAGCCCAAGAGCGCGAAATCCCTTGCGCTGCGCACCCATTCGCAGACCTCGGGCTGGTCGCTGACCGCGCAGGACGTGTTCAACAATGTGGCCCGCACCTGTGTCGAGGCCATGGCCGCGACCCAGGGCCACACCCAGTCGCTGCACACCAACGCCCTCGACGAGGCGCTGGCGCTGCCGACGGACTTCTCCGCGCGCATCGCCCGCAACACCCAGCTGCTGATCCAGCAGGAGTCCAACACCACGCGGCCCGCCGACCCGTGGGGCGGCTCGTACTACGTGGAGTGGCTCACCCACCAGCTGGCCCAGCGGGCCCGCGCCCACATCGCCGAGGTGGAGGCGCACGGCGGTATGGCGCAGGCGATTTCGGAGGGCATTCCGAAGCTGCGCATCGAAGAGGCCGCCGCCCGCACCCAGGCGCGCATCGACACCGGTCAGCAGCCGGTCATCGGCGTCAACAAGTACCAGGTCGAAGAGGACCAGGCCATCGAGGTTCTCAAGGTCGAGAATTCGCGGGTGCGCGCCGAGCAGAACGCCAAGCTGGAAAAGCTGCGCGCCGAACGTGATTCGGCCGAGGTGGAGCGGGCGCTCGCCGAATTGTCCCGTGCCGCGGCGTGGGAGCGGAGCGACCAATCGGGCTCAGCCGAGGGCGGCATGGAGAACAACCTGCTGGCGCTGGCCATCAACGCCGCGCGCGCCAAGGCCACCGTCGGCGAGATCTCCGATGCGCTGGAGCGCGTCTACGGCCGCCACCAGGCCGAAATCCGCACCCTGTCGGGCGTTTATCGCGAAGAGGCGGGCAAGGTGACCAATATCAGCAAGGCCATCGAACTGGTCGAGGAGTTCGCCGAGAACGAGGGCCGCCGCCCCCGCATCCTGGTCGCCAAGATGGGCCAGGACGGCCACGACCGCGGCCAGAAGGTGATCGCCACCGCCTTCGCCGACCTCGGCATGGACGTCGATGTGGGCCCGCTGTTCCAGACCCCCGAAGAGGTGGCCCAGCAGGCGGCCGACAACGACGTGCACATCGTCGGCGTCTCGTCGCTCGCGGCCGGTCACCTCACGCTGGTGCCCGCCCTGCGGCAGGCACTGGCCGATGTCGGCCGCCCCGACATCATGGTCATCGTCGGCGGCGTCATTCCGCCCGGTGACTTCGACGAGCTCTACGAGGCCGGTGCCGCGGCCATCTTCCCGCCCGGCACCGTCATCGCCGAGGCCGCCATCGACCTCATCAAGAAGCTGGGCGCCTCGCTCGGCCACGAGATCGGCTCCGGCGCAAGCGAATGAGCGATGCCGCACACGGGACCGAGGGCGGTGCGGACCGCCCTCGGCTCGGCACCACAGCAGGGGTCGGCCCACGCGGTGCGGCCCAGCCGGTAGCGGCGACTCGGCGAGTCGTGGACGTGGACGAACTGGCGGCGCAGGTGCGCGCCGGACAGCGCGCCGCGCTGGCGCGGGCCATCACCCTCGTCGAATCCACCCGCGCCGACCACCGGGAGCTGGCGCAGCGGCTGCTGCTCCAGGTCACGCCGGGGACCGATGCGGCGATCTCCAATCGCGTCGGCATCACCGGCGTTCCGGGCGTGGGCAAGTCGACCTTCATCGACTCGCTCGGCATGCGGCTCATCGAACAGGGGCACAAGGTCGCGGTATTGGCCGTCGACCCGTCCTCGACGCGCACGGGCGGTTCGATTCTGGGTGACAAGACCCGGATGGGGCGACTGTCGGTCGAGCGCGACGCCTATATCCGGCCCTCGCCCACCGCGGGCACGCTCGGCGGCGTGGCCAAGGCGACCCGCGAGACCATCGTGCTGCTGGAGGCCGCCGGATACGACGTGATCCTGGTGGAGACCGTCGGCGTCGGCCAATCCGAGGTCACCGTCGCCAATATGGTCGACGTGTTCTGCTTCCTCACCCTGGCCCGCACCGGAGACCAGTTGCAGGGCATCAAGAAGGGCGTGCTGGAACTCGCCGACCTGGTGGCGGTGAACAAGGCCGACGGCAAACACGAGGTGGAGGCCAAGGCCGCCGCGCGCGAACTGAGCGGCGCGATGCGGCTCATCCACCCGCGCGAAGCGCTGTGGCATCCGCCGGTCATCACCATGAGCGGTCTCGAGGGTCTCGGCCTGGACAAGTTCTGGGACACCGTCCTCGAACACCGGCGCGTGCTCACCGAGGCGGGGGAGTTCGCCGAGAAGCGCCGCCGCCAACAGGTCGACTGGACCTGGAACATGGTGCACGACCAGCTGTTGCGCCGCCTCACCGACAACCCGTCGGTGAAATCCCTTCGTGCTCGGGTGGAGCAGCAGGTGCGCGACGGATCGCTCACTCCGGCGCTGGCCGCCGAGGAGATCCTGAACGCTTTCGACACGCACTGAGTCCGAATCAGGGTAACGCCGTATCCCAAACCTGGGCCGCCGTCGAAAAACCTTGCTACGCTGCCTAACTCGAAGACCCTGCCGAGGGGGAGACGAGGGGTGGACGGGGCTGTGACAGCAGAACACGGGGCGGAGACGGCGGTTCCGGTCGTGGATCCGACCGACGAGGCGACGCGGCATCTGGCGTCGGCCGTGCATCTGGACGACGCATTGGCCGACGCCGTGGTGACGGAGTTCGTGCTGGAACCCAAACGGGCCGTCCCGCCCTCACCCGGGGTGCGCGCCGAAGTGGTGCTGCGCGAAGCCCTCGCCGCCCGCGCGCGACGGCGCATCACCACTAGCGCCGTGCTCGTCCTGCTGCTGATATTCGCGCTGCTCGCGCCCGCGCAGGCGCTGCTGTGGCTGTTCGTCGCACTGGCCATCGCCGCGAGTGCCATGGTCGCCACCGTGCTGACCGCCCGCCTGAGCCCGCAACGCCGCGCCGCCGCGCGCTGGGGGATCGCCGCCGCGCTCGGCCTCGTCCTCGCCGCCGTGGTCGGGCTGCTCTTCGCCGCGGTCGTCACCGCCGCCGAACAGGCCGACCTGGAATCCGACGCCATGGTGGGCGTGGCCCTCGGTCCGGAGTACCTGCTGGTCGTCGCCCTCTACGCGGCACTGCTGCTGCATCACCTCTCGCGTCAGCTGCTGGTGTCGAACTCCTTCGCCTACGGCGTCTTCCAGCCCGACGCGCCGCCGCGCCCGTTCGCCGCGTGGGCCAGCGGCGCGTACGTCGACCGGCTGCGCCGCATCGCGGAATTCGATGCCCGCCAACGCATGCTGCCCGCCAGCGAGATCGTGGTCTACCGCGGCCTGGACCCGTTCGTCGGCGGCGGCGCGTGGGTGAACTCCTGGTCCAAGGCCTTCGAACTGCACGCCGCGGAGAACGGCGCGGCCGTGCCGACCTTCCGGCCCGCCGAGCTCCAGGACTACATCACCACCGAACTGCTCGGCCTGCGCCGCACCCCCACCCTCGCGCCGGGCTGGCGATTCAGCAACCTCCAGGTCTCGCACTGGGCGCTGTTGGCGGCGGGGCAACTGCTGCACTACAACGGCGCGCGCACGTTCCTGAACCAGCTGAACGAGGGCGTCAATCCCCGTATGACGGACCGGGATTGGGCGAGTCTGATGGACAGCTCGCCGGAGTGGCTGCGCTACTACCGCTGCTATCGCGTCGAGGGGTGGGAACGCCAACTGGTGGTCTCCGGCTATCTGCACGTCGGCTGCGAGGAGCGCACGCTGTATCTGGAGTGGAACAGCTACGTCCTGCCGCCGGTCGCGCCCGAGTACCGCACCGTCGATTCGCCGTCGCGGCTGCCCGTGCTGCGCGCCCTCTGGGATGCGTTGCGCGACTTGGTGTTCCTGCCGGTCACCGTGCCCGCGCGCGTCGTGGATCTGGTGCGCGCGCTGTGGGAGCGCTCCGGTGTGGGCCGCGGTCGCTGGCATTCGCCCGCGCAGGCCGGGCACGTCTTCGGAGCCGATCTGAGCGTGCGCGAACTCGGGGCCGACGACGATCTGCCGAGCTTCTTCGAGCGCACCGACGCCGACCGCTTCCTCAAGATCATCGAGCGTCGCGTCTTCGAGGCGGTCCGCGCCTTCCTGGCCGAGCGCGGCATCTCCACGGCCGAATTCGACGCCATGGTGCGTGAGATCAATCAGCACACCGTGTTCAACCACTGCGACGTGATCGCGGGCAACATTGGTGGCAAAGGCAATGTCGCCTCCGTGCACGCGGGCGGCGCACAGCGAAAGGCATAGGCATGTCCGACGATTCGATCAGTTTCCACGGCAGCAATGTGACCGCGGGCAATATCGGCGGCCACGACAACACCGCCCATATCACCGGGGTGAACCAGGCGGCCACCACCGAGTCCGCCGCACTGCACGCCGCCCTCGCGGAACTGCGCGGCGAATTGATTCGATTGCGCGAAGCATTGCCCAGGGCGGGCGGTGCGGACGCCGATCGCGCCGAGGTCGACGGGATCATCGATGTAATCGACGCGGACGAACCGGATATCGTCGACGCCGCGAGCCGGTGGGCCCGACTGCAACAGCGCATTCCGGAATCGCTGCGCAGTCTCGACGGCCTCGGTCGGATAGTCGACCTCATGGAGAAAGTGCAACAGCTGACCATGTGAGCGCGCGGCGGCGACATTCACGCGGCCGGAACATATTCCACCCCGGAGATGAAATCGGGTCGAATCCGCACAATTCGGTGGCGGGGTCCCGGCAGCGTGGTGGGGAGCAATCGGCGGTAGCGGGCGAGATCGTCGGGGTCGGTGACCTCCTCGGCGGTGCCGGTGACGATGACACACCATCCGTGCTGGGTAACCGGGTCGATGGTGTCGGCCTCGAAGGCCACCATCTGCCGATCCGTGGTGAGGGTGATACCCGGGTGCGCGTGAATGACCAGTAGTCCGCCGTCGAGCACGTGATTGACCGGTCTGATGGTCGGCAGCGCATAGCGGGAGAACACCACGCGGCCGAATCGAATAGTGCCCAACAGCCGCAGCGATTCCGAAGTGGACAGTTCGCGGGGCTGCAACCCCTCGTACACGGCAACACCCCACAAAACTCGGTCGACCACCGGTACGCGAGCGCTTCCCGCTGGGACACGAAGTATTCCATGTCGGCCGAGATCGTGCCGAAGCCGTAGTCGAATTCGTGATCGGCCACGATTCCCGTTGCGGGCGAGTCCAATTGCCCCGCGCCGCGCCACTCTGTCCGAGACAGTACGGTCGTCTTCGCGCCAATTCCGTCGCCTTTTTCCATTGCCGGGATACGCGTGAATTCCGCGCGCCCGGGTAATCTCGGGACCTGATGATCAACGGTCCGGTGCGCCTACTTCCGGGGCTCGAGCAGTTCCGCGGCTACCAACGGGCCTGGCTGCGGCCCGACGTGCTGGCCGGGGTGACCGTGGCCGCCTATCTGGTGCCACAGGTCATGGCGTACGCGACGGTCGCCGGACTGCCGCCCGTCACCGGGCTGTGGGCCGCGCTGGGGCCCCTCGCGGTCTATGTATTCCTCGGCAGTTCCCGGCAGCTGTCGGTGGGCCCGGAGTCCACCACCGCGCTGCTGACCGCGGTGGCGCTCGCGCCCTTGGCGGCCGGTGATCCGAGCCGGTACGCGGCGCTGGCCGCGGTGCTGGCGCTCATGGTGGGAATTCTCTGTGTCGCAGGCTCTTTCGCGCGCCTGGGCGTACTCGCCGATCTGTTGTCCAAGCCGGTGCTGATCGGATACCTGGCCGGTACCGCGGGCATCATGATCGCCAGCCAGTTGGGGAAGGTGACCGGTGTGAGCGTGGACGGGGAGACCATTCCCCGCCAGGTGTCGTCGTTCTTCACCGATATCGACGAAGTGCACTGGCCCACAACGGTCCTCGCCGCGGTGGTGTTGGCGGCGCTGCTGGCACTGCACCGCTGGGCCCCGCGCGCGCCCGGCCCGCTGCTGGCCGTTCTGGGCGCGTCGTTGGTGGTGGCGATCTTCTCGCTGAGCGATCGCGGCATCGAAGTGGTCGGCACCATCGCCTCCGGCATCCCGGCGCCCGGCGTGACCGGGGTGCCCCTCGCCGACATCACGCAACTGCTGCTGCCCGCCGTGGGTATCGCGGTGGTCGGATTCTCCGACAATGCCCTCACCGCACGGGCTTTCGCCGCCCGCCACGGCCAACGCACGAATGCCAATCGCGAACTCGGCGCACTCGGGGCCACCAATCTGGCCTCCGGTGTGCTGCACGGGTTTCCGGTGAGTTGCAGTGGCTCCCGCACCAGCATCGCCGATGCCGCCGGTGCCCGCACCCAGGCATATTCGGTAGTTGCCCTGGCCGCCATTCTGATCGTCTTGTTCGGCGCGCGAGGCATTCTCGCCGACTTCCCGACCGCGGCCCTCGGCGCGCTGGTGGTCTACGCCGCGCTGCGCCTGATCGATCTGCCGGAGTTCCGGCGCATCGCCCACTTCCGGCGCAGCGAACTGGTGCTGGCCCTCGGCACCACCCTCGCCGTCCTGGTCTTCGGCGTCCTCTACGGGGTGGTCATCGCGATCGCCCTGTCCATACTGGATCTGCTGCGTCGGGTAGCCCGCGGCCACGACGCCATTCAGGGTTTCGTGCGCGGTCTCGCCGGAATGCACGATATCGACGACTATCCCGAGGCGAAACTCCTGCCCGGCTTGGTCGTGTACCGCTACGACGCGCCGCTGTGCTTCGCCAATGCCGAGGACTTCCGCCGTCGCGCCCTGGAATCGGTGACCCTGTCCGAACAGACCCAGCCACCGGGCACCGGAACGCCCGTGCGCTGGTTCGTGCTCAATGCCGAGGCGAATGTGGAGGTCGACCTCACCGCCCTGGACGCTGTCGACCAACTGCGCGCCGAATTGACCTCGCGCGGCATCGTTTTCGCCATGGCCCGGGTCAAACAGGATCTGCGGGCCGCGATGGACGCGGCCGGGCTGGTCGAGCGCATCGGCGCGGATCGCCTCTTCCCGACCCTGCCCACGGCCGTGGACGCGTTCCGCGCGGCCACCGGTGCCGCCGAGCCGTGAGCTACCGGGGCATCGAACCGGAGCGCAGTTTCGACGCCAGCACCGCCGCCTGGGTGCGGCGTTCCATCCCGAGTTTCGCCAGCAGCCGCGACACGTAGTTCTTCACCGTCTTCTCGGCCAGGAACATGCGCTCGGCGATCTGCCGATTGGTGAGGCCGTCGCCGAGCAGGTCGAGCAGTTTGCGTTCCTGTTCGGTCAATCCGGCCAACGGGCCGTCGGGTTGGGTGCTGCGGCGCAATCGGTCCAACAGCGCGGCCGCCGCGCGATTGTCGAGCAGCGAACGCCCCGAACCGACCTCCTTGATGGCCTTGGCCAGCTCCATGCCCTTGATGTCCTTGACCACGTAGCCGCTGGCCCCGGCCAGAATGGCGTCCATCATGGCCTGCTCGTCGGTGAACGAGGTGAGGATCAGACAGCGCAGATCGTCGCTGCGGGAGAGCAGTTCGCGACACAGCTCGATGCCGTTGCCGTCGGGCAGTCGCATATCGAGCACCGCGACATCGGGCCGCAGCGCCGGAATCCGTGCCAGTGCCTGCGCGACATCGCCCGCTTCGCCGACGACGGTCAGGTCCGGATCGCCCTCGAGGAGGTCGAACAGTCCGCGCCGGACGATCTCGTGATCGTCGACGAGAAACACCTTGATCATGGCGGCGTCCGATCTGTGGTCGATGCGAACCAACATAACGCGCACCGCGCCGCCGCCGGGATGGTCCAAAGTCCCTAATCCGGCAATGGATCGGGACATTCGTCCCTATCGGTCGGCCGTCGAGGGTGGTGGCATGGGCACGGTCGAGATCATCGAGACGAGTGCGGAAGGCGGACAATGGCATTGACGCGGGAACTGACGCAACACCAGATTCTCACCGAATTGGAGCCGGTGGCCGAGGCGGCCCTGAACCGGCATCTGTCCCTGGCCAAGGACTGGCACCCGCACGATTACGTGCCGTGGGACGAGGGCCGCAATTTCGCCGCGCTCGGCGGCGAGGACTGGGCTCCGGAGCAGTCCCGGCTGAGCGAGGTGGCCAAGGCGGCGCTCATCACCAACCTGCTCACCGAGGACAATCTGCCGTCGTATCACCGCGAGATCGCCGAGAACTTCTCCCGCGACGGCGCGTGGGGCACCTGGGTCGGGCGCTGGACGGCCGAGGAGAACCGGCACAGCGTGGTGCTGCGCGACTATCTGGTGGTGACGCGCGGCGTCGATCCGGTCCGGCTCGAGGACGACCGCATGGCGCATATGACCACCGGTTTCGCCGCCCCGGTCGATGCCGCGACCGCCGCCCAACATGCCGGGTTCCTGTATTCGGTCGCCTATGTGAGCTTTCAGGAGCTCGCCACCCGCATCAGCCACCGCAATACCGCCGCCGTCTGCGACGATCCGATCGCCGATCGTATGCTCGCCCGCGTCGCGGCCGACGAGAACCTGCACATGATCTTCTACCGCACGCTGTGCGGCGCGGCCCTGGATCTGGTGCCCGACCAGGCGATGGAGGCCATCGACCTGATCGTGGAGAACTTCCGGATGCCGGGCACCACCATGCCGAATTTCCGCCGCCACGGCGTGCTCATGGCCAAACACGGCATCTACGATCTGCGCCAGCATCTGGAAGAGGTGCTCATGCCGGTGATTCGGCAGTGGAATGTGTTCGGGCGCAACGACTTCACCACGCGCGGCGAACAGGCGCGGGAACGGTTGGCGGTCTATCTCGCCGATCTGGAGCAGGTGCGGATCCCGCGCTTCGAGGAGCAGCGTGATCGGGCGCTGGCCCGGGCCGCGGCCCGGCGCTGACCTGGGATGCTTGAAGGATTCCGCCGCCGGGGCGACCCTGGGGAGGGTGGCGGACAAACAGACGGCGGCGCTGATCGACCCGCGCCGCTACGATGCGGTCATCTTCGATATGGACGGCGTCGTCACCGACAGCGCGTCCCTGCACGCGGCGGCCTGGACCGAACTGTTCGACGATTTCCTGTCCCGGCGGGCGGACGCGGCGGGGGAGGACCACTCGCCGTTCACGCACGCGGACTATCTGCACAGCGTGGACGGCAAACCGCGCTACGACGGGGTCGCGGATTTCCTCGGTTCCCGGGGTATCTCGATACCGTGGGGCGACCCCGACGACGGCCCGGATGTCGAGACCGTCTACGGGCTCGGCAATCGCAAGGACCAACTGTTCCTGACACGCCTCACCCGCGACGGCGTGCCGAGATTCGATTCCACCGTCGCGCTGGTGCGGGCCCTGCGCGCGGACGGTCTCGGCGTCGCGATCTTCTCGGCCAGTCGCAATGCCGCCCAGGTCCTCGACGCCGCTGGAATCGGCGATCTGTTCCCGGTGCGCGTCGATGGCGTCGAGGCCGAAAAGCTCTCTCTGCCAGGTAAACCCGATCCGGCGATGCTGGTGGAGGCGGCGCGGCGGCTGGACGCCGAGCCCGCCCGTACGGTGGTGGTGGAGGATGCCGAGGCCGGTGTGGCGGCCGGGCGCGCGGGCGGTTTCGGATTGATCATCGGTATCGACCGCGACGGCGATCCGGGGCGGCTGCGCACCGCCGGTGCCGATGTGGTGGTCTCGGATCTCGCGGGCACCAGGCTGCGCGACGGTTTTCGCCGCATGTCCGAGATTCCGGACGCGCTGGCCTGCTGGTCCCGGGTGGCCGACCTGCTCGATACCGAAAAGGCCGCGGTACTCCTGGATTTCGACGGCACCCTCGCCGAGATCGTGCCCGACCCGGAGGCCGCGCGACTGGTCGACGGGGCCGCGGCGGCGCTGGCCGAATTGGCGACCCGCTGCCCCGTGGCCGTCATCAGCGGACGCGACCTCGACGATCTGCGTACCCACGTGGATGTGCCCGGCCTGTGGTACTCCGGCAGTCACGGCTTCGAACTGCTGGCCCCGGACGGCACCCGCCACGTGCACGACGCGGTACCCGGTGTCGAACGCGCCATGGCCGAGGCCGCCGAGGAACTGCGTGGCCGCTTCCGTGATATCGCGGGAATCGCGGTGGAGCACAAGCGATTCGCCGTCGCCGTGCACTACCGCAACGCCGCCGAGTCGGATGTCGCCGCGGTGGTGGCGGCCGTGCAGGACCTGGCCAGAGACCGAGGACTGCGCGCCACCGGCGGCCGCAAGGTGGCCGAACTGCGCCCGGATGTGGACTGGGACAAGGGCACCGCGCTGCGCTGGATCCTCGACCATCTCACCGTCCCGGCGCTACCCATCTACGTGGGCGACGATTTCACCGACGAGGACGCCTTCGACGCCGTCGAATCGGACGGTCTGTCGGTGCTGGTGCGCCACGACGAGGACGGCGACCGCCGCACCGCCGCCCGCTTCGCGCTCGCCGACCCGCACCGGGTGCGCGATTTCCTGGACCGGCTGGCGGGTCTGCTGCGCACCGAGGAGACCGCGGCCGCCTCGGACTCCTGGGCGCTCACCTACGACGGCTACGACCCGGCGCGGGAGCGTCTCCGCGAGGCGCTGTGCACGGTCGGCAACGGCTACCTCGCCACCCGGGGTGCGGCGACGGAGTCGGCGGAGGGTGAAAGCCACTATCCGGGAACGTATCTCGCCGGAATCTACAACCGGCGCTACGACGAGGTCGCCGGGCACACCATCGACAACGAGAGCCTGGTCAACCTGCCCAACTGGCTCCCCGTCACCTTCCGGCTGCCCGGCGGCGACTGGTTCGATATCGACGACACCGACATCCTCTCCTACCGGCAGCAATTGGATGTGCGCCGCGCGGTGCTGCTGCGTCGCTTCCAGGTCCGCGACACCGACGGCCGGATCACCACGGTGCAGCAGCGCCGCTTGGTGGCCATGCATCAGCCGCACGTCTGCGCGTTGGAGACGACCGTCACGGCCGAGAACTGGTCGGGCACGATGGCACTGCGCTCGGGGATCGACGGCGGCGTACGCAACAGCGGCGTGGCTCGATACCAGGGGCTGTCGGGCGATCACCTCGACCGTGAGCGGGCGAGCGAACTAGCGCCCGACTCGGTACTGCTCGCGGTGCGCACCAACCAATCCGGCATACCGATCGCCATGGCCGCGCGCGGCACACTCCAGCGCGACGGTGAAGCACTCGACGCCGCGACCGAATTCATCGACGAGGACGGGCTCGTCGGTCACGTGCACACCGTCGAGGTGGGCGAGGGGGAGACGGTCACCTTCGAGAAGGTCGTCACCGTCTTCACCGGCCGCGATCCGGCCACCTCCGCCCCCGACGAGGCCGCGACCCGATGGCTCACCGCGACAGGCGATTTCACCGAACTCCTCGCCGGGCACACCGCCGCCTGGGAACACCTGTGGGACCGGCTGCGCATCGACCTGGACGGCCAGAGCGCCTCCCAGCGCGTCCTGCGGCTGCACCTGCTGCACCTGGTGCAGACCCTGTCGCCGCACACCGCCGACCTCGATGTCGGCATTCCCGCCCGCGGCCTGCACGGTGAGGCGTATCGCGGGCATGTGTTCTGGGACGAGCTGTTCGTGCTGCCGGTGCTCACCGTGCGATTCCCGGCACTGGCCCGCGCCCTGCTGCACTACCGCTACCGCCGCCTGCCCCAGGCCCGTCGCGCCGCCGCCGAGGCGGGACTGCGCGGTGCGCTGTTTCCCTGGCAGTCCGGGAGCGACGGCCGCGAGGAGAGTCAGCGTCTGCACCTGAATCCGCTGTCTGGACGCTGGAATCCGGATCCGAGCCAGCGCGCCCGCCATGTCGGCAGCGCCATCGCCTACAGCGTATGGCAGTACTACCAGGCCACCGGCGACGAAGAGTATCTGGCCGAGCGCGGCGCGGAGATCCTCGTCGAGATCGCCCGCTGCTGGGTGAGCCAGGCCGAGTACGACGCCGACGCCGACCGATTCCACCTGCGCGGCGTCATCGGCCCGGACGAATTCCACACCGGACCGCCCGAGGCCCCGGGGACCGGGGTCGACGACAACGCCTACACCAATGTCATGGCGGTGTGGGTGATTCTGCGCGCCCTCGACGCACTGGCGCGGCTCGCCCCGCGCACCCGCGCGCAACTGCTCGAATCGCTCGGCGTGGACGCCAGCGAACCGCAACGCTGGGAACATGTCAGCCGCCGCATGTATCTCCCCTTCCACGACGGCGTGATCAGCCAATTCGAGGGCTATGCGCAACTGGCCGAACTGGATTGGGAGCACTACCGGCAGCGCTACGGCGATATTCAACGCCTGGACCGCATCCTGGAGGCGGAGAACGACTCGGTGAACCGCTACCGGGCGGGCAAACAGGCCGACGTGCTCATGCTGTTCTATCTGCTCTCCGCCGAGGAACTGCGAAACCTGTTCGGGCGCTTGGGCTACGACCTGCCCGCCGAGATGATTCCACGCACCGTCGACTACTACCTGGCGCGCACCTCGCACGGCTCCACGCTGAGCGCGTTGGTGCACGCGTGGGTGCTGGCCCGGGCCAATCGTGATCGGGCGCTGGAGTTTCTCGGCAGCGTCCTCGACTCCGATATCGCCGATATCCAGGGCGGCACCACGGAGGAGGGTATTCACCTCGGGGCCATGGCGGGCAGCGTCGATCTGGTGCAGCGCTGCCTCACCGGTCTCGAGCTGCGCGCCGATCGTGTCATTCTCAACCCGTGCTGGCCGGATACCTTCGGCGCGTTGACTTTCCCGATCGTCTACCGGGACCACCGGCTCACCGTCGAGGTTGCGAGCGACGCCGTGACCGTGCGCTCGGATCCCGGCGGCGCGGCGCCCGTCGAGATCGCCTGCGGCGGAAGGACCGCGCAGCTCACGCCCGGCCGTACCGTTCGTTTCGCCCTGGACTCGCCCTGCGCTACCGATTCGGAGTGAGGGTCAGCGCGGCGGAAAGACATTGCGGTGGTACTCGCCCGCGAAATTCCCCGGCGGGCTGAAGCGTGCCACCACGAAGGTGATCTGCTTGTCCGGCAGCCACGCCACGCCGGTGCCCACGTGCGTGGTGTTCTTCCACACCAGCTGTGCGAAACAGCCGTGGTCACCGAGCACTTGGAGGAAGTTCTCGCGATTGTTCGCGTGGTGGTAGTCGTAGGCCGGATGCCCGTCGCTCGCGATGCTCTGGTCGTACCAGTGGGCCACCGCCTTCTCCACCGCGTCCCGAGGGTCCAGCCGGGTGCTGTAGGTGTACAGGGTCTCCCCGAAGCTGCCGTCGACGGGGCTGCTCTCCATGATCCCGCGTTCGGCCCACCGCTGCGCCCCCGCGGCGAGCTCGGCGCTCACCTCCAGCGCGGGCACGCCGTGGCGTTCGCGGTGTTGGTTGACGGCCGTGGCCATCATCGCCGAGACATTCTCGGTATCGGCCCGGGTGTCGGGTGGGGACAGCAGCATGCACAAGGACGTGGCTCCCACCAGGATCAACGCCTTCGAGGTGCGCATGCGGTGACGGTACCCGCTGCGATCGGGCCTGGTGAGGCACCGTTCGGGGCGTGTCGGGCGCGCCCGCGTCACCGTTGCCGAATCGTGGCCTCGGACAGGATCGCCTCGGGTCGTCCGGCGGCGAGCCCGGTGAGGACGGCCAGCAGTGCGGCGGCCGCGAGGACCAGGTAGGCGCGGGCGTAGCTGCCGGTCCACACCGACAGCGCGGTGCCCGCCCAGGGCGCGAGCGCCATGACGATCACCACCGGGGCCGAGAGCAGACCGTTGAGGCGGCCGTAGTGGGTCGCACCCCACCGCTCGGTGATGGCGGTGGCCAGGACGAGGGTGTAGACGCCGCGTACCAGCCCGGCGCCGACGGCGGCCGCGATGAGCGCGATCACGCCGTCGACGACCCCGAGCAGCGCCGACGCGGCGGCCGTCACGACGAGGACCACGACGGTGCGCGACCGCACCGAACTGCGCGTGGCCACCGGCAGATAACCGACCCGGCCCAATACCTGTCCCGCGCCGCCCAGAGCCAGCGCGAGCGCCGCGAGGGTGGGGGAGAAGCCGCGTTCCTCCAGCAGCGGAACGAGATTGAACACGCCCGCCCCGGTGGTGAACGTCCCCAGACACAGTGTGACCACGAGCAGCAGGAAGGCGCGGCTGTGGGCGATGCGCGCGTAGTCGGCGAGGGCCTCGTGGATCGGCGCGGGCGGATGCGGCCATCGCCCGCGCAGACCGAACCAATGGGCCGGAACCGTCACCACGGCCAGCACGACCGCGAGCACCAGATAGGTTGTGCGCCAGTCACCGTGCTCGTTCAGTGCCGCGGTCAGCGGGGCGAACACGGTACTGGCGAGCCCGGAGGCGAGGGTGACGATCATCAGCGCCTTCAACCGCTCCTCGCCCCACCACCGTGTCAGCGCCGCGAACGCGGGTGGATACAGCACCGCGCCCATGGCGGCCCCCGCGAGCACCCACCCCGCGCAGAACACCGCGAGATTCGGAGCCAACGCCACCACCGGCAGCGCGACGACCCCGAGTACCGATCCCGCGGTCATGACGACACGCGGCCCGATCCGGTCGAGTGTGCGGCCCACCGGTATCCCGACGACGCCCGAGACGAGCTGTCCCGCCGAGAAAGCCGCCGTGATCACCGGCAGCGACCACCCCGTATCCCGCGAAATCGATACCGCCAGCACCGGAAACGCGAAGAACAGAATCCCCCAGCTGGTGGTCTCGGTCAGGCACAACACCGCCAGTACCCGCCGCAGCCCGGCACGTGTGAGAGTGCCGCTCCGCGAAGAGGTTTCGATATCGATAAAACGAGCCTAGCCGTTGGAAATTCGGTTGAGTGCCGGTATCGATACGTGAAGGATGTGCGTGATCCGCCAGACGCGATACGGAAGGGCTTGGTGTGCGGCCGATATCGGTGCTGTGGCTGACCGGTGCGCCCGGAGTCGGAAAATCGACCATCGGTTGGGCGCTGTACCAGCGAGCCCGGGCGCGACACCTGCCGGTCGCCTACGTCGACATCGATCAGTTGGGGTTGCTCGCCCCCGCGCCGCCGGGTGACCCGGAACGCCACGCGGTGCAGGCGAACAACCTGCTCGAGGTGGCCGACACCTTCGGCCGCTACGGTGCGGAACAGGTCGTAGTCTCCGGGGTGGTCGATCCCGCCCGCGGCCCCGACTCCGCGTTGACCGGCTCACCGTTCGTCGATCTCAGGCTGATTCGACTCCATTGCGCCCGTGCCGAGTTGCGCCGCCGCTACCTCGGACGCGGCTCCACCGCGGACCGCCTCGACGAGCTGATGGCGGTCGCGGACGCGTTCGATCGCGGCGGGCTCGGTACGCCCGTGGACACCACCACTGCCTCGGTGGACGCGGTCGTCGAGCGGGTGGCGGCCGAGTACCTCTGTCGGCAACCGCGCGACAATCCACGTCGCCGTGGCCACGTGGTGCGAGCAGCGACGCGTGCCCCCGTACTGCTGCTCACGGGTCCGACCGCCGTCGGCAAGTCGACCGTGGGCTGGGAGGTGGTGCGCGCACTGTGGAGCCGTGACATCCCCGCCGCGTACATCGATGTGGATCAGCTCGGGTTCGCGCATCCGGATATCGCGCCGAATATCAAGGCGGACAATCTCACCCGCCTCCGCCGCGCCTACCAACTCGCGGGTGCGCAAGCGTTCGTCGTCGTCGCCCGCGAGACGCCGCATCGCTACCTCCGGGCACTCTCCGGCGACCTCGTCACCACCGTTCGCCTGGAGGCTTCCCCGAGCGAGTTGCGCACACGGATCGCGCTGCGCGCCGACGGTGCGGGGCCGCGCCTGGCGGGCGACTCCTTGGTCGGTGCCTCGCTCGCTCGGCAAGCGCGCACGGCGGACCGCGCCGCCGCGGAAGCGGAAAAGTACCGCCGCTACCGCGAGCCCGCCGCCCTGGTCATCGACACCGACGGCAAGCCAGCGCGGTCCTGGCCGCCGAACTGGTGGAGCTAGGTTTTCGCGAGCAGCATCTGCTCCGACTCCGCCGGACGTAGCCCATCGGCGCGGTTGGCGAAGTAGCGGTCGGTCATGGCGGTGGACGAAATATGTTCTACGGTGCCGAATCCCGCCTGCCGCGCCAGCGCGAGCATCTCGTCGGGGCTGTAGAAGCTGATGAACGGCGTCCCCGACGCACGGGCGCCCTGCTCGGCGAACTGTCGCAGGCGCTGTTCCTCGCTGCCCACGAGTTCGGACGGCAGCATGAAGGTCATGGCCACCGTCGATCCGGCGGCCAGCTTCGAAAGCTGGCGCAGCGTCGCGAGATTCGTCTCGGCGGTGAGGTACATGGATACCCCGGTGGAGGCCACGACCGCCGGGCGGTCCGGATCGAAGCCCGCCGCCGTCAGCCGACCCCACCACGAGTCCAGCTCGAAATCGACCGGTACGAGGCGCAATCCGGCCGCGACGCCGTAGCCGAGTTCGACGAGCCGTCGCCGCTTCCACTCCTGCGGACCGGGCTGGTCGATCTCGAACACCGTGACGCGCTCGGCCAATTCGGGGCGGCGCTGCGCGAGCGTATCGAGGCCCGCGCCGAGCAGCACGTACTGCCGCACCCCGCGCTCGATCTCCGCGGCGAGCACATCCTCGATGAACCGCGCCCGCCCCACGATGCCCGCGCGCATCGGCGCGGTGGTCCGCGCATCCATATCGGGGCGGTCGCGCCACCCCTCCTCGGGTGCCACCAGCCGTAACCCCACGTCATCGCTGAAAACCGGTGGGGCCGAATCGACCAGCATATGCAGTGCCCGCCACAGCGCCACCCGCTCGGCGGTGTTCTCGGGCGCGATCGAGGTGTCCGACATGGCGCTCACTCCTCGCCCGGTGCCTGCAAGGTCCACAGCCGACCGTCCGGGTCGCGCACGGTCATCTCGCGCGTCCCGTAATGGGTCTGCTCGTACTCGGTGACGATCTCGGCATCGACACCCGGCCGCGCCTGGGTGTCGGCGACTTTCAACACCAGACGCGTCCGCGTCTCCTGATCGGCCGGAATCTCCGCGACGAACACGTACGGCCCCTGCCCATTCCGGAAAAGCCCCGAATTGTGGTCGGTCTCGAACTCCGCCTCGAATCCCAGGTCTCGCAAGAACCTCGCCGTCTTCCCCCAGTTGCGGGTCTCCAAGAACACGGCCTCGATACCCTGCGTCGTCATATCAGTCCTTTCCCGAAGCTGCCTGCTGGTCGGCGAGGTAAGCCCGCAGCGCATCGGCCACCAAGGCCGACAACGACATCCCCGACTCGATCGCCTGCAGCTTGACCTGCTTGATCAAGCCCACCGGCAGATAGACGTTGAACTGCTTCACATCCTCGTCGCCCACCACTCGATGCTAGCATGCTAGCAAGCTAGCCGACCGGTTCAGGCGATCGCGATCATGACGGTGGCCGCGAGCGCCGCGACCAACCCGAAGATCTGGCCCAGTCGAAGGCGTTCCTTCAGCAGCCACACACCCAGCGCCACCGGCACGATCGGATACAGCGACGACAGGACGACCGCCACCGCCAGGAATTCCGTGCGCGTGGCGATCAGGTAGGCCACGAGCGCCAGCGCCGCGAGTACGCCGGAGAACCCGGCCATGAGATCGACGCGTACCTGCCTGGCCTGACCCGCACCGACCACGAATCGCGCGGCGATGACGGCGACCAGGACCACCGCGGCGACGCGCCCCGCGGTGACCGGCCAGATACCGGAGGCGGGCGTGGCCTCGGCCAGCGCCAGATACTGCACCGCGATACCCACACTGGCGATGAGCCCGTCGGCCACGGCGCGCCGGTCGCCGATTCCAGGTCCGGAGCCCTTGCTCCCGTCGGCCACGAGCCACAGCGCCGGAAGGACGAGAGCGATTCCGCCCCACACCAATACCGCCGGGCGCTCGCCGAGGACGGCCGCGCCGACGAGCACCGGCAGCGCGACGCCGCCGACCGCGCTGACCGGCACGACCACCGACATCGCGCCGCGGGCGATACCGCGGAACAGGAACGTCATGGCCACGCCGGTGCCCGCACCGGACAGCGCGCCCCAGGCGAGGTCGGCCACATGTGGTGTGCCGCTGGAGACGAGCGGCGCGGCCACGAGGGTGCAGAGCAATCCACCGAGCTGGCCGAGCAGCGCGACGCGCGCGAAACCGACTCTCCTGGAGGCGATTCCGCCGAGGAAATCGGAGAGGCCATAGCTCAGGGCGGAGACCAGCGCCAGGAGCATGCCCATCTCGAATCAGCCTCGCACCATCACGACAGCCCCAACCCGCGTGCGAGCACCGGCCAGGAGTGGATGAAATCGTCGTGCCAGTAGCCCCAGGAGTGGGTACCGGTATCGCGGAAGTTGTAGGTCGCCGGGATGCCGAGCGAGTCGAGCTTGGTCTTCAGATTGTGGGTGCAGAAATTGGTCGCGGCCTCGATGATCCCGCCGATGACGAGTTGGTTGGCCAGCGCCTGCGGGCCGCGTCCGGCGGAGTACTCGCCGTCGAGGACATCGTGGACGCCGGGCAGTCCGGAACCGGTGGACAGGTACATGTCCAGGTCGCGCAGACCCTCCGCGTGCAGCACCGGATCGTTCTCCGCCCAGGCGGGCGCGCCGACGGGGCCGTACATGTCCTCGGCATCGCCCTTGCCCCACAGATCCACGGCGAGGCTGACGAATTCGCGACCGACCGGATCGGAGGTCTGCGCGCAGCCGGAGTAGGCCGCGACGGCTTTGTACAGTCCCGGCTTGTGAATGGGCAGGTTGAGGACGGTGGTTCCGGAGGTGGAGAGCCCGGCGATGGCATTGACGCCGTTGGTGCCCAGGGCGGCGTCGATGAGCGGCGGCAACTCCTCGGTGAAGAAGGTGCGCCACTTGATCTTTCCGCGCTGGGGGTCCTCGTTGATCCAGTCGGTGTAGTAGGTGAACGCCCCGCCGATCGGCTGTACGACGTTCACATTCTTGTCGGCGAGGAAATTGTCGACGATATCGGTCTTGGTCTGCCAATTCGCCGAGCCCTCACCGCCATCCGCGCCATTGAGCAGATACAGCGTCGGGCGCGGGACCGAGGCGTCGGCCGGACGCCGCACATCGACGGGGAAGTACTGCTCCATCGCCGCCGAATAGACGAACAGCCGCAGCGTACGGTCGTCGGTGAAGCTCACCTTCGCGATCCGCGAACCGTCCGGCGCGACCGGGTCGGCCAACAGCCGCTGCGTGTCGATGATCGGATCCTCCGCCGCGGCGGGCGCCGCGCCGACTCCCGCCAGACCGGCGAGCACCCCGCCGACCGCCAATACCGCCGCGAGTCGTCTTCCGGCGTATCGATGTATCACTGTCGTGCGCTTCCGATCAGGAGATGCTGAACAGCCGGGCGGCGTTGTCGTGGCAGACGCCGCGCAGCCAGTCGTCACCGAGGTCGAGGCGTTCCAACGCGAACAGCGCGTGGCCATAGGGGTAGGGGATGTTCGGGAAATCGCTGCCGAAGAGGATGCGGTCGGCGAAGTCGCGCAGTCGCCCGCGCTCGGCGGCGGGGAACGGGTCGTGGTCTTCGAAGAAGTCGGTGAAGTTCATGGTGGTGTCGAGGTACACCCCGTCGTATCGTTCGGCGATATCCAGGAATTCGGTGTACTCCGGCGCACCCATGTGCGCGATGATCAGGCGTAGTCGCGGGAAACGCCGCAGCAACTCGATCATCGGTCCGGGGCCGGTGAATTCGCCCGCGGCGGGCCCGGACCCGCAATGAATGAGCACCGGCACCCCGGTGTCGTGGAGCAGACCCCAAACCTCGTTGAGCAGCGGGTCACCCGGATGGAAATGTCCCACCTGCACATGGGATTTGAAGATCCGCGCGCCCGCGTCGATGGCCGCCTCCACATAGCTGGCCGCCCCGTGCTCGGGGTAGAAGGTCGCGGTGTGCAGGCAATCCGGTGTGCGCGAAGCGAAGTCGGCCGACCATTCGTTGAGCCAGGCGGCCATATCCGGCTTGTGCGGATACACCAGCGAGGTGAAGGCGCGAACCCCGAACCCGCGCAGCGTCTTCAGACGCACATCCTCCTCGTCGCGGTACTCGATGGGCCACTCCCGCCCGGTCAGCGGACCGGCCGAATCGAAGTACGCCCACACCTTCCGCAGCACCTGCTCGGGCATGAAATGCGTGTGGACATCGATGATCCCGGGCAGCCCCAGTCGAGCGCGCAGGCCGGTGACGTACTCGTGGTCCGCCGCGTCGGTCACGGATTCTCCTGTCCGTCCCGCGGCGGATACACCGCACGCGCGTAATCGCCGACCCGGGTGATGAGGCGGTCGAAGAACTGCTCGGGGTCGGTGCCGATCACGATGTCGGCGTTGGGTTCCCGCCCCCACATGCCGGTCCAGTCGGCCACCGTGGTCGCCCGCGTGATGCTACCGACCAGTTCCACATCGACCGTAGCGGGCCGGGTTATCGCCAAGCGCGGATCCAAGGCCACCGCCGCGGCGAACGGATCGTGCATATGCGCCAGATACCCCTGGTCGTACAGGCGATGGAAATCGAAGTAGAACCGCACCGCATCGGTGCAGTGCCGAATGATCGGATTGCTCGCGGCCGACCGCATCTGCGGGGGATCGGTCTCGGTCACCATCTCCACCGGCGTACTGCCCGCCCGTTCGGCCAACAGCACCAGGTGTTTCGGCCGCATCTCGATGGTCTCGGTGATATCCAGCGCGCAGACGATCGGCCGCCGATCCGCCGGGGCCGCGGAGAAGGCGTCGAACACCTCCTTGGCGGCCTCCGGGTCCACGTGCACGTTCCACTCGTTGGTGGGCGTGGTGTTGCCGGGGTGGTTGAAGGCCCCGCCCATGATCACCAGCCGCCCCAGCAATTCCGGCAGGCGCGGTTCGAGGCGCAGGGCGAGTGCGAGATTGGTCAAGGGGCCGGTGCAGAGCCCGGTCACCGTCCCCGGATCGGCCCGCACCAACTCGACCCACATCTCCGCCGCCGACCGCGAGGAAACCGACCGCTCCGACAAGGGCAGTTCGGCGTACCCCACGCCCTGCGGGCCGTGCGTGTCCTCGGTGGTGCGCAGCGGAATCGCGAGCGGTTCCGCCGCGCCCAAGGCGACCTCGATATCCCCGGCCCGGCACACATCCAGCCACGCCAGATTGTTCGCGGCCACCCGCGCCGCCCCCACATTGCCCGCGGTGGCGGCGATGCCGATGATCTCGGCCTCGGGGGAGGCGAGCAGGTAGAGCAGGGCCAGCGAGTCGTCGATGCCGGTATCGACGTCCATGATGATCTTCTGCCGCACGGTTCGAGCCTAGCCGGGTCAGTAGACGGGCAGCTCGTAGTCGTCGGTCTTGCTCACCATCTTCATCATGATCGGTCGGAACAGCCGGGTGGTCATGAGCTTGCCGACGGTGTGCGCGGCCTTGAGCCCGAACTGGCTGGTGGGCAGCATCATCGACAGACCACCGCCGGGCAGCTCCTTGGCCTGGTCCAGGAACGGCGTGATCGCGGTCTCGTACCGTGCCAGCGCACCTTCCAGATCGCCTGGGGTAGCCGCGATCTCACCGGCCAGAATGTAGGCCCCGACAATGGCCATGGCGGTGCCCATGCCGGTCATCGGCGAGCCGCAGAAGGCGGAGTCGCCCAGCAGCGTCACCCGTCCGGCGGACAGGCTCGGCATATCCACGCGATCGAGCTCGTCGAAGTAGAAATCGGTCGCCTCGGGCATGGCGGCCAGCACCGTCGGGGCGATCCAGCCCGCCTCGGCGAGCATGTCGCGGATCAGCTGCTGCTGGGCCGCCACATCCCGGCGCAGCGCCGGATTCGCCTCGGTGCGCAGGGTGATGATGGCCTTGCAGGTGCTCGGATCGGCATCCGGGCGAATCCCCACCGACGCCCTCGGAATCGCGTGCATGGTCATCCAGTTCGGCTCGATCCCGGCCGGGGTCGGCATGGTGAAGAAGGACATGTACCCGCCCAGATAGGTGGCGAACCGCTCCTCCGGACCGAATACCAGTGTGCGGGTGGCCGAGTGCACGCCGTCCGCGCCGATCACCAGATCGAAGCGCTCGGTGGGACCGGAGGCGAAGGTGACGGCGACGCCGGTGTCGTCCTGTTCGATGGCCCGCACCCATTCGCCGTAGCGGTAGTCGAGATCGCCTGGCGTCGCCGCGATTTCGGTCAGCAGCACCTGGTTCAGATCACCGCGGGTGATCTCGATATCGGCCACCGGGCCCTTGCCGTCGAACATCTCGGCGGGCATCCGATAGACCGGCGCGCCCTTGCGGTCGACCAGCGCCATGCCCTCCTCGTGCAGCTGGTATTTGCGCACGCCCGCCATCAGGCCCATCCGTTCGGCGACCTCCCGACTCGGGCCGCGCAGATCGACGGCCTGCCCGCCTGGGCGCGGTTCGGGGGAGCGTTCGACCACCGTGGTGCGCACGCCAGCGCGGAGCAGTTGCAGCGCCACGGCGTTTCCGGCGATGCCGCCGCCGACGATCAGGATGCGCAGGTTCGAGGTGGTGGTGTTCATCGGGTGACTCCTTGGAGAAGTACGAATGTCTTAGACAAATGTCTAACACATGACTGGCACGTATGTCTAGAACAAATGTCTAAGACGCTGATAGGGTGGGGTTATGGGAAACCGAGAAGACCTGATGGCGGGCGCGCGCAAGGCCATCCTGGACCGTGGACTGGCCAAGGTGACCGCCCGAGATATCGCCACCGCCGCGGGCGTGAGCCTCGCGGCGATTGGCTACCACTTCGGTTCGAAGGACCGTCTCATTACCGAGGCGCTCACCGAGGCCACGGGTAGCGGCATCGGTGACGCGTTCGAGGCCGTACTCCGGGAAGCGGGGGAGGGGCGCACCCTGCGGGAGTCGCTCACCTACACGTGGAACGGCTTGCTCGATGCCATCGCGGGCCATCGCGAACAGCTGCTGTTGAGTATGGAGAACGCGGTGCGCATCGCGCGGTCGGAGGAGTCGCAGCAGTTCATGGCCGAAGCGACCGAACAGGCGCACGGCGATATCGCGACGACCTTGCGCGAGGTGCATCCCGAGCTGACCCGGGACGAGGCCGAGGCGGTCGCGAAGCTGTACTTCGCGACGATGCAGGGCATGGCCCTGCTGTGGTTGGTCGCGCCGAGCGGCGACATGATCGACGGCGGCGAATTCGAACTCGCGGTCGAGGCCATGACCCGCAAGTGAATCCGGCTCGGCGGATCAACTCGGCGGCACATCGCGCAGTCGGCTCACGGCGAGCAGCGCCAAGACCAGTGCCGCGCCCGCCGCGATGGCGGCGGTGACATGCATGCCGGTGAGGAACGCGTGCTTGGCGGCATCGGCGACCGCCGTCCCTAGTCGATCGGGTAGGCCGTCGGCGACATCGATCGCCGCCCCCAGTGTGTCGCGGGCGGTGGCGACCTCGCCGTCGCGCAGTCCGTACGGCAGGGTGTTGGCCAGCTGACTCCGGTAGATGGCGATGCTGATACTGCCGAGTATCGAAATACCCAGTGCCCCACCGAACTCGGCCCCGGTCTCCGAGAGCCCGGAGGCGGCTCCGGCCTGTTCCGGCGGCGCGGAGCCGACGATCAGTTCGGTGGTGATACCGAAAACCGGTGCCAGCCCGAAGGATACGAGCAGCGACGCGACAATGGTCAGCGGCACCCCGCCCGTCACGGTGATCTGGGTCAGCAGCAGCAACCCGGTGGCGGCCATCGCCATCCCGCCGCCGATCATGTACGCCGGTCGCACCACCCGCCCGATGCGCGGTCCCAGCTGCGAACCGATCATGAAACCCAGTCCGGCCGGAATGGTCGCCAGTCCGGCCCGCAGCGGTGACATCCCCAGTACCAGTTGGAAATACTGCGCCACGAACAGGAAGTACCCGAAGGCGACGAAGATGGCGAGCATATTGATCGCCAACGCCGTCCGAAAACTGCCGAAGCGGAACAACCGCAGATTCAGCATGGGCTCGGCCGAGTTCAGTTGTCGCCGAACGAATACGACGCCGACCAGCAGCCCGGCCAGCAGCGCGGGCACGGCGGCGCCGCCTATCCCGTCCTGGGCCGCCTTCTTCATGCCGAACACCACCAGCAGCACCGCGCCCGTGCACATGAGCGCGCTGAGTGGATCCAGCCGTCCCGCGTCCGGATCCCGGAATTCCGGCAGCACCCTCGGCGCGAGGACGATGAGCATCACCATGACGGGGACGGCGAGCAGGAAAACCGCACCCCACCAGAAGTGTTCGAGCATGAGCCCACCGGCCAGCGGGCCGATCGCGCCGCCGACCGAATAGGAACCCACCCAGACCCCGATGGCGATGCGGCGCTGCTCGGTATCGCGAAACATGGTGAAGATCAACGACAGTGTGGACGGCGCGAGCGTGGCACCGGCGACACCGAGCAGTGCGCGGCAGCCGATGAGCACCGGGGCCGAGGGCGCGAAGGCCGCGATGATCGACACCGCCGCGAAGGCGGCCGCGCCCACCATGAGCAGCCGTCGCCGCCCTATTCGGTCTCCGATGGTGCCCATGGTGAGCAGCAGCCCGGCCACCAGGAAGCCGTAGACATCGATGATCCAGAGCAATTGCGAACCGGTGGGCCGCAATTCGGCGCTGATCTGTGGGACGGCCAGGTGCAGCACGGTGAGGTCCATGGAGTACACCAGGCAGGCCAGGGCCAGCACCGCCAATCCGGCCCATTCCCGCTTTCCCACCCTGTCAGCGTCGGTTTGCGCGGCAGTGAGCAGAGGCCCAGACGTGTCCACGATGACTTCCTCCAGACGAGTGCCGACATGAGTCGGTACTGACGATGTCGGTTTCAGGATCCCATCTATTAACGACACAAATGCCTGGTGGGCGATGGATTTTCGAGAATGTCGGGATGCATGAACAGGTGCACTTTCACGATCTTGATCGACCTTGTGGGGAGGGTGATTTCCGACGCTCGCGAAGGGTTTTCCGCGCTGCCATGAGCGGGCGTCCAGTCCCGTTCCATACCGCCCCGGGACCCGTTGTGGCTCGGGCCTCGTGGTCGTGCGGCGCGGTGGGCATGGGTGCTCGCAGTCCTGGACTCGCATACGGCGGTGCCGTGTCGTGAATTCGCGGAGGGCTTCGTGGCGCGGGGCCGTCCGAGAAATCGACACTACGCCGCCGTCGCGCTTCCGGCGAGAGGGAGATTCGGAACGCGAAAAACCAACCAGCGCAACTAGATCGGGGTATCCGGCGAGTTATCGCCGGGATGCGCGGAATATCCTATTCGGTTCGCCAGGCTGGTTCGTTGCCGCCGTACGGCGGTGCGGGCCACGGGTAGTCCGGGTACTCGGTGAGTGCGGGCACCGCCGTCACCACGGCGTCGTGCGCGACCGCGTACCGCTCGTCCGGCGACCGCGCCGGTTCGTGGGCGGGGGAGCGTCCGGGTGCGGCGAGCAACCAGGATGCCGTGCGCGCCAACGCCACTCGCACATCGCGGCCCACGCCGTCGGCGTCGCGGGCATTGAGCGCGTCGACGACCCCGGCGGCGAGCAGGTACCCGCTGGCATGGTCGAGGGCCTGCGCGGGCAGCGCGCCCACCGGCGGCTGCCCTGATGAATTCCCTTGCGCCCCTTCGATGAGCGAGATTCCGGCGGCCGCCTGCACAATGCTGTCGAAGCCGCGCCGCGTACCCCACGGGCCCGTCTCGCCCCAGGCGCTCACCCGCGCGTGCACGATGCCCGGCCGCCGCGCCGCCGCATCCAGTCCGGCCGCTTCGAGCGCGCCGGGTCGGTAGCCGGTGACGAGAACGTCGGCCGTACCGAGCAATTCGTCGAAGACGGCGCGATCGGTGCGCAGGTCCAACAGCGTGGACCGCTTGCCCTGGCAGATATCGACGTACTGCCAAGGAATCTCCGGCAGTCCCGGCGGATCGACGCGCAGCACATCGGCTCCCAGCAACGCCAGCGAGCGCGTCGCCACCGGACCGGCGATCACCCGGGTGAGATCGAGTACCCGCACTCCGCGCAACGGCAGCATCTGCGTTGCGGCACTGACGGTTTCGAACTCGCCGCGATCCGCACGCAGGTCCATCGCGACGAGCGGGCCGTCCGCGGCAGCCTTGCCCTGCGGGCTGTCGGCCCACTCCTGTTCGGTCCGCACCCGCACCGCGATGGCCCCGAATTCGTCGGCCCGGTCCTCGATATCGGCGGCGGGCAGTTCGGCGATGCGCGCGGCGACGACGTCTCGACCGCTGTCCTCGGGCAGCGCCAGCGCCGCCAGCAGTCGCGTGCGGTGATGCGGATAGTTGGCGTGCGTGCGCACCCACCCGTCGGCCGCGGGGAAGAATCCGGACAGCTCCGCGAACTGGCGCACGCCCGCGCCGTCGATGCGCAGCAGCTTCTCGCTCGAGAACGCCGCGGCCACTCGTCCGGGCTCGAGGCGCTCCGCGATCTCCGCGAAGCCGGTGGCTCGTCTGCGCCGGTCAACCGCCGCCGCGAAGGCCGCGACGGCCCCGCCCGCGAGGCTCCAGACCGGCAGCGTGGCAGCCAGATTGGTCTCGGGGTCCGGTGGTGCGGGCATACTCGATGCGGTGACGGCTATCCCGGCCTCGTAGTCGCGGACCAGCGCTGCACACGTATCCACCCGTCCGACAGTACTGCGCGAAGGAGAATCTCGTTGGTGGCGAATCTCACCGGAACCACGTGGCTGCGTCAGCTGCGCCCCGACCCGGCCCCGCGGACCGTGCTGGTCTGCTTTCCGCCCGGTGGGGGAGCGGTGACGGCCTATCGGGCGCTGTCGCGGGAATTCGGTTCCGGTATCGCGGTATTCGCCGTGCAGTATCCGGGCCGCCAGGACCGCCTCGGCGATCCGGTCATCACCACGCTGACCACCCTCGCCCAGCAGGCCGCCGCCGATCTGCTGCGCTGGCCCACCGGCATCCGCTTGGCGCTGTTCGGGCACAGCATGGGCGCGACGGTCGCCTACGAGACCGCCCGGCAGCTGGAAGCCGCGGGCCGCGAGCTGGCCCATCTCTTCGTCTCGGGCCGACCGGTTCCCTCGTACGCCGAACCCGGCCGCCTGCACCAGGGTTCCGACGACGCCCTCATCGGCGACCTGGAACGCCTGGCCAATGACCCGGCCTCGGTCCAGATGCTGCGCGACGAACCGAGCCTCGCCGAACTCGTCCTGCCCGCGGTCCGCGCCGACTACCAGGCCGTCGAGACCTACCGCTACGAGCCCGGCGACAAACTCCGCAGTCCGATCTCCGCGCTGGTGAGCACCGAAGACCCCACCACCACGGTTACGCAGGCCAAGGAGTGGGGCGACTACACCACCGCCGATTTCGACACGGCGACCTTCCCCGGCCGCCACTTCTACCTGGATCTGCCCGAAAACACCCGCCCGGTAGTCGATTTCGTCACCCGCCGCCTGGCCGACTGAACCCACCGACACCATGACCTCTCTCCGCATAGGGGAGTGAGCGCATACCAGCATGCTGATATGCGCATCTAGATATGTAATCGCAGACCTGGCGTCCAACGTCAGCGCAGGAAGTGGCGCGCGGGAACGGCCGCCCCAGTGCGGCCCGAGAGATCGGCAACTAATCCAGGCCCTTACGTATTGGCCGCATGAACTGCGAAAACAATCCCTCTTCGTTGAGCTTTAATATCTATACGGCACTATGCGCATCTACGCATGTAGTCCATTCTCAACGTCCAACCACTCCCGACACACAGCACGACCCCAAAAGACGCCCAGACAAGAAGGGCCCCAACCTAGTTGGGGCCTAGACCGGTACGGGAAGTGGCTATTTGCTCTGTTGGCGGCGGACCATTTCGGTGATCCAGATGGGCGCGTACGGCGATGTGCAGCCCGGGGAGGTCGGGTAGTCCTCGAGGACCTTCAGGCGTTCGCCGATATCGAGGGCGCGGGCGCGGAAGTCGGGGTGTTCGATGCCGATCTGGGCGAGGCAGGTGTTCATGGCCCATTGCAGGCGGTCGGGGGCATCCTTCATCCGCGCTTCGATGATGTCGAGCAGGCCGGGGAGGTCGAGGCCCTCGGGTTGTTTCGCGACACGTTCGGCGGTGAGTGTCCACCCGGCGCTGGCGACGACCGGGTCGGGGTCGGCGAACCAGGCCAGGCGCAGTTCTTCGGCGTGGGGGTTCTTCTTGACGACGTAGCTCAGCAGCCAGTCGTGGACTTTGGGGGTGCGCGCTTCGCGGAGCATGGCGTCCAACTCGTTGCGGTCGAACGCCTTTGGACGGCAGATGAGCAGTGCCAGCAGACGTGCGGCCGTGTCGTCGGTGGCCCACAGTTCGCGGGCGAGGTTCTGGTTGGTTTTAAGCCGCTTGGCGACGGACCGGAGTTTGGTGAGGTTCACGCCGTGGTCGTCGCCGTGTTTCTCGTTGACCGCGCGGACCTTCGGATCCTCGAGGTCGGCCAGTTCGGCCAGTACGTCGGACACTTTGGTCTCGGCCACCTCGGCCTCCTGCTCGTCGGATGTGGGCTGCGGGACTCAGCCTACGACCGGGCTACCAGTTGGACGGTTCGTAGTCCTTGAGGAAGACGCCGAACAGGTCGTTTCCGGCTTCGCCCTGGATGATCGGGTCGTAGACGCGGGCCGCGCCGTCGACGAGGTCGAGGGGTGCGTGGAAGCCTTCCTCGGCGAGGCGGATCTTGGTGTAGTGCGGGCGTTCGTCCGTGATCCAGCCGGTGTCGACGGCGGTCATGAGAATGCGGTCGGTTTCGAACATTTCGCGGGCGCTGGTGCGGGTGAGCATGTTCAGCGCGGCTTTGGCCATATTGGTGTGCGGGTGCCCGGGGCCTTTGTAGCCGCGGTGGAAGACGCCTTCCATGGCGGAGACGTTCACGACGTATTTGCGGCGGGCGGGTGCGGCGGCCATGGCGGCGCGCAGGCGCGAGATGAGGATGAACGGCGCGGTGGAGTTGCAGAGTTGCACTTCGAGGAGTTCGGTGGCGTCGACCTCGCCGACGGATTGCACCCAGCTGTTCGTGTGGGCGAGGTCGGGGACCAGGCCGCCCGCGTCGATGGCGACACCGCGCGAAATGCGTTCGGGGGTGGCCGATCCCGCGACCAGGGCGAGTTCGGTGATGTCGGCGGCGGTGAGGTCGGGGGTGAGGGAGGCGGTGAGCGCGGTGGGGTGGGCCTGCATGGTTTTGCCGAAGGTGATCTTCTCGGGGAGTTCTCCGGCGGGCAGGGGGCCGTTCTCGGCTTCGACGAGGGCGCTGTAGGCGCCCGCGGAGCGGCGGACGGTTTGGGCGGCGTTGTTGATGATGATGTCGAGCGGGCCTTGGGCGGCGACATCATCGGCGAGGGCGACGACTTGGGCGGGGTCGCGCAGGTCGATGCCGACGATGCGGAGTCGGTGCAGCCAGTCGGCGCTGTCGGGTTGGGCGGTGAAGCGGCGGATGGCGTCGTTGGGGAAGCGGGTGGTGATGGTGGTGTGCGCGCCGTCGCGCAGCAGGCGTAGCGCGATGTACATGCCGATTTTGGCGCGGCCGCCGGTGAGGAGTGCGCGTCTGCCGGTGAGGTCGGTGCTGGCGTCGCGTTTGGCGTGGCTCTTGGCGGCGCAGTCGGGGCAGAGCTGGTGGTAGAAGGCGTCGACGCGGGTGTAGCGCTGTTTGCAGATGTAGCAGGGGCGCGCTTTGAGGAGGGTGCCCGCGGAGGCTCCGGGGGTGTTGGAGCTGATCAGGATGCCCGCGGTCTCGTCGTCGATGCGGTTGGGTGAGGCGGTGGCGGTGGCGGCGAGGACTTCGCGGTCGGCGGTGGCGACGGCTTGCCGGGAGGCGATGCGTCGGCGCTGTTTGAATTTCTTGAACAGGTGGCCGACGGCTCGTTGGACGGTGACGGCGTCGGGGTGGTCTTTGTCGAGTTGTCCCGCTTGGTCGAGGACGCGCAGGCAGATGGCCAGTTCGTCGGGGTCGATGGCCGTGGTGTCGGAGGGGGTGTCCGTGGTGGTGTGCTCGGCCATCGGAGGGCGCGGTGTTCCTTCGTGCGGGGGCGGGTGACGCTCCATTGTCGCATCGGTGGTGTCGGGGGTGTGCGGCGGTCGCTGGTGGGCGACCGCCGTGGTGCTAGGCGGTTGTGCGGTGGGGGAAGCCGTGGCGTCGTGCGGTGCGGATGATGGCGCAGGCGGTGAGGGCGAGTAGGGCGGTGGTGAGGGGGAGGGTGCGGGTGTCGTGGGTGGCGTCGAGGAGGGCGCCGCCGGTGATCGCGCCGCCCGCGATGGCGATGTTCCAGACGGTGATGGTCATGGATTGGGCGATGTCGCCGTGTGGTCCGGCGATGGTGGCGGCGGCCGCGGGGAGCATGGTGGGTGTTCCGCCGAAGGCGGCTCCCCAGATGGCGATGGCGGTGAACAGGAGCCAGGGTTGGTCGGCGGTGGTGGCGATGGTGGTGGCGGCCGCGGCGATGAGGAGGGTGGCGGTGAGCATGAGGGTGCGTAGCCAGCGGTCGACGAGGGCGGCGACGATCGCGATGCCGAGGACGGAGGCCGCGCCGAAGACGAGGAGTGCGGCGGCGATGAGGTCGGGGCGTTGGGCGGCGGCGATGGTGGGGCCGATGTAGGTGTAGAGGATGTTGTGGCCGAGTACGAGGACGAAAGTGGTTGCGAGAACGGCGGGTAGGCCGCGGATCGTGCGGCGTGGGGTGTCGGTGCGCGGCTGGGGTGATTGGCCGGGAAGCTGCGGGACTTGCCAGAGCACGGCCCCGATGAGGAGGAGGGTGATCGCGGCGACGGTGCCGAAGGCGTAGCGCCAGCCGAGGAGGTCGCCGAGGAGGCTGGCGGCGGGTACGCCGACGGCGAATCCGAGGGGGGTGCCGAGCATGGCGATGGCGAGAGCGCGTCCGGCGCGGTCGGGGTCGACCAGGCGCATGGCATATCCGGCGATCATGGCCCACAGGACGCCGGAGACGGCTCCGGCGGCGATGCGGGCGGCGAGGGTGAGTGGGTACCAGGGGGAGAGTGCGGTGACGGTGTTGACGAGGGCGAATCCGAGGATGAGGCCGAGGAGGAGGGTGCGGCGGGGTAGGTGTCGGGTGGCGGCGGTGAGGGGTATGGCGGTGAGTGCGGTGCTGATCGCGTAGACCGAGACGAGGTGTCCGGCTTGGGCTTCGGTGATGGCGAGGTCGTCGCTGACGCCGAGGAGGACTCCGGCGGGCATGGTTTCGGTGACGCATCCGATGAAGACGACGGTGGCCAGTGCGGTGAGTGCGCCGACGGGTAGGGCGGCGGTGGTGGTATCGCCGAGCGTGGTGTGGGTTGCCATGTCGACGAGTCTGGGAACCTCACATTGGTGAGAGGTCAAATCCGCGAACGGCTTTCGCGGGTGTGTGGCTGGATAATGTTGTTATGAGGATCGGTCAACTGGCGCGGCGGACCGGCGTTTCGGTGCGGTTGTTGCGGTATTACGAGGAGCAGGAGTTGATTCGGCCGATGCGGGATGCGGCGGATCGTCGTGTGTACGCGGAGAATTCGGTCGATCGGGTGTTGAAGATTCGCGGGTTGTTGGAGGCGGGGATTCCGACGCGGATCATTCGCGACATTCTGCCGTGTTTGAATCAGCCGGATTCTATTCATATGCGCATTGTCGCGCCGGAGATGTTGGCGAGTCTGCGGCGGGAGCGGGAGAGTCTCGACGAGCGGATTCGCGCGTTGTCGGCGCATCGGGAGGCGATCGACCGCTATATCGAGCAGGCGGAGCCGAGGGTGCGTCCGGCGTGATGTCCCGGCCACCGTGGTGGCCGGGGGTGCGCTATTCGGCTGTGGCGGTGGCGGGTTCGAGTTGGGTGGCGGTGGTGTCGTGGCCGAGTTCGCGGGCTCGTTCGGCGAGTAGGCCGAGGAGTTTGTGGGGGATTTCGTCGCGGACGTCGACGAGGGCTTGCCAGACCACGTCGGGGGTGTCGGGGGTGAGGGCGGTGAGGAATTCGTCGAGGTCGTCGAGGCCGTCGATGAGTGTGAGGACGCGGGCGCGGCCGTCGGGGTCTTGGGCGAGGGCGATGTCGACGAGGGTGTGGATATTGTCGCCGCGGGCGGCGGTGAGCAGGCCGGTGAGTAGCTGGTCGCGGGTGAGGTCGCCGAGGCAGGAGGCGAGGATCGGGGTGGCGGTGTCGGGGAGGGCGTCGACCAAAGGCAGTGCGTGCGACCAGAGTTCGTGTTCGGCGGTGCTGGTGATGACGGCGCGCAGGATGTCGGGTTCGGTCATGACGGGCAGGGCGGCCATGCGGCGGCGGTGTTCGTCGGTCATGGCCAGTGCGAGGGGGATCATGGCGTCCCAGAGTCCGGCGGTGTCGGCGTCGCGGATGAGGTCGGTGAGGCGTTCGTCGGGTTCGGCGGCGACGCGGGCGGCGATGAATTCGAGCTGCTGTTCGGCCAGGTGGGGTGCGAGGGGCAGCAGGTTGGGCCATTGGCCGTGGTCGAGGGCGGTGTCCATGATGGCGGTGAGGACGTGTTCGTCGTGGACGGCGGGGCGTTCGGCGAATACGCGCAGGCTGTCGTGGCTCATGGCGCTGGTGATGGGCAGCAGGGTGGTCCAGGCGTCGAGGTCGTGGACGGCGTCGATGAGGGCGTCGAGGACGTCACCGCCGAGTTCGGCGGCGGTATCGCCGATCCAGGCGCGGTGGTGTGGGGCGATGGAGTCGAGCAGGTCGATGCCTTCGGCCCACATGTCTTGTTCGGCGGCGGCGCGGATGACTCCGGGGACGCGGTCGGAGACGACGTGTAGGACGTTGTCGATGGCGGTTTTGTCTTCGAGCAGGAAGGCGATGCGCAGCAGGTCGGTGTCGCTCATGATGGGCGCGGCCGCGCGCAGGGCGGGTTCGGGGACGACGTGGACGAAGCGGCCCATGGTGATGTGGTCGCCGCGGGCGAGGAGTTCGCGGGCGACGTCGGCGACCATTGTCGGGGGTACGGCGGCGATGATGTCGGCGGTGCGGCGCGGGTCGAGTTGGACGGCGCATTCGGCGAGGAAGCGCGCGGGGAGGGCTTTGGCGATGTCGATGGCGCGTTGCGGGTCGACGGTGCTGGCGGTGGCGGCGCACAGGACGGGGCCGAAGGCGCGTTCGGCGACTTTGGCGCTGATGGAGAGGGGGACGAGTTTGCTGGCGGCGGCGACGCCTTTGAGGCGTTTGGCGTCGGCGTCGAAGAGCAGGTCGGTGGCGCGTTCGCGGAATTCGCGGATGGCGGCGGGGGGTAGGTCGACGAGGAAGTCGAGTTCGGTGGGGTCGGTGATGCCGAGGACGCGGGCGAGTTTGGTGGTCTCCGCGACGGCGACGAGGTGTTCGCTCACAGGCCGAGTGCTTTCTTGACGGCCGGGCGCATGAGGCGCGGCACGAAGTCGAGGGAGGTGTTGATGGCGTGGTCGAGGTTGGCGGTGCGTTGCTGGATGGCCTCGGTGAGCAGGCGGTGTAGTTCGGTGAGTTCGGGGTCGCCGAGTTGGGTGAAGGCGTCGGGGAGTGGCGCGTGGAGGGTGGTGCTGAGTTGGCGTGCTGCGTCGGACATCGGCATCTTTCGGATCGTTTTCCGTGGGACCGGCGGATGCGCCGGTGGGACCCCTCGCCACACCGGCGGCGTACTGCCGGTACGCGTTTCGATACTGGCAGTACGGTCGGCGTGAAATCAATGCCGTGTTGCCGGTGCTCGGTGTGGCTTCAGTCACTCGACTACCCGGTCGGGTCTGGGTGAAACGGGTGGTCGGTTGTCGGTCTGGGCTCGTACTACCGGTACGTGTATGGTGCTGGTCGTGGCGCGTATCAGTTCCGGTTCGGCCCCGCGCACGATTACGCGGGATGCGATCGTGGATGCCGCGATCCGGGTGATCGATCGTGACGGCCCGCGTCCGAGCATGGACGACATCGCCCGCGAGGCGGCCATCACCAAGCCGCGGCTGTACCGCCAGTTCGCCGACAAGGCCGATCTCTACGCCGAGATCGCCGACCGCATGACCCGCCTGGCCTTCGCCGCCGCGGGCACCGACATGACCCTCATGCTCCAGCCCCCGCGCACCGCCCTGCGCCGCGTCTTCACCGCCTACGCCGCCGGAATCCTGGAGCACCCCAACGTCTTCCGCTACCTCGGCCAGGCCCCCATGCTGCAACAGGCCGACGGCGCGGTCCTCCAGGTCGACCTGGGCCGCGACGCCGCCCGCAAACTCACCACAATGGCCACCACGGTCGCCGAAGCGGTCCCCATCGACACCACCGGCATCGACTACCTCTCCCGAGCCCTGATCGGCGTCGTCGTCTCGGTCAGCGACCTGTGGCTCTCGGACACCGCCACCCCCACCCCGCCCCAGACCGCCGAATTCATCGACCGCACAGCCGATCTGGTCTGGGACCTCATCGACGGCTTCCTCCGCCGCCAGGGCATCCACGCCGACCCCGACACCCCGATCTTCACCACGCTCGCCGAGGTGAACACCGCGCGTTCCGACGGCGAGTGATCCGACCCCCGGCGGTGTCGGGGTCGGGCGCTAGGCTCGCGTCGTGGGAGTGGAGATGCGGGTGGACCGCGACGGGGCGCGCGAAATAGCCGAAGCGGCAAAGCTATTCGACTGGACGTGGACGCTGTCGGATGTCGAGCGTTTCGGTGCGGGATTCGGCTGGAGCGAACCGGCACGGTCGGAGACGGACGGGCAGTTCGAATTGGCGACCGGCCTGGCGGTGGAGCGGCCTCGGGCGCGCATTGTCGGCACGGACGGGCGCATCGACCGCATCGTGGTCACGATCGCCGACACCCTCGACGCCGAGGCGGATCCCGGGCCCGCGGTGGCGGCCGCGTTCCACCGCCTGACTCTCGGGGTATGGCAGCGTTGGGAGCCGCCGACCGAATGGACGGTGCTGGCTGAGTTCGGTAACGGCTGGGTGTTTCCGAACGTGGTGATCGGTGTCGTGCCGCAGGAGCGGTCGGTCGAACTGTGGCTTGCCGCGCCCGCGGAACGGGAGCGGGTGAGCGCCCGAGAGCAGCACGCGATCACCGTCTTCACCTCCTCCGAGGAGTGGCGCAGGTGCGCTGCGGCTATTTCGTCTCTCGCGCACGCCGATCCGGGGTCGTGGTCGCGTGCGGAGATGGAAGGTGTGCTCGCGGCGATCGGGTGGCCGCCGGTCACTACGAGCGAACCCGAGGCGCTGCGGGCGAAATCCGATTCGTCATCGCTGTGGGTGACACGCAGCGACGACGACGATCGGCGCTACCGATTCGGCGAATACCGCAGTGTGCGGCTGTCCCACCGGGTGCCCGAGAATGTGTTGCGGATCGCGTATCTCACCGCGCTGGACCTGTGTGTGCGGGAGCTGGGCGCGCCCTCGTTCGTCGGTGGGCCGGGCGCGTTGGCGACGTGGCGGCGGGGGCCGGTGACGGTGACGTTGTCGCGGCGGCTGGCGTGGCTGGGATCGGGTTCGCTGGAATTGGCGCTGCGACCCACCGAAGCCACCGAGAACGAGGACTACACCTGGTCGGAGTACGACGAGCAGTGGGAACCGGCGTTCCGGTGGCGAGTTCGGCCCGATCGCGATGCCGATCGATCCGATATTTCCGGCATGTACTTCCCGGGCGCGCCTCGGTCGCGCGATTGGGACGATTTCGAGGAGCGGCTCGACGATGTCTTCGGGTCCCTCGGCGCTGATCTGCCGGTGCTGTTCCGCTTCGCGACCACGATCGTCTGGGTGATCACCCAGGAGACCGACCCGGGTTTCGTTGCGCAGGGCTGGTTTTCGGGGACCGAGGCGCGGGTGGAGGTGCGGGACGCGTCCGATGGCGAGATCGCGTTCTACGACTTCCCGCCCGGTCGTGCCGGTGCCGAACAGGTGGTCGCCCTCGTCAAGGCCGCGGTGCGGGCGGTGGTGGATACGCCGGAGCGGTTGCGGTACTACGCGTTCGCGTCGAGTAAGCCGCAGCAGCTGTGGGACCTTCGATTGGGCTTGGCGGTGGACACGCGGGAGGCCCCGTAACCGCCCGCGTACCGAAGCCTGTTGACGCCAGGCCAGCAAGTCGTTGACATTGTGCCAATAACCCTGCACGCTGGTGTCCGACAGCGCCGGACTGGCGGCGCGCGTGAGTGGAGGATGCGACGATGACACGGCCCGCATGGAGCGACGATGAGGTCGAGGCGGTACGCGGATTGGCTACCACCTTCTTCGAGAAGGAGGTGGTTCCGCACGAGGAGAAGTTCATCGAGCAGGGGCATCCGGATCGCGAGTTGTACCGGCGCGCGGGGGAATTGGGGTTGCTGTGTGCGGCGATTCCGGCGGAGTACGGCGGGGGTGGGGGGACCTTCGCGCACGAGGCGGCCATCATCGAGGCGCAGTGCCATACCGGGGACGGGGCGATGGGGATGCCCGTGCACTCCTCGATCATCGCGCCGTATGTGCACGAATTCGGGTCCGAGGAGCTCAAGCGGCGGGTGCTGCCCAAGGCGGCCAGCGGTGAGATGGTGCTGTCCATCGGTATGACCGAACCGGGGACGGGCTCGGATCTGCAGAACATCAAGACCCGTGCGGTGCGCGACGGCGACGAGTACGTCATCACCGGGTCGAAGATCTTCATCTCCAACGGCTGGCTCTGCGACGGCATCATCATCGCCGCCAAGACCGATCCGAGCCTGGGCGCGGCGGGTGTGTCGCTGATCTTCGCCGAGGTGAGCGACGAGACGCCCGGGTTCAAGCGCGGGCGCATCCTGTCCAAGATCGGCGGCAAGGGCCAGGACACCGCGGAGCTGTTCTTCGACGGCCTGCGCGTGCCCGCCTCGAACCTGCTGGGCTCGGCCGAGGGCCAGGGCTTCTACCAGATGATGCAGATGCTGGCCCAGGAACGCCTGGTCACCGCCATCATGTCGGTGGCCATGATGGAGAAGGCGGTCGAGCTCACCGTCGACTACGCCAAGGGCCGAGAAATGTTCGGCAAGACGCTGTTCAAGATGCAGAACACGCGCTTCGAACTGGCCGAATGCGCCACCATCACCAAGGTTTCGCGGGTGTTCCTCGACGACTGCCTGGTCAAACACGTGGCCGGAGAGCTCGATATCCCCACCGCGGCCATGTCGAAGTACTGGTTGACCGATCAACTCGGTATCGTGGTGGATCGTTGTCTGCAGCTGTTCGGCGGCTACGGATACATGACCGAATACCCGATCTCCCAGCTCTACACCGGTGCCCGAGTGCTGCGGATCCTGGCGGGCGCCAACGAGGTGATGAAGGATCTCATTGCCCGCTCACTCTGAGACCGAGACGGTCGAGTCGACGGACACCGTGCCGGTCGACGGCGCCGACGCGCCCGCACGGCGGCGTCGACTCGAACCCGACGAACGTCGCGCGCAAATCCTCGCCTGCGCCATCGACATGTTCGGCGAACGGCCGTACGCGGCCGTGTCCACCGCCGAACTGGCGCAGCGCGCGGGCGTGGCGCGCGGCCTGATCAACCACTACTTCGGCAACAAACGCGACCTCTACCTGGCGGTCGTGCGCCGTATGGTGACGCTGCCGCGCCCCGAGGCCATGGCCGTGCCCACCGGGACGACGCGAGAACGCGTGGACGCCAGCGTGTCCTGGCTGCTCGACACCATCGGCGAACACGGCCACACCTGGGTGAAGGTCACCGGCCTGGAAGGCATCGGCGACGACCCGGAGGTGCAGCGCATTCTCGACGAGGCCGACACCGCCGCCGCGGACCGCATGGTCGCCATGATGGGCCTCGAGGGTTCGCTGCACAGCGACGAACTGCGCGCCCTGGTGCGCTGTTACGGCGGCCTGGTGAAGGCCGCGGGCCGAGAGTGGATCGTGCGCGGCAGCCTCACCCGCGCCCAGGTCCACGACCTGCTCGCCGACATGCTGCTCACTTTGGTGACGCAGACCTTCCCGAACGTGCACCGCGGCAACTGAATCGGGGCCCGCGCCCCGATTCGGTCGCCCGGGATTCAGCGCGCCCGCAGCATCCGTCCCGCCGCCTCGACGGCCGGGCCAGAGCTGTTGGCGTCGGAGACGAACACCGCGAAGGCCAGATCGCCGTCGATGCCGACGAACCAGCCGTGCGCGTGGGTGTCGTCGATGAATTCGGCGGTGCCGGTTTTGCCGAGCAGGCCGGGGATATCGCGCAGCTGGGTGGCGGTGCCGTCGGTGATCGTCTCGCGCATCATGGTTTTCACCTGATCGGCGACGGTCGCGGGCAGCGCCGGGGGCGTGCGGTCGGGGGTGCCCGGCTGCCCGGCGACCAGCGTCGGGTTCGGCGCGGAGCCGTGCGCGAGGGCGGCGGCGACCAGGGCCATGCCGAACGGGGAAGCGGTGACCTTGCCCTGGCCGATGCCCTCTTCGACGCGCAGGGCCGGGGTGTCGGCGGTGGGCACCGACCCGGTGACGGTGGTCAGGCCCGGGGTCACGTAGTCGATGCCCAGGCCCAGTTGCGCGGCCGCGTCGGTGAGCGCGGTCGGCGGCAGATCCACGGCCAAGCGGCCCATGGTGGTGTTGCACGAGCGCGCGAACGCGGTGTGCAACGGCACCGACCCGAGGTCGAAGTTGTTGTCGTTGGGGATGCGTCGACCCTCGATATCGGCGGTGCCGGGGCAGGCGACCACGCTGTCGGGGGTGACCGCGCCCGCCTGCAACGCCGCCGACACCGTCACCGTCTTGAAGGTGGAACCGGGCGGGTACAGGCCGGTCAACGCGATCGGACCCTGCGCGTCGGCGGCCGAATTCTGGGCCATGGCAACGACATTGCCGGTCGAGGGCTGCAACGCGACGATGGCGGCGGGCTGAGTGATCGGGGCGAGCGCGGATTCGGCGGCGCGCTGCCACCCCAGATCGAGGGTGCTGCGAATATCGTTGGTGGGTTGGGGGTCTCGGCCCGCGACCCGCTGCGTGCCGGTCGGTGTCTGCGCGCGCACCGCCCAACCCGCCGCGGCGTCGGCCTGCGACTGCCACAACTCGGACAACCCCGCCAGCGTCGGTGAGGCGAGCTCCTTGTCCACCGCCAGCAACCGCGTCTGCGGGGCGAGGGTGACGTTCGGCAGCGCCGACAGCGCCGCCTGGATCGGCGCGAGATCGCTCTCGCGCAGCGTGATCGCGGTGACCGGTTTACCTTGTGCCGCCGCCAGATCGGACTGCAACGACTGCGCGGTGATGCCGGGGGAGATGGGCGCGAGCAGCGCCGCCACCGCGGCGGTGTCCACGCCGGGGGACAGGTTCACCAGCGTCACGGTCTGCTGGGTCATCAACTCCCCGTCCGCCGCGAGGACCTTCGTCGCGGGCGGATACACCGCGCTGTAGCTCAGCGGCCCGGTCTCGAGCCCGGGTGCGACGGTCGCGGGATCCCAGCCGACCTTCCAGCCGTCGCCGGTCTCGCTGGCCTTGCCGGTGGTGGTGTAGCTCCACTCGTTCGCGCCGTCCTTGCCGAACTTCCAGGTCGCGGCGAGGGTGAAGGTGTGGGCGTCGGCGTCGATATCGCGCACCTCGAACCGCGCGTCCTTGCCGAGCCCGTCGTAGAGGCTGGCGATGGCGGCCGACGCGCGGCCCGGATCGGTGGTGGCCGCGCCCGCCGCGCCCGCGTCGTCGTTGTTGAGCGCGTCGGCGAAATCGTTGGCGGCCGAGGTCATCTCCTCGGTGGTGTTGTCGCCGAACACTCCACACGCGGTCAGCGCGAGCGTCGGAACAGCGAACAGGGCGAGCAGTCTCGTACTGGTACGCATTGGCCCGACCCTACCGGCTGGCACTCCCCGCGCTGGTCAGGCGCGAATCACCGCCGCGACGAGCGCCCGCGTGCCCCGAATTCGCGCCGTCGGGGCCGGGTTCGGACGGCACGTTTCTGGAAGCGTCGACCCGCCCGCGCCCGCGATCATCGTGCGTGACCCGAACGAAAGAGGCCCCGCCGTGCAGACAGCGCAGACAGTCGTGCTCATCATCGTCGCTCTCGCCTTCCTCGGCATGGGCGGCTACGCACTCGCCGCGCCCGCCGCCCTGGCCCGGCCGTTTCACCTACGCGCCGACACCCCACCCGGCCGCTCCGAAATCCGCGCCGTCTACGGCGGCTTCGGCCTCGCCATCGCCGCCGTGCTGGCGGTCGCGGCCCTCGATCTCGCCGAGACGCGCCGCGGCGTCGTCGTCACCGTCGCCGCCGCCCTGGCCGGGATGGCCGTGGGCCGCCTCGTCTCCCGCCTGCTCGACGCCCCCGTCGCGTTCTATCCGATCTGGCTGTACTTCTGGATCGAAACACTCGCCGCCGCAGCGCTTTTCGCCACCCTTATCTAAGGTGTACGCGCGCCACGAGCGCGCGATGATCGGCCCCCGGCAGCGTGACCGTCTCGACACTGCTCGCGTGTCCGCCCGCGACGAGAATATGGTCGATCCCGACCATCGGCGGATAGGCCTTGTCGGTCGGATAGGTCACCAGATGTCCGGCCCCGGCCTGGTCGGCGGCATCACCGAAACGCCCCGACAGCAGGGCGCGGAACCGCGCGTGATCGTAGGTGGCGTTGAAATCGCCGCCCACCAGCGCGGGCCGCCCCACGGGCGCGCGGTCGAGAATCGCGTCCAGCCGCGACAATTCGTCGGCCCACACCGCGGTGCCGTACACCGGCGGCACCGGATGGAAGGCGTACACCGTCACCGGCCCCACCTGCGGCACCGTCGCGGTCGCCGACAGCTGATTGAGCACGTACCCGTCGAATTCGACGGTGTCCGAGAGCGGATAGGCGCTCCAGATCCCGGTGCCGGTCGCGGTGCGCCCCGGCGACAGATAGCGGTGCGGCAGCAGTTCGTCGAGCCCCGCCCGCCCCAACTCGGCCACCGCCACCGGCGTGAGCTCGTTGACGGTCAACACCGTGACACGGCGCTCGCGCACCTCCTGAACCAGCGCACGCGGATCCGCGCCGTCGAAGAGCAGATTCGCCTGCATGGCCACCACCGTCACCCCGTCCCCGCCCGACTCGCGCACATACAACGGGACCTGCGTCCACACCGCCGCCGCCAACACCACCACGGCCACCGCCGCCCCCACCCACTGCCGCAGCACCGCGAACCCGGCCACGCCGACCAGCGCGCAGGCCATCAGATACGGCGCGAGCGAGGCCGCCAACACCACCGGCTCCCACGACCACCGGCTGAAATGCGTGGCGACCCCGAGGATCCCGGCCAACGTCGCCGCACCCGCCACGACGCCGAGGCCGCGGCGCACCACTGTCGATCTCATGACCGACAGCCAAACACGCCGCGCCGACACCGCATCCACCAGGTGCCGACGCCCGGGCGTGCCAGCGGCGAAACGGGGTTACTCGGGTGGTTGCCAGGTGCGCAGATGCGTGCGCAGCGTGTGATTGTCCGCGCGCAGCCGGTCGTTGTCGGCGTGCAGGGTCGCGTTGGCGTCCTCGAGATCGAGAATGCGACCCACCCCCGCGAGATTCACCCCCGCCGCGAGCAGGGTCGTAATGCGTTGCAGCCGAGCCAGGTCCGCGCCACTGTAGCGGCGCGTCCCACCGTCGCTACGGCTCGGTGTCAGCAGTCCGTGTCGTTCGTAGAGTCGCAGGCTCTGGACGCCGACGCCGGACAGTTCGGCGGCCACCGAGATGCCGTACACGGCCTTGCCCGGATCGGGCAGCGCGGAAGTCATCGCCTGGTCCACCACAGCTCACCTCCTCGGATCATCACAGATTTCTATTCTAACCACTTGCGATCATCGACCCAGCGCGCTATAAAAAATCTATGCCGCGAGGCACAGATAATCTGACACTCAGTTGAGATTGGAGTGAGTTGGAGGTGACGGCCATGCTGATGCGTACCGACCCGTTCCGTGATCTGGACCGGTTGACTCAGCAGGTTTTCGGGACCGCGGCTCGTCCGACGGTCATGCCCATGGACGCCTGGCGCGACGGCAATGAATTCTGTGTCGAACTCGACCTGCCCGGGATCGATCCCGACTCCCTGGATCTGGATATCGAGCGCAATGTGGTCACCGTCCGCGCCCAGCGCCCCGCACTGGACCAGAACCGCGACATGATCTCCGCCGAACGCCCCCGCGGCGTGTTCAGCCGCCAGCTGTTCCTCGGCGAGGGCCTCGACACCGACAATATTCGCGCCGACTACACCGATGGTGTACTGCGCCTTGTCATTCCGGTCGCGGAGAAGGCCAAGCCACGCAAGATCGAAATCGCCCATGGCAACGGGCACAAGGCCATCGACGCCTGACCCGTCTCCCGCGCGGGCCCGCTCCACCGGGCCCGCGCATTCGCCTGCCTGCGATCAGGCGACGAACACCGCTCGCCCCCAAGGCTATTCGGCTTTGCGTGCCTTGCTCGGCTGCACCCGAGGCGGCTCGTTGGGCATCTTCGGATACACCGGCGGCCACGGCGCGTCCATGAGTCCGGCGGCCATATCCTTCGCCGAGAGGTCCAACAGCGGCTCGATGGATTGTGGTGCGCGATCGGCCCACGGGTCGCCGCGCTCGGCCACGCGCGCGGGCACGGTGGCGATGGTGAGCTCATCGGGGACGATGGCGTCCAGGTCGGCCCACGCGATCGGGGTGGAGACCTGCGCGCCCACCTTGGGGCGCACGCACCAGGCCCCGAACACCGTTTTGTGCGGGGCGTTCTGGTTGAAGTCGACGAAGACGCGGCTGCCGCGCTCCTCTTTCCACCAGGCGGCGGTGATGGTCTCGGGATGGCGGCGCTCGAGTTCACGCGCCAACGCGACGGCGGCGGCACGCACCTGATACCCGTCCCACCGGGGTTCGAGCAGCGCGTACAGGTGCAGCCCGCGCGAACCGGAGGTCTTCACGCGCACGTCGATGCCGAGTTCGCGGCACAGCTCGTGGGTGGCGATCGCGGCCGCGCGCAGATCGTCGAAACCGATACCGGGCGAGGGATCCAGATCGATGCGCAATTCGTCGGTGACCCCGGTAGGCGGCAGGACCTCCCCGGCCGCGTCGCGGACCTCCGGCGCGGCGATGTCCTCGGCGCCCGCGTGCGTGGGCCAGACATGAAATCCCAAGCAGCCCAGGTTCACCGCCCACAGAATGTGCGCGAGGTCCGCCGCCACGAGCGCGTCGCTGGTGGTGCCGTTGGGGGTGGAGACCACCGTGGTCCGCAACCAGTCCGGCACCGATTTCGGCACCCGCTTCTGGAACCACGACTTCCCGCTCGCCCCTTCGGGATAGCGCTCGAGCAGCACCGGCCGATCCCGGATGGTGTTCATGAGCGGTTCGGCCACCGCCTGGTAGTAGCGCACCAGATCCAGTTTGGTCTCACCGCGTTTGCTGAAATAGACCTTGTCGGGATTGGAGATGGTGACGGTGTGCCCGTCGGCCTCGATCTCGACCGCGTCGCTCACGGCTTCGCCTCTCTCGCCTCGGCGAAGATATCGGCCAACTCGGCGGGCGCGACCTCGTCGAGCTGTGCGTAGGTACAGGATTCGGGGGTGCGGTCGGTGCGGAAGCGCACCAGGCGGCCTCCGTGGCGTAGTCGTCCGGCCATGACATGTTCGTAGCGCACCTCACCGACAAGTTCGGCGCGCAACGGCTCCCACGACAGATCCTTGCCGCCGGTCCAGCGACTCACCCCGCCGGGCATCTTGCCCTCGGCTTTGGCCTGCGCGGCCGCATCCGCCCAATCCCGCCATGGATGATTCTCCAGCGCGTTCACCCGCAATGGAGCCAACTCCTCCACCAGCTCGCGTCGCCGCGCCGCGGTGAAACTGCTCGCCACCCCCACATGATTGAGGCGGCCGTTGTCGTCGTAGAGGCCCAGCAGCAGCGAACCGACGCCCTCGCCGTCCTTGTGCCAGCGGAATCCGGCGATCACGCAGTCGGCGGTGCGTTCGTGCTTGACCTTCAACATGACCCGCTTGTCCATCAGGTACGGCAGGTCCTTGGCCTTCACCATCACCCCGTCGAAGCCCGCGCCCTCGAACCGGGTGAACCAGTCCCGCGCGGTCTGCGGATCATCGCTGATCGGGGTGAGGTGCGTGCGCGACAGACTGCCGTCGAGCACGGTCTCCAACAGTCGCCGCCGCTGCTCGAACGGCTCCTCGGTGAGATCGCGGTCGCCGAGTGCCAGCAGATCGAACCCGACGAAGCTGGCGGGAGTCTCCACCGCCAGCTTGTTCACCCGCGACGCCGCCGGATGCAGCCGCTGCTGCAAGGTGTCGAAATCCAGGCCGTGCTCGGTGACCACCACGATCTCGCCGTCGACCACGCACTTGTCGGGCAGCGCCTTGGCCAACAGCTCCACCAGCTCCGGGAAGTACCGGGTCAGTGGCCGGTCGTTGCGGGAGCCGAGTTCGATCTCGTCGCCGTCGCGGAACACGATGCAGCGGAAGCCGTCCCATTTGGGCTCGTAGAACAGGCCGGGCTCGGCGGGGATGGCGGAGACGGATTTGGCCAGCATCGGTTTCACCGGCGGCATCACGGGCAGATCCACACGACCTCCTCGGTATGGGCTTCACCCAGATAGACGTCGCGACCGACACAAACTAATCGGTCGATTCCGACGGCTCCCAAGATCGTACGACCGAACCGGTCGGGCGTTTAGGAGGACGCAGCTTTCCGTGCGTGCGAACTGGCAGTCGATGCCGAATCAAGAGGCCGAAACGAGAGGCCGAATCGTACGCGCGCTCAGCCCTCCAGCCACCCGTGTTGATCGGCGAAGGCGGTCAGTCGATCGCGAATGGTCAGGATCTCCCCGGCCGTCAGCGCCGGGCTGGCGTCGAGCAGCAGTTCGGTGATCAACCGGCGATGCTCCTCGGCCGTGAGCGGCCCGGCCGGGCGGTCACGCTCCTTGGTCTTGTGTCGTACCGGCACGCTCACCCCGCCGACCAGGGCGAGGTTGATCGCCTTCGGTCCCCGGTCACCTTCGGTCACATCGAATTCGAACACTCGCCCCTGCCGCAATTCGTCCTCGTCCAAGCCGATGTCGTTGACATGGACGAAGACGTCCGGACCACCGTCTTCGGGTCGAATGAATCCGAACCCCCGAGAGCTGTCGAACGACACCAATTTCCCGATGGACACCTAACACCCGCTCCTCGTCGCCGCGTCCCTCTGCCGGTACTGTAGCCCGCCAACCGACCCTTGTCGGACGAAAAGGACGTTTGCCTGAAATTCGATGGCCTTCGACTCCTGAAGCGCCACCCCGCTGGGCATTTCGTTCCCCGCGCCGAAAACGTTGCAGGTATGGCGCGATTGCGGTTGTGGCCGTGCGGGTTTCGCGAGGGCCGCGCGCGCTGTTGCCCGGTTGCGGTGCGCCCCTGGGCTTTGCGCGTGGGTAGGACCCTAGGCTTTGCGCGTGCGGGGTAGGACGGTCCGACCCCGCGCGGACTCGCGGCATGGCGTGCGCTAGATCCGTCATCCAACGCCGTTGCTCACTGTTTGCTACCGCTCGGTATGATAGGCGCGATCGACGTTCGGCCCGATACTCCGCCGCACCGAGAGGACCCCGCCATGGGCACAGCCGCGACACCGTCGAACCGCGCGGACAACCCCGGTGACGACACCGGGATACCCCCGCGAAACCCTGGTGACCCAACGGAATTCGATCTGCGCGCCGAGGCGCTCGCCGACAGCGAGGCCGAGAACTTCTACGACAACGACGACGGCTGGCCGCCCCCGCCCGCGTGAGCACGGCCCGAGATCACCCGCGAGACGCTGAGCCCCCGCATCCGGCGGGCGCGGGCGGCGACTCACCCTGGAAATGTGGCTGGTTCTCCGGCCCCCGACCTGGCAGGCTGAAACGGTGACATCACCTCCGGATATCAATGCGGCCGGTGCGGCCGACGACAAACTCGACGCCCGGGTGTTCAAGATCGCCGGTGTGGTCGTGCTCGGCGCGATCATGTCGATTCTCGACGTCACGGTCGTGACCGTCGCGATCCCCACCTTCCAGGCCGAGTTCCACTCCACCTACGCCATCGCGGCGTGGACGATGACCGGCTACACCCTGGCCCTGGCCACCGTCATCCCGCTCACGGGGTGGGCGGCGGACCGCTTCGGCACCAAACGCCTCTACATGACCGCGCTGGTGCTGTTCGTGCTCGGTTCGGTGCTGTGCGCGACGGCGTGGAACATCGAGTCGCTCATCGCCTTCCGCGTCATCCAGGGCCTCGGCGGCGGCATGCTCATGCCCTTGGGCATGACGATCATGACCCACGCCGCCGGACCTCAGCGCATCGGCCGCGTCATGGCGGTGCTGGGCGTGCCCATGCTGCTGGGCCCGATCTGCGGCCCCATCCTGGGCGGTTGGCTGATCGACGACTTCCACCACTGGGAGCTGATCTTCCTCATCAACGTGCCCATCGGCATCGTGGCGCTGATCCTGGCGTGGGTGGTGTTCCCGGCCGACAAGCCCGAACCCTCGGAGTCCTTCGACTTCCTCGGCATGCTGTTGGCCTCGCCGGGTCTGGCACTGTTCCTGTTCGGCGTGTCCTCCATTCCGGAGGCGGGCACCGTCGCCGCGAAACGCGTGTTGATCCCGGGCATCATCGGCCTGATTCTCATGGTGGCGTTCGTCTTCCACGCGCTGCGCACCCGACACCCGCTCATCGACCTGCACCTGTTCCAGAACAAGTCGCTGCGCTACGCGGTGCTGACCATGACCCTGTTCGCCATGGCGTTCTTCGGCTCGGGTCTGCTGCTGCCCAGCTATCTGCAGCAGGTGCGCGGCGAGTCCACGCTGATGGCCGGTCTGCTCATCGCGCCCCAGGGCTTGGGCGCCATGTTGACCATGCCCATCGCGGGCCGCATGGTCGACAAGATCGGGCCCGGCAAGATCGTGTTGACCGGTATCGCGCTCATGTCGATCGGCATGGCGTATCTGACCCAGGTCGGCGCCGATACCTCCTACCCGCTGCTGCTGACGGCGCTGTTCGTCATGGGCCTGGGTATGGGCTGCACCATGATGCCGACCATGACCGCGGCCATTCAGACGCTGACCCACGCGCAGGTCGCGCGCGGGTCCACGCTGATGAACATCATCAACCAGACCGCCGGATCCATTGGCACCGCGGTCATTTCGGTGGTGTTGACCAACCTGCTGAAGGATCGCGCGTTGGCGGGTCCGGCCATCGCGGCCAATTTCGATCCGACGGTGGCCGATCAGCTACCGCCGCCGGTGCTGGCCGAGGGGCTCGACCAGGCGGCGCAGGCCTTCGCGCACACCTTCGTGGTGGCGCTGGTGCTGTTGCTGGTCACGCTGATCCCGGCGTTCTTCCTGCCACGCACCAAACCCGCCAATCCGGAGGCGGCCGAAGCGGCGATGGTGGCGCACTAGTCACAGTCCGGCGGCCGGGTCCGCGGTGATCCGGCCGGAATCGGTGTCGTAGTCGTACAGCTCGCCATAGCGACCCCAGTCGATCGCTATGTCGAGCTGGCGCTGGGCGTCCTGCGGGGAGAAGGACCGGCGCAGCAGATCCAACACGAAATCGGCGCGGGCGCTGCGATCCGAACTGCCCGCCAGCGCACTGCAAATGGTGCGCACCAGCGGTGCGCGGTGGCGGGCCTGCGCGGCGAACAGGCGCTTGGACTCCTGGATGTCGGCGGTGGCCCAGCGTGCGCCCACCTCGGTGAGCAGCACATCTCCGGACTCGGCGGTGAGGAAGCCCAGCATCGCCGCGGCGTCGACCAGCGGCAGCAGATCGTCGAGTTCGAAATTCAGGTCGTCGGCGATCTCGGGCAGATCCACCCGGTCCCCGCCGTGGTGCACCAGATCCACCAGGCCCGCCATCCCGCCGACCGACGCGTCGGGCAGGGGAGTGGTCACCGGCGTCCCGAGATCCGGTCGCGTCGAGGAGGTTTCGGCATCGCGGCCGGTGAGCAGGCCGTAGAGGTGATCGACCAGGGCGGCGAAGCTGGGTGTGTGGCGATCGCGTGGGCGCGGCAGGTTCACCGCGACCTCGGCGAGAATATGGCCCGGATTCGCGCCCAACACCACCACGCGGTCGGCCAACTGCACCGCCTCCTCGATATTGTGGGTCACCACGCAGATACAGCGGGTGGGGAAATCCTTTGTCGCCCACAGCTTCACGAGTTCGGTGCGCAGGTTCTCCGCGGTCAGCACTTCCAGCGCCGAGAACGGTTCGTCCATGAGCAGCAGATCCGGTTCCAGCACCAGCGCGCGAGCGAACCCGACGCGTTGGCGCATACCGCCGGACAGCTCCTTGGGGTAGGCGGATTCGAAACCGTCCAATCCGATGCGGTCGATGGCCTCGAGGGCGCGTTCACGACGCTCGCGCGGCGCTACCCCGCGCGCGGCCAGCCCGAGTTCCACATTGTCCTGCACACTCAGCCACGGCATCAGCGCGAAGGACTGGAACACCAGGGCCGCACCGGGATTCGCGCCGTTGAGCGGCTTTCCGCGGTAGCGCACCTGGCCGCTGGTGGGGGCGAGCAGGCCCGCGATGGCGCGCAGCAGCGTGGATTTGCCGGAGCCGGAACGGCCGAGCAGCGCGACGATCTCGCCGTCGTGCAGGTTCAGGTCGATGTGGTCGAGCACCTGCAGGCGTTCGCCGTCGGCGGCGGTGAAGGACATGCCGACGCCGTCGATCTCCAACAGGACATCGCCGAAAGTGGTGTGGGTCATGGGAAATGCTCCTGTCACAGCGAGTAGCGGCGTTCGGCCAGTGCGTAGAGTCGCCGCCAGAACAGGCGGTTGATGCCGACCACGTACACGCACATGACCAGGACGCCGACGAAGATGCGGGGGAAATCACCGGCGGTGGTGGCCTCGGCGATGTAGGCGCCGAGACCCTTAGCGGTCAAGGTGGTGTCACCGAATTCGACGATCTCGGCGACGATGGAGGCGTTCCACGCGCCCCCGGCGGCGGTGATCGCGCCGGTGACGAAGGACGGGAAGATGGCGGGCAGGATCAGTGTGCGCCACCACAAGATGCGCGGCAGCCGCAGATTCGCCGCCGCCTCACGCAGATCGTTGGGCACGGCGCTGGCACCGGCGATGACATTGAACAGGATGTACCACTGCGCGCCCAACGCCATCAGCGCGATACCTGCCCAGTTCAGGCTGGCCCCGGTCGCCACCAGCACCGCGGTGATGAGCGGGAACAGGAAGTTCGCCGGAAACGACGCCAACACCTGCACGATGGGTTGCGCGATGCGGGACACTTTGGGGTTCAACCCGATCCACACCCCGACCGGCACCCAGATCAGGCTGGCGACGATCAGCACCACGATCACCCGCAGCAGCGTGAACACACCCAATCCGGCGGCGTGGGCGACCTCGTCGAAGCCGACGGTGTCGAGGATGTAGCGGATCATCGCCAGACAGCCCAGCACGATCGCCACACCGGTCACCGCCGTGAACGCCGCATCGGCGAGGCGGCGGCGCACCACCGGCACGTAGAGCGGATGTTCGGCCAGCCCGAAGATCCGCATGGCCCGGTCGGTCGGGTACACCAGCGGGCCCAGCGCGCGAGCGAGCAGGCCGGGAATGTGGGAGCGGCGCAACAGATTCAGCATCAGGCTGCGCGGGGCGTGCGCGGACTTGGAGTCCTCGTAGCGGAACCGCTCGGCCCACACCGTGACCGGCCGCCAGAACAGCACGTTCAGGCCCACCACCATGATGATCATGACGGCGATGGCGAGCAGCACCTTGTGGGTGTCGCCGTCGCTGGTCGCGGCGGCCACATAGGAGCCGATGCCGGGCAGCGCGTATTCGCGGTTGTTGACGCTGATGGCCTCGGCCGCGGTGAGGAAGAACCAGCCGCCGCCGAAACTCATCATGGCGTTCCACACCAGCGGGAACATGCCGCTGGGCACGTCCACGCGCCAGAAGCGTTGCCAGCGTGAGAGTCTCAGGTTCCGGGCGGCCTCGTCGAGTTCACGCGGCTGTGCGGTGAGGCTGGCGTAGAAGCCGAAGGCCATGTTCCACGCCTGCGAGGTGAAGATGGCGAAGATGGACGCGCACTCCAGCCCCAGCGACGAGCCCGGGAACAGGGCGATGAATCCGGCGACGGTGATGGACAGGAAACCCAGGATCGGCACCGACTGCAGGATGTCGAGGGTGGGCAGCAGGATCTTCTCCGCGCGCGGCAGTCGCGCCGCGGCGGTCGCGTACACGAAGGTGAACGCGATCGACAGGCCCAGGGCGATGAACATGCGCAGCAGTGACCGCGCCGCGTAGTAGGGCAGCTGCGCCGGATCGGTGGAGATCGCGGCCTGGGACTGGGATTCGTCGAACGGCACGGCCATGCCCTGCGAGACCCGCACGACGACCCAGATCAGCACCGCCGCGGCCAGGAACACCGCGACATCGGCCCAGCGCGAGCGCGGCCGGGCCAACGCGCCGCGGGTGGGGAAGGAGCCGACGGTGGTCATTCGCGCTCCTCCGTCCCGTCCAGAATGCGCCAGCCGACGCTGGTCACATGCGGTTCCAGGCTCAAGCGGCTCACCGCCGACTCCATCTGCCGGTCGTCGCGGCGGTCGGCGAGCAGCTCCGCGCGCACCTCGACCTTGCCGCCGCCGATATCGGAGCTGGCGATGGCGGCCAACTGGAAATCGGTGCGGGTCAACGACTGCACCAGCAGCGCGCGGATATGCGCCTCGTGCGCGTCGTCGGTGACCGCCACGAACGAGTACTGCGTGGTCTGCTCGGCACCGGCGTCGGGCTGACGGTCCACCCGCCGTCCCGCCGCCCGCAGCGCGGTGTTGACCACGACCACCACGACGGTGCCCGCCAGGGCCACATCGAGCATGCCCGCGCCCGCGAGCGCGCCGATCGCCGCCGAACACCACAGCGTCGCGGCGGTATTGAGCCCGCGGACGTTGAACCCGTCGCGCAGGATCACGCCCGCGCCGAGGAATCCGATGCCCGAAACGATCTGTGCGGCAACGCGAGTGGGGTCGGCGGTCCCGCCGTGGAATCCGTGCGCGGACAGCAGGACGAACAGGGTGGCACCGGCGGCGACCAAGGCGTTCGTGCGCAGTCCGGCCATGCGCGCCCGGTACTGGCGCTCGAATCCGATCACCGCGCCCAGGCTCACTCCGGCGAGCAGCCGAATGAGCATCTCCAACGTCGACATGACGCTCTCCCAAGAATGTGCGGCGCACCAGCAAACCGCACGCTACCTGGGGCGTCGTACTCCTGGGCGCATTGCGGAGGTGTCGCCGTATGAACAATCGACCAACGGGTATGTGTCGCTTCCGTCAGGCACGGCAATCACCTCCCATCTCCGCGAACGCGGCGCGGCGCAATGCGATGCCATGGGGTGGGTCCGGCGATTCGTCCGGATCGAGTACCGCTCCTCGTAAGACCTTTGGCACTTCACGGCGTGAACCCCGGGTGGGGAGCTGGTCGGGATCACCCCTTAATCCGGGGAGACCTGTCCTGATCGGTGGCGTCTCTCGACGTTTACGATCGCCAGCCTGTATCCGCGAAGGAGCCTCAGCGAACGATGGCACCTTGCGTCTGCGAGTAAACACCCGCCAGCGGCCCGCTGGCAAACCCTTGTGACCGGAGCCACAGGCCACGAACCGGTGCGGCGCGGGGCGGTGGCCCGTCGTGTCGGGGTCCCGCGCGCCGTGATTGGATCGATTCCGCTCGAGCCATCCGCGCCCGCCGGGTCAATCCATGTGCTAGACAGTGAATTCGAGCGGCAGTGCTACGCAAGGGGGCAGTCGTGGGAGCGACGACCGGCCGGGACCACTGGGTGCACGACGACTGCGAGAAGGGCTTCGTGTTCCCCATCAGTCGCCGACGCGCCGAGGGCATCGTGTCCATCCACGCGTCGTGTGAACCGCCGTGCCCGCGCAAGCAGGCCGCCAGCGAGTTCCTCGACGACATGCTGTCGAGCGCGAATCCGGAGTAGCCGAAACGTTGGGCGCGACGAGGAGGCGGCGGAGTCTCGCCTCCTGGTCGCGTGATTGATCACATTGTCACCGAATGGGGTCGGAGGCAATGGATTCTGGGACGGTTGGCCAATTTCGTCATGAGTCGGCGCAATCGGTCATGTGCTCTGACCGTCGGGCTGGCGTGGGGCGAAGGGCCACTCCTCGAAGTGGGCGCAGCGGCCGGAGGAGTCGAAGCGGATGATCCACAGGTCGCGCCAGCGGGCGGGGTCGTCGGCGTGGTAGTCGACGAAGACGCGGACCACGGCGGTGTCGCCGTCCACGGCCACGATGCGCGAGCTCATGGTGAACGGCTCGTCGGGGCCGTCGCGGCCGTCCTCCCAGAACTTCGCCAACGCCTCGACGCCGACGAGCGGCTCGGCCCAGGGCGACACCAGATACTCGCAGTCGGGGGTGAACAGTGCGCTCAGCGACGAGGTTCCCGGTGTGCGCCAAGCCCGTTCGTAGGCGGCGACCCACTGCGACACGGCGGTACGGTCCATGGTCGCGACGCTACGCCGCCGACCGGCCGGACACGCGGAGTTCGTCAGTCGCGGTACATGCGCCGGTAAGCGCCGATGGTCTCGACCAGATGGTCGACGATCTGATCGCGGCTCGCGCGCAGCGTGCCGCCCAGCCAGGCCGAGAACATGCCCGCATTGCCCGAGGCCATGGTGACCGCGGCCATGCGGCGGGAGGTCGGATCGGCGATATGGGCGAACAGGTGGTCCTGGATCAATCGGGTGAAGGCAGGCATCACCGCGATGGTCGTCTGCCCGAGGCCGGTGCTGGAGTACGGCTCCACCAGGAACAGCCGGGACTTGCGCGGATCCTCGAGCACCTTGTCCACCAACACCTGCGACAGCGCCCGATCGCGCGCGGGATCGTCGGCCACGGCGTAGGCGGTCATGGGTTCGAGGAACTCGTCGGCGATCTGGCGGTAGAGCACATCGAGGAGTTCGTCGCGGCTGCTGAAGGATTCGTAGAAATACCGGTCGGTCAGATTTGCTTTGCGGCAGACCGCGCGCATGGTGACCGCGCCCGCCCCGGATTCGCCGATCAGGTCCAAGGCGGCGTCGAGCAGGGCGGCGCGACGGGCCTCACGGCGTTCGGTGAGGGTCGTACCGCCCCAGATGCGGGGCTCGGCGTCGGAGGGTTGCTGACCTGTCTGCACCGGGACAAGCGTAGTGCCCGGTGCCGGGCGGGTGCGCCACGCCCGGCACCGGATTCGATTCAGCGCACCACGCAGGCGCTGCCGAGGTTGATGCCGGTGCCGACATTGACCCAGGTCCACCGGTCGCCGCCGTAGGACCAGGCATGGATACCGGTCCAGCCGGTATTGCTCGGCGTCCAGGTGGAGGTGGCCCTGCCGCTGCTGCCGAGGTTGAACGACTGCGGGTTGAACGTTCCGGCGTTGGTGGAGTACAGCCAGACCGATTCCCACGCGCTGCCTTCCACCGTGACGGTGTGGGAGCAGTTGGTGCCGTACTGGGCGCTGCCGAGCCCGATGCTGTTGCCGGAGGCGACGCTCACGTTGGAGACGTAGGCGGTGGCGTTCGGCGCGGCCAGGACGACGGCGGCGGCCATGGCGGCGAAGGTGGTGGTGGCGGTGAGGGCCGACTTCCGGAATCGGACCATGTCGATCATCTCCCCTGTAAGCGGGTGAATGGTTTACGCGCCGACGTTGGCGCATACCATAAAGTGTCGAGGTCCAGGGGTAGCGACACGCCCGGAACGGACTACGCGTTCTGAAATACCTTGGGCCGCACCGGCTCTCGATCAGCCAAGCTATCGGTTGGCTACCCGAGCAGTTCGTCCACGTAGCACCACCGCCAGCTCTCGCCGGGCTCCACGCTGCGCATCACCGGATGTGTGGTGTTCGCATAGTGTTTCGAGGCGTGATTGCCCGGGGAGGAGTCGCAGCACGCGATGTGCCCGCACGTCAGGCACATGCGCAGATGCACCCAGACCATGCCCTCGGCAACGCATTCCGCGCACGAGTCGGGGGTGTCGGGGACCACGGTGTGCGGTGCGGCGCGCAGATGGTCGCAGTCGCCGGTGGCCATGGGTGAGAGCAGCAGGTCCGCGTCGTCGTCCTCGGCCTCGGTGACCCGCGAGATGGTGGATTCCTCCAGGTCCAGGGTGGCCATCACCTCTTCGAGCACCTCGTGGTCGAGGGTGCCGGTATCGCGCACGCGCAGCACCACCTCGCGTTCGGCGGCCAGCATGGCCAGTCGCAGCCGCCGGTATTCGCCGCTGGGGGTGACGCGCAGCGATTCCGAGCGGCCCAATTGCTCCCAGGCGGCGCGGGCGCGATGTTCGGCCTGCTCGCGCAGGGTGGCCGCGGTCTGCGGGGGTGTGGCGTCGGTGATATTGGCGTCGAGGGCCTCGAGCCCGGCGGCGGTGGCCTGTTGCAGCAGCGCCGCCGCCTGCAGCGCGTCCTCGGCGCGGCTGGGTCCGCGCAGCCGCAGCAGCCGCACCACCCACGGTAGCGAAACACCTTGCAGCAGCAATGTTCCGGCGACCACGACGAGTGCGACCAGTCGCAGGGTCGCCAGTTCCGGTGTGTCGGAAGGCAACAGCAGCACCGCGGCCAACGTCACCACACCGCGCATACCCGCCCAGGACACCACCGCCGGGCCGGAGAGCGCCGGTTTCGGTTTGCCGTGCAGCCGACCCTCGACCAGCCACGCGAAATAGGTGGAGGGAAACACCCACACCGGCCGCGACAGCACCACCACACCCAGCACGGCCGCGCACACGAGCAGCAGGGTGCCGTGTGGCAGATCGCTGTTCCAGGCGTCTTCGACGATATGGCGGACCTCGAGCCCGATGAGCAGGAAGACCGCGCTCTCCAGAATGAATTGAATGGTGCGCCAATTGGTGCGCTCGGCGACGCGCGACGCCGCGGTCTGCCATACCGGTGCGCCGTGTCCGAGGATGAGACCGCAGGTGACCACCGCGATCACGCCGGAGGCGTGCACCTTCTCGGCGGGCAGGTAGGCCAGGAACGGGGCGAGCAGCGACACGCTGGTGTCGAGTACGGGATCGGTGATGCGGCGGCGCAGCATGCGCAGTACCGCCGCCGCCAGGATGCCGATGATCGCACCGCCCCCGGCGGCGATGACGAAGTCCAGCCCCGCCTGCCAGATACTGACCGTTCCGGCCATGGCCGCGATGGCGGTGCGCAGCGTGGTCAGCGCGGTGGCGTCGTTGAACAGCGACTCACCTTCGAGCAGCGTCACGATCCGGCGCGGCATGCCGACCCGCCGCGCGATGGCGGTGGCCGCGACCGCGTCCGGCGGCGCGACCACCGCGCCGATGGCGACCGCCGCCGCGAACGGCACCGGCAGCAGCCACATCACCACCCCCGCCACGGCGAAGGTGGTGAACAGCACCAACCCCACCGACAGCAGCGTGATCGACACCTTCTTGGGTCGAAAGTCGATGAGCGAGGTGCTGATCGCCGTCGCGTACAGCAGCGGCGGCAACAGCCCGAGCAGGACGATCTCCGGTTCGAGCACCACCTCGGGCACGAACGGCAGATACGAGGCCACCACCCCGGCCACGGTCAGGATCAGCGGCTCGGCCAACCCGAACCGCCGCGCGCACGCGGCCAATGCCACGGCCGCCGCCACCAACCCGACCATCCCGAAGGCAATCTCCACGTGATCATGGTGCCAGCCACCCCCGCCCCGCCCACGTGCGGACCAGCCTGTGGCGAGCCCACCTACCTTCGACCGTGCGCCCCCGGCGGGCACACCCGGCCGAGCCGCGTATCGCGAGGGTGTGATCGATTATTCGGAGGACTTCCGCAGGGTTTCGATGACGCTGGCGATGCCGTCTCCACCGTGGCCTGCCCGTTCCGCTTGGAGCAGAAGGGTTTTGACGAGTTCGGGTAGATCGGCGCGGATACCGCGGGTGTGGCTGGTGTCGATGAGGTGGTCGATGGCGGCGGTGTGCACGGTGACGGTGCCGTCGTCGTCGGGGTAGCTCCCGGCGGTGATGTGGCGGGCGTGGTCGGGCATGAGTGAGGTGATGAAGGGCATGTGACCGGCGGCGACCGTGGCGAAGGCGGTGGGGTCGACACCGGACGCTTCGACAAGGGCCACGGCGTGGTAGAAGGCGACGAGGGAGCCCCAGGCCAGTCCGAACAAGGCGGTGTCGTAGGTCGAGGTGAGGCCGGGCTCGGGGCCCAGGTAGACCGAGTTGCCCAGTGCCACCAGCACATTCGTGTGCGCCGTGTAGCTGGATCGGGCACCACTGAAGAGGAAGAGCGCGTCGGGTTGGCCGACGAGGCGGGTTCCGCTCATTGCCGCGCCGTCGAGGTAGTCCGCGCCGAGGGCGTTGACGACGTCGGCCATGCGTTCGGCGTCCTGTGGGGTGCCGGAGGTCAGGTTCACCAGCGTCCGCCCCGACAGGTGCTCGCCGAGCGGTTGCACGACCTCCCGGACCGTGTCGTAGTCCGGTACGCAGATCACGATCAGCGGGCTGGCTTTTACGGCGGCCTGGACCGTCGCCGCGCGTGCCGCTCCCGCGGCGACGAGCGCATCGGCCCTGGCGGGGGAGCGATTCCAGACCGTCGTCGGGTGCCCGGCAGTCAGGAAGGCTTGGGCCAGGCGAGTTCCCATCTGCCCCAGGCCGATGACGGTTACAGCGGTTTTCATGTCCTCACGGTGCGTCAGTGGGCGACCTCGAACAAGGACGGTCTGCGCAACGCACGGTGAGCGGAACTAATACCTACAGGTCACCGCGGTGCATCTAGTCCAGGCGCGGCGCGGATTCCATGGGTTTGCCGCTGTCGCGCCAGGCGGTGATGCCTCCGGCGAGGCTGGCCGCGTCGTAGCCCGCGCGGCGGGCCAGGGCGGCGAAGCGCAGTGAGAGCTCGCCGACGGGGCAGACGAAGACGAGGGGGTGGGCGCGGGAGAAGGGGATGCCCTGGGTGAACATGTCGTCGAGTTGGTCGTCGCGGATGTTGATCGCTCCCGGCACGTGCGCGATGCGGTAGGCCATCGCGCCGCGGGTGTCGACGATGGTGGGGCGCGCGGTGCGGTCGAGGTCGGCGAGTTCGTCGGGGGACAAGCGGGGCGCGGCGGCGAGTTCGGCGGCGGTGGGTTGGCGGCGGCGGTCGGTGACGCCGAACAGGTCGGGGCGGCGTTTGCGGATGTAGGACAGGTACGGTTCGAGGCGGTCGCACACTATGAACACCGCGACGAGCGGGCGGCCGGGGTCCGCATGGGGCACGGCGCGCAGATGATCCAGCGCGGCGGCGTAGGTCGCGCCGCTGGTCGGTCCGGACAGCACCCCGTGGCCGGTGGCGAGGGCGAGGGTGGCCTCGACCGCGCGGCCCGCCTCCACGGCGATGATGCGGTCGTAGAACTCCGGCTGGAACAGCCCCACATCCCACATCTCGGTCTCGGAGCGAATGCCGGGGATGAAGTCGCTGCGCTCGGACACCACCGCGATGGTGCGCAGCTCCGGATTGTGTTTGCGCAGATAGGTCGCCGCGCCGCGAGTGGAGCCGGTGGTGCCGAGTCCGCCGATGAGGTAGTCCACGCGCGTGATGCCGTCGCGGGTCAGGTCCTCGTGGATCTCGCGTCCGGTGCCCTGGTAGTGCGCCTCGATATTCTTCTCGCTCGTGTACTGCGACGGATGATGGTAGGCCCCAGGCGCTTTGGCCATGGTCGATTCGATCACCGAGTACACGTCGTTGGGTGCGGTCGGGTCCGGGCATTCCGAGAGTCCGGGCAGCTCCTCGATATCGGTGCCGAACAGCCGCAACAGCTCGCGCACCTCGTCGACCTTGATGCGGTTGGTGACCGCGCGCAACCCGATTCCGTGCATAGCGCCCAGAATGCGCAGCGCCTTGGCGGTATTGCCGCTGGAGGCCTCGATGAGGGTCTGTTTCCGCGCGATGATGTCGTCGAGTTCGTCGCGGATCATGCCCCACGCCACCCGATCCTTGACCGAGCCGAAAGGATTGAAGGATTCGAGTTTGGCGTAGAGCTCGACGTGTGCGAGCCCGTGCACGGACGGGTCCAGGCGCAGCAGCGGGGTGTTGCCGATGAGTTCGGTGATGTGGTCGTAGCGCATGTCACGCCCCCCGGTAGGCGGCGACCGCGGCGGCGGGCTCGTAATCGCCGTCGCGGCACACCTGGAATCCGTCGGGACCTTGTGTCACAGCGAGTTTCGGCACCCGAGGATGCATGGACGCGGTCGCCGCCGACAAATCCATGTGATAGGCGGCGGTATTGGGGAACACGACGACATCCCCGGGGACCGGTCGGCGCGGCAGCCACACCTTGTGATTGGTGACGAGATCGCGTTCCAGACACAGCCTTCCGGCCAGGAACACCCCGACGGGCTGCTCGTCGCCGCGGGCGGCGGGCAGCAGCACCGGGTCCACCATCACCTCCTGATCGGCGGGGGTGACGGTGTCGCGGCTGACATCGAGATTCACCAGTGTGATGCCTTCGCCCACATCTTTGACGAACTCCACCCGGGCCACGGTAATTCCGGCATGGTCGACCAGCGCCTTACCCGGTTCCAACCAGATATCGAGCAGATTCTCCGCCGTGACCTGCGCGACGCTGCGACCCCCGTGCGCCGCCAGCCCGGCACCGAGCAGATCGTCGAGCATGCGGGTGGCGGGCACGGTGTTCGCGTACTTGTGGAACACCGGCGTCCCGTGCACCGCACCGCCTTCGAGATGGAAGCCGAAGGTGTTGCCGCCCCACGTCATCGGCTCGCCGCGACCCAACAGCGCCTCCCGCAGCGCCAGGACGTAGCGGTCGAAGGCGTCGCCGTCGGCGGTGAACACCTGCCGGAATCCGCCGCCGATATCGAGCACCGATGGCGTGAGCCCGAGCCCGTAGGCGCGTTCGGTCAGCGCCAGACACGCCTCCACCGCCCGCACCCGCTCCACCGTCTCGCCGGAATCGATGTGAAAAGCGAAGCCGCGCAACGCGATCCTGTCGCGCTGGGCCGCCAGCGCGTCGAGGGCGGCGTCGGCCTGCGACAGCGGTATCCCGAACCGGCTGATCGGAGTCGCGGGGAACCCGGAGAGCCGCACCAGGACCGGCACTCGCGTGCTGTCCCCGGCCAGTTCGGCCACGCGCCGCAGCTCCCACAGGTTGTCGACGTTCACCGTCACCCCGGTATCGACCAGATCCCGCAGGAAACCCTCACCTTTCGGGCCCGTCACCTCGATGCGGGCGGCGTCGAAACCGGCCCCGCGCGCACTGGCCAACTCCTCGGGCGAGGCCACGTCGATGGCGATCCCGGCGCGTTCGGCCTCGCGCACGAAGGCCCGCGACTGATTCACCTTGTGCGCGTAGCAGATTCGATACCCCGACACGCGCGCGTCGAGCACCGCCCGAAACCGCGCCAGATTGGCGGTGAACACCTGCGGGAACACCAGGTGCGCGGGCGAGCCGAACCGGGTCAGCACATCGGCCAGCGCGCCGGGGGCGTCCAGGAAGGCGCGCACCAGCGGATCGATCTCGGGCGGCAGGGTCGGCGCGACGGTCGGCGTCATACGACCTTTTCGGCGGTCGCGGGTGCGGGGGTCTCGACGGTGGGGTTGTAGCCGCTGTCGCGCAGCGCCTCGAAGGCGCGGTGCCGGTTGCGGGGGCTGCGGAAGTCGGCGACCACCCGTTTGGTGATCAGGTCGATCTCGTGCACCGTGATCCCCATCGACTCCAGCGTGCCGGTGATGGTGCGAACGCAGTGCTGGCAGTTCATATCCGGCACCCAGAACGCCCGCTCCTCGGCGGCGAGCTCACCGGTGTCGGACTCCTCGTCCGAGGCGATCTCGGCGAGGGTGAGCCGAGTGGAGATGGCGCAGAACAGTTCGGTGAATCGGTCGATGAGCACCGGCAGGATGCTGTAGTGCGCGCCGTCGAGCTGATGCGGCATGGCGGCCAGGCAGGCCGGTCGGGTGCCCGGCGGCAGCAGGGCGTACTGGCGGGAGATGAGGTCGAGTTCGTCGTGGTACTTCGCGATGGCGTCGGAGACGCTGAGGCCCTCGACGGTGGTGGCGCGCCGCATGATTCGGTGCGCCTCGGCGATGGTGGTGTCCTTCATCGAGCGCAGTGTGGCGACGGTGTCCGCGGAATAGCGCACGGTGCCGTCGGGCTGGGTCGCGAAGGTCACCGCGATCATGCCGCGCCGATACGTCGAGGCCTGCAACTCCCAGTACCAGCGCGTCGCCACCGCGCCGTAGATGCTGGAATCGCGCATGCCGATGGCGAATTCGATGGGTGTGCGATACGGCGTCCACCGCGCCAGCAGCGCGTGCTGGGCCAGGGCCCGCCCGGCGGCCTCGATGCCCACCCGGAAGATGTCGAACGGTTCGTGGTCGGTGGTGGTGCCCAGCAGCACCCCGCGCTCGCGGTCGGTCAGCTGTGAGATCCGGTGTGCCAGTGCGGCATCGGTGGACAGTGCCCGCCACAGCGACAGCACCGTCTCGCGCATGGCGATCGGCACGATCGGCCCCAGCCCGCCGGTGTGGAAATGCCCGGTGTTCGGTATCCCGTCGCTGTCGGTCCAGGCGATCCGGTGCGTCGCCGAGGTGACCTGGTCGGGCCGACACGGCTTCATGAACCGTCCCAGATACAGCCGCTGCGACAGCGTCAGATGCGAGCCGGGCTCGGGACGCAGTGGCGCACAGGTGTATTCGATGCGCGCCCGCGGCGGCAACTGCGCCCCCTCACACAGTCCCGGCCGGGCCAGACAGGCCAGCACCCGAGACGCCGCGCGGCGGTCGTAGCGCGAATCGTGGGCGTTGATCGTCATCGGACCTCCGTGGCAATCGTTGCGACACACTCGGTGAATCGGTCGATGTCCTCGACTGTGGTGTAGATGTGCGTACTGACTCGCACCGAATCCGCATCGGTCGGGGTGCGGTCGGAGGGTACGCAGTGCGCGCCGGTGCGCACCAGGAAGCCGAGTTCGTTCAAGACGAAGCCGAGGTCGGTGGCGGTGATCCCGGGTAGCGTGAAAGATACTATGCCGTAACCGGTTTCGCAGGGAGCATGGGCGGGGCCGGGGAGGAATTCCAGATCCCGGACGCGCCGCAGACCCGTGATCAGGCGCTGGGTCAGGGCCCGGTTGTGGTCGGTGATCGCCGCGAGGCCGAAGCCGTCGAGTACCTCCAGCGCCGCGCCCAGGGCGAGGATGCCGGGCAGGTTGTGCGTGCCGCCCTCCAGCCGGTGCGGCATGTCTCCGGACAGCAAACCCGAATCGTCCTCCGCGACAGCGGTATTGCCGCCGGGCAGGAAGGGGCTGAGCTCGTCGTGGCGGTCGCTTCGGCAGTACAGCACACCGGTGCCCGGTGTCGCGAACATCTTGTGCGCGGAGAGCACGGCGAAATCCGCGCCCAGTTCGGTGAGGTCGAGACGCAGGTGTCCGCCGCTCTGGCTGCAGTCGAAGCACAGCGCGATCTCCGGGTCGATGCGCCCGCGCAGCTCCTCGAGGGTGGTGAGCGCGCCGAACACGTGATGCAGGTGCGTGACGGTGATGAGCCGGGTGCGCGCGGTGATCTTGGCGGCGATATCGGCGGTATCGGCCTCGCCCAGCGCCGTCACCCGATACGGGACCAGGCGGATGGCACGCCCGAACGCGGCCAGCATCTGCCGCAGCCGCAGCCACGGATACACATTCGAGGCGTGATCGCGCGGGCTGTAGAGGATTTCGTCGCCGTCGCGCAGATTCGCCAGACCCCAGGACAGCGCGACCGCGTTGAGTCCGGCGGTCGCGCCGCCGGTGAACACCACCTCGTCCGCGCGCACCCCGAGGAATCCGGCCGTGCGCTCACGCACCCGCTCCAGTTCACGGGTGACGCCGCTGGCCCACGAATGCGTCGCGCGCCCGGCATTGGCGGTCTGCCACGACAGATATCTGGTGACGGCCTCGATGACCGGCAGTGGCTTCTGGGTGGTGGAGGCGCTGTCGAGGTAGACGGGCCCGTCGTGCAGCGCCGGAAACATCCCTCGCGCGTTCGACACCGGGATCACCGCGGCGGGCCGGACGAGACTCGGACCGGCCGACGGAGGCGCTGATGACCGCAACGTGCCGCTCCCTCCGTGGAGTTACGCGCTTCGACGCCACCCACGATACGCAACTTTCAGGTGCGGCTCGAAGGTTCTCGCGGGCAAGAGGTTTCGCCGCAACCGTCTCGTTATGGCCGGTAGGGGGCCTCAGCGCTCGGGACCACCGGGGTTGCACAGGGCGTCGACGGTCTCCTGATAGCCGACGGCGGGCCGCCACGGCTCCAGATTCCAGCTCGGCTTGTCCGGGGCGACCAGGCGCGCCCATTCCCAGTGGCACAGGAATTGGTCGCGCATCCCGGGAGTGTCGGCCTCGGGTGTGGCGGTGAGGATCTCCTGCCAGGCGCGGTCACCGGCGGTGGGGTAGGTGTCGGCGCGACCCGCGGTGGTGGGGTAGACGAGCAGGCGGCGGCCGTCGACGGCGTCGGTCCATTCGGTGTGGTCGATGAGCGGCACCCCGGCGTAGGTGTCGGGTGGCAGCGGCGTCGGTTCGGCGATGTTCTTGGGGACCGAGGCGGTCGGCGCGGCCGCGGTGAACGGCGCTGCGGGTGCGGGTTCGGCCTCGGTGTGCGCGGCCGGGTCCAGGGGGCCGATGACCACCGGCGTGGATTCCTGCGACGCTCCGCAACCGGTCAGGGTCGCCGCGGCCACGCAGGTCAGCAGTGCCCCCGAGAGTCGTGCGCGTCTCCGCATACGGCTGATCCCCTTCCCTGCTGTCCTGCTGCGGAAACCGACGCTACCAGCGTTGAATCCGCGATCACTTTTTGCTCAACGCGGCCGGTCGCGGTTCGGTTCCACTGGCTTTGTGGCCCAGACAGACCATACGATGTCACGCGCGGGGCGACCGGCGAAACCGGCCCGGTCGCGCCCGCCGTGGTAACTGGTTGCTTGCCGCGCGGAGCGAGGGTAGAGGCAGGAGATGTCACCGACTGTGAAATGTCTTGTCTGGGAAGTGGACAAGACACTGTGGGACGGGGTGGTCAGCGACTCCAGCTGTGGAGAGCTGCGCGCCGACGCGGTACGGGCCCTGCGCATCCTGGGTGAGCGTGGCATTCTGCACGCGGTCGCCAGCCGCGGCGAATGGTCGTGGACCGACGCGGAATTGCGCCGCCACGGCCTGCACGACCGATTCGCCGTGATCGAGGTGGGGTGGGGCCGCAAATCCGCGGCCATCCAACGCATCGCGCAAACCCTCGGCCTGCACCTGGACAATATCGGCTACATCGATGCCGAACCGCTCGAGCGCAGCGAGGTCGCCCACGCCCTCCCACAGGTCCGCTGCTACGCGGCCCGCCACGTGGATGTGCTTGCCGCCCTCCAGGAATTCCGTGCCCCCGCCTCCACCGCCCCGCCCCCGACCTCCCCGATGGGTTTCGCGCACGTCTTCGGCAGCTGAGCGCTCACGCCAGCCGTTCCAACACCACCACCGGGATGACCCTGCGGCTGCGCGCCGCGTACGCGTGACGCCTCGGTCACCTCGGCGAGTTCGACGAACCCGGCGATGCCGTGATTGACGAACACGTGGTCGTCTCGACCCAAGCGCTGCCGTGTCAGATCGGCCAGCGCGGCGATATCGGCCATGCTGGCGGCATCGGAGCGCACCACGTGCGCTGCCCGCCCGGCGAGCGCCGTGCGGGCCTGTTCGAGGGTCTGCTCGTTGCGGCCGGTGAGGACCACCTCCGCGCCGCCGTCGAGCAGCGCCCGCACGATCGCCAGGCCCATGCCGTGGGTGCCGCCGGTGACGACGGCCTTCTTGCCCGCGAGCTTGTTACTCATCGGAGTGTGTCCTCTATTCGTTCGAATGGTCGAAATGTCTTCCGCACCAAGGGTGGTCGTCGGCGGGAACGGCGGCAATGGCGATATGGTGAACCAGCGTTGAGCAGGACTGAAGGGGCGTGATGGAGCGGTACGAGATCGAGACGTTCCTGGCGCTGGCCGAGGAGCTGCACTTCGCCCGTACCGCCGAACGCCTGCGCCTGTCGCCCGCGCGCGTCAGTCAAACCATCAAGCAGTTGGAACGGCGTATCGGCAGTCCGCTGTTCGAGCGCAGCAGCCGCCAGGTCTCGCTCACCCCATTGGGGCAGCGCTTCCGCGATGACCTGCTGCCCGGCTACCAGCGCATACAGCAGGCCCTGCGCGACGCCGTCGCCGCGGGGCACGGCCTCGGCGGCCGGGTGCGCGTGGACTACTCCTCGGCGTGGGCGGGGACGGTGTTGGTCCGGGCCGCCGATGTGTTCCGCGCCGAGCATCCGCGGTGCGAGATCGAGATTCGAGAACTGTCGCTGGTCGATTCGTTCGGTCTGCTCCGCGCCGGTGAGGTCGATCTACAGTTGAGCGAACACCCGGTCGACGTTGCGGGCCTCACGGCGGGGGCGGTGCTGTTCTCCGAATCGCCCGCACTGCTCGTGCCCGCGGGTCATCCACTGGCACAGCGGGATTCGGCGACGCTGAACGATCTCGCCCGGGCTCCGCTGCTCACGTTCGCGGGGCTGTCCCCGGCGTTCCAGGAGCTGCACTACCCGCGGCGCACGTCAGCGGGGGAGACCGTCGAGCACATCGAGATGGCCATGACCTTCCACGAGGCGATGTGCCATATCGCCGAAGGCAAGGGGATCACCGTGGTCGCGGCCCGCGCCGAGCGCTTCCACACCCGCGAGGACCTCGCCTTCGTCCCACTGCTCGACGCCCCACCCTTCGAGTACGGACTCCTGTGGCCCACCGCCCGCGCGAACGCGGTCGTCGAGGCGTTCGCGCGCACCGTGTGCCGAGTGGCGCACGATGCACAGGCAGCGCGCTGAGCGGGGACTACAGGTAGCGGACGCCGGTGAGTTCTTCGGCGGCTCGCCACAGCCGCACGCCGGTGTCGGGGTCTTGGGCGCGGCGTGAGATCGCGACGCGCACGGGCTTGCCGATCAACTCCCAGCGCCCTCCGGGACCGAAGTAGTCGGCTCCGCGCGCGTCGGTATCCAGTGCCGCGCGCAGGACGGGTTGCGCGCCGTCGGTGGCGCTTTGAGTGAACCAACCGGTCAGTGCGGTCAGCCGAGGGTGGTAGACCAGCTGGATCAGTGGGTTCTGCTGTTGCAGGATGCGCGTGCGCACACCGCCGGGATGCGCGGCGAGCGACAGTGTCGGCGAACCCGCCGCGCTGAGCCGCCGCTGCAGTTCGACCATGAAGGTCATCGACGCCAGCTTCGACCGTCCGTAGGCGGCGGCCTGGTCGAATCCTCGGGTGAACGCCAGGTCGTCGAAGTCCAGGGCGGCGTCGCGGCGGCGGTGGGTGATGCTGCTGACGGTGACGATACGGCCCGCCGGTGCGGCGGTGAGGGCGTCGAGCAGGCCGCCGGTCAAGGCGAAGTGGCCGAGGAAGTTGGTGCCGAAGTCGGTTTCGAACCCGTCGACGGTGTAGGAGTGTTCGCGGGCCATCACCCCGGCGTTGTTGATCAGCAGATCGATCACCGGCCACCGTTCGCGCACCTGCCGCGCGCACGCGGCGACGGACTCCAGGCTGCTCGTATCGAGGGGGACGACAACCACATTCGCTGTCGGCGCGGTGGTGAGGATATCGTCGCGCGCCGCGCTCGCCCGCTCCCGGTTACGGCAGGCCAGCACCACCGTGGCATTGCGCGCGGCGAGTGCTCGCGCGATCTCGAGTCCGATACCGCTGTTGGCTCCGGTCACCACGGCGACCCGCCCGGACTGGTCGGCTACCCGAGCCATCGTCCACTCTTGGTCCCGCGCGGTGTGGGCCTGATCGAAACTCATTGCGCCTGTTCCTCATCCGCGCCCGCGCCGGGCCGGTCGGCCAGCAGCAGTCGCGCGACCCGGGTCAGTCGCTGCGCCATCTCCGGATAGGTGGAGTGCCCCATACCCGCCTGCACCATCGCGCCGCTGACCGCGAGGTCGAGTGCGTCGAGAACGCCCTCGGGGCAGCCGGGTCCGGCCGCGAGCCGCACCCGCCCGCTCATGGCCGCGCCGATACTCGTGCGCACGCGCGCCACATCCGGATCTCGGCTCAGCACCGCGGCGGAGGCGGCCACACTCAATTCCGGTTCGGCCGCGGCCAATTCGGCCAGCTCGGTGAAGACCCGCGCCAGCCGCTCGGTCGGCGTTCCCTCGACGATCGGCGTCTCGCACCACCGCTCGACGCGTCGCCAGTACATCTCGCTGACGAGGTGCTGTTTGGCGGAGAAGTAGCCGTAGGCGGTGGCATGGGTGAGTCCGGCCCGGCGGCACACCTCGCGCATCGAGAGTTGTTCGTAGCCTTGCTCGCGCAACACCTCGAGGCCCGCGTCCAGGAGACGGTCGACCGTCTCCGTCGACCGGCCCGCCAATGTCCGCCGCACAGGAGCCGCGTTCGGCACCGTTTTCGTCATGCGCCTGACGGTAGGCTAGCCACCTGTAAAGTTCAACGGGTGGCGGCCTTTTCGGTGGCCGCCACCCGTTATCGGAACAGCGATTGCGGGATCACGACGCGAATGCACTCCATGCCGTTACGCACTCGGTGTCGAAACCCGTTCAGGCGGGCGTGGATTCGGCCGCCCCGCCATTGCGGATCTCGACGATCGGCAGCACCAGCGCCGCCGGAGCCGAGGCCGGGACCACCGGATGCTTCGGCGCGACCGGCGCGATGCGCTGGTACCCGGTGCCCTGTTCGGGACGGGTGTCGAGCTCGCCCTTGTTGGGCCACAACGCCGCCGCGCGTTCGGCCTGGGCGGTGATCGTCAGCGACGGGTTCACCCCGAGATTGGCCGAGACCGCCGCACCGTCGACCACGCTCAGCGTCGGGTAGCCGTACACGCGGTGATACGGATCGATCACGCCGCTGTCGCGATCCGCGCCGATCACCGCGCCGCCCAGGAAGTGCGCGGTCAGCGGGATATTGAATACCTCGCCCCAGGAGCCGCCCGCCACGCCGCCGATCTTGTCGGCGACCCGGCGCGTCACGTCGTTGCCCGCGGGGATCCAGGTCGGATTCGGTTCGCCGTGGCCCTGTTTGGAGGTCAGCTTGCGGCCGAACAGTCCGCGCTTGGTGTAGGTGGTGATGGAATTGTCGAGGTGCTGCATGACCAGGGTGATGATGGTGCGCTCACTCCAGTTCCGCACGCTCATGAACTGCAGCAGCGTCAGCGGATGTAGCAGCACCGTCCACAGGAACCGCAGCCAGCGCGGCACCCGTCCGCCGCCGTCAACCATCAGCGTCTGCAGCAGCCCCATCGAATTGGAGCCCTTGCCGTAGCGGACCGGTTCGATGTGGGTGTCGTGGGTGGGATGGATCGAGGAGGTGATGGCCACGCCCCGGGTCCAATCCCGGTCCGGATTCACCTTCCGAGTCGCCGCGCCCACAATGGATTCGGAGTTGGTGCGCGTCAATACGCCCAGCCGCTCCGACATCTCGGGCAGCGCACCCTGATCCTTCATGGCGAACAACAGCTTCTGCGTGCCGCGCGTGCCCGCCGCCAGCACCACGTGCCCGGCGGTGTAGGTCTTGGGCTGCTTGCGCACCCACGCGCCGGTGCGCACGGTGCTCACATCCCAGCTGCCGTCCGGCAGCGGCCGCAACCCGGTGACGGTGGTCATCGGAATGATCTGCGCGCCCGCCTTTTCCGCGAGGTACAGGTAGTTCTTGACGAGCGTGTTCTTGGCGTTGTGGCGGCAACCGGTCATGCACTCGCCGCATTCGATGCAGCCGGTGCGGGCCGGGCCGACACCGCCGAAGAACGGATCCTCCACCGTCTTTCCGGGCTCGCCGAAGAACACGCCGACCGGAGTCTGCACGAACGTGTCGCCGACGCCCATATCCTCGGCGACCTGCTTGAACACCTCGTCGGCCGGGGTCATGTGCGGGTTCTGCACCACGCCGAGCATCTTGCGCGCCTGCTCGTAGTAGGGCATGAGCTCTTCGCGCCAGTCGGTGATATCGCGCCACTGGGCGTCGCGGAAGAACGGCTCCGGCGGCACGTACAGGGTGTTGGCGTAGTTCAGCGAGCCGCCGCCCACCCCCGCGCCCGCCAGGATCAGCACATCGCGCAGCGGATGGATGCGCTGGATGCCGTAGCAGCCGAGCTTCGGGGCCCACAGGAACTTGCGCAGATCCCAACTGGTCTCGGGCAGTTCGTCATCGGCATAGCGGGCTCCGGCCTCGAGTATGCCGACCCGATAGCCCTTCTCGACCAGTCGCAGCGCGGTGACGCTGCCACCGAATCCGGACCCGACGATGAGGACGTCGAAATCGGTTTCGCGCTGAGACATGCGGAACTCCCTGAATGGTGTCGACGGTGACGCGCGTTACGCTAACGCGGACAGTTGCCACTGTCAATGAAGGGTGAACTCACTCTATGCTGAGCGCGTGCCCCGATACAGCCGCGCGCAGCTCGCCGACCTCAGCGGCGTGCCCGCGCGCACCATCCGCTACTACCACTCCCTCGGTGTGCTGCCCAAGCCCGGCCGGGCCGGGAAGGAAGCGGTCTACGGCGACGAGCATCTGAACCGGCTGCGCGACATCGCCGCCATGCAGGCCCGGGGCCTGCGCTTGGACGCCATTCGCGAGGTCTTCGCCGCCGAATCGGCGAGTACCGACTGGCGTGCCGTCTTCGATCCGCGCCAGCCGGTCGCGGACCCGCCGATGGTGATGTCGGACGAGCAGGCCGTCGTCATGTCCGATGACGAGCTGACCGAATTGCTGGGTGATCGCCGGGTCGAGGTGTTCGACGATCTGCTCGCCGCGCAGTACGTCGAACCGCACGGGGAGGACTGGCGTATCCCGGACCTGCCGATGCTCAAGGGCGCGCTCATTCTCTACGACACCGGCACCGACATCACCCTCGCCGGAGCCCTGCGCAAACTCATTCGCACCCATATCGCCGAACTCGCCGACGAGATCGCCCGCACCTTCCGCGACGCCGCGGCGACCAGTTACGGCGGCGAGGGCATCGGCACCGATCTCATGCGCTTCCGCGACCGGTTCCGCGCCGCGGCGTGGGAGGTGGGCGGTGCGACGCTGGCCGACGAGATCGAACGCGCGGTCCGCGAGGTGGACGCCGAAGCCGATCGCTAGGGGTTGCCTCGCGCGCCGCTCGCGGTTCGCTGTGCCCGGACTCACCGACTGGTTGGTCGGTGCATTAAGGCTGCTCACAGCATTGCGGCACAAAATCGAAGGTGATGCCCGACGACACCGACCCCACCGCGTCGGCGCGCCGCGGACCCAAGCACGCGCGCCGCGTCCCCCGCCACCGCGCCCCGGCGACCCCGAGTCCCCGGGCGCGGCGTCTGCGCGGGTTCGGTCGGGTGCTCGCGGCGGTGGCGTCGGTGGTGGTCATGGGGGCGACCGCGGTGGGGTTCTACGCCTCGGCCGGGCTCGACAACGGCTTCGTGCGCTCGAGTGCCATCAGCGCGGAGGACGAGAAGGCCCTCGACGGCGATCTGAACATCCTGATCATCGGGTTGGACAGCCGCAAGGACTTCGACGGCAACGATCTGTCGCCCGATATTCTGGCCGCGCTGCACGCCGGGGACGGCGATGTCGGCGGCTACAACGCCAATTCGCTGATCCTGCTGCACATTCCGAAGGATCTGAGCAAGATCACCGCCTTCTCCATTCCGCGCGACGACTATGTGGCGGTCTCCGGGATTCCGGGCTATTCGAAGGTCAAGATCAAAGAGGCGTACGGCCTGAAAAAGGCCGCGGTGGAACAGAATCTGATGGCCCAGGGCGTCACCGACGCCGTCGAACTCGAGCATCGGGGCCGGGAGGCGGGCCGCGCCTCCATCGTGCAGACCGTGCGCACCCTCACCGGCGTGCCGATCAACCGCTTCGCCGAAATATCGCTGGCCGGTTTCTACGACCTGGCCAATGCCGTTGGCGGCGTGGAGGTCTGCCTCAACAACGCCGTCGACGACAGCGAGTACTCCGGGGCGAAATTCCCCGCCGGACGCCAGCACCTCGACGGCGCGCAGGCACTCGCCTTCGTGCGCCAGCGCCACGGGCTGCCCAATGGCGACCTCGACCGCACCCACCGCCAGCAGGCCTTCCTGATGTCGGTCGCGAAATCCCTCGAGGATTCCGGCACCTTCACCGACCTGCGCAAACTCACCGATCTGGTCGGTGTCGCGCACAAGGACATGGTGCTGTCCACGGGCTGGAACCTACTGGATTTCGCGCAGGTCATCGCCAAGGCCGGGGCCATCCCCGTCGAATTCCGCACCCTGCCGGTGCTGCGCTACGACACCATCAACGGCCAGGACGTGAACATCGTCGACCCCGAGGCCATCAAGAAGGAGGTCCGTACCGCCTTCGGTATGGATCCGGTGCCCGATCACGAACCCTCCACCGCCACAACGCCATCCAGCGCCGTACCGACGACCTCGGTGGCCCCGGGCGGTACGACCGAACCGACACCCAGCGCGGGCAAACCGGTGATCGGCGCGATCGGTGACGGCATTCCCTGCGTGAACTGAGCTCACGGCAGCGCGCGGCACAGGGCGTCCAGGGCCGCGGGAAACGCGTGTTCGGGCGGGGTGCCGTAGCCGATGACCAGGCCGTCTCGAGGCGGCATGGTGGAGTCCGGATGGCGGTAGGGGTGTAGGCCGTCGAGGGCGACCCCCTCGCGGCGGGCCGCGCGCAGGGTCGCCTCCTCGGTGCCGTCGGGCAATTCCAGCACCGCGTGCATTCCGGCGGCGATGCCGCTCAGGCGAATATGCGGGGCGCGGCGGGCCAACGTGGTGGTCAGCAGATCGCGGCGGCGGCGGTAGATGCCGCGCATGCGGCGCAGATGCCGGTCGTAGGAGCCGGTCGCGAGGAAGTCGGCCAGGGTGAGCTGATCGGTGACGCCCGTGAACACCTCGCGGCCGCCTTTGGCGGCGAGCACATCGTCGACGAGCCAGGCGGGCAACACCATCCAGCCCAGGCGCAGCGCGGGGGACAGGCTCTTGCTGGTGGAGCCGAGGTAGACCACACGATCGGGATCCAAGCCTTGCAGTGCGCCGATGGGTTGGCGGTCGTAGCGGAATTCGCCGTCGTAGTCGTCCTCCCAGACCATTCCGCCGCGGGCGCGCGCCCAATCGATCACGGCCGCACGGCGTTCCGGGTGCAGCGCGCCGCCGGTGGGGTATTGGTGTGCGGGGTGCAGCAGCGCCGAGGTGGCCTCGGAGCCGGTGAGCTCGTCGATCCGCGCGCCGTCGGCGTCGACGGTCAATGGCACTGTGCGCACGCCGTTCTCGTGCAGGACGCGGTGGTGCACGTCGAGGCCGTAGGCCTCCACCGCGACCGGGCCGGGCAGCACCGAGGCGAGTAGCCGCAGTCCACCGGCGAATCCGGAGCAGATGACGATGCGCTGCGCGTCGGTGCGCACACCCCGGGCGCGCGCGAGGTATTCGACCAGGGCGTGCCGTAATTCGGGGCGGCCGCGTGGATCACCCACGCCGAAGGCGTCATTGGGGGCGGCGGCGAGTGCGCGCCGCGCCGAAGTGAGCCAGGCGGCGCGCGGGAAAGATCCGGCGTCGGGGGAGCTGGGCAGTAGGTCGTAGATGAACGGTCGGCGCGGCGGGGGCGCGGCCCGGCGCGGGTGGGTCGGCGCGATGGGGGTGGCGCGCTCGGCGACGCGGGTGCCCGATCCGGCGCGCGCCGAGAGCCAACCCTCCTCGGTCAGTTCGGCATACGCGCTCGCGACGGTATTGCGCGCCAGACCCAGATCGACCGCGAGGCCGCGATAGGGCGGCAGGCGCGTGCCGGGCGCCAAGCGACCCGAGCGGATGGCGTCGCGCAGGGCGTCCATGAGTTGCGCGCGTCGGCTGCCCACCCCGCTCAGTTCCAGATGCAGGTCACTTCCGACGGGGCGCTCCGGATCCGAACGCCCCTGGTCCGAATTGACCCACGATTTCGTCACGGGAATGAACCATACCCGGGGTGCATTCGGCTCCTAACGTTCAAGCGGGAACCGAAGGAACCCACCGCGCGGAAGATCCGGCACCGAGCAGCGTTCCCGCTCGACCCGGTGCACGACGAAAGAATCGATGAAACCATGTCTGTCGCAACGACATCCGACGACCGGTTGGACGGCTCGTACTCCGCGGTCAAGGGCTGGTCGGCCGTGGCCGCGGTCACGCTGGGCATTTTCGCGCTCATGACCTCCGAGCTGCTCCCGGTCGGGCTGCTCACGCCGGTGGCCTCGGCCCTGCACGTCTCCGAAGGCGTCGCGGGTCTGATGGTCACCGTTCCCGGCCTGGTCGCGGCCGTCTCCGCGCCGCTGATCACCCTGGCCACCGGGCGCGTCGACCGCCGTATCGTCCTCGCCGTCCTGGTCGGGCTCGTCGGTCTGGCCAATCTGGCGTCGGCCTTCGCGACCGACTTCACCCTCATCCTGGTCGCGCGCTTCCTGATCGGGGTGGCCGTGGGCGGATTCTGGTCCATTGCCGGTGGTATCGCGCTGCGCCTGGTGCCGCCGCATCAGGTGCCCCGCGCGACGGCGGTGATCTTCGGTGGCGTGGAGACGGCGTCGGTTCTGGGCGTGCCCACCGGCACCTTCCTCGGCGACCTCAGCGGTTGGCGCTCGGCGTTCGGCGCGGTCGGTGTTCTCGGCTTGTTCGCCCTGCTCGCCCTGGTGGTGCTGCTGCCCTCGATTCCGGCCCGCAAGACCCTCGAATTCGCTGATCTGCCACGGGTTTTCACCGGCAACGCGGGGGTGCGGGCCGGGCTGGCGCTCACTTTCCTGATCATCACCGGCCATTTCCTGGCCTACACCTTCGTGCGCCCGATCCTGCACGATGACGGCATCGACCACCGGATGACCGGAGTGCTGCTGCTGGTATTCGGCGTCGCGGGTATCTGCGGCAATTTCCTCGCCGGAGCCCTTGTCGCACAGCATCTTCGGCGCACCGTGGTCGGCATAGCCCTGCTGCTCGCCACGGCCATGATCGTGCTCGCGCTGGCCGATCACACCGTGTACACGGCGGCGGCCGCGCTCGTCGTGTGGGGCCTGGGCTATGGCGCGGTGCCGGTCACGCTGCAGAGCTGGATGCTCGACGCGGCCGGGGACGACACCGAGGCCGGGTCGTCGCTGTTCGTCTCGGCGTTCAATCTGTCCATCGCGCTCGGGGCGCTGGTGGGCGGTGTGGCGGTGAACGGACTCGGCACCATCGGGGTGCTGTGGCTGGGTGCGGTGCTGGCGCTGCTCACCCTGGGTGTGGTGGGTCGCCGGTAGTGCTCACCAGGGGACCGTGCGCGGCCCGATGACCTTGTACGCCAAAGGAAGTCGCGCCGGTCCCCGCAGGTTCACGTGCTCCCGGTAGGGCGGGGGATCGACGCTCAGGCGGGCGTCGGTCACGCGCTGGGCGAAGCGGGTGAGCGCGAGTTGGGCCTCCTGGCGGGCGAGGGGTGCGCCGAGGCAGAAGTGCGGGCCGAGGCCGAAGGCCAGATGGCGGGTGTCGCGGTCCGGATCGAAGACGTCCGGATCGGGGAAGGCCGCCGGGTCGCGGTTGGCGGCGGCGAGCAACGCGATGACGAGGTCGCCGCGCGCGATCTGGTCATCGCCGAGAGTGATGGCCTCGCGGGCGATGCGCGGCACCAATTGCACCGGCGGGTCGTAGCGCAGCGTCTCCTCGACGATCTTCGAGACGAAGCCGGGGTCGGCGCGCAAGGTGTCGAGGTGCCGGGGATGGCGCAGCAGGGCGAGCACCGCGTTGGCGATGAGGTTGACCGTCGTCTCGTGCCCGGCGAGCAGCAGCAACCCGCAGGTCGCGATCAGCTCTTCGTGCGTCAACGTATCGCCGCTGTCCTCGACGGCGATGAGAGCCGACAGCAGATCCGGACCCGGAGTCGCGCGGCGGGTGTGCGCCAGCCGATCGAAGTAGTCGTGGAGTTCGTTGTTGGCGCGCACCAGCTTTCCCGCATCGGGGCGATACGCGGCGGTGGAACTCGAGGTCGGATCCAGGGTGCGCGAGACCAGCGCGGACCACTCCCGCAGCCGAGGCTCGTCGTCGAGCGGTACACCGAGCAGCTCGCAGATCACCGTGATGGGCAGCGGATACGCGAGATCGGCGACGATATCGAGGGACCCCGCGGCGGTGGCACGGTCGAACGCGTCGTCCACGATGGTCTGGATGCGCGGACCGAGTCGGCGCACCACCGCCGGGCTGAACGCCGCGCTGACCAGCCGCCGCAATCGTGTGTGGTCGGGCGGATCGCGGAACAGAAAATGCGCCACCCCCGCCAATTCCCCCGCGCGTTCCCCGACGACATCGTGAATCGGCATCTCACCCATGGGGATGGCGGCATTCCGACGTTCGACGCTGGCCTCCGAATCCCGCAGCAGCGCAGCGCAATCCGCGTACGACGAGACCACGACCGTCGACGGCCCCAGTCGCGCGACACCGAGTTCTCGAATGCGCGCGAGCACCGGATAGGGATCGGCGCGCACGGCGGGATCCATTATGCGAGCGATCAATTCCGGCCCACGCGGAGCGCGAGCATCGGTGGCGGGTGTGGTCATGACGGAACTCCTCCCAGCGCCATAACCATAACTACGGTCGGGGCGTCCGCGCCGCCGATTGGGGTGGGCAGCAGTTCGTCGGGTGTCGATCTCTTCGGGGTTTCCGGTTTTGGGTTGTCAGGGGGTGGCTCGCCCTGCGAGAGAGTGTCTGCCGATGCGGGACAGGGCCGTGGGCAGGGTCGCCGCCAGTTCGCCCATCCCGCGAATGAGGGTGGTCAGGCGTTCTCTCGTGTCGGTGTGGGTGAAGTACTCCACGGTTCGGGCTGTGGCGCGCTGGCTGATCTGGGTGAAGGGCCGGACGCGTGCTTCGTAGTGGGCGAACGCCTGGGTGACGTCGGGCGTGGCCTGTAATTCGCGTGCCAAGGTCGATGTGCCGAGCAGGGCACCGTGGGCGCCCATGCCCGATAGGGGGTCGATGCAGTGCGCGGCGTCTCCGACGAGGACGACACGGCGGGTGTGCCAACGGGATTGACGTGTCTGGGCGAAGCGGGTGAGGCGGACCTCGGTCGCGGACGGGATAGCGTCGGCGAGGTTGGCGAGATCGTGTCCGGCCCGGTGGGCGATGACGCTGATCTGGCCGAGGAGTGCGGGTAGGTCGGGGTCTGCGGGGACGCGCAGGGCTGCGACGAGCAGGGTGCGGGCGGTGCCGGGGTAGGGGTAGATCTGCAGCAGGCTCCCCTCGCGGCCGACGACGACGGCCTTGTTGCCGGTCGTCATTTCCTGGTCCAGATTGATCCAGATGTGGCTGACGCCGTTGTGGTAGACGCTGTGCGAGTCGGGGGCGAGCATCATGCGGCGGACGGTCGAGTGGATGCCGTCGGCGCCGACCACGATGTCGAAGGCGTCGACCGTGCCGTCACTGAACCGGGCCCGGACCTCGTCGGCGTAGTGCTCTAGCGCGGTGAGCGAGATCCCCGGTCTCTGCTCCACGGCGTCAGGGACGTGAGCGAGGAGCGCGCCGATGAGTGGGCCGCGGTGGGCCAGCCGATACCCGCCGACATCGAGGGATGACGTGCGGGGCCGAGGTCGCCTTCCCAGGCGCAGGGATATCGCCGGTGCGGGAAAGCTCACCGCCTCCACGATCTCGGTAGCGCCCATGCGCTCCAGGATCGTCAGCGCGGTGCGGTCCAGTTGGATGAGATAGGCGCCGCGGCTGGTATCGCGGTTCTCCTCGACCAGGACGACGTCCCAGCCGGTCCGCTCCAGCCACCACGCGGCGGAACTTCCGGCGATGCCGCCCCCGACCACCAGTGCCCGCCTGTCAGCGCGGCCCTTGCTCGCGGCAGCCGGTGTGGAGTGGGTCATGACGCGTCCCTTCGCGTCGCGCCGCCGAGCAGCAACTCCACGACCATGGGGCTGAAGTCGTTGCGGGCCAACCGACCTTCGCTCACGGCCCAGCTCCCGGCGGTCAGCAGGCCATAGAGCGCCTCGGTGAGCCACACGGCGCTCAAGTCGAGGCGGAACGCGCCGCTTTCCTGGCCGCGGCGGAACAGGGCGGTGAGCCGCTCATCGATACGCCTCCAGCCCGGGTTCCGCTCCTCTCCCTCGAAGAGCTGGCTCTCGGAGTAGAGGAATGAGATGAGACCGACGCAGGGCTCGAGCGCACGAACCAACCGGCGTACCGCCTGATCAGCCGCGCCTTCCTCCAGCCGCGCCGCGTCGAGCGCGGCCTCGCACTCGAAGAGGCCGAATTCCTCCAAGGCTCGTACGAGAGCGTCACGGCCGGGGAAGTACCGGTTCAGGGTGGCCCGGCTGATGCCCGCGGCCCGGGCGACCTCTTCCGTGGTCGCCGAGGCCTTGCGTGTCAGCAGATCGGCCGCGGCGCGCAGGACATGATCACGATCGAAGCTCATGAGCCGAAGATACCTCATGTGAGACACAGATGTCTCTCATGAGACGTAGAGCACTCACACTTTCGGGCAATACAACGACCGCGTCAACCAATAACGTTGGGAGCCAAGCAAACTCGCAACCGGCGATTACCGCAGGCCGAACCCGCGATTCAGCCTCGGCGTCGCTCAGCGCGCGAATTCGAACCGCACGTCGGTGAGCTTCTCCGACTGGTCCCACAACCGTTGCGCCAGTTCGCGATCGCGCGAGGCCGGACTCGAGCTGACCGGGGCCGGGTGCCCGCGCAGGCCCAGCAGCCCGTCCGGCCCGTAGTAGCCGCCCGGCTCGACCTCGGCGGTCGCCGCGTAGAGCAGCGGCAGCGCGCCCATCTCGGGATTCTGGCCGGGATTGAGCCAGGGCAGGGCGGTGGTCACATAGTGCAGCGGCACCGTCACGAAGCGCATGGCCGAGCCGGTGCGCGTCATATCGGTATCGGCGAATCCGGGGTGCCCGGCCACTGACAGCAGCGGTGAACCCGCCTCGGTCAGTCGCCGCTGGAGTTCGTGGGCGAAGACGAGATTTGCGAGTTTGGACTGCGCGTAGGCCAGGTACCGGTGGTAGCCCCGCCGCTGCCAATCCAAATCGTCCACATCGATCGCCCCGATGAGGTGCGTGAGACTGCTCATCGACACGACCCGGCCCCGCAGCTGAGGCAGCAGGAGCCCGGTGAGCGCGAAATGCCCGAGATAGTTCGTCCCGATCTGCATCTCGAACCCATCCACGGTGCGCGCGAACGGAACCGCCATCACCCCGGCATTGTTGATCAGTACATCCGCGCCCTCGACCGAGTCCGCGAAGGCGTGCACGGAGGACAGATCGGCGAGATCCAACGGCCTTGCCTCGGCGCGCGGCCCGAGTTCGCGGGCGAACGCCTCGGCCTTGGTCATATTGCGACAGGCCAGAATCACCTCGGCTCCAGCGTCGTACAGCGCTCGTGCGATGGCGGCGCCGAGGCCGCCGTTGCCTCCGGTGACAATGTGCACGCGGCCGTGCTGATCAGGAATATCGCTGGCGGTCCATGGCGACATGGCGGCTCCCGGGAAAGACGGGGAGTCTCGTCGGCACGCGTCGTTGCGGTTCGGCGAAGAGCTCGAGACGTAGGCGTCTACCCCACGCTACCAACAAACCGCTTGGTTTGCTTGTGCGTCAACGCCTTTCACGCCTCTGCGGTCTCGACGGGCAAACCCGCGAGGGTCCACTCCAGCATGCCCTCCTCGAGGCGCTTCACCCCGCGCCCGGCGCGCTGCGCGATACGCGTTGCATCCGGTGCCATAACGCAATACGCGCCACGGCAATACGCCACGATCTCCCGATCCGCGGGCAACTCGGCAAGCCGCAGCGCGAGTTCGGAGAGTGGCACGCTGATGGCCCCGGGAATATGCCCGGCGGCGTACTCCTCGTGCGGCCGCACATCGATGAGCACGACCTCTCCCGCCGCACGCCGCCGCAGCAGTTCGTCGCGACTGATCGCATCCTCGGGCGCGCCGAGCACTGCCGCCGCGGCCGCCGCGACCTCGGCCAGATGCGCGTCCGCGACGCTCTGCACCAACGCGAACAACCGGGCGACATCACTTCCGGCGAGGCGATAGATCTGGCGGGTGCCCTCCCGCCGGGCCACCACCAGCCCACCCGCCTTGAGCGATTGCAGATTCGCCGAAGCCGTCGTCACATTCATGCCGGTAGCCGTCGCGATCGCCTCGACGGTCCGCTCACCTTGAGCGAGCAGATCGAGAATCTGCAGCCGCCGCCCATTGCCCAGCGCCTTGCCCACCCGGGCGATCTCCTCGAACAGTGCCGCTTTCCGTCCGCTCGGCTCACTCACGCTTGCTTCTCCAATACTCTTTGGAATAGCTTATTCCATAGTTCCTTGGAATAGTGTCGTCGGCCCCGATCGTATTCGCGGCGCGTGCGGCTACCCGCAGCGAAAGAACCGTCTCGTGCCCCACAGCGTCACCACCGCCGATGCCCAGCCCTCCGAGACCGCGCGAGCACAGCGGCGCGTGCTGCGGGTGTTGGTGTCGGCGCAGATCCTCAGCGGTGCCGGGCTGGCCGCCGGTATCACCGTCGGAGCCCTGCTGGCCCAGGACATGCTCGACTCCACTGGCCTGGCTGGGCTGCCCAGCGCGCTGTTCACGGCGGGTTCGGCGTTGGCCGCGGTCGCGGTGGGGCGGCTGTCCCAAGCCCGGGGGCGGCGGCCGGGTTTGGCCGTCGGGTATCTGACCGGTGCGGTGGGTAGCCTCGGCGTCATCGCCGCGGCCGTGCTCGAAAATCCCGTGGTGTTGTTCCTGGCGTTGTTCGTCTACGGGGCGGGCACCGCCACCAATCTCCAAGCCCGTTATGCGGGAGCCGATCTCGCCGATGCCGCGCATCGGGGGCGGGCGGTGTCGACGGTGTTGGTGGCCACGACGCTGGGCGGTGTCGTCGGCCCGAACCTCGCGGCCCCGACCGGCAGCCTCGCCGAGGCCCTCGGCATTCCGTATCTGGCCGGGCCGTTCCTGCTCGCGGCGCTCGCCTACGGCTTGGCCGCGCTCGTGCTGGCCGTGTGGCTGCGCCCGGACCCGCTGCTGCTGGCGCGCGAACTGGGTGCCGCGGAATCGGTCGGCACGCCAGTGGTGGCCGCCGATGCACCGGCGAAAGGGGCTGAGAAAGGTATTGCCGCAGGCGGTTTCGTCATGGCGGTGACCCAGCTGGTGATGGTCGCGATCATGACGATGACCCCGGTCCACATGCTCGCCCACGGCCACGGCACGGCGGCCGCCGGACTGGTGATCGCCATCCATGTCGGTGCCATGTATCTGCCCTCGCCGGTCACCGGCTGGCTGGTCGACCGCTACGGCCGCCTCCCCGTCGCCGCCGCCTCCGGCGTGACACTGTTGGCCGCTGGAGTGCTGGCCGCCCTCGCCCCTGGTGACTCCATCGCTCTACTCGCTCTGGCCTTGGCCCTGCTCGGTCTGGGCTGGAACCTGGGCCTCGTGGCGGGCACCGCCATCATCACCGATACCGTCCCCCTGGCCACCCGCGCCAAAACCCAAGGCGCGGTGGATGTCTCGATCGCCATCGCGGGGGCCACCGGCGGCATGGGATCCGGCCTCATGGTCGCCGCCACCAGCTACCCGACGCTCGCACTGGCCGGTGGACTGCTCGCCATGGCGGTCGTCCCGGCGGCCGCCCTCACCGCGCGGCAGCGCACCACCTGACCGGAGTGGTCGCGAGGGCACACGATTCGTCGCCGATGCGGCTGTGCCGCAGACCTTCCCGACCGCTCAGGCTCGAACTACGGTCACTCTCATGACGATTCGTCTGGAGGCCGCCGAACACCAGGTCGATGGTGTGCGGTGCGCCGTGTACGACAGCGCGCCCACCGGCTCCACGGAAGCCGTGGTCTTCGTGCACGGCAACCCCGGCCCCATGGACGACTGGGCGGAGCTGACACCGGAGATCACGGACTTCGCGCGGGTGATCGCCATGGATATGCCGGGTTTCGGGCGGTCGGAGCGGCCGCGCGGCTTCGATCACAGTGTGGTCGGGCATGCGCGGTTTCTGGGGCGTCTGCTCGATCAACTCGGCGTCGACCGCGCGCACCTGGTGTTGCACGACTTCGGTGGTCCGTGGGGATTGCGGTGGGGGCTGGACCATCTCGATCGTCTGGTCAGCCTCACGCTGATCAATACCGGCGTCCTCGACGGATACCGCTGGCATCGGTACGCGAAGATCTGGCAGACGCCGGTGGTGGGTGAGCTGTTCCAACTCGCCAGCGGCCCGCGCGCCATGCGTATCGCGCTGAACCGCGACAACCCGAAACCGCTGCCGCGCACCTATATCGATCGCGTCGACAGCTATGCGGACTGGGGACACAAGCGCGCGGTGCTCGAGGTCTACCGTGCCACGCGTGACCCCGGTGCGGCGTTCCCGGAGCGGAACCTCGGCATGCCCGCCACCGCGTTGCCGACCTGCGTGATCTGGGGTGACGGCGACCCCTACATTCCCGTCCGGTTCGCCCACCCGCAGCGAAACGTCTTCCCCGAGGCCGAGATTCACCTCCTCGAGGGGCTGGGCCATTGGCCGTTCATCGACGATCCCGAGGCGGTCGGCAAGCCCTTGACCGCATTCCTTCGCCGACACGTTCGGCCTTGAGCCGCAGCGTATTCGGCGCACTGTGACCGATCGCATCGTCTCCGACGCCACCGCGAGGAGGAGACTCGAAGTCGTGGAAGCTCTCACGATCACCGAGTGCGGGAGCGGACCGGCGGTCGCGTTCGTGCACGGGGGTGCTGGGCCGAGGACGACGTGGACCGGGCTGGAGTCGCTGTCCGCGCACTGGACGCTGTTGCTCGTGCACCGGCGCGGGTTCGGCACGAGTCCGCCGCCGGTGGGTGGGCGGCAGGATTTCGAGGTCGACGCCGACGATCTCGAGGCGGTGTTCCGCGAGCACCGCCCGCATGTGGTCGCCCACTCCTACGGGGTGCTCGGGACGTTGCTCGTCGCCGCGCGTGCGCCCGAGAGCGTGCGCTCGCTGACTCTGATCGAACCGCCCCTGTACTTCCTCGCCGCCAAGGATCCCGAGGTGGCACGGCTGCAGCGCATCGGCGACGAGGTGCTCACCCAGGGGCTCGACGCCGATCCGGACATCCTGCGCGAATTCCTCACACTCGCGGGAGCCCCCGACGTCGGAACCGAAGGTGTTTCGGATGCGGCCGTGCGCCGCGCGTGGGGCGGCCGCCTACCGGGTGAAGCCCGGCCCGATCTGGACGCGGTGCGCGCCGCCGGAATACCGGCGCTGGTCGCCTCCGGCGGACATCTCCCGGCGCTGGAAAGCATCTGCGACGGCCTCGCCGACGCACTCGGGGCGCGGCGGCTCATCGCACCGGGTGCGGGCCATTTCGTCCCGGCGGCACCCGGTTTCGCCGACCAACTGACGCGGTTTCTCGCCTCGGCCCACCGGCGTGCGCCGCGATAACGTTTCGCGATCGTTCGCGCCAGTGCGCCTCGAGGGCTTTGCTGGGCGATGGCCGTGGGGGAGGATGGACGGGCGGCGCGTCGCGCGCCGCGATCTCTTCTGAGTGTGTTCGGCGACCTGTTCCCGCTACGCAGGAGGACGACGATCCATGCTGACTTCCCGGAATTCCCGCCCCGCCCTCATCGCCGCCGTGCTCGGCGCGACCTGTGCGGCCGTCGTATCGGCCGCGACCCCGGCCCACGCCGCCAATTCCATCGATATCACCGGTGTCGGTCCGGCCAATGTCGGCGTCGACTACAGCTGCGACGCCTCGGCCGGAGTGGTCGCGGTCAAAGCGCTGGTGGGCGACCCCAATGCCGAAAGCCCCTCGGCCAGCGGCACGCAGAGCGCCGTCACCTGTGACGGCAGCAGTCAGGCGACCGTGGTGACCCTCGTGGGTGCGAATGGTTCGAACGCGCCGCTGTCGGCGGGGCAGACGGTGCAGGTGCGGGTGGCGCTGGTCGACAGCGGCGACACCGTGGTGAGCGGAACGGCGAATGTGTTCACGCTCGGTTAGCAAGAAGAGAACATTACTCGTTTCCCTTTTCAAGGTATAACGCAACCGCCCACTTGCCGCAAGACCCCGGGTATGCCGCAGAATCGCTGCCCTAGGCCAGAATCCGCGCAAATGGGAGTGCAATACATGCGAGTAGTGGAAACCGACGTGATCGTGGTGGGCGCTGGCCCGACGGGCCTGATGCTGGCCAACGAATTGCGTCTGGTCGGCGTGCGGACACTCGTCCTGGAGAAGTACCCCCAGCCTCGGGAGACCCCGAAGGCCAGCGGGCTGGGCGGACGCATCCTCGAACTGCTGCGGTACCGAGGTCTGCTGGAGCGTTTCGAAGCCGCGGGCGGTCCGTACCCGCCTTCCCGATTCCCGTTCGGCGGTGTGTATCTCGACCTCACCCAGATGGCGGACGCGCCCATGCGGGCGCTGGCGATTCCGCAGCTGGCGATCGAGCAGGTGCTGGCCCAGCGCGCCGAGGAACTCGGCGCCGAGATTCGACGCGGACACGAAGTGGTCGGATTCGACCAGGACGACGACACCGTCGCCGTCGACGTGCGCGGACCGGAGGGCCCGTACCAGGTGACGGCGCGCTATCTGGTCGGCTGCGATGGCGGCCGCAGCCCGATTCGCGCGCTGGCCGGTATCGAGTTCTCCGGCACCACGCTGATCGAGGTCAACCGACTGGCTCAGGTCACCACGCCGGATTCGGTGACGGTGCACGACAACGGCGATCTCGAAGCGCCCGGGATCGGTCGGATCGCGGCGGGCTTCACCCGAACCGACCGCGGCCAGTTCGCGATTCACGCCACGCCGGAGATCCTGTTCCTGCAGACCTCCGAGGACGAGGGCCGCGACTACGACAACGACGAGCCGCTGACCCTGCCCGAGGTGCAGGAGAGCATTCGACGCGTCCTCGGCGCGGATCTGCCGCTGGGAGATCCGATGCGGTTGTCGCGCTACGTTTTTCAAGATCGCCAGGCCGAGCGGTACCGCGCGGGTAGGGTGCTGGTCGCCGGTGACGCCGCGCACCTGTTCCCGGCCACCGGCACCGCGCTCAATGTCGGCATGACCGACACCGTCAATCTGGCCTGGAAGCTGGCCGCCGCGGTCGAGGGCTGGGCTCCGGACGGCCTGCTCGAGACCTACCACGACGAACGTCATTTCGCCGGTGCGCGCGCCCGGCTACAGACGCGTGCGCAGGTGGCTTTGCGCCGCGGCGGCGATCCGGCGGCCGACGCGCTGCGCACGGTCGTGGAGGAACTGCTCACCGACGCGTCGGCGCAGCAGCGGCTGGGAGCCCTGGTCGGCGGCACCGATATTCGCTATCCGATGCCCGGCACGGATCAGCACGCGTTGGCGGGCACCTTCGCCAGCGACCGCACGCTGCACACCGACGCGGGTGTCACCAGCGTCGCCGAGCTCATGCGCGACGCGCGCCCGGTCCTGCTCGACCTCGCCGACCGAGCGGAGCTGCGGGAGGTCGCGCGGGAATGGTTGCCGCGCATCGACATTGTCACCGCGAAGACCGATGACCGACCGGCCGACGCGCTGCTGATCCGCCCGGACGCCTACATCGCCTGGGCCGCGAGCGGCGACGAGGCCACCGATACCGCCGCACTGCGGGAGGCGCTCGCCACGTGGTTCGGCGAGCCGGTGCGGGCGAGCTAGCGGTCCGGTGCGACAGCGGGAGTCGTCGCACCGCAACGCCTTCCGCCGTCCCGGTCGACGCTTCTCGTCAGAGTGCGTCGACCGGGGTTTCGCAGCTCGCGGGCGGATCGACCAGGCCGCAGTCGGAGACTTCCCGCACCGGCCGGTAGTCGAGGGGCAGCCCGTCGGCGGTGATGATGCGGCGGTAGGCGTCCACCGCGTCGGTGGGCACCCGCGTCAGCTCCGGATCGTTCTGCACATCCACGGTGTAGAGGCCGAAACGCGGTGCGTAGGAACCCCATTCGTAGTTGTCGGTGATCGACCAGTAGTTGTAGCCGATGATGTTCATGCCATCGGATTTGGCGCGTTGAATCCAGTAGACGGTGTCGCGCAGATGGTCGGCGCGGGTGTAGCCGTCGGCGCGCGGGTTGCCGTTCTCGGTGGGCATGCCGTTCTCGACGATATAGAGCGGCTTGTCCGGGAACTTGCGCGAATAGTGTTGCAGCGCATAGTAGATGCCCTCCGGCCGCACCGGCAGGTCCCACATGCCCTGCGGCGGCGGGACCGAGCCGTCGGGGCGGTGCGCGGCGACCTGGTCCGGCGGCTGGTAGCCGAAGTAGTAGTCCACGCCGATGAAGTCGAGCTGTTCGCCGATACGGTCCATGAGTGGGCCGTTCACCTCGGCCTCGGCCCCCGCCACGTAGCCGACATTGCTGGTGACCCGCGCACCGGGCTGCACCCGATGGATGTAGCCGTAGATATCGTTGTGCGCCTGCGCGATTCGATCCAGCATCTGTCCGGCGTCGGTGCCGTTGTGGCGGACCTCGTGCATGATGTAGGCGACCGGCTCGTTCACGGTGACCCACACCGGATTCCAGTCCGCGTAGCGGTCCACGACCCGGCGGGCATTGGTGAGCCAGTCCTCCACCATGGCCGGATCCTGCCAGCCGCCGCGATCGGCCGCCCACCCCGGATAGACCCAGTGGTCGAGGGTGAGCATGGGTTGCATTCCGGCGTCGAGAATCGCGGCGACCACCGCGTCGTAGTAGCGGAACGCCTGTTCGTCCCACACCCCGGGTTCGGGCTGGACGCGCGCCCATTCGATGCCGATGCGGAAGACCTTCGCGCCCAGATGGGCGGCGAGGGCGATATCCGAGGCGTAGCGGTGATAGAAGTCGACCGATTCCCCGTAGGGCTCATAGCCCTTCTCGTCGATGTAGCGCAGCCAGTTGCTGTCGGGCGCGTTGCCCTCGGACTGGAAACCCGAGGCCGCCACGCCCCACAGGAAATCCTCGCCGAGTACGCTGCGAGTCGCCGCGGCCGCGGGTGCCGGATTCACCGTGGCGAGGCCGGTCACCAGCAGAAAGGCCGCGGTCGCGGCGAGTCCGGTCTGAACGGTGCGGCGCGGCCGTGATCGCATCGGGACTCCTGTTTCCGGGACAATCTCCTGGCTGGCCAAACCGTTGGACCGCTTGGTTTGGAGTCGCCTTCCGGAAAGAGTAGCTGTCAGATAGCTGAATCTCGGTGCAGCCGCGCGCGTGTCGTCGGTTTCCGTACCGTCGCGTCACCGTGGCACGGTCACCGGCTCCGAACAGCTCGAGGGCGCGTCCACCAGCGAGCAGGTCGCCGGAGCACGGGTCGGCAGGTAATCCGCCGGAACGCCGCCGTCGCGTGTGATGGCCCGGTAGGCGTCCACGGCGTCGGTGGGTCGGCGCGTCAGGTTCGGATCGGTCAGCACGTCGACGGTGTAGAGGCCGAAACGCGGTGTGTAGGAACCCCATTCGTAGTTGTCGGTGAGGCTCCAATAGTTGTAGCCCATGATGTTCATGCCGTCGGCCTTGGCGCGCTGGATCCAGTAGATGGTGTCGCGCAGATCGTCCCCGCGCAGATACCCGTCGGCGCGCGGCAGTCCGTTCTCGGTGGGCATGCCGTTCTCCACGATATATAGCGGCTTACCGGGGAACATGCGGGCGAAATGGCGCAGCGCGTAGTAGATCCCATCGGCCTGCAACGGCATCTTCCACAGCTGCGAGAGCGCGTTCGGGGCCGCCGTCAGCGAATCGGGGGACAGGCCGTAGTAGTAGTCGATGCCGACGTAGTCCAACCGCGCGGCGATGCCGTTCAGCATCGCGCCGTTGATGGCATTGTCGACAGAGGGAATGTAGGCCACATTGCTGGTGACCATGGAGCCGGGCCGCACCTGGTGGATGTAGTCGTAGATCCCGTTGTGCGCGGCGATGAGTCGCTCCTGCATGGCCGGAATGTCGGTGGCGGCCAACCCGCCGTTGCGGGTCTCGTTCATCAGGTACATGGCCGGTTCGTTGATGGTGACCCACAGCGGATTCCGAGCGGCGTAGCGGTCCACCACTTTTCGCATATTCGTCAGCCAGTCGTCGAGCATGGCCGGATTGCTCCACCCGCCGCGATCGAGCTCCCAGCCCGGGTACACCCAGTGGTCCAGGGTGAGCATGGGCCGCATGCCCGCCGCCTCGATGGCGTCGATGACCGCGTCGTAGAACCGGAATCCGGCCTCGTCCCACACACCCGGACTCGGTTGCAGGCGCGCCCATTCGATGCCGATGCGGTAGACGTTCACGCCCAGGTTCTTCGCCAGCGCGATATCGGAGGCGTAGCGGGTGTAGAAGTCGACGCTGTCGCCGTAGCGGTCGTAGTCGGGGTGGCTGGCGATGTAGCGGGTCCAATTGCTGTCGGGCGCATGGCCTTCGGACTGGAATCCGGAAGCCGATACGCCCCAATAGAAGTCGTCGCCCAGCGGCGGCACGGTCGATGGGGCGGGCGCCGCCGCGGCCGATCCGGTGGCGGCGAGTAGCGCGGCCCCGGCGAGGGCGGCGAGGACCTGACGGCGGGTGTGCGGGCGCATGGGACTCCTCGTCCGAACGGCGGATTCTGGCAGGGCCAAGCTAGTCGGTCGGCGCGGTCGGACCCGGCCACGCCGATCCGGCGTGTCGCCCTGTCGCGAAGGGTACTGGGCATTCGTCCAAAAATGTGGGCCAACACGAGAAGTTCCCGTGGAACGGTTGTGTGGGACTCCGAGTCCCATATATTCTCGATAGTGACGCGCCGACCGTTCGACTCACCGGTCGGCCCGAACGAGGAGACATCGATGACGCTGTCGCAATCGGTTGGCGAACTGTTCGACCAGGACTACCGGGACGCGCTGGCGACCCTGTCCGAGGGCTCGGTTCACCGCCGTTTCGATCCCTATCTGGATATCGATTGGGACGCACCGGAATTCGCGATCGACCCCAACGATCCGCGGTGGGTGCTCTCGCCGGAATACGATCCGCTCGGCGCGACGCGCTGGTATCAGGAGCTGCCGCTGGAGCGGCAGATCGAGATCGGCAAATGGCGTATAGCCAATGTCATCAAGGTCGGCGCGGCCTTCGAGAGCGTGCTCATTCGCGGCATGATGCAGTACATCATGAAGCTGCCCAACGGTTCTCCGGAGTTCAGGTACTGCCTGCACGAGATGACCGAGGAATGCAACCACATCCAGATGTTCCAGGAGCTGGTGAACCGCATCGGCGTGGATGTGCCCGGTATGCGGCGGCTGTTCAAGGCGCTCTCGCCGTTCATCGGTGTCGCCGGTGGGTACGCGCACGTCATTCTGTTCATCGGCATTCTCGGTGGCGAGGAGCCCATCGACCACTATCAGAAGGCGCTCATTCGCGACGGCGACTCGGTGCCGCCCGCAGTGCTGCGCACCATGGAGATTCACATCGCCGAGGAGGCGCGCCACATCTCGTTCGCGGGGGAGTTCCTCGCCGCGCACCTGGCGCATATGAACGCCGCGTCGAAGGCGGTGTGCGCGGTGGCTTTTCCGCTCGCCATGCGCTGGCTGGCCGGGGAGATCATGTCGCCGCCGCGCTCGTTCGCGCGGCAGTTCGACATTCCCGACGAGGTCATGCGCGAGGCGTTCTGGGGCGCTCCGCAGTCGCGCCGCATTCTGTCGGGCTACTTCGGTGATATGCGCAAGCTCGCCACCGATCTGGGGTTGATGAATCCGGTCACCAAGCAACTGTGGGCGTTGATGCGCATCGACGGTGCGCCGTCGCGGTATCGCAGCGAGCCGGAGCGCGGGACGCGGCGTTAAGGTGCGGCGAGCTCGCTGAGCACCTCGAGCAGTGGGCGGTCCGGATCCAGGGCGAGGTCGTGGTCGCGGGCCACGGCGTCGAGCAGGCTCCAGGCGTATCCGGTGACCGTGGTGATGAGGTCCGCGCGGCTCAGGGCGGGTTCGGGATCGCGGGTCCACCGGGTCACCGTCGCCTCGACCATGGACACGATGGCGAAGGTCATGGTGTCGACGGCCGGTTCGTCGACCACGCCGACCACACCGGCCAGGCCGGAGACCAGATCGCGGGTGCGGGCCGCGATGGCGGTGGCGAGGCTGGTGGCGGCATCGAGATCGTCCGGATCGCCGACGGCGGGGCCTTTGCGCAGGAAATCGTGCAGCCGCTGATGGTTCTCGAACCAGTCCACGACCGTGTCGACGGCACGGGTGAGGATTTCGCGAATGGAGCCGAACGCCACGTTCAGCGCGTCGTCCAGGGTGTCGGTGAAGCGCTCGCACACCGCGGTCCGCACTCGTCGATCGAGTTCGTCGCGGCCGGAGAACTGCCGGTACACCACCGATTTCGCCAATCCGGCGCGTTCGGCGATCTGCTGCATGGACACCTCGGCTCCGGCCGGGGTCTCCTCGAGCAGTTCGATGGTCGCGGCGACGAGGAGTTCGCGTCTGCTCTCGTTGTGCGGCTGCCAGCGGGCCTGCCGCCCACCGAGGGCGGTCGACGCGGTGGTTTCGGCGCTCGACACCGCCCGAGTCTAAAACATTGAAGATGCGGCCCTGGGTCTCGCGCGGTCAGCGGCGGATGGCGTGGACCACGCGGGGGCCAGCGCGCTCGGGCTTGTGGGGAAGGTCGAGGTAGCGTGCGGCGAGAGTCGCGGTATCGACGTCGGCGAGTACATCGAAACCGTTGTCGCACAAGGGTGTTGCCACGTCGGTGCGGTCGAAGACGATCTGTGTGCCGGACGCCAGGGTACCGGCGTAGCGGAGCGTGGTGCCCAGTGCGGGCGCATCGTCGAGCCAGATGAGAAACGACGGTTTCCGCGAGTCGAAATCCACTGCGGCCAGGGCGTGTTCGAGGTCCGGATGTCGCACCTCGAACACTCGGACGTGCGGATAGGGGTTGTGACGGGCGAAGGTGTCCAGACAGGGGCCGTGCAGCACCACCTGGTCGATACCCGCCGACACCGCCTCGGCCAGGCGGTCCTCGGCGAAACGGCACCGGGCGATGGTGAACAGGCGTCGCAGTGCGCGTTCACTGCGTACACGGGGTGGGGCCGCGGCGGTGGTCATGGGAGTGCCTTCGCCTCAGCGGCCCGGCGGCTTGGGCCAGCCGGGCATGTGCGGCGGCATCATGTCCGAGAAGTCCGGCATGGGCGGCATTTTCGGCAGCGGCGGCATCTCGGGCATGGGTGGCATCGGCGGGGGAGTCACGAATCCGCCGCCACCGCCGAAGCGCTGGAACGCGGCCTGTCGGGAGGTGCCGAACAATTCGCCGACCTCGGCCCAGGTGTGGCCCTCGGCGCGCGCCTGCTGCACCAGCGTGCGCAGGACATCGTCGACCACGCCGTCGAGGCTGCGAGCGGCGCGCAGGGCGGCCATGACGGAGGTGGCCGGTTTGCCGTCGGCCGGGTGCAGTACCTCGGCGACGAGTTCGGCGTTGGCGGACAGGAGTTTCGCGAGAATCGCGCGCTCTTCGGCGGGGTCGCGGGGGTGGGTTTCATCCATGTGTAAATGTTGCCTTGACACCATGAGCCGTGTCAAGGATGGGTTTACATCATGATCGTTTGATGGTCGGCAGCACGGAATCATCCGATGGAGTGACTGGTCGCCGAGGCGGCGGATTTCGCGATAGCCGTCGGCACCGAACGGTCCGACGAATCCCTTCCCTTTTCAACATATATCGCACCCGGGGGCTTGCGGCAAGGCCCCGGGGATGGCGCAGAATCGCTGGTCGATGTCGGAAGCTGCGGAATGGAGGCCTGTGTCTATCCAGGGATACGAGGACGAATTGCGGGCCGAGCGCGGCTATGTGGCGGGCCTCTACGCGCGGCTCGATGCCGAGCGCGCGCGGGTGAAGGGACAGTACGGGGCGGCCTTGCGGGGACACGGCGGCACGCTCGTGGACCGCGATGCCGAGGTGCGTGCGCTGGCCAAGGAGGTCAAGCGCCTCGACGTGGCCGACAACGGGCTGTGCTTCGGGCGGCTGGACACGCTCTCGGGCGAGCACTCCTACATCGGCCGCATCGGGATCTACGACGAGGCCGACGAGTTCGAACCCCTGCTGCTCGATTGGCGGGCACCGGCGGCGCGGGCGTTCTACACGGCCACCGGCGCGAACCCGGAGGGTATGCGTCGGCGTCGGCAGTTCCATACCCGCGGGCGCGAGGTGGTCGATTTCACCGACGAGGTGCTCGGTCGCCCGGGCGGCGAGGAGCGTGGGGACGCGGCGCTGCTCGCTGCGGTCAACGCGCCGCGCGGTCAGGGCATGCGCGATATCGTCGCGACGATCCAGGCCGAGCAGGATCGGATCATTCGGCTCGACCATCCGGGTGTGCTGGTGATCGAGGGTGGGCCGGGTACCGGTAAGACCGTGGTGGCACTGCATCGTGTGGCGTATCTGCTCTACACGCAGCGCAAGCAGATCGAACGCCATGGCGTGCTCGTGGTGGGGCCGAATCCGGCGTTCCTGCACCACATCGGGCGCGTGCTGCCGTCGCTGGGTGAATCCGATGTGGTGTTCATGACGACCGGCGACTTCGTGCCCGGACTGCGCGTCACCGCCGAGGACGGGCCGGAGGCGGCGCGGGCCAAGGGGTCGTTGAAGATTCTGGAGGTGCTCGCGGCGGCCATCGCGGATCGCCAGCGGGTGCCGGAGGAGCCGCTGCCGATCGAATTGTCCGATGTGGCGCTGCGGATCGATGCCGAGACCGCGGAGTGGGCCAGGGAAGAGGCGCGCGGTAGCGGGCTGCCGCACAATGCCGCGCGGGCGGTGTTCCGCGAGATCATCACCTATGTGCTCACCGAACGCGCGATCGCCCGGATCGGCAAGGGCTGGTTGACCCGGTCGGACCGGGAGGCGTGGGAGCAGATGCGCGAGGATCTGCTCGCCGAACTCGCCGAACACGACGCCTTCACCGCGGCTCTCGATGAGCTGTGGCCGGTGTTGACGCCGGAAACCCTGTTGGCGCAGCTGTATTCGTCGCGGGAGCGGTTGCGTGCGGCGGGCGCCGACGAGGCGCTGTGGCGGGCCGACGGCGTGGCGTGGACGGTCTCGGATGTGCCACTGTTCGACGAGTTGGTCGATCTGCTCGGTCGCGACAAGTCCGAGGACGACGCCGCCGAGCGCGAGCGTCGCGCCCAGGCCGAATACGCCGCCGGTGTGCTGGATCTCATGACCGGCCGCGAGGATTCCATGGACGACGAGGACCACCTCTACGCCACCGACCTGCTCTACGCCGAGGATCTCGCCGAGCGTTTCCTCGAACGCGATACCCGCGAACTCGTCGAACGCGCCGCCGCGGACCGGGATTGGACCTACCGTCATATCGTGGTCGACGAGGCGCAGGAGCTGTCCGAAATGGATTGGCGCGTCCTCATGCGCCGCTGTCCCGGTCGGTCCTTCACCGTGGTCGGCGACCTGGCCCAGCGTCGCTCCGCTGCCGGAGCCACGTCCTGGGGCGCGATGCTCGACCCGTACGTGCCCAACCGCTGGGTGTATCGCTCCTTGACGGTGAACTACCGCACCCCGGCGGAGATCATGACGGTCGCCGCCGGAGTGCTCGCCGAGTTCGCGCCGGGCGTCCAGCCACCGGAATCGGTCCGCGCCTGCGGCGTGAGCCCTTGGTCCCGGCAGCTCCCCGAGGCCGAATTCGCCGCTGCCATCGAGGAATTCGAGCGCGAGGAAGCCACTCGCGAAGGCACCAGCATCGTCATCGGTCCGCCGGGCCTGCCCGGTACGGTGCCCGCCTCGGAAACCAAGGGCCTCGAATTCGACGCCGTCCTCGTCGTGGAACCGGAGCGCATTCTCGCCGACGGCCCACGCGGCGCGGCCGAACTCTACGTGGCCCTGACCCGTGCCACCCAACGCCTCGGCGTCCTGCACCAGAACCCCCTGCCGCCCATGCTCTCCGGCCTCACCGAAATCCAGGAGCGATCCCCATGGAACAGCACGTCATCACCGAAATCCTGAACCGCCCACTCAGCCGGGAACTGTTGTCCCGCGACGTGACTCGCCTGGCCTACGTCGCCTTGGACGGCACGCCCCGCAGCATCCCGATCTCCTTCACCTGGAACGGCACCGAAATCGTCCTCTGCACCACCAAGAACGCCCCGAAACTCCCCGCCCTGCGCAAGAACCCGATGGTGGCCCTCACCATCGACACCGAGGTCCACCCACCCGCCATCCTGCTCCTGCGCGGCCGCGCCGAACTCGACGTCGTCGACGGCATCCCCGACGAATACCTGCAAATCAACGGCAGCTACCAGATGACCCCCGAACAACGCGTCACATGGGAAGCCGAAGTCCGCTCCCTCTACGACGGCATGGTCCGCATAGTCATCACCCCCACTTGGGCCAAACTCATCGACTTCGACAACACCCTCCCCACCGCCGTCGAGGAACTCATCCGCCAACGCGCCGAACGCGAAAACACCTGAGCCTCCGGCATATCGGCTCTGAATCATCCAGAACGTGACCGGCCGGGCGTCGAGTGGGATAGCCTTGTCGGTCCAAGCCCGGCTTGGTGCCGGTGGGGGGAGCGGGCAATGAGTCCAACCGCGGATGGTTCGGCGAGCGGCGTCGGCAAGGTGAGCCGACGCTACGACCGGATCGCGCCGATCTACCGGTTCCTGGTCGGATCGATGACGGTCACGACGCGTTTGCGTCGTGCCGCCGTGGCTCGACTACAACTGCGTCCGGGGCAGAATGTCGTCGAAATCGGTTGCGGCAGTGGAGCGCATCTACCGCTGCTGGTCGAAGCGGTCGGACCGACCGGCAAGGTAATCGGCATCGACCTCTCGCCGGGAATGCTCGAACGCGCCCGCCGCGTGGTCACCGAGCACGGCTGGGACAACGTCATCCTGGCCCGAGACGACGCGCACGCCCCCACCAGCTTCGACGAAGCGGACGCGATCTTCTTCGGCCTCTCCTACGCCATAATCCCCAACCCACACACCGCATTGCGCCAAGCCTGGTCACGTCTCTCGCCCGGCGGCACACTGGTGATCTCGGAAGGCTTCGTACCCGAACGACCGCGCATTCTCCGACCGGTCCTTCGCACACTCAGCTCGCTGACCGTGCTGGGCCGAGTGGATTGCAAGCCCTGGGAAGACCTCGCCGAATTGACTAGCGGCGTGGGGACGGAACGTCACCGGGGCGGGCTCTATGTGATCACCTGGGCGCGCAAGCCTCTCTGATACCGCACTACAGGCCGAGTTTGGTGACCGCGTTGTCTTCCAAGGGGTTGGCGGTGCGGATGTAGCCGTGCACGGTGCGGGGGTTGGACCAGCGGCCCTGGCGCATGATTTCGCGGTCGCTCGCGCCGCCGAGGGCGGCTTGGGTGGCGAAACCCGCGCGCAGGGAGTGGCCGGAGAAGAGGGCGGGGTCCAGGCCCGCTCGGGCGGCGTAGCGCTTCACCAGTTCGGCTATGGCTCGGCCGGACATGGGGCTGTCGCCTATGCCGCCGTGGCGGGTGATGGTGGGGAAGAGGGGGAGGTCGGGGGTGGTGGTGAGGGGGGTGCCGGTGAAGCCGTGGCAGCGGTGGATGGCGGCATCGGCGCGGGGATGGTCGGTGAGCCAGGCGCGGGCGGCGAGAGTGCCTCCGGCGGTGTGGATTTCGAGGAGACGGACCCAGTCGGCGAAGGCGCAGACGGGGCAGGTGTGCGGGTGCTGGCCGCGGGGGAGGGCGACGCGTTGTTCGGCCACACCGGTCGGGTCGGTCTTGGTGGTGGGCAGATGCACCAGGAGGACCGGTTCGCCCGTGGCGTGGTCGAGTTGGACGCGGATATCCGAAACCCGAAGTCCCGCAAGCTCACTGCGGCGCAGTGCACCGGCGAATCCGATGAGCAGGGCGAGGGCGTCGCGGCGGCGGGCCGGTTCGGTGGGCCAGCCCGGCGCGGGCAAGTGCGCCAGCAACTGGTCGAGGGTGTGCAGCAGAACCGGGCGCTTGCGGGTGGGTGGGGTTCGCCGGGTTCGTCGAATACCCCGCAGTGTCAACCGCACAACGTCCGAGCGGGTCGGGGAGGGCAATCCATTGGCGGCGTGCACCGCCGCGATGGCCGCCGCCTTCCGTTCCAAGGTGGCCGGGCTGAACGCCCACTCGCCACCCTCGCGCCGCGCATCGGCCGCCGCCGCGAGGTAGACGGCCACGTCCAGCGCGTCGGCGGGCAGCGCCTGCCGCCCCTCGGCCGCACACCACCCGGCCCACCCGATCCAATCGGATCGGTACGCCCGCAACGTATTCGCCGACTGCGATGCCTCCAGGTATCGCCGCAGCGCCCCCGCCTGCACGTCGTCGAACCGCTCTCGCACCAACCGCAGCGCGGCCGCGTCCACGAGCACACTGCCCACGCCGCGCCGCAACTCGCTGCGGACCGATTCCGGCACCGCCACAACGGCCTTCGCGTCACCGCCGTTGTCTGCCTGGTCGTCGTTCGCCACGGGGTTGGTCACGCCGTTCAGCCTAGGTGGTGCCGGACCGGGCACGACGGCGGCGCGGCGCTGAATCAGGTGCAGCAGTTGGGGTCGAGGACCACGCACAGGGCGGCGAGGGCGTCGCGGCGGGCGCGGTGGTAGATGTTCATGCCGCGGCGTTCGGATTCGACGAGCCCCGCCTTCTTGAGTTGGCCGAGGTGATGGCTCACCGTCGACTCCGCCAAGCCGACGGTCGCGGCGAGGTCGCCCGTCGTCTCCTCACCGCTGCCGGTCGTGAGCAGCAGGGACATGAGTTTCACTCGGGCCGGATCGGCGATTGCCTTGAGCCGCAACGCGACTTCCAGTGCGGCGGCGTCGTCGACCGGTCCGGCGGCCACCGGTGGGCAGCAGACCGGTGCGGACATGTCGATTACGGGGAGAGCCTTCGGCATGAGATCGACAGTACCCGGAGTATTGACATATGTCGAAAAGGTGGCCAGACTCGGAGTCGCAAGTTCTTCGATATATGTCTCACAACTGGAGGTTTCGGCCATGTCTCGCATCCAACTCGCCCTCAATGTCGACGATCTCGACCAGGCGGTCGGCTTCTACTCGTCGTTGTTCAATACCGAGCCCGCCAAGCGCAAGCCCGGCTACGCCAACTTCGCCATTGCCGAACCGCCGCTGAAGCTGGTGCTGCTGGAGAACCCGGGCAAGGGCGGCAGCATCAATCACCTCGGCGTGGAGGTCGAATCCTCCGACCGCGTCCACGAGGAGATCGCCCGGCTCTCGACCGCCGGATTGTTCACCGAGGAGGAGATGGCGACCACGTGTTGTTTCGCCACCCAGGACAAAGTGTGGGTCACCGGCCCCGATGCGGAGCGGTGGGAGGTCTACACCGTGCTGGCCGACAGCGAAACCTTCGGCACCGCACCGGCCCTCGCCGAGACGCAAGACGGTCCGTGCTGCGGTACCGCGAAGGACGCCGAGGTCGAGGACGCGTGCTGCGGCAGTGCCGCCAAGAAGCGCGCCGTCGCGTCCGGCGCGAGCTGCTGCGGCTGACCATCACCGCGGTCAAGCCTCGCTAGCCGCCCTCACAGCGCGACGACGCGCAGCGTGGCGAGGGTCGAATCGGCCGGGTCGGGGACGTTCATCCCGGCCTCGACACCGGATTTCAGGTATTCGACCACCGCCACGTCGATGAGTTCACCCGGCACGATCACGGGAATCCCGGGCGGGTATGGCGTCACCTGTTCGGCGGCGATGCGGCCGGGAGCCTCGTCGATCGGCACCGTCTCGCACGGCCCGAAGAAGGCGTCGCGGGGCAACATGATCGTCTCCAACTCCAGATCACGCGGTGACGGCAGTCGAATATCCGGTGGCGCGGCTTGTTTCGCTTGAACCCGCCAGGCGGCGAGTCCATCCACCAGGGCGTCGATGGTGGTCTTGTCGTCCGCCATCGACAGGGTGGCGAGGATGCGTCGGTGATCGGAGAGCCCCAGGTCGATTCTGCGGTTCTCACGCAGCCAATCGGCGATCTCGTATCCCGTCGCGCCGGTGGCGGAGACATCCATGAGGACCTGCAACCGGTCCAGATCGTGCGAAGCCTCCACGCCGAGCAGCTCGTCCTCCATCACCGAGATGCCGGGGATGGCGGAGAGATTGCGGCGGGCGTACCGCGCCGTTTCGAGTGCGGCGTCGAGCAATTCGTGGCCCTGCTCGACCATCTGTCTGCGCCACCCGTCCATGGCGCTGTAGAGCAGCACATTCGGGCTGGTCGTCATGAGCAGGTCGGCACAGAGCTTCAGACGGTCCCGGTCGACCAGATCGCCCTGGACGTGGAATACCGAACCCTGCTCGAATCCGGCCCCCATTTTGTGCACGCTCACCACGCAGACATCCGCGCCCGCGTCCATGGCCCAGGTCGGCAGGTCGGCGTGGAAGGGCAGATGCGCGCCCCACGCCTCATCGATGATCAACGGCTTGCCCCGCGCATGGCACACCTCGGCGATGGCGGCGATATCGGCACAGGTGCCGTAGGGACTCGGACTGACAATGAGCGCTCCAGCCGCCTCCGGATGCAGCTCCCAGGCCCGCTCCACCTGCTGCGGCGAGGGCGGATGCGAAAAGTGCCGCTCCGCATCCCATCTCGGCGTGATCCAATATGGCTGCACGCCCGAGAACACCAGCCCGGCGACGATCGACTTGTGGCTGTCGCGTCCCAGGATCAGTCCGCCGTCCCCGCCCGCGACGGCCATCATGGCCGCCTTCACCGACAGCGAACTGCCGCAGGTCGAGAAGAACGCCAGCTCCGCGCCGACCGCATCGGCCATCAGCTCCTCGGCGGACCCGAGCAGCTTCCCCCGAGCCAAACGGTCGTCGAGTCCCGGCCCCGCCAGCACATCGGCACGCATGGCCGGGCCGAGGACCTCCGCGACCCGGGGATCCGCGCCCCGGCCCTGCCGATGCCCCGGCGGGGTGAAGCCATAGCGTCCCAAGCGCTGGTAGTCGGCCAGCGCATCCAACATCGGTGCACGTGAGTGATCCATCAGCTATCGCATACCCCCCGACGCACCCCCTACACCCGCACACCGGGAGCAACCGTTCGCGAAGCCTCGTCCGGCCGTCGCAACGACGCAGCGGAGTCGACGACGACCCGGACGAGACTTCCCCACCGGTCGGGCACACTCGGATCCCCGCACCCGACCCCCACACCCTAAATCGGCGAACTCCCGGAAACCCATGACCCGACGTGCCGAATCCCGCGACATCCCATGCCAATCGGAACAAACATGATCGAGATCGCGCGGACACACCCACAACCTCACCCCCGCGCAACCCTCCAGCACCCCCGCTCAGTCGCCCATCACCCCGAACGGCGACTCCCGAGGGCCCTCATCCAACGGCATACTCCACCCCAGCCCACCACCCCCCGGCGCACCCCACCCCGCGCCGCCATGGTCCGCCCCGTACTCGCACAACAACACACAACCCCCCGGCAACCCACTCCCCGGCTGCGGATAATCCGAATCCCGGTACTCTCCACCCCCCGAAACCCCAACAACCGCCGCCACCCCAACCCCCACCGCGAACATGAGCGCCATGACCCCGCTCCCTCCAACCGCATTCGAGCCATTCCAACGCCGCCGCCATAGCCGCGACTCGGCCCGATAAACCAATCCGACCGGCCACTCTCGCAGCGCGTCAGCGCCACCCGATCGTGGACGGTGACGTCTTCGACCTGCACGAATACTGTGCGGAGCCAGCCCAGGTTCCGAAGGATCGACTTCGAGATCGGTGTCCAGCGGAGTAACGCCTGACCTGGGGTACTGGTCGGTTCTCTCTATCCTGGTCGGATGAGCCCTGATAGGACGTCGATGGTGCTGGTTGGACCGGATGTGGATGCGGTGACGACGGTGGGGGTCGAGGGGGATGCCGGGGGCGTCGGGGTGGATCCGAGGGCGGTCGAGCGGGTTTGGGCGTCGGTGCGTGAGTGGTATCGGATGGGGACTACGCCTGCTATTCAGGTGTGTTTGCGGCGGGAGGGGGAGGTGGTGTTGAACCGGGCCATTGGGCACGCGTGGGGGAATGGGCCTTGGGACGGACCGGAGGTGGAGAAGCGGGCGGTGACGACCGAGACGCCGATCTGTGGGTTCTCGACGGCCAAGGGGGTGTCGGCGGCGGTGATGTTCATGCTGATCGAGGACGGGGTGTTCGGGCTGGAAGATCCGGTGTGCGAACACATTCCGGAGTTCTCGGGGTTCGGGAAGGAACGGATCACCATCGGGGATGTGCTGTCGCACGCGGCGGGGGTGCCGTTCATTACCCCGCCGTATCGCGGGGCGGAGCTGGTGTTGGACGAGGAGTTGGCGGTGCGGGCGCTGGCGGATTTGCGGCCGAGTTGGCGGCCGGGGCGGCTGCGGGTGTATCACGCGTTGACCAGCGGGTTGATTCAGCGGCTGTTGGTGCGGCGGGCCACGGGGAAACCGATGCGGGAGCATTTGCGGGAACGGGTGCTCGAGCCCTTGGGGTTTCGGTGGACGAATTTCGGGGTGAGCCCCGAGGACGTGGATCTGGTGGCGCCCAGCGTGAAGGTCGGCCCGGGGCCCTCTCGCGTATGGCGGCATCTGGCGGGGAAGGCGCTCGGCGGGGGCTTGTCGGGACCGACCGACGCCGCGGCGGAGCGGGCGTTCCTCACCGCGGAACTGCCCTCCGGCAACCTGGTCACCACGGCGTACGAACTCTCGCGCTTCTACGAAATCCTCGCGCGCGGCGGCGAATTGGACGGCGTACGGATCATGCGCCCGGAGACGCTGGCCACCGCCGTGCGCCCCGCCCGGTGGATTCCCAGTGCGGCAGGACGCGTCTCCACGGCGGGCTACGAACTGGGCGGACGCCGCTCGAAATTCGGCCGCCATACCGAAACCCATTTCGGCCGTAGCGGATTGACAACCCAATACGGATGGGCCGACCCCGCCCGCGGACTGTCCGGCGCGATCCTCACCACCGGCAAGGCCGTGGCCGATACCGACCGCCCGTGGCAGCTCGTAGCCCAGATCTCCGAAACATTCACCCCCGTGCGATGAACATCGACAGGGGCGCGTTGATGAGCCCGTGCATGAGCAACACCATCCACGGATTGCGGTGGCGCGACCAGAGATAACCCAAGAACAGCCCCGTGACACCGATATTGACGACGACGGCGGCGAAATCCACGGCCAGGCCGCCGCCACCGAGAATCGCCATATGCCACGACGCCCAGAGCACGCTGGTCAGCAGAATCGCGGGCCAGCGGCCATAGCGGGATTCCAGACGAGTCTGCAGCCAGAAGCGGTAGAACACTTCCTCGATCACGGCATTGAGCAGAAACACCACCGCGATGGTCAGCGCATCGGGGACCGTATCCTCCCGATCCGGCCAGAGCGCGTACGTCACCAGCACGGCCGCGGCCACCGCGGGCAGCGGCCGCAGCCACCGTCCGCGCACGTCCAACCCCGCCCACTCCCGCCACGTGACGATTCGCAGCGCGACCGGAATGACCACCAACAACAGCACTTTCGGCCCGACGAACCACCAATCCGTCCTCGGCGCGAGCAACAGCGTCACGGTGAACGCCACCGCGAGGCCGACCAGCACCCACGCATTCCGGGTGACCACACGAGAGTCACTGCCCAGAAAGGCGTCCGCCGCGGGCGCCCGCGGCGGCACCAGCCACGCGAGACACAGCCCGGCCAGCGGAGACAACCACAGCAACCAGATCGCCCGCGTCTGCTCGCCGTCCCCGGAGAAGCGCACTTGGGTATGCCCCGTGCCGACCAGAATCGTCAGCGAAACAAGGTAGAGGGCGACCCCGCCGATCAGCAGAATCTTGTCCATTCGCGAGGCGATACGCACCCCGTCCACGGTAGCGGCTCGCACCGGTATTGCGCCCCAAGGTGTTTCGCGCAGTGTGTCAGTCCGGCAGCATCGGAACCGAGAGCCCTTCGCCGCGCCTGAGCAGCGCCGCGCGGGTCACCGCACCCGCCCCGAAGCGATCGTGCAGCGCGTCCAAGGTCGAGTCGAGCGTGGACTCCGCCCGCGCCTCGAAGGGCAGCGACAACTGCACGCTGTCGGCATTGTCGAGATTGGTCAGCGACAGACCGATGAGCGTCAACCCGCGCTCGTGCACCAGAGGAAGCGCGGCGGCCAACAGCGTGCGCGCGGCACGAAGAATGACCGCACCACTGTCGGTCGCCTCGGCGAGCGTATGCGAACGCGTAGCCCGCCCGAAGTCGTCGAAACGCATGCGCAACACCACGGTTCGACAGACCCGATCCGCGGCGCGCAACCGGCGGCCAAGCCGATCCGCCAAGCCGTGCAGATACGCCTCCAACTCCTCATCGGTACGAGTCCGACGACCGAGCGCCCGCTGTGCGCCAATGGAGCGCCGTCGCCGCCCGGTCTCGACACGCCGCGGATCACGCGCCCAGGACAGGGCGTACAGATGCCGCCCGGCGGCCGGTCCGACCGCCGCCGCCAAGGCGCTTTCACCCCACTGCGCCAACTGCCCCACCGTGGTGATGCCGCGCTCCCGCAATTCCCGCGAGGTCACCTCACCGACACCCCACAATCGCTCCACCGGCAGCGGATGCAGGAACTCCAACTCCCGATCCGGTGGAACCTCCAGCAGCCCATCGGGTTTCGACACCGCACTCGCGACCTTCGCGAGGAACTTGGTCCGGGCCACCCCGACCGAAATCGGCAATCCGACCTCGTCACGCACCCGCGCCCGCAGCCCGCGCGCGATCTCGACCGGCGTCCCCGCGATCCGCCACAGCCCGTGCACATCGAGGAACGCCTCGTCGATCGAGATACCCTCCACCTCCGGCGTGGTATCCCGAAAGATCTCGAACACCGCCTTGCTCGCCTGCGCGTACGCCGACATGCGCGGCGGCACCACGATGGGGTGCGGACACAATCGCCGCGCCTGCCCCGCGTTCATCGGCGTGCGCACCCCGAACGCCTTCGCCTCGTAACTCGCCGCCAGCACCACCCCGCCGCCGACGATCACCGGCTTGCCCCGCAATCGCGGATTGTCGCGCTGCTCCACCGAGGCGTAGAACGAGTCCAGGTCGGCATGCAGAATCGCGGCCCGCTCGGGTCGGGCGCGGCTGCTCGCAGGGGATCCAGACACGAACATATGTTCGCATACCAATCGGTTTGGGACTAGCTCTGCCCGCCGTCACGGACATGCCCGACATTGAGGACGATCAAGGGGTTCGGCGCGTCTTCGCAGTTCATGCCATATTTTCCGCACGTTCCTGCCATCCTGGGATGATGCGGCTCGATGGCGAGCAGACCAGCGGAGCGTTCTACGACGGAGGCCGGGCCCCCGCCAAGGAAGCGGCCGACGCGGTCGCCCCCGAAGCGGTGGTGGTGAATGTCGCGCCGGAACCGAAGCAGCGACCCGCCCCCGAACCGCGAGCCGTCGAACCGCAACCCGACCTCACCATCGCCCTCGACCGCCATTTCGACACCCGCACCGGCCGTGAGGAATTCCGGCTGTTGCGCCGCATCGGCTATCTCGACGACGCGCCGAACGGCGTCGGCCAGATTCTGGTCCCGGGCAATCTGGAGTCGTGGACCACCGACCTCACCTCGGTGCCCTGGTTCCTCACCTGGCTGGTGCCCAAGACCGGCGCGCACCTGCCCGCGGCCATCCTGCACGACGGCCTGGTCCTCAATCGCGACGAGCCCGCCAGCTATATCGCCGAACGCGTCATCCACCGCGACGAGGCCGACCGGATCTTCCGGGATGCCATGGCCGCGACCGGCACCGGACTGATTCGCCGCTGGATGGTCTGGGCCGCCGTCACCGCCGCGACCATGCACCACGCCCGCCAGGTCGACTGGACGCCACTGCGCAAGTGGCACTACCGCACGGCACTGTGGGGCACCTTGGGTGTCATCGTGCTGCTCGGCCTCTGGAGCACCCTCGACATCCTCGACGCCCCCGCGATTCCAGGCGTGCCGTGGATAGCGGAGCGCCCGATACAGGCGCTCATCGGCGGTGCCGCCGGTGCCATCGCCATCCCGCTGCTGCTCGGCACCGCATGGGGGAAATTCCGCATCGCGGGCTGGATCATCGGACCCCTTGTGGCCCTGGTCATTCCGGCCATCCTCCCGATCGTCCTCATCGGTGGACTCGCGGTCGCCGTCGATCGCCTCCAGCGGCGGAGCCCCTGGCTGGCGCGGATCGTCGGCATCGTCTTCGTCGTGGCGACGTTCGTGGTCTTCGCCGTGTCCTGGTGGACCGCCTGACGAGTTCTCCTGCGGCTCATCCGCTCTCGTGTGACCCATGCCATAACGCCGCGGCGTCACAGCGAGTGCGCCGTCGGCATCTCATGGTCGTTCCGACAACGACGACACGAGTGAGGTCGACACCATGAATGAGCGCACAATCGCACTGGTCACGGGGGCGAACAAGGGCATCGGACGGGCGGCCGCCGCACAGCTCGCCGCACTGGGGATGACGGTCCTGGTCGGCGCGCGAGATCCCCGGCGCGGCGAGGAGGCGGCCGCGGCCATCCGGTCGGCAGGTGGCGACGCGCTGGCCGTGACCTTGGATGTCACCGATGCGGCGACCGTGGGGGAGACCGCGAAGTTCATCGAGGAGCGGTTCGGGCACCTCGATGCGCTGATCAACAATGCCGGAATCACCGGCTCCGGCCAGGTCTCACCGACCGACGCCGTCGATCAGATCCCCAGCACCGTCGACCTGGCCATGGTGCGAACGGTGTTCGAGACCAATGTCTTCGGCCTGATCGCGGTCACCAATGCCATGCTGCCGCTGCTGCGCCATGCACCCGCGCCGCGCATCGTCAATGTCGCCAGCCATGCGGCGTCACTGACCCTGATCGGTGATCCCGACGGACCCTTCGCGGGACTGCTCCCCTCGGCCGCCTACTCGCCCTCCAAGTCCGCGGTCACCGCACTGACCGTCGCCTATGCCAATGAACTTCGCAAGGACGGCATCCTGGTCAATGCGGTCGCCCCGGGCTACGTGGACACCGACAGCAACAACCACACCGGATTCCTGACCGTCGAGCAGGGGGCCGCGATTCTCGTCCGCATGGCCACCCTCGGCGCGGACGGACCGACCGGCGGCTTCTTCAGCGAAGAGGGCCCGCTGCCCTGGTGACCCGGGTAGGTCAGGTGGCGGGGCCGTCCTTCAGCCTCGCCTCCAATTCGGCTGCCAGCTCCGGCCTTTCGGCCTCCATCTTCTGGACGTAGAGAACGGCGTCGTTCACGGTGCGCAGGCTCGCCATATCCTCGTCGGGAATCTGCACGCCGTATTTGTCCTCGAGTTGGACGGCGACCTCCACCAGGGAGAGCGAGTCGATATCCAGATCGTCGACGAAGGATTTCTCGAGGAGTACCTCGGCCGCCTCGATCCCGGTCACCTCTTCGACGATTGCCGCGATACCGGCCACGATGTCTTCTTGTGTTGTAGTCACGCGCTCACGCTAGGAGCTCCACCGTGGTGGAGTTTCCACAGTTTGTGATGGACGGCACAGGATACGGAGCCGGACAACAGAGCGCGGTCGGTGCGGCTTCGAGGAGCCGCACCGACCGCGTCATGTCGAATCCGCGAGCGCGAATTCAGTGGATTGTCAGGGCTTCAGCGCGCAGTTGGGCGGCTGCACGATGCCCTGGTTGGCCACATTGTCACCGAGCAGGACGGTCACCTTCGCCTCGACCGGGGCCTGGCCGTTGGCCGAGATCTTCACGGTGAAGGATTCGGTCTTCTCCTGCGCGGTCGCGGTGCACAGCGCGCTCCAGGCGATCTTCTGCCCGTTGTCGATGATCTGGAAAGCGACGTAACCCTTCTTGGGTTCGGTGCTGGACACCTGCTCGATCTTCGGCGTGACCCCGGCGGGGGCGTCGACCAGATCGGCGATGGGGGTCTCGGCCCGCCCGAAGGTGTTCACCGAGGCCCGGTCCTCCTTGGCGGTCAGCTTCGCGCCACCCTGTCCGGCACCGGTCGTGGTGGTCGTGAGGGTATTGGACGCCGCGGTGGTGTCGAACGCACCGTTCGGTGCGAAGCCCTTGACGACCGCCTCACTCGAAATGGCGGTATTGGCGGGCGTCTTGCCCTCGACCATGACGGTGAAGGTGGCCGAGCCGCTCTTGGTCTTGCTGATCTCGCCCAGATTGAACACGACCTTCTGGGCGCCCTGCTTGGTGCCGCCGGTCTGATAGACGGTGCTGCCCGGAATGGTCATCTCGGCAACGACATTGGTGAACGAGTCATTGCCGGTGGTGCTGACCGTGAGCGTGCACGCCACCTCGTCGCCGGGGAAGAGGCTGCCGGGGGTCTGCACATCGCGGCACTCGTACTTCGAGGTCGGACCCGCCACGGCGTACGCCGGAGCCGTGCCGAGGTGCAGCGCGCCTGCGGCGAGCGAGAAGGCCGAAGCGAGCATGACGGCGCGCTTCACTGCGGGCTTGGGGGCGCTGATCATTGGTTGTCTCACCTTTCTGATGGATGGTTCTGCCCCGCGCCGACCGCGGTTCGAAGCACCCGTTTCTGTTTCCGCACTGATGGTCTGCGGTGCGACTCTGCGGCGACCAATGAGGCGCTAATGACTCCGAGCGAAGGCCAAATTGGTACGGGCGTACATGCGAGCCCAGTTTTTCGGAGAATTCGTTGGAGTTACGTAACGTTGGCTGCGACCAAACGGAAACGTATTGTTCGGGAGGTCGAGGGAGGGAGGGCCGTTCGGCTGACCTCCGATAAGGTTCACTTATCGGAGGTCAGAACGGCGGCGGACAGATTGCGCCTCAACGGGATTCGTTTCGTGTTGTTCCGTTGGAAATGACGAAACCAACGCTACGATTTGGTTCGTGTCGACGAGCATCTGTAATTACCCGGGCTGTACGCGTCCCATCCATCGCGGCGGAGGTCCGGGGCGGCCCTCGGAGTACTGCGACCATCCCGACCACACGCGGTGGCGGGCCTGGCGGGAACGCCAACGCGCGCAGCAGGCGGAGGGTGAGGCTCCGGTCGCGAACGTCACTGTGACGCAACAGGGGCCGGTGACCGTGGCTCGTATGCGCGCCGACGAGTTGTTGATTCAGTTCCGCGGGCTAGCGGATCAGTTGGGGACCACGCTCTCCGCGGCGGTGGCCGAAATGTCCACCTTGGCGGACCCTTCCGTGGCCGAGGCGCAAGTGCAGGCCGTACAGGCCGATGCGGCGCGACGGATCGCGGAGGCCGAGATGGCGACGGTGGCCGCGGAGCAGGCGCGGCGGGAGGCCGAAGAGGCCCGGGCGGCCGCGGAATCCGCCGCCGAGGATGCGGCGGCCGCCGCGGAAGAAGCGGAGGCCAAGATAGCGGAGGCGCTCAGCGCGCGCGATGACGCGATGAAAGAGGTTGAGCGGGTGACCAAACAGGCCGCCGACGACGTCTTCGCCGCACGCACCGAGGCCGAGGCGGAAATCCGGACAATTCGCCGCGAGGCGGCCGAGGATGTGGAACGCGCCCGGCAGCAGGCGAGCGAGGAGATCGACCTGGCACGGTCGAAGACCGCGGCCGAGATCGAACAGGTCCGCCGCGACGCCTCCCAGCGCACCACGGCCGCGGCCGCCGAACGCGATCTCGCCGTTCAGCGGGCCGCCGACGCCGAACGGGCCATCGACCGCGCGGAACAGGCTGTGGCCGAACGCAATCAGGCCATGGCCGAGACCCGTGACGAGCTCACGCGGGTCCGTGCCGAACTCGATCGCGTCCGCATCGAATTGTCCGAGTCCCGCCGCACCGCCGCCGATGATGTGGCCAAGATCCGCGCCGAATTCGGCGTCACCCTGGAGCAGACCCGCCAGGAGGCGGCCGCCCGGCTGGCCGCGCTCGACGACGCCCGTGAACAGATCCTCGCCCGCGCCGAACGCGCCGAACGACAGCTCGATGCGGTCCTCGCGGAGCGCGGGGGGAGTACGGTGCCCGAGAAGGCCGCCGCGCGCTGAAATCGCCCACGGAATCGGGCGTCGATTGCCCCCACGGGACCATCGGGTATGACCATACTCAGCAATGGACAATGGCAGTGAAAAATCGTGACTGGTCGGTATAAAACGCTAGCTGCAGTTCGCAATTCGAATCTTCACGGCGAAGATTTCGATCGTGTCGGAGATATGGGCTTGCACCTGTATCGTCATGGGAAAGACTGCTCCGCTCGGACGCGATCTGGAATGATCTTCAATCGTGGTTCCGCCGGTAAGGCGACTGCCCGTGCGATCATCGACCGCTGGTGCACGGAAGGGTAAAAGGGGTGCGAGACTTGAACATCAACGCCATTCGGGCTCGGCAATCTCGGCCGAGCGTGGCGCGCGTGTACAGCTACGTTCTCGGCGGGCGCGACAACTACGGGGTCGACAAGGATGTCGGGGACTTCTTCATGGGCGACCTCCCGGGTTCGGAGTTGCTCGCCATCACCAATCGCGATGCCGTGCTGCGCGCCGCTCGCGATATGGCCGCCGATGGCATCCGCCAGGTGATCGATATGGGTTGCGGTCTGCCCACCGACGAGAACATCCACGATGTGCTGCGCCGTCAGCACCCCGACGCCCGCGTCGTGTACGTGGACAACGATCCCTTCGTGGTGGCCCACGGTCGGGCACTGCTCGCGATCGACGAGAATATCGCCGTCCTCGAGGCCGATGTGGGCGATCCGGCGGCGATCCGTGAGCATCCGGATGTGCAGCGGCTCATCGACTTCGACGAACCCCTCGGCATCATCTTCGGCATCACGCTGAGTTTCCTGAACGACGACGAGGATCCCGCGGGCGTGGTGAAGAGCTGGGCGGATCGCATGGCCCCCGAGAGCCGTGTCTACATCTCGCACTTCCAGACCGGGCGTACCCGCGAGGCCGCGGCCACCGAGCGCAAGATCCTGGAGGCGTTCGGGCGGGGTCGCTGGCGCGACGAGAAGCAGATTCTGGAGCTGTTCGGCGATCTGGAACTGCTCGATCCGGGACTCAAGGCCTGTAAGCAGTGGCGGCCGGATCCGCCGCGGGCCAACGAGCCCAGCGAAGAGCGCGACCTGAGTGTGTGGGAAGAGCTGGTCGTCTCCGGAATGGCCCGTAAGTCCGGCTAATCCGTCGGTTCGGTGAACAGATCCTTCCGCGGCGAGACCAGCGGAAGGGGCGCGAGCATATCTCGATGCCCCAGCTTCGCACCGCAGAAACGGAACGGGCCGTCGGAGGCGAAGAGCCGACCCATCTGCGGGTCGGCATGGTCGAGGAACCACACGCTCAATCCGGTGCGTGGCTCCAGTCGATAGTGTTCCCAAGCGCGCCAGAGGATTTCGAGGCGCGCCACGGCCTCGGCATGCTTCCACCACTCCGGGCACCAGGCCAGCGTCGGATCGTTGACCACGTCACGTCGGTACACCAGGCTCAGATAGTTCTCGACGAACTCGATCACCGACGGATAGACGTGGCCTACCGATCTCCAGTCACTCATGGCCTCTATTCAACAGCACGACCGGCCAACGTCACTGTGACGCAACGAAGTTCGTATGGCGCAGTCGCGCCATCGAACGAATCTCGTCCGGACGCCTGTCAGCGGAAGGCGTCGGCGTGCGCGGTGGCCCACTGTTCGAAGGTGCGCGGCGGGCGACCGGTGACCTCCTCGACCGTGGGGCGCACAATCGATTCGTCGATGGCGCCGTGGACGTAGAAGTCGAAGAAGGCGTCCACGTACTCGACCGGGGTGTTCTCCAGCATGTCGGCCCGGGCCTCGTCGTCGGTGAGGCCGTGGCAGACGAGGTTTCGGCCCAGGACCTTGCCGAGAACAGCCACCTGGTCGGCCGGGCGCAGCGCTTCCGGCCCGGTGGGCCACAGGATCTCGCCGTGGAAACGCTTGTCGCGCAGGGCTTCCGCGGCGACCGCGCCAAGGTCGAAGGCATCCAGGCTGGCCGTGCGGACCTCCGGGAACGGCGCTCGCACCACATCCCCGGCGCGCAGTTGCGGCAGCCAGCGCAGGGCATTGGAGGCGAAGGCGCAGGGGCGCAGGATCGTCCAGGTCGCCCCGGATTCGAGGACTTCGCGTTCCGAGGCGGCCATGTAGCGGGTGACGGCATTGCCGTTGTCGCCGGTGCCCGCCGAGACACCCGACAACTGCACGATGTGTTCGACCCCGGCCCTCGCCGCCGCCTGAGCCACCCCGGGGTAGCCCGGCAGCAGGAACAGAGCCCGAATACCGTCGAAGGCAAGGGTTTCGGGTGCGGTGAGGTCGCCCGCCACCGCGTCGACGCCCTCGGGCAGGGTGACGCGCCGAGGGTCGCGTACCAGCGCCCGCACGGGTTCCCCGGCCGTCGCCAACGCCTGTACGACCTCCGCGCCCACATTGCCGGACGCGCCCGTCACCAGAAACATCGTGTCGATCCCTTCATCGTGTGAAATCGACACCAGCCTAAAGGCGTTGCCGGTCCACCGCCTCGTCGTGCGCGGCGCCGCGTGGACGCAGGTGCTCCGACGCCGCGTGGTCGTGCGTGGGAACGATGGTCGCGAAGTGTCGAGCCACGTGCAGACGGTGCAGGGCCTTGAACGCCTCGTCGCGGTCGTTGTCGACGAAATTGCCCGGGAAGCTGGCCTTCTGGCGAATGCGGTCGACCTGTTCGGTGTGCCAGGCGGCATCCCCGGCCAACAGCACCCAGCCGCGTGCGGTGTGCGCGAGGACGCCGATACTGCCGGGCGTATGGCCCGCCAGATCGACCAGAACGACACTGCCGTCGCCGAAAAGATCATGGCTGCGGGTGAAGGTCAGTACGGGCGGCCCGTCGAGCTCGTACTCGACGATGGGGCGGTCGAGCAGCGCATCGCGCACCCCGCCAGCCGGGGGTACCGCGCCCGTACCGATCCACTGGTGCTCGGTCCGGTGCAAGTGGACCGGGAGGCCGGGCAGGTCCAGCAGGCCGCAGACGTGATCCCAGTGCGCGTGGGTCGGGAGCGCGAAATCCGGTGTCGGCAGCGATGGCTCGCGGCGTAGCGCGGTGGTGGTCGGGAGCGTGCTCGACGGCGGACGAACGAGCGCGCGCAGCACCGTCGGCAGTTGCGCCAGGGCGCGCTGTTCCACATCCACGCAGACGCTCGGGTCCAGCAGGAAGGTGGCGTCGGGGTGTTCGACCACGAAGGTGGTGAGCGCGTTGGTGACGTGCCGCGGTGTGTACACGCCCTCCACGATGATCGCGGTCGGCACCGATCGCGGGGTCTGCGGCAGGGCGGTCACCCGTACGGTGCGCCGAGGGGTCGGCAGCCCGGCATTGGTGAGCGAGCGCAGGAAGCGCTCGTCGGCTCGTCTGGGGCGTACCGCCCCCGTCGCCAAACCTACTGCTGCCGTGCAGCATTCGAGCAGACTCGGGGTGCGCGCCATCTCGGTCATGATCCCACTCTCCATTCCCACTGTCGCCCGGCTACCGATCCGCCGTCGGGGTTGTGGAACGGTAATACTCGAGGTCGACGTGAAGTAAAGGAGAACTGGTGGCGACTGTGACGGATATGCGTATCGGCGACGCGGCCGCCGCTCTCGGAATCGAAGCCCACGTGCTCAGGCACTGGGCATCGGTGGGGCTGCTCGCCCCGAACCGCAGCCCCTCGGGTCATCGCAATTACGACGCGAACACCCTGGATCAGGCCCGGCTCATTCGCACGTTGCAGCGCGCGGGGCTGTCACTCGAGCAGATCCGTCAACTCGCGGTCGGCGCGCGGGCCGAACGGGTGACCCTCATCGATGCCGAACGCGCGGCAGTGCGCGAGCGTATCGCGTTGCTGCGGGCCACCGACCGCTTCCTCGAGCACTTGGGCGAATGCCGCCATCGGGTCGTCTCGGAATGTCCGGAGTGCTCGCGGTTCACCGCACGGGAGCGTCAGCGGACACCACGATTTTCGCGCCATGTGCCGGGACGTGGGTGATATTGCGAATCCGGGCCCGTTCGGCTCGCCCACCCTCGGGTAGCGCGACCGTGAACCGACCCAGTACCTCACGGAGTACGACGGTCCCCTCCATGAGCGAGAAGCCCGCGCCGATGCACCGACGGACACCGCCCCCGAAGGGCAGCCAGGTATTGGCGGCGACGCTGCCGTCGAGGAAGCGATCGGGGCGGAACCGCGCGGCATCGGGATAGTTGTCGGAGCGCTTGTGCGCCAACAGAATCGACGTCGACACCACGGTGCCCTCGGGCAGCGGTATGTCGCCGATCGTCAGGTCGCGGGTGAGGCGTCGCCCGGTGGCCGCGATGATCGTGCGGCGGCGCATGGATTCCTTCAGCACCGCCTTGAGGTATTTGTCGTCGCCGTCGTGTGCGGCGCGACGCGCGGCCTCCTGGATGTCCGGATTCGCCGCGAGCTCCTGCAGCGCCCACGACAGCGCCGACGCGGTGGTTTCGTGGCCCGCGAGCAGCAGGGTGATGAGCTGATCGCGCAGCTCGGCATCCGAGAGCGGTTGATCCGCCCCGTCGCCCGCGCCGACGGCGAGTAGCCGCGACAGCACATCGGCCCGCTGGTCCACCTCGGGATGCGCCCGCCGCCGGGCGATCTCGGCCAGCAACAGCTCGTCGATGGCCCGCTGGGTGGCGCGCATCCGCTTCCACACCCCGTAGCGCTCCAGGCGGGGCCACTTCCAGCCGAAGAACACGATCGGATTGATATTCACGATCCGGCGCAGCAGCGGCGCGAGTTCGTCGCGTCGCCGCTCATCGGTCATACCGAAGACCACCTGCATGATCACATCCAGGGTGAGTTCGTTCATACGGTCCAGCGCGGTCACCGTGGACCCCGAAACCCACCGATCCACATGCGTTTTGGCAATGGCCTCCACCATGCCGCGATACCCGTGCAACGCCGACCCGGTGAAGGCGGGCATGAGCAGCCGCCGCGCCCGCGCGTGCTCCTGCTCGTCGGTGAGCAGCACCGACCGGGTGCCCATGATGTGGACCAGCAGCCGATTCCCTTCCCCGGCATGCAGATCCGCCGGACTTCCGGCGAAGATCTCCCGAATGTGCTCGGGCCGCGAGAAGACCACCAGCTGCTCGGCGTAGGGCGGTACCAGCCGCAGCGTGAACACGTCCCCGTAGCGGCGCGCCGCCGTATCGAGCAGCAGCCCACGCCATTTCGCGTACAGCAGCGTCTGTATCGCTCTCGGAATACGGGGGCCGGGTGGGTAGGCGGTGTGCACGTCGTCGTTCCTTCCGCGCGGAACCGGCGCGGGCGACCGCCACGCCTGTTACCACCGTAGGTCGTCGCGGCATCGCACGGAACGGCCGCGAGGAGCTCGTGCTCTCCGACGCGCGGCTAGCGCAGGGCGGCGGCGCAGCGGCGGGCGATCTTCTCGATCTCCGCGACGAGCTCCGGGGGATCGGTGACGGTGAAGTCGGTGTCGATGGAGGTCAGCATCCAGGTCAGCGCCCACGGGGTGTCCGCGCCCAGATGCAGGAGGCACGAGGAATCGTCGACCGCCTCGAGAACGCCCATGCCCGGCCAGATCTGGTCGGCGAGTTCGGCGGCGCCGCGGTGCAGGGTCACCGTGGCCTGGTACGGCCACGACGTCTGCGACAGGCGGCGGGAGAGGTAGGCCACCACATCGCCGTCGGGTGGTTCGCGTGGCGGGAAGCGCGGCCCGGTCGGGATACGCGGGCGCAGGCGGTCCACCCGGTAGGTGCGCCAGTCGTCGCGGCGCACATCCCAGCCGACCAGGTACCAGTGCCGGTTGAAGTTGACCACCGCGTGCGGTTCGGCCTCTCGAATCGATTCGCGCCCCGCGTGATCGGAGTAGTCGAAGCGCAGCCGCTCGTGCCGGTTGCAGGCGTCGGAGAGGGCGATGAGCGTATCGGAGTCCACCCTCGGCCCGGTCGGCTCCACGCGCACCACCGTCCGTTTCAGCGCTTCGAGCCGGTGTCGCAGACGCGAGGGCATGACCTGTTCGAGTTTGGTCAGCGCACGCAGCGACGCCTCCTCGATACCGGCGACGGTGCCGCCCGCGGTGGTCCGCAGCCCCACGGCCACGGCGACGGCCTCCTCGTCGTCGAGCAGCAGCGGCGGGAGGGCGGAGCCCGCGGCGAGACGGTATCCGGCCGTGCCCTGGACGGCGTCGACGGGATAGCCGAGTTCGCGCAGGCGGTCGATATCGCGGCGGACGGTCCGCGCGCTGACGCCGAGTCGATCGGCCAATTCCGGGCCGGACCAGTCGCGATGGGTTTGCAGCAGCGACAGCAGCCGCAGCAGTCGAGCCGAAGTTTCGAGCATGCTCCCAGACTGCCACGACCTTAGGACAGAACCCGACCTAAGAGGCTTCTACCGTGGAGAACATGACGAACATCGAGCCTTTCCGCATCGATATCCCGCAGCGCGACCTCGACGACTTGAATGCCCGTCTGGCCAATACCCGGTGGCCGTCGGAACTGCCGGGCGTCGAGTGGAGCTACGGCATTCCGACCGCGTATGTGCGCGAGCTGGCGGAGTACTGGCGCAACGACTACGACTGGCGCGCCCAGGAGGCCGCCCGGAACGAGATCCCGCAGTTCGTCACCGAGATCGACGGACAGACAATCCATTTCATGCATGTGCGCTCGCCGGAGCCGGACGCGCTGGCGCTGGTGCTCGTGCACGGCTGGCCGTTCGAGGATTTCACCGAGATGATCGGCGCGCTCACCGATCCCCGCGCGCACGGCGGCGACGCGAGCGATGCCTTCCACCTGGTGATTCCCACCCTGCCCGGATTCGGCTTCTCCGGCCCGACCCGGCGGCCGGGCGATGCCGCCACCGAGCGCAGCGCCGAACTGCTCGCGAAACTCATGGCGCGCCTGGGCTATTCGCGCTACGGCGTGCAGGGCGGCGATATGGGTTCGTTCGTCGCGCCCGAGCTCGGCCGCATCGACACCGAACATGTGGCCGGTATTCACCTCAACGATCCGATCACCATCCCGTCCTGGGACGACGATCCGTCCGGTTACAGCGCCGAGGACCAGGAGAAGATCGCCGCGCTCTCCGATTGGAGCAGCCAGGAGACCACCGGTTACGCCGGTATCCACTCCACGCGTCCGCAGACTCTCGCCCCCGCGGTGTCCGACTCTCCGGCGGGCATGATGGCCTGGGTCCTCGACGTCGTGAACACCTACACCAACCCCGCCACAACCCGCCCCGACGACGCCATCGACCGCGACCTGCTGCTCACCAATCTCGCGATCCTGTGGTTCACCGACACCACCGGCTCCTCCATGCGCGGCTACAAGGAGTCCCAGTCCTGGGGAGCCGCGGCGGCGAAGTCGTCCGTCCCCACCGGAGTCGCGATCTTCCCGGGCGGCAATACGATTCGCGGCATCGTCGAAAAGCAGAACACCGTCGTGCACTGGTCCGAATTCGACCGAGGCGGCCACTTCGCCGCCATGGAAGCGCCGGACCTGCTCACCGCGGACCTGCGTGACTTCTTCCGCAAACTGCGCTGACGCGGCCGCTGGATCGGCGCCTAGCGGAGGGTGTCGATCCAGCGCCGGGTGTCGGCGGGATCGATGACGTCGTCGAGTTCGAGGACGGTGGCGGCGGTGAGAGCTTTGCCGTTGGCGTAGGCGAGTTGGACGAGATTGTCGAAGGCGGTCTCGCGTTCGGTCGGGTCCTCGATGGCGGCGAGTTCCTTGGCGAAGCCGAGGCGGACCGCCCCTTCGAGGCCCATGCCGCCGATTTCGCCGGTGGGCCAGGCGATGACGAAGCGGGGCGCGCGGAAGGAGCCCGCCGCCATGGCTTGAGCACCCAGACCGTAGCCCTTGCGCAGGATGATGGTGCCCCACGGGACGGTGAGCGCGGCGGCGTCGATGAACAGGCGGCTGAACTTGGTGACGGTGGCATGTGTCTCGGCTTCGGGACCGACCATGAAGCCCGGTGTGTCGCAGAGGGATACGATCGGCAGTCCGTGGGCGTCGCAGAGGCGCAGGAAGGCGCTGAGCTTATCGGCGGCGGGTGCGTCGATCGCGCCGCCGAGGTGGTGGCAGTCGTTGGCGATGAGGCCGAAGGCGCGGCCCTCGACGCGGATGAGCGCGGTCACCACGCCGACGCCCCAGTCGCGGCGCAGTTCGAGCACGGAATCGACATCGGCGACCGCGTCGATCGCGGCGCGAATATCGAAGGCGCGCAGTCGATTCTCCGGGACCACGTGGCGGGACAGCCGAGGATCCGGCGCGGTCCAGTCGGTGGCGTCCCCTTGGAAGTACGCCAGATAGCGCCGTGCGATATCCACCGCCTCGGCCTCGTCGGCGGCGACGATGTGCACCACGCCATTGCGCCGCTGCACCTCGATCGGACCGATGTCCTCCGGCGCGTACACGCCCAGCCCGCCGCCCTCGATCATGGCCGGACCACCCATGCCGATATTCGCGTCGGGGGTCGCGATGACAACATCGCACATGCCGAGCAGTGCGGCGTTCCCGGCGAAACAGCGGCCCGAGACGATGCCGATCAGCGGTACGTGGCCCGACAGCGCGCCCATGGCGCGGAAGGTGGTGACGTCGAGGCCGGAGATTCCGGCGTAGTCGGTGTCGCCCGGTCGCCCGCCGCCGCCTTCGGTGAAGAACACCACCGGAAGGCGTTGCGCGTGCGCGAGTTCCAGCATGCGATCGGTCTTGGCGTGATTGCGCATGCCCTGGGTGCCCGCCAGGACCGTGTAGTCGTAGGACATGACCACCGCCCGGGTCGCCTCTTTGCCGAAGCGATCGGCATTGATGGTGGCGACACCCGCGATCAGGCCGTCGGCCGGGGTATTGGCGATGAGATCCTCGGGGCTGCGGCGCAGTCGCTGCGCCGCGACGGCGAGTGCGCCGTATTCCACGAAGCTGTCGGCGTCGACCAGGTCGGCGATGTTCTGCCGGGCGGTGCGCCGACCGAGGCGATGGCGTTTGGCGACCGCCTCCGGACGGGCCTCGTCCAGACCGACGCGGTGTCGCTCGCGCACCTCGGCGAGGTCGGCGCGCACCGAATCCAGGTCCACCGCTTCGACATTCGCGCCGGAGCCGTCGTGATCGGCCTCGGCCCACAGCAGCAGGGGAGTGTGCGGGTCCACTACCGCGCCGGGCTCGACGAGCGCCCGCAGGACGCGTAGCGGCTGTTCGGCCCGCACCACATGCTGCATTTTCATGGCCTCGAGGACCGCGACCTCGGCACCGGCAGCCACCACCGCGCCCGGTTCCACCACGGAGACCACCGTCGCGCCCATGGGGGAGCGCAGGACCTGCTCACCCTCCTGCGCCTCGAGGTGGTCCTGGGCGACGGCGAGCTCGGCCACCTGATGGGGTGCTGAAGCGAAATCGTCTGCCTTGACGAGAAGTTCGCCGATCCGCTCCTCGAACCAGGACGTCGAGACCGCCTCGGACTTCGAGAGTTCGTCCAATACCGCGCGCTGCACGGCGATATTCGTCTCGACGCCCACGATCACCGTCTCGGCGAGCGCATCCGCAGTACGCCGCAACGCGGCGGTATAGAACGGCCCACGCGCGATGATCTTGGCCAACAGGGAGTCGAACCGCGCGCCTTGACGCATCCCGCTGAATGCCGCCGTATCGACCCGAACTCCGACACCCGTCGGGGGAGTGAACTGGGTCAGCACACCGGTGCCGGGCAGCATTTCCCCACCGGCCGTGAGCATTTCGGCGTTGACCCGCGCCTGTACCGCAAAGCCGCGTGCGTCGGTCGGCAGGTCCAGGTCGGCGAGCGAACGCCCCCGCGCGAGCTCGAGCTGAACGGCCACCAGATCCAGCCCCGTCACCTCCTCGGTGACCGTGTGCTCCACCTGCAACCGCGGATTCACCTCCAGGAACCACGCCTCGGGACCGTTCACCAGGAACTCGACCGTGATCACACCCCGGCATCCCACCGACTCCGCCAACCGCACCGCGTACTCGTGCATGCGATTCCGCAGCGCCGCCTCGAGATTCGGCGCGGGCGCGACTTCGATGAGCTTCTGCTGTCGCCGCTGCACACTGCAATCGCGATCGCCGACCGCCCGCGCGGACGTCCCGTCCGCCACGATCTGAACCTCGATATGCCGGGCGTCGGCGACCAGCGCCTCGGCGTACACGGTGTCGTCCCCGAACCCCGCGAGCGACTCGGCGCGACAGCGCTCGTACGCCTCGGCGAGCGACCCGGCATCGCGCACCATCCGCATACCGCGCCCACCGCCACCGGCGGCCGCCTTCACCATGACACCCCCGGGATGCGCCGCCAGCAGCGCGGCGATCTCCGCCACCGACGCCCCCGCCTCGGTCGCCGGGAGTACCGGCACCCCGGCCCGCAGAGCCGCCGCCCGCGCCGCGACCTTGTCGCCGAAAATCCGCAAGACCTCCGGCGACGGACCCACGAACACGAGGTCGGCCGCCGCGCACGCGGCAGCGAATTCGGCGCTCTCGCTGAGAAACCCATACCCCGGATGCACCAGCGCACCCGCCCCCGCCGTCCGCGCCGCCTTCACCACTGCCGCCACATCGAGATACGCCGTCGCCCCCACTCCGGGCAACTCCACCGCCTCGTCGGCCAACCGCACCGGCATGCCGTCGGCCTCGTCGCCGGTATACAACGCGAGCGTCGCGAACCCCCACTCCCGCGCGGTCCGCAGAACGCGCACGGCCACTTCACCCCGGTTCGCCACAACGATGTGCATCCCGCCAGTCTCGCCGACGCCGCCGCGCGACGCTCACCCAACCGGGCCTCGCGCCGGTTGTCGGGGTGATAGCGGTGCCGCGCCACGCCGATTCTGCACCGCGTGCCGACATGCCAAAAATGCAAATGTCCAGGTAATTGGGCGAATCGGTCATACCATTGATCTATGCCCACCAATCGGATCGAGGGGCGTACCGCGGTGTTCGCCGACTGGGCTTGGCAGACACTGTTGGTTGTCGGCGTCTGTTCGGTCGTGCTCGGACTGACCCTCGCGGTGTGGCCCGCCAAATCGGTGACCGTGGCGGGGACGCTGTTCGGGCTGGTGCTGGTCGCCACCGCGGCGGTGCAGTGGATCGTTGCCTTCGGCGCGAACATCCCGACGGCCCTGAAGCTCCTGGAGTTCGCGAGCGGGTTACTCGCGGCGCTGCTCGCCTACCACTGCTTCAGCAGCGGGGCGTGGGTGCTGTTGCTGGCCATGTGGATCGGTATGGGGTGGATGATCCGCGGCGTCGTGCAGGCCATTGTCGCCGCCTGGTCCGACGAACTCGCCGGTACCGGCCGTCAGGAGGTGATCGGATTGGCCACCACCGCCGTGGGTTTGGTCATCGCGGTGGGACCGTTCTCGTCCCTGACCACCCTGTCGGTGGCGGTCGGCCTGCTCACCGTCGCTCTCGGGGCCACCGAGATCGGCACCGCCGTGCGCCTGGAACGCACCGAAGACCCGATCATCGAGGTCTACGACCCGCTCGCGCGCTGAGGTCTCCGGCCAATTCGTGACGCCGGAAATCCATCGGTTGCCCAAGAGTTGCGGATAGTGTCGATCTGTTCGTGTGATGGGTAACCGATCGCGCGAGGCAACGCCGCGATCCGGGCGAGAGGCTGGTTGATGGCGCGTACGGCACGACGGAACCGACCCACCGTGAACAGCGAGTTGACCGAGGCGCTGATTCGCAGCAGGCGCTTCTTCACCCGCACCGACATGTCACCGGATCTGCGCACCGAGTACCTGCGCGGCGGGCGCGAGGCCGACGACTTCTACCGCGACCGCTGGTCCCACGACAAGGTGGTGCGCTCCACGCACGGCGTGAACTGCACCGGATCGTGTTCGTGGAAGGTGTACGTCAAGGACGGCATCATCACCTGGGAGACCCAGGCCACCGACTATCCCTCGACCGGTCCGGACCGACCCGAGTACGAGCCGCGCGGCTGTCCGCGCGGCGCGGCGTTCTCCTGGTACACGTATTCGCCGACCCGGGTGCGGTATCCGTACATCCGCGGCGTGCTGTTGGAGATGTATCGAGAAGCCAAGGCGCGCACCGGAGATCCGGTCGAGGCGTGGGGGTCCATCGTCTCCGATCCGGAGCTCTCGCGGCGCTACAAGGCCGCGCGGGGGCGCGGTGGGCTGGTGCGGGCGAGCTGGCCCGAGGCGGTGGAGCTCGTCGCGGCCGCGCATGTGCACACCATCAAGCGGTACGGGCCCGATCGGGTCGCCGGGTTCTCGCCGATTCCGGCCATGTCCATGACCTCCTTCGCGGCGGGGTCGCGGTTCATCTCGCTCATCGGCGGGGCCATGCTCTCGTTCTACGACTTCTACGCCGACCTGCCGGTGGCCTCGCCGCAGGTCTTCGGCGACCAGACCGATGTGCCGGAATCCGGCGACTGGTGGGATGCGGGCTATCTCGTCATGTGGGGTTCCAATGTGCCGGTGACGCGCACGCCGGACGCGCACTGGATGGCAGAGGCGCGCTATCGAGGCCAGAAGGTCGTGGCTGTCGCACCCGACTACGCGGATAACGTGAAGTTCGCTGACGAGTGGATCGCACCGCATCCAGGGACCGATGGCGCACTCGCCATGGCCATGGGGCACGTGATTCTCAAGGAGTTCTTCGTCGACCGGCAGCCGGAGTACTTCCAGCAGTACGTGCGCCGCTACACCGATCTGCCGTTCCTGGTGCGTCTCGACAGCGCCGAAGGCGTCTTCAGGCCGGGCAAATTCCTCACCGCCGCGGACCTGCCCGAGCACGCGGACGAGCCGAATGCCGCCTTCAAGACGGTGCTGCTGGACGAAGACGGAAATCCGGTGGTGCCCAACGGATCTCTCGGCTTCCGCTTCGGTGAGGAGGGGGAGGGGAAGTGGAATCTGCAACTGGGTGAGGTGCGGCCGCGGCTGTCCATGGATGGCGGCGGCGCGGTCCTGGTGGAGTTGCCGCGCTTCGACACCGCCGACGGTTCCGCCGCGACCATTCGCCGCGGCGTGCCCGCGCGCACCATCGGCGGGCACCTCGTCACGACGGTCTTCGACCTCATGCTCGCGCAGTACGGGGTGCACCGGCCCGGCCTGCCGGGCGAATGGCCCACCGGCTACGACGACGCGGACCATCCCGGCACGCCCGCGTGGCAGGAGGCCATCACGGGCGTCCCGGCGGAGCAGGCGGCGCGGATCGGACGCGAGTTCGCCGCCAATGCCGAAGAGACACAAGGCCGTTCGATGATCATCATGGGTGCCGGGACGAACCACTGGTTCCACTCCGACACCATCTACCGGGCGTTCCTGACGCTCACCACGCTCACCGGCTGCCAGGGCCGCAATGGCGGCGGGTGGGCGCATTACGTCGGGCAGGAGAAGTGCCGCCCGGTGACCGGGTGGGCGCAGGTCGCCAATGCGCTGGACTGGACGCGACCGCCGCGGCAGATGAACCAGACCATCTACTGGTACCTGCACACCGATCAGTTCCGCTACGACCCGTTCAGCGCCGACACCCTCACCACCACGACCAGCGGCAAGTTCGCGGGTCGCTCCACCGCCGATCTCATCGCGCAGGCCACCCGGCTGGGGTGGACGCCCTCGTTCCCGACCTTCGACCGCAATCCCCTCGATCTCGTGGACGAGGCCGAGCGGGCGGGCGTGGCACCGGCGGAACATATTGTCGCCCAACTGAAATCGGGCGCACTGCGCTTCGCCTGCGAGGATCCGGACGCACCCGAGAACTTCCCTCGGCTGCTCACCATCTGGCGGTCCAACCTGCTCGGCTCGTCCGCCAAGGGCAACGAGTACTTCCTCAAACACCTCCTGGGCACCGAGTCGTCCTTGCGGGCCGAGGAAGCGCCACCGGAACAGCGCCCCAAGGAGGTGGTGTGGCGCGAGGACGCCCCGGTCGGGAAGCTGGATCTGCTTCTCACACTGGACTTTCGCATGACCAGCACCACCATCTTCTCCGACGTGGTGCTGCCCGCCGCCACCTGGTACGAGAAGCACGATCTCTCCTCGACCGACATGCATCCATTCGTGCACTCCTTCAGCCCGGCCATCGCGCCGCCCTGGCAGACCCGCACCGATTGGGATGCCTTCATGACCATCGGCGAGGAGTTCAGCCGGTTGGCGCAGAAGCATCTCGGGGTGCGCAAGGATGTCGTCGCCGCACCGCTACTGCACGACACTCCCGATGCCATGGCCACCCCGCACGGAATCGTGAAGGACTGGAAAACCGGTGAGTGCGAACCGATTCCGGGCGTCACCATGCCGAAGCTGGTGGTGGTGGAACGCGACTATTCGGCGGTCTACGCCAAGATGAGCGCGCTCGGGCCGCTGCTGGAAAAGCTCGGCGCGACCACCAAGGGCATCACCTACGACGTCACGCCGGAGGTCGAGTACCTGGCGCGGAAGAACGGCACCGTGCGCAACGGGTACGCGTTGGGCAGGCCGTCGCTCAAACGCGATATCGACGCGTGCGAGGCGATTCTCGCGCTCTCGGGCACCACCAACGGGCGGCTGGCGGTGCAGGGGTTCGAGAAGTTGGAGCGGCGCACCGGCACCGAGATGGCCGATCTCGCCAAGGAACACGAGGGCAAACGGATCAGCTTCGCCGACACCCAGGTCGCGCCGGTTCCGGTGATCACCTCCCCGGAGTGGTCGGGCTCGGAGAGCGGTGGGCGGCGGTACTCACCGTTCACGGTCAATGTGGAGCGAAACAAGCCGTGGCACACGCTGACCGGGCGTCAGCACTTCTATCTCGACCACGACTGGATGAGCGAGGTGGGGGAGCAGCTGCCGGTGTACCGCCCGCCGCTCGATATGACCGCGCTCTTCGCCGAACCGCGGTTGGGCGAGAACGGCGAGCAGGGGCTCACGCTGCGCTATCTCACCCCCCATTCGAAGTGGTCCATTCACTCCGAGTACCAGGACAACCTGTTCATGCTCAGTCTCTCGCGCGGCGGGCCGACCATGTGGATGTCCAACCTCGACGCCGCGAAACTCGGTATCGCGGACAACGATTGGATCGAGGCGGTCAATCGCAATGGCGTGGTGGTGGCGCGCGCCGTCGTCTCGCACCGCATGCCCGAGGGCACCGTGTACATGCACCACGCGCAGGACCGCCTCATCGACGTACCGCTCGCCGAGACGTCGGGCAGGCGCGGCGGCATCCACAATTCGCTGACCCGGCTGCTGATCAAACCGACCCATCTCATCGGCGGATACGCCCAATTGTCCTACGCCTTCAACTATCTCGGACCGACCGGCAATCAGCGCGACGAAGTGACGGTCGTTCGCCGTCGCGGCCAGGAGGTGAGCTACCGATGAAACCCATGGCGCAGCTGGCGATGGTGATGAACCTCGACAAATGCATCGGCTGCCACACCTGTTCGGTGACCTGCAAACAGACCTGGACCAATCGGGCCGGAGTCGAGTACGTGTGGTTCAACAATGTGGAAACCCGTCCGGGACAAGGGTATCCGCGCACCTATGAGGATCAGGACAGGTGGCGCGGCGGGTGGAGTCTGGACCGCAAGGGACGGTTGAAGCTGCGTGGCGGCGGGCGGCTGCGCAAGCTGTTCACCATCTTCGACAATCCGATCCTGCCGGAGCTCGACGACTACTACGAGCCGTGGACCTACGACTACGAGACCCTCACCACCGCGCCGCTGCAACAGCACACGCCGGTGGCACGGCCCAAGTCGCTGATCACCGGTAAGGACACCAAGATCACCTGGTCGGCCAACTGGGACGACAACCTCGGTGGCGCACCGGAACTCACCGGTGCCGACCCGCTACTGGCCAAGGTCGGCGACAAGGTCAAGCTCGAATTCGAGCAGACCTTCATGTTCTATCTGCCGCGCATCTGCGAACACTGCCTCAATCCCTCGTGTATGGCGTCGTGCCCGTCCGGGGCCATCTACAAGCGCGCCGAGGACGGCATCGTGCTCGTCGACCAGGACAAGTGCCGAGGCTGGCGCATGTGCGTCTCCGGCTGCCCCTACAAGAAGGTCTTCTTCAACCACCGCACCGGCAAAGCGGAGAAATGTACATTCTGCTTCCCACGGCTGGAGGTGGGACTGCCGACGGTGTGCGCGGAGACCTGCGTGGGGCGGCTGCGCTACATCGGCATCATGCTCTACGACGCGGACACCGTGCTCGACGTGGCGTCGACACCGGAGGAGAAGGATCTGTACGCGGCGCAGCGCGACGCCTTCCTCGACCCGTTCGATCCGGAGGTCATCGCCGCGTGCGAACGGGCCGGAATACCGCGCGATTGGGTTGCGGCGGCACAGAATTCGCCCGTCTACGCGCTGATCAGCAAGTACCGGGTGGCACTGCCGCTGCATCCGGAGTATCGGACCGTGCCCATGGTCTGGTACATCCCGCCGCTGTCGCCGGTGGTGGAGGTGCTGCGCGATACCGGCCACGACGCCGAGGACCATGGGAATCTGTTCGCCGCCATCGAGGCCCTGCGGATACCTGTGGAGTATTTGGCGGAGCTGTTCACGGCGGGCGATCCCGAGCCCGTGGACGCGGTGCTGCGGAAGCTGGCCGCCATGCGCAGCTATATGCGCGATATCAACCTCGGGCGGGAACCGCGGCCCGAGATCGCGGCGAAGGTCGGATTGACCGAGGAGCAGATCTACGACATGTACCGGCTGCTGGCCTTGGCCAAATACGAAGAGCGGTACGTGATTCCGCCCGCGCACGCCGAGCAGGCACACGGGCTCGAGGAGCTCGCCACCGAATGCAGCCTCGACTACGACGAGGGACCCGGGATGGGCGGGTGGGGTCCGTTCGGGGAGAGCTCGGGCGCACCGACACCGGTGGCTGTGGAGAACTTCCGCATGCTGCAGGATCGGCAGACCGCCGACGAGCCCGGCAGTGTGGCGTCCCGAGTGAACCTGCTCAACTGGGATGGGCGCGGTCGACCGGATGGGTTGATGCCCAAGCAGTCCGGCGGAAGGCATCGCAAATGAAGCTGACCGAGGCCGAGTGCCGGGCGGCGTGGCAGGTGCAGTCGCTGTTGCTGGGGTATCCGGATGCCGCACTGCTGGAATCACTTCCACTGTTGGAGCGAGTGGTGGAAGCGCTGCCGGTGGCAGTCGGTGCACCGTTGCGTTCCGTGCTGGATTACCTCGCGAACGCCGAACCGCTCGCGGCGACAATCGAATACGTCGACACCTTCGACCACCGCAAGCGCTTCAGCCCCTATCTCACCTATTTTCTGCACGGCGACACCCGCAAGCGCGGAATGGCGCTGCTGGAGATCAAACAGACCTACCGCGCCGCCGGATGGACCTTCGACTCCGAGGAATTGCCCGACCACCTCGCCGTCGTCCTGGAATTCGCCGCCGCCGAACCGAGTGCGGGCCAGCGACTCCTGACCGGCCACCGCGCGGGAGTGGAGGTGATGCGGCTGGCCCTGCGGGATTCGGAGTCGCCGTGGACCGGCGTACTCGAATCGGTCTGCGCCACTTTGCCGCCGCTGCACGGTGACGAGAGCGCCGCCGTCGCCAAGCTCATCGCCGCCGGACCGCCCGGCGAGGACGTCGGCCTGGAACCGTTCGCCCCGCCCACGTACATGCCCGAACCGATCGGAGGACGACGATGACGGTCAGCACCAGCGACGTGCTGCTGTGGGTTGCCGTGCCCTACGCCGCACTCGTCGCCTGCGTGGTCGGCCTCGTCTGGCGCTACCGCTACGACAAATTCGGCTGGACCACCCGCTCGTCTCAGCTCTACGAGAACCGCCTACTGCGCCTGGGCAGCCCGCTGTTCCACTACGGCATCGTCTTCGTCTTCCTCGGCCACGTCCTCGGACTGCTCATCCCCGAATCCTGGACCGAGGCCCTCGGCATCAGCGAAACCGTCTACCACACCGTCTCGTACAGCCTCGGCGCAGTCGCCGGTATCGCCACCATCATCGGCCTGATCATCCTCATCTACCGCCGCCGCACCGTCGGCTCGGTCTTCTCCGCCACCACCCGCAACGACAAGATCATGTACGTCCTCCTGGGCATCACCCTCCTCCTCGGCCTCGGCGCCACCCTCTACGGCAACTTCACCGGCAACCCCCACAACTACCGCGAAGACATCTCCCCTTGGTTCCGCTCCATCTTCTACCTCCACCCCAAACCCGAACTCATGGCCTCCGCCCCCCTGGGCTTCCAACTCCACGCCCTCGCAGCCTGCGCCCTCTTCGCCTTCTGGCCCTTCAGCCGCCTGGTCCACGTCTTCTCCGCCCCCATCGGCTACCTCACCCGCCCCTACATCGTCTACCGCACCCGCGACACCGGACTCGGCGAACACCGGCCGCCGCGCGGGTGGGAACGGGTGCAGTAGTCACGGGAATCGCTTGGCGATGGCGGTCGCGATCTCGTCTGGTGCGTGTTCCTGGATGAAGTGGCGGGCGTGGGGGAGTTCGACCACTTCGAGGTCGGTGAAGGCGGCGCGGATTCGGGGGAGGCAGGCGGTGGGGCGAAAGACCATGTCTTTCATGCCCCAGACCGCGAGGGTTGGTTTGTGGCCCAAGTGGGTGGGGACGGCGTGGGCCAGGTCGTCGAGGAGGGGGCGGGCGGCGCGGATTTGGTTGGGGGTTGCGGCGAGGCCGCGGCGGGCCTCGGGGGTGGGTTGGACCGCGCGGTAGTGGTCGGCCTCGGCGGGGGTGAGGGTGCGGCCCAGCTCCGCGAGCAGTACACGTTCGACGAGGAAGTTCTGTTCGAGGATGCGGCGCTGCATGGGACGGCTGCTCATGACGCTGCTGAAGGCGCGGTTGGCCCAGGCGTCGATCGGCCAGAAGACGGTGTTGCCCAGGACGATTCCGCGTACCCGGTCCGCGCGGGCGGTGGCCGCGCCCAAACCGATCGGTCCGCCCCAATCCTGTCCCATGACGATGAAGCCGTCGAGCCGCAGATGATCGATCAGCTCGCCGAGCACTCCGGTGTGCTCGGCGATGGTGTAGCCGAAACCCGCTGGGCGCTCGGACAATCCGAACCCGAGATGGTCGACGGCGACACACCGGTACCGGTCACGCAGGCTCCGCACGATATGGCGGTACAGAAAGCTCCACGCCGGAGCGCCGTGGCAGAACAGGATCGTAGGTCCGGTTCCCTCGTCGATGTAGTGGACCCGCCCGACGGACGAGTCGAACCAACGCGATTCGAATGGGTACAGATCCCCGTCGGGGACGAAGTCGATCAGCATTGCGCCCTCCCTCCGATGGGAGGCTACCGGCCAGTAGCGATTCATGCCGGACGCTCACTCATCAGCTGCGCGTCCGAGCTGCCCGGCGACTAGGCGACGGGAGTCAGGAAGGTGTCGAGCAGTAGTTGCGCGAACTGTTCGGGGCAGTCGGTGAATCCGCTGTGGCCGCCGGGGAATTCGGTGAGTGGGAGGCCCAATTGGGTGGCGAGGTGTGCGGCGGGGCGGTAGGGCAGGTGGCCGCGGGATTCCGCACCGGCGGCGAGGACGAGGTGGTTGGAGGCTGGGCGCAGAGCCGCTATGTCGGGGACGTGGGAGGTGAAGGGGCGGAGTTCGTGTTCGAACATGATGGGGCCGTTGGACATCAGGCGGGTGATCATGGCGGCGGCTCGGGGCGGCAGGGTCGCGGGGTCGGGCATGGGTTTCATGGTGCCGCCGATGCCTTCGAGGAAGCGTGCGCCCGCGGCGGCCATGCCCTGTGTGCGGAAGAGTTGGTAGACCTCTTCGATGAAGGCGCGGTGGTCGGGGGCGTCGGGAAGGACTGCGAAGCAGGCGGGTTCGTGGGCTACCACGCGGTGGATTCGCTCGGGGTGGCGGGCCAGGAGGTCGAGGGCGACGGTGGCTCCGCTGCTGCCGCCGAAGATGTAGGCGGGATCGGGGGAGAGGTGGGTGATCAGTCGGTAGGCGTCGTCGCTCTGCACCTCGACGCGCTGATCTTCGGGGTGCCCGCTGTCGAGGGTGCTGTGTGAGTAGCCGCGGGGGTCGAGGCTGGCGACGGTGAAGTGTTCGGCCAAGGGCTCGGCTATGGGATCGAAGACGGCGGCGTCACCGCCGCCGCCGGGAATGAGCAGCAGTAGCGGTCCGGTGCCGCGAACCTCGTAGTGGATGGTCGCGCCGATGGTCTTCAGGGTGCCGGATTTCATTGGATCGTGTTCTCTTCCTTGGTTTTCCGCCACTGCTCGAGGGTGCCGTGCAGGGCGTCGAGAATGTGCTCCCACGACGTCTCGGTGGGGCGGGAATGCGCGAAGCCGCCCGCCGCCTCGAGTGTCGCGAAGCCGTGAAAGGTACTGCGCAGCAGCCGAACCGCGTCGGTCGCCTCGGGTTCCTCCAGGCCGTAACCGCGCAGCAGCGCCGAGGTCAGTTCGATGGTGCGCAGAAAGGCGGGCTCGTCGGCCACCTCGGCGGGATCCATGCGGATCTGGGTGGCCGCGTAGCGCCCGGGATGTTCCAGCACATAGCCGCGATACGCGGTGGCGAAACCGATGAGTGCCGCCCGCCCGGAGCGGCCCGCGACGCCGAGCGCGATGCGATCGGCCATCTCCGCCGAGGCCAGCAACGCCATGCGCACCCGCAGATCGTGCAGATTGCGGACATGTGAGTACAGGCTCGGGTCCTTCACGCCGAAGCGCTTGGCCACGGCCGACAGCGTCACCTTGTCGAAACCGATCTCATCGGCGAGTTCGGCTGCGGCAGTGGTGATTCGCTCAGCCGTCAGGCCCACGCGGGGAGACATGCACACCTCTTTGCCTAATGTGTCTAGGAACAAACCTAATATACATAGGTTTGTTGGAGGTGTGTCAAACCCGCAGATCAGACCAGGTTGTGGGCGACCGGGTGGTATGGCTGGTAGAGCCCGAGCGGGCCCGCGCCCGGCACTTCGAGGGTGATGATCCGACCCCATCCGGCCTGGGTGATGCCATCGACGAATTCGACGCCCTTGGCCCGCAGCTCGGCGATGGTCGCCTCGAGGTCGTCGCACATGAGGTAGAGCTGGATGTGCCCACTGTCCAGGGGATCGGCGGGGTGCACCGCCACTTCGGCGGGCGGGGATTTGAAGATGAGCCAGCCGTCTCCGGCATCGACATTCGGCAGGCCGAGGACGTCACGGAAGAAGGCACGGGCGGCCGCTGCGTCGGTGGCATGAATGATCGTGTGCGCGCCAGTGATCATAGAGTCAAGCTATCAGTCGGCATACCTCGAAACCGGGAATTCGCGGTCGCTGAATGTGCACGTCAATACGTCCCAGGTTTGTCGCCGCCATCCTCCATTGGTCGCGGTAGTGGGGGCGGTGGATGGTCCCCGTGGTGGATGTCCTCGGTAGATGCCCTGCCATAACGTGGCGGTATGTCCGGTCCGGTGCTGTCTTCCCCTCGTCGTATCGGTGAAATCGATATCCTGCGCGGCTTCGCGTTGTTCGGGATTCTGGTCACCAATGTCATTGTGTTGACGGCGCTGCTGTCGTTCACCGGCCCCAATTCCGAGCCGACACCCGTCTACGACGGAACCTGGGACCGGCTCGTGTACGGCTTGGTGTTCGGGCTGTTCCTGGGCAAGTTCTATCTGCTGTTCGCTTTCCTGTTCGGCTACTCCTTCACCTTGCAGATCGCGGCGGCGCAGCGCGCGGGCGCCGCGCCGGTACCGCGACTGCTGCGCCGCAGTGGCGCGCTCTTCCTGATCGGATTGGTCCATGTCACGCTGCTGTGGCTCGGCGATATCCTCACCCTGTACGCGCTGCTGTGCTTGATCCTGTTGCTGCTGCGCAAGATTCGCCCCCGTCCGGCACTGATCACCGGCCTGGTGCTGTACGCGCTGTTCTCGTTGCTGGCGTTCATTCCGGGTCCCGACAACGACACCGGGGTCGCGGCGCTGGGCAACTTCCTCGACTTGCAGCGCATGCGCGAGCAGTACACAGGCGGCGTCGCGGACACCTTCTTCGCGCAGATTCACGTCGGTCCGGTGTTCATGCTGTTCACCTGGCTCGCGCAGGGCCTGCCGAGTCTCGCCATGTTCCTGATCGGTATGGCCGCGGGAAAGAAACGCGTCATGGAGGACGCGGAGCTGCTGCGGCGCTGGACGCCGCGCGCGCTGGTGGTGGGATTCGGTGTGGCGCTGCCGGTTTCGATCGTCACCGTGGTGGGTCAGGTGAGAGGCGGTGCGCTGCCGTCGTTCTGGCCGGGGTTGCAGGAATTGGTGAACCCGTTCCTGACGGTCGCGTACGTGGCCGTGGTCATCTGGCTGACGCGTTCGCGGTGGGCTGGCACGGTCGCGCGGCTTGCTCCCGCCGGGCGTATGGCCGCCAGCAACTACATCTTCCAGTCGATCGTGCTCATGCTGGTCTACACCGGATACGGTCTCGCACTGGCGGATCGGGTGCCGCCCGCCACGGTCGTCGCCATCGCCCTGGTCACCTTCGCGGTGCAGCTGTGGCTGAGCGCCTGGTGGCTGCGCCGCCACCCGTACGGCCCGGTCGAATGGCTGCTGCGGGCCGCCACCTACCGCCAGTGGCCCGCGTGGCAACGCGTCCCCGCTCCGGAACCGGCGCGCGCCTGACGTATCGGCTGGCCGGAGCCTCGTTGCCCTGTGTCGTCGCCATTGACGCCCCGCCGTTCGCACCGCACTATCGAAGACCGCCCGGACGGCGAAAAGGTTGGGTGTGGGATACGCTGCCCGCGCACGATCGAAGGTGGGGGCCATGGCGAAACATTCGATGCCCGAGCCGGTTTCGACAGCGACGCGACGCCGGAGGCGATGGCTCGTGGCGCTGGCGGTCGTGGCCCTGATGGTGGCGGCACTCGTCGGCAACACCCTGGTGGTGCTGCGCGAGACCGCGGCGGCGAGTGGGGATCAGATCGTGCGTCTGGAAGACGGTGATCTGCATGTGGTGGAGGACGGCCCCCGCGACGGCCCAGCCCTGCTGCTGATCCACGGCTACGCCGGGTCCACCGCGTGGTGGGATCCGATCGTCGCGCGACTCGCCGCCATCTACCGCGTGATTCGCGTCGACCTGCTCGGTCACGGCCGTTCAGCGAAACCCAGGGACGGATACGACATGCCCGCCCAGGGCCGTCGTGTCGCCGCCATCCTCGATCGCCTCGGCGTCAAGAGCGCCACGGTCGTCGCGCACTCGATGGGCGGCGTGGTCGCGACCGCCCTGGCCGAACAGCGCCCCAGCCTGGTCACGGGCTTGGCGCTGCTCGACACCACCCCGAGCAACTCGGCCAGCATCCCGCAGGGCCCGCTGACCCGCCTGGTCTCCGAACCCGTTGTGGGCGAACTACTCTGGCGGCTGCGCACCGACCGCGTCATCCGCGACGGCCTCGACAGCGCCTTCCACCGCGATATCCCGATCCCCGACGTGATCGTCGACGATATCCGCACCATGACCTACCGGTCGTTCACCGCCTCCTCGGAAGAATCCACCCGCTACCGTGCCGAGCGCCCGCTGCCGAATCGCCTCGCGGGGTTGAACATTCCGGTGCTGGTGGTGTTCGGGTCCGAGGACGGGCGGGTGCGGGCCAGTTCGGCGGAGGAGTATCGGGCGGTTCCCGGGGTGCGGATCGAGATGCTTTCCGGGGTGGGGCATACGCCGATGATGGAGGATCCGGAGGGGACTCTGGGGGTACTGGAAGTGTTTGTTGGGAGTGTGGGAGGGAGGTGATTGGCCTGAGCGGTCGGAAAACGTGGCGGAGGTGCGAGATTGGGGGTGTGGGGGTGATTTCTGACCGTTCAGGCCAACCCGCCCCACCTTCCACCTCCCCCCAACGCCCCACCAATAGTCTGTAGCAATGCCAGAGCAACCCCCCAAGCGCCTCCCCGCCGAATGGGAACCCCACACCCGCACCTTCATGGCGTGGCCCGCGCTGGAATCGGTCTGGGGCGAATACCTCGACGAAGTACGCGTCGACATCGCACGCCTGGCCCAGGCCATCGCGGCACATGAACCCGTGGTGCTCATGGCCCACCCCGAACAGGCCGCCGACGCACAGCGAGCTGTCGGCAGCGGCGTCGAGGTCATCCCCCTCCCGGTGGACGACCTCTGGGCCCGCGACACCGTGCCCGTCTTCGTCCACGATGCCGGGCAGGTCGTGGGCGTGGACCTCAACTTCAACGGTTGGGGCGGCAAGCAGACACGCGACCACGACGGCGCGGTCGGCCGGAACCTGCTCGAGCGATTCGGGATTGCGCGAATCCAAGCTCCCTTCGTCTCCGAGGGCGGTGCTCTCGAAACCGACGGGGAGGGCACGCTGTTGGTCACGGAGAGTTCGATCGTCAATGACAACCGCAATCCGGGCAAGAGTCGCGATCAGGTCGAATCGGAGCTGAAGCAGGCGCTCGGTGTGGAGAAGGTCATCTGGCTGGCCGGGGTGCGAGGCGAGGATGTCACCGACGCGCACGTCGATGCGCTCGTCCGCTTCGTGGCACCCGGAATCGTGGTGCTGGACACCGCGTTTCCCGGTGAGCCCGACTCCTGGTCGCGCTGCTCCGACCAGGCCCGCGCCGTGCTGGCGAACAGCACCGACGCCCGCGGCCGCGAGTTCGAGATCATCGACCTGCCGCAGCCCGATCCCGACCTGGTTACCGGGGACGGAGACGATTTCGCGCCCACCTACACGAACTTCCTCGTCGCCAACGGCGCGGTCTTCCTGCCCGCCTTCGGGGACCGGCGCGCCGACGATCGTGCCCGGGGCATCCTCGCCGACCACTTCCCGGGCCGCGAAGTCGTGCAGCTTCCCATCGACGAAATCGCCGCCGGAGGTGGCGGTATCCACTGCGCCACGCACAATCAGCCCTGAATCCGAGGGTGCGACCGATGAATTCACCGCGGCCGGGGCGTCTCAGTGTGTGTCAGTGATCATCACGCACCTCTGGAGACCTCATGACCGCGACCGCAGCAGTACGCACCGCGACCCTCACCGTCCCCGACGCCGACCTCTACTACGAGCTGCGCGGTAACGGCCCGCTCCTGGTGTTGCTGGGCGCGCCCATGGACTCCGGCGCCTTCGCCGGGCTGGCGGACGCGCTCGCCGACGAGTACACGGTGCTCACCACCGATCCGCGTGGGCACGGCCGCAGCGTGCTGCGCGATCCGGAGCAGGATTCGACGCCGCGGGCACGGGCCGACGATGTGGCGCGGTTGATCCGGCACGTGGATCTGGGACCGGCCATCGTGTTCGGTTCCAGTGGTGGCGCGGTCACCACGCTCGCCTTGGTGGCGGCGGCACCCGAACTCGTCACCGTGGCGATTCCGCACGAGCCGCCGGTGGTGGAGTTGCTCGACGATCGCGACGAACTGTATGCCCAGAGCGAGGAGCAGATCGCGCTGTACCTGGCGGGCGACCGCGTCGGCGCATGGCGAAAGTTCATGTCGGCGGCCAATATCCAGATGCCCGAAGAGGTGTTCATGGCCATGTTCGGCGCGGAGCCGCCCGCCGAGCAGAAGGCCTCCGAGGACTACTGGTTCCGGCACGAACTGCGCGGGACGACCCACTACGTCCCCGACTTCGACGCGCTGCGGCGGGCGGACACCCGCGTCATCGTCGGTATCGGCGAGGAGTCCACCGATCAGGAGTGCGACCGCACCTCACGCGCCCTGGCCGCGGGCCTCGGGATCGACGCCACCCTGTTCCCCGGCGACCACACCGGCTTCGTGCCCGACCCGGTCGGCTTCGCCGCGCGCCTGCGCGAACAAATCCGCAACCTCAGCGGCGGCCCCGAGGGTGTGTGAGAATCGGCGGCGTTCATGATCTGGCTGATTGCTGTATGAGGGAGCGATTATGCGCGTTCGATACTTGGTGGCTCTGCCCGTCGCGGTGATGGCGATGGTGCCGGTGATCGGCGTTGTCGGGGCGGGATCGGCGCAGGCGGCCCCGCGGCCGTTCACCTGCACCGCTGAAACTTGGGGCGGGGACGCGCTGCCGTCGGTGACGGTGGAGGCCCGAACCCTGAAGCAGGCCGTGGGACAGGCCAAGACCGAGTGGCGGGGCAAGGCCAAGTTCGAAACCATCGAGTGCACCGCCAGCTGAGTGTCACCGACGCGTTGCCTCGCTGAATTCCCTCGGTTCGCGGCCGAGTAGTTCGCGCACCTCGCCGTACACGGTCGCGTAGTCGCCGCGGCGCAGCGCCGCGAAGGTTTCCAGCGACCAGTTCAGCTGTTCGGTCGAGACGCCCGCTGAGCGCATGCGCGCGACCCATTCGCCCTCGGGCTCCTCGATATAGCGAATGGGTCGCCCGGTCACGCGCGAGAGGATGTCCAGGACATCGGGATTGGACAGGGCGCGCGGCCCCGACAGATTGTAGACGCGGCCCGAGTGACCCTCGGTGGTGAGCACAGTGACCGCGATATCGGCGATATCGGCGACATCGATATAGGCCGACCGCACCTCCGGGGCGAGGGGAAGCCGCAGTTCACCCGCCTGCATGGCGTGCAGGTACGCACCCGCCAGCAGATTCTGTTGGAATGCGCCGGGCCGCAGAATGGTCCACTCCACGCCGGATTCCCTGACCGGTATCTCTCGCGACAGCATGGGCGCGCTGCCGTACCCGGCACTGAGTCCGGACAACAGCACCAACCGTCGAACGCCCGAGGCGGTGGCGCGCTCGACCAACCCCGCCACCGCGGCCGCATCGAAATCAGGCTCCATCGGCGTCACCAGGTAGGCGGCGCTCACACCGGACAGCGCGGCATTCCAGGTGCGTTCGTCGTGCCAGTCGAATGGCACCGAGCCCGAGCGGGATACGGCGCGGATGCGCACTCCGGCTGCCCGCAGGCCCGCGGCGACACGCGAGCCGGTCTGTCCGGTCGCTCCGGTCACCAGCACTGTGCTCTTCTCTTCGATCATGCTTCCAGCCAAGCGGAGTGGTCGGTCGGCGGCCATGGGTGATCGACTCGATCGGCTTCGCGAACGTCTCGATAGAGTCGCCGGGTGGACCCGCTCGCCGACCTGTTGCGTGCCGTGAAGGCAGACGGTGCGGTGGTGCATCGAGCGCACGCCGAGCCGCCGTGGTCGTTCCTGAACGACGAGCCAGCGCCGCTGACGGTGTATTCGGTGCTGCGGGGGAGCGTGTGGCTGGTTCTCGACGAGGCCACGCGCTTGGACGAAGGTGATGTCGCGGTGGTGCGAGGTCCGGCGGTCCACACTGTCGCCGATCGCCCGGACCGGCCGCCGCAGGTGCGGATCAGGCACGCGCATCACTGTGTCGGCGTCGCGGACGAGCGGCCGATCCTCGATACGCCGAGGCTGGGCCCGCGCGTCTTCGGGCGCTCGGAGGCGAGTCCGCTCGCACTGATCACCGGTGCCTACCGTGGTGTCGACGACGTCGGTCGCCGATTGCTCAGTGTGCTGCCGCCACTGCTCGTCGTCCGCGCCGAAGGACTCGACAGTACGAGGCAGCTGCTGACCGAGGAACTGCGCAACGACGGCCCGGGCCAGCACCTCGTCCTCGACCGTCTCCTCGACCTGATTCTCGTTCGCACGCTCACGAATTGGTTCGCCCGCCCGGACGCCACCCCGCCCGCATGGTTGCGGGCCCTGGCCGATCCGGCAGTCGGTGCGGCCTTGCACGCCATGCACGCGGACCCCGCCCACCCGTGGACGGTGACCACGCTCGCCGCGAAAGCCGGTGTCTCACGGGCGGTTTTCGCCCGCCGCTTCACGGCCGCCGTCGGCAGTTCCCCGCTGGCCTACCTCACCCAATGGCGAATGGACCTGGCCACCCAGCTGTTGCGTGAATCCGACGCCACCGTCGCCGCGGTCGCCAAGCAGGTCGGATACACCGACAGCTTCGCGTTCAGCACCGCGTTCAAACGCCATCGCGGTGTGAGCCCCAGCCGGATTCGCGCGGCCGATTGAGCACGGATGTCGTCCGGGATCGTCAGACCGCCAATTCCTCGTACAACCCGTCCAGGGCAGTGCGGTCGTCCTCGGTACCGTCGTGCGGAGCGGCGAACCAGCGCGCGTACTCGGCGATTTCGGAGAGCCGCCAGTCCAGTGCGAACAGCTCCATCATCGCGGGGTCAGGGGACAGCAGGTCGTTCGCCGCGGGGACCAGATCCGCGTAGTCCCGTTCGGGGGGTGCGAGAGCCAGTGATTCCCAATCGACCAGCTTCAAGCCGTCGGGGGACATGACCTGGTTGTCGTTGTGCGGTTCGCCATGTGTCGGCACCCACGAGTCGCGTTGGGAGAATGCTACTTCCGCCAGTTCCAGGTAGCGGGCGGTCCAGCGCTCGATCGCGTTGTCATGCGCGGCGACAGCGAGCCGTGCCTGCTCTGCCATCGGTCCGCTCGTCCAGGGCTCGGCGGTGCGGGCTCGCAATTCATCGGCGAACTCGGAGCCGACGCGCGGAGCCCACGACCGCAGGCCAGCAGGTGGAGCGGCGCGATGCAGCGCCTCCAGCGCGAGAACGACTTCGCGGATATGCCGAGGCTCGCTGGCCTCCTCCGCGCTCGGGCTTCGACCTGCCAGCCACGGCGTCACGCTGAGCGCACCGGCGCCGACATCGACGGTGAATCGCCCGGACCGGGCGGGCAACGGGGCACACACCACGTCCAAACCAGCGGCGGCCAATGCGGCGGCCCCAGCGTAGGCAGCCTCCAGGGACACCGCGCTGTGCCGGGGCCCCAACTGGTCCAACGTCACGAACAATGTGGCGCCCCCGCCGGTCACCCGCCAGTGGTGCGCACCGAAACCCCATGGCAGATAGGCGATATCGGCAGCCTCGGGCAGCCAGTGCGTAGCGACGGCATGCGCGATCGCCTCGTCACCGATGAACGAAGGACGGGAACGCACAAGATCGAATTCTAAGATGCGTGCGGTCCTGATCGGTAGGTTCTGTCGCGCCGTCGGGATATCTTTCTCGATCGTGAAGACGATGAGCAGGGACCAATTCGATTCGGTCCTGCGGGGGTTGGGGACCGACTTCGGCACATGGAGTCGCGAGGATGTGATCACCGCGTGCGCGCGGGTGGGGTGGATCGTCGGGGACTCCGACGTGGTGATGCCGGAATGGGAGGGCGGCGGCTGGCTCGACGATGTCGGCGCGGAGTATCTGCGCGCCGATCCCGCGCTCGCGGAACTCGGCGTCCACGCGGGCTATATCGAACCGCATCTGTTTCGGGAATATGTGGCGATGGCCAGCGCGGTGTGGGGCACGCCGTCGTTCCACGGCGGCGATGTGGGAGTCTTCGTGCGCTGGCGGGACCGGAGCACCACTCGCGAGCTGTCACTGACTCACGGTGGGAGTATGTACGTCTCGGCGTTCTCCACCTATGCCAAGGACAGCGTCGACGAGAAGAACTGGGATTACAACGAATACGTCGACGAGGTGCCCTCCACCTGGCTCGGCGAACTCGGCGGCGGTGACATGGTCGGCTTCGTCTCCGGCCACCACCTGGTGGACAGCTGGACCGATCTGACCACCGCGCTCACCCGCACGCTGCGCGACCTGCAACTCGGCATGATCGCGCTGGGGAACCCTTTGACCGACAACGACGGCCCCCTCGAAGACAGTGTCGTCATCACACTGCGCCCCACCGCCGAGCAGGACGACCGACTCCTGCAGATCCTGCTGAGCGTGCATGATCCGGCGATCCACATCAGCGACGACACCCGCTGGCACGACGAACTGGTCGCCCATGGCTTCCACCCCGACCCCCGCGACCCGGACTACCAGTGGCTGCACGAGGTCCCCGTCGGTGACACCGGCTGCACCGAATTGGCAACCCTCGCAGTAACTTTTCTCCAAATCTTCGGCCTGGAGCTGGACGATGTCACCGTGGAATCCTGGCGCTACAACGACCCCTATCAGTACTTCACTCTGACCTGCGTGGGCGTCCCCGAGACCGCCGCTTCCTGACAGTCGAGGACGGCGGCGAAATTCGGTCGTGTTCCGTGCGGTTCGGCTGCTACCGTGCGGGCATGGTCAGTTCACGAATCATCGTCGCGGCAGCGCGAGCTTTCAGCTCGCCGGTAGCTGCCGCCTGACCTTTCCCATGCCAGCGACCGGAAACGGCTCGCTGGAGTGTCGGTTGTTCGGCATGTGCGGTCGCTTCCGGTCGATTTCCTCTCGATGGAGCGACCACCATGATCACTACAGAGCAGACCGTTCAGACCTTCCTCGACTTCTTCCGTGAGCGCGGTCATGAGCTGACTCCGGATGGGTCACTCATACCCTCGCCGGGGGATCCGGTGTTGTTCACCACCTCGGGGATGCACCCGTTGACTCCCTATTTGATGGGCAGACCGCATCCGCTGGGTCGGCGGCTCACCGGTCGGCAACGATGTTTGCGCACAACCGATCTCGAGGAAGTCGGTGACGAAACCCATCTCACCGTGTTCGAGATGCTCGGGTCGTGGTCGCTCGGCGACTACGACGGGCCGCGGAGCCTGCGGTGGGGATTCGAACTGTTGCGGGACGGCTTCGGGATCGATCCGGGGCGGATGCACGTCACGGTGTTCGGTGGTGATGGGCGGGTCGAGCCCGACCACGAGTCGTGGCGCACATGGGGAGAGCTAGGGGTACCCGTGGAACCGACCACGGAGGACAACTGGTGGTCCAATGGGCCGACCGGGCTCTGCGGCCCCGATTCCGAGATCTTCGTCTGGACGGGAGAGGGTAGACCGCAGGGGACACCGACCTCCGATGAGCGGTGGGTGGAGGTGTGGAACCACGTCATGATGCGGTACGTCCGCCACCCCGACGGGAGCCTCGAGCCATTGGGTCGGCCGAGTATCGACACCGGCCTGGGCCTGGAACGGCTCGTCCGCATGCTGCGAAATACGCGGTCGGTCTTCGAGATCGATGTTTTCCAACCGTGGTCGAGCACCCTGCCCCGACTCTGGGGACCCCTCGACGAGCCATCGTCACGCCTGGTGTCGGACCACCTGAGATCCAGCATTGTCGTACTCGGCGACGGCGTCACCCCCTCCCCGTCGGGCCGCGGACACATACTCCGGCGACTGATCCGCCGCACGCTCACCACACTGTGGCGCGACGATCCCACCCGAACCTTGTCCGACCTGCCGATAGACCTGATGGAACACACCCTCGGGCATTTCCAGCAATCCACCGACCCCCACAGGGTTCGCACACTCCTCCTGGACGAGGAGCGCAAGTTCCGCCTACTGCTCCACCGAGGACGAAAGATCCTGTCCCACAGCCGTTTCAACGGCCCCTTGACCGACGACGACTACCACTACCTACACGACACCCACGGACTGCCCCGCGAACTCGTGGAGTACCTCGACACCGAAGCGTGACCGCGTAGATCACACCGTCCCGCGCAGGGAATTCGTCATCGTCCGCAGGATCCGCAACGCGTCCGCCTGCTCGGCTTCGGTCAGCCCGGCCAGCATTCTGAGCTCGACGGAACGGACTGCCGCCGAGGCCTTCTCCAGTTTCCGGCGACCGCGGGGTGTCAGGCGGGTGGGAAGGACCTTGCCGACGGGGGCCTCCGTGGGCCTGGTTACGTGACCCTCCCGCTCCAGAGCTTGCAGTAGGACGTTCATCGACTGGCGGGTGACGAAGGTGCGGCGGGCCAGTTCGGAGTTCGACAGGCCTGGACGCTGGGAGAGGAGTTCCAGACAGGAGTAGTGGGTGACGGTCATGCCCAGTGGGCGAAGCACCTCTTCCATGGCCGCACGCAGGGCACTGGATGTCTCTTTCAGCAGGTAGCCCAGTGAGGTGTCCAGGTCTACACGGACATCGTCTTGACTCATGTCAGTATTCTGACATACCTTGGTTTATGTCAGAAGACTGACACGACAGAACAGGAGCACCACCATGGCTGTCACCGGCCCCGACTTTCTCTCGCTCCAAGCCCGCGATCTCCCCGCATCCCAAGCCTTCTACGAGCAGTACCTCGGCCTCGTCCGCTCACCGGCCGGACCTCCACACGCCGTCGTCTTCGAGACCAAGCCGATCGCCTTCGCACTCCGCGACCTCGTTCCCGGCACCGACCTCGATGCGGTGCAGCAACCAGGCGTCGGCGCCGCCATCTGGCTCCACGCCACCGACGTCCAGGCCATCCACGACGCCCTCGCCGCCGACGGCCACGCCATCGTCGCCGCGCCGATCGACGGCCCCTTCGGCCGAACCTTCACCTTCGCCGACCCCGACGGCTACCACATCACCCTCCACGACCGAAGCTGACGGCCGAAAAGGAAGGGGCCCCGGCGAATGCCGGGGCCCCTTCCTTCGAGCGGTGTCTACCGCACGAATGTGGCGGCGTCCTGGGCCAATTCGAGCAGAGGTTGGGGGAAGATGCCCAACACCAGGGTCGCTGCGGCGGTGACCGCGATGACCGTGGTGGTCAGGGTGGGGTAGACGAGATTCGGTGGAGTGGTCGGGGGGTCGGTGAAGAACATGAGGACGATCACGCGGACGTAGAAGAAGGCGGCTACGGCGGAGCTGAGGACGCCGACTATGACGAGAGCGGTCGCGCCGCCGGAGGCGGCGGCATTGAAGACGGCGAACTTGCTGACGAAGCCGCTGGTGAGTGGGATGCCCGCGAACGACAGCAGGAACAGCGCGAAGATCGAGGCGAGCCAGGGGGAGCGGCGGCCCAGACCGGCCCAGGACGGGAGGTCGGTGGCCTCATCGCCATTGGCGTCTCGGACCAGGCTCACCACCGCGAACGCGCCGACGGTGCCGAGGCCGTAGGCCACCAGGTAGAACAGCACCGACGAGACGCCCTCGGTATTCGCGGCGACCAGAGCCGTGAGGATGAAACCGGTGTGCGCGACCGAGGAGTAGGCGAGCATGCGCTTCATATCGGTCTGCGTGATGGCCAGGACCGCGCCGACGACCATGGTGGCAATCGCGATGGCGGCGAGGATGGGTCGCCAATCATCGCGCAGGCCAGGCACTCCCACGTACAGCACGCGCAACAACGCACCGACTGCCGCGATCTTCGTCGCGGCGGCCATGAATCCGGTGACGGGTGTCGGCGCACCCTGATAGACGTCGGGCACCCAGGACTGGAATGGCACCGCACCGATCTTGAAGAGCAGACCGACCGCCAACAGCGCCACACCGAGCACGGCGAGCGTGCGGTCGCCGGAATCACGCGCCACGGCATCGGCGATCCCGGAGAACCGCACCGTTCCCGCGTACCCGTACAGCAACGCCATCCCGTACAGGAAGAACGCCGACGAGAACGCGCCCAGCAGGAAGTACTTCAACGCCGATTCCTGCGAGAGCAGTCGCCGCCGCCGCGCCAACCCGCACAGCAGATACAGCGGCAACGACAGCACCTCGAGCGCGATGAACATGGTCAGCAGATCGTTGGAGGCCGGGAAGAGCATGAGCCCGGCGACCGCGAAGAGCATGAGCGGGAAGACCTCGGTGGTCGCGACTCCCGCCTTGGTGGCGGCGATTTCGTCGGAGCTGCCCGGGGTGGCGGCAGCTTGCGGCGTGAACGCATCGACGCCCTTGGAGGCAGTGAGGCTCCACGTGCCGGGCCCCTCACGCCGAACGGACATGCGGTCCGCCCGCCGCTCGGCCATGAACAGCAGTCCGAGAATCGACACCACCAGGATCGTGCCCTGCAAGAACAGCGTCACTCCGTCGATGGCGACCGCACCCACCACCGCCGTCGCCTCGGTGCCGCGTAACCCGATCACCGCGCCCAACGCGACCGCCAGTCCGCCGAGCCCGAGCGCCAGGTGCACCGGATACCGAACCGGCCTGGGCAGGAACGCTTCCACCAGCACGGCGACCACGGCCACACCGAACACGATGAGCATCGGGGACAGGTCCCGGTACTCGATACTCGGCGCGGGCACCGAGGCCGCGAGAATCAGAGGAGTGCTCACTTGTGCGTACCTCCGTGCGTCGAGGAACCGGGTGCCGCCTCCGGCTGCACGGCCGGTACCGGATCCTGTTTGCCGATGGTGGTCAAGGTCCGCGCCACGGCCGGATCGATGGTGTCCAGCACGGGTTTCGGGTAGACGCCGAGGAACAACAGCGCCCCGACCAGCGGCACCACCACGACGAGCTCACGCGGCAGCAGATCGTAGATCTTGTCGCTGCCCTCCTTCACCGGCCCGGTCATCATGCGCTGGTACATCCACAGCACGTACAGCGCGGCCAGCACCAGCGCGCTGGCCGCGAAGATGGCCGCCACCGGGTAGCGCGTGAATGTGCCGATGAGCACCAGGAATTCGCTGATGAACGGTGCCAGACCCGGCAGTGACAGCGTGGCGAGACCGGCGATGAGGAAGGTTCCCGCCAGCACCGGCGCGACCTTCTGCACCCCGCCGTACTCGGCGATGATCCGGGTTCCCCGCCGCGACACCAGGAATCCCGCGATCAGGAACAGCGCCGCCGTCGAGATCCCGTGATTGACCATGTACAGCGTCGCCCCGGACCCACCCTGGTTGGTCATGGCGAAAATGCCCAGGATGATGAACCCGAAGTGCGAGATCGAGGTGTAGGCGATGAGCCGCATGACATCGGTCTGCCCGATGGCCAGCAGCGCGCCATAGATGATCCCGATCACCGCCAGCACGCTGATCACCGGTGCGTAAGTCGAAGAGGCCGAAGGGAACAGCAGCAGGCAGTACCGCAGCATGCCGAAGGTTCCGACCTTGTCGACGACGGCCATCATGAGCACCGCGCTGGCCGGTGTCGCCGCGACGGCCGCGTCCGGCAGCCAGGTGTGCAGCGGCCACAGCGGAGCCTTCACCGCGAAGGCGAACATGAATCCGAGGAAGATGGCATTGAGGACGGCGGGCCCGGCCCCGAGCTGCCCGGAGTTGGCGGCCTCCATCACGAGCCGGAAATCGAAGGTCCCGGAGCTGCCGCCGATACCCTCCCGCACGGTGAGCACATACAGCCCGATCACCGCGGCGAGCATGATCAATCCGCCGAACAGGTTGTACAGCAGGAACTTCACCGCCGCGCGCGAGCGCTGCTGGCGCAGCACCGCATCCGCGGTCTTCGGCCCGAACCCACCGATGAGGAAGTACATCGGAATGAGCATGACCTCGAAGAACACGTAGAACAGCAGAATGTCGAGGGCGGTGAAGGAGATGAGCACCATGCCCTCCACCACCAGGGTGAGCGCCATGTAGTGATGCGCCACCCGCCGCGAACTGCCGACCTCGCGCTCGTCGTTCCATCCGGCGATGATCAGCAGCGGCACCAGCCCGGCGGTGAGCAACACCAGCACGAGCCCGATGCCGTCCAGCCCGACCGTGTATCCGGCCCCGAAAGCCGGTATCCACTTATGGGATTCGACGAACTGGAAGTGCTCACCACTGCCCGGCACGAACTGGGTCGCGAGGTAGATACCCACGCCCAGGGTGCCGAGCGAGACGATCAGCGCCCATACCCGCGCCGCCGTCCGCCAGGCTCCGGGAAACAGCAAGGTGACTGCGGCACCCACGAGCGGGGTCACCCACAGCGTTGTCAGCCAAGGAAACTCGCTCACGCCGCCACCTCGCTGGCGCTCGGCGTCGCCGCGAGCGATGCTCGCAGTGCCAATGGTTCGTTCGCAAGCTCACTCACAGGATCCTCACCGCCAGCAGGGCGGCAGCCACCAGGGCCGCGCCGGTGAACATGGACAGGGCGTAGGACCGCACGAATCCGGTTTGCACCCGCCGGATTCGCGCGGACGTGCCGCCGATGACGGCGGCGGTGGTGTTCACCAGGCCGTCGATTCCGCGATTGTCGAGGAACACCAGCGAACGGGTCAGATGCTGACCGGGCCGCATGAACGCCGCCTCGTTCACCGCATCGTGGTAGAGATCGCGGCGCGCGGCGACGGTGAGCGCGTTCCCGGCGGGCGCGACCACCGGCACCTCACGCTTGGCGTACTGGTCGTAGGCCACCCACACACCCGCCGCGACCACGGCGAGGGCGAAGAAGGTGATCATCCAGATCGGAATGACCGGTTCGCCATGATGCGCGCCGACCACCGGCGCGAGCCAATTCTGTAGCGAGGAACCGAAAGCCAGCGCCGCACCGGATCCCACCGAACCCAGCGCCAGCAGAATCATCGGACCGGTCATACTCGCCGGAGCCTCGTGCGGATGCGCGTCCTCGTGCCACCGCTTCTCACCGAAGAAGGTCAACAGCATGACGCGGGTCATGTAGAACGCCGTCACACCCGCACCCACCAGAGCCGCGATACCGGTGACCCAGCCGCCCCAACCACCGTGCGCGAAGGCCGATTCGATGATCCGGTCCTTGGAGAAGAATCCGGCGAACGGCGGCACCCCGATGATCGCGAGATACCCGAGCCCGAAGGTGATGTAGGTGACCGGCATGACCTTGCGCAGCGCGCCGTAGCGCCGCATATCGGTCTCGTCGTTCATGGCGTGCATGACCGATCCCGCACCGAGGAACAGCCCGGCCTTGAAGAAGCCGTGCGTCAGCAGGTGCATGATGGCCGCCGCGTAGCCGACCGGCCCCAATCCCGCCGCCAGGATCATGTAGCCGATCTGGCTCATGGTCGAGGCGGCGAGCGCCTTCTTGATGTCGTCCTTGGCGCAGCCGATGATCGCGCCGTACAGCAGGGTCACCGCACCGACGGCCATGACCGCGGCCTGCGCGCCGGGCGCCAGATCGAAGATCGGATTGGACCGCGCGATGAGGTACACACCCGCGGTGACCATGGTGGCCGCGTGGATGAGCGCCGACACCGGGGTCGGACCCTCCATGGCGTCCCCGAGCCAGGACTGCAGCGGCACCTGCGCGGATTTGCCGCACGCGCCGAGCAGAAGCAGCAGGCCGATGGCGGTGAGCGTGCCCTGTCCGGCGGCCTCGGCCGCCCCGAACACCGTCTGGTAGTCGACGCTGCCGAAGGTCGCGAACATGATCATCAGCGCGATGGCCAGACCCATATCGCCGACGCGGTTGACGATGAACGCCTTCTTGGCGGCCGCGGCGGCGGAGGGCTTGTGCGACCAGAATCCGATGAGCAGGTACGACGCCAGGCCCACGCCTTCCCAGCCGAGGTAGAGCACCAGGAAGTTGTCCGCCAGCACCAGCACCAGCATGGCGGCGAGGAACAGGTTCAGGTAGCTGAAGAACCGTCGTCGCGCCGGATCGCCCTTCATGTACCCGATCGAATAGATGTGGATGAGCGAGCCCACACCGGTGATCAAGAGCGCGAAGCACATCGAGAGCTGATCGAGTTGCAGCGCGAAGTCCACGCTCAGCCCCGTGACGGGCGCCCAGCTGAACAGCGATTCGTGGATCGCGCGGTCGGCGTCGGCGCGACCGAGCATCTCCACGAACGCCCAGGCTGCGACGCCGAAGGAGGCCAGGGCCATCAACGTCCCGACCCAGTGACCCCATTTGTCGGTGGAGCGGCCGAGCAGCAGGAGGAATACGGCACCGCCGAGGGGCAGTGCGGGCAGCAGCCACAGCATCATCTGTGCGTCCATATCAGTACCGCAGCAGATTCGCGTCGTCGACCGAGGTCGAGCGGCGGGCACGGAAGATGGTCATGATGATGGCAAGCCCAACAACGACTTCGGCCGCCGCCACCACCATGGTGAAGAAGGCGAACACCTGCCCGTCGAGGTTCCCGTGCTGGCGCGCGAAGGTGACGAAGGCCAGGTTCACCGCATTGAGCATGAGCTCGATGCACATGAACACCACAATGGCATTGCGCCGCACCAACACCCCGGCCGCGCCGATGGTGAACAGTAGTGCGGAGAGATACAGGTAGTTGTCCGGATTCACCGCAAGCCTTCCTCGTCAGCCGTGCGCGAGTCGTCGGAGTGGTTGTGCCCGTTGCTGTTCCCATTGCCGTTGCCCACGGAGAGCGCCGCGGCTTCGGTGTGGGCGCGGTCGCGCCGGTGCCGCAGGATGGTGCTGACCGACAGTTCCGCGAAGGAGCCGTCGGGCAGTCGCGCCGGAGCGTCGACGGCATTGTGGCGGGCGTAGACACCGGGTGTGGGCAGCGGCGTGACCTGCTTGCCGTCCCGGAAGCGCTGTTTGGACAGTTCCCGCTGATCGGTGCGCGGCCCGAACTTCTCGCGATGGGCCAGCACCATGGCGCCGATGGTGGCGGTGATCAGCAGCGCGCCGGTGAGCTCGAACGCCCACACGTAGCGCACGAAGATCAGCTCCGCGAGCGCGCCGATCATATTGTCGCCGCCGAGGCCGGGACCCGTTGTGGCGACGCTGTTCTCGTTCATGCCGCGGGAGATGGCGGCCATGAGAATCAACCCGAAACCGATACCGACCACCAGCACCGCGATGCGCTGCCCGCGCAGGGTCTCGCGCAACGATTCGGAGGAGTCGACGCCGACGAGCATGAGCACGAACAGGAACAGCATCATGACCGCGCCGGTGTAGACGACGATCTGCACCACGCCCAGGAACAGCGCCTCCTGGGCGATGTAGAACACCGACAGCGAGATCATGGTGGCGGCCAGGCACAGCGCCGAATGCACCGCCTTGGGTGCGCACACCATGCCCAGCGCTCCGGCCACCGCGATGGCCGCGAGGACCCAGAACAGCACGGCCTCCCCGGTGGAGGTCTGGGTCATGGCCGGTTGGGCTTGGGCGAGAAGGGAATTCATCGAACCTCTCCTTCCGCGCCGACCGCCGCGGGCTCGCGCGGTGCGGATTCGGTTGTCGCGCCGGGCACTTCGCCGCGGTAGTAGGAGCCCTCGTCCGCACCCGGGTACATGGGATGCGGCGGCGGGTACATGCCCGTGCGCAGCGGGGCCAGCAGATCCGCCTTCTCGAAGATCAGGTCCGCGCGGTTGTCGTCGGCCAACTCGTACTCGTTGGTCATGGTCAACGCCCGCGTCGGGCAGGCTTCGATGCACAGGCCGCAGCCGATGCAGCGCAGGTAGTTGATCTGGTAGACCCGCCCGTAGCGCTCACCGGGAGAGAAGCGCTCCTCCTCGGTGTTGTCCGCGCCCTCAACATAGATGGCGTCGGCCGGGCAGGCCCAGGCGCACAGCTCGCAGCCGATGCACTTCTCCAACCCGTCCGGATGCCGGTTGAGCTGATGCCGTCCGTGATAGCGCGGTGCGGTGGGCACCTTCACTTCCGGGTACAGCTCGGTATTGGGCTTCTTGAACATGGTGGAGAAGGTCACCCAGAAACCCGCGAACGGCGTCAGCAGACCGGGTTTCGCGGCGGCCTTGGCCGGTTCGGTGGGCATGGGCGGGACGGGGAAGTCCGAATACATCCGCGTCGCATCGGGATCCGGCGCGGCCTGGGTGCGGTCGTCGCCCGCGTGTCCGGCTCGGACAACCAGCGCCAACATGAGCAGTGTGACCACGATGCCGCCGATCACCATGCCCGGCGTCTGCACGTTCATGCCCTCGTTCTGGAGCACCCGCAGCGTGGCGACGTACATGACCCAGGCCAGCGAGACCGGAATCAGCAGCTTCCAGCCGAGATTCATGAACTGGTCGTAGCGCAGTCGCGGCAGCGTGCCGCGCAGCCAGATGAACACGAACAGGAACGCCCACACCTTGGCGGTGAACCACAGCATGGGCCACCAGCCGGAGTTCGCGCCCTCCCAGAGGCTGATCGGGAACGGCGCGTGCCAGCCGCCGAAGAACAGCGTGGTGGCCAGCGCCGACACCGTCGCCATATTGATGTACTCCGCCATCATGAACATGGCGAATTTGAGCGAGGAGTACTCGGTGTGGAAACCGCCGACCAGCTCACCCTCGGCCTCGGGCAGATCGAAGGGCGCACGGTTGGTCTCGCCGACCATGGAGACCGCGTAGATGAGGAACGACGGCAGCAGCAGGAAGACGTACCAGGTGCCGTACTGGGCCTCCACGATGCCGGAGGTGGACATGGTGCCCGCCAGCAGGAACACGCCCGCGAAGCACAGCGCCATGGCGATCTCGTAGGAGATGACCTGCGCGGTCGAGCGCAATCCGCCGAGCAGCGGATAGGTTGACCCGGAGGCCCAGCCCGCCAACACGATTCCGTATACGCCCACCGAGGCCATGGCCAGGATGTAGAGCACACCCACCGGCATATCGGTGAGCTGCAATGCGGTGGTCTCGCCGAAGATGCTCACCTCGGGGCCGAACGGAATCACCGCGAACGCCATGACCGCCGGGATCAGCGAAATGACCGGGGCGAGAATGAAGATGGGCTTGTCCACGATGGCGGGGATGATGTCCTCTTTGAGGAGCATCTTCACGCCGTCGGCGATGGACTGCAGGGTGCCGCGCGGACCGACCCGGTTGGGGCCGACGCGCATCTGCATGAAGGCCACGATCTTGCGTTCCGCGTACACCGCCAGCATGGGGGTGAGCAGCAGGAACACGAAGATGAACACCGATTTGAGGAGGACCAGCCACCAGGGATCGTGGCCGAAGATGCTCAGATCACTCACGGTGGTCCTCCCGTCGGATACGTACCAGGTGGCCCGGGGTCGTGCCGAGTTGCACGAGCACATCGGAGCCGGGGGAGTTCATGGGCAGCCACACGACGCGATCGGGCATATCGGTGATCACGAGGGGCAGTGTGATGTGGCCGTGGTCGGTGCCGACCGTCACCGGATCGCCGGTGGTGACGCCGATTTCGGCGGCGGTCCGCTGGGACAGCCGCACCACGGGGGTTCGGGCGGTCCCGGCCAGATTGGGTTCACCGTCCTGGAGCCGACCGCGGTCGATGAGCATGCGCCACCCCGACAGGATGGCGGTGCCCGAGGACGGCTGCGGTACGGGATGCGGCCGGTGCACGGAGGCGGCGGCCGCCGGGCCCGACCAGACGCCGAGGTCGGCCAGTTCGGCGCGGGCGTGGGCGGCGTCCGGAACGCCCAGGGCGATACCCATTTCCGAGGCGATCGCATCGAGCACCCGGTACTCCGGCAGCGGCGCGGCCTGACGGCGCAGCGTCGCATCACCCAGGGCCGCCTCGAACGGCCGGTGGCGACCCTCCCAGGTGAGGAAGGTGCCCGCCTTCTCCATGGCGGAGGCCACGGGGAACACCACATCGGCGCGACCGGTGATATCGCTGTGGCGCAGTTCTAGGCTCACCACGAACCGAGCGGAGTCGATGGCGGCCAGCGCGCCGTGCGGGTCGGGCAGATCGCCGACCTCCACGCCGCCGATCACGAGTGCGCCGAGAGTCGGTGCGGCAGCGAGGATTCCGGCGGTATCGCGCCCCGGGGTCGCCGGGAGGTCCTCGACATTCCAGGCGTCGCGAACCTCGTGGCGCGCATGCGGATCGGCGACGGGGCGGCCGCCGGGCAGCAGCACCGGCAGGGCACCGGCCTCGATGGCCCCGCGCTCACCCGCGCGCCTCGGCACCCAGGCGAGCAGCGCCCCGGTGTCCTCGGCGAGCCGGGTGGCCGCGGAGAGTCCGCCGGGGGCTCCGGCGAGACGTTCACCGACCATGATCACCGCGCCGGGCTGGCGCAGAAGGCCCGAAATATGCTGGGCGAGTACGGGTTCGATGATCCCCGTGGTTTCTCCGCCCCGCAGTGCCTCGAGAATGTGCGGCTCGGCTCCCGGCGTGGTCGGCAGCCACTGTCCCGACATGCGTTCCAGCCCACGGGTCCGGTAGGGCGCGAGCGCGAAGATCGCCGTACCGCGTTTGCGGACCGCCTTGCGCAGTCGCAGGTACACGATGGGCGACTCTTCCTCGGGCTCGAATCCGACGAGCAGCACCGCCGGAGCCTGCTCCAGCGCACCGTAGTCGACCGTGATCCCTTGTCCGGCAACGCGGGCCGCGAGGAAGTCGGCCTCCTCGGCGGAGTGGTCGCGGGCGCGGAAGTCGATGTCATTGGTGCCCAGGGCGACGCGCGCGAACTTGGAGTACGCGTAGGCGTCCTCCAGGGTGACGCGGCCGCCGACCAGAACGGCCGCATTGCCGTGCGCGCCAGCCATTCCGGCCGCCGCCGCGGCGAGCGCCTCGGACCACGACGCCGGAGCCAGCCGCCCGTCCCAGCCGCGCACCATCGGTGTCGTCAGCCGATCCCGCTCGGTGGCGTAGGTGAAGGCGAAGCGACCCTTGTCGCAGTTCCATTCCTCGTTGACCTGCGGATCGTCACCGGCCAAGCGCCGCATGACCTTTCCGCGTCGGTGGTCGGTGCGCTGGGCACAGCCCGAGGCGCAGTGCTCGCACACCGCCGGGCTCGACACCAGATCGAACGGCCGCGCCCGGAACCGGTAGGTGCTGCCAGTGAGTGCGCCCACCGGGCAGATCTGCACGGTATTGCCGGAGAAGTAGGAGTCGAAGCTCTCGCCCTGGGCGATGCCGACCTGTTCCACCGCACCGCGTTCCATCAATTCGATGGAGGGATCACCGGCGACCTGCGAGGCGAATCGGGTGCAGCGCGCACAGAGCACGCAGCGCTCCCGGTCCAGCAGGATGGCCGTGGAGAGCGGTATCGGCTTGGGGTAGGTGCGCTTCTCACCCTCGAACCGGGACTCGGCGCGGCCATTGGACATGGCCTGGTTCTGCAGCGGGCATTCACCGCCCTTGTCGCAGACCGGGCAGTCCAGCGGGTGGTTGATGAGCAGCAGCTCCATCACGCCCTCTTGCGCTTTCGCGGCGACGGGGGAGGAGAGCTGGGTGTGCACCACCATGCCGTCGGAGACCGCCATGGTGCAGGAGGCCACCGGCTTGCGCTGGCCCTCCACCTCGACGATGCACTGGCGGCACGCGCCCACCGGGTCGAGCAGCGGGTGGTCGCAGAAGCGCGGCACCTGCACGCCGATGAGTTCGGCGGCGCGAATGATGAGGGTGCCCGCGGGGACGCTGATGGTGGTGCCGTCGATGGTGACGCTCACCAGATCCGCTGGGGCGGTGTCACTGTCGTTGGTGCTGACTGTCGCGGTCATCGCGCTCCTTCAGCGGTATCGGCCCAGGCCGTGGTCCGGGTCGGATCGAGCGGACATGCGCCGTACCGGATGTGGTCGACGTACTCGTCCCGGAAGTATTTGAGCGAGGAGAAGATCGGGCTGGCGGCACCGTCGCCGAGGGCGCAGAAGGATTTGCCGTTGATGTTGTCGGCGATATCCATGAGCTTGTCGAGGTCGGTGCTGTGACCCTGGCCGGATTCCAGGCGCTCGAGCAGCTGGACGAGCCAGTAGGTGCCCTCGCGGCAGGGTGTGCACTTGCCGCAGGACTCGTGGGCGTAGAACTCGGTCCAGCGCAGCACCGCGCGCACCACACATGTCGTCTCGTCGAAGATCTGGAGGGCCTTGGTGCCGAGCATCGAGCCCGCGGCGGCGACGCCCTCGTAATCCAGTGCGATATCGAGGTGTTCGTCGGTGAACAGCGGGGTCGAGGATCCGCCCGGGGTCCAGAACTTGAGCTTGTGCCCCTTGCGGATGCCGCCCGCGTAGGACAGCAACTCCCGCAAGGTGATTCCCAGCGGCGCTTCGTACTGGCCGGGTCGCGTCACGTGACCGGAGAGCGAGTAGATCGTGGTGCCCGGCGACTTCTCGGTGCCGAAGCCTCGGAACCACTCCACCCCATTGGCGAGGATGGTGGGCACGGAGGCAATGGATTCCACATTGTTCACCACGGTCGGGCAGGCGTAGAGCCCGGCGACGGCGGGGAACGGCGGACGCAGCCGAGGCTGGCCACGACGGCCCTCGAGCGAATCCAGCAGCGCCGTCTCCTCGCCGCAGATGTACGCGCCCGCCCCGGCGTGCACGATCACCTCGAGGTGGTAGCCGGAGCCGAGGATATTGCGGCCGAGATAGCCCGCCTCGTACGCCTCGTCGACGGCGGTCTGCAAGCGCCGCAGTACCGGCAGCACTTCACCGCGCAGATAGATGAAGGCATGCGAGGCCCGAATCGCGTAGGCCGCGATGATCACGCCCTCGATGAGCATGTGCGGGCTGGCCAGCATGAGCGGAATGTCCTTGCAGGTGCCGGGTTCCGACTCATCGGCGTTGACCACCAGATAGTGCGGCTTCTCGATCCCGTCGGGCCCGGGGCCCTGGGGGATGAAGCCCCATTTCATGCCGGTGGGGAAGCCCGCGCCGCCGCGGCCGCGCAGCCCCGCGTCCTTGACGGTGGCGATGACCTCGTCCGGGTGCATGCGCAGCGCCTTCGGCAGCGCCCGGTAGCCCTCCTGGCGGCGGTAATTCTTCAGGGTCCACGATTCGGGTTCCGCCCAGTGGCGGGTGAGCACCGGCGTCAGGGTCACTGCGCTCCTCCGTCGGTCGAGTTCTCTTGCACCGCGTGCAAACCGGCAAGGGTTGCCGGACCGGGCTTGCCGTCGTTGGCATTCGGCCGCTGGTCCGGATATCCGGCGAGAATGCGGGCGGTTTCGCGGAAGGTGCACAGCGGCGCACCGCTGCGCGAACCGGTGACCCGCTCGCCACGGCGCAGCGCGTCGACGAGCGCCCGGGCGGATTCCGGCGTCTGGTTGTCGAAGAACTCCCAGTTCACCATGACCACCGGGGCGTAATCGCAGGCCGCGTTGCACTCGATGTGCTCGAGGGTGACCGCGCCGTCGGCGGTGGTCTCGCCGTGCTTGATACCCAAGTGCTGCTTCAGGTTCGCGAGGATCTCGTCGCCGCCCATGACCGCGCACAGCGTGTTCGTGCACACGCCGACGTGGTAGTCGCCGGTCGGCGTGCGCCGGTACATGGAGTAGAAGGTGGCCACGGCGGTCACCTCGGCATCGGTCAGACCCAACTGCTCGGCACAGAATTCGATACCGGTGCCCGAGACATAGCCCTCCACCGACTGCACGAGGTGCAGCAGCGGCAGCAGCGCCGACCGCGGATGCGGGTAGCGGGCAATGATCTCCGCAGCTTCCCCCTGCAACCGGTCGTGCACCTGCTGCGGGTAGGGGATGGGGCGGGTCGTCAGGTTCAGCAGAATCTCGGTCATCGGTCCACTCCGCCCATCACCGGGTCGATACTGGCCACGGAGGCGATGACGTCGGCGACCATGCCGCCCTCGCACATCGCCGCCACCGCTTGCAGATTCGTGAACGAGGGGTCGCGGTAGTGCACGCGGTACGGGCGGGTGCCGCCGTCGCTCACCATGTGCACGCCGAGCTCGCCGCGCGGGGATTCCACCGCCGTGTACACCTGCCCGGGCGGTACCCGAATGCCCTCGGTGGTCAGTTTGAAATGATGGATCAGCGCCTCCATGGAGGTGCCCATGATCTTGGCGATGTGCTTGGGGGAGTTGCCGAGTCCATCCGGACCGAGTTGCAGGTCGGCGGGCCAAGCGACCTTCTTGTCGCTCACCATGACCGGGCCGGGGCGCAGCTTGTCCAGGCACTGTTCGACGATCTTGAGCGATTCCTTCATCTCGTTCACGCGAATGAGGTAGCGGCCGTAGCAGTCACAGCCGGTGTCGACCTGGACGTCGAATTCGTAGTTCTCGTATCCGCAGTACGGCTGGGCCTTGCGCAGATCGTGCGGCAGGCCGGTGGAGCGCAGCACCGGGCCGGTGATGCCGAGGGCCATACAGCCGGTCAGGTCCAGGTAGCCGATATTGCGGGTGCGGGCCTTCCAGATGGGGTTCTCGTTGAGCAGCAACTCCAGGTCCCGCAGGCGCTTGGGCATGATGGCCAGCAGTTCGCGCACCTTGTCCACGCCGTCGTCGGGCAGATCCTGGGCCAGGCCGCCGGGGCGGATGTAGGCGTGGTTCATGCGCAGACCGGTAATGGTCTCGAAGACATCGAGGATGAGTTCGCGCTCGCGGAAGCCGAAGAGCATCGGCGTGAGCGCGCCCAACTCCATACCGCCGGTGGCGAGGGCCACCAGGTGCGAGGAGATGCGGTTGAGCTCCATCAGCATGACCCGAACCACGCTGGCGCGCTCGGGAATGTCGTCGGTGATGTCGAGGAGCTTCTCCATGGCCAGGCAGTACGCCGTCTCGTTGAAGAACGGCGACAGGTAGTCCATGCGCGTCACGAAGGTGACGCCCTGCACCCACGGCCGGTACTCGAGGTTCTTCTCGATTCCGGTGTGCAGGTAGCCGATTCCGCAGCGGGCCTCGGTGACGGTCTCGCCCTCGATCTCCAGAATGAGTCGCAGCACGCCGTGCGTGGAGGGGTGCTGCGGGCCCATATTGACGACGATGCGCTCCTCGGCGACACCGTCGAGCTGGGCGGAGATCTCGTCCCAGTCGTTGCCGACCAGGGTGACCGTCTTCTCCGGCTTCGGATCCGACTGGGAGACAGGTGTTTCCGGCGCACCGGAAGCTGTGCGCCGGGTGTCGATGTCGTTCATTAGCTGTACGCCCTCCGCTCGTCGGGCGGCGGGATGCGCGCGCCCTTGTACTCGACCGGAATTCCGCCGAGCGGGTAGTCCTTGCGCTGCGGGTGCCCGCGCCAGTCGTCGGGCATCGAAATGCGGGTCAGCGCGGGGTGACCGTCGAACAGGATGCCGAAGAAGTCGTATGTCTCCCGCTCGTGCCAGTCCGTGGTGGGGTACACGGAGTACAGCGAGGGAATGTGCGGATCGGCGTCGGGAGCCGAAACCTCCACGCGCACACGACGATTGTGGGTGATGGAATTGAGGGGGTAGACCGCGTGCAGTTCGCGGTCCTTGTCGTCGGGGTAGTGCACGCCGCTGACGCCGAGGCACAGTTCGAAGCGCAGCGCGGGATCGTCGCGCAGGGCGCGGGCCACCGCGACCAGGTGTTCGCGCCGCACGTGCAGCGTGAGTTCGCCGCGGAAGACCACGATCTTCTCGATGGCCTCGTCGTAGACCTCGCCCAGGGCCACCTGCAGGGCGTCGACGACCTCGTCGAAGTAGCCGCCGTACGGCGGTTCGGTACCGCCCGGCAGCTTGACCGCGCGGACCAGTCGGCCGTAGCCGGAGGTGTCGCCGGTGCCGGAGACCCCGAACATGCCGCGACGCACGCCGATGACCTCATCGGGTGCGGGATCGGGTTCCACTGTGGCGGACTCGGTTTCGGCCTCCGTCGGCCCCTTGGCCGGTGGCGGCTCGACGGGTTCGTTCGATTCGCCGTGCTTACGCTCGTCCACGGCTGCCTCCGGAGGACTTTCGGTGCTGTTGGGGGTATCGAAGGTCATCGCAGCAACCCCCGCATCTGAATGGTCGGGGTGGAGGCGAGGGCGGCGGCTTCGGCGGCCCGGATCGCCTCTTCGCGATTGACGCCCAGCGGCGCTTCCTGAATCTTCTCGTGCAGCTTCAGGATCGCGTTCAACAGCATCTCCGGCCGCGGTGGGCAACCGGGCAGGTAGATGTCGACCGGAACGACGTGGTCGACGCCCTGCACGATGGCGTAGTTGTTGAACATGCCGCCGGACGAGGCGCATACGCCCATCGCCAGCACCCATTTCGGTTCGGTCATCTGGTCGTAGACCTGACGCAGGACGGGGGCCATCTTCTGGCTCACCCGTCCGGCCACGATCATGAGATCGGCCTGGCGCGGCGAGGCGCGGAACGCCTCCATACCGAAGCGGGCGATGTCGAATCGCCCGCCGCCGGTGGCCATCATCTCGATCGCGCAGCACGCCAGCCCGAAGGTGGCGGGCCACAGTGAGCCCTTGCGCAGGTATCCGGCCATATTTTCGACCGTGCTCAGCAGAAATCCGCTGGGCAGTTTTTCCTCGAGACCCATTTCGGCTTACATCTCCCGGCTAAGCCCCGCGCACGCGCGGGGTGCACTGTACGGAATTCCCCTGTCGCCCTGCTGTTCTCGGCTCAATCGCAACCCTGTCTCAGTCCCAACTGAGACCGCCGCGCCGCCATTCGTACGCGTAGGCCACCGAGACGTTGAAGATGAACAGGGCCATCGCCGCCAGGCCGAAGATGCCGAGCGAATCGAAGTGCACCGCCCACGGGTACAGGAACACGATCTCGATGTCGAAGATGATGAACAGCATCGCGGTGAGGTAGTACTTCACCGGAAAGCGTTGTCCCGCAGCGTTTCCCGGACCGCCCGCGACGGCGTGCGGGGTGGGCTCGATACCGCATTCGTAGGGTTCGAGCTTGGCCCGGTTGTAGCGCTTGGGGCCGATGAGGGCCGCGAGACCAATGGAGAACAGCGCGAACGCCGCGGCGATCGCGCCGAGAACAAGAGTCGGCACCTCGATATTCACAACCGCACTACCCCTCCTTGCGAGCTGACGCATTTCGGACGGCATGCTGCCGAGGCGGGCTGACGTCGTCGTCGAAGCCGGGCCAGTCTCGCCCCAGGGCACCCGCATGGGCATGGGCTCAGAGCGGTCTGGACCGGCGGATTGATGCCGAATTCGACTGATACCTGAGCTCGCACCCGTGTGAGCTAGGGCACAGCCTACAACTCACACGCTGGGATGCATGAATTTTCGGCGCGCCGTTTGATCGAATTCAGAACGGTCATTCATGACCGATCGGACGAAGTACGCGAACGTCACTGTGACGTTCGAGGGCCGCCCAGCGGGAGGCGGGAAAAGTCAGGCGGCCGACCGGTTTCGGAGCACGCCGACCACCGCGTCGGTGAGCCGGATCGGGTCCAGCGGATGCGAGACCGCCGCCTCGGCGCGCGACCAATTCGCCAGCCAGACATCGTCGGGGCGACCGGTGAGCACGACAATCGGTGGGCAGCCGTCGATTTCGTCCTTGAGCTGTTTCGCCAGGCCGAGACCGCCGGTGGGCTGGGACTCACCGTCGAGGATCGCCAGATCGACCTCACCCGCATCGAGGCGCTCGATGACCACCGGGGCGGTCGCTACCTCTAGGTAGTCGAACTGCTCCAGTTCCGGATGGGGTTTGCGGCCCAGGGCCAGCATCACCTGGCTCCGGGTATCGGCGTCGTTGCTGTACACGAGCACCCGCAGCGCGGCGGGACGTTTCGCTTCGGCCACGTTCCGCATGGTACGGGGCGCGGGCGCGCTCGCGTGGCAGCTTCGCGCATTCACCGCGCGTCGCGCGCGTCGCCGTGGGCCCGGCGGGGGAGGCCGCTTCCCGAACGGCGGCGTTTGACATCGCGGTCGTGTCTCAATCCGGGCTTTGAGGGTCGAATCGCAAATCTTTGCTGGTCACCGGCGGCCGATCGCGCGATCCTGGTAAGCATCGACGATCCAATTCCATGGGCGGTGGCCAGATATGCGAATCTCCGAGATCCTGCGCAGGAAGGGTTCCGACGTAGTCACGATTGCACCCGATGCCTCGGTGCGCGCGCTGCTGGAAATCCTCGCGACCCACAATGTGGGCGCGGTGGTGGTTTCCCCGGACTCGACCTACCTGGTCGGCATTGTCTCCGAGCGCGATATCGTGCGGCACCTACACGGCTCGGGACCCGACATTCTCGACCGCCCGGTCTCGGACATCATGACCGATGTGGTGCACACGTGCTGTCCAGAAGACCGCGTCGCCACCCTCAACAAACGCATGACCGATCACCGCATCCGCCATCTGCCCGTGGTGACCGATGGCCGTCTCATCGGCATAGTCAGTATCGGCGATGTGGTGAAAGCGCAGATCGCGGAGCTCAAGGACGAGCGCGAACACCTGGTCAACTACCTGCACGGGTGATGCACGGCGTGCATTCCCGCATCGAATGCCGACCTGTCGCAGTCCATTTCGCGAAGTTCGTACGGAAATCGGAACTCCCCCGGAGTAATCCGGGGGAGTCCTCCCTGAATACCGCATAGGCTCACCAGCCCTGCTATAGGTGATTGATCCTCTCGACGCCCTCTTGGCCGTCGTCGTCACTATTCACGGCTTCGTTCCAGTTGTCATGAGCCTGCCCATTGGGCCCAGGACTCTGCACCATCTCCCTCATCACATACCTCCTCGCCGGTGTTCCAGAGAATTCCATCCGGCGACCCTGTCGAAACCCGCAAACTCGAATAGGCCGAACACAATTCTCCTCCCGCCCGGTCGATGACTTCTCATTCTGCGACCATCAGAAAAAAGACGGGCGATCTCCCTGTGACGCAGCTCATTTCGCGCCGCCGTCACGCCGCGCCCGCGCTCCTCGTCCAAGGAGCGAGCCCGATGGCCGGGCGGATCGAGGAGTAGTCCGATGAACAACTCGCGACGAGTACCCGCAGGACCATTCGTGACGGCGGCGACCCTGATCGCCGCCGCGACAATGGTGGTGTTCGGCCTCTGGATGCGGGCCGACCCCGCCGGTTTCGCCGAATGGGCGAATTGGCCCAACCACGAGCATTTCCTGCACGACGCCGGGGTATTTCAGCTGGCCATCGGGTTGATGATGGTGTGCGCACTGTGGTGGCGCGACGCCTTGGCGGTGGTATTGGCCGGTTTCGTCTTCGCGAACTCGTTCCACGCGGTCAACCACGCCCTCGACAGCGACCAGGGCGGAAACAGCTCGGACCCATGGTCGCTCGCGCTGGTCTCGGTGTTGGCGCTGGCGGGACTGGTGGTGCGACTGCGAATGACGCGCGACCGCCGGGCCGCGCGCTCGCGGACGGTGGCAGTCGACTAGTCGCCGGTGACCGCGCGTTCCAGTAGACGCTGGAGGGTGTGCAACTCGCGCTGACTCAGCGGTTGCAGGGGAGAGTCCGCGGCGAGTTGGGTGAGCAGCTGTTCGCGCAGGGCGGTGCCCTCCGGCGTCAGGACGAGGAGTTTGGCGCGGCGGTCCGTGGGGTGCGGACGACGCCGCACGTAGCCGCTGCGCTCGAGGCGGTCGACGACGAAGGTGGCGTTGGAGGGCTCGCAGCTCATGCGTTCGGCGAGTTCGCGCATGGTCATCGGGCCGGTGAGTTCGCGCAAGGCGACCGCTTGGGGCGCGCTCAGACCCAACGGGGTGGCGCGCAGGCGGACGTGGCTGTCGATGCGTTGCGCCAGTGCGTTGACCAGGCCGCACAGTTCCCGTTCCGCGGCGGCCACGCCGTCGGCGTCCAGCTCCGGCGTAGTGCTCATGGGGGCCATCCTAGCGGGTCCATCAAGCTGCAATAGTTGCAACTAGAACTATTCCGACTTTAAGCTTCTGTGCGGAACGACACGGACAGGCAGGAGCTCGCACCATGACCTCTCTCCACACCTCCCTCGATACCGTCGCCGCGGACCGTTTGCGGCGGCCGTCGCGGATGCGTTCGATTCGGTTGGGGGAGTTGACGATCACCTATGTGCCCGACGGTGCCGTCGGCCTCGCACCGCGCGGCTGGCTGCCCGACGCCACCGACGAGGATTGGGGCGCGCACGCCGACCATCTCGACGACAACGGATACCTGGTAGCCGGAATCGGCGGGCTGCTCATCGAACTCGGCGACCGAGCGATGCTCATCGACTCCGGCATCGGTCCCATATCGGTGCCCGCCGACCCGGAGAATCCGCTGATCGGCGCCATCGAAGGCGGTGCGCTACTGGAGAATCTGGCCCGGCTCGGCCGTACCCCCGACCGCATCGAAGCTATTGCCTTCACCCACCTGCACGGCGACCACCTCGGCTGGGCCGCGCATCGCGCACCCGACAGCCCGGTCTTCACCGCCGCGGACTATCTGATCGCCGAACCGGAATGGACCCAACGGCACCCCTCCGCCGACCACGCCGTCACCGCCGACATGCTCGCCGCCATGACCCCGAAGGTCCGCACCATCACCGACGGCGAGGAGATCTTCCCCGGAGTCCGAGCCCTGGTAGCCCCGGGCCACACACCCGGACACACCACCTTCTCCATCACCTCCCGAGGCCACCATCTCCTCGCCTTCGGCGACGCCCTCCACTCCCCACTCCAAGTCCGCCACCCCCACTGGTCCTCCGGCGTAGACCACGACCGCACCGAATCGGCCCGAGCCCGACACCACCTCGTCGACACCCTCGCCACCTCCGGCGACCTAGCCTTCGGCAACCACTTCGCCGACGTCGTCTTCGGCACGGTCGAACGAGACCTCGACGGCAACACCTTCTGGCGGCCACTCCTCTGAATTCCGAACCCGCGCAACCTCACCCGCTCGCTTTGTTAATCATTCACCGGTCCGGGCGGGCGGTGCCTGCGTATCCTGTAACCGCAATGCGACGGGGGTCGCGGCTCGGTGATCACCGCTGGATCGGCCATCGTGCAGCGCCGTGACATCGGTGAATTACGGAGTGCCGCATGGCTTCTTCTCCTTCCAACTCCAGGTTGATCTTCCGGCTGACCCGCGGCCAGGTGGTATGGGCCGTGGTCGGCGCCGGGGTCCTCGTCGCGGTAGCGGTGATGGCGCGCGGCAACCTGCACACGATCTACAAGGTGCAGCCCGACTTCGTACTCGGCTGCGCCTTGGCGATCAGCACCTTCTGCTTCACCCGGGCCTTCAGCCGCAACGGCGTCGACATAGCACTGGATCTCATTCGCGAGGGCACCGTCCCCGAGATCGCCGCCGCCCTGGACCAGGTGCACCAAGACAAACTGCACCGCGACGGCGTGCACGAACAGGTCGCCCTGCTTATCAGAAACCTGGTCGCCGCCACCTCCCGCGCGGTCGAGTACTTCGACCTACAAACCCGGTCCCCGCGGTTCTACCTCAGCGCACCCCACATCATGGTGGTGATGCAGGACCTCGACGACGCCATGTTCAACGCATCGCAGATCGGCCTCGCGGTAGGCAGCCGAGAATCACAGCTGCCCTGCTACCCCCTGCCGGAGCAGGCTCGCCATCTCCTCAGAGATTCCCTACGCGACCTACACGAGGCCGTAGCCCGCCGCAACGAAACCTACGAAGCCCTGGCAGCCCAATTCGACACCCCCAGAGAAGACGAACTGTGGGGCGCGTTCACAGTCATGACCTCCGATTCGTTCAAGGCTCTCCGAGATCTGGAAGCCCTGCTGGGCAAGTACATTCACAGCCCACCAAAAGACCAGATCGCCGTCCTACAGGGCTACGTCGCAGCCGCCCGCTCCCGCGCCAGAACCGTCGAGGAAATGACGATCACACGCCCCGATCTCGTACTCCCACCCGCACTGACAATCCTGCTCGAGGATCTGGAGACCGTCGAAGAGAAACTGAGACTCGCCTCGGAGGCCATCGAGGGTGCGCACGCATAAGCGAAAGCGGCTCGGAACCTGGTGGTTCCGAGCCGCTTTCGTCAGTAGCGGGTGCCGTCACGATGTGGGTGTCGCCCTAAGAACCGAGTGTGCCTTCACCGGTCGACACGGTCCCTCCGGGCATCTTGATTTTGTAGCGAACCGAGTCGCCGGGGTTGCCATACAGAACGCCGGTCATCACAGTCGCCGTCGCGATGTACCCCTGACACGCGGCCGGGGAGTAGCCGACGCTGGTCGCATTGCTTGTCAGATCCTCTATCTCGACGACGATCAGTTTGCCGTGGTCGGTGGCATCGCACGTGTAGTTCAGCGTCAACGCGGCGGAGCTCACGACGCTGCGAATGGGTCCGACGACAGACACGGACTCGGCGTGTGCAACTGGAGCTGCGAGCACCGCTGCGAACAATGCGGCCATGACAGCGAACAGGCGGCTTAGCATGATTGATCCCCCCAGGTTTGGCCGCGTGACTGCTGGATGCCTGGCGGGCGATCTGTCACTGTGACCGATGGTTCTTTAGCGGCCTTAGTGTCGCGGGCAATCCGGCACTGATCAACTGAATTCCGCGGTACCGACTGGCAGATGCCGAACCAGCGCGAAAATGGCCCGAAACCATTAGGTTTCGGGCCATTTCGTTAGTAGCGGGGACAGGATTTGAACCTGCGACCTCTGGGTTATGAGCCCAGCGAGCTACCGAACTGCTCCACCCCGCGTCGGGTAGGGACAACATTACAGACAGTGGGGCTGGATACCAAAACGGCTGGTCAGCGGTCGAGTTCGTCGATTATTACGGCCAAAGCCGTTGTCAGGATTGCTCTTTGTTCGGTGTCGAGGCGTTCCATGGCGGCGGCGAAGCGTTGGATGCGGGCCGAGGTGAGGCCGCTGACGAGGTCGGCTCCGGCGGGGGTGGTGGAGAGGAGTTGGGCGCGGCCGTCGCCGGGGTCGGCGGCGCGGGCCAGGTAGCCCTGTTTTTCGAGGCCGGTGACTATGCGCGACATGGTGGGTGCGGTCACTCGTTCGGCGGCGGCCAAGTCGCCCAAGCGCATTGGGCCCGAGCGCGCGAGGGTGGCGAGCGCCGAGGCGGAGCCGGGGCTGAGCGCACCGACGTCCGCGGAGTTGCGCAGCATGCGCCAGAGTCGACCGAGGGTGAGGTAGACCTCGGCGGCTTCGGTCAGCTGGTCGGTGGCGGCGTGCTCGGGCAGCGTCTTCTCCTGGGGTTCAGATTCCCGCACGCTGTGCCGCGGCGAGTTCGGCGGCCTCGTCGGGCTCGGGGCGCGCGCCGCCCGCGAACCACGACGCCACCGCGCCGATCAGCATCATAATGGCGGCCCCGAGGAAGACCACGACAAGACCCGAGTGGAAGGGGCCGGAGATGAGGTGCGGGAAGAACTCCTGGCCGGTGAGGGTCTCGGTGTGCACGCCGGGGTGTTCGAGGGTGCCGCTGGGGCCGAGCAGCTCCTCGATCGGGTTGTAGCCGAGGAAGGCGGCGAAGAGGCTGCCGACGGGCGGCATTCCGGCGACCTGTGCGGCGACGTTCGACGGCACGCCCTGTTCGGTCAGTCCGGAGTTCATGGCGTCGGGCAGCGGACCGGAGAGGCCGACGATCATGAGGGAGAAGAAGACTCCCATCGACAGCGCGGTGCCGCCGTTGAACAGTGTGGCGCGCATACCGGAAGTCACGCCGCGCTGCGAGGCGGGCACGCTGTTCATCACCTCGGCGGTGTTGGGGGAGGCGAACATGCCCGAGCCGAGGCCGTTGAGGAAGACGATCAGCGCGAACACCCCGTAGTCGAAGTCCACCGGTATCACGATCAGCATGACGAATGTCGCCGCGGTGATGAGCATTCCGGCGGTGGCGAACTGCCGCGTCCCGTACTTGTCCGACAGCCAGCCCGCCACCGGCCCGGCCGCCAGGAATCCGATCGTCAACGGCAGAAGGTAGATTCCGGCCCACAGCGGCGTCGCCTCGAAGTCGTAGCCGTGCAGCGGCAGCCAAATGCCCTGCAACCACACGATCAACATGAATTGCAGGCCGCCGCGTCCGACCGACGACATGAGGCTCGCGAGATTGCCCAACCCGAAGGCGCGATTGCGGAACAGCGACAGCTGGAACATCGGCTGCTCGACCCGGGACTCGATCCAGCAGAACAGCACCAGCAGCGCGAGGCCGCCGAACACCGAACCCAGCACCCACGGGCTGGTCCAGCCGGTGGTCGAATCCCCGTACGGCTGAATGCCGTACGTGATACCGGTGAGCAGTGCGGTGAGCCCGAGCGCGAAGGTGATGGTGCCCGGCAGATCCAGCGATCCGGGTGTGCGAGTGCCGAAGTCGTGCAGCGAGCGATACGACCACACCGTTCCGACAATGCCGAACGGCACGCTCACCCAGAACACGGCCTTCCAATCCCACTCCGAGAGCACACCGCCGATCACCAGCCCGAGGAACGAACCCGCCACGGCCGCAACCTGATTGATCCCCAACGCGAACCCGCGCCGCTGCACCGGGAACGCGTCGGTGAGGATCGCCGCCGCATTGGCCATGAGCATGGCCCCGCCGACGCCCTGCACCACCCGCCACACGATCAACCAGATGGCACCGCCGCCCCCGTCGAACGGATCGAGGAACAGCGCGACCGCCGACACCGTGAACACCACGAACCCGAGGTTGTAGATCCGCACCCGCCCGAACATGTCGCCCAACCGCCCGAACAGCACCACCAGGACCGCGGAGGCGAGCAGGAACCCCATGAGCAGCCACAGCAGATAGCTCACATTGCCGGGGGAGAGCGGATTCAACCCGATCCCGCGAAAGATCGCCGGAAGCGAGATGATCACGATCGAACTGTTGATCGTCACCATCAACATCCCGAGCGTGGTGTTCGACAGCGCCACCCACTTGTACCGAGGATGATCTCGATCCACCCGCAGCCGCCGCCGAACGGTCCGAATCTCCCCGGGGTCGATCCCGGTACTGGGCGCGCTGGCCACAGGGTGCCTCCCGATCATGCCGATGTGGAACAGCAGCCCAATATAGTTGCAACGCGCTAACTAATTGAATCGGGAGTCTCGACCAGCGGCCCACCCGCGGGCCCTCGCCGGTCAGAGCTGGTCGGCGAGGGATGTCCACGTCGTTCGCCACCCGCTGTCGTCCTCACGCCGGGCGGGCGGGGCCGCTGCCCGCGCCGGAGGCGATGATCGCCGCCGAGATCTCCTCGAGGTCGGTGGGGGTCAGTTGGAGTGATTCCGCGCCGATCCAGCCGTCGACCTGGCTGGGCTTGCGCGCTCCGACGATGGCGCCGGTGATGCCGGGCCAGGCGAGGACCCATGCGATGGCGACCTCGGGCACGCTGCGGCCATGGCGTCGGGCGATCGGGCGAAGTGCCTCGGCGAGTTGGAGATTGGCGGTCAGGCCGGTGGTGAAGTCGTGGTGGGCGGTGCGCCAATCCTCGGCGGGGAGACCGGCCACGCGCTCGGCGGAGAACGTACCGGTGAGCAAACCCGATTGCAGGGGCGAGTAGACGATGACACCGGTGTCGTGGGCGTGGGCCCACGCGATCTCGGCGGCCGCGGACCGGTTGATCGCCGAGAACGGCGGTTGTATGACATCGACATGCGCGATGCGCTCGGCGGCGTCGAGCAGATCGGGCGTGTGGTTGGACAGCCCGATGGCCCGAACCTTGCCCTCGGCCTTCAAGTCGGCCATGACCTGCCAATACTCCTCGAGCGGTGTGGCATTGGGCGACACCGCGCCGAAGCCGCCTCCGGCATACTCCAGCGATTCGCCGGTATCGGGATAGTGCACCTGGTACAGGTCGATCCGGTCGACCCCCAACCGCCGCAACGAGTCCTCGACCTCGCGACGCACGCTGGCGGGCTTCATGATTCGCCTCGGCGCGGCCGCCGGATTCTCCGGATCCCAGACCAGCCCGACCTTGGTGAAGACATAGGGCCGGTCGCCCTCCGGCATCCCGGCAATGGCCTTGCCGACCAACTCCTCCGAATGCCCCAGCCCGTACACCGCGGCGGTATCGATCCAGTTGACGCCCGCATCGACCGCATGGCGAATCGCGGCCACCGACTCGGCATCATCGGTGGCGCCCCAACTGAACGTCCACCCCGAGCCGGAAACAGCCCACGACCCGAACCCCATGCGGGAGATCTCCATACCGGTGCGACCAAGAGTGACAGTCATAGTGATGTGCTCCTGTGAATCGAAAAGCCGAAACTCTTCCGGCGAGTTCAACTTTCAGGGATGCACTCGACCGCAGGCAGTGCTCGCCTCTGCCTAGGCACGCGATGACCAGACACCGTCGATACGGGCATGCCGGAAGTCCGACGCGCTCAACATCGACGCCGCCAGCAGCAGCCGGAGTTCGAGAGGGGGTAGGAGCGGTGGGGGGACAATGTGGGCTCCTGTTCGGGCGGGTTGGCCTGAACGGTCGAAATTCGCGGCGGGAAGGCGAATATCGCTGCCCGGCGGTGATTTTCGACCGCTCAGGCCAACCTTCAAGCCCCCCTCACCAACGACCGTACAACCACCTCCAACTGCTCCCCGATCTGATCCAGAGGTTCAACACTCCGCTGGGCGCGACACATAGCGACGCTGCCCTCCACGGCGGCAACGATGAGCGTCGCGGTCCGGTCGGCCTCGGAAGGGTTTGCGCCATGGTCGCGCAGGGAGGCCGACAGGAGGGTGGACCACTGGGTGAAGGCGGCTGCCGCGGCGTCGCGGGGCGCTTCCTCGCCCTCGGGGAGGTCTTCTATCGCGACGGCCAGGATCGGGCAGCCCGCACGGAAGTCGGTGTCCACCACGATCTTTCGCCACGCCCGAAGAAAAGCCCGTAGGCCGTCGATCGGTCCCTTCTCGAGTTGGCGGGCGAGCAGGGTCGCCGTGAGATCACCCGCGAAAGTGACTGCCTCCGTGGCGAGTTGGGTCTTGCCGCCGGGGAAGTAGTGGTAGGTCGAGCCCAGGGGAGCGTGCGCGTGCTTGGCGAGTTCGCGGACGCTGGTGGCGTTGAGCCCGCGGCGGCGGATCATGTCGACGGCTCCGGCCACGAGTTTGCGGCGGGAGTCCGAGGGTTCCGACGGCTCGATCGGCATTCGCACCTCCCTGTCTATAACGGTCGTCATATAGTAGCGTCCTGGAGTTATAACGACCGTCATAGGACGACGGTCGGCACGTAGAGGAGCGAGACCATGCCGATGATTCAGCTGACCCTGCCCGCCGGAGTGCTCACCGCCGCGGCGCGTGGCGAGCTCATGAAATCGCTGCCCGCGACGCTGCTGAAGTGGGAGGGCGCGCCCGATACCGCGTTCTTCCGCGCACAGGCCTGGTGCCGGATCGAGGAGGTCGCCGAGGGTGGCTTCGCGGCGATGGAGGACGACCAGCCGCGGTTCCGCGTGGACGTGACGGTTCCCGAGGGCGCGCTCTCGGACCGTCGCAAGGCGGGGCTCATCAAAGAGGCCACCGACCAGGTGCTGGCAGCCGCCGGACTGGGGGAGGCCGATGCGCTGCGCGTCTGGGTGCTGATCCGCGAGCAGGCCGAGGGCACCTGGGGCGCGGCTGGAAATGTCGTGCAGTTCAAGGAGTTGGCCGCCCTGGCGCAGGCCCAGCGCGAGAACGCCTGAGCCGCAACCTCGCTACGAGCGTGCTCGCCGAGGCGAAGGCGGCGACGATTCGCGAGCGCGTCGCCGGATAATCGATGGCGCCCGTTGTCGGACCCGTGTTACCAAGATCAACAGGGGGCCGACGAGAGGAAGCCATGCACGAGTCGACCGCGGTCGCCGCCAACCGCGCGAACTGGGACGATCGGGCCGATGTTCACGCCCGGTCGGAAATGTACGATGTCGCGGGTTTTTTGGCCGATCCGGGCGAGATTTCCTCGGTCGTGCGCAACGACCTCGCCGTGCTCGCGCCGCATCTGCCCGAGTCCGGCATTCGTGGCCGCTCCCTGCTGCACCTGCAATGCCATATCGGCACCGACACCATCTCCTGGGCTCGGCTGGGCGCGGTCGAGGTGTACGGCCTCGACCTGTCGCCGAATTCGTTGCGCCATGCCCGCCGGATCGCCGAGGCCGACGGTCGCGACATCACGTGGGTGGAGAGCGATGCGCGATTCGCGTCCGCGGCGATCGACCGCCGTTTCGACACCATCGTGACCAGCGCCGGAACCATAGTATGGCTGCCGGAGCTCACCGCGTGGGCGCGATCGATTCACGAGCTGCTCGAGCCGGGCGGCTTCTTCATGATTCGTGACGACCACCCGATGTTGGGCGCCATGGGGTTCGAGCCCTGGGAGGTCACCGACGACTACCTCAGCGGCGGCGGTGCGCACACCGAGGAGGACTCCGGCTCCTACACTCCGGGTTCGGAGGGCCAGATCGCGCACACCACCAACCATCAGTGGCAGCACGATCTCGGCGAGATCGTCACGGCACTGTTGGAGGCGGGGCTCACCATCGAAGCCCTCCACGAGCTCCCGTATATGGACTGGCGGCCGTTCCCGGACCTCGTCGCCAGCCCCGAAGGCTGGACTCTGCCCGCTGGGTCGCCCCGCATCCCGCTCAATTTCGCGATCGTCGCCACACGCCCCGACTGAGCTACGCCACGTCGCGACTGCCGCCGTCCGGATCGGCCCGGTCGAGATGCCAGCTGTGGATGCGCCGGGGATGAATGCGAATGATGGTGTGGCTGAACCATTCCGGCGCGACAGGAATGTCCTCGACATCGAGGATCTCGGCGGTGCCGCGAATTTCGATCCCCCGTCCCCAGCCGGGTTTGACCTCATTGGGATCGTCGGGCGTCATATCGTCGACTATCAGGCTGACCGTCGAATTCGCCCGGATATTGCGGTAGCGCTGGGCATTCGGGTTGGGTCCGCCGATGTCGATGGTGCCGTCGGAGTTCAGACGGAATCCCACGGCGACCTGGTTGGGATGGTTGTCCTTGTTGACGGTGGCAAGGCGCGCCAGGCGTTGGGTGGCCAGGTACGCGCGTTCGGCATCGGTATAAGGCATAGCAGGCAAGGTAGAAGCTCGAGCGAGGTTGAGGTCAAGCGCTCAGCGAAAGAACTTCGCGTGTTCGAGCGCCCACTCGGCGAAGGTGAGCGGTGCACGACCGAGGATGTCGGCGACCGAAGGATCCTGGTCGAGGGTCGGTGCCAGCTCTTCGTCCGGATCGCACTGTTCCAGGGTGCGCAGCGTCGCGTCGATCGCACGGTCCGGCCACCCGCGCCGCCGCCACACGGCCCGGCTCTCCTCGGGCGTCAGCTCGAGGGAATCGATCTCGCGCCCAATGGCATTGGCGATGAACCGCACCCGTGCCCGCGTACTCACGGGCACCCCGACCGCGTCCACCGTCATACCCAGGTAATCATCACTGCGCAGGGCCGCGGCCGCGACGGTGGCGAGATCCTCCTCGTGGATGAACGGGTAGTGCCCCGTCTCGGCGAAGGCCTCCCGCACGACACCCTCCGCGCGAATCGTGTCCGCCCAGTCGGAACCCGTTGCGGGATAGGTGTCTTCGAGCACCGCGCCCATCACGGCCGACGCCCTGATGTGCGTCCACCCGATGCCCGACCGCTCCACCGCCTCCTCGATGGCCAGCCACTCCGCGCCGGGCTCCTCGTATCCCATTCCGTACGAGGACAATAGGGCGATCTGACCGACATGCGCGGTGCGGGCGAGTGCGAGGGCGTCATCGACGGTGGCCGGATCGGCGCCGGTGAGGAACACCGCGTCCACACCCGTGAACGCGTCCCAGATCTCCAGGGGCCGCGTCACCGACCCGACGATCATCTCCACCGCGTCGGGCCAATCCGCCACCTGCTCCGCCTCGGCGACCACCCGCACCCGCTCACCGACGGCCAGCAATTGCCGAGCCAGACACCGCGCGATCACCCCGTACGGACCGCACCCCTCGCTCTTGCTCGCCGCACCCACGGTGAGCAGATACAAGCGGCCGGGCTCGAATATCTCAGGTCCCAACGGAAATGCCCTCCGGCATAGCAACGAAGATCGTGCGCCAGCTCGAGGTCGCGCATCCGAACGCGCACACTGTATCCGCTCACCGCGTGCACGTCATGAGGTGCCCACGCCCCGCGGGACATAGCCACAAGTCTTTCGTTTTGCGTAAGGTCGGGTGGGTGGTGAATGTGGGGGGACGTCGCGCCGAGTTGGCGGACACCGCTCGCGGGTGGTGGGTCGCGGGGGTGTTGACGCTTGTCGCGGCGCTCTCACGATTCGTCGGATTGGTATCGGCGACCGACGGCGGCACCCCTGTTTTCGACGAGAAGTACTACGCCGTGCAGGCGTGGGAGATGCTCTCCAACGGCACGGGCGTGGAGGACAACCCCGCGTATCCGGTGGTGGTGCATCCGCCGCTGGGTAAATGGCTGATCGCGCTGGGCGAGGCGATATTCGGCAATACGCCCATGGGATGGCGGTTCTCGGCGGCGGTGGCGGGCACGGTTCTGGTGCTGTTGGTGATTCGCATCGTGCGGCGGATGGCGCGCTCGACCATGATCGGCGCGATCGCCGGATTGCTCATGATCGTCGAGGGCGTCACCTTCGTGTCCTCTCGGATCGGCATGCTGGACATCTTCCTGGCGGTCCTGGTCACGGGCGCGTTCGGCTGCCTGATCGTCGATCGCGACGAGATGTGGACGCGGATGGCCCATCCCGACGTCGTGTACGGGGTGCGTTGGTGGCGGTTCGGCGCGGGCGTCCTGCTCGGCATGGCGTGTGCCACCAAGTGGTCGGGCGCGTATTTCGTGCTCGCCTTCGGCGCACTGTCACTGGTCTTCGATGCCAGCGCGCGGCGGGCACACGGCGTGCGCGGCGCGTCCCTGGGGATGGTTGTGCGTGATTCGGCCTCGGCGGTTTTCGCCCTCGCCGTCGTGCCTCTCCTGCTGTATGTCGGGTCGTACGCGGCCTGGTTCGCCAGCGAGACCAGCGTGCACCGCTACGCGGTCGGCGAGCACATCGGCCGCGGCGGTTTCTTCTCGTTCGTGCCCGACGCCCTGCGATCGCTGTGGTTCAACCACAGCAAAACGCTGGATTTCCACACACATCTGACCAACTCCGCGGGCAATCACCACCCCTGGGAATCCAAACCCTGGTCGTGGCCGATGGGATTGCGGCCGATGCTGTACTACTTCCCCGATCCCGCCCAGAACACCGGATGTGGGCAGTCGTCGTGCGTGCGGGCGATCATGCTGCTCGGCACCCCGGCGATCTGGTGGCTGGCGCTACCGCTGCTGGCCTGGGCCGTGTGGCGGACGGTGACGCGGCGAGACTGGCGATTCGCGGCGGCGCTCACCGGTTACGGCGCGGCATGGCTGCCGTGGTTCGCGTCGCTGGATCGGCAGATGTACTTCTTCTACGCCACCGCCATGGCACCGTTCCTGGTCATGCTCATGGCATTGGCCCTCGGCGAGATTCTCGGGCGCGCAACCGATTCCAGTGAACGGCGAAGTCTCGGGCTCCTCGTGGTGTGTCTGTACCTGGGCATCGTGGTGGCGAATTTCGCCTGGAACTATCCGATTCTCACCGGAATGCCCATCACGCAAGCGAATTGGCAGGACCACCTCTGGCTGCCCAGCTGGCGGTGAACCTCAGGCGCGGGCCGCACGGAAGGCACGTGCGCCCACCTGTTCCGCATCCATGATGTGCGTCAGGAACAGCTTGGCAGGGGGCGTCGGCGTACGGGTCGTCACCGCGTGCCAGGGCCGGTCCAGGGGTGTGCCTTCCACCTCCATGACCTCCAATTGCTGATGGGCGAGGTCGTTTTCGATGGCATCGCTGTGAATGAGGGTGACGCCCAGGCCTTCTCGCGCCGCCGCGCGCACTGCCCCGTGCGTTCCGAGAGTCAGCGTCTTGGGGCGAATCTGGAGGCGTTCGAACAGCGCGAGGGTGGTGTCGCGGGTGCCGGAGCCGTGCCCGCGCAGCAGCCAGGTGGCGGTGAGCGGATCCGGCCACTGCCCGGGCGCGCCCACCACCACCAGATGGCTGGGGCGGCGGGCGCGAATGACCAGCCCGGTATCGCGCGGCGGACGACCGGCGATCACGAGATCCGTTTCGTGGTGTGTCAATTCGACGAAGAGCAGATCGCGCGGCTGAATCGAGAGCCCGATATCGATATCCGGGAAGCGGTGCCGAAACGAGGCGAGCAGACGCAACAGCACGTACTCGCCCGCCGTCGCCACCACCCCGATACGCAGCCGACCGGTCTCGGCCTCGCGCACGGCGGCGTGCGCCTCCTTCATGAGCCCGAGGATGCTGCGGCAGTAGTCGGCGTACACCCGCCCGGCATCGGTCAGCGCGATACCTCGGCCGTGTTTGGCGATGAGCTTGGCCCCCAACTGCTTTTCGATGTGCGCGACGGCGGCGGAGGCGGCCGCCTCGGTGATGTGCAACTGCGCGGCGGCCCGGCGAATACTGCTGTGCCGGGCGACGGCCAGAAACGTTTCCATTCGAACCGCACTGACCGTTCCCATCGTCAGACGGTAGCAAACTTGACGATTCGGTTGAGCGAGACGAGAAACAATCGAATTGTTTGTCGATAACGCCCCCGTCATCCTGGAATTCGCAAGGCGACCACCGGCGCGAGCAGGAGGAACAATGGGTGACACACCAGCACGGGACCGGTGGGATCCGGGCGTACAGTCCTATGCCTCGATGGGATATTACGCCCCCGACTATCAGCCCAAGGACACCGATGTGCTCGCGGTCTTCCGGGTGACGCCGCAGCAGGGCGTCGATCCAGTGGAGGCCTCGGCGGCGGTCGCGGGCGAATCCTCCACGGCCACTTGGACGGTGGTGTGGACCGACCGGCTCACCGCGCACAACCGCTACCAGGGCAAGTGCTATCGCGTCGACGAGGTGCCGGGCCGCCCCGGGGAGTACTTCGCCTATGTCGCCTACGATCTCGACCTTTTCGAAGAGGGTTCGATCACCAATCTCACCTCCTCGGTGATCGGCAATGTTTTCGGTTTCAAACCGCTCAAGGCATTGCGCTTGGAGGACATGCGTATTCCGGTGGCATACGTCAAGACGTTTCAGGGGCCGCCCCACGGAATCGTTATGGAAAGGGAATATCTGAACAAATACGGACGGCCGCTGTTGGGGGCCACCGTGAAACCGAAACTCGGTCTCTCCGCGCGGAACTACGGCCGCGTCGTCTACGAAGCCTGTAAGGGCGGACTCGATTTCACCAAGGACGACGAGAACATCAACTCGCAGCCGTTCATGCGCTGGCGCGATCGCTACCTGTTCGCCATGGAGGGCGTCAACCGCGCCACCGCCGAGACGGGCGAGCTCAAAGGGCACTACCTCAATGTCACCGCGGGCGATATGGAGGACATGTACGAGCGCGCCGAATTCGCCAAATCCCTCGGCAGCGTGATCATCATGATGGACCTGACCGTGGGTTACACGGCCATGCAGTCCATGTCGAAATGGGCGCGGCGCAATGGGATGCTGCTGCACCTGCACCGGGCGGGACACTCCACCTACACCCGGCAGAAGACCCACGGCGTGAGCTTCCGAGTCCTTGCCAAGTGGTGTCGCTTGATCGGCGTGGACCACCTGCACGCGGGCACCGTCATCGGCAAGCTCGAAGGTGATCCGTATACCGTCAAGGGCTTCTACGACACCCTGCGGGACAACAACATTCCCGCCAACCCGCGCAATGGCATCTTCTTCGACCAGGACTGGGCCAGCCTGCCCGGCGTCATGCCGGTGGCCTCCGGCGGTATTCACGCCGGGCAGATGCACCAGCTGCTCGACCTGTTCGGCGACGACGTGATCCTCCAGTTCGGCGGCGGCACCATCGGACATCCGCTCGGCATTTCCGCTGGAGCCGAAGCCAATCGGGTCGCCCTCGAAGCGGTGGTGAAGGCGCGCAACGAAGGTCGCGACCTGCTCAAGGAAGGTCCGGAGGTGCTCCGCAAGGCGGCCGAGATCTGCCGCCCGCTCGAGGTCGCCCTGCAGACCTGGGGTGATGTCACCTTCGAGTACACCTCCACCGACGCCCCCGACGCCGTTCCGACGGCGACCCGCTGAACCTCCAGGAGCCGCAATGTATCTGCGTCAGGGCACCTTCTCGCACCTGCCCGAACTCACCGATGCCGATATCGCCGCCCAGGTGCGCTACGCCCTGCTCAACAACTGGCCGGTGTCCATCGAGTACACCGATGATCCGCACCCCCGCAACAACTACTGGGAGATGTGGGGGCTGCCGCTGTTCGATCTCGACGAGCCCGACGGCGTGCTCGCGGAGATCGACGCCTGCCGGGCGACGTTCCCGCGGCACTACATTCGCGTCAACGCCTACGACGCGAGCTACGGGCGACAGACCACGGCCCTGAGCTTCCTCGTGCAACGACCACCGCACGAGCCGGGGTTCCGACTCGACCGCATCGAATCCGAGGATCGGCGGCAGCGCTACGGCTTCCACCCGTACGCCACCGAGTCCGCACCCGGTGCGCGCTACCGCGACTGACCGTATTACGCTGCCGGAGGCCGATTTTGAGTACCTATGGCCAGATGGGCCCGAATGGGCGGGAGCCTGCACCCGCCACCGGGTTCCGAATGCATCGGCCCGGAGCCACGAACCCCGGCGCGGTGCGCGGTTCGGCCGCCGAGAGTTCCCAACCCGGGGACCCGGCGGCGGCCGACCACCTGCTCGCCGACGACGCCGTGATCGACCTGTCCACCGATATCGCGGGCAAGGACGTCGAGGACACCCTCACCCGCCTCGACGAGGAACTCGTCGGCCTGGCCAATGTGAAGCGCCGGGTGCGCGAGATCGCCGCACTGCTGCTCATCGACCGGGCGCGTGAGCGTTTCGGCCTCTCGGCCACCCGCCCCACCATGCACATGAGCTTCACCGGCGGTCCGGGCACCGGCAAGACCACCGTCGCCCTGCGCATGGCCGAAATGCTCCACGCCCTGGGCTACATCCGAAAACCCAAGGTGCACACCGTTACCCGCGACGACCTGGTCGGCCAGTTCATCGGCCACACCGCACCCAAGACCAAGGAGGCGCTCGCCAAGGCCGCCGGGGGAGTGCTGTTCATCGACGAGGCGTACTACCTGTTCCGGCCGGAGAACGAGCGCGACTACGGCCAAGAGGTCATCGAGATTCTGTTGCAAGAGATGGAGAACGAGCGCAACACCCTCGTCGTCATCTTCGCGGGCTACCCCGACCGCATGGAGACCTTCTTCTCCGCCAACCCCGGCCTGTCCTCCCGCGTCGCCCACCACATCGAATTCCCGGACTACACCCACGACGAACTCCTGCGCATCGCCGAACTCATGGTGGCGCAGGAGAATTTCCGCTTCGACGAGGCCGCCGCGGCAGCGTTCTCGCGCTATCTGGAACTGCGGATGGCCCGCCCCCGCTTCGCCAATGCCCGCAGCGTCCGCAACGCCATCGACCGCTGCCGCCTGCGCCAGGCCAACCGCCTGGTCCACCTGCACCGCTCGCTCGGCCGCGCCGACCTGATCACCCTCACCGACAGCGACGTCTACGGCAGCAGTGTGTTCGCCGACGCCCCGACCGAAGGGGCCTCGGAATGAGGAAATGAGACCGATCGTGCCCGAAGGCTTGAAAACCCTCACCCGCTACACCATCGAGCAGGAGCACCGGCATCCCGGATCGTCCGGGGAGTTCTCGGCGCTGGTGAATGTCCTGGCCACGGCGACGAAGATCATCGCCAACCAGGTCACGCGGGGTGCCATCGTGGGCTCGCTCGGGGCGGCCGAGGCGGACAATCTGCCGGTGACGGTGCATCGGAAGATGGATGCCATCGCCCATGACGCCATGGTGGCCGAGACGCAGTGGACGGGGCCGTTGGCGGCGCTGCTGTCGGAGCAGATGAGCGGGTTGCATCAGGTGCCCACCGAGGTGCGGCGGGGGAAGTATCTGCTGGCCTTCGACGCATTGGACGGGTCCAGCAATATCGATGTGAATCTGCCGGTGGGAACGATTTTCAGTGTGCTGCGCGCGCCGGAGGACGGGCGTGAGCCGACCGGGGAGGACTTTCTGCAACCCGGCATACAGCAGGTCTGTGCGGGATTCACCCTCTACGGGCCCGCCACCATGCTGGTGCTCACCACCGGCAACGGAGTGGATGGATTCACCCTCGACCGGGAGATCGGGGCGTTCGTGCTCACCCATCCCAAGATGCGAATCCCGGACGACACAGCGGGTTTCGCGATCAACGCCTCCAACGAGCGATTCTGGGAGCGGCCCGTCCGGCGCTATGTGCACGAGTGCCTGGAGGGTGTGGACGGGCCGCGGGGGCGTGACTTCAATATGCGGTGGGTGGCCTCGCTGGTCGCCGACACCTTTCACATTCTCACGCGCGGTGGCGTGTACCTGTATCCGCGCGATACCCGGAAACGACCGCCGCGCGTCTCACTTCTGTACGGGGCCAACCCGATCGCCTTCGTGGTCGAGCAGGCCGGGGGCCGCGCCACCACCGGTGACGAGCGCGTGCTCGAGGTGCGGCCGGGTGAGTTGCACCAGCGCGTTCCCTTCATCTTCGGCTCCCGCAACGAGGTCGCGCGCATCGAGCGCTATCACCGCGAACCCGAGGAAGGTCCGTCCTTCGACGCCTCGCTGTTCGGGACGCGTTCGCTGTTCCGGTCGGCGGGCCGCTGATCGACAAGCGGCGCACCGCACGTGAATTCCGTTGTCCGGCAATCGAGGAGGTCCTATGTCGGTCAAACATCCCGTGGTCGCGATCACCGGGTCGTCGGGGGCGGGCACCACCAGTGTCACGCGCACCTTCCAGGAGATATTCCGACGCGAAGGGATCAACGCGGTGATTGTGGAAGGGGATTCGTTCCATCGCTACGACCGCAACGAGATGAAGCTGGCCATGGCCGAAGCCGAACAGCAACGGAATCTGCAATTCTCGCACTTCGGGCCGGACGCCAATATGCTCGCCGAACTCGAGAGCCTGTTCCGCGACTACGGGGAATCCGGGGTCGGCATGGTGCGCCGATACCTGCACGACGAGGGCGAGGCCAAACCGTACGGGCAGCCGCCGGGCACCTTCACCCCGTGGGAGGAGCTGGCTCCCGGCAGCGACCTGCTGTTCTACGAAGGACTGCACGGTGCGGCGGTCGCCGACGGCATCGACGTCGCGCAGTACACCGATCTGCTGGTCGGGGTGGTGCCGATAGTGAACCTCGAATGGATTCAGAAGGTGCACCGCGACCGGACCGAGCGCGGGTACTCCAGCGAGGCCATCATCGACACCATCCTGCGCCGCATGCCCGATTACGTGAAATACATCTGTCCGCAGTTCTCCCGGACCTACGTGAACTTCCAGCGCGTGCCGACCGTGGACACGTCGAATCCCTTCACGGCCAGGACGATTCCCACCGCCGACGAATCCTTCGTCGTCATTCGCTTCGCCGATCCGAAGGTGATCGACTTCCCGTACCTGCTGTCCATGCTGCACGACTCGTTCATGTCCCGGCCCAATTGCATCGTGGTGCCGGGCGGCAAGATGGAGCTGGCCATGCAGCTGATCTTCACGCCGCTGATCCTGCGTTTGATGGACAAGCGGCCCAAGCGATTACGCTGATCGGGCCGTGACGCCCAGTTCGGTGCAGGCGCGCGCGGCGCTCTCCAGCGCGCCCTCGATCCAGGCCCGCCCGCGTGTGGAGGTGCCGTCGCCCGCGAACACCACCCGCCCGTCCATTTCCCCGGTGCGCGTATCGGGTCCGATCTCGACCGCCTGGCCGGGCAGGTACACCGCGGCCTCGCCAGCGGCCCAGCGATCCTGTGCCCACGACTGCGAGGCCCAGCCGCCGGTCCACGCCTGGCGAACCTGGTCGCCGTAGCGTTCGGTGAGGTGGTCCAGGCATTCGGCGGCGCGGTGCTCCGGGGCCAGGGCATCCCAGGCGCGGGCGTCGTCGGACCAGGTATAGGAGGCGATGACGACACCGCCCTCGCCGACCGGATGCGACGGGTACACGGTGATGCGTGGTGCCGCATCGGTGACATCCAAGCCGCCGTGCCCATCCCACCAGCGGCGTTCGAATTCCAGGAAGGTCTTGGTGGCCGCGTCGTGATGCAGTTCGGCGATGGCGCGCTGCTTGCCATAGGACAGGTGCGGGCGAAATGTCATGTGCCGCAACAGCGAGAACGGCGCGGTGACAACGACGCGATCGGCCTCGAGCTCGGCGGCGTTCGGGCCGTGGGTGATTCGCAGACGATCGGTATTACCGTCGATATGGGTGACCTCGGAATTCGTCTGGAGTTCCGCACCGGCGGCCAGTGCGGCGAAGCCGAGTTCCGAGGTCAATCGGTCGGTGCCGTCGACGATTTCGACCAGTTCGGTGCCGGGACCCAGATACGCCGCGGTCATAATATTGTGGGTCAGGCTCAACCCCATGCGTGCGGTCAGCCCCTCGGTCGAACCGAGGTAGTCGATGTGCCGATCGTCGAGATCGCGGGCGAGCAGCCAATCCCGCAGTGACAGTTCGTCATAGCGGGCCAGGAACTCCGCCCACTCCTCGACGCCCGAATTCCGGTCGATCTCGGTCTCGCGGAAGGCCTGATCGAGCAGGGCGCGGCCGTGCAGCGGGTCGAGGCCGAAGGACGTGGCCAGGGGAGCCGGATCCTGGTCGTACTGCGCGCGAGTCAGCGAGATGCCGCTGGCGGTGACGGTCCGCGACGGGTGGCCCAGCAGGAACGGACGGGTCGGCAGCCCGAGCCGGGCCAGGACACCCGTGGTCATGGTGTGCGTGGTCGGAATGCGCATAGCGCCCGCCTCGGCGTGGCCGCCGGTGCGTGAGAACTGTTCGCGCAGTGTGCGAATGCGCCCGCCGATGCGGTCGGAGCCCTCCAGTACGCGCACCCTGTGTCCGGCCCGCGCCAGCACCCAGGCCGCGGCCAAACCGGAGACGCCCGCACCGACGACCGCGATATCGAGTGGCGTCTGCGCGGGCTGCGGGCCGGGACCGGTCAGCAGGCTCGCGTACTGGGTGCGCACATTCGCGCCCGTCTCGTCCACGCCGACGATATCGCGGGCGACCGCTCGTGCTCGGTCGCGCCGGGCGGTCGAAATTCTGGTGTGCGAGAACAGAATCGACTTCCGGTCCGCCTCGATGGCCGTCACACCCACGCCGCCGATGACCGCACCCAAGGTGCCGACCGTAGCCATTCGCAAGACATCCCGCCGCCGAACAGACACCATCACGCCTCCATGAGTTGGCCCAACGGAATCCGGCGGTCGCCTCCGCAGAGGACGACCGCCGGACGAGATCGGAGAGTTCTACAGTTCCCTCGGTACCGCTTTGGCGCTGCCCTTCACCTGGAACGCCGAAATGATCTCCATAATGCCGATGGCGATGAGCCAGCAGCCGACCACCAGCGTCAGCGCGCCGATCGAGGCGAACGGCACCGCGATCAGCCAGCCACCGGCGATGGCGAGCAGGATGCCGAAGAAGATCGACCAGCCGCGGCCGGGCATACCGTCGGCGGCGATGGCTACGGTCAGCGTGGTGATACCGCGGAAGATCCAGCTGATACCGATCCAGATGGCCAACAACCAGATCGCGTCGAGTTCATCGCGGAAGCAGAAGAAGCCCAGGATGAACGACAGAATGGCGCTGATGAAGGCCAGGACCCGCATACCGGCGCTGACGTGCGGGCCGAAGGCGGCGATGAGCTGGAAAACGCCCGACACGATCAGATAGATGCCGAAGAGAACGCCCGCGACCACCAGGGTCTTACCCGGCCACACCAGGATGATGATGCCGAGTGCCACCGAGAGGACGCCGGTGACCAGAATCCACTGCCACGCACTGCGAGCCAGCGCGTGGACCGGCCCCTCTGAAACTTCCTCTTTGCTGGTTGTCATGGCGACAGAATAAGCACAGGTAGAGGCAATAGCGGGGAGATTGCCATGTGTTGCGGGCTACTCGCGACCGGGATCGATGCAGCCGGTGCGGTACAGTAGGGAAAGTTAACCGGGATTCACACGGTTCCGCTGAGCACGCACAAGGAGCAGTCATGACCTCGGCCGTCATTGTCGACGCTGTCCGCACACCTTCGGGCAAGGGGAAACCCGGTGGTGGCCTCTCGGATATCGCCCCGGCCACGCTGCTGGCGGGCGTGCTGGAGAGCCTCGTCGAGCGCACCGGGCTGGACCCGGCGCTGATCGATGATGTGATCGGCGGTTGCGTGACGCAATCCGGTGAGCAGGCGGGCAATATCTCGCGTATCGCGGTGCTCGCGGCCGGGTTCCCCGACTCGGTGCCCGCCACCACGGTGGACCGGCAGTGTGGATCCAGCCAGCAGGCGGCGCATTTCGCGGCCCAGGGCGTCCTGGCCGGGGCGTACGACATCGCCATCGCCTGCGGCGTGGAGTCCATGTCGCGGGTGCGGATGTTCTCCAACACCCAGGGCGTCGACATCTACGCCCCGATCGCCGCGCGCTATCCGGACGGCCTTGTGCAGCAGGGCATTTCGGCCGAGGTAATCTCCGCCCGCTGGAAGCTCGACCGGACCACGCTCGACACCTTCGCGGCGCGCTCGCATCGCCTGGCCGCCGAGACGGCCACGGCGGGCGGCTTCGACCGTGAGATCGTCGCGGCCGGAACGCTCACCGCCGACGAGACCATTCGCGCCACCACCACCGTGGAAGGGCTCGCCGGGCTGAAGCCCGCCTTCGCCGACGCCGAGTATCAGGCGCGCTTCCCCGAGATCGACTGGTCCATCACGCCCGGCAACTCCTCGCCGCTCACCGACGGCGCATCGGCGGTACTGATCATGAGCGAGGAGAAGGCGAATCAACTCGGCCTCACCCCGCGCGCTCGCTTCCACTCCTTCGCGGTGGCCGGTGACGATCCGCTGCTCATGCTGACCGCCGTCGTCCCGGCCACCCGCAAGGTACTCGCCAAGGCGGGCCTGACCATCGACGATATCGACGCCTACGAGGTGAACGAGGCCTTCGCCCCGGTGCCGCTGGTGTGGGCGCACGAGCTGGGCGCGGACCCGGCCAAGCTCAACCCGCGCGGCGGCGCGATCGCCCTGGGCCACCCGCTCGGCGCGTCCGGCGGACGGATTCTCTCCACCATGCTCAACCACCTGGAGCAGACCGGCGGGCGCTATGGCCTCATGACCATGTGCGAGGCCGGTGGCCTGGCCAACGCCACCATTATCGAACGGCTCTGAGCCGCATCCTGTTTGCGACGGTGGCCGTGCGTTCGTCCGAACGCACGGCCACCGTGCTGTTCGAGGGTGGAGCCCGAATGCGCTGACCATGTCGGAGCGCGGTCGTAGGGTGAGGGCGTCGCGTCGGATGAGCGCAGGAGGAACGCGGTGCGAGTTTCGTGGGAGCAGGTCTTCGCCTGGCGGATGCGGCGGCAGTTCGTGGACCCGCGGACCGATGCCGGTGCCGTCGAGATCGCCGAGCGCCTGGGTGGCGTGCAGGCACAGGTGACCTCGGCGGCGGAAACGGCTGTCGCGGTGCGGCAGTCGGCGGGGGAGCCGGGCGAGGTGGTGCGCGCGCTCGGCACCGGGGAGCTCGTGAAGACCTGGGCCATGCGCGGCACCCTGCACGCGCTCACGCCGGGGCAGGCGGCCGGGGCGCTGTCGTTGATGGCCTCGGCGCGGACCTGGGAGAAACCCACCTGGCAGAAGGCTTTCGGGGCCTCGCCCGAGGAGGTGGCCGACCTGGTCAAGGCCGTCTCGGAAATTCTCGACGGGGCGGTGCTGACGCGGGCGGAGTTGGTCGCGGCGCTGGTCGCCGAGCCCCGCTTCCAGCCCATGGCGACGGAGCTGCGCTCGGGGTGGGGTGCGCTGCTCAAACCGCTCGCGTGGCAGGGAGCGCTGTGTCACGGCCCGGCGCAAGGGAGTTCGGTCACCTTCACCAATCCCGCGAGCCTGATTCCGCAGTGGCCGGGGATTCCCGATCCCGATGCGGCCGCGTCCGAGGTGATCGCGACCTATCTCGGCGCCTACGGGCCCGGTACGCCGCAGGCCTTCGATGCCTGGCTCACGCGCGGCAGCCTCCGCAAAACCACTGTGCGGCGGTGGTTCTCCGAGATGGGGGACAGGCTCACCGAGGTCGAGCTCGACGACGACCGCACCGGCTACATACTCACCGAGCACGCCGAGGAATTGGCGGCCGCGAAGCCCGCGCGGTCGGTGCGGCTGCTGGGCGCGTTCGATCAGTACGTCCTCGGGCCTGGGACCAATGACACCGCGCTGCTGCCGGGAGACCATCGCGCCAAGGTCAGCCGGACGGCGGGATGGATCTCACCGCTCGTCCTGGTGGGCGGGCGGATAGCCGGTACCTGGGAGACCGACAAGGACGAACTCGTCGTCTCGATGTTCGATGACGCACCGGTGCCCAAGGGCGTGAAAGGCGAGCTATCGCATATCGCTCGCGCCACCGGGCAGGAGCTCAGCGGGATTCGACCGGCCTGAGCCGGGCCCGTCCGACTCGGGTTATCGGTGATCGTGTCCGGTCGCGTGCGCACCGCGATCCGGCAGTAGGTCCGGCGTGCGAGCGCCCGGCCCGAGAACGGGTCGAATATCCGCGCCCCGCAAATGCTCGCCGCACTCCGAGCACACCGGTTCCACGGTCATGGTGTGGCCGCAGGTCGTGTGCACGGCTTCGACGGGCGGCCCGTCGGGTGCGGCGTAGGTGTCACCCCACTGCCGCATGGCGGCGAGCACCGGCCACAGTGAGCGACCTTTCGGGGTGAGTCGGTAGTCGTAGCGCACCGGGTTCTCCTGGTATGCCACCCGCTCCATGATGTCCTGCGCGACAAGGTGTTCCAGGCGCTGGGTCAGCACATTGCGCGCGATGCCGAGCCGCGAGCGGAACTCGTCGAATCGCGTCACGCCGAAGATGGCGTCGCGCACGATCAGCAGCGTCCACCATTCGCCCACCACCTCCAAACACTGCGCGATCGAGCAGTTCATGTCCTCGAAGCTGGTGCGGCGCATTCCCTCAGCATAGTCAGTTGCTTGAACGAACTCACTACCCTATGGTGCGTTTCATGAAGCAACTCACTGACGGTTGGTCGGGGGATGGGAAGAGATCGTGAACAGCGTTGTCGTAGAGAAGAATTCGCGGGAGGGCGACTCCCGGGTGGTGTTGGGCATTGTGGCGGTGGCGGTGCTGCTGTCGAGCCTGGACCTGTTCATCGTCAATGTGGCGCTGCCGAGGATCGCGGCGGATTTCGCGGGCGCCGATATCGCGGGGCTGTCGTGGGTGCTCAATGCCTACGCCATCGTGTTCGCGGCGCTGCTGGTACCCGCCGGGCGACTCGGTGACCGCAATGGCAATCGGCGCGCCTTCCTGATCGGGCTGGGCGTCTTCGTGCTCGGGTCGGCATTGTGCGCGGTGTCGTGGAATACCGGGTCGCTGGTGGGTTTCCGGGTGCTGCAAGCGGTCGGCGCGGCCGTCTTGACGCCCGCCTCGCTCGGCCTGGTGCTGGCGGCGACACCGCCGGAGCGGCGGGCCACGGCGGTGCGGCTGTGGGTGGCCTTCGGCGGTCTCGGTGCGGCGCTCGGTCCGGTACTGGGCGGCCTACTGGTCGAAATCGATTGGCGCTGGGTCTTTCTGGTGAATGTGCCGCTGGGCCTCGCCGCTGTGGTGATCGGCCTGCGGCGGCTGCCGAATCCGACGGGATCCGGCGGACCTCTGCCCGATGGATTCGGCGCGCTCGCGCTCATCGGCTCGGTGGCCGCGTTGATTCTCGCGCTCGTGCGCGGGCCGGAGTGGGGCTGGGGTTCGCCCGGCGTGATCGGCGGATTCCTGGGCGCGGTCGTGCTGGCGGTGGCTTTCGTCGTGTCGTCGCGACGGCACCACAGTCCGGTGGTGGATCCGAATCTGCTGCGCCTGCCGAATTTCGGGCTCATGCTCGGCAATTCGCTGCTGTTCAATATCGCCTTCGCCGGAATGCTGCTCTCGGCGGTGCTGTGGGCGCAGCAGGTCTGGGGTTGGTCGGCGCTGAAATCCGGGCTCGCCATCGCGCCCGGGCCGCTGGTGGTGCCGATTGTCGCCGTCTTGGCCGGGAAAGTCATTGCGCGTCTCGGCGCGGGTCCGGTACTGGCACTGGGCGGGGTGGTCTTCGCCGCCGGAATCCTGTGGTGGGCAACGGCTCTCACGCTGCGACCCGACTACGTCGGCGGGATGCTCGGCGGCATGCTGATCACCGGTCTCGGCGTGGGCCTCACCATGCCGACCAGCTTCGCCGCGGGCACGGCCGGACTGCCGCCACAGCGTTTCGGCACCGGGTCGGCGGTCCTGAGCATGGCGCGACAGATCGGATTGGCCATCGGGGTCGCGGTTCTCGTGGCCGTACTCGGCACGCCGAGCGGACCCGACGCGACGTTGACGGCGTTCCAACACGGCTGGTACGTGATCGCCGCCGCGGCGGTGGCCGCCGGTGTAATCGGCGTCGCCGCCAGAATGCCTCGGCCCGCGACGGCTTAGGTCCATCGGGCACGGTGTCGCCCTAGGTCGTGCGCGCGAGCCGGACTCGCGCGCACGGCTTGTCCATACGCCGAAGGTCGGGGGCGGTCTCGGGGACGGACTCAGGGTTCGGCCGGATGTGCTGGGCCCCTGCGGGTTTCTACGGTCGATACATGAGAATCGTCCCGATCGCCGCCGCCGTCGCGGCACTGCTGACCGCCACCGGCTGTTCGGCCCTGGACATGGACGACGAGCCCCGGGTCGTCGAGCCGCCGACCACGGTATCGGCCGCCCGGGTGGAACGGGTGCGGGCCGATATCGACGCTCTCACCCGGTCCGGGCTCACCGGCGTGATCGCGACACTCACCGAGAACGGCCAGACCGTCACCCTCGCCTCCGGTGTGTCCGACCGCGCGACCGGCACACCGATACCCATGTCGCCGCCGCAGCGGGTGCGGGTGGGCAGTATCGCCAAGACCTTCGTCGCCACCGTGATCCTGCAACTGGTGACCGAACAGCAGGTGCGCCTGGACGAACCGGTCGATACCTATCTACCCGGACTCCTCGTCGGCGACGGCGTGGACGGGCGCGCGATCACCGTGCGGCAACTGCTCCAACATCGCAGTGGCCTACCGGAATTCAGTGATATGGCCGAGGTGGACGAGTACCGCGCCGCGCTGGCGGGGCGCACCTTCACGCCCGCCGAGGAGGTGGCGTTGGCGCTGCGCAAGCCCGCCCAATTCGCGCCGGGCACCCGATACAAGTACACGAACACCAATTACGTCGTGGCCGCGATGCTGGTCGAAAAAGTCACCGGCAAGCCGTATTCCGAAGAATTGGCCCGACGGATCACCACACCGCTGCAACTACCCGACACCTACCTGCCGCCCTCCGGCGAACTGGATATTCGCGGCCCCCATCTGCGTGGTTACGCCGACATCGACGGTGTCCGCACCGACGTGACCCGTATCGAGCCGTCCGTGCCGTGGGCGGCGGGCGCGCTGATCTCCACCGGCGCGGACCTCAACCACTTCTTCGCCGCCCTGCTGGCCGGAAAGGTCGTGGCCGACCCCGAACTGCGGGAAATGCTCACGGGCCTTCCCCAGGACACCGACAGCCCCCTCGCCTACGGCCTCGGCATCGGCTCGACCGAATTGCCCTGCGGCGCGCAGTACTTCGGCCACACCGGCGGAATCTACGGGTACTACACCATTTCCGGGGCGACCCGCGAAGGCCGCGCGGTCACCTTCGCCATCAATGACTCGACGGATACGAACGCCGACATCGTCGCGCTACTCGACCACGCCCTGTGCCCGTGACTGTGATGCGCTCATGCGCCAGGTGCGAGTTCCTGGGACAGGTAGGGACGCAATGCGGTCAGCGTGGCGGCGTGGCCGAGATCGAGGGCTTGCTGAATGACCGTGGCGTTGCGGCCTACTCGGCCGATCGGGGGTGCACCGGCGGGCGGGCGGATCTGGAGGACGGCGGGGTTGGCGGTCATGGCCGCCTCCTCGCGGTGTTGGATTTCGGCGCGGGCCATCCAGGAGTCGACGGTGCCGGGGGCGTGGCGGGACAGGAAGTTGGCGACCACTCGGGTTTCGAGTCTCGAGGGGACACTGGGCTTTTCGTCGGCGCGGCGGGTGCGCAGGACCAGGACGTGGGTCGCGCCCTGGGCGAGGGCGGTGGCGACCGGCACCGATTCGGACAGGCCCGCGTCCACATAGCGGCGGCCGCCGAGGGGGATCGAGCGGCCCGCCAGGATCGGTAGGCAGGTGGTGGCGCGCAGGGCCCGCTGCAGGGTGGGCACGTCGGTGATGAAGGGGTGCAGGTCGACCGCCGTGCCGTCGGCGGTGTCGGTGGCGATCGGGTGGAAGGTCACCGGATTGGCCAGGATGGCCGGGAAATCCATGGGCACGATGCGCTCGTACACCGAGTGCACGAGGAAATGGGTGTCCACCACCGGGCCGCCGCGCAGGGCGCGGGTGGGGGAGATGACGCGGTTGATGACCGTCGGATGCCAGGCGCGCCGTGAGTCCACCGCGCGCCCGCACAACAGCCACGCCCCATTGAGCGCACCCGCGGACGCGCCGTACACCGCGTCGAAGCAGTTCGTCAGCCCCAATTCCTCGAGCGCCATCGCCATGCCGTGGGAGTAGGCGCCGCGCGAGGACCCACCCTCGATCACCAACGCCAACCGGGCGGCGTCGGCCCGCGCGCCGGGCGCGCTGCCCTCCCGGTGGCGCTGCGCGATGAGTTCTCCGACGTCGATGGGCTCCGGCACACCGCTCTCCTCGATTTGAGACATTGCCCCTCATGTGTACCACATAGCTGTGGCTCCTACGCCGTCCGCTAGCCGGGGTACTCCGCGTGGACGTCGCCGTCGAAGAGTCGCCAGAGGAAGGCATTCATCTTCGCCGCGGCGGGCGCGTGCCGAGCCAGGATCGCGGCGACGGGCGGTGGTACGGCATCGGGAATGTGTCCTACGGCGCATTGGGCCACGTACTCGTTGCGGAGGATGTAATCGTCTCGGGTCAGCGGACCGCCGTTGGGCGGCTTCGGGACTCCGCAGACATCGGTCACGATCCAATTGACCAGGCGCATGGCGGTGTAATCGGCGTCGTAGGCGATATGGCGTTCGGTGAAGTCGCGTTCCGCGGCCGACAGCTCGAACTTCGGCGAGAGGACCAGTCCGAAGTCGCTGAGATGGATCCGCTCCATATCGGTGCGCATATTGCCGAGGTGTCCATCCATGTGCAGCAAATCCCGATCTCGCAGAAACGTCACGATCTCGCAGAGCTGCTGTTCGAAGGCGGCGGCCTTCTCGGCCGGTTCTCGCGCAGCCAGTCCGTTATCGGGTGTGGGATGTACTCGCAGAACAGCACCAGGCTGGACCGCGCGGCCGCGAGCGCTTCGAGACGGGCCCGCACGGCCGGACTGCCGCCCTGTGCGGCGACCACGGCGTCGATGTCGGTGTGTTCGGCCGCGACCGGCGACCGGCCGGGAAGTACCCGCCAGTGATAGAGGAGCGGAAACGATCGCGCCTCACCGGCCAACACGGCATCGGTGATGACGATGTTCGCGGCCAGCTCGCGCCAGGCGCTGAAACCTGGCCCGCCGATACCGTATTGGCACCACATCGGCAGGTCGAACAGGTTCGCCGTAGAGCCCGGATTGGCGACCTCCAGGTCGGTCAGCGGGATTCGCTTGGTGAACACCGGCACGCCGTCCACGTCTACGAGCGACGCGCCACCCCCCACACCGTCGCTGATGGCCCGTCCGGTACCGACCAGCTGGGTGAGCTCTGGCTCGCCGAGCGAAGCCAGGAGGTCCGAGAGTCTTTGGTGGCGGGCGGTTCTGGCAGCCGTCATCGCACGAGTCTGCCACCGACGAGAAGGCACCGCTGGCGTGCCGAGTGCGAGCGTTAGGCTGCGCGAATGCGAACCGAACCCGCGCGGAGACTCATCGATACGGTGGCCTGGGTACGAATCGAGGACGGCCGCATTCTGTGCGCGCGGCCTCGCGGCAAGGACATCTTCTATATCCCCGGCGGAAAGCGCGAAGGCGACGAGACCGACGCCCAGACCCTGCTGCGGGAGATCGAAGAGGAGCTCACCGTGGAGCTGTTGCCGCACACGGTGGTTCACGTCGGCACCTACGAAGCGCCGGTGCCGGACGCGGTGGTGCGCATGGCCTGCTACACCGCCGATTACAGCGGAATCCTCACGGCGAGCAGTGAAATCGACGAGATCGCGTGGTTCACCTACGCCCACCGCGACGACGTGCCGCCGGTGGATCAGCTGCTCTTCGACGACCTGGTCGAGGCCGGTTTGCTGGCCAGGTGAGTTCCACACAATAGAACAGGTTGTTGACGCCCGACTATCGGCGGTAGTGGGGACTCTGGTCAGAACCTAGAACATGTTCTAATGTGAGTTGGACTACGTAACCCGTCCAGGACAGTTAGAGGAGTCCAGCACCCTATGCGTACCGAGATCTGCGATCGGTTGGGCATCGACGTCCCGATCTTCGCCTTCACCCACTGCCGCGATGTGGCCGCCGCGGTCAGCAATGCTGGCGGACTCGGCGTACTCGGCGCGGTCGGATTCACCGCCGAACAGCTCGAGGTCGAACTCACCTGGCTCGACGAGCACGTCACCGGCGTCTACGGCGTGGACCTGGTGATTCCCTCCAAGTACGAGGGCAAGGGCATCGACGACCTGACGCCCGAGCAGCTGGAAGCCAAACTGGCCGAACTGGTTCCGCAGGGGCACCGCGATTTCGCGGAGAAGCTGCTCAACGACCACGGCGTGCCGCATCTGCCGCCGGAGGAGCACCACAACCAGCTGCTGGGATGGACCGCCACCACCGTCGCGCCGCAGATCGAAGTTATCCTCAGGCATCCCAAGGCCAAGTTGGTCGCCAACGCGCTGGGCACCCCGCCCGATGACGTGATCAAGCAGATCCAGGACTCCGGCCGCCTCATCGGCGCGCTCTGCGGTTCGGTCAAGCACGCGCTCAACCACAAGCGAGCCGGGCTGGACTTCGTGGTCATGCAGGGCACCGAGGGTGGCGGCCACTGCGGCGAGGTCTCCTCGGTGGTGCTGTGGCCGCAGGTCATCGACGCGATCGGCGATATGCCCGCACTCGCCGCCGGTGGTATCGGCAATGGCCGTCAGGTCGCCGCCGCGCTGGCCATGGGCGCCGCGGGCGCGTGGACCGGCTCGCTGTGGCTGACGGTGGAGGAGGCCAATGTGCCGCCCGCCCAGATGCAGACCTACATCGACGCCACCAGCCACGACACCGTGCGCTCGCGGTCGTGGACCGGTAAGCCGTGCCGCATGCTCAAGAACGACTGGACCGAGGCGTGGGATCAGGCCGATACGCCCGATCCGCTGGGTATGCCGCTGCAGATGATGGTCGCCCTCGACGGCGTCAAGCGCGGCCACCGCTACCCGGAGGCCGCCAAGGACGTGAACTTCAATCCGGTCGGTCAGGTCGTCGGCATGATGAACAAGGTGGAGCGCTCCGCCGATGTGGTGCAGCGCCTGATCGCGGAGTACCTCGAGGCGTGCGAGCGGCTGAACAAGCTCAACAACGCCTGACCCGCGACGAGGCTCGTCGCGCGTAGGGGCTGGGCGCGACGGGTCCGGCTGCCGGGCAACGCCGATCGGCGCGTCGACACACCATGCGGTGGTCGGCGCGCCGATCTCGTGTCGGAAATGCGGAACGACCGCGCGCTACGGTGTCCTCATGTCCACGCTCCAAGCGATGTCGCGGAACGCCTACTACGCGGTGATATCTCCGCCGGTGGCCTTCGCGCCCACCGGGGTTCGCGCGCGGGTGCTGCGACGGACCCTGCGCACTCGATTCGATGTACGCGAACCCGGCCTGGGACGCGTCGTCCTGCACACGGTGCTCGCCGCGACAGTCGGACTGGTCGCCTGGTTCGTCGTCTTCCTCGCCGCGATCGCCGCGGTGCGTGGCATCTTCTATCCATTGGTCACCAGCGGCGACTACGAGAATTCGTGGGGCGGCCCGACTTTGGCGGGGGCGTGGGCGGTCCATGCCGCCCTCGGCGTCGGACTGCTGCCGGTGTGGACGGCACTACTCGCCGGAATCGGCTGCGTACAGCGGCTTCTCGCGCAGCGGCTGCTCGGGCGCAGCGGCCCGTGGTGGCCGATACCGGTCGCCCTCGTGTTGGCGGCGGCCGGTGTCGTGTTCTTCATCGCGTGGACGCATCAGGCGTGAGCCGCTGCGCCCCAACCGTACTCGGCGGTGTCAGCAGAGCGGGGCCTTCGACCCGGTGAAGCTGCCCTTGAGCAGGCAGACCAGCAGCTCCGCGCCGTCGGCGGAGTAGGTCGCCGAGCCGCTGCCCGAACCGCTCTCCCCGGCGACGTCGGCGGTGGGGGCCTCCAGCGGGATTTCGGCCTGCGCGGGGGCGGCGAGTGCGCCGACGCCGCCGACGAGCGCGGCACAGACCGCGAGAGTGCCGACCAACTTCTTCGAATTCATGTGCTACTCCATTGATCTCGATCTTGGCGGGCCTCAGTATGTAAGTAGCCGAGCCGTCGCCGACAGACCCGAAGGTCACCGCCCCCAGCACTGGGGGCTGTGAGAACGGTCTCCACATCGGCGGGGCGGCTTGCTGTTCGGGACTGTGGATTGCGACGGTGGTCGGGACATGTTGAAGAAGAAGCCGTCGCGCGCGCGGAAAATCATTCTGCCCCTGGCCATTGCCGTCCTCTTGGCGGTGCTCGGCATAGTGCTGACCAAAGTCAGCAAGCCGAACACGCCGATTACCTCGAGTACGCCCAGCGAGCAGCTCGCGGCGGCGCGGACTCGGTTGGACAAGCTCCAGGTCAAGGAGTGGGCTCCCAAAACCGGTTACGACCGTGAGCAATTCGGGTCGGCGTGGAGCGACGATGTGAGCGTCGAGCTCGGCCACAATCGCTGCGATACCCGCAATGACATCCTGCAACGGGATATGCGCGACGAGAAGCTCGACACCGATGGCTGCAAGGTGCTGTCCGGAACGCTCGACGATCCCTATACGGGCAAGACCATCGCGTTCAAACAGGGCCGCGAGTCCAGCGCCGCCGTGCAGATCGATCATGTTGTGGCACTGAGCAATGCGTGGCTGACCGGCGCGCAGTCGCTCTCGCCGGAGCAGCGGCGCAATCTCGCCAACGACCCGCGGAATCTGCAGGCGGTGGACGGGCCGACCAATCAGGGCAAGGGCGATTCCGATGCGGGGGAGTGGCTGCCGCCGCGCAAGGAGTACCAGTGCACCTACATCGTGCGGCAGATCGAAGTGAAGACCGTCTACAGCCTCTGGGTCACCAAGTCCGAACGCGACTCCATGGCGCGGGTGCTCTCCTCGTGCACCGGAAGCGGCGCGGCGGCCACGACCACGGCCGCGCCGACCACGACGGCGGCGAATGTCTACTTCAAGAACTGTGAAGAGGCGCGGGCCGCGGGGGCCGCGCCGCTGCGTCGCGGGCAGCCCGGCTACCGGGTGCAGCTCGACGGCAACGGCGACGGCGTCGCCTGCGAATAGTGCGACAGCGCCCGGCGATTCACGCCGGGCGCAGCACTACGCGCCGGAGGTGCGCAGGGCCTCGGCGCGCTGTTTGACGGCATCGGTCATCTCGGCGAAGCCACGGCGCAACGCGCCGCCGAGCAGGCCGGTGACGACGGGGCTGAGCCAGCCGTCGAGCTCGAAGTGCGAGTCGTAGCGGCACCGTTCCGCACCCAGCGCGGTGACGGTGTGCGACCGTTCGCTGTGCAGCGTGCCGAGGGGCACCGGCTTCATGCGATAGCTGAATTCCCGTCCCGGCGTGTGGGAGTGGATGTACTCGCGCTGTTTGCGCGGGCTGGGGCCGACGAGGCGCACCTCCATGTCGATGGGCGTGCCCGGTTCCAGGGTGGTGCTACAGGAGATGCAGAAGGGGTTCCATTCGCCGTAGCGGTCCACGTCGGTGAGCACCCGCCAGACGAGTTCGGCGGGCGCGTCGACCTCGACGCTCTTGTCGATGACCAATGCCATGGGGCGAACAATAGCAACTGGACTGGAACGTGTTCTATCGACGTGTGCTCGGGCGGGTCAGGAGAATCTCAGGGCCGGGTCAGACTTCGGAGTGATCCGCGGGGGCGGCGGTGGTGGCTATGTTGCGTTGTGTGGTGGGAACCGGGGAAGTCGCGCCGATACCGCGCCTGGTGGAGCTCGATGCCTTGCGTGGATTCGCGCTCGGGGGAATCCTTTTCGTCAATATCACGGTCATGGCGGGACCGAGCGGGTTTCCCGACGGCGCCGCCGCGATCCTGGACGAGGCGGTATTCCTCGACAAGTTCTATGTTCTGTTCTCGTTCCTGTTCGGGTACTCGCTGACCCTGCAGATCCGGGCGGCCCAGCGCGCCGGGGTGAGCGCGCGGGCGCGGACGGTGCGCCGATGCCTCGGGCTCATGGCGATCGGTGTCGCGCACGCGGTGTTCTTCTTCAGCGGGGATGTGCTGTTCGGTTACGGCGCAATCGGTTTGGTGCTGTTGCTGTTCAGTCGGGTCCGCCCCAAGGTGGCGCTGCGCCTCGCGGTGGGGTGTTACGCGCTGTTCGTGGCGGCCTTCTTGGTGTTGAGCCTGCTCGGTCCGCCGGAGAGCGGCGCGGTCGGCGGTGACGATCGCGCCCTCAACGCCCTACGGGCTGGATGGGGCGCGGCCGCGCAGTGGCGTTGGGAATTGTTCACCGACCGCCTGCCCGTCCTGCTGCTCTTCGGTCTGGTGAATGTGCTGCCGCTGTTCCTGGTCGGCTACGCGGCGGGCGCGAGCCGCCTGCTCGAGGACCCCGCGCGCTACCTGCGCTGGTTACCGCGCGTTCAGTGGATCGGATTCGGTGTGGGAGCACCGATCTCGATCCTGACGGCCGTGACCCACTGGACCTGGCTGACCGCGCCGTCCATGATCGCCGCCCCACTGCTGTCCGCCGCCTACGCGGCGACCCTGTTGCGAATCATCCACAGCTGGCCACAGGTCGCCTCCGTCTTCGCGCCCGCCGGAAAGATCGCCGCCACCACCTACATCACGCAATCGATCATCGCCTCGATCATCTTCACCGGATACGGATTCGCGTTGGCGGGCCACCTGTCCCCCTGGACCGTCCTGGGCACCGCGGCCGTGATCTACGCGGCGCAACTGGCGCTTGCCAGCCTGTGGGTGCGCCGCCACCGCTACGGCCCCGTCGAATACCTCCTGCGCGCGATCACCTACGGCCCCAAGCACTTACATTCGCCCGCTACCGTCGAGAAGTGACCCTCGCCGACCGCTACCCGATCCTGCACACCCCCACCCGCTGGGAATGGGGCGGCCTCGACGTCGTGTTCTCCACCGTCCCGCCCCCGGATGACCTGATCACCAATATCCACGTCATCTGCTTCGTCGACGACCGCATCGTGCTCTGCCGCGACGATCGCGACGTATGGCTGGTGCCCGGCGGCACCCGAGAGGCCGCAGAACCGATAGCCGACACCGTGGCTCGAGAACTACGCGAAGAAGCGGGAGCTCAGCTGGCGGGCCCACTCCACTGGCTCGGCGCGCACTACGCGACAAGCGACGCACCCGCCCCCTACCGCCCCTGGCAGCCGCACCCACACAAGGCGTGGCTGTGGTGCAGCGCCGACGTGGTTCTCGTGAGCGACCCGACGAATCCTGGTGATGCCGAACAGATCCTGGAGGTACGTGCTTTCCCTGTCGCCGAGGCCATTCGATTGTCGGCCACCGATGGGCCGCATATGCCGGAACTGCTGCGCCTCGCCGTGGAGGCGCGCGGGCGTTAGGTAGCGGGCGGGGCGACGGCGGTGTCGATGAGGCGACGGGTGGCGCGGTCGACGCGGGCGGTGTCGCCGGTGATCCACCAGTCCTGGATCAGGCCGCGGATTCCCGAAACCAGGAGGGTGGCGGCGGATTCGGGGTCGTCGAGGGTGGGGTCTATGCGGGTGAGGGCCTCGGTGAGGGAGGTGACCACGGTGCGGACTGCGGAGTCGGCGTAGGGGCGGAAGGGGCTGTCGGGGACGCAGGCCGCGCCGAGGACCTGGAGCAGGACGCGCAGGCTGGTGGCGGCCTCGCCGGTGGTGTTGAGGGTGAAGGCGCGAGTCAGTCTGGCGCGCAGGGTTTCTCGGTCGTCGACGTCGGCGAAGAGGGCGCTGATGTCGGGGCGCTGGGTTTCCAGGGCGGCCACCAGCATGGCCTCCTTCGTGCCGAAGTAGTGGATGAGCATGCGGGAGCTGGTGCCCAGGTACGCGGCCACGGGGCGCAGGGACAGCTCCATGAGGCCGTACTCCGCGATATAGGAGATGACGCCGGAGAGCAGGTCGGCGCGGCGGGCGTGGTCGAGGGGGCGGGGCACGGGTTTGACTGTAGCGGACGCTACAGGTATCCATGACGCCATGGGTGTAACAAGTGCTTCAGAAACTCGCGGTGTGGTGGTCACCGCCATGGCCGCCACCACCTGCCTGGGCGCGGACCTGGATACGACATGGGCGCGACTGCTCGACGGTGACAGCGGCATCGGCCCGCTCACCGACGAGTTCGTCACCGAATTCGAGCTGCCGGTGCGCATCGGCGGACGGCTCACCGCGCAGCCCGGCGAGCAATTGACCCGCATCGAGCAGCGGCGGATGTCGTTCGTCCAGCAGTTGGCGCTGGTGTTGGGGCGGCGGGTGTGGGCCCAGGCCGGAGCTCCCGAGGTGGAGGCCGAACGGCTCGGGGTGGCGATCGGCACCGGCCTCGGCGGCGGCGACGCACTCGTGGACGCCGTCGACCGGATGCGCGCGGGCGGCTACCGCAAGGTGCCGCCCATGACGGTCCCCATGGTGATGCCCAATGGCGCGGCGGCCACCGTCGGCCTGGAGATCGGCGCGAAAGCCGGTGTCTACGCACCTGTTTCGGCCTGTGCCTCCGGGGCCGAGGCCATTGCCCACGGCTGGCGCCTCATCACCACCGGCGAGGCCGACGTGGTGGTGGCCGGTGGGGTGGAGGGCCATATCGACGCGGTCCCGATCGCCAGTTTCGCCATGATGCGCGCCATGAGCACCCGCAATGACGAACCTGCCCGCGCTTCACGGCCTTTCGACCGCGACCGCGACGGCTTCGTCTTCGGCGAGGCGGGCGCGCTGCTGGTCCTCGAATCCGAGGAGCACGCCCGCGCCCGCGGCGCGCACATTCACGGTCGCGTCCTCGGCGCGGGCATCACCTCCGACGGCTACCACATCACCGGCACCGCGCCCGACGGCGACGGCGCGGCCCGTGCCATGCGCAAGGCCATCCGCGCCGCCGGACTGCAACCCACCGACATCACCCACATCAACGCCCACGCCACCTCCACCCCCATCGGCGACGCTTCGGAGGCCAAAGCCATCGCGACCGTCACCCCGACCGCCTCGGTCTACGCCCCGAAATCGGCGCTGGGCCATTCCATCGGCGCGGTCGGCGCACTCGAGGCCATCCTCACCCTGCGTACGCTGCGCGACCAGATCATCCCTCCCACACTGAATTTCGAGAACCCGGACCCCGACACCGACCTCGACGTGGTCGCCGACAAACCGCGCGAGGCCGCCCTCGACTACGCCCTCAGCAACTCCTTCGGCTTCGGCGGCCACAACGTCACCCTCACCCTCGGCCGCTGAGATCACGGCGCACGTATTCAGCGGTGTAGGAGGTCTTGGACCGCACGAGTTCGGCGGGGGTGCCCTCGAAGACGACGCGACCACCGTGGCGGCCGCCATCGGGACCCAGGTCGATGATGTGGTCGGCGTGTTCGATGACGTCGAGGTCGTGTTCGATGACCAGGACGGTGTTCCCGGCGTCGACTATGCGGTCCAGCAGCGACAGGAGGGTGTCGATGTCGGACATGTGCAGGCCGGTCGTGGGTTCGTCGAGGATGTAGATGCCGCCCGATTTACCCAGTTCGCCAGCCATTTTCAGGCGCTGACGCTCGCCGCCCGACAGGGTGGCGAGGGGCTGGCCGAGGGTGAGGTAGCCGAGGCCGACCTCGATCAGGGCGCCGATCTTACGGCGGATGCTGGGGTCGGTGAAGAAGTCGGCCGCCTCCTCGGCGGTCAGGGCCAAGACTTGGACGATGTTCTTGTCGTCGAGGGTGTAGGCCAGCACGTCGGGGTCGTAGCGGGTGCCCTGGCAGCGCTCGCAGACCGTGGTCACCGGGTCCATGAACGCCATATCCGCGGTGATCTCACCGCGCCCGCCACACTCGCGGCACGCGCCTTTGCTGTTGAACGAGAACCAACCCGGCTCCACGCGATTGGCGTCGGCGAACGCCTTGCGGATCGAGTCCATAGCGCCGAGATGGCTGACCGGGGTCGAGCGCGAGGACGAACCCAGACCGGCCTGGTCGACAACGATCGCCTCGGGGTGCTGGGCGGCGAAAATTTTCGAGATGAGTGTCGATTTACCGGAACCGGCGACACCGGTGAACACCGTCAGCATACCCGTCGGCACATCGACGCTGATGTCACGCAGGTTGTGCATCTTCGCGTGACTGATGCGCAGATGTCCTGTGGGCGTGCGGAATTGCTCCTTCAGACGATGGCGGCGACGCAGCGCTTGCCCGGTTGGTGTGCCGCTGCCGAGCAGTCCCCGGTAAGTGCCCTCGAAGACGACCCGGCCGCCGTGAATACCAGCGCCCGGACCCATATCGACGATGTGGTCGGCAATGGCGATGACATCGCGGTCATGTTCGACGACGAGGACGGTATTGCCGTGATCGCGCAATCGCGCGAGCAGATCGTTCATGCGGCCCACATCGCGGGGGTGCAGGCCGACGCTGGGTTCGTCGAAGATGTAGGTCATTCCGGTCAGCGACGAACCCAGGAACCGCACCATTTTCAGTCGCTGCGCCTCACCACCGGACAGGGTGGTCGTCTCACGACCGAGGTTCAGATAGCCCAGGCCGATATCGTCGAGCCGCTGCAAACCCGCGATGGCCTGTTCGGCCAGGGGCGTGCCCAGTGGGTGGTCGACAGCGCCGAGTACTTTGATCAGTTCGACGACCTCCATGGCCGAGTAGTCGGCGATGGTGTGGCCGTTTATCTTGGTGCGCAACGCTTCCTGATTCAGCCGGGCACCGTGGCACAGCGGGCACACGCCCTCGGTGGTGAATCGGCGCACGGCCGCGCGGGTCTTGTCGGAGAGCTTCGACAGATCGCGATGGAGATAGAGCCGGTTGAACTTGGCGATCACACCTTCGTAGGCGACATGGGCGACGCCCATCTTGGAGCCCAGCGCCACCTTCACTTCGCGATCGGGACCGTCGAGCAGATCGCGCCATTCGGTCTTGGTGTACTTCGACAGCGGCTTGTCCGGGTCGAAGAGCCCCGATTTCACGAACATCTGCCACTGCACCGACCCCACGGTGAACTGTGGAAACAGCATCGCGCCCTCGGCGAGCGACTTCGAGGTGTCGAACATGGCGTCGACATCGAGGGTTGTGGTGCGACCCAGGCCGTCGCAGCGTGGGCAGGCGCCATCGGGGGTGTTGAACGAGTACATCGTGGCCATACCCGCCGACGGCTTCCCGGCGCGAGAGAACAGCAGTCGAATGATCGAGTAGATATCCGTGGCCGTACCAACGGTGGAGCGGGCGTTGCCACCGATCGGCTTCTGATCCACGACCACCGCCGTGGTCAGCCCGTCGATACGGTCCACATCGGGTTTCTCGTAGCGCGGCAAACGATTTCGCACGAAGGTCGGATAGGTTTCATTGAGTTGGCGCTGCGACTCCACCGCGATGGTCGAGAACACCACCGACGACTTTCCCGACCCCGAGACGCCGGTGAACACCGTGATCGCGTCCTTCGGGATCCGCAGCGACACATCCCGCAAATTGTGTTCGCGGGCATGTTCGAGGGTGATTTCCCGGATGGAACGGGTGGCCATGGACTCTCCCTTCGAGGTTGTCGACACCGACACTCGGCGTCTCGAAGCACGACGGTAGATCCTCATTAGGTCGTTGAACGTCCTAGTTGATAGCTGTTGGTTAGCTGTACACGCTCAGGGCAGCGTATCGGTCTGCACGCGCGGATCGAGCTTGCGCAGGGTCTCCGGGCGGTCGGTGAGACAGGGCCAATCGCGGCTCACCGCTTCGATGGTCGCGTGCCCCGCGGGGATCAACGCGTCGGCGTCGGGACGGTCGGCCAGTGCCGCGCCGAGGTGATCGCTCGCGGGCCGATCCAGGGGTTGGATGACGGTGTTCGGCAGGTCCAGCAGGACGGCCAGAATGTCGAGGCGCACAGGGGAAATGAGTGCCCGCGCGGCGGCCAGCGCGGTGGCCGGGACGATGATCGTGTGGCCCGCGTCGGCGGTCGCCCACACCACCGATTGCACGTAGGCGACGCGGTGCGCCCAGGCGGTGAGGGCGGCGGTGTCGAACACTATGCCGCCCAAGGTGGATCCGGCGAGGGGACCGGCGGCCGCGGGGGTCATGCCGCGCCAGCGCGGTCGCCGGGATCCTCCTCGTCGGATAAGGGCGGCAAGCCTTGGACGGCACGGGCCTTGTTGATGAGGTCCAGCGGTGGCCGCCCGCCGAAGACCTCTTCGATGCGGGCCAGGGATTCGGCGCGGTCGACGCGGGCCCGAACGGATTCGGTGACGAAGGCGGAGACGGATTCGATGCGACCGCTGCTGCGCCAGCGGTCCAGGGTGGTGGCGATCTCTTCCGGCATCGTCACGGTGATTCTGCGGGTGCGACGCTGTCTCGCCATATCGGAATGTTAGCCGTGCGGGCCCGGTCGGGGGGAGCGTGATTGGAATACCGGTGATCGGAAACCTGCCGGTCGCGCGGGGATCGGGGTTCGATACCGTTGCGGTTGTGCCCGTGTTCGGCGGGCCCGCCCGAACTGCTCGCGACCAGGCCGGATCGTGTGGGGTCGCGGGGCCAGTGGATCGAGACAGAGGTTAGAGGACCAGCGGATGGATGACAGTTCGATCGAATGGATCGACGGGGCACTCGTCACCATCGATCAGCGCGCACTCCCGCACGAGGTGCGGGAACTGCGGATCACGACGGTCGACGACCTCATCGATGCCATCAAGTCGCTCGCGATTCGCGGAGCCCCGGCCATCGGCGTCGCCGGAGCGTTCGGCGTGGTGCTCGCCGCGCGAGCCAACACCGTCGACGGGGTGGTCGATACCGCGCGCGTCTCGGACGAGGCCCGGCGCATCGCCGATGCCCGACCGACCGCCGTCAATCTCGCCTGGGGTGTGCAGCGCACGCTGGCGCGGCTGCCGCAGGGAACGCGAGCCATGCTCGACGAGGCGCTCGAGATGCTTGCCGAGGACGGCCGCGTGAATCTGGCCGCCGCCAACCATGCCGCCGATCTGGTGCAGCGGCTATGCCCGGCGCGGCCGCTGCGCATCCTCACCCACTGCAATACCGGCCGTCTGGCCACCACCGCGGTCGGCACCGCCATCGGCGCGCTGCGGGTGCTGCACGAGCGGGGCGCGCTGGCGGAGGTCATCGTCGACGAGACCCGTCCGCTGCTGCAGGGCGCGCGCCTGACCGCCTGGGAAATGGCCGAAGCCGGAATCCCGCACCGGCTCACCATCGATTCGGCCGCGGCCTGGGCCATGGCCACCGAGAACGTGGACGCCGTGCTGGTCGGCGCGGACCGCATCACCGCGGACGGGTCGGTCGCCAACAAGATCGGCACCTACATGCTGGCGCTGGCCGCCCGCCATCACGGCATTCCGTTCATCGTCGTCGCCCCCGAATCCACCCGCGATATCGAGACCGCCAGCGGCCGCGACATCGTGGTCGAACAGCGCGCCGCGCACGAGGTCACCGGATTCGGCGGCGTACCAACCGCGCCCGAGGGCACCCAGACCTTCAATCCGGCCTTCGATGTCACCCCGCCGGAGCTGGTGACCGCCGTGGTCACCGAATTCGGCGTGCTCGAGCATCCCGGCGAGGCCCGTACGGCCGCCGACGCCCAGACCCAACGGGTCTTCCGGCAACCGCCGCCCGCCAAGACCAATGGCTCGGGGGGAAAGCACCGGTCGGCCGAGGTGACCGCGAACGGCCTGCCCAAGCGCGGGGCCGCGGCGACGAATGGCGAACTGTCCGACGCGGCCCAGTCCACCAATGGTGACGGCACCAAGCCGAGCTCGGCGGCGTCCACCAATGGCGAACTCCCCAAGCACGATTCGATCGAGTCGCCCAGCGGCCTGCCGCAGCGTGCGGCCGGTCCGAGCGACGAGGAGCCCGACACCACCACCGAGTACCTCGCGGCCCTGACCCGCTCGGTCACCGAACTCACCCAGGGCGAATCCACCGCGGGCGCGGGGCGGGAGATCGCGGCGCTCGCGCGAGGCCTGTACGCCAAGGGCTGGATGCCGGGCACCGCGGGCAATATCTCGGTGCGCCAAGGCGGTACGGTCGTCGTCACCGCGAGCGGCCTGTCCAAGGGCGAGCTGACCGACAACGACATGGTCACCGTCCGGGTCGAGGATTCGCGGCCCGTCGCCGCCACCCGGCGCAAGCCCTCGGCGGAGACCACCATTCACACCGCCGTCTACCGCGCGGCGAAATCCGATGCCGTCGTGCACGTGCACCCGCCGCACGCGACGGCGCTGTCCATCGGTGCAGCGAATGCAACCGTGCAGACCGTGCGCTTCTCCGGCTACGAACTCATCAAGGGCCTGGGCGGAAAGAGCCCGCACACCATCGATATTCCGGTGTTCCCGAATCACGCCGACGTCCCGCGCATCGGTGCCGATATCGAGGAGTACCTGAGCGCGCATCCGGATGCCCCGCCGGTGCTGTTCATCGCCGGACACGGCATCACGGCCTGGGGCGACACTCTCGCACAGGCCCGCGACCGGGCCGAATGCCTGGAAGCCATGTGCGAATTGGCCACCCTGACCGGTCGCCGCCAGATCTCGGTGGGCGACAATGGGTTCGAGGGTTTCGAGGAGGATCCGACATGACACTGTTGCAGGTAATGGCCGATTCCAGCGCCGACAAGGTGAAGCTGCGCACCGAGGACGACGCCGTGATCGCGGCCGAATTGCGCCAGCGCGGTATCAGTTTCGACCGATGGCCGGTGCTCACCGGCATCGATGCCGAGACCTCGACCTCGGATGTGCTGGCCTTCTACGCCGACCGCATTGCCGAACTCAATGCCGACGGCCGCTACAAGCACATCGACGTGGCCCGGATCCATCCCGCCGACGACGACCCGGAGTGGCCCGCCAAGGCCGAGGCGGCGCGCACCAAATTCCTCGACGAGCACCGGCACGCCGAGGACGAGGTGCGCTTCTTCGTCGCCGGGCAGGGCTGCTTCTATCTGCACCTCGGCGATGAGGTGTTGGCGACGGTCTGCACCGCGGGCGATCTCGTCTCGGTTCCGGCGGGCACCCTGCACTGGTTCGACATGGGCACCCGCCCCGAATTCATGGCCGTCCGGTTCTTCGAGGAAGAGGACGGCTGGATCGGCGATTTCACCGGTGACAAGATCTCCGGCGGCTTCCCGACGCTCGACGAGTTGCTGACCGCATGATCACCGCCGTCGTCCTCGATATCGAGGGCACCACCAGCCCGACCAGTTCGGTACGGGAGGACCTCTACGGGTACACCCGTGACCGGCTGCCCGGGTGGCTCGCCGAAAACGAGGGCGGCGCAGCCGATCCCATCCTCACCGCCACCCGGGACCTGGCCCAGCGGCCCGACGCCGGTCCGGCCGAGGTCGCCGAGATTCTCATCGGCTGGCTGAATTCCGATGTCAAGGCCGAACCGTTGAAGGCGGCCCAGGGCATCATCTGCGCTGAGGGTTTCCGCGCGGGCGCGCTGCACGGCGAGTTCTTCCCGGACGTGCCGCCCGCCCTGCGTGCATGGCGTGCAGCGGGGCACGAGCTGTACATCTACTCCTCGGGTTCGGTGCGCAATCAGAAGGATTGGTTCGAATTCGCGCGCGGCGGCGATCTGTCACCGCTGATCAGCGGGCATTTCGATCTCTCCAGCGCCGGGCCGAAGCGGGAGGCCTCGTCCTACGAGAAGATCGCGGGCGCGATCGGCGTGGCGGCCGAGCGCATTCTGTTCCTCTCCGATCATCCGGACGAATTGGATGCGGCGGTGGCCGCCGGGTGGTCGGTGCTGGGCGTGACGCGCCCCGGCGAACCCAATGCCCCGCGCCCGCCACACCGCTGGATCGGCGACTTCGCCGACGTCGACTTGGGATGAAAGACCCTCTGGTCACATAAATTTCGTGATCGGCGCAATCCGGTCATAAGCCCCCGGCGTGGGCTACAGCATCCTCCCAGCAACTTTGCGGTACGTTCCCGAGCGGCCATTCACCTCGGACCTCGGGAGGGACCGTGCTCGCCGATTCCACGGATGTGCGCGCCGCGACGCCATTCGAATTGTCCCGAGCGCAATGGGAACTGTGGCTCGCCGAGTATCTGCGCGCCGAGGCGCGGGGTGAGAGTCCGCCCCGGGCACTGCCCGGGCAGGCGCAATACGTGGTGCTGCGCGGCGAGCTCGACACCCGGGTATTCACCGAGGTGAGTCAGCGCTGCATTGCCGAATTCGGCGTCGGCGGATTGCGAATCGGGGTGGCGGACGGGCGACCGTTCCAATGGGTGGCCGACGATATCGGCGGCGAATTGGAGCATCTGGACTTCTCCGAGCACGCCGATCCGGTCGATGCGGCGCTGGAATGGATGCGGCGGCGACACCGCACACCCATCGGACTCGTGGACGCGCCACTGTGGTCCTCGGCCCTCATTCGGGTGGGTCCCGAGCACCATCTCTGGTATTCGCAGATGCATCACATCGCCATCGACGGCTACGGCGGGCTCAGTCTGACCGCGCGGATAGCGCAGGCGTACGAGGCGGCGCTCGCGGGTGCGGAGCATCCGCCCTACACCGGGCTGTCGCTGTCGGAAATCCAAGCGGCGGAGGCGGATTACCGGGAGTCGGCCCGCTTCGCGGCGGATCGCGAGTACTGGCGGGAGCGGCTCGCGGACTGGTCCGCCCCCGCCCGCATCGCACCGCGCCACGGCGAGGAACAGGTCGCGCGGCGCTCCGCCGGGAAGTTGTCACGGGAGGCGTGGGAGAGCCTGGAGAAACTCGCCGCCGACTGTGGGGTCAGTGCCGCGCAGGCATTGGTGGCGGCGGTCTGCGCGTTCCGTGCGGGGACGGCCGGGGAATCGGATCCGCTGGTGTTGTTGGCGGCCTCGGCGCGCACCACGGCCGCACTCAAGAAGTCCGGCGGCATGCTCGCCAATGTGCTGCCGATTCGATTGCGTTGTGCGGGCGCGGTGACAATGCGCGAACTCATCGAGGCGGCGGCGCGGGAGACGACCGGTGGATTGCGGCATCAGCGTTACCGATTCGAGGATGTGCGCCGCGATCTGGGGGTGAGCGCGGATCAGGTGCTCGGCCCGAGCGTGAACATCATGTTCTTCGATCGGACCATTCGAGTCGGTGCGGCGACCGGTGAATACCACATTCTGTCCTCGGGCGCGGTGGCCGATCTGCATATCAACCTGTATCGCGCGGGCGAGGAACGCGGGCTGTCGGTGGACGTGCTCGGGCATCCGGAGAAGTACGACCAGGCGGCCTTGGACGCACAGCTGGATCGATTCCTGCTATTTCTCGGCAACTTCATCGCCGCGGGTCCTAACGATCCGGTCGGGCGGATCGCGCTGCTCACCGAGAGCGAGCGCACGGAGCTAGTTGCGGCGAACGATGAGAAGCTTCCACCGCCGGTCCTACTGCCTGAACTGTTGAGTGCGGCTGCGGCGCGCGACCGGTCGGTACCGGCCGTGATGTGCGGCTCCGCGAAGCTGACCTACGGGCGACTCGACGACCTGTCGAACCAATTGGCGCGCAAACTGTCTCGGCACGGTATCGGCCCGGAGCAGGTGGTCGCGGTGGCGGCCGGGCGGTCGATCGGATGGCTCGTCGCGGTGTGGGCGGTGGCGAAGGCCGGGGCGGCGTTTCTGCCGGTCGATCCGGATCATCCCGTCGAGCGGACAACGGGGATGCTCGCCGAATCCGGGGTGCGGTTCGGCATCACCACGAACACGGCGCAACTGCCGGAGGCGCTGCGCCGCGATGGCGAGTGGCTGGTTCTCGACGAGGTCGGCCGGGCCGGTGAGTTCGAGAAGTACGACGCCAAGTCGATCACCGATGACGATCGGGCGCGGCCGCTGCGGCAGGAGCATCCGGCGTGGGTGATCTACACGTCCGGGTCCACCGGGGCGCCGAAGGGTGTGGTCGTCACCCATGCGGGTCTGTCGGGACTGGTTGCGGCGCAGGCGAAATACACCTCGCTCACCGCGCAGACGCGGGTGTTGTCGGTGGCCGCGCCGACCTTCGACGCCTCGATGTGGGAGATGCTGCTCGCGGTGACGGCCGGTGCGACGCTGGTTGTCGCCTCGAACGACGAGTACGCCGGACCGCGACTGTCCGAACTCATGCGCCGTGAGCGGGTGACCCACGCGTTCATCACCCCCGCCGTACTGGCCGGACTGAATCCCTTCGAATCCGACGGCGTGCGGTGCCTGGCGACCGGCGGCGACGCCTGCCCCCAGTCGGTGGCCGCTGCATGGGCTCCCGGTCGGGTGCTGCTCAATGCCTATGGGCCGACGGAGGCGACGGTTGTCACCAATCTCGGCGAGATCGACGCGAAAGATCCGGTGGCCCTGGGTGATCCGGTTCCGGGAATGCGCTGTTTCGTGCTGGACCCGTGGCTGCGGCCGGTACCTGACGGCGTCGTCGGTGAACTCTATCTGGGTGGCCCGGGGCTGGCGCGCGGGTATCTCGGGCGGGCGGCGCTGACGGGTGCCCGCTTCGTGGCGGATCCCTTCGGCGCAGTCGGACAGCGGCTGTATCGCACCGGCGACCTCGCGGTGCGCACCACCGAAGGCGGCCTGGAGTTCCGGGGGCGCACGGATTCCCAGGTGAAGGTGCGCGGTGCCCGCATCGAGTTGGGGGAGATCGAGGCGGTGCTGTCGAGCTGCCCGGGCGTCGTGCAGGCGGTGGCCGTGGTCCACGACCACGGCATCGCGCCCCGGCTCGTCGCCTATGTGGTGACGGCCGACGCCACGCTGACGGCCGCGCGGTTGGAAGCCGCAGCGGCACAACGACTACCGAGCCACATGGTGCCGACCGTGATCACGATGGAACACTTACCGCTCACCACCAACGGCAAGGTCGACCGGCGTGCGCTGCCAGCTCCCGAGCGGCTCGCGACGACGTACCGGCCGCCGGTCACCGCAGCGGAACAGGCCGTCGCCAGAGCGTTCGCGGAAGTCCTGCACCCCGGCATCACCGAGCCCGGCAGCGGGCCGGACACGCCGCTCTCGACCGATCCGGAGGCAAGGCGGATCGGGCTCGACGATGACTTCTTCACCCTCGGCGGGGATTCGCTCACGGCCACCTCGGTCGTGGCGCGGGTGAGCGCGGCGCTGGGTGTGCGGGTGACGGTGCGAGATCTGTTCGAGGCCAGCACGGTTGGCGGGCTCGCGGCGCGAATCGCGGAGCGCGATACCGTGCGGGATCGCCCGCGCCCGGTGGCCAGGCCACGTCCCGAACGGGTGCCATTGTCGTACGCGCAGCAGCGGTTGTGGTTGCTGAACCGGCTGGATCCAGAGTCGCCGAGCTACAACATGCTGTTGGCCTTGCGATTGACGGGGACGGTGGACCACGCGGTGCTGAGGGCCGCGCTCACGGATGTGCTGGAGCGACACGAGGCGCTGCGCACGTACTTTCCGGAGTCCGAAGACGGTGCCCGCCAGGAGATCTCCCCGACCGAGGCGATAGCGCTCGATCTGGTCGCCGAACCCGTCACCATCGCGGAGCTCGACGGTGTGCTCATCGAATTCGGGTCGCGAGGCTTCGACCTGGCCGCCGAGGTACCGCTGCGGATTCGGCTGTTCGCGGTCGGCGAGGACACCGACGAGCAGGTGCTCGCGCTACTGGTACATCACGTGAACGCCGATGGCTTCTCGCTCGCGCCGTTCGCGCGCGATCTCGCGCGCGCGTACGAGGCGCGGCTCGGCGGCGGCGCACCGGACTGGGAGCCGTTGCCGCTGCACTACGCGGACTACACGCTGTGGCAGCGCGCGGTGCTGGGCTCGGATGCCGATGCGGGCTCGGAGATTTCGCGGCACCTCGACTATTGGACGACCGCACTCGCGGAACTGCCCGCCGAATCGGGACTGCCACCCCACCGCCCACGACCCGCGACACCCTCGCTGCGGGCGGGTCAGGTGCAGGTCGAGATTCCGGTCGAGCAGACCCGCAGGCTGTACCAGGTCGCGCGGGCGCACGGAGTGACGCCGTTCATGGTGATCCATGCCGGGCTGGCGGTGGCGCTGGCCGCGGCGTCGGGCGAGCGCGACATCGTGGTGGGCACGCCGGTGGCGGGGCGCGGTGATGCCCGGCTCGACGACCTGATCGGCATGTTCGTCAATACGGTGGCGCTGCGCACGACCGTCGAGGCGGCGGAACCGTTCTCGGCGCTGCTGGCGCGGGTACGCGATACCGATCTGGAGGCGTTCGCGCACGACGAGGTCCCGTTCGAACGGATTGTCGCGGCGCTCGATCCGCCGCGCACCGGAGCGCATCCGCTGTTCCAGGTGATGGTGGCCTTCAATCTCGCGCACGCCGACTTCGAATTGCCCGGGCTGCGAGTCGAACCCGTCGAGATCGACCTGCCGCTGGCCAAGTTCGATCTCGAATTCGGGATCGCCGAGGTCGCGGACGGTCTCGCGGTGACCGTGCGGTACGCGGTCGATCTCTTCGAACACGACGACGTGGAGGCGCTGGCCCGGCGGTTCTGCGTGGTGCTGGACCGGATAGGCGGCGAGCCGGAGGTTCGGGTCGGGGATATCGACCTGCTCGACGCCGAGGAGCGGCGTGCTCTGCGGGAGTGGAACGACACCGATATCGTGCCCGCCGCGACCTGGCCGGAGCTGCTGCGTCGCGCCGTCTCGGAGCAGCCGGACGCTCCGGCGGTGGTGTGCGACCGAGCCACGCTGACCTACCGCGAATTGGACGCGTGGGCGAATCGTTTGGCGCGCAGTCTCATCGCGCACGGGGTCGGTCCGGAGGACGTGGTCGCGGTGGCGCTGCCGAGGTCCCTGGAATGGGTGGTGGCGGTCTGCGCGGTCGCCTATTCGGGCGCGGCGTATCTGCCCGTCGACCCGAGCGCGCCCGCCGACCGCGTCGAGTACCTGCTCCGCGATTCGGTGGCAGCGGTGGGCGTGACCACCGAGCACTGGCGGACGGGGCTGCCGGAGGTGCCCGGCGGGTGGCTGTCGGTATCGGAGTTCGCGGTGGGAGAAACGGCACCGCCCATCAAGGACGCCGATCGCGTACGGCCACTACATCTTTCGCATCCGGCCTACGTCATCTACACCTCCGGTTCGACGGGTCGACCCAAGGGCGTCGCGATCACCCATACCGGCTTGGCGCAGGTGATCGAAGGGCAGGCGCACCACTGTGGGGCGAGCCCCGGTGCGCGCGTACTCGCGGTCTCCTCACCGAATTTCGACGCCTCGATCTGGGAACTGCTGCTCGGCCTGGGCACCGGCGCGACTTTGGTGGTCGCGCCACCGCAGGTCTACGCGGGCGATGACCTGCTCGAGCTGCTGTCGCGGGAGTGGATCACCCATGCGATTCTGACGCCCCGGGTTCTCGCCACCCTGTCCGAACCCGAACGGGTGCCCACCCTGCGGTTCCTGGGCACCGCAGGTGAGGCGTGCCCACCCGAACTGCTCGAACGATGGTGTGCCGATACCGGTTTCGTGAATATCTACGATCCGACCGAGACGACCATCTGGGCGACCGCGAGCCGACCGTTGCGCCCGGAGGACGCGGCGGCGGTGCCGATCGGCGCACCGGTGACCGGCGTCCGCTGCTACGTGCTCGACAGTCGCCTGCATCCCGTGCCGCCGGGTGTGGCGGGTGAGCTGTACATCGCCGGGTGCGGCGTCGCACGCGGTTACCACCGCCGTCCGGGGCTGAGCGCTACGCGGTTCGTCGCCGACCCTTGTGGACGATCGGGGGAGCGCATGTACCGGACAGGGGATCTGGCCCGGTGGCGGGTGGACGGGCAGCTGGAGTACGTGGGCCGCACCGATTTCCAGGTGAAGGTGCGCGGTATGCGGATCGAACTCGGCGAGATCGAGGCGGCATTGACCGCGCTGCCCGACGTCGCCGATGCGGCGGTGGTGCCGCACACCAGCGCGACCGACACCGAGATCGCCGCCTATGTGGTGGCGGCCGCACAGCACCTGGACCCCACGCGGCTGCGCGCGGAGCTGGCACGGCGACTACCCGAGCCCTACGTCCCCGCCGTCGTCACCGTGGTGGATCGGTTGCCGCTCACCGTGAATGGGAAGCTGGATCGGGCGGCACTGCCCGCGCCCGTCCGCCCCGAGACCGACTACCGGCCACCGCGGTCGGCGCTCGAAGTCGTGGTCGCGGAGGTGTTCGAGCGCGTCCTGAGCAGCGGGCGGGTCGGTCTCGACGACGATTTCTTCGGCCGGGGCGGCAATTCGCTCACTGCCACCAGTGTGGTCGCGCTGCTGCGCGCCGAGCTCGCCGAGCTCACGGAATTCGGTGTCCGCGTGGACCTTCGCGACCTCTTCGAGCAGCCGACCGTCGCCGGATTGGCCGATCGGCTGGCCACGCGCCGGGACGCGGAGGCGGGTGGCGCGGCGGAGCTGCCATTGGTGCCGACGCCGCGACCGGATCGGATACCGCTGTCGTTCGCGCAGCACGGACTCTGGACCCTGGACCGGTGCGGTGTCGCCTCGGCGTACCACATCCTGTTGGCGGTCCGTCTGCGCGGGGAGCTCGATACCGAGGCGCTGCGGGCGGCGGTGACCGATGTCGTGGTGCGGCACGAGGCCCTGCGGACGTACTTCCCCGAACCGACGAGGGAGCCGTATCAGTGTGTCGCCATCGCGGATTGGGCGGTCGGCGTCCTGGATCTCCAACGCATCGCGCCCGAAGAGCTGGACCGGGCGCTCACCGACCTCGAGTCCGCGCCCTTCGATGTGACCAGTGCGCCGCCGCTGCGGGCACGGCTGTACCAGGTCGACGACCACGAATGGGTCCTGGCCCTCGTGGTGCACCACATGAACGCCGATGGTTTCTCCCTCGCCCCGCTGGCCCGCGACCTCGCCGCCGCCTATACGGCGAGGACCACAGGCGCACAACCGGTTTGGTCGCCGCTACCGGTCCAGTACGCCGACTACACGCTGTGGCAGCGCTCGCGCCTCGGAGCGCCGGACGATCCCGAGTCGGAGTCGAGCCGCCAGCTCGCGCACTGGGTGCGCACCCTCGCCGACGCGCCCGCCGAACTGCCGTTGCCCCTGGATCGGCCACGACCCGAATTGCCCGTCCACCACGGCGCGAGCACGACCACCCTGGTGTCGCGGGAGGTCACCGACGCGTTGCGCGAGATCGGCCGCGCGGAACACGCCTCGCTGTTCATGGTCGTGCACGCCGCGCTCGCCGTCGTGCTGTCGAAACTCGCGCGCACCCGCGATGTCGTCATCGGCACACCGACGGCTGGACGCACATCCACCGGGTTGGACGAGCTCGTGGGCATGTTCGTGAATTCCGTCGCGCTGCGGGTCGTTCTCGATCCCGACGAGGAATTCATGGCGCTGGTCGCTCGCGTCCGTGAGATCGACGTGAACGCCTTCGCACATGCCGAGGTGCCGTTCGACCGCGTGGTGGCGGCGATCGATCCACCCCGCTCGGCGGCCAGACACCCGCTGTTCCAAGTGGCTTTGGCGTTCCAGAACTACCGACGCGCCGACCTGCGGCTGCCCGGCGTCGAGGTCCAGGTGCTCGAACGATCCGCCACGAGTACCCGCTTCGACCTGGAGTTCGCCGTCACCGAAAGCGCTGCGGGACTGACGGTCACGCTGCGCTACGACACCGCGCTGTTCGACCACGCCACCGCGCGCGCCTTGTTGCGGCGGTTCGATCGGGTACTCGGGCAGATCGCGGAGGATCCCGCGCGCCGGGTGCGCGCGCTGGATGTCTTGGAGCCCGCCGAGCGCATCCGAATGCTGCGCGAGTGGAACGACACCGGCGATGCCACGCCGAGGACGCTGCCGGACGTCTTGGCGGCCGCCGTGACTCGCCGACCGGACGCCGACGCGGTCGTATTCGACGGCTCCAGGCTCACCTACCGTGAGCTGGACGAGCGGTCGAACCGTTTGGCGCGCTGGATCATCCGTCGCGGCGTCGGTTCCGAACAGGTGGTCGCCGTCGCGCTGCGCCGCTCGGCCGACTGGGTCGTGGCGCTGTGGGCAGTGGCCAAGGCGGGGGCGGTGTTCCTGCCGGTGGATCCCGGATATCCGCAGCAGCGGATCGCGCACATGCTCGCCGATTCCGGTGCGGTGCTGACCCTCGAGGGCGCAATACCGCGCGAAGTCGACCTGTGCGAGGCGAATCCGATCACCGAGTCCGACCGTCTCCGGCCGCTGCGCCTCGAGCACGCCGCCTATCTCATCTACACCTCCGGCTCCACCGGTACGCCCAAGGGCGTGGTGGTCACCCACAGCGGGTTCGCGAACATCCTGGCCGCCCAGGCCGAACACTGTGCCCCCGACGCTGATTCGCGGGTGTTGCAGGTGGCCTCGCCGAGTTTCGACGCCGCGCTGTGGGAGCTGCTGCTGGCGGCGGGCGCGGCGGCGACGCTGGTGATCGCACCGCCCGAAACCTACGGTGGCGCGGAACTGGCGGAACTGCTACGGCGAGAACGGATCACCCACGCGTTCCTCACGCCCGCGGTCCTGGCTGGCCTGGAACCCGAGGATCTGGGGGCCGAACCGCTGCGTGTGCTGGTGACCGGCGGTGAAGTGGTCGGGCCGACAGTGGCCGGAAAGTGGGCGGCGGCACGCACTCTCGTCATCGCCTACGGCCCCACCGAGACCACGATCATCTCCAACATGAGCGCGCCGTTCGTCTCCGGCGATACCGCGCTGGGCGGCCCCGCGACGGGGGTGCGCTGCTATGTTCTCGACGATCGGCTCGTGCCCGTGCCGGTGGGCACCCCCGGCGAGTTGTATATCGCCGGAGCGGGCGTGGCGCGCGGATACCATCGCCGCCCGGCGGCGACCGCCGAACGCTTCGTGGCGAACCCGTTCGAACCGGGTCGGATGTACCGCAGCGGCGATGTGGTGCGCTGGCGCGGCGACGGAGCACTCGAGTTCCTCGGCCGTGGTGATTCCCAGGTCAAGGTGCGCGGGCTGCGCATAGAACTGGGCGAGATCGAGGCGGCCGTGTCGGCCGTGCCGGGCGTCGGTCAGGCCGTCGTCCTGGTGCGCGAGGACATACCCGGAGACCGTCGCATCGTGGCCTATGCGGCCACCGAACCCGGTCGGACCGTGGAGGTTTCGCGTATTCGCGAGGCCGTGGCACAGCGTCTGCCGGACTATATGGTGCCCTCGGCGGTGGTCGTCGCCGAGCGCTTGCCACTCACCGTGAACGGCAAGGTCGATCGGGCCGCGCTGCCCGCGCCCACGCTCGAGGCCGAACCCTTCCGCGCGCCGAGCACCCCGGCCGAGTACGCGGTGGCGGCGGCCTTCGCCGCGGTGCTCGGCCTCGAGCGGGTCGGCGCGGACGACGACTTCTTCCGGCTCGGCGGCAATTCGCTCAGCGCCACCCGGATCGCCGCCAGGGTCGGGGCGACATTGGGCGTGCGGTTGCCGGTGCGGGAGATATTCGACGCACCCACGGTCTCGGGCCTGGCGGCGCGAGCCGCGGCGGCCGCCACGGACTCGACCGAATGCGCGCTCGCGGGGTCTTCGCGGCCGGAGGTTGTTCCACTGTCGTATGCCCAGCAGCGGCTGTGGTTGCTGCACCGGCTCGATCCGTCCTCCGCCGCCTATCACATCGCGCTGGTGCTGCGGCTCGAGGGCGCGGTGCGGATCGGGGCCATGGCGGCGGCGGTGCGGGCGGTGCTGGCGCGGCACGAGGCGCTGCGCACCTACTTCCCGGAGCGGGAGGGTGTGGGCTGCCAGGTGGTGGCCACCGTCGACGAGGTCTTGCCGGAGCTCGACATTCGTGTCGTGGACGCGGCCGGGTTGTCCGCGGAGTTGGACGAGATCTGTTCGGCTCCCTTCGACCTCATGGCGTGCGCGCCGCTGCGGGTGGCCTTGTTCGCGGTCGATGACGCACCGGAGACCGCGCGAGAGTGGCGGCTGGTGTTCGTCGTTCATCACGTCGATGCCGACGGGTTCTCGCTGGGGCCGCTGGCGCGCGATCTCGCGGTCGCCTACACGGCCCAGGTCGACGGGTCCGAACCCGAGTGGCCGCCGCTGCCGGTGCAGTACGGCGATTACACGCTGTGGCAGCGGGACGCACTCGGTTCGATCGAGGACCCGGACTCCGAGGTGCGTCGCCAGATCGACTACTGGACAACCACACTCGCCGATCTACCACCCGAGACCGGGCTGCCGTTCGACCGCCCCCGCCCGGCCGTGGCCTCCCATCGCGGCGCGGGCGTGACGCGTGAGCTTCCCGAGGCGACGGTGCGGCGGCTGGAGGAACTGGCACGCGCGCACGACGCCTCGCTGTTCATGGTGGTGCACGCCGGGCTGGCGCTGCTGCTGTCGGCGTGGTCGGGTAACGGGGATATCGCCATCGGCACGCCGGTCGCGGGACGGGGTGCGGCCGAACTCGACGATCTGGTGGGCATGTTCGTCAACACCCTCGTGCTGCGGACACCCGTTGGGCACGAGCCGTTCTCCGTTCTGCTGGACCGCGTCCGCGCCACCGATCTGGCGGCCTTCGCGCACAGCGAGGTGCCGTTCGATCAGGTGGTGGAGGCGCTCGATCCGCCGCGCTGTCGCGCCCGGCACCCGCTGTTCCAGGTGCTGCTGGCGGTGCAGAACCTGGATCCGGTGCGGCTGGAACTACCGGGACTGCGGGCCGAAGCCGTGCCGCCGGAGCTACCGGTTGCCCGGTTCGACCTCGAATTCGTCGTCGACCGGGCCGATTTCGCCGACAACGACGCCGGACTGCGCCTCGGCGTGCGGTACGCGACCGAGCTGTTCGACCGGGAAACGATTGCGGCACTGGCAGACCGATTCCTGGTGCTGCTCGAACGCCTCGCCACGGACCCCGACGCTCCCGTTGTCGAAACGCTCACGGCGGACGAATACCGTCGGGTGGTCCTTGACTGGAACGACACCGGCGCGGCGGAGCCGCCGCTACTGCTGCCCGAGGTGCTGGCCCGCGCGGTTCGGGACGCTCCGGACAACGAGGCCGTGCGCTGTGGTGCTACCGGGCTGACCTATCGCGATCTCGAGGCACGCTCGGATCGGGTGGCGTGGTGGCTCACACGTCGCGGAGTCGGCCCCGAAACCGTGGTGGCGCTGGGTATGTCGCGGTCGCTGGCCTGGGTGGTCGCGGTGTGGGGCGTAGCGAAGACCGGTGCGGCGTTCATGCCCGTCGATCCGGGATTCCCGACTGCCCGCATCGCCGGAATGCTCGCGCACACCGAGGCCGCGGCCGTCGTCACCACGGCGACGGAGCAGGCGGCATTCGCGGCGTCGACGGAGGTCGAGCACCTCGTTCTCGACACCGACGGCTCGCCGATCGACCCGCCTGCGGCCCAGGGCATGCGTCCGCACGAGGCACAGCGCCCCGCGCGTGATCGCCTCCGCCCGCCCCGAGCGGACAACACCGCCTACGTCATTCACACCTCCGGATCGACCGGCACCCCCAAAGGCGTCGCGGTCACCCATGCCGGTCTGGCGAATATGGCCACCGCGCAAGCCCGGATGATCGCCGCCGACCGCGCATCGCGCATAGTGTGCGTGGCCGCACCGAGTTTCGATATCTCGGTGTGGGAGCTCGTCCTCGCCGCCCGCGCCACGGCGACCCTCGTCGTCGCACCCGCCGATATCTACGCCGGTCCCGAGCTGGCACGGCTGCTGCGCGCGGAGCGGATCACCCACGCCTTCCTCACGCCCGCCGTCCTGGCCCTCACCGACCCGGGCGGACTGCCCGCGGTGACCACGGTCGTCACCGGCGGCGAGGCCTGTCCACCGGCCGTGCTCCGAACCTGGGGGAGCGGCAGGCGTTTCGTGAACGCCTACGGCCCGACCGAAGCGACGGTCATCGCCACCCTGGGCGCGCTCGAGCCCGAACGACCGGTGACCATCGGCACCGCGGCCGTCGGCACGCGCTGCTATGTACTCGACCGCTACCTGCGCCCGGTGCCGATCGGTGCGACCGGCGAACTGTATCTGGGCGGAGCCGGGCTGGCACGCGGCTATCTCGGCCGCCCGGGTCTCACCGCGTCACGGTTCATCGCGAATCCGTTCACCCCCGGGCAAAGGCTGTATCGCACAGGTGATCTCGTGTCCTGGACGCGCGAGGGCGAGATCGCCTATCGCGGACGCGCGGATTTCCAGGTGAAGGTTCGAGGGATGCGCGTGGAGTTGGGGGAGATCGAGACGGCGGTCGCGGCCGCACCGGGCGTGGCCCACGCGGTCGCCGTGCGCGCGGACGGCCCGGCCGGTGCCAGCTTGGTCGCCTACGCGGTGCCCGAGCCCGGCAGCACTCTCGACCCCGGCGTGGTGGCCTCGACCGCGGCGCGTTTCCTACCGGAGACTTTGGTGCCAACGGTCGTGGTGCTCGACCGGCTGCCGCTCTCGCCGAACGGCAAGGTCGATCGCGCCGCCCTGCCCGAACCGCCACGGCCGCAGCGCATTCGCTATCGGCCGCCGGTGACGCCGTCCGAACACGCGGTCGCGGCGGCCTTCGCGCGGGTCCTCGGACTCGACCGGATCGGCCTGGACGACGGCTTCTTCGACCTCGGCGGCAATTCGCTGGCCGCCACGCGCCTGCTGTCGTTCCTCGGCGGCGCGGTCACGGTGCGCGAGCTGTTCGACACGCCCACGGTGGCCGCGCTCGCGGCATTACTGGACGAGCGGCGCGAGGGCGCGGTCGACGACGACTCCTACGCCGTGGTGGTGCCGTTGCGCCGTGCCGACGCCGACCCACTCTTCTGCATCCATCCCGGCGGTGGTTTGGCGTGGCCGTACGCGGGCCTGCTCCCGCACCTCGACCAGCCCGTGGCGCTCTACGGCATTCAGGACCCGTGGGTGGTATCCGGCGAGGAGCCGCCGTCGTCGATTCACGACTACGCGAAACGCTATGTGCGCGAGATCCGTAGCGCCCGACCGGAGGGGCCGTATCGGCTGCTGGGTTGGTCGCTGGGCGGCCGGATCGCCCACGAGGTCGCGGTCCTGCTGCAACAGGAGGGAGCCGAAGTCTTATTGCTCGCGATCATGGACGCGGCCGCCGACGACGGCAGCCTCGAGATCGAGAACCTCGACCCCGGCGCGGAGCTGGCCGAGATCTTCGGCCTGGACGCCCCGCCTCCGGAAACCGAAGCGACGGCGGCGAATCCGGGACTGGCGTCGCTGCGGGCGAACTTCCTGACCGCATCCGATTTCCCGCCCGAGATCGTCGACCGCGCCGTCACCGCCCTCACCCGACAGGTCCCGGGCTCTCCGAGCGGTGTCTTCGCGGGCGACCTCCTGCACTTCACCGCCACCCGCGAACACCACCCCACCCGCGACCCGGCCCGCAGTTGGCGACCGTACATCACCGGGGACGTGCACGATATCCCCGTGGACGCGACGCATATGGGACTGGCGCGACCGGATCCGCTGTCGCGCATCGCCGCGGCGATGCGGATCCGGTGGCGGTGATCAGCTGCCGACGCGGGCGGTGGAGGCGCGCTCGATGAGGTACTGCACCAAGGTCATGAGGACGTTCTTGGCGGAGGTGCGGTCCCGGGCGTCGCACAGCATGACGGGGATGTGTGCGTCCAGATCCAGGGCGTCGCGGACTTCTTCGGCGGTGTAGCGGGGCGCACCGTCGAAGCAGTTCACCGCCACCGTGAACGACACGCCGCGGCGTTCGAAGAAATCGATGGCGGCGAAGGAGGATTCGAGGCGGCGGGTATCGGCCAGCACCACCGCTCCCAGCGCGCCACGCGCCAATTCGTCCCAGAGGAACCAGAATCGGTCCTGGCCGGGGGTGCCGAACAGGTACAGCACGAGGCTGCGGTCGATGGTGATGCGGCCGAAGTCCAGGGCCACCGTGGTGGTGGTCTTGCCTTCCACGCCGCGCAGATCGTCCACGCCGGTGCTGAGTTCGGTGATCAGCTCCTCGGTGCGCAGCGGGGTGATCTCACTGATCGCCGACACCATTGTCGTCTTGCCGACGCCGAAGCCGCCAGCGATGAGAATCTTGACCGAGGACGCCATCTGCTGGCCGTCGCCGGTCGGATCAAAGTTTTCGGATGCCATCGAGTACAGCTCGCAATACGTTGAGGTCGCCGGGTGCGGTCTCGGGCGAGACCGGGGCCCGGAAGTTGAGGTTCCCGTCGGAGATGAGGTCTCCGACGAGGATCTTCGTCACCGCCAGCGGCAAACGCAACGAGGCCGATACTTCGGCCACCGACAGCGGAAGCTGGCACAGGCGAACGATTTCCGCGTACTCGGGTTCGACCCGGCGCAGCGGCGGCGCACCGTAGCGCGAGTGCACCACGGTGAGCATGTCCAGATCGTGCGCCGCGCCCATCGTCCGGCCTCCCGTCCGGGCGTATGGGCGCACGAGCGGACCGGCCGCCTCGTCGAACCATTGATCCCCCGGCCGCGGCATCATGACAGTCGGGGGTTGCCTTGTCCGGCCAGGCCTTGGCGCGGGGTCGTGGACAGATAGGTGCCGACGCGCTGCACGGTCAGGTTCATCTCGTAGGCGACCATGCCCAGATTGGCCTGCTCGGTGGCCTGGAGGGCCAGGCACGCGTGGCTACCGGCGGCCGTCACGAACAGCACCGCGCGGTCGAGCTCGATGACCGCCTGCCGTACGCCGCCGCCGTCGAATCTGTTGCCCGCGCTGCGTGCCAAGCCGTACAGCGTGGAGGACATCGCCGCGAAATGCTCGGCGTCCTCGCGGTTCATGGCGGAGGAGCGGCCCAGCAGCAGTCCGTCGGTGGAGTGCACCACCGCGTGACGGACGCCCGCGAGCCGGTCGACGAGATCGTCTAGTAGCCAGTTGAGATCACCAGCGTTGGAGGTGGTCACCGTCGCCTTCCTGTCGGTCCGGGAATGAGGTGGTCGGCTCGAATGCATCGAACCCGGCCCGACGGCCCTGCCTGGTTCCGTTCTCGATGGCGGACATCAGGTCTCGGGCCTGCTCGGCGCTGGGAGCCGGACGCTCCGACGGTGCCACCGGATCGGCGGCGTTCGCCGGGGCGTTCGCCAATTCCGGTGCGAGACTTGCCTGTCGACGCCGACGCGGGAGCGCGGGCCGAGCATCGGAGCCAGTGTACTGGGAGCGGCCGAATTCGCGTGCGGTATGCCCGATCTCCGGGAAACGCTCGGGACGCGGCGGCATGACCGGCGGCCGGGTGGGGTTGGTCGGCGGCTCGAACGCCGTCGAATTCTGGAACGACGGGAAGCTCGGGGCGGGATCGACCGGCTCCGGCGCCTCGGGTCGGCGGGGTTCGAGTTCGGGGCGCGCGGACGCGGGATCGGCTGTCGCCGGGGTCGATTCGGCCAGCCAGGAGCCGGTGTCGGTGGCCGACGGTCGGGCTTCGGCGAGCCAGGAACCGGTATCGGGCAGCGCCGCGGAGGTGTCGGACGCCGCGGCGGCGGGCTGTGCCGGAATCTGCGGGATCTCGCCGGTGCCCGAGACCGCGACGGTCAGGCTGGCGGGCACCAGCACGATGGCCCGCACGCCGCCGTAGTCGGATTCGGTGAGCCGCACCGAGATACCGTGGCGCACCGCCAGCCGCGCCACCACGAACAGGCCGAGACGGGAATCCTCCGACAGCGTGTTCACGCCGAAATCCGGTGGGTTGCGCAGCATCTCGTTGAGCCGGACCTGTTCGGACTCGGGGATGCCCATGCCCTGGTCCACGATCTCCAGGGCCAGGCCCTTGCCGACCACATTGCCGCGCAGTGCGATCTGCGACTGCGGCGGCGAGAAGGCGGCGGCATTGTCGACGAGTTCGGCGATGAGGTGCACGAGGTCGGCGACCACCGTGCCCGCCACCGCGAGCTCGGGCATGCGGGCGATCTTCACCCGGGTGTAGTCGAGCGCCTCGCCGACGCCACTGCGCACCAGCTCGACCAGCGGAACCGGTTGCCGCCATTGGCGTCCCGGCTGGCCGCCCGCGAGAATGATGAGGTTCTCGGCATTGCGGCGTTCGCGGGTGGCCAGATGGTCGAGGCGAAAGAAGGTCTCCAACAGCGTCGGATCCTCTTGGCGCGCTTCGGCTTCGTCGAGAATCTCCAGTTGGCGGTGCACCACCACCTGGCTGCGGTGGGCGATATTGAGGAACACCGACTTCACGCCCTCGCGGGTGCGAGCCTCGGTGACGGCGGCCGACACGGCGGCGGCGTGCGCGTGGGTGAAGGCCTTGGCGACCTGACCGATCTCGTCGTGGCCGAAGTCGAGGGTGGCGACCTCGGTGGCCGGATCGACGTCCTGGCCGTCGCGCAGTTTGGCCATGATCTCCGGCAGCCGGTCGTCGGCCAGCGACAGGGTCTGGTCGCGTAGGCGCTTGAGCCGCCGAATGATTCGGTTCGCCAGCAGCAGTGCGACCACGAACGCCGCCGCGGACAGCGCCAGCACGCCCGCGCCACCGAGGAGCGAGTCGCGAGCCTTGTCGTGACCCGCCTGCATGGCCAGTTCGTTGGCCTCGCGGTTCTGCGCGTCCCACAGGTCGGCCAGCGCGGCGGCCACATCGGTGACGGCGCGCTGCCAGTCCTCGGTGTTCAGTGGCAGCGCCGCCGGGTCCTTCTTGTCCTTGTCGGACTGCTGCGCGTAGGCGCGTTGCAGCAGGGCGTTCTCCATGGCGCTGAGCTGCTGCCAGGCGGGGCTGGCCAGCAGCTGCTTGGCGGCCTCGGACTGGTCGACATCGGCGTCGCCGGTGAGGATTTCGACGGCGACACGGTAGAAGCCGATGAGTTTGACGTACTCGTTGGCGAGGTCGGTCGGCAGGCCACTGCCATTGGCCAGGGCCGCGCCGAGGGCATTGGCGCGCGTCAGCGATTCCAGCGCCAGCAGCACCTGCACCGATTCGGCGAGTTCGGCGGCGACCTTGGCGTTCGGGGCGGAGTCCTGCACGATGCGGGTGCCGATGAGCACCACGTCGGGCAGGCGGCTGTAGAACAGGTACGCGTCGCTCATGGGCAGCAGGCCGGAGTCCACACCGGCGCGCACCTTGACGAGATTCTCTTTGAGCATGAGGAATCCGCCGACATCGCCCTGGATCTCCTCGGGACCGAGATCCTTCACCGAGGTTTCGGTGGGGGCCATCACCCGGAAGGCGTTGTCCAGGCGCAGGCGCGCGGTGGCCAGGGCGCTGCGGTCGGTCTCCTCCCCGGCGTAGAGCCACATGGTCGCTTGGCGTTCCTGCTGAACGGCTTTGAGCATCTCCTGGACCGGATCGATGCCCTCGATCATCTGGGCCGCCCAGTCCTCCGCGTGATTACCGGTCGACACCAAATACCCGGCCGCCCCCGCGCCCACCCCGAGCAGCGCCGCACTCGGCACGAGCGCGATCGCCAGGATGCGGGTTCGGACGCCGAGCCTCGCTCTGAACATCCGCACAACGTAGCGGGACGTACATCACACCCGCCGCGCGGGTCCCGTTGAGCGGGAACGGATTAGACATCGCGAGTGATGTGTGGTGCTGAATCAGCGTCGAGGGGTGTCCTCGGCCGCGGGGTAAGGCTGCGGAGTTGCGCGGCGGCCTTGTCTGGTGCCGTTCTCGATGGCGGAGAACATGTCTCGGGCCTGTTCGGCGGTGCGCTGTGGATTTGCGGGCTGCTGTCCAGTGTCCTCGGCGGGCGGCTCCTGCGCCAATTCCGGTGCGAGACTGGCCTGTCGGCGGCGGCGCGGCAGGTGCGGGCGGTCGGGAGCGGGCGGTGGGGCGGGGGTGGTGAGGGTGGGTGCGACTATCGGACGCGGCAGGGTCGTGGTGGGGGTCGAATCCGGTTCCGGTGATGGGCGATACGGTTCCGGCCGCTCCGCCGGAGCCGCGGGCCCGGCGGGAAGCTCGGGCGCGCCCAGCTCGGCGGCGATGAGACCGGCGGGGACGACGACGATGGCGCGAATGCCGCCGTAGTCGGACTCGGTGAGGCGCACGCTGATGCCGTGCCGGTGGGCGATACGGGAGATGACGAACAGGCCCAGCCGGGAGTCCTCGGACAGGGCGGTGACGCCGAAATCCGGTGGGGTGTCCAGGAGGTCGTTGATGCGCTGGAGTTCCGGCTCCACGATGCCCATGCCCTGATCGGTGATCTCCAGCGCCACGCCCTTGCCGACGGTGGCGGCCGAGATCTCCACGCGCGATTGGGGCGGGGAGAAGGCGGTGGCATTGTCGAGCAGTTCGGCGAGCAGGTGGATCAGGTCGGCGACGACCACGCCGACGATGAAGGCGCGCGGCATGCGGGTGGTGCGAATCCTGGTGTAGTCCAGGGTTTCTCCGATGGCGCTGCGCACCAGGTCCAGCAGCGGGATGGGGTGTCGCCACTGTCGTCCGGGTTGGCCGCCCGCGAGGATGATGAGGTTCTCGGCATTGCGGCGTTCGCGGGTGGCCAGATGGTCGAGGCGGAAGAAGGTGTCGAGCAGTGTCGGATCCTCTTGGCGGGCTTCGGCTTCGTCGAGGATCTCCAGTTGGCGGTGCACCACCACCTGGCTGCGGTGGGCGATATTGAGGAACACCGATTTCACGCCCTCGCGGGTGCGGGCCTCGGTGACGGCGGCCGACACGGCGGCGGCGTGGGCGTGGCTGAAAGCGTCCGCTACTTGGCCGATTTCGTCATTGCCGAAATCCAGGCGCGGGTTCTCCTCCTCGACGGCGACGTACTCACCGGCGGAGAGTTTGCGCATGGTCTCGGGCAATTCCTCGTCGGCGAGCGCGAAGGTGCGGTCGCGCAAGCGTTTCAGTCGGCGGATGATCCGATTGGCCAGCAGGAACGCGACGCCCATCGCGCCGAGGGCGACGAGCAGCATGGCGAGGGCGGCGAGTTGGGACTTGCGCGCCGTCTCGGCGGCGGCCTCGGCGGCCAAGGACTGCGAGCGTTGGCTCTGGGCCTGCCACAGCTCGGTGAGGTCGCGGTTGACCTCGGTGGCGGCGGTCTGCCATTCCGGAATGGTCAGGGGCAGTGGGGTAGCGGTGGTCTGCTGCGATCGCTGCGTGGCGGAGTCGGGGCGCGGCATGGCGCGCTGGGACAGCACGGTCTCCATGGCTCCGAGGCGCTGCCAGGCCGATCCGGAGACGAGCGTCTTCGCCGCGGCGGCCTGATCCGCGTCGGCCTCGTGGCCGACCAATTCGATGCGCGTGCGGTAGTAGCCGACCAGCCGCAGATACTCCGCCGCCAGATCGGCGGTGAGGCCGCCGCCATTGGCCAGCGCGGCGCCGAGGGCGTTCGCGCGGCTCATCGCCTCGACACTCAGCAGAATTTGCGCGGCTTCGCCCAGTTCGGCGGAGGTCGCCGCATTGGGTGCGGTCTGCTGCGCGATGCCGATCGCGGCGACGACGATATCGGGCACTCGACTGTAGAAGGCGTACGCGTCGCCGACCAGGAGCGCGCCCGCGTCGACTTGGGCACGGACACCGAGCAATTGCCGCCCGAGTTCGCGCATGGCGGCGGTGCTCTCGCTCATGGACTCCGAACCCAGACCGTCCAGGGTGTCCTGGGTGGGCGCGATGGCGCGCAGCGCGTCGTCGAGGCGGATGCGCGCGGCGGTCAGCTGTCCGCTCTCCGGGTCCTCACCGGCGTAGTGCCACAGCGTGATCTGGCGTTCGAGCTGGATGGCCTCGATCAGCTCTCGGGTCGGGGCGACCCCGGCGCGCATCTCGTCGGCCCAGGTTCGGGCATCATTGGACCGCGTGACGAGGACTCCGGCGGCGCCCACGCCGATGACGAGCAGCGCGATACTCGGCACGAGCGCGATCGCGAGAATCCGGGTCCGAACGCCGAGCCGCGGTCTGAGCATTCGGAAACGGTAGGCAGGCGAACGACCTTCTGCCGCCACGAGTCCCTTTGAGCAGGACGGTATTTGACTCGACCACCGAACTTCCCGTAAGCCGGGCCAACAAGGGAGATCAGCGATGCCCCCGACCCAGATCGCGGTCTGCGGACCGCGCCACTGCACCGAGACCGAGGCCGCCCACGCCCGCGAGATCGGTCGGCTACTGGCTGACGCGGGCGCGACGGTCCTGTGCGGCGGCGGCAGCGGAGTAATGGCCGCGGTCGCCGAAGGCGCTTCCAGCGCTGGCGGTTTGGTGATCGGCGTTCGCCCCGATACCGACCCGACCCACACTTGCCCCGGCCTATCGGCTGTCCTGTACACGAATATGGGCGAGGCCCGAAACGCGATTCTCGTGTGGTCGGCCGATGCGGTGATCGTGGTCGGCGGCTCGTTCGGCACGCTCTCCGAACTCGCACTCGCCAACCACCGTGGCGTACCCGTGGTCAGCCTGGGCGGCTGGCAGTTGCTCGACGCCGACGGCGACGCTGTCGATATCGGTCAACTCGCGGTCAGCCCTGCCGACGCCGTGCGGGCTGCGCTGGCCGCACAGCGGCAGTCGTGATGTGGGTCGTCCGCAACGCGGGTAGCGCGTCGGGCACCGTCGGGCCGTGGTCGGCGACGACTACGCGACAGACCGGTGGGCGACGGTCGTCAGCAGCCGAAGCGCGTCCGCCAAGTCCACGACCATGCCCGAATTCTCGGCCGCCAACCCCATTTCGATGTACTGGCGGATCAATTCCGACTGGGTGATGCCCTTCGCCTTGGCGGTGGCCTTCAACCGTTCATCGGTCTCGACCGACCACTTCACCGATCGCTTCACGGGGATGCCATCGGCGGGGCGGTCTTCGGGTCGATTCGGTGGCAGGTCCTGCGGCAGCGGCGCATTGGGATGGAACTCGACAGCGTCGGCCCACTTCGCGAATTCCGCGGCGGTGCGCGGTAGCTCGTGCGTCATATCGTGTCCTCCCATTCGGCGAAGGCCATCGACTGCTCCGGCGTCATATCGGTGACGGCGACGATCTCGTAGTCGCTGACCGCGCTGTCCTCGCAGTCACCGGGTAGCCGCCGCAACCAGACGATGACGCGTCGGCCGTCCGGGGTTCGTCCCCAGAATGTCAACGACGCCACGCCGCCTCCGGCGGCCGGAACGACTCTTTTGTGCGTGCCGTACACAATGCCCGCGATGTCGTCCGGCGCGATTTTCAGTTCCGCGACGATCGACAGTGCGAGCGGAAGCCAGTGGTAGCCCATCTACCCACCACGGTACCACGCGTGAGGTACCGCTGGTCGGGGGCGAGTCCTCGGCATTCATGTACCCGCGGTCCCGGCGTGTGCGAGTTTCGACCGGAAATTCGACGGTTATCGTCCGCTATGTCGGAGTACGCACAGGCCGGTCAGGGGCCGGGGTAGATTGAGGGTAACCACGAGTTACTCGTAAGTAGGAGGCGGATATGCCCGTGCCGGAAGCGGCGGTATTCGATCGTTTGCGGACGTTCGCGGCGGTGGATACCACCGGGGAACACACGACCCGGGCCATCACCGAGGTGTTCACGGGCAGTCCGCTGGGCTCGGTTCCGGTGGGGACGGCCGACGATGTCGCCGCGGCGTTCACCAAAGCCCGTGTGGCGCAGGTCGACTGGGCCGCGCGCACGCCCAAGCAGCGGGCGGAGGTGTTCGAGCGGTATCGGGAGCTGATTGTCGAGAACCGCGAATACCTCATGGATGTGGTGCAGGCCGAGACCGGTAAGGCGCGGTGGGCGGCGCAGGAAGAGATCATGGGGCTGATCTTCGCGGCCCGGTATTTCTCCCGGGTGGCCCCGCAGCTGCTCGCCCCGCACAGTGCGCCGGGCGCGTTCCCGATCCTGAATCGCGCGCAGGTGCGGACTCAGCCCAAGGGCGTGGTCGGTGTGATCGCGCCGTGGAACTATCCGATGCTGCTGTCGGTGGGTGACTCGATTCCGGCGCTGCTCGCGGGCAATGCGGTGGTGGTGAAACCCGATTCGCAGACGCCGTACTCGTCGCTGGCCAATGCCGAGCTCATGTACCGCGCCGGGCTGCCGCGCGATCTGTTCGCGGTGGTGACCGGTCCCGGCACGGTCGTCGGGACCGCCATTGTCGACAGCTGCGACTACCTCATGTTCACCGGTTCCTCGGAGACCGGTCGCGCGCTGGCCGAGCAGTGCGGCCGCCGCCTGATCGGATTCTCCGCCGAACTCGGCGGCAAGAACCCCATGATCGTCACGCGCGGCGCGCATCTCGACAAGGCCGCCAAAGCCGCTGTGCGCGCGTGCTTCTCCAATGCCGGGCAGCTCTGTATCTCCATCGAGCGGCTCTACGTGGACCGCGCCATCGCGCCGGAGTTCACCGAGAAGCTGGTCGCCGCGGTGAAGAACGCGAAACTCGGTGCGGCCTACGACTATTCGACCGATATCGGCTCGCTCATCTCCGCCGCGCAGCTGGAGACGGTGCAGAAGCACGTCGCCGACGCCACCTCCAAGGGCGCGAAGGTCCTGGTCGGCGGCAATGCCCGCCCCGACCTCGGCCCGCTGTTCTTCGAGCCCACCGTGCTCACCGATGTCACCGACGCCATGGAGTGCGGCCGCAACGAAACCTTCGGCCCCCTGGTCTCCATCTACCCCTACGACTCCCTCGACGAGGCCATCGCCCTGGCCAACGACACCGAATACGGCCTCAACGCCAGCGTCTGGGCCGACACCAAAGCGGCGGGCGAGGCCATCGCCGCCCGCCTACGCGCCGGAACCGTCTGCGTAGACGAGGGATACGCCCCCGCCTGGGGCACCACCGGCGCCCCCATGGGCGGCATGGGCATCTCCGGCGTAGGCCGCCGCCACGGCCCCGACGGCCTCCTCAAATTCACCGAACCCCAAACCGTCGTAGTAACCCGCTTCCTCAACCTCGACCCACCCCCCTTCGTCCCCCAAGACAAGTGGCAGCCCTTCCTCATGGGCGTAGCCCGAGCCATCCGCTTCCTCCCCGGCCGCTGACCTCCACGAAGACCCCCGGATCACCCGGGGGTCTTCGCTTTTCACATCCCGTCGGCGGACAGTGGTGGCACCACCCAGCGTGCGTGGGTGTGCGCCGGGTTCACCGTGATCACATCCGCCGCGCGCACCAGGTCCTCGGGTACCTGTTCGCCCTCGAAATGCTGCCGTCCCGGGACCACTACCGCCTCGGCGTCGACCTGTGCCAGCAATCGTTTCAGTCCGGCCAAGGGGGCCTGGTCACCGCGGGCCACTACGATCTTGGCGAGGTCGTAGCCCAAACGTTTTGCGGTGCTGCGGATTTGGTTCTCGTCCCAGGCCTGGCTGATTCCGGATACGTCGCTGCGGAGGTAGCCGAGGGCTGTTGGTCGGTATCGCATGGCCCTTTCCTTGCCGTCGAATGCTGTAGGGCAACGCTAGAAGTCGGCGTGTCCGAACCGGAAGACTGTTGCGAAAAGTTGCGACAGGTTCGGATGGGGCTGAAGCGGAAGCGTTTACGTAGTCTCGGCAACGGACCGTGAGCCCTTGACCAGCGTCGATGCGGGGCGGACGATGGAGCTGCCCCGCAACTTTCCGCAACCCAGGCAGGTGGACAGCCATGCGCCTCACGTTCGTCGGTAAAGATCCCAATTCGAATCCGGCCGGTTCACCTACCGTGTATCGCACGGACCGGCAATCCTGGGTGGTGCAGGGGTGGGTGGTCACCGATCCCGAAGCGCTCGCCCATATGGACATACCCCCGGGCGAGACCTGTGTGGAGATACCGGACAGGTTGGTTCCGTTTTTCAGGCAGGCAGATCGTGGTCTCGATAACCGATGACGAATTCGAGCGATTACTGAGCGGATTCGAGCGGTCGGCGGTGCATCTGGAGACTCGCGACGCCTATGGGACGGCGGTGGAATTGCCGCATCTGGCCGCATGGGTCGCGGGCGAACACGACGACCTGCGCTGGCTGGACGGCTGGTGTGCCATGGTGCGCGCCCATGTCACCGCAGGGCGGTCGGTACGACGGGCGCGGATCGTCTCCGAGCCCTTGAGCGACTATCAGCGGTGGTCGTACAGCATCGCGGAGCCGATGGTCGAGGCGGGCGAGGAGATCAGGTGGGTACCGCGCCGCCTGGTGTCCTCGATTCCGCTGCCGGGCAACGACTTCTATCTGCTCGACGACCAGCTCGTGATCTTCCTGCACTATGCCGGGAACGGGCTGGCCGTGGACCGGGTGACCACGACCGATTCGGACGATATCCAGCTGTGCCGCACCGCGTTCGAGGCGGTGTGGCAGCTGGCGATTGACCATCGTGACTATCGACCCGTCTAGCGCCGCACAGCAGGCGCGGCGCGCGCTGGGGGAGCGGCTGCGCGAACTGCGCAAGGAGATCGGCCTCACCGCACGAGATCTCGCCGCGGCGACCGGTCAGCACTACACGCGGGTCAGCAAGGTCGAGAACGGCGCGCAGGCCCCGACCGAACGCGATATCCGCGAGTGGTGTCGAGTGTGCCGCGCCGACGACCAGATCGACGATCTCATCGCGACATTGCGCGCGGTCGATTCGGCCTATCTGGAGTTTCGCCGCCAGAGCCGCGCCGGAATGAAGCGGGTCCTCGGCGCGCACACGCCCCAGCGCTATCAGCACACCAAGGTATTCCGCATCTACGAGCACAATGTCATCCCCGGGCTGTTCCAGACCGCTGAGTATTCGGCGGCCATGCTGTCGTTCTGGGTCCGATTCCTCGACACCCCCAATGATCTCGACGAGGCCGTGGCCGTCCGGATGGATCGCCAGCGCGTCGTCCAACGCGGCGGCAAGCGCTTCGTCGTGGTCCTCGAGGAACAGGCGTTGCGAACCTGGTTCGGCACCGCGGAAACCCAGGCCGGACAGCTCGGGCGACTGCTCGAACTGATGTCGCTGCCGAATATCTCCCTCGGCATCATCCCCTTGATGACCGAACGGGTGGCGGTCGCCTCCGCTGGATTCTGGATCTTCGACGATCAACTCGTCGCACTGGAAACGCCCACGGCGAGTATCCAAGTCACCCAGCCCGCCGAACTCGACCTCTACATCCGCATGTTCGAGGTGTTGAAGCAGTCGGCGGTCTACGGCCGCGAGGCCCGCGCGCTGATCCTCGCGGTCCTCGCCGAACTCGACAAGTGACTCATCGCCCGGTTATGCCTCCTACGTCCGCTATCAGCGCAACGTCGACCGCCGTAGGCTGAAACGGTCGAAAGGATGCCCATGACCAATCCGCTTGCCGCACCGGATCCTTGGGACTACGTCGCCGACGGCTACGACGAGGTGTCGGCCGACATCATGCTGCCGTTCGCGCAGATCGCCCTGGACGTGGCCGATCCCAAACCCGACGCCCGCATCCTGGATGTGGCCGCGGGACCGGGAACACTGACACTCCCGGCCGCCACCCGGGTGGCCAAGGTGGATGCCGTGGACTTCTCACCGCCCATGATCGAGCGGCTGCTCCGGCACGTGCGCGCGGCCGGGCTGACGAATGTGGCGGCCCAGGTCGGCGATGGCCAGGCATTGCCGTTCGCGGACAACGAATTCGACGCCGCCTTCTCGATGTTCGGACTCATGTTCTTCCCCGATCGCGGCAAGGGCTTCGCCGAACTGCACCGGGTGCTGAAGCCCGGTGGCGTCGCCGTGGTGTCGAGTTGGGCCCCGGTGTCGGAGTCCTCGCTCATGACGTTGATCTTCGACGCGCTGCGCGCTGGAAACCCGGAAATGCCTCGGCCGCAAACCAATCCGGCAAGCCTGGAGAACTCCGACACCTTCGACCGCGAACTGCGCGCCGCCGGATTCCGCGAGGCGAGCGTCGAGCCGCATACGATCTCGCTGGCCTTCGACAGCGCCGACGCGCTGTGGGACCGCTTCGCGCGCGGCAGCGCACCGCTACAGCTCTCGCGCCGCAACCTCGGCGCGGAGGACTGGACGCGGCGCGAACAGCTCACCCTGGACCATCTGCGCGCGAATTACACTCCGGGCCAGGCGCTCTCGACGACCGCCTGGCTCGGCTCCGGAACCAAGTGAACGGTAGCGCGGCCAGCCCGGAGAAACCGGCCGCGCTACCCCCTCATCCGGTCAGATCCGCGCCACGGCGCGGTGCCGGGGCCGCCTCCAGAACCGTCGTCTCGGCGTCGGTGAACAATCGCGACCGGATGATGAATCGGACCCCCTCGGGGGCTTCCAGGGAGAAGCCGCTGCCCCGACCCGGCACCACGTCCACGGTGAGATGGGTGTGCCGCCAATAGTCGAATTGGTCGGCGCTCATCCAGAACGGGGTGTCCGGGAAGACGCGGCCGAGCAGGACATCGGCCGCGCCCACCCGAAACTCGCCCAGCGGGTAGCACATCGGGGAGCTGCCATCGCAGCAGCCGCCCGACTGATGGAACATGACCGGGCCGTTGCGCGCGACCAGGTCTTGCAGCACCTCGGCCGCCGCCTCGGTGATGCCGACCCGGGACACCGAACCCGCTCTCATCAGAAGAATCCGAGCTTCTTGGGGGAGTAGCTGACCAACAGATTCTTGGTCTGTTGGTAGTGGTCCAACATCATCTTGTGGTTCTCACGGCCGATGCCGGACTTCTTGTAGCCGCCGAACGCGGCGTGCGCGGGATAGGCGTGATAGCAGTTGGTCCACACTCGGCCCGCCTTGATGGCCCGGCCCATGCGGTAGGCGGTGTTGCCGTCGCGCGTCCACACGCCCGCACCCAGGCCGTAGAGCGTGTCGTTGGCGATGGTGATGGCCTCTGACTCCGAATTGAACTGTGTCACAGCGACAACCGGCCCGAAGATCTCCTCCTGGAATACGCGCATGTCATTGCGGCCCTCGAAGATGGTCGGCTCGATGTAGTAGCCGTTGGGCAGACCCTCCACCTTGCGCATCTCGCCGCCGGTCAGCACCTTCGCGCCCTCCTGACGGCCGATGTCGATATAGGACAGGATCTTCTCGTACTGGTCGTTACTGGCCTGCGCGCCGATCATGACGGTGTCGTCCAAGGGATTTCCGCCCTTGATGGCCTTGGTGCGCTCGACGCAGCGGGCCATGAACTCGTCGTAGATCGAGGAGTGCACGAGCGCGCGCGACGGGCAGGTGCACACCTCGCCCTGGTTGAGCGCGAACATGACGAAGCCCTCGATCGCCTTGTCCAGGAAGTCGTCATCGGCGGCGGTGACGTCGGGCAGGAAGATGTTCGGGCTCTTGCCGCCCAGTTCGAGGGTGACCGGAATGATGTTCTCGCTGGCGTACTGCATGATCAGGCGGCCGGTGGTGGTCTCACCGGTGAACGCCACCTTCGCCACGCGCGGGCTGGAGGCCAGCGGCTTACCCGCCTCGACGCCGAAGCCGTTGACCACGTTGACGACTCCCGGCGGGAGCAGATCGGCGATCAATTCGATGACCAGCAGCAGCGAGGCCGGAGTCTGTTCGGCGGGTTTGATGACCACGCAGTTGCCCGCCGCCAGCGCGGGGGCGAGCTTCCAGGCCGCCATGAGGATCGGGAAGTTCCACGGAATGATCTGCCCGACCACGCCCAGCGGCTCCTGGAAGTGGTAGGCGATGGTGTCGGCGTCGATCTCGGAGATCGAACCCTCCTGGGCGCGAACGGCTCCCGCGAAATAGCGGAAGTGGTCCACGGCCAAGGGGATGTCGGCGGCCAGGGTCTCGCGGACCGGTTTGCCGTTCTCCCAGGTCTCGGCGACCGCGAGCATTTCGAGGTTGGCCTCGATCCGGTCGGCGATCTTGTTGAGGATATTGGCGCGTTCGGTGACCGACGTGGCCGCCCAGGCATCGGCGGCACGATGCGCGGACTCGAGAGCCAGGTCGATATCGGCGGCGGTGGAACGCGCCACCTCACAGAAGGTTTCACCGTCCACGGGGGACGGGTTCTCGAAATAGCGGCCCTCGATGGGGGCCTTCCACTCGCCGCCGATGAAGTTGTCGTAGCGGCGGGCGAAATTGACGATGCTGCCGTCGGTGCCGGGTTTGGCGTAGATCATGACGCGCGGCCTCCTCGCGTGTTTCTCCGGATTGTTCGGGGCTCAGCATGGACCGGTGAGGTTGGCGCAGGGTTGGCGTGAGTGCTAACCGCTCAGCGCGGCATGTAGTCGGGCGGTGACCAGGGCGCGGCGGGCATCACCGGGCGGCAGCACCCGCAGTGCGTGCTCGTGGACCTCGATATCGTCGGGGCGGTGGCGGCCGTAGCGGAAGGCGTGGTCGGGGTGCCCGCCCGAGAGCACGGCCGTGCGCAGCACCACGTCGATGTATTCGCGCCACTGCACGATGCCGGGGGTTTCCGAACCCGGCAGCAGCGGGCCTCGGTAGAGGCGCAGGGCGGCGCCGAGATCACCCGCCTCGATGGCGGCGAGCAGGTCGACGGCATCGCAGACGATGGGGCGGGTGAGCATGTAGCGGCGGTCGGCGATACCGCCGTCGGTGGCTCGACGCAGATGGGAGACATCGGCTTTCAACGTGGACGACGACATCGGACGGTCGCCGTAGACCGCGTCGCGCAGGCGCTCGGGGGTGAAGCCCTCGGGCTCGAGGGCGAGCAGGGTGAGGATCTCGAGCTGTCGCGGCCGGACCGGAATCGGACTGCCCGCGCGCAGCAGTCGTGGCGTGCCCAGGCATTCCAGGCGGATGGCGGGGCCGGTGCGCGGGGCGTCGGCGCGCAGGCGCGTTTCGATGGCGTTGACGAGGGCACGGACCGTGGACATGGCCAGAGGATTGGCGCGGTCCCAGTACGAGGACAGGTCCAGCAGACCGACCTGTCGACCGTCCGGTCCGTGGATGGGCGCGCAGTAGCAGACCCACGAATGCAGGGCCTCCACCAGATGTTCGGCGGAGAACACGGTGCTCGGGCGGCCGGTGTGCAGTGCCAGCGAGACGGCATTGGTGCCCATCCCGTATTCGTCCCACACGCCGCCCGGGGCGAAATTGACCTGTTCGGCGCTGATGCGCACCCGCCGTGAGCCCGAGGACCACAGCAGCACGCCGTCCTCGTCGGTGATACCGGTGATGAATCCGGCGTCCTCGGCGATACTGCGTAGCTCATCGGCCATCGACAGCACGGGTTCGCGTAGCGGTGAGCGCGACCAGCGCGATCCCAGATCGTCGCGGTCGGTCGCGGGGGCGACGGCGCGTGACGGATCGACCGCGCCGCGCACGCGCTGCCAGGATTGCGCGACCTCGTTGCGCAACAGGGCATCTCGGCCGATCGGCCGGGCCGGAGCGGTGGCCCAGCGCGCCCAGACCTTCGCCAGTTCCTCGCGCTGTTGCGTGAGAGTGTGCACCTGCGTCATGCGCAAACTCCCTCGTCATCGGTTCGGTTCAACGCACCCCATCATGGTCCTCACGGCCCGGTGTCGGGACGGATCGAAAGACTTACGGCACACGATGTCAGATGTGATTCCCGTGCGCTCGCCGCGGTGGCCGCGAAACAGACTGGTAGACAAGAGGCTATGCACAAGCCGTTCCGCTTCGGCGTGAATTTGACCGCGCCGGGTTCCAGATCAGAGTGGGTCGCGAAGTGTCGGCGGGCCGAGGAGTTGGGCTACGACGTGGTGGCGGTGCCCGATCATCTGGGGCTGCCCGCACCGTTCCCGGCGCTCATGTTGGCCGCCGAGGTCACCGAGCGGGTTCGTCTCACGACCTTCGTCCTCAATACGCCCTTCTACAACCCGGTGCTGCTCGCGCGCGATGTCGCCGGACTGGACGCCTTCACCGACGGGCGATTCGAATTGGGCCTGGGCACCGGCTATGTCGGGGCCGAATTCGAGGCCGCCGGAATGCCGTTCCCCAGCGCCGGACAGCGGGTGGACCACCTCGAGGAGACCATCGGCACCCTGCGCAAGCTCTACGCCGACCCCGACTACCAGCCCCGCCCCACCCAACCGACCGGTCCGCCGCTCATGGTCGCCGGATGGGGTGACCGCGTCCTGCGCCTCGCGGCCGAACAGGCCGAGATCATCGCCTTCGTCGGCGGCACCGTCGGCAACGGCAACCCGATGCTCGCCGACGCCGCGGCCGTAGCGAAGAAAATCGACTACGTCCGCACCCTGCTGTCCGGCCGAGACGCCGAATTCAACCTCCTCATCCAACAAATCGCCGCCCCCGCCGAACGCGAAACCCTCGCCCTCGCCATGGCCCCCGCCCTCCCCGTCGACACACCACTCGAAGACATCCCCACCCTCCTGGTAGGCGCCCCGACCGAGATCGCCGACACCCTCCGCGAACGCCGCGCCCGCTACGGCTTCTCGTATATCACTGTGCTGGAACCGAACCTGGAGAAGTTCGCCCCGATCATCGAACTCCTGTCGGGGGAGTGAGACTCGATCACGGGACGTGGGTGACCGCGATGGCGGTTTCGGTGAGGCTGCCGAGGTAGAGCGCGCCGTGGTGTTCGGCAACCGACGTGACCATGGCGTAGTTGGTGCTCTCGCGTTGCAGGTCGTGGACCAGCTTGCCGTCGAAGTCGAACGCCTGCACCCAGACGGTGCGGGCCGGTGCGGGTCGCAGGGCCTCGGGGGCTGCCCAGGTGAGGCGGCGCAGGATGCCTGGGAGCGGGAGCAGCGCATCGAGTAGCGGGTTTCGCGGGGTGACCATGGCGACCCAGATCAGGCCGTCGCTGCCGAGGTACATATTGTCGGGGCTGCCGGGGAGGTTCTCGACGAGACGGTCGTGGGTGCCCGCTTTCGGGCCGGTCAGCCAGTGCCGGGTGAGGCGGTAGGCGGCGGTCTCGGCCACCACGACGCACGAGTGATCGGCGGCCAGCACCACGCCGTTCGCGAAATCCAAACCGTCGACCAAGGTTTCGATGGAGCCGTCGGGATCGCGGCGGAACAGACGGCCGGTGCCGGAGTGCTCGAGAATGTCGCCCATCCACTCGGCCAGGGGCCAGCGGCTGGTCGATTCGGAAAAATAGATCGTGCCGTCGGAGGCAGCTACGACATTGCTGGGGAAGGTGAGCGGCCGTCCATTCACCTCGGCGGCCAGAACTTCCACGACGCCGCCGGGCTTGTCCAGGCGCAGCAGGCCACGCTCCGCGTCGCAGATCAACAGGGCGCCATCGGGTTCGGAGTGCAGGCCGAGCGGGCGGCCGCCGGTGTGGGCGATCTGTTCGACGGTGCCGAGATTCGGGTCGACGGCCAGAATGGCGCCGTTGTCGATACCGGTGACGACGCGGCCATCCGCGGTCACCACGACGTCTTCGGGTGCGGTGCCGGGCAATTCGATGCGCCGGATCTCGGGCAGGGGTGGGACGCTGTGGGTTTCGCGCGCTCGGGGGGTGGCTTTGGGCGGCGTCCAGCGGCGGGGCTGCATCTTCGGCATGGTTCACCGTAACCCCGAAACGGTCCGATGCTGTGGCATAGCTGATATGCCACAGTAAAATTGGGGGTCTCGCAATGCGAGACAAGATCAGGCGTGTTGGTTACCGTGAGCCCTTCGAAAGTGCTTGGAGTGAAGGGATTTTCGGTGGCTACAGCACCGACGTCTTCGGATGTGAAGTTATTTGGTTTTCGCCTTGTGCCGATGCGGCTACGGCCCGGGGTCGTTCTTGCCGCATTGTGCGCCCTACTCACCCTCGCGGCGTTCGGCGCTATGCCGACCGCGGCCGCCGATGAGGAAATACTCGAGGATCCGAACGCGATCGCGGCGGCGTGCTCGACCACGGCCACCGCCAGGACGGAGGAGCGCACCATCGGTGACCGGAAGTACTGGATATACGTGCCCGCGGGCATTCCGAGTACCGGTGCGCCACTGGTGGTTTCCGTGCACGGGGGCCGGAACAACCCCCTCACGTTCGAGGGCCAGACCGGGTGGACGGATATGGCCAGGCAGCACCGGTTCATCGTCGCGTATCCGCGCGGCAGCAAGAGCGACGGTGGCGGCAATTACTCCTGGGATTTCGCGAGCAATTCGGCGGATGTTCCGTTCCTGCGCAATGTCGTCGGCCAAATCCGGGGGCGCTACTGCGTCACACCGAGCCGCGTCCATATCGTCGGCCACTCCAACGGCGGCCAAATGGCGTCGCGAATGGCATGCAACGCACCGGATGTATTCGCTTCCGGCGCGGTCTATGCCGGTCCGGGTCCGACCGTGCCCTATGTCGGCGACTGCAATCCCAATCGACCGGTGTCCTTCGGGCTCTTCGTGGGCGACAAGGACGACACCGTCATGATGGAGCTGATGAACAAACACCAGGAGCAATGGCGCTGGGTCAATCGGGAATGCGGTATCGGATGGACCACCGAGACCGGCTACGACGTGAAGGACGGCAAGCGCTTCGACTGCCGCAATGGCACCAAGGTGATCTGGCGCGTCTACGGCAACGGCGAGCACAATTATCCGACCGGTGACCGCCGCACCGATATGCACAATCGCATGTGGTCGCTGTTCCAGAACAACCCGCGACCCTTCTAGCGGGTAGCGCGCGCCGCCGTCAGCCTTCGGATGCGGCTGTGCGGCGGCGTTGCGCGCGATGGGCGAGGGTCTCCACGATGCGCTGCCAGGCCGGTGACGACTCGGCGATACGGGAGATCGTCAGCTCGGCGTTCCCGGGTGGGCCGCCGTCGCGTTCGTGAGCGATCTCCCAGGCATCCAGGTCCTCGATGAGGTGGTCCAAGCGGGGATCGCGCGGATCCCAGTGCACCGCTTCATCACTCGCGAGCAGCAGCCGCACGGTCTCGGGGTCGTCGAGGAGGGCGTTCTTCTCTCGAACGCGTTGGGCGACGCCGCGGGGGTCCACGGGCCGCAGCAGGATCCACGCATCGCGCTCGAGCCGCACCCGCTGTTCGCTCACTCCGAGCCCCCGCATCCGATCCAGTACGGCGACCACCTCGGGCGGCAGGAAAAGCCCTTCGCCGCTGGCCAATTCGGCTATCCGGGTGCGGTTCTCCTCGAGCTGGTCGATCTTACGCCGTAATTCGGCGTCGATATCGGTGATGGCCGCGGCGAATTCGGCCGGTGGGGCGTGCAGCAGCGCGTCGATGCGGGCCAACGGCACCCCGGCATCGGCCAAGGTCTTGATGCGTATGAGGTCCACCGCGGCCTGTGCGCCGTAGCGGCGGTAGCCGGAGGCATCGCGCTCGGGTTCGGGCAGCAGGCCGACGTGATGGTAGTGGCGCACGGCCCGCACGGTCACCCCGGCGGCCGCCGCGAGTTGGCCGATCGTCAGCACCGTTCACCTTTCGTCGGGGACGCGCCGAGTCTAGGGGCGCGCACCCGGTCGACGACATCGCGGATGGCCTGGACCACGGCGTCGGGGCGGTCGAAGCAGAGCCGATGATGCAGGGTGTCGGTGAGAACGCGCTGTTCGCCGTGGGTCACCGCGCGCACCACGGCCGCGTCCATGCGCATCTTGGCGTCGTTGATCTCCGGTGCGGTCAGCATCGGCTGCGTGGGATCGGTGCCCACGACGGTGATTGCGATCAGCGGGATATCGGGAAACCCCGGTCCGGCCCGCAGCTCGGTGGCGAGCTCGACCAATCCGCGCCGCTCGGCCAGGCCGGTGCGCAGCCATTCATCGCTGTCCTTGGCCTCGAGCAGCGGCGTCCGGATGTGTTCCGGAAAATGCGCGAGCAGTTCGGTGTGCATCACAGACAGGGCCGGGCGCAGTTGCTCGAGTTGCTCCGGCCCGGGACCCATTCGTTCGGCGGCGGCCAGACTCGCTGTGGGTGGCATGTATTCGTCCCAGTCACGGTGCAGCACATCGAGGAGCACCATTCCCGCCACGTCCTGCGGGTAGAGCTGTGCGAAACGGTGCGCGTAGAGCCCGCCGAGGGAATGCGCCGCGAGTACATAAGGCCCCTCGATGTGCTGAGCGCGCAGTAGCTCCCGCAGTTCGGCGGCGACGGCCGTGGCGGTGCGCGGCAGCGGGAGTGGATCGCTGAAGCCGCTACCACCTCGGTCGTACACGACGGCGGTGGTGAACCGCGAAACCTCTTGCTGGACACCGTAATAGTCCAGTCCGACGGCGCTCGCGCCGGGCAGGAACACCACGGCCGGTCCGCCGCCGCCCGCCCGGTGCACGAAGATTCGGCGGCCGTCGAGCTCCTGGAATTCGCCGATCGGCGCGGTGAGAGTGCTGTTGTTCGTCATGCGCCCAGCCTCCAACCCTGACGCAGGGTCAAGGTCAAGCACCTCGACGACGGCTCGCGGCGCACGAGTGTCGAGGAGACGAGAATCGAGAGGTGAGCGAATTTCGGCTGTCGCCCGAGCGGCGCGCGGAGTTGGCGGCGCTCTTGGCCGACGAGCGCCGATTCCGCAATACCTATCCGGCGGTCGCGGAGTATCTCGCGGCGGCCGAGCAGCTGCCCGGCGGGGACGGGGCGTTCGATCTGCGCCTGCTGCACTACATGACCGGTGGGGAGAGCGCGAACCCGTACTGGGACATCGTCGCCCCGTCCGTGAGCCTCGTGCGGGGACGGCGCGTCGTCGCCGGTGCCAGTGCGCGACTCGCCTTCGCGCAGACCGTACTGCAAGCCGCCTACGCCTACGCGGTACCCGCGCCGGAGACCCTCGAATGGGTGGTGGAGGTCAGCGAAGGGCGGCGGGTGCTCGAGATCGGGGCCGGACGCGGATACTGGGCGCACCTACTCGCCGAGCGTGGCCTCGACGTCCTCGCCGTCGATCGCGAGCCACCCGATGAGCGGCAGAACATTTGGTTCCCGGGGACCGCTGGGCAGCGGGCGACGTGGCATCCGGTCGGGGATCTGGGAGAGTTGGCCGAGCTCACCGGGGCCGAGTGGGCGCAGTGTGTGCTGCTGTTGGTGTGGCCGCCGGGGTGGGAGAACGCCATGGCGTCGGAGGCGCTGGCGTCGTATCGGCGGGCGGGAGGGGATCGGGTGGTCTATATCGGGGAGCCGCGGGGTGGGAAGACGGGGGATCGGGCGTTCTTCGATGCGCTGGAGGCTGAGTGGCGCGTGGGTGGGCGGGATTCTGGGTTTGTGTCGTGGTGGAACCTCAGTGATGGTGCCAGCTGTTGGGTTCGTTAGGGCTGGTGAGCCTGAGCGGTCACAAATCGCCCGCCCACACCGAAAAACGCCCTGCAACGACGATTTTCGACCGCTCAGGCCAATCTCCGCGGCAACAACACCCCGCTCACCAACCACCCCACCATCCCCGCCACCACCGGCGCACCCGTCCAGAACTCCACAATCGTCGGCGGATGCCCCACCGACGACGACGCCACCCCTAGGTACAACGACCACAGGAACAACGGGGCCACGATGGCGAACAGTTGATACGCACCCCGCCGCTCACCCGTCGGCCGAATCCACTGCGCCAACAGGTCCACACCCAGTGCCCCGCAAGCGAATCCGATCAACACCCCGAGGTTCTCGACGGCGGTCTCGGCCCCCGACAAGACAACCGACGGCAGGATGACCAGCAGCGCCGCACCGAAGGGCAACCGCCAATATCGCGCGAGATACAGCAGTGGCGTCAACAGCACGATATTGGTGATGACCATTCCGGCGGCCAAACGCCGAATATCAGGGCCCTGGTCGGTGGAGAACGACCACACGATGGCTCCGGCGCTGTAGACGATCGCATTGCCGTATTCGAGGAACAGCAGTACCAGCGCCGCCGCCATCCCGCAGGCGAGCAGTGCGGGCCACAGCGCGCCGAGGGTCGACGGCAGTTCGGTCCGCGCCAGGGCCGAGCGCACCGGGGCGGTGACGATGATGAACATGGCCGCGACCAGTCCGAGATGGCTTGGGCTGAACAGAATGTCGATGGACTGCTCGATACCGAACACCGTATGCCAGGACCAGTCCGCCACACCCGAGAGCGCGAAGACCGGAATCGCCACCACCGCCGCGCGGTAACCGAGCGGCACCGCCGCGAACCCGCGCGCACCGAGGCGGATATTGCGCCACACCAGCAGCAGGATCCACGCGGCGGTCGCCGCGAACCCGGTGTAGAACACCCCGTGCCACGGCGTGAAGAACGATTCCAGCTCCGGCACATTCGAATGCGCCCACGCGTCGAGCATCAGCCCGCCCACCAACCAGGCCGACAGCGCCGCCGTCACGGCGTCCTGGCGCGGCGTGGCGGCCGGACCACTCTGGCGCGGATCGCCCACCGCCGCACGGATTCTCGAGCCGGGGGTACGGGTGCTCATGGGCTCACGGTACGCGGAGCCGACACCGCGACCGGTCGAATTCGACGGTCGAACCGAACGGTCGCACAACGGTTTTCGTGATCTTGGTGGTGACTCCGACGCGCCCATCGTTTCCCCCGCACGCGCCGCACCCCGCGTTTGAACACCGCATGACGAGGCATTACCTGAGCTGTAACGACCGGCTCTACGAGGAGGTCTCAGGTGTCGGGTGCAGTATGGGCAGTAATCATAATTCTGATAGTGGCGGCGGTTGTCGCGGTGGCCGCGTTCGCATTACGGCCGATGTGGCGCAGTCGCCGACTGAAAAGCAAATTCGGGCCGGAGTACGACCGGACCGTCCAGGAGGCCGAGGATCGGCGCGCGGCCGAACGAGAACTGGCGCAACGGGAGCGGCGGCATTCGGAGCTGAATCTGCGCGAACTCTCCGAGCACGAGAAGCAGCGCTACGAGATGGAATGGTCGCGCGTGCAGGAGCAGTTCATCGACGATCCGCCGCAGGCGCTGGGCGCGGCCGATCGACTGGTCATCGCCATCATGGCCGACCGCGGCTATCCCACCCAGAGTTACGAGCAGCAGGTCGCCGACCTGTCGGTGGAGCACGCGCAGCCGGTCGGGCACTACCGCACCGCCCACGACATCGCCACCGCGGCCGCCAGCGGGAGAGCCTCCACCGAGGATATGCGCACCGCCATCGTGCACTATCGCGAGCTGTTCCAGGACCTCCTCGTCGGCGCTGGCCACCATTCCACCCACAACAAGTGAGACAGCCATGAGAATCGGATCCGACCGCAACAAGAAGAACGAAGCGCCCGTCGACGACACCACCGCCGATGATCAGCGCGTCGCACCGCACGCCGCCGATCAACCCGGCACCGGGGCGGGCGATCAGTCCGGCTACGCCGCCGGTTCCGAGCGCGCCGGATACGCCGGGACCGCCGACCGCACCGGCGCGACCGAGGCGATCCAGCGCCCCGACCAGTCCGACGAGCGCATTGTGAAATCCGGTGGCCCCGAGCGTGATTTGGGCACCCATCGGGCTCCGTCGACACCCACGCTGGAGACCGGGGAGCCGTTGATCGCCGTCTCCGAGGTCGAACGGCTGCGCATGCAGTGGCGTGAGGTGCAGGGTCTGTTCGTCGACAATCCGCAGGACGCGGTCTCGCGCGCCGACGAACTCGTCGAGGGCGCGCTGCGCCAGCTCACCGAGACCTGCGCCGATCGCAAGCGCAAGCTCGAGGGTCGGTGGTCGCGCGAGGACTCCGGCGATACCGAGGAATTGCGTCAGGCCATGCGCGGCTACCGCGCCTTCTTCGACCAGTTGCTCGCCACCGGCGGCTGATTCGGCGCCGCCACGAACATATAGCTCTTCTCCTCGACGCGCCGCTGGATCCACCAGCGGCCGTCGACGCGCGTGAAGGTGTCCAGATACCACAGCCCGCACAGCATGAGCTGGTCGCGACCGTCGCCGCCGGGCACCATCATGGGGTTGTGGCACATGGTGCGCGCGGTCGCGGTGTCGCCGTCCACGCTGATCGCGGAATTGCTGACCAGGTGTTGGAACGCCAGGAAATTCGGCATCACCTCGGCGAGGAATTTCTTGGTCGCCGCCAGGTCACCGGACGGTCCACCCATGGCCGTGTAGTCGATATGCGCGTCGGCGGTGAAGATGTCGTCGAGCAGGTCCCACTGCTGGGTGTCCACCGCATGCGAGTACCGGACCATGAGGTCCTGGATTTCGAGTCGGTCCGAGATTTCCTGTAGGGACAGCAAGGGGGCCTCCGTCGTTCAGTCCGTCGCCTCGCGGGCCGCGCGTTGTCGGCGTCGAGATTCCATGCGCGCCAAGTGTTCCGGAGAGAAGTCCGCGGTCCACAGCGGTTGCAGCATATGCCAGTCGGCCGGATGCGCGGCGATATTGGCGGCAAAGCGATCGGCGAGCAGTTGGGTGGCGCGCTCGACTCCGCCGGAGGTGTCGATGGGCGCGCCGATGGAGAAGCCCCAGCCGTCGGGGGTGAACCAGCAGTGCACCGGCAGCAGGGGCGCGCCGGTGTCGATGGCGAGGCGGGCGGGGCCCGAGGGCATGCGGGTCCATTCGCCGAAGAAGGTGACGGGCACACCGGTGCCGGAGAGATCGCGTTCGCCGAGCAGGCCGACTATGCGGCCCGCGCGCAGGCGCTCGGCGAGCAGGTCGAACGGTGGGGTCGCGCCGCCGGAGAGCGGAATCAGCTCGAATCCCAAACCTTCACGGAAGCGGACAAAACGGCGGTACAGCGATTCGGGACGGAGCCGTTCGGCGACCACGGTGGGCGGGCCGACGCGCTGGACCACCCACACGCCCGCCAGATCCCAGTTCCCGCTGTGCGGCAGCGCCAGGATCGCGCCTCGCCCCGCGCGCATGGCGGTGTGGATGTGCTCGACGCCCTGGGCGCAATCCTCGATGCGCTGCGCCAGTGTCACCGGATCCATCCCCGGTAGTCGGAACGCCTCGCGCCAATACCGCGCGTACGACCGCAGACTCGCCCGCACCAGATCGTCGGGCACTTCTTCCGCCGGAACGCCGACCACGCGGGACAGGTTGCGCCGCAATTGTTTCGGTCCGCCGTCGCGGCGCGCCGCGCGATCGGCGACGGTATCGAAGAGCCGGACGGCGACGCGTTGCGGCAGTGCCCGCACCACCCGCCAGCCCGCCGCGTACCCGAGATCCCATAGTCGATCGGCAGCGCTCATACCGCGATTGTGCCCTGTGCGGACACGTCACGGACCGGACGCGTGCGAAACCGTCCAGCTCGTACCACTTCGCGCGACCCCGTGTGAGACACGATCGACCGGGTACGCGTGGGGGAGGATACGAAGGAGGAATTCGGCATGCGCGATATCGGCCACCGTTGGATCACCGTCGACGGAATCGACACGTTCTACCGCGAGGCGGGTCCCGCCGACGCGCCGGTCCTGTTGCTGCCGCACGGGTATCCGTCGTCGTCGTTCGAATTCCGCCATCTCATGCCCGCGCTCGCCGACCGCTGGCGCACTGTCGCGCCCGACCTGCCCGGTTTCGGGTACAGCGCGACACCCGAGGACTTCTCCTACACCTTCGACGGGTACTCGGAGTTCCTGCGCCGCTTCACCGAGGCGCTGGGTCTGTCCTCGTACGCGATCTATCTGCACGACTACGGTTCGCAGTTCGGGTTGCGGTTGGCCATGGACGCGCCGGGGCGGGTGCGCGGGCTCATCATTCAGAACGGCGATATCTACGAAGACGAGCACGGGCCGAAATACGCTCCGCTGAAACGGTTCTGGAACAATCCGACCGAGCAGGGCAAGGCCGCGCTCGCCGAGGCGGTGAGCCTGGAGGGGTTCCGGGGCGAGTTCGTGGGGGAGCTGCCCGAGCATCTGGTCGACCGGGTGAGCCCGGATCTGTGGACGCTGTCGTGGGCGCGCATGACGCCCGAACGGCGGGCGCATCTGGTGGATCTGCTCGCCGATCAACGCCACACGGTGTCGTGGTTTCCCAAGCAGCAGGCGTATCTGCGCGAGCACCGGCCACCGACGCTGATCGTGTGGGGCCGCCACGACGGCTATATGCCCGAGGGCGCGGCACGGGCCTATCACCGCGATCATCCCGAGGCGGAGTTGCACATCCTCGACGGCGGGCACTGGCTGCTGGAGACGCACTTGGACGAGGTCACGGGGCTGATCCGGACATTCCTCGACCGCATTACGTGAGCGGGATTTATGTGTAACCGTCGGTTACAGATACTTTCTTCGTCCGGAATCGGACGGGAATCTTGGTGATCACCGTACCACCGCCGCTGCGGTGCAGCCACACGGCGGTCGCCGCGAACAGCGCGACGGTCAACCAGATGTAGGCGTTGTGGGTGAACAGGCCGAGTCGACCCGCCGGAATATCGAAAATGCTGCCGTAGTGCAGGCCGAGCAGTTCGAAGACGCCCCCCGAGGTCACCGCGAACACCAGCAGCAGTGCGGTCGGCACGAGCACGCCGCCGTGGCGCAGCGCCAGATGGCCCAGGTAGATCAGCAGCGGGGCCAGCCAGACCCAGTGGTGGATCCAGCTGTAGGGGGAGACGACGGTGGTGGTCAGACCGCACAGGACCACAGCGGGCAGTTCTCGACCGGTCGCCGAGAGTTGCCGCGCCAGCAGCAGACAGACGGCGACGAGCGCGAGCACCGCGAGGAACCACAGCACCTGCAACTCCCCGGCGGTGCCCAGGGACCGGGCGATCATGCCGCGCAGCGACTCGTTCTGCGGATTCTCCGGCACACCCACCCGCGTGGGGTCGGCGAACGCACCGCTCCAGAAGGTCAGCGAATCCTTCGGCAGCACGGCCACACCCACCACGATGGTGGCGACGAGTGCGCCGATGGCGGTGGCGGCGGCGCGAATTCGGCCCGTCACCACCAGGTAGAGCACGAAGAACAGTGGGGTCAGCTTGATTCCGGCCGCGATACCGGTCAAGACGCCCTTGAGGCGCGAGGAATCGGGCAGTGCCATATCGACCAGCACGATGAGCATCAGCAGAATATTGACCTGCCCGAAAGCCATCGTCTGCCGGATCGGTTCGCAGAACAGCAGCAGCCCGGCGAGGGGCGGGCCGATGAGCAGCAGTCGCCGATCGCGGCGGTACCCGAGCAGCGACAGCGTCGCCCAGACCGAGCCGGTGAGCATGGCGAAATTGGCGAGCGCGCCGACCCAGGTGAACACCGTGCCGTGCAGCGCGACCAGCGGCACGAACATCAGCGCCGAGAACGGGGTGTACACGAATTCCCACACGCCGCGGGTATTGCCGCGCAGGGGGCTGTCGTAGACCGAGACGCCGTCCACGACCCGCTGCGCCGCGATCTCGTAGGTGCCCAGATCCATCAGGTGCATCATCATGGTCGGCGCGGCCAGGACCTGCTGAATGTAGTAGCCGCCCGCCAGCACACCCACGATCGAGACCGCCCAGACCACGCTCACCGGGATGGCACGTCGCGGCGGCGCACCCCGATTCGAGACCTCGAGCCGCTCGACCGCCACTGACATGCCTGACCCCCATTGCTTCGGGCTTCCGCTTGCGGGGACCACCGTAGTGACCATCCGGCTCGACCGCACACCGCGGGCCGTGAACGGGACGGGGCTCGCGGGTCAGCGCCTCGCGACGGTCGGGTCGTTGGGCGGGGGCGCGGTGGAGCCTCGGAAGACCAGGCGACGCGCGGGCAGCACCGTCGACGCGGCGTCGAGGGGCGTGCGCCCGGCGAGGTGGTCGATGACCGCGCGGGCCGCGCGTTCGCCCTGGCGGCGGGCGGGTTGGGCGACGGTGGTCAGGTTGATCATCTCGGCGATCGGGTGATCGTCGACGGCGACCACCGAGATGGATTCGGGGACCGGCAGGCGCGCGTCGTTGCGGAGTTTGCGCAGTGCTCCGGCGGCGACCTCGTCGGAGTGGCAGAACACGGCGGTCGGCAGGGGTTCGTCGATATTGAGCAGTCGGTCCATGGCCGCGCCGCCCTCGTCGAGACCCCAGCGCACCGAGACGACGTAGTCCGCACGGAAGGGCAGTCCGGCGGCGGCGAGTTGGTCGCGGTAGCCGCGGTAGCGGTGGCGGTCGGCATCCCAGGCGGTGCCCTCCACCGATTCGGTGCGGATCATGGCAATGCGGTTGTGTCCCTGGTGAATCAGATGGCCGACGGCTTTGCAGGCGGCTTCGTGATCGTCGAATCGGATGGTGGGCAGACCCTCGGTGTGCGCGCCGACGCTGATGACCGGATAGCCGCGCGCGGTGAGCAGGTCGCGGTCGGTGTTGGCGATCGGCGCGGCGAGGACGATCACGGCGTCGACCTTGCGCCGGTGCGGTAGCGCGGCGAAGAAGGCCGTGCGTTGGTCGGCGGTGGGCAGGCAGTAGAGCAGCAGGTCCAATCCCGCTGTGCGCAACTCGGATTCGATGCCGCCGAGGACGCTCGAGTAGAACCAAGTGTCGACCACGGGGGTGATGACCGCGACGCGGCCGGTGGTCTCCGGGGCGGCGATATAGCCCAGCTCCTCGGCGACCTTTCGAATGCGTTCGCGCAGTTCCCCGGAGACGCCGGGCTCGTTGCGCAGGGCACGCGAGACGGTGGGGATCGAGACATCGCGGCCGACCCGGGCCGCGATATCCGCGAGGGTGACCTGTTTTCGGCTCACGGCATCCACTGTAGATGACGCAAAAAGTTGCGTACATCGACGATGAAGATCACCTATAAAAGCAGGAAATTACGTTGTGGCGCAGCCTTGACCGGCAGCGGGAGCAGCGCAATTATCGTTGTATCGACTGTCGTCGAATCCCTTCGTTTTCGTGTTGCAGGTGACGGCTCATGAACCCGGCGACCACTTCTTCCGGCGATGCCTGGTGGCGATCGGCGGTCATCTACCAGGTCTATCCGCGCTCGTTCGCCGATGGCGACGGCGACGGGGTCGGCGACCTCGCGGGACTGCGGGCGCGGCTGCACTATCTGGCGGAATTGGGGGTCGATGCGCTGTGGGTGACCCCGATCTATCCGTCGCCGATGGCCGATGGCGGGTACGACGTCGCCGACTACCGCGATGTCGATCCCTCCTACGGCACGCTCGAGGACGCCGAGGCGCTCATCGCACAGGCCCACGCGCTGGGGTTGCGGGTGCTGTTCGACCTCGTGCCCAATCACACCTCCAGTGCGCACGCGTGGTTCCGGGCGGCGCTGCGCGGTGATCCAGGTGCGCGGGAGCGCTATTGGTTCCGGCCCGGTCGGGGTGTGCACGGCGAGGCACCGCCGAACGATTGGGAATCGATCTTCGGCGGTTCGGCCTGGACTCGTGTCCCCGACGGGCAGTGGTACCTGCACCTGTTCGCACCGGCCCAACCGGATCTCAATTGGGAAAATCCCGAGGTGCGTGCCGATTTCGAACGCACGCTGCGCTTCTGGTTCGACCGGGGGCTCGATGGGTTCCGCATCGATGTGGCGCACGGGCTCGTCAAGGACCCGGCACTACCGGACGCCGGGGTGCGCGGTGCGGGGCTGAGTCGTATCTGCGAGCATCCGGCATGGGACCAGGACGGCACCGCCGAGCTCTACCGGCCCTGGCGCGCTATCGCCGACTCCTATTCGCCGCCAAAGGTATTCGTCGGCGAGATGCATGTCCGCGACAATATTCGGTTGGCCCGCTACCTGCGAGAAGACCTGCTGCACTCGGCATTCCAGATGGATCTGGTGCGTTCCCCGTGGCGGGCCGAGCATCTGCGCGCGGTCGTCGACGACGCGGTCGCCCAGGCCACGGTCGTGGGCGCGGCGCCCACCTGGGTGCTGACCAACCACGACGAGACGCGGATCGTAACCCGTTATGCGCGTACACAACCCGATACCGAGATCGGATCCGAATGGGACCGCGGCCGATGGGCCGACGAGACACCCGATCACACCCTCGGCCGACGCCGCGCCCGCGCCGCGGCGCTGTTCCAACTCGCCCTGCCCGGATGCGCCTACGTCTACCAGGGTGACGAATTGGGCCTGGAAGAGGTCGAAGATCTGCCCGGTGCGGCGCGCCGCGACCCGACCTGGGCCCAATCGGGATACACCGATGTCGGTCGCGACGGCTGCCGGGTGCCGATCCCGTGGGCCGACAGCGCTCCGCCGTACGGCTTTTCGCCCGACCCCGCGGTGGAACCGCCGTGGCTGCCCCAACCCGCGACCTGGGGTGATCGCACCGTCGCCGCCCAGTCGGCCGACCCCAGGTCGTTCCTCACGCTCTACCGCGAGGCGCTCGCGCTGCGGCGGGCGCACTGGGCTCCCACACCGGCGATCGAATGGCTCGACACCCCGCCGGGCGCGCTCGCGTTCACCAATGGCGTCGCCCAGTGCTGGGTCAATACCGGTCCCGAGGAACTCGCGTTGCCCACGGATCTCACTATCGCACTGACCTCGCTGCCGGGACTCGGTCACACACTGCCGCCGGATGCGTCGGCATGGCTCCTACACAACTGAAAACACCCTGGTTACAAAGGAATCGAACAATGTCTCAGGAACGAGAAGCCATGCTCGGGCAGCGCGGTCTGCGACCCCTGGCGTCGTTGGGTACGTGGACCCTCGCGGCAATCGCGGCCTCGGTGGTGATGTCCTTGGTCAGTGCGATCGCCGACGGCATCACCTACGCCGACTTCGAGAACAGCCGCGCCGAGGAGGGGGAGTGGCAGTCGCCGGTGTGGATCGGAGTTGTGTGGCTGTTGCTACAGCTCGCCAGCGCCGTTCTGTTCATCGTCTGGATGTGGCGCGCGCGGCTCAATGCCGAGGCGTTGTGTCTGGCACGCCATCGCCGCTCGCGCGGGTGGGTGATCGGCGGCTGGTTCTGTCCGGTGGTCAACGCGTGGTTCCCGCAGATGATCATGTCCGATATCGTCCGCGCGAGCGATCCCCGAACGCCCTCCGATGCACGGGATCTGCGCGCCCGTCCCGCCAGCCCGCTGGTCGGCGTGTGGTGGACGGCCTGGTTGGCGACCTGGGTGCTCACCTGGGTGAGCGTGCGGTTGAGCGCTCCCGAATGGGAGAGCGAGACCACCGAGGACTACTACGTCACCACCATGGGGCCACAGGGCGGCTGGAGCCTCATCGTCGTGGAGGTGCTGATCTCCGGCACGCTCGCGGTGGCCGCTATCAGCTTGGGGGCCATCATGATTCGCGTGCAGGGCTGGCAGGAAATCCGATCGGCTGAGCGCCAAGGCAGCTAGGGCGTAGACGGCGCCGAGGACACAGGAGGCCGACCAGCCCCCGTGGGTGTAGGCCCAGGCGGTGGTGATCGCGCCGAGGGCCGAGCCCAGCGAGTAGCAGGCCATGTAGACGCCGATGACGCTGCTGGCGCGGGTGGGGTGGGCGGTGGTCAGCAGGTGTTGGCTGGTGACGTGGACGGCTTGGATGGCGAAGTCGAGGGCGAGAATGCCGAGCACGAGTAGCCATAGGGCCCAGCGGGTTTGGGCTATCAGAAGCCAGGAGGCGGCGAGTAGCGCGAGGGACCAGGTGGTGACGCGGGAGGCGTGTCCGCTGTCGGCCCAGCGGCCCGCGCGGGCGGCACCGAGCGCTCCGGCCAGACCGGCGATACCGAACAGGCCGATCTCGGCGGTGCTCAGCTGCCATGGGGCGGCTCCGAGGGGCAGGGCCAAGCCGCTCCACAGGGTGCCGAACGAGGCGAAGAGGAAGAACGTGATCAGTGCTCGGTTCCGGAACAGGCGATCGGTGCGGACGAGCCGGGCCATCGACGCCAGCACCCGCGTGTATCGGGTGTCGGCGGTGCGCGGGTCTGGGCGCAGGCGCGCTCGGGTGGTGAGTGCGAGCAGCGCGCACGCCGCGGCGAGCAGGGCGTAGATCGCGCGCCAGCCGACGGTGTCGCCCAATGCGCCCGCGAGCACGCGGATTCCGAGAATGCCGATCACCACGCCCGAGGTGACGGCACCGATATCGCGGCCGCGCTCGCTCGGGTCGGAGCGGGCGGCGACGTAGGCGACGGTCACCTGCACCACCACGGCGAAGAGGCCCGCGACCGCGAGGCCCACGATCGAGAGGACGGCATTGGGGGCGACGGCCACGAGGGCGCATCCGAGGGCGGTGAGCAGCAGGTGGGTGGTCATCAGGGCGCGGCGGTCGAGCACGTCGCCGAGGGGGACGAGCACGATCAGGCCGAGGAAGTAGCCGATCTGCCCGGCGGCGACCAGCCAGCCCAGTGCGGCGGCATCGACTCCGAGATCGCTTCCCGCCCTGGCCAGGACGGGTTGGATCGCGTAGATGGTCGACACCGCCGTGGCGCACACCAGCGCCAGGAGCAATCGCTGCGATCGGGTGACCTCTGTCGACACCACAACCTCCAATTTGGTAGCAAAATGAAACCATTCGAACCGTAGGGCATAATGGTTTCGAATTGCAGCCGATCGCGAGGAGTGCGATGCCGACGCCCGATTCCGGCCGCGAGTGGACCGACCCCACCTGTCCCGTGGCGCGCACGGTCGACCTGGTGGGCGATCGGTGGAGTCTGCTGATCGTGCGCGACGCCATGGACGGCGCGGCGGCGTTCACCGAGTTCCAACAGCGCCTCGGCATCGCCCGCAATATCCTCACCGACCGTCTGCGCCGCCTCGTCGAGCACGGCATCCTCACCACCGCGCCGACCCCGGGCGGCAAACGCCACGTCTACGAACTGACCGACGCGGGACGGGACCTGTTCACCACCATCGTCGCGTTGCGGCAGTGGGGCGAGCGGCACGCCTTCACCGCCGACGAACCGCGCTCGACGCTGACCGACCTCGACGGCGGTCCCGTCGCCGAACTGCGCCCGGCCTCCGAGCGCGGCGAACCCCTCGCGATGACGACGACCCGCGTCAACAAGGTCGGCTGACACGGCTCGCGCCGCTGGCCGCGTAAACACGTGCTACGCGGAGGGACTCACCGTCAGCTCGAGGTGCGCGGCTGATCCGAATCCCTCGGCCAGCCCGTCGGATCGGTGACGGGGCGATCGACGTCCACCGAGACGATCGCGCGGGCTTCGTACTGGGTCGACAGGACGATGTGGGTGTCGATGGTGCCGTGTTCGCCGATGCGCTCGGCGAGACCCTCGAAATGGTGCAGGGAGGCGGTGCGGACCTTCAGCAGGGTGCAGTGGCTGCCGCTGAGTTTGTGGACCTCGACGACCTCCGGATAGTCCTCGGCGGTACTGGTTTTCAGCAGGCAGCGGCCGAGGGCACAGCGCAATTGGATGAACGCCAGGACGGGCATACCGGTGCGGCGCGGGTCGACGCGGGCGGCGTAGCCGGTGATGACGCCCGAATCCTCCAGGCGGCGAACGCGATCGGCGACGGCGGGGGCGGAGAGGTGAACGCGGCGGGCGAGTTCGTTGTAGGACAGGCGGCCATCGGCTTGCAGTTCGGCGAGGATCCGCCAATCGGTGTCGTCCAGGGGTTTGTTCATCCGTAAACCGAAACCTCGCGATCGCATTGCGAACGACAGCCATGGAAGGCGAATCGCCTTGATCGGCTTATTCTTTCACCCTCGCCCGGCTTCTAGCGTTGTTATGCATGACGGCGATCGAGACGCACGAACCGACACGGGAACGACGGTGGCTGACGGCATTGTTCCTCGGGGCGGCGTCGATGAGCCTGGCCATGGTGACGGCCAGCACGATGGGGACGCTGGTCGCGGCCGAGGCGTGGGGCGCGGCATGGTCCGGGCTGCCGAGTGCGGCGGGGGTGGTCGGCACCGCGATCGGGGCCGCCGTATTGAGCGCGGTGATGGCGCGGCGGGGGAGACGCGCGGGTCTGGTGACCGGGTACGCGGCGGGGACGGCCGGTGGGGTGCTCGCCATGTTCTCCACGACGACGCCGTGGGTGCTCGTCGCGGGCATGGCGCTGCTCGGAATGGGGAACGCGGCGGCGCAGCTGTCGCGCTACGCGGCCGCCGAGGTGGGATCGCGGCGCAGCGGGACGGCGCTGGCGGTGGTGGTGTGGGCGGGAACCCTTGGGGCCGTGGGTGGTCCGCTGTTGCTGGCCCCGATGTCGGCGGTGGCGTCGGCGGCGGGGTACGCACCCGGTGCGGGGATCTTCGCGCTGGGCGCTGGGGCGGTAGCGCTGGCGACCTTGGCGGCGGCGTCGCTGCCGCGCACCGATGCCGTGGCACCGCGGGCGATGACCACGCATACGGTGGCCGAGCTGCCAGTGACTCCGCTGCTGCCGGTGGCGACGTCGCCGACACCGGTGGTTCCGCCGTCGCATCGCGCCCCCATGCGTCTGGCGCTGGCCACGATGCTGGCGGCCCAAGCGGTGATGACCATGATCATGACCGCCGCGCCCGTGGCCGTGCACCAACACGGCCACGGCCTGCACACCGTCGGCGCGATGATCTCGGTCCACACCTTCGGCATGTTCGCGCTCGCACCGCTGTCGGGTCTGCTGTGCGACCGTTTCGGCGGCCGCGCGCTGATCGCGACCGGCCTTGCGCTACTGACGTTTTCGTCGATCACCGTGGTCATCGCGTCCGGCGGCCCAGCCCTCGCGCTCGTGCTGTTCGCTCTGGGGTACGGCTGGAATCTCGCCTATATCGGTGCCAGCCACGTGATTTCGGGCAATCTGCCCCCGATCGACCAGGTGCGGTTGGAGGGCACGGTCGAGACGCGGGTGTGGGGCGGGTCGGCGGCGGCCACGGTGGCCTCCACCCTGCTGTTCGCGACCGGCGGCTACGGCCTCGTCGCGACGGTATCGCTCGCGATCCTCATCGTTCCCGTGATCGCCCTGTACCGAACAGTCGATCGTCCGACAGCGTCCTAGCGGACGGGCTATCCCGCTGGCCAGCCGCCGTTGTACCGCCGCTCGTCGGAGTCGTCTCCGACCAGGTGCTGGATGCCGAGCTTCTCGGCGAACAGGTGACGCTGCGTGATCCACCCCAGCACCGCGAGGCCGATCCACGACAGCGTGGCGGTGATCTGCTGCCAGCCCGGGTCCGGGTGGCGCAGGAAGGCCAGCGAATCATCCATCCGGCCCAGACCGCTGAGGATCATGCTCGCGCCGCCGATCGACGTCAGCCACAGCAGGGCCCGCGCACGAAACTTGTTGGCCAGGAACGCACCCGACACGCAGACGGCGGCCGCGACGATCATGCTCAACGCCCAGTTCTTGTCACCCGGCTGCAGCACCGTCGCCAACTTCGTGCCGATCATCGCGCCGGAGAGCCCACCGATGAAGTACGTCGCGAACCGAAACACCAGCGACGTCACCACCCACGAGGACACCGCCCCGATCGAACCGATCAATACCAGCCAGGTGAACGATGCCTCGAACAGGTCCGCGATCATCCAGCCGAGCCCGAACCCGATCGCGAGGATCCCCAGGTGCACCGACCGGATCCCGTAGAAACACAGCAGCGCACCGACCAGGACGACCACGATCCCGTTCATGAGACTCCTCTCGACCAGCCGACTGTGCCCGCCGACGCTACGGAACCGCAGGCGCTGGGACCTCACACGCCGCGGGTGAAATCCTCCGCGCACGCACTCGGGTTCGGTGAGATGAGTGCCGCGGGCGCACCCTGGGCCTACTGTCCGCCGTGGAGCTCCGCTATGACGTTTTCGACCCGCCGCGTGCGCGTTTCGGGCTTCTTCGCCTTCTCGATGTTGAGCACGTGGACGCGTTTGCGGCTGTGGGAGAGCTTGTCGTAGGCGGCGCGAGCGGTGGGGTCGGCGTCCAGGGCGCGGGTGAGCTCGGGCGGTTCGACCAGGGCCGGGGGATCGGCGTCGAATTCCAGGTCGACCTCCACCTCGTCGCCGGTGGCGACACCGGCGGCTTCCCGGTTGGCCTTGCTCAGGCCGAGCAGGTAGCGGCCGCGCATGATCGCCACTCGGCTCTGCCAGGAGTGGCCGTTGATGGTGATGGTCACCCTCGGTCGCTTGCCCGCGCCGAGGGCGTCCACTACCTCTTCGGGGACCTCGAGCCCTCGCATGGGCTCCGGTGGCTCGACGAATGTCCGAAACTTCATGATGCCCTCCTGACAGCAGTTGGCTCACGACGGACCCGACCGGCCGGTCCTATTGATCTCGAGACTATCGCTCGAGCGGGTTATTCGGCGTAAGGCTGATCCGCGGCCTTGGCGCTGTAGGCGAGACTCCAGATGTAGCCGTCCAGGTCGGCGAAGGTGCCGCCGTACCCGCCCCACGGCAGCGCCCCGGCCGGTTTGAGAATCGTGGCACCGGCCTTCTCGGCCTCGGCGATGATCTCGTCGACACGCTCCTGGCTGCGCACGACATAGGTGAGCACCAGGCCGCCGAAGCCGCTCCCCTCCGGATTCGTGCCCACCTGCTGCGCCAAGCCCTCGCGGCCGTAGAAGCCGACGAGTGCGCCGCCATCGGACTCGAAGAACACCGAGACGCCGTAGTCGTTCTTGATCGTCCACCCCAGACCCTCGGTGTAGAACCGCTTGGACTTCTCCATATCGGCGACACCGAGCAGGATCGAGCTGACGTTCGCTTTCATGATTTCTCCTTTGTCACATCGGCGTGGGATTGCCGGTCAATAGGTATGACAGCCCCGAACGGAAGAATGTGACCGATGGTCCAGCACGATTGGCTGAACGAACAGTTCGCCGAACACCAGAGCCGCTTGCAGGCGGTCGCCTACCGCATGCTCGGCTCGCGCGGTGAGGCCGAGGACGCGGTGCAGGAGGCGTGGCTGCGGGTCAGCCGCGCCGACACCGATCAGATCGAGAATCCGGCCGGATGGCTGACCACGGTCGTCGCGCGGGTGTGCCTGAACATGTTGGAGGCCCGTCGAATTCGGCCGGAGGATTCCTCCGGAGCACTGCCGCCCGAGTCGGAGGTGCCGGACCCGGGCATGCAGCCGTCCGGTCCCGAGGACGAGGCGTTGCTGGCCGATTCGGTCGGTGTCGCGTTGATGGTGGTGCTGGAGACGCTGAACCCCGTGGAGCGGTTGGCCTTCGTCCTGCACGATGTCTTCGCCGTGTCGTTCAACGAGATCGGGACCATCATCGACCGCTCCCCGGCCGCGGCGCGGCAGCTCGCCAGTCGGGCGCGGCGGCGGGTGCAGGGAGCGGCGGAGGCGTCCGAGGCCGCGCGATCCCGGAAGCGAGAACTCGTGGCGGCCTTCCTCGCGGCCTCCCGCAACGGCGATTTCGCGGCCTTGGTCGAGCTGCTCGATCCGGACGCCGTGCTCGGCGAAGTCCGTGGCGGGCAGGCGGTCGCGGCCTTCTTCTCCGGACGGGCGCAGGCCGCGCGACTGGCACTGGTCGACGGGGTCCCGGCGGCGGTCTGGGTGCACCAGGGTCGGCCGAAGGCGGTCTTCGAGTTCACCATCAGCGACAACGCCATCACCCGAATCGTCATCGACACCGACGAGGAGCGCTTCGCCGACCTCGACATCGTCTACCTCAGCGCCACACCGGTCGTCGACCTCCGCGAGAATCCGGCGTGAGGGGCCCACGGCTCACGGCCTTCCATCTCACCGTCCACGACCTCGACCACGCACTCGCGTTCTACCGCGATGTACTCGGCCTCGAGGTGCACGGCGAGGTCGAATGCGAAGGAAGGCGATGGGTGACGGTCAACCCACCGTCGCAACCGGACATGCGGATCGTTCTCGAAACCCCCGACGGGGTCGCCTCGGCAACCGACCGCCTGACCCTCGAGGAGCTGATCGCCAAGGGCCTGGCAGGCCGTCTAGTCTTCGCCACCACCAACTGCGACACCACCTTCGCGCACCTCGAAGCCGCGGGCATCGAGGTGATCCAAGAACCGACGACCAACCCCGACAACACCCGCGACTGCGCCTTCCTGGACCCCTCCGGCAACCTGCTGCGCTTCACCCAACCCTGGCCCGCGGTCCCACGCCCGCCACACGAAGGGCCCACCGATGCGTAAGGTCCGCTCAACCCCGGGCATGCGCCTGATCAACCGATTGATCAGCGCCCGAGCCCGCCGCTCCACCACCTCCCTCCTGGGCATGAACATCCTGATCCTGCACACCACAGGCCGCCGAACCGGACAGCCTCGCCAGTCACCGGTCGCCTGGTTCCCCGACGGCGACCACCAGTGGCTGATCGCAGCCTCCGCCGCAGGAGCCGCCGCCAACCCGGACTGGTACCACAACCTGAAAGCCCACCCCACCCAGATCGCGATCGAACTCGACAACCACGGCCCACTACCGGTCACCGCGACAGAACTCACCGGCACCGACCGCGAGCACGCCTGGCAGCAGATCGTCACGGCAGCACCACGATTCGCCAACTACCAACGCAAATCCACCAGAACCATCCCCGTCCTCCGCCTGACTCTCCAGCGCTGCGCGCGAGGCGAATCGTCGCTGAAATGACAGAACCCGTTGCGATGCAACGGGTTCTGTGTCGATCAGCACGAAATCTGATCATCGAGTAGCGGGGGGCCGGATCCAGCCAAATTGGATCCAGACTACGGAATCGACGGCCACACTTCCCACGCGATGCGGCCTGCGGACTCACACACCCGGGACTCTTCGGCGGCGTCGGGCGGCCATGCGACGCTGACCTCCACCACCTCCACCAGTGACGGGTCCGGACGATCGGGGGCATCGGGGACGACGCGGTACCCGAGCCACGGGTTCCAGATCTTCGCGGTAGTCGCGTAGACGCATGCTTTCGCGGCCTCTGCCCGGTAGGGGACGTTGTCGAGCACCCAGACCTGCGTCGGTCGACCATTCACCACCGCGTTGGGCCGGGATGGGAATTTCCCCTGGTTCCGCTGCAGGTCCAAACGCACTCGGACTTCGACCGAGGGATGAACGTCACCCGACTTCACAGTCCACCGGCAGCTGTTCTGCGACAACCGTGCGGACCGGGTTCCCGGGATGTTCAGCACCATGTCCAGCGTCGGGGTCGCGACCCGGCTGCACAGATCCACGCTCGCCGCTGAACTTGCCGGATATGTCAGGTGCCGGAACGCCCCCGTGGCCATCGCCCGCTCCGCGGCGTCACCGACTCGCGTGGCGACGGCCCGCCGATCGATGTCCTCACCGGGATCGGGAGCGGGGCCTGTCCACGAGGCGCGGGTAACGACGGCATCCCCGTTGTCGTGATAGACGATGTCGATCACGGCGTCACCGACACCCGGTGTCCGCGAAGGGGCTTCCACGCCCATACCCCGATGGACAGTGCCCGAATCCCGGACCGTCAGTCCATCGGCGTGGTAGCGGTCGAGATCGATGTCTTCAGTCACCTCGACATCGAGCACCACCCCCCGATCGGACTGGTCCGGTCTTCCCACCAGAGCAAAGCAAGTCCGCAGAGCCAGAGGGCGGATCCCCCGCACCGTGATCCCCGGACCACCCACCACATCGGAGGTGACGAAGCCGCACGGATCGACAGTGGCGATCACACCAAGGCCGACCTCAGCTGCATCCGGATTCGCCCGACCCGGAATCGGGGATGTCGCCGCCCGATACGTGAACGCGCCCGCGACGAGCACGGTATCCACGACAAGCGCCCCCACCAGCAGAATCAGTCGGCTCCTCCGCATCACCGGCACCACCTCCGGCGATCACAGTGCCACAGCTCCATACCCGAATCGCGGAGCCACACACGCATTCACAATGCCGCGTCCCGTACCGCACCTTCGGTGACCGTGGCGACCCGTCCGAACCGGTAGGGTTCGATTTGGCTTTGAAATAGAAGAGCGTGAATCCCTTTGTAATACAAAGAGATTCACGCTTCGTTGTGTCCGGAGGGGGACTTGAACCCCCACGCCCTAATACGGGCACTAGCACCTCAAGCTAGCGCGTCTGCCATTCCGCCACCCGGACCGGTGGTGCTCAGCAAGGTTATCGGATGAGGCCGTGGGGACCAAATCGGCCTCGGGAGGGGGTGGGTGTGGTTGCCGCCGGGCCGAAGGGCTTGGTGGCCGGGCGGCCCCCCGTAGGTGAACGGAGCTGGTGGCGAGAGGTCGCCACCACCCGTTCAACGGCTGGAACGTCAGGCGTTGAGCGCCTCGAGCAGGGCGGCGCGCTGGCGCGAGCCCAGTCCGCCGATGCGGCGGTCGGCCGGGATCTCGGCCTCGTCCATGAGCTTGGCGGCCTTGACGGGGCCGATGCCCGGCAGCGCCTTGATGACCGCGGCGACCTTGGTCTTCTTGACCAGGTCTTCCTTGTCCGCGCGCTTCAACACTTCGGCCAGCGAGACCGAGCCCTTCTTGACCTGCGCGATCAGTTCCGAACGAGCCTTGCGGACGGCAGCGGCCTTGGCCAGTGCCTCGGAGCGTTGTTCGGGGGTCATCGTGGGCAGAGCCATATGTCGTTCCCTTTCACTCGTCGCTGGTAACTCGTCGGCGTCGATTCAACATCACGACTGGCCGGGCGCAAGTCCGACACACCGCGCGGACCGGGGGAGCCCGTGTCCGTGTCGCAAGGCGGATGACCAGGCACGGTGCCGCGGGGGCGGCATTTCAGGTGGGGTTGACGGGTTTTCGACCGGGCCGGGTGATCATCGAAAACACCTGCGGTAGCTGACCTTTCGCTGATCATGCGGGCCGAATCGCGGGGTCGGCGAAGGCCACCGGACAGGCGACCAGGTGTTTGCTGGTCGAATCTCCTGGCAAATACGGGACTTACCGACCCTCGGGGGTATTACCGTGTGCCGGAACATCGCGACGAGCACCGGCGGAAGGCGGCGCAGATGAGCAGGTCGTATCCGTACGCCGAACGGGAGACCACCACGACACCGTTGGCGGACCGATATGACAGTGCCGCGCCGCTGGCCTGGAACGGACGCAGCGTGTACCCGATGCACTGCGAGCCGTTGGGCGTCGAGGCGTGCATCGTGACATTGACGCTGCGCTCGGTCGCACCGCCGGAGGGCGTCCGCAGCCTCGGGGTGGGGCTGTCGGTGGAGGGCGGGCACGTACTGCTCGACGGCCGCAAGCTACGCGGCGTGGATGTGTGGAGTGACGCCATGCGCGGGGGAGTCGCGCTGCGGGTCTGCCCGATCGGCCCGGGCGCGTCGTTCTCGCTCACGCCCGTATGGGTCGACGAATCCGAGGCGATCGTGTCGTGGACGGGCAACTACGGGATCGTCGTCCAACGCGGGGAACCCACGATCCTGCGCTGTAGCACCGGCGTCGGCGGCCCGAACTTCGACGAACTCGTGGTGGAGCTGCGCACCGGCAACTCCGCCGCCGTCGCCGAGCCGGAACCGACCTCCGATGCCAGCCGCTACCGCGACGCCCTCTACGAACTCGGCGTGGCCATGCACGGCCGGGGCGAGGAAGAACAGGCCTGCCAATTGTGGACGCAGGCGGCAGGTTTCGGCCATATCGGCGCGGCCTACGACCTGGGTGTGGTCCGCTTCCGCCAAGGTGCATGGGCCGACGCGGAGCACTGGTGGCGCACCGCCGCCGACCACGGCGACCCGCGCGCCATGTCCGGGCTGGCCGAGGTGCTCGACCGCCGCGGCAATGCCAGCGAGGCCCGCGTCTGGCGCGCCGCCTGCACCGCCGAATCCCTTGACCAAGGCGGCAATTGACCCGTTTCCGGCACGCCATGCGCACTCGCACCCCACGCCCCACGCGACCCGCCCCATGAGGGGGAACTGGTGGCGGCGTCGTGCGAGAGCGCCGCGCCACCAGTTCCCCCTCGTGGGTTACCGCGCGGCTTGGCCGTTCTTGTAGCGGCGCAGGTACTCGCCGGTGAGGGAGTTGGTGGCTGTCAGGAGCTCGGCGGGGGTGCCGGTGAAGACGATGTCGCCGCCGTTCTTGCCGCCGTCTGGGCCGAGGTCGATGACCCAGTCGGCGTGGGCGACCACGTCGAGGTTGTGTTCGATGACGATGACCGTATTGCCGCGGTCGACCAGGCCGTCGAGCAGTGCGAGCAGCGTGTCCACATCGGACATGTGCAGGCCCGTCGTGGGCTCGTCCAGAACGTAGACGGTGCCGGTGTTCTGGAGTTGGGTGGCGAGTTTGATGCGCTGGCGCTCACCGCCCGACAGCGTGGACATGGCTTGGCCGAGGCTGAGGTAGGCCAGGCCCACTTCGTTCATGGTGCGCAATTTGGCATTGAGCGCCTTCTCCGGGAAGAACTCCACGGCCTCCTCCGCCGACATCTCCAGCACGTCGGCGATGGACTTACCGCGCAGGTGGTGGGCGAGCACCTCCTCGGAAAATCTACGGCCGTCACAGGATTCGCAGTGGGTGGTGACCGGGTCCATGTAGGCGACCTCGGTGATGATGACCCCGCGGCCCTCGCATTCGGGGCACGCGCCCGCGGAGTTGAAGCTGAACAACGCGGCCGGTTCCCCGGTGGCTTTGGCGAAGAGCTTGCGGATGGTGTCCATCAGGCCGAGGTAGGTGGCGGGGGTGGAGCGCGAGGACGCGGCGATGGCGGATTGGTCGACGAACACCGAATCCGGGTAGCGCGACATGAATTCGTCGCGAATCAGACTCGACTTGCCCGACCCCGCGACCCCGGTGATGGCGGTCAGGATGCCGGTGGGGATGCGCGCGGTGACGTTCTTGAGGTTGTGGGCGACGGCGTCGGCGACGACCAGTTCCCCGGTGCTGGACCGGAATCGTTCCTTCACCCGGAAGGTGCGGCGCAGCCCCGCCCCGGTGAGGGTGTCGGCGCGTTCGAGTTCGGCGAAGCTGCCGGTGAAGACCACCTCGCCACCGTGCACGCCCGCGCGCGGCCCGACATCGACGATGTGGTCGGCGATCTGGATGACGTCGGGATCGTGTTCGACCACCAGCACGGTATTGCCCTTGTCCCGCAACGCCTCCAGCATGCGGTTGAGCCGACCGACATCGCGCGGGTGCAGCCCGACACTGGGCTCGTCGAAGATGTAGGTCATCCCGACCAGGGTGCTGCCGAGATGTTTGATCATCTTCAGCCGCTGCCCCTCACCGCCGGAGAGGGTGTTGGTGGGGCGATCCAGGCTCAGGTAGCCCAGCCCGATATCGGCGACCCGGCCCAGCGCGACCCGGGTGGCGTCGGCCAGTCCGCGCGCGGCCTCGTCGGTGACCTCGTCGAGCACCTCGATGAGATCGGTGATCTGCATGCGAGTCCATTCGGCGATATTGCGGCCCTTGATGGTGGTCGCGAGGGCCTTCGGATTGAGCCGCGCGCCCGCGCAGGCCGGACAGGTGCCCTCGGTGAGGAACTTCTGGATCTGCTCACGGGTCTTCTCCGACAGCCCCGAGGTGTCGCGCTTGACCTTCGAGCGCGTGAATTTGTCTGCCAGCCCTTCGTAATTGGCCTTCCAGCTGCCCTTGGCGTAGGTGAGCTCCACCTTGCCGCCGCTGCCGTGCAGCAGGTCCTGCCATTCGGCGTCGGTGTAGTCGGCGAGCTTCTTGTCCAGGTCGAAGCGCCCGGAATTGCCGTACAGCTGCCAGTCTCCGCTGCCGACCCCGTAGCCGGGCAGCAGGATCGCGCCCTCGTTCAACGACTTCGACCGGTCCACGATCTTGTCGGTATCCACCCGCACGCTCACCCCGAGGCCGTCGCATTCGGTGCACATGCCCTGGGGTGTGTTGAAGGAGTAGTCGTAGACCAGCCCGGTCGAGTTCTCCCCGAACCGCGCGAACATGGCCCGGATCATCGAATAGATGTCGGTCATGGTGCCGACGGTCGACCGCGGCCCGCCGCCGACGGGCTGCTGATCGATGATGACCGGCGCGGTGAGGTTCTCGATGGCCTCGGCGTGCGGGCGTTCGTAGCGCGGCAGGAAGTTCAGGATGAACGCCGGGAAGGTGGCGTAGAGCTGCCGCTGCGATTCCACGGCGATGGTGTCGAAGACGATGGAGGACTTGCCGGATCCGGACACACCGGTGAAGACGGTGATCTTGTCCTTGGGGATGTCGAGAGAGACGTTGCGCAGATTGTGCTCGCGGGCACCGAGAATCCGAATCGTATCGGCGGAGGCGATTGGCATCCTCCTACGATGCCATCCACACCCCCCTCGACGTGCGGGGTGTTGTGACGTAAATCACATTTGCCAAGGGTTGTCCCGACGGTGCCGCACAGCTCCCTCTCAGCACCGCCCCTCTACGCTGGCGGGCGACAGCGGCGGGTCCGGCCCGCCGCGCTGCATCCCGGAGGATCGATCATGAGGACCATGCGATGGACGGCGGTCGCCGCCCTCGCCGTCGGCGCGACACTGCTGAGCGGCTGCACCGATGTCGAGCGCGCGCTGAACAAGGGCGGCGACACCAAGTGCAGCGAGTACCTCGCGCAGGATCCCGACGATCAGCGCATGACGGTCACCAAATTCATCAAGCAGCAGACCAATACCGAGTCCGAGCCGACCGGCACGTCGGTGGACTTCACCATGGCCTCGGTGCAGGCGCTGTGCTCGGTGCAGGCCAATGCCGACACCCCGATCAAGAACGCCGATATCGCGGGGATCTTCTTCAACAAGTGACGCGGCGCGCGCCTACGCCAACGGCGTCAGGCGCACGACCACGCCGCCCTGCTGCCAGGTCTGATAGATATCGGCCTTGTTGGGCGAACCGTCGGCGGTGAAGCCGATGCCGTTGAATTTGGCGTTGTTCTTGTTGTCGCGCGCGATCACCTCGTAGAGCTCCATCACCGACTTCTCGTCGTCGAGTACATCGGCGAGCATCTCGGTGGGCGCACCGCCCATCGACACCTTCACCGGCACATTGCCGCGCAGGTTCTTCACCCATGGCCGCAGCGCCGTCCCGATGAGCAGGTCACCGTCGTGGCGGGTGTAGGCGACCGGAATGTCGTACACCTTCCCGGATTTGACGCCCACCACGTGCAGGGTGGCCAGCCGCTTGCCGACACCTTTGGAGAGCACCGGCACCTTCAACAGCCCGCGCACGATCGTGTTGATCACGTTCTGGTACCCGCGGATCGGCTCGGGACCATCGGTACTGGGTGTGCCGTAGGGATTCTCGGACGGTGTGCTCATCGGGCGCGCTCCTCGACGAAATCGGTTCGGACGCAACCCAGTATCGCGCCGTACGCGCCGTCACGCCGGGGCCTCGCACCGATTGTCGGCGCGCGCGATGTGTGATCAAGTAGGAGCACGGAGTGATCCGGTTCATTGGGGAATGGGGTAGCGCATGAGTGCCAGAGCCGAACTCGAGCGGGAATTGGGTGGGCCGCTGGCCGCGCTCGACGCGCTCACCGAGGCGGAGATCGCCGATCTGCTGGGGCTGTTCCAGCAGGCGCAGCGGACCGAGCAGGCCGCCATGGTGGAGGCGGTGGACAAGACCGTCAGCGCACTGCCGTGGCCGTTGAAGACGGCGGCGAAGAAGATCATGTTCGGAAATCGGTTGGGCTGATGAGTGATCTGGTGACCCGGGCCCAGGTGATTCTGCTGGCCCGGACCTTGCACGTCCCCGCCGAACGCCTCGCGCACCTGGAGAAATTGGGTGCGGCGGGACTGCACGAACTGCAACAACGCATGGCGCGCGTGATCTTCGCCCGGCACAACGCGACGTTCTCGCGACTGAGCATGCTGGTTCCGGTTGTGCCGCTGAGTATTTCGCTGCCGCTGGTACAGCGTTTGGTGCCGCCGGTGATGGCCGGGCGCGCGGCGGGCGCGATCGGCGTGGACCATCCGAAGAAGGCCGCCGAGGCGGTGGGCATGCTGGATCCGGCCTACGCCGCCGACGGCGCGCCCTACATGGATCCGCATACGGTGGGTCAACTCGCCGACGTCGCCCCGGCCGAACCGGTGGTGCGCATCGTCAACGAGATCCTGCGCCGCAAGGACTACGTGACGGCCGGACCGTTTCTGGCCTACGCCACCCCGACCTTGATCGAGGCGGTGGAGAAGGGCGTCCACGACGACGAGGGCCTGATTCGATCGGCGGCGTACTCGTATTCGGGCGAGAGCATCTCGGTGATCGTGCGGCATCTGCTGGGCGGGGCCGAGCAGCGGATCCCGCGGCTGGTGCGCACGATCCTGGACGGGGACAAGGAGTTGCGGCTGGCCGCGCTCTCGGTCTTCGCGCGCACCGACGCCGATGTGATCGAGGGGATCGGCGACATTCTGTTCGAGCAGGCCACGCCGGAGGAGATCGCGGATCTCGTCGCGACCTTCCTGGCCGACGAGGCGAGCGCGGAGACGCTGCGGTTCCTCGCCCACCTGAGCCCCTCGGCGCTGGAGCGGCTCGCAGCCAATCCGATCGTCCAGGACCGGGGGGCAGTCACCACGCTGGTGGCGGCACTCGACGGCTGCGACGATCTCCAGCAGTGGCGCGGACTGTTCCGCCTCGCCGAGCATGTCGCACCGGAGGTGGCACGTCGTGCCGGGACGCAGCTGGGTGGATTCGACACGGCGACCCTGACGGGGCTGCCGTCACTGGTCGCCGAGACCGAGCAGTGGCCCGCCCTGCTGAGCCTGCTGGCCGCGGCCGAGGCGGACGCGCAATCACGCGTGGGCGAGACCTGGTCGACATTGGATGCCACGCGGCGGACGGAGGTCGACCAGCGCATCCGCGAGCTGGGCTACACCGAGTCGCTGTCGGCACTGACCGCGACATTGCACCTCGTGCATTGAACCGAACTGCCGCCGCCCGCAACCGCTCTCGGCGGCGGGCGGCGTCGGCTCAGCGCTGGCGCAGTTCCTCGATGGTGCGGGCGAAGGCGAGCGCGCCGTGCCCGTCGGCGACCTGGCGGTCGATGAGGTTCTTCACCGGGCCGATGAGGTCCAGGGCCACCCCGGCATCGCGGCTGGCGCGCACGATGGCATCGACTGCCGCTTTCTGGAAGCCGAGGTGCTGCACATCGGTGGTGTAGTCGCCGGAGTCGATGGCCTTGCCGTATTCGGGCAGCCCGTGCGCCATGGCGGTGAGCCAGGCCGCGGTGCGCTCACCGAAGGCCTCCGCCGAGACCCCCACCGACCCGACCATGGCGGCGGCGTGGAAGAACCCGCTGAACATCAGGTACATCGAGGACAGCAACGCGAAGTCCTGCAATGCCGCCAATCCGGCGTCCTCGCCGAAGTACTCGGCCGAACCGAGCAGTTCGAGGGTGTCGAGATTGCGGTCGAAGACCTGCCGCGCACCGCTGTAGAGCAGCGCCGAACCGGGCTGACCGATCATCGGCGGAATCGCCATGATGCCGCCGTCGAGGAACTCGATGCCGTGCGCGGCGGCCCACCGGGCCAGTTCCCGCGACTCCTCGGGCGCGGTGCTGGTGAGATTGATCAGCTGCTTGCCCGCCAGCTCGGCGACCACCGGATCGAGGGTCTCGTGTACCGAGGCGTGGTCGAGCAGCACCGCGACGATCACGTCGCTGGCACGCACTGCCTCGCGCACCGAGGCCGCGCCCCGAGCGCCGCCCGCGATCAACTCGGCGTCGCGGCCCGCGCTGCGATTCCACACCGTGGTCTCGCGGCCGCCCTTCAGGAACGCCGTCGCCAGGGCCGAACCCATCGCGCCGAGACCCAGAACGGTGACGGTGGGGTGCTGGTTGTCCGCCATTGCGGATCTCCTTCTAACGTGGGGAAAGTGGTTGTCGGCGCGCCGGAATCAACAGTGCTCCCGCCCGCGTTGCCCCACAAGACCGCACTAATTCGTCAGGCAATTACCGGCAGGTAAGTGAACAGGTAGCGAGGGTTTCGCGTGGGTGAGAAGAGATTCGGGCCATACTTCTGCGGCATCGACGCGGCCATGGACGTGGTCGGCGGCAAATGGAAGTCGCTGGTGCTGTGGGAATTGCACGAGCACGGCACCCGGCGCTTCGGGGAGCTGCGGCGCGGACTGCCCGGGGTGTCGGAGAAGATGCTCGGCCAGCAGTTGCGCGAGATGGAGGAGGACGGGCTCATCAGCCGCGAGGTGTTCCCGGAGATCCCGCCGCGCGTGGAGTACTCGCTCACCGAGGAGGGCGTCGCGCTCAATACCGCCTTGGAGCCGTTGGCGGTGTGGGGTCGGCGACGCATCGAGCGCATCGGCGCGGATCGGGTACCGCACCTGGCGTCGTGAGGGTCAGTTGGTGAAGGCGGGGTCGCGGCCGAACCATCCGGCCAGGCGGTCGTAGATCGGCGCGTCGTCGGGGACGGGAACCTCGGGGGCGAAGGCCTTGCCGGGGCCGCGGAATTCGGGGCGCAGCACCGCCTTCGACCAGGTGAGCGCGTGTTCGGCGACGGCGGGGTCCCAGGCGGGGGACTGTCCGGTGGCGCGGGCGAGATCCCAGGTGTGCATGGCCAATTCGGCGATTTGCTGATCGGCGCAGGCGCGCAGCGGGGCCTCGGTGTTGGTGGTCGGCACCGGGACGAGCCGGTCGAGGTCGGCGGAGTGCCAGATGTCGAGCAGGGGTTTGGCGCGGGCGCGGAATTCGCCGACCCAGTCGTCGGAGAGCGGGTCGGGTTCGGCCTGCCAGTCGGTGCTCGCGCCTTGCGCGGCGGCCGAGAAATTCCGCAGCCCTTGGCCGATGACGTGGGCGACCAGGCGCCGGACATTCCAGCCGGGGCACGGCGTCGGCAGCTCGGCCTGGTCGGGCCGCACCCCCGCGATGACCGATTCCATCTGGGCCAGTGCGCGTTCCACCAACGCGACGGTGTTGTCAGCGGTATCCACGCCTGCCGATTCTCCGCCTGCCACGCCGCCGACACGCCGCGAATGTCAGGCCCGGGTGTCGAGCCCGAGCCCGGTGCACAACGCGCGCACCGAAATTTGGGATGACTCACAAGTCTGTCCCGTTTGCCGTTTTTCATCGCCGCGCGCCTCTATGATCGGGCCGATGTCGACTGGATACCGGCTCGGACGGTCGGAGGACGGGGGAATGATGTCCACCACAACCGGTTTCGGCCACCCACGCTTACCTACGACGCGGCCCGACCAATGACCGATCTGGTCGTTCGGGCGCAACTCGTCTTGCTGGCGCGCACCCTGCACGTGCCGGTCGAACGCGTCGCGCACCTGGAACGACTGGGCGCGCAGAAACTACACGAACTGCAAGAAGGCATGTCGGGCAAGCTGTTCGAACAGCACAATCCGGTCTTCGAACGCATCGGCAATCTGGTGCCGATCATTCCACTGCGCATATCGATTCCCATTGTGCAGCGCCTGGTTCCGGCGGTCATGACCGGACGCGCGGCCGGGGCGGTGGGTGTGCGCTATCCCAAGAAGGCCGCCGACGCCGTGGGTCTGCTCGAGGTCGGCTACGCCGCGGACTGCGCGCCGTATCTGGATCCGCGCACGGTCGGCCAACTCGCCGATATCGCCCCGCCCGAACCGGTGGTGCGCATCGTCAACGAACTGCTCGCGCGCCGCGACTACGTCACCGCCGGACCGTTCCTCGCCTATGCCACACCCGAACTGGTGCGCGCCGTCGAGCAGGGCGTGCCCGATGACGAAGGGCTGATCCGCTCGGCGTCCTACGCGTTCTCCGGCCCGGCCGTCAGCGCGGTGGTGCGGCAGCTGCTCACCGGCGGCGACCGCATCCCACAGATGCTGAGCACGGTCGTCGACGGCTCCAAGGAGCTGCGGCTGGCCGCGCTGTCGGTCTTCGCCCGCTGCGACGACGATGTGATCGCCGCCGTCGGTGATCTGCTGCTCGAACACGTCCCGCCCTCGGGGATCGCCGATCTGATCGCCACCGTGGTCGGTGCGGGCGGCACCCCCGACGTGCTGCGTTTCGTGGGCCAACTCGGCTCGGAGTCGCTGCTGCGCCTGGCGCTGAACCCGGGTGTCGGCGAGGTCGCCGACGCCCTGGTCGCCGAATGCGACGGCAGTACCGAGGTCGCGCTGTGGCGCGGCATGCTCGAACTGCTCGCCCGCGCCCCCGGGGAGGTGCGTCGCCGCGCGGGCCGCCAATTCGCCGTGCTGGATCCGGCGACGCTGCACATGCTGCCCACCATCGCCCAGGCCGCGCGGCTGTGGCCGCCGCTGCTGTGGGTGCTGGCCGGAACCGATGTGGACGTGCAGGCCACCATCGCCGAACGCTGGGCCAAAGCGCCGCGCCTGAATATCGACGTGCTCGATCGCCGCATACAGGACCAGCGGCTCGAGGGTCTGCTCGCCACCCTCACCGCCACGCTGCGGCTCTACCGCTGAGCGCGGCGAGAACCCTTGCGCCCAGGCTGATTCCAATACCGCGCGCGCCGGTCCACCGGCGTCGGCGACACGGCCCATCGACGGCTCCCCGCCGGTGCGCGCCCACACAGTGGTAGGAAAGGGGACGTGTCCGAAACCGTCGAACCCCGCACCTCCCGCGCCGTCTCCGAAGTGGTGGACCTGGTCAGCACGCTGATCCGCTTCGACACCTCCAATACCGGCGAACTGGAAACCACCAAGGGCGAGCGCGAATGCGCGCAATGGGTGGCCGATCAGCTGCACCAGGCCGGATACACCACCGAATACGTCGAATCCGGCGCACCGGGGCGCGGCAATGTGTTCGCGCGGCTGAAGGGCGCGGACTCCTCACGCGGCGCGCTGCTCGTGCACGGCCACCTCGACGTGGTGCCCGCCGAGGCCTCCGACTGGAGCGTGCACCCGTTCTCGGGGGCGGTGCGCGATGGCTACGTGTGGGGCCGCGGCGCGATCGATATGAAGGACATGTGCGGCATGATGCTGGCGCTGGCCCGCCAGTTCAAGATCGAGGGCACCGTGCCGCCGCGCGATATCGTGTGGGCCTTCGTCGCCGATGAGGAGAACGGCGGCAAATGGGGTGCGCAGTGGCTGGTGGACAACCGGCCCGACCTGTTCGAGGGCGTCACCGAGGCGGTCGGCGAGGTCGGCGGTTTCTCGCTGACGGTGCCGCGCCCCGACGGCACCGAGCGTCGCCTGTACCTGGTGGAGACCGCCGAAAAGGGTTTGGGCTGGATGCGTTTGCGCGCCAAGGCCCGCGCCGGGCACGGATCGTTCCTGCACGAGGACAATGCCGTCACCATCCTCGCCCAGGCGGTGGCGCGGCTGGGCACCCACACCTTCCCGCTGGTGGTCTCGGATTCGGTGGCGGAGTTCCTGGCCGCCGTCGCCGAGGAGTCGGGCCTGGAGTTCGATCCGACCAGCCCTGACATCGAGGGCCAGTTGGCGAAGCTGGGCACCATCTCCCGCATCATCGGCGCGACCCTGCGCGATACCGCCAACCCGACCATGCTGCGCGCGGGCTACAAGGCCAATGTGATCCCGCAGACCGCCGAGGCGGTGGTGGACTGCCGCGTGGTGCCGGGCCGCCAGGCCGAATTCGAGCGGGAGGTCGACGCGCTCATCGGCCCGGACGTGGAGCGCGAGTGGATCACCAAACTCGACTCCTACGAGACCACCTTCGACGGGCATCTGGTGGACGCCATGAACGCCGCGGTGCTCGCCCACGACCCGCAGGGCCGCACCGTGCCCTATATGCTCTCCGGTGGCACGGACGCGAAAGCGTTCGCGCGCTTGGGAATTCGCTGCTTCGGCTTCGCGCCGCTGCGGCTGCCGCCGGAGCTGGACTTCTCCGCCCTGTTCCACGGGGTCGACGAGCGGGTTCCGGTGGAATCGCTCGAATTCGGCACCCGGGTGCTGGAACACTTCCTGCTGCACAGCTGATTCGCGAAAGGAGCACTCCCGTGCCCGATTACGACTACAACCCCTACGCCGCACTGCCGGAGCTGCCGAGCTTCACCGTCACCTCCGCCGATGTGAGCGATGGCCAGGAGTTCGGCAACGACCAGGTGAGCGGCGTCTTCGGCGCGGGCGGCAAAGACGTCTCCCCGCAGCTGTCGTGGAGCGGATTCCCGGCCGAGACCAAGAGTTTCGCCGTCACCGTCTTCGACCCGGACGCGCCGACCGCCTCGGGTTTCTGGCATTGGGCCGTCGCCGACATCCCGGTGTCGACCACCTCGCTGCCCAGCGGCGCGGGCAGTGAGGGCGGCGCGCTGCCCACCGGTGCGCTGCAGCTGCGCAACGACGGCGGCTTCGCCGGGTTCGTGGGCGCGGCCCCGCCGCCGGGTCACGGCCACCACCGCTACTTCATCACCGTGCACGCGGTGGATGTGGAGTCGCTGGGGTTGCCCGCCGACGCCAGCCCCGCCTACCTGGGGTTCAATCTGTTCTCGCATGCGATCGGGCGCGCGCAGATCGTGGCGACCTACGAACAGAAGTAGACCGAAAACGACGGTGGCCCTGGGCTTTTCGCCCAGGGCCACCGTCGTGTCAGCGCTTACGAGGGGACGTTGACGACGTTCTCGGGCAGCGGGGTGGTGTAGAGCTCGGCGATCTCGGCCGCGTACTTGGTCGCGATCGGGTTGCGCTTGAGCTTGAGGGTCGGGGTGAGCTCCTCACCGCCGGGCTCCCACGCCTGCGGCACGATCACGAACCGCTTGATCTGCTCCACGCGCGAGAGCTTCTTGTTGGCCTCCTGCACCGCCGCCAGGATCTCGTCGATGATCTCCTGCTTGGTCGACAGCGTGGTGACGTCGGCGTCGGGGGTGCCGAGGGTCTTGGCGCGCACGGCCGCGGTATCGGGGTCGAGCACCACCAGCGCCGCGATGTAGGGCTTGGCGTCACCGATCGCGACCACCTGGCCGACCAGCGAGGACGCGGCCTTGACGGTGTTCTCGATATTGGTGGGAGACAGGTTCTTGCCCGCCTCGTTGATGATCAGTTCCTTCTTGCGGTCGACGATGTGGACGTAGCCGTCACCGTCGATGGTCGCCACGTCGCCGGTGTGCAGCCAGCCGTCGGAGTCGATGGCCTCGGCGGTCTTCTCCGGCATCTTGCGGTAGCCGCGGGTGACGATGGGGCCGCGAATGAGCAGCTCGCCGTCCTCGCCCAGCTTGATCTCCGCGCCCTCGATGACGCGGCCGACCGAACCCGGGCGCGGCTTGTCGAGTTCGGTGTAGGTGCCGACGCCGGAGGTCTCCGACATGCCCCACACCTCGGTGACGGTGAAGCCCAGCCCGAGCATGTACTCCAGGGTCTCCGGCGGGATGGCGGCCGCGCCGGAGGCCGCGACCTTGAGCTCGTCGAGGCCGAGCGCGGCGCGCAGCTTGGACAGCACCAGCGCGTCGGCGAGCTTGTGCTGCACCGACAGCAGCGCCGGGCGGCCCTTGCCCGCCAGGTCCGCGCGCGCGGCGTTCACGCCGACGCCGATGGCCCAGTTGGCCAGCGCCTGCTTGGCGCCGCTGGCCTCGGTGGCGAGTTTGGCCTCGATACCGGCCTTGATCTTCTGCCACACCCGCGGCACGCCGAAGAAGGCGGTGGGGCGGGCGTCGGGCAGCGCGGCGGCGATCTCGCGCGGATCCGGCACGGTGGTCATCTGCACGCCGGTGAACAGGTTCGCGCAGTGGCCCGAGATGCGGTCGGCCACATGGGCGGCGGGCAGGTAGGAGACCGAGCGGTCGTCGAAGCCGACGATGAGCGGTCCGGACAGCAGCCCCACGATCTGGGCGACCACATTGCTGTGGGTCAGCTCCACGCCCTTGGACGGCCCGGTGGTGCCGGAGGTGTAGATCAGCGTGGCGACGTCGTCGCCGGTGACGGCCTGCCAGGCGGCGTCGAAGTCGAAGCCCTCCAGCGGCGCGGCCTCCACCTCGGCCAGCGACACGCAGCCGGTGGCCGAACCCTCCACCAGCACAATGTGTTCCAGCTCGACACCGGCACCCCGCACGGCGTCCAGGAACACCGGCTCGGTGATCACGACCTTGTTCTCGGCGTTGGTGAACAGGTGGTTGATCTGCTCGGAGGAGGAGGTGTTGTAGATCGAGAACGGCGTCGCGCCCAGATGCAGCGCCGCGGTGTCGACCAGATTGAACTCCGGCCGGTTGGTCAACATGATGCCGACAGTGTCACCGTGCCCCACCCCGAGCCCCGCCAGTCCGGCGGCGATGGTGCGCACCCGCTCCCCGTACTGCTTCCAGGTGATCTGCTGGGTCCCGCCCACGGTCCGCAGCGCCACCTGATCCGGCCGAACCGTCAGCGTCTCCTGAAACGCCGCCGGAATCGTGTAGACCGTTTTGCCCGATTTGTGCGTATAGCCGATGTCTGTCGTCATTTCCCTGCTTCCGATTGCCCTTCCGACGCCTCGCCACGACGCCCACCGTGAGCTGCGAGAACGCTGAAGCCCGGAAGTCTCCGAAACACTCACACCGAACCACGCCCCGGTGACGCGCCCCACATGTGGCGCGGCTCACTCATCGTAGCCATAACCCACCGGCTGTGTCGCGGGCTACCCCGGCAATGCGGTGGTCAGTGGCCGTCGCGGCGGTGGGCACGCCATGGCCACGCCAGGCGCATCCATGCCCGCCAGCCGCGTACCGGCGCGAGCACCAGCCGCTCGGCGGCGCGATGTTCGTCCCAGACCGCGACCGCCCACGACGAGAGTGGTCCGGTGCGACTCCACAGATGGCACAGCAGCGAGACCAGCAGCGCGCACGCCACCGTGGCGAGCGCGACCGCCGCGGCGTGGCCGTCGATCGGCCAGATGGTCAGCAGGGCCCAGACGAGCGCGGCGGCCCCGAGTCCCACCAGGGTCAGCAGCAGGCGCTTGGCGGCGGTGAGCCAGTCCCACACGGTGGGCGACCACAGCCCGTGCCCGAACTCCCGGTGTCGCCGTTTGGCGCTCAAGTATCCGGCCGCTTGCGCACCGCGCGGTTTGGTGTAGAGCCGGACGCGTTCGACCCGGAAGCCCGCCTCGCGCAGGGCGTGCACTTTGCGCGGATTGTTGGTCATCAGCTGCACCGACCGCAGGAATCCCAGTGCGCGCAGACCGTCGATGGCGCTGTCGTAGACGCGCGCGTCGTGCGGAAAGCCCAGTCGCTCATAGCTTTCGAAGGTGTCGGTGCGGTGCGTCTGGCTGTAGGCGTAGCCCTGCGCCTTGGCCATCAGCCCGGAGCCCCTGCCCTCCTGTTCGAGATAGATCAGCACGCCGCCGCGCTCGTGGTAGATCAGATCCAGTGCCAGCTCCAGTTCGGGCCCGCAGTCGCAGCTGTCGGAGCCCATGGCCTCGCCGTAGAGGCATTGCGAGTGGATGCGCACCAGCGCGCCGTCGCGGGGCTCGCCGAAGACGAACAGGTGTCCGTGGCCGCCGACACCGGAGACCTCGCGCACCCGCACCGGCAGGGTGCGCCCTTTGCGGGTGAAGGTGTGCAGGACCTCGGCGGAGTCGCTCCGCTCCCGCACCGGCGGGTGCTGCCCCTCGCGGATGAAGTCGTCGTGGACTTCGGCGGGTGCGGTGCGCTCACCTGCGACGGGCACGGCGGTCAACCTTTCGGTAGCGGACATCGGTGTCGGCCAACTTAGAAGAGATCGAAAGACCCTGCTCGGTGAGCGGACCCGCAGCTCACCGCAGCGAGCCCACACAGTGCGTCCGCAACGATAGCCAAGTGTGTGCCGGATGCATGGGACAACTCCGATTAGTGATTTTTTCGCGCCGCGTCGACCGCCACCAGGTCGTCGATCTCCGCGACCGACGGCATCACCTCGGAGACGCCGCCCACCGATTGAGTCGCGGTCATGGCGGCGACCGCCCAGGCGAAATCCGTCTCGTCGGCCGGTTTTCCCCGAGTGGCCAGCCGGTAGGCCAGCGCGGCGGAGAACGCCGCGTAGGCGCCCGAGGATCCGGCCATCGCGGTGGGCACGTCGGAAACCACGACGTCGCCACGGCGCGAACGTATCCGGAGTTGGAAGCCGTCGATCGTGCAGACCGTATCGACGCCGAGAACGAGCAGACGGTCGGCCGCGTCACCGGCCCCACTCGGGTTGTCCGAGGCCAAGCGCTCGAGCTCGGAAGGCGTGCCGATCACGTAGTGCACCGCGCGCAGGCTGCGATACAGCTTGCGCGGCGAGCTGTTCAGCGGTGGGGAGGCGCTGACGATCACCCACGGGGGACGTGGCGCGGTGGCGACGATATCGAGGGCGCGCACGATCACCTCGAGGGGTTGTTCGAAGGTCAGCAACACCACGTCGGCGGTGGCCAGCGCGCCGCGGTGGGCGGGGGACTCCAGGTCTTCGGCGTGCAGGCGCAGCCGGTCGTCCTTGTAGGCGAGATTGGCGGGGAGTTTGGCGGTCGCCTGGATCACCGCGGTCACCGGGGTACGGGCTCGCCTGACCACCGCGATCAGGCTCGGATCGACGCCGCGCAGGCGCAGGTAGGACAAGATCTGCTGGCCTTCGCCATCGTCGCCGACCGCGGCCAGCAGTTGCGCCCGCAGGCCCAGCCGCGCGGCGGCCACCGCGCGGTTGAGCCCTTTGCCGCCCGGTGACTGTTCGAAGTCGCACCAGCTCGACGAGCCGGGCACCGGCATCTCGTCGACGACGAAGATCTGGTCGATCACCGCGTCGCCGACCACGGTCACCCGTCCGCGCGCCTCGTCGACGGAATCGCCCTCGGTGGTGTCGGTGGCGTCGAAAGCCGTTCCGGCGGTGAGCAGTTGGGCCAGCGCGGTGAACGCGCGGCGTTCGGGTTCGCCACGCAGCGTCCGCACGGTGGGCGTACGCGGGGTGGCCTCGGCCCCGAATTTCTCGTGCAGCATCCGCCACCGCTCGATCAGGTATTTGCGGCGGTCGCCCAGTTCGGCGGCGTAGAGACGGGTGAGATCGACGCCGTCGGGCGGGTTGTCGCGTAGCAAGCCAAGCGCGAGTTCGGCGTCGACGATGAGCCGTTCGGTCGGGGCCAGCCGCCGGGCCGCGTGTCTGATCACCCCGGGCACGGCTTCGGCCGGTGACAGGCCGGTATGGGTCGCGTGGCCTTGGACGACGGGCAGCTTCAACAGCGCGTCGACGTCGATCTCGGTGCCGCGCAAGCGCTCCGGGCTCAACCCCGAGCGTTTGCCGAGGCGGCTGAGAATATTGCGCACGGCGAGCATGCCGGTGTCCTGCGCTGTCGTCGCAGGTTCGGGGTCCCTGGGGCTGTGCTGCATTGCCATCCGCACTTACGGTACCGCTCATGTGGTTTCCGCTGGGGGCGAAACGGCAATTGCACTGTGGCGAAGGCAATTGCCGTCACGGCGGATGCCGGTGCAGCAGATGTCCGGCGTGGATGCGCTTGGCCTCGAGATAGTGCTTGGCGCGCTCGCTGCGGGGTCGGGTGCGCAGCGGCACCACCTCGACGCGCAGCCCCGCGGCGCGCAGCGCCTCGACCTTGTCGGGATTGTTGGTGAGCAGTCGCACCGCGGCGAGATCCAGTCCGCTGCGCAGGCTTTCGGCGGCGCGGGTGTAGGAGCGGGAGTCGACGTCGACACCGAGCATGCGGTAGCTGGTGAAGGTGTCGACCCCGTACTCCTCGCTCAGGCGCAGCCCCCGGGCCTTGGCGATCAGCCCCGCACCGCGCCCTTCTTGTTCGAGGTAGACCAACACGCCCGCGCCCTCGGCCTGGATCATGTCCATCGTCAATTCCAGTTCGGCACCGCAATCGCAGTCGTCGGACCTCAGCGCATCGCCGTAGAGGCAGCGTGAGTGCAGGCGGACGAGCGGATTGTCTCCGAGCTCGCCGAAGACGAGGAGGTGGCCGATCGTGGGATCGGCCGTCACCTCCATCACCTGGATCTGAATCTCGCGGCCTTTGCGGGTCAACGAATGTTCCGCCGCGACGGTCAGCGACACGGCCGCCGAATCGTCTGCGGCGGAGCCATTTCCGGTTCCACACACACCACGAATGATGACAGCTGCGCGGGCGTTATCGACCCGTGCGGGACAACGGATACTCGTAGCGTTACCGCCGACCTGGTTTAGCACGGTGGAGGACCGTCAATTCTTTGGTGGCAACGGCAATTGCCGGAACGGGATGGCAAATGCCATGCTGGGTTAGGCGGTAAACGCCCCCACCAGACGGTCGGGAGGTCCTGGTGTTCGGAGTGAATCTCCCCAAGCGACGTATCAGGCGGTGTCGCACGGCGACGCACGGTGAATCCGACGCGGAATTGGAGACGAATACCGTTGGCGTCCGGGCGGATTCCGTCTAGACACACATCCGACCACTCGGACTCGTCGCCCTTCGACTACTCGGCAGCGCTTCACCGGTCGATCACCGCCCCGGGATCGGCCGGTCCCGGCATACCGAAAAAGCTGGCCAGCGTGGCGACGACTCCCCATCCCGTGAGGAGCACACCGTCGTGATCTACGAAAGCAGTCGATCCATCACCAGCAGCCTCACCCAGGAGTGGGCGCGGCGCAGTACCGAGGATGATCCGGCGTGGGAGTTGAGTTGGCGGCCGGAGCCGCGGTTGACGCTCGAACAGGCCAGGGCGGCAATGGAACTCACCGAGTTGTTGAGTGGGCCGCATGATGAGCGGGATGCGGCGGCGGCGCGGCGGGCCGAGGATATCGCGGCTACGTTGGGGATTACGGTGATCGACGCCATCTCCATCCTGTACCGGCGCAGACTGGAGCGGGGGGAGTCGTGACGATCTTCGTCGCCGAGTGGCAGATGACCAGTGATCTCACCGCGGAGGTCGCGCAGCGGGTGGCCGACGGGTGGGAGCTGTCGTGGCGGGTGAGTTGGTTGCCCGCGCGGCTGGTGACGCGGGCGCAGGCGCTGGCGGGGATGGAGCTGGCGGAGATCTTCGCGGGGGACCACTACCAGCGCGACATGGTGGTCGCGGCGCGGGCAATCCAGAGCGCCGAGGAACTCGGTATAGCCGTGGAGGACGCGATGTATGTGCTCATGGGGCGGCGGAGCGCATGAGGAACCGGGAGCTGAGCGGGCGTTTGAAATACCGACCGGATGGCACCCGATAAGACCGCAACAGCTCCGATGCGAGCGACCGCTCGTGTCGGTAGGCACGGCGGGAGGGACCGAACCCGGCCTTCCCGCGGTGGCCCGATGGGAGGAACCTGTGGCTATCGATATGACCGACCGGGCGATGACCAGCGATATCACCCCCGAGTACGCCTTCCGCGTGCCCGGCCCGGGCGCGCGGATCTGGCGGCTGAGCTGGCTGCCCGAGCACCGGCTGACCCGCGAACAGGCCCGCGCCGGAATGGAACTCGACGAGCTGCTCTCGGATCCGGAGGTGGTCTACGATGCCGTCGCCCATGCGCTGGCCGCCGATCTGGCGCGACGGCTCGGGGTGCTGGTCGAGCACGCGGTGATCATGCTGGCGGTGCGCACCGCCGACCGTCTCGACCCCGACTCCGCCGCCCGCCGCGAGCCGGTGCTGTCCGGCCCGTCCACCCATCTGCCCGCCGTCTCGGGCGCGCGCTCCCAGCAGCGCTGGATGTGATTGCGCGCGCGGCGAATTCGCGTCCAGCGCCGGAGTTTCCCGAGTCCAGCGCCAGAGTTCAGCTGCGCGGTGCGGTGTGTCCCGCGCCGACCGCCTGGGCCAGGTTGGCGTAGCCGTGTTCGCGCAGCCGCGCCGCCAGCCCGCGATGGATGCGCCGCGTCCAGAACGGCCCGCCGTAGATGAATCCCGTGAACCCTTGCAGCAGACTGGCTCCCGCCAGCACCCGCTCCCACGCCTGGTCGGCGGTTTCGATACCGCCGACCGAGATCAGCACCACCCGATCGCCCACCCGGGCGTAGAGGCGACGCAACACCTCGAGGGACCGTTCGGCCACCGGCGGCCCGGACAGCCCACCCGCACCGAGCGATTCGACCTCATCGGCGGCGGTGCGCAGCCCGTCGCGGCGAATGGTGGTGTTGGTGGCCACGATTCCGGCCAACCCCAACTCCACCGCGAGATCGGCGACGGCGTCGATGTCCTCGTCGGACAGATCGGGGGCGATCTTCACCAGCACCGGCACCTCGACGCTGTCGAGCACGGCGCGCAGCAGCGGCCGCAGCGACTCCACCGCCTGCAGATCCCGCAGTCCCGGCGTATTGGGGGAGCTGACGTTGACGACCACGAAATCGGCGAGCGGGCCGAGCAGTTTGGCGCTGATGGCGTAGTCGGAGGCGGCGTCGGCGGCCTCCACGACCTTGGTCTTGCCGATGTTCGCGCCGATCGGGATGCCGCCGGGCGCGCGGCGCGCGAGATGGTCGGCGGCCGCGGCGGCACCGTGGTTGTTGAAGCCCATGCGGTTGATCAGCGCCCGGTCGGCGGGCAGCCGGAACAGTCGCGGCGCGGGATTGCCCGGCTGCGCCTGCGCGGTGACGGTGCCGATCTCGGCGTAGCCGAACCCGAGCGGACCCCACGTGTCGGCGCCTTCGGCGTTCTTGTCGAATCCGGCGGCCAACCCGACCGGCGCCGGGAAGTCCACGCCGAACACGGTGCTGCGCAGGATCGGATCGTCGACGACGAGCAGTTTCGCCAGCAGCCACCGGGTGGGCGCGAAGCGAGCGGCCAGCTTCATCGCCGCGAACGCCAGATGGTGGATGCGTTCGGGCGGCAGCAGGAACATCGCCTTGAGCAGCAGCGCGTACAGAAAGGCCCCCATACTCACATCGCCGCCTCGGGGGCGGGGGTGAACAGCGCGGTTTTGCGGCGGCGCAACAACACTCGACGGCTGCCGTCGGTGTAGGCGCGTACTCGCGACAGCTCCCAGCCGCCGAATTCGGCTTGAATGGTCAGCCGCATGGAGGCGGTGACCCGGTTGACGTCGGGGGGTAGTCGCAACGGGACGTATTCGTACTCCTCGTCGCTGGCGTCCTCCCACCCCGCCGGAAGTGTGCGCTGCTGCCGCGCCGATCGTGAGGCCCGAGCCATCACTGCCCCTTTCGCTGGTCCGCGCCGATCCGCTGCAGACCGTCACCGGTCGCGGATCCCACGAACATGTCACCGGTGCGTTCGTCGATGGTCACCGAATCGGGTTGGCGAACCGTCGGGTAGCGTCCCACCTCTTCCGGTATACCCGTCGACAGGTCGTAGCCGACGACCTCGTTCGTGCCTGTCAGCGTCACCCACACGGTCTCGGACCGTTCATCGTAGGCGAGTGCGTAGGGCGAAGAGCCTACCGGGAAACGCTGGTGCAGCACGAGCGGATCGGCCGTGTAGACCAGCAGCTCGCCGCCCGCGGTGTCGGTGACGAGCTGGCGTCCGAAGTGGTCGCCGATCATGGTGGTGGCGCCGTCCCCGGCGCGCAGGGCCAGCCCGGGACGGCCCGCGTCCAGGGAGAGTTCGGTGATGACGGTCTGGCGGCGGTCCAGGGCCACGACCTGCTCACCCGACGCCACCACGGCGTCGGCGGAGGCCAGGCCCTTGACAGTGTGCGAGACCGCGCCGTCGGCATTCAGTATCAGTACCCGCCCGTCGGCCAACCCAACCGCGAGACCGCCGTCGGGACGCGGCGCGACCGCGCTAGCGTCGCCGTCGACGGGGATCTCGGTGAGCGCGCCGGTGGCCGCGGCGACCCGCAGCACCCGGCCCGGGGCGGGGGCGAGCACCTCACCCGACGCGCCCGGCGCGAGGGTGGCGGCCGCGGCGGGCAGCGCGAGGGTGCGTTCGGTGGGTGGTGTGGCGCCACGGTCGATGAGCCGCAACGACTTTCCGCCATCGCTCAGTACCGCCAGCACCCCGGTGTCGGGGGCGGCCAGCACCGCGGTGATGGGCGCGCTGGGGCTCACCTCACCCGCGGGCGTCGCCGCGACGGCGGGCGCGGCGGCCGGGGTGGCGGGTTCGCGTGTGGCTCCGGGCTCCACGTCGTCCTGGGACGAACAGCCCGCGAACAGGGTCACCGCCGCCACGGCCGCGAGGGCCGAGCGGGTCCAGCCGCGACGGCGCATGCACCGAACTCCTTCGTCTGCCGAAACCATGGTCTGCCGAAACCATGCGTGCCTCTTTATCTGACCATGATGGCTCGCGTGCCCCGGCCGCGGGGGTGTTCGCGGCGGCGAGCCGCGGTCAGGTGTCGGCGGCAAAGGTTACGGTGGAAGTGAACGCAGGGCAGCATCAGGGAGAGCGGTTGGTGACAGACCACACATCCGGATTCGCCGTCGAGGATGTGACCGTGGGTCGCTACGCGCACGGTTTCGGAAGCACCGGTGACGGACGGTCGTTCGCGTTCCGGACGGTTCGCTCCACCCTCGTCCTGGAGATCTACCGCGCCGATCTGGCGACCGAGGTCCCCGACGCGGCCGATGTGGAGGCCGTCGCGCAGACCACCGTCGCCGATATCGACCTCGACGACGAACGCAGCGTGGTGGCGTTGGTGCGCGATCTGCTGCCGCAGGCGGTGCAGGTGGCGGCCGCCCAACCCCGCGAGCAGACCACGGTGCGCGCACTGCTGGGTCGCCTCGGCGCGGTCCTCGACGGGATGTGACATGCCGGACGGTCCGCGTCGGCCGCGCATGATTGACCCCGCGCGCGCCGCGCATGATTGACTAGGGGCAAGCAACATCAGTTCGACGCGAGGAAGTTGATGGCACTTCGACGTTCGGCCGCCACCGCCGTGACCCTTGCCGTGCTCGGGGCCGCGCTCGCGGCCTGCGGCGGCGGCGCGGACGAGGATTCGGTGGCCGCGGCCCGCTCCTCGGCGGTGGCCGCGCAGTCCTCCTCCTCGGCCGCCGCGGCCACCAGCGCCGCGCAGCGCCCGGCCATCCCGACCGCCGCCGAACTCGACGCGCAGATCAAATCCGCGCTGGACCCGAATCTGCCCGACTCCGAACGCACCGCGCTCATCGAGGACGGCGAGGCGTTCAAGGACGCCATCCCCGACATGTACAAAGCGCTGCAGGACAATCCGCGCGCGGTGTACGGGGTCAAGGATCCGGTGTTCGACAACCACGACGGCACCCTGACCGCGACGCTGAGCCTGGACAAGGACGGCACCGGCACCAATGTGCGCACCACCGTGGTGCATTTCGTGCACACCGACGGGCGCTGGAAGATCTCGCGCACCGATCTGTGCGGCATTCTGCGCTCGGCCGACTACACCACCGCGGCCTGCGGCTGACATGCTCGAATCCGGCTCGCTGCGGTGGGGGCGTCTGATCCACCGCCACCGGTACCTGGTGTTCACGCTGTTCGGGTTGGCGGTGCTGGCGTCGGGATTCTACGGCCGCGACCTGGGCGATCACCTCACCCAGGAGGGCTGGTTCGACGAGTCCAGCGAATCGGTGGCGGCCTCGAAGCTGGCCGATTCCACCTTCGGGCGCGACACCGACTCGGATCTGATCGTGGTCTACACCGCCCCGCCGGGCCACACCCTCGATGAACCGCCGCTGCGCGCCGCGGTCGCCGACGAGCTGACCCGGCTGCGCACGCTGCACGCCGACCGCATCCTCAAGGTCGACTCGTATTGGGACGGCTCCATGATGGGGCAGTTCGCCGACGAAACCCGCACGCACGCTTTCGCTTCCATCGGTCTGCGCGGCGACGGCGGCACCGACACCGTCAACAACTACATGGCCGTCAAGGACGACTTCCGCGCCGGAAACGACGGCGCGGGTCCGGGCGGCACGACCGTGCAGCTGGCCGGGCTGCAACCGGTGGTCGAGGGCATCAACACCGGCATGCAGACCGATATCCACCGCGCCGAACTGATCGCGCTGCCGCTGGTGGCGATCCTGCTGTATTTCGTGTTCGGCGGGGTTGTGGGCGCGCTGTTGCCGGTGCTCATCGGCGGTATGACGATTCTGGGCACTCAGGGCATCATGCGCATGCTCACCGACCACATCCAGGTCAACGTATTCGCCTCCGCGGTGGTCACCTTGGTGAGTTTGGGGTTGGCGATCGACTACGGATTGTTCGCGGTGACGCGGTTCCGGGAGGAGTTGGCGGCCGGGCGCGGCGTCGAGGAGGCGACCGCGCGCACGGTGGCCACCGCCGGGCGCACGGTGCTGTTCTCGGCGGCCATCATCGCGGTGAGTCTGGGCGCGCTGTTCATCTACCCGAACGGGGTGCTGCGCTCGGTTCCCCTGGGCGGGATCAGTTCGGTGCTGTTGGCGGCGGTGTTGTCGGTGACGGCGCTGCCCGCCGCGTTGAGCATCGTGGGGCGGCGCATCGATCTGTGGGGGTGGCATCGCCTGGCGAGTATCCGTACCGCGCAGCAGATCGACGACGGGTTCTTCTCGCGGCTGGCGCTGTTCGCCATGCGCAAGCCGTGGCTGGTGATCACCCCGGTGGTGTTGGCGCTGCTGGCGTTGATCCTGCCGTTCCGCAATATCGAGTTCGGGGGTTTGAGCGAACGCTATCTGGCCGCGGACAATCCGGCGCGGGTGGCGCAGCAGAACTTCGACGCCTGGTTCCCCAGCTTCCGCACCGAACCGTTGAAACTCGTGGTGGTGGACGCGAATTCGCAGCAGCTCTCCGATATCCGCTACGAGGCCAACCAGCGCACCGCGGGTTTGATGACCGGCCCGTTCGATCCGTTCGCGCCCACCAAGGACGGGGTGACCGTGCTCGGGGCGGGGTTGCGCGAGGAGACCGAGGCGGATGCGGCGATCGCGGCGCTGCGCTCGATCCCGCAACCGGACGGCGTGCGGGTGATGGCGGCGGGGGTGCCCGCGCTGGAACGCGACAGCATCCACGGGCTCATCGAGGGCCTGCCGTTGTTGGCGTTGATCCTGGTCAGCGCCGCGGTCGCGTTGATGTACGCGGCGTTCCGATCGCTGGTGTTGGCGGTGAAGGCGGTCGCCATGAGCGCGTTGAGTCTCGGTGCGACACTGGGCATTCTGACCTGGATCTTCGTGGAGGGCCACGGGGCGGGGTTGTTCGATTTCACGCCCGGACCGCTCATGTTCGCGGTGCTGGTGTTGATCGTGACGGTGCTGTTCGGGCTGTCCACCGATTACGAGGTGTTCCTGCAATCGCGGATGGCCGAGGCGCGCGCGGACGGCGCGTCACCGCAGGAGGCGATCCGCTACGGCATCGCGCACACCGGCGGGGTGATCACCTCGGCGGCGGCGATTCTGATCGTGGTGACCGGCGCGTTCGGGTTCTCGGATCTGGTGCTGATGAAATACATCGCCTACGGCATGATCGCCGCACTGCTGTTGGACGCCACCGTGATTCGCATGCTGCTCACCCCGGCGGTGTTGAAACTGGTGTGGCGCTGAGCGTTCGGGCGGGGACCCACGGCCCCCGCCCGAACGTGCCTCAGATGCCGAACGGCGCCGCGTAGGCGATGACGCCGCGCGGCAGCGGCGCACCGTCGAGGCTCATTGCCATGAGCGCGTCGGGATCGACCTCGAAGCTCACTCCGATACCGTGCTCGGCCGCGCGCGTGAATCCGAAGCGCGGGTAGTAGCTCGGATGCCCGAGCACCACCACGAACCGTTCACCGCGCGCGGTAGCCGCGGCGAGGACGGCGCGCACGACCGCGTCACCGACGCCGGTGTTCTGGTGGTCGGGGCGCACCGAGACCGGGGCCAGACACAGGGCCGGGGTGTCGCCGATGTGGCAGCGGGTGAGCAGGGCGTGCCCGATGACGGTGCCGTGCGCGTCGACGGCGACCTGGGACAGGCCCTCGAGCCAGGAGTGGTCGGCGCGCAGCTTGTCGACGAGTTCAGCTTCGTCGGGTCGTTCGAACGCGGCCGCGACGATATCGCGCACGACCGGGATGTCGTCGCGGGTTTCGGCGCGCGTGTACCAGTGCTGAAATGCCATGATGGCGGACTCTTTTCGTGCTCGTGGACGGCCACCGCGCGAGCGCGGGGCAGGAGGGGACGGGTCAGGCCGTCGCGGAGGCCGGGTCGGTCGCGGCGACAGCCTTGCGCGCGGTCATCAACCCCACCTCCAGTTCCTCGATCGAGACGAACACGAACGCCGACCACGATAACACCGCGGCGGCGCGGTCGGGTCACCCCCGCACGGGCAGCACCAGTTGCGCGCCGGTCACCGGATGGTCGAGCACCTCCACCGGATGCTGATAGACGCGGGTGAGCAGCTCGGTGGTGAGCACCTGCCGCGGCGGGCCGTCGGCGGCGATACGGCCCGCGTCGAGTACGGCGACGCGGTCGGCATAGGCGGCGGCGACCCCGAGGTCGTGGACGACGACCACGACGGCCGCGCCCTTGGCCGCCCGATCGCGCGCCAAAGCGAGGACCTGTTCCTGGTGGCCGAGATCCAATGCGGCCGTGGGCTCGTCGAGCAACAGCGTCGGCGTGTCCTGGGCCAGGACGCGCGCCAACGCGACGCGGGCGCGTTCACCGCCGGACAGCGCCGGGAACGGTCGGCTGGCGAAGTGGGTGACGTCGGTGGCGGCCATGGCGGCGGCGATGTGTTCGTCGTCGTCGAGTTGGCGGTCGGTGCGCACCCACGGCGCGCGACCCATGGCGACGACTTCGCGTGCGGTGAACGGGAATCCGATGGTGTGCGCCTGCGGCAGCACCGCGCGACGACGCGCCATATCGAGGGGCGTCCACGCGGTGAGCGGGCGGCCGTCGAGTTCGACACTGCCCGCGACGAGGTCGAGTTCGCCGGTCAACGCGGCCAGCAGCGTGGATTTTCCGGCGCCGTTGGGGCCGACCAGGGCGACGATCTCCCCGGCGCGCACCTCGAAATCGACGCCGTCCAGCACGCGCCGGTCGCTGCCGCGTTCCACGACCACGCCGCGCGCCCGCAGCGTGACACTGCCGGTGTCGGGCGGCTGGGGAAGTGGTTGGGCGCGTTGGAACAGGGTGCGTGCGCGTCTCATGCCCAGCCTCCCGAGCGGGCGCGGGTGCGGCGCAGCAGCCAGAAGAAGAACGGTCCGCCGACCAGCGAGGTGAGCATGCCCAACGGCAGGTCGGCGTTGTGCACGATGGACCGTGCGCCGATATCGGCGGCGAGCAGCACGACCGCGCCGAGGATCGCCGAGAGCGGAATGAGGACCTTGTGGGCGGGGCCGACGAGCATGCGCACCAGGTGCGGGACGATCAGGCCGACGAACATGATGATGCCGGTGAACGCGACCCCTGCGGTCGCCAGCAGCGCGACCACGACGATCACATTGCGGCGCAACCGCTCCACGTCGACCCCGAGGTGGCGGGCCGCGGATTCGCCGAGCGCGAGCAGATCCAGGCGCGCGGCCATCCACATGGCGGCTCCGACGCCGAACACGGTGAGCGGCAACACGATCCACACCGCCTGCCAGGTCGCGCCGTTGAGCGAACCCAACTGCCAGAACACGATCTGATCGCGGGCGGCGGGGGAGGCGGTGAACAGCAGGAACGACAGCAGTCCGGCGGCGAAGGCGTTGATGGCCACACCGGTGAGCACCAGCGTCACCACTTCGGTGCGCCCGTTCGAGCGCGCCAGCACGTAGACGAGCACGGTGGTGGCGAGTCCGGCGACGAACGCGCCCGCCGCGACCGACCAGGCGGCCGCGAACGCGCCACCGAGCACGATGACCGCGCCCGCGCCGACCGCGGCACCGGAGGACACGCCGATCACGCCGGGTTCGGCGAGCGGGTTGGCGAAGACGCCTTGCAGCAGCGCACCGGCGGTGGCGAGGGCCGCGCCGACCAGCGCGGCCAACACCACGCGCGGGAAGCGCACCTCCCACAGGGTCAGGTATCCGGCGGGATGGTGTGGCATCGGACCCCAGTCCAGGCCCATGCGGTGAAATACGCTGCCCGCCACTTCGGCCGGGGTGGTCGGTACTTGGCCGACCGCGGCGGAGATCAGCGCGAACACCACCATGGCCGTCAGCGCGGCGGCGAAGATCAGCGCGGTACGCGACCAGCGGCGCGCGCCGCGCGCGGGGTCGGGATCGACGGCGTCGGCGGAGAGGTCGTGCGGCATCGTCGAGGACGGTGTCGGGCGACCGCGCGTCACGTTCCGAGCCGCGACGGCGGCCTTCGGGTGCGGCCGGTCGGCCGCCTCGTTCGCCTCGCTCATGCGTGGGTGGTGCCGTACACGGCCTGGGTCAGCGCGGTCAGCACGCGCCCGGTGTTGGGGCCGAACGACAGCAGCACCGAATCGGCCATGTCGACCACGCGTTTGTTGCGTCCGGCCGGGGTCTGCGCGATGCCCGGGATCTTCTCCACGCCGTCGACGCCGCCGACCGAGGCCAGGCCGTCGCTCATGACGAGGATGACGTCGGGGACCGCGGCGATCATGGCCTCGCTGGTGATGGGCAGGAACTGTTCGGTGATCCCCGAGGCGGTGCCCGCGTCGATGCCGCCGATCGCGGTGATCAGCGTATCCGCGCCCGACCCCTGCCCGGCGATCATGGTGATGGCGGTGGAGCGCAGGTACAGGAACGCGATGCGCGGCTTCGGATCCTGCGGCGGCACGGCCGCTTCGGCGGCGGCGATCTCGTCGGTGGTGCGCTTCGCCAGCGCCTTGCCCGCGTCTGGCACACCGAGCGCGGCGGCGACGGCTTCGATCTGCGGGGCGACGCCGTCGATGCTGCGCTGCGGATCGAAGTAGACGACGGTGATGCCGAGCGCCTTCAACTGGTCGCGGATCGCCGGTGTCGCGGCGGTGGTGTCGGTCAGGAACACCGAAGGCCGCAGTGCCGCAACGGCTTCCACGCTCAGCGTGCCCGAACCGCTGCTCACCGTCGGCAGGTCCTTCACCGCGGGGAACGCCGCGGAGTTGGAGCGGCCCACCAGTTTCGAGCCGAGCCCCAGCGCCACCACGGTCTGCGCGAGCGTGCCGTAGCGGTCGGAGGCGATGATGCGGCTGGCGTCGGTGACGGTGACCTCGCTGCCGTCGAAGGACTTCACCGTCGCGGGCAGCACCGGGGTGGGTTCGGGCCCGATCGGCACCGGATCCAGATCGCCGACGGTGGCGGTGGTCGGCCCCTGCTGACCGCCCGCCCCGGTGTCGACGCCCCGGCACGCGGTCACGCCCGCGACCAGGCTCACACCCACCAGCATGAGCAGAACACGCCGGGCGAACACGGATCGACCACGCACCAGAGGCTGCATGCAGGTAAGGCTAGCCTGGCTCATTCTGTGCGTGCGCTCACGTCTCCGAGGGCCGCGGCGATCGCGCGCGGCAATTCGAGGGTTTCGGCGGCGAGCACCCCGGTGAGCTGCCCGATATCGCGCGCGCCCACGATCATCGACGCCACCCCGGGCTGATCGCGAATCCACGCCAACGCCACCGCCAACGGTGACACGCCGAGCCCGTCGGCGGCGGTGACGAGCGCGTCCACCACCCGGGTGGCGCGATCGTCGAGCGAGGCGACGATCTCGGCGGCCGTCGCCTCGTCCGCGCCCCGCGAATCCGCGGGCACCCCGTCCCGGTATTTGCCGGTCAGAATCCCCCCGGCCAGCGGCGCGGTGGCGACCACGCCGATGCCGTGATGCTGTGCGGCGGGCACGAATTCGTGTTCCGCGCCGCGCGCCAGCAGCGAGTACGGCGAGTAGGCGGCGGTGATCGGCGCGGCCGCGGCGATGGTCGCCAACTGCCAGGCGTCGTAGCCGCGCGCCCCCGCGTAACGCACCCGCCCCGACCGCACCGCGTACTCGAGGGTGCCCGCGATCTCCTCGAGCGGGGTGTGCGGATCCCACGCGTCCACGGTCCACAGATCCAAATGGTCGGTACCCAACGCGGCGAGGGTGGCGTCGAGCTGGCGCATCATGGTGCGCCGCGACGCGTCGACCGCCCACCGGGTCGGCGTCGGCGCGGGCGCGGCGGGATCGCCCAGCAGCGGGCGACGCCCGGCGCTGCCGGACAGCACCAACTCCTCGCGCCCCACCTCCCGCAACAGTTCGCCGAGAATGCGCTGCGCGGTGCCGTCGGTGTAGGACGGCGAGGTGTCCACGAGCGTGCCGCCCGCCTCCACGAACGCCATCAACTGCGCGCCCGCGTCCTCGGGATCGGTTTCCCGCCCCCACGTGTGGGTAGCCAACCCCAGTCGCGATACCCGTAGCCCACTGCGTCCGACTGTGCGCTGTTCCATCACCGTGCAAACCCCTGTGTCACACCGGTCAGCCTAAGCGCACCCGTCGCGTCCGCCGGGATATGCCTCGCCGTCGACTCCGGCGTGCCCGCCCGCGGCCGCACCGGTGGTCGAGCGCGCGCGGCGCCGGGTAGGGTCGCTGCGGTATCGCGGCGCGCGATCCGGCGCGACGCGTCGGCGGTGGGCGAATTGTCCACCGGGAAAAGACGATTCGGTGTGGACAAGGAGTGGTGCGTGGGCGAGTCGATGACGTGGCTGCAGGCGGTGGTGCTGGGGCTGGTGCAGGGCTTGACGGAGTTTCTGCCGATCTCCTCCTCGGCGCATCTGCGGATCGTGTCGTCGGTGTTCTTCGGTGACGACGCGGGCGCGTCGTTCACCGCCGTCACCCAGTTGGGTACGGAGGCCGCCGTTCTCGTGTACTTCGCCAAGGACATCTGGCGCATCCTGCTCGCCTGGTGCACCACCATGTGGTCGAAGATCACCCCACGCCAACGCCAGACCGTGCCGCTGCACGACCAACCCACCACGCGGCTCCCGGTCTACGACGAACGCCGCCCCGACTACGGGTTGGCCGCCGACGCGCAACGCGAACTCGACTACCGCGTCGGCTGGTACGTGATCATCGCCACCATCCCCATCGGCGTGCTCGGATTCCTGTTCAAGGACGAGATCCGCACGGGCGCGCGGAATCTGTGGCTGGTGTCGTTCATGCTCATCGCGTTCGCGTTCGTCATCGCCGCCGGTGAGCACTACGGCAAGAAGCAGCGACCCATCGAGCAGCTCACCACCCGCGACGGGTTGATCATGGGCTTCGCGCAGTGCCTCGCCCTCATCCCGGGCGTGTCGCGTTCGGGGGCGACGTCCACGGCGGGCCTGTTCTGCGGCCTGACTCGTGAGGCGGCCGTACGGTTCTCGTTCCTGCTGGCCATTCCCGCCGTGCTCGCCTCGGGCCTGTTCTCGCTGCCCGACGCCTTCGAACCCGCCGGTTCCGGACTCAACGCCTCGGGCCCACAGTTGTTGGTGGCCACCATCATCGCCTTCGCCGCGGGCTACGCGTCGGTGGCGTGGCTGCTGCGCTTCGTCGCCGACCATTCGCTGAACTGGTTCGTCGGCTACCGCGTGCTGCTGGGTCTCACGGTGATGGGTCTGCTCGCCGGTGGCGTCATCTCGGCGACGTGATCACATGTCCCAATACCAAGCAGCCAGTAGGCTGATCCGGTGACGGTGATCCTGTTGCGGCACGGCGTGTCCACGTCCAATGTCGCCCACACGTTGGCCGGTCGCAGCGCGGGTATCGATCTCACCGACCGTGGCCGCGACCAAGCCCAGGCCCTGGTGCAACGGCTGGGTTCGCTGCCCATCGAACACATCGTGTGCTCGCCGCTGCTGCGCTGCCAGCGCACGGTCGCGCCGCTGGCCGACAAACTCGGCCTCGAGGCCGAACCCGACGAACGCCTGCTCGAGGTCGACTACGGCGACTGGACCGGCCGCCCGCTCAGCGAACTGGTCACCGAACCGCTGTGGAAGGTCGTGCAGCGCCACGCCTCGGCGGCGGTGTTCCCGCACGGAGAAGGGTTGGCGCAGGTGCAGTCTCGCGCGGTGTCCGCTCTGCGCGAACACGACGCGGCGCTGGCACGAAAACACGGCGGCGAGGTGTTGTGGGTGGCGTGCACCCACGGCGACGTCATCAAATCCGTGATCGCCGACGCCTACGGCATGCATCTGGACCTGTTCCAGCGCATCGCCGTCGAGCCCGCGTCGATCAGCGTGATCCGCTACACCCCGACCGCGCCGTACGTGTGGCGGGTCAACGACACGGGCGCCGATCTGTCCACGCTCGCGGCGATCACCCCGCAACGCGACGGCCCGCCACCGACCGGGCCGGTTCCCGGCGGGGAAACGGGCAACACCGCGAGTACGGATAATGGGGATGCGGAACGCCCCGATTCTCAGTGAGTAGTTCTCATTCCGGGTAGTGCAGTCAGGAGGTGCAGATTGTCCCGAGCAATCCATATTTTCCGCACCCCCGATCGATTCATCGCCGGGACTGTCGGCGAGCCGGGCGACCGCGCCTTCTACCTGCAGGCTGTGCAGGAACCGCGCGTGGTGAGCGTGCTGCTGGAGAAGCAGCAGGTGAAGGTACTGGCCGATCGGATGGGTCTGCTGTTGGACGAGGTCGCGCGCCGCTTCGGCACCCCGGTGCCGCCGCAGGCCGCCGATGTCGCCGACACCGCCCCGCTCGTCACCCCCATCGACGCCGAATTCCGGGTCGGCACCATGGGTTTGGGCTGGGACGCCGACGCCAACGCGGTGGTGGTGGAGCTGTTGGCCATCACCGAGACCGAGGTCGACGAATCGGTGGTGCTCGACGACACCGAGGAGGGGCCCGACGCGGTGCGGGTGTTCCTCACCCCGATCCAGGCGCGCGAGTTCGCGCTACGCAGCGCGCGGGTGATCGCCGCGGGACGGCCACCGTGCCCGCTGTGCGGAGAGCCGCTCTCACCCAACGGGCACATGTGCGTGCGCACCAACGGCTACAAGCGCGGCGAGATCTTCGGCGCGACCGAGATCGAGGACTGACCCGTGGCCCGCGACCCCTTCGCCACCGCCGACCTCGAGATCGTCGGCCAGGTGACCACCGCCAGCAATGTGACGCTGGTGTGCGGCGCCGACGGGGTACGCGTGGTCTACAAACCGGTGCGCGGGGAACGGCCGCTGTGGGATTTTCCGGACGGCACCCTCGCCGGGCGGGAAGTGGCGTCGTATCTGGTGTCGGATGCGCTGGGGTGGGGGTTGATCCCGGAGACGATCCTGCGCGACGGGCCGGTCGGGCCGGGCATGGTGCAGCGGTGGATCGAGCAGGTGCGGCAACCGGTCGGGCGGCCGGAGCTGGTGGATCTGTGTCCGGTCGGGGAGATACCGGAGGGGTTTCGGGAGGTGCTGCGCGCGCTGGACGGGGGCGGGCGGCCGGTGTCGCTGATCCACGCCGACGATCCTCGACTGCGCCGCATGGCCGTCTTGGATGTGCTGCTCAACAATGCCGACCGCAAGGGCGGGCACGCCCTCGACGGCGCGGACGGACGCGTGTACGGGGTGGACCACGGCATCTGCCTGCACACCGAACCCAAGCTGCGCACCGTGCTGTGGGGGTGGGCCGGGGAGCCGGTGGAGGACGAATTGCTCTCCGACATCACGCTTTTCGTGAAAGCACTGCCCGGTGAGTTGGGTGACCGGCTGGCCGAGCTGATCACCGACACCGAGATCGACGCGCTCGAGACGCGCGGGCGCGCACTGCTCGACAACCCGGTGCTGCCGCTACCGCAGGGCACGCGCCCGATTCCCTGGCCCGCGTTCTGAACTCGCCGCTGCCGCGAGCATTGGTCCAGAGCCGCCCGCTGGCGATGCGCGCGGTCGCATCCTCGGCAACCCACGCCGACGCGCGCGTCCGGAGGGCCGAAAACGTTGCAAGAATCATGATTCCAATGGTTGACGGCCGCGCGAGATCGTCTACGGTGCAGGTCGGCGCAGCTCGGTGGGCGTGTCGCAGATCTCGGTGAGCGGGGGCGGCGGGGCTGGGCCTCGATGGTGGCTTTACCCTCGAATCATGCAGTCCTGGTCCGATACCGCTGTCCCCACCGTTCCCGGAACCGGACCGGCGTTGCGTCTGTTCGACACCGCCGACAAACAGGTGCGCCCGGTCACGCCCGGTAAGACCGCCACCATGTACGTCTGCGGCATCACCCCCTACGACGCCACCCACCTCGGGCACGCCGCCACCTATCTCACCTTCGATCTGGTGAACCGGCTGTGGCGCGATCAGGGCCACGACGTGCACTACGTGCAGAACGTCACCGATGTCGACGATCCGCTGTTCGAACGCGCGCAGCGCGACGGCATCGACTGGCAGGAGCTGGGCAGCCGCGAGATCGAGCTGTACCGCGAGGACATGGCCGCGCTGCGGGTGGTGCCGCCCGCGCACTACATCGGCGCGATCGAATCGGTGCAGGAGGTCGTCGAGCTGGTCGACAAGCTGCTCGCCTCCGGCGCGGCCTATGTGGTCTCCGATCCCGAGTTCGCCGACATCTACTTCCGGCACGACGCCACCGAGCAGTTCGGCTACGAATCCGGCTACGACCGGGCCACCATGGAGCGGTTCTTCGCCGAACGCGGCGGCGACCCGACCCGGCCGGGTAAGCGCGACCCCATCGATCCGCTGCTGTGGCGTGCCGCGCGCCCGGGTGAGCCGTCGTGGCCCGCCCCGTTCGGCGCGGGTCGGCCCGGCTGGCATATCGAGTGTGCGGCGATCGCGTTGAACCGCATCGGCACCGAATTCGATATTCAGGGCGGCGGCAGCGATCTGATCTATCCGCATCACGAGTACTCCGCCGCGCACGCCGAAGCCCTCGTCGCGGGCCGCCGCTTCGCCCGCCACTACGTGCACGCCGGACTCATCGGCCTCGACGGCGAGAAGATGTCCAAATCGCGCGGCAATCTGGTGTTCGTGTCCACGCTGCGCCGCGCGGGCACCGATCCGGCCGCCATCCGCCTCGGGTTGTTCGCCGGGCACTACCGTCAGGACCGCGAGTGGTCCGATGCCGTGCTCGCCGAGGCGTTGACGCGTCTGGACCGCTGGCGCACCGCCGCGGCGCTGAGCTCCGGTCCGGCCGCCGAGGACACCGTCGCGCGGCTGCGCCAACACCTCGCCGACGACCTGGACACCCCGAAAGCGCTTGCCGCCGTGGACAACTGGGCGCAGCAGGCGATCAGCTACGGCGGCCCCGACACGACCGCGCCGGGGCTGGTCCGCGACGCGGTGGACGCGCTGCTCGGCATCGCACTCTGAGACGGATCGAGCCTGCGCGCCGAATGTGCCCCTCGCTGGAGGCGGGTTACTCTCCGGCGTTCTTGGATTGCGCCAGGCTGCCGCCGTCGACCGGTTCGAATCCGGCGTCGCGAATGAGCGGCACCACGGTGGCGGCGGCTTCGCGGTCGTCGCTCCAGTAGCGCATGTCGGAGCGCTCGCCGCCGCTCTGCCCGCGTTGGCCGTCGGCGAGCAGGTCGGGGGCCAGACGGTCACCGAAGGTGCGGACCAGGCGGACGTCGCCGAGGCGCTTCCACTGGTATTGCGGGCTGGTCAACCCGTCCGGCACCGGCAGCGGGGTGGGGACGCCGTTCACCTCGGTGAGCGGGTTGCTGGGGTCGATGATGATCTTGCCCTGGAGTTCGGGCCCGTACTCGCGGGCGATATCGCCGAAGGCCTCCCACCACACGGCGATGACCACCACATTGGTGGCGGCGAGCATATCGGTGACCGACAGGGCGGTGGCGTGCTCGCCGAGTTCGTCGGCGAGCCGTTTGGGCCCGTCGGGGTGTTCGGCACTGAGCAGGACGTAATCACCGCCCGCCACCAGCAGCCGGGCCAGATTGCCGCCGATGCGGCCGGTTCCGATGAATCCCACACGCATGATGTCCTCGTTTCAGCCGAATGGATGACGAGACGTCGAGCGACGAACCGATAGTAGCTGACAGATAGCCATCCGCATGGACGCTTGGTCCGGGCGGGCCGACGCCGTACCCGGCAGCCCACCCCGCGAGCTCGGGTCTCGTCGCGTACTGCGGCGGCGTTGCCGACGCGCCCACGCGTCGCCGGGTCGCCGATTCGCCCCTCGCCGGTTTCGTCGGGACCCGTGGCGCGAATGCCGGTGTCGTGCAACTCTTTCCGTACCGGGGTGGCGGTGAGGTACACCGGGCGAACCGGCGGGAGTCGAACCATGCGCGCTGTGCTGTCGGGGAATATGGGCTCGGGGGTGGGGATGCAGCGGGTGCTGCTGTCGGAACGATTGCGGATTCCCTCGATCGCGTTGGGCGGCGCGGTGCGCGCGGCGGTCGACGCCGATACCGAACCGGGGCGGCGCTTCCGCGCGGTCGCCGACCGCGGCGAGCCGGTCGACGACACCCTGCTGGTGGACATCCTCGCCGCGCACCTGGTGCGCGACGACACCCGTGACGGCTTCCTGCTCGACGACGTACCCGCCAGCGTGGACCGCGCCTGGCTGCTCGATCAGCGCCTCGACCACGCGGGCATCCCGCTCGATACCGTTGTGGCCCTGGATGTTCCGCTCGAGATCCTGATCCGCCGCTACGCCGACTCACCCGACGCCGGAGCGCGCCGCGCCCGCATCGAGGCCCATGCCCGCTGCATGCGCCCGGTGCTCGACTACTACCGCAACCGCGCCCGCGACGGCCGTCTGCGCTACCGCGTGGTCTCGGGACTGGGCTCCACCGAGCAGGTGTACGCGCGCATCCTCGACGCGCTGCGCTGACCGGGCGCACACCACCCCTTCCCGCCGCACCGTAGATAGCGATACGGTGAGCCTCTGATGCTCTCACCCTCGATGAGGAGGTAGGACGGTGACGGCGGTGCCCGGATTCGACCGTATCCGTATGGTGCGCAAGCAGATTCGCGCCGGAGGTGAACTGCTCGGCGCGGTGCGCCGCGATCCCCGAATCGTGCGCGACCTACTCGCGGGCTTCACCGGGAAGGCCACGGAACCCGAACCGGCGCAGGAATTCGGCGAACACGTGCCGCCCGAGGGGTTGGGGGAGTTCGCGCGCAGCGCCCACGCCCAACAGGATCTCGCGGTGAGCGCCGACGCGGCACTGGCCTACCTGCTGCAGCTGGGTCGCATGCCGGACTGGTTGACCTTCCACGCGGGCTGGCGCGGCGACCCACCCGGCCAGGCCGAACCCGGCCTGGAATACACCCAGCAGGCCAAGTTCATGGGCATCCCCGCCGAACTGCGCTGGACCGTCACCGAGCTCGGCGCGACCGGATTCGAGATTCGCGGCACCGGCCCGCAAGGGTTGCGGCTGGCGTTCTGGATCAGCGTCGCCCCCACCGCGACCGGGTGCACGGTCTTCGTCGACGCCGGATTGGCGGGCGCGCCGATCGAGGGACCCCTCGGCGGTTCGGTGGCGCGCAGTCTCGGTGAGGCGCTGCGCGATTCGCTGACCGCGCTCCCCGCCGCGCTCGGGTCGGCGGCCCCGCACCAGCCGCGCACCGCCCGCAAAGCGGTGCGGCACAAAGCCTCCGATGTGGTGTTGGCGCCGACCACCCCGGTCCTGGTCGGCGTCGGCCAGGTCGTCGCCCGCACCCCCGACCCGCAGTTCCGGGACCCGTCGGCACTGGCCGAACAGGCGTTGCGGCGCGCCGCGGCCGACTCCGGCGCGGGTGAGGCGCTGCTGCGCCGAGCCGACGCCGTGTACGCGGTGGCGTCGACGTCGTGGCAGTACCGCGATCTGGGCGCGCTGGTCGCGGCCGCGGTCGGCGCGGGCGAGGTCGACACCGTGCAGTCCAGCCCGTTCGGCGGCGACGGCGGCCAACTGGTGCTCAACGAGGCCGCCGCCGCCATCGCCGCCGGAGACTACGACGTCGTCTTGGTGACCGGCGCGGAAGCGGGCGCGACACAAGCGGCGGCGCAGCGCGCCGGAGTCGAGGTGGATTGGCCCGTGCAGGCCGCCACCGTGCGCCCGACCCGCACCGTCGGTATCGACAAGCCCGCCAACAACACCGCCGAGACCGCGGCCGGGCTGCTCGCGCCGATCAACATGTACGCGCTGCTGGAATCGGCCAACCGCCACGTCCTCGGCCGCACCCCCGACGAACACGCCGACGCCGTCGCGCAGCTGTGGTCGCGGCTGTCGGCGGTGGCGGCGGGCAATCCGAACGCCTGGCAGCCGCAGGAGTTCACTGCCGACCAGATCGCGACGGTGACCGCCGACAACCGCATGATCTCCACCCCGTACACGAAACTGGAGTGCGCGAACTTGCAGGTCGATATGGCCAGCGGCATCATCGTGTGCAGTGCCGCCGCCGCGGAGGCCGCCGGAATCCCGCAGGACAAATGGGTGTTCCTGCACGCGGGCGCGTCCGGGCACGACGAATGGTTCGTCAGCGAACGCGCCGACCTGGCCGCCTCCCCGGCCATCCGCACCCTCGGCGCGGCCGCCCTCGACCACGCCGGAATCAGCGCCGACGACCTGACCCACATCGACCTCTACGCCTGCTTCCCGGTCGCGGTGCAGATCGCCGCACGCGAACTCGGGCTGCCCGTCGACGACCCGAAACGGCCGCTGTCGGTGACCGGCGGGCTCACCTTCGGCGGCGGACCGGGCAACAACTACGGCGGCCACGCCGTGGCGACACTGGTGCAGAAGTTGCGCGCCGAACCCGGCAGCTACGGTCTGGCGACCTCCTTGGGTTGGTATCTCACCAAACACGCGCTCGGCGTGTACTCGACCACCCCACCCCGAACCGGGTACCGGCATCTGACACCGGTCATCGAACATCCCGCGTCGCGGCCCGCCCGCACCGACTACTCCGGGCCCGCCGTGATCGAGGCCTACACGCTGCCCTACGACCGCGACGGCGCACCCGAGGCCGCCATCGTCAGCGTGCTCACCCCCAAGGGTGAGCGAGTCCTGGTGCGCGGCAGCGACTCCGCGCTGCTGGCCGACCTGTCCGAGCGCGACCTGCTCGGCGCGTCGGTGACCGTCACCGACGGCGGTCTCACCGTCACCGACACCACCCGCACCGTGCTGCCCGCGCCGCCGCCCGCCCCGGTGCTGGTGGAGCGGCGCGGCCACATCACCGTCATCACCATCAACCGCCCGCATGCCCGCAACGCCATCGATCTGGCGACCGCGCTCGGCCTGGAACGCGCCCTCGACGCCTACGACGCCGACCCCGACGCCCGCATCGCCATCCTCACCGGGGCGGGCGGATACTTCAGCGCCGGAATGGATCTCAAGGCCGCCGCGCGCGGCGAGGTGCCCGTCACCGAGAAACGCGGCATCCTCGGCGTCATCGGCCAACCTCCGACCAAACCGTTGATCGCCGCCGTCGAAGGACCCGCGCTCGCGGGCGGCTGCGAACTCGCGTTGGCCGCCGATCTCATTGTGGCGGCGCAGGATTCGACGTTCGGCATCCCCGAGGTGAAACGCGGCCTGGTCGCGGTCGGCGGCGGTGTGCTGCGCCTGGCCCAACGCCTACCGCGCGCCTTGGCGATGGAGCTGTCGCTCACCGGCGACCCCATCACCGCCACCCGCGCCGCCGAGATCGGTCTCATCAACCAGGTCGCCGCCCCCGGCCACGCCCTCGACGCCGCGTTGGAGCTGGCCGAACGCGTCGCCGTCAACGCGCCGCTGAGCGTCGCGGCGTCGAAACGCATCATCGACGAATGCCCCGACTGGTCCACCGCCGAAGCCCTCGACCTCCAGGGCAAGATCGGCGGGCCCGCGCTGTCGTCGCAGGACGCCGGGGAAGGGGTGCGCGCGTTCATCGAGAAGCGCGCACCGGTGTGGCAGGGACGCTAGACCGTCCTGGCTCGGCCGCGCCACGCGGCCGAGCCAGGGTGACTGCCGCGACACCACTGTCCGCGCCCGAATCCCACGATGACACGCTGATCCCCAGGCGACGCCGTTGCGGACGGCCAGCGTTCGCACCGGAGGAGCCAGGACATCGAGGTTCACCGCATGGCTCGGCGCGGTCGACCACGCGCCGCCCGCCCGGGCGCGCCCTTGCACCCGAGATCGTGACCGGGCACCGTGGCAGCCGAGATCGGCACGGCCGCAACGCATCACGAGAGGTCCCGCATGACCAGTCCACTCCCCGACGCAACCACCCTCACCCTGCACCGTGACGGCCTGGAGCTGACCGCCCGACACGTCGGGTCGCCGAACGCGCCGCTGGTGCTGGCGCTGCACGGATTCCCCGACACCCCGCACAGCTTCGACGCCCTGGTGCCGCTGCTGCTCGACGCCGGATACCAGGTCCTCGCGCCGTGGCTGCGCGGCTACACGCCCGGGTCGGCGTCGCGCTCGGCTCGCTACGACGTGCTCGCGGTCAGCGACGACATCCGCGCCTGGCATCGCGAACTCGGCGCGCCACCCACCCATCTGGTCGGCCACGACTGGGGTGCGTTCACCGCCATGGTGTTGGCCAAACATGATCCCGCGCAGTGGAAGTCGATGACCCTGCTGGCCATCCCGCCCTTCGGTGGCGGGTTCGCGCGCGAATCACTGCCGCTGCTGCCACGCCAAACGTTGATGTCGTCCTATATCCCGCTCATGCAGTCGGGGTTCTCGCCGCGGCTGCTGGTGCGCGACAACGCCGCCTTCGTGCGCCGCCTGTGGCAGCGCTGGTCCCCGGACTGGCGGTTCACCGACACCGACTTCGCGCCCACCGCACAGGTTTTCACCGACCCCACCAGAGCGTGGGCGGCCACCCGCTACTACCGGTCGCTGTTCACCGTGCACCGCGCCGCCACCCGCGACTTCCACCGCGCCCTGCTCTCCCCACTACCCCCACTGCCGACCCTGGCCCTCGCCGGAACCAACGACGGCTGCCTGTCGGCGCGACTGCACCAGGTCCTGTCCGAGCGCGCCGGAGCCCACCACGCCCGCATCCCCGACTGCGGCCACTTCCTGCACGCCGAGCAACCCGCCGCCGTCGCCGCCCACCTCCTGCCACACCTGCGCGCCGCCACCTAGACAGCCGATCACCAGGTACTGGTGGCGGGAACACGCGAGAGGCCCACGCCACCGGTACCTGGTCGACGCTCAGGACGACGGCACCGGCTGCGCCGGTTCGTGGACGTCGGCGGCGGGGGTGGGGGAGTAGAGGCGCTCGATCTGGTCGGCGTACTTCTCGGCGATGGGTTTGCGGCGCAGCTTCATCGTCAAGGTGATCTCGTCACCGCCGGGCTCCCAGAACGTGGGCAGGATCAGGAACCTCTTCACCTGCTCGACGCGGGACAGTTTCGCGTTGCCCGCGGCCACGCCGCGCGCGATATCGGCGATCACCCCGGCGTCGGCGGCCAAGGCCGCGGCGGACGCGTCGGCCATACCGCGTTGTGCCGCATACGGTCCCGCCGATTCGGCGTCCAACACGATCAACGCCGTGTTGTAGGGCCGGTTGTCGCCGATCACCGCCATCGCGCCCACCAGCGGTGTCGCCGCTTTGATGGTGTTCTCGATATTGGCGGGCGACATGTTCTTGCCCGCCGCGTTGATGATCAACTCCTTCTTGCGGTCCACCACCCGCAGATAGCCTTGCGCGTCGACGGTGATGATGTCGCCGGTGTGCAGCCAGCCCTTGTCGTCGAGCGCGTCGGCGGTCTTCTCCGGTTCGTCGCGGTAGCGCTTCATCACCAGCGGCCCGCGCACCAGGAACTCACCGTCCTCGGCGACCATGCCCTCCAAACCGGGCAGCAGTTTCCCGACCGTCCCCAACCGGGCCTGCTCGGGCGGGCTCACCGACGCGATACAGGTGAGCTCCGACATCCCCCACACCTCCGAGATCGGAATACCGAGCCCGTAGAAGAACCCGAGGGTCTCCGGCGGCACCGGCGCGGCCCCCGACAGCGCCCACTTCAACTGATCCAACCCGAGTTTCGCCCGCAGCTTCGACAGCACCAGCTCGTCGGCCTTGGCCCACTCCGCCGCCTGCGCGTCATCCAGCGACGTCCCAGCCAACTGCGCGGCCGCCTTGCGTCCGGCCACCTCCAGCGCCCACGTCAACGCCGCCTTGCGTGCCTGATCGGATTCGTTGGCGACCGAGAACTCCACGGCCGCTTTGAGTTTCTCCCACACCCGCGGCACCGCACCCCAAATCGTGGGATGCACGTCCGCCAGCGCGGCGGGCAGCTGCGTACGATCGGGCACCACCGTGATCTGAGTTCCGCAAAACTCCTGCAAATACAAGGCGGTGACCCGGTCGGCCATATGAGCGGTCGGCAGATACGAGGTGATCCGATCCCCGAACTCGATCGGCATCACCGACGCGTACGCCTGACATTCGAACGCCAGACTCGCATGCGTGATCTCCACACCCTTCGGATTGCCGGTCGTCCCGGAGGTGTAGCACAGCGTCACGATGTCCTCGGGGCCGATCGCCCGCCACGTCGCCTCGAAATCGAAATCCGGGCGCGCCCGCCCACACAGCTCCTCGACCCCGATGGTGCCCTCGGGCGCGCCGTCCACACACACGATCGTCTCGATCGCCACCCCCGACGCCCGCACCCGCTCCACATACTGTTCCTCGCAGATCACCACCCGGTTCCCGGCATTGGCGAACACATACCGCAACTGCTCCGCCGAGAGCGTGTTGTACACCGAGAACGCCGTCGCCCCCGTGTGCTGCGCCCCCACCTCCAGGGGATAGAACTCCACCCGATTGGCCATCATCAACGCCACCGTGTCCCCACGCCCCACCCCCAACGCCGCCAACCCGCCCGCCACCGCACGCACCTGCGCGCCGTACTCACGCCACGTCAACTCCTGGGTCCCACCCACCGACCGCACCGCCACCGCCTCCGGGTCGATCGCGGCCACTCGCTGAAACGCGGCACAGGAGGTATTCGGTTCATCCATGACAGTTCTCGATCCACTACAGCCGACCTTTCCCCGACGGTAGAGCCCCCACCCCACCCCCGTGCCCGTTTCGCGCACTTCCGGCGGGTGCGGCGGCACGACGATCGTCCTAAGGGACTGTTAGGAAACCCCCGCGCCCCTCCCGCCGCGGGTGTGGCAGCCGACACAGTGGTCTGCGACCGGGATGCGATGAGGGCATCCCTGATGAAGGAGAACCACCGTGACACCGCCACCCGCCACCGAACGCCGGGTCGTCGCCAACGTCCTGCGCGGCTCCATCGGCAACCTCGTCGAATGGTACGACTGGTACGTCTACGCCGCGTTCAGCGTGTACTTCGCCAAAGCCTTCTTCCCCGAAGGCGACGCCACCGCCCAATTGCTGTCCACCGCGGCGGTTTTCGCCGTCGGCTTCCTCATGCGCCCGATCGGCGGGTGGGCGTTGGGCCGCTACGCCGACCGGTTCGGCCGCCGCAGCGCGCTCACCCTCTCGGTCACCGTCATGGCCGCCGGGTCACTGCTCATCGCCGTCACCCCCGGCTACTCGACCATCGGCTTGGCCGCACCGGTCATCCTGCTGCTCGCCCGCTTGCTGCAAGGACTGTCGGTCGGCGGCGAATACGCCACCAGCGCCACCTACCTGTCCGAGGTCGCCTCCGCCGGACGCCGCGGCTTCTACTCCAGCTTCCAATACGTCACCCTCGTCGCGGGCCAACTCACCGCGCTCGGCGTCCAGATCGTGCTGCTGCAATTCCTGACCACCGCGCAAATGCACTCCTGGGGTTGGCGCATCCCGTTCCTCATCGGCGCGGGCGGCGCGATCGTGGTGATGCTGCTGCGCCGCGGCATGGACGAATCCGAATCGTTCGAAGCCGAAAAGGCCACCGCCGCACAGACTTCCGAGAAGCGCGGCTCGTTGGCGGTGCTGTTGCGGTATCCGCGCGAATGCCTGCTCGTGGTCGGATTGACCCTCGGCGGCACCGTCGCGTTCTACACCTACACCACCTACATGCAGAAGTTCATGGTCAACACCTCCGGCATCTCCAAATCCACGGTCGCCTGGATCAACTTCGCCGCCCTGCTCGTCTTCGTCGTGCTGCAACCCCTCGCCGGGGCCCTGTCCGACCGTGTCGGCCGCCGCAAACTGCTCATCTTCTTCGGCGTCACCGGCACCCTCGCCACCGTGCCGATCATGACCCTGCTCGGGCACACCACCAACCCGCTCGTCGCCTTCGCGCTCATGATGGCCGCCCTGCTCGTCATCACCGGCTACACCTCCATCAACGCCATCGTCAAAGCCGAACTGTTCCCCACCAAGATCCGCGCCCTCGGCGTCGGCCTGCCCTACGCGCTCACCGTCGCCATCTTCGGCGGCACCGCCGAAATGATCGCGCTCGCCCTCAAGAAGGCCGGACACGAATCGGTGTACTTCTGGTACGTCACCGCCTGCATCGCCGTCTCGCTCACCACCTACTGGTTCATGCGCGAAACCTCCGCCGAATCCACCATCGACGCCGACAACGCCGTCCCCGTCGAGGTGGCGGTCGAACCGGCCCGCGACACCGTCGCCGCCCGCTAGGTCCGACCCCCGCGGGTCGCCGGATACACCCGGCGGCCCGCCCCGGCCTCCCACACGAAAGAATCACCCCGTGCGACTGGCAGTGGTGGAAGACGACGACGGCGTCGGCGACGCCCTCGTCGAAGCCCTCAACGCGCGCGGCCACCAGGCCGATCGCATGCGCCGCGGCACCGACCTGCTCACCGCCCACCGCGGCTACGACGCCGTCATCCTCGACCTGGGCCTCCCCGACGCCGACGGCCTCACCGTGCTACGCCAACTCCGCGAGATCAGCACCGTGCCCGTGCTCATCCTCACCGCCCGCAGCGACGAACGCTCCATCGTGCGCGGCCTGCGCGGGGGAGCCGACGACTACCTGATCAAACCGCCACGCATCGCCGAACTCCTCGCGCGCCTGGACACCATCACCCGCCGCGCCACGCGCACCGCCACCGAACCCACCCCGCATCTCGTCGAAACCGGCGACGTCCGCGTCGACCTCGCCGCCCGCCGCGTCGAAGTCGCCGGAACCGTGATTCCCTTGACCGCCAAGGAGTTCGAACTCGTCGAAGCCCTCGTCGAACGCCCCGGCGCCGCGGTGAGCCGCCAACAACTCATGGACCGCATCTGGGGCGACGCGTTCGTCGCCGTCTCCCGCACCCTCGATGTCCACATGACCGGTCTGCGCGCCAAACTCGACCGGCCCGGACTCATCACCACCATCCGCGGCTACGGCTACCGCTGGGGTCAATGACATGCGGCGACGCCTGCTCATCGCACTCACCCTCTTCGCCGCCCTCGCCGTGCTCGCCTTCGCGATCCCGCTGTGCCTGTTCGCCGCCTCCAACGCCACCCAACACCTCGTCGGCGGCCGCACCGGCGACGCCGACCGCTTCGCCACCCTCGCCGACACCGCCGCCACCACCGGCGACATCCGCGCCCTCGCCTCCGAAGCCCACCGCTACCACGACCTGTTCGGCGAACCCGTCCTCATCGTCGACGCGCGCGGGGAAACCCTCGTCAACGCCGGAGCCGACCTCGGCGACCCCACCATCGCCGCCACCGCGGCGGCCGCCCGCCGCAACCAACGCCCGCACCCCATCGATCGACTCACCCCGTGGGGACCCGACACCCTGCTCATCGCCCGCCCCGTCGGCACCGGCGCACAGGTCAACGGCGCGGTTCTCATCCAAGCCTCCACCGCCCGCGCCCGCACCGACATCACCACCGTGTGGGCCATCGTCGCCGCCGGAGCGCTCGCCGCCATGGCCGTCTGCACCGGCCTCGCCCTGCTCGTCAGCCGCTGGGTACTGCGACCTCTCGCCCGCCTGTCCGACGCCGTCGCCGCCCTCACCGCCACCCTGCCCAAACCGCGCAGCAGCGCGCCCATGACCCGCCGCTACGGCGGACCGCCCGAAGTCCGCGCCGTCGCCGAATCCGTCGACACCATGGCCCTCGCCGTCCGCGACTCCCTCGACGCCCAACAGCGCCTCATCGCCGACACCGCCCACGCCATGCGCAACCCCCTCGCCGCGTTGACCATTCGCCTCGACTCCCTCCAACCCGCCATCCCCGACACCGCCGCCACCACCTTCACCGGCGCCACCCGCGAGGTCGAACGCCTCACCGCCCTGCTCGATGACCTGCTCACCCTCGCCGTCGCCGAAGAAGCCGACTTCGACACCACCCCCACCGGGTGCGACGCCACCCACATCGCCCAGGACCGCGCCGACGCCTGGCACACCGCCTTCACCCACGCCGGACTCACCCTCACCACCACCGCCCCCACCCACGCCGACACCACCGTCCCCGCCACCACCCTCACCCAAATCCTCGACATCGCCCTGAGCAACTCCAGCCGCTACGCCGGACCTGGCGCACACACTCGGATCCTCGTCGAGCTCGTGGGGGAGCAGGCCGAGCGGCAACGCGGACAGCGGGGGAGAAGCGCGACCGCCGCCGCGCCGCCACCGTCGCGGCGCGCCACCGTCGCGCAGGACACGGGCGACAGTGTGGGGGAGCGGGTCGCCATCACAGTCGTCGACGACGGCGTCGGCGTCTCCGCCACTGAACTGGATCGCCTCACCACGCGCTTCTTCCGCGGCGAATCCGCTTCCGGCACAGGCGGATCCGGGCTCGGTCTGCCCATCGCGGCGGCGCTCACCAAAACCAACCACGGCACCCTGCGGGTTTCGGCGGTCGAACCGCACGGCCTCGCGGTCCGGGTCGAATTCCCGGCGGCGGCGCGCCCATGACCAGCCTCGGCCGAACTCCGCACCGCGGGACTCCCATGATCAATCGCCGCCAATTCCTCACCAGCACAGGCGCTGTCGCGGCTGTCGCGGCGATGAGCGCGTGTGCGAGCACCGCGCCGCCGACCATCCGGCTGGCGGCGGGGGAGACCGGCGGCTTCTATCACGCCTTCGCCCAACTGCTCGCCGCCACCGCCGCCCGCACCGACACCCTGCGCATCGAACCCGTCACCACCGCGGGCTCGCTGTCGAATCTGGAGTTGCTGACCCGCGGCGAGGTCGACACCGCACTCGCGTTGGCCGATTCGGTCGTCGCCGCCGCGCCGGGCCCCCTGGCCATCGGCCGCGTCTACGAGAACTACCTGCAACTCGTGGTCCGCGCCGACAGCCCGATCCAGCGCGTCGCCGACCTGCGCGGCACCCGTATCAACCTCGGCAATATCGGCTCCGGCGCCACCGCCATCGGCGAAAAACTGCTCCGCACCGTCGATCTCGACCCCGCCACCGCCGTCACCGCCACCCACCTCCCACTGCGCGACGCCGTCACCGCCCTGCTCGACCACCGCATCGACGCCCTGCTGTGGGCGGGCGGGGTCCCCACCGCCGCGCTCGACATCCCCGCCACCATGCGCCTGATCGACCTGGCCGACGTCACCGCCACCATGCGCACCCGCTTCGGCTACCTCTACGACCCCGTCCTCGTCCCCGCCGACGCCTACCCGCACACCCCCGCCGTACACACCATCGGCGTCGCCAACCTCCTCATCGCCACACCCACCCTCACCACCTCGACCGCCGCCGCCCTCACCGACCTGCTGGTAGCCCACCCCGACACCCTGATCCCCACCGAAGCCGCCGGAACCCAATTCCTCGACGTGCGTTCCCTCATCGACACCGCCACGGTGCCCCTGCACCCCGGCGCAGCCCAGGTGTACCGCCGCTGGCACGGCTGACCACCACGAACACGGTTGTGAAGGTCGACAGTGGCGGACGCCGCGCCGTTATGGGTTCCACGGGATCTCGCCCTCGATTCGGGAATTGTGCAGCGACCCAGTAATTTTCGGCCGTGGTTAGAGCCGCTACCAGAATTCTGGTCCTGTTGTTGTGCACCGTGTCGGTTTGTCTGCTGGCCTCGCCGGTCAGCGCCCAACCGCTGTATCCGACTCCCGATCCCGACCCCTTCTATCACCCACCCGCCGAGCTGGCCGAACTGAAACCCGGACAGGTGGTGCGGGTGCGCACGATCGACACCGGCCTGTACGTGGGCACCGACGGCTATCAGGTGGCGTTCCGCTCCACCAATTCCGGCGGCCACCCGATCATGGGCGTCACCACCGTGCTGATGCCGCGGGGTGTGAAGAATCCGCCGCTGGTCTCGTATCAGGCGCTGGTGAATTCACTGGGTTCGCAATGCAATCCGTCACGCTCACTGTTCAACGGCGAACTCCAGGACGCGGTGGGGGCCATGCTCCCCATCGGCCGCGGCTGGGCCATCTCACTGCCCGACTACCTGGGCCCCCATGTCGCCTACGGCGCGGCCAAACTCAGCGGCATGGTGACCCTCGACAGTGTGCGGGCCGTGCGACAGGTCGCCGAACTCGGCCTCGCCGAGGTGCCCGCCGTGCTGGCCGGATACTCCGGCGGCGGAATGGCCACCGCCTGGGCGGGCGCGCTCCAGCCGACGTACGCACCGGAATTGCGGCTCACCGCCGTGGTGGCGGGCGGTATCCCGGCCGACCTGAAGGAGATGGCCTTCGCCCTCGGCTTCGACCCGCACCCCGGTTTCGGGCTGGCCTTCGCGGCCGCCATGGGGTTGGAGCGCGAATACCCCGACCGACTACCGATCTCCGACCAGCTCAACGAGAACGGGCTCTGGTTCCGGGATTTCACCAAGGACGCCTGCCGCCGCTTCCTGCTCTTCCACGGCATCACACGCAATGCCGAACAATTGGCCGCCTCCAAGGACATGATGAACAGTCCCGAGGCGCACGCGGTGTTGCGCGAGAACAGCCTGCGCTTCCACGACGGCGTACCGACCGTGCCGACCTTCCTGTGGCAGGGCCGCTTCGACACCATGACCTTCTTCGGTCCGGTGCAGGAGGTGGTGAACCGATGGTGTGCGGCGGGCGCGCCGATCACCTTCCACCCCTACGACATCGCCGAACATCTCACCACGGCCGTGGTGGGCTTCCCCGATGCGTGGGCATACGTGGAGGCTCGATTCCGCGGTGACCCCCTGCCTGCCACCTGCTGACCGCGACCCCGGTGGCGGTCAGCTGAGCCGAACCCTGGACAGCGGGTCAGTGCACGCTCGTACACTGACCCTCGGGAGATCGCACAGTGAACTGCACAAACGGGGACCGCAGGAAGCTCACCACCGTGCACTCTTTTCGTGCTACCTTCCGTAACGTTAAGTTGTGGTTCGTGATGGAGGTCTGTGGTGCCCGACACCGTGCACGGGAATATCACCCGGCTCGCCCAAACCGGTAGCGAAGGCGGCGGCGCGGCCCTCGACCAGGTAGCGCTGATGTCCGGATCGGCAGGCGTGGTCGGCCTCATCCTGCTGTGGATCGGCTACCTACATCGCACCCGCCGCATCAGCTGGCTCGGGCGCGCCGCCGACAGCCTGGGGCGCTTGTTCAACCGTCCCGGCTGGGTGGCGCTACCGGTGGCGTTGTTCCTGGCCACCATCCTCACCGCACTGCTCGGCTTCATCTGGGACGTCAGCCTGCACATCGGCAACGGCCGCGACGAAGGGCCACTGGCCAATCCAGCGCACTACTTCATCCTCGTCGGACTGTTCTTCCTGTTCACCGCCGGAATGGCGGCGATCGTCCTACCCCTCGACGAGAAACCGGGCGCGGCGGCTGTGCGAATCACCCGCACCTGGTACGCACCCGTCGGCGGCATCCTCATCGCCGGGGCCGGACTCTACGCACTCATCGGATTCCCGCTCGACGACATCTGGCATCGCCTGTTCGGCCAAGACGTCACACTCTGGGGCCCCACGCATCTGATGCTCATCGGCGGCGCGGGACTGTCCCTCGTCGGAGTCCTGCTACTCGAGTTCGAAGGCCGCCGCAACCGACCCGACCCCAGCCGCCCCGAAGGCGGATGGCTGATCCGCGCGTTCGCCTTCGGCGGACTGCTGATCGGACTGTCGGTATTCCAGGTGGAGTTCGACTTCGGCGTCGAACAGTTCCGACTGGTCTTGCAGCCGATGCTGATCGTCGCGGCCGCCGCCATCGCCCTCACAGCGGCGCGAATGACGCTCGGGCCATTCAGCACCCTCGTGGTGGTGGCCTTCGCGGCACTCGTCCGCGGCATCGTCGCGTGGCTGGTGAGCGGACCGATCATCGACGCACCACGCACCGTATTTCCCCTCTACCTGGGCGCGGCGATCGTCGTCGAAGTCCTCGCGCTGCTGCCGTTGACGCGACGACACCCGATCTGGTGGGGCGCGATGGCCGGGCTCGGCATCGCCACCGTAGGGCTGCTGCTCGAATCGTGGTGGATCGACGCGATGTTCGTCGACGCCTGGCCCGCCGGGATGCGGCCCGAACTGCTCGCCATGGCGGTCCCCGTCGGGATCGCCGCAGGCGTGGTCGGCGCGTTGCTGGCGATCGTCCTACGCGGCGAACGACTTCCACGACCATCCCTGCGCCGTGGCCTCGTGACCGCGGCCGTACTGGTCGCCGCCGCCGCGACGGCCAATGGGCTGATCATCCAGGTCCCGCGGCACGCCGCGGCCGCGGTCACCTTGACCGAGTCCGAACCGGACAACGGGCGGATGGTGCACGCCGAAATCCGACTCACCCCAGCCGACCTCGCCGACGCGAATCCGGAATGGGTACAGATCCTCGCCTGGCAAGGCGGCGTCGGCAGCGACAGCCCCGGCCGCGGTCTGGTCGTCGACCACCTCGAACGACTGGGCCCGGGCCACTACCGCACCACCCGGCCGGTTCCGGTCCACGGCACCTGGAAGACGGTTCTGCGCGTCCAGGACGGGCGCGTACAAACCGCGCTGCCGATCTACATGGCCGCCGACCCGGGAATCGGCGCCGAGGAGGTACCCGCACTGGAATCGTTCCACAGGGACTTCGTCGCCGAAATCACCGTGCTACAGCGCGAACGCTCCTTCGACCACTCGACGTGGTTGTTCACCGCCGCCGCACTGGTCGTGCTGCTGTGCAGCCTCGCGCTCATCGCCGCCCTGTCGTGGGGAGCAGCCCGCATCAACGACCGATACCTCACGGCCCCGGCCCAAGCGCCCGACTCGGTGCGTTCGTCATGACAACCCGGCCCGGCGACCCCGACGTCGAGATCCTCGCCGATCACTCGGTCCTACTGGCGATCCCGGCCTTCGGTCCAGCGTTGATCATCGTCGCCGTCATCGTGTTCATCGCGGTACGCGACCGGCGCGCCGAACGCCACGACGACACTCACTCCGACAACTCAACTGACACCGACAAGGAGAACTGAATTGGCATCGGCACGAAGCGGATTCGCGCTCCTCCTGCTGAGTTGCTGCCTGACGACCCTCGGCTGCGCGGCACGCGAACACGACAACCACAGCTCCGCGACAACCACCACCACGGCACCGGAGACCGACGCGGCACTCGTCATCGACGTACGGATCGCCGGTGGCTCCGTCACACCCACGGACGCCCGCCTGGACGCACAGGTCAATACCCCGATCGACGTCGTCGTCGACAGCGACACCCACGACGAACTACACGTCCACGGCACCCCCGAGCACACCTTCGCGGTCGTGCCCGGCACCGGACAGCGCTTCCGGTTCACCATCGACGTCCCCGGCCGGGTCGAACTGGAACTGCACGAGGCCGGGCGAACCGTGGCGACCCTCCTCGTACGCTGATGGCCTGGCTCGCTCATGGCATCGGCGGTGCCACCGATCTACCGATACCGCTGTCCTACGCGCTCGTCGGCGCGGCCTGGGCCCTGACCTTCTCGTTCGCGCTCTTGGCTTTCGCGTGGAAGCACCCTCGACTCGATCCACTGTCGCCCGGGATCCCGCTCCCCGCCAGTCTCCGGGCGATCATCGACTGCCCCACACTGCGTGGGGGACTGGCCGCCCTGAGTGTGACCGCGACAGTAATCGTCACGGCCATAGCGCTTTTCGGTTCCCACGACCCGGCACGCAACCCCGCGCCCGGCGTCCTCTACGTATTCCTGTGGGTCGGCGTCATGGCCGCATCGCTACTGGTCGGGCCGGTGTGGAAGGTCCTGTCACCGGCACGCGCGATGCACCGCCTGCTCTGCCACCTGCGCCGCAGGCCGACGACGACGGGACCGATCGACTACCCCGAATCCTGGGGCTACTGGCCCGCGGCCGCCGCCTTGTTCTCGTTCGTCTGGCTCGAACTGGTCTACCCGAACCCGGGAGCGGTGGCCGCGGTGACCATCTGGTTCCTCGGCTATCTCACGATCACCACGACCGGACTCCTCCTATTCGGCACCGTCTGGGCAGAGCGCGCCGACCCGCTCGAGGTCTACAGCTCGCTACTGGGTCGACTCAGCCCACTCGGACGCTCCAAAACCGGTGCGCCAGTGCTGCGTTCACCACTGGCCAACCTCGCCGGAACCCCGAAACACACCGGATCGGTCGCGGTCGCCGCAACCCTGCTCGGCTCCACCGCATTCGACAGCTTCACCATGTTCCCGTCCTGGCGGGCCCTGCTGGCCAACGCCGCCACCACCTCGCAACTCTGGTCGACAACCCTGGCAACCCTCGGCCTACTCGGTTTCATCGGCATCGTCGGCGGCACCTTCTGGCTGGCGGCACGCGCCACCGGCGGCCTGACCCCCACAGCCCGAGCCCACCTACCAACCGAACTCGCCCACAGCATCACCCCGATCATCGCCGGTTACCTCATCGCCCACTACCTGACCTTCCTGGTGGAAAAAGGCCAAGCGACCATCATCCTGTTCGCCGACCCCTTCCAACGCGGCTGGAACCTAGCCGGACTGGCCGACCGCGACATCGCCTACCTCCTCTCCACCCACCCAGCCCTACTGGGAGCGATCAAAGTCCTCGCAGTCCTCCTAGGCCACATCCTCGGCGTCACAGCAGCACACGACCGCTGCCTCCGACTACTACCACCCGCCCACCGCCTCACCGGCCAACTCGCCTTGATGCTGACGATGGTCGGCTTCACCTTCACCGGCCTCTACCTATTGTTCGAGGCCTAACCAACACGGCAGCCCAACGACAACGAACCCCACCCCAATTCGTCACTGTGACAAAACAATTCGATAATCCGAGACCCAGCCAGGGGAGTAGCACCCGATCTACCAACCCCAACCAGCCCCGATCGGCATCACGAGCCCGATCAGGAAAATTTCCGCCCAATCCGCAAGCACACGAAAACTTTCCACAGCAGCGGTCAGCCATCGCCACGCAGCAACCGAACAACATCCGAGGAAGACCGCAGCCCACCGAGCGGACCCGACACGAACCGACGGCACAACACACGAAGACGCGTGCCACACAACGGATTCCACCGCAAAACCCCATGTCGTAATTACGCCGATAATCGACATTATGTAAACCTGTAGTTCGGTAGGCACTCCCCACCGGCCTCGCCTATCGTCGATCACATGACCCGGTACCGCCTCCGCAAGGTGCACAGTTGCGAGCACTGCGGTACCGAGGAACAGTCGCTCGACACCCACGCCACTGTCGATGACGCTCGAGCGGCGGCTGCGGCCGATGCTCACCGACCGCTGACTTGGGACCGCTTCTCCGTCGACGACCCGTGGCCTCTCGTCGCCGATCCCGAAGATGGCGTCTGGAGCTACATGATCGACCGTGTAGCGCAATAGCTGGTCCCCTGGACGATTCCCCAGCGATCGCCGAGTGGCCTCGCGGCTGAGTCGTAGGGACGCACAAAGGTTTGCTCGAACCGTGTTCCTTGCAGAGTGGAATGAGTAATACTTCTGAACAGGTCCAGGCCGTGGTGGCCGCTTGTCCACATCAGGGTCGTGATCGTCGTTGTACTCCCCCGAAAGGAAAACTGGCGTGGCAGAAGAACATCCGCCGATCGGTGAAGCCAATACCGAGCCCGCGCAGGGCGGTTGCCCGGTGGCGCACGGTCGCTTGAAGCCCCCGGTGCAGGGTGGCAGCAACCGGGATTGGTGGCCGAACCAGCTGAACTTGAAGATCCTGCAGAAGAATCCGGCTGAGATCAGCCCGTTCGGTGCGGACTTCGATTACGCGGCGGCGTTCAAGACGCTGGATCTGGCCGCGGTCAAGCGCGACATCGTCGAGGTGATGACCACCTCGCAGGAGTGGTGGCCCGCCGATTACGGCCATTACGGGCCGTTCTTCGTGCGCATGGCCTGGCATGCGGCCGGTACCTACCGCATCAGTGACGGCCGCGGCGGTGCGGGCGCGGGGATGCAGCGGTTCGCTCCCCTGAACTCCTGGCCCGACAATGCCAGCCTGGACAAGGCGCGGCGGCTGCTGTGGCCGGTGAAGCGCAAGTACGGCAACAAGCTGTCGTGGGCCGATCTGATCGTGTACGCGGGCAATGTGGCGCTCGAGGACATGGGTTTCGAGACCTTCGGGTTCGGTGGCGGACGCGAGGATCAGTGGGAGCCCGAGGAGGACGTGTACTGGGGTCCCGAGCAAACCTGGCTCGGCGGCGATGAGCGCTACTCCGGTGTCCGCGATCTGGAGAACCCGCTGGCCGCGGTGCAGATGGGTCTGATCTATGTGAATCCGGAAGGCCCCAACGGCAATCCGGATCCGCAGCTGGCCGCGATCGATATTCGTGAGACGTTCCATCGGATGGCGATGAACGATGTGGAGACCGCGGCGTTGATCGTGGGCGGCCACACCTTCGGCAAGACCCACGGTGCGGGCCCGGCCGATCATGTCGGCCCGGAGCCGGAAGCGGCCCCGCTCGAGGAGCAGGGTCTGGGTTGGCGTTCCAGCTTCGGCACCGGTGTCGGCAAGGACGCCATCACCTCCGGTCTGGAGGGTGCGTGGACGCCGACGCCGACCAAGTGGGACAACACCTTCCTGGAGACCCTGTACGGCTACGAGTGGGAGCTGACCAAGTCCCCCGCCGGTGCCCACCAGTGGATTCCGAAGGGCGGCGCGGGCCAGGGCACGGTCCCGGACGCGCACGAATCGGGTAAGACCCACACACCGGTCATGTTGACCACGGACCTGTCGATGCGCGTGGATCCGATCTACGCCGAGATCACCCGCCGCTGGCTCGATCACCCCGAGGAGTTGGCGCGCGAGTTCGCCAAGGCCTGGTACAAGCTGACCCACCGCGATATGGGTCCGATCGTGCGCTACCTGGGCCCGGAGGTGCCGAACGAGGTGCTGCTGTGGCAGGACCCGGTGCCCGCGGTGGATCACGAGCTCATCGACGCCGCTGATATCGCCGATCTGAAGGCGCGGCTGCTGAACTCGAATCTGTCCGTGGCGCAACTGGTGTCGACGGCGTGGGCGGCGGCGGCGTCGTTCCGCGGCTCGGACAAGCGCGGCGGCGCGAACGGCGGCCGTATTCGTTTGCAGCCGCAGGCCGGGTGGGAGGTGAACGAGCCCGACGCGCTCGCGCAGGTGATTCACGCCTTGGAGGCCATCCAGGAGTCGTTCAATGCCGCCCAGTCGGGCAACAAGCGGGTCTCCTTCGCCGATCTGGTGGTGTTGGCGGGGTCGTTCGCGGTCGAGAAGGCCGCCAAGGACGCCGGTTTCGAGGTGGAGGTGCCGTTCACGCCGGGCCGCACCGATGCCACGCAGGAGCAGACCGATGTGGAGTCCTTCGCCGCGTTGGAGCCGACCGCGGACGGGTTCCGCAACTATGTCGGCAAGGGTCTGCGGCTGCCCGCGGAGTTCGCGTTGATCGATCGCGCGAATCTGCTGACGTTGACCGCGCCGGAGATGACGGTGCTGGTGGGTGGCCTGCGCGTGTTGGGCGCCAATTACCAGCAGTCGTCGGTGGGCGCGTTCACCGCCACCCCGGGCGCGTTGACCACCGATTTCTTCGTGAACCTGCTCGATATGGGCACGGTGTGGGAGCCGTCGGCGGCCGAGGACGGCACCTATGTGGGCAAGGACCGCGCCACCGGTGAGGTGGTGTGGACCGGTAGCCGCGTGGATCTGGTGTTCGGTTCGAATTCGCAGTTGCGGGCGTTGGCCGAGGTGTACGCCCAAGACGACAACAAGGGCAAGTTCGTCGCGGACTTCGTGCGCGCCTGGACCAAGGTGATGAACCTGGACCGGTTCGAACTGGCCTGAGTGTGCTCGATCAGCGCCCCCGCGATCCCGTCGCGGGGGTGCTGTCGTTCTAGAAGACGAGGGTTTCGCCGCGGGCGCGCACTTTCCCGAAGAACCGTTTGTCGATGTCGGAGCCGTCGTGGTTGTAGGCGTTCATGATGTCGGTGAGTTCGTCGGCGAGCGCGCGCAGGGCGGGGCTGACGGTTTCGATGCCGTCCTCGCTGACCCACCCCCAGTCGTCGGGGATGCCGTCGATGCTGACGACGATGGTCCCGAAGTAGGGCGTTTCGACGCTGTAGGTGATGGAGTCGGGCGCGTCGGCGATGGGATGGCTGACCGCGACCTCCCCGGGGTGTCCGGCATTGGCGAACACGACACGGGCGAGGGCGATATCGGCGCGCACCATATCGGCGACGCTGTCGAGGGTGGCGTGTTTGCCGACCTGGTGGTAGCGCGAACCGTAGGACCGGTCGCCGACGGGTTCGGTCTGTCCCATTTTCTCGAGCAGCCGTTCCAGCATGCGTTGGGCGGCCGCCCGTTCGCTCTCGCCCGTCCGGGGATGCTCGATCAGGCTTCGTAGCCGAGAGATCCGCTTCGCATTGCTTGGCACCTTCGCAGACTATCGTTCCGCGGCGACAGTGCGTCCGACCGACGGTACCTCGAGTTTTCGGGGACACACTGGCGTCGGGGTGTGACGGTAGCCTGCTGGGATGACTCTCGATCACGGTGACCCCGGTGACGCGCCCTCGGTTCCTCCCCCGTTGACCGCGGTGGCGAACGCGGCGCGTCCGTCGGCGGCCGAGGAGGCCAGAACCGTTGCGGCGGCGACGAATACGGGCACGCTGGCGAGTTTGACGGCCGACGGCGCGCCGTGGGCGTCGTTCGTCACCTACGGGCTGCTGGAGGGGCAGCCGGTGCTGTGTGTGTCGCGGATGGCCGAGCACGGCCGCAATCTGCTCGCCGATCCGCGCGCGAGTATCGCGGTGGTGGCTCCGGATGCTCCGGCCGATCCGTTGGCGGGTGCGCGTGTCACGCTGGCGGGTGTGGTGGAGGCTCCGACGGGTGCGGAGGCCGAGGCGGCGCGGGAGGCGCATCTGGCGGCGGTGCCCGCGGCGAAGTACTACATCGATTACAGCGATTTCACGCTGTGGGTGTTGCGGGTGCGGCGGGTGCGCTGGGTCGGCGGGTACGGGCGCATGGATTCGGCGTCGGCGCAGGAGTACGCGGCGGCCGCGCCGGATCCGGTGATTCCGAACGCGCGGCGTGCGGTGGCGCATCTCAATGACGATCACGCCGACGCGCTGTTGGCGATGACGCGGGTGTTCGGCGGCTATCCGGATGCGACGGCCGCGACCTGTGAACGCGCCGACCGCTATGGCCTGGATCTGCGGGTCACGACGCCGCGCGGGATGGTGGTGACCCGGGTCGGCTACTTCTCCCCCATCGATTCGATCGGTGAATTGCGTTCGGCCACGGTCGAATTGACGCGCCGAGCCCGCGAGGCCTGAGCGTTAGTCGAGGACGGCGGTGGCTTCGACCTCCACGAGCAGGTCGGGTTCCCCCAGTGCCGCGACGCCGAGCAGGGTGATGGGTTTGACCGGGTCGATGCCGAGTTTCTCGGCGGCCCGCGTCACCCCTTCGCCCAGCAGCGGCATCTTCTCGGGACTCCAGTCGACGACGTAGATGGTCAGTTTGGCGACGTCGTCGAACGAGCCGCCGATCTCGGCCAGCGCGGTCGCGATGTTCAGGTACGCCTGTTCGACCTGCGCCGCGAAGTCCCCTTCGCCGACCTTGTTGCCGTCGGCGTCGCGCGCGACCTGTCCGGCGAGGAATACCAGCCGTGATCCGGTGGCGATGGACAGTTGCCGGTACACCTCGGGTTGGGGCAGTCCGGTGGGGTTCAGCAGGGTGACGGCCATGGCGGCTCCTTCGTGGCTCGATACGCGCCCGCTAACCATAACAGTGTTATATATTGTGGCGCTATGGTCCGGACGAAAGACCCCGCCGTGCGCGCGCTGCTCATCGACCGCGCCGCGCAGATGCTGCGCGCCCGCGAACCGATCACCCTGCGTGCCCTCGTCGCCGGAACCGGCGTGTCCACCATGGCGGTCTACACCTACTTCGGCGGCCTGGACGGCCTGTGGCGGGCCATGCGCCAGGAGGGCTTCACGCGCCTGGCCGCCGCACTCGCCCGCGTGCGCGCCACCGACGATCCGGTGCGGGATCTGGCGGCCCTCGGCGCGGCGTACGCCGCCAACGCGCTCGCCAACCCCGACCTCTACCGCGTCATGTTCGATACCGCCGCCGACCTCGAGGACCTCGCCGCCGCCGACCAGACCCTGCACGCTCTCGTCACCGCGATCGAACGAGCCAAGTCCGACAAGCGTTTTCGCGCCGACGTCGCGCCCGTGGAGTTGGCGACCCAGAGTTGGGCCATCGGCCACGGCTTGGTCTCGCTCGTGGCCACCGGCCCGCTGCCGCGCGAGCTGCTCGACCAGGCGGTACCGATGCTGACCGCCCTGTTCACCGCCGCGGGCGACGAGCCGCGACGCTGCCTCGCCTCGGTACGCCGGGGTTGGCGCGTGGACTGATCGCCGCGAGCACAGCCCCCGCATGTAACGAACTTTGCGGTTTCGTGATGTGCCTTACATGCCCGCCGATGACGCACTCACCGCCCAACTCGCCAGCGCCGCGCGACAATTCGGGACGGAAGAGACAAATCAGGCGAACAGGGTGCGTGTGCTGTACCCCGGCAGCGACGAACCCACCATGGCCGCCACCCACCCCGGCGGCGGCGACCCCCTCGACGAAATCACCGCCGGAACCACCATCGACGAATTCGACCTCGTCCTCCCCCTCGGCCACGGCGCCTTCGGCAAAGTCTTCCTCGCCCGCCAACACGCCATGCAACGCTACGTCGCCGTCAAGATCTCCCGCGACAACAGCCGCGAATCCCAAACCCTCGCCCAACTCGACCACGACAACATCGTCCGCATCTTCGACCAACGCCAACTCGGCGACTCCGGACTGCGGCTCATGTACATGCAATACGTCCCCGGCGGCACCCTCGACAACCTCCTCGGCCTCCTGCGCCGCATCCCCGTCGACAACCGCTCCGGCGCCGTCCTTCTCGACGCCGTCGCCGCCGCGGCCGTCGGCGGCGCCCTCGAAACCCACTCCGCCGCCACCCGCGCCGAACTCACCCGCCTCAGCTGGCCCGAAACCGTCGCCTGGCTCGGCAGCCGACTCGCCCGCGCCCTCGACTACGCCGACAGCTGCGGCGTCCTACACCGCGACATCAAACCCGCCAACATCCTGCTCGCCGCCGACGGCCAACCCAAACTCGCCGACTTCGGCATCAGCTTCAGCCGCGCCCTCCCCGGACACAGCCCCGCCGCCTACTTCGGCGGCTCCCTGCGCTACATGTCCCCCGAACAACTCGAAGCCTGCCACCCCGACCTCCACAAAAGCCCCGCCGACCTCGACACCCGCAGCGACCTCTACGCCCTCGCCGTCGTGCTGTGGGAACTGCTCACCGGACGCCTACCCTTCGACGACGACGACCACTTCGGCGAATCCGGCACCGCCCTCGACCGCATGATCGCGCTACGCCGCCGACCCATCAACACCCGCTTCGAAGCCGACCTCCCCCGCGACTGCCCACCCGTACTACGCCACGCCCTACTCACCTGCCTGTCCCCCGACCCCGCCGCCCGCTTCCGCCGCGGCGACGAATTCGCCCACCAACTCGACCTCGCCCTCGACCGCACCGCCCGCGACCTCGTCGACCCACCCGACAGCAGCATCCGCGCCCGCTTCCGCATGAAACCCATGCCCGTCGTGACCCTGTCCAGCGCCCTGGGCCAACTCCTCGCCGGGTACTACCTGCACGCACACAACACCAATGTCCTCGCCCACGACCTCACCCCCGCCCAACGCGACCAACTCACCGACCTCGCCTTCGCGCTCGCCCTCGTCGCCTACCCCGCCGGAATCGCGATCCTGCTCTACTGGTGTCGCCGCGTCATCCAAATCCCCTACGGCCTGCGCCGCGGCCGCCACTACGACGAAGACACCCTCGCCCGCGCCCGCGCCGACACCCTCGCCTGCGGCGACCGCATCGCCGTCGTCGCCTGCGGCGGCTGGACCGTCACCCTCGCCGTACTGCTGACCTACCTGATGACCGTCACCGAACTGTCCACCGGCGTACTCGTCAACATCATCGCGTCGAGTCTCGTCGCCGCCGCGCTGGCCGTGTCCTACACGTACTTCCCCGTCACCTTCTACGTACTGCGCTGGTACTACCCCGGGCTCCTGGAACGCGGACACACCGCCCGCCACGACCGCGCCCGGATACGCCGCGTAGCCCGCCGCAACCGCGCCTACCTCGCCGCCGCCACCACCGTCCCCCTGGTCGGCGCGGCCGCCGGACTCGCATTCCTGCCCGCCGCACAACAACAGGCCGCCATCGGCTCGGTCATCGCGCTGTGCCTGGGCGGATGCTTCGGAGTCGCGGTGTCGCTCTACATCTTCCACGCGCTCTCCGCGGACCTCGCCGCCTTCGAACGACTGCTCACACGGTCGGGCGAGAGGTAAACAGAACGGCCGTCGCCGAGCCCACACGGGTTCGGCGACGGCCCCTGGGTCAAAGCGCTACCGGCGCGCGAAAACCGCTTCGTCGCAAGCCTTCACCAGCGCCACCAACTCCGCGCCCTCGGCCGCGCTCAACACCGCGAACGCCGGATCGATGAGCTCACCGGTGATCTGCTCCGCCTGCTCCCACCGCCGCGTCAACTCCGGACCGACCTCCTCGAACGGCTCCGCCCACCCGAACAGAAGCGCCTGCTGCGCACCGGAATTCAACGGCGAACCCTTCACCAGCACCGCCTGCAACGGCGTCAAACCCGCCGACCGCACCGCCATCAGATGCAACCCGCCGCGCAACTCGCGCAGCGCGTGAATCAACTGCAACACCCGACCCGGCGCATCCGCCGCCAACGGCATCGCCCGCCACCCCGCGAACAAGGCGACACCGGCCGAATCCGCCGCCGCCACAACCGCTTCCAACAGCGCCGCCAATCGCTCCGACTGCTCGAACCCGGCCAGCTTGCGCCGCCCGAAATCCTGACACGCCCCCAAATAACCCTCCGCGCCCTTCGCCGCGGGCACCGACGCCGTCGCCTCCCACGCGGCCCGAATCGTCACCGGATTGAAGAACCCGAACGCCGCGCTCACCACATCGGCGTCCACATCGCCGAGCACCCCGCCCCGGCCCCGCGTGTACCCGCCCATGAAGCCGTCCACACCGGTACTCGCCGCGAACTCCCGCGCCTCCCGGGAGAACATGAATCCTCCACCGATGCGCTGAATCTCATCACTCACCGCGGCCGCGACCGACATATCCGAACCCTTCCCAACGACAGCACTGTCCCTCCGAGACTATTTCACCCTGCCGCGCGTACCGTCCACAGGTCCGCCCACACACCGGAAACCAGCGCTCCCGGATGCGAAAGATTCGCCGCCCCAGCATCTTTCGCCGCACCAGCCCTCGCCATATGCTGAACTATCGACGGAAACCCCTGTCGCCCAACGTGCCTGCCCTCACACGGCGACACGAACGCACTACCAATTAGATCGGCTAACCTTCTCGCGGTGCTAGGACATTCACACGCGACCAGCGGCGCACTAGCCTGGTCGGCCGCCGCCGCGGCGCTCCCCCTCACCCTCATCACCTACCCCGCCATGCAGACCGGCACCATCGGCGCCGTCGACCTCGTGATGGGCACCTTCCTCACCGCCGGAGCCGCCCTGCTCCCCGACGCCGACCACCCCAACGGCACCATCTCCCACGTACTCGGCCCCGTCTCGCACTACGCCTGCCGCCTCATCTCCTGGATCTCCGGCGGCCACCGCCACGGCACCCACTCCCTGCTCTTCGTCGCCGCCGTCACCTACGGCACCTGGGCCGGAGAACACTGGATCGGCCGCAACTTCACCCTCGCCCTCGTCTTCTTCCTGCTCGCCCTCGCCGTCCGCGCCCTCAACCTCGCACCCACCGGCGACAGCGTCAAAGCCTGGGGCACCGTCGTCGTCCTCGCCACCTGCGGCACCTTCGCCATCGACCACTGGATCAGCGACAAACCCGCCTGGCTACCCTTCTGCGTCGGCCTCGGCGCACTCGCCCACCTCGTCGGCGACTGCCTCACCGAACGCGGCTGCCGCCTGCTGTGGCCCCTCAAGGTGCGCACCCGCTTCCCGATCATCGACCGCACCGGCAACAAGATGGAAACCCTTGTCGTAGTGCCACTTTTCGTCCTCGGCACGCTCGCCCTGCTCTGGTACACCATCACCCACCAGCCCTAGCGAAAACGGCATCTCGCCACCGCGACCACACCCCCGTGCCATATCGTTGGCACCGCAACCCCACGGCGACAACAGGAAAGGCGACCACGCATGGCGGAGCGCGAAGAACTCACCTGGCAGCTGTTCGGCGACGCCAGCCGCGACCTGGCCCACACCATCGCCGACGACGGCTTCGAACCCGACCTCATCCTGTCCATCGCCCGCGGCGGACTCTTCGTCGCCGGAGCCCTCGGCTACGCCCTCGACGTCAAGAACCTGCACGTCATGAACGTCGAGTTCTACACCGGCGTCGACCAGCGCCTGGACATGCCCGTCATGCTCCCGCCCGTCCCCGCCCCCATCGACCTCGCGGGCGCGACCGTCCTGGTCGCCGACGACGTCGCCGACACCGGCAAAACCCTCAAACTGGTCCGCGACTTCTGCGCCGACCACGTCGCCGAGGTGCGCTGCGCGGTCATCTACCAGAAACCGCACTCCGAGGTCGACTGCGAATACGTGTGGAAGCGCACCGACAAGTGGATCAACTTCCCCTGGTCGGTGCTGCCGCCCGTCATCACCCGCGAAAAGCAGGTCCTCGACGCCTGAGCGCGCCGAAAGCCAAGGGGCCCGGAACCATTCGGTTCCGGGCCCCTCGCATCAGGTTCGCGGGCCCGAGCGGGCCCTCGACGGAAAACTCAGACCAGCTCGGCCGACAGGATCGTCACGGCCTCGACCGGCACATCCTGATGCCCGGCCTTGGAACCGGTCCGCACACCCTCGATGGCATCCACCACGTCGGTGCCCTCGACCACGCGACCGAAGGACGCGTAACCCCAGCCGTCCTGGCCCGGGTAGTTCAAGAAGTCGTTGTTACCGGTATTGATGAAGAACTGGGCGCTGGCCGAATGCGGATCCATGGTCCGCGCCATCGCCACCGTGTACTTGTCGTTCTTGAGACCGTTGTTCGCCTCGTTCTCGACACGATTCGGCGCGGGCTTCTGCGCCATGTCGGCGGTCATCCCGCCACCCTGGATCATGAAGCCCCGGATCACCCGGTGGAACACGGTGTCCGTGTAGTGGCCCGCCTTGACGTAGTCGACGAAATTCGCGACGGTCTTGGGCGCCTTGGCCTCATCGAGTTCCAGGGTGATATCCCCGGCGGAGGTCTTCAGGAGCACTTTGGTCATGCGAGCCATCCTATGGGAGGGTCCACTCCCCTCTTCTCGGGGCCGAATAGTGATGGGCTGGAACGCTGGTTTGTCGAGGTGGTGACCCCAGGATCGGTCTTGCATGGAATACATGTCTAGATGCGCATATTCCCATTTTCTAATCACATCTCATACAACTCCAATGGCAGCCCGTCAGGGTCGGCGAAGAACGCGAACCGCTTGCCCGTGTACTCGTCGACGCGGATCTCCTCGGTGCGAATTCCCCGCTCCCCCAGCTCCTTCAGGGCCGCGGCCACATCCGGTACGAGGAAGGCCAAGTGCCGTAGGCCCGCCGCCTCGGGCCGTGAGGGCCGAGGCGGCGGATCCGGGAAGGAGAACAGCTCCAGCTGGCCACCGTCGGGCAGCGCCAAATCCAGCTTGTACGAGCGCCTTTCGGCACGATAGTGCTCGGCAAGGACCCGCAGGCCGAGCACCTCGGTGTAGAACGCCTTCGACTTCTCGTAATCCGACGCGATGAGCGCCACGTGATGGATCCGCCGCAGTTCCATACGCGCGACGCTATCCCACTCCCCTCCCCCACCGGGGTCAGGACACATTGCCGCCGATACTGAATTGCGCACCCGTCGGATCCGCGACGGCCACCATGCGCCCGAACGGCGTATCCATCATCGGCGCGACCACCGAACCGCCGAGCTCCACCACCCGCTGGGCCGCCTTCTCGACATCGTCGGCACCGAAGTAGACCCGCCAACATCCGTGCGCGCCCTCCGGCAGGAAGGTGTGCGCGTCGAGCACCCCACCCAGCATCGGCGTCTCGGAATGGATTGTGGTGTAACCGATATCACCCTCCCCCGGGATCGCCATCCGGAACGGGTCCTGCCAGTCGAACACATCCGTGTAGAAGGTGAGCGCGGCATCGTAATCGGGGGTGTGCAGCTCGAACCAGGTCGGCACGCCCGCGTGGCCGGTCCAGTGCCCGCCCGAAGCGATCCCGATCGTCTCGAAACCGCGGTGCGCACCGGACTGCCACAGCCCGACGCCCGCACCGGTGACATCACCGATCACCGCCATCGCACCCAGATTCCCGACATCCATCGCGGGCACCTCGATCGTGCCGCCTTCGGTCACCGCCTTCGCCGCGGTCGCCCGGGCGTCGTCGACCGACAGATACACCGTCCACTGATCGGGCGCCGCGTCATCGCCTTCGGCCTTCCCCATCCCACCGGCTACGGCCTTACCGTCCTTGCGGAAGGTGATGTAGCCACCGAACTCCTCCCCCGCACGCTCGGCCGTCCACCCGAACAGCTCGCCGTAGAAGGCGATACTGCGCTCCGGATCAGCGGTGTACAGGTCGATCCAGATCGGATCCCCGTGCTTGAAAGTAGGCAGGTCAGTGGTCATAGCGAGCTCCTGAAGGGCAGGGAAAGACAGACACTGTGTAGACGAACCCGGCCGACGGAACTCATCGGCCGACCGCACCCCTCCTCTCCTCATTGCGCTCTTTGTTCCAGTATCGATCGGGACCGCCCCCGTGACATGAGGCGGACACATAGTTAGATGCGCATATTTCCATGTAGGTATTTTAGAAACTTGCTTGTGCCTGTCCACTGCGGAAGTCACCCCGGCCTTAACGGCTCAGCACCGCCGATGCCGCTGCCAACGTCATTGCCGTGTAGGAGCTCCCGAAGAGGACGACGTGGACGAGGAGCGGGTGCAGTTGGTGGAGCGGAATGCGTTGGGGCCAGCCCGCTTTCAGCGGGGAGCACTCCTGGTACGCGTCGAGGATGCGGTCCAGGTGGGGCGCGCCGAAGAGGGCGAGCATGGCCAGATCGGTTTCGCGGTGGCCGCCGTGGGCGGCCGGGTCGATGAGCATGGCGCGACCGTCGGTCCAGTGCAGATTGCCCGACCAGAGGTCGCCGTGGATGCGGCTGGGTGGTTCCGACGGGCCCGCGAGGTCGTCGATGCGGTGCATTACCGATTCGATGAGACGGACGCCGTCGTCGCCGAGGTGTGGCGCGGCGGCGGGCAAGTACGGTGCCAGGCGGCGTTCGGCGTACCAGGTCCCCCACTCCCCCGTCGACGGCGAATTGTCCAGGGGCAGTGTGGCTATGCGGCCGGGCCAGGGCGCGCCGAAGTATTCCGCTCCCGCGCTGTGCAGTGTCGCGAGATCACGCCCGAAGCGTTCGGCGGCGGCGGGCGAGGCGGAACCTGGGGGCAGCCAGGGCAGGACGAGCATGCGGTCGTCGGCCGCGACGACCCGTGGCACCAGCTCGCCGGGATCGGCTTCGGCGAGCCAGCGCAGACCGGCGACTTCCGCGTCGAAGACACCACTCCCCTCCCCCACGGCCGATTCGTCCAGGGCTTTGACGAAAACCGCTCGGCCGTCGGCGAGTTCCGCGTGGTGAAGTGTCCAGGCGTGGCTGTGTCCGGTCGCGCGGAGCCGGACGGCCGGGGTTCCTACCAACTTCTCCACGTGGGCGGCGACGTCCATGAACGACATTCTGCCGTTTGTCCGATCAGGTGGTCGGCACGGTGATTCGTTCGCGGAGCAGAGTGGCGGTGGCCGGGTCGGCGGGGAAGAAGGCTTCGATGGCGAGTTCCGCGACGGTGACGTTCATCGGCGTGCCGAAGACGGTGGTGATGCTGATGAAGGCGAGGTCGTGGCCGTCGAGGCGCAGGCGCAGCGGTACGACGGCCTGGTCGGGATCGGGCAGGCCGGGGTGGTCTTCGCCGCCCGGGTAGGCGCGGAGTTCGTCGCGCAGGTCGGCGAGTTCGGGTGAGCCGCTGACGTCGATCTGGCGTTGTAGGCGTTCGAGGATGTGGCCGCGCCATTCGGGGAGGTTGGTGATTCGTGGGGCGAGGCCCTTGGGGTGCAGGCTGAGGCGCAGCGCGTTGACGGGTTCGGCGAGCAGGCTCGGGTCGACGCCATCGAGGAAGAGCGCGATTCCGGCGTTGGCGTCGACCATGTTCCAGTTGGCGTCGACGGCGAGGGCGGGGTGGGGCTCGTGGCCGGTGAGTATTTGGCGCAGGGCGGTCCGAATGGGTTCCATGGCCGGGGTGTCCAGTGCGGGTTCGGTGTAGACGGGGGCGTATCCGGCGGCGAGGAGCATGCGGTTGCGTTCGCGCAGCGGGATGTCGAGTTCCTCGGCGAGGTGCAGGATCATGGCGCGGCTGGGGGTGGCGCGTCCGGTTTCGATGAAACTGAGGTGCCGCGTAGAGGTTTCGGCGCGACCGGCCAGTTCGAGCTGGCTGAGGCGCCGGGTCGTGCGCCACTGTCGAAGAAGATCACCTGCGGTCTGCGTTGCCATGCCCCTGATCGTACGAATTCCGAAGCACCACAACCATTACCCGCGAGGTTATGCCCGCCTCCCGCACCGGGCCGCGGGTCTGGACAGCCGATCAGGGGGAACTGGTGGCGGCTACGTGCGAGAGCGGAACGCCACCAGTTCCCCCTCGTGGGTTGCGGCGCGACCCCCGTCGTGGGTTAGTGGGCTGGGGTGCGGTGGGTGGCGAAGGCTTCGAGGGTGGTGGGTGGGTGGCCGCCGTACTGTTCGATGGTGGGGGTGGTTTGGTAGCGGTTTGTGCCTTCGCCGAGGAGGCGGAAGATCTCCCAGAGTTTGGTGAGGTGGTCGGCGGCGTGGGGGCTGCGGTAGAAGTCGAGGGCCCAGCGGTGCCAGGTGGCGGGGTCGGTGTCGCGGTAGGTGCGGCCGAGGGCGCGGGCGGCGTCGCCGATGGTTTGGACGTCGCCGGTGAGGAGGAGGACGGGGTCGCAGGGGCGCTGGGGGTCGGCGAGGAGTCCGGCGGCCACGCGGGCGACGTCGGCGGCGGCGACGAGGGGTAGTTCGGTGTGTTCGGGGCCCATGGGGAGAGTGAGGAGTTCGCCGTCGCCGGTGTCGGCGATGCGGGCGAGGTTTTCGTGGAAGACGGCGGCGCGTAGGTGGATCGCGCCGATATCGGCCCAGTCGAGGATTTGTTCGGCGGCCCAGTGTTGGCGCATGCGCGGGGTGAGGGCTTGGGGTCCGGCGGCGAGTTGGGAGATGGCGACGACGCGTTCGACTCCGGCTTCGTGGGCGGCGACGGCGAAGGCTCCGGTGGCTTCGAGGAAGCCGTCGATGACGGGGTAGGTGAAGTAGGCGCGTTGGATGCCGTGCAGGGCGTCGCGGGTGGTGTCGAGGTCGCGCAGGTCGCCGACGACGACGTCGGCGCCGAGGGCGCGCAGGGTGGTGGCGCGTTCGTCGTTGGTGTGGACGAGGGCGCGGACGGGGATGCCGCGGCCGAGGAGTTGGGCGGTGAGGTGTCTGCCGGTGGATCCTTGGCGTCCTCCGGCGGCTCCGGTGACGAGTACTGGCTCCATTGTTCAACGGTACGGCCGTGGGTCTTGGGGCACAGGACGATTCGGGCAATGTGCCGGTCGGTCGGCATGGCGGGCGATCGGGTCGGCTGCTTGGGTGGTGTCGCCACCGCGTTGCGCAGACCCCTACTCGGCATCGTGTGCGTGTTCGCTGTGGGGGTTAGGGCGTTGTCGGACAGCAGGTTTCGTGTGGCCGCGATGGTGAAAATGCTACCGAGGTAGGACGACAACGCCGCTGGGCTGTGGAAGGGTGGACGGGCATGAAGACGATCCTGATCACGGGGGCGACGTCAGGAATCGGTTTGGCGGCCGCGCGGCAGCTCGGCGCGCAGGGGCATCATCTGATTCTGGTCGGTCGCAATCCGGAGAAGTTGGCCGCCACCGCCGAGGCGGTGCGGGCGGCGGGTGCGGGCGGGGTGGACACGCTCGAATGCGATATGAGTTCGCAGGCCCAGGTGCGTCGGCTGGCGAAGACGGTGCAGGCGAACTATTCCCGGCTCGATGTGCTGGCCAACAACGCGGGCGCGTTCCATATGCGCCGCACCGAGACCGAGGACGGTGTGGAGGCGACGTTCGCGGTGAATCATCTCGCGGGGTTCCTGCTCACCGAGTCGCTGTTGGATCTGTTGCTGCACTCCTCCCCCGCGCGCATTCTGTTCACCTCGTCGGTGATGCATTTCGGGTCGCGGCTGGATTTCGACGATCTGGGGTTGCGCGAGGGGTACAGCCCGCAGCGGGCCTACGGGGCGTCGAAGTTGGCGAACATCCTGTATGTGCGGGAGCTTTCGCGGCGGTTGGAGGGTACGGGCGTGACCGCGAATGCCTTCCATCCGGGCGCGGTGGCGACGAATATCTGGGACAACGCGCCGGTGATCGTGCGTCCGGCGATGGCGTTGCTGAAGCGGATTTTCATGATCACGCCGGAGCAGGGCGGTGAGACGCTCACGTATTTGGCGACCGACCCGCTGGTGGTGGCGGTGTCGGGGTGTTATTTCCAGCGCAATCGGGTGAAGACGCCCGGCCGCGCCGCGCAGGACGACGAGGCCGCGCGGCGGTTGCAGCGAGCGTGTGAGGAACTGGTCGGGTTGTCGTGAGGGGCGTCAGAGTTCGCGGATGACGCGGCAGGGGTTGCCCGCGGCGAAGACCTTCGCGGGGATGTCGCGGGTGACGACGCTGCCCGCGCCGATCACGGTATTCGCGCCGATGGTGATGCCCGGGCAGACGATGACGCCGCCGCCGAACCACACGTTGTCGCCAATGGTGATGGGGGCGGCCGATTCCCAGCGTTGCCGTCGCCGTTCGTGGTCTTCCATGGGGTGCAGCGCGGTGAGGAGTTGGACGCGGGGTCCGATGGAGACGTCGTCGCCGATGGTGACGGGTGCGCAGTCGAGGATGATGGCGTCGTAGTTGAGGAAGCTGTTCGCGCCGATCCGGATGTGTGAGCCGTAGTCGCATTGGAAGCGCGGCATGATCCAGGAGCCTTCGCCGATCGCGCCGAGCAGGTCTTCGAGGACGGCGCGGCGTTGCTGGTCCTGCCCCGCGCCGGTGGCGTTGAACGTGTCGAGGAGGCGTTGGCAGCGCTGGCGTTCGGCGACGAGTTCGGGGTCGTTGTCTCGGTAGAGCTCGCCGCTGAGCATGCGCTGTTTGTGATCACCCATGGGTCCATCCTGGCGGGTGGCGCGGATCTTCCGGATTCGGGTGGTGTATCGGCTGGTCGCGGCGCTGGAGTCGCGGGCGGCGGGGTGGGTTTGCCGGGCGGTGGCCGACCCTTGCACTTGCGCGCGGCGGGCGAGCCCGTCAGAGTGCGGGTTTGGTCGGGTCGTGGGTTTCAGGGAGTGCCCGGCCGCGAGACGAGGTGAGTGATGTTCGAGGAAGCCGCCCGCAAGACCGGGGCGTGGCGTGGGAAAAAGTATGTGGCGCTGGGGAGTTCGTTCGCCGCCGGTCCGGGTATCGCGCCGCGGGTGCCGGGGTCGCCGCGGCGGGCGGGGCGCTCGCGCGGGAACTATCCGCATTTGGTGGCGGCGGCGGCCGGGTTGGAGTTGACCGATGTGACGTGCAGTGGGGCGACGTGTGCACATCTGCTGCGTGAATCGCTGTTCGGGTTGCCGCCGCAGTTGTCGGCGGTGGGGGCGGATACCGATCTGGTGACGGTCACCATCGGCGGCAATGACATCGGGCTGACGCCGTATCTGTTGGCGCGGCGGGCTCCCGCGCCGGTGCGGTTGTTGCCCGCGGTCGCGCGGGCCGCTGACGCGGAGGCGGCGTTGGGGCGGTTGGCGGGTGTGGAGGATCGGCTCGTGGAGGTGTTGGAGGCCGCGCAGGCGCGGGCTCCGTGGGCGCGGGTGCTGGTGGTGAACTATCTGTCGGTGCTGGGTCCGCCCGGTCCGCGTGACGGCGCGGTGGATCGCACGTATCGGGCGTTGGCGGAAGGTCTTGCGGCGCGGACCGTCTCGGCGGTGGAACGCACCGGCACGGAGTTGATCGATGTGCGCACCCCTAGTCTGGCGCATCCGCCGGGTAGTGCGGAGGCGTGGACGTTGGACTTCTTCGTGCCGATTCCGGGTCGCCGGTACCAGGGTGCGCCGTGTCATCCGACGGAGTCGGGGATGGCGGCGACGGCGGCTTTGGTTCTGGACCGGTTGATCACCGTGCCGCCGGTGCGTTGAATCGCGGGTGATCGCGCGGTGATGGATCGGTGATGGCGTGGCGGCGGTGTGGCAGTGGCGTTCTGGTATCACGGAATGGTGAAAATCGGGTTCTCTCTTCCGCAGCACGGCGCGCAGGCGCATCAGGCGACCGAGGTGGCGCGGTTCGCCGCCGAGGCCGAGCAGGCGGGGGCGGACAGTCTCTGGGTGGGTGAGCGGCTGCTCGCGGCGACGAATCCGAAGGTCGGCTACGCGGGCAAGGACACCATTCCCGACGAATTCAATGCGGTGCTGGACCCTTTCGTGCTGCTCGGTATCGCGGGCGCGGTGACCGAGCGGGTGCGGTTGGGTACGAATGTGCTGATCGCGCCGCTGTATTCGCCCACCGTGCTGGCGCGTTCGCTGACCACGATCGATGTGACCAGTGGCGGGCGGCTGGTGCCGGGCTTCGGAATCGGTTGGTCGCCCGAGGAGTACGAGGCGGCGGGGGTGCCGTTCGCGCGGCGCGGGGCGCGGTTGGACGAGATTCTCGATGCGTTGGAGGTCATCTGGACCAGTGACCCGGCGAGCTATCGGGGCGAGTTGGTGACGGTGCCGGAGCATCGCAGTGAGTTGAAGCCGGTGCGGCGGCCGCGGGTGCATCTCGGGGCGTTCGGTGCGGCGGGGTTGGCGCGAATCGGGCGGCGCGCGGACGGGTGGTTGCCGGTGGTGCCGGTGCCGGGGCCGCCCGCGTGGGGACAGCAGTTGTTGAAGATGCGGGCGGTGGTCGATCGGGCGGCCGAGCAGGCGGGGCGCGATCCCGGCACGATCGATACCGTGGTGCGGGTGAATGTGGCGGCGGGGACGGAGCCGGAGCTCATCGCGAAGGCCATCGAGCAGGTGGCGGGCGAGACCGGGTTCGATGATTTCTTCGTCGACATGATGTACATCGCGGATTCGGTGGACGGCATGCTCGATACCGCGATCGGGCTGTTGGATCGGTTGCGCGGCTGAGCGAGTCGTGGCGGTCGAGCGCTGCGGAGGAGCCCGTCTGCTCGGCTCTCCGCGCGGCGGGGTTGCGCGTCTACCGGCGCGCTGCCGAGCGGGACATGTTCCAGCCCCGCCACGGATCGTCCTCGAGGTCGGCGAGGATCGGGTTCACCACCTTCGAGCGCAGCGGTTCGGGCAGGCGCTCGGCGGCCGGGAGCACATCGGCGGAGAGCTGACTCAGATACCAGGTGTCGAGCCGCTCACCCGCCTCCCAGCTGTCGATATTGCGTTCGGCGACAAAGCGTTCCGGGTTGAGGATGGCCAGCACCAGCAGTGTCGCCGCGCCCGCGCCGACAGCGGCGCGCGGCAGCCAGTGGTGGCGCAGACGCACCAGGCTGGCCAGCAGCAGCAGGTACAGCAGCGCGATCCACAGCTCGAACACCTCGACCAGCAGTCGCATGACGGTGAAGCCGTAGGCCTGCTGATAGAGCCACATGCGTGAGAGCGCCGACGCCACGATCACCAGGGTCAGCAGGCTCACGGCGGTGAGGGCGATCCGCAGCCAGGTGCGGTCGGCGGTGGACTCCTGCGCGGCCAGCCGCTGCACCACCGCGATGACCGCGAGGGTCAGGATGCTGACGATCGACAGCTGCCAGAAGCCGCTGCGCGCGTACTCCGCGTAGGTCAGATCCGAGGTGCGCTGCACATAGCCGTCGCCGCCGAACAGCACCGCCAGCTGGGTGGCGACGAACACCGCGAACAGCGCCGTCAACGCGCCGACCGGCAGACCCCACTCCACGCGCGACAGGCGACGCGACACCGACGCTGCGCCAGGGGATTTCGCCGGAAGCGGCGGACCCGCGAGCAGATACAGCGCACCCGCCACGCCGAGCGCCCCGAACGGGAACAGCACCGCCCAGCGCCGCACCTCGTCCATATCCAGCGCGGGAACGACACTGTCGACCAAGGTCGCGAACACCGCGTCGGCACCGGCCAGCAGCGGAACGAAGACCACCAGCAGCAGCACGGTCACGCCGAGCGACCACCACACCCGCTGATTCGACGACATCCGCGTCTGCCGCACCCGCTCCACCCCTCGGTAGAGCCACGGTATGGCGGTCAGGGCGGCCACTGGCACCGCACACATATCGAAGAACACGCCGTGCACCGAACGCCGCACCACCGCGAGCGATCCGGCCACCATCGCCGTCAGCAGACAGCAGACGAACAGCCACTCCGCCGCCCGGAACGTGCCGACCGCGAGCAGCGCCAGCGCCAACGCCGACCACCCGATGCGCGCCCAATCGCGGGTGAATGGAGAGGGATTGGCGGAAGGTACGGACTCCGCCTGCTGCGGAGTCGTGGCAGGCGCGGACTCCGCAGCGGACATCGACTCCGCTCCGGAAGTCGTCGACTGCGCTGCGGGGTCCGCCGATGTCGCAAGGCTTGGCGACGTCGTTGCCTCGGCCTCTTGATCCGCAGGGTTCGCGGGCTCAGCGATTGCCGATGCCTCGCTCAAGGCCTGGTCGGAAGAGTCAGCACCGGAGGTGGATTCGGCGGAGATCTCCGCCGGGGTTGTCGAGGTTTCGTCATCGGTCTGCGCCGAGTCGGATGTGACGGCGGGAACCGTCGCACCGTCGTCGGCGGCCGATGGTGACTCGGCGGCTGGCTGGTCGGATGTGTCGGCCTGTGCGGTGGGGTCGCTCGGACGATCGTTTGTAGCGGAAGCGGAAGCAGCAGCCGTCGCGGCGGGAGCGGCCAGAGGCTCCGCCTCCTCTTCTGTCGTCTTGGCTTGCGCGGTGGACATATTCGCGTCGGGCGTCGGCTGGTGCGCGACTGGTGTGCGCCCTGCCCGGTAGTGCACGGCCACAATGGCGGCCGCGGCGACCAGACCGAAGAGGAACCAGCCGATACCGGGGCGGTCGGCGGGAATCAGGAGCGCGGCGGCGATACCCGACGCGGCGGTGGCCGCGAGGACACCATTCGGGAAGGCCACGCGCATCGAGCGGGGCGGCTGGCGGACCGGCTGGGACCCCTTGGCTATGAGCAGACCGCCCGCGACCTGGGTTGGTGCGGGAGTGGGTGGTGTTGCGGGAGGCGGGGTTACCGCCTCGGTGAGTGAGGTTTCGGGCATGGAATCGGCTCCATCAGGGTGTGCGGGATCCGCCCGGTACGCGGGCTGAACCGTTATGGGGCGAAATGGTCGGTGCTCGGTGTGGTCGGAGATGGCGGCTGTCGCGGTGAGGTCAGTGGCCCGGCAAGGTGATTCGGATGCGCGAGCCGGGGTCGGCGACGGTGATCGAGCCGCCGTGTAGTTCGACGATCCAGCGGGCGATGGCGAGGCCGAGGCCGGTGCCGCCGCCGGTGGTGCCGCCTCGGGTGAATCGTTCGAAGATGCGGGAACGTTCCGGGGCGGGGATGCCGGGGCCGTCGTCGTGGACCTCGAGGACGCAGGTGTCGCGGACGGCGCGGGCGCGGGCGCGGACCTCGCCGCCGACGGGGCCGTGGCGAATCGCGTTGTCGCACAGGTTGATCAGGACCTGGTGTAGGCGGGCGCGGTCGGCGGGGACGGTGAGGTGGGCGGGGACGTCGACGGTGAAGCGGGCGTCGCGGTCGAGGGCGGCGGCGATCACCTCGGCTTCGGCGACGACCTCTTTGACCAGGGGTGCGAGTGGGACGGGTTCGATATCGAGGCGGACCGCGCCCGCTTCGATACTGGACAGGGCGAGCAGTTCGGAGACCAGCAGGCTCAAGCGTTCGGTCTGCGCGAGCGCGGTGCGCAGGGTCGCCGGATCCGGTTCGGCGACACCGTCGACGAGGTTCTCCAGCACCGCGCCCAATGCCGTGACGGGGGTGCGCAGTTCGTGGGAGACATTGGCGATGAAGTCGCGGCGCTGCTGATCGGCGGCGGCGAGGTCGGCGGCCATCTGGTTGAACGCCTCCGCCAACTGCCCCACCTCGTCGCGGGAGGTGGCGCGCACCCGCCGCGAATAGTCGCCGTGGGCCATGTGTTTGGCGGCAGCGGTCATCTCCCGCAGCGGCCGGGTCATACCGTGCGCCAGGATCTGCGAGAGCGCCAAGGCGCTGAGGGTGGCGGCGATGGTGGTGCGCGGTGGCAGCCAGCCGATGCGGACGGCGAAGAATCCGAAGGCCACCGCGCCCGATCCCACCATGAGGATCGCGAGTTTGAGTTTGATCGACCGCACCCGGTCGAGCGGGCGTGGCAGGCGTTCGCCGATCCGGTCGGCGGCGGCGCGCAGTGCGGGTGAGATCTTCACGCGCTCCTCCGTCCCCGCCGCGGCCGTGCGCACACCGGCGGTCCGATCGAGGTGTCGGCGTCGAGTACCTGCGCGTCCGCGTGCTCGGGGCGCGCGAGTCGCCGGCGCCTCAGGTCGGCGGCCCACCCTCCCGTACAGCTTTGGGCCCATCGATTCATCGCCGTCTCTCCTCCCCTGGTGAACGCGGCATGTGTTCGCCCGAATCAGCCCGGTCCGACGCTGTGCCCGGAGGTGTCCGGCCGCACGGGCCACCGTCGGTGGACAGGACGCGCCGCGCGGGTCGCCGATACCGGACGACCACCCGGCGGGTCAGCCGCGTCGATTCCGACGTCGTGCTCTCAGTGTTCATCGCGCCTCCAGGGCGTAGCCGACGCCGTGCACGGTGCGAATGAGATCCGCGCCGAGTTTGCGGCGCAGCGCTTTGACGTGGCTGTCCACGGCGCGGGTGCCGGAGGCGTCGGCCCACCCCCACACCTCGCTGAGCAGGCGTTCGCGCGGGTGCACGGCGCGCGGGCGGCGGGCCAGATGCACGAGGAGTTCGAATTCCAGTGGCGTGAGCTGGGTTTCGCTACCCGCGCGCCAGACGCGGCGTTGGTCGATATCGATGCGCAGGTCGCCGACGAGGATGGCATCGCCGCGGTCGGCGGTGCGTTCCACGCGGCGCAGCAGCGCGTGCACGCGGGCGGTGAGCACGCGCATGGAGAACGGTTTCGTCAGGTAGTCGTCGGCGCCGACGCCCAGGCCGATGAGCATATCGGTCTCGTCGGTGCGGGCGGTGAGCATGAGCACCGGCACCGGACGGTGGGCCTGGACGCGGCGGCACACCTCGAGGCCGTCGAAACCGGGCAGCATGACATCGAGGACGATGAGGTCCGGGTCGCTGGTCTCGGCGGCGCGCACCGCGGTCGGGCCGTCGTGGGCGAGGTCGACGGTGAATCCCTCGGCGCGCAGGCGCGCGGCAATGGATTCGGCGATCGTCGGTTCGTCCTCCACCACGAGGATGCGCCGTCCGCCGCGCTGCTGCTGTTCCATGCAGGTGACCTTATGAGGTGGGCGTGGAGATGGAACGCGCCGATTGTGTAGATCTTGTGGAGACGCGTCACCCGCTGTTTCCCACTCGCCCGTATCCTGTGTCCGCACCTGCGTCCGAAGGAACGACGATGGCTTCGAATCTCCGCGCGGCACAACCGTTCACCCGCTTCGTGGCACTCGGCGACAGCCAGACCGAGGGGATCGGCGACCCCGACGGTACGGGCGGGCACCGCGGCTGGGCGGATCGGCTCGCCGAGCGACTCGCCGCGGCCGACGCGCGGGTGCAATACGCCAATCTGGCCGTGCGCGGTCGCCTGGCCGCCCAGATTCGGTCCGAACAGCTCGCGCCCGCAGTGGCGTTGCGGCCCGATCTGGCGACGGTCATGGCGGGTATGAACGATCTGGTGCGGCCGGTGTTCGATATGGCGGCGACGCTCACCGATATCGAGGCCATGGTCACCGGGCTGCGGGCGACCGGCGCCGAGGTGGTGACCTTCACCTATCCGGATATCGGCGCGATCACGCCCATCGCCCGGCCGTTGTCGGGCCGGATCCGCGCCATGAACGCCGCCATGCGGGTGCTCGCCGCCCGTCACGGGGTCACCCTGGTCGATTTCGAGCCGGTCGCCGCGACCACGCATCGCCTGGTGTGGGCCGAAGACCGGCTGCACCTGAGTCCGCTGGGGCATGAGCTGGTGGCCAGGGCGGTCGCCGACACGCTCGGGATTCCGGGCGCGGACGCGAGCTGGCGGCAGCCGCTGCCCGTCGCGAACCTCGGTCTCGACGCCCTGATCGCCACCGAATGGCGGTGGGCGGCTCACCATTTCGCGCCCTGGGTGGTGCGTCGGGTGCGCGGCAGGTCGCGCGGCGAACAGGTCTACGCCAAGCGGCCGACGCTGCTGCCGGTCCACCCGCAGCGCGAGTCCGCGGCACAGCGCCAGGGTGGCGAGCACTGACGTGCTCGGTGCGCCAGTGTGGACCACAACCAAGCGCTCTACCAACTGAGCTACACCCACCGCGGCCGGTGTTCCCACCGGCACCCGAGCACGGTACGAGATGGCGCGGCGCTCGCGCCACGGGTTTTCGTGCCGTCGGTCACCGCTACGAGCCAGCGGTTGCGAGGGCGAGGGCTCGAGCGGGTCTGCGCGTCGGTGGCGGCCGTGCCTCTCCCGCCCCGACCTGCCCGCCTGTCCTACTACACCGCGTAGGTAACATGTCCGGGTGCGGTCACCGACGGATCCAGCTGCTCGCCTGCGGGGCGCTGCCGTCGGCACGGCGTCGGGGGCGGTCGCCGTGGCGGCGCACGCGCTCGGGGGCGGGACCGCGTTTCCCGAGGCGTCGTTGGCGTTGCTGTTGGCGACCTGTGCGCTGATCGGCGTCGTGGTGGCCACGGTGCGGCCGCGCTCCGGGGTGCTGTCGACCATGGTCATGTTGGCGGTGGGGCAGGGCGTCGGACACGAGGCGCTGTCGATCGCGCCGCACCATCACCGGCATGGGCTGACCGCGGCCATGGTGGCGGCGCATCTGGTGGCGATTCCGGTGGGCGCGATGGTCATTCGCGCGGCAGAGACCGGACTGCGGCGGGCCGTGACGAGTGTGCGGCGCTTCATCGTCGCGCTCGGATTCACGTCCACGCCGCCGGGTCGGCCGCTCGCGGCACTGCCCGCACCGCGCAACGTTGCCCTGCGCTTGCTCGTGAGTTCGGGGATCGGGCGGCGTGGGCCGCCGACCGGACGGAACCTCTCTCCTCTCGCTTTCGCGTAGAACACACGCCGCGTCGCGGACCGATTCTGGTTGCGGCACGCGGGATTCCGGCAGCGCACGCGATCATGCACTGCCTGCCATGCGGCGACACGGCTCGCCAGCACCGCGGCGCCTCGATTGCCACGAATACGCTGGCCGGGCTCCGCGGCGGTTCTCGCCGAAGCGATCACACCTCCCTTCGACCATCGGAGTTCCGTCATGTCCCAATACCCGTCCTCCCATCGTCTGCGCACGACCGCGGTGCGTCGCTTCGGCGCGGTCGCGGCCGTCTCCACCCTCGCCCTGCTGCCGCTGGCCTGCTCCTCGTCCTCCGACAGCGGCGCGGCCAAATCCGCCGACGAGGTGACCGTCGCGGACCAGTGGATCAAGGCCGCCGACACCGGTGTGTCCGCGGCGTTCGGCGTCCTCGAGAACACCGGCGATCAGCCGGTGACTCTCGTCGCGGCGTCCAGTCCCGCCTCGGCGAAGGTGGAGATCCACGAGGTCGTCGCCGACGCGTCCGGCGACAAGACCATGCGCGAGAAGCAAGGCGGCCTCACCATTCCCGCGCACGGCTCGACCACGCTGAAGCCCGGCGGGGAGCATCTGATGTTCATCGATCTGAAGGAACCGCTGCGCACCGGCGCGGAAACCCCGATCACGCTCACCTTCGCCGATGGCTCCAGCACCACCATCACCGCGCAGGTGCGTGACTTCGTGGGCGGCAAGGAGAACTACAACCCCTCCGGCGCCCCCGAGACCCCCGCCCACGGTGGCTGAGCGGTCCCGGTCCCGGCTGTCGCGGCGGCTCCTGCTCGGCGGCGGCGCGGCCGCGGCCGGAGCCGGGGTCGCCGGAATCGGATGGGGCGCGGCCACTCTCGCCCACGACGAACAGCACACCGATCCGGCGACCCGGACGGTGCCGTTCTACGGGACGCATCAGGCGGGTATCGAGACCGAGCCGCAGGATCAGGCGGCGTTCGTCGGTTTCGACCTCGCGCCGGGCACCGGCCGCGAGGACCTCATCGGACTGTTGAAGATCTGGACCGATGACGCCGCGCGTCTCACCCAGGGGCGGCCCGCGCTGGCCGATACCGAGGCGGAACTGGCGGCCCGGCCCGCGCGCCTGACCATCACGGTCGGTTTCGGGCCGGGCATGTTCGCCGCGGCGGGACTCGACCATGCCCGCCCGCACTGGTTGAAGCCGTTGCCGCCGTTCACCATCGACCGTTTGGAGCAGGCCTACACCGGCGCGGACCTGATGCTGCAGATCTGCTCCGACGAGGCGACCACGGTGTCGCACGCGGTGCGGGTGCTGTGCAAGAACGTCACCTCCCTGGTGCGGGTGCGGTGGGTGCAGCGCGGATTCCGCAACGCGTCCCGAGGCCAGACCATGCGCAATCTGATGGGGTCGGTGGACGGCACCGTCAATGTCGCGCCCGGCGTCGACGCCGACCGTCTGGTGTGGGACGACGGGTCGCGGCGGCCGTGGCTGGCGGGCGGCACCTCGATGGTGTTGCGGCGCATCGCCATGAACCTCGACACCTGGGACGAGCTCGACGACGACGGGCGCGAACTCACCGTCGGCCGCCGCGTCGGCAACGGCGCACCGCTGACGGGCACCCGCGAATTCGACGATCCGGATTTCGAGGCCGTCGACGACACCGGTATTCCGATCATTCCGAAGTCGTCGCATATCGCCCGGGCCCATCACACTCACGACGGGGAGCGGTTCCTGCGGCGCGGCTACAACTACGACGACGCGCCACCACCCGGCGCGGTGTCGAATTCGGGGTTGCTGTTCGCGTGTTTCCAGCGTGATATCGACGCCCAGTATCTGCCGGTGCAGCAGCGGCTGGCCGAATTCGACGCGCTCAACCAGTGGACGACGCCGATCGGGTCGGCGGTGTTCGCGATTCCGCCGGGGGTGCCGACACCGGGCGGCTATCTGGGGCAGCCGCTGTTCGAGGCGTGATCGGGTTCGCCGCACGAAGTGCCACAACGCGTTTCGTGCGGCGAACGCCGGGACCGGGGCGGGCGCGCGAGCGCCGTCTGGCCGCCGGTACTGTCGCTAGTCATGACCGTGCTGCGTTCGATCCCGCTGTTCGCGCTGGCCGCCGTCGCGGAGATCGGTGGCGCGTGGCTGATCTGGCAGGGTGTGCGGGAGCATCGCGGCTGGGCGTGGATGGGGGCCGGTGTGGTGGCCCTCGGGCTCTACGGGTTCGTCGCCACGCTGCAACCCGACGCGCATTTCGGTCGTATCCTCGCCGCCTACGGTGGGGTGTTCGTGGCGGGTTCGCTGGCGTGGGGCATGGTCGCCGACGGGTATCGCCCCGACCGCTGGGATATCGCGGGCGCGCTCGTCTGTCTGCTGGGTGTCGCCCTCATCATGTACGCGCCCCGCGGCGTCTAGTGGCGGCGCGGCGCGATCCAGCCAGCGGGTGACGGCGAATACGACGACGCGGTAGGCGAGCACGGCGGGCACGACGACGATCAGCACCAGACGCAGGACCGCGGTGGTACCGGTGACGATCAGATAGCCCACGCTCAGCCCGTCGGGCGACCCGTAGCCGTGCCGCGCCGATACCGCCGCCAACAGCGGGCGCAGGGCGAGGTACAGCACGATCAGCAGCACCGGGACGCGGACGAGTCGCCATCCGGTGCGCACGGCGGGGCTCATCGGGCCAGCTCCGGTCCGGAGGTGAGGAAGGCGAGCAGCAGGGCATTGCCGATCACTCCGCCCGAGGCGAACCGCGTCCGGGCTCCGCTCTGTACGGGCAGCCCGAACAGGTCGGTGGTGCGGAACAGGCGCGTGAACATGTCGCGGTGCCCGAAGGCGCGGGCCGGGGCGAGCGCGAAACCGGTGGCCGAGATCGATATGCCGAGCACCAACGGACCGCTGTCCATATCTCCCGCACCGTCGTAGCCGTCGCCGTATTCGTGAATGGCGCTGAACCCCAGGATATTTCGCTCCTGAGCGAACAACGACGCCGCGAGCTCCCGCGCGAGGGCTTGGTCCGCGAACCCGGCGAAGTAGGCGGCCAAACCCGTTCCCGATGCGCGCGGGGCGTCCTGCGCCGTCCCGTCGACGCCCATGCGCTGCACCACCAATCCGGTGTCGTGGTCGATCTGCACCGCGCGCACCTGACGCGCCCAGTGCGCGAGCACCGCCGAGTGATCGACACCGGTGACGCGGCCGTGCACCGCGATCGCCGCGGCCACGGCCGCCACATCGGTCGGATAGGCGCGCCCGGGAAAGGTGTCCAACAGCGCGGTCGGCGAGGCCAGCAGTCGCCGCTCGTAGGAGGCGATCAGCGCATCGTGGCTCGCCGCGAGATCGGGCGGGAACGCCGGGTCCACCCACCGCGCCATGCCCAGGGCGAGCGCCGGATAGGACAGGTACGCGTGCCCGTCCGGACTGTCGAGTTCCGCCATCCCGTCCCGGCCGTACCACGCGGACGTGAACTCGCTACGCATCTCGGGCAGCAGGCTTTTCGCGGCCGCGCGGGTCGCGATCGGTGCGTACCGTTCGCGCCAGTCCGGGTGGTCCACGCAGATCTGCGCCAGGCCCAGCGCGGTCATCTGATGCGCCAGCAGCCCCCACATCTCGGCCAATCCCCCACCGGTCCCCGAGGCCCGCCGCTCATCGTCCGCGGCTTCGAAGGCGACCAACTCCTCGGCGAGTCCCCGTACCCGCCCCGCCTCCCCGCGATACCACTCGTCGGCGTCGCGCCCACACCACCATCTCGGCAGTACTGCCACGACGGCAAGCGCCGCGACGACGCCGAGCGTGATCGCGATCAGACGACGATGCCGATACATCCGACGCGGCGCGCCGGGAGAACTCCCCATGCTTCGAAGCTACACAGCAACCGTGACACGCCTCGCCCACACGGCGCTCGGACCACACGGAAGCGGCCCTGGCGCAGGCTCTTTCGGTCGTGGGCGAGACCGGAGCGTGCGCGGTCGGGTCACGTCACGGGAGCGCTCAGGCGTCGAGGAGCCTGTCGATGATGGCGCGGGCCGTGGGAATCGCGGTGTCGTCGCCGAAGCGCGCGGCGGTGTTGGCGGCGCTGATCAGGGCATCGAGGTGGAAGGCGACGGCATGCGGGTCGAGGTCCGCGGCGTGGCCCTGCTCCTGGGCGCGGCGAATCTCCTGTTCCAGGAGGGCGAACCAGTCGTCGTGGTCGGCCTTGAGCGCGTCGCGGACCGGGCCTGGGCGGGAATCGAATTCGACCATCCCCGCGGTGCGGAAGCAGCCACCGGGGAAAACCGGTTCGTCGATGTAGGCCAACCAGTTGTCGATCAGCGCGCGCAGTCGCGGCCAGCCGCGCGGGTGGGTCAGAGCCGGGCGCACGACATGGTCGACGAAGACCTCGCGGGCCGCGTCGACGGCGGCGAGTTGCAGCTTCTCCTTGCTGCCGAACAGGGTGGCGACACCGCTCTTGCTGATGCCGAGGTCGCTGGCGAGCCGACCAAGGCTCAGACCGGTGAGTCCTTCCGCGGAGGCCACATCGGCGGCGTGCCGGGCGATGCTCGCGCGGGCGCGCGCGCCTTTCAGCAAGCGCTGGTCGGAGATATCGGTCGGTTCGGCCACGGTCCCATCCTTCCACCCCACCCTTGCCAAAACGCACGATCGGTCGTACTTTTCAAGTATACGAACGATCGTACGTACAGTTTCCTCCTTCGCACTGGAAAGTCCGCGATCATGACCGATCAGCCCACCGTCCACACCGAGGCCGACGACCCCCTGCTGCTCTCCGCCGACGCCGCCCGTGACCTCCTCGCCCCCGTGCCGTGGCGGCGATTCGCGGTGATCGGCGATTCCACCGCCGCGGGCGTCGGCGACCCCTGGCCCGGCTACGAAACCCTGCCCTGGCCCGATCGCGTGGTGCGCACGCTGCGGACGGCGCATCCGGAGGTCGAGTACCTGCGCACCGCGGTGCTGGGCGCGACCATCGCGCGAGTGCGCGACACCCAGCTGGCGCGCGTCCTGGAATTCCAGCCCGATCTGGTGCATGTGAGCTGCGGCGGCAATGACCTGTTCCTGCCCGACGCGGATCTCGCCACCGTGGAGCGCGAACTCGACGAGCTGTGCGCCGCGCTCACCGCCTCCGGTGCGCAGCTGTCGATGTTCACCCTCTCCGATGCCTTCACCGGCCGATTGCGTTCGCTGCGACCGCGTTTCGTCGCCTTCGCCGAACTCACCCGACGGCTCGCGCACCGCCACCACGCCGTCCTCACCGACCTGTGGGAGCATCCGGCGCGGCTGCGCCGGGACTGGCTCAGCGCCGACCGGATTCACCTGACCATGGCCGGACAGGCGGTGGTGGCGACGGAAGTGACGAAATCCCTCGCCCGGCACGCACATTCGCGGCCCGCCCAAACCTCGCACTGACCGGGGCGCGGTGTGCCGAACCCCACGGATTCGGCACACCGCGCAACCATGCACCTTGTGCAGCAATGCCTTTCACGCGCACTGGCATGACGTCGGCTCCACGTGAAACCACGTCACAGCGCGGGCGCGCACTGCCCTCATCCCACGGCGGTCCCCTCGAGCTCGACCAGCTGGCCCGGAATCGCCAGCCGCGTCACCCCGAGCATGGTGGTGGCCGGTGCCACCCGCGCCGCGCCCAACCGCCCCGCCAGCACGCCGTAATGCGTGAACAGCACATCGACATCGGTGGTGTAGACGTTGAGCCGCACCAGATTCGCCAGCGACATCCCGGCCTCGGCGAGCACCGCCTCCAGGTTGTCGAGGCTCAGCGCCAATTGCGCCGCCATATCGCCGTCGTGCTGCGGCTTGCCGTCGGCGTCCATGGCGGTCTGCCCGGAGCAGTACAGGGTGCGGGTCTGCCCGGAGACCAGCTCGCCCTGATTGAATCCCAGCTCCGCCGACCAGGTCACCGGGTTGATCGCCGTTCGTTGCACTGCCACGTCCGCTCCATTCGTCGAGAATTCCTACGCGTTCGAGCTTGGCAACAAATCACGACATCCTTGGTCATGTATTCCGGGTAGATTTTCTCCATGCGCGCTGACCGGTTGGTCTCGCTCGTGCTGCTGTTGCGTCAGCGCGGACGGATGACCGCGGAGACCCTCGCCCGCGAGCTGGAAGTATCCACCCGGACCGTGCTGCGCGATATCGAAGCCCTCTCGGCGGCGGGCGTGCCCGTCTACGCCGAACGCGGTCGCCACGGCGGTTTCGCGCTGCTGCCCGGATTCCAGACCGAACTCACCGGGCTCAACCACGACGAGGCGCTCGCCCTGCTGGTCGCCGGATCACGGCGCGGCGCACAGGCTTTCGGCCTGAACGCGGCCCTCGCGTCGGCCATGCGCAAGGTGGTCGACGCACTGCCCGAGAGCTATCGCGCCACCGCCAGCGATGTCGCGCAACGCCTGCTCATCGAGCCGGAGACCGACCTGCTCACCCGACGGTTGATCGCCGAGGAACTGCCCGACGCCGTGGTCGCCGCCGTGCGGGGCGCGGTATTCGCCGGACACAAGCTGCGCATTCACTACGCGGCCGTGGACCAGGCCGCGCAGTGGCGCACGGTGGACCCGATCGGCCTGGTCACCGTGCGTGGACAGGGTTATCTACTGGCCACCAGGGAGGGCGCCGACCGCACCTACCGGCTGTCGCGCATTCTGGCCGCCGAGGAGCTGTCCGAACCGGCGCAGCGACCCGAGCGCGTCGATCTGCATCGCGCCTGGCAGGAACGCGGTACGCGCTTTCGGACCGGCGGCGACCAGATCATCGTGCATTGCCGAGTACATCCGGCGCAGCGAGAGGACGTGGTGGGCACCGCGCTCGCCGTGCGCGCCGAAGCGCCCGACACCGACGGATGGTTGCGCCTGGAGGTGAGTTTTCAAGATGCGCGACATGCCGAATGGGCGCTGTGGCAGGCCGCGACGAACGCGGAAGTCCTTGCCCCGCAATGGTTGCGCGTCGCCCTGCGAGACCGCGCCGCCGCCATCGCCGCGCGCTACACCGATCGAGAGGACTAGAGTTCGGCCCCCGCCGCGCGGCGCTCCCGGCGACGGCGCAGGTAGCGGCGGATGCGGCTGGCCAGGAAGATCACCAGGAAAATGCCGATCACCAGCAGCGCGCCCGCGCCGATGGCCGCCGCGAGCGGGTGATAGATGGCGAGGGTGACCAGCGCGGCGACGGTGAGATCCTCGGCCGTGCTCATGACGATATTGCTCGCGGGCTCGGGAGAGGTATTGATGGCCATGCGAGTTCCGGCCTTGACCAGGTGGCTGACCAGCGCCGTCGTGCCGCCGACCGCACCCGCGGCGAGCTGCGGAATCGACCCGTCCTGATCGGCCAGCAGACCCGCGACCACCGCCCCGGAGGCCGGGCGCACCACCGTGTGGACGGCGTCCCAGAACGAATCCAGGTACGGAATCTTGTCCGCGACCGCCTCGATGACGAAGAGCACCCCGGCCACGATCAGCACATCGGTGCGTTGCAGCGCCGCCGGAACATCATCGGACAATCCGGTTACACCGAAGAGGCCCAGGAGCAGGACCACGGCATAGGCGTTGACCCCGCTCGCCCAGCTCGCGGTGAAGATCAACGGCAGTGCGGTCATGACGTAATCCTATGGCGCGCAACGGGGTGAGCGCGCTTGACGACACCCACCCCGTGAGAGATAGTGGCAGAAATTCTCTCATCCTCAATGTGGAGGTGGCTCATGAGCACGGACACACCGCGCTTCGGACCCGGTTCGCTGCTCTACGAAACCTACGGTGACCGGCGCGGATACCTGCTCGCACCGATGGAGGGGCTGCTCCAGCTCATGTACCCGTCGCTGGGACGCGGCGTGGAAGAGCACTCGGATTTCTTCAATGAGCCGTGGGAGCGGCTGTTCCGGTCGGTCCCACAGATCCAGGGCATGATCTACGACGGCCCGCAGGCGATGCACACCGCCGCGCAGGTGCGCGACTTCCACAAGCACATCAAGGGCGAGATGCCCTCCGGCGAGCGCTATCACGCGCTGGACCCGCACACCTACTTCTGGGCGCACGCCACCTTCATCGACACCGCGTGGCGGGCCCGCGACCTGTTCGCGCAGCGGCCCTACACCCGCGAGGAGAAGGCCGCCGTCTACGCCGAGGGCGTGCGCTGGTGGAACATGTACGGCATGTCGCAGCGCATCGTGCCGCCCAGCTACGACGAATTCCTCGAGTACTGGGACCACACGCTGCACCACGTCCTGGAACCGACACCGGCGGCGCGGGGACTCATCGACTACTTCGACCATGCCGGTGATATGCCGCAGCCGTGGATTCCCAAGGCGCTCTGGCGAATTCTCGCACCCAGCGCCAGCGAGGCGTGGCGACACCTGCTCGTCGGCACGCTGCCGCCGCATATTCGCGAGATGTACGGCTACCGCTGGACGCGCGCCAACCAGGTCGCCTTCGACACCTTCCGCCAGGCCGTCATGCGCACCTGGCCGCTGCTGCCGGAGTCCGTGCGGATCATGCCGAGGGCGCGGGCGGCGTATCGGCGCGAGGGGCGCACCGGCATTCGGGTGGCGCTCGAACGCGCGGCCGTCGCGCCGGAGCGTTTGCGCACGGCTGTATAGAACAGACGCGACGGGAACGAGGCTCGGCGATCACCGCCTCGTCTCGGAGCGCGGACAGCAGCGTCGCGGCACCGAGCTCGGTGCCGCGACGCTGTCCTTCGGTAGGAGGTGTCGGCTAGGTCCAGAGGGTCGCGACGAAGACGTTCACGATGGCCAGCCAACCCGCGGCATGCGTCATCCACGGCAGGGCCTTGCCGCGTTTGGCGTCCGCGCGGCCGATCTCGGCGAAGGCCGCCACCGCCACCGAGATCACCAATTTCACGATGATCTTGGTCATGTTGGGATCCTTGCCGAGCGAGTCGATCGACTCGGCCATGCCGACCAGGATCACCCCGGTGACCAGCTGCGCGCGGGCGCCCCACACCATCAATTCGGACACTCGCGGCTGACTCGCCGCGTATCCGCCGACCACCGCGGCCATGCCGAGCAGATGGGCGACGACCAGGAGGTTGTAGACGAAATCCATGAATCCACACGGTAGTTCATGAACACCCGTCAACGACAGCCGGTAGTACCGAAAATCGCTGATCCCGCCATCATCACAAGTTTCGCGCCGACGCGCGCCGGGTAGTCCACTCCAAGTGGCTCACACGGTCCGTGCGCGGCGGGGGTGTGGCCGGACCGCTATGGGCAACAGCGTGGCTAGGAGAAGAGGGTGGCGGTTGTACTCGTGCTACGCGCACGCGGACTGGGTGATCTGCTCACCGCCGTCCCGGCGCTGCGCGCGCTCCGCCGGGCCAGGCCCGGGGACCACATCGCACTCGCCGCACCGCACCGCCTGAAACCCATCGTCGACCTCGTCGCCTCCGTGGACGAGATGATCCCCACCGCCGGACCGGCCGGAATGCGCTGGGACGGCCCCTCTCCCGCACTCGCGGTCAATCTGCACGGCTCCGGCCCCGAAGGGCTCGTCGAGCTGACCCGCACCCGCCCCGACCGCATCCTCACCTACCGCAATCACGCCTTTCCCGAACTACCCGGGCCCGAATGGGAACCGGATATGCACGACGTGGATCGCTGGTGCCATCTGCTCGAGACCGACGGCATCACCGCCGACCGTCGCAATCTCGGCCTGGTGCCGCCCGTGGCCACGACGAGCCACAAGGATTGCGTGGCAGTGCACATCGGTGCGGGCGCGCCCGCACGGCGTTGGCCGCCCGACCGGTTCGCCGCGGTCATCCGGCATCTGCTGGTCCAGGGTCGCGAGGTGGTGCTCACCGGCGACGAATTCGAACGCGATCTCGCCCTCGGCATCGCCGCGCGCGCGGGTCTGCCGGTCTCGCGGGTGCTCGCCGGGGAGCAGAACCTCATCGAACTCGCCGCCACCGTCGCCGAGGCCGCGCTCGTCGTCTCCGGCGATACCGGCGTCGCGCATCTGGCCACCGCGTTCGGCACCCGCACCGTCCTGCTGTTCGGCCCCAATCCCCCCTCGCGCAGCGGCCCGCCGCCGCATCTGCTGGGCCGCCACGTGGTGCTGTGGGCCGGACAGCTCGGCGATCCCGACGCCGCCACCCCCGACCCCGGACTGCTGAAGATCGGCGTCACCGAGGTGGTGAACGCCGTGGACAAGCAGCTGAGCAAGCGGCCCTGGCAGGGCACCGGAATGGACCGGCGCGGGCAACAGTACCGCCGCGTGGGCTAGGACGCGATCGCGTCCTGGCACGAAAATTGGCCTCCCACACCGGAATCGCACACGGGTGACCGATAGCCACCCCCTCGCGCGACCCGACTCGACGCGTCCTGACGACACGAACCGCTCGACCAAACCGGATCCCCAGCACAGACCCGCGCTCCCGCCGGAGCGTCGCCACGAAGTCACGGCTGGGCGCGCGGCCGCGGCGCGTCAGCGGATTGGCGGGCCGCCCGGCGGCGGTGGCTGGGCCTCCCCTATATCCGCGTGAGCACTGGAGACCGCCGCCGAGTACGCGGCGATGGCGCTCGGCCAGAACTGTTCGAGATAATCGCGGGCGTCGGCCAGGCCGCGGGGGTCCAAGGAATACAGTCGGCGATTGCCCGCCGGTTGCGCCATGACGAGGCGGGCCTCGCGCAGGACCTTGAGATGCTGCGATACCGCCGAGCTGGTGACGCCCGTGATGGCCGCGAGTTCACCGACCGAGCGCGGGCCCTGCGGCAAGGCCTCGAACACAGCACGGCGGGTCGGGTCCGCGAGCGCCACCAACACCCGAACTCCATTAGTCGGCACTTAAACAGGGTGTCATGACGACGGCGTGTCGTTCAAGATCGCGATAATCCACATTTCCCCAGGTCGCATAGAAACTTACGGCGTGTCGTTACCTAGTCGTGATGTATCAACTGGGGTTTTGCGGCGATGTGACGGTAACGACAAGGTTTCGGTTATGCGGTTTAGCTCCCGTACGTTCTAGCCATGCCCGTAACCGTTCCGTTATCTACCGGTCGCGTCATTCGCCGGTACCGGGCCGCAGCGACTCGTGCCGTGGCCGTCACCGCCATTGCCGGATGCTCGCTGTCCGTGCTCGCCGCCGCCGACCAGCAGACCGAGAGCAACCCCACCGACACGCTGGCCGCCGCACCCGTCCAGGCCGCGCCGGTCGCCAATGCCGCCCCGGTCGCCGTGCAGGTGCCCGAATTCGTTCCGCCGCAGGTCACCGATCTGCTCAACAGCTTCGCCCAGGACCACCGTCCGCGCACCGTGCGCCCGGTCGCCGGACCGCTGAGCTCCGGCTTCGGTATGCGCTGGGGCGCTATGCACGCCGGTCTGGACTTCGCCGACGGCTTCGGCGCGCCGATCGCCGCCGTCACCGACGGCACCGTCATCGAGGCGGGCCCGGCCTCGGGCTTCGGCCTGTGGGTGCGGGTGCAGCAGGATGACGGCACCATCGGCGTGTACGGCCATATGCAGGACATCCTGGTGCACGTCGGCCAGCAGCTGCGTGCCGGTGACGTGATCGCCACCGTCGGCAGCCGCGGCTACTCCACCGGACCGCATCTGCACTACGAGGTGCACACCGATGCCGGTCCGATCGATCCGCATCCGTGGCTCGCGGGCCGCGGCTTGGATGTCGGCTACTCGCAGGACTGACCTCACGCCGATCGACAACCGATGAGGGGTTGCCGATCACCGCACACGACATGACGCAGGCCCCCGGATCCCGGGGGCCTGCGTCGTGGGCGCGCCCTGGTATCCAAAAGGTGTCGGAGCACGCGAGCCCCGCGGTGCGCGAGAACCTTTGGTGCACCGTGGTTTCCGCGTCTAGTACCGGAGTACTAGACGCGAACGGCTCTGCCGGGGGACCCGGCGCGCGGCGGCGCGTACATAACGTCAGCGCCATGATCACCGACTCGCCCGCCCCGGTCCGAGCGTCCACCGCCCCACGCCTGCACCGCCCGCTGATGGTCGCCGCCTCGGTCATGTCCGCACTGGTCATGGCCTCGCTGTTCGGCATGGTGGTCGACGACCGGATGCTGCTCGGCGAGTCGATCTGGTTCAAGCCGTTCAAGTTCGGCCTCTCCTTCGCGCTCTACACCGCGACACTGGCCTGGCTGCTGTCGTTTCCGCATCGCGGCAGCCGGATCACCTGGTGGATGGGGACGGCCTTCGCCGTAACCGGCATCGTCGATGTCGGATTCATCGTGACGCAGGCCTCGCGCGGCACCTTCAGCCACTTCAACACCGAGACCGACGCGGTGAACACCATCGGCCAGAACGTCTTCATGTCCGGCGTGATCGGGCTGTTCGTGGCGAATGTCGTGATCGCCGTGGTGCTTTCGTGGCAACGCATCACCGACCGCCCGACCGGCCTGGCGATTCGCGCGGGATTGTTCATCGCGGCGCTCGGTATGGCCATGGCGTATCTGGTGGGCTGGACCGGCAGGCAGCAGAGCACCGACGCCTACGGCAAGCCCGTGGAGTTGGCCGCCGGGCACACCGTCATGCCCGATCAGCCGCTCGTGCGCGATGGCGTGGGCGCGATGCCCGTCACGCATTGGAGCACCGTCGGCGGCGACCTGCGCATTCCGCACTTTCTGGGCATGCACGGGATTCAGCTGCTGATCATCGCCGCGCTCGCGCTGGCCTGGTTCGCCCCGCGAGTGCCGTGGCTGCGCGGTGAGCGCGCCCGTGCCCAGGTCATCGCGGTGCTGTCGCTGGCCTACACGGCGCTGATGGCGGTGCTGCTGTGGCAGGCGCTGCGCGGACAGCCGATCACCCGACCCGATGCCGCCACCCTGACGGCGTTCGGTGTCCTGGTCGCGGCGACCGCGGCCGGGGTGGCGCTGGTGCGCTACCGGGCGGGTCGCGTCGAGGAGGTCAGCGCAGGCGCTCCGCGTCCCGAGCCAGTGCGACCAGCGTCGCGGTGAGCTCTTTGAGTTCGGTCGCGTCCGCGCCCTCGGCGACGGCGGTGGCCACATCCTCGGCGGCACAGCGCGCGGCGAACCAGCGGTCGGACAGATCCGCGACCTCCTGCGCCGACAGCACCACGGCGTCCTCCGGAATTCCGGTGCCCTTCACGCTGTTTCGGTGTTCGTAGGCGCGTTGGCGGCAGGATTGGCGGCAGTATCGTCGGCGTCGCCCGATCTCGGATTCGCCAATCTCTCTTCCGCACCACGAGCACGTCCCCAGGCGTCGCGACGACATGAGTCGAGACAGTAGCGGTTCCCGGTCGGGAGCGGGAGCGGGGCACGCCGGTCGAAGGCGGTATCGGCGTCGGCGTAGAATGGCAGGGTTCTCCCCACGGGAACCGAATCGTGCACCGATGCGTTGACGTACAGGTAAGGCGTCGACACCGAAAGTTGCCGACAGGCGAGAAGGGACCGCACCCATGGCAGATCGCGTACTCCGAGGCAGTCGGCTCGGAGCGGTGAGCTACGAGACCGACCGCGACCACGACTTGGCGCCGCGGCGAGTGGCGCGGTACCGCACCGACAATGGCGAAGAGTTCGATGTGCCCTTCGCCGATGATGCGGAGATTCCCCCGACCTGGCTGTGCCGCAATGGCCAGGAGGGCATTCTGATCGAGGGCACCACCCAGGAGCCCAAGAAGGTCAAGCCGCCGCGCACCCACTGGGACATGCTGCTGGAGCGCCGCTCCAAGGAGGAGCTCGAGGAGCTGCTCCAGGAGCGCATGGACCTCATCAAGAGCCGCCGTCGCGGCTAGCCGTCACGGCATTTCGACATCGAGGCCCCCGCACTACGGTGCGGGGGCCTCGGTCGTTTCGAACCGGAGTCATTTCACCCGAAACGAATGAGGCCGTGGCGCAACGCGATTCCCACCGATGAAGGAGGGCACCATGGCCGCGACGTTGACCGTGTGGAAGTTCCCCACCACGACGGGGGCCGATACGGCGGCGCAGACTCTGAAGGACGTGCAGACCGAGGGGCTGATCACCGTGCACGACGCGGCGGTGGTGAGCTGGCCCGAGGGCGCGAAGAAGCCGAAAACCGCTCAGCTGCACAGCCTTACCGGCGCGGGCGCGTTGGGCGGCGCGTTCTGGGGTCTACTGTTCGGCATTCTGTTCTTCATTCCGCTGCTCGGCGCGGTGCTGGGCGCGGGCATCGGCGCGCTGACCGGTTCGCTCACCGATGTCGGCATCGACGACAAGTTCATCGACCGATTGAAGTCCGAGATCACGCCGGGCACCTCGGCGCTGTTCGTCCTCACCTCGGACGCCACCCTGGATCGTGTGCGCGAGCACTTCGACGGCCAGCACGCCGAACTGCTCTCGACCAACCTGTCCCGCGAGCAGGAGGCCGCCCTGCGCGAGGTCTTCGCGGACTGAGCGCGGCCCACAGCCCCCGGCCGCGGTGCGGCCGGGGGCTGTGTCGTATGTCGGGGTCGTATCTCGGACTAGTGACTGGCGACCTTGCGGTATTGGAGCAAGGCCAAGGGGACGGCGACCGCGAGGATGGCGAGGGAGCACAGGACGGCGTACTCGATGCAGTGGTCGGCGGGCCAGCCGTCGGCGGGGAGGAAGGTGGGCGGGGAGCCGTTGTCGAAGAGTTTTCGGCCCGCGGCGGAGACGGCGGTGATGGGGTTCCATTCGGCGATGGTGCGCAGCGGGCCGGGGAGGGTTTCGCCGGAGATGAAGGCCGAGGAGATGAAGGTGAGCGGGAAAAGCCAGATGAGACCGGCGCTTTGGGCCACCTCGACGCTCGGGGACATGAGACCGGTGAGCGCGCCGACCCAGGACATGGCGAAGGCGAACAGCAGGATGACCGCGAAAGCCAGTACGGCGTCGGCGATTCCGCCGTTGATGCGCCAGCCGACGGCGTAACCGCAGCCGACCATGACGGTCAGGGCGAGGATGTTCACCACCAGATCCGACAGGGTGCGGCCCATGAGCACCGCCAGGCGGGACATGGGCAGCGTGCGCATCCGGTCGATAATGCCTTTTTGCAGATCGTTGGCGAGGCCGACGGTGGTGAAGGCCGCGTTGAACGCCACTGTCTGCGTGAAGATTCCGGCGAGCAGGAACTCACGGTACTGACTGCCGCCCAGGGACGCGCCGAAGATGTAGGCGAACAGGAACACGAACATCAGCGGCTGGATGGTGGCGGTCACCAACAGCGTGGGGACGCGCAGGATGGTCAGCAGATTGCGGTAGGCGACGATGGCGCTGTCGCGGACGACGCGCGGAACCCACCCGGGGGCAACCGGTTCCGGGGGTTTGCGGTCGCCCTTCGAATTGGCGGGAGCGTCACCGCTCGAGGCTGGCTCGGCTGCTACATCGACACTCACGAGAGGATCTCCTCCTGCACCTCGGTGCTGCGCGGTAACGACTTCTTGTTCGCGGATTTGCCGGTAAGGGAAAGGAATACGTCGTCGAGGCTGGGGCGGTGCACGCTGGCGTCGACCACGTGCACGCTGGCGTCGTCGAGGCGACGCAGCGCCTCGACCATGGTGCGGGTGCCGTCGCCCACGACCACCACGACCTGGTCGGACCCGGCGTCGTAGGTGGGTTCGCCGATACCGACCTCGGCGAGCACCTTCATGGCCGGTTTGGGATCCTGTCCGGCGGCGAGGGTGACGGTGAGCTTGTCGCCGCCGATGGAGGTCTTGAGCTCGTCGGCCGAACCGCGCGCGATGACCCGCCCTCGGTCGATGACGGTGATGCGGTCGGCGAGCAGATCGGCCTCCTCGAGGTACTGCGTGGTGAGCAGCACCGTGGTGCCGTCGTCGACGAGTTCGCCGATGACGCGCCACATATCGAGGCGGGCGCGCGGATCGAGCCCGGTGGTGGGTTCGTCGAGCACCACCACCGGCGGGCGCGACACCAGCGCTCCCGCGAGGTCGAGCCGTCGCGCCATACCGCCGGAGTAGGTTCCGGCGCGCCGCCCGGCCGCGTACTCGAGCCCGAGCGCGCCGAGCAGTTCGGCGGCGCGCCCGGCGGCCTGGCGGTGGCCCATGCCGTAGAGCCGCGCCACCATCCGCAGGTTCTCGAAGCCGGAGAGGTTGGCGTCCACCGCCGCGTACTGCCCGGACAGGCCGAGCCTGGTGCGCACGCGCGCCGGATCCTTCAACGCGTCGATTCCGGTGACCTTGACGGTGCCGGAGCTCGGGCGTAGCAGGGTGGTGACAATGCGCACGGTGGTGGTTTTCCCGGCCCCGTTGGGGCCGAGCAGTCCCATCACCGTGCCGGTCGGGATTTCCAGATCGATCCCGTCGAGCACCCGGACCTTGCCGTAGTACTTGACCAGTCCGGAGACCTCCACCGCGAGGCTCATCGGGTCTCCTCTCGCTCGGTTGTCTTACCGCTCAGGTGTTCTCGCAGCACCGGGCCGATGACCGACAGCGATTCCGGCGTGGTCATCCCGGAGTGGCGGCATCGCACCAGGTGGTCGTGCACCGTGCCGGTGGTGTAGGGCTGCCACGCGGTGGCGCAGCGGTCCGGGTGGGCGCGGTTGATCTCGTCGTCAGCGGCGGTGAAGAACAGCAGGTCGCCGTCGAAGACGCGGGGCCGGAATCCGTGCGCGAGGGTGACGCCGTTGGTGCAGCCGACGTAGAGCCGTTCCAGGTGCTCCACGGTGAGCGCCGCGAACGGTCCGGGCCGGTTGCGCAGCAGCTCCGCCGCCTCCTGCAGGTTCATCCTCGGATCGATATCGGTGTCCCCGCCCAGCAGGTCGCTGCCGAATTCGCCGATGATGTCGGCGATGGAGGGGATACCGCGTTCGAGCAGTTCGTCGGAGAGCTGGAAGCTGTCCATCATCCCCAGCACCGCCACCTTCTCGCCGTCGTCCTGCAACTGCACCGCCATCTCGTGGGCTATGAGACCGCCGAGCGACCAGCCGAGCAGGTGGTAGGGCCCTTCGGGCTGCACGGTCTTCATGTGCGCCACATATTGTTTCGCCGCCTCGGCGACCGAGCTGTGGCTCTCGGCCCCGTTGACGTGCGGCGCCTGCAACCCGTACAGCGGCCGGTCGCCGGGCAGGTGCGCGAGCAGTCCGGCGAAGCACCAGGCCAGGCCGATGGCCGGATGCACGCACCACAGCGGCTGTTCGGACGAGGATCCGGCGGTGCGAATCGGCAGCACCGGTTCCAGGGCCGCCGCGAGGACGGCGTCCAGATCTCCGTGCGCCTCTTCGAGTTTCCGTGCGATGGCGGCGGGGCTGGATTCGCCGAACATGGCCTGCACCGGCAGCGCGATGCCGTCGGCGCGCAGGTGCGCGACCACCTTGGTGGCGAGCAGCGAGTTGCCGCCGAGTTCGAAGAAGCCGTCGTCCACGCCGACCTTGTCGAGCCCGAGCACATCCGCGAAGGCCGCGCACAGGGCCGCCTCGGTGGGTGTGGACGGCGCCCGGTAGCCCTCGCGGGCGGTGAACACCGGCTCCGGCAGCGCCTTGCGGTCGAGCTTGCCGACGGGTGAGAGCGGCACCCGGTCCAGCAGCATGATCGATTGCGGCACCATGTAATTCGGCACCCGATCGGCCAGGAAGGTGGTCAGCTCCATCACGGTCGGCGCGGTGCCGGTGCGTGGTTTCACATACGACACCAGCGCGGTGACGCCCGCCGGGGTGCGGTGTCCGATGGTGTGCGCGAACTCCACCGCCGGATGTTTGGCCAGTGCCGAGTCGATCTCGCCGAGTTCGATGCGGAAGCCGCGGATCTTCACCTGGTGGTCGGTGCGGCCGACGTATTCGAGGTCGCGGACGCGCCCCTCGGTGGCGCACCACCGCACCAGGTCGCCGGTGCGGTACATGCGCTCGCCGGGCTTGCCGAACGGGTTGGCCACGAACCGCTGGGCGGTGAGGCCCGGCCGGTGCAGGTAGCCGCGTGCCAAAGCGCTTCCGGCCAGCTGCAATTCGCCGGTGACGCCGACGGGGGTGGGGTGCAGTCGGCCGTCGAGCACGGTGGCGTTCACGCCGCGGATGGGCCCGCCGATGGTGATGGGCACGCCCTCCCCCATCGGTTCGGACATGAGCGTGACGATGGTGGTCTCGGTCGGCCCGTACACATTGTGCAGGTGCCGTCCGGCCGGTCCGTTGGACCAGCGGCTCACCACGTCCGGCGGCAGCGCCTCACCGCCGACCAGGATGTGCCGCATGTCGGTGACGGCGGTCGGGTCGACGGTGCCCAGCGCCGAGGTGGTGATGAACGCGTGGGTGATGCGTTCGTCGGCGAGCACCTGCCCCAGTTCGTCGCCGCCCACCACGCCGGGCGGCGTGATGACCAGGGTCGCGGCCCCGCCGAGCGCGAAGAGGATATCGAGCATGGCGGCGTCGAAACTCGGTGTGGCGAAGTGCAGGATGCGGCACCCGGGTCGCACCTCGAACCGCGTGGCGCATTCGGCGGCGAAGTTGGAGATGCCGCCGTGGGTGACCACCACGCCCTTCGGGGTGCCGGTGGAGCCGGATGTGTAGATCACGTAGGCCGGATTGTCCATGCGCAGCGGCAGGATTCGGTCCAGATCGGTGATCGGCGCATCCGAGGTGCCCAGCACCTTGCGCCGGAACGACGGCGCGTCCAGCACGGTCCAGCTGGCCCCGTCGGGCATGCGCTGCCGGTGCGCGGCGAGCGTGATACCCAGGGCCGCACCGGAATCGGTGAGCATATGGCTGATGCGGTGTTCGGGGTAGTTGGGGTCGACGGGTACGAACGCGGCACCGGCCTTGGCGATGGCCAACATGACGGCCACCGATTCGGCGGAGCGCGGAATACCCATGGCGACCAAGGTTTCCGGCCCGATCCCCTGTGAGATGAGCACGCGGGCGAGCCGGTTGGTCCACCGGTCGAGCGCGTCGTAGGAGATCTGGGTCCCGGCCGCGCGCACGGCCACGGCCTGCCGGTCCACATTGGCGGCCGCCTCGAACACCTGCGGGAAGGTGATGGGCCGTCCCGGTTCGATACCGCGCACCGGCGCCAGCGCCGACCATTCGTCGGCGTCGAGCAACTCCAGATCGCCCACGGGCGTGGCCGGATTCGCGGCGGCCGCGGTGAGCAGCCGGATGAAGCGCTGCGCCAGCCGGGTCGCGGTCTCCGGATCGAACAGGTCCGCCGCGTAGTTCACATTGACGGTGATACCGCCGGGTTCGCGCTGCGGCGTCCACGATTCGGTGAGCGTGAACTGCAGGTCGAACTTGGCGATGCCCGGGTCGGCGTCGTCGGCCTCGATGCGCAGGCCGGGCAGTTCGAGCACGCGCAGCGGTTGGTTCTGCACCGACAGCATGACCTGGAACATCGGGTGGTGTGCCTGCGAGCGCACCGGGTTGAGCACCTCGACGAGCCGCTCGAACGGCACGTCGGCGTGCGCGAACGCCTCCAGGTCGGTGTCGCGCACCGCGCGCAGCAGATCCGCGAAGGTGTCGCCGCCGCCGATCCGGCTGCGCAGCACCAGGGTTCCGACGAACATGCCGACCATCCGGTCGAGCGCCGGATGTCCGCGTCCGGCGATGGGGGTGCCGACGGTGATGTCGTCACCGGCGGTGAGCCGGTGCAGCAGCGTCACCAGCGCGGCGTGCAGCACCATGAACATGGTGACGCCGTGTTCGGCTGCCACGGACCGCAATTCGCCGTGCGTGAAGGCGTCGAGGGTGCACTCCACGGTGCCGCCGCGATAGGACGGCACCGGCGGGCGCGGCCGGTCGGCGGGCACCTGGAGCAGCTCCGGGATGCCGTCGAGGGCGTTGCGCCAGTAGTCGAGCTGGCGGCTGATGACCGATTCCGGATCCTCTTCGCGGCCGAGCACATCCTGTTGCCACAGTGTGTAATCCGCGTACTGCACCGGCAGGTCCGGCCAGGCCGGGCTCTGACCGGTGGCGTGCGCCCGGTAGGCGGCGGCCACGTCGGCGGCGAGCGGACCCAGCGACCAGCCGTCCATGGCGATGTGGTGGACCACCAGGACGAGGACGTGGTCGTCGGCGGCCAACCGCAGCAGCTCCGCGCGCAGCGGGGCCGTGGTGCCGAGGTCGAATCCGGCGGCGGCGATGCGCTGGATCTCCCCGGGTACCGCCTCGGCCGTCACGGTCCGAATGGGCAGGGTGATGGCCGCGTCCTCGGGGGCGAGGACGAACTGGCTGGGTTCGCCGTCGACATCGGGGAAGACGGTGCGCAGCGTCTCGTGACGGCGCTGCACCGCGTGCACGGCGGCGCGCAGCGCGGCCACATCCAGATCGCCCCGCATGTTCAGGGCCACCGGAATGTTGTACGCGCCACGGGTTTCCGCGTCCCCGGAGGCGTTGAACCGCTCCAGGAACCACAGCCGCCGCTGCGCCGCGGACAGTGGAATCCGTTCCGGCCGTGTGCGTTTGCGCGGTTCGGGCCGCAGATCGCCGGAGCTGACGCCCGCGTCGAGCTGGGCGGCCAGTCCGGCCACGGTCGGACTGGCGAAGACCGTGCGCACCTCGAGCCGAACCCCGGTGGCGGCGGCCAGGCGCGCCACCAGCTGGGTGGCGAGCAGCGAGTTGCCGCCGATCTCGAAGAACGAGTCGTCGGCCCCGATGTTCTCGGCCCCGACCAGATCGGCCATGACCTCGGCGACCATTCGCTCGGTCTCGGTCTCCGGCGCCCGCGATTCGGCGGCGACGACGGCCCGGGGTTCGGGCAGCGCGTCGCGGTCGAGTTTGCCGACCGGGGTGAGCGGCAGGTGGTCGAGCGGGGTGAGGCTGCTGGGCACCATGTGCGAGGGCAGGTGTCCGGCGGCGTGGGCGCGCAAGGCGTCCAGGTCGAGTCCGCCGCCGTCGGTGGGCAGTACGAACGACACGATGCGCGGGGTTCCGGCGATCTCGCGAACCTCGGTGTGCGCGAACCGAACTCCCGGATGGGTGGTGAGCACGGCGTCGATCTCGCCGAGTTCGATGCGGAAGCCGCGCACCTTCACCTGATGGTCGCTGCGGCCCAGGTACACCAGTTCCCCGGCGCTGGTCCAGCGCACCACATCGCCGGTGCGGTACATGCGGGCGCCCTCGGGCCCGTGCGGGTCGGCCACGAAACGCGTGGCGGTGAGCCCGAAGCGGTCGAAGTAGCCGCGGGCTACGCCCATGCCGCCGAGGTAGAGCTCGCCGGGCACGCCCACCGGGACGGGCCGCAGTCGCTCGTCGAGGACGAGCGCGCGGGCCCCGCGCACCAGGGTGCCGATGGTCACCGGTTCACCGGGCGCCATGGGTCCGGCCGTGGTGATGACGACGGTGGTCTCGGTGGGGCCGTAGCCGTTGAACAGCATGCGCCCCGGTGCCCAGCGGGTTACCAGTTCCGGTCCGCAGGCCTCGCCGCCGAGGCAGATGGCCCGCAGGTCCGGCAGTTCCCACCGGTCGCGGTCGATGGTGGTGAGCGCGGCCGGGGTGAGGAAGGTGTGGCTGACCCGTTCCCGCTCGATGAGGGCGGCGAGTTCGTCGCCGCCGTAGATATCGGGCGGGCAGATGATCATGGTGGCTCCGGAGCCGACCGCGAGCAGCAGATCGAAGACGGCGGCGTCGAAGCTCGGCGAGGAGAAGTGCATGGTGCGCGAATCGCGGTCCACGCACATCCGCTCGCGGATCTCGTCGGCGAAATTGGACAGGCCGCCATGGGTGACGGCCACGCCCTTGGGTTTTCCGGTGGACCCGGAGGTGTAGATGACATACGCCAGGTCGGCGGTCCACAGCGTGGTGACCCGGTCGGCGTCGGTGACGGTGCCGCCGTCGATGGCCTCGAGTTCGGCGATCAGCCCGGGATCGTCGAGCAGCAGCCATTCGATGGTGTGGCCGGTGGCGGCCGCCTCGAGTCCGGTGGCGTGGTCGGACATGCTCACCCCGACCCGGCAGCCGGAGTCGGTGAGCATGTGCGCGATGCGGTCGGCCGGGTAGTTCGGGTCGATCGGGACGAACGCGGCTCCGGCCTTGGCGACCGCGAGCACCGTGAGCACCGATTCGATGGATCGGGTGAGGCCCAGGGCGACGCGGTCCCCGGGTCCGAGTCGACGCTGGATGAGGGCGCGCGCCAGGCGATTCGAGTAGGCGTCGGCCTCGGCGTAGGTGAGTTCGGTGTCGTCGGCGCGCACGAACACCCGGTCGGGGTTGAGGTGCGCGGTGGCCGCGAAGTAGGCGGCCAGACTGCACTGCGGTTCGGGGACCGGCCCCCACGCGGGGGTGAGCAGTTCGCGTTCGGTGTCGGTGCGGGCGTCGATATCGCGAATGCGCACCCTCGGGTCCGCGCCGATGGCCTCGAAGACCCGGACCAGGCGTTCGGCCAGGGTTTCGACGGTCTGCTGGTCGAAAAGCTCGGCGGCGTAGACGAATTCGAATTCGCGCTGTTCGGCGTCCGCGCCGGGCAGCACCCGCAGTTCGAGATCGAATTTGGCGAGCGCGATATCGAGTTCCTCGGCCGTGAGCGCCAGCCCGGGCAGTTGCAGCGGGGGCGGCGGGGTGTCCTGCACGGTGAGCGCCACCTGCAGCAGCGGCCGGGTGCCGCCCACGCCGAGCTCCTCCACCACCCGTTCGAACGGCACCTCGGCGTGGGCCATGGCGGCGAGTTCGGTATCGCGATCGGCCTGCAGCAGTTCGGCGAAGTGCCGGTCCGGATCCACGTCCGAGCGCAGGATGAGCGTGTTCACGAACATGCCGACCAGGTCGTCGAGTCGGGTGTCGGTGCGCCCGGCCACCGGGGTGCCGATGACGATATCGCGGCCGCCGGTGACGACGCGCAACAGCACCGCGAGTGCGGAGCGCACCATCATGAAGGTCGAAACCCCGTGTGCCCGTGCGATATCGGCGATTCGGTGTTGCAGCGCGGCCGGGACCTCGAAGCGGACGGCTCCGGCGAGCTGGGTGGGTTCGGCCGGTCGCGGCCGGTCGTAGGGCAGCGGCAGTTCCTCGGGCAGGTCGGCCAGGGCATGCCGCCAGTAGGCGAGCTGGGTGGCGGCGGCGCTGTCCGGGTCGGAGTCGACGCCCAGGCAGGCGCGCTGCCACAGGCTGAAGTCGGCGTACTGGACGGGCAGCGGAGCCCATACCGGCGCCGCTCCCCCGCGTCGCGCCGTATAGGCGTTGGCGAGGTCGCGGGTGAGCGGTCCGAGCGACCAGCCGTCGGCGGCGATGTGGTGCAGCACGATACCGAGCACATGACGCTGGGATGCGGTGCGCAGCAGGCTGATCCGCAGCGGAATCTCGCTGGTCAGATCGAAGCTGCGCCGCGCGAGCTCGTGCAGCGCGACCGCGAGCCCCGCGTCGTCGGTGTCGACCGCCTCGAGCACGGGCAGGCACCGCTCGGTGTCGAGTACCACCTGGTGCGCGCCGTCGCCGTCCTCGGGGAATACGGTGCGCAGCACCTCGTGCCGGTCGGCCACGTCGGCCAGCGCCGCCCGCAGCGCGGCGATATCCAGATCGCCGCTGATCCGCAGCGCGAAAGCGATGTTGTAGGCGCTGGATTCGGGAGAATATCTATTCAGGAACCACACTCGCTGCTGCGGCAGCGAGAGGGGAACGCGCTCCGGACGCGGGGTTTGCACCGCCAGCGCCGCCCTGTGCGTCCGGGGCGCTTCCACCAGACGCGCGGCCACACCCGCCACGGTCGGGGCCTCGAAGATGGCCCGGACCGGCAGCTCCACCCCGAATTCGGCGTGCAGGGCGGCGGTGAGCCGGGTGGCGAGCAGCGAATTGCCGCCCACGTCGAAGAAATTGTCGTCGGCGCCGCGCACCGGGATGCCCAGCACCGTGCCGAACACCTGCGCGACCTGCTGCTCCATCTCGGTCTCCGGCGCGCGCGACGGCGCGACGGCGGTGAAATCGGGTGCGGGCAGCGCCTTTCGGTCGAGTTTGCCCGACGGCGTCACCGGCAGCGCGTCGAGCACCAGGACCGCGGCGGGCACCATGTAGCCGGGCAGGCGGCCGCGCGCGGTCTCGAGCAGGGCGGCGGTGTCGAGGTCCCCGTCGGCGGTGACATAGCTGACCAGGCGCGGGGTGCCGCGCTCGTCGTCGTGCACGACGGTGAGCGCGAACGCGACTCCGGAATGCGCGCGCAGCACGTGGTCGATCTCGCGCAGTTCGATACGGAAGCCGCGAATCTTGATCTGGTCGTCGGCGCGGCCCAGGAAGCGCAGCTGACCGGTGCCGTCGGCGACCACGAGATCGCCGGTGCGGTACATGCGTTCGCCGCGGCGGCCGTGCGGATTGGCCGGGAACCGCTGCGCGGTGAGGCCGAGGCGGCCGAGGTAGCCGCGCGCCAGGCCCGGGCCGGACAGGTACAGCTCGCCCGCCACACCGGGCGGCACCGGATGCAGTCGCCCGTCGAGGACGAACAGCCGCATACCGCGCACCGGCAGGCCGATGGGCACCGGTTGGCCCGCCACCATGGGTCCCGTGGCGGTGGCGGCGACGGTGGCCTCGGAGGGGCCGTACATATTGTGCATGCGACGCCCGGATCCGTTGCGCGCCTGGGGATCTGTCCACACGCGCACGAGATCCTCGGGGCACGCCTCGCCGCCGACGATGACGGCTTCGAGATCGTCGAGGTCCTCGGGCGGCACGGTGCCGAGCGCGGCGGGGGTGATGAAGGCGTGGGTCACGCGTTCCTCGCGCAGCAGCCGCGCGAGTTCCGCGCCGCCGAACATGCCCGCCGGGGCGACCACGATGGTGGCCCCGGCCGCGAAGCCGAGCAGCAGTTCGAGCACCGACGCGTCGAAGCTGGGTGAGGAGAAGTGCAGTGTGCGTGCGGCATCGGTGACCCGGAACAGATGCATCTGCTCGTGCGCCAGCGAGGCGAGCCCGGCGTGGGTGACCACGACCGCCTTGGGCTTGCCGGTGGAGCCAGAGGTGTAGATGAGGTAGGCCGGGTGCGCGGTGCGCAGCGGGAAGTGCCGGTCGGCGTCGGTGACCGGGGTGTCCGGGAACCGCGCGCATTCGGCGGTCAGGGTCTGCGACCCGAGCAGCAGCCAGTCCACGTACGACTTGCGGTGGCGGCCACGGTTTCCCGGCCAGTCGGGCATGGTGGCGCGGTAATCCGGATCGGTGAGCCCGAGCATGGCTCCGGAGTCGGCGAGCATGTGCGCGATGCGGTCGGCCGGGTAGTCCGGGTCGATCGGCACATAGGCGGCACCGGTTTTCGCCACCGACCACACCGCGAGAATGCAGTCCAGGGTGCGCGGCAGCGCGATGGCGACCACCACCTCCGGCCCCGCACCGTGTTCGATGAGCACGCGCGCCAGGCGATTCGAGCGTTCGTCGAGTTCCCGGTAGGTGGTGTCGGCCCCGAGGTAACGCACCGCGACTGCGTCGGGGACGCGTTCGGCGGTATCGGTGAGCAGCCGGGCCAGGGTGATGGACGGTTCGGCCGGGGAACCCATGATGGGCACCAGTTTCGCGGTCTCGCGGGTGTCCAGGATGGGCAGGTCGCCGACGGGCACGGTCGGATCGGCGACCGCGGCGGTGAGAACGGCGAGGAAGCGGCGCGCGATGGCCTCGACCGTGGTGTGGTCGAAAACATCGGTGGCGTACCCGAATTCGGCGGTGAGCGGGCCGTCTTCGAGATCGGCGGCGGTAGCCGAGGTGGCGGCCGGTTCGTGCACGGTGAGCTGCAGGTCGAATTTCGCGATATCCACCGAGACGGGCAGCATGCTGGCCGAGAGTCCGGGCAGATCGATGCGCAGTTCGGGGGTGTTGTCGTAGGACAGCATGACCTGGAACAGCGGGTGCCGGGCGGCGGAGCGCTCCGGATTCACCACCTCCACCAGGCGTTCGAACGGCACGTCGGCATTGGCGAAGGCGTCGAGGTCGGCGTCGAGGACCTCGGTGAGCATGCGGTCGAATCCGGCGGCCGGATCCACCCGGGTCCGCAGCACCAGGGTGTTGACGAACATGCCGACGAGTTCCTCGAGGGCCGGGTCGGAGCGGCCCGCGATGGGGGTGCCGATGGCGATATCGGTGGTGTTGCACAGGCGGGCCAGCACCGAGGCGAGGGCCGCGTGCAGCACCATGAACATGCTGACGCCGCGTTCGGTCGCCAATGCGGCCATGGCGCGGCGGGTTTCGGCGGAGATGGTGAATTCGACGCGGCCGCCGTCGGTGGAGCGCTGGCGCGGGCGGGGCCGGTCCAGCGGCAGATCCAATTGGTCGGGCAGGTCGGCGAGCGCGGCCCGCCAGTAGGCGAGTTGCCGCGACAGCGCCGAGGCCGGATCGGATTCGTCGCCGAGCAGTTCGCGCTGCCACAGCGCGAAATCGGCGTACTGCACCGGCAGCGGCGTCCAGTCGGGCGCGTGTCCGGCGGTGCGGGCGGCGACGGCGGTCATGATGTCGCGGGCCAGCGGTGCGATGGACCAGCCGTCACCGCTGATGTGGTGCAGCACCACCAGGAAGACGTGCTTGTCGGGTCCGGTGGCGTAGAGCGCCACCCGAATCGGGGCCTGGCTGCGCAGATCGAAGCCGTATCCGGCGTATTCGGTGGCGAGTTCGACCACATCGGCGTCGGTGGCGTCGATGGGGTCGAGGGTGAGCGGGATCTCCGTGGCGGGATGCACCAACTGGCACGGGCCTTCCGGGGAGTCCGGGAAGGTGGTGCGCAGGGTTTCGTGGCGTTCCAGCACGTCGAGGAGTCCGGCGCGCAGCGCCGAGGTGTCCAGTGCGCCGGTCAGTTCCACCGCGAGGGGCATGTTGTAGGCGGCGGCGTGTTCGGCGAAGCGGTTCAGGATCCACAGCCGCTGTTGGGCCTGCGAGAGCGGAATCCGTTGCGGCCGTGGGGTGGCCAGCAGTTTCGGCGAGGAGGCGTCCGGTTCGTGTCCGTCGAAGCGCGCGGCCAGCGCCGCGACCGTCGGGTGTTCGAACAGGTCGCGAATGGTGAGCCCGCCGCCCAGCGCGGCGTTCACGCGGGCGACGGCCCGGGCGGCGGAGAGCGAATTGCCGCCGTGGTCGAAGAAGCTGTCGCCGACACCGATCTCGTCGGTGCCGAGCACCTCGGCGAAGATGCCGGTGAGTCGGCGCTCCACCTCGGTCCGGGGCGCGACCGCGACCGGTGCGGGACGCCGTGCGCCCGCACCGGGTTCGGGCAGGGCCTTGCGGTCGACCTTGCCATTGGCGCTGAGCGGTAGTTCGTCGAGCACCATGAGCGCCGACGGCACCATGTAGCTGGGCAGGGTGCGCTTGAGCGCGGCATTGAGTTCGGCGGTGTCGAGATCGGCGACACCGGGCGCGGCCACCACATAGGCCACCAGTTCGTCGCCGCCGCGTCCCCGGCGCGCCACGCAGACGGCGCGCGCGACCTTGGGGTCGGCCAGCAGCGCGGCCTCGATATCGCCGAGTTCGATGCGCAGGCCGCGAATCTTGACCTGGAAGTCGCTGCGCCCCAGGTACTCCAGGACGCCGAGGCGGCCGACCCGCCAGCGCACCAGGTCGCCGGTGCGGTACATGCGCGTGCCGGGCGTGTACGGGTTGGCGACGAAGCGGTCGGCGGTGAGACCGGGGCGGCCGAGGTAGCCGCGCGCCAGCTGGACACCGGCCAGGTACAGTTCGCCGACCACCCCGGGCGCGACGGGTTGCAGCCGCGAATCCAGCACGTAGGTGCGGGTGTTCCAGATGGGTGAGCCGATCGGCACCTCGGTCGCGCCGGGCGCGCAGTGCCAGGCGGTGACGTCGACCGCGGCCTCGGTGGGGCCGTAGAGATTGTGCAATCGCGGTGCGTCGGGACCGGTTCCGAGGGCGGTGTGGAATTCGGCGACGGTGGCCGCGGGCAGCGCCTCACCCGAGCAGAACACCTGCTTCAGTCCGGTGCAGCCGCGCACATCGGTGTCGGTGAGGAAGACCGAGAGCATGGACGGCACGAAATGCGCCGTGGTGACGCCCTTCTCGGCGATGAGGCAAGCCAGGTAGGCGGGGTCGCGGTGCCCGTCGGGCGCGGCGATGACCAGGCGCGCCCCGATCTGCAAGGGCCAGAAGAACTCCCACACCGAGACGTCGAAGGTGGCGGGAGTCTTCTGCAACACCACATCGCCGCCGTCGAGGGGGTACGCGTGCTGCATCCAGCGCAGCCGGTTGACGATGGCGGCATGGCTCACGCCGACGCCCTTGGGGCGGCCGGTGGAGCCGGAGGTGAAGATGACGTAGGCCAGGTGCTCCGCTTTGAGGGTGGCGCGGCGGTCGGCGTCGGCGACGGGTCGCGGACTGTGCGCGGACAGGTCGGCGGTGTCGATATCGAAGCGGGCCTCGGTGGGCAGGTCGAGGTCGTCACGCGCGGCGGTGAGCACGCACAGCGGATTCGCCTGCTCCAGAATCTGTCCGATGCGCTCGGCCGGATGGTCCGGGTCGATGGGCAGGTACGCGGCACCGGCCTTGATGATGGCGTACATGCCGACCAGCAGGTCCAGGCTGCGCCGAATGGCCAAGCCCACCACGGTGTCCGGACCCGCGCCGCGCGTGATGAGTTCGCGCGCCAGCCGATTGGCCCGTTCGTCGAAGGCGGAGTAGGTGAGCGTCTCGCCCTCGAAGTCCAGGGCCACCCGGTTCGGGCACATGGCGGCCCGGTCGGCGAAGAGTCCGGCGAGGGTGCCCTCCTGCCGCGCCACCTGGGTGGAGTTCCATTCGCGCAGTACCCGATCGCGCTCGTCGTCGGTGAGCACCGGCAGGGTGGCGACCGAGGTCTGCGGCTCGGCGGTGAGGAAGCGGTCCAGGAAATCGAGGAATCGGCCGTGGTGCGTGGTCAATTCGGCCGGGCCGTAGAGCCGAGGATTGGCCTCGAAGTCGATGTGGATGCGGCCGCCCGCGCCGTTGTAGAGGTTCACCGACAGGTCCTCGACCGGTCCGGTGGAGAGCACATTGAGCGAGCCGACCAGGCTGCCGAAGTTCAATTCGCTGTGGAACAGCATGATATTGACCATCGGCCCGAAGAAGCCGCGGGCGTCGCGGGAGTAGCCGCAGTCGCGCCGGATGTCGTCGCTGCGGTAGCGCTGGTGGCGCAGCGCGCCGGTGATCTGCAGTTCGACCGCGCGCACGGTATCGGCGAGAGTGCTGGTGTCGCCGAAGCGGATTCGGATCGGCACCACATTGGAGACCACACCGGCCGAGCGCCGCAGCGCCACGGTGGTGCGCGCGGAGACGGGCAGGCTCAGCACCACGTCCTGGGTGCCGGTGACACCGCGCACGTAGCAGGCCAGCGCGGCCACGAACAGCGTGGAGCTGTTGGTGTCGAGCGCCGTCGCGGTGGCCTGCACGGCTTCCTCGAGGCCGGGCGCGAGCACGGCGGCGGCGGTGCGGCGGCCCGCGTCGGCGACCGGCGGCACGGATCCGGCGGCGGCCAGGGTGATCGGATCGCCCACGCCCTCGAGCTGTTCGCGCCAGTAGTCGCCGTCCTTGACGAAGCGGCTGGTGTCGCGGTACTTGATCTCGTCGGCGTAGATGGTGGCCAGCGGGGTCGCCCGCGACACCGCCGGTTCGGTCTGGTTCTCCAGCGCGCTGTAGATCTCCGCCGTGCGGGTGGTGGCGTTCATGGCCCCGTACCCGTCGATGACGATGTGGTGGCCGCGCGTGTACCAGATGTAATCCGAATCCCCGGTCCGCAGCACCACATTGATGGTGAGCGGATCGTGTTCGATATCGATGGGCGAGCTGGCGTGCTCGTTCATCCAGGCCAGCGCCGCCGCCCGCGGGTCGGCCTCCTCGCGCAGGTCGATGCGCGCCCAGCCCGGCCGCCAGGTGGGATCGACCACCTGGTGTGGCACACCGTCGATTTCGATCAGCCGCACATGCCCGACCTGGGTCTCGGATCCGAAGCGCTCGATGGCGTAGAGCAGTCGGCCGACATCCAGATCGCCGTGGATCTCCACGTACTGCGCGATGGTGAGGGGGACGTCGGGTCGAATCCGTTGGGCATACCAGAGGGCGGACTGTGCGGGCGACAGCGCGAAGGGCTGTGCTGAGAATTCACCAGAAGAGCATTGGTCGACGCGATCCGTGGCCAATGAACTCATCAATCACTCCGTTCTGCCGCTGTTGACGCAACTCCCCGAGCACCGCACCCCGATCACTTCGGCTTCCGCCCGCATGCGCGAGCCGTAGGACGTGATCCACGCCCTATGATTCGGAGCATCCCGCCGACCGGATCGGTGGTGATCTCGAGTTGTCCGGCAACGAACGTCGTTGGCGGAGTGGGTTATTGGATAGCTACTTCACCGCTAACATCGTGAAATCGGGCTCTACCACTACAAATGACTTGTGGTTTCCGGCAATTCGGACAGACAGACACAGGCTGTCGCTAAGAGCAGGCGAATCAGACTTGGCGAGCCGGGCGGGCGTCCCTCATACGCGCCGCCACCACGAACGTCACGGGTGGTTCACCGCTCGGACGGCTCGCTGGACATACCGGGCGCGGGCCGCCCCCGCTTATGGAGCCGGATGGTTACCGGCTGCGTCCTGGTCGGACGGCTCCGCAGGGGTGCGCGTTCGCCGCCCGATCGCTGCCGCCGCTATGGCGGCCGCGGCCAGAATACACAAGACGACTTCGGGCGCGGGGCCGATCCGCGTGGCGAGTGTCGTATCGGTGCGCAGCGGCACCCGGGACACCAAGGCGTCCGGGACGAACTGGTCAGTCTGCTGTTGAATCGCACCGTCGGCGGTGATGATCGCGCTCACGCCGGTGGTGGCGGAAACGATCAGGGCGCGACCGTGTTCCACCGCGCGTACCCGGGACATGGCGAGTTGCTGGTAGGTCATCTCGCTCTTACCGAAGGTGGCGTTGTTGGTGGGGACGGTGAGCAGTTGCGCGCCCGCGCGCAGCGCGTCCTCGAAGGCACGGTCGAAGGCGACCTCGTAACAGGTGGCCACACCGATCCGCACGATGCCGTCGCGGGCGGGCGGCACATCGACCACGCCGTCGCCGGTGCCGGGGACGAAATAGCCCGCGCGGTCGGCGTATTCGGAGAAGTGCCGGAAGAATTCGCGATAGGGCAGGTATTCGCCGAAGGGCTGAATGATCTTCTTGTCGTGCCGGTCGACCGGGCCGTTCGCGCCGTCCCACACCATGACCGCGTTGGTGGTGGTGCGATCGGAGTTCACCAGCACCGCGCCGACCAGGATGGGAGCCTCGATCGCTTCGGAGGCCTGGGTGATGAGGGCGGCGGCGTCCGGATTGCGCAGCGGGTCGATATCCGACGAATTCTCCGGCCAGATCACCACATCCGGCCGCGGCGCGCGTCCGGCCTCCACGTCGCGGGCCAATTCCTCGGTGCGCTTGACGTGATTGTCGAGAACGGCGCGGCGCTGGGCGTTGAAGTCGAGTCCCAGGCGCGGCACGCTGCCCTGGATGGCGGCGACCGTGATCGGCCGGTTGCCGTCCTCCGGGCCGGGCAGCGCGGTCCGGAGGATCACTCCGGTGAGAGGAATGATAGCCACACCCATTGCCGCGGCAATAATTCGGTTCCACGATGTGAGACAGAAAGTCCCCCATCTGGAACGATGCGGAAGGTTTGCGGAAGCCTCCGACTCACTTCTGGTCCGCCACGCGCGCAGCATCACCCACGCGAGCCCGGTGCCGGTGAGCGCCACCACGAAGCTGAGCAACGGCGCTCCGCCGACCATGGCGTAGGGCAGATACCAGCCGTCGCCCTGCCCGAAAGCCAGCCTGCCCCAAGGAAACCCGCCGAACGGAAAACTGGACCGTATCCACTCGGTCAGCGACCATCCGGCAGCGACCCACAACGGCCACCACGCCAGCCTGCCCACCACACGCGCCACCAGGCCGAAGAGCCCGACGTAGACCGCGCACACCGCCGACAGCGCCAGCCACGGCACCGGCCCGACATAGATTCCGGTCCACGGCAGCAGCGGCAGGAAGAACCCGAGCCCCGCCAGCATCCCGAGCCCGAATCCCCCACGCAGCCGCCCGTTTCCACGCACGACGAGCGTGAGAATCGCGATCCCGACCGGTGCGAGGAACCACAGCGTGCGGGGCGGAAAGCTGGCGAACAGCAACAGTCCGGCCAGCGCCGCGAGAACCGATCGAGTGAGCACGGGGTGATGCGACGCGAATCCCGCTATCCGCCCGCTGATTCCGTCGGAGGCGGTCGATGCACTCGAACGCGCTGCCGCGCCTGAACTTTCGGTCCCGGGCGGCGCACCCCCGCTCCCTACGCCGGACGGCTCGGCCGCTGCGGAGGGTCCGCTCCCGGTCGCGGTGGGAGACGGTGTGTCGGGATGTTCCCCGCCGGAGGTCGCCTCATTCGATAAGTCGGTCGGCGCGCCTCGCGAGGCGGCGGCTCCTTCGGCATCGGTTGCTTCGTGCGTGCCCGCGGTTGCGGCCGGAGGTGGCGGCGGTGGCGCGACGCCTGTCGCGTCTGTGTGTGCGTCGGGTTCCGGTGTGGGAGAAGGCGGCTCAGGCTTCATAGATGGTGACCCCGCGGTGCACGGTGCGCAGGCAGCGCGGGAGAACGGCGTCGGGGGTCAGGGGTGGGAGGCCGGGGACTCGGGAGCGGGGGTCGGTGGACCAGCGCTGCACGGTGTCGGTGGCGGCGGCGACCACGAGATCGTCGGCTTCCCAGATGGCGAAAGTGGCTGGGGCACCGGGGACCAGGGTGCCGGAGACGCCGTCGCGGACGCCGCCCGCGCGCCACGCGCCGCGGGTGGCGGCGGTGAAGGCGGCGCGGGGCGAGATCTGGTGGCCGGGGGTGCGGTGGTGGGCGGCGGCGCGGACCGCGGCCCACGGGTCGACCGGGGTGACGGGGGCGTCGGAGCCGATGGCGAGGGAGATGCCCGCGGCGGCCATGGCGGCGAAGGGGTTGAGGGTGGCGGCGCGCTCGCCCAGGCGGGTGGCGTACATGCCGTCGGCGCCGCCCCAGGCGGCGTCGAATCCCGGTTGCACGCTGGCGATCACGCCCCATTCGGCGAGTTTCGCGATCTGGTCGGCGTCGACGAGTTCGGCGTGTTCGATGCGGTGGCCGCGCGCGGCCACGGCCGGGCCGCCGAGTTCGGCGACCACCCGGCCGAAGCCCGCCACCACGGCATCCATGGCGGCATCGCCGATGACGTGGAATCCGGCCTGGATTCCCGCTTCGGTGCAGGCGCGCACATGGTCGGCGATGGCGTAGGCGTCGAGAAATCCGACGCCGGTGGTGTCGCGGTCGGCGTAGGGCTCGCGCAGCCAGGCGGTGTGCGAGCCGAGCGAGCCGTCGACGAACAGGTCGCCGCCGAGGCCGTGCACGCCGAGTTCCTTGATCAGGGTGCGCGCCTCGTCGGCGGTGCGCACGGCCTCGCCCCAGTACACGCGCACCTCGACGCCGTGCGAGAACTCCAGCAGCTCGGTCACATCCGTGCGGCCGCTGATCTCGGGTCCGGCGCATTCGTGCACGGCGGCGATACCGTGCGCGGCGGCGTGGTCGAGGGCGGCGCCGCGGGCGCGGTCGCGGTGGGCGCGGTCGAGTCCGGCCAGGGTGGCGGCGCGCACCAGGTGGTGGGCGTCGGCGCGCAGCGGTTCGCCACGCGTGAAGCCCTGGGCGGTGGTGACTTCGGGCACAGTGTCGAGCAGCGTCGAGGAGACCACGGCCGAGTGCGCGTCCACGCGGGTGAGGTACACGGCGCGCCCGGGGGCCGCGGCGTCGATCTCCGCCAGGCTGGGCGGTCGTCCTTCGGCCCAACGGGTTTCGTCCCAGCCGTCGCCGAGAATGGTGCCGGTCGGGTTGTTCGCGGCGAATTCCCGTACCAGTTCCAGGCATTCGGAGAGTGAGGCGGTGCGCGACAGGTCGAGGCCGGTGAGCTTCAGGCCCAGCGCGGTGAGGTGCACGTGCGGGTCCACGAAGGCGGGCGCGACGAACGCACCGGCGAGGTCGATGATCTCCGCGTCCGGATGCAGGGCGCGCCCCGGCTTGTCCTGCCCCACCCACACCACGGTTCCGTCGGTGACCGCCATGGCGGTCGCGTCGGGATTACTCGAACTGTAGATACGGCCACCGACAAGCAACTGGGTACTCACGGGGTTCCAGTCTGCCGCACGGGCCGCCGCACCGCCCCGGCAGGCCACCGTCCCGGTGCGGTGGCTGGCCGGACGTCCGGCCACCTGTCAGGCTGTCACTGTGAAAACTGAAGACAACCAGGACAAGCCGGAGACGGCCGCCGCCTCCGCGGACGACATCAAGCGCCGCTTCCGAGAGGCTCTCGACCGCAAGCAGAGTCAGCACCAGGACGGCGTGGGCGGCGAGGGCCGGGGCGGTTCCAAGATCCACGGGACGCACGGCCCGGCGAGCAACAAGCGGTCGTTCCGCCGCAAGAGCGGCGGCTGAGCACCCGACCGCAGCACGAGCCGGTGGTGTCTCCCTGTGGGAATCACCACCGGCTCGGCACGGGGGATGGAGTCAGCGGGGGTCGATCATGCGGTGCGCGGGTCCCTGACCATCGTCGTACCACTGGCTGACCACGGTGGCGTCGACGACCTCGCCATCGGGGTCGACCACCACATTGCGGAAGCCGCGCGGGCCGACGGCCATGGCCACGCGATCCAGACGGCGGGCCGCGAAAGCCGCGACGGCGGGGCGCAGCAGGAACCGCGTCGCGGGGATGAGCGCCAGCAGGCCCAGCAGCGTGGTGAGCAGGCCGGGCACGAACATCAAGACGGCACCGGCGGTGACCAGGGCCCCGTCGGCCACGGCCGAACTGGCCGCGATCTCACCGCGTCCGGCGCGCCGGAACTGTTCGAACACCCGCCGACCCTGCGATTTCACCAGGATCAATCCGGCCGCCGACCCCGCGATGAGCAGCAGAATCGTCGGAAACACGCCGATGACATGGCCGACGGCGACGAGCGTGGCGATCTCGGCGACGAGGTAGACGACGAACAAGAGGGCGGGCATGGTTGCGATCCTTTCGGACGATCTACCGGGTCAACGTTCGAGGAGCGCGATTTTCTCCCGAGGGTGACTGTGGTGCGGGGCACGCGGTCTCCGGGCATCGCGGCCCGAACCGCGCGAGGCGCGTCCGACCAGTGGCTTTCTCGGCGGCGACCGCGTTGGTCGGCGCGGCGTCAGAGCGCCCCCCGCGGCGACTCTGCCACGGGACATAGACCCCGGTAGCTCGGTACGGGCGCGATCTGGGAGTGGGCGGAGCTACGGTGAACTGGTGGAAGACCGCGGTGCTCTTCAGCTTTCGATTCCCGGAATCCATGCCGAGGTCGCGGGAGCCGGGCCGACGGTGGTGCTCAACCACGACGGCCTCCTCGACAGCGCGGCGTGGGGGACGATGTTCGAGGCGCTCTCGACCACGCATCGAGTGGTGCGGTGGGATCGGCGCGGGTACGGGCGTTCCGACTCGCCGACCGGTCCGTACTCCAGCGTCGATGACCTCGTGCGGGTCATTCGCGCCGCCTCGGACGCGCCGGTGACCATGATCGGCTGTTCCTTCGGCGGCTTCCTGGCGCTGCGGTGCGCGCTCGACCATCCGGAACTGGTGTCGGCGCTCGTGCTGCTCGGCCCGATCGTCACCGGGCTGCCGCTCAGCGAGCACTTCCTGACGCGCGGCGGACGCGAGGTGCCCGGCCCGCACGCCGCGGTCGAGCGGCAGATCGAGTTCTGGAGCGAGACCGATCCCTGGTACGTGGCACCGGCCAATACCGCTGCGCGCCAACGGCTTCGGGAAGTGCTCGAGGCCAGCCCGAACAACCTCGGTCCACACGAGGACGGGGCGGTCGAACCCGACCGGCCAGCGCTCCCCCGACTCGGCGAGATCGCCGTACCCACACTCCTCCTCGTCGGCGAAGCCGACCATCCCGATGTGCACGCCCACAGCGGCGCGATCGAAGCCGCGATTCCGGGAGCCCGCCGCACGGTGCTGTCCGGCTGCGGCCACAGCCCACACCTCGAAGTCCCCGACGCCCTCGACCGAGTGCTGCGCGAATTCCTCGACGCGCACTAGAGCACGGCGGTCAGGCGCTGCCCGGGCGGACCAGCCCGGTCTCGTAGGCGAGGACCACGGCTTGGACGCGGTCGCGCAGGCCCAGTTTGGTGAGGACGCGGCCCACGTGGGTTTTGACGGTGGCTTCGGAGAGGAACAGCGTCGAGGCGATCTCGGCGTTCGAGCGGCCCGCGGCGATATGTTCGAGGACTTCGCGTTCGCGGGCGGTGAGAACGTCGAGGACGCCCGGGTCGCGGCCGGAGCCCGGGTCATCGGCGATGAGGCGGTCGAGCAGGCGTTTGGTGACCTTCGGGGAGACCACGGCGTCTCCGGCGGCGACACTGCGAATGGCGGAGATGAGGTCCTCGGGCGGGGTGTCCTTGAGCAGGAAGCCGCTGGCTCCGGCGCGCAGCGCGCCCAGCGCGTGTTCGTCGAGGTCGAAGGTGGTCATGACCAGAACCTTGCTGCCGCACCCGGATTCGATGATGCGAGCGGTGGCCGTGACGCCGTCGGTGATCGGCATCCGCACATCCATGAGCACCACGTCGGGCCGCAGTTCGGTGGTGCGGGTGATGGCGGTGGCGCCATTGTCGGCCTCCCCCACCACCTCGATATCGGGGTGCGCGCCGAGCACCATCTTCAATCCCGCGCGCATGAGTTCCTGGTCGTCGACAACGAGAACGGTGATCGGCACGCGCACCAATCTATCGGCCCGACATCCGGATCCCCCGCATCGGCCCACGCGGCGGCGGTCACTCCCCCGTGCCGCGAGACAGCGGAATGGTGGCGACGACGTGCCAGCCGCCTTCGGGGCGGCGGCCCGCGGTGAGCGTGCCGCCGAGCACGACCATGCGTTCACGCATACCGACCAGACCGAGGCCGCTGCCGACAATGGGGGTGGCGTGCGCGGCGGCGGCCGTGCGGACGGTGTGGTCCGATTTGTCGGCGGCGGGGGTCGCACTCGACAGGCGGCCGTTCCCGCCGGTGGTGGCGACGGTGGCGCTGCCGGGACGACCGGTGGCGGCGGTCGCACTGGCGACGCGGCCGGACGCGGCGGCATCGCGGTGGATCGTGGTGGCGGCGGGCACGCCACCCGAATCGGTGACCTCGACCAGAATGTCGTTGTCGCGGCGGCACACTCGGACGCGGGCGAAGGCGTCGGGTCCGGCATGGCGCAGGGTGTTGGTCAGTGATTCCTGGACGATGCGGTGGACGCCGAGGCTCACCTCCGGGCTGACATTGTCGAGTTCGCCGCTCAGTTCCAATTCCACCGCCAGCCCGGCATTGCGCATGAGCTCGACGACCTTGGCGATTCCGGCGGTGCCGTGCTGTGGCAGCTGTTCGGGCGCGTGTTCGGTGCGCAGCAGTTCGACGGTGCGACGCAGCTCGCGCAGAGCCTCGCGGCCGGTGGTGGCGATGGTGCCGAGGGCCTGCTCGGCGGCGTCGGGGTCCAGGCGCAGCGCGTAGCGGGCCCCGTCGGCCTGGACGATGATGACGCTCACCGCGTGCGCGACCACATCGTGGAGTTCGCGGGCGATGCGGGTGCGTTCGGCGGCGACGGCGTCGTGGGCGCGGCGCTCACGGTCGTAGTCGGCGACGGCCAATCGCGCGGCGACCTCGGCGTCGTAGGCGTGGCGCGCGCCGATGAACTCGGCGAGGGTCCAGCAGAACGCGTAGTACACGGCGGTGAAGGCGATATCGGTGCCTTCGGGCGTGCCGATCATGGAGAAGGAGAAGGCGCTGTCGACGATCAGTCCGGCGGCATACCAGAGTCCTTGGCGGCGACCGACATACGCGACCAGCGTGTAGAGCATGATGCCCAGCCCCAGCAACGCCGGGTGCAGCGCGTCCCCGTCGCCGATCCCCCAGTGCACCAGCGTGGTGAGCAGCGAGAACCCCAACATCGCCACCGCGCTCGCCACCGGATGGGTGCGCCGGAAGATCATCGGCAGCGGCAGCAGCACACTCATCGCCAGATACGCGATCTTGTGCTGGCTCTCGGCCACCCCGAGCATGTCGACGAGCATCAGCGCGAGCGCCAGTATCGAATCCGCCACCTGCGGCTTCCCGCGCAACCAGAGACTGAACCGACGCATGCCCCCACCCTAGAGGTGCGCTCGCGCGGTCCCGACGACCTGCGGCCGCGGGCCGGATCGCCGTGCGGCAGGGCTACCACCGGGCCACGCCGGTCGCGGCGATTTGCCGGGTGTGCGCGGGTTCTGGTTGGGTCAGCGGGTGAGTGTTGCGGACTGGGCGGTTCTCTTGACGGCGGCCACCGCCGCCGGATGGGTCGATGCGGTGGTCGGTGGCGGCGGGCTCATCATTCTGCCGACGTTGTTCGTGGTCGCGCCGGGAATCGCGCCGCAGACGGCCTTGGGCACCAACAAGATCGCGGCCTTCTCGGGGACGAGCGCGGCGGTGATCACCTTCGCGCGCAAGGTGCCGATGCAGTGGAAGCGGCTGGTGCCCGCGGCGATCCTGGCGGGGGTGACGTCCGCGGCGGGGTCGGCGGCGGTCGGCCTCATCGACCGAGACCTGTTCATCCCCATCGTGATGGTGGTCCTGGTCGGCGTCGCCATCTTCGTGACACTGCGCCCCTCCATCGGCGTCACCCTGGCCACGCACCCGCCGACCCGCCGCAAGACCCTCCTGGTGATCGGTATCGCGGCCGGGCTCATCGGCCTCTACGACGGCATTCTCGGCCCCGGCACCGGCACCTTCCTCATCATCACCTTCGCCACGCTGCTCGGCACCGAGTTCGTGCGCGCCGCCGCCATGGCGAAGGTGATCAACTGCGGCTCGAACCTCGGTTCGCTCATCTTCCTCGGCGCGACCGGCCACGTGCTGTGGGCACTCGGGCTCGCCATGGCCGTCGGCAATGTGGTGGGCGCGGTGATCGGCTCCCACATGGCCCTGGCCCGCGGCGCGAGTTTCGTGCGGGTGGTCCTGCTCGTGGTCGTCATCGGCATGGTGATCCGGCTCGGCTGGCAACAGTTCGCCTGAGCGGCACCACCTCGGCGGGCCGTCAGACCAGGACGTCCTCGGGCAGCGGTAGGTCGTCCTCGACGCTCTGGCGCGCCGAATGCCCCTGGTACCAGGCCGGTTCCGGGCGGGCTGGTTCAGCCACGCCCAGCGGCCCGGTGCCGCTGTCCACGCGGTGCACGGTGAGCCGCTCGGTCGGCAGCGAGCGGACCGTCGTGCGCTGCACCGGTTCTCGCAGCGGTGGCGGGCTGGGCGGTTCGGACAGCCACGGAGCCAAGACCTTCGAGGTGGTCTCCTGGATCTTGCGATGCAGGTCGCCCTCGTCCAGACCCGGCTGCTGGAACAGCACGGTGAGCGCGCCCGACACGGCCCCCACCACCGCGCCCACGAGCGCGGCCGCGCCGACGTCGTCGAGCTCGTCGGGGAAGGCGGCCCGCAACTGTCGAGCGATCTCCTGCTGCGAGGCCAACTGCGCGTAGGCCGCGCGCCCGCTCACGGCGGGCACGGTGCGCGAGATCTGGGCGCGCAGTACGGAGATGCGGGCGGCGAGGGTGTCGCCGAGATGATCGCCGGGGTTGTCGCCCGCGGCGCGCAACGCCCGCAACAGCACCTCGACGGGTCGCTCCCCGGGCCGTCGCGTGGCAATGGCTTGCACGGCGGCCTGCACCCGTTCGTCGGGTTCGGGGAACAGCAGTTCCTCTTTGCTGGCGAAGTAGTTGAAGAAGGTTCTGGTGCCGACTTCGGCGGCGGCGGCGATATCGGCGACGGTCGTCGCCTCATAGCCTCGGGACTCGAACAGCTCGACGGCGGCCTCGTGGAGGGCGCGGCGGGTGCGTTCGCGTTTGCGGTCACGGAGTGCGGATGGCGGCACGCGGGCAGACCCTACGGCATTCGAACAGCAAAACGCGGCATGTCCACGCCGTCGACGTGCGTGTTTCATGGTGTGCCTCTTCGCAGTTCGTGCATTGTTGCAGCGTGTGCACGTTTGCACGGTGTGTATTTCGCGCCGCGTTTCAATAATGTTGAAACCGCCCGCGTGTCGCCTCTAGCGTGGACCGGGTGAGCATCGCAACCAAGGTCGTGGACGAGGATTTCCGCGCGCTGCCGCTGACCGCGCTCGCCGACGCCGCCCTCTCGGCGGCCCGTGCGGCGGGCGCGAGTTATGCCGATCTGCGGGTACATCGCCTGGTCACGCAGTCCATCAGCCTGCGCGACGGCCGGGTCGAATCGGTCAGCGACAGCACCGATCTCGGCTTCGCGGTGCGGGTGATCGTCGACGGCACCTGGGGTTTCGCCTCGCACGCGGTGCTGAGTCCGGCAGCCGCGGCCGAAGTGGCACGACGTGCCGTCACGGTCGCGACCACATTGCGGGCCTTGAATCGGGAGCACATCGAGCTCGCCCCGGAGCCGGTGTACGACGGCGTGGAGTGGGTGTCGGACTACGACATCGACCCGTTCACGGTGCCGACCCCGGAGAAAACGGCGCTGCTGCTGGACTATTCGGAGCGGCTGCGCGCCGCCGACGGCGTGGATCACGTGACGGCGAACCTGCTCCAGGTCAAGGAGCAGACCTTCTACGCCGACACCTTCGGCTCACGCATCACCCAGCAGCGGGTGCGCCTGCAACCGGTGTTGGAGGCCATCACGGTCGACTCGGCGGCGGGCGTGTTCGAGACCATGCGCACCCTGGCCGCCCCCGCGGGTCGCGGCTGGGAGTACGTCACCGGCGCGGACGGAATCTGGGACTGGGCGGGCGAACTCGCGCGGATACCGGAGTGGCTGGCCGAGAAGGTGAAGGCCCCCACCGTCTCCCCCGGCCCCGCCGACCTGGTGATCGACCCCTCCAACCTGTGGCTGACCATTCACGAATCCATCGGCCACGCCACCGAATACGACCGCGCCATCGGCTATGAATCCGCCTACGCGGGCACCTCCTTCGCCACCCCCGACAAACTGGGCACGCTGCGGTACGGCACGCCGATCATGCACGTCACCGGTGACCGCACCCAGACCCACGGACTCGCCTCGGTCGGCTACGACGACGAGGGCGTCGCGGGACAGCAATGGGATCTCGTGCGCGACGGCGTTCTCGTCGGCTACCAACTCGACCGCGTCTTCGCACCGCGCCTGGGCCTCGAGCGTTCCAATGGCTGCTCCTACGCCGACTCCCCGCATCACGTCCCGATCCAGCGGATGGCAAATGTCTCGCTACAGCCCGACCGCGAGCGCGACACCACGACCGCCGAGCTCATCTCGCGGGTGGAGGACGGCATCTACATCGTCGGCGACAAGTCCTGGTCGATCGATATGCAGCGCTACAACTTCCAGTTCACCGGCCAGCGCTTCTTCCGAATCCGCAACGGCGAGTTGGCCGGTCAACTCCGCGATGTCGCCTACCAGGCGACCACCACCGATTTCTGGGGCTCGATGGAGGCGATCGGCGGCCCCTCCACCTGGGTGCTCGGCGGCGCGTTCAATTGCGGCAAGGCCCAGCCCGGGCAGGTCGCGGCGGTCAGCCACGGCTGCCCGTCGGTCCTGGTGCGCGGCATCAACATCCTCAACACCCGTACCGAGGCCGGGCAGTGAGCCGCGCCGAACGGCGAGCACACCCGTGCCCGATGAGCGGGGACGACACGATGAGCGTGAAGGGGGCGCGGTGAGCGCACGAAGCGGTAACGACGGTCTCGCGGCGGTGGCGAATGTCTTGCCCGCGCCCGAGGTGGTGGAGTCGGCGCTGCGGCTCTCGCGCGCCGACGAGGCGATGGTCATCGTCACCGACGCGCACGACGCCTCGCTGCGGTGGGCCGGAAACTCCATGACCACCAATGGTTCCGCCATCTCCCGGGACTGGGCGGTCGTCTCGATCTTCCGGGAGGGCCCGACCGTCGCGCGCGTCGGCAGTGTCGGCTCCACGAGCGTCGAGGCCGCCGATATCGAGGCCGTGGTGCGCGCCAGCGAGGAGGCCGCGCGCACCGCCGAACCGGCGAAAGACGCCATGCCGCTGCTGGATCCGGATGCTCTCGACGCGGACGGCCTGGACTCGAGTCTGGCCTGGGACGGCTCCCCCGCCACCACCGACATCACCGTCTTCGAGGGTCTGGCCCGCGATCTCGCGGTGGGATTCGATGGCGCGGACCGGCTCTACGGGTTCGCCCACCACCAGATGCACTCGACCTGGCTCGGCACCTCCACCGGCGTGCGCCGCCGCTGGGTACAACCGACCGGTTCGGTCGAGATCAATGGGAAGCGCGGCGAGGGCGCGGATCTGGCCAGCGCCTGGGTCGGGGCGGGCACCTACGACTTCACCGATATCGACACCCCCACGCTGCTGGCGGAACTCTCGCGGCGACTGGACTGGTCCAAGCGCCGCGTGGACCTGCCCGCCGGGCGCTACGAAACCCTGCTGCCGCCCTCCGCGGTCGCGGACCTCATGATCTACATGGCGTGGACCATGGAGGGTCGCGGCGCGCACGAGGGCCATACCGCCTTCGCCCGCAAGGGCGGCACCCGAATCGGCGAGCGCCTCACCGAGATTCCGCTCACCCTGTACTCGGATCCGAGCGCATCGGGCCTCGAGTACCGCCCGTTCGTCGCCACGCCCGCCTCGTCGGAGTCGATGTCGGTCTTCGACAATGGCCTGTCCGCCCGGCGCACCGACTGGATTCGCGAGGGCGTCATCGAATCCCTGGTCTACCCGCGCGCGACCGCGGCCGAATTCCAGGCACCGGTCACGTTGCCCGGCGAGAACCTCCTGCTGTCCGGCGGCTCGGAGGCCTCGCTCGCCGATATGATCGCCCGCACCGAGCGCGGCCTGCTGCTCACGTGCCTGTGGTACATCCGTGAGGTCGATCCGGCGACGCTGCTGCTGACCGGGCTGACCCGGGATGGGGTGTATCTGGTCGAGAACGGTGAGGTGACCGCGGCGGTCAACAACTTCCGGTTCAACGAGAGCCCGTTGGATCTGTTGCGGCGCGTGTCCGAGGCGGGGCGTACGGAGGTCACCCTGCCCCGGGAGTGGAAGGATTGGTTCACGCGGACGGCTATGCCAGCGCTGCGGGTGCCGGACTTTCATATGTCTTCGGTGAGTCAGGCGACGTGAGGTACTTTGGCCTGAACGGTCAGAATTCGCACCGACACGTCGATTTCGACCATCCGGCCGCGATTTTCGACCGCTCAGGCCAATACCGCTCAGGCCAATTCCGCCAACCGCGAACACCATGCCAACCCCACCCACCGCGGGCATCCTGGAGGAACAACTCTGTAATCACGTAATCGGGTGGTGGTCGTCATGGACGACGAGACCCTGTCGACGCCGGAAGACGCCGCGGGCTCACCGAGCCGTGCCGAAAGCTCCGAGATCCCGGCGGGCGATGTCTCCCGCCTGCTCGGTGGCGAGCCGGAGTCCGACGCCCTGGACGCGTACTCGCGCACCGTGATCGCGGTCGCCCGATCGGTCACCCCGCATGTCGCGAGCGTGCAGACTCGCCGCGGCGGCGGCTCCGCCGTGGTCTTCACCGATGACGGGTTCCTGCTCACCAATGCCCATGTCGTCGGGTCGTCGACCTCGGGCAGCGTGGTCTTCGCCGACGGGGTGGAGTCGAAATTCGATGTGGTGGGGGTCGATCCGCTCTCCGATCTCGCCGTGTTGCGCGCCCGCGGCGGCGCACCCCGCGCGGCGGCCCTGGGCGATGCCGACAATCTCGTGGTGGGTCAACTCGTCGTCGCCGTCGGCAGTCCCCTCGGTCTGGCCGGATCGGTGACGGCCGGGGTGGTCAGCGCCCTGGGCCGGGCGGTGCCGGTCGGCAATCGGCGCACGGTGCGGGTGATCGAGGATGTCATTCAAACCGATGCCGCGCTCAATCCCGGCAATTCCGGTGGGGCGCTGGCCAATTCCGCCGGGCGGGTGGTCGGGATCAACACCGCCGTGGCGGGTATCGGGCTCGGGTTGGCGATCCCCATCAAGATGACCACGCGCCGCATCATCACCACGCTGCTGCACGAGGGTCGGGTGCGGCGCGCCTACCTCGGCGTGGTCGGCGTTCCAGCCCCGCTGCCGACAGCGGTGGCCGCGCGCACCGGACAGGATGCCGGGCTGCGCTTGGTGGAGGTCGTGCGCGGCGGACCCGCCGAACGGGCCGGACTACGCCGGGGCGACCTGGTGCTCAGTGTGGCCCGCGTGGAAGTCCGGGACGCCCAGGGCATTCAACGGCAACTCTTCGCCGAGGCGATCGGCCGCCCGCTGCCGGTGACGGTGCTGCGCAATGGGGCCATGGTCGATGTCATCGCCGTGCCGGTCGAACTCAGCGTCGACTGACAGTGTCGCTCAGGAGGCGGACCGGTGCGCCACGGCGGTCGGGTGCGTGATCTCGGCGAGCTCGTCCAAGGGAATGTCGAGGGTGCGGCTCAAGGCGATGACCGTCGCGAAGGCGGGTGTGGGCAGGCGGCCGGATTCGATTTTGCGCAGGGTCTCCGGGGAGATTCCGGCGGTGGCGGCGACCTCGTGGAGATCGCGCCCGGCCCGCGCCGTGCGCAGGGCCGCGCCGAGGCGGCGACCGGCCTCGATCTGCGCCGGGGTCAAGGGGAGTCGAACCATGCCGCCCACCCTACGTTTGGTATTTAAATACCGCAACCGGCTACAGTGGTATAAAAATACCGAATTGGAGAGGTTGTCATGGTGGAGTTGAAGTCCCCGGCGGAGATCGCGAACATGCGGGTGACGGGACGGTTCGTGGCCGAGGTACTGGGTGAGCTGCGCGAGCGCGCCCAGGTGGGAGTGAACCTCCTGGATCTGGAAGCCCATGTGCGCGAACGCATTCGACAGCGTGGAGCGCAGTCCTGCTACTGGGACTACTCCCCCTCGTTCGGGCGCGGACCGTTCCGCAACACCGTCTGCCTGTCGGTGAACGACGCCGTACTGCACGGCCTGCCGTTCGACTACGACCTGCGCGACGGCGATGTGCTGACCATGGACCTGGCCGTGGGCATCGACGGCTGGGTCGCCGATGCCGCCACCACCGTGATCGTCGGCACCGCGGCCGAGGAGGATGTGCGCCTGGTCCGCGCCACCGAGGAGGCCCTCGCGGCGGCCATCGCGGTCGCCGTGCCGGGCAATCGGATCGGCGATATCTCCGCCGCCATCGCCGAGGTGGCGCACGGGCACGGGTACCGCGTGAACACCGAATACGGGGGCCACGGCCTCGGGCGCACCATGCACGAGGATCCGCACATTCCCAATGAGGGCAAGGCGGGTCGAGGTTTTCGGCTGCGGCCCGGCCTCACCATCGCCATCGAACCGTGGTTCGCCGCCACCACGGATCGCATTGTCACCGATCCGGATGGCTGGACGCTGCGCTCGGCCGACGGATCGCGCACCGCCCATTCCGAGCACACGGTGGCCATCACCGACGCGGGTCCGGAGATCCTGACCCGCGCGGCGTAATCGGCCTATCCTTCCTTCTCCAGCCACTGCGCCAGGTCGCCGACGATATCGAGTTCCTTGGCCACCTCGGCGCGATCGGCCTCCGACAGCTCCAGGTCGCCGAGTTGGCGGCGCATCTTCTCGGCACGGGCGGAATCGCCCATCGCGGTGGCGATTTCGATGAGCTGGGCGAGGGCGCGACCCTTCTCGACCGCGGGGGCCGTGGCCCCGAACCGCTTCAGGCCCGATTCGAGGGCGCGCGCGGCCGCCTTGTCGTCGTTCTTGGAGTCGCGCAGGATGCGGGCGTTGTCGAGGACGCGCGCCAGACCTTCGAGGGAGCTGTCGCCGCCGTATTCGAAGTCGGGTTCGTCGCGGCGAATGTAGATGATGGCGTTGCCGACCGGGTCGACCACGGTGAAACGGGTTTGCCCCGGACGGAAGCGCGTAATGCGCGGATTGCCGCGAACGGGCACTTTGCCGTAGCGGGCGCGCAGCGCCGTGGTGAAGTCGGCGTGCAGCCGCTCGACCTCGTCCACGAGCACCAGACAGCCGACGTACGCCACCTGGGCGTCGACGCCGTCCTTCGGAGTCGGCCCGAAGTGCACCGCGTACCCATCGCGCTCGACCACGCCGTAGGTGTAGGGCCGAGTCTGTTCGGAGGTCACCTGGTAGCCGAGCGCGCGATAGAAGTCCAAGGTTTCGGGCAGATTCCCGCCCCACAGCACCGGCACGGAGACGCCAGACATCGTCGAAATCACCTCACGAATTGGTAATCAAATTTGACTAGTCCAGCGTAGGGTCGGTGCGATCGGGAAGTCAAATTTGATTACCATGGGTTCGCCGTACTCACCGAGGGAAGGTTCAACCGTGTCCGCTGTGCGTCTGCTCGTACTCGGCGTCGTGCGCATGCATCGCCAGCCCACCTACGGCTATGCCGTGCGGCAGGAGTTGCTGTCGTGGCGGGCGGAGACGTGGACCAATGTGAAGCCGGGGTCGATTCATCACGCGCTCAAGCAGCTCGCCCAGGAGGGCAGCCTGCGCGCGCTCGGCACCGAGGGCAGCGCCAAGGGGCCCGGGCGCACGCTCTACGAGATCACCGACGCGGGCGAGGCGGAGTTTGTGCGGTTACTCGAAACCGCGTTGGTCAGTGCCGATATGGAGGAGCTCGGCGCGGGGATCGCTTTCATGGACGCGCTGCCGCGGGCGCGGGTGGTGGAGTTGCTGCGCGAGCAGCGGGAGCGCAGCGAGGAGATTCGGGTCGGGCTGCTCGCGATGATCCCCGAATTCCCCGGCCGCCACGTCGCACCGTATTCGGTGGATCTACTCGAACTGTGGAGCGGCGTGTTCGCCAATCTCACGGAGTGGACCGGTGGGCTGCTCGCGCGTCTGGAGGCGGGCGAGTACCACATGGCGGACGAACCGACCGTTCCGAACGAACCGGCGGCGGGATAGGCTGCGGGCGTGGACAACCCGTTCGGCCCGGTGGGCACCGCCAACTACGTCCTGCTGACCACCTTCCGCAAGGACGGCACCCCCGTCGGCACCGCCGTCTGGGCGGCCCTCGACGCCGGTCGCCTCTACATCTGGACGGTCACCGACAGCTGGAAGGTCAAGCGCCTGCGTCGCAACCCCCAGGTCACCCTGCAACCGTGCGACGCCCTCGGCAAACCCCGCGGCGCGGTCATCACCGGTACCGGCACCATCCTCGACGCCGCGGGCACCGACCGCGTCCGCAGCCTCATCAAACGCAAGTACGGCATCCCCGGCTGGTTCGGCGTCTACGGCAGCCTCCTGCGCCGCGGCAAGAACGGCACCATCGGCCTGGAAATCACGGCGGACAGCTGACCGGTGGCGCGGCGCTGCCGTCGCGCACACCGTGCAGGAACTCCTGGCTTGCTCGATTCCGGTCGCGACGACTCCCGGCGCTGTCACTCCGGCACACGCCAGGCCGGAATCCGCCACTGCTGGTTGCCGTTTCGCGCCTCCCCCGCCATACCGCTGGCTAGGCAGACAAAATGGCCCGAATTCGCTACTGCCGGTTGCCGTTTCGCGCGTATAGGCGCGGGCGACGCCACACCGGGATGACGCGGGGGTGCCGTCCCGATGGTGGCTCAGGCGGCGGGTTGGGGGTCGACGGCGATGCCGATGGCGGCGTCCTTACCTCGGAAGAGTTTGTGGCCCTTGATGAGTAGCTGGCCGACGATGCCGTATTTGCGGCCTACCAGATCGCGGACGCGTTGGGTGCCGTCGGCGTCGAGAAGGTGGGCGGTTCCGGGGTGGATTTCGTCGCCGCGCGGGTTGCCGCGGTTGTCGCAGATCTGGAGGGTGACCTGCGGGTTGCGGCGGATACGTTTGACCTTCCAGGATTTCGGGGCGGTCCAGATGAGGACCCGGGCGCCGTCGGGAGCCAGCCAGACGGGGGTGCCTACCGGGGTGCCGTCCTTCTTGTAGGTCGTGAGCAGCGCGTATTTGGCGGTGGCGACATCGTTCCAAGACATGTCTCAACCGTAGGGGCGCGAGCGGTACGTGGCATCCGTCCACGAGCGTGGTTCGGGGTACGACCGTGGACGGATGCGGCCTTCACCGCCGGACTGCCCGCGTCCGGCGGTGAAGGGGCGGTCTGCGCTCCGGCCACTAGGGTGTCATCGCTGTCCCGCGATGATCGCCCCGAGCAGACCGCCCACCCCGCAGCCGATGACGGCGCCGACGAGGAAGAACCAGATACCGATCACGACACCGACCACGCAGCCGATGAGCGCCCCGGCCACGATCGACCCGGCATCGGCGACATGCTGTAGCGCGACGGTTTCGAGACCCGGCGCGGCCACATCGGCGGCATTGGCCGGACGGACCGTCAGTTGGGTGCCGGTCGAATCCAGGTGCGGCACCACCTGAACCGCCCTGTCGGGCAGGTAGTAGGTGGTCGGGATGGCGGCGATGGCCTCCCCGCTGGGCGCGAGGACGGCGACGGCGTCGGGGCCTATTTCGAAGCGTCCCGCGGCCAAGGTGGTGGTGACGGCGCTGCGGTCCGGAGCGAGCGTCGTGGTGTACTCGACCCCTCGATCGACACCACTGATACCCGGTCCGGCGACTCCGACCTCGCCATGGGCGGTCGTGGTGGCCACGCACAGCGCGGCAATGGAAAGTAAAGCGGTAGCGGCGATTTTGGCGATACTCATGGTGTTACCTGCAATCGAGAAGCCGATTCACCTCATGAGACGAATACGCGGCGAATCGGGAATCCACTTCCAATTATGGTTCCCTCGAATGGGATTGAATGGTCCCGACATCTTCCCCGAGCCGACGCCGGAACCATTCTTATGTTCCTCTCAGAAACTTGCAGGCGGAAACCCCCGGTGCCGGGGTTGTCCTCCAATGTCCTCTTACGCCGCCTAACGGCTACTCCAGCTCACCCTCGGTCTCCAGGTAGACCTGGCGCAGTCGGTCCAGGGTGTCGGATTCCGGGTTCTCCCAGAGCTTTCGCTCCGCCGCTTCCAGCAAACGTTCCGCAATGCCGTGCAGCGCCCAGGGATTGGACTGTTCCATGAACTTGCGATTGGTCTCGTCGAATACATAGCTCTCGGCGAGCTTTTCGTACATCCAATCGGCGACCACATTGGTGGTGGCGTCGTAGCCGAAGAGATAGTCGACGGTGGCGGCCATTTCGAACGCGCCCTTGTACCCGTGGCGGCGCATGGCGTCGAGCCAGCGCGGATTCACCACGCGTGCCCGGAACACCCGGGTGGTTTCTTCCGAAAGCGTCCGGGTGCGAACGGAATCCGGGCGGGTGCTGTCGCCGATGTAGGCTTCCGGATTCTTGCCGGTGAGCGCGCGCACGGCGGCGACCATGCCGCCGTGGTACTGGAAGTAGTCGTCGGAGTCGGCGATATCGTGCTCGCGGGTGTCGGTGTTCTTGGCCGCCACCGCGATCCGGCGGTAGGCCGAGCGCATATCGTCGGCGGCGGGTGCGCCGTCGAGGTCGCGGCCGTAGGCGTAGCCGCCCCAGGTGGTGTACACCTGCGCGAGGTCGTCGTCGGTGCGCCAGCTCTTGGAGTCGATGAGCTGGAGCAGGCCCGCGCCGTAGGTGCCGGGCTTGGATCCGAAGATGCGGGTGGTGGCGCGGCGGTCGTCGCCGTGTTCGGCGAGGTCCGACTGCGCGTGCGCGCGAACGTAATTGGATTCGGCGGGTTCGTCGAGTCCGGCGACCAGGCGCACCGCGTCGTCGAGCAGGGCGAGCACGTGCGGGAAGGCGTCGCGGAAGAAGCCGGAGATGCGCACGGTGACGTCCACGCGCGGACGGCCGAGCTCTTCGAGGGAGATGACCTCGAGGGTGGTGACGCGGCGGCTGGCCTCGTCCCACACCGGCCGCACGCCCAGCAGCGCGAGCACTTCGGCGATATCGTCGCCGGAGGTGCGCATGGCGGAGGTACCCCACACCGAGAGTCCCACGGATTTCGGGTATTCGCCGTGGTCGGCGAGGTAGCGCTGGAGCAGCGAATCCGCCATGGCCTGACCGGTTTCCCAGGCCAGCCGCGACGGGACGGCCTTGGGGTCGACGGAGTAGAAGTTGCGGCCGGTGGGCAGCACATTGATCAGGCCGCGCAGTGGTGAGCCGCTGGGTCCGGCGGGGATGAATCCGCCGTCGAGGGCGTGCAGGACGCGCTGGATCTCGATGCCGGTCTGCCGCAGGCGCGGCACCACCTCGGTGGCGGCGAAGCGCAGCACCGAGCGGACGGCCGAGAGGCGTTGCGCCGCAGCCGCTGTCGCGGCATCGTCGGTTTCGCCCACGAGCCGCGCCGTCACCTCCTCGACCGCGTCGGCGGACCAGTCCGCCTCCTGCATGGCGGCGACCAGGGCGCGCGCACGCGCCTCGAACGTATCCACCCGTTCGCGCGATTCGTCGCCAGCCTCGCTGAGCCCCAAGGCTTCTCGCAGGCCGGGCACGTTCACTTCGCCGCCCCACAGCTGCCGCGCCCGGAGCATGGCGAGCACCAGGTCGGTTTCGGTCTCCCCCGCCGGGGCCTGGCCGAGGATGTGCAGGCCGTCGCGGATCTGCACATCCTTGATCTCGCACAGCCAGCCGTCGACGTGCAGCAGCATATCGTCGAAGACGTCCTCGTCGGGCCGCTCCTCGAGGCCCAGGTCGTGGTCCATCTTGGCGGCGCGCATGAGCGTCCAGATCTGCTGGCGGATGGCGGGCAGTTTGGCCGGGTCGAGCGCCGAGATATTGGCGTGCTCGTCGAGCAGCTGCTCCAAACGCGAGATGTCGCCGTAGGTTTCGGCGCGCGCCATGGGCGGGATGAGGTGGTCGACCAGGGTGGCGTGGGCGCGGCGCTTGGCCTGGGTGCCCTCGCCCGGGTCGTTGACCAGGAACGGGTAGATGAGCGGCAGATCGCCGAGGGCGGCATCGGTACCGCAGGAGGCGGACATGCCGAGCGTCTTGCCCGGCAGCCATTCGAGATTGCCGTGCTTGCCCAGGTGCACCATGGCGTCGGCATGGAAGCCCTCGGGTGCGGCCAGCCAGCGGTAGGCGGCCAGGTAGTGGTGGCTGGGCGGCAGATCCGGGTCGTGGTAGATGGCGACCGGGTTCTCGCCGAAGCCGCGCGGCGGCTGCACGATGAGCACCACATTGCCGAATCGCAGTGCGGCGATGACGATTTCGCCCTTGGGGTCGGCGGAGCGGTCCACGTAGAGCTCACCGGGCGGCGGTCCCCACGCCTCGATCACGTGCTCGCGCAGATCATCCGGGAGCGTCTCGAACCACGCCGTGTAGGTGTCCGCGCCGATGCGGATCGGGTTGCCTTCCAGCTGTTCGGCGGTGAGCCAGTCGGGGTCCTGCCCGCCCGCGGCGATGAGCGCGTGGATCAACGCGTCGCCGTCACCCTGCTCGAGCCCCGGAATCTCGCCGGGCGCGCCGAGATCGTAACCGGCGGCCCGCATTTCGGTGAGCAGGCGAATCGCGCTGGCCGGGGTGTCCAGGCCGACGGCATTGCCGATGCGCGCGTGCTTGGTCGGATAGGCCGATAGCATGAGCACCACGCGCTTGTCGGCATTGGGGATGTGCCGGAGCTTGGCGTAGCGCACCGCGATTCCGGCGACGCGGGCCGCGCGCTCGGCGTCGGGCACATAGGTGGACAGTCCGTCGGCGTCGAATTCCTTGAAGGAGAACGGCACCGTGATGATGCGGCCGTCGAATTCGGGCACGGCGACCTGGGTGGCGACGTCCAGTGGCGAGAGGCCGTCGTCGTTGGCCTCCCACTGTTCGCGGCTGCTGGTGAGGCAGAGCCCTTGCAGGATGGGCACATCCAGCGCGGCCAGCGCGGCCACGTCCCACGCTTCGTCCTCGCCACCGGCCGACGCGGTGGCGGGTTTGGTGCCACCGGCGGCGAGCACCGTCACCACGAGGGCGTCGGCCTCGCCGAGGCGGCGCAGCAGCTCCGGGTCGGCGGTGCGCAGCGAGGCGCAGTACAGCGGCAGCGGACGCGCCCCGGCGTTCTCGATGGCCGTGCACAGGCCGTCGACATAGGCGGTGTTCCCGGCCAGCTGCTGAGCCCGGTAGTAGACGACGGCGACGGTCGGCGCATCCTCGGCAACCGGTCGCGCCTGCCGCTCCAGCTCACCCCAGCTCGGCATCTCCACCGGCGGTTCGAAGCCGTGGCCGGTGAGCAGCACGGTGTCGGAGAGGAAGTTGTGCAGCTGCAGCAGATTCGCGGGGCCGCCCGCGGCGAGGTAGTTGTGCGCGTCGGCGGCCACGCCGATGGGCACGGTGGACTGCTCCATGAGTTCGGCGTCGGGTGCGATCTCGCCGCCGAGGGCGACGAGCGCGATCCCGCTGGCGCGCACCGCCTCCAGGCCCTCCTCCCAGGCGCGGACACCGCCGAGAATGCGCACGATCACCAGGTCGGCGCCGTCGAGCAGGGCGGGCAGATCCTCCGGCAGCAGACGCGCGGGGTTGGCGAGCCGGTAGTCGGCTCCGCTGGCGCGCGCACTCAGCAGATCGGTGTCGGAGGTGGACAGCAGCAGAATCACGAGTTCGGCCTTCCTAGGGTTACGCGCCCAGCATGGTTCGAGGCCCGACGGGAAGGTCTGACTGTCACAGTGGCGCGACCGCACCGGAATTGCACCGGTTTCTTCCGTCCGACGAGCCCCCGGACTCTATCGCGACGGGATCACAGTGCTGCAAACCTCATCCGCGCGCGCCGGGCCCGCGCGTACGCTGCGGGTATGCCGAACACACCTGGATGGGTCAGGCGGAATCGGTTCGCCGCCTGGTCAGGATACTTTTGCGCACTGGTTGCTTTCGCAACGCTGGCAATGGCTTTGACCGCTGCTGGCACCGGCCATTCGGAGTTGGCCATCGTCTCGGGTGGCGTGTGCGCGGCGACGCTGCTGTTCGCGCTGCTGCTGCTCAGTACCACGGTGCACCGCGATCATGTGGAACAGCACCGTGGTCCGAACCTGCTCGACGACAACTGGCATACGAGTCCCCGGTGGGTCCGCGACCGCGGTACTCCGGAGGCATAGCGCGCGACGAGTGTGGCCGTCACCGCCACTCGCGGGGCGCTGCGGTGTGGTCCGTAGGCTGGACTGGTCATGACTCGAAGCGATCCCGATTCCTGCCCGGGCGTGCTGCGGCTGCACGAGGCCGCCGACGGCCCGCTCGCCCGTATCCGTGTGCCCGGTGGGCGGCTCGAGCCCGAGCAGTTGCTCGCGCTCGCCGAGGCGGCGCGCGATCTGGGTGACGGCACCATCGAACTCACCTCGCGCGGGAACGTGCAGTTGCGGCAGGTGCGTGATGCCGCCGCACTGGAGCGTCGCCTCGATGCCGCCGGGCTGCTGCCCAGCGCCACCCATGAGCGGGTGCGCAATATCATCGCCTCGCCCCTGTCCGGTCGGATCGGCGGCTGGTCGGATGTGCACGGCCTGGTTCCGGCGCTGGATGCTGGCCTGCGGGCCGATGCGCGATTGGCGGACCTGCCGGGGCGGGTGTTGTTCACCCTCGACGACGGGCGCGGCGATGTCAGCGGCCTGGGTGCTGATATCGGCGTGCACGCCGTGGACGAGCACGAGTACGCACTGCTGTTGGGCGGCACGGACTCCGGGCTGCGGGTGCCCGCCGAGCACACGGTCGAGGTCATGCTGTCGGCGGCGCGGGGTTTCCTCGAGCTGCGCGACGGGCAGTGGCGACTGCATGAGATCCCGGACGGCCCGGCCACCCTCGCCGAGCGGCTGCGTGCCGCGCACCCACACCTCACCGTCGCCGAGGCGTTGGAACTGCCCGCGCGCCAGGACATTCCGATCGGCTGGCTGCAACAGGGCGACGACCGGGTCACCTTGGGCGCGGGAGTGCGCCTCGGGAGCCTGGCTGCCCGCACCGCCGAATTCGTCGCCGCCATCGAACGCCCGATCTACCTGACCCCGTGGCGCACCCTGGTCATCACCGACCTCGACGAATGGACTGCCGAACAGGTGGTCCGCGTACTGGCCCCCATGGGTTTGATCTTCGACGCCACCGACCCGTGGCTCCAGGTCACGGCCTGCGCGGGTCAGCCGGGCTGCGCCAAATCGCACACCGATGTCCGCGCCGACGCGGCCGAGGCTGTCGAGTCGGGTCGCGTACTGCCTTCCGGCACAGCACAACCCGCACACGGCATCCCGGCCGAGGAGGTCGTCGCGGTGGGCCGTCAACACTGGTCCGGCTGCGACCGCCGTTGCGGCCGCCCACGGGGCGCCGTCACCGATATCGAGGCCACTCCCGAGGGATACCGCGTCACTCCACCGGAATCGCAGCGCTGACGAGGAGGTAGGCGAAGCGGTCACACCGACCCAGCGCGTGCCCCCGGCACCGGCATTCCAACTCGGCCGCATCACGCACCCGCCGCAACTACGCGTTCCCGCGCAAGGTGAGTTCGATGGCCCCGTCGCCGAGATCGCGCGCCGCCTCGGCGAGCAACTGCTCGGGCTCGAGCCGCCCACCGGGCACACGGATACGCGCGGGCGGGCCGTCGGCGGCATCGTGCAGCCGCGGCACACCCGGGCAGGAATCGGAATCGGTTCGCGTCGGCCTCGTGAGCTGCGAGAACTCCCTGGACTGCCGGTCACCTGGCTATATCGTGTTCGTAGCTGCCCCGACATGCCACCGCGGGCACGGCGCGCCCCCAGACGCAGGGCGTCGTGTTGCCGGTGCCGCCGCCGGGCTCACTCCGCGGTCACCGGACCGCAGCCACTCCGCGCAGTGGGCAACGGCCCGCACCGCAGCGCCGTGTAGCCGCCCTGCGCTCTGCGCATGCGCCCGCAGTGTTCGGGGAATGTCGGCCGCGGGAGTGCGGTTCCCCACCGCCGCCCCGGCGCGCAGCAGCCGCCGCACCCCGCCTTAGGGTGGACGCCATGTCCGACGTGCGCACCAGCTACCTCACCGACGGGGCCGAGATCTATCGGCGCTCGTTCGCCACCATTCGCGCGGAGGCCGATCTCGCGCGGTTCCCGGCGGACGTGTCGCAGGTGGTCGTGCGCATGATTCACGCCTGCGGGCAGGTGGACCTGGCGGCGGATGTGGAATTCAGCACCGATGTGGTGGCCAAGGCCCGGGCGGCGCTGCGGGCGGGTGCGCCGATTCTGTGCGACGCCAAGATGGTGGCGTCGGGGGTGACGCGCAAGCGGCTGCCGGTCGACAACGAGGTGCTGTGCCTGCTCGACGATCCGCGCGTGCCGGATCTCGCGGCGGCACTGGGCAATACACGGTCCGCGGCGGCGCTGGAGCTGTGGCGCGATCGGCTCGACGGCGCGGTGGTGGCCATCGGCAATGCCCCGACCGCGCTGTTCCATCTGCTCGACATGATCGACGCGGGTGCGCCGCGCCCGGCCGCCGTGCTCGGCATTCCGGTGGGATTCATCGGCGCGGCCGAATCCAAGCAGGCCCTGGCCGAGTACGGCGGGGTGGAGTTCTTGACGGTGCGCGGTCGGCGCGGCGGCAGCGCCATCACCGCGGCCGCCCTCAATGCGATTGCGAGCGAACAGGAATGAGCGGGAAGCTCTGGGGTGTCGGCCTGGGTCCGGGCGATCCGGAACTGGTGACGGTCAAGGCCGCGCGGGTGATCGCCGAGGCCGATGTGATCGCGTTCCACAGCGCGCGGCACGGGCGCAGCATTTCGCGGGCCATCGCCGCGCCGTACATGCGCGCGGGGCAGCTGGAGGAACACCTCGTCTACCCGGTGACCACCGAGACCACCGATCACCCCGGCGGCTACCAGGGCGCGATCGACGAGTTCTACGAGAGCGCGGCCGCGGTGCTGGCCGAGCATCTGGCCGCCGGGCGGTCGGTGGCCTTGCTCGCCGCCGGTGACCCGCTGTTCTACAGCTCGTTCATGCATATGCACCGGCGGCTGGCCGACCGGTTCGACACCGAGATCATTCCGGGCGTCACCTCGGTGAGCGCCGCCTCGGCCGCGCTCGGCACCCCCTTGGTCGAGGGCGATCAGGTGTTGACCGTGCTGCCCGGCACCATGCCCGTGGACGAGCTCACCCGTCGCCTGCGCGATACCGACGCCGCCGCCATCATGAAGCTCGGCCGCACCTATCCCGGTGTGCGCCAAGCACTCTCGGACGCGGGCCGACTCGAGGGCGCGTACTACGTGGAGCGCGCCAGCAGCACTCGGCAGCGCGTGCTGCGGGCCGCCGACGTGGACGAGGCCAGCGTGCCGTACTTCGCCATCACCCTGGTGCCGGGGCCGGAACCGGCCACCCCGATACCCTTCACCGAACCCGCCGCGAGCATCGAATCCACTGTGACACAGCCCGATTCGGTCGGCGAGGTGGTTGTCGTCGGACTCGGTCCCGGTGCGACCGAATGGACCACGCCCGAGGTCTCCGCGGCGCTCGCCAACGCCACCGATATCGTCGGCTACAGCACCTATGTCGATCGCGTGCCCGAGCGCCCCGGGCAGCGCCGTCACGCCAGTGACAATCGCGTCGAATCCGAGCGTGCCGCAATGGCTTTGGATATGGCCAAGAACGGCGCGCGGGTCGTGGTGGTCTCCTCCGGCGATCCCGGCGTCTTCGCCATGGCGGCCGCGGTCGTCGAGGAATCGGCCGATCCGCAGTGGCGCGACGTGCCGGTGCGGGTCCTGCCCGGGATGACGGCGGCCAGTGCGGTCGCGAGCCGCGTCGGCGCGCCGCTCGGCCACGACTTCGCCATGATCTCGCTCTCGGACCGGCTCAAGCCGTGGGAAGTGGTGGCGCGCCGGATCTCCGCTGTGGCCGCCGCCGATATGGCCTTCGCCGTCTACAACCCGGCCTCCTCGCAGCGCACCTGGCAGGTGGCGGCCATGCGGGACCTGGTGTTGGAACACCGCAAGCCCGATACGCCGGTGGTCCTGGGCCGCGATGTCGGCGGTCCGACCGAATCGGTGCGGGTGGTGACACTCGGCGAACTCGAGCCCTCCGAGGTGGATATGCGGACCCTGCTCATCGTGGGCGCGTCCACCACCACGGTGTTCGACGCGGCGGGCGGGCCGCGCGTGTTCACCTCCCGCCGCTACACCGACTAACATTCCATAGTGGAAGTTAGCGGGCACTCGTATTTCGGCGCGGAAAAGGAGTGTGAAGGTGGCAGACGACAAGGCCCGGCGACCCCTCAACTCGACGGCCGCCTCGCTACTGGGGTTCCTGCATCAAGGCGATATGTCCGGCTGGGATCTGGTGGCGCTCGCCCAGGACCGCATCGGCGACTTCTGGACCATCACCCAGAGCCAGGTGTACCGCGAGCTGGCCACCATGCATCAGCAGGGCCTCGTGGAGAAGGGCGAGGCCGGGGCCCGCGACCGCACCCCGTACCGGATCACCGAGGAGGGCCGCGAGGCCTTCGCCGAGTGGATCGCGCGCGATCCGGGCGCGGAGACGATTCGCGTTCCGCTGCTGTTGACCTTGTCGTTCGGGGAGTTCGTGGAGCCCGACCGGCTCGAGCGCATCATCGCGGCCAATCGCGATATTCACGAACAGCGGCTCTCCGGATATCTCGCGGGCACTGACGAGCAGCGCATCTCGCCGTTCGAGCGGGCGACGCTGGATTTCGGTATCCGCTACGAGCGCGCGGTACTGGAGTGGTTCGATCGCCTGCCCGAATTGCTCAGTCGGACAAGCCGTCTCAGCTGAGTTCAGCGCTGACGCCGCAGCCACTCCCACGCCGCCGCGACGGTCTCCACGGTCCGCGCGCCCGGCGGCAGGGCCGGGCGGTCCACCACCACGACCGGCAGTGCCAGGGCGCGGGCGGCGGCGAGTTTGGCTTCGGTCTGCGCGCCACCGCTGTCCTTGGTGACCAGCACGTCGATGCGGCGGTCGGTGAGCAGGGCGGTTTCGTCGGCGACGGTGAAAGGTCCACGCGCGAGCAGTACTTCGTGCCGCGGCGGGAGCTCGCCCTCGGGCGGGTCGATGGCGCGCACCAGGAACCACTGGTCCCGCAGGCCCGCGAACGCCCCCACGCCTTGGCGGCCGATGGTGAGGAACACCCGCTCCCCCAGTCCGGCAACGGTTTTCGCCGCCTCGGCGAGATCCGCCACTCGGATCCACCGGTCCCCCGGCTGTTCGGTCCACCCGGGTCGGCGCACATGCAGCACCGGCAGTTCGAGACTGGTCGCCGCCGCTGCGGCATTGGCGGTGATACCGCCCGCGAAGGGATGGGTGGCATCGACCACCGCGTCGATACCGTTGTCGGACAGCCACTTCCGCAGGCCGTCCACGCCCCCGAAGCCCCCGACCCGGACCGCGCCGGTCGGGAGCACGGGTTCACGGACACGCCCGGCGAGCGAGGAGACGATATCGAATCCCCGCTCGCCGGTTGCCTTGTCGGCGAGTTCCCGCGCTTCACGGGTGCCGCCGAGAATCAGGATTTTCAGGGCTGCCCGCTGAAGTAGGCGATACCCGAATCGATGAGCGGCTGGCCGCCCGCGATGAGCAGTCCGATGAGCGCACCGAACGGCAGTCCGATCCCGAAGAAGAACGCCCCGATGATCGCGCCGATCAGCGCGCCCAGCGACGCCCGCTGCAGCTCCGCGAAGAACCACTGCTGCGACCCGATGTACTTCACCGACACGTCCTCGGCCTTGGGCGCGGTCAGCGAGAGTTCCCGCCCGTCCTGCCCGATAGCCGCGGTCAACGCGATCTCCTGCTGCCCGACCTTCGCCGCCAGCGGCACCTGCGCGACAACCTCACCGGCCTGATTCTTCAGACTGACAGCCTTCGCATCCGCATCCAGACTGAACAACCCACCGGTAACCTGCGTGACCACCGTATTGCCGCTCTCGGCCAACTTCACCGAGTAGTCGACCCCACGCTCCGACCCCTGCGTCTCCGCCGCCGGAGTCACCTGAACAGCGGCCGGACCGCCCTCGGCCGGAGCCGCATAGCTCGTGCCCGAGGCAATAGCGGTAGCGGCGATGGCGGTCATGGCGATCGTCGCGAACTTCGTGTACTTCAATGCATCTCCCAATAGAGCTGAAACGACCCCCGATAAGCATCGGGTTCCGGCACGTCACCCTACCGTTGACGCAGTGACGTTTCAGTCTGAGTGCTTCGCGGGAGCTCCAGAATCCAACTTTGCTCCAACTTTGGCTGGTTTCAGCTCCTCCAGCACCTCCGCGTTGTCCACAACGATGCGGACATAACCGCCCTGATCGATGTAGTGCTTGACAGTGACACTGGCACCCTCCGAATGGCCCAGCTGCGCACTAGCACGACGCTTGTCTCCTGTCCTACCAGCGATATGGGTTGCCACGGTGTCTCGAAGGTTGCCCCACGTCACCCATTCGAGAGGTGAGTCGGCTTTCGCACAGGCCAGGTTCTGGTCGGCTCCCATCGGCTCGACCATCCTCCCGAGCCTGGAAAGGAAGACGGGTGTGGCCCCGGATTCGGGCGCACAGGCGCACTTGTACTCCCTCAGTTCTGTTGTCAGCCACCGAGACAGCGTGATGTGGTAGCCGCCTTCACGGCCGTTCTTCCGCTTGTTCTGTCTGAACACCGGACCGCCCGACATCGGTTTCACCGCGGTCGCCCCGATCCGGACAACCGCATTCTCAACGGTCGTGTCGTCCAGGCCGAGGATGTCGTCCCACCGCAACGCGAACGCCTCGCCCGGCCGTATCCCGGTGCCCAACATGGTGAGATAGAACATCCGAAAATACTTGGCACGGCGATTTTTTGCACAGATCAGCTCGTAGAGCAGGTCCCGCTCTTCCGGACACAGTGCGCGCTGGCCGCCGCCACCCTGGCGTTCCGGCTTGGGTACCGGAGCCATCGGGCTCACGTCGAACAGCCCTGCGAGGGTCAACATCTTGAACGTGCCCATCAGCACCGTGTAGTGCCTGCAGGCGACCCCTGGCACGACTTCAGCGACATCGTCCAGATAGTCGGCCAAGAACGATGGCCTGCCCGCTTCCCCGATCGTGAGATGCCCCATCTCGGCCTCTAGCTTGATGGAATCAGCCTTAGCACGCGGGCTATCGACTGCATATATCGATCGCCAGTAGATGTCACGGGTCTGCTGAGTGATTTTTCCTGCCGCAACGCGTTTTTCGGTCTCTTTGACAAATTCAGCGAAGGCGACGGACATCGGATCGGTGAGGGCAAATTCGCGACGGCGTCGCGTGCTCCGACGGACGCTTCCTTTGTATCGATTTCGCTCGAATGCCGCCTCCCAGTCTGCGATGCACTCCTTCTTCGAATACCCGCTCCCGCTCGAGCGAACGTACTGACCATTGAATGCACTCGTGCGCGCTGGCGACGCCGCTGCCCCTGGCTGACATTGCCGAGGAAAACCTGCTGAGCATGGCGGACGTCGCGTTCCTCTCACAGGTACCGACCAGCACCTTGTCGCGATTGTGGAATGACGAGTCATGGCTTGACGGAGTAACCGGGGCGACGTTGCAACGGCTGGTCAGCACCATCCCCACACTGACCCGGTACATCGAGGGCCGCAGCCACGCGATTCGTCTCGAGTCCGCGTTGCGTCGCTGCGCTGAATCTGGACTCGGTGTGCAGCGCGACCAGGTCGCGCTCCTCGTAAATGAGGGGCGCTGTCGGCTCAGTATTTGGCGACGGCGCTCGAGGCGGCGGCAGGTGTGATGCGAGGTGATAGCCGTGCCGCAGTATCCAGTTTCGCTCGCTGCTGGGGTGCACAGCAGAGTGTTGCCCTGGATGTGATCGTCACCCCGGACAGCAGTGTGGTTATCCATCCGGAGACAGTGGTCACTCGTGCCCTCCGGCTGATCGATTCAGTGAACACCAGCACCAACTGCCTACACACAACCGTCGGATTCGGGATTCTCGTACACAAGCTCACGAAGCTGACCGGCACCGTACCCGCGCACATCGCATCGACGACCGCGGAGCGTTGCTCGGCGTTCAGTTACCGCAGCGGCGTAATCGGCTTGCTCCTGCGCACCAACGAACTCGACGCCGCGATCGCGTACCACCGCGAGCTCGAATACAGCGCACTCCTGCAGCGCAACGAAATCTGGTCCCTGGGCACCTTCGGAGGTGATATCCCGCAGACACCGCAACTCATACTGTCGGGCAAGCCTAGGCTGACGCGGACCGCGGCGAACGTCATTGCCGACGTCACTGATCTCAACGACGCATATCTGTACTACCTCGTCACCACAGCCGTCCCGGTGCTGCTGAGCTACGACCCAACTTTCGGAGCAGCGAAAGACAAACTCGCACAGGCGATCAGCGAACGGATGGAAAACGGCATAACGAACAGGAACGCCCGAAAGGCGAGCGCGACGTTGATCAGCTCCCTACGGTAGAACGTGACCCGATGAAGGAGGGCTAGTGCTCGGAGACGAGCCGGTATCCAGCGCGTATGCGAAAAACGCCGACTTCTGGATCAGCATCATCCGCGACAAGCTCGACCCGTACCAGACCCTCCTGACCGACCCCGCGCTTCTGAACGCCGTCGGCGACTGCACCGGCTTGGACATCCTCGATGCGGGCTGCGGCGAGGGCTACTTCACCCGACGCTTGGTGGAACTCGGTGCCCACCATGTTCACGGCGTGGACACCTGTGAAGACTTCATCGCCGCCGCCCGGAGCCATCCTGAGCACGATGACGAGTCCTCGTCGTTCCACCATGCCGACGTGGCAGCGCTCCCCCTACCCGACACCAGCCTCGATCTAGTGGTCGCCAACCGCCTCCCGAACGGAATCACCAACCCAGGCCAGCGGTTTCGCGAGTTCGCCCGCGTACTGAAACCCACCGGCCGTCTGATCCTCCTCGGGATGCACCCTTGCTTCTACGCGGCCCGTGCCGAACGTACCGCGCCCAAGAGCGAGGACTTCTCTGTCGAGGCGTATTTCAGTGTCCGAACGGTCGAGCAGCCCTTCAAGGTCGCCGACAAAACTTCCCCTGCCGCTTCGGTTCAGTCGTTCTACTCCCTCGAGACATACATCGGAATGATCACCGCGGCGGGGTTCGCTGTCACCGACTTGCGCGAACCGCACCCGACCGCCGCAATGCGCCGCCAGAATCCGTGGTGGGAAATGAACTTCGTACGCCCGCTGTTCCTACTTCTCGTCTGTCAACGTTTGTAGAAGTGCCAGCAGGCGATATCTGCCGGACGATGGGCTTTCGCGGGCTGGCAGCACCATCGTCGACGGCACTCCGCTTTGAGCGTCTGCCCGACAACCAATCCGGGGCTGCTCGTCAGGATCAGTGGCATCAGACGTGTGGCACACACAACGTGGTGGTGGGCGGGTCCCGCCGCCCCCGCTTGTGTGTATACGGTCGGCACGTACCCCAATTCACGGCGTCGGTTCATCGGACGTGGCGTTGGCAGCGCGACGCGGCCCACGATGCCTGCGCCGTTCAGATGCCGACGGTCCCGCAGGTCACAATCGGTAACCAGATTGGTAACGACGTCTTTGCCAACCATTTCGAGATGAGTCCGTGACCATGTGGGTCGTAGTTCCGGCTGCAACTTCGAAATCGGACTCCGGCTCTGCTCTGGGGACTCGACGTCGGGGACTTAGATAACGATTCGACACCGGCACGGCAAATCCCGCGCAACCGTGCCGTGATCACTGCTCGAGGAAGCGGTTTCGCGGGAGCTCGAAGGTTTGCCGCGCGGAGAGTGCGATTCCTAGTGTTCAGATCGCGGCGCATACGGAGGCGCATACGGAAATGCGATCGCTCGTGGATCGAAGAGTTCCGCACAGGAGGCTTCGGTCGATTCGCCGAAACGCACGTCGAACACGGAGGTTTGGTTTTGACCGCACTACTGGAAACGAACAACCACTCGCAGCAAAAGGCGCGAGGGTTGATCGGGCAACGCGAAATTCAGGATGAGTTGTTCGCCGAATTGGATGTTGCCCGAGCAGATTTAGCCGGTGCGGTGACGGTGACCGGAGCGGATCCGATCGTGTGTTCACCGCACCGGATCGGCGACGCCTCGGCCGCGGCCCATGCCGTCCTCGGGGCGGAGATGGCCATGTTGTGGCGCGACCGCACCGGGCGCGGCCAGGATGTCACCGTCGAGACCCGCGCCGCGCTGTTCGGCCTGATGGCCACCAATTTCAACACCACCAATGGCGTGCCCAGCAATGACGTCATGCTCGATCCACATCTGTTCGGCTACTGCGACTTCTATCGCTGCGCCGATGGACGCTACGTCTACATCGTCACCACGTACCCGCACCTGCGCGACATCGTGTGCGACGTGCTGGACTGTCCGCCCGATCAGGTGCGCATGCGTGATGCCGCATCGCGTTGGAACGCAACGGAATTGGAGGATGCCATCGCGGCGCGCGGCGGCACCTGTGTCATGGTGCGCACCCGGGAGGAGTGGCGCAAGCATGCCCAGGGCATGCTGCTGGCGGAGCGGCCGCTGATCCAGGTCGAGAAGATCGGCGACAGCGAGCCCGAGCCGTTCCCCGAACTGCCGTCGCAGGGTACGACTCCGCTGTCAGGCCTGCGCGTCATAGACAACACCCACGTCATCGCCGGGCCGATCGCCGCGCGCACCATGGCCGAGTACGGCGCGGACGTGCTGCACATCTCGCATCCGCGCCGACCCGATCTGCTGGCCATGGTCGTCGAATCCGGGCTGGGCAAGCGCGCGGCCTGGTGCGATCTGGACGATCCCGCCCAGCGCGGCCGATTCTGGGAGCTGCTGCGCAACGCGGACGTCTATGCCAGCAGCTACAACTCCCTGGAGCGCAAGGGTTTCGGCGCCGAACATCTGGCGGCGGTACGGCCCGGAATCATCTTCACCGACGTGCACGGCTGGGGTACGCACGGCCCCTGGCGCGAGCGCGGCAGCTTCGACCAGCTGGGCGTGTGCTCGAGCGGATTCGCCGTCTCCGAGGGCTCGATGGACAGCCCCGCGCTGCCGCCGACCTATCTGCTCAACGACTACCTCGGTGGTGCGCTGGCCGCGACCGGCACCCTCGAGGCGCTGCGCCGCCGGGCCCGCGAAGGCGGCAGCTACCGGGTGCACGTCGACCTGTCCCGCATCAGCATGTGGGTCGACGACCTCGGCCTGTTCCCGCTCGATGAGGTGACCTCGCTGCCGATGCCCTCCGTAGCGGAGGGCCAGGACCTGGTGCGCACGGTCGAGGGCCCCTACGGCACCACCGGATACCTGCCCGCTGCCATCCAACTGTCCGAGACCAAGGGCAGTTTCGCGCACGGCGCGCTGCCGCTGGGAGCGTCGCCGCTGTCCTGGTGGTGAGACCCGACCTCGCCGACGTATCGCGTGCCACCCCACCGTGATACGTCGGCGGGCCGAAGCTGTGGAGAAGTTCGTGGAACGTTATGTGTACATCGCCGGGGCAGACCCGGGAGCCGACCGGTCGCTGGTCGAGTTCGCCATCGCCACCCTGCTGGCCGACTGCGTCGGCGCGGTCCGGCTGTACCGGCCCCTCGCGCACGACCCGAAGCAGCCGGACGCGGTCGCGCGCGCCGCCGACGAGACGGCACACCATGGCCGGGTGCGGGCCGCAGCGGGTCTGGCCTACCGGGACGCGGTACGCGTGCAGGCCGGTTCCGGCCGCGAGGCTCTGCTGGCCGCGCTCGTCGACCGGGGACTCGACCTGGAGTACGACAACGAGGTCGTACTGGCTTGTGGCATCGATACCGCTGCCGCTGATCTCCCCGACGCGACCGACCTCGATGCCCGGATCGCCGCCGAACTGAATGCGGCGACCGTGCTGGTCCACGACGGTCACGGGCGGGATGTCGGTGAACTGGAAGCCCAGGCGCACAACCGCATTCGCGCCTACCGCGCCCGACGCTGCGACGTGGTCGCGGTCATCTGCACCGGTACGACGCCCGGGGTTCGTGAATCGCTGACGGCACGGATCGGAGTGCCGGTCCATGCCCTGCCGGAAGCCCCGCTGCCACCCGCCGCCGGACCTGAGCGAGAACGAGCGGCACTCGCGCTGTTCACCGCCACCGTGGATACGGCGGCCTTGACGGCCGCCCTGACCGCACCGCGACCCAAACGTCTCACCCCTATGCGCTTCCTACGGCGCATGCTGGACACGGCTCGTCGGCACGACTGTCGCCTGGTGCTTCCCGAAGCGACCGACGAACGAGTCTTGCGCGCAGCCGATTTCCTACACCGCCGCACCGGCACCGGCGTCATTCTGCTCGGCGACTTCGCCCGCATCCGAAGCGCCATCGTGACACTGGGATTGGATCTGGACACCAGTCGCGATGACGTGCGGGTCATCGACCCGCTCACCTCGCCGCTGCGTGGTGAACTCGCCCAGCACTACCTGGTCTCGCGGGAAGTGCACGGACATCACCTCGGCCTATGGGAGGCCACCGACCTGCTGGCCGATCCGAACTACTTCGGGGCCATGATGGTCGAGCGCGGCTACGCCGACGGTATGGTCTCCGGCGCAGCGCATTCCACCGTGGACACCCTGATACCCGCCTTCCGGACGGTCGGGCTCGCGCCCGGTGCCGCACTGGCGTCGAGCGTGCTGTTCCTGTGCTTGCCCGAACGGGTGCTGGTTTTCGCCGACTGCGCCGTCAATCGCGATCCCGATGCCGGGCAACTCGCCGATATCGCCATCGCCTCGGCGGCCACGGCCGAACACTTCGGCCTGCCCGCGCGGGTGGCGATGATCTCGTATTCGACCGGTGACTCCGATCGCGGCATCGACGTCGACAAGGTGCGCCGAGCTACTGAGATCGTCGGGCAACGCCACCCGGATCTGCTGATCACTGGACCGATCCAGTACGACGCCGCGGTCGACCCGGATATCGCTGCGGTCAAGGCACCGGACTCGCCCGTGGCGGGCGCGGCCACCGTGCTCGTATTCCCCGACCTCGACACCGGGAATGCGGTGTACAAGGCGGTCCGGGAGGCGACCGGCGCGGTGACGGTGGGTCCGGTGTTGCAGGGCCTACACCGGCCGATCAACGACCTGTCACGCGGTGCGACGGTGCGCGACATCGCCGCCACCATGGCCGCCACCGCCGTGCAGGCAACCAACTCTTCTCGCCCACACGACAGCGCCGAGCGAACCGGCGCAGGAAAGGTCAACCGATGCAGCGAACCATCCGGAATTCTGCCCAGCAGATAGAAGATCGAATTGTTTTCCCGCTCAGCCAGTTCCGCACCCCGAACACCACTTTCACCGTCGCGACCATCGCCTCCGGCTACCGCGCTCCCGGCTTGCGCCAGTTACGTCTCTTACGCCGATGAGGCGGCAAACAACGGCATTCGCCAATACGGAGCGTGACCTCGTAGTGAGATCACACGAACCGAAAGGGATTTCGACATGACAGACTTGACCGGAAAGACAGTGCTCATCACCGGCGCGGCCCGCGGCATCGGCGCGGCGGCGGCCCGGCAGGCGGTCGCGGCGGGGGCCAACGTGGTGATCGCCGACGTGCTCGCCGAGGAGGGTGCGGCTACTGCCGCGGAGCTGGGGGCACAGGCTCGTTACCAGCACCTCGACGTCACCGCCGAACAGGATTGGGCCGCCGCCCTGGCGGCCACGCGGGAGGCGTTCGGCGGGCCGGTGCACGGACTGGTGAACAATGCCGGCGTCTCGACGGGTGAACTGTTGGCGAACGAGTCACTCGAGCATTTCAAGAAGGTCATCGAGATCAATCTCGTCGGGGTGTTCCTCGGCATGAAGACTTTCCTCCCCGCGCTACGGGAGAACGGCGGGTCGATCGTGAACGTCTCCTCGGCGGCAGGATTGATGGGTCTGGCGTTGACCAGCAGCTACGGTGCCTCGAAGTGGGGTGTGCGGGGATTGTCGAAGGTGGCGGCGATCGAGAACGGGAACGATCGGATCCGGGTGAACTCGGTGCACCCGGGCATGACCTACACCCCCATGACCGCGCAGGTCGGCATCCAGCAGGGTGAGGGTGGCTACCCCAATACCCCGATGGGACGCGTCGGTGCGGCCGAGGAGATCGCCGCAGCGATAACGTTCCTTCTGTCGGACGCCGCCTCCTACATCACCGGGGCCGAACTCGCCGTCGACGGCGGTTGGACTGCTGGTCCGACCATCAAATACGTGATGGGGCAGTGACATTCACGATTGTGTGATCACTGGGACGCGGAGGTTTCGGCTGGTCCTCCGCGCCGCAGGCGCGCGAGCGCTGCGACCACGAGCGCGCAGCCGAGGGTGATGGCGACCGCGGCCCAGCCGGCAACCGGATCGTGCGGGCCCGAAGCCGATCGGTACCAGTCCTGCGAGTAGCCGACCCGGGCGAAGTCACGACCGCGCAAACCCAGCACCACGGAAGGAACGAAGAGGACGGCCAATCCGTATACCCGGTTCGGGAGGTATTGCGGCACAGTGGATCCGAAGCAGTAGCCACCGACGCATGCGATGGCCAGCCCGCCGGTCACCGCGATGGCGGACGATTCTCCCGGGCGCGACGCCGAGAACACCGCGTACCCGGCCAGCGCCACCGTCAGCGTCGCCGCCAGGACGGGCATGGGACGTTTGCCCCCGGCCCACGCTGCGACCATCACACCCACTACCAGCAGCGGAATGGACCAGTCCGGGCGTGGCACCGCGATCACCGCGCAGCCTGCCGCGGCGAATGCTACTGCGAGAGCGACAATCTGACCATCCCGGCCGGGCAGCAGCAGCGCGGCGACGGCGGTGACGAGCACCGTGATCAGCACCGCCACGATCGCGGCGGGCGTGTCGCGGCCGCGTTCGGCCAGCCATTCGGCCGTGGGCAGGGTGACCCCTGCGAGCAGCATCATCGAGATCAGCGGCCGCACCGGCACCTCGAGCGCTGGCCCCGGCACAGCCCGCCACGGTCGGCGCAGACCTGCGCAGAGCGAGATCAGCGCGGCAGCCGTCACGATCAGCCACAGCGGCGGCGACACCGTCAACGGCCAACCGATCACGCGTTCCAGCGGCGACAGCTGGGTCATTGTGTCCGCCGCCGACGGGCTCGCCGACAGGTCGCCGACCAGGATGCCCGCCAGGGCACCGGTGACGAATGCGCGACCCGGCACCCGATGGCCCAGCACCGCCGCGCCGACCGCGCCCAGCAGCACACCGCCGAACACCGCGTCCACATAGGTCAGCGTCGGCAGCGACGTGATCGAGGTCGCGGTCTGAGCGAGCACATTGTTGATCGCCAACACCAGCAGGGCGACGAAAGCCGTTGCCCACGCGACCATCTCGTTGACGAGTGTCACCGCCAGCACGGCCACGACCACCGCGACGACGGCGCCTGCGGTAATCGCGCGCGGCACATTGAACACCAGCAGTTCGAGTTGCAGCGACGAGCCCTTCACGGCCCAGCCGAAATTGACGGGCATCATCAGCGCCAGCCCGGCCACTGCCGCCGCGAGCCACGCGGTCAGCGCTTCGACGGGGTCGCCAGCCCGGGACGCGAGGTCGAGGGACCCCCGATCCCGACCGGATGGCGGGGTGGGATGGCGCACTCGGTCGCCCGCGGTCTGGAGATGCATCTTCGGCTCCTTTCAGTGCGGCGCGGGCCACTCGCCGAGGTGGCGCGTGTACTGCCGGTAGTCCTCGTCCCCGCAGACGTCGAAGACGACGCGATCGAATCGGCCGGGATGCGTCTGGATCCATTCGGCGACCGTGCGCACCGCGATCCGCCCGGTTTCGGCTCGGGGAAGAGCGAAGTCGCCCTGGCTGATCGGGCTCAAAGCCACCGTGCGGATCGCCCCGAAGGATGCGGCCAGATCCAGACTGGACCGGTAGGCGGCGGCCAGTTCGTCCCGGTGCCGAGGCAGCGGCGTGTCCTCGACGACGGGCCCCACCGCGTGCACGACATAGCGGGCCGACAGATGGTATCCGCGCGTAATCTTGGCGCTCCCAGCATATTCCGGTGTACCGGTGAGCTCGGCGACGGTAAAGCAGTCCTCGCGCAGCCGCGGACCCGCGGCGCTGTGCACGGCATTGTCGATACAGACGTGCCCGGGCTGGAAGCAGCCCAGCAGGGTGTTGCTGGCGGCGTTGACGATCGCGTCGGCGGTGATATCGGTGATGTCGCCCCGCCACAGCACCACCCTGGTCGCCTCGGGATCGACTGTCACGCCCAGTGTTTCGGCGATATCGGGAAGCCGCGCCGGATCGATAATGCGCCGCCCGCGCCGTAGGCCACCCAGCAGTGCGTCCAGCAGCGGCACCGCCTCGTGTGGCAGTGGGCCGGGCGGCCGCGCCGTCAGCGCCGCACGCAACAAGGCACGCGGTCGCGATCGAGTCAGTTCCCCACGATGGCGCGGCCGCAGGCCCAGCCGTTCGAATGCCGGGTCCGCGCCCAGCACTTCGAGGGCCCGGCGCGCGATGTGATCGAACATGCCCGACCGCGCCGGTGGCGCGGCCGGAACGAATTCGCGATCGAGTGCGATCGCCTCGCGGTAGGACGGCAGCGCAGCCACCGCAGCCGGGGCGGCGAGCTCAGAAGACGCCATTGTCGTGCGGGAGTTTGTCCGGGATCGGGGCGATCACATCCCAGTGTTCGATGATCTTGCCGTCGGCGACACGGAACAGGTCGTAGTAGACCACCGGTACGCCGAAGGTGCCCTCAGATTGCAACAGGACGAAATCGCCGTCGGCGATGGTCTTGTGCACGGTGGTGTAGTCCAGGTTCTTGCCCTGGCCCGCCCAGGTCGCCGCGGCCGCGCCGAAACCGTCCAGGCCGTCGGCGGCTTCGGGATTGTGCTGGTCGTATTCGGTGGTGGAGATGAAGTCGGTCAGCACGCCGTAGTCCGCGCCGATCAGCACCTGCCGGGCGAAGTCGCTGACCAGCGCGCGATTGTCCTCGGTTTTGCCGGGCTCGGTCACCGTGGTCGGCCCGTCGGTCTGGGAGCGGCCGGAAACGGTCCGGTTCACCTGCGGGGTCAGCCCGTCCCAGTGTTCGGCGAGCAGACCGTCGGCGACGCGGAAGATATCGAAGGCGACCTGCGGCTGCGTGCCGATACCGTGGTAGATCCCGTGCAGCGCAACGAGATCGCCGTCGGCGAGGACGCGGACCGGGTCGTAGCTGAAGCCCGTCGGCAGATTCTCGAGCAGTTTGCGTAGTCCATCCTGCCCGTCGGCGGCCAGCGCACTGTGCTGCCGGTAGTCCGGCGCGACCCAGCGGTCGACCGCCTCGGCACCCGCTGTTCCGAACAAGTCGCGTACCGCAGCGACCACGATGTCCCGGTTACTCATGAGCCCTCCGTGGGATGTCCGATTTCGGCGTTCCGGATCAAGAACAATCCCACGGTAAATGCTATGAGCAGCGGTAATAGGGTAATGTCATGACTCGATATGGTCAGAATCCGTCAAACTGGCAACATCATTCCGGATGTCGGGTTCGCCCAGCCCCCGGGCGCCCCGCCCGGCGTCGAGGTGCTCACGCTACGGCAACTGCATGAGCGCACCGTCGGCACGCCGAACATCGTCGCGCCGCAGCGCCCACTGTTCCATCACCTGCTGACGACGTCCGAAACCCTCTGCCACACCATTGATTTCACGACCTACCGCATCGAAGCGGGCAGTTGGCTGTGGGTCCGCCCGGGCCAGATCCAGCAATGGGGCGACCTCGCCGCCGCGCAGGGCACCCTGATCCTGTTCGAACCCGGATTCCTCGACACCACCACGCTGGCGACCGCCTGCGTCGACGACCCGCACGCCCCGACACTCATCGCCCCCGGCCCCGCCGATCGCCCCGGGATCGATCTCGCCGCCGAACACCTGCGCCATTCCTTCGAGCGATTCGGTCGGCTGCCCATCGACATCCATGTCTGCATCCTGCGGCATCTGCTCTCGGTCCTGGTGCTGGAACTGTCACGAGTCGCCGCCGACGCCCCGCCCTCACGCCCCGACCGCGTCGATATCTATCAGCGCTTCCGGGACGCGGTTGAACGCGACTTCCGCAGCACTCGCCGCCTCGCCGACTACGCCCGCGAACTCGGTTACTCCCCACGCACGCTGTCCCGCGCCACCCTGGCCGCGGTCGGCGTCAACGCCAAGGAGTTCATCGACCGCCGCGTCACCCTCGAAGCCCAGCGCCTGCTCACCCACAGCGACAGTTCCGCCGCACGCATCGCCGAACGGCTCGGATTTCCCAGCGCCACCAATTTCAACAAATTCTTCCGCCATCGCACCGGCACCACACCGATGGCATTCCGGAACGGCATCCGTGGTCAGGGTTAGGTCTTTGGTCCCACGCGGCAAATGACCAAGTGCTCTCGACGCCGAGGACCAAAGTCGCCGGGCACACTCTCGATCAGCTCGCGAATAGGTATGAAATACCCGCGATTCCGTCAGATGACGGGTACCGGAAGAGGCGAAACTGATTCTTCTGCACCAACTTTGGCGTCCGATGCCGCCGGTGACCCGAAGCCCGCGATCCACATCACGCACCCGGGGACTGTAATTAGTTTCGGTCGAGAAACTAATCTTGAATTACCCGGGCCGGGAAACAGTTTCCATAGATCCAGAAATTCACGGAATTGCACGGGAACCTCGCGCAGATTCCAGAGAGACAAGGACAACAGATGGTTACTCGTTCTAAGCTCGCGATCGGACTCGCGGTCTGCGTCGCTCCCATCACCGGCGCATTCCTCACCGCACCGAACGCCTCCGCGGATATCGCGGCCATCGCAGCACCGGCCGTTACAGCACCGGTCGGCGATCACGCCGCGGCGCTGTCACCGGACGCCGTCGCCGCGCTCGTGCATCTCACTGCGGCACAGTCGAATACGACCGCTCCCGCCAGCAGCGACCCCATGGGTGATGCCGTGCGCGCCGGGGCGGCGAAGGGTGCGGCGATCGGCCTAGGCACGGGGGCCGGGATCGGCGCAGCGGTCGGCGCCGGAGCCGCCCAGGTTCCCGCGGTCGCGCTGGGCTCGACGGCCGGGTTCTTCGCCGGCGGCGCCATCGGTGCGACCTACGGCACCGCGGTCGGCGCGGCGCTCGGCTGCGCGGTCGGCCTGCCCTACATCCTGGTCGGCTGCCTGGTCGGCGCGCCCATCGGTGCCATCCTGGGCGGACCCATCGGGGGCACCATCGGTGCAGTCGGCGGCGGTGCGATCGGCGGTGCGCTGGCTTCCGTCGCGACGGCTCCGCTCACCGTCCCCATGGGTGCGGCGGTCGGCGGCGTGATCGGCGGCGGTATCGGTTCGGCTATCGGCGCTGCCACCGGCGCGGGCGTCGCCGCGGCCGATGAAATGCTCGCCGAGCACCCGGCTCCGGTCATGCACGATACGGCCGCTGTGGCCGCCGCACCCGCGGCACCGAGTGAGCCCGCGCAATCCGACTCGATCACCCAGGTCCAGCAGGCCGCTGACGATGTCGCCGCCGCCGTGCTGCCCGCCGATCCCGCGCCGGTCGCCGCCCAGGTGCAGCAGGCGGTCACCGAGGTCGCGGCGCCACTGCAGACCGGTGACGTGCAGCAGGCCGTGAACACCGGGGTTCAGGCCGCGCAGAACATCCTCGGCGCCATGCCGTTCGGTCACTGACGACCCGATCGAGTCGGTGCGGCCACGCCTGGATCAGCCGGGTGTGGCCGCACCGCGCACCGCACTGTCGCGCGCCGGGAGTCCGGCTGGAAGCGGTACCGACCAGTGCGCGACGGTCCCGCCGCTCGCGCGCGGCGCCACCGAGAATTCGCCCCCGTGCTGGCGGGCCCGCGTGGACAGGTTCGCCAAACCGCTACTGCGGCTGTTGGTTTCCGGGATTCCGGCACCGTCGTCGGCAACCTCGACGCAGATGTCGTCGCGGATGGTGATGGTCACCCAGCAGCGTGTGGCGCGCGCATGCCGGGTGACATTGCTCAAGGTCTCGCGCAGCACCGCTTCCACGTCATCGGAGTACACCGGCTCGAGCACCGAGACCGGCCCGTTGATGTGGATCACGGTGTGCAGACCGCTGTCGGTGGTCATCTCCCGGATCACCCGGTGCAGTCGTTTGCGAAAGGTGGCCGCGCCGGCGCGCGGGACCACGCCCTGCAATTCGAAGATGGAGTTGCGGATGTCCTGCACGATGGCCTGAATATCGTCGATGGTGCGGGTGAGCCGCTCGCGGACCTCCGGCACGAGCGCCGTGTCCCGGCTGCGTCGCAGGGACAGACCGAGAACGAACAGACGCTGAATGACATGGTCGTGCAGATCGCGGGCGATGCGATTGCGCTCGGTCAGCAAATCGAGCTCGCGGACATCGCGCTGAGCTCGGGCCAGCTGCAGGGCCAGGGCGCACTGGTCGGCGAACGAGGTCACCGACGCGCGGGTGCTCTCGTCCAGCGCGGGCGCACCCGCTGGGGCGGCCGTGATCAACGCACCGATGAGCGAGGCTCCGGTGCGCAGCTCGAACAGCCGCGTGGATCCCGGCGGCGTGGGCGCGTCCCGGAGCAGGTCGACCCATTCGGCGGTCGGAATGCCGTCGGGCACAGGTTGTTTCACCTGTATCGCGATCTGGCGGCCGACCAGCTCCGCCGCACCTGCCGCGGCGAGCACCTCGCAGACGAGCGCGTCGTCCTCGCCGGTGGCGGGCTGGTCGGACAGGACGAGCAGTGTCGCCGCGGAACCGGTCAGTGCCCGCACCCGATCGGCCACGAGTTCGAACAGCTGTGGCGAGAGCCCTTCGGCGATCGACAACGTCGTGACCTCCTGCGTGACCTCCAGCCACTGCTGACGCTGGCGGGCCTGCTCGAAATTGCGGGCGTTCTCGATCGCGACACCCGCGGCCGCGGCCAGTGCCTGCACGATCGCCTCGTCACCCGCCGTGAATTCCTGCCCGTCGGCCTTCTCGGTCAGATACAGATTGCCGAACACCTCGTCACGCACTTTCACCGGAACTCCGAGAAAAGTCCGCATCGGCGGGTGACACGCAGGGAATCCGACCGATGCCGAATGCCGGGACAGATCGGTCAGCCGAATCGGTTCGGGCTGTTCGATGAGCAGTCCGAGCACCCCGCGGCCGGTGGGTAGGTCGCCGATCAACTCCCGGGTGCGAGCGTCGATGCCCTCGTGCACGAATTCCGACAGCCGCCCGGTCCCCGAGCCGGTGTCCCGCACGCCCAGGGCGCCGTAGCGGGCATCGACCAGGTCGATGGCGCATCGCACGATGGTGCGCAGCGTCTCGTCCAGATCCAGTCCGGCGGTGACGACGAGCATGGCGTCGAGCAGCCGCTGCGTGCGATCTCGCGCGTCGCCCACTTCGGGGATGCGTTGCGGTGACTCATCGGCCGGGCGCGCTGCTGACTGTGCCTCGCCCGCAGCTATGGAGCCATCCGGCATACGCATAGCAACATTGTGACACCCCGGGGCCGACTTCTGGCCGGTTGCGGTCGGCCCGGGGTGGCGCGGTTACCGACCCGGCGTCGCCCGGCGATCGTCCAGCTTCGAGGCCAACAGCGCGGCCTGGGTGCGGCGTTCGACGCCCAGCTTGGCCAGCAGCCGCGATACGTAATTCTTGATCGTCTTCTCCGCCAACGACATTCGGGACGCGATTTCCCGATTGGTGAGTCCCTCGCCGAGCAGGCCGAGCAGGATGCGCTCCTGATCGGTGAGTCCGGCCAGCGGCCCGGCCGGCGCCTGCGCCTCCTCGCGCAGTTTCGCCATGACGGCCGCCGCCGCCCGATTGTCCAGCAGGGATTTCCCTGCCCCGACCGCCCGGATGGCGTCGACCAGCTCCAGCCCTGACACGTCCTTGACCACGTATCCGCTGGCTCCGGCCAGAATAGCGTCCAGCATGGCCTGCTCGTCGGTGTAGGAGGTGAACATCAGGCACCGGGTGCGCGGCGACCGGGACAGCAGCTCCCGGCACAGTTCGATGCCGTTGCCGTCGGGCAGACCCACATCGAGCACCGCGACATCCGGATCGAGTGCCAATGTCCGCGAAAGGGTTTCCGCCACGGTGCCCGCCGAACCAACCACCTCGATATCGGCCTCGGCATCCAGCAGATCCGCGACACCCTTGCGCACGATCTCATGGTCGTCGACCAGGAACACCGTGATCACGCCAGCCTCCTCCCGACCGGGGTACGACCACAGCATACGTTCGGCAAATTGTTTTACCCGGCAAGCCGACCGACACGTCCCGGGGAGCGTCGCCGCATATCAGGAAAGACAACCGCAACGAAGGGAACCGCCGGTTCCGGCCCCGGGTCGATACCGCTCCCCCTGCGAGCGGTATCGAGGGCCGACGACTACGGAAAGGCCCGCCCGGTCTCCGCCGCGTCGCGAACACTCTGCGGCACGGTGAAATTCGCGGCACCGTATCGATGCGCGAGTTCGTCGGCACGGGCGACGAATCCGGCGACACCGTCCGGGAACTGGTTGATGTACTGAACGACGCCACCGGTCCAGGCCGGGAAACCGATGCCGAAGATCGAGCCGATATTGGCGTCGGCCGTGGTGCGCAGGACGCCGTCGTCGAAGCATTTCGCGGTCTCGATCGCCGGTGCGACGAGCATGCGATCCTTCATGTCCTCGAACGGGATTTCGGTACGCCCTGAGCCGAACTCGTCGAATATGCCCTGCCACAGGCCGATTCGCGTGCCGTTCGCGTCATAGTCGTAGAATCCGGCCCCGCTGGACCGCCCGTGCCGCCCCAGCTTCTCCACCATCCGCTCGAGCACCTCGAGAGTGGCTGTGGTGGTGAAGGTCCCACCCTCGGCTGCTGCGGCGTCCCGCAGCGAGCGGGTGATCTTCAGCGGCAGGGTCAGGGTCAGCTCGTCATAGAGCTGCAAGGCGGGAGCCGGATACCCGGCCGCGACCGCGGCGCGTTCGATGGAGAGCGGGCTGATGCCCTCGCCGAGCATAGCCAGCGCTTGATCGAGGAAGAACCCGATGACCCGGCTGGTGAAGAAGCCGCGCTTGTCGTTGACAACGATCGGGGTCTTCTTGATGGCCACGGTGTAGTCGATGGCCTTGGCCAGCGTCGCGTCGCTGGTTTGGGCACCGACCACGATCTCCACCAGCGGCATCTTGTCCACGGGTGAGAAGAAGTGCAGGCCGATGAAGTCCTGCGGGCGGGCTACACCGGCGGCCAGATCGGTGATGGGCAGCGTGGAGGTATTGGACGCCAGCAGCGCGTCCGGTCGCACTGCCTTCTCCGCGTCGGCGAAGACCTGCTTCTTGATCTTCGGGTCCTCGAATACCGCCTCCACCACCAGATCACAGTCGGTGAGATCGGCGAAGTCGGCGCAGGGGTGGATGCGGGCAAGAACCTCGTCGCGCCGCTGCGACGTGATACGGCCCCTGGCGACGGCCTTGTCCAGCAGTGCGGCCGAGTAGCCCTTGCCCTTCTCCGCGGCCTCCAGGGTGAGGTCCTTCAAAATGACCTGCATACCGGCCATGGCCTGCACGTAGGCGATGCCCGCACCCATCATCCCCGCGCCGAGGACGGCGGTCTTGTGGAAAGTGGTGACCGGGTATCCCTGTGGTCGGCTGCCGCCTTTGTTGATCGATTGCAGGTCGAAGAAGAACGCCGAGATCATGTTCTTGCTGACCTGATCCGCGACCAGTTCCGCGAGATAACGGGTTTCGATCCGAGTAGCGGTGTCGATGTCGACCTGTGCGCTCTCCACCGCGGTGGCGAGGATGGCGCGCGGGGCAGGCAGATTCTGACCCCCGAGCTGCTTGCGCAGCGTGGCCGGGAAGGCGGGCAGCTGTGCGGCCAGACCCGGCGAGGCCGGGGTGCCGCCTGGGATGCGGTAGCCCTTCACGTCCCACGGCTGTTTGGCATCCGGGTTGGCCTTGATCCACGCCCTGGCTTTGGCGATGAGGTCTTCCGGGGTGGCGGCGATGTCGTCGACGAGCCCGGCGTGCAGTGCCTCGGCCGGGCCGAACGCCGGCCCCTGCAGCAGCACGGTCGTGAGCGCCCGCTGGATGCCGAACATGCGCACGGTGCGCACCACGCCTCCGCCGCCGGGCAGCAGGCCCAGCTTGACCTCGGGCAGCCCCACCTGAGCACCCTTGACGTCCAACAGGATTCGGTGATGGCAGGCCAGCGCCAGCTCGTAGCCACCGCCCAGCGCAGCGCCGTTGAGGGCCGCGACCACCGGGACACCGAGCGTCTCGAGCGCGCGGAAGTCGGCCTTGCCCGCATCCAGCGACGCGGCCAGTACGCCGACATTCTCCGCGGTGTAGGCGCGGATCTCATTGAGATCGGCACCGGCGACGAAAGTCTTCTTCGCCGAGGTGATGATCACACCCGCGATCGAATCGCGTTCGGCCACAAGACGTTCGACGACGTCATGGACGGCGCGTGAGAACCGCTCGCCGAGGGTATTGACCGCCTGCCCGGCTTGGTCGAGGGTCAGGGTGACGATGCCGTCGGCGTCGCGATCCCAGTGAATGTCGGTGGCAGACATGGTGGTGCTCAAACCCTTTCGATAATGGTGGCGATGCCCATGCCGCCGCCGACGCAGAGCGTGATGAGAGCGCGGCGCAGATCACGCCGCTCGAGTTCGTCGACCATGGTGCCCAGGAGCATGGCGCCGGTCGCACCGAGCGGGTGACCCATGGCGATGGCCCCGCCATTGACGTTGACCTTGTCCGGACAGACGCCGAAGTCCTTCTCGAACTTGAGCACGATCGCGGCGAATGCCTCGTTGACCTCGAACAGGTCGATGTCGTCGATGGTCATCCCCGCGGTGGCGAGTACCTTCTTGGTCGCCGGTATCGGACCGGTGAGCATGATGGTCGGCTCGGAGCCGGTGACCGCGGTGGCGAGGACGCGAGCGCGCGGGGTCAGGCCCAACTGTTGGCCGATGCGCTGGTTACCGATCAGAGTCAGCGCCGCGCCGTCGACGATGCCGGAGGAGTTGCCCGCGTGGTGGACGTGATCGATCTTGTCCACCCAGTGGTACTTCTGCAGTGCGACGGCATCGAAGCCGCCCAGGTCGCCGATGGTCGCGAACGACGACGGTAGTCCGGCCAGCGATGCGGCGGTGGTGCCGGGCCGCATATGCTCGTCGTGGTCGAGGATGGTCAAGCCGACTCGGTCCTTCACCGGCACAACGGATTTGGCGAAGTAGCCGCCGGACCAGGCGGCGGCGGCGCGTTCCTGGGAGCGGGCCGCATACTCGTCCACGGCGGTACGGCTGAAGCCCTCGATGGTGGCGCACAGATCCGCGCCCACACCCTGCGGCACCACGAAGTTGTCATAGCTGGTGGCCGGGTCCATCATGTAAGCGCCGCCATCGGACCCCATCGGCACCCGCGACATCGATTCCACCCCACCGGCCAGAATGAGCTGATCCCAACCCGCGGCGACCTTCTGCGCGGCGGTGTTCACCGCTTCGAGCCCGGACGCACAGAACCGGTTGAGCTGCACGCCCGCCACGGTGTCCGGCAGCCCGGAGGCGATGGCCGCGGTTTTGGCGATATCCATACCCTGGTCACCCACCGGGGTGACCACGCCGAGCACGATGTCGTCGATTTGAGCGGGATCCAATCCCGGGTGCCGCGAACGCATTTCACCGATGAGGCCGGTGATCAGATCGATCGGCTTGACCCCGTGCAGCGCGCCGGTCTGCTTACCCTTGCCGCGTGGCGTGCGCAGGGCGTCGTAAATGTATGCGCCATTCGGGTTTCCACTCATGATCACAATCCCAGGGTCTTGGCGATGATGTCTTTCTGGATTTCACTGGTGCCGCCGACGATGGTGCCGACGATGGTGTGTCGCAGCAGCTCCTCCATGCCCGCCTCCTGCGTGTAACCCATGCCGCCCATCATCTGAACGCCTTCCAGCGCGGCGTTTTTGGCGAGTTCGGTGGCCTTGAGCTTGACCATGGAGGCTTCGCGCGGCAGCAGCTTCTCGGGGTTCTCGTCGACGCGCTGGGCGACGTCGTGCACCAGCAGCCGGGTCGCCTCGAGTTCGGTAGCCAGCTCGGCCAGCCGCTGCGACAGCGCTTGGAAGGAGCCGATCGGACGGCCGAACTGCGTGCGCTGCGTGACATAGGCGAGTGTGTCGTCGAAGGCGCGCCGAGCCTGGCCGAGAGCGAGCGCGCCGATGATGACGCGTTCGATGTTCAACCCCGCGATCAGTTGCGACCAGCCCTGCCCCTCGGTACCGACGACCCGATCCTCGGGGACGAGGGCGTCGGTGAAGTACACATCGTTGACCTCCGCGCCCAGGGTCTGGATCGGGCGGATCGTGAGGCCGGGTGTGTCGGTGGGCACCGACAGCATGGTGAGGCCCTGATGCTTGTCTCCGGTCTCGGAGGTGCGGCACACCAGCAGAATGTGTTCGGCGATGTGCGCGTTGGAGATCCATGTCTTCTGCCCGTTGATCCGGTAGCCGCTCTCGACCTTGTCCGCCTTGCAGGTCAGGGATGCGACATCGGATCCCGAACCCGGTTCCGACATGGCGATGGCGGTCGGCACACCGGCGCAGACCTTACCCAGCACCTCGTATTTCATCGGCTCTGGCGCGAACTTCAGGTAGCTGTGCGCCACGATCAGCGTGACCGGGAAGCTGCTCAGCGGGACTCGGCCGTAGGCGAGCTCCTCGACGAACAAGCACGCCTCGAACAGGCCACCACCCGACCCGCCGTATTGCTCGGGAATGGACAGGCCGAGGAAGCCGAGTTCCCCGAGCTGCGCGGCGATCCGAAAACTGTTGAGCTGCTCGCCATTGCCGGTCAGCGACTGTCGCTGCTCGCGTGTTCCGCATTCCCGCGCGGCGAAATCACGCACGGTACTGACGAGACTGCGCTGCTCATCGGTGAGTTGGAGGCTCACGGGCCATCCTTCCGCAGTTGATCCCAAAATTACATTCACTACTGAATGCAATATACGTTCAGCGTAGCATGTATTTACGATCCGTCTAGACTGCAATCATGTCGGCTCCCGAGCTCCCCCCGAACAAGCACCAGGAACGCAGCCTGCGCACCCGCGCCCTACTGCTGGACGCCACCATCGAGAGCCTGTACGAGGTCGGCTACGCCAATGCCTCCACCGCCGACATCTCGGGCCGCGCGGGCGTCACCCGTGGCGCGTTCCTGCACCACTTCCACACGCGGACAGAACTTTTCGCGCAAGCCATCGAACATCTGGCGATACGGCAGCGTGAGGCCATGCGCGCTGCGGTCGACCGCGTATCGAACAGCACTCCCCCCGCCGAGATCTTGGTGACACTGATCGCCGCCACCTTCGCGGGCGAGTTGGGCAGCGCTTCGGTCGAACTGTTCGTCGCCATCCGCAACGACGACGAGTTGCGCCACCACATGCTGCGCGTGCAGCATGCCCTGACCCGGGAGGTGCTGACCGTCGTCAGCGAACTCATCGGCTCCGATGCGTCACCCACTCACGTCGAAAACGCCTTCTGGATGACGATCAACCTGGTCCGCGGCACCATCGTCGATGAGATGCTGGGCCGGGATCCCGAGCGGCGCAAGGCGATTCTGGCCGAATGGCAACGCCTAGCGGCGGTCGCGCTTAGCCCGGAACCACTCCCGACCGAGCGAGATTAGCCAGGACTCCGGGCCTAACGCACCCTCACAGACCCTGGGCATAGACATGCTCGACGAGCACAACCATCAGGTCAGCGGAACGGTCGATCAGTTCGTCCCGGGTCACCTCCAGCCCACCGTCCAGCCACAGAGTGACGGCCTCCATGAGCCCGCCGAATGCGTGCACCTCCACGAAGCGAAGAGCCTCGGTCATCCGCTGGGAGCGCACCACGCCGAAATGCTCGTCGAGCTGCACCCTGACCACGTTCGCCAGGAAGTCGATGACCTCACGACGGCGCTGATTCACCACCGCAACGGCCGGTGCCTCGATAAGCGCCACGCGAGCCTTGCGCGGGTCGTCGGTCAGATATTCGATCGCAGCCCCCACCGCCGCGCGCATCTTGCTCCGCAGATCCCGCTCCGATGCCAGCAGCGCGGCGGCGACCAGAGCGGCGAGTTCCTCGAGCATGCGGTCGATCAAGGCCGAGAAGAGATCCTCACGGCTGTCGAAGCTCTCGGCGAAGTAGCGGTCGTTCAGCCCGGTGGCACGGGAGAGGCCGAGCACGGACAGGGACGAGAAACCCTGGGTACCAATAGTTTCCAGAGCAGCATCGAGTAGTGCGGCACGCCGCTGCTCTTTCCGCTGCTGAGCGGAAACACCGCCATACGCGCGCTTGGACATCACGACTCGATTCTGGCCGACGGCTTGCCCAGATTCAATTTCTGGTGGATCATTCCACCAGAACTCTTTCGCATCGGCCAGCCATCAGCCGAGTCTCAATGAGGAGAAGAAGAGCCATGACCACAGCTACTTCGCGTGGCCCCACGCCCGCCCCCGTCCCCCCGCCCACTGTCGTCGCCCGGAACGCGATGACCGGTTTACCGACCCTGGTCGGAGCCGCTGCGGCGAACATCATCATGCAGCTGTCGTTCCCGACTACCGCCTACGGCGTCTACGAGAGCAAGGTCGAGAGCGGCGACGGGCGGAAACACCCCGTGAAACGCCTGCGCACCACCCTGACCTACATGGCAGTCGCGATGATCGGCACCGATGATGACCGACAGCGGTATCGCACCGCGGTCAACGGCGCGCACCGGTATGTGCGCTCAGACGAGGACAGCCCAGTGAAGTACAACGCCTTCGACCCGGAATTGCAGCTGTGGATCACCGCGTGTCTGTACGTCTACTTCCGGGACATGAACGCACTCCTGTACGGCCCCCCGGACGACGTCACGGCGGACGCGCTGTACCAGGAAGCCATGCGCATCGGCACGACCTTGCAGATGCGTCCGGACATGTGGCCGACCGACCGCGCGGCCTTCGAGGAATACTGGACCGCCATGCTCGGCCGGATCGAAGCCGACGACACCATCCGCGCGTACATGCGTGACGTGCTGTTGGGTCTGGGCCCATTGCCCTGGCCTGTGCGGACCGTGCTGGCTCCAGCAAATCGGTTCCTTGCGCGCGGCTACCTGTACCCGGAGTTCCGAGAAATGCTGGGGCTGCCGTGGACCGACCGCGACCAACGCAGATTCGAGCAGACACTCCGCGCCGTCGGACGTGTCTTCGCCGCCGCACCCGAGTCGATCCGTCTATTCCCCTACAACGTTTGCCTGTGGGACATGCGCCGCCGGGCCAGGCAGGGCAAACCACTGATCTGACCGACGCGTGCCCACACCAGGACGATCGCGGTGAACAACCTCGCGCAGCCGGGCCAAGCGGTACGGGTGCCGTGGCGGCCCTGAATGTTGGCCGGGGTCAAGGCACATCTTTGAAAAATCCGGCGCCCAGCAGTTACCGCAGATAGCGGTTGCGAGCCGGATCGAGTCAGCGGCTGGGTCACCTTCGTGTGGGGTGGCAAGTTGGCCAAGACGTTCAGTATCCGGCTGATCGCGCTCCAGGGCTCGACGCCGAAGCCCAACGGAGAAAGGGTGGATGACGTGGACAATCTGCTCATACGTACTGGACTCACGACCGATGGCCCGGCTCTGGCTGAGATCTACCGGAGTACTTGGTCACCCATCACCGAGATCAGCCCGTGCCCGGTGCCCGGCGAACCGTTCTTTCATGAAGCAAGCCGACCGGAGGACTACCTTGTCGCCGAGCTCGGCAGCAGTGTCGTCGGTTATCTTCGCCTGGTGCAGCCGATCCCCGTGGAAAGCTGCGCACACGTCCGGCAAATACAGGGATTGGCCGTTGAGGAATCAGCCCGCTACCGCGGAATCGGCACCGCACTGGTCAACGCCGCCATCGTCGAAACACGCCAGCAAGGCGCATCACGAATCACGCTGCGCGTCCTATCCACCAACGAAACAGCCCACCGTCTCTATGCCAGAACAGGCTTCATTCTCGAGGGCACGCTGCACGACGAGTTCCTGCTGGCGGGCAAATACGTGGATGACCATCTCCTGGCGCGAAAAGCCTGAGAAACCTCAACTGGGTTTTCAGTCGTCTGGGGCATCCAGATCGCGTAGCGGGCGATGAGCGCCGAGGTCGGGCAGGTGGAAAGCGTGGTGGCCGTCAATCCCGATGTGACCGCGGATGACGCCGACAATCGGGCGGCGTCATCCTCGCGCACCGGATAGTCCTGTGCGCGAAGCTGTTCCAGGGCGCGGTCGCTGTAGACGGTGTTCCACAACGCGAGACAGTTGAGCACCAGCACTCCGGAGCCAGCGAATCTCGCTGGCAAACATAAGGTTTGGCAACGCGATGGCTGTGCTGTTCCCACCGATCAGCACCGGCGCGCACAGGCCAAATCCAGGTGATCCAAAACACTCTCCGACCACATCAATTGCCAAGGGAATGCCGAAATGGTGTTGTGGCTTAACGGGCTGCGCATCACGGGCCCCGGCCCGCTGCCCTCGCTTCAATACGAGTGACCGTTGCGGTCGAAATCCGAACCGCCATGAAGGAGTCGATCATGCGCCGCCTTTTGAAGTTCTCCCTTTCGCCCCGGACCAATTCCCATGTCATACCGTGCCCCGGGATTCGCGATCGGACGAGATCCACTCTATGTCCTCGTTCAAAATCGACAGCTTGAGCGAAAGCGTCCGGTCGGCTGACCTGCTCGAGTGGGCTCTTCGCCTCAAGGGGGATTCATCGCGGGAAGTATGCGGAGATTCGGCGGTCTGCCCGGTGCGATCGCGGCCAAGGTTACCCGATTTTGCTCAATCACCCTCTTCAGCAGGCGGGACCGGGACAGACGACGACGTTGCGGCGAGACGCGTTGTCGGGCAGATGGTTAGGGCGTGGGAGCGCGCGGCCCGCGCTCGCACCGTGCCTCGTATTTCCTGACGCGCGGGGGCGGTGTCGTACGGATGTGGACGGCTGGCCCTCTCGGTGTGTCGGGTTGCGCGTGCGATCCCGAATGCGCTGTCGGTGTCCACCAGCGAGGATCAGCGGCAGCGGGAACAGACTGCTGCACAAGGCATCTCGCAACGGAAGATCACCTCCTTGCTAAGCATGTCTTTTCGAGTCTCTGCCCCTCGCGGGCCGGGCACGAGGCAGGCGTCCGGATAGCGAGTTACCGACTCGTCGCCGCATCCCCGATCAAGGTTCCGGCAGTCGCTCGGCATGCACGATGTACAGGTTACTGACGTCTCAAGTCAGGGCGACGTAGAGACGTTGCAGGCCACGGCTTTCCGCCTGCACGATATGGTCCGGTTCTGCGACAATCACGCTGTCGAAGCCTTGAATATGCCGAAGACCCCGACTCGACGTCCCCGTAAGGGGCCCGAACCACGTCACCGACCAGCACCCACCTGCGGAACCGAGGTCATCGTCGCTACCAAACGCGAAGCGCCCTACGTGCTCGACGAAATCCTCGGCAATGCAACCGATCTGGCGCTCACCGAACATGCCACGGATACCCAGGGCGTCACCCTCGCATCCCTACTGAGCGGCAAGCTGTCCGCGTCTGGGCGGCAGGACGCCTCGCTGCGGCGCTTAAGGAATACGGGGCACTGCGCTGAACGATCTACGCCGCGAAGTACCTGTCCGACCCGAACTATCGACGCAAGATCTCCCGCCAACTCAATAAGGGCGAATCTCTGCACGCCCTGCGGCGCGACCTGCTCTACGCCCACGAAGGCATGATCCGCGCCCGCCATCTGGAGGCCCAGACCGAACTGGCTTGGTATCTGACCGTGGCGACCAACGCTGTGATCGCCTGCACCGGGATTATCGAGAATGTCTGAGATCGTTGTCATCGGAGGCGGTTTCGCTGGTGTGTGGAGCGCCGCGGCGGCCGCTCAGGTCCGCCGCGCGGTCAGTGCCGATCTGAAGATCACGCTGGTCGCGCCCAATACGGACCTAGTGCTGCGGCCCCGCCTGTACGAACAGGGTCCGGGACGTGCCAAGGTCGCGCTCGTGTCCTAGAGCCGATCGGGGTTGACCATCTGCCCGCTACCGTCTCCCCCATCGACACCGACGGACAGCAGGTGATCACCGACGACGGCCGCACCCGCGGCTACGACCGGTTGATCCTGGCTGCCGGAAGCCAACTGGTTCGCCCTGATCTGCCCGGTGCGGAGCGGCTGTTCGACATCGACACCCTCGCCGCCGCCGAGCGGCTCGACGCCCACCTGCGCGACCGGCCCGACTTCCACGCCATCGTGGTCGGCGCGGGTTTCACCGGCCTCGCAACGCGCACTCGTAGGTCGGGCATACCCATTTCCACAGCGTATAACCTCACGTGCCCGGCGAAATAGGTTGTACCGCAGATCATTTCAGAGATCTGGCACGCGTTGTCGGTCACCGACGGCAGAATTTGCGGCGGGGATGGCGCGCTAAGGGGATGATGGGTGGGTTTGCTCGGGCGCGGTCGGGTATCCCGAAAACCTACCGGCGGGAACGATTCTCGCGTAGTGGTGAGTGTCATGCAAGGCCCAGTAATCGCCTCGCGGCTGACCGACGCCGGCGAGGAGGTGCGCATCGAGGTCTACGCGCCGGTGGCGACCGAGCGGGGTGCCGGGTGCGCGTTCCGCATCGACGAACACGCCTTCGTCAGCGACGGCGATGACACTGTGGCCGCGTTGTATACCGCGCTGACGCGTATCGGGGAGCTGCTCGCCGAGGCCAACCGCGACGCCGCGCGCGCCCGGTTCGCGATCCCGGCCGAGTTGGGGTTCCCTAACCCCGCCCCCGAGGACGCCGCGGCCACACCCGCGCCCAGCGCACAGGAGAAGCTCGCGGATGAGGAAGTCGTGGCAGAGCGCGTCTTCGCCGTCGATGCTCAGCAACACCACATCCGGCTCGGTCGTCCGTTCTCCGGCCCCGAGGGGCAGTACACATTGTGTCCATTTCAGGTTGATGACCATCGGAACGGCTTCCGGTCGGTCGGCGGTCAGCTCACAGACCAAGCCCACTACAAGCACACTGCCTGGAACAACAGGGCAAGCAGTGGCCAGAGGGACAACGGCCAATTCCCAATGGCACGCCGCGCGCCGCAGCTACCCTGCGCGCGACGGCCGCGACGATGCTCGCCACTGCGGCGAGGATCGGTATCGCCACCGCACCCAACAGCAGAGCGTCTGTGGCGGAGTGGAATTCGGCCTCCTCCGCAGCGCAGCGATCAGGTTGCCCACACGATGACGAGGAAAATGTGCCGGACCACGCCAACGTCATCAGTAACCAGTACCCGTTGACCAGCGCGAAGGCACCGACGCCGACCCACGGCAAGGCGGGCGACGCGCGACCGGCGGTCCGACCCTTGCGCTCTTCATACATATTTCGAGGGCGAAGGACCGCCAGGACCATCGACAACGGCACCGATAGTGGGGAGGACAAAAGGTGCATACAACGGACCTCGCTCTGCGGACGCCGGGCAAGGCTCGTACTCGACCTTGACGTTGCTATCCGCCCTACTCATCGATGCAGGGGCCTTTGGCCGTCACCCCGAATTTGACGCCATCGGGAGATGCACCGGCATAGCGGCCGACCGCGATCGAGAACCCCCGCTCGTCCTCGTAGGAGCGATTCACGGGATCGTCGCCGGGAACCGCGTCGGGTCTGCGGGAGAAGCCGTGGGCGGTCATCGCTTCCAGGTTGGCGAGAGTCTTGTCAATGAATTCCTGCGACGGGTTGTACACGTCCTCGCTCATGATGGCAGCCCAAGGAGGCCCTTCCGACATTCCCGCTGCGTTCGTGCCGCACCCTGGGCCGCGACTGGTAGTCACTGTCGGCCGCACTGGCCAGACGGCCGTAAAGTTCTCGACGACGACCCGCTCCGCGTCGTCGTAGGTCAGGTCGACGGACGGGGTTGGTTTGTCGTTGGTGCACGCGGCAATCAATGCCAGGGTTGCGACAGCGAAAAGTATCCTCATCGGACCTCGATATTCGAGCCGGGCAGGGAACTGCCTTCGGTGGTTTGCGGGTTGCCGTATGGATTAATCTTGTCGACGCAGGGAAGCCAGTGGCCCCTTTCGCTTCCGACCCGAGGAACCGCTGGCGCGGTGACGCGGAGAAAGATTCCGTCAGGGTCCTCGCTAGTCGTCGCGTCAGGTTTGTGCTGAACCAGGCGGGATTCGGACTGCGGCGCGGCCATACCCGAGATTTGATCCATGCTCATCCGTCCATCCTCACCGGCCGCTTCCGCTTCCGGATAGAAACTCCGCATGTCATCACCACGTGAATCCGAGTATCGCTTCCATAAGTAGCCAAAGGGTTGCTGGCCAGAAAAACTCCCCGGCGTGTCGATCTACGACACGCCGGGGAGGGCAGCCAGGGCACGACTTGAAGGGGTACCTTTCCTGCTCGTTCGTACCCACAACCGCCCTGGACCGACTACCGAGATCCACTCGATGCCAACCGAGCCCAGGCCGAACCTTCGCGGGATGTCACGGGAACCGAACTCCACGATTGCGTGCCACTTTGGATCCGGATATCCGGGAACCCCCAGGAGAACAAGGGCGTGGCCGGGAACACCGAGCGACCACCAAACCCCTTACGCCCCAGACGGTTAAGGCGCGCAAAGCAACCGTCACTCGAGAGGCATTGGAGACTTCAATGCATCTCCCAATAGAGCTGAAACGACCCCCGATAAGCATCGGGTTCCGGCACGTCACCCTACCGTTGACGCAGTGACGTTTCAGTCTGAGTGCTGATGCGGTCAGGATGTCGTGCTCCAGGCTCCCCGATCGACCACGTCGGCAGCCGGTGGACCTTGGCGCAAGGAGGACTTTCCGGCGAAATGGCTGACACGTTAGCGACAGGCCAGCATCGCTGAAATCCGTTCCAGAACAAAGTATTTCATGATTCGTTGTTGCCGAGCCCAGAGGTTTCCGAAACACTACCGGTCGGTAACGAGGCGTGATGTTCTGAACTCGTTCCGATTTCGGAATGCGTCACATTGCACAACAACCAGAGGAATTCGTATGACCTCGAGAATTGTTCGCTCGTCTACTGTCGCCGCTCTCGTACTCGCGGCCGGTGCGCTGAGCGTGGGTACCGCCACCGCGTCCGCCCCCGCCGCATCCCCGGTATCGGGTTCTGCGGGTGGCGGTTCGGTGGAGGTGTGCACCGGTATTCCAGTCGGCCCGGTGGAACTCAGCTTCTGCCTGTAGCGGGTGAATAGCCGGAGCGAAACTCTCGGGGGATGCGCGGTCTCGACGGATTTCGCTCCGGTTCACCGCGCTCGGATATAAGAGACAGCCGAGCCCAACACATGATTTCTATTGCTGATCGGCGTTCTCGGAGGGGTAATTCGTTTTCGGTGCGCGGTAGGTACGGGCGACGAGCGCGGCGCGCAAATTCCACAGGCCACTGGGTTGCAGCGGATCGAGCCCGGTCAGTCTGGCGATGCGTTTGAGTCGATAGTCGACCGTGTTCGTGTGGACGTGCAGGCTCCGCGCCGTCTGCTGGCGATCGAGATTGGTGCTGATATGGCGCTCGAGCGTGGCGAGCAGATACGGGTGCTGATCGAGCGGATCCAGCAGTGAGCCGAGTGTTTCGCGGGCCGGGCCTGGGCGCGTCAGCTGATATTCGAGTGCGAGGTCGTCGAAGTGATACAGCCCGGGCTGACACTGCAGCCGCTGCACGATATCCAGGACCTCGTGCGCGCGCTCGGCCGCGGCGGGAACGTCGGTGGCGGGGGAATCGACGACCGTCGCACGGACCGGAACCTGAGCGTTTCTCGCCAGGACCGCGATGAACTCTCCGAGTCCGCCGTCGGCGATCGACGAGGTCGGGATCAGCAGTGTCCCGCCCTTGACACTGAGCAGCGACAGCGCCGTTCCCCCACATCCATCGGCGACCGCGGCTTGTACGCGACGCAGCTTGCGCCGGGCGGCGATGGCGCTGTCGAGCGCCGGATTGAGCTCGTCTGGATGAGCCGGAACGGCAAGGGCGACAACATGATAGGTATCCGCGACCTCGATGCCGGATTCGCGGGCCATCACCGACGTGGGGTGGCCAGCCAGTAGCGCGGAGGTGAGCGTGTGGACCGCGGTGTGGTGCTCGCCTACGACAGCGCGCAATTCCTTGACGTAGGCCAGCGACGCGGTGACGTTGATCGTATCGAGAACCTCCAGCAGTTTGCGTGAGACGCCCTTCAGGCTGTCGAAGTCCTCGGGAGTGGCCCGATCGATGATCAGGTCGAAGCCGAGTTTGAAGCCTTCGTGGAGCGCGTGCTGGATGGTGTCGATCGGAATTCCCTCGCGAGCCCAATTCGTCGCCGCGTCTTCCACTTTGGCGATCTTGTCCGGGGAGTCCTCACCGTCGATCATGCTGATCGCCAGTTCGAGGCAGGCCCGCGTGACCTTCGTGATGTCGCCCCGCACCGCGTCGCCGGGCAGCGTTCGGCAGGTGAAGATCGTGTCGACGAAATGGCCGACCATGGTGCGCGCCAAGGCTCGAACGTCCTTGAGCGGAGAGGTGGCCGGGCGACCCGACACCGTGAGATTCGCATGCGCGGTACTCGTACCTGTCATCTGCCGACTCCCTTCGAACAGTCGCAGCTGCGGCGTGTCAGAGGCTAACTCGCGGGTCGTCGACACAGACATCAGCCGCAGTGTTCTGTTACCGAGGCAAGAGCCTCGCGCGAAAGCTTGTGAGCGGTCACAGGAGCGCGGTGCTAGATCGACATCACGCCATGAGTACGCCGTGTTGGCCGACGTGGTCTGCCGTACCGTCATCGGGGTGCGTCGGCGACGGAAGGAATGGTAAATGCGCTCACAGCCCGCTGACGAGGAACCCGCGAATTCGCACCGGACCGGCCCTCGCCCGGAGCGCGTATCGCCCGCCGAGGCCCGCGAAAGAGCCACCCTAGTATGGGGATTCCTCGCCGCGCTGTCGGTGGTGCAGGCCGCGGAAGCCGCCGGAGTGTCGACTCTCGACTCCTTCGAGCGTGCCGCAGTGCACTGTCAACGTTCCGGGATTCCGGCCGACGCCGTACGCGCCGAGATCGAACGCGGACTCGCGGAGGGGCTGGGCGGTTCGGAACTGCTCACCGGCACCGGCACGACCATGGGATTCCTGGAACCCCTCAAGGACCTACTCGGCAAATCCATCGACCGAATCTACCGAGCCTGATCACTGCTGACATCACGAAATATGCTGCGTCTCAAAGGAACAGCCGGACCGTTGTGGTGGGACTCAGAGACGCTGCGATGAGTAGCCCCCAACGAGATCGAAGCAATATCGTGAACTCACCTGCCGAGCGATGCGGCAGGAGGCGAACACAGGTTCCAGTCATGCCACCAATGGGCGAGTCCTGCCAAACTACCCCCACGTCCGGCGGACAGACTGCACTGCCAGTGAGTCGGAGCCGCCGGGATGCCCTGAAACTCCATTCCCACGCGGCATCGACTCACTGGCGGTGGCCGTGGAAGACCTGTGGGTCGTAGCTGCGGAGCAGTTCCGTTCGGGACTCCAAGTCGCCTGTCTCACCTTGATGGCGGGAGGGACCTAGCGGCACCCCCGATGATTCCCCGATGCGTCACGCATATAGGTCACTGATTGACCTATTGGGCTTCTACCGTCGGCACGGAGGCAAGCGAAAGGAGACCGAACCATGCGGTTCGCTACTGGGCTGCTGCGTGACTACGACTGGACGCAGATCGGAGTCGAGATCGTATGAGCACCGACACGGGCACCGGGACGAATCCCACGAGGGACGCTGAGCGGGATCCGAGGAGGTGGATCGTCATCGACGGCGCGCGCGAGCACAATCTGCGATCGGTGTCGGTGGCGATCCCCAAGGACGCGATCACGGTGTTCACCGGAGTGTCCGGGTCGGGTAAGTCGTCGCTGGTGTTCTCCACCGTCGCGGTGGAGTCCCAGCGTCAGCTCAACGAGACGTTCCCGACCTTCGTGCGAAACCGGTTGCCGCGGTACGAGAAACCGCAGGTCGATCGCATCGAGGGAGTGAGCACGGCGGTGGTGGTGGACCAGAAGCCGATCGGCGGCAGCGCCCGCTCCACGGTCGGCACCGCGACCGACATCTACTCGATCATTCGGGTGCTGTTCTCCCGGGCCGGTGAGCCCTCGGCGGGGATGGCGACGGCGTACTCGTTCAATACTCCGGAGGGCGCGTGTCCGCGATGTGACGGGCTGGGGCGCACGACCACGGTCGATCTGGACGCGATGATCGACAGGACCAAATCGCTCAACGAAGGCGCGCTGCGGTTTCCGCTCTTCGCGCCCGGCATGGTGCAGTGGCAGATGTTCGCCTCGTCCGGCCTTTTCGAACTGGACAAGCCGGTGGGGAGCTACAGCGAGACCGAATGGCGCAACCTCGTCTACGGTCCGGACGGTGGAATGCCACTCGAAATGCCGGGTCCGTGGACCAGCTACGAGGGCCTGCTCGACAAATTTCAGCGACTGTATCTGAATCGGGACCTGTCGAGTTTATCGGCTCGGACGCGAAAAGCCGTGCAGCAGTTCACCACACAGGCAGCGTGCCCGCTGTGTCACGGGGCGCGGCTGAACCAGGCGGCACTGGCGACCAAGCTCGACGGTTACACCATCGACGACTACGCGAACATGGAGGTCGTCGAGCTCGTCGAGGTCCTGGGCAGGATAGATCACCCGCTCGGCGTGCAACTGGCCGCGCAGGCCATCGCGGGGCTGCAACGCCTGGACGACATCGGGTTGGGGTATCTGCATCTGGGGCGGGAGACAACCACCCTCTCCGGTGGTGAGGCGCAGCGGTTGAAGATGGTGCGGTTCCTGGGCTCGTCGTTGACGGGAATGACTTACATCTTCGACGAACCCAGCGTCGGGCTGCACCCGCGCGATGTGGGCCGGATGAACGGACTGCTGACACAACTGCGGGACAAGGGCAACACCGTGCTCGTGGTCGAGCACGACCGCGACGTCATCACTGTCGCCGACCACGTCATCGACATGGGCCCGGCGGCAGGGGTGCACGGCGGCGAAGTGGTGTTCCAGGGCACCGTCGCCGACCTGCGCGCCGCTGACACCGCGACCGGGTTGGCGCTGCGTCGCCGCAGCGCGATCAAAACCGAATTCCGCACGCCCACCGGCTGTCTGAAGGTCGTCGGCGCGAATCTGCACAATCTGTGTGACGTGAGCGTGAACATCCCGACCGGCGTGCTCACGGTCTTCACCGGCGTTGCCGGGTCGGGCAAGTCGACGCTGGTGAGCGAGGTGTTCGCCGCGCAGCATCCGGAGGCGATCATCGTGGACCAAGCGGGTCTGGGCAGCTCCACCCGCTCCACGCCGGTCAGTCACCTCGGTGTCATGGACGCCATTCGTAAGGCCTTCGCCGCGGCGAATTCCGTTGACGCCGGGCTGTTCTCGTTCAACAGCACCGGCGCGTGTCGGACCTGTGGCGGACGCGGGGAGGTGACCGCCGACATGGCGTTCATGGATCCGGTCACCACGATCTGCGAGCGCTGCCACGGCGACCGCTACGACCCCGACGTACTCGGTTACACCCTGGGCGGCAAATCCATCGTCGAGGTGCTCGCCCTGACCGCCGAGGAGGCCGTCGACTTCTTCACCGACCGCTCCACGCGCCGCAAGATCGTTTCCCTGGTCGAGGTCGGTCTCGGCTACCTCACGCTGGGGCAACCGCTGTCGAGCCTCTCCGGGGGTGAACGCCAGCGGCTGAAACTGGCTGGAGAACTCGGCAGATCCGGCGGGCTCTACATTCTCGACGAACCCACCACAGGCCTGCACATGTCCGATATCGACATCCTGCTGAGGCTGTTGGACCGGCTCGTCGACGCGGGCAATACGGTCCTGGTCATCGAACACGACCTCGATGTCATCGAGCACGCCGACCACATCATCGACCTCGGCCCCGACGGCGGCCGCCACGGCGGGCGAGTCGTCTTCGAGGGAACGCCCGCCCAGCTGCTCGACGCGCGGAACTCCTACACCGCGCGGTACGTGCGCCGTGACCTCGATCGCACCGCAGCATCCAGCATTCAATAGGACGTTTTTCGTCCTATTTGGTTCCTACGGTGGTGGCGTTCGCGCGGAATCGAGACAAGCCGCTATCGAGAAGGAGAAACATCATGGGTTTCATGGATCCTGGCAACGTCGTCTGGTTCGAGATCGCCACCAGTGATGCCGAACCGGTTCAGAAGTTCTATTCCGAACTCCTGGACTGGACCTACGAGATCGACCCCGATTCATCCATCAACGGCATCCGCTATATCCGGATCATCGCACCGAAGGCGCCTTTCCCCATGGGCGCGATCCGGGAAGCACCCGACCAGCCGACCACGATGAACATGTCGATCATCTCCGAAGACGTGCCCACCGACACCGAGCGACTGGCGAAACTCGGTGCAACCGTCCAGATTCCGCCCACGCAGGTCGCTGACGTCACCTGGTTCGCGGTGCTCACCGACCCCAGGGGCAACGCCTTTTCGTTGTTCTCCCAATCCAAGTCCGAGCGTTTCGCCGAGCGTATGGAGCAGGGCGGCAAGGCCATGAGCGAGGCCGCCTACGCGCCGACGCCGGGCGCGATGGGCTGGTTCGAGATCGGCACCACCGACGCGGTGACCACCCAGGACTTCTACCGGCAAGCGTTCGGCTGGAAGTTCGAACTCGACGACTCCGCTGGCGGCAAGCCCTACTACAACATTTTCACCACCAACGAATGGCCCTCGGGCGGAATGTACGACCACGGCACAGGTGGCACCGACTACCTGATGCCCAGCTTCCTCGCCGCCGACGTCCCCGCGGTGACCACCCAGGGCGAAAGGCTCGGCGCCACCATCGAAGTCGCGCCGGAGCCGAATCCGGACGGCTTGGTCTTCGCCCGGCTGCTCGATCCGGACGGCAACCGGTTCGGACTGTTCTCACTGCCCGACTCGATGAATGCGGGAAACTGATGCTCGACGCCAAATGAGGCCGCACGGATCCGGAGCATCGTGCCCCCGGGCGATCGTCGATCCTTTACAGTGAGCGACGCTCGGTTTCTGGATACAGAGGGGTGCGATGCCGCCTAAGGCTGTCAGGCAGCGCCGTCGTCCGACGCAAGAACGCGCCAAGGCGACGCGGGAACATATCTTGGAGACGGCGGCGCGGCTGTTCGGGGAGCGGGGGATCGCCAATACGTCGACGAATCGGATCGCGGCCGAGGCGGGGGTGAGTATCGGTACGGTGTATCGGTACTTCGAGGATCGATCGGTGATGGTCGACGAGTTGTTGGGGCGGCTGCTCACGGATGCGGAGCAGAGGTTCACCGAATGGGTGTCGACCCTGTCGCAGCAACCCTTTCCGCGGCTGCGGGATTCGATGCGGGAGGTGATCGTCGATCTCCTCGAGGTGTTCGCCGACGCGTTGGTCACCAATGCGAAGCTGGTGCGCGCGCTGGTCGAGGGCGTGCAGTTCTACAGCAGCGGTATTCCGGAGTTCGAACCGCGCCTGCGGCTGTTGGTCAAGGTGGTGTTGATCCAATTCTTCGGTCCTGGAAACGATCACAAGTACGACACCATGACGTTCGTGTTCATCAACACCGGCTTCGCGGCGGTGCTGCGGGCCTCGGCCCTCGAGATGGACGGTGACGCACGGCGGGAGGCGATCACCATGACGGCGTCGATGATCGCCAACTGGCTCGAGGCCGAGGCGCGCGCGGCCTGACGAAGCGGCTGCCGGACGGACAATGACAGCGCACTGAATTCTGTATTTCGTCACCAATTCCGTTCGGGCACACGGTGATAGATGACAGACGATTTGTTCGTCACAACTCCGCGCCCGGATCTCGGTGAAATTTCCAGGATTTCGCCAGGAATTGCTTTACCGAGGTCCAGAACGTCGAATCTATAGCGGCACACCAGGTTCGAATGGAAGGCGACCATGACCAGCACGACACATGCCGCAGCCGAACAAGCCATGGCTCTGGTGGGCCACCACTACCGATGCCGGGAACCATTCGTGGTCGAACGCCGTCACATTCACGAGTTCGCGCGTGCCGTACAGGCTTTCAATCCGGCGCATTGGGACGAACGGGCCGCCAGGCACCTGGGTTACGAGGCGATCGTCGCGCCGCCGACCTTCGCGGCTCTGGTGTGGCACAAGGCGCGTCGCGAAATTCTGGAGCATCTCATAACCGGCTACCACATCGACCGTGTCGTGCACGTCGACCAAACTCTGGAAATAGGTCGGCCGCTACTCGCGGGTGATGTGCTGACCTGTGATGTCTATTTCGAATCCTTTCGGCATTTTCATTCTTTCGACGTCATCACCGTGACGGCCGTACTCACAGACCAACACGGGTTACCCGTCCAGACCGGCTCCACCGCGGTTCTCGCGCATACCGGCGCGCACACGCGCGACAAGGACCATAGGCACTGCGCCCCTACCGATCTGATCGCGGCGGACGACACCCGGTTCGCCGTGGTTCGGCGGCCGCGTCGACCGCGCACCGGCGTGAATTTCGATCGGCTGGCCGTGAATACCGAGTTGCGCGCCACGAACGTGAACCTGACCGCTCGTGATCTCATGAATTTCGCTCGCGTAGTGGGCGACACACCCACGACGGCGACCGACCGACTGGCCGCGCGCCCCCCACTCGTCGCACCCGGTCTGCTGGTACTGGCGCTGACGGCCGAATACGTCACCTCTTGGTGCAAGGATCCGGGCGCGGTGACGAAATATCACGCGGAGTTCGCCAACCAGGTGCATTACCTCATGGTCCCGCAGGCCGGGGGCACGGACATCGAGTTCCACGGCAGAATCACCGAACTCGATCACCTCCAGCGCACCGCGACCGTCTCGGTCAGCGCGAAGTCGCAGGGGCGCAAGCTATTCGGTTACGCGAGTGCCACAGTGCAGTTCGCCAGACCACTGTGACGGCTACTGATCGGCCCCGAACGGTGTTGGGACGCAGCCTTATTGCCCGCTGACCCACTGCGCGATGGCTTCTCCGATTTCGGTGGTGGGCGGCTCCTGGTAGAGCCACTCCCGCGCGATGCGGTGCCAATTGTTCGTGGCCGCCAACTGTCCGAGCGTCGCGAAGGTCCACAGGTCAGCGCGGCGGGAGAAGACGTGCTCGGGAGGCAGCAGTTGCTGGCGCAGACCGCGAAACTGCGCGACCCTCGGGTCGATCGCTTGCACGACCGCCGCGGTGGCCCGCTCGGGTGTGACCGTGAACCGTCCGTCGAGCAGGTGCCAACCGGCGGCCGCCCACACGTAATCGACGCATTCCTGCGGTGTCACCTTCGCATCCGGTGCGATGATGCCGCGCCCGCGCCACTGATCGTAGAGATCCTGGGCGCGGTCCTCACCGGCGGCCCGCAAGGCCGCACGTTCGAAATGCACTGCGGCGGGATCCATTTGCTTGTAGAGACCGAAATCGACGAAGGCCACGCGGCCATCGGCGGCGAGCAGAACATTGCCCGGATGCGGGTCACCGCAGAATTCGTGGTCGGTGAAGATCGAACTGATGTAGAAGCGGTAGATCACCTCCCCGATCCGGTCGCGCTCGACGTCGGGAAGGGCTCTGATCTGCGCGAACGACATACCGTCGACGAACTCGGTGACCAGGACGTGGTGCGTGCAGTATTCGAGGACGCTGTCCGGGACCAGAATGAACGGATGATCGCGGTAGCGTTCGGCGAGACGATGTTGAGTCCGCGCTTCCCGCAGATAATCGAGCTCGCTGTTGATATTTCGCGCGACCTCGTCGATGACCTCGGTGTCGGCCGCCGACGGCAGCACGGATTTCCACAGCTTGCTGAAGAACGCCAGATTTCGCATATCGGCGGCGACGGCGTCGTCCACACCGGGATACTTCACCTTCACCGCGACCGTGCGGCCGTCATGCAATCGGGCCCGGTACACCTGTCCGATGGACGCGGCCGCGACCGGGCGCTCGTCGAAGTCGGCGAAGACGCGATGCAGCGGACCCAGATCATCCTCGAGCACCTGTCGCATGGCGGCGAACGACACCACCGGGGCACGGTCCTGTAGTTCGGTGAGCTTCTCGCGGAACATTTCCCGATGCGATTGCGGGACCAGATCGAGGTCGAGTACGGACAGCATCTGCCCGAGTTTCATTGCCGCGCCCTTCATTCCGCCGAGCACGGTGACCAACTGTTGCGCGGCCTGCAGGGCGGAGCGCTCCGCGAGAATCGCGCGCGCCCGGTCGGGCCGTCCGATCATCGCCAGTCGCGCGCCGATCCCGCGGGCGGTGCGCTCCGCGGCCAACTAGCCGATCCGGCCGCCGCGCGCGAGCCGACTGGCGGGTATTCGGTCACTCATCGCTTACCTCCCACGAACCTGAAGAGCGGCAACACTAGTCCGGCTGCGAATCGACCGCAGCGCCGAATTCGACGGCCGGTGCGCCGATTTCACGCCGAGACCTTTGGTCGCGGGCCGGGGCGTGCCTGAGACCGGTCGGCCTCGGGACCCGTCGCGGCCGGGGAGCGATCGCTGAAAGTTCGGGCGATCATGGCCGACCGAAGTTTGCACAGGCCGGAGGCCGTGGTCGGATCCAGGCCGGTCAACTGGCCGATGCGCCGCAGCCGATAGTCGACCGTATTGGCGTGGATGTGCAGTGCGCGCGCGGTGCGCCGACGATTGAGGTTGGTGCCGATATGGCATTGCAGTGTTTCGAGCAGTTCGGGGTGGGCGTCCAGCGGCTCCAGCATCGATCCGAGGAACTCGCGGCCGGGGCCGGGGCGGGTCAGCTGGTATTCGAGCGCGAGTTCGGTGAAGCGGTACAGCTTGGGCGGTGCCTGCAAGCGCTCGACCATATCCAGCAGTTCGTGGGCGCGCTCCGCCGCCGCGGGCACCTCCGCCACCGGGGCGGTGACCGCGCCGACAGTGACCGCCACCCCCGCCGCTTCCGACAGCGAGGCCACCAGGTGATCGAGGTCGTCGTCGCTCGATGTCGTTGTCGGCAAGAGGATCGTCCCGCCACCGACGCTGAGCAATGCGAGTACGTCCGCTCCGCAGTGCGCGACGAGCTCGTTGCGCAGATTGTCGAGTCTGCGCCGCAGGGCACCCACATCGCGCAGCGTGCTCCGCTCGTCGGTGTGGTTCGGAATCGTCAGGGCGAGAACGATGTACTCCGGGGCGATCGCTATCCCGTACTCGCGTGCCATCGTCGAAGTGGGGAGACCGCTCAACAGGGTGGCGGCGAGCCGCTGAGCGCCCGGGTGCTGTTCACCGGCGACGACTCGCCGTTCACCGAAGTAGGCCTTGGTCACGGCCACGCTCATCATGTCCAGCCGCGCGACCATTACTTTCATCGCGGCGACGAGCCCGCCCGTCTCGACCGCGGCCGTCTTCGACACCAGACGATCGAGGCAGAGTTCGAAGCCCTGGTGGATCGTGTGCAGGACGGTGTCGACCGGCACCCCGGTCCGCGCCCAGCCCGCCGCCGCCGTGGCGATCTGCTCGACCTCCGTGGGTTGGGGGCCATCGAGTACACCGACCGCCAGCTCCAGGCATTCCCGCACCACCGCGGCGGCGGACTTCGGGGGGTCCGCCGGGCCGGGCCAACGCCGTTCGGCCGCCGCCAGACCTGCTGATTTCGTCTTATCGGTTGTCATTGTCGACGCCCTTCTTCGATCGCTGTGTCTCAGCGCGGCTGTCCCGTGTGATCGGGCGACAGCGTGCGGTTCCGTGCGCTGAGCCAGGCGAATTCGCCGCGATACTTGCCAGCGATCGAACTCTAAAGTGATCGATTGCTCACCTTCTACTCCTCTTTGTCCATTGACCCACCGGCTCGATGACGGGTGGTGTGAGCTGGTCGTTCTCGTGCACAACGGACAGGCTCGGAGCCGCCGAGTGACGCCATTACGGCAACAACACTCACCTTCGGTCGCGGCGGCGCACCATCCGCGACTCCGCGCGCGAACAGCGCCGCGCGTTATCCGTTGTGAGGCAACACAATCAGCAGGCGAACGCCTTCGATCCGCCCGAACGTGGACCTACCGTGAGGGAGATGCCCCGTGCCGAGCAATGGGAGGATGCGCGGATGTCTGTGCCACGCAGGGTTGGTTCGTTGGTCGGCGCGGCGCGACCGTGGGCGACGTTGACAGGTCTGTTGGACCGATGGGACCGCGCCGAGCCGGTACTCATGTTGCCCAGCCAGGATGCGTTCGGAGTGGCGCCGGAAGGGTTGGACGCGGTCGCGCCGGGGACGGTACTGCGCAGCCGTCGCGTGAATGTCGCGATGTTCGGTGTTGTGCGGCAACAGGTTTCCGCATGGCAGCTGCTGTATCGCAGCACCGACATGGACGGGCGGCCGGAGGTCGCGGTGACCACCGTGCTCGTCGCCGGTGACGCCGACCCGCGACTGCCGCGCCCACTGCTGGCGTTCCAGTCGGCCATCGACGCCGTGACCGAATGTTGCGCTCCGTCCTACGCGTTGTGCCACGGCGCACGCGCGCTGGGGTCGATCACGCAGTTGGAGTGGTTGCTCATGATTGTGCCCGCGCTGCGGCGCGGATGGGCCGTCAGCGTCGCCGATCACGGTGGCCCGCAAGGCAATTTCGGTGCGCCCAGAGAACCCGGCTACCGGGCTCTCGACGGCATCCGCGCCGCGTTGGCGTTCCGGCCGCTCGGGCTAACACCGGATGCGCCGGTTGTGCTGTGGGGGTACTCCGGTGGCGGCATGGCCAGCTCATGGGCCGTCGAGATGGCACCCGGGTACGCTCCCGAACTCGACATCGTCGGCGCGGTACTCGGTTCGCCCGTGGGTGATCCCGGAGAAGTGTTCCTGCGACTCAACGGCGGACTGTTCGCGGGCTTCCCCGCCATGGTGATCGCCGCCCTGCGGCGGCTCTATCCGGTACTCGACCGCCTGACGCGCGATCACTTGGCCGAGACCGGACTCCCGCTGCTGGCCCGAGCCGAACAGCTCCCCCCACTGCGCACGCTCATGCACCTGGCCAACCACAACCTCGACGATCACCTCACCCGCCCCCTCGCCCAACTGTGGGCCGACCCGGAACTCCTCGTCCTCCTCGAGGATCTGCGCTTGGGCAACAACATCCCAACCTGTCCGCTGCTCGTCGTACAACCGATGTACGACCAGGTCATCCACCGTGCAGCGGTCGACGGCCAGGTCGCCCGCTACGACCGCGGCGGCGCCGAGGTGACCTACATCCGCGACCGCCTCAGCGAACACTTCACCCTCCTCGCACTGGCCACTCCCCTCAGCCTCAACTGGCTGGAAGCACGCATCGCGGGAAACCCACAGCACCAGACCGGATCCCACACCGTCTGGTCCATCGCCCTCCACCGCGCGAGCCTGCGCGGCTACCTCGACATGGCCGTCGGCATCGCACGCGCCGCCCTGAGCTGGCCCCTGCGCAGCTCACCTCCCCCACCGATACCCGCGGTGCGGCGCGGCCCGATGCCGCGCGCCGCGGGCTAGATGGTCGACGTCCGTGTACTCAACGGACGCCCACCGGTCCACGCGCTCGAGGCGATCACACGTGACGCATTGACCGAGAAGGTTGCCGAGCGCCTCGCGGATTCGCTGTGCCGCTAGCGATCCGGGGCACGGTCACCGGAACGCGTCGATGTTCTCCGCCGCCCAGTCGGCGAAGGTCCTGGCCGGGGAACCGGTGATGTGCGAAATCGTGTCGCGCACCCGTCGCAGCTCGTCATTGATATCGCCGCCGGTGACGTCGAGGACGGCGTCGGCGGCGTCCTCGCCGAAGACCTCGACCATGGCCGGGCGCGCTTGGGCGGGAGTGATCTCGATGAGGTCGATGTCCCGGCGCAGCAGGCTCGCGATGGTGTCGATCTGCTGGCGAGCGCTGATCGGGGCCGGGCCGGTCAGGGCGTATCGCTGCCCGCGGTGACCGGGTTCGGTCAGTGCGACGCGTGCCACCGACGCGATGTCGGCGGGGTGCACGGTGGGCAGTTCGGTGTCGGCGTAGGGCAGCCGAACCGGTTGGCGCGCTTGGATTGTCGAGGCCCACATGAGCGCGTTGGAGGCGAACTGGGTGGGGCGCAGGGTGGTCCAGTCCATACCGCTGGCCTCGAGGAGTTTCTCGACGGACGCGTTCTCGGCGGCGGGGCCGAGGTGCGGGTGGGTGTGCACGGTGATCGACGAGACCAGGACGACGTGCTCGACTCCGGCGGCCCGGGCGGCGTCGAGGATCTCGCCATCCGTGCCGAGGCGCGGCACGAGGAATAGCGCGCGTACGCCGTCCAATACTGTTGGCAGTGCGGGGATATCGGATAGGTCGCCTGCGACGGCCTCGACACCGGCGGGGAACCCGGCTCCCGAGATATCGCGAGTGAGCGCCCTGACCGGCTCACTCCCGTACGCGCGCAACTCCTCGAGCAGTGAGCGTCCGATATTCCCCGTGGCTCCCGTTACCAGAATCATGTGCCGTCCTTCCGCGCGCGATGATCAACTCGCGCTCACGCTAAAACCTGAAGTCGCCTCGAGGTCAAGCGCCGCGGTCGACGTCAGTCGAGGCAGAATTCATTGCCTTCGACGTCCTGCATCACCAAGCACGACTCGTTGAAGCCGTCGGCGCGCAGGAGGTGCAGACGGGTCGCGCCGAGGGCGACCAGGCGGGCGCATTCGGCCTCGAGCGCGGCGACGCGTTCCTCGCCGACGAGTCCGGTGCCGACGCGCACGTCGAGGTGTACGCGGTTCTTGACGACCTTGCCTTCGGGTACGCGCTGGAAGTACATGCGCGGGCCCACGCCCGTCGGGTCCATGCAGACGAAGGCCGAGCCTTGCCGCTCCGGCGGCAGTGACCGATCGAATTCGCCCCAGTCGGCGAAGCCCTCGGGCGGCGGCGGGACGACATAGCCGAGCACCTCGCACCAGAAGCGCGCCACGCGTTCGGGTTCCGCGCAATCGAACGTGATCTGGATCTGTTTGACCGCTGCCATCGGTCCACCATAGAACCGAATGCGTTGTGCCCGTGCTATGTCGGGTCGCCGGTGTCGCGGCCGCCGAGATGCTCGGCGAAGAGGCGTTCGATGGCCCGGTGCAGCTGGATCTGGTTCTCGGGGTTGTCGAAGCCGTGTCCCTCGTCGGCGGCCACGAGGTACTCGACCGGGACGCCGCGAGCGCGCAGCGAGGCGACGATATTGTCGGATTCCTCCTGGACGACGCGAACATCGTTGGCGCCCTGGGCAACCAGGAGCGGGGTGCGAATGCGGTCGACCATGGTGATGGGCGAGCGGGCGAGCATCTCGGCTTCCTGGGCCGGGTCCTCCGGGTCGCCCACGTAGCGGTACCAGTTGTTGATCATGGAGGGCCGGAGGAACGCTGGCAGGGTACGCATGAAGTTCGCCAGGTCCGAGATTCCGACATAGTCCACCGCCGCGGCAAAGCGATCGGGTGTGACCGTGATGCCGAGCAGGGCCGCGTAGCCGCCGTAGGAGCCACCCGCGATGCCGACACGCTCCGGATCGGCGTGGCCCTGTGCGACCGCCCAGTCGACGGCGTCGAGGAGATCGTTCTGCATCTTTCCGGCGAATTCGCCTATGGCGCTGGTGATGTGGCGTTTACCGTAGCCCGAGGAGCCGCGGAAGTTGACCTGTAGCACCGCGTAGCCGCGATTGGCCAGGAACTGCACCGTCGAGTTGTAGGTCCACCAGTCGTGGAACCACGGCCCGCCGTGCACCAGCAGTACCAGCGGCGGTTTCTCGGGAGCGCCGACCGGCAGGGTCAGAAACGCGGGCAGCGGCAATCCGTCCCGCGCCGGGAAGTGAACTGCCGTCATGGGAGCCAGGTTCGCGGAGTCCAGCCGAGGATGCGCGCGAAACAGCAGGCGGCTCTCACCGGTGTCGTGATCGTAGAACCACGTGACCCCCGGTTCGCGGTCGCCGACGAACGTCGCCACCCACCGCCGCTCCGATTCGTCGGAGGACAGCTCCGACAACACACCCTCGGACAGCGTGGACAGTACGGCGTACACCTGCGCGAAATGCGGGTCCAGCACCTCGATTACGGGCCGGTCGCCGACGAAACGCGCGGCGATGACCTCCCCGGTGCGCGCGCTCCGGAACAGGCTCGCGGGCAGGCCCGGGATCAAACCCACGGTGCACAGGCTGTGCTCCTCGACGGCGGCGACGACTGTTTCCCTCCCGGTCTCCCGGTCGATACGCACCAGCCGCAGATCGTCGCAGTCCTGGTACGCGCCGACGAGCAGGCCCTGTCCGTCCGGTGTCACCACCGCGGGGATCACCCCCAGCGGATGCTCCGAGCCGCCCAGGCGGCGCAGCAGTCGTTTGTCGCCGGTCTCGGGGTCGATCGCGTAGATCTCGTGGGTGCCGTCCTCGGCCTGCGACACGAAGAACGCCGCCTTGCCGCGTCGATCCACCAGCGATGTGTCGGTTGGTTCGGGCCGCTCCAGATGCGGCGTCGTCTCGCCGGTGGCCAGGTCGATGCGAAACAGGTCGATGTACATCGGTCTGCGGTTCATCCACACGTACACGGCTCCGGGATCCGCCGTGACCGGCTCGATGCCGATGACGCGCGACCCCGGCGGCAGGGGTGTCAGATCGACCGCGGGCTCGTCCGGCGCGGTCAGATCGACCCGGTACAGATGCCAGTCCTCGTTCCCGTCGATGTCCTGCTGATACAGCAGCCAGCGCGGATCGTCGGTCCAGTGGTAGGTCTTGATGCCGCGCCGCGCGTCGCGGGTGACGCACACCGCGTCCTCGTGCTCGTCGTCGATCGCCCGTACCCACACGTTCGTCCGCCCGAATCTCGGTGCCAGATAAGCGATTCGCGTGCCGTCCGGCGAAATCGTCGCCGCCGCGAACTCCGGATCGGCGAAGAATTCCGCGATGTCGATCGTTGCGGCCGCGGATTCCGCGCGACTCGATAGCTCCGTCATTCGTACGCCCTTCACATCCGCCGGTGCTTCCTGAATCCGACCTCAGGGAACCACCATGACGCAGCGGCAAACTCAAGTCCGAGGGCTGTGACCGGCGATCTCCGGCATCTCGCCGGTGACCGCCCAGTGCAGGCAGCGGCGCAGGATGGTGCGGTAGGCGGGCACGGTCCAGCTGGCCAGGTCGGTCCGGCCGAGGTCGTCGACGCCGAGGTCTTGCAGGTCGTAGCGGCCTCGGCAGTGGCCGAGCGTGAAGTAGCAGACCGCCCCGGGCGCGTGGTCTTTCAGGTAGAGGATCGGGCGGGGTTCGTCATCGGTGGTGTGGCCTTCGGCGAATCCTGGCGATTCGCCGACGTATCGGGTGTGCGCCAGGACGCGCAGCGGCGGATGCAGTTCGCTGATGTAGAGCTCGTCGGTGACCTCGAAGGGGGCGATGCCCGCGACGAGAGGATGGTCGGGCTCGGTGTATTCGACCTTGTAGGGGGCGATCGGCGGATGTCCGAGGAATTGGCTGCCCAGCAGGCGCGGCAGTTCGCCGAGCGTGCGCGGCGTGGCGAACTCGTTCGGGCCGATGGGTTCGATGGCGGAGTTGGTGCCGTGCAGCGCCAACCACCGCCCGCCGCGAGCGACGAACCGGGACAGCGCCTTTCGCTGCTCGGGCGTGGGCACGGTATTGCAGGTGTAGGTGATGAGCAGGTCGGCGCGGTCCAGGGCGTCCACGCAGTCGTAGTTCTCGAAGACTCGGGTTTTGACCTGCTCGTGCTCGGCCAGTTCGGTGAGCAGCCGGAGGCGGGCGTAGTCGAAGTCGTGCCATTGGCCGCCGCACACCAGCACGGCGTCGATGCGGCCCGCGGGTCCGGACATGGGAATCCTTACGTCGTCAGTAGTCGAAGCGGTTGGTGAAGCCGCCGTCGATCACGAGATTGGTGCCGGTGATCTGCCCCGCGACCGGCGCGGCCAGGAAGGTCACGGCGGTGGCGACATCCTCGTCGGAGGCGAGTTTGCCGAGCGCGGTGGCGCCGACCGCGCCCTCGAACAGCGGCGGGATGCTGGCGCGAATGTTGTCCCACACCCCACCCTCGAAGTACACCGGCCCCGGTGAAACCGCGTTCACGCGAATGCCTTTCGGGCCGAGCTGACGCGCCTGCGCGGAGACGTGCTGCAGCATGGCGGCCTTCAACGCGCCGAAGCTGTTGGCGGTGGGCAGAATTCCGGCCTCCAGGGCCGAGGTGCTGGCGATGGCGATGACGCTGCCCGCGCCGCTGCGCTCCAAATGCGGTGTGGCGGCCTCGATGAGCGTGACGAGGCTCATCAGGTCGGTTTGGAAGTTGTTCAGCCAGGCGTCGGGGCCTTCGCCGACCGAGGCCGACGCGTTGGCGACGACGATGTCGAGCCCGCCGAGCGCCTGCGCCGCCTCCTCGACGAAGGCCGTCAGCGCGGCGCTGTCGGCGACATCGAGGGACCGGTGGAATACCGTGCCGCCCTGCTCCCCCAGCTCCCCCGCCGCCTGCGACAACTTCTGTTCGTCGCGCGCGCAGATGCCCACCGACGCGCCCTCCGCGAGCAGCGCGCGGGCGATGGCCCGCCCGATGCCCCGACTGCCGCCGGTGATGAGCGCGCGCTTGCCTTTGAGATTCAGATCCATGGTGACTCCTTCGAACGAGGCGGTACGGCCGCACCGCGCGTGGTTTACAGATCCAGCAGCCCGAGCGTGGTGCCCACCGGATAGTCGGTATCGGCCGCCGCGTCGCCGTAGCGCAGCACCCCGTCGGCGGGCGCCGGGATCTCGGTCTCGACCTTGTCGGTGCCCACCGAGTAGATCGGTTCGCCCGCTGCCACGGTGCTGCCGTCGGGGACCAGCCAGCCCATGAAGGTGCCCTCCGTCATCGACACATCGAGCTTGGGCATCTTGATTTCCATACGTATTCGCTTTCCTTACAGGCTGTTTCGAGGTCGGAGGCGCAACGCCCGGCTCGGGCACCCGGCGACGGCGCTCTCGGCGTCGGCGAGCGCTTCCGGCAGGATGTCGTCGCGCAGGATGTCCACGGTGCCGTCGTCGCCGACGGCGAACAGGTGCGCTGCGATCGATTCACAGATGCCGTGGCCGACGCACAGGTCGCGGTCGACGACGATCTCCATGGCGCTCACCGCGTGAGAATGGTGCAGCCGCTGAGGCCGGGCGCACCGTAGACGTGGGAGAAGGCCACCGATGGCGAGCCCGGCACCTGCCGCTCGCCCGCCGCGCCGCGCAATTGCAGCACGTTCTCGTGAATCTGCCGCAGCCCCGACGCGCCGATGGGTTCGCCGTTGGCGAGGCAGCCGCCGTCGGTGTTGATCGGCAGCGCGCCGCCGATATCCGTTGCGCCGCTGTCGATCAGCTCGGTCTGTTCACCGTGTGCGCACAGCCCGGTCTCGGCCATGTGGATGATCTCCGCTCCGGCGTCGGTGTCCTGTAGCTGCGCCAGATCGACGTCACCGGGCCCGATTCCGGCCAGTTCGAAGGCGGCGCGCGCCGCGTCGACCGACGGGCTGTCGCCGCGGTCGATGGACAGTGACGGGCTCAACACCTCGAACGAGCCCGGCCGTCGGGTGCGCACGGCGGTGGCCGCCACATACACCGGATCGGGTCGATATCGCTTGGCGTGCTCGGCTTTACACAGCACGAGCGCACACGCCCCGTCGCCCGGGGAGCACAGCATGTACTGCCGCAGCGGGTCGCTGAGCAGCAGCGAATTGTTGATGTCGTCCTCCGACAGGGCTTTGCGACGCCACGCGTTGGGGTTGCGCGAGCCATTGCGAAAAGCCTTGGCCGCCACCGTGGCCAGCAAGCGCCGCGGCACCTGGTGCTCGTGCAGATAGCGTTGGATCTTGAGCGCGAAGAACTGCGAGGTCATGGCGAGCCCGGTGGTGCCGTACCACTGCCCCAGCCCCATCTGTTCGGGCCGGATGGCGAAGGCGCCGCGGGGATGGGAGTCGAAGCCGACCACGAGCGCGAGTTCCGCCGCGCCGGAGGAGATCGCGTGCACCGCCGAGCTCAGCGAGCTGCTGCCGGTCGCGCATCCGTTCAGGACATTGAGGAACGGCACGCCGGTCAGTCCCAGGTCGGCGACGAGGGTGTCGGCCGATCCGCCGGACATGCTGCCGCCCACCGCGTACTGGATATCGGGCCACGACACCGACGCGTCGTCGAGCGCGCGGTGGATCGCCCGCACCGCTTCCCGCCGCACCGTGGTGTCCTGGTATCGCCCGAACGGGGTGCACCCGACGCCGATGATCGCCACCGCACCGCTCATCCTGGCTCTCCCGTCGCGACCGGCTCGAACGCGAAAGTCGTCGCCTGTTCCCCACAGTGGGTGAGCACATCGAGGGTGGTGAGCCGCATCGGCATGCCGATGCGCAGTTTCTCGGCATCGGATTCGGTGAGCAGCGCTTCGACGATCACCTCACCGGGCAGCTCCACATACCCCACCCCGAAGGCCTCGAATTCGCCGCCGCGCGGTACGTACGGCGGGCTGGGCGGCGGGAACCGCTGCACGGTCCAGCTCCACAGCACCCCCTGATCGGCGAGGCGCACCGTGCTCATCTCGACGCCGCCACAGCGGCGGCAGGAGTCCTGGGCCGGAAAATCGGTTTCGGCGCAGGTGCCGCATCGGCCTCCGAGCAACCGGAGTTCGCCGTCGTGTAGTTCCATGATTCGCGGATCGATCGGTCTGGCCGTCATATCCGGTCACCTCCTCCGGTGTTATCGCGTGCCGCGGGGCGCACCCCGCGCTTGTGCACCACCACATCGCCGTGCACGGCCGCCTGGCAGGCGAGTCGGACCGGTCCGGTCCGTCGCCCGAGTGTGGCGGCCAGTTCCTGAATGGCTTGCGCCTCAGCGGGTTCGGGCTCCGAGAGGTGTTCGGCGTGTTCGAGCACCTCGGCGAAGCACACCCGGCAGTCGCCCTGGCCGCCGCAGACGGTGGGCCAGCGCAGCCCGGCCGCGATTCCGGCGGCCATGATGGATTGCCCTGGGGCGGCGGGGAATTGGATGCCGGACGGTCGCACCGTCACGGTCGGTTGGGCGGCCACCACACTGCCCCGCTCACCCGCGCCGCAGTTCGCGCCAGGGCCGTCCGCGATTCGGGTCGGGTTCGCGGTCGAGGCCGAGGACGCGTTCGGCGATGATATTGCGCTGGATCTCCGAGGTGCCCCCGGCGATGGTGAGCCGTCGGCTGTCGAGCAGGGCGTAGGCTTCCGCGCTCACCGGTTCGGCTCCGGGTTCGGGCACGATCGCCGAGGTGTCGTCCCAGTAGGCGGCGCGCGGCCCGGCGAGTTCGAATCGGATCTCCGCGATGCGCTGCGACAGCTCGGACTGCACGAGTTTGGTGATCGACCCGGTGGCGTCGGAATCCTTGGTGCGCACCCGTGATCGGAGCGTGGTGAGCGCCAGGGCCCGTTCGGTGGCGATCAGCGCGGCCAGCCGGTCACGCATGGATTCCTCCTGCCACCCGCCCGTCTCCCGAGCGAGCGCGAGGACCGGTTCCAGTGCGACGACGGCGACTTCGGAGCCGCCGGAGAGCCCCGACCGTTCGGCGTCGAGCGCCGACAGCGCCACTCGCCACCCCTCGTGCACCGGACCGAGCCGGGCGCTGTCGGGCACCATCACATTGTCGAAGAACACCTCACAGAAGTGTTCGCTGCCGGTGAGCTGGCGCAGTGGTCGCACGGTGACGCCCGGCGCGCGCATATCGAGCAGGAAGCAGGTGATTCCGGCGTTCTTGGGCCGCTCCGGGTCGGTGCGCGCCAGCAGCAGCCCGTAGCGGGACTGGTCGGCGAAGGAGCTCCACACCTTCTGCCCGTTGACAATCCAGTGTCCGTCATCGGTGGCGACCGCCCGGGTGGCCAGCGAGGCCAGGTCCGACCCCGCGCCGGGTTCGCTGAACAGCTGGCACCACATATCTGCGCCGGAGATGATGCCGGGCAGGTAGCGGGCGCGCTGTTCGGCGGTGCCCCAGCTGATGAGGCCGGGGCCGACCAGGGTGATGGGGACGAAATGCCGGATCGGCAGGTCGGCGCGATAGTGCGCGAGCACCGACCGCACCACCGCGCCGTGCTCGGCGTCCAGGCCCGCGCCGCCGTACTCCGGGGGCCAGTGGGGGACGGTGAAGCCGCGGCGGCTCACCGCCTCGAACCAGGTGCGCGTCGCCTCCGGATCGGTGAGGGCCGGGTCGCCGGGGTCGCCGGATTCGATGGCCGCCAACCATTTCGGCGGCAGAGTCGCCCGCACCCACTGTTCGACTTCGTGCCGGAAGTCCGCGAGTTCGCCGCTGTCGGTCATGATCGACCGTCCCGGTCGTCGACGAGGGTGGCGAGGCGTCGCCGGTAGTGCGGTGCGCCGCCGGTCTGCGCGGCCACGGCGTGCGCGCGGCGCAGGTAGCGGTGCGCCCAGTGTTCCCAGGTGATCGCGATACCTCCGTGTAACTGCACCGTCGCCTTGGTGACGGTGACGGCGGTGTCGGTGGCCAGCGACGCCGCCACCGCCAGGTCGATCTCGGTATCCGGCGCGTCGGGTGCGGTGGTGAGCGCCCAGGCGGCCCCGTACACGGCCGAGCGCGTCAGTTCGACCTGGGCGAGCAGGTCGGCGAGCCGGTGCTTGACGGCCTGGAACGAGCCGATGCTGCGGCCGAATTGCACTCTGCCGCCGACGTATTCGATGGTGCGGTCGAGGGCGTGGCGGGCCACGCCGAGGGATTCGGCCGCGAGGACGAGGTCGGCCCGCGCGCGCATCGCGGCGAGGGCGCGGCGGGCGGCGTCGTCGCGCAGCACGCGCAGTGGCTCGACTTCGGCGCAGTCGACGCGGCCGACCCGCCGCGACAGGTCCAAGCCCGACAGCGGTGTGACCGTGACCGCGTCGGTGTCGGCGGGCAGCACCGCGACGGCGGGCGACCCATCGGCGGAATCGGTTGCGGTACAGACGATCAGCTCCGCGCCGTCGATATCCCAGACGGGTTCGATCCGTCCCGACAGCCACGGTGTCGCCGCGGTGCCGCGCAGTTCCGGCCCTGCCGAGGACCGCGTTCCGAACAGACGGGCGTCCACCGCAGCGAGGGGCGTGCGGGCACCGGCCGGGTTCGGCCAGCCCGCGTCGCCCGCCGCGTCGGCCAGCGCGCTCGCCACCGCCATCGACACCACCGGCCCGCCGTACAAAGCGGCTCCCGCTTCCTCGGCGAGAATGGCGAGATCGATGGCGCTGCCCCGGAATTCGCTGTGCTCGTCGCCGAAGAGCAGGTCCTCGATACCGGCCTCGTCGGCCAGCTCTCGCCAGCCGGTGTAGGCGGTCTCGAACCGCTGGCGCAGCATCTCGCGCAGTGCCCGGTGCTCATCGGTGAACTCGAACAGCGGCGGCGTCTCGGTCGCGTGGTTCATGACGCACCGCCCACGGCCTCGGCCGTCTCCCGGTGCGCGGCCAGATAGCGGTCTCGCAGCCGCCGTTTGTCGACCTTGCCCATGGCGGTGCGCAGGTCGAAGTCGACGAACTCGACCAGTCCGGGACATTTGTAGTGCGCCAGGCGATTTCGACAGAACTCGATGAGTTCCTCGGCGGTGGGCCGCTGTTCGGTGGGCACCACCAGCGCGCACAGCCGCTCACCGAGATCGGCGTCGGGAATACCGATCACCGCGATATCCGCGACGCCGGGATGGGTGCGCAGCACCGCCTCCGATTCGGCGGGATACACGTTCACGCCGCCGCTGACCACCATGTCGGCGGCCCGGTCGGTGAGGTACAGGTACCCCTCCTTGTCGAGGTAGCCGATCTCGCCGATGACGAAGACGTCGTCGGCGATATAGCTGCGCCGCGTCTTGTCCGGGTCATTGTGGTAGGCGGGGTGCGCGCCGATGGTGGAGCGCACACAGACCAGACCGTGTTCGCCCGCGGGCAGCACGGCCCCGTTCTCGTCACGAATACTCAGCTCGTAGCCCGGCAGCGCCTGCCCGACCGAGCCCGGATGCGCCAGCCACTCCTCGGAGGAGATGAAGGTGACGGTGCCGACCTCGGTGGAGCCGTACGCTTCTCGCAGCACCGGGCCGAACCACTCGATCATGGCCCGCTTCACCTCCACCGGGCAGGTCGCACCGGTGTGCACGAGCGAGGTGACGCTGCTGACGTCGTAGCTCCTCCGCACCTGTTCGGGCAGTGCCAGCAGCCGCGAGAAGTGGGTCGGCACCATCATCGTGGTCTCCACCCGATGCCGGTCGATGAGCCGCAGCACCTCTTCGGCATCGAATTTCGGCAGGATCACCAGCGGCACCCCGGCGCAGAGGGCGCGCACCCCGCCGATCGGCCCGGTGTGGTGCATGGGCCCCACGATGAGGTGGCGACCGGTGGGCCGCACCGGGGACGCCTCGATGCGGCTGACGTGTTCGACCATCGAGGCCCCGCCCGGGAACATCTGGTCGGGCAGCCGCACGCCCTTGGGCAGTCCGGTGGTGCCGGAGGTGTAGTACAGCGGCGCGGCGGGTGCGATCTCCGCGGAGACCTCGACGTCCGGGGCGGCATCGAGGACGCTGTCCAGCGGATCGATACCCTCGGCTCCCGCTGTGTCCCAGGCGATCACACGCACGCTCGGTGACGCCGCGCGGGCGATCGGCGCGGTGCGCGCGCTGCACAGCACGGTGTGCACGCCGCCGTCGTCGAGAATATGGCGCACCTCGTCGGCGGTGAGCTGGAAGTTCACCGGCACCACCGATTTTCCGGCGAAGGTGGCGGCCAGATGCGCCAGGGCGGTGTAGGTGCTGTTCTCCGCCATCACCCCGACCCGCTGGTCGTCGCCGATACCGGCGGCGAGCAGCCAGCCCGCCAACCGGTTCACCATCGAATTCAGTTGCGGCCACGTCCATTCCGTCGTGCCGTCGGTGACGGCGAGCCCCGACGGGTCTCGGCGCGCGACCGCTGCCAGACCGTGTACCACTACCCCACTCCTCAGCTCGCCACGCGCGTGCGCGAGCGCGCCAAGGTCTGGCGCACCGCCGCCACCACGGCATCCGGATTCGGCACGAACGCGTCCTCCAGGGGTTTCGCGTAGGGAATCGGGGTATTGGCCCCGGCCACCCGAGCCACCGGCGCGCCGAGCTCGTAGAACAGCTCCTCGCTGATCATGGCGGCCAGTTCCGCGCCGAAACCGTTGCGGCGCACCGCTTCGTGCACCACCACGGCGTGCCGGGTGCGCGCCACCGACTCCAGCACCGCCCGCTCGTCCAGGGGCACCAGCGACCGCAGGTCGATGACCTCGGCCTCGATACCCTCGGCCGCCAACACCTCGGCCGCGGCCAGCGCGTCGTGCACCTGCCGCCCGTAGGAGATGAGGGTGATGTCGCGCCCGGGCCGCGGCGTGGCCGCCACACCGAGGGGCACCACGTGGTGGCCGACCGGAACCGGTTGCGGCGGCGCGAAGTACAACAGGCTCTGCTCGACGATCACACAGGGGTCGGGGTCGAAGACGCAGGCGGTCAGCAGCCCCTTGGCATCGGCGGGATTGCTGGGCACCACCACCTTCAGGCCCGGAATATGCGTCAGCCAGGCCTCGAGCATCTCCGAATGCTGTGCGCCGAACTGCATTCCGGCTCCGGCGGCGCAACGCACCGTCAGCGGCACGCTGGTCTGCCCGCCGGACATGTAGCGCAGTTTGGCCGCGTGGTTGGAGAGCTGGTCCATACAGACCGCGAGGAAGTCCATCAGCATGATCTCGGCCACCGGCCGCATGCCCGCCACCGCCGCGCCCACGGCCGCGCCCATGATGGCCTGTTCGCTGATCGGGGTGGCCCGAACCCGGTGCGCCCCATACTTGCTCGACAGGCCCGCGGTCACCTTGAACACGCCGCCGCCCGGATCGGCGATGTCCTCGCCCAGCAGGAATACCGACGGATCCCGCCCCAAGGCGTCGTCCAGCGCGCTGCCCAGCGCCTGGAACCCCAGCATCGGCTGGGTCTCGACGGTGGTCTGCCCGGTCGCGTCGCTCATGCCAGCGCCTCCTCGTAGACATCGGTGAACACTTCGGAGAGGTCGGCCACCGGACTCTCGTTCGCGAAGCGGAAGGCGTCGTTGACGGCGTCCTTGGTCTCGGCTTCGATGGCCGCGAGCTGCTCCTCGGTGGCGATCGCGCTGGCGGCCAACCATTCCCGGAACTTCACCACCGGGTCCGCGGCGCGCGCCGCCTCCAGTTCACCGGGTTTCATGTACTCGTTCTGATCCGACATCTGGTGGCCGTAGAACCGGAAGGTCATGGCCTCGATGAGCGTCGGCCCCGCACCGGCGCGCGCCCGCGCGATGGCGTCCTTGGCGGCACGGTGCATGGCGACGGGGTCGTTGCCGTCCACCCGCACGCCCGGGAAGTCGTAGGACGCGGCACGGTCGGCGATGCGCCCGACACTGGTGCCGTCGGCGTAGGAGGTGTGCTCGGCGTAGAGGTTGTTGTGGCAGCAGAACACCACCGGCAGCTTCCACAGCCCGGCCAGGTTGCAGGCCTCGTGGAACGCGCCGATATTGCTGGCCCCGTCACCGAAATTGACCACGGTGACCTGGTCGGTGCCGCGCAGCTGGGCGGCCAGCGCCAGTCCCGCGCCGACGGGCAGGCCACCGCCGACGATGCCGGTGGTGACCATCAGCCCGGATTCGGGGTGGGTGATGTGCATCGGCCCGCCCTTGCCCTTGCACGTGCCGGTGGCCTTACCGAAGAACTCGGCCCAGAGTTCGCGCAGCGGAACACCTTTGGCGAGCTGGTCGTGCAGGCCGCGATAGGTGGTCACCACGTAGTCGTCGCGCCGCAGCAGCGCGCCCATGGACGCGGCGACGATCTCCTGTCCGCGCGGCGAATAGTATTGGGCGCTGACCTGGCCAGCCAGCACCAGCGCGCGAAACTTCTCGTCGCACACCTTGATTCGGGTGGCGAGGGTGAACACCTCGAGCAGGGTGTCCGGGCCGATATCGGCGGGAACGGTGGTGTCGTCCACAGCGATCCTCACTGTTGATGGGGTTGATCGGTGACGCGTCAGGAGCCGAGCTGCGCGTCGAGGTCGCGGTGGAACTGCCGGATCCGCACCTCTTGGTAATTGGCCAGCGTCACACCGGGTTTGGTCATGGCCTTGAGCCCGCGCTGCACCTTGGGCAGGTTCGACAGGTCCTGGTTGAAGACCGGTGCGAGCCCGTTCAATTCCGGCGCGGCACTGAAGTCCTCGTCGGGGCCGAGCCAGTGGATGGGCCCGGCCTTGGGCTTGGGCACGCCCGCGGGCAGCGGGTAGAGCATCATGATGTCGAACACGCAGCGGTCCGGGTCGTTGCCGTAGGGCCGGAAGCGGTAGGTCAGCGGTGCGCCCACACCCGCCCACGGCACGAAGTTCGGGAACACGAAATACTCGATGGCATCGACGATTTCGGAGTCGCTGGTACCGCTCAGATCGGCCCCGGTGGCCTGGGCCAGTCGGTCGCGCAACGCGGCGGCGACGGTGGCGCGCACCGATCCGCCTTCCGGCACGTGGACACTGCCGATGCCCTCGGGGTAGAAGTCGCGGAACATGGCCTCGAGCACGTCCTGGGGGTCGAGCTGTTCGCCCAGGTTCGGGCTGCTGGTGGCCTGCGGCGTGATCATCCGGTTGAAGCCGGGCAGTCCGTCGTCGCGGGTGTAGATGTCGTACTGGGTATTGCTGTCGCCCAGGTAGTCCAGCAGCTGCGGATGCGTCGCGATGACGTGATAGGACTCGATGAACGCCTCGAGCGCCACCTTCCAGTTGCAGTCCACGACCTTGGCGACGTGCACCGCCTTGAAGCGGTTCTCCAACTTGTAGTGCGACAGATGCTTGTCCACCTCGCCGAGGTAGGTCGCCAGCGAGACCGCGTCGCGATCGGGATTGACGAACACGTACCCGGCCCACACGCCGGTCAGCGCCTCGGGCAGCGCGAACTCCGGATCGGCGACGTGCGGGAAGTCCCAGCGACCCGGCACATCCTTCAGCGCTCCGTTCAGGCTCCAGGTGAAACCGTGGAAGGGGCAACGCAATTGGGTCGCGGTGCCGGTGTCGTCGCAGAGCCGGGTGCCCCGGTGCAGGCAGGCATTGTGGTACGCCTTGATCTCGCGGTCCTCGGTGCGCACCACGATGAGGGAGATATCGGCGATGTCGTAGACGATGTAGTCGCCGGGTTCGGGGATGTCCTCCTCGCGACAGGCCATCTGCCAGGTCTTCTTCCACACCTTCTCCACCTCGCGGCGGTGGAAGTCGTGGCTCAGGTAGCGGTCCTTGTCGATATCCTCCGACCCGAGGTATTCGTAGGACTCCGAGAGCAGCGGCGGCGGCACCTCCCGGCTGTCGGCCGCCAGCAGGCTCTGTACGGTGGGCCCGGCGGAGCGCGCCTCACCGGGCGCGATCTCGGCGGGGTTCTGGATGTCGGTCATGACCTTCTCCGAATTTCTCGACTATCTGTGTGACGGTGGCGATTACGAGGTCGCCATCAACTGCTCGACATAGCGCTGCGCGGCATTGGCGATGAACGCCGAGCCGTTGACGGTCCACCCGCCGTCGACGAACAGCACCTGCCCGGTGACGTAACTCGAGGCGGGCGAGGCGAAGAAGTTCACCACCGAGGCGATGTCCTCCGGGACGCCGAGCCGCCCCAAAGGCATGGCGGCGCCGATCGCCTCGGCGATCCCCGGATCGCCGAATTCGCCCCGCGTGCCCTCGGTGATGACCAGACCCGGCCCCACCGCATTGACCCGAATGCCCAAGGGCGCGTATTCGGAGGCCATCTGCTTGGTCAACGCGACCACCGCCGCCTTGGACGCCGGGTACGCGCCCCGGCCCTCTCCCCCCGTTTCGGCGAGCACCGAGGTGAGGTTCACGATCGCGCCGCCACTCTCCCCGAATTTCGGCACCAGCGCGCGGGCGACCAGCCAGCTGCCGATCACATTGGTGCGCAACACCTGATCGACCTCCGACAGGGTGCTCTCGGCCAGCGTGCGCGACCGCCAGATGCCCGCGTTGTTCACCAGGATGTCAAGGGAGCTAACGGTTTCCGCCAGGGCGGCCACCTCGGTCTCGTCGGAGATATCGCAGCGCACGGCCCGGCCCTTCACGGCCGCCGCGGTGTGCTCGGCCGCCTCCCCGTCCAGGTCCACGGCGATGACCTCGGCACCCTCCCCCGCGAGCCGGTGCGCGATCGCCCGGCCAATGCCATTCCCAGCACCTGTCACCAGAGCTTGCACGCCATTCCTCCGATCCCGGGCCATTGCCACCCGCTTGCCTATGACCGGTATCACTATTATATTGACCGACTAATTAGTCAAGCAGGAGCCGATCGGCTCTTCGGTCCTCAAATCTTGTGGACACCAACATCTTTGGAGGCCTCCGTGACCTCGACCCCAGCGCACTCCGTCGACGAGTTCGATCCCCTGGATCCGCAGACCCTGCAATGTCCGCATGCCTGGCACGCCCGGTTGCGCGCCGAGGCGCCGGTGCATTTCGTGGCGAGCCGGGGCATGTGGTTCGTCACCGCGCGCGAACTCGTCGCCAAGGCGCTGTCCGATCACGCCACCTTCTCCTCGGCTTTCGGCCTGCCGCAGATGCCGATTCCGGATTCCATCTCCGACGAGGTGGAGAAGATCCAGGCCGAGGGGTGGCCGCCCGTGCCGACCCTGCTCACCGCCGATCCGCCCGAGCACCACTACTACCGCCGCATGCTGGCCAAGGCGTTCACGCCGCGGTTCATCGCCCAGCTGGAGCCCGAGATTCGTTCCATCGCACAGGATTTGGTGCGCGCCATCCCGAACGGCGCGCCGTTCGAGGTGGTGCGCGGATTCGCCGCGCCGCTGCCGCTGCGGGTGATCGCCAAGGTGCTCAATGTGCCCGATGACCGCATCGACGACTTCAAGCGGTGGTCGGATCAGTTCACCGCCACGGTGGGCGGGCAGCTCGACGACGCGGGGCTGCTGGAGCAGGCGCGCAATATGGTGGAGTTCCAGAAGTACTTCGCCGCCCAGCTCGACGAGCGTCGGGCCGCGCCGAGCGACGACCTGTTGAGCGGCCTGGTGACCGCGCACAGCATGGACGACGATGACGAACCGCTCAGTACCGGAGCGATTCTCAATATCATCGTGCAGCTGCTCATCGCCGGGAACGAGACCTCCACCAAACTCATCACCGGGGTGCTGCACGAACTGGCGCGCGAACCCAAGTACTGGGATCAGCTGCGCGAACACCCCTCGGATCGCTCGGCCGATCTCATCGAGGAGGGGCTGCGCTTCCTCACCCCGGTGCAGTCGATGTTCCGGATCACCAAGGCCGACGCCACCCTCGGCGACTACACCATTCCGGCCGGGCAGCTGGTGGTACTGGTGTTCGGATCGGCCAATCGCGACGAGGAATTGTTCTCCCGCCCCGACGATTTCGATCCGGATCGCGGAAACGCCAAGGCGCATCTGGCCTTCGGCGCGGGCATCCACTCCTGTCTCGGCGCGCCGCTGGCGCGGTTGGAGAGCCGGATCGCGTTGGAGGAGCTCGCCGCTCGCTTCGGGTCGGTGCGACTGGGCGAGGACAACGACTTCGCCTACGAGCCCAGCTTCATGTTGCGCGGTCTGCACCGCCTGAACCTGGTGTTCGCGGAGGGCGAGCAGCGGTGACCGAGGTCGGCCCCTCCCCCATGCCCAGCCCGGCCGCGGCCGAGGTGATCCAGTGGTCGCGCGGCTACGCCGACCGCCATCCCCTCGCCGCGCTGCGCACCGTGGGCGGACAGGTGGTGCTGGGGGTCCGCGCGTTCCAGCACCTGGGCGGCACTATCGTGCGCCGCCGGTTCCCGTTCGGCGAATTCGTCGAACAAGCCACCTTCATGGCGCGCACGGCGGTGGTGCCGACCCTGTTCGTCACGGTGCCCATCAGCGTGACGCTGTCGATTCAATTCGGTTTGCTGGCAAGTCAATTGGGGGCCACCTCGATGGCTGGCGCGGCCAATGGCCTGGCCACCATTCGGCAAGGCGCGCCGCTGGTCGCCGCCATTCTCATGGCGGCGGCGGTGGGGTCGGCCATCAGCGCCGATCTGGGTTCGCGCACCATTCGCGACGAGGTGGCGGCCATGGAGGTCATGGGCGTCTCGGTGATTCGCCGACTGGTGGTGCCGCGCCTGGTCGCCAGCATCGTGGTGGCGGTGGCGCTGACCGGATTCACCTGCTTCATCGGCTTTCTCGCGGGATACGCCTTCACCGTCGTCCTCCAGGGCGGCACGCCCGGCAGCTACACCGCGACCTTCTCCTCCTTCGCGACCGTCGCCGATCTGATCCTCACCCTGCTCAAGGCCGTGGTGTTCGGCGTCATCGTCGCGATCGTGGCCTGTTACAAGGGCCTCGACACCCGCCACGGCGCGGCCGGGGTGGCGAATTCGGTGAATGCCGCCGTGGTGCAGTCGATTCTGCTGCTCATGGTGGTGAATGTGCTGTTCACGCAGATGTATCTGATTCTCTTCCCCAAGGCGAGCTTCTGAGATGGCCGCCACCTATTCGCCGCCTGGGCTGCGTACGGTCGCCGCCGCGACGCGTCCGGCCGTCCACCACCTGTCGCGGGTGGGCCATATGGTGGCGTTCTTCTTTCGCACCATGGCCGGAATCCCCTTGGTGCTCACCCGGTATCGGCGCGAATTCCTGCACCTGTTCTCGGATGTCACCTGGGGCAACGGCTCGGTGGTGGTGGGCGGCGGCACGGCGGGCGTAGTGTTGATCGTGGGCGCGGCCGGTGGCGCGGTGGTCGGGCTGGAGGGCTACAACGCGTTGAGCCTGCTCGGCCTGGGTCCGGCGACCGGGCTCATCACCGCGCTGGCGGCGGTCCGCGAACTCGCGCCGCTCATGGCGGCGCTGGCCTTCGGTATTCAGGCGGGCTGCCGGTTCACCGCGCAGTTGGGCGCCATGCGCATCGGTGAGGAGATCGACGCGCTCGAATCGGTCGCGATCCGACCGATCCCCTATCTCGTGACCACCCGGGTGCTGGCCTCGGCGCTGGCCGTGGTGCCGCTGTTCGTGGTGTGCCTGGCCCTGAATTTCCTGGTCTGCCAAGTGGTGGTGGGCTTCTCCAGCGGACAACCGTCGGGCAGTTACCTGCACTACTTCACGCTCATGCTCAGTGGCCGGGACATGATCTTCGCGGTGATCAAGGTGGCGATCTTCGTGGCCATCATGGCGACCATCCAGTGCTACTACGGCTTCTACGCCACCGGCGGCCCGCGCGGCGTCGGCATCGCGGCGGGGCGGGCCATGCGCGCCAGCATCACGATTATGACCATTCTCAACATGCTCTTGACCATGGCGTTCTGGGGGATCGACGCTGGCGGAAGGCTCGGTGGCTGAGCGGTGGCCAATGATTTCGAACTCGACGGCCGTGGACCGTCCACTCCGGCGCTGTTGCTGACCGGGACGGCGTTCGTCGTGGTGTGCACCCTGTTCACGTGGCTGTTGGTCGCCAAATCCAATGGCCGCCTGGACGAACGGGTGCGGATCACGGCGGAGTTGTCGTCGGTCGGCGACGGACTGCCCACGAAATCGGATGTGAAGTTCCGGGGGATGCTCGTGGGCATGGTGCGCGAGGTGACGCCCGCGCGCGACGGCAGGCCCAATATCGTGCACATCGATCTGAAACCCGAACACGCACAGGGCATTCCGAGCACCGTCACGGTACGAATCGTGCCCAGCAACGCGTTCGCGGTCTCGTCGGTGCAGTTCGTCGACAATGGCGACGCGCCCGCACTGCGCGACGGCGCGCGTCTGGCCGAGGATCGCACGCTGCCGACGCAACTGTTCCAGAGCACCCTGGCCAAGGTGCGTGAACTGGTCGCGGCGGTGGCGCGGCCGGGCACGGCGCAGACCCTCGGGTTGATTCGCACGCTCTCCGACGCGACGGTCGGGCAGGGGCCGACGCTGACGGCCGCCGTCGACGGGCTGAACCGGGTGACCGCGGAGATGAACGCGCTCACCGTCGACGACAGCGGACCGGCCACGTTGCGGACCTGGGAATCGGCCATCACGGCCCTGCGCGGCACCGCTCCCGATCTCGTCGACGCGCTGCACAGCGCGGTGACGCCCATGCGCACGGTCGCCGAGCGACAGACGCAGTTGACGCAGCTACTCACCGGGGCGCAGAGCACGCTCGGCACCGTGGGCACGGCCGTCGACAATCACATCGACGAGCTGGTCGACATCACCACCAACCTGACGCCGGTGGTCGGGGTGCTGGCCGACAACGAGGCCAAGTATCCGGCGCTCATGGTGCGGCTCAACAGCACCGTCGACAAGTTCTTCCAGGAGTTGTGGACGCGCACCGGCAGCAAGCTGGCCTTCACCTTCCGCCTGGTGGTGTCGCTGACACCGCTGCGACTGTACGTGCGCGCCGACTGCCCCGTGTACGGCGAATTGCGCGGTCCCAGTTGCGATACCGCGCCGGAGACGACTCCCGTTCCGGAGACGGTCGGCATTCCCGATATGCGCAACTACACGCCCCCGCCGGGCACCGTCGCGGCTCCGGCGCCGACCGATTCCGCCGCGGAGATTCTGCTCGGCCCGCTCGGAATACCCGCGCCGCCACCGGCTTTCACGCCGCTGCCGCAGGGTGAGGAGGTGCCGCGATGACCGCGTTCCGTCGTCAAGTGGTGTGGCTGAGCGCCTTTCTCGTCGTCTGCCTGTCGCTGACCTGGATGATTCTGGTGACGCTGCGCCGCGATGTGGCCGGGCCGACGCACACCTACAGTGCGGTCTTCACCGATGTCTCGGGGTTGAAGGCGGGCTCGGATGTGCGCATGGCCGGGGTGCGGGTGGGCCGGGTGGATTCGGTCGACCTCGACGGCGCGCTCGCCCGGGTGCGGTTCCGGGTGCAGCGGGATCAGCCGGTGTACGGCAATACCAAAGCGGCGGTGGTGTACCAGAATCTGGTCGGGCAGCGCTATCTCGGGCTGTCGCTGGCGGATTTCGGGCGGCCGGAGCGGCTGCCCGACGGCGGCGAGATTCCCGTGGAGCGCACCGAACCGTCGTTCGATGTCACCGCGCTGCTCAATGGTTTCGAGCCGCTGTTCACGCTGTTGGATCCCGATAATCGCGGCAACCTGTCCAATGCGCTGATCCAGGCACTGCAGGGTGATACGGCCGCGATCACCACGCTCATCACCGAAACCTCCCGGCTGGCACAGACATTGGCGGGTCCGGACGAGGTGTTGGGCCGGGTGATCACCAGCCTCAACGACGTCACCCAGACCTTGGCGGCGCAGGGCACCGCGCTGGAATCCACGCTCGCCCAGGTGCGGGTGGTGATCACGGGGCTCAATGACCGTCGCGGGCAGCTGGTGTCGTCGGTCGGCTCGATCGGCACCGTGGTCGGACGGTTGGCGGCGATTCTCACCGGCGTCGCCCCTGATCTACAGGCCATGCTGGGTCGCCAGCCGGGCTTTCTCGCCACCATCGTGGGCAATCCGGAGGGGATGGCCACGCTGGGCGCGAATATGCCCGCGGTCTTCAAGGGTCTGGCCCGGGTCACCGGGGACAGCACCGCCATGAGCGCGCAGGCCTGCGACTTCAATTTCACGATCGCCGATTTCCTCACCCCCATCGTCCCGGCGATCGTCGACGCCGCGACGCCCGGCGGTCACCGCGAATATTCGGCGATGTGTAGGTGATGCTGATGTGGAAGAGACTGTGGCACAGGGGCCGAGACCTCGAATCGGTGAACAAGGCGTGGTTGGGCGCGCTGTCGCTGGCCGTCATCACGGTCCTGGTGGCCACCACCACCGCCATTACGCAGCTGCACCTCGGGCAGGTCACCTATGCGGCGGAGTTCGCGCAGGCGGCCGGTATTCGCGGCGGGGACCAGGTGACGGTGGCGGGTGTACCGGTCGGCACGGTGGACGACACCCGCCTGGCCGGTGACCGGGTGGTGGTGACCATGAAGATCCGCAAGGGGGTGCAGATCGGCCCGGCCTCCACGGCGGCCATCAAACTCACCACCGTGCTCGGGGCGCGCGAGGTCACCATCGCCCCGGCCGGTGCGGGCGAGCTGCCCGGTCGTCGCATCGAGTTGGCGCGCACCAGCGTTCCCTACGATCTGCAGAAACTGCTGCAGGATTCGACCACCACGTTCGAACAGGTCGACGCCGAGCAGTTCGCGCGGTCCATGCAGGCGCTGGCGGTGCAGTTGCGCGATACGCCCGGGGTACTGCCGGACGCGCTGGCGAATGTGTCGAACCTGTCGCGGGTGATCTCCGAGCGCCGCGATCAGATCGGCGCGCTGCTGCGCAATACCGCGCAGCTGACCACCATTCTCGGTGCGCAGCAATCCGATATCGGGGTGCTGGTCACCCAGGGCGAGTCGCTGGTGCGCGAGATCGTGTCGCGCCGGGCCGCGGTGGTGCGGTTGTTGGACGCCGCCACCACGCTGGTGAACACGGCCTACGACGTGCTCACCGTGAACCGGGCCGATATCGATTCGATGCTCGGCAATATCCGCCAGCTCACCTCCATGCTCGGCGACCACGACGCGTTGTTGCGCAACACCTTCCAGGTCATGCCGGTCGCACTGCGCAATATCGCCAACGCCACCGGGTCGGGTCCCTTCCTGGACTTCCTGCTGCCGGGCGGTCTGATGATCGACTCCTGGATGTGCGCGATCAGCAAGCAAGCGGCGCAACAGAATTGGCCCGAACACTTCCAGTACTTCAAGGATTGCCAGTGACGAAACGAGTACTGCGAAAGCCCGCCCGACGCCGCCGGTATCGCTGCGCCGTGCGCGTCGCGGCGCTGCTGATCGTCGCGGCGGTGGTCGTCGCGGCGGGTTATCACCTGCTCCCCCGCGGCGGGGACACCACGTTGCGCATAACCGCGCAGTTCGACAATGCGATCGGACTCTACGAGGGCAATACCGTCGCCGTGCTGGGCATGCCGGTGGGCAAGGTCGAGAAGATCAGTGCGCGTGGCGGTTACGTCGAAGCGATTCTGCTGGTGGAGGACGATGTCCGGATACCGGCGGGAGTGCAGGCGGTGACCGTCGGCACCTCCATCCTCACCGATCGGCACGTCGAACTCACTCCGGCCTACACCGACGGGCCGACCCTGGACGACGGCGCGGTCCTGGGGCTCGATCGCACCCGCACCCCGATCGAATTCGACCGCGTCATCGCCATGGTCGACAAACTCGGCACCGCCATGGCCGGTGACGGCAAGGGCGGTGGTCCGATGGCCGATGTGCTCACCGCGACCTCGGCGGTCGCGCAGTCCAGTGGGCCGGAACTCAAATCGGCGCTCTCGGCGCTGGCGGAGGCGCTGCGCACCGGCGAGGACAATGGCGAGGCGACGCGGCAGAACATCACCACCATCGTGCGCAATCTCGCCACCATGACCGATGCCGCCGAACGCAATCAGCAGGTCATCACCGATTTCGGGTCCGGCGTCGGCCAGCTCTCCGACATTCTCGCCCAGGAGGGGCTGGGGCAGGGCGAGACCGGTAGCCAGCTCAATACCGTGCTCACCCAACTCAATACGCTGCTGGCGAGCCAGGGCGACAATCTGCGGGCCACCGTCGCGAGCAGTACCTCGTTCACCCAGGCGCTGGTGGACTACCGGCGGGAACTGTCGGAGCTTTTCGACCTCGCGCCCCTCGCGGTGGACAACGTGTACAACGCCATCGACCAGAAGAACGGTTATCTGCGCGTCGGCGCGCATTTCGACAATGTGTTCTTCGACAGCTCCATGACCAAGGAGGTGTGCAATATTCTCGGGCTGCGCCAATTGGGTTGCAGCACCGGGAATATGAGCGATATGGGGCCCGACTTCGGCATCACCTCGGTGCTGGAGGCGATGACCAGGATGAACCCGTGACGCGCCGCCGCCGCATCCCGGCCCTGCTCTGCGCCGCGCTGACGGTGCCCCTGGTCGGCTGTTCGGTCACCCTGGAGGATCTGCCGCTGCCCGCGCCGGGGGTCAGCGGGCCCAGCTATCACCTGACGGCGGTGTTCTCCAACGCGCTGAATCTGCCCGACCGCGCCAAGGTGCGCGTCGGCGGCGCGGATGTCGGTGAGGTGGAGTCCATGTCGGCCCGCGACTACACCGCGGTGGTGTCGATGCGCATCATCGACAGCGTGCGGCTGCCGGTGGGCACGACTGCCGAATTGCGTTCCGCCACACCGCTCGGCGACGTGTTCGTGTCGTTGAAGCCGCCCGAGGGCGGTGCGGCGCAGACCCTGCGCGACGGTGACACCATCGGGCTGTCGGACACCCTCGCCGCCGCCACCGTCGAAGACGTTCTCGCCTCCACCTCGCTGCTGGTCAACGGCGGTGTCATTCGCAATCTCACCCAGGTGCTCAATGGTATGGGCACCGCCATGGGCGATGACGGGCACCGGCTCACCGATCTGGTTCGCCAGTCCCGGGAGCTCCTCACCAGGCTCACCGACCGCTCCGGCGATCTGCACGGCGTTCTGGTCCAAACCGCCGCGCTGGCAGACGATTTGGGGGCACGCCGCGCCGCCATGGACGACATCCTCACCTCGACCGCTCCGGCGCTGGCGGTGATCGCGGACAATACCGCCCAGATCGCCGGATTGGCCGATCAGGTCGCGGCCATCACCCGGCAGCTGGAGAAATTCCCGTCCATCGCGGACACCGACACCCGCAGCCTGGTACGCGATCTCAACGCGCTGTCGGCGTCGTTCAACGAACCCGCCACCGACCCGCGGGTCACCATGGAGAACCTGATTCGGATCCTGCCGCCGACGCTGAAGTTCTTCAGCTCCAATGCCGCACACGCCGATGTGGAACTGCGCCAGGTCGTGGTCGGCCCGGTCGACGATCCGGGGCATTTCGCCGATCCGGCGTTCAAGCTGCCGGAGCAGGCCGACTGGGCGAATTTCGTCGGATCGCTGGCGTTCGTGCTCAACCAGCTCGGCGCGCGGGTGAACGGAGCGCCCCGATGAACGTGCTCGAATATCCGGCCCGGGTCCTGGTGCGCACCGCGCGCTTCGGGGTGGCGCGCAAACTGCTGATCTCCACCCTGGCCCAGATCACCCTGGTGGTCGTCGGGGTCGCGTACCTGGTCTTCGGGGCGCTGCGCACCGACCCGTTCAGCGATCAGATGCTCATTCGGGTGCGGTTGGCCGAATCCGGTGGGCTGCTGGCGAATCAGGATGTGACGCTGCGCGGTATCCCGATCGGACGGGTGCAGCATGTGGCGCTGCGCGACGACGGGGTGGAGGCGATCGTCCGGGTCGACGCGTCGGTGCGGCTGCCGCGCGACACCCTGGTCCGGGTGTCGGGTCTGTCGCCCGCCGGTGAGCAGTACCTGGATTTCCAGCCCACCGGTAGCGACGGCCCGCTGCTCACCGACGGCAGTGTCATCGACCAGGACCGCACCACCACCCCGATTCCGCTGTGGCGGGTGCTCGGCAGTGTGGAAGGGCTGCTGGCGCAGACGAATCCGGACCAATTGCGCACCATTGTCGACGAGTTGGGCGTCGGGCCGCAGGGTCCGGAGAAACTGCGCGACCTGCTGTCGAGTATGCAATTGCTGTTCTCGACCCTCGACGGTGTGCTGCCGGAGACCACCGCGCTGCTGCGCAGCAGCCGCCCGGTGTTCCAGCTGGTCACCGACAAGGCGGCCGGATTGCGCACTGCCACCGACAATCTCGCCGCCACCCTCGACGGCGTCGGCGCGATGGACGGCGGACTGCGCACCCTCCTCGACACCACACCGCAGGTGCTCGACGGGGTGGACCGCATCATCGCCGAGAACTCGCCCACCATGGTGCAGCTGCTGGGGAATCTCACCACCGTCGCGCAACTGTCGTACGTGCGAGTTCCCGCGCTGCAGCAGCTCTTCCGCGACGATCGCGGGTCACTGCTCGAGGCAGTGCAGTCGATCATGCACGAGGGCGGGGTGTGGGCGGTGGCGAGCCTGTACTTCCGGCACTTCTGCGATTACCCGCATCCGCGCGATGTGCCGTTCGACCCCAGCTATCCGGAGCCGTACCTCAATACCTACTGCCTCAGTGACGATCCCGCGCTGCTGGTGCGCGGCGCCCGCAATGCCCCGCGCCCGCCCGGCGACGACACCGCCGGTCCGCCACCGGGTTTCGACCCCATGCAGCGCACCGATCCGACCCCACAAGGCCCGTACACCATTCCCCTGCCGTACGGCGGCCCCACCATGCCGCCGGAATCCGAACCGCAGCGGCGCGGCAACTAGCTCGACCCGAGGAGGGATCATGGCCGACAACCAGGTGCAGGACACCGACGAGACACCGGTCGCCGTCGACGACGAGGTCGATACCGACGAAAACACGACCGCCACCGAAGAAGCGGACGCGGCCACGGAAGCGAAAACCGATGCGCCCGTGGAGAAGAAAGCCATCACCACGGCGAAATCCACGGCCCCCGCGGCGAGCGCCACCGAGAAGAAGTCCGCGCGGCGCGCCAAACTCGTCGGCGCACTGCGCTCCAGCCGCCGGGCGGTGCCCGCGCTGGTCGCGGTGCTGCTGGTCGGCCTCGCCGCCGCCACCGGCATTCTCGGTTGGGAGTACAAGCAGCAGCGCGACCTCGAGGCCGCCAGCAGCGCCGCCCTGCGGGCCGCCACCGACTACGCGGTCACCCTGACCTCGGTGGACACCAACAATCTCGACGCGAACTTCACCGCCGTGCTGGCCGGATCCACCGGCGAATTCCGGGATGTGTACACGAAATCCAGTACCCAGCTGCGCCAGCTGCTCATCGACCACAAGGCCAGCGGCCACGGCGTGGTCCTGCAGGCCGCGGTGAAGTCGGCCTCCGAGGACGAGGTCGTGGTGCTGCTGTTCGTCGACCAGACCGTCTCCAATACCGAAATGCCCGATCCGCGCATCGACCACAGCCGCATTGTCATGACCATGCAGAACGTCGACGGCCAATGGAAGGCCGCCAAGGTCGACATTCCGTGACGCCTCGTCACGGTGAAAGAGGTGAACAATGAAGAACCGCACCACATCCGGCGCGCTCGTCGCGTTCCGTGACGACCTCATCCTGCGCTCCATGCTGGCCCGGGTCGGCGATATCCCGGAAGCGGTCCTGCTGCCGGTGCTGCGGATGGTCAGCGACGACCGGGCCGCCGTCGACGCGGGTTGGGCCACCCTCACCGTGCACCGCGCGCGCGGCCCGCAATTCGAGGGACCGCGGCGTTCCTATCAACGCCGATACGGCCAGTTCGTCAGCGAATTGGAGTGGGTCACCACCGAATTGCGCAAATCGCTGCCCGAGGAGGATGTGACCGAACTGGTCGCCACGGCCGTATCGAACCGGTTGCGGCGCTGGCTCCGCTTCCTGCTGCCGACCTTCGGCGCGGTGAACGCCGTCCCGGAACGGATCTACGCCGACGTCATGGATGCCGGAGTCGGTTTCGCCACCTTCCTGGTCGGCCCCATTCACCGCACCGGGGTGGAGGCCGACGGCACCCTGGTGTACGAGATTCCGGAATGTGCGATGCACACCGCGACCGGAACCGGTGTGGCACAGGAGAACTCGTGCCTCATGGGCTGCAAGACGGCCTGTGAGCGCGTATTCGACGCCGATTCGCCGATGCCGCTGGAGTTCGAACCGCATCTGCCCGGCCTGTCGTGCACTTTGCGCGTGCGCCCGTCGCAGGCGCGCAAGGCCGCCCCCGCCGCCGTCTGACCCCGATCATCTCGAGCACTCAGGAGGGGCTATGTCCAGCCCAACCACATCCGACACCGGATACCGCGACTACATTCCGCTCTACGACGAATACGACTACGACATAGACGAATTCGAGGGCAGATTGCCCGAGGACCTGCGCGGCACCCTCTACCGCAACGGCCCCGGCAAGCTCGACGCGGGCGGGCAGCCACTGGGGCATCTGTTCGACGGCGACGGCATGCTGTCGATGTTCGCCGTCGCCGACGGCAAGGTGCACTACCGCAACCGGTACGTGCGCACCAAGCACTACCACAAGTCGCTGACCTCGCAGGGCGCGCCGTACCGGGCGCTGGGCACCATGCGCCCCGGCGGCGTACTCGCCAATGCCATGCAGTTTCCCGCCAATGTGGCCAATACCGGCGTGGTCATGCACGCCGGGAAGCTGCTGGCGCTGTGGGAGGGCGGCCCGCCCACCGAAATCGATCCCGACACCCTCGACACCATCGGCGTGCACCGCTTCGACGGCAAGCTGAAATGGCTGGGCGCGTTCTCCGCGCATCCCAAATGGGATCAGGCGACCGGCGATATGTACAACTTCGGGCTCGCCATGGTGCCCAATCCCTCGCTGGCCTGCTATCGGGTGGACCGCAACGGCAAGCTCGGCAAGGTCGGCAAGGTGCAGTTGCCGCGGCCGATGTTCAACCACGATTTCGGTCTGACGCCCAAACACATGGTCTTCGTGGTCGCGCCGCTGGTCTTCCCGCTCACCAAGATGATGGGGGCGGGCCTGGGGCTGCGCAACTACATCGACGCCATCGACTACGAGGCCGCGCGCGGCACCATGATCGCGCTGCTGCCCCGCTACGGCGGCCGTCCCCGCATCCTGCACACCGATCCGCTCATGCACCTGCATCTGAGCAATACCTACGAGGACGGCACCGACACCGTCGTCGAGCTGGTCAACTACCACGCCAGCTGGGAACAGCTCAACGGGCAGTTGCAGGGGTTGCAGGACGGGCTCACCGACAACTCCCTGCCCTACGGCGGCACCCTGCTGCGGTTGCGAATCACCAAGTCCGACCGCGTGATTCACGAGGACCTGTCCGATCTGCAGGGTGACTTCCCCACCTACAACCTGCGGTACACGAGCCGCCAGAACCGCTACACGTATCTGGCCGTGGGCCTGGACGGCAATCGCTACCCGAACGCGATCGCCAAGGTGGACAACATCACCGGTGAGCACCGCGCCCACCGGCTCCCCGCGGACCATCTCGCGCACGAGGCCATCTTCACGCCGCGGCCCGGTGCGACCGCGGAGGACGATGGCTGGCTGCTGCTGGCGAGCCAGGACATGGCGCGGTCGGTGGCGCATCTGCGGGTGCTCGACGCGCGCGATATCGAGGCCGATCCGGTGTATGTGGGGTCGCTGCGGCATCATCTGCCGCTCACCTTCCACGGCAATTTCGCACCGCGCGCCGCGTGAACGATCGGGGGCGGTCCGAATACTCGGACCGCCCCTGTGTCATTCCGTGTCGCGCAAGCGAATCGGGAGTCTGCGCCGACCGCGCGCGTCCACCATGCGCATGAGCGTCGTCACCAGCCGCGAGCACAGGCGCGAGGCCGGATACCACAGTGGTTCACGCCGTAGCATGGGCCCGCGCGGCACCGTAATCGCTTGCTGGCGACAGTACTTGCGCATGCCCGCCGCACCGCCCCAGCGCGCCCCGATTCCGGACTGTTTCCACCCGCCCATGGGTAGGGCGTAGTTCTGGAGATTGGCGTAGGCGTCATTGATATTCACCGCGCCCACCTCCAGTCGCCGCGCCACCCGTTCACCGCGCCGCCGATCGCCCGTCCACACCGTCGCCGAGAGCCCGTAGACCGAGTCGTTGGCCAGGCGGACCGCCTCGTCCTCGTCGGCGACGCACACCACGGGAATGATCGGACCGAAGGTCTCCTCGGTCATACACGCCATCGAATGGTCGACGTCGAGCAGAACGGTCGGCTCGAAGAAGACGCCGACGTCGGTGGCCTTGCCGCCGACCGCTATGCGCGCACCGGCCGCCACCGCCTCCTCGACGTGGCGGCGCACGATCTCGCGCTGCGCCTGGGTCGCCATCGCACCGATATCGACGCGGAATCCGCGATCGTCGTGGCCCTGCCGCAACCCCCGCACCTGTTCGACGAGGCTCGCGACGAACCGGTCGTACACGGGCGCTTCGACATACACCCGCTCCACCGAGATACACGCCTGCCCCGAATTGAACAGACCGCCGTACACGATGCCCGCCGCGGCGCGATCGACATCGGCGTCGGCGAGCACGATGGCCGGATCCTTGCCGCCCAATTCCAAGCTGTAGGGAATCAGCCGCTGCCCACACGCCACCGCGATGGCGCGCCCGGTGCGGGTGGACCCGGTGAACTGCACATAATCGACGGCCTCCACCACGGCGCGGCCGGTGTCGCCGCCGCCGGTGAGCACCGAGAACACCGGTGGCGCACCGATTTCCGCCCAGCCGCGCGCCAGTTCGACCGCGCTGAGCGGGGTCACCTCCGAGGGCTTCACCAGCACCGCGGCCACCGCCAACAGCGCGGCGAACGCATCGAAGCACGGGTTCATGAGCGGCAGATTCCAGGGCGTGATGATCCCGACGACCGGATACGGCCGGAAGGTGCGCACCAGACGCTTCGTCTGCCCGATCGGGCTGTGCGGACGCGGCCGCTCATCGGCCAGGAAGGCCTCGGCATTGCGCGCCCAGTACCGGGCCAGGTCGATGGCGCAGGGCACCTCGATCTCGGCGTCGACCCGCGATTTGCCGGTCTCGGACTGCACCACGTCGGTGAGCGCGGCCGTGTGGTCGACCAGCCAATCCTGCAGGCGCATCAGCCATTCCGCGCGCTCACGCACCGTCAGGGCCTCCCAGGCGGGCTGGTGTCGGCGCAGCGCGCGCACCGCCTCGTCCACCTCTGCCGCCGCGTGGTCGCGCACCCGCCCCACCACGCTGCCGTCGGCCGGATTGCGGACCTCGATCGTCGCGGCGGCTTCCACTGTGCTCATGCTGTCGTTCTCCTCCGCTCGCCGCACCGTGTCAGGCCATGGCCTGGCGGTAGAGCGGGCTGTCCACGCTGTAGTAGTTGCAGTGGAATCCACTCGGAATCGCGAAGGGGATCAGCACCCGAGCCAGGGGTCCGCCCGACAGATTCCGGGCATCGAACACCACCAGCTCGGTCTCGGCGGCGCCCGCGCGATGCATCAGTGTGAGCGCGTAGCCGTCGAGTTCGTCGGTGCCGCCGACCCGGGGCGCGAAGATGAGCTCCCCGGCCGCCGCGCCGTCGCCGAAGTGGTACAGATCCTCCGCGCCCGTGCGCGTGTCGACTCGCACCACCGAATCCATGCCGTCCGCGCGGCCGTCGGCCGAGTGCAGATTGCTGTTGGCGAAGGCGTGCGCGCTGGGACGGGTCATCAGCCGGTCGTCGGGCCGGGGGAACTGGATATCGCGGTCGTTGAGGATCTCCTCGCGCACCACGTCGGTCGCGGCGCCCGGGTCGATGGTCCACCGACGCAGACTCTGCCGCGTTTCCTGATGGGATCGCCGGTGCCCGTTGATATCCGGGAACAGCGCGGTGCCGTCAGCGGCGGCGACATCGGCGACGAGGCGGCCGTCCTGCTCCCACACATTGGCCTCGTGCATCATGTGCCGCGGCTCGGCCTCGAACCAGCGGACGTCCGCCGCGGTGCCCGTCCTCGGCATCACCCCGAGTTTGGTGGGGCGGTGCGGATCCCAGGCGACGAGCGGACCGCCCGCTATGGCGCGAGTGATGCTCACATCCAGGGGCGTCACCGGGAACACCACGTGGTTCTCGGTGACGAAGAAGGTGTGCATCATGCTCTGATGCGGCACCGGGATGAATTCGGTCTTGGTCGGCCGACCCTCGGAATCGATGATGTCGTAGCGGATTTCGGGCTCGGTGCCCTTGTTGCGCGCGATCACGCCGATATTGATCAGCTCCCCGGTGCCGTGATCGACCTTCGGATGCGCCGAGAAGGTCGTGGTGATCACGCCGCCGTAGTGCTCCTCGCCCAGGGTGTCGAGGGTGCGCGGATCGAGTTCCACCGGCGGCGCGCCCTCCATCAGCGCCAGCAGTTTGCCGCCGTGCAGGATCACATTCGTGTTCGCGGTGTTGTACCGCGTCCCCGCCGCCTTCGAATCGGTGGTCATGGGATTGCCGTGCACCCCGAAAAGCCTTCTGCCCTCTTTCATTTCGAGCAGTAGCTTCTCGGTGCGGACCCACCGGTTGCGCAGCGAGACCCGGCCCTCGCCGAGGAAGAACGCGTACACCATGCCGTCGCCGTCGAACCAGTGGTAGTCCTCGTCGGTCGGCGGATACAGCGGTTCGGCGCCATTGCGGTAGAACACCCCGGCCAGATCGTCGGGCAGCTCGCCCTCGATGAACAGATCCGGCGCGTCCACCTCCATCCGATTCGGCCGGTGATGGCCGACGAGGAACGGACTCTCGCGGTAGCGGGCGGTCGCCATGCTCTCTCCTGATGCCTGCGACGGGGTCCGGACCGCGATCACGCTGCGGCGCAATCTATTAGTTGGTCCGATAATTATTTAGTACCCGCGTGCGGGACCGCTGTCAATCCGCGCGCGTCCTACCCGGCGTCGAGCAGCAGCCGCTCGAAAAGATCGTCGAGGATATCCATCTCGATGGGGTCGCTGGCCGCCGCGGCGTGCGCGAACCCGTCCACCACGGCGAGTATCAGCCGGGCCACCTGCACCGGATTCAATTGCGCGGGAATGAGTTCGGCCTGCTGACCGCGCAGTACGGCATCGGCGAGGCCCTCCACCATGCCCTTGCTCACCGCGTCGAAGGGTCCCGACAGTTCGGCGTGGCGACGCGCGTCGATCGGCGCGGTGGCCACGAATCCGGCCAGATCCGGATATTCGTGATTGATCCGCATGGACACCGCCAGCAGGGCTTTCAACAGTCCGCGCACCGAGAGCGCGCCCTCGACCGCGACCGCCGCGCGCTCCTGGATGCGGCCGTACACCTCCGCGCAGGCGGTCTCGAACAGTTGGCTCTTGGTGCCGAAGTGGTAGTAGACCGCGCCCGCCGTGACCCCCGCCATTCCGGCGATGAGGCTGTTGGTCGCCGGGCCGTAGCCATGTTGCGCGAAACAGCGGATGGCCGCGTCGATCACCCGCTGTCGAGTCTCGCCGCTGTCGATGCCCGCTGGTCGGCCCGGACCGACCTTCGCCCGTTTGTTCTGAGTCACCTGCCCATTATCACGTACCCCGACGAAACACCGTCGGTGGCGAGATATATCGGGTCCGGCGCGGTTTCGCTCTTGACACAGCTGCGACCATCCCGCCTAATGAGCACCCAAGAAATGAAACATCGTTTCGTCAGACGAAACAGAGGTATCGGCCCATGCCGCAACGACAGCTGCTCGCCACCGCCGCCATCTGCGCCACCGCGCTCTTGACCCTGCTACCCGGCTCCCCCGCCGCGGGCGCGCCCTCGGAACCGACACAGTTCGGCAATCTGTGTATGCGCACCCAAATGCTGACCGCCAATATCGACGAGGCGTCCTTCCGGCGCGCGGGCGGAACCATCGGGAATGTCGATTACACCGATCTCGCCTCGTTCGCCGCCTCGAAGCCGAAGCTGCGGCCGCTCGAGACCACCCGCTTCGACACCTACGAGAACGGGGAGTCGAAACAGGTGCGCTGCAAAGGCAAGTCGGCCGATCACATCACGGCCGAGTACGGGCCCTATGTGGCGGGCAGCGAGGGCGATTGCGCCTCGGCGAACCGTCGCACGGTGTGGGAGGCGTCGGTCATGTTGTCGGCGACCGAGCGAATGGCTCAGGTTCGGCAGGCCAATGACATCGTCATCGATCCCGATACCGCGGCGCGTACCGGCCAGGATTGGCTGGCCGACTTCCCCACCGCCACCAAGGATGCCGAGGGTCGGGTGCATCTGCCGTCGAAATCGCTTGTGGTGCCGTTGAATACGCCGAATATTCCGGAGGAGTTCAAGGGGCAGCACTACTGCACGCTGGCGTCACACGCCTACGTGAAGCGCATTCTGTTGGGGCAGGTGCTGGCCTGATCGGCGTGGAGTCACAGCTGTGAGACCGCGAGCTGTTCGGTCAGGGCCCGGTGCAGGAAGGCCGGGTCGCGCAGGTGTGGCTCCAGTAGCCGCCAGCCGTGGTAGTAGGCGAAGATGTAGGGCTCGGTGAAGGGGGTGCCGAGAAAGCCTTGGGTGAACGCCAATTCGTCCTCGGAGAGCAGCGCCGTGTCCGCGAGGTAGTCGCGCACCTTCGGCCACGGCGTCCGCTCGGCCAGGAGTAGGGCCGCATTGCAGTACGCGCCCCAGATGATATTGCGGGCGTGTTGGATTTTCGCGTAGTCGCTGTCGTCGGGGCGCAGTTCCTCGACATTGGCCAGTAGCCAGCGCTGTGCTTCGTCGCCGGGGAACAGTAGCCGGGGGACGTGGAGTCCGATGCCTTCGGAGATCACGTAGGCGGGTGCGGGCATGAACCGCACGCGAATGTCGGGGCGGTGGCCCTGAATTCGCTGTTTGAGCAGGAATTCGTAGATGTGGCCCGGAATCGCCTCGTGGGCGACGACGTAGAACAGATCAGCGAGATTGAAGGGCAGGGCGGGATCGACGAAGACGGTGCCGGAGGCGCCGCCCCGATACAGGCCGCGGAACGGTCCGGGCGCGAATTCCACTGTCACGTCGAGTTCGTCGGATCGGCCGAGGAGCGTTTCGGTGCGGCGGCGGGTCTCGGTGAGTGCGCGCTGGATCAGTTCGGTCAACCGCTCCGGGCGGCCCGTGGGGAGGCTGTGCGCGGTGCGCCAAGCGGAGAGACGTTGTGCGAGTGTGCCTTTCGTGGCCGGTAGGCCCTCGTCGAGGAGCCGGTGCGCCTGGTCGAACACCTCGTCGGGAATCCATTCGGCGGTGATGCCGAGCATGCCGCGCACCAGGTCGGGCAGTGGTATCTCCTCGCCGGTGAGCCGTCGGGCGAGGGTGTGCAGTGCCCGGAGTTGTTCGGACAGGGCCGGATCGGGGGTGGCCGCCGCCAATTCCTCGGCGGTTCGGGCGAGATCGGCCGGGTTCGCCAGCGGCTCGTTCTCCACGGCGGCGCGCAGTTCCTCCGGACCTCGGTAGTCGAGAATCCACATGCCGGTGGGGTGGGCGGTCACCAGTCGGTCGATACGCAAGCAGAGCAGGGTGTAGTCACGCGTGATGTCCACGATCCCACTGTGCCAACGTCAGCGCGACGGCTTCAATACCGACCATTGTGTGACCGGCAGCTGCGGCCGCCACGACGTGAAACCACCGAGGGGTTCGGCGCGGTAGATCTGGAAGCGGCGCAGCGTACCGCCGTGCGTGGCGGCGAGGGAGAGCAGCAGCGCATCCGATTCGGCCGTCACGGCATTGGCGACGAGGCGGCCGCCGGGGCGCAGCGCGGACCAGCAGGCGTCGACCATGCCGTCCTGGGTGAGGCCGCCGCCGAGGAAAATGGCGTCGGGGGCGGGCAGGCCCGCGAAGGATTCGGGTGCGCTCCCGCGCACCTCGATGGCGGGGACTCCGAGGGCGGCGGCGTTCTCGGTGATCTGTTCGCGGCGCGCTGGTAGGCGCTCGAAAGTGACCGCGCGGCACGCGGAGTGGGTTCGGCACCATTCAATGGCGATGGTGCCCGAACCGCCGCCGACATCCCACAGCAGTTCGCCGGGGGCGGGGGCGAGCGCGGCGAGGGTGAGGGTACGGACCTCGGATTTGGTGAGCTGGCCGTCGCCGCCGTAGACGGTGTCGGGGAGGCCGGGCAGTCTGGTCAGACGGGGTGTCTCGGCCTCTGAGAAACAGTGCACGGCAACGATATTCAGTGCGTCGCCGGGCGGAAGGTCCCAGGTCGCGGCCGTGCCGTTGATCAGGCGCTCGTTCGGTCCGCCGAGCTGTTCGAGCACCAGCATGGCCGATGCGCCGAATCCGTTGCGCGTCAACAGTTCCGCCAGCCGGGCGGGGGTGTGCTCGTCGGGGCTCAAGACGAGCAGTCGCCGTCCGTCGGCGAGTTCGGGGAGCACGGTCTCCAGTCGCCGACCGACCGCCGTCACCACCGGCGTCTCCGCCAGGGCCCAGCCCAGCCGGGCGCAGGCCAGGGACGCCGAGGACGGCTGCGGCAGGACCCGCAGCGCACCCGCGCCCACCAGCCGCGCCAGTGTCACGCCGATGCCGTAGAACATGGGGTCGCCGCTCGCGAGCACGCAGACCCGCAGGCCCGCATAGGTTTTCAGCAGGCCGGTCAGCGCGGGGACGAGCGGCGACGGCCAGGCACGGCGCTGTGCGGCGGTTTCACCCTCGGGAATCAGAGACAGTTGCCGTCCCGAGCCGAGGAGCACGTCGGCCTCGGCGATCGCGCGGCGCGCGGTACCGCTGAGCCCGTCCCAGCCGTCCGCGCCGATGCCGACGACGAACAGCGGCCGGTCCGCGGGCCAGGACAGCGAAACCGGCTCTCCCGCAGCGGAACCGGGCATCGCACCATCGGTCATCGCGGCATCCGCCGCCAAATCGATTGCGGTACGAAGCGCATGACGAAGAAGGCCACGCGCAGCACGCCGGGTACGACCACGGTGCGGGAGCGGCGGCGCAGACCGGCGACCACGCCGTCGGCCACCTGATCGGGGGTGCTGGCGGGCGGAGCCGGTTTCATACCCTCGGTCATGCGGCCGATGACGAAGCCGGAGCGAACCAGCAGCAGGTGAATGCCGCTGCCGTGCAAGGCATCCGCGAGGCCGTTGGCGAATCCGTCGAGTCCGGCCTTGGCCGAGCCGTACACGTAGTTGGCCCGGCGCACCCGCACCCCGGCGATGGAGCTGAAGACGACGATCTGGCCGGTCCCCTGGGCGCGCAGCATATTCGCGAGGATGGTGAGCGCGTTCACCTGAGCGACGTAATCGGTGTGCACGACGGCGACCGCGTGCGCCGGATCCTGTTCGGCGCGCGCCTGATCCCCCAGCACACCGAAGGCCAGCACCGCTACCCCGATACGCCCGTGCTCGGCGGCGACCTTCTCCAACAGCGGCTGGTGTCCGGCGAGATCGTCGGCGTCGAACTCCAACGCGTGCACCGCGGTGGCTCCCGCCGCCAGGATCTCGCGCCGTTCGTTCTCGAGGTCGCCGCTGCGTCGCGCCGCCAGCACCACGACGCGTCCCGGTGCGAGCCGTTGCGCCACGGCGACGCCGATCTCACTGCGTCCACCCAGTACCAGCACCACGCCATCGTCGATCTCGGCCATGGCGCACAGTCTGCCAGTAGCGCTACCGGCCCGGAGCGGCCGGGGATATGCCGTCGCCACGGCGGATGCCCGGCTCGGATGCCAGCGCGGGCGCGTCCCGGACGGACAGTCCCGTACGGTGCCGCCGCCCGCGTGGAGTCCGCTAGCCCTTCAGCCCGCTACTGGACAGCACTCGGTTGACGGTGATCGCGATGACCACGCGGGTCGGGTTCTCGCGCGGCTGGCGGTAGCGTCCGACATAGCGCTCGACCGCATCGGCGACGCTGTCCGGATCGTCGAAGACCTCGGCCGGGCCCTCCAGGGTGAGCCAGCGGGCCCCGTCCACCTGGCTCACCGCGGCATATCCGGACCGCCGGACATTGCGCACCTTGACCGATCCGCCGTCGCAGATCACGCGCGCGACCCCGGCCTCGGCGTCCCAGGTGAAGCCCACCGCCACCACATGCGGCGTGCCATCGGCGCGCAGGGTGGTGAGCGTGGCCAGGTGACGCTCCCCGACGAACTCGAGGGCGGCCTCGGTGAGCCGGGGGCGAACGATGGCGGTCGACATGGGCATGACGCTACCAATCCGGCTACCGCGCAGCATCGCCGCATGGCGGGTGCAGGCAACGGACCAGTTCATTGGGGCGAGATCGCGTACCAGGCAGTCTATTTCGTGAATATGTGCACGTTCGCGGTCGGGCGGCCAAGATTAGCCGGTGCGGACGAAATTCTCTTATGAGCTCGCGACTCTCAGCGACGAGCTCGCACAGATGGCGCGCCTCGCGCACGAGGCCACGGAGCGCGCCGATATCGCGGTGGCCGAATCCGATCTGACCGCCGCCTACGAGGTCTTCGCACTGGAGGAGCAACTACAGGTCAAGCACGCCAGATGCGAGGACCGGTCGGTCATTCTGCTCGCCCTCGAGGCCCCGGTCGCCCGGGATCTGCGGCATGTGGTGACGGCCATCGGCATCGCCGACGATCTGTTCGGGATCGGCGGGGCGCTGAGCCGGGTGGCCGACAATGTGGTGCGCCGCCATCCGCAGCCGGTCGCGCCGCCGCACGTCACCGCCCTGCTGTCCGGAATGGCCAGGGCCACCGTCGATCTCGCCGCCGCGGCCGCGGCGGCCATTACCGCGCGGCCGCCGTCGCCGGATCTGGTGCCGCCGCCGCGCGACGAGACCATCGCGCGGCTGCATCAGCAGTTGTTGCGCGCGGTGGCCGACACCAGCTGGGCCTACGGCAGCGGTATGGCGGTGGACCTGGCGCTGCTGGCGCAGCAGTACCACCGGTGCGCGGCGCACTGTCTGCGGATCGAACGGCTGATTCGCTTCCTGCACACCGGGATTCCGGTCTCCGCGCAGGAAGCGACCTAGCCGGTCACAGCCGGGTGAGGCCGTGCGGGCGCTTGTTCACCGATTCGCAGCCGTCCTCGGTGACAATGACGATGTCCTCGATGCGGGCGCCCCACTCGCCGGAGAAGTAGATCCCCGGCTCGACGCTGAACGCCATGCCCACCTCGAGGGGAATGTCGTTGCCCGACACGATGTATGGCTCCTCGTGGACCGAGAGTCCGATGCCGTGGCCGGTGCGATGCACGAAGTACTGGCCGAGTCCGGCCGCGACGAGCAGGTCGCGGGCGGCGGCGTCCACCGACTGCGCGGTCACGCCGGGGCGGACCGCGGCGACGGCGGCGGCCTGTGCGCGTTCGAGCTCGGCACAGCGGGCGGCGACCTCCTCGGAGGGTTCGCCGAGCACGTAGGTGCGGGTGGAGTCGGAGAAGTAGCCGGGTTCGACGGGGCCGCCGATATCGATGACCACCACGTCGCCGTCCTGGATCACCCGGTCGGAGACCTCGTGGTGCGGGTCGGCCCCGTGCGGGCCGCTGCCGACGATGACGAACGCGGCGGAGGTGTGCCCCTCCTCGACGATGGCGGCGGTGATATCCGCGGCGACCTCGGCCTCGGTGCGCCCGGCGCGCAGGAATTCGCCCATGCGGGCGTGCACCCGGTCGATGGCGGTACCGGCGCGGCGCAGCGCGTCGATCTCGGTGTCGTCCTTGATCATTCGCAGCTGGCGCAGCATCGGGGTGGCCGAGACCGGGACCTGGCCGAAGATCTCCGCGATGGGCAGCAGGTGCAGCGCGGGCATGTGGTCGTCGACCGCGGTGCGCGCCCCGGCATTGAGCACCGACTTGACCAGCGCGTACGGATCGACCCCGTCGGTCCAGTCCACGATCTGCAAGCCCAGTTCGCCCGCCGCGGAGCCGCCGAGCGAGGCCAACTCCAGCTTCGGGATCACCACCGACGGCGTCTCGCCCGAGGCGGGCACCACCAGGCAGGTCAGGCGCTCGAACGACTGCGCCCGCGAACCGATGAGATATTGCAGATCCGGGCCGGGGGTGATGAGCAGCGCGTCCAGATGGGCGGCGCGGGTCAACTCCGCCGCCCGCTCCAACCGCGCCCCGTAGACGTCCGCTGTGAACCGTGACTCGTCGTGAGAGCTCATGCCACCCGACGTTACCCGCCCGGCCCACCGCCCTCGACAAGATCACGGTGAGCTTTGCGCAATCGGTGCGCTCGAACGGGGGATTCCGCACAGCCCGAGGAGAATCCGCAGCCGAGGTGATCCGTCGCGCCCGGCCCGCGCTCGAATCCCGAACAGTTCCAGCCCCACCACTACACCGCGCTCACCACCTCCCTCACGACCGACCTCACTGCCGCCGACACCCACGATGAGGCGTACTGCGGTGGGCCGATGAGGGCGCTGGGCGGAATGACCCGCGACGAGGACGCGGCCTCGGAGCACGACGGCGGGGACGCAACGTAGTAATAGCCGTGACGCAACCCGGAGCGCATGGCGGAGCGGGCGGGGCAAAGCGCGCGGACGCGCGGACGGGGCGCGCGGGCGAGGGGCGCGGTCGACGTGCGCAGGCGCGACGCGCGGGCGAGGCGTGCGGGCGGGACGCGCGGGCGGAGCGCGCGGGCGGAGCGCGCGGGCGGAGCGCGCGGGCGGAGCGCGCGGGCGGAGCGCGCGGGCGGAGCGCGCGGGCGGAGCGCGCGGGCGGAGCGCGCGG